>NZ_JBLOSY010000002.1:0-2191545 GCF_050309965.1 Paraniabella aurantiaca | reverse complement strand
TCATCTTTATCTTCCAAATAATTTCATTTCGGCTAAAGTGATGGTAGCGGAATTGGGAATAGGCCGATATAAAGCACCATCCCACATAGCAGTTATTTTTATGCGAAAATACCTATACCTGCCTGCATCCGGCCAATCTATTTCAAAATCTTCACCAGCTTTTGCATACGCAATATCTTCAGCTGTAGGCTCCGCAGGAAATGTGAGCCCGGAAGGACGATTACTATAACCAGTAGTAATATATGTCCAGGAGTCCCAGGATCCATCGGCGGCGGGATTATTGCTGGCATACACTTCAAATTCTTTAATGTGCGTTGCTTTAAATAAATTTTCAGGAGGAGTGGTAATACGAGACCACATTTTTATATTACTCAGCTGAACCGCTTTCCCGGCTCCCAGGTCAAGTGTAAACTGCATAGGCAGCGGCGCATTGAGTCCCCACCATTGTTTTGCTCCAATAGGATTGGCAGCTGTTCCGTCGAAGAATGCTATCTGCATACTTTCCCCGTTAGAAGCGGTACTTCTGACAGTATAATCACCATTTAAATTGGAAGCAGTATCAAAAGCAGCCATAGCAGGAGGCTGCAACACTTTTATACCCGTAAACTCAGTTTCTGCCAAAGGAGTTAATCTTCTTTTTATCGTGTCCGACATATTTTTCCACTGATCTCGCACAACAACCGCATAATCGGTAGTAACAGGCTCCAGACCACGCTGATCTCTTACTCTTATAGTACCCTCCACCGCTTTTGTATATGTTTCATTGATGGTTGCCCAATGATATTGCCCGGTAGTTGAATCTTTTTGCCATTTAAATATCCTGATAACAATATTCTCGGCATCCTCATTTAAATACTTTGCGTTAATACCTCCAAAAGTGGCATAAAAGGCAGCATCACCTTCAAACGATTTTGCAATCGTAATGTAATTAGGCTGACCCGTTGTAATAGTTAGATTCACCGGATCAGAAGATACATCTCCCACACTCACCGCTTTCAGCACCACCTTGTATTGATCAACTTTTGCAAACCCCTGCACCCTTACCTGGTTATCATAAACACTGGCTTTTGATACCATCCTGGTGCCGTTCTCTAATGTATACTCTGCTACCACATATCTAAGATCAGGATCATTGGGCAGGCTATAAGATATGGTTGCACCGCCCGGAATTGATTGAAACTGAAGAT
This sequence comes from Paraniabella aurantiaca, assembly GCF_050309965.1. NCBI lineage: Bacteria > Pseudomonadati > Bacteroidota > Chitinophagia > Chitinophagales > Chitinophagaceae > Paraniabella > Paraniabella aurantiaca. Next base: position 2,190,358 of record NZ_JBLOSY010000002.1, on the reverse strand, counting down.
TTGTTAGTGGTGATGGTTTAGCTCCAATCCTGGCCGGCTCTATACCTAAATCTTCCTTACATCCAGCATAAAACATAAGCATGAATAAAGAACAGTAAAGAAGCACCAAATTTCGTCTATATATTATTTTCATTTTACAAACTGTTTAATAAAAATTATTAATAAGCTCACCATTCTGCTGCCTGTACCAGGTTCGAGTTCACCCTCCGCTCATTCAGTCCTATTGGCCAGAAATAGTCTCTGTTTATAAAGGACCTGGTATAAAACACTACGGGTCTGTAATAATTGGCATCGGTATATTGATAAATATCCCAACCCCTGATTGGGGCATTTAATTCTTTAATGGCATCCTTCCATCTACGCAGATCGCCAAACCGAATGCCCTCCAATGCAAACTCACAGGTTCTTTCTCTTTTTATTATTTCACGCACCCCTTCTTTTGAAAGCGGCTTCGCCGGGTTATTGGAATAATTTGTCCAGGAACTGAGCATCCCTTCCAAACCGCTGCGAGCTCTCACTTTATCCACATATGCATAAACATCGGCAGTAGGTCCATGTATTTCGTTGAGGGCCTCTGCATAATACAAGTACAGGTTGGCCAACCGAATTATCGGGTAACCATATTGCCGTGCTGAATAGTTATTATCAGTTGCACTGTTTTGATAATTAAAATGCTTTTTTGATGCATACCCTGTAATATTAAAATTGGTAGGGCTTGTTTTACCGGATATGCCTCCGGATCTCATGTCAATATTATATGCATTATCATCCTTTTGATCGGCAACCTGCCTCATATATATTCGCCCGGCATCAAAAGTTAAACTACCATAAAAACGGTTTTCCCTGTCCAAATTCATCCTTGCCGTATTCCTGTTTGCCACTAAATTATACTTATAAACATCTGTATTAGGTACAGTAACCAGGTCATATCTTGTACTATAAGGATAGGTTTTATCCTCCTCTATGGGCACCCCGTTTTTTGAATAGAATTTTTCAACAATATTAAAAGGAACCGACATTTGAGATGAAAGCGTGGTGGTATTTGCAAGTGTTGTGCTACCGGCATATTTACGAAGCATAAATGCACCCTGAATCGCTGTTGTTGCAATGGAACGTGTATCGAGCCATAAAATTTCTGGGTTATTGGACGATTCGTTGAAAGCTTCGCGTATATTCATTTGGTAGATAGTACTCGGCTTTAAATCGGACCGCACAGGCGTCCAGGTATGTAAGCGTTTATTGCGACCTTCCGCAAAATCGATGGCTTCTTTACAAGCAGCTGCTGCACGCTCCCATTTATCTGCCGAATAAGTATGATTAAACAATTCTTTTCCATCTTTATTTTTAACAGATGCCTCTATATCACTATTTCCATTAAATAATGGGCTGGCAGCAAACATTAATATTTTTGCTTTTATTGCTTTTGCAGCCACTTTTGTAACCCGTCCTGTTTCAGTTTGTAAATCCGATACATCATCCATCAGGAAATCCATGTCTTCATTAATCAAACCTACAATGTAAGAGAAACATTCATCGACGGTATTTCTTGCCAGGCGACTTGCAGCCGGATCGCTGGAAACCGGAATATTTTTATCCATAATAGGTACCGGGCCATATTGCTCCACTAAAAGAAAATGATAATAGGCTTTTAAAAATTTAACTTCAGCGGTCCACATTTGCTTTTCGGCTTCATCCATATCAGGCACCTTCATAATATTTTCAAGAAATGTGTTACACTTGCTAATTCCTTCCCAATAACTTTTTCCGCCTCTTGCCCCAATCCAGTTATCTACCAGGGGAGAATCACCGTTTTGACTACCTAATGCTATAAACCAATTATTGTAACCCGAGTACGTGGACGTAGAGCTTAACCAAAATTCATCAGCCGAAAGCCACCCGGAATTTCCCGTTAATGAAAAATTATCAGGCAAACTATTATAACAGGTAGCCAGGTAGCGTTGGGCCATGGTACGCTTGGCAAAAGCCTGGTCTAATACGGGTGTGTTGTCGGGTACTACATCCAAATATTTGTTACAGGACAAAATGATAAAACATAAAGAAAGCCCTATAAAAGATTGATATATTTTTTTATAAATTATCATAACCATTATAAATTAACATTAACACCAATATTAAATACACGTTGTAAAGGATAATTCAATGCATTGCCACCCATTTCCGGATCCCAGGTTTTAAAGGCGCTTATCTTGAACAGATTTGTTGCTGTTGCATATACCCTGAATGTTTTTAACCCTACTCGTCTCAATAAGTTTTTATTTAAAGAATATCCCAGTTCTACTTGCTTTAAACGCATGAAACTGCCATCCCTCATCCAGAAAGTACTTGATACGGTATTATTGGCCAGTGGATTTACACTTAAACGCGGCCACGCAGCATATACATTTTTATCGGTTTCGCTCCAGTAGTCATTAGCCCATGCAGACAACACAGCATTGGGACTTGTTGTACTTCCAAAGGGTGCAACACCTTTACTGGATGATGTATTATCTGAAGTAGGATTTATAAATAATGAAGTTCTTGCTACCCCGCTAAAGAAAAAGGAAAAATCGATTTGCTTATATCGTGTGCTTAGCCCAAAGCCATAGTTAATTTCGGGTGTTGTGGGATAACCAATCGCCATTCGGTCATCGTCATTTATGATGCCGTCCCTGTTTACATCCAGGTACTTGATATCGCCGCCTAAAACAATTGAACCAAATTCCTGTGAAGGATTATTATATACTTCCTTATCATCTATAAATAATCGTTCTGCGACATAACCAAAACGCTGCGCCGCACTGGTTCCTACACGTTTACGGTAATTATTGGCATATTCCGGCTCTTCGTAAAAAACGTACTCGCCGGTGCTGTAAGTAAATGTGCCCCGGCCTTCAAACCAAAGGTTTTTATTTACATTTTTATTGTATGATAATTCACCGTCAAATCCTTTGCTTTTGTAATTACCCACATTCGCATATACGTCTGCTTCAAGTCCCATATTGGATGGAAGTGTTCTTTCCTGTACAATATGATTTCTACGCTGGTCATAAAAATCAGCAACTAAAGTTAAAGCTCCATTAATCATTCCCAGGTCTATACCCAGGTTGGTTTGCTGAGATACTTCCCAACGTATGTCTGCATTTGCATACCTGTTAATAGACACACCGGGCACTGTAAACCTGTTTGATTCGCCAGGCAAGCCAAACGTATAATTATCGCCAGAGCCTAAATTAACATCAGATAAATAAAAGAAGCGCGTATCAAGGATATTGTCATTTCCCAATAGTCCTCTTGTGGCCCTGAATTTCAAATTGCTGACAATTGGTTTCAAGCCTTCAAAAAATTTCTCCTGAGAGACATTCCAGGCAAAACCAAGGGATGGGAAAAATCCCCAACGAAACTTCTCTGAAAATCTTTCAGAACCATTATAACCAAAAGCGAACTTGAGTAAGTACCTGTTATCATAACCATAGTCCACTGAGCCGGAAAAAGAGACATTTCTGTAAGGAAGGGTGTTAATAAGCGAAATAGCATTATCCACGGGGGTACTGATATTGCCGCGAATAGTACTAATCACCATCGCTCCAATATTATGCACATCATTTAATCTACGGTTCCATGATAACTGGTTCTCCATATAAAATACTGCCTGCATGCTGCGCTCGCCAGGCGAAAAACCAAGATACTCGGTACCGCTGGTCGGGTTTATTTCTCTATATACTACCGAGTTGGTTGCACCGTCCCTTCCTATGGGTTCATAGTAGAAAGGATTATAGGTTCTGGCTTGCGCAAAATAGGAGTTGCGGGTAATATTAATTAATCCTCTATACTTTAAACCTTGTGTAAGAATTTTGGAAAAATCCTGATTGAGCTCTAATTGTGCCTGTAAATTGCTGCGTCTTCTCTCCGAATAACCACGCATGATCTGTGCGTATGGGTTGGAGTAATTACCGTCATCAGCATTACCAAACAGGGGGTGTTTTATATAAGACTGAGATGGGCCGGCTTCATACACTGGTAAAAACAACACGGGGTTTGCTCTTAAAGCCAGGTTATAAACTTCTGTGCCGCTTGTTGGCGGACCATTGTAGTTTTGCAGGTTTAAAATTGTCCTGACCATAACCTGGGTACTGGGTGTTAAATTGATCGCAACATTACTTCTTATATTATATACCTTAAAATTCACATTGTTATTGAAGTTATTGAGGCCATTCATTTTCAGCAAACCGTTGTCGTTTGTAAAATTTCCACTTAAATTATATTTAGCCAATTGGCCACCACCAGACACGGATAAATTGTAGTTCTGCGTAGTAGTGGTTGGTTTGGTTAATGTTTTCAACCAATCAACTGATGGGTATTGCAGGGGGTCTGCCCCCTCCTCTGTTTTTTCAATCTTCAGTTGACTATAAGGTTCAATTCCTAATGGATCTCTTGTCAAAACTGCTTCATTATACATTTTCATCCATGTAACAGGATCAGCCAGTTTTACCTTTTGGGTCGGCATGGAAATCCTTTGTTCGGCTCTAAAAGAAATAGATGCAGGCCCCTCCTTTCCAGCTTTGGTTGTAACAAGCACTACACCATTTGCACCGCGCGAACCATACACTGCTGAGGCTGTAGCATCTTTCAGGATAGAAAAGCTCTCAATATCATCTACAGGTATTCTGGCTAAATCATCCGTAGAAACCTCCATATTATCAATCAAAATAAGCGGGCGGTTATTAGTACCGAACGTACCCACACCTCTTACAAAAAAATCGGCATTATCTGCGCCAGGTTCGCCGCTTCTTTGGTAGGAAACAATACCTGCCACCCTGCCCTGAAGTGCAGAGGTTAAATTACTGGAAGGACTTTGCAGGTTCTTAGGATTCACTGAAGTTATAGAACCCACCATATCTATTTTGCGTTGCTTTTGTCCAAACGCAGTAACCACCACTTCATCCATATTTTTTTGTGCAACTGCCATGTGTACATCAAGAATATTTCTACCTGACACAGATATCTCCTGACTTGCATAACCAACCATCGAGAATTCCAAAACAGATAAACTATCCGGCACCGTTAAAACGTACTTCCCATTCATATCTGTTGAAGTTGCCACACCGGATTTATTTTTTACCGCAACTGTAACCCCCGGTAAAGGGGCCTTATTCGGATCAAATACAGCTCCAATAACATTCCAGCCCTCTGATCTGATAGAGGGCTCAGGTCCTTTATCAGAATCGGCGATAAGTTTCTTTTTTGTAATAACCAGATTTTTATTAATAACGGTCCAATCGGCTATTTTCGGGAACAATGTATTAACTACTGTAGCAAAATCGGCTTCTTTAAAATCCGCATCGATTATTTTACCATTTTCGGTGAGCTCGTTATCACAAAGTACACTATAGCCCGTCTGTTTTTTTATAGCATCGAACACAGCCGATTGTGTTACCGATTTTTGAGAAAAGGTAAATACCTGCGCACTACCCTTCAACGAAAAGATAATACTGAGTATGCTAACTAATAAAAACCTAAGCAGTGTTGTTTTTGAAGATGGCATTACACTTTTCCCAACAAGCAATCGCAGAATAAAAGCATTATACATGAGTGAAAAATTATTTTTCTCAAAATTTGGTTGCGCTAAAACAAATAAAAACTGTTTTTCAGACCTGGCAAGCAGCGATATTATCCTATTATTAAACTTTATTGGCCTAAATATATCCCCAGAGTTAAAAACTGTGCATATTTGGAGCAACTTACAGCATTAATTACTCTATGTTCAATAACGTGCTAAATGCCGATATGTATACCGGCATTTAGTTTATAAGAACAAGAAGATAAAGGTTGGTTTTAGTTTAACCAACAACATTAAATGAGGGAAATATTCAAAAGAGACTTATTAGCAAGCCAAAATCTTTTAATACAAGTATAACAGCTACACCGTCTTTCTTTTAATAAAGTCAAATGGCACTTTGGTTCTTTGAGGATGTTTATTTAAAAGACTTGCAGCCGCGGCTTCACCCATTTTATCGAAATTGGTAGTAACAACGGTTACCTGCAATAAGTCCTTTAGAACCGTTTCATTAAAGGATATAATACCTATATCTTTTGACAGCCTGAAACGTAGTTCTTTTGCTTTTTTCATCAGGTATGCCAGATCCGATTCGGAAGTCTCAATGTACAAAGTAGCCGGCTGTAGTTCCAGCTCTTCTGCACCCGAAGCTACCGTGAAGCCTTTTTTGTACTTCCTGCAAAATCGTCTGATCCCTTTTATAATTTCCCTGGGATGAAATTCATCACTACGCAGGATCACCACCAGGTTGTTATATTTTTCTATCAACTCCGATTGTGACACCAGGGCTTCATAGATATCATTTTCAAAATCCTGGTACACTTCAGCAGGATTGTCCAGCCCTGTTATTCTCTTATCAAGAATGGTGAGTTTTCCTGAAGGAATACTTCTCAATAATGCAAGAACCTTCCTGGGATCTGTATCATGTGTAAAATGCGGCATGATCACAAAATGGTCGTATTGACTTATCCTGCTCTCAACAATATCTTTCAGGATATCCAGGCGGTAATGGTGTATCTGGAGATCAACCACAGCCTTATTTCCCAGGGCTTTAACAAAGCTATTATAAACGATCTTTTTGTAGGCGCTAATCTTGTTCATAACCAATAGCACCCTGAGCTTTTTTGCCGGCACTCCCTTTACAAAATATCCGCGTCCCTTTACAGAAACAATATAGCGTTCATCTTTTAGTATCTGGTAAGCTTTCTCAACTGTATCACGGGCAACACTATAAGTTCTGCTAAAATCATTTATAGACGGAAGCTGATCATCTTTCTTCAAACCCCCTTTTACGATTTCTTTCTTAACAGTATCGGCTACCTGCTGTACTTTAGACAAATGCCAATCTTTTGTTAGGCTTAAAGTTTTTTCGGTTCTGGTTCTCATAAATATTTCATTTGCTGACAATCGCTTTGTTAGCGGCAAAATTAATAGTATTGATCGATCCTTAAATGTTTAAGCAGGGAAGATTATCCATCCCTTAACATTAATACAAAAAAACGCTTTCTGAAAATGGATGGCCATATGGTTATTCGAAAAAACCTGGGCACTCAGTTTTAGGTACATGAAAATAATGCAAAGCAATTGCTATTACTTTCATACGAAATATTTTAATGGTGATTATATAAACCCGTAGATGAAACTAGCGCCCGGAAATAATGATACATGCCAGTCCAACAATGAATAGCAGGAACATCCACCTTAGTTTGATACCGACATTTGGGGGACTGTCTTTGAACTCTTTCCAGATAAATACTCCCCAGAATGCAGCAACCATGGTAGCCCCCTGACCCAGGCCATAGGAAACGGCGGCTCCAGCTTTACCGGCGGCTATAAGGTTTAAAGAATTACCCAGCCCCCAGATCAACCCTCCCAATATACCGGTGAAATGGGTAGCTAATCCGCCCCGGAAATAGTCGCGATAACTTACAGGAGCTCCGGTAAAAGGCTTCCGCATGAGCAGGGTATTAAACAGGAAATTACTGATGAATATACCGGTTGAAAAAATAAATACTGCCGTATACGGCGTCATTTTACCGGCCTGTGGCGTGTAAAAATTATCGAGATCCATAGAAGCGGCAATAAACCTGTAAAAGAAAGCCATCAATACACCTGCTATCAACGATATAATAATGCCCCTGGCTGAGCTCTTCTGATTTTTATCTTTTGCTTTATACGCCAGGGCGTTCAATATAATAGCAACCACTACCAGCGCTACGCCCAGGAATAACAATGTTGAATTTCCTTTTTGGGAGGCGGCATAATTAACGATCACTCCCAATACCAGGGCTATACCCACACCCAATGGAAAAGCTACGGACATACCGGCAATGGCAATAGCTGCAGACAGCAAAATATTGGATGCGTTAAAAACAACACCACCGATAAAAGCGCTCATGATGTTTTTGGTATCGGCCTGCAGCAGGTCGGCTACAAAACTACGGCCACCGGTGCCGATGCTTCCTAATGTAAAGGCTGATAAAACAGAGAAGAGCAGGACCCCGATTACATAATCCCAATAAAACAATTCATATCTCCAGGAGCGGCCCGCCAGCTTTTGGGTATTTCCCCAGGAGCCCCAGCAGAGCATGGTAACAAAACATAGCAGCACGGCAAGCGAATAACTATCTACAATAAACATGGCAGTACAATTTTATATGGCAAAAAAATAAAAGCAATACGGGTTAAGAGAGTTCGTTTCGGTAAGGAACCGAGCTTTGTGCACCTCGGCGGGTAACTGATATGGCCGATGCATTGCAGGCAAAAGAGACGGCATCCGCCAGGTCTTTCCCTTCGCTCAATGCCACTACCAGTGCACCGTTGAATACATCGCCTGCAGCGGTGGTATCTATGGCGTCAACCACCGGCGTTGCAATATGCGTAAATAAGGTGCCATCATACAATAAAGCGCCACGACTACCCATTGTAATGATAATGATGGCAACTCCTTTATCAGCCAAAATTTTCGCAGCCCTTCTCGCACTCACTTCATCTTCTACTTCTACCCCGGTAAGCAACGTAGCTTCCTTTTCATTGGGCGTTATAATAGATATCCACTGGTACAGTTCGTCTGGTAAAACCCGCGCCGGGGCCGGGTTTAGTACAATAGGCACTTTATGATCAAAACCCATTTTTGCTGCATGCATAACGGTATCCAGAGGTATCTCCAGTTGCATCAGCAGGTAAGCAGCAGATTGTATCTTTTCCGATGCATCATCTACCTGGGCAATATCCAGAAGCGCATTGGCTCCGGGCGCTACTACTATTGTGTTTTCAGCCGCATCATTTACGGTGATGATCGCAATACCCGAAGGCGCGGCGGGATCGCGGGAAATATAAGTTGTATCAATACCTTCTTTTTGAAAAAGCCCGAGGGCGTTATCACCAAAAAGGTCATTACCAACACGGCATATAAAACTGGCATTGCCTGCAAGCCGTGCTACTGTAACCGCCTGGTTGGCTCCTTTTCCGCCGGCATTCATTAAAAAATCGGCTCCGATAATAGTTTCACCCCTGGCCGGGAAGTAAGGCGCCCTGATCACCATGTCTGTGTTGGAACTACCAATAATAACAATCGTCTTATTCATATTTTAAGCATTTAGAAATCGTTCAGGTTATTTTTGCGATAACGTTAGCGCAAATTATGCATTTTTCCCTATTTATGTGTAACGACTTTGGCCTAAAAGAGATAAATATTTATAAAAAGCTGAATACCAACTGCTTTAAAAGCAAAAGATGATAACAAAGTTTACAGAGATTACATTTTTATGCAAGCTTACCCGGGCGCTCTTTGCCTATTTTCTTAACCGATTTCCGGTAAACGACTGAGGGGCTGATCAGGAGCTTCATCTGTTGCACTTCCTTACCTTTTAAATGAGCTTCTATCTGTTCCAATAAAAGCTTGATCGAAATGTTGGCAATATCGGTTACCGGTTGTGCCACACTGGTGATGGGACAGGCCAGAAAATCAAGATAAGAAGAGTTATCGAATGTTACCACAGACATATCTTCCGGAACGCGCATATCATCCTCTTCCAATGCTTTTAATGCCCCCAGCAGTATGGTATCACTTAACGCGAAAATTGCGGTGGGCCGGTCTTTTTTTTGTAATAGAAGCTTGGTTTCTATGTACCCGCTTTCGCTGGTAAAACTGTTACCTGCAATGCTAAAAAGAGGACAACCCGCAGCTTTCATGGCGTCTGTGTACCCCTTCACCCTTAGATTGTTCGATACTACGGAGTTACTCCCCTGCAGGCATGCAATTCGTTTATGGCCTGCCTGTAACAGGTACTGCGTTATGTCATAAGCCCCCTCATAATGATGGGTGGCCACATACGATACCGGTATATCTTCGTGATAACGGTCAATGCTGATTACCGGTATCTTTCTCTTAAGCAGTGTATCTATATGGGCACTTTCTGACCCTGATGGAATAATGATAACACCTTCTATGTTTTGGGCAGCTAATAACCTTACCGCTTCTACCTCTGATTTCTCATCTTCATCACAGTCCATCAATACCACCGAATAACCTTTGGATCTTAAGGCATGACTAACCATGCTGGCAACATCTGCAAAATAGGGATTAGAAAGCGTGGGTACGACCAGCCCTACCGCAAAGCTTCGATTCAGCCGGAGGCTCACTGCTGCACGGTTAGGTGCATAGTTAAGTTTGGCTGCCGCCTTCAGCACCAGTTTTTGCGTTTCTTCGCTGATCCTGTATTTTTTTGCTGAGCCATTTAATACCCTCGATACCGTGGTAAGCGATAAACTGGTTGCTTCGGCGATCGTTTTAATGGTTGTATTTTTCAAAATTGCGATATCGTTTGTGCAAAAGTACGGGTAAACTCAATAATGCCCTAAATCCCGCCCTGGTGGTGTATTTTCAAAAAAGTATACAATCCTGTGCAGACTGCGACAGGCTTGCGGCTTTATCCTGACCAGGGCACAGGCTCCAACATAAAGGACTGCCCTTTATCGGACAGTCCTTTGTTGAAAGTTCAATGAGTTTACTCTCATACTAAAAATGTAATTGCAGTGCTACATAGACTGTTGTATTTAAAGATATAGGAATGCCTGAATTATACGCTCATCACTTTAGCTCCCTGCTCCTAGCGGGTCACTAAACTGTCCTGGTCTGCAATCCATCTTTTCAGGCTTATCAGGCTTTCAGGCAACTGCCCCTTATTCCAACTATTGTGTATTGCCAGAGCGGCGCCTAAGGCAGTACCCTGCGTCATGGATGTGCCAAATACATTTTTTGTCGAAAAGGCGTTGGCCAGTAATTGCATATAAATTTTGTTCTTACAAAAACCTCCGTCCACATATATATTATCAATTTCACTATTTTGCAGAACCATGTCAGCTGAAGCTTTTTGCTGTATTACCAGGTCGATAAGCAGCTGATGATAGGCCTGCTCCGGAGAATCGAAGGACGATAAATCCCTCGAATGAAACCGGCAGGGCGTTGTTGTCGTTTCCGGGCCCGCTTCTGCAGACTTTAAATCCCGGAGCATCTCCTTATTCCGCAGCTGCTCTATAATTCCGGCGTTATATACCGTCGACTTCAGGTATGCCTCATTAATGGCAAAATACTGCGTTATTCTTTTTACCTGCTGATCATGATCATTTCCTGCAAATAACATAGTGGTTTTAATGGGTGCTCCCTGGTAGGTAAGGTAGCTCAGGCATCCTTTTTCCAGTTCTTTGGAACCAGGTAGTTCGCTGTTAAAAGGATTCATGCAAATAACCCAGGTGCCGGTTGATATGATCATGAAAGGATCTGTAAACCTGATCAAATAGGGATTAACGGCAGCTGAACTATCATGCAAACCGGTTCCTACCCATATCTCCTCTCCTGTAAATTCATTGGAGCATCTAACCACTTCACTACCTTTTGTTACCCTAGCAAGCCGGGTATGTAATCCCTCCTCCTGAAGCCAGCTGTGGTAGTTCATTTTGTAAAAATCCCACATTACTGAATGACAGCCCAGACTGGTTAATTCGGCCCTGCGTTGGCCGGTTATTAAAAAACTCAGGTATTGCGGTAAATGAAGCGCTGTAGCTACATTATTAAATAGTTCAGCTTTGTGGTGCTTTAGCCAGTATAATTGCAGCCCGGCATTTAAGTGTCCCATTACCGGGGAACTGGTATCTTCAGCAAAACGTGCGATTCCTCCTTTGCTTGCCAGAAAACGATCCATCAGCTCCCGCGGGTAGGGCTTTAAATAATTGTATAAGTAACCCACCCTTTCCCCCTTATGATTAACATATACCAGCGAAGCACCATAGGTGGAGAAATTCACTGCCTTTAATTGAAACTTTTCAGAACGCTTTAATTGTTCAAACTCCCAAAGTATCCATGCGGCAAGGGCATCTATATTTTCACAGGCAAAGCCGTCATCATCTGCTATCTCATCAAAACAGGTAACCTCTTCTTTTAGCACATTATAATCTGCATCGAAAACCAGTAATTTTTTGTTCGTTTTACCGATATCAAAAACAGCAATAACAGGAATTCTCTTTTCCATACTTACACTTTTTTATAGCAGGCGATCAATTATTAAGGGAGTTTCCATATCCTACAATAACAACAGACAGAATGATCGCCGCAATGCCGGCTATGATAATATAGTTTGTTTTTTTACTTACTCCTTTCCATTCTTTCAAAGCAAATCCCCATGCATTGGCTACTAATATAATGAAAGCCATATGTAAAATCCATGAACTGGCTCCATTGCCCAGCTTGCTTTCTCCCATCCCGTAAAAGAAATATTGTAAAAACCAGGTGGTGCCTGCAAGGGCTGAAAAGATATAGTTTCCTGCCAGCGGCTTCTTTTTATTGGTATAGTCTGTAAACGTTTTGTTTCTTGCATTCAGAATCATGCACCATATAAAATTGGTAGTAAGCCCGCCCAACATCACCACTACAAAAATTACATTATTCCGGAAAAGCGGGTTAGCCCCTGCAGCTTCCGCTACAACGGCCATATCTTTACCGGCAGTAATGGCAAAACTCATACAGGCACTTAGAATTCCCGAAAAAACAGCCACCAATAATCCTTTCTTAATATCAAATTCCTGAATGGCATCCTGCTTCTGGTCGGTTGATAATTCCTTTTCTTTACGCATACCTGCTTTTCCACAGATAGCAATTCCCAATAAGCACACCACTACTCCCAGCAATACGATTAACCCACCTGTGCTACCCAACATAGCGGAGAAAGAACCGGTTTCTTCAGCCGAAGTCAGATCCAGGTAAATAGGAGGAATCAATGCACCAAAGGCAGAACAGAAACCCAGAGCCACCGACATACCCAATGAAACACCCAGGTAACGCATAGCAAGGCCAAATGTTAATCCACCAATACCCCATAATGCTCCAAGAAAATAGGTCCAGAATAAAGTGGTGCCCGGCGTATTTAAAATAATACTTATAAATCCTGGCACTGTTAGATAAGCAGCGATCAACGGTACTATGAGCCATGAAAACATACCACCGGTAATCCAGTACGACTCCCAGGCCCACCCTTTAACCCTTTTATAAGGAATGTAAAAACTTCCCGAGGCGAAACTACCTAAAAAATGAAATACGACTCCTAAAATTGCTTGCATATCAATACCAGTTAATTTAATTTTATTTGTTTACAACAAACCTATAGGTTCCTGAACCTAATGTAAGAACTGTTTTTCCAGTTGCTACTTCTTTCGCTTTCTCTAACATGGACCCTGATAAAACCTTTCCCGATTCTGTAATAGCTTCTGTATTTCCAGGTAGTGTTATTTCGGCCGTTGTATTTGCAGGAACTGTAATCTTCCACTCCAGGGCACCGGTAGTTTTCCTCCAGTGACTTTTCACTTCGCCATACTTTGTATTCAGGGAGGCGTTTACAAAATCAAGGCCTTCGGGAAACACGGGGTTCATGATAATTTTTTTGAAAGCTATTTCTTTGTCGTCTGCTTTAATACCCGCCAGATATTCATAGTACCATACTATAAGATCCCCCAATAGCATCTGGTGATTACCTGAATTCATCATAGGGTTGGCTGCATCGCCATTCCATAACTCCCAGATGGTTGTAGCCCCTTGCTTTACCATATATCCCCAACTGGGATAAGTGGTATTGGTAGCCAGCTTGTAAGCCAGATCAGCAGCCCCATTGTCACTAAGACCTCTCATGAGCCACATACCTCCAATGATACCGGAATTAATATGATCATTAAAATCTTTAAGACGTGCGCGGATATTGGCGAAGACGGCTGCCTTGTCTTCTTTAGGAACCATTCCAAAACTTAAAGGCAGGAGGTTGGCTGTAACCGTATTATTAGCATAGGATTTGGAACCGGCATTATAAAACTTTTTATTAAAGGCTGTCAACACTCTTTGCGCTATGCTTTCGAAGTTTCGTACATCTGATGTATAACCCAGTCTTTCTGCATACTGCTTCATCAAACCCAGGCAGTGATAGTAATACGCCGAGGCTAGCAGCCCTCCATCTGTAATGCGGCTGGGGTCCTTGGTCCATATCATATCCAATGATTCAGGAGGTACACACCAGTCCCCGTAGTTATCTTTCAAAACAAGATCGTTATCACGATAAGTATCCCACATATATAACATCCATTTTTTCATTGCGGGATATAGTTTCACAAAGCTCTGTTCATCCCCAAACTGTCTTCGCAGCATTTCAGGTATCAATATAAAAGCACTCGGATAAGTGACATTATCTGCGTAGCGGTCCCAGAAACTGGGAGCAATATCGGGGATGCTGCCGGATTCTTTTTGAGCATCCTTTATATCTTCCAGCCATTTGGCATATAAACGGGAGTTGTCGAATATAAAGCTTTCTCCATAAGAACTGATCACCCTGTCACCCAGCCACGCAACCCGTTCATCACGCTGCGGACAATCGGTAGGCATGCCCCTGTAATTACCACGGATGGTCCAGTACGCATTTTTAAAAACAGCATTGATGGTCGCATTAGAGGTTTCAAGGGTTCCGATAGTAGGTATATCATCATATATAACTTTCCCCGAAAAATCTTTTACATCGGGCTGTGTTCGAAGGCCTGATATTTCAACAAAGCGGAAACCATGATAGATAAACCGCGGCTCCCAGCTTTCTATCCCACCGCCTTTTAGTATATAGGTGTCGGTAGCTTTGGCATCCCTTAGATTATCTACATACAGCGAGTCCTCCCCCTTCATCGTTTCGGCAAACCGAAGGCGAACGACATCACCCTTCTCCCCTTTCACATTTATCTCGAGCCAGCCCACCATATTTTGTCCCATATCCAGGATATAGGTTCCTTTCGGCGTTTTGTGTATCGAAACCGGATGTAACACTTCCTTTATCCTTATGTTTTCATTAGGCTGCGCCATTAAACGCACATTCGTACCGGGAGACATTAAATCTGCAGGCTTCCATGCCTGATCGTTATACCCTTGGCTACTCCATTCCGTCAGCTCTTTATTCGCATCATAATCTTCCCCGTCAAATTCATTATTAGCGAGTACCGGCCCGTTGTCGGTAACCTTCCAGCTCTTATCAGAATGCACCCATGCAATAGAGCCATCTTCATACTGAATGCGCATCTGAAGCAGCAGTTGTGGCAATCCATACTGAGACTGGGGTATCTGGGTAAGCGGATTAGGCTTCCCGTGAAAATTACGTACTGCAAAAAAGCGCCCGTTGCCGAGGGTAACACCCAGACAGTTGATTCCCTTTGTTACCAATGGCGTTACATCATAAGTATTGTAAAATATTTTCTTATTGTATTCAGATACCGTGGGAGCTAAAACATCATTACCCACTTTTTTGCCATTCAGAAAAAGCTCATATAAACCCATTCCGCTTATATAAATGGCAGCAGTCTTTATTTTTTTCTCCGACCTAAATTCTTTGCGCAGATAACGTGCAGCCAGCCGGGTTAATGTACTGTCGGGCTGATCATTTTTATTGTAGCTATTCAAGCCAATCCATTGAGCCTGCCAGTCGGTCTGCCGCAATAAACCCATTGTCCAGAATGAAGGCGCGCTGGATATTTCTTCATTATGATTCGTCCACACTTTAACTTTCCAGTATAGCGATTGAAAGGATTGAAGCGGTTTACCTTTATAAACAACATTCAATGATGAGTCCGCTTCTACTTTACCGCTATTCCAGATGTCTGCGTTATCCTTCTCCAGCGCTTCTTTTGAGCTAGCTACTAATAGCTGATACGCCGATTGTTTCACATCCTGTTTACCGGATTGAATTTTCCAGCTAAACCGCGGAGCCAGAACGTCAGCTCCCAGCAAAGTGTCGCGGCCTTCTACCGACAACCTGTTTACCTGCAAGCTTGCCGGCCCTGATGCACATCCGTGGAAAAGCGCAACACAGGCCAGTAATGCCCAGGCAGGAAAAAGTTGAAATAAGTTTCTATTATTCATGTCAACATTAATTTTTAATTATCATTAAGAAAACTTCTATCCTCTATTGTACGCCCTTTTCTACGAAGCCGAGAGCGGACCTATTCACTGTATTTTAATCTTGCCATAATCATTACCTGTCTTTTTGATAATGCCTGGGTACAGTAACCTTATCAGGGTGCTGACTGCGAAATGAGCCGCATGTTGCGCCGGTTTTTTTATAATAGTTAGAGAGACCCGCTGCCTGTACAAATTACTATTGCTTACTGGTTTGGTTTGTATACAAAACTCAATCTTCCCAGTGGCATTACGCTTCCCATAACATAGTATTCCATTATATCGGAAGGTTTTGCCACACCAGCTGCAACCTTGAAGTAGATTTGCGTAAGTTTATTGTTGGTCGCGATTAGCTTCCCTGGAACCTCTATTTGTAATATATTTTGTTGTAACGACCATCTAATATTACCTTCTATTATTTTCTTACGACTTTTATCAAGCCTGCTTAACTGTGCCTTCCCCGTACTCCAGTCTGGTTCGATCACATACTCGTAACCGTTCCAGCCTTTGATAGCCGGCGCATCTGTTCCTATCAACAATTGAAATAATCCGGCGCTGTCCTGCACTTGCACAAAAGGCTTATCAGCCCTGATCAAAAAATAAAAGTTATGAGTATCATGTGCTACCCTTACCTCCTGCAGATTGTTGGCAGGGGCAGGTGCAGCATAAGCTATTTTCTTTGACGCTCCATAATGATCCCTTGCACCCGCTTTTATATTTATATTTCTATAGATAGCTTTAGCTGCTGCCCACTGAGCAGTAGCGCCAAATATATCGATGGTAAAAGGCGCATAGCCAGGATGACTATCTGTTATTCCTTTATAGGCCCTGATATTTTTTATTAATTGTATGTAAAAAGCATCTCCATATCCTCCACGCATTGGCTCTATATCTCTTGAGAACTCTATATCAGCGGCGTCGCAGAGCATATACTCATCGCCATAGGGCTGTTTATAGGCAATCCACTCATTCCATCCTCCCACAAAAATGGTATCGGGGTTTACCTCTAATGCATGGTCCCATTGTTTTTGAAAAAAGCCACCTGTGAGAATATCCTCTTTTATATTTTTTTGAGTACCCGGATCCCAACCACGTCCCCAGTTGATCCAGCCTGATGTTATAGATCGCGACATAGGTACTTTAGGATGGCTGGCCACAGAAACACTCATCGTGTTACCATGTAACGGCTGCGGATATTTCCATTCGATCCATGGAAAGCCATCCTGGTAAATGGAGTCCCCGGGCCATTGCGGCTTTTTAAAATAAAAGAAATCTTTTATCGCCCTCGAATAAGCAACCGGGCGATAGCTGGAATCATTCCGGGACATTGCTTCTGCGATATCATCGGATTCATTGGTGTAGGCAATGATCATGGGTTTTCCGCCTACTCTATACCAGGCTTCGGGATAAAGGTTCGGCTTATACAAATCATTGTATAGCTGCCACGTGGTTTCAAAGGACTTAGAATGGGTGTAAAATACTGCTTTAGGAACTACCCAGCCATCTGACTGTAATTCGGTGATGATACGTAGTACTTTTTCGTATACTGATTTATAGGTAACCCTGTTGGTTAAATCAAAAACAATAAAGTCGACACCTGCTGTAGCAAGCATAGCCATCTGCCGTCGGATTACCCACTCATCGGCCGAATTATAGTACCCCCACAAAGGTTGGCCCCAAAAATGTGCCTGACCGGTGGGGCTAATGGAATCATTTAAATGTTTAAAATCGTACAGGAGTTTAAGCCCGTTGGGCATGGCACTGATAACCGTTGCATCGTATATTCCCGTTGCATAAGGTTGTCCTATCCAGGGCCAGTAAAATATGCCCACCTGTTTGCCCGGCCGGTAGCCTCCAATGGCTGCAAAGCTTCTGCCGAACTGGTCTACTGCCACTACATCGTTTGATGTATGGGGTTGACGGGCAGAGGACGCATGCTGTGCGTGGACAGACGGCACGATCATCAATATCGAAAAGCATATCAGCCAACTTCTCATCGTATTACCATTTTGATCTGAATGCATAGTTACCTGATCCTACTTCATAAACGGCTGAGGCTCCTTCCACCCTAACAAAGCGAATATCTTCTGTTTTGCTTACCGGGCGACCATTCTCTGTTACAGACTTTACATCCTTCGTGGGTATATAAACCGTTGCCACAGCATTAGGCGGTATCGTCACCTGGTATTCGATCGCCCCTTTTGTTTTTTTCCAGGCTGAACTCACTTCGCCTTTTACGGACTGATAGGTTGCCCGGGCGTTCTGCAAATCGTTGGGGATATAAGGGCGTAATACCAATTTGCCAAAGCCGGGTGCCTCTATATTCGGCAGAATACCTGCGATATATTTATACAACCAGGATCCGACGGAGCCCATCATGGGATGATTATGAGAGTTCATGGATCCACCGGTTTCATACTCCCAACGTTCCCATAAAGTGGTAGCACCGTTGGCTAACATATAACCCCAGCTTGGGTAGGTAGTTTGTGTTGCAATTTTGTATGCTGTCTCCAGCTCCCCATGCTCTGTAAGCGCCTCCAGCAAATATTTGGTACATAGATTACCGGTTGTAAGGTGATAGCCTCTTTCTTTTACATCTCTTACGAGATTTGTCACAACACGGGGAAGCCGCTCCTTGGCTGGAGCTCCCAGGAAGATAGCAAAGGAATTGCAGGATTGATTATTCGTCCCGTATCCCCCTTTTGATTCATCCCAGAACTTCGTATTAAAAGCATTCATGGTGTTTGTAGCCAGCTGCTCATACTTATGTTGATCGTCTACATTGCCTAATACTTCCGCCAGTTTCGACATAACCCGTGCACTATAGTAGAGATACCCTGTAGACATTAAATCGCCAGGCGTATTTACAGACAGGGCGCCGTAACTATGGCCTTTGGCTCCAAACTCTGCCGGCGGCGACCAGTCACCATAATAACTGTATTCGAGAATTCCCGCCTTGTTGGTGCGGGTAGTTAAATAATCTACCCAGGCTTTCATGTATGAGTAATTCTTACGAATAATTTCTGTGTTGCCGTAATACTCATAACTCTTCAGGGCCAGTAATAAAAAGCTGACGGAGACAGGGTCGGCAGGTTTTCCCCCAACTTTATAGGGTGCTGTGTCAGTGATCTCACCGTTTTCCGTTTGCGTATCGCAGATATCCTGTATATACTTTGCATAAAAACGATGGAGATTGAAATTGTACATGGCCTGCTCTATCCTTACGGTCAGATCATTCAGCCATCCCATTCTTTCATCGCGTTGGGGGCAATCGGTTGGTATGCTATGCAAATTGGCTGCTTCGGTTCTTTTTACCATCTGGTAAATCCGGTTCAGCAGGTCGTTGCTGCTGCTGAATTGGCCGGCTTCTTCCACATCTGAGCGAACTTTTCTTACTGTCAGATCATCGACAGAAGGCGTACCCGGCCAGCCTTCTATTTGCATATAGCGAAATCCATGATAGGTAAACCGGGGTTCCCATTGTTCTGTTACGCCGCCCTTCAAAATATAGGTATCGGTAGCCCATGCTGTACGCAGGTTTTCCTGGTTTACGGTGCCATCTGGGTACAAAGTTTCGGCAAACTTCAAAGTAATCTTTTGACCTCTTTCGCCTTTTACTTTCAAAGCCACCCAGCCTGCCATATTCTGACCGGCATCCATGATAAATATTCCAGGTTTTATTTCTTTTATTGAAACGGGCTTAAACGATTCTACTACTCTTATTGGCTCCAACTGCTGGGAGGCCATTTTGCCACCCGGCGCCTCTAATACCGGAGCTACGCCCCAGTGTTGGCTGGGCAGCCCTTTAATGATGGTATCAGAAGGCAGATTCCACTCGGGTTTTTCCTGCCGGGCATCGTATACCTCTCCATCTAAAACGCCTGCAGACTGCACCGGGCCCAGGGTTACATTTCTTATAGAGGATGAATTAATTACTTCCATGGTTCCATCTGTAAAATAGAACTCCATTTGCATGCGTAGCTTAGGCATTCCATACCACCCGGGGGCCACAGCAATCACCACTACATTATCTTTTTTTAAGTACTCTTTAATATCATAAGTACTATAGTAGATGGTTTTTGCAAAATCGCTGGTGGCAGGATCCAGCACGTGATCGTTTACCTTTTTACCATTGATCTCCATTTCGCTGTAGCCAATACCCGCCACATAGGCCCTGGCCCTGGCTATTTCTTTTTGAAATGAAAACACACGGCGGAAATAATGTACCCTGCCTATCCAGCCCGATGGAAAGCCTACCCAGTCACCACTCCAGTCAGATTGATGAAGCAAGCCCGTTTCAAAGTACTCCGTGGTGCTTTCGACTTTTGTGTTGTCCAATCCCCACCAGATAACTTTCCAGTAATATCTTTTGCGACTTTCCAAAGTCCTACCCCGATATAGCACGCCTGCCGATTCAGCAGACCGTACCTTTCCGCTATTCCAGATATTTCCGTCGTTGGCTGCCAGCTGCTCCGGACTCTCTGCTACCAATAGCTGATAGGCCGTTTGCTTTACATTACGCCTGGAAGTCTTAAGCTCCCAGCTAAATTGTGGCGTTCTGGAATCCACCCCTATAAAACGAACGGCATTATCCACTTTTAAAGCGGTAAGACTTATTTCATTGGTTGTATTCAGGTTTTTAGCCGTCAGCTGTGATGCAAATGACAACAGGAATAACATAACAAGAAACCATATCCGGTTCCGGAAGATACAATCGTTCATAAAAATATTGTTTAAGGGCCGTGTACTAAGCAAACAGTTTGCGAAGAAACCGGGAGGTTTTTACTGCGTCATTTTGTTGAATCAACGCTTCTATTTCGTCATAATAGCTATCTACGATCTGTTCATATTTTTTCACCCATAAAATGCTTTCTGAAATGGCGTCAATGGCATCTTCTCTGTACGGATACTGATCCATTGATATCCAACCCTGGTAACCGGTTTTTCGTAACCAAAACAGTAACTCCACATAAGTCGTGAAATGCACACTACTTACGATCATATCGTCGTCCCAGGTACCATGATTATCATTAAAGTGCATATGGTATAAAAGATCACCGGCACGCTTGGCAAGCACTACTGCTTCAGACACATTCTCCCCCGCATAAAAGCTATGGCCTGTATCAATTGTAACGCCAACGTTAGCACATCCTGTTTCTTTTGCCGCTAAAATAGTATCCGCCATTCTTGCGTGATAAGAAAAATTACGGGGCTCTTTTGGTTTGTACTCCAAAGCAAAACGGAGTGTAGGAAATTCAGTTGCAACGGCCCTGGTACATTCAGTCAGCCAATCCCGCTCCTGGTTATAATCCGTTGCCAGCAAATAATCATATCCATCTTGTCCCAACCAAAGATTTACAATATCACAATTCATAGCCAGAGCTACTTCGCTCATCTGCCGCAGATAGTCGAGCGCTTGCTGTCTAACCCTGGCATCAATACTGGTAATACTGCCTTTTCCATAAACAGGATTCCCAAAGGTATCAGGAATGATACTGGCGCAGGCTACCCCGGCATCCTCCAACCTCCTGGTCATGTCTCCCACATTATCCGGCCGGATATCCCAGGTACCCACCAATTCTATACCCTGAATATGCGGCATTTTTTCAAGCGCCATTTTCAGCATTTCTTCTGAGCTTGGATTATTTTTATATCCCTGGCAAAAGCGGTCTCTGGTGTTTCCAAGATTACCTAAAATAATTGCGTACTTATTACTCATGGCTACAATTTTGTTATTACGTTAGTATATGCTACATTTTCCATTCATAGTTCTTCCAACGGCTCATTACTTTTCCCAACTCTTCTATCTCGTTATCACTGATGGGAATCATCTCTCCCAAAGATGCTGATAATATTAATGATTTGGCGCTAAACTCAGCAACCTCAAGATAGTCAAAGGCCTGTAATAGTTTATTACCGGTGACTATAGTACATTCATTTCTTAAAATAATTACCGGGGAATCAGTTGATATCATGGATGAAAGGCCCTTTTCATGATCAAACTGACAACCAAAATCGCCTGTTTGCACATCCTGCAGGTATATCCAGGTTTCGGGTATCGTTCTTACATTGAATTTAGCACCGGTTATGGCAAAAGATGTGAGATAAGTGGGCTGTGTGATAATAATGGCATTAATATCCGGATGTTGCTCATAAATAGCCTGGTGCAGGAGCACCGAATGATCAGGTTGTTTCGCGGGATCCTTTTTCCCATTGCTTATTTGTACAATATCCTTCAGCGTAAGATCCCATTTGGAAATTGCATCGGGCGTTATTAAAAACTCCTGTTCATTAACCCTCGTTGACACAGATCCATAAGCGCCTAACATCAATCCCTGCTTACAAGCCCTGTTCACTATTTTAAGTATCTCCGTTCGCTTCTCCCTGCTGACAGATGATAATTCAGTATTTCTTTCCTCCGCATCAGGAAGCTTATTGGAATACTGTTTTAACTGGGCGTCTATTTGTACGTCGTCTAAAGTTGTAACCTGCCCTAATTTATTCCCATATAAAATGGACTTGGCTGTTACCTCAAGCAGTTCAAATTTCTGATAGGCATCTGATATATCAGCCCCTCCTATTACTGTACCGTGATTTTCCATGATCACAATATGTACTCCCTCATGAAATTGATTGGCTATACTATGTCCCAGAGCTTCGGTACCAGGCATTGCATAAGGTGCATAGCCAATTTTTCCACAAAAAGAACGTACCTGAGGGAGCACTTTTGTGTCAGGAACCTGCCTTGCTATGCTGAATGCTACAATTCCGGGAGGGTGCGCATGTACAACGGCCTTTATATCGGGTCGCTTATTATAAATGGCCAGGTGAAATGGATATTCTGAAGAAGGATTGTGATCGCCAATAATGGTTCCGTCTTTTTTTACACATATAATATCCGAGGGTTTTAGCAATCCTTTATCAACGCCGGATGGCGTAATCCAAACGTTATCATCCTCATCTTTTATAGATAAATTTCCACCGGAAGTTGTGGTAAGAACCCTGTCATAAATTCTTTTCATAACCAGCGTAATCTGGTCTCTTGGGTGCATCGTTTTTGTATTCAGCAAGCTCGTCATAATCGAAAAATTATCTTTGTTGACAACAAACTTAAATAACCTGATACTGTTTTCTATCCTGTGTTGACCCGACAAAACAATAAAAAAAATAATTTTTTTTTTGCTGATCAAATTCATGCTTAAGTCTTAAATTGGTGTTT
Source organism: Paraniabella aurantiaca (assembly GCF_050309965.1). Lineage (NCBI taxonomy): Bacteria > Pseudomonadati > Bacteroidota > Chitinophagia > Chitinophagales > Chitinophagaceae > Paraniabella > Paraniabella aurantiaca. The sequence continues at coordinate 2,167,117 of NZ_JBLOSY010000002.1, read as the reverse complement.
TTTAAACGATGGGTTGTACACGATGAAAAAACAACAACTACTGGATCTGATCCAGATTGACCCCTACTCCAGCACCTCTAAATATCTTCAAATAGTAAACTCTATTCTGAAGGAAATTGAGAAAGGAAACATAAAAGCCGGAGATAGCATGCCTTCTATAAACGAAGCCAGCATAATGCTGGATATAGCGCGGGACACGGTAGAACGGGGATATAAACAGCTAAGAGAACTGGGAGTAATCAAGGCGGTTCCCAGGCGAGGTTATTTTATAGAACATACAGAGTTTAAAAGGCAGCTACGTGTATTTTTACTCTTTAACAAGCTGAGTGCTCCTAAAAAAACCGTATACGATGCGCTGGTCAACGAACTGGGAGATACTGCCAGCATTGATTTCTACATCTACAATAATGATTTCCATTTGTTCAAAAGATTATTGTCCGGTAACAAAGATCATTATACCCATTATGTAATCATACCCCATTTCATTGACGGCGGTGAACGGGCGTATGAAGTAATTGATACTATTCCCAAAGACAAACTGGTATTACTGGACAAATCATTACCCGAAGTAAAAGGTCAGTATAGCTCTATTTATATTGATTATGAAAATGACATTTACGATGCTTTAACTGAAGCCCTGCCAGGCCTTGCCCGCTATCATACAATCAAGCTCATCTTCCCCGACAATAGCTACTTTCCAAAGGAGATCAGGAAAGGCTTCAGGCATTTTTGCCAGGACAATGCCTATAATTACAAAATTATCGGTAGCATAGAAAATGAGCCTGTGAAAGAAGGCGATGTATTTATTAATATGCTTGAAGATGACCTGGTAACATTGATCGAAAAGATAAAACCCACTTCACTCAAAATAGGAGAACAGGTAGGTATCATCTCCTACAATGAAACGCCGGCTAAAAGAGTAATTTTAAATGGCATTACCACGATTTCATCAGATTTTTATGAAATGGGTGTAATGACTGCTCAAACTATTTTATCGGGCTCCTTGCAAAGGCAAAAAGTTCCGTTTAAATTAACCCTTAGGCCATCGCTGTAACTCCCATGGGCTCCTGGCCTGTTTTGTGACCGCCTCATTGACCTGAAACGGGAATTAAAGCAGGTTATTCCTAAACATAATTTTAATGCAGGCAACAGTCGTCAGATCCTCGGGAGCAGCGGGACACAACGGTTATTTACAAAGTGCGCCATAAAAACAAACCGGCTGACAATATCCTGTTTGTGATACGCCAGTAAAGTTTCTAACATTAGTCAACCATCATTTATTACCAATGGTTATGCAATAGCAAAACAATGTCTTGATTAGTTGAGCCATCCCATACTCTTCATCCAGTAAAGACAACTACCCATCCATTCATCCCGCGGGGGCGTATTTTCCAGAAATCCATGATCGCCTTTCGCATAAATATGTATTTCAGCAGCCACACCCTCACTTCTTAATGCATTAAAAAGATCCAATGCATTTTCTACTTTAACCACCTTATCATTTAGTGCATGTGCCAAAAAAACCGCCGGCATTCCCTTGCGTACATTTTTCTCTCCAGAAAAGAAATCGATAATTTGTCCCGTGTAATTTTTGCTCAAAAGATTATCGCGGGACCCTCTATGCCCTGTACTGTCGGAAAAGCTGACTACGGGATTTACCAGGATTAAAAAATCAGGTTTAAGATGATTAGATGGCACGGAAGGAATAAAACTGGTATCATAATGAGTGCCCGCCATCAAAGCCAGGTGTCCGCCGGCAGAAAATCCCATTAACCCAATGGCTTCGGGATTTACAGCCCATTTAGCAGCATTTTTTCTCACCAGGTAAATGGCCTGCTGAAGATCCATGAGTGGCACTATTGACCTGTCATCGAAATAATCTGCCGAGGGCAGTCTATACTTTAGCACAAAAGCTGTTATTCCTTTTTCATTAAGTGTCTTCGCTATTTTTCTTCCCTCGCGCTCGATGAGCAATGTATGATACCCGCCGCCAGGAATAATAATAACAGCCGGAGCACCTTGTTTTACCTTACCCGGCCTGAATATAGAAATCGTAGGAACCGTAACCCTGCTAACCAGGCTGTCTACAACCAGATCATATCTTTTTTCCTCTTCTATCTTTTGGACCTTTGTGCCCGGCGGGCGTCCCTCAAACAAAGGAATTTCCTGAAATAATGGCTGGCTGCAACATATATTTCCTATCAGAAGCGATAGCAGGAAAAATAGACTTCTTCTTTTGACAGAGAACATACCTGCAGTTATCTTCAATAATTTAATCATCCTTCAAATTTACAATTCAACGCGAATGGTGGCCATGCCCCAGGGAAGCATTTTTATGGCTCCGGCAACATGCCTGGTTCATTGAAATCATACTTTCAATAGTAAAACTGATCAGCTTTAGATGAGGCCAACCCTATTTTTTAACCGGACTTGAATTGATAGTCTCCTGACCCTACCCGAACAATAGTATATCCATCCGCCGGTGGCAGCATTTCAACATTCTTGATCGTTCTTACATCTTTTCCCGATTCTGTGACTACCGAACTGCCAGCTGACCATATCCATACATCAGCAGTTGTATTGGGAGGAATGGAAACATTTAAGCTATACACACCAGCTTCCAACTTCCAGGAACTTTTAATTTCACCAGCTACAGAAAGATAACTGCCACGCGCAAAACGAAGATCGCCTGCAGGCTGGGGTTTGATGATTATTTTTTTAAACCCGGGGGCAGCAGCATTGATACCCAGAAGAGACCGGTAAAACCATTCATTAATTGAACCAAACATCGGGTGATTGTGTGAATAGGTATTATCTGAGTACTTCCAGGTTTCCCAAAGAGTGGTAGCTCCACTCCCGATCATATGTCCCCACCCCGGGTAGTCTCTTTGGTTAGCTATCCGGTACGCAAGGTCATTCAGGTTGTTACTTCGTAAAACATCAAACAACATTTTCGTACCGAAAATACCTGTAGATAGATGATGATCTTTTTTTGCAACGGCCTGCTTCATGGCGCTTAATGCGTTATCCTTTGCCGACCTGTCAGCCAGGTTATGCCACAGTCCAAAGAACTGCGCGGATTGTGTACCATTCGCGAAGACGCCACTGGCAGGATTATAAAACTTCCGGATGATGGCCGCTTCTATCAATTTAGATATTTGCTCATACTTTGCAGCATCTTCTTTTCTATCCAAAATCACTGCAAATTCATTCATCAGTTTTACATGTGATAAGTAAAAGCAGGAAGCGGTAAAAGCTACCGGCTTTTCATCCAATGATTCATGATCACTCAGGTCAATATCATATAGATTATCCCTGGCACTATCTATTAAAAAACGCATCTGCTTTTGGAGCGCGGGGTAGTGTTTTTCTATTACTCTTTTATCGCCATAAAAATCAAATACCTGTTTGATAGCATAGGCAAACCCGATTTGAAAACCCAGGGGACCCGATTGATCTCCAGGCCCCGCATCAGCAATACCCATATAGGGGGCTGTTTCAGTAATACCGCCCAAAGGGCGCTGGGCGTCTTCGTGGTCCTGGATTATCTTTTTATAAAAATTGGCCATATTAAAATTATAGCAAAAAGCTTCTGTGGTACAAAACATATCGCCGCCATAGCCAAATTTCTCACGTGCCGGACAATCAGATTGAACGCTGAACAGATTGCTTAAAAAAGTCCATCTTATATTTTCTGCCAGCTGATTGAACATGCGATTCGAGCATTCAAATTTTCCTGTTTGTTCTACGGCAGCGCTCATTCTCAGGCCCTCTATATCGGAAAGCTGCGGAACTCCGGGCCAGCCTTTTATTTCAACGTAACGAAAACCATGAAAGGTAAAACGGGGATTCCAGATTTCGATACCGTTGCCTGATGCTATATAGCTATCTTCCTGCCAGGCAATTTGCGGAGCGCCCGGCCCACCATTACCGTTTTTTACCTGCCCTGCTACTGAAGTCATGCCGTTAAGGCTACCGTCTTTATATACCTCTTCTCCATACCGCAATACCACCCTGGTACCTGCCGCTGCCTTAAGCCTGATACGGGCCACCCCGGCAAAATTTTGTCCCATATCCGCGAGATACACTCCTGGCTTTATTTCCGCTATTTTAACGGGTCTCACTATCTTAGTAACTTCAACACCCGGTTGCAATTGTGCTTTTAATTTTCCTAACGTGCCGTTTACTATAACCGCTGGTTTGGCTGTTGCCCATACCCCCTGATTCCCCTGCCAGTTATCGATTTGTTTTCTTGCATCATAATACTCTCCTAAAAAAACATTATTTCTTAGCACAGGACCACCTACTGTTTGCCAGCTCTGATCCGTACTAATTTCTTCCTTAGAACCATCTGAATAAGCGATCCGGATCATGGCTTTTAAACAGGGTTCTCCAATGGCCAGGCGTTCCCTTAAATTATGTACGCCCCACATGCGTAGCGGAAGCGGGTTGTACCAACCATTGCCTAACATAACCCCTGCTGCATTAATACCCTCTTTCAGCATAGATGTAATATCCATCGACCGGTACAAAACCGTTTTGTCAAAACTGGTCCAGCCCGGCGCCAGCATCTCCCTTCCGACTTTATTTCCGTTAATTAAAGCTTCGTAATATCCCAGCCCCGCAATATACAAGCGGGCGGCAGTAACTTTCTTATGAAGTGCAAAGGTTTTCCTGAACACCGGTGCTGCCCGGTCTTTATAAAAATCAGCGTCCTGCTCCGGCGCTTTTCTGCCATCGCCGATCCAACTACCCTTCCAATGGCTTGCAGATAGCGCAGCAGTTTCAAACCAGACAGTTTTGCTCCAGGGAGAAGGTTTTCCATCCTGGTCGTAAACACGTACCTTCCAGTAATAGCGGGTAAAAGATGAAAGCGGTTTGCCAGAATACAAAATCAAATTGCTTTTTGATGATTCTGTTTTACCCGAAACCCACATGCTGTTTGCTGAACTATAAACACTGTCCCTGCTTACTCTTACCTCATAGAAACGCTGCTTCCTGTTTTGCCCCTCTGCTCTAAAACCCCAACTAAGTGAAGGCTTATCAATATCAATTCCCAGTGGATTCTCAATTAACTCGCACCGCAGATTATCAGGAAATAAAGTTTGTGCTCTTACATTAAATCCGCCCAAAACAATAAAAAGCGTACAAGCCAAATAAATGCCCGGCTTAGTAGTTGCCTTTACACGCGCCTGGCTGGCACCTTTTGGGTTCAACCCTATGCGGCGGACCCCAGCAGCAAAAGAAACATGTCTTCTCAAAAAAAACAGGATACTTCTATCTTTAAAAAAACTGCTAACAATTCTTCTGCTATTCATTTATCATCATTTTATTAAAAACTATATAAGGGCAGGATACCGATGTAAGATAAACGGGGCCGCGGGTATAGGAAGGTGGATGAAAGCATTCCAGCGGTCCTGCAAAGCCACTACCTCTGCGATAATCTGTTAGCCTCAACTCTGTAATGTAGTCCTGCGCCAACTTACGGGCACTTGCCTTATCGGTTTTTGAAATGGCATACGCCACCCAACCCGTTGCAGTGAACCAATATGCGCCGTTTTGATAACTATTTAAGGTGGTTTCGGGTATAGCTCCCTCCCATGATGTAGTGCTGCTGAAATCATCCGTTTTCATTACATGACGGATGGCTCCTTTATAAGCCAGATTGCCGGTTTTATAAGCAATAGCCAATACCTGCGATGCCTTGTTTGCAAGGGAAGATGGTAGTAGGTTCATGTATACGGCCAGTGCCGTACCCCAAACATCCCTTTGAGCACTCTTGCCTGTTGAAGCACGTAGCATACCGTCCTCATCAGCAAACTTCGGGGCAATAGCCGCCTTGATAGCGGTTGCTATATCTTTATATTTTAAGGCTTTCTTCGTATTTCCACTTTTCTTAAATAGTTCCGAGAGTTCTAAAGCAGCTTCGTATTTCAGCAGGGATGGATACAGCAAATCACCGGTAATATGTATGGCATCCCGGAAGCCGAAATCTACGGCCCTGTAGTTTTCAATACTATGTACAATATGTAATTTCCGGTCTGATGGTGGCACATGAAAAGCTGTTTCCAGTCTGCTGATTAGTGAAATCCCGTTAATTTCTGTATTAAGCATTTTCAGGTCGGCCGTGCTTTTCACGTAATGATAAGCCATCTTAATAAAATAAAACTGGTCGCAGTAAGGAGGGAACATTCCAAATGCATGCGTACCCTGTTGCTCCAATTCATAAGTACCTGCGAAATAAACCGGCATGCTATTATCAACAAGTATATGATCTGCGATGGCGCCATAAGGAACCATACTTCCCCCTTTGGTGATCCAGGTTTGGTCACACTGTGTGGCTGCTGTAAGCTTTAGCATATGTCGTTGTTCTTCTGCTGACACCATACCGGTTTCGAGGCTCATAGCATAATCCCGGATCCAAAAAGCCGGGTAAGTTGCTCTGCCTCCCGGCCTGATCAAGGTTCCTCCGGTATTGTTCATCCCAAAACCAGGAGGCATCAACTGTGCCGGACGGATGCGTGAGCTATCCAACACCGCTCTCGTAATGCCCTTTAAATAAACAAGATCTTCTTTTGAAATAATATTGCTATTTTGTGCGATAGCCTCCGCCTTCCAAATGAGTAAAATCAAAAAGAAGACAATGCCGGGTTGTTTACTGTTGAATACCATTTAAAAAGTCTTTTTAATCAGATGAACAGTGGAAGGAGTCAAATTCAATAAGTGCCTCCTTCAATTGCGTACAATTTCCCCTCACCCGGCAGCAGATCAGCTGTAAATGCCTTGCCCGGCTTATAAAAAACCCGGTGCTGCTTCCCATCAAGGGTTGATACATAACGTAATTTCTTAACGCTGTTACCGATTGTAAATAAAATAGATTCTGATGTTTTCAGAGACTTGTTCACTACCATCACAAATGATTGTTGGGTTTGGGGATTTTTAAAATGTGTAATAATAAACCGTTTGTTTTTGTCAACCGGTTGCCAGAAAAAAGACTCCGGAACTGTTAATCCGTCCGTTCCGTCAGTTGCATCAGAATGATATACCTCAATAGCATCCAGCTTACCGATGGTTTTGCCTAACTGCCGGAGCGAAGCGTTAAGTTGTTTAAAGGGTATGTACAGATCGGTTTTATGACCCATACTATCAATAATGGCATTCATAAAACGTTCTACCGGCTGCCGCACCGGCGTGTTATAAGTAAACCATACCAGGTTTTTTATACCATAGGCCAGGCCTGTGTAGGCGCTATAACGCAGCTCACTACTGTCCGGGCGGCGATATGCATGGATGATCCCCATTGATTGGGGGTACATAGAAGTTTTGATACCATGCTTCAGCCCGGCTCGCCTGATTATATCCAGGTTTTTAAAATATGCACCACCAAAGCTTCCGTTGGCTAACAAAGGATAATGATCAAAAGAAAGAAGCTTTAGATTCTCCTTACCAACTGTTTTGATCCATGCTTCTACATAGTTTTCTTCGTAATCGGGATAAACAGGACTTGGAAATAAATTTACTGAAGGTGTACGTTCCGGATCATATTTCAGAATGGCCTTATAAGCTTTAGCGGGCCATTCCAGGTCATCCTTTCCCGGTTCGTCTACTATAAAATACCCGGCAACCCCAGGGTGTTGCTTGTAAGCTTTTACCATTGCAGCGATATCCGTTTCGTTACCTCTAACCCGCGGGTCTCTGACAAAATAGCGAACCCCGTTCCTGGCGGCCAGGTCCAATATTGCAAGATTTCGCCGCTCAGCAGTCGCTACATCCTTATTGAAGTCCATAACAGGGTCGCCTATAAATTGGATAAAATCTACATTAGCCTCTTTAATCCAGCGGAACTGCTCGTCGTTGGCGAGGTTCTGAGTGGGTCCGTAAAAAATACCGATAGAAAAAGCATTGGGTGTAGCCGTTTTCGATCTCTGTGCATTTGCAGTAAAAAAAGAACTACAGGTTACTGCAATACAGGCTAAAATTTTAATGTTCATTGCTTTTGAAAAAAGAAAGGTTTGGTAAATCATTTTGCTGAGCCATTTCAATCGGCTCCTGGCACTCTGTATACAAATTGTTTACGATTATATGCATCTACAACATGGTACTAAGCCTTAGCACTGACTTATGCGATCACAGCTGTTCCTGTCAGGGTGTGCCGAGATTAGCCATCAGCTCAATTTCCATGACATGAAATGCCCCAACGGTTTTTCGATCCCATGCTTCCTGTACCTGTATCCTCATATACCTGTAAGCTTTGGCTCCCTTAGGAATCATAAATAGTTCGCCCTGTGTGAAATTATGCGTGCCGGAAGTAAAATCTCCCAGTTTTGTCCAATTGCTCCATTCGGATGCCAGGGTGTTAGACCCCCATAAAGAAAACCTTCTCATATTACCTCCCAGGTACTGTTGTCCCTGTCGTTGCCAGGTTCTGAAAGAATACAAAGAACGATTAGTTACTCCCAAATCGAAAGTAATATGCTGAGGCATGGGTGCATCTGCCGTATGAAATCCCGGCTCGGCATTCGTTTTACCATCCCACATATTACGCATGGCCCATCCCCAGGCTTCGTTCGCATCGCCTGTAAGCTTTAGAGGAGCAAATTTTGTTCTGTCAAGCCGGTACACTACATTCCCGGGTTCAATAAGCACCTGTGCGGTTTTCAACGTATCAATAGAAGTAGTATCAGCCAGATATAATGTTGTATAGGTTATGCCAGTCCCTTCTTTGTAATCATCGACAGCGGTTTCAGTGGCAGCAGGATTAACAAATAGCTTTTTCTCGCTGCCCTGCTTGCTGGTATAGCTTAGCTGAAGACCAATGCTGCCATTATAGGTATCAGCACCACCCCATGTAAACTTGAGGATGCCGTTTGCATCATCAATAAAACTGTTGATCAACGGACGGTTAAACATATTTGACAAAAAAGTTTGTCCTACCGATCTCCCCTGCACTTCTACCGGAACCGATCGGTTACCCAGATCATCAAAAGTTCGTATGATAAAAGAGTAATTGCCTTCAGGTATACTTAAAAAATAAGATACCGAATCAATACCGGCGGGTATCTTCAACTCAACAGAATCTGCATAATTATTCCAGTAAATACGGGCTTTCGTAACGTTAGGATCAACGGGGGCTGACCATACAAATTTAACACGGCTTAATCCCGTGAAAGTTGCTACATTTTTAGCACGCTCTACATAAGTCACTCCACCTGGAATCACATATTCTTTATATGTATCATCCATTTTTTTGCAACCGGCAACTAATACCAGTGCGACAATAAAATAGTATATGCTTATTTTCATTCTTAGATGATTTATATTTCTTGATCGAATTCACCATTAGGATTTCGTTTGCCGTAGTGAGTTTCCGAATGCCCATTGTTTGAAATCCGGCTCCTACGGTTTTTGTTCATTTACCTTATTTACTATATATAATTATTTCCCTTCCTGTCCCCATAAAGTAAGCTCCTGTATTACTACCTGCACCTGACCACTGGAGATACCCCAGGTATTCAAGGTTTTAAAACGAATATATCTTACCGTTGGAATACCTGCTTCGAAGTCAAATTCTTCCCCCTTGTTCAGCGCATAATCCCTGTCTTCAGCAGTTACCGGGCCTTCCCCCGACGGCTTAAAAGATTTGAAAGTCCCCAATTTCTGCCAGTTATCGCGGTAGATCCTGTTAGGTAAATCCACGTAATCTCCGTCGGGATTGACGGTGTTCGCTCCCCATATTTCGAAATCTTTGGGATGCGAACCACCATAGGCCGCTTCGGGATGCAACCAGGTTCTCATACGGCTAATCGCTACAGGCCTGCCGAGGTCAATTGTGAAAGTGTGGGGTAACTGGTAGTTCCTGGTGGCAAAAAGACAGCAATAGCCAAAACCGCCGTCAAATATTTTACGGAGAGGATAGCTTTCCACATACTCGTAAGTGTCGCCGGGCAACTCCAACGCCCTCCAACTTCCTTTGTCTATCAGTTTTTCAAACCAGGGTTTTATATTAGATTTTTTCTGTACCGTTTTGTTGTTCCACCGATCTCTTAATAATACTGCGATCTTTTTTTCAGTGGTATCCATCCCCCTGACTGAAAAATTAATGTTATCGGCTGCGGTGTAGTACGTAGTCAATTCTGTATAATTACCATTGTTAAGCGTATCCTGCATAATCACTACCGCCAGATTGGAACGCTCGGGATTTTGTAGTTTTATATTGATTCCTCCAAAAGTTCCGGCAATTTGCAGGGTTTCGTAAGCAGACTGGATAACGGGTTGAAGGGGCTTCACCTTTACAATAAGCGGTTCGGATTCTTTTTCATTCTTACCCACGCTATACAACTTCACATCGTACTCATTAGTATCTCCAAATCCTTCCACCTTTAGAGTGTCTGTATAATAAGAGGCTTTTACCTCCCACCTGGAGCCTGATGTGGTTTCATATACAGCCTTAATATATCTTAGATTGGGATCTTTAGGGATTTTATACACCAGGTGTGCTCCCCCACTTTTAGGTATTACCAACACATTGCTCACCTGCTCTGGTGCCGGTGCGTTGGCATCTGTATAGTTCACGTATTCTTCATTGCGGTTGCAGTTAAAGGCCAGCATTGAAAGAAGTACCAAAAACAATATCTGATATTTTTTTTCCATCATTTAGAAAATTTTTTTGTTATAAAAGCGCTGTGGTCTGATATACTCTTGCTCCTACCCGGTATCGAAATAGTACCTACCATCCCAGATTCTGAACCAGGTTAGAGTTTACATTCAGATTACCCTCTGAAATTGGCCAGAAATAGTCTTTTGCTCCAAAGCGTTGCTGAAAGATATTAGTGGGCCTGTAATAGGTTTCTGTTGTTGATCCATAAATATTCCATCCGGTAATGGCCTTATTCATTTCGGTAGCAGCCATTTTCCAGCGACGCAGATCCCAGAAACGCTGTTGTTCAAAAGCCAGCTCATTTAATCGCTCCCTTTGAATAATTTCCCGAACACCGTTCTTAGTAGTTACTTTCGCCGGATTGGTAGAAAAATCAGACCATGCTTTAAGCACTGCAGGTATGCCGGCGCGTTCTCTAACCTTATCGAGGTATAGAAACACTTCCGCATCGGGGCCTTTTACTTCGTTAATACACTCACTATACAAAAGATAAAGATCGGCCAGGCGCATGAGTGGCCAGGGATACTGGATGGTAGTATAGCTGGATGGACTTCTTACATTATCCGGATGTATCCATTTTTTAATGGGATACCCTGTAACAGGGCCATTGTTGGCAGAGCTCTTTCCAATAGGATCCCCCAATTTGAACTGAAGCCAGTACAGATCAGATTCCAGCTTATCGTTAAATTTACCCTGCCCGTACCATATCCCGCCATCAAAGCCCAGGTAGGCATAAAAGCGAGGTTCCCGGTTAAAATTAAGCGATGCTGTAGCAAATCCGTTTCGTAAATAAAGACGGTGAGAGGATGTTGGCAGCCTGGTGGTGTATCGCTCTCCGTAGTTCCAGGTTTTGTCTTCGTTAATAGGAAGGCCATTGTTAGTATAGAACTGTTCTGCGACTTTCAAAGGCGCATTATACCGGTTATCCATCCATACTCTTGCCTGTGTGCTGGGGGCCCAATCCGGGGAAGCCAATATCTGTACCCTGTTGATCCAGCTTTGTGTGTTAGCCCATATAATTTCGGAATTCCATTTTTCTGAAAAAGCCATCCGGAGACTTAACTCGGTTTGTGTAGTATCACTAATTAAAAATGCTGCTTTTACAGTTGGATGTTCATATAGCTTGATACCTGCTTTTTCGCATACAGCAATGGCTTCCCGACAGGCGTCAGCAGCCTGCTGCCATTTGGCCTCGGAATAAGTTGTGTTGAATAACAGAGTACCATCCGGGCTTTTAAGAGCTGCCTGCTCCGCATTACCATTGAAAAGCGGACTGGCGGCAAAAGTCAATACCTTCGCCTTGAGGCTATAAGCTACCGGCTTCGTTATTTTACCGTAGTACTGCGGATCCACAATAATTTCCAGCAATTCTTCTTTGGCTTCATCCAGCAATTGCGCTATGTAGTTAAAACAAGAGTCTACGGGTTCACGAAATACTTTCACGTCTTTTACACCAGCAGAAACCGGGAGATTGACTCTTACAACCGGTATGGGGCCATACATACGTACCAGCAGGAAGTGATAAAAGGCTTTTAATACTTTTACCTCTGCGATCCACTGGCGTTTTTCCTGCATTTCCATATCCGGCACGCTCTCAATATTTTCCAGGAAAATATTACAGTCGCGGATGGCGCGGTACATATCAGTCCAATAACCATTACCAATAGGATCAATAACATTTTGGTTTCCTTCTGCGAGGCGCCGGTACACGCTGGTTTCACTTATATCAGGAAGCTCCCATACTTCGTCGCCGCCAAATAAAGCCGGGCTTCCATTCATATCTGCGTCTTTTGGCATATAAGAATAACAGGTGAACAGGTATTTTTCAGCCTCGCCGCGCATTGCAAAGGCATTTTCAAGCGTAGCTACATTGTCGGGAACAATATCCAGGTATTTCTTACAGGAAGAAAGGCAGGCTACGAACATTACCGCTAACGCAATTATTTTTATTCGCATATCTTTTACTTTAGAGCTTTGTTTTGCCGAGACCCTGGAGAATCTATTTCCGGTGATGAAAGAAAAGTTTATCATACTTCGTTTCATTTTATATATTATAGGTTAGTTGAAATTAAAATGCACACCCAGGTTATATACTTTTTGTACCGGGTAGGCTAAGCCATTACCGGCCATCTCTACATCCCAGAGTTTAAACTTGCTAAACGTTAGCAGGTTATTGCCACTGAAGTAGATCCTGATTGCAGAGGATCGTATCTTATTGGTTAACCGCTTGGGAAGCGTATAACCCAACTCTACGGTCTTGAGGCGGAGAAAAGCACCGTTTCTCATAAACCAGGTGCTGGTTTGTTCATTGTTTGGATGAACGAAATTGCTGAGGCGGGGCCATAACGCATAGATATTCTGATTTTGCTCATTCCAGAAATCATCAGCGATTACCTTTAATACCTGACGATCGTTTACAAAAGGAGTTATAGCTCCGTAATTGATCCAGAAAGATTCATTGGCCAGGCCCTGGAAAAACAGGGACAGATCGAATCCCCGGTAAGACGCCGAAGGTCCGAACCCATAAGTTATTTCCGGCACTGTAGGATAACCGATAGGCACCTGATCCGCTGCAGTGATCCGTCCATCGCCATTTACATCCAGGAATTTGATATCACCGCCCAATACCGGGCGACCAAAGTTCTGGGCAGGAGCGTTAAGCGCATCTTCATCATCAACAAAAAGGCGCTCAGAAATGTAACCATAAGCCTGGTTGATATTTTGGCCCAGCCTGGAACGCCAGGGCTCTTTGTAATCAGGCTCTTCATTTACCAGGAATTTGTTAGTGGCGTAGGTGAAGTTGCTCATGGCAGACAAAAACAAACCGTTGTCGAAGGTTTGACTTACCGTCAATGCGGCATCAATACCCTGAGATGAAGCTTCTCCTACGTTGGCACGTATAGGAGCCGACAATCCCATAGTAGTTGGAATAAAGGCACGTGTCATCAGGATGTTGGTACGATGCTGTTTGAAAAAATCAACATTCAGTGTAATAGCCCGAAACAGCCCTAATTCCAGCCCTAAATTCTGCTGATAGGACTTTTCCCAGGTAATATCTTCATTGGCATACCTGTTAACAGACACACCCGGCAAATACCTGGCAGCACCCGCCAGATCCCTTCCAAAAGTAGCGCCCCTTGCGGTTGCACTCATGTTTACTTCCGAAAGGTAAAAGAAGCGATCATCAGCAGATCCAATAGCATCGTTACCGATAATCCCGTAGGTATAACGAAGTTTTAAGGTGTTTACGGTATTCTTTAGCTTTTCGAAAAACCTTTCATTGTGAATGGTCCAGGCAATTCCACCGGAAGGAAAAAATCCAAAACGCTTTTCCTGGTAAAATCGTTCAGAGCCATTATAACCAAAATTAAACTCGGCATGATAGCGGGTATCAAAACCATAGGTGAACCTTCCTGATAATCCTGTATTTCTCAGTGGAAGAGAATTCAACAGGGTATTAGCGGCAGAATTAAGCCGTTGCTGCATGATACCCACCAGCATACCGCTTATATTATGTACTTTGTTAAGTACGTTATCATAATTCAATACCCCCTGGGCATAAAAATTAGAATTAACTTCTCTGCTGTTTGGATTGCCATTAAAATCCAAATATTCCCTTCCTACAGGACCAACCGGTTGCGGATTGGCTGATGAATTGATAACGTTATAAGAATACTGCTGCGTTAGTGGATCATAATTAGATACTTCATAATAAAACGGATTATACGAACGGGTGACCGTGTTATACGCATAACGCTCTATATTGAACATACCCCTGAAATTTAGCCCCTTGATCACTGTTCCAAGGTTCTGGGCTATTTCCATCTGCGCCATCATTTTAGAGCGATTCCAGTCGCGGTATCCTCTCACCATCTCCGCATACGGATTAAGGTATAAAGAACCACGGTTGCTGCGGGTTACATTGTTACCGAAAATGATATGTTTCACAAATGAATGATCTTCATCTTTTGGAAAAGTGGCAGGGAACTGAACCGGGTTAGAGCGCATTACCATTCCGTACATTTCTTCGCCGTTATAGATCGGGCCCCGGTAATCATCAAAATTACCGTACAGTCTTACTGTCAGCATAGTGGACTTAGTGAGATCGATATCTATATTAGAACGCAGCGAATAACTTTTCAAATTGATATTGCTGTTGAAATTATTTACCGGGTCTACCTTTAATACTCCATTATCCTGGTTTAAAGCTCCCGAAATGAAATAGCGAGCCACACCTCCACCGCCGCTCACGTTTAATGCATAACGCTGGTTGCTGGTATAATCTTTAAACAGGATATCCCTCCAGTCGTTAGCCGGATAAATATGCGGATCTGAGCCGGGCTGCCCGGTACGATTGATCTTATCCTCAGAATAAAGGATGCTACCCAGCCGATCCCTCGTCAATACGGCTTCATTGGCCATCTTCATATAAGTAACAGGATCGGCCAATTCAACATCAGTAGTTGGCATGGAAAACGCCTGGTCTACACGCAGCGATATTTTAGCACTTCCTGCCTTTCCTTTCTTTGTATTAACAAGGATAACACCATTGGCTCCCCTCGCACCGTACACAGCTGTAGACGTGGCATCTTTTAAAATAGAAAAGGCTGCTATATCATCTACGGTTAAGCGGGCCAGGTCGGTTGTTGTCGATTCGATCCCGTCTATTAAAATAAGGGGACCGTTCTTATAACCAAAGGTGGTGACACCTCTTACAAAAAACTCAGCATTATCCCTGCCGGGTTCGCCACTTCGCTGATAGCCAATAACACCCGCTACTCTTCCTGCTAAAGCTGTTGTAAGATTACTGGAAGGAATTCTCAATTCTTCCGGATCGATAGAAGTTACAGAGCCTACTACCTGCTCTTTCCTGCGTGCTTCAAATCCTACCTGCACTACTACCTGGCTAAGACTTTGTGCAGCATCATCCGATTCCAGTACGATGACCAGCTCTTTTCCCGTACTGGCCAGGAGGGTTTTTGCCTTGTAATTGATTGCAGATACCTGTACAGAATCTTTACCGGAAGATGCCGTAATAAAGAAATTACCATTGGGATCGGTTGCCGTACCTCTTGCTGTTCCTTTTATACCTACCGTAGCGTTTTCAATAGCTGCACCATCCTGGTTGATTACCTTACCAAACACCCTGACCGTATCCTGTGCCCGGGCAGAGCCCGCAATACACAGCAGGCCAAACAGCAACAGGAGTTGGTGCAAGGTTAGTTTCATTTTAAAAGAATGCAGCAGAGGTTTTATTTTCATTTTGACTCGTTTATATTTAATGCGTTAATACTACATACCGGTAGACACAAGCCTGCTTTCCGCTAAAAGAAAGCCTGTTGCGGCAGGGAAATTTATGCGCCTTCACCTGTGACAATAATATTGCCTGAGTTACCTGTTATGAAAAGTAAGCAGCTATGGGGCTCTTATACGGCTTTCATGTAGTAAAGTTTTGAATAAACATTAGTATAAAAAAAATGTTACAGACAGGCATTGCGATCATCTATACCTCACCTGATTTTTCAACTACATTTCGTTCAAACACTAAAAAAATTGTCAGTTAAAAACGCCCGCCAACATAAAAAATCCAGTCTCCTATGGTTTATCAGTTATTATGCTCCAATTTATTACTTCCCTACGGCGTATTGTATTAAGCTTTCCAGATTACATTAATCATACTTATCCTCAAAAAAGTTTACCCGCCGAAGGGTAGCAAGTTGTACAATCGTTATTCCTGTACTAAAATAATATTAGTTTAACAAGATCCTGTCCTGACTTGTCCTGCATACAGCAGAATACGTCAGGCATTCATGCAAAATTGGTTTGAAATATACAAAGATGTCACCAATTGGTGTATAAACACCAGGCTTTCATTGGTAGCAAAGCTGGTCATTTCTGGTATTCAGGGAATCATGTTGTTTGAGCCATATTTAATAAGCATAATTCATTCTGCCTATTGGTGCACTATCTCCGGTAATATAATAATCCATTATATCATCATACTTCGTTACATGATCGGCTACTTTGAATTCAAAAGAAACATTATTGGGGGTAAGTCCTACTGCATCAAGCGGAACAGCTACCTGCATGATATTATGTTTTATAGTATAGCCGGCACTGTCTGAGCTTTCCCAGTTATAGCCTCCTGACGATTTTTCTACAGAGGTTGTTTTGGTTGTAATAGGTTTACGGTTAACAATATATTGATAGCCAGCAAAATTACTTCCCGTTTTTTTGGTATGAATGAGAATATTCATCCAGTTGACATCCCTTTGATTATAAGCAGTAACAGGTGCTGCTGTTGTTACCCGGAAGTATAGAAATTGTTTATCGTGGGCTACCTTTATTTCAATGATGTCGTTACGATTGCTGCTATCCCTGTAGACCTGGGTACCTGTTGCATTAGAAAAATTACGGCTCATAGCATCTCCTGCCACATCTGTGTATACTGCTCTCACATCTTTCCATTGGTTGTCGGTTCCTTTAGATATATCTATAGTCTTTTCTATGTAACCCAATGGCGGGTTTCCTTTCAGCTTAAAACGTCGTATGTTTCTTGCAAGCTGCAGATAGAAATTATCCTGATAGCCACCACGCATCATTTCTATATCCCTGGAAAACTCATGATTATAGACATCCACAAAAAACACTTTATCGTGTCCATGTGCGTTAGCGTACTTAATCGCCATCCATTCATTGAACGAGGTTACCAAAACATGATTGATCTCAGCTTTGCTTTGAAACACAGCATCCCACATCGTCTGAAAATTAGCACCTGCGTTCCAGTCTTTTTCTATTTGTTTGGTTGCATTATTATATCCCCTGCTGCTTTCGGGGTGCATGGCACTTGCTGCTATAACCGAGTGACTGTGTTGTGCCACAGGAACAGCAACTGTTCCATTATGATTCCATTGGGGGTACTGCCAGCTCATCCAGGGAATTGATGCCGGGTTATAGTCTCCATTGGGCCATTGCGACTCTCTTACATCAAAGTATTGCTGCATTGCTGGTTTTACAAAATCAGTAAAGCCGTTATACTTGGTCATGTCGGAGGCTTTGCCATTTTTTTCGGTAATACCAATGATCATCGGTTTACCTCCGGGGCTAAACCATAAATGATCATAAGTTCCTGACTTATAAAACCGGTTATAGAGATCGTCTACTGTTGTACCAGAAAAGCTATTGGTATAAAAAACTATTTTAGGCGCTTTAAACCCTTGCTCCATAAACATTGTCAACACCCTTAGCAGGTTCTTTACCGGTTCTTCATAAAGCACCCGGTTGGTGGCATCAATGCACAGATAATCTACACCGGCATTAGTGAGTAACTCTACATGTCGTGTTACTACCCAGGGATCGCTCATGTTATAATAACCGTAAAGTGGCTCTCCCCAGAAATGGAATTCATTAAGCGGGCTTTCCGGTCTACCCTTTACATCATTTAAGGCTTCAGGATTAGTCTCTGATAATTTTTGAATGTCATACACATTTTTTTGTCCGCTTTGGTGTTGCCCCAGCCATAAAGAATAAAAAATACCAACCGTTTTTTCTTTTGCCTGTTTCCCCCCGGCAGGACCGAAACTTCTGCTTAATGCATCGGTTGCAGCAAGCCGAAACATAGATTGTTCTGTCTTTAACTGTAAATAACCTTTTTTGTTTTGCCCGCTAACAGGTAAAAGCATAGCAGCAGTTCCGGCCAGCAACAAAGACAGGCAGTATTTGAGTAGAAACATATAGAATGATTTAGGGCAATTCTGTTTTTGCAGATTCTAAGCCAAAGTGATTAACCGTACTAATCGATATTTTTCCAGAGTCATTCCAGGGTAAACTAATATCGGTGCGTAATTCAGGCAATGAAAGTGGATAAGCATCATCTCCGTTGGTATCGAAACCCTGGTACACTCCAGAAGAAGGAAAACGGCCCACTAAATGCCCCCCTTTATAAATATTAAAATGGCTGATGCCTGATTCGATATCTGCATCAGCTTTCCAGCTCAGCTCAACAGTCATATTATGTCTACGAAATAATTGAAGCTCGTACGGTGCCGGCGGAGCTGTACGATCCACAATAGTTCCGGACACTATAAATTCTCTCCATTTCACTGCGGTTAATGAATCCGGAAGCCAGGACGCGCCAAGCATTTTACCTGGATAGCTTTTTTCGGAATATATGTTTAATGAGGCCGTATCGCCTAACCAGGCTTTGGACCTGTCTATTTTGCGCATTGCCATAAATCCGGCACCCGGCTTTTCAGGCATTCGTTGTTGCATCACTGATTCAAAAAACGGGATGGCCATATAACGGACAAAACTATAATTGTGATTCTGGTACCTGGTAAGCGCAATGCTTACCATACCATCGCTTTTTCTTAATTCTTCGAAAGTCCGAACTGCAGATTCCCAGCAGCAGGCATCTCCCTCCGGACCAGCATACCTGATCATTACCGGAACCTGCATAGCTTCTTTAGGATAATTAAAGCTGGCATCTAAACCTGGGGAATAACTAAAAAGCGCCATCACTCTTTCGGGATAGGCGGCCATCATTGCCTGTGACCAGTATCCTCCGCCCGAATGCCCCCACAACAGCCAGGGCACATTTTTCAGAGACGGGATCTTTGCCAGTATACTGATTTGACTGAGGGTTGTTAATAAGGCGTCAGCCGATCCCGAGGCGGGAGTCTTCCAGTCATGGCAGTTGTTTTTGGCAAACAGATCGGGGCCCACAATTGCCAGTTGAAATTTTTTCGCGAATGCCTGATACTGTACATCATAAGCCGTTGCCATACCGCGTCCCTCCATGGTACAACCATGCTGATGAATCAATATTCCATTAATACTCGTTACTCCCTCAGGTATAAAAACGGCATAGCGTGCCGAATCTATTTTATACTCAGCTTTTTTTTGTGTGATGATATATACCTTTCCATTTGCAGTCATATCCACTTTATAATTGGTCAGCTCCCTTTGCTGTCCCCTAGCCGTAAGGTTGCTTACCTGCAGTATCAAATAGATAAAAAAGATGCTATACCTGTTCATTGTTTTAATAAGTGCTTTCTTTATTGATTATTCATGCATCATTAGAATGCATGAAAATATTGTCTATTATTTGCCAGATTGTTCCCCAAAATTGTAAAATAGTACCTTTAGCGAACTTTTCATTGCCAACCTTCCTGTATATCTGCTTCTTCCATTATGTTGTCACCGGCATTTTCGTTCCGGCCCATTATCCGGTTCGCTAAAAAATCTAATGTTAATCTTTAAGTGTTCTATAAATGGAGGTATATTTTGAGCTGTATTTAAAATTTAATTTCCCATGGCGTAAGTATAACTTAACCGGCCCAGGGGAAGCGAGCTGCCCGAAGTGTAATAAGACATAATATCCTGAGGTTCGGCTACATCTGCCGCTACTTTAAAGTAGAACGTTCCCGATGCGCTCAACCCAACTGCGGCCTTTGGACAACTAATCTGAAGCACATTTCCACTGATTGTATACTTAGCTGCACCGCTGGCTATTGTTTTAAAATCAGGCTGTAATTTTCCTACCGAAACCGTCCCCGAAGCATAACTATTGCCAATCAAATAATCATAGCTCTCCCAGTTCTTCAGTGAAGGAGCTCCGGTACCTATCAGTATATTCACCCAATTAGTTTTGCTACCCGGGTTATTAAAGTTATTTCTTCCCCGTATAAAGAAATAGATTTGTTGATCATCATGTGTCACTTTTATTTCCTGTATATGATTTTCCGGCGCGGGCTGTGTGTATCGTATAATAGTAGCAGCGCCCTGCGAGTTGCGCTCATGCCTGTTTTTACTAATATTAATTGCAGTATAAGGGATGCTCTTCCATTGTTTTTCCCCGGCAGTGATATCTATAACTGCTTTTTTTGAGGCCGTAACATCATTACTCAGACCTTTATATCTCCTGATGTTACGGATCATCTGGATATAAAACGCATCCTGGTAACCGCCTCTCATAGGTTCTATGTCTCTTGAATATTCTTTGTTGACCGCATCTACCAGAACATATTCATTCCAATAAGGTTGTTTATACGCAATCCACTCGTTCCATCCCCCAATTGAAATTATATCCGGATTAGCGGCAAGGGCATAATCCCATTGTGTTTGAAAAAAAGTTCCCTTATCTACGTTTTCAGTATTATTATGCTTAGATAGTGGATCCCATCCCCTGCCCCAATTAGTCATTTCGTTCGGCCTGGTTAATGAAAAGGACATGGGAACATTGGGATGACTGGCTACAGTTACATTCATTACTCCATTATGCATCGGCTGTGGGTGAATCCATTCTACCCAGGGGAACCCATCTGCATAAACCGGATCACCAGGCCACTGAGGCCGGTAGAAATGAAAGAAGTTTAGAATATCAGCGTTTAGAACGCCAGGAGCATAATCATTGTCGCCCCTGGATCTCGCCTCATTCAAGTCATCCTGCACGTTGGTATAGGAAATGATCATCGGTTTGCCATTAACCCTATACCAGGTGTCTGAAAACAAGCCTGGCTGATAAAGCTCCCTGTAAAGCTCCCGCGTGGTTTGAAAGGACCTGGAGTGGGTATAAAAAGCTACTTTGGGAGGACTGAAGCCGTTCTTTTGATATTCATCTATAATGGCCAGCAACTTCATGAAAACATTTTTATAGATAAATGCATTGGTTGCGTCAAAGTAAATAAAATCGATACCTGCCATGGTCAAC
The DNA here is from genome assembly GCF_050309965.1 of Paraniabella aurantiaca. Lineage (NCBI taxonomy): Bacteria > Pseudomonadati > Bacteroidota > Chitinophagia > Chitinophagales > Chitinophagaceae > Paraniabella > Paraniabella aurantiaca. The sequence goes on along the minus strand of NZ_JBLOSY010000002.1, from coordinate 2,145,749 downwards.
ATCTCTACCTGTTTTCTCAATACCCATTCGTCTTCAGAATTATAGTAACCCCAAATAGGCTCTCCCCAGAAATGTGCCTGACCATTCGGACTGATTGTTTCATCCTGGTGTTGAAAGTCAGTCAGCAATTTTAACCCGTTGGGCATTGCTAATATTTTAGATGCATCATAAATATTACCGGCATGCGGCTGGCCGATCCATAACCAAAAGAACAACCCAACCTGTTTATCTGCCTTCATGGAAGAAACACTTTCGAATATCCGTCCAAAATGATCAACTCCGACAATATTGTTAAAGTTATTTAACCGCTCTGCATCAGGACCTGCCTCTTTTTCTTCGTCGGATCTGTCAGGCGTTTTTTTACAGGCGCATAAAAGCAGTATAGCAAATACACCTGAGAAAATGACTGTAAATATTTTTATGTTCATCGTATAATTTTATATCAATGATTGACATCTATTATTTGGGTCAGGATCTATCACTTCATTTAACGCGATAATGTTTACAACAACCCGGATCGCTCTATCGGACGACCTGTATAGCTAATACGCTAAACTACAGTTGCAACAACTTCTTCCAGCGTATCAGCGATACAAGTCCGGTAAATCAAGTAAAGTTTGCTGAAACATTTTAACGCCGCCGCCTTCGTTAGGATGATGATAAACCTGCCACCCATAGCTGCCACTATAATCTTCCCAATACATAGAAGATTTATCAACGGTTTTACCATCGCCATCCACCGATGTTGGCAAATCAAACCGGCATCCTTTGATATTCAAATCGGCCCTCACCTTAGCTACCAGATCGTTTACCGCTACCTGTGTTCCACTTTCATTACTGGGAATATTATTAAGAATGGGTATTGATCCGTTGGATTTGATATAGCCGACTAACTCCTTTAGTTTAGCTTCTGTATTGCCTCCATTAGTGCCAATAGTAACCATTACATATTCTGTCTTGATAAAGGGTAGTTCATTCTTAATATAGTTCATCACCATATCGATCTGCGCGCCGCCACGTCCGCTGGACATAGCATTGCCACCCAATCGGCTTATTACCTGTTGTGTCCAGGCCAGGTGAAAATCTTTTGCCGGAAAGTATCCTTCGGGTTGCGTAATAGAATCTCCATACAGTAACAGTTTCACTTTCTTCTTTAAAGCACTGACAGTAATGCGCTTTACCAGCATGGATGTACCACTTGAAAGACCAAAGCAATAATAGTCCCATTGCATCCCCACGCCAAAACCGGGTTGCAATGCTCCTTTGCCAACTCCTCCCTGTCCGTCATTCACCGCAGAGATCTCAGTAGTTTGACGCGTTTGAACATCGGTTATCCGTAGCTTTGCCTGCTGGTAAACGTGGTATATTTCGACTATATACTCGCGATCGCCTTTTAAAAAATCAACTTTTTTTTCTGTTACAGGGTTCGTAGCGATACTTATTTTTTTGTTAGGAATATCTACAAATGCGTTAAAATCCTTTTCACTGCTGTGAAATACGGCTTTAGCATCGGCAGACAACTTTATATGATACTGAATTTTTCGTTCGGCAAGCGCGTAAAACTTATCCAGTTTAACGGTGTTTGTTGTCCCGGTAATTGTTAAACCCTGCGATGTATAGCGCGCTACATCATTTAATATCAATTCCGGCTGCTGTATATTCGACAAACGCTTATCAAAAAGAACAGCCAGGGTTTTATCTACTTCCGGAGCCACTACTTTAATTGCTACTGTTTTACGAATAGTCTTATAGCTTACAGTAACTGTTGTTTCACCTTCAGCTATTGCTGTTACCATTCCATTATCAACAATGGCTACGTTTTCATCGGAAGAGCTCCATTGAAAGCCAGGCTGGTTTGCAGTTGCAGGTACAGCACTGACAGAAATCTTTTCTGACTGACCGGTTTCCATAACCAGTGATTGCGTGCCCAGTTGCAGATCAGTTAATCCGTAACTATCAGCGCTTGTATTTTTCACGCAACTGGTAGCCGCATTTACAGATAATAAAGCCGATACAACTATTATTAAAATCATCATTTTATTTTGCATTTATTGTAGCTATTATATTCTATTGCTGCTATAAGACAACACGAGCCAGTTCAAAACCATTTATGGTGAATGTTGACCAGGGTTTCTGATTAGTACTGTACTGACTCCTGATATTGTATACCACTCCAATGCTGAATGTTCCTGCGGCAGATACATTAAACGGTAGTTCTACTATTTTATTCTGGTAGGCTATCAAATCTACATAGCGCATTACTGATGAAGCGGCTGTTACGGTAGTATAATCCGGAAGTGCAGCTCCGCTCACAACTACACCATAAATATCTACCGGCCCATCTGCATCGGCTACATCAATTTTTAAGACATAGTTACCCGGCTGCAGGGTTAAGGTTTGATGTAACTTGCCATTTGTCACCAGTGGCAAGCCCCATACAGAAGCTGTGAACAGGGACAACTTTGTGTTATCATAAGTTGCGATAGCATTTGCACTATGTGTCCAGCCCAGTACCTTCTGCAAGCGATAATCTCCAAGCGCAGGAAAAGGGTTGGATCCGTCTCCTACAAATGGATTTTTAGCATTTGTTAGAGCTACAGCAGTGCTGGATGAATAACTGGTAAGACCATTATCCCCGCTGGTAGTTTGCGCATTATAAACATCAATTTCAGAAAACACCAGTCCCGGTGTATTGGCGTCGTACATTTCAACTGCAGTGATCCTGAAGTACCGGGCATTCACCGATTTTTGCAGGGGCAATGTCTGCTTTAAAAAGCTTACATTAAGGGTACCCTCCAGAACGGTTGTCCAGTTCGTATTATCCAGGCTTACATCAATACGTATTTTTTTTGCTGATTTTTCGTTAGTATAAGAATGCAATAAATTGAAACCATCAATAACCTTAGAGGTCCCCATATCAATCTTAATCCAGTGCTGGTCGGCAGGTTTAGAACCTGAAGCAGAAGACTGCCAAAGTGTTGCAGCGTTGTTATCAATTGCCATAGCCGCGCTACGTCCCGCAACCTCGTCAGATACACCGGCTATTTCCCACCCGATTTTCTGGAAGTTAAATAACAAAGCGCTCTTTGCATCTACGTTTGAAGAAAGAAAATGGTCAATTGCCGAAGCCTCCGGCTTATAACGTGAATAGAAATAATACGGCTGGTTAACATCGATACTGTTTAATACAACTGAGTTTTGGGTTGCCGGCATAGCCACGCTATCCTTTTTACCGGCTGTATTCGTAAAGGAAACAATCACATCTGTCTCATTCTCAAATGCCTGCTCAAACATGATCTCAATAGAAGTTGAAGAGTGATCTACCTGATCCTTCCACCGTCTCGGCTTTAGACCACCTTCATAACCTGCACCGTAAACTTTGGCCTTAACTGCTTTGGGGTTAGAAACTGCGCCTTCAGCATTCATAGTAACTACCTTCAGGATGTGCTCCTGTTCAGAGAGATCGTCTACCACAACTGACTGAACCGGTCCGGTAACTTCAAACTCTTTAAAGCTGCCATTGTTATAAAACACTTTTCCCCTGACAGCTCCAGCAGGCACTGAAAATTCTACCCTGGCCCGGTTTTTACCGGGATAGGCAGCCAGATCATCTACTGCAACCGGTACAGCAGCTTCTTCTTTTTTGCATGAAGCAGCAAGCACAAAAAGCAACAAGGGTGTGAAAAGAAAATTCTTCATACTTTCTATTTTTAGTAGTTTTAGTTTAAACATGTATTACCGCCAGGCTTCAGGTTGTAACATGCCTGTCATTTTTTTTGCGTCCTCAAGTGGTATCGGCATTACCAGGTACTTGTCCGTATAAGATTGGTAATCTCTTATTTTCCTTCTTTCATAACTAAATTTTCCGTCACTCCCTTTCGTAATTCTCATCCCGGTAACAAACCTGTTGGTTGGATTTAGAATTTTCCAGCGCCGCTGATCAACAAAACGGTACTGGCCTTCCAGGCAATATTCTACCCGGCGTTCGTTCCTGATGCGGGTTCTCAGGAAATCCTGGGATGCCGCGAAACCTGGAACGGATTGAATATCGGGCTGACCGGCACGTGTTCTTATTACATTTAATGCCGTCATCGCGCCCGGGAGGTCGCCGGCTTCACATAAGGCTTCTGCCTTTTGAAGGTAAAATTCAGCCAGGCGGAAAAACACCCAATGCGTAGGCTCGTTCCCTTTCGCAGTTCCGGGTCCCCAATAAGTAATTTGTTTATCTTTCCTGCTGTAATAACCTGTGCAGGAATTTTGTGTTTCCCGGGATATAACATCGTTGTAACCATTTCTGCCGCCAACAAAGGTTTCAATAATGTAGGGCTGGGTTCCATTAAATGGCACTCCATAGTCTGCCATATTATACAATATATTTACATAAAACCTTGCGTCTCTGTTGGCATAAGGGTTTCCACCCACTTCCTCACTATAGCCCTGGGTTGCAGCAGCCGGGTTTACCGTTATTTTTGTCCTGGTAGCATCATTATAGGTAACAGGAAGAGCACCATTCTTCATTTCGAAGCAATCGACCAATTCCTGGGTAGGCGACTCCCCGCAGTTCCATATATTATTGATGGATGCAAAAGGATAAGGCCCTACATTAACACCATTGGTGTTATTGATATGAGAATTGTCAGACCAGGCACGCCATATAATTTCTGAAGCAGGATTGGCATAAGCTCCAATAAACAGTCGCTTATAATTCTCCATTGGAACGAGGCTATAACCTGGCAGATTAATTACATCCTGAGCAGCATTGGCGGCACGAGTCCATTTAGCTGCGTCATTCTCAGGGTTATTAAGCGGACTTGCATTATACAGAAGCACTCTTGCTCTTATAGCATATGCAATGGCATTATCTACATAACGTACATCGCTTTGAGCGGGGTTTCCCTTTGCCGGTAACACGCCCGACTGTATAACGGCAAGCAGCTCTTCTTCGATTTTACCCGATATTTCATTAAAAGACGGGCGTTTAAGCTCGTTCCACCCCATAAAATTGGGATCAAAAGGTTCATCTACCCAGGGAACAGCCCCATAAAACTCCAGCAGGTTCATGTAAAACCAGCACCGAAGCACACGTGATTCCGCTATCCATAAAGTGCGTTGATTTTCATTGATTGCAGTTGATTGTGGCAAATATTTGATAGCATTATTAGCCAGCCGTATGCCTCTCCAGAAGTCGGGCCAGAGCTGCTCGGCGGGAGAAGACCAATCCCAGGTTATTACCGGATCAGTTAAGGAAAGTGATCCATTGTGCCATCTATATGCATTATAGGTAGCAGCCCAAAATGCATTGTCCGTGAGGGCTTCAATGGGGTTATGAACAAATGATATCATATCGCGGGCCTGGTATATTTCCCCGTATACTGCGTCTCTCAAACCCTTGCTTCGATCGAAATCATTAAGTACTTTGTCTATTGTTATTTGCCCGTCGGGTGTTTTTTCCAAAACTTTCTGGCAACCCATCATTGCAAGTGTTACCCCAAAAAGCAGTAAAAAGAATTCATTTTTCATAATATTATTTTTTAGCATCGAATCTTAGAATGTTACGTTTAATCCAATATTGTAAGCTTTGAAAACAGGATACAGCAGACCACCGTTTTGCTCGGGATCCTGGTACTTTACAGGATACCTGTCAAAAGTGAGTAAGTTTAAACCGTTGGCATAAATCCTCACGGCTGAAGAGCCAATCTTTCCTGACAGCTTTTTGTTAAGCGTATAACCTACTTCGAGGTTGCGCAACCTGATATAGCTCCCATCAGCGTTCCAGAAGTCTGATGGTAATTTACTCGCGCTGCTTCCCGGATCCAGACGTGGATAGGTTATAGGTAGTCCGGCTTCATATCGCTGCTGGCTCCATGCTTCTTTATGCCATTCATTAAAATTGTAGGTTTCAAAAAACCTTTGTCCTGTTATCAGGTAACTTCTTTCAGCTACGCCCTGCCACATCATACTAAAATCAAATCCTTTAAACTGTATGCTGGTTGCTGCCCCAAAAGTCCAGGCCGGGAATTCGGGACTACCCAATGGCACCATATCCGCATCGGTTATAACACCGTCGCCATTCATATCCATATATTTCAAATCTCCGGGCTTGGGAGTTGCCCCTATACCCGATTGATCATACCAGTCGAGAATATCCTGTTCGGAATTAAAAAAGCCGGCTGTTTTATATCCGAAATATTGTCCCAGGGGAAGGCCTGTACTGCGGGTTCTGTATGCATATTCTTCAGGCAGCATCACCTCGCTCAGGTACAACACTTTGTTTTTATTATAGGCACCGTTTAGTCTCACATCAAAGCGAAAATCATTACCGATCAGTTTCTTGTATGCTGCACTCACTTCAAAGCCTCTGTTCTCAATTTCACCTGCGTTGATCTTCGGAAGTATACCAGATACAAACACACCACCAGTACCAAACATACCTGTTGGTACCAGGCCGTCTGCAGGTATCAGTATATTATTACGTCTTTCATAGAAAACATCCGCCTCCAGGCTAAAGTCCCTGAACAAACGGGTTTCCAATCCAAGGTTCAGCTTGTTGGCTTTTTCCCAAACCAATTGCTCATTTCCGATCTGGCTCTCGAGGCTTCCGTTCCATAAAGTAAGGAAAGCAAAGCGGGCTCCATTCATATTATCATTACCTACCTGCCCATAAGAAGCGCGAATTTTTGCAAACGTCAACCAGGGAGCCGCGTCCTTTAAAAAATTTTCCTGTGAAGCGACCCACCCTACCGAAAGAGAAGGGAAAAAACCCATTTTATGACCGGGAGCAAACTGTTCCGAACCGTTATAGCCGAAGTTGGCTTCCGCCAGGTATTTATCTTTAAAACCATAGGTTATACGGCCCACATATCCAATGTAGTTAAAGGGAAGCTGGATATTAATAACCCGTTGATACCGGTTGAACAAGGCCATTGCTGTAATGTCGTGATCACCAAATGAACGTGCATAATTAATAGATGCATCTATATTAAGCAGATTCCATTGCGATTGTGCCTGGGCATCCGATAAGGTACTATTAGGGTTGGTTCCGGTTCTTTCATAAATAACTGAATCGGGATTGGTAGGGTGTCTTTTAGCTTCGTATAACTGAAATGTTCTCTGGCGTACCTGTTGGTTCACCGCAGTGTTATCATAAGAAGCTATCACCCTTGCCGAAAGTCCCTTTGTAATAAAACCTAAAGACTGTGTTGCTCCCAGTGTTGCTGTAACCTGGTTGGTAAGGGTATTACGAAAACCCGACCTGTTCAGCATACCGTAGGGAACATTATTAATATTTCCCCCTTTTAAATAGGTTGACAATACTTCTCCGTCGGGAGTAACATCATTATGATAGTTATTCGGAGTTTGCAGTAAGGAGCCTATCACCGTAGAATAGGCATTGATATCATTCAAATAAGCGCCATTATTAGGAACAACAACCGGGTCATTTTTCTTTTGCATATAACCGCTGATATTCAGAAACATCTTCAGCGACTTGTTGATATCTATATCAAAGTTCGACCGGAAGTTGACGCGATTAGCTTTGGAGGTAGGATCGTAATCATATTCAGGGAACTTCTCTATACGAAAAACACCTTCCTGGAATAAATAGCCTACAGTAGTAAAGTACCGCATTTTTTCGTTGCCCCCACTTACGTTGACATTCATTCTTCTCATGGGAAAAAGATCTCTCATAAATTCTCCTACAAAATCCCTTACCGGATATAACTCCTTAAAGTCACCGGTTCTGTAATGCTCCAACTCTTCATCGGAATATATAGGCTGTCGTCCATCCTGTAATTCAACCTGGTTACGTAATACAGCATAGTCGTAAGCGCTGGTCATTTTGGGTAGCCGCGTTGGAGCCTGCCATGTTTGTTCGAAAGTGACATCTATTTTTGGCTTGCCTGAATGTCCCCTCCTGGTGGTAACCATAATCACTCCATTAGCACCTCTGACCCCATAAACTGCTGTTGCAGAAGCATCTTTAAGTATGGATATGGTTTCAACCTCCCTAGGATCCAATGCCGTAAAATCTCTTTCAACACCATCTACCAATATTAAAGGTTGCTGGCCATTAACGGTACTACGTCCGCGTATATAAAACTCCATTTGCTCCCCTCCCGGAACGCCCGAACGTTGCAGCACGCTTAAACCCGGCAGTCGTCCGGCAAGAGCTATTCCAAGGTTTGCTGCCGGTGTTTGCTTCAGCGCCGTTGCATTAATGGAAGATATAGCCGCAACGACACTTGCCTTTCGTTGCTGACCGTAACCAACCACCACAATATCAGACAAATCTTCAGAGGTAGTCACCATCTCTATCAAAAGAGAGTCCGCATCAACGGGCCGCGTCTGCGTCTTGTAACCGATATGCGTAATCTCTAAAACCTGTCCAACAGAAGCGCTTATAACAAAAGCTCCCGACTCATTACTCCTGGTTGTGTGGGTGGTGCCGCTAACAGTTACCGAAGCGCCGATGACCGGAGACCGGCTGACGGAATCTATTATCCGACCCGCAACCAGTTTAGTATCCTGGGCGGCAACTACGACAGAAGCCAAAAGCATCACGATTATCATTGGCAATGATAAGACAGGGCGGATGCAGCCCTTACAATCGTTATTCATACAAAATAGTTTTAGTCAATTCTGACGTGAATTTAGAAGGATATTTTTCTATCGGTGACCTGCTTTGTACTGATCGGCACAAAAAAAAATTATTCAGCGGAAATCATCTTTTAATAGCTGCGCAGCTTTAGGAATTATAGTTAACAACGGTTTTAACGCCCTGAAACCAAACCTTCCATCAGAAAATTATATAAGTAAAATATTGCAATTTCAAACAAGAATTACATGCGTGATCACATTTAACAGCACTTAGATGGCTTAAGTCTGCTTTTCTTTTTGGTAAAAACCAGGAGGCACTAGTTATGCCGGCCCATCTTTTAACTTTAAAAAAATAATGGCTAATCGGTGTTATGTAAACCTTCCGAAGTAGCATGTTTTCTGAATTCAGAAGGGCTCATTTCAAATTGCTTTTTAAAACAAATACTGAAATACTTCGCATTATTAAAACCTGTCTGATAGGCTATTTCAGCTATTGTGGCGTCTGCATGCTGAAGCAGGTAGGCGCTTCGCTTTAACCTGATATTCATGATAAACTCTTTGATTGACATACCCACTATATCATTGATCTTTTGATAAAGGATGGTTCTGCCCACATTCATGTCTGAAACAAATCGTTCAACCGAATAATCAGGATTATCGATGTTTCCCTCAATAAACTTCATGGCTTTGGTAAGTAACTCTTCATCCATCGATGAAATCGTTACATTAGAGGGATCTACCAAAAACCTTTTGCTGTATTTCTCTTTTAATTCCTGCTGGCTCTTTAGTATAGTTTCTGTTTGCTGTAACAGGTAGTTTACCTCGAAAGGCTTATCTATAAACACAGTTGCACCCATTTCGAGTGCTCTTACTTTATTCTGGTTATCGTCTCCTTTACCAGAAATCATAACGATCGGTATATGACTGGTTTTAAAATTTTGTCGCAGGCGACGGCACAGTTCAAAGCCATTAAAGCCAGGCATCATCAGGTCAGTAATGATCAGTTGCGGATAGATCTTCTCTGCTTTGGTGAGTCCTTCGGTTCCATCGCTTGCAGTATAAACATTGTACTTTTCGGAGAGTCTTTGCTCAAGATAGGACCTCAGGGAAGGATCGTCTTCTATCAGCAAAACACTATTCGCCTTCCTGGCATTTTTGCTGGTAGTATCAGGTTCCACTGTTTCCAGCATCATATCGTCTAGCTCTGATATCGTATAATCATAAACCGTTCCACCCACTTGCCCCGGATTTGCTTCTCTTTTAAAAGGCAGCAACATAGTAAACGATATCTTATTCATTTTATTCACCATCCAGATAGCTCCACCCAGCGCATCTACCAGTTCCTTTACAATAGCAAGTCCGAGGCCGGAGCTTTCTTCAAAGGTGGGACGCCGCGCCGACAAACGGTTGAATGAGGTAAACAGTGTAGCGATCTGTTCTTCCGAAAAATTATCGCCGGTATTTAACACTTCTACGGAAACATATTCTTTCTCCCCAGGATCCACTTCTCCGGACAAGCGGTTCAGTTCCTCCGGCGTAGACTCGTACACACGAACACCTACATAACCTTTGTTGGGTGTATATTTCAAAGCATTAGAAAAAAGATTCGTCAGTATCTTTTCGATGATATCAAAATCAAAAGCCACCAACAACTGCGATTGATGGGCAGCCATATCTGTTTCAATTTCCTTGCGGTTAGCATACAGCTCAAATAAACCAAACACATCTTTTACAAAACCTATAAAGTCTGCCACCTGTGGATTTAAGGTAATCTTCTGACTTTCAATTTCTCTAAACCGGAGCAGCTGGCTGATCATCCTTTGTATGCGGGTTACATTCTTTTCAATCACCTGCATATACGAAGCCGTTTTATCATTGACACCCAGGGTTTCTTTTAATTGTTTCAAAGGATCGAGCACCAGTGTCAACGGTGTCTTTAAATCGTGAGAGATATTAGTAAAGAAATTGGTACGCGCCTGGTTAAGCTCTCTCATATTTTGCTCCTTAATAGCCTCCAAAGCCAGCCTTTCCTTAAACACTTTTTTATTAGTGTAGTAACGGATCATGAAAAAAAGCAGGACGACAGCTATAAGGCTATATAAAAGATAAGCCCACCAGGAGAGGAAAAACGGAGGATCGACATGTATATAAAGCCTCGACACTTCCTGTCCCCATAATCCATCGTTGTTGGATGCTTTTACTTCGAAAACATAATCACCGGCTGGCAGGTCAAAAAACTGCACTGCGTTTTGTTTACGGTTGAGTAGCTGCCATTCATCTGAAAGGCCCCGCATCCTGTAGCTAAATTGATTCTTTTCTGCTTCCAGGTAACTATTTGAAGAAAAGCGGATCTCTATATTAGACTGGCTACTGGTAAGATTGATGCGTTCATCTTTTTTGTTGGAAAGACTGGAAATATCTTTTGACAAGGGTGAATGCTCTGAGCCTGCTGTGACTTTTAAATTGTTAACAAGAAAGCCGGTGAAGAATACTTTGGGGCGTTGCCTGTTGTCTGACATACTCGTGGGATCGAAAATCACGAACCCATTGGTACCACCAAAAAGCATTTCCCCTTTTGAGGTTTTATAAGCCGAACGGATGTAGAAAGAACCGCAACTATTGTCTTCATAAAATCTTGCTTTACTAAACTTTCCGTTCGACGGTTCATAATAATAAATGCCTTCACTGGTACTCAACCAGATATTTTTCGATCCGCTGTCTTCGAGAATACCAAATACCAATTTGGGTGGAAAGCCATTGGAGCTATTAAAATTGAGATAGGTGCCATCCGCTTTCAACAGGTTTATACCGCCACCTAGTGTACCCAGCCAAAGGTCACCGTTGGATGCTTCCCTGTAACAACATAAGCTATTCACTGCATAGGGCTGGTTTTTCAAATAATAGTGCCTGATCACCTTCCGGGTTACCGGGTTCACAATGAACAACCCGTCATGTGTGATAAACCGGAGCATTTTCTGCGCATCCTGGTACAGCGATTCAATTTCAAGTCTGATGGGCTTATTATCTGTTCCCAGTAGCGAAACCACTCCCACAGCGGCTTCTGCCGGCGCTTTATAAAACAGTACATTGTCAGGATCGGTCATCCACCAGGCCAATTGATGATCCTGTATAAAGTCGTAAATGGTGAGTGGCTGCTGGCTGTAGGGATTGCGAAAATCAAGACTGCTGAACCGATGGCTCAACGCGTCGTAATGAGTAATACCACCGCTAAAAGCGGCTATATAAAGTTTTTTTTTCTCCTGATCAAAGCGAAGACTTTTGATCATATTGGAATTAGGAGCGTTAGTGACTCCCTTTAAATAATGCGAAAAACTATTGCTTTGCCTGTTCCAGAAATTCAGTCCGCCACCCTCCGTGCCGATCCATATATTACCCTGCCTGTCTTCAGCGAAACTGCTTACAATAGGATGATTCAATGATTCCGGGCCTGGTTTGAAATATCTTACCGTTTTATCATATAGTGAGCTATACACCAATTTACCACCATAGGTTCCCAGCCAAACACCCTGATCAGGATCGGCATAAATCGTCCATATTGAATTATTAGGTAAGGAATACGCATCACTCAGGTTCATGGTTAACGTGGTGTGACTGTCATGAGCAGGATCATACAAAAAAAGTCCGGTTTGCGTAGCCACCCACATAATACCCAATGGATCCAGATATAACTTTTTGGCAATAACTAACCTGTTTCCATTGGCCAATATCGGCACATTACGTTGTATATGACCGGTGCCATCTACGGCGAAGATCCCGCCTCTACCTGTTAAAAAATAAAACAGATCGCCATACACCGCGACATCATTTGCAAGGTTGTCACTACCTACCCATGCAAAGTCTCTGAATGCCTTTGCATGGGTATCAAACCTCATCAAATTCCCTGCCTGTGACAAAAACACCAATCCTTTTGAAATCAAAACATGCTCAAAGTAGCCGCCTTTGGGTAGCAAAAAGCTTTGCAATTTTTTGGTGCGGGGGTGGTACATCAACAGGCTATCATCGCGGAGCATGACCAGGTTGCCATCATCGTTTAAACGAATAGATCTTATCCTGCCCGGCACATTCATTTCGAAAGAGAAACGGCTGTAATTGAATTGCAGCAAACCATGATTCGTGGTTAAGAACAAGCGTCCCTCTTTATCCTGCAGCAGCATTCCAAACCGCCATTTTGTGCCCGGTTCGGATGCTGACGCCAGTTCATTTAATTGATAAAAGCTACTACCATCATAAACAAAAACGGCATCGGGTCCTGTATACCATATACGACCCAGGCTATCTTTTGCAATACTTTGTATGCCGCCATAATAGGATGTTTCAGGCATTACATGAAAGCGGTAGCGCGTGGTATCAATAGCATTGGCCTTTTGAAAAAAGACCAATACCAAAATACTCCATAAATATACAATCCGAAGTCTGCCCATGAATCCAATTTGTTTCATCGTTATATCTGCTACTCAAAGCAGGGTCTCCAATATAATACAATTTGGTTACATGCGATTATGGATGCTCATTAAATAAAGTAACTGCCTCATACTTTATCGATAGCGGAGATTTTGTTTCCCTTTTTAATTTATTTGTATGTTTATTCTTTTTATCAATCTCTGAAGATATTCAACTATTATTCTTGTTTCATCACTCCAGTGCAAATGTCTCCCAGCCGGCAATAGTGGCGCGATTGCATTTCATTACTGATTGCCCGTCCTCAGAAGAAATATATTTACCATTATTTCCTCTAAAGGATACTTTTCCATTTGCATTCACAATCCAATCAAATTTTTCCCAATCGCTGATAGTTGTCCGGCTACAAGTGATGCCGGAAGTGGCGCCATTTTCTGAGGAGACATATTTATTCATGCTTCTCAGCGCGATTTTTCCACCGCCGGCGTCAACAATGGTAAAGGTTTCCCAGGTAGAAGCGGCCGGGCGATTGCATCGCATAGGAGCTTCGCCATTTTCGCCTGACACAAACAGGTTGTTGGAACCTTTTAATTTAATGGATTGACCTATTGGAGGTGCTGCCTGTACCTGTAAGCTGCCCAGCTTCAGCCATCCGTTGGCGAAGTTGCCGGTTACTGCAAGCGCAATACCCGGCTTGTCAGCATTGGTTTTATCAATGATCGCTATTCCCCATGTATAAGTTCCGGGTGGTAAGTTGATAGCTGTTGTTGTGAAATTGTAGGTGGTGGGATTATCTTTCAGCCATTGAGACGGATCGCTGTTATTATCTGTAAAAAGCTTTTTTACCGTACCTGCTGTATCCAGGATGGCAAAAGCAACTTTATATTTATAATTCCATTGAGGAATATTGTTAGGACAGTATCCCCAGCCCATATTTTTCCAGCGATGGCTCAATACAGCAACAGCCCCATTAGCAACCACATCCGGCAAAGATATTTCATCGGGGTAGAGCCGATACCCGCCCTCTGAGTTAAAACGTTGTACCAGTGGAAAGCTGGTGCCGAACCAGGAGGTTGTTTCCCCTACCCTGAAATCCATCATATTTACATGTGCCTGAGCTGATGCATTAAATTCGCTCAGCCGTACATCTTCAGGATGCCCTTGCCGGTATTGACCGCTGGGGTCGTTCCAATAGCTGTGTGAGCCTACGATCCATCCTCCTTCCATGATGATCGGGCGTTTGTGTTTCCAGGCGGTTGCAAAATTTCTTTCCCAGCTCTGGTAATAACCATTCATGCCAAAAGCGTCGTGTCGCAGGCTGTAGCCCTGGTTAATAGCCTTCACCAGCAATCTTTCACTATTGGCATTTACGGCGCCCCAACTGGTGGGATGGCCTATAAGCCGGTGATAATTTATTACCAATGGCACTTTTGTAAAAGTCCGGTTGTACAGCGCCATTATCCAGTCCAGCACTTCTTCCTTAGCTGTTTCTGTCTGCTCGGCCGTTAAAATACCAGGTTCGGCATATACAACGTTATGCGCCTCGCCCCACTTGCCCAACCCATATGCATCGATAAAAGAAGTACGGGCCGGGTCGTTAAAGTCCTTTGCCAGCTCTTCAATAAAAGTGGTATAATATTGCCTGAATACAGAGTCCTGCGGAAAAGGTGTTTTTTGCGTAGGCGCTGCAGGGTTCGATAACCAGTAGGCAGCTCCTGCATCAAAAACAAACTGCGGAGTGTTGGCTCCCTGGTCCCGTCCGTCTACAACAATACGGAATGCGATGGGCAACCCCCTGGTTTTAACACCATTGATCAGTTTACCGATCTGTGAGTTCAGGTCTCTCCAGGCATATACACCGGGGCTGGGGTTCAGCGATCTCCAGCTTGTGCGGATATAGCAGGCGGATGCATAATCAATTGCTTTTACATTCTGCCCTAATTCGGGTACGTAAAACTGCGTATCCCAATAAGTGTCGGTAGCAGTTCGCTGCCCGTACATTACCCAGCCGTTTAACGGGTTACGCAATACCGTTGTACTGTCGTAGGCTGGCCGGACCAGGATATTATTGTCAGCACCGGCAACAGCTCTTTTTTGCGTACTGGCACCATTAGTGCCCGGGAGATCTTCTCCCTGAATTTTAGTGCAGGAAAGCGAATGCAGCCCTAACAATGCCAGTAAAGCGATCTTTCCGCTGCTGGCGATACTTAGTTGTTTCATTGTGACAAGCATTAATTATTAATAAAAACTCTGAAGTTTCGATGGCAATACTCCAGAAAGGCATATATCAGCTCACTCACGAGTTCGGCACGCTTCAACAACTCAACAAGCATTTTTCAAATTCAAGCTCAATTTCAATTGTTATAAAAATGAACATCGGGCATTGAAAATTGCTTATTCCATATTCCTGTTTCTGCCTCCCGGGTCACTATATTAACCGGCACCCACTTATACATAACATAACATAACAGTAAAGTTATCTTTGTCCACTTGCCCGGAACACTTTTTAATATCCCGGGTTCTGTACCATTAACGGCATTTTTTGAATCTCGGATAATGGAATGGGCAACAGGTACATTGCTTTTCTGAAATTAAGAGGCCTGGGAGCCGAGGCAACTCTATAAGTAAATGTATTTTCGCCGGTGCGGTTAATGATCATTACCTTATTGAAGCCTTGCAATACCTGTTCTGCAATCATCCATCTGCGTAAATCATTGAAACGATGATCTTCAAACGCCAGCTCGATTCTCCTTTCATTCTGGATAAGGCTGCGCATTTCATCTATGGTCATACCGGCTTTCATGCCATACAAACCATCAGCTCCGGGCAAAATACCAGCCCGCTCCCTTATTTGTTGTAAGGGTGCATAGGCCTTAGCGGTAGCACCGGTTTCATTCAGGGCTTCTGCATAGTTCAATAAAATCTCGGCATATCGTATCAATGCCCATCCTCTGTCTGTTGTTCCCGCCGTATTACTCGCCAGGTTTTCATCCAGCATTTTTCTTGAAAAATACCCGGTAAAATAACCGCCTGCAACATAGCCGTCTGAAGTTGTATTAGGGATGGTGGATCCTGCTGACTGGTAAGTCCATATAGGTGTTTTGGGCCCTGTATTGCTGGTATAAGATAATCCATTATAAATAATCGAATAATCGAAACGGGGATCCCGGTTCTTATACGGATTAGCAGGATCATACAGAGGGCTTTCGGAAGTAGGCTTTCCGTCTCTCATAGGGAATGCTTCAACCAGGTTATGGGTAGGCTTCATCACCAGGCTGCCCGAACGGGAACCAGGAAGATAATAAGATTCCATTTCCCTTTGCGGTCCCCTGTTAAAGGCCAGAATATATTCACTGTTCACCCTTTTCAGGAACACGCTGTAAAAGCCGTTACCGGGTCTTGTAGCATTATCAATATTCAATTGATATTTTCCCGAATTGATCACCGCTTCTGCCGCATTGGCTGCCAGCTGCCACCTGCTTTTATCATAGCTGGTATATCCCACCAAACTGGCTTTATCACCCGCATTAGAGCTATTTCCGCCGTTAAACAAAGGACTTGCCGCATATAATAACACCCTCGATTTAAGTGCCATGCAGGCCCCGGCTGTAATGCGCCCGTAATCGATATCAGCGTATACTACGTTTGCCAATGCCTGCGAGCAATGATCCAGCTCGCTGGTAATATAATTGATACACTCGTCAAAACTATTGCGGGGTATATTGATAACATCATTGATGTCATAAACATTATCATCGATTATGGGCACACCACCAAATACAGCTACCATCTGGTAATAATACCATGCCCGCAAAAACCTTGCTTCTGCAGCCATTCTTTGTTTAGTAGACTCGTGGAACGGTGCTTCCGGTAATCGCTGTAGCAGCAGATTTACGCGGCGGATGTTCATATAAGGCGTATTCCAGAAATCCTTATCTGCCGCAAATCCGGTCAGTACGTTGTTAGGCCCAATGGATCCCAACGTATATGCGTTACCCCAAACAGAAGTATTATTATTCCCTTCAGCATTGTCTGAAGCCAGCTCGGTATTACCCGCGCCTCCTGCTGCAGAAAAACGGTAGATCGCAAATGTATAGCCGACATCTACATAGATGCGGTTCAGAAAACCAAGTGTTCTTATACTGTCTGTGAATATAGCTTTGTCATCCAGCAAATTGGTCTTATCATCCAGAAATTTTGATTTCTGACATGATGCCAAAAGGCCGGCTCCTATGATGAGTGCAATTAATCTTTTCATTATTTTCCTATTTAGAAAGTGATGTTCAAACCAAAATTGAAAGTGCGGGAAGGAGGATAAGGTAAATCTGTTACGGATTCCACCACTTCAGGATCCAGGTCATAAAGCCTGTCCAGCTTGGTCCAGGTTAACAGGTTATATCCGTTGGCATATACACGCATCTCCTTGATCCGGATACGTTTCAATGCCTCTGCGCTTATGGTATAACTGATCTCTGCGCTTTTCAACCGGATATAATCACCTGGAATGGCCCAGAAATCCGAGTAATAGTTGGCAGGACTTGAAGTAAGATCTTCGATATATAGCTGCGGGTATTTAGCAGAATTACCTAATTCCGGGGTCCAGTGCTGCTGGTGGATCGGCAATAATTTACTCACATTATGATGGATCACTGCTCCGGTTGCACTCGCTACAAAATCGCTGGCTCCCTGGAATAATACGCTTAACTGAAGGTTCTTATAACCGAAACCCAAATTTAAACCGTACACTTTGTTAGGCAGATTAGTTAATCCGAAATAGGACTGATCAGATGCGTCAATAATGCCATCGCCATTCAGATCTTTATATTTGATATCACCGGGACGACCGCCAACAGCAGGTTTGGGCACATCAGGATTAGCCAGATCTGCTGCGGTATAAAATTCACCTGTCCAGGAGTATTTTAACCGGGATCCTATGGGCTGACCTGTTTCCTGCTGGTAAGGATATAATGGGATCGGCTCGTCTTTAAACAGTATTTTGTTTTTTGCCGAAGAGTAAGTAGCTCTGAAGGAATAACGCCAGTCGTTGCCTATGCGGTTATTGTAACCCAGCTCAAACTCAAGTCCCTTATTATTGGTTTTTCCCAGGTTTACATTGGGAAGGCCCTGTCCGAAAACCGCTGATACCGTACCTCTCGTTGTAAGGATATCAAAACGGTTATTATTAAAGTAGGCAACGGTAGCCGTCAGCTTGCGGTTAAACATCGCCAGATCAAACCCAATATCCATTTTCTTCTCTTTCTCCCATGTCACTTCATTGTTAGCCAGGGTTCCTTCTGCCGCCGTAACATGTCCATTATTGTTAGCAATGCCAAACATACCGCTGCCACTTCCTAAAGTATAGTTTTGCAGGTAAGCATAAACGCCGCCGGTATTGTCAACACCCGTTAAGCCATAAGAGCCTCTTAATTTAAACAGGTTTAAGAAAGACAGATTTTCCTTTATGACCTTTTCCTCAGCTATATTCCAGCCTACTGAAGCTGCCGGGAAAAAACCATAGCGGCGATCTTTGGCAAAACGATCTGTTCCGTTATAAGCGCCGCTTACTTCTACCAGGTATTTGTTTTTATAATCATATCCTACCCGGGCAGTATATCCTTTAAAATTTTCAGGAATAAAATTGTATATACCTCCGTTAGAAGAGTTAGGTCCTACTTTACTATTCTGATTATATAAAAACAATCCTGTCACATTATGGTCTCGCCCAAACGTGCGGGCATAATTTAATATTGCCTGGACTGTAAGCGCACTGTTTGTAGAACCCACATCATAGCGAAGCGTAGGTGTGGTGATCCTGTAAGTATTATCGGACCTGCCGAAAGAATAAGTACCTGTTTTAGGATCATAGATATAGGATGGAAAGCCGCTTCCGCTGGAAGGACGATTCAAATATCTGGCATAGCTATAATGATTGCGATAAGCCAACGTTCCTTTAATTGAAAGGCCCGGCGTAATAAAATTCAGGCGCTGGGTTACATTCGTCCCCAGGTTAATATTGTTACTGAAAGGGCGATAGTACCCATTATACATTAAACGGCCTACTATATTATTATTGTTCCTGCCTGCAAAATTGCGTTGCCATAAACTATAACCCAGGCTCCCGTCGGGGTTATATACCGGGTAATTGTAGGGTGCCGTTTCATTATTGCGGCTCAGATCACTAAAAAGATTGGAATTGGCGCTGGCATTGTTATCATTGGTTTCATCCAGGTAGCCAAATATATTGAACTGAACATCCAAATCGGATGTTACCTTGAGGTCAATATTAGAGCGATAATTATATCTTTTATAATAATAAGAGCTATTGAGGTCTACGCCAAAATCCTTTAACTGCCCTCCCTGATTAACATAGCCTAAAGACACAAAGTATTTAGCCCTTGCTGTACCCCCGGTAACGTTCAGGTTATTCCGGAGCATCGGCGCGAAGTCTTTCAATAGTATATCATACCAATCGTTATCCGGGTGACCATAGGGGTCGCTGCCATTTCGATAAAGCTCCAGGTCTTCTGCAGAAAATCGGGGCACAAAATTGTCATTAGGCTTTAAAGCATTGCTGTTCATTTGAGCTTCCGTATACAGCTTGGCAGACTCATAAGCATTCAGGTAAGGTGGCAGCCGGGTTGGCTGGCTGAGACCATACTCACTTTGAAAGCTAATCGTAGGACGGCCGGCTCTTCCCCTTAAAGTAGTTACCAGTACAACGCCATTGGCGCCTTTGATACCATATATGGAAGTTGTTGCAGCATCTTTAAGTATAGAAATAGACTCGATTTCGTTAGCGTTCAAAGCAAAGAATTGCTGGTAAGTAAACTCAATATCGTCTACAATGATCAACGGCTGGTTGTTTCCTGTATAAGAACTGATACCGCGAACATAGAAAGCCGCAGCATCTGCGCCGGGCCTCCCGCTACGTTGCTGGCTGCTAAAACCTGTTACACGGCCGGCAAGATTATTCTGTAAGCTTGGGGAGGGACTTTGCCTGATCTCATCGCCCGAGACAGAACTCACCGAACCCGTCAAAGTCTTTTTACTGGTTTTACCGAATCCAACCACCACCACATTATCCATAATTTTGTTATCCTCAGAAAGTGTTATGTCCAATGTATTCTGATCTTGCACATCTATATCCTGCGGAATATAACCAGCGTAGCTCACCACGATAACGGATGTAGCGATCTCTATGCTAAACTGCCCCTTTTCATCGGTTTGTGTTGCATTAGTGGGAACGCCTTTTTCAGTAATAGTTACCCCGGGCAATAAACCGTCCCTGTTTCTCACCTCTCCTTTCAGGAGTCGCTTTTGCCCTTGCCCCGTCACGCTACCCGATAGCAACAACAGGCTAATAATAAAGTATGCTAATTTTTTCATATTAATTTGTTAGTTGGCAGGTTTAGAAATAGCCTTCATTTTGAATCAACTTGCTGTTTTTCTGTATCTCAGAAAAAGGAATCGGCATGTAGTAATTTTTAAGCTCAAATTTGAATGGAGTCACCTCCTTTTGATTGATAACGATACTTCCGGTACTATTATCCAGGATAAGCCCCGTTAGCTGAGCAGGCAAATTGGAGGCATCCTTCCATCTGCGGATATCCCAAAAACGATGCTCTTCAAAACTCAGTTCGATGCGACGTTCGTTTTTAATAATCTTCCGGAGATCAGCCTGGCTTACACCCGCAGGTATACCATAACGAGAATTAGTTCCCGCAGTGATGCCAGCCCTGGCCCGAATCAGGAAAATCTGTTTAGCCGCATCTTCTGTTCTCCCCCTTTCATTCAAAGCCTCCGCATAATTCAGCAGCACTTCGGCATAACGGAAATAAGGAAAATTGTGGCTTTGATTGGAATAAGTCGTTCCGGTTGTAAAATCTCCCAGGAACTTTCTCAGGTAATAAGAGGTTTTTGTTTGTACCTGGTAGGGACGGTTGGGCTTATCTTTTCCTCCTTCAAATGTTTCTACAGACCGGCCTAACCATTGCACTCCGTTATAAAAAATAATAGCATTCAAACGGGGATCACGGTTTTGATATTGGCTTAGTGTGGTAATGCTTCCTTCAAAAGGAGAACCATTTAAATTAGGAAAAGCATTTAAAAAATCCTGTGTAGGGCTGGTTCTGCCATTACTTGCTGCCGGTGCTACATAGCCGACAGGGGCGCTTGCGGCTTCCAGTCCTGTGGAGTTGGCCGATTGTTTGGAAAAAATAATGTCTGTATTAATTTTTGTGGTAAAAACATTCCGGTAGGTAGCCGTGCCGGTGCCGGCCGGGAGTTTATTATAGCCTATAGCAATAAGCTCTTCTGCGGCTGCTATTACTTTATCCCAGCGCGAAGGATCATTGTCAGTATACCCAGTCAATACTTTTTTCTGTGGATCGCTTGCCACGCCGCCGCCGTTAAAAAGCGGACTGGCAGCATATAGATATAACCTGCATTGTAACGCCAACGCGGCTTCCAGGTTGGCCCGACCAAAATCTGTTACAGTAATTTTTGAACCGGAAGCCAAATCAATTTTAATTGCATCCAGTTCCCCGGCTATATAATTGACACAGTCGGCATAGCTGGATCGTGCTATATTGATATCTGAATCCAGCTCCAGCACCTCATCGCCTATCAGAGGAATTCCGCCGTAGCGTTTCAATAATTCGAAATAAGAAAATGCCCTGAGGAAACGCGCTTCCGCTTTGTATCTTTTGATCAATGAATCCGAAACCGGAACTACAGCAATATTCTTAAGGAAGACATTGCACCTGCGTACAATTGAATAACTGTTAAACCAGTTATTGTCGGGGTAGTTTACGGCAGTAAGCTGACCATTAGTAAAGAAGCTCACATTGGATCTTTCGGAAGACGGCACCGCATCATCAGTAGCCGCATCCAGGAAGTCTCCGTCAATCCGGTTAAATCCGTTAGGCAAGAGAGAATAGATACCAAATAAGTAAGCCTTGGCCTGTACGGCTTCCTTATCCGTAGGGTCAAACACATCCGATATCAAAACACGATCTTTGGGTTCAGTCTCCCATTTTTTGCAGGAGGGCAAACCGATGATCAATAAGGCTGATAAATAAAGTATTATCTTTTTCATCCTTGTACTATTTATATTTTTTATGGCTGAATCCTTTTTTCCGTAAAGGGTTTGAAGGATCGCTGCATATCTGTTAGATTTTTTTAGGCATTGTTTCAAATCATGCTACAGCTTGATATGCACACCAAAGCTGATTACTTTCTGAATGGGATATAATCCACGGTAGTTTTCCGGATCTGCACCGTTAAAGGTTTTAGAAGATAAGCTGAACAGGTTATACCCATTTACAAATACACGGGTAGACTTCAGTCTGATCCTGTTTAGTATTGAAGCGGGTAATGAATAGCCTAACTCAATACTGCGTACACGCAAAAAATTACCATTTCTTAACCAGAAGCTATTAGTTGCCGCATTATTAAACTCCCCGTTATAAGGACCACCGTTGGTAGTTAACCTCGGATAACCGGCATTAGGATTAGCAGGTGTCCAACGGTCTAAATGCATTTCAAAGGCCTGGCCCACACCTTCCAGGAACTCACGATAACTGTTACCCGATGGATATACCTGCCTGTTCAATTCCGCTACCAACAGTGTGGAAAAATCAAACTGGCTCCATTTAAACCCTAAGCTGCTACCTAAAAGAATAAGGGGCTTTTCAGAGCCTATAATGGTCATATCATACTGGTTGATGACGCCATCATTATTAAGATCTTTAAATTTGATGTCGCCCAGCTGAGGTGTATAACCTTCTGTAGTTGCGCGATTATCCAGTTCTTCCTGTGTCTGGTACAGTCCTTCAGCAATATAGCCGTAAGTCAGTCCTACCGGGTGCCCTGTCCTTTGCATCCATTCATACATTTGCGCAGGTTCACCGTTGTAAATAAGCTTACTTTGCTGGATAGCTGCGTTCACAGATACCGAATAACCGAACTTCCCATTTGTTTCTCTCCAACCCAATACGGCTTCCACCCCACTATTGTTCTGTTTGCCTATATTTTCATTAGGATAAGCAATGCCCAATGTTCCACTGTTGGTTCCTCTTATAATGCTCAAATCTCTATACTTATTGAAGTAATAGTCTACGTCAAAAGATAACCTGTCATTCAAAAAGCGGGAATCCAACCCGATATTCAGCATATTGGCCTTTTCGTAAGTAATATTAGGATTGGCCAGGAAAGATTCAGCAATAGTAGTAGTTGAAGTGGCAGTAGACCCAAAATATGTAGTAGGCGCATTATTGTAGGACTGGATATAAGTGAAATAACTTCCATTATCCAGGCCCGACATGCCGTAAGAACTATGAATTTTCAGTTCGCTTAACCAGCTCTTGTCTTTCAGAAATGTTTCATTGTGCAAATTCCAACCCAGTCCCATAGAAGGAAACATCCCATATTTAAAGCCGCCATCTGAAGGATAACGATTCGCCCCATTATAAGCTGCAGCAAGCTCTGCAATAAAACGTTTATCATATACATAGGATGCATGTGCCGAAATACCCTGAACGGTTAATTTTAAATTAGAGCCGGCAATCAGGTTATCGCGGTTGGCGAGCAGAAGTATATCCAGATCATGACGATCTCTGTTTTTAGAATAGCCTAAAGAAAACTCCTGGAAATTAGAACGATTCTGATAAGCAACTGCATTATTGTTTACCTGCTCACTATTAGTGCCGTACTGGCCATACACCGGCGTATTAGCATCGTTATTCATAATCTGGAATACCGCAAATCCTTTGCTACGGGTATAATTCTCACGCATGTCGCTGAAAAAAGAAACGCGTGCTTTGGCCCATAATCCCGGCAATAGATCATCCAGTTCCCTGCGCAGGTAAAAATCAGTCAGGACAGTTCTCGTATGCCCAATAAAGTAACCGGAATACAAAGATTGTCCTAAAATATTATTCTGGAAGCGGGATGACCCACCGAAACTTCCATTAGGATTCCGGATAGGATAAGCACTATTAGGTGTGTTTAGAATAGACTGGAAAACATTGTTGGTGCCGTCACTTCCAGGTGCATTAAGATCCATGATCCTGCCCATAATG
This sequence comes from Paraniabella aurantiaca, assembly GCF_050309965.1. Taxonomy (NCBI): domain Bacteria; kingdom Pseudomonadati; phylum Bacteroidota; class Chitinophagia; order Chitinophagales; family Chitinophagaceae; genus Paraniabella; species Paraniabella aurantiaca. The sequence goes on along the minus strand of NZ_JBLOSY010000002.1, from coordinate 2,121,654 downwards.
TACACACCCGCATCTACCCGGTCGGTTATTTTCACATCTACATTAGAACGCACGAAATATCCTTTGGCCCCGGCATTCGTACTATAGTTATTACCATCGTCTGTTTTTAATAACCCATCCTGGTTAAAGTGTTCGAGATTGACAAAATATTTAAAAAATTCGTTCCCGCCACGGGCGTTCACATTATAACGTGCCATAGGCGCCGATTTCTTCATCACCTGGTCCGTCCAGTTAACATTGGGATACAAATAAGGGTCAGAACCATCTTTATACGCCTGTATAGCGGCATCACTGAAACCATTGTTCTCAACAGACAGACCATCATTTTTCAGGGCTTCATTATACAACTGTGCATATTGATATGCGTCCAGGGGTTTCCCTATCAGGTTCCGGGTAGCTTGTTGGGTACCCCATTGCCCCGAGAAGGTGATCTCCGATTTCATAGCTGCCCCTTTTTTGGTAACGACAGACAGGGCGCCTCCGGCACCTCTAACCCCCAGCATTGCCAATGCAACTGCATCTTTCAACACGGTAACCGACTCAATTTCCTCTATCCCAATTTCCGTTAGCGACCTAGGTATACCATCTATTAATACCAATGGTGTTCTGCCCCGCAACAGCATCGACATGCCTTCGTTTAATGGCTGGCCATTGGTCTGGTTGATTTTTAAACCGGGTAGCTGGCCGGCGAGCCCCATGGGAAATGATGCTACAGGGGTATAATGAATAGCAGTTCCGTTTACTACAGATGCAGATGCCGTAGAACGGGATTTTTTGATATTGTAATAAATAAGCGGATAGATGGTTTGTACAGAATCATTCTCACTCATAGTATCAACGGCAGTTGTGTCTGACTGTGCCAGCAAGCTGATAGGAAGACAGCAAATCATCACAACAACGGCTTTTAATGCCAGCGTTTGTCTAAATGATGTCATAGTTTAAAAAAATTAACATTGCGTTATTGTTATATAATTTTCGTTGCAGATGAGGGGACTACTTTCATCAAAATAAATTATCCCGGTAGCGAAGCAGCATGCGTTTACGTTTCATATTGGCTTTAAAGTGATTGAATTGAACCGTTAGATCTGTTAACAAATTTATCTGTTGATACAGCGGCTGAGAAGCAAACTGTTCTGTTTTTTTTATTGGGATCGTTCCCATTTTTGGGACCGTTCCCAATACCGAAGGATGTATGTACAGCTGACATAAGCTTTACAATAAGCATTAACATGGTTTGATTGATTTTTGTTAGTTATTGGATATGCAACGATGCGTAGATCATTACAGGGATATCCTTTATGAACCGGGGGCACCGTATTCAACTTTGCTATAAGTGAAGGAAATGAGCTTACAATGACATTATCAAAGCCTACGAATAGCTGATGGATTTAAAAGAGTGTTTTCCTTACATTGTCCACTACTACTGAATCGCTGTTAGCAACATCAATAGCATCGCCTTTCCCAAGGTATAATATATCCCGGAAGCTGGCATCTCTGATGCCTTTTGCTTTCACCGGTTGGTACGTAACTATATTGTTTACAAATAAGCCTCTTATGTTGGCTGCATATTCCGCTACCAGGCCCTGGGCGGATAAGGCGTTGATGGTCATATTCTCTACAAATACGTTTTGTATCCTAAGCTTACCTACGGGCATGATACGAATGGCCCGATGCGAGATGGAATAAAAATCCTGCCAGTTCTGGAGGTAAATATTGGCAATATTATCTGTAGCACCTTTATAGACAGAACCACTTACCACATTTACATTTTCCACTCCAGCCGGCACACCGGTATCCGTTAAACCTATATTAATAAAATCATCTCCGCTATTACCCCGGCAACGCTCGATGATAATATTTCTGCAGCCAAATCGTACACCCAGTCCATCCTGGTTTAACACCTGTTTTTCAACACCCGCAATAGTAACCGCTTGCCGCACCTGGAAACTAATATCCTTTACCAGCCCATTGGTGCAGCGCTCCAGCACTATTCCATGGGCATGATAATCCTTTAATTGAATACCACTGATCTCAAATACATCTACCTGCGCCAGTATAATCGCATGGTTACGCCAGCCGCCTTTTTGATTCTCACCAGGCTTACCTGCATCAGTTCCATAAGATTGAGAAAATCCTTTCGGATCCATTGAGAGCGTTTTATTATGATCACCTGTAGCCCGCGGATTGGCAGCACCTTCCAATAACACATTTCCCTTACCAACAATGCGGATATTACTTAATGGTTTCACATCCGAAATCCCTAAACCTGCGTTTGCAGAGCGGATGAAATTATCCCGGCACTGGTCAGAAAGCTTAATAGTGCAGTTATCCAGCTCCAGTTCTGTATTGCCCGGTAATAAGATAGCTTTATCGATCAACCATACTGCGGATTTCTTTATCGCATCATATCCTGGTATTACTACTTTAGCCTTGTACTTCTGAGCTTCATCTATTGCCCGTTGGATTCTTTCAACCTGTGAGCCTTTTTTAAACATATTAGGCGTGAAGTATTCAACGGTTCCTCCGGATGCGGTTAACGCAGCTTTTGAAGGCAGTGTATTTATAGTTAATGCACAAATAACCATTACCGGTAACCATTGAAAACGTTCCATCTTCAACAATCTGTTTATCTTATTTAATACCGCTCCCATACATTTCCTATTCAAAGTGCTCAAAAACTTCTTTATTACTTTATGGTAACATTCGAAACAATCGTCCAGCCTTCCGCTGTAACATTGCCTTTGGTTGCCAGCAATATACCCGGCTGATTCTGATTAGATGTATCTACTATCGCAACGGCCCAAAGATAAGCACCGATGGCTACCTGGCTTAGGTCCGGCTTAAACAGATATGAAGTCGGAGCTCCTTTGATCCATTTCGATGGATCAGCCGCAGCATCAACAAATACTGAAACAGGTTTCTTTGAAGCCGGATCCAGTAAAGCAAAAGCTACTTTATACTTATAATTCCATTGATTTATATTGTTAGGGCAATAGCCCCAGCCCATATTATTCCATTTATGTTCGATGGTTGTTTTTGCTGATTTCAGCACATTTGCCGGGATGGAAATCTGATCAGGGTATAAACGATATCCACCTTCGCTGATAAACGATTTTACCAGGTCGAATGTCTCATTAAACCAGATATCAGTCTCACCAATCCTGAAATCCATCATATTAACGCCGGCCTGTTTAGAATCATCGTATTCGCCACGTCTAACGTCTCCCTTTGTAACATACTTCCGGGCATCGGTTTGAAAAGGATGCTGTGCAGTAACCCATCCGCCTTCCATAATATTGGGTAATTTATGTTTCCATTTTTCAGCAATCGCTTTTTCCCACGATTGGTAATAACCCGACATACCAAATGCATCATGTCTTAAGATGTATCCCTTCGAGAATGCATAATTCAAAAGGTTTTCGCTCATAGGGTCTGCAGCGCCCCAGTCTTTAGGCATAGCGATAAGCCGGTGATAGTTGATGGCCAGCGGAATTTTTGTAAACTCACTTGAATATAAGTCTACGGCCCATTTAAATACCTGCTCGCGATTATTAACATCAAGGTAATTCATAGAGTGCGCTTCACCCCATTTGCCCAGGCCAAAGCCATCAATAAATTCTACTAATTCAGGATCATTAAATTTTTGGGCAAAAGCTTTTATGAACTGCGTATATTTTTGTTGAAAGATAGGGTCATCAGGGTAAGGAGACCAAACCGTTTTGCTACCGGTTTGCGTATAATAGCCCTGGGCACCGGCTTCTCTTACGTATGCGGGTGTAAAATCTTCCGCCTTGTCACGGCTATCAATCACCACACGTAATGCTATTTTCATCTTACGCTGGCGTGCATTGCTGATCAGTGTTTTTAGTTTTTCATTGGCGTCCCATCCGTAAACATTTTCAGATGGATTCAACGATGTCCAGCTCGTCCTCACATACATCGTTCCGGCAAAATTCTCTATTTTAAAAGTACCTGTTTGACCCGGAACTGTAATGCGATCAAGTTTGGTCCAGAAATCAGCAGGCGTATTGAGGGATCCATACAATACCCATCCGTTTAAGGGATTACGAAGCATTGTTTCGGTATCAGTTGGTATACGAACTACTGTGTTGGCATTAACTGGATCCTCCTGCCCGTTTCCGTTTGAAGCAGCTACATTTTTAGAACAGTTGACAAAAGCAACCATCGCTACCAGGGCCAAGGCCATTGACTCTATTATTGTGTTTAATTTCATTTGTGAATACATTGAATGTTATAAGAGGTTTATTTGCTCACTTCTATTTTGATCTTTTTATCCTTTACTATTATGTAATAGTCGCCCTCCTCAATAAATTTCTCTCCCTTTGCGTTTACATAACCAAGGTCTTTTTTAATATCGATATCGAACCGGAAACTCCTGGTCTCTCCTTTTTTAACCAGTTGTTTATCAAAAAATTTCAGCTCTTTTACCGGGCGGGAAATAGTAGATACCGGATCATTAATAAACCAATGAACCGTTTCCAGTCCGTCCCTGTCGCCTGTATTGGTCACCGGTATTTCAACCGTAACTTTTCCTTCGGGCTTCACTTTTAAAGCCGAAGCTTTCAAATCGCCATACCGGAAACTCGTATAGCTTAAACCGTAACCAAAATCATATAAAGGAGTAGACGGAATATCCTGGTATTTACCCTGGTGAGGGCGGGCACTTTGCCGATGGTTATAATAAATGGGTATCTGACCGGTTGCATAGGGAAAAGTCATGGATAATTTGCCGGATGGATTCACTCTTCCGGATATAACGCCAGCTGCCGGCTGGCCACCCGGAACACCCGGATGCCAGATGGTCAAAATAGCATCGGATAAGGGTTCCAGTCGATTCAATTCCAGCGGGCGGCCGCTTGATAACAACAGGATGACCGGCTTACCCAACTTTTTGATCTCGGCTACCAGGTCTTCCTGGATCTTAGGTAAAGCAATGCTTGACCGGGACGCGTTCTCACCACTCCAGGTGGCTTTCTCACCCAGGCATATAATAACCGCATCAGCTTTGGCAGCGATCGATCTTGCTTCTTCAAAACCCGATTGATCAGCCCCATCAAAGTCGCAGCCCTTAGCCTGCAGTATTTCTGCTTTGTCGGCAAATTCTTTTTGTAACGCGTCCAATATGGTTGTAACATCTTCTGCATTACCCTGTGCCCTCCAGGAACCCAGCAAATGCCATTTATCTTTAGACAAGGGACCTAATACCGCAATTTTGGATACGTTGGACAACGGTAGTATCTTATTATTGTTCTTTAGCAATACCACAGACTCTTCAGCCAGTTTTTCTGCTACAGCTAAACTTTGTGGCAAAAGGAAACGATCTTTATCCTTAGTCTCCGGTGTATAAGGCTGATCAAAAAGCCCCAGGCGAAATTTTACTCTTAGCACCCGTTTTACCGCATCATCCAGTAATTGCCTGCTGATCTTTCCTTCTTTTACCAGGGCTCCCAGGTGATTGTCGTAGCTACGGTTCATCATATCCATTTCAACACCCGCGGTAAATGCCTTGAAGGTCGCCTCTTTTTTATCTTTTGCTACACCTTGTGGCCGCAATTGTTCGATAGCACCCCAATCTGATACTACAAACCCATCATGTTTCCATCTTCCCTTTAGTATATCTCTAAGTATATAACGATTGGCTGTACCCGGCGTACCGCTGATATCATTAAACGAACTCATTAAAGTGGCAGCGCCCGCTCTTACCCCCGCTTCATAAGGAGGCATATAGGTATCCCAAAGTGTTTGCTCCGAGATTTCAGTATATACATAATCGCGACCGGCTTCTGATGCGCCGTATCCCACATAATGTTTTAAACAGGCAGCCACCTTATCGGGCGCAGCTAAATTGTCACCCTGGTACCCCTTTACAGAAGCCACCGCAAAGACAGCATTGGTATAAGGGTCTTCCCCATAGCCCTCAGCCACACGGCCCCATCTCCCGTCACGGGCCACATCGATCATGGGTGAGAAGGTCCAGTCCACACCCGACATACGGGCCTCCTGTGCTGCCACAGCACAGGCTTGCTGCACCAGCTGCGGGTTCCAGGAGCAAGCCTGCGCCAGCGAAATAGGATATATCGTTTTGTACCCATGTATTACATCATACCCAAACAATATGGGTATGCCCAGGCGCGATTGCTCCATCGCTTTTTTCTGTACCCGGTTACGCAATTCAGGATTGCTGCCGAAATAAATAAGCGAACCGATTTGAGCAGGTATATCGTTAACAGGATCTGCCATATTATTGGCATTATCATTTCTTCCTAATGTATATTGATTAAGCTGCATTACCTTCTCTTCCAGGGTCATCCAGGACACCAGGTCCGCAACCCGCTCTTCTACTGGTTTCGCGGCATTCTTATAAACCGGAGTAGTCTTGCCCTGCTGGGCATTAGCTATCGCACCGGCCAGTATCAACAACAAGGTTCCGGATATCTTTTTAAGATGCATCATGTTATCTATCTATCTTTAATTTTATTTGAACACAGGTTTTTCGGTGAGTTTTATCGCCCCTTGACTATTGTTTTTCATTTCAAAAACTACCACTTCGTTTTTTCCCTTTTGAAGCAGGTCTGCAACTACCTGTATAGATTGCAACTTTTCCTTTTCCCAGTAAGCGCCGATATACTGGCCATTGATCCATACTTCGCCCATGCCCCACCCCGACATGTCCAGGTATTGGTCTTTAGGATTGGCAACATCGAATATCCCCTTATAAAAACCCGGAAGCTTTGCGGCTTTAGCACTTGAAAATTTTAACTGCTGTACATTAGCTTCCCTGATATTGAGTGGTGTTATGTTCCAGCCTTCTATTGCCACTCCATCAAGCTTAATATCACCAAACAATCCTTTGGAGTTATCCAGTATTTCAGGACCATAGGTAATTCTACCGATATTTTCAGCATAGATCCGTAAAGTGTGTTCGCCCGCAGCTATGTTCAACGGTAGTTTTTTATCATTGTCCGTAACCGTTCCCTGTAAAGTACTGTCGATATATATGGCTGCATAATCCCTAACATTCTCTAACTCCAAAACCTCTTTATTGAAATTCACTTTTATTGTTGCTTCATAAAGCACATAACCTGACTCTTTGCTCAACTCGTTAAACGGCAAAAGTTTTTCCGATTCAACAGGTGTTTCATATACCTGCTCCAATGTTGTATATTCCGTTATCTCTATTTCCTGTGCCTGTATCAACGTGGCACTTACAATAGCAGCCATGATAGCCAATCCTATTCTTTTCACCATGTATAGAATTATTTTAGCAGGAATGAACGGATAAAGGATTCTTCTACAGTTACCTGCGGTTCAAATTGTGTACTTTTTACATATTCATCCACACTGGCTAATAACTGGCGGGTAGCAGGTCGTTTACTCATATCTTTCTGTGTATCCACAGCCAGTACCAGTAGCTTGCCATTACCTATTTTTGCTTCAAAGCCAATACCCAGTTTCTCATTATTGTCATACGCATCTATAATCTGTATGAAAGGCCTCAGTTCCCTTGGCGCGTCTTTCATCTCTATAACTTTGGCATTATTTAATATATCCCACCATTGCCAATCGGTATGATACGAAGTAACAAACCGGTTGAAAACAGGATGATCCTCTTTGATCAGTGCGCCAATGGTCATGGGGGCCCACGCAAACATGATAGGATTCCAGAAATGATTATGAAAAGTGGATGCACGGCCTTTAACATTGGAGGGAAGCGGACATAATACTACCTTCTTACCCTGCAATAAAAACTGGTTTGCTTTATCATCATAAGTAGTGGTGTATAATATATCATCCGTTGATTGCATGATGGTTTCGTTCTTCGGAAACACCCATATATTCCAGCTGTTTTGAACCTGCTCATTTACCGATACATGAACCGTTAATTGCTGTGCCGCAGCAAACTCTTTCATATCGAAGGAAAAAGACCCGATAGGAAACACACCATCATTACCGATGTCCTGAGTCTTCAAGTTACCCTTCTTAACTATTTTACCATGGGCATTGGTTACCCACCATTTGATCCGGGCATTTTTTAAAGGGGCATTGCTAAAATTGTATACCTCCGCATTACCTGTGAAGATTTCATTATTGAAATAGGAACTCTGTGTATACCGTAACAATGCCACAGTGGGTGCGCAGGACTCCCTGAATTTCCCGGCAGTAACGAGTCCCTTAGAATCCCAGAAAGGATCCAAAAGTCCTACAGGTGCATAGCCCTGTCCGGGGAAATCGTTTAAAGACAATAGCTGGAAGCCCGCAGACTTAGCCGATCGCAGCAAAGCCTCCGTTACAGCTTTATATTCCAATACCGTCAAGGCCCCCGATGCACGGAAGAAATCTTGAGCCTGATCAAGCATCCCGTTTTTATCCAGAAGTTCCCTGAATACTTCAAAATTGCGTGCCTCCACAGGACTTTTATCGTATTTCTTTATTTCTCTAAAATCGGGATAAATGCAACGCTGTCCTGATTCATGGGAGATTACCGGTACATCTACATCCGACTCTTTGCTCCTGTCCCAGTTCGTATTAGGCAGTCCTTCATACACTTTTACCGCGCCTTTATTGGTTTGCTGGGAAACATAATACTGATCGGACTTCACCCTGGTACGGGCTGTAGAACCGCTAAATAAATGGCGGCTATCTAATGCTTTGGCATCGGCTGTCAGCTCTTCAATAAAGTCAAAATTACCCGTAATTTCGTTTCCATTGCAATACAATACAAAGGATGGATGATTGCCATATTCTTTCAGGATAGCGCGCATTTCCCGGCGAAAGAAATGATAACGGGCTTCATCTGGTTCGGCATCCTTACCCCACATCGGCATTTCCACCTCAAAATAAATCCCGTATTTATCAGCCATTCTGAAAGCTGCTTCAGGAGGACACCAGGAGTGAAAGCGCAGGTGATTCATGCCATACTCTTTCAGGATCTTTATAATACGTTCCCACTCCGCATCATCTACAGGAGCATGGCCCGTTTTGGGAAAAACAGCATTTTCTACGGTACCCCTTAAATGGATGGGGCGATTATTGAGCATCACATGATTTTTTCCCTGCGTTACTTCACGCATGCCAAACGTAGCAGCCTTCTCATGTTGATAGCTGGCCTTGTCTGACTTTGTGTTCAACGTACATTGAATCGTATATAAGTTAGGATTGAATTCATCCCATAACTTAACCTCCTTGCCTAATACAATTGTTTCCTCCACTAATGCGAGGGTATCTTTAATTTTAAAATCAAGTTTTTTATTGAGCTGATAATTAACGCCATTGATTGTAAAGCTGGCGATACCCTCAACAGGCTTGTTCGTTCTATTGCGGATCTGCATTTTCACTTTTACCGACTTTTCCGCGATATCAGGATAGACCTGCAGGTCATCGATATAAACGGGGTCAATAGCTACTAACTTGATCGTCCCCAAAATGCCGTTCCAGTTGATCTGCGTAAACTCAGTATGTGCATGATCCCACTTATGCGTATTATATTGGTAACGATTATCAATGCTTACCGTAATGCGATGCGTTTGACCAGGCGTTACAAACTCCGTCAACTCATGGTTATGCGGTACGCTGATATAATCGATCCTGCTTACTTCCTTTGTATCCACAAAGATGGAGCTGAGCCAGTGCGTACGCTCAAAGTACATGAAAATGCGTTTCCCCTTCCATTCTTTAGGAATAGCAATATCCCGCTGGTACCAGGCAGGTCCCATGTATTCATATTTCCGTGTTAGCCGGTCTATATAGCGATAAGGTACTTTGTAACCTATCTGGTAGTCGTCGGTTATACCGGGTAAAACAATCTTTTCCTGTAATGCATGCTTGTACCGTGGAGAGAGCGATCCCCTCCGGAAATCCATTACATCGGTTTGAAAACCCCAGGTCCCTGAAAGATCCATTTCCTGTGTCTGGGATCTGGAAGGCATCAATGATAATAACAATCCCGTTATCATTAACGCCTTCAAACATAGCTTTGCCTTCTTCATACTGTACGCTTAAACTGATTCCTTTTATTTTTTTTGATTTTAATGAAGCTGTAGTTATTTTTTGTTCTTTAAACGGGTTAGTGCTTCCAGGTAATAATAATCTGCATAAGTCAATGGCACATCCACTTCCGATTGCATAGGATAAGCTCCTGTACTATGCTTTAAAATAAAATCACCATTTTCACCAACAGCCGCAGTATACTCCGGTGATGCCAAAGTCCGGATCTGCGTTTCCACCACCATCCTATACTTTTTTGACTCTGCCCCGCCTACATAATCACTCAACTCCGTTAAAGCGGCCGCTATCAAAGCCGCTGCAGAAGCATCTCTTGGCGTATTGGGAATTTGAGGAGCATCAAAATCCCAGTAAGGAATATAGTCCTTCGGCATTCTAGGGTGATCAATGATAAATGTTGCTATTTTCTTCGCCTGTTCCAGGTAGCGTTGTTCCTTCGTTTCACGGTACAGGTAGGTATAGCCATATAAACCCCAGGCCTGGCCCCGGCTCCATGCTGATTCATTAGCAGCACCCTGGTGCGTTTGTTTCAAATGCGGTTGGCCGCTGAGTGTATCATAAGACACCAGATGGTAAGAGCTGGAGTTGGGGCGGAAATGATGTTGAATTGTTTTATCGGCGTGTGAGATAGAGATCCGTTTAAAAACCGGGTCACCCGAATACCGGCTTGCCCATAGCAACAATTCCAGGTTCATAATATTGTCAATAATAACCGGATATTGCCATAGCTTTTTATTATGATCCCAGGAACGGATCAAACCTACTTCCGGTTTGTAGCGGGTGGCTAAAGACTTTGCACCGGTCAATAATACTTCATTATACGAAGGGTCTCCGGTCAGCCTCAACCCATTACCAAAGCTGCAATACAACATAAAACCCACATCATGATTGTCGGTAGTATATTTTTCTCTTTCCACCCTGGCCGTGTAGAGCTTTGCATATTTTAAAAGTTCGGCGTTTCTGTTATTTTCATACAGGTACCACAAAACACCGGGGAAGAAACCGCTGCACCACCAGCGCGAATCAGAGGACACATCTTTATCCTTTTCAAATGTACGAGGCAGCCTTCCCTCCTGTTCTTCATACTTTTTTGCCATCAGCAGGGACTGCTTTTCGGCAGCGATCAACGCTTTATTCACGATAACTTTAAAGGGTATTTGTTTTTGGGCATTTGTATGATTACCCAGGACTATAGAAGCCATCAACATTATCGCTACTGCAACTTTACCATTCATCATTTCTAAAAGCATTATTGTTATTTAAAGAATTGATCTGCAAACTTTACAAACTGCTGCCAATCGTACAGGTTGATATCGTGGTCGCCGGTTCTTACATGATAGCCGATAGCACCTGCTCTTATCGGCTGATCAACCGGCGGCATTTCGCTGGTATTTAAACCATCCAACCCAAATAATTTGTAAACCGGTTCTGCATGTACGCCCGATAAAAACTCTCCCTTAGGGTCCGCCCATTTATCATCTACCGCACTGGCGATGTACACAGGACGCGGAGCCATTAAAGCGATCAGCTGGTGCTGATCTACAGGCAGCAACTCTTCTTTGTCATTATATTTTTTGAAATTGTGGCAAAACCAATGCGGGAAAAGATTATTCACAATACTAACCGTTTCTCCATAAGTACGTTTGGTAAGTGCCGCACCACCACAACCCGAGTCATTAGAAATAGCCATAGCAAAACGAGGATCAATAGCGGCCGTCCACAAAGCCGTTTTTCCGTGACGCGAATGGCCTACTACTGCTATCTTTTCACTATCAATATCCGCATCCGTTTTAAAATAATCCATTGCACAGCTTAAGCCCCAGGCCCATGCAGCCAGCGTACCCCATTCATCAGCTGCTGGTCTTGTTTGACCCTCTTTATAAAATAAAGGCTGCACGCCATTTTTATAGCCATCGTTATAGTCGGGATCAATATCGCCGCGATATACAGTAGCTACCGCATAGCCGTTGGCAATTAACATTTCAATAGGCCAGCGCGAAGATTCAGCCCCTCTTTTAAACACACCCGTGCGGCCTTCCACACCGTCAGGCCCGGGTTTCATACGAATAACAGACTGGGAAATACCCGGGTCTTCGCTCACCGAATGATTCCCTTTAAAATTCAAACCAAAGAACATAGGCACCGCGCCCCTGCGTTTATTAGGTATATACATTAATACGGTCATGAACTTTGTTTCGTCTTTGGTAAAATAAACAGCCACCTCTTTACGTGTAGCCATATTGCCCACCGCATACCGGTCTTCGTTCAACACTTTAAAATGAAGGTCTTCCGGATGAGCCGGCGCTTTACCGTATACATGGGTTTCAAACAACTGCAGGATCTCGGGCCGGCGTTTTTCATTCCACATCTTCGTGCTGGTAACGGCTTGTCCATTCTCCATTTTTAATGGGTCGGGCAAAGTATAGGGCGGCATTTTAGATTCGTCGTAATTAGGTTTTTGTGCATGAAGCATACCATATCCCAAAAGGAAAAGGGCGCCGGCAATAATTCTTTTCATATATGCAGTATTCTTTTATTTATTTAATGCTATCGTAATAGGCCTTCATCAGGTACCAGGCTTTTTTGCGAATGCCCTGGTCAGAAACCAATCCCTTGCGGTTCCAGCCATCCTGGTTGGTGGGATGAAAACGAAAGGGTGACCGGAAGTCGAATAATATCCATGGTGCTGTGCCACGCAGGTTCGGTATGTTTTTAAACATAGCCTGGTTATCACGATATAGCGTAGCCTGGTAATCTTCGCTCCAGGAGCTTACTATATCGGCATTGCCCGTTTGCCCCAGCAGCGCTTCCCCACCAAATTCAGAAATAATCAGGGGTTGTCCCTTGGCCACATTCCAGATGGCTTTATCAGGACTCACCGGCCATTGATGATACCAACCCATATATTTATTAACGGCAACCACATCCAGTTCTTTTATAAAAGGGTCGTCCATAACGAACTGTTGCTTCGCTTTATCAAACCGAACCAGATCGAATGCAGCGGTGATCAGCCTGGAAGTATCCATGCTTTTACAAGTCTGAACCAGGTATTTTAAAAAATCGTTACGCGATGCGGAAGGCTGGGTTTCATTGGCTACACCCCAGAAGGCAAGCGCACAGCGGTTTTTATCGCGGGTCACCATTTCCCTGATCATGTTACCGGCTTTCAAACGTGTTTCTTTATTTTCAAAATCAATGCCTTGCCAAACCGGTATTTCTTCCCAAAGCAGGAAACCCATTTTTTCAGCCAGGCGAACCGTATGTTCGTTTTGCGGATAATGTGCCAGGCGAATCATATTACATCCCAGCGCTTTTGCCTCCGATAATAACATCGCAGCATCTGCTTCAGAAAAAGCACGTCCCTGCCGCTGCGGTATTTCTTCATGAAAACTGGTTGCCTTGAGGAATATCGGTTGATCATTCAGGTAGATATCTTCGCCTTTAACATACAGGTTACGAAAGCCTATGGATTCTTCTACCTGGTCAGTTTCAGAACTGATGATCACTTTATATAATTTAGGTGCTGCAGGAGACCAGCGTTCCAGGTTCTTCACTTTAAACGAAACCGCTGCCATTCCATTTTGATCAGTAGTCAGGCGTTGTTTGATGTTCAGTTCGGGTATGGTCAGCTCTATGTTTTTACTGGCTGCTGTTTCTGAGAGTTGTACGCGGGCATCTACCTGGTCCGTCTTATATTTATTTAACTGTACAAAATAATCTTCAATAAAAACAGCCGGTGTTTTAACCAGGAAAACATCCCGGGTAATACCACCATAATTCCACCAATCAAAAGCCATTGCAGGCATTGCATCTTTAGTACGCGTATTATTAGCTTCCACTACCAGGAAGTTGCCAGCTGCCTTAACGGCATTTGTTACTTCTACGTCAAATGGCGTAAACCCTCCCTCATGCCGGCCAATCTCCTGCCCGTTTAAATAAATGCGGCAACGATAGCTCACCGCGCCAAAGTACAGGAACAGGCGTTCGCCCGGCATTTTAGCTGCATCAAAACGCCTGGCATACCATACGGTACCTTCATAATACTTTAGCTCCGGTAATTGGCTATTCCAGTCAGACGGTACATTAAGCCTCAACCCATTCTCAAAGGCATATTCATAAAAATCTGTTCTCCCTTCTGGTTTTTTGTTAAGGTAGATCTTGTTTTTACGCCCCTGATCGTATAAATCTACAATAGCGTCCCACTTCCCATTCAGCGATTGTATATTGCGTCCATACACATTTGCTATCAGTTGCTGTGCATTACTGCTGCCTATAGCAATGCAAATGACAACAACCGTTGTTATAAAAGTTCTGCTGATCATGCTCACTTATTTTTTTCCCTGTAAATTTTTAAAGCAAATCCGCCACCCTGCGCCATTTTCAGAATCATTTTCCGGCTAGACGGAATGCTGATCATTTCCTTTTTATAATCAGATGCAATACGGTTGGCATTAACGCCATCCCTGAAAACTTCAGCGGTAAAATCGCCGGCGCCCAAAAAAGACAAATCAATTTCCATGTTGCGCGCTTCCCAGTTCGTCAATCCTCCCACATACCACTGATCTCCTTTTTGCCGCGCAATGGCAATGTATTTCCCAATAGCTCCATCTAAGCTAATAGTTCGATCCCATACGGTAGGGATATGTGCAATAAAGGCAGTACACTCAGCTTCCTTTTCATAGTTATCAGGACTGTCGCACAACATATTTAAAGGAGATTCGAACACTACATATTCAGCGAGCTGGCGGCAACGGGTGCCCTGGCTCATGGGTTCGTCGTTAATACCCCTATGTGTTCTTTTGGTCGCATTGCGCATCGCACCCTGGGTATAATCTACGGGACCCGCCACCATCCGTATAAAAGGCATCGTAACATCATAAGTTACCATATCCATTTCAGGGCCGGTCCACTTCATTTGTTCCAGTCCGTTCACCGCTTCGTAATTGATCACATTAGGATAGGTGCGATTTAAACCGGTTGGCTTATACGTGCCATGAAAGTCTACAAGCAGTTTATATTGGGCTGCTGTTAGGGCCGCACGGTAATGAAAGTCTACCATGGGCTGATCATCGCGGTCCATAAAATCGATCTTAAAACCTTTTACCCCCATCTCAGAATAATGCTTACATACTTTTTCCATATCACGGTCAAAAGCATAATAACCCGCCCATAAAATGATCCCCACATTTTTTTGCTTTCCATAGGCAACCAGTTTCTCCAGGTCGATCTCGGGCACTACCTGCATCAGGTCTGCTTTCAGATTAACTGCCCAACCCTCATCCAGTATTACATACTCAATCCCGTTTTTAGCAGCAAAATCAATATAGGCCATATAGGTAGGTGTATTAACACCTGCTTCAAAGTCAACGCCCGAAATGCCCCAGTGATTCCACCACTCCCAGGCCACTTTGCCTGGTTTAATCCACGCCCCATCATTAATGCGTGAAGGAGCAGCCAGCTTATAGACCATATCATTATCCAGCAACTCCTTATCACTGGTTGATACGATCAATATCCTCCATGGAAAATTTGTTGCGCCTTTACATTGCGCGATATAAGGCGCCCTTGATGTAACCAGTTGCTGTAACTGGTTATGACCACCCTGTTCTGTTGTTAATGGATAAGAAGCAAAGTCGGACTGCAAAGAAGTAGTTCCATCGCGGTTAATCAGGTACATACCCGGGTAGCTCTCCAGGTCAGATTCTGCAATACAAACTTTTTTACCATTATCCAAAGCCAACAACAGTGGCGTAAATGCCAGCCTGCTCTGGCTCATTTTGCTTAAAGACGTGTAGGTATAAGTATTTTCAAAGGAATTAAAGTACTGCTCTTCTATATCTTTGGCTTTACTCTTAACATAAGGTACCCATACATCATAATCTTTGGCGAAGTTGAAAACCACCGGTTCATTTTTCACCTTAAAGCCAGCTTGCCGGGTTGATACAAAACGATATGCAGCCCCCTCGTTATAAGCCCTGAACACCAGGTTAAAGCCTTCTTTAAATTCCAATACCAATTCTTTACAATGATCGGTAATGGTACTTTTTTTATATAGGACCGTGCGGATCTCCTGGTTTAAAGTTGTAGTATGAGCTCTCTTGAAGGTTGAGCCCACCCCGAACGCTGATCCATCCCCCAGTTCCATAGCCACCGGTGAAGGGCTGAGCACTAAGTCTTTTTCATGAATCACCGAATACGTAATCTGCTTTCCCACCTGGATGTTTACAGACAGCTTGCCATCGGGTGATTGCAGCTTAAAATTTCGTTGAGCAACAAGCGGGGCGATGCTACTCAACAGGCAAAACGTTAGTAAAAAAAATCGCATGAATTTATCTTCTATTTTGAATGGCCGGATCCGGCTAATTGGTATTTATATAAAACGTAATCATTCTCCTTTTGTAGCTGCAGTTTCAATGTGCCGCCGGGACCGGTAACCTGGTTTATGTTCAGGCCACTCCCTAATATTTTTGTACAAATCAACCTCGTATTTTCCGGTAACCAGGTTTTTATTGTTGCGTGTTGTTGCGGATTTTTCTCCCGGAAAACAAGCAGGTAGCCATAACCCTTATGTATAGATTGAAAGCCCGTCCATGATCGGCCTGACGGTTCATCTCCAATGGGCAGAATGGTTCCTTTATGAAAATCGTGCTGAATATTTTTATAAGCTTTGATCACTTTAGCCAGATCCAACGCCTCCGTGGGCAAACCGGTCCCTTCAAACCAGGCCAGCGGTTGAGCAGCCATAGTGATAGCGAAGAGGTATTCAAAAGAATAATGAGCAGGTGCAAAAATATCTTTTCCGTATTTACC
Source organism: Paraniabella aurantiaca (assembly GCF_050309965.1). NCBI lineage: Bacteria > Pseudomonadati > Bacteroidota > Chitinophagia > Chitinophagales > Chitinophagaceae > Paraniabella > Paraniabella aurantiaca. The sequence continues at coordinate 2,104,821 of NZ_JBLOSY010000002.1, read as the reverse complement.
GGTATTACGCCATTTATTCAGGAATTCGATTTGTAATTTTTCTGCAGGCACATATTTAGACAATAACCAGAGATTACGCAAGGTCCAGTAGGGATAATAGTTCTGCCAGTCTGTGTAACGGTTTTCCAGGAAGATATTGCCATACTCGTTGAAAGAATGATAGCCACTCCTGCGCCCGGCAGTTGCGTCCAGGTTAAATACCACATTATTATTGCTTACCTCCAGCACGCGGTCAAACAATCTACGAAGGTTGATCTCTGCCTGTTTGGTAGGTATTGCTAATCCGTCTATTTTAAAAGTACGTATACCATAGCTTTGATACAATTTAATTAGGGCCTGCGCATCTTTTTCCCAGTCGGCATAATTATTTTGTACACTGGGGTTAAACCATAGACAGATCTCTACACCCAGCTTTTTTCCTTTTTCAACTACCGGTCCCAGGCCATTAGGATACTTCACCGGGTCTGGCGTCCAGTAATCAGGATTATTCCAGATATTTTCAAAAGAGCCTTTCGCTACTGCTGAGTTCGGGCTTTTTCCCTGTTGCCAGCCATCATCTATCTGGAAATGTGTAATGCCCAGCTGTGCCGCTCTCTCAACCTCCCATAAACTGAATTGTTCATTCACCCGGGAGTCCTGGCTCCTGTCGCCCCAGGTATTCATCATTACCATCTCATCACGGCCCGGAAGCAGCTTCCGCATATTTTTTTGATAACTACGCAGGGCAGTAAGCCGATTGAGTTCTCCTCCATTATATACGCCGGTCACAACACTGTATGCTTTACGCCATTCGTCTTCTTTAATGTCTTTAGGTGTTAAGCCTGGTCCGGTAACCATAAAGTGACCGAACTCCGTAGTAAAATCATTGCCGGGGTAAGCCAGTTGTGTTGTTGAAGAAGGCGCTTCCTTCAGTAAAAAAAATCCTGCATCCGCCTCCATATCCTGCGCGAACAAAAGATTACCCCTATATGAATTTTTCCGGTAAGGGATGATATTCGTTTCAAAAACCAGGTTATTGTTCCAATCTGTGATATCGTAAAATTCTACAACTCTTGTTTGCCAGTGAAAGCCGCCTGGCTTCAACTGATCCAATATACCCGATACCGGCCTGGATTGCATATCTGCGGCAAACTCTATATTTTTCTGATCTCCCTGGCTGGTGGCCGATCTATCTGAAGTTTGATTCATCTTTCCCCTGAGATAAGTATCGCAGGCTATAACCGGGCAGTCTTTATAAATGCGAAAAACTCTCTTTACTTCCAAAGTTCCAACTGCGAAGCCGACAGTAGCTTCCAGGTATCCCGTCCGGATAGAGTTTTCGGCCACTTCTGTGTAAGTAAATGAGCTATTGCGGGCCGGAACCTGGCTACCCGACACTGAAAAATCCGGTGATTTGGATTGATTCAACCAGGTATGTTTATTGCTTTTGTTGGTAAGACTATAGGTGATCAGGTTCCCTTTATTCCATGTGAACTTTCTTTCAACCAATCCATTACCTATTACCAGGGTATCCTTCTCTAAACGGCTATAGTAATCATTTTGAGATGAAGCTGCAAATGGCACCAGCACCAGTCCAATTATTTTCAGGAAAAGCCTCATTAAATCGCCTTTAATTTTTTATCATCAGAAAAATCCCGGTTATGTATATTGTTCATCTGGAATACTCCCGGATAAGAAGAAACATAGGATACCATTGGTTCTGGTTTAATGGTAGATTGCCTCACTACCAGTTCCCCATCAAGAATACGCGTGATCGGTTTCCAGGCAGCCGGCTCTTTATCCATTAAACTGAACAACAGCGACATCGCAGTTTTGCCTATTTCCCGGTTGGGTACTGCAATGGTAGTGAGTGAGGGGTCGGCAAAGCCTGATCCGTAATGATCGCCAAAACCCACTACCGCAATATCTTCCGGTACTCTTTTGTTCAATTTTTTAAGCACCTGTATCGCTTCAATAGCGATGGTGTCATTAGCCGCGAAAATGGCATCAACAGGCTGCTTTTGCTCCACCAGGTGTTTCACCTGCATTTTTACATTAGTCAGGTTGAGATCAGTATCAACTACCAGGTCTTCATCATACCCAAGACCATGCTTATTGAGCGCAGCGCGGTATCCATTCAACCTTTTCTGCGTGATCTGCATTTGGGCCGGTCCCGTCAGGTGCGCAATGCGTTTCCTGCCTGAAGCAATCAGGTGTGCCACTGCGTTAAATGAAGATTCATAATCGCTTACCACTACTTTGGGAACCATCATTTCTCCACATACCCGGTCGAAAAACACAATAGGAATACCCCTGCGATAAAAAGTCATCCAGTGATCATAGTTGATAGTTTCTTTAGTAATGGATACCAATACACCATCCACGCAATTGGCCAGCATCACCTTTGAGTTGGAAACCTCCGTTGCGTAAGTTTCATTACTGGAAGCCATCAGTAGGGAAAAGCCCTGCCTGGCAGCTTCTTCCTGTGCACCAGCCATCACCATTGGATAAAAAGATGAGATCAGCTCCGGCACTACAATCCCGATTGTTTTGGTTTTGTTCGTTCGTAATCCAATCGATAACATGTTAGGCTGATACGCCAGCTGGTCGGCCAATGCCAATACCTTCTGCCGTGTATCAGGATTAACATTAGGATTGTTGGTTAACGCACGGGAAACCGTTGACTTAGATATATTTAATTTTTTAGCAATATCTACAATCGTTATCGAATTACCTTTCATATACAATCGTTTTACGTTTATCAGCAATGGTTATGCTCCGCCAATTTGTCAAGAATCGTTCATCTATTTGTCGACGCCCATCTAAAATGGATCGTTTTCTGAACTTTTGTTTATTCACCACTTAGTGAATTATACCCGGACATACAGGCGGTGTATCGTTGACAACGAATGTAGCATGGACATGAACCGGGAACGGGTGGGTTTCATTCGAAAATGGTATAGTTTTGTACAGTACGCAGATTTTGGGTAGTTTTTGTACAAAAAAGGTAGTTCTTGCCCTCTTGCCCGGCCTTGGCTTTTATTTGAACCGGGGAGACCTGATTTTTTTCTTCTTCAGAAAAATGATCCCTGCAGGAGTTGCAACGAAACAATCAGCTCCTGAATGCTCGTATTGTTACCGGGAAGAAGAATCCCTTACCCGACAAAAAGTCAGAAACAGATAGCATATGCTTTGATTAATGGTAGCCAGTAGTGCTATCAGGATGGGGTTAGACCTCGGCTATTGTTAGGCGTTCCCGGCCTTCTTTTTTATAAGAAATGCTTTTAATCATGGTTTAGGAAATCGCCTGCGCCCGCTGAGTGTGGTTATCACAATGGTTAATGCACCTACTGCGAAGAAGAACCATGACTTTGTTCCCAGCATCCACATAGAAGATAACTGCAGAAGCCCTGATAAAAAATAGATCAGCAGATGAATTTTGAAGGGAATGATGCGCACGGGCTGGAATATTGTTCATAAATACCAGGCTGAAATAATACCCCCGATACCACCGACAAAAGGTAATTTTTATCAATCCTTACCCACACCAGGAGTAGAGGAAGGTATTCGAGAACGTATGAAAATAGAAAAGAAAAAAAGAAAGTCCTGCCACCTAGGTTAATCAACAGCCTTCATGCATGTATATGTATAATAAAAATGACGGGCGAAAAACCCGTCATTTCAAACAACTAAAAAAATCATGATTAAATAATTCCTTCGGCATCTAAAAAGCAAAAAATCAATAACTTAAATTACTAGACCCAATATACATATTTTCTTGTTTTCAGCAAAAAAAAAATTATTTTATTTCCGGTTGCACGCATATAAAATCCACTTTAAAGGACCAAACCTCATCAAACTTGTTTGAACAATCAATAATTGCCTTTATCGTAAAGATTCAACTGGTTGGGTACGCCGGCTAAAAACATCCGCATCTACATAGACATCATACAAAGAATCGCCCGTCAGCAACTGTTCTAATTTATATAAATGGCTTGCATTTTCCAGGTCAAATATAAAGGAATACTTCCCTTTTAAAGTATTGCTATGCGCACGTGCCGTTATTAGCGCATCATAATAATTAAGGGTTAATACGGTTTTGCCAGATTCATTGGTCTGGGCGATTGGATTTTGATTAGGGGCCAGGATAACAAATCTTCTTTTCTGATCTTTTAGCTGATGCAATAGCCTTACATCAGCCTTTTCCACTTCACTTCTCATCATTTGAATTTTACTGATATAACATATGCAAATGCCGCGCCAAAGCAAATTAAAAAGCACCCTTATTTTATTACGACCTGGAAGCCATGAAACAGGCTAGTCGGGGTATTTGACGGTCTGTTATGAGAAACCGGTAATTGGTTTGATACGGGCATCTTTTCATTTACTGCTGGGTTCCATATTTCCCGGTATGTTCTGAACCGGTATAGATATGGACGCCTTGAACTGATCTAAAAGAAATACCAGACATAATCGTTGCTTCCATGCCGATCTGGACGAGATTGTAAAAAAACTCAACGAAAAAACACAGGTAAATCCATCAACCAGACACCACCTACTGATCACTCATCACTACACCGTGTTTGATGTTGTTTTCCTTTTTTACAATCAACCACCAGCAAATAAATGCCACTATTGAAACAAAGGTCCAGAACAGGTCAATCAACAAAATATCTGTATATCCCCTGGAATAAGTTATCCATATCCAGTTGCCGGTTATAATACCATTTACAATCGGGATAGCCAAACCGATAATTGCCCCTAAAAGCATACAATCCCGATTGGTCTTATAATTATTCTTACGGATGCTTAGCAAAACTGCCACAGCCAGCCAGCTCCAAAAATAAAACGGGTAAATAAAGGCCATACCTCCACCGGGGTGGATTTTAACAGCGATAAAGGAGGCGGCAGTAACCGGGAACATGCCGAGGCTTACAGCTAGGTAAATATGCGTCAACCATTCATTAAACCGCTTTTTCTTTTCCGGGATATTCTTTTTATTACGGGCGGTGAGCCAGATCAATACGCCGGATATGATGACTACGCATCCGCATATGCCTAACAAAAAGTATAGAATCTTGACGAAGTATCCTCCATAATTGCCAAAATGCAGGTTATAGATCAGGTTTTGCACTACATCGGTATAGCCGGATGGACGACCCGGGTCTTTACTTTCCAACGCTTGCTTAGAAGTTGCACTGTATACGACCTCTCCACTACTTACAAACTTTTCATCGGCAGGTAATGCATTCTTTACGATAACTTCCATTGAGGCATCGCCATAGTTAACTAACTCCAGGCTCGACAGCCGCGTATGATCCCACCTGGCCGCTGTTTGTTGTAAAAAGTAATTGACATCCGCTTTTGCCTGTAAAGGTGTATGTACAAAATCTGGGTTTCGTTGGTTATAACCAAGTACCGTATTTAATGAATCTTCATTCCCTGCAAACCGTATCTGAGCGGTTGGCTGCGTAAACAAAGGATAGCTAACCAGGAAAAAACTACCGGTTACTGCAAAAATTAACAGGAATGGAAAGCTGATCACGCCCAGAGCCGTATGCAAGTCCGTCCACACTGTTTTCAGTTTTTCCCATGGGCGGAACACGTAAAAATTGGAAACAATCTTATTCCAATGCAATAACAGCCCGGTGATCAATGCAAACAGGAATATAAAGGCTACCAACCCTGCAATATAGTACCCCAGTGGGAAACCTACATCGGCAATGCTGTTGAGCTGCGCCAGGAAATGAAGCCGGTATAAAAATTCTCCCAGGTCGTATGATTGTTTATAATCGGCTTTTGTATGCTTCTGAATATCATAATAAAAAAATCCGCCTTTGATTTTGTTAGTCGTATCCTTTGACTCAGATATAGAAACACCCAAACGCGGGGTGTGAGGATAAACGTAGAAAGAAAGATTACGACCATAGAGCCCATATTCTTTATGTAATGAATCAGTAATAGTATTAAAATCCAGTTCATATCTCGAGGAAACCGGATTGGAAACATTTTTCTGCCAGTTGGATATTTCGCTTTTAAAAAATGCGAATGATCCTGCAAAGAAAATTACGAACAGGATCGCGCTGATAATAATTCCGCTGATGGTATGGGTATGAAAGTAAATATTATAATTGCGATTGTTCATTCACTGGAAACTTTAAGCTACTTATAAAAAAACAGGCAGGGCAAACAGAAGAGTCAGCAGGATATACCAAAGCCAGACCTTCCACCCGTTCTTTGAAAGGAAGGAAAGGATCATCAGGGCACACCATAAAAGATAAGTGGAAAAGAAAGCAGTGACGGCTATAGTTTTTGCATCAAATAGCTGCATTAATAATTGGTGAAAGCTCAGCGTAACCAGGTAGCCGCCTATAAATGCAGCTGTAATTTTCAGCACCCGCTGACCTGGTGCGCTCATGTATTTTTTATTTGCCGGCATTATTTCAATACAATTAATTCGATCAATAAACTCAGGACAGTAATAAGCAGTATGTGTTTTAGTTTGACATATCCAAGAGGAGCCAATGCTATAATATAACAGGCGCCTGCCATTAATAACAATATAAAAGTAAACAGGCCCAGCATCCAGCCATCAGCTATTATGAGTCCTAACAGGCTTAGCAACATCAACAAGAGTCCCGTGTACCTGGCTCTCCTCTTATTAGACTGAAGCCACTCCTGATAACCTCCTACATTAGAAAGTCTGGCTTTAGCAGAGGTATTATACTGCTGAAAGAACCCTAAAAAACAACAAATGGCCAGTAAAGTGTACATAGCTTTATTGATAAATTATCATCATCGCGTACAAAAGTAGCAGCGACTGCACCGCCGGTGTTTACTAAATGCGGAATTTCTTCACGCTTTTGCTGTTGCACCCTGAAAACGAGCCTGCCTGGCGACTGCCCCCAGTTCGTAGACGCTATAGCTAACAAGTTTAAAACCTTGCTTTTATTTACAAAATGCCATCTTCCGTTTCAATAATTGAGGTATTGCTTTTAGTTATTGTCATTTATCTAAACATTCATCTGCTGATCGTTGGAAATGATGTTTTTAGTATCTTTATAGAACACTGCCCCAACTGTCATATATGAGAAAGCAACTGAACTACGATGAGGTGCTACATACCATGCGTTTATCGAATAGCGATGAACTTGTACAACAGGGTACGCTTCTTTTAACGCTTGTTCATGAAGTAATGGAAGAAAAATCTTTAAATAAGCAGGATTTCATTTTTACTCAATATGACGAAGGCCATATTTTGATTACTCAGGTTAATTCGGCAGATAAACCCGTGGATTGATCGTTCACCTTAGCTTTAGCCATTCTATTACCATAAGAAATCATTCTTTCAACAGACTTCACTTCAGCCTGCCTTGGTGTTTGGCATACTTCTTTATTATACACTCCTGCCTTTTAAGCTATCAATATACATAGTCTTGCTTAGAAGGTTAATTGTATTATTAGCCCTAAATCTACCTGGCATGACAACATTATCAGCAGCGGCGCGTAAAAGAAAACCCATTACCCTGAAAGGTATATGGAAGGTGCTTAAAGAAACCTTCAGGGGCTTTTCCGAACACAAGATCACCAAACTAAGCGGATCTCTTGCCTATTATACCGTATTTTCAATGGGACCTCTGCTGGTGATGATCATTTCACTTTGTGGGCTTTTTCTGAAAAAGGAAGCGGTAGAAGGCGAAGTATTTGACGTTTTGAAAGGATTTGTAGGTCAGGATACAGCCATCCAGCTGCAGGAGATCATCAAAAATGCCTCACTGGCGGGTAAAAGCAGGATCGCAGCTATTATAGGTGGTGTTACACTTTTGATAGGGGCAACTACCGTATTCGGAGAGATACAGGATTCGATTAATTCTATCTGGGGGTTGAAGGCAAAACCCAAAAAAGGCTGGTTGAAAATGCTGCAAAACCGGATCCTTTCTTTCTCTGTTATTGTCAGCCTGGGTTTTCTGCTGCTGGTATCGCTCACGTTATCGGGAATAATCGAAGGCATTAGCAGTGCCCTGCAGGCAAGATACCCGGATGTTACAGTGGTGGTATTTTATGTTATCAACCTCGTTCTCACCCTGGTAATCAGTGCCGTTATATTCGCCGTTATATTTAAAGTATTGCCGGATGCAAAGATCCGCTGGCGCGATGTACTGGCAGGGGCAATAGTTACAGCCATTTTATTTATTCTGGGTAAATTTGGTATTTCTATTTATATATCTCAAACCCAGGTAGGCAGCACTTATGGCGCAGCGGGATCGCTGGTTGTGCTTATTGTATGGATCTACTATTCATCCATCATCCTCTACCTGGGCGCTGAGTTTACCAAAGCTTATGCGGTAGCATACGGCGACGATATACACCCTAATGATTACGCGGTTACCACCAAAGAAGTAGAAGTTGAAACCGGCAGAAAGACCATTCAACAGAAGGAGCAGGAAAAAGAATCTCCTGCCTGATAATGGCAAATTAAATAGTTTCATAAATATTATATCAACATTATGTTTGTGCATTTAATTTCTTCATAACTTTAGTAGGTTAACCCATTTATCATTCAACATAAAACTCTGATATGGCAACAAAAAAAGCGGCCGTGAAGAAGGCGGCAGCTAAAAAGTCCGCTCCGGCAAAAGCAGCCCCTAAGAAAGCGGCTCCAGCAAAAAAACAAGCGGCAGCAAAACCAGCAGCTGCTCCCAAAAAGGCAGCAGCTAAAAAAGCAGCTCCAAAGGCTGCTCCTAAAAAAGCGGCGGCTAAAAAGAAAAGAAAAATCAATCCTGCATTATTAGTGCCACTAACACCTAGTGCTGTACTGGCTGCTGTAATTGGGAACAAACCAGCATCAAGACCCGATATTATTAAAAAAGTATGGGCTTATATTAAAAAACAAGGGCTGCAGGATACGGTTAACAAACGTATGATCAATGCTGATGATAAGCTGAAAGCTTTATTTGGCGGGCAGTCCCAGGTTTCTATGTTCGACCTGGCTAAGATTGTAAGCAGCAACGTAAGCAAATAAGGTTCAATACTGATAGAAAATAACCAGTAAGGAGATCTCGGGTCTCCTTACTGATATTTATGTAGGCAAAGTACTATACAATATTGTTTTGCCCATCATCAACCACCGGTATCTATTTTTGCCAAGTACCGTTACACTTCAATATAATCCGGCTAACGCTACAAAATGGCTATTTTGCAGGCTAATCTACTTAGTATGAGCCTGGAAGAAAAGATAGCACAGTCTGAAACCCACGTTTTTAAAACCGTTTTTCCCGATAGTACCAACCACCATAACACGATGTTTGGTGGCAAGATACTGCTGCTGATGACGGAAACTGCTTTTATGACGGCCACGCGTTTTGCCAGGAAAAGCTTTGTTATTAAAAGCTGTGACCAGGTAACGTTCATCCGCCCTATTCCCGCTGCATCTTTAATTGAAGTGATAGGCCATGTAGAACAGGTTGGTAATACAAGCCTGCGTATCCGGGTAGACATCTTTCTTGAAAAAATGCTGGAAGCAGGCAGGGAGAAGGCTGTAACTGGCCTTTTTACTTTGGTGGCTATTAACGACCACCATAAACCCATAAAGATCATTTAGATATCTTTCCCGGATCGCAACCGGCATCAATAATTCGTTGCTGTCAAAATGCTGTTGATTACAGCGTCATTCCACCGTCAACAACCATTTCGGAACCGGTAATAAAAACAGCTTCAGGTCCGGAAAGGTAGGCAACCAGCTTTGCTATATCTGCAGGATCACCCATTTTTTTCAATGGAATTTTATTTACCAGTTGTGCATTGATCTGCTCCAGCGTTGCTACGTCTAATCCTGCTTTTTTCATCACTTCTGTTGTATGGGGGCCAGGACTTATAATATTCACCCGGATGTTTTTATGAGCCAATTCTGCAGCCGCTGTTTTAGCTATGGAGTTGAGTGCCGCTTTGCTGGCCTGGTAAACCGAACTATTAGGGCTGTGGGTGGATGCTACAATGGAGGACAGGATCACTACCGAAGCCCCCTCATTCAGCAGTGGTATTAATTTACTCAATGTAAAGTAGGCGCCTCTGAAATTGATATTCATTACCAGGTCAAAATTTTCTACAGAAGCATCTGCTATCGATGCGAAACCGCCGGTGATGCCCGCATTAATAAAGAGTATATCGATTTTGCCAAATCGTACCTGCAATTCCTCCTTCAATTTTTCAATATCCTCCAAGCTAGCCTGATCGGCTACAAAAGGAATGGTGCCTGTTTCAGCGGCTGCTTTTTCGATTGCCTCCTTTCGCCTTCCGGTAATCAATACGGTTGCTTCCTGAGCAACCAATTCTTTAGCCGCAGCCAGGCCGATACCGCTGTTGCCACCTGTAATTACCGCTACTTTGTTTTTTAATGCTTTATTCATTATATAATTTTTACAAAGCTATCGGCTATATGGTATACTTTTGTAACCAGTATCACAGAGTATACCAGTTATATTATGGCAATTACCAGGAACCAGGAAGAAGAATTAAAAGCGTTGCAAGACACCCTTTATTTTATCGGGGGTAAATGGCGCATACCCGTTATTAATTCGCTGTGCAATGGCAATAGGCGCTTTCGTGAAATAGAACGCAGTATACCAGGTATTACAACGCGCATGCTATCGAAGGAGCTGAAAGACATGGAGCTGAACAAGCTGGTAAAAAGAACGGTTTACGCCGACACCCCGGTGCTGGTAGCATATGAACCCACAGCTTACTGCCGTACTTTTGGAGAGATCATCCAGTCTATGATCAATTGGGGCAGAAAGCATCGTAAAACAATTTTGCGGAAATCCTGATGAGGTTAAATATGCTTACCGGATATACTGGCTGGTTAGAGATCCCTCTGCCTTTAACAAAGCTCCCGGTGTTCCTTCAAATATTACCCGTCCGCCTTTATGCCCGCCTTCAGGTCCCATATCAATAATCCAATCGGCATTTCTAATAACGCTTACATTATGTTCGATAACAATCACCGTATTACCTGCATCTACCAACCGGTTCATAATCGCCAGCAGGTGTTCAATATCTGACATGTGCAGGCCTGTTGTGGGTTCATCCATCACATAAACGCTTCCTTTTTTATGTAGCTCACTGGCCAGCTTGATGCGCTGGCATTCCCCACCCGACAACGTACTTAAAGGCTGGCCAAGACTCAGGTACTCCAAGCCTACATCCAACAGCGCCTTTAGCTTTTTTTGGATTTCTTTTTGCTGAAAGAAGCCCGATGCTTCTCTTATAGTCATATCCAGCACATCGGCTATCGATTTACCATCAACCGTATAGGCTAACACCGCCTCCTTAAAACGGCGACCCTGGCAGATTTCGCAAGGTATCTTAATTCCGTCCAGGAAAGCAAGGTCGGTATAAACTACACCGGCACCCTGGCAATTATCGCAGGCTCCGTCCGAATTAAAGCTGAACAAAGAGGCGCTCACCTGGTTGGCTGAAGCAAATACTTTACGAACATCATCCATGATACCGGTATAAGTAGCGGGATTAGAACGGGTAGACGTGCCCACTGCCGATTGATTAATTACTATAGCATCGGGATATTGCTGCAGGAAAGCATGATGGATGAGAGAACTTTTTCCTGACCCCGCTACACCGGTAACCACCGTGAGCACGCCTGCCGGAATACTTACATTTACATGATGGAGATTATTGGCATGAGCGTTAATAACGGGTAAGGAGCCTGTAGCGGTGCGAACCTCTTTTTTGATAACAGCGTCCCGGGTCATATATTGACCTGTTAGTGTACCTGAGTTCAGCAATCCTTCAAAGCTACCTTCAAACATAATAATTCCGCCCCGTTTACCTGCATGTGGGCCTACATCTACAATATGATCAGCCACTTTTATAACATCAGGATCATGCTCTACCACTATTACCGTATTGCCCTTATCCCTTAACTTCTTCAGCAGATCGGTAAGCCGGTGCACATCCCTGGGATGCAATCCTACGCTGGGTTCATCAAAAATATACATTACATCTACCAGGCTACTACTCAGGTGCTTTACCATTTTAATACGCTGCGATTCTCCGCCCGAAAGTGTGCTGGTTTCCCGGTCAAGACTCAGGTAATCCAGTCCTATATCTACCAGGTGCTGTAACCTTTCCGTTAAAGTTTGCAGCATTGGGGCGGCAAGCGGCTCGTCAATATCTTTTAGAATACTGATCAACTCCATCACTTCCAAAGCAGCTAATTCGGCTATATTCTTTCCTCCAATTCTGCAGTTCAATACAGCCTGGTTCAACCGGGCGCCTTTACAAAGCGGGCATTCCTGCAACCCGATAAAGGGTGCAACTTTTTTCTGGGTGCGCTCCGACATTGTTTTAAGATCGCGCTTAATAAAAGCTTTGGTGAATTTTTCAATAACGCCCTGGTAAGTCACATTCATTTCACCGCCACCAAAAGCCATTTTAACTTTAAGGAGTTTGCTATACAACAACAAGTCCATTTCTTCAGCAGAATAATCACGCAGCTTCTTATCATTGTCAAACAAACCTGATCCCTGGTACATCGCATTTTCCCAGGCGGCAAACACGGGCACCTGCACTGCGCCTTCGTTCAAAGATTTGTCTTTATCCAAAAAGGAGTCTGCCTTTACGCCCATCTTTTTGCCGAGGCCGCTACATTCCGGGCACATTCCCTCCGGGTCATTAAAAGAAAATACATTTGAGTTACCAACGAAAGGCTTTCCCACCCTGGAGTACAATAACCGCAATACAGGAGCAATATCCGTAATAGTACCAACGGTTGAATGAGACCCTCCTCCTAACCGTTTCTGGTCTACTACAATCGGCATACTTAAATTCTCAATGGCATCTGCATGTGGTGGCGCATACCGCGGCAGGAAATTACGTACAAACATGGTGAAGTTCTCATATAGCTGGCGCTGTGCTTCTGACGCAATGGTATCAAAGACAATGGAGGACTTTCCAGAACCTGAAACTCCTGTAAAAATTGTAATCTTCTGTTTAGGTATACTTAGAGATATATTCCGGAGGTTATTTTCCCGGGCGCCTCTTATATGTATAAATCCTTTATCCATTTGTCAGCTTTTCGTTGATGATTCGTTTAGAGTAAAAAAAGGGGCATGCAAAATAGGGTATTTTATTGACCGGGGCGGAATTTTTGTTTTCAAAATAAAAGCAATATACCACCGTTGTGCAGCGTAGTTGCGGTGCGGTGTTTAGCCGAAGCAGAATCCCTGTAACTATACGGCTAATGGAACCATTTATTTTTCCTGATGGGAAAGATGAACAAAGCGGCATTCAGCGAGATCAATGGGTAGCCGATACGCGGCATAGACGTTAATTCCTTATGCAATACATCTATAAAGAGGTAGTGCCTACGGCATTATTTACTTTTTCTTAGGTCATTGATCTCATTTCCCATTAGTTTTCTCAAGAAAATTAGCTTCACTTATATAGCCATGCATCTCTCCAATTAAAAGCCTACCACCTAAATTAGGTATTCATCACATCTACCCGGCAACATGCAAATAACTAGCTTTATGGTAACTAAACCAATTCGACATGAGCTCCTTTAAATACGCAGCCAAAAATGCGGCGCCGATATATGAATCGGTGGTGAATAATAAAGGTAAAAAGATCATCAACAAAATATTGATGGGTACTTATGTAACCATACTGGAGCAGCAGGGCAACTGGTACCGGGTTGCCACGGCAGGTCCTGATGGCTGGATGCACTCAGACAATCTCACAGGTAATATGGGGCTTAAGATCTTCTTCCTCGATGTAGGCCAGGGAGATGGGGTGCTGATCGAAATAGGCAAATACAGGATACTGATTGACGCAGGCCCGGACAATAGTATGTATAGCTATTTAACGAAATGGCAGTTTAAGTATCTGCTGGACAATAATAAAAAAATCCATATAGATTATGTAATCATCAGCCATTTTGATACCGATCACTATAAGGGTGTTATCAGAATACTGGAAGATGTCAACTTCAGCTTTGGTACACTGATTCACCCGGGCATATTGAAATTTGCAACAAAAAACAATCCCTACAGCACAGGGCTGGGCGACACCATTAAACATTCGGGAAAAACAATACTCACCCACGTGTTCGACGACTTACTCAATACCACTGACCCGTAGCCTTTTAACAGGGATATTTCTAACTTTATGCAAGCTTTACAAAAAGCGCGTAGCGAAGGCAGAATCACCAACACCCAAAGATATGAGCAGGGTACTTTTATCCTGAACACAACAATCGAAGGACAACCCTTTAACATGGAGGTACTTGCACCTTTTATGGAAAGCGTACCTGGTGGAAAAGGCTTTATATATTGGAAAGATGACGGTAAAACCATTAACGGGCATAGCCTGGTGATTAAGCTTCGTTTTGGCGCCAGAACCGTTTTATTAGGGGGTGATCTCAATACTCTTTCGCAGGAATACCTGATAACCCAATACGGCAACAACAACCCGTTTGAAGTAGATGTGGCTAAATCATGCCACCATGGCGCGTCCGACTTTACTGAAAAATTCATGCAATTGATCAATCCTTATGCTACTGTCATTTCATCGGGCGATAATGAAGGATATAGTCATCCACGAGCTGACGCTATAGGCTGTGCCGGCAAATATTCCAAAAGTAAGCGGCCACTGGTATATTCCACCGAACTGGCCCGGTCTACCGACATCAGCAGTAACAAGATATTATTTGGTATGATCGACCTGCGATGCAACGGTTCGGATATTTTCATGAGCCAGATGAAGGAACGAAAAAACGATGCAGATCTTTGGGATGCCTATGAGATCATCTAGCCTTTTACCAGTTCCTTAAACCAATACCATTTTTTCAGGGCGGCGCCTGCGCCTGGGGATACTATTTCGGGGCATGCTATTTGTTTATTCATTTAGAAAACTATGGCAAGCTCTAAAACAAAAACCAACAAGTTAGGCGTTAAAAATTCGCTGGTGAATAATATTAACGCCCGCAAAGAAAAAGGTGTGAGCAGAAGTAAGGCAGATTCTACGATCAGCAAAAAGGCTTACGAAAATATGCAAACCAAGTGGAGCCATAAAAAGAAAGATTAAGCCATGCCTCTGTCAATACCTCCCTGTATACTTAAAGGGCTGATATGGACTGAGATTAAATGTAACATTCCCTTTGGAATCGGAGCCGCCGGCACCGGCAACATCTGCTACAAGGAAATAGCGTGCCCGGGGTTTGTATTGATCTACTTTCAAATGATATAAGAACATATTTTTTTTATAAGGGATACCCCTGAATTTATCTGCCAGTGATTCATGCCTATCTTCGGCAATTACCGTTTCATTCTCCAGCAGTTTTACATTCTTAACTTTAAGAAAAGAGGCTCCTTCGGTATAAAAAAAACCAGCTGTAACCCTGCCATTAGCATATACCCTGGGTGTCACTTCCCATTTCATCAACGTAAAACTGGTATCCAGCTGTTTTGGCGACCAGGTACCTGCTACATAACCGCCAGGTTTAAAGTAATCCATTTTTAAGGCGTCGAGTCGTGGCAAATGATCCTGCACTTTGTTCAGGAAAACAGCAAGCGATTTTGTTTCAGGCGCTACCCAGCCAATTTCTGACACGGCCAGCAAACGGGGAAAATTCTGCACGTTGATATCTTTTACTTCCTGTGGTACTGCTGGCCACATATTGGCCTGTACACCTAATATGTATTTTTTTTCCTGTTCTGTAAGACCCTTTGCAGGATCGTAATTATAAACGGCCTCAATGGTATTAGGTCCCTGGTAATTCAGATCAGCCATTGTACCGTCATGACGCGAGGATTGCTGTATATCAAAGTAAAGCGGCCCGGACGGAGTCGCAATCGTATAAAACTGGTTTTGTGCAGCTTTGGTTACTGCCTTGCTCCCCAGCCAGGACATGATAACAGTAGATTTGGGAAGACGGTCCGCGTCTGCCAATATATCATTCCATCCAATAGGGCGCTTGCCTTTTTTCACAATTATATCGCTTACCCGTTGTACAAAATAGCTTTGCAGCTCTTCTACTTTCTCCATGCCCTTATCTTTCATAAATGCCTTTACATGTGGTTCATTCTCCCAAAGCCGGTGCACCACTTCGTCACCTCCAAAATGAATATAGGAAGAAGGAAACAGCGCGGCCACTTCCTTAAAAACATTGTCCAGGAAAGTATAAACCTCTTCCCTGGTAGGGTCCAGGGGATTCGGTGTAAACTGGAAGCCCCAATAACTCCAGGAATCGAGAAAAGGAAATACGTAGTCGGGCTTTGTGGTTTTATTAACGCCGAGCTCAGGATGCGTGAGGATCACTGGCCAGCAATGCCCTGGTACATCTATTTCAGGCACGATGGTTATATGTCGCTTTGCTGCATAGTTCACCAGCTCTTTTATATCTGTCTGTGTATAATACCCGCTCCGTTCGGCCGGCTGGCCGTGCCTGGCATCAAATACAGTAGTTTTGGTAGAAGTTAGCTCAGGATATTTTTTTATTTCCATACGCCATCCCTGGTCATCTGTCAGATGCAAATGGAGGATGTTCATTTTATACAAAGCCATAACATCCATATACTTCTTCATAATCTCTACTCCATAAAATGTGCGGCTTACATCCTGCATATATCCCCGCCATTGATAAAAGGGCGCATCCCTGACAATTAATGCAGGCACTATCCATTGTGTATTGCCCTGAACCATATTATTTTCGATGGCCGGTGGTAGTAGCTGGCGCAGGGACTGAATAGCATAAAACAATCCGATATGATTCTTTGCCTGGACTATGATTGCTTTAGAAGTGACATCTAAACTGTAGGCCCCGGAAGTGCTGTCTTCAAACCGGCTATTGATGAGTAAATAAATTCCGTGCTTTCCATTATGTGAAGTAGTTAACTTTAAAGGCAATTGATAGCCGGTAGGTTTTCGCAGGAGCTCTGCTAACAAAGACGCGGTTTCCGTGGCTGCCTTATTGTAAAATATTGTGGTAGCCGGTCCTATCAGGAACCCGCCGGTACCTTTTTGTATGGAAGCAGGCTGAGGTATAATCGAAATGGTATTATCCTGTGCATACATAAGATTTACGCCGGCAAACATCATTGCCAATAAAACAACCGTTTTGGGGTATAGTAACATAAAGAGTCTGGCCATAATAAAAAGCTGTTGCCGCAAATTAGCCCTTCTCCTATTGTAAAAGATGTGCAACGGTTTGCACAAAAAAACATCACTGCTGCCATTGCTTCAAAAGCAAGCCGCAGAAATGACTGTACATAGCCTCCTTCACCCCATAATTTGTAAAGCTGCTTCTTCGCCGGTGTTAATAGCACCTTCCATGAACCCTTGCCAGTCGGCCAGGTGCTCCCCGGCAAAATGGACATGCCTGAACGGGCGACTTAAGACGGGACGTAAAGAAAACCATTGTCCAGGTCCGTACAAAGCATAGGCTCCCCTCGAAACCGCATCATTACCCCAGTAGTAATTCACCTGCTTCCGCATCAGGGAAGCTATATCTTTCGCAAGAGGTTGCATCGTTTCAGTAATCATACGCGCATTGACAAAATCACTTTGATTGGCTATCACCGCCGCTTTATCGCCAATACTATAAGAGATCAATACGCCTTCCTGGCAAGGCTGTTCTTTGGTGGCGTGATAAAAATAATGAGGTAACTGATCGGTTACCATGTCAAATCCCTCTTCCTTCCAGAACCGCCGCTCAAATAACACCGCATGCTTATTGATGCGCGCATATTGCAGGGCATTGATAGCCTGTAATTTTTCGGGCGGTAAACGCGGACTCCAGTTAATTTTTGACAATGCAAAAGTCGGTACTGCACAGATTAATTTATCAGCAGTAAATTGTTTTCCGTTTGTACAGGTAATTATAACTTTGTCCGTTTGCTGTATCTGGCTTACCGTGCAACCCAACAGGATATGCTCCCTGCCAATGGCATCTGCAAGACGGATTGCCAATTGCTGGTTACCTCCTTTTATTTTCAAATCCATTTCGTTCTTCTCGCTGCTTTCAGCATATTCAGCTAATGCAGCAAAAGCCGATACCTGCCGGATACTCTCGCCAAAATCAGTACTATCCAATAGTTCCCTGATCTCAAGATCTTTGCCGTCGCAGCCGTTGTTAACCAGGTAGCGCCACCAATCAAACTGATCGAGATGCTGCTTATCCTTATCAGTTAAGTCTGCATAGCCTTTCAACAACTGATTCCATTTTGTATTCCAGGCTTCACTGAAGCCCCAGCTTCCGGCAGGCGCGTAAACGTCTTTATAAATAAGATGCGTGTTCATTTGGTTATTGACCAAATCCAGCTTAAACATACCACATAGCTCCCTGATTCGGCTATGCGAATTACCGATCCATTCGCCCCCTAATTCAATAACGAGCTGGTCGGATACCGGATGTGAAAACACGCGCCCTCCGATCCTGTCCCTGGATTCCAATACAATAACCCCATATCCCTTTTGCTTCAACGCGTACGCTGCGGAAAGACCGGCAAGGCCTGCACCTATACATATAACTACCCGTTTCTTTGCAAGTGATGCAATAGCTCCTGCATGGTTTTGAACAATGATCCCGGCTGAAAGTAAAGCAGATTTTTTAATGAAGTTCCGGCGTGACTGCATGGTAAAAAGTTTCATTGCAAAAATGAAACAACTTAGACTGCCTTTTTATCCCTATTTCTAGGGATGGTTTCTGTTATTGCCAGGATAGCAGGATAAAAGTAGACTCAAAAAAGCCCTGACAGTCTTCGCCAGGCTTAGACTGACAGGGCTTTGAGACAGTTTCCTATTCGCTCGCTTAAAAACCTATTCTGAAGGCAGTGCGGATAGGTCAACAGTTGGAGCCGACTCAGCCGGCATTTGAAAACTGGTATTGCTGCCCGGTCCGTATCCATCGCTGAAGTACCCGTTATGTCTCATGAAGAATTTCCCGCTTTCAATACTTCCCTGATAATCCTGGCGCGTGCCTGCTTTGGCCATGCCGTCGGGAATAAAAGTAGCTGATGTAGCAGGAAACCACGATCCGGAAGTATCGGTGCTTTTAAACCAGCAGTTACTGTAATACGCTTTCCTTTGCAAAAAGCCTTGTTCCGGATTAAAATTCTCTAGAAAAGATCCGGGACTGCTTACATAGCTTACGGTCAAAGGTCTTTTGAAAGTTGCAATAAATTTCCATGACCCAGCTTCAGGAGCGTAAAACCATGCGGAATATAAAGTGTTCCCTGCCCCGTCGGGAACAATCTTAGTAAGAAATTCATATTTATTTCCCGCCAGCCACATCGCATTAAATTTTGCATTGGCACCAGTACCTTCTCCACTAAAACTCCCTCCGTCTACGCCGGCACCTTTACTCACCAGAACCACTCCCCCATTCGACATATCTGAGGGATTCCATATAGAAAAAAGAACCCTTCTCTCAGTAGCGCTGTTTACCTGCATTCCCATGTAGCCGCCCGAAAACCCGTTGGACATAAAATAAGATCCTATGGGATCAAAGCCAGCCGGTACTGTAACAGTATGATACATCCATTGAAAATTTCCCGAAGGCTTCGTATAGGAGAGATTAAGCGAGCAGCCCCTGCGTACCCAGTAGTAGCCGGCACCTGGCGTTGATGAAGGAGCAGAGGCATATACCAGTGAGCTTGCTGCGTTGCCTCCTATCATTACTGCAGTAACATCAGCAACAGTACTGCCAGACCTTGACGTACCCTGGATATCCAATTTTAAGTATCCGGTATCAGCAACGGTTACTGTTCCGAAATAGTAATCAACTTCCGTGTTGCCCGACACCGGCTTCGTAAATGACTGACCATTTATTGATAGTTTGATGGAGCTGGTACCGCTGGCTACCTTAGCCCTTATTCCCACATTGAGTGCTCCGGTTGCTTTAACCTTGAAATAGGTACTGATAACAGTGGACAGATAAACCCAGTTAGAAATACCATAGGGCGAATAATGATTGATCTTGGCACCATTGGTAGCACCGGCAGTGATATACGAATTCCCGCCGGTAGGTATGGCTGTGGGTATCCTTGAATCGGTAACACTCCGGCGAAGTGTACTTTCACTTTGTAATGGTTCTGCGGGGCTACTTGTTGACTTCTTGGAACAAGCACAAAAAGATAATAAAAAAAGTAGCAGGCATGCATTCGTTTTTCTCATTTTTGTTTGATTTAAGATTTATAGAATTAAAAACTATCAGAAAGAATTGAATAAAAATTCAGACCGGCAGCCAACCCGCATGGCACAGCCGGGTTGCGATCCGGAAAACCATTTTTACCCGGGTGAATATAACGATCACATGAAGGCGTTATATGGTGCTATCTTAAAACAAAAAGGGGGGATTTATAAACGGAAATGCAAGAATATGGTTTTCAATATTATTTTTTTTGAAAAATAGTGATATCGGTTTATGATATTTTATAGACGATTAGCAAAAGGAATTATACACTTTTTGCTTATAGCGGTTAAGTGTATGCGGACTGAGCGTTTGCAATACTTTCGCAGACAATAAGGGCTGGTTTATTTCTGCTAATACCAACCCCAGGAAAGCCCTTACAAATACAGGATACTTTCTCGTCAATTGTATAATTAGTTTTTTTTCTTCATAAGTCAGCCGGTTCACTAATGTCTTAAATTTTTCCAAAGTGATCCTGAACAGTGGTTCGGGTTGTCTTTGAAACAGCAGCACCATATCTGTAATTTGCAGGTATGGTATTACATCTTTAGAAATGAGATTAGGTTGCATTAAAAAAGTAACCAGATAGTCTTTGGTTTCTATTGGTGACAACTTCCGTGGACCTGATATATAAATATGCTTCTCGGAAATGATCGCCAGCTCCGCCATAATATCGCTATCGAGCAAATACCAGGACGATGCCTCGTATTCCGCAAGAATAGGTTTAACCAATGCTGCTGCTTCTTTATATTTCCAATTGCCCTCCAACTGGTTCAAGGTGCCTGCCAGTCTTCTCTTGAAGGCAATATCACGGTCGTCAGTTAGCATGTAAAACAATTTTAGATCATAAGATAAAAACAATCGGGTAAAAAATGAAGCGGCAGCAATATTCAGCCCGCCGGCTGTTTACTAATATGCCACTGCATAATCTTTCGGGAACGGTTTGCCCGACCAGGCTTTCAACTGTGTCCACTCAGCAAAAGGCGCCGACCAGAATTCATTTGTAGCAGGAAGCCCTAATGCCAAAAACACCAAAGAAGTTACATACATGCTGCCTGTATTGGAATAATAGTCGGCCAGATCTGCCTGTTTATCTCCCACCAACCCTAATGTAAGCCAACCCGACCTGGTAAAAGTAGTGGGTATAAACATGCGTTTCATCACTTTAGTAAGCGCACAACGGACCTGAGCAGGCTGAACTTCTTTGGGCAACTTTTGCTCCAATGCCAGTTTAACCAGCGGCTGAAAAGCCCCTACCCTGTAAGTAGAGGATCGACCCACCACCAGATAAGATCCCTCGGGTGATATATAACGCTCCTGGAACGACGCATAGCGCTGCATACGTTTATAAGCAATCTCATATTCTTTTGACGTGCGTCGGCCATGTGCTACATTTACCCGCAACACATCTACCAGCATGGGATGCATCACAAATCCATTGTAATGATCAAAATGAAACTGATCGCCGTCGCTATACCAGCCATCGCCTACATACCATTTATTTACCTGGTCAATAGCATTATCTATTCTTGACGCTTCGATATCTTCACCAATACTTAGCAGAAAACTCTCAATAATGGCAGCAAATAACAACCAGTTGCTTTTAAAAGGTTTTATCCGACGAATCGTTTTAAATTCATGGATATATTGCTGTTTCGTTTTCTCATTCAAAGGCTTCCATAACGCATCGGGCGCATATAAAAATGCCTGTGCTATATGAGCAGCATCTACCAGCGGCTGAGCGGTTTTTCCTTCCCCCCAAAATAAATAATCTGGGCTCTGCGGATCGACTGAATGAGCCAGGCTCTCCTGCGTTTGCTTTAACAAGCGTGCACGTACTCTACCTTCTGCTGTATTATCAACCGGCAGGGCCAGGAAAGGAGCAATACCGCCTATCAATCGCCCGAAAGCCTCCATATATGCCACCTGTTTATTACGCCCGTCCCATGTAGCGCTGTATTCCACAGGCATATTCTTTCGTAATTGTCCTTTACTCATGTTCAACAATACGGGTGTTGCTATTTTATCCAAAAGGGTAACCCAATAAGTTCTATCGCCTGCGGGCAATTCACTTATATCCTTTTGAGCAGCCTCAGTCCGTGTAAAAGGTAAAGAGCCGGCTAAACCCAACAATGATGATATTCTTAAAAAACTCCTGCGTTGCATACCCGATATTTATTTTTTAAAAGGATTAAAGTAATTGATCCTTTCTTTATTGTATAGCAAAAAATGTTGTTTTAAATTCCGAACAAAAGATGGATAGTTCTTTCTTTCGGCAGATGACCATGCTGTTTCTGCCAGTGCTGCTATGCGGGGGTAAAGCATGTAATCAAGCCGGTAACTATCGGCCATCGTTTCAGTCCATACGTTTGCCTGAACTCCCAGTATCTGGTTCCTGTTAGCAGCTTTGACGCCGGGCTGGTTGGCTGCATTAAAGTTGTAAACGTCTTCCAACGGGCTGTAAGCCTTGTTCCACTTGCGTCCTACCGAATGCGTGCTATCCTGCACAAAATCGAAATAAAAAGGAAGACGGGGACAAAGCACTGTTTGGTAACCATTATTCAGAGTGGTTTCCAACTGTTGAGGTTTATCGTGTCGCCACCAGAAAACAATGGTTTGCTTTTTGGGTAAATTCATATTTGCAACTTCATCCCATGCCAGCAGCTTTGCGCTCATGGCATACACCGAATCGGCCATCCGTTGCATAAAGTATTGCTCTACTTCCTGAACGGTCTTTAATTGCCTGCGGGCCATCAGTTGTTTTACATCCGGATCAGCCAGCCATTTATCATTGCCAAAACTTACTTCATCTCCTCCCAAGTGCAACATGCGTGAAGGGAACAGCGCATTTACCTCTCTTAATATATTGGTCAGGTAGTTATAAGTTTCCTCTTTACCCGGATGAAAAGTAAACTCCGGATGTTTTTCACTGCCACCGCCGCTAAACTGTGGATAAGCCTTGTTGGCTGCAGTAGCATGACCCGGCATATCTATTTCAGGGATCACTGTAATATGCCGTTCTCCTGCATATCGAATTATTTCAGCAATCTGGTCCTGTGTATAAAATTGCGCGGGAGCATTAGGATTTGTATAAGAGCCGATGCCGCCTACTAACGCAAGTTGTGGGTAATTTTTTATCTCAATACGCCAGGCCGGTTCGTCGGTGAGATGCCAGTGAAAGCGATTCAATTTATAAAACGCCATCCAGTTTAGTATGGATTTCACTTTATCAATACCAAAGAAATGCCTTGATTCGTCAAGCATCAGGCCACGCCAGCCATATGCCGGCCGGTCTTCTATGTTCCAGCATTGCAGCATCAGGTTTCCCGATTTGTTTTGGCTTGTAGCAGCTAATTGCAATAATGAAATGATACCGTAAAAAACAGAAGCTTCATCAGCACCCGAAATATGGATTTGCCGGGCATTCATGTTCAACTGATATGACTCCGCTACCATTTTCTTTGTTAAAGACAACCTGATATAAGCCCCGATACCGTTTGGTTGAATACTCAAAGGAATTGCATTTTGCAACAGCAGTTGCTTTTGCAGGTAATTGGCCGCAGGCAACAGAGATGCATCATCTACTATCAGTGCCGTGTTCTTATTCAAAACAAAACCGGCCGTTACTTCTCTTGCCAGAGCGGGCTGAGGTATAACCGGGCAGCCATTTTGTGCGTTCATTGTCGCTTGAGCGAGCATAAGCAACAGAACACAGAATAATCTAAATTTCATGAACTATTATTGATAAATCTATTCCAATATCAACTCAATAACCGGTACGAGGGTATTTGGTTTTTGTACAGGCAACTGCAGCATTACATCATTTTCACCCGAGGTTTCTGTTGTATGCCCGCCCGATTTAGTAATGGTAGAAAACCTGATCTCCGATCCGTCCTGTAATAACTGAGCATACTTAAAGCGGTCTTTATAACCTTCCAATAGCAAGGTTTTAAAAGGCCATTCCAATACATGAATGTATAAACGCTTTGTTGCGGCATTATATGTCAAAATAGAATTAGCAGGTTTTTTAAAATATTCCGGCGCTTCGGTACAACCATAAACAGAAGGGCTGTTGAACTTCATCCATTTCCCCAGAGCTGCCAGTCTTTCACTTGCCCTCTCGTCAAAATTACCACGTGCTGTTGGCCCTACATTTAATAATAGATTGCCGCCCTTGCTCACTGTTTCTGCTAACATTACTACCAGTTGCTCAGGGCTTTTCCAGGAATATTCATCCCTGAAATAACCCCATGATCCTGAAAAGGTCTGACAGGTTTCCCAGGGTACTTTTTGACCGTTTACTTTTACCCATTCTTTCGGCATAAATTGTTCAGGCGTCTTATAGTCCCAGCCCCAGGTAGTTTCGTTTAAATCGAGCCTGTCGTTAACTATAATATCCGGTTGCAGTTTACGAACCAATTTCAAAAGATTTTCCGAATCCCACTCCTTACGCCCCTTACCTGCATAAGAGAAATCAAAAAACAGCTGATCTATTTTGCCGTATTTTGTCAGCAGTTCGGTTATCTGGTTTCTCATATACTCCTGGTACCGTACCATATTCCTGCCTGCGTTTGCTTTTTCTCGGTCTTCTTTGGCTATGGGAGTAGGCGGATGGCCTCCGTCATAAACAAAATCGGGATGATGCCAGTCTATCAAAGAATAATAGAATCCTACACGTATGCCTTCTGCCCTAAACGCTTCTACAAAAGACCTGAGCAAATCCTTTTTATAGGGCGTATTGGTAACTTTATAGTCGGTAAACTTGCTATCCCACAAACAGAACCCTTCATGGTGCTTGGTCGTTAACACTACGTATTTCATTCCGGCTGCTTTGGCTTCTTTGGCCCATTGTGCAGGATCAAACATATCGGGATTGAAATAGTGAAAATATTTTTTATAATTCTCAGGAGTAATACGCTCCCTGTTTTGAACCCATTCGTGACGGGCGGGCAATGCATACAGCCCCCAATGTATAAACATACCAAAACGGTCGTGCGTCCACCATTGCATTCTTTTTTCTTTAGCAGCTGCGGTTTCTGCTGCCCAGGACGGCGCAGATGGCTGCTGTGCAGTACTGGTATATTGAATACAAAAGAATACAAAGGCCAGCGTCATCCTAATCAACACAACGGACAATTGCATTTTTTTCATTTTGGTCATTTTTAGAGCAGAGTAATAAAACGGTTTACTGTCTTGCATTACATATGGGCTTTTTCTAATTCTTTTGTATTTATTTTTCCAGTCTTCGTGTCAACTTTAATTACGAATGGATCTTTACTGATAAAATCTGCCGGGATTGAGATATCAAAATACACATTTTTATCAAGATCGATACCTATGTCTGTAAACTTCATTTTCAATGGCGTTTTACTGGCTAACAGGCTCGCTCCTGTTGGTATTTGAGTAGCTGCTCTTGGAATTTTCATCCTGATTTGATTATTGACAGGGCGATTAAAAACCGTAAGATATAAGGTATTTCCTTTTTGCGTATAATAACCGTATGGAGACGGTTCGAGCGGTGCATGGGTAACACCATATACAGCTTCACTGTTCCATTTCATCCAATCACCTATTTCTTTGGCCAACTTGTCTTCCCCTGTATGCATTTGCCCGTTGCCATCGGGTCCAAAATTTAATACAAAGTTGCCTCCCATCGATACAGATTGCATCAGCATATCAATCAGGTCGTAAGATGTTTTAGTATAAAATTGCGACCAGTCTTTAATGTATCCCCATCCGTTAGGTGGTATGGTCATCACACAATCCCAATCGTTACCATTCAACCATTCATATTTAGCAGGTAGCTTACGCTCCCACCCCTGTTCATAGTCGCCCAGCAGATCTCCATTTGAGTCAAAATGCCTTTTGCCATGTTCATCATTTCTAAAACGGCTGCCTATTATCAGGCCAGGATGGGCGCCCCTCAGATCTTTTTCTAATCGATAGGTATACTGATATGCTCCAATCCATGATTTATCCCAGGTACCGTCAAACCAGAATCCTTTCATCTTTGGATAGTTATTGATTAGCTCAAATAACTGGTTACGTGTAAAAGCTAAAAAACGATTATAAGATTCCTTTTCCTGTTCTGTTTGAGGTGCCGAAGTTCTGTAATCTTTATTATTCCAATCGATGATTGAAAAATAAAGATATACATCGATTCCTTCGGCCGTATACGCATCCACCAACTGTTTAACGATATCCTTTTTATAAGGCGTTTGTGCTATCGTATAACCGGTGTACTTACTGGGCCATAAGCAAAAACCATCATGATGTTTAGTAGTGATGATCATGTAGCGGGCTCCCATTTGCTTTGCCTGCCGGGCCCATCGTTTCGCATCAAAATTTTTAGGATCGAACTGTTTATATAGGTTATCGTAAGTCTGTTGCCAGTTGGGAGGTGCGGTATTACCCGACCATACTCTTATCCATTCCGAGGCCGTAGGAGCTTTCACACCATTCCATTCGCCACCTGCAATCGCGTATACTCCCCAATGTATAAATTGCCCGAGACCATATTCGCGAAACCGCTGCATATCGGCATCTGTTCGCTTACCGGGGTTGAGCGGTCCGTATTTTAAGTCAACCCTTTCCTTTGGTTTTTCTTTGGGCCCCGTCCATGATTGAGCATGCACATCTATACATAAGCTGATCAACAATAGTATAGCTGCTATGGTATTAACAGTTTTTTTCATCCTTATGATTTATGAGTTGAACTTTAAATAAATTACAAGTACCAGTCCTTATATCGTTTCAGTGCTTCAAGATAATAATAATCGGCATAAATCAATGGCACGTCTACCTCAGAATTAGATGGCAAAGCGCCAGTGCTATGCTTTAAAAGGAAACCACCATTCTCTCCCAGTTTGGCTTTATATTTTTCTCCCGACAAGGATATAATCATATCCTTTGCGTTACTGACATAGCTTTCTTTTTCTGCTCCTTTGGTGTATTGACCCAACTCCAATAAAGCGGAAGCAATTACAGCTCCGGCAGAAGCATCTCTTTTTGCATTGGGAATATAAGGTGCGTCAAAATCCCAGTAAGGTATTTTATCCTGGGGCAGGTTGGGATGACCTAGTATAAAGCTGGCTATTTTTCTTGCATGATCGAGGTACCGCTGGTCTTTTGAGAAACGATACATCATTACATAACCATATAAACCCCAGCCCTGCCCGCGCGACCAGGCCGAGCAATCGGCTGCGCCCTGCCAGGTGGCTTTGCGGATAACATCACCCGTTTGCATATTATAGTCTATCACATGATAGGAACTGAAATCAGGTCTGAAATGATGTTGAAGCGTGGTATTGGAATGCGTTACTGCGATATCCTTATACTTTGCGTCGCCGCCATTGAGACTGGTCCAGTACAGGAGCTCCAGGTTCATCATATTATCTATAATTACAGGACCTTTAAAATACTGGTTGGTATTCCAGGACTGGATCACTTTTGCCGACGGCCGGTACCGGCTCGCTAGTGCTGCCGCAGACTGAATAATAATATCTTTATAAGATTCATTCCTGGTTATACGGTAAGCATTGCCAAAACTGCAGTACATCATAAAACCCAGGTCGTGATTACCCGTGTAGGTTTTATTAGGTTCAATTACTTTTAAAGTCCTTTCTGCTTCGCTCTTAATGACCGGATCACCGGTTTGCTCATAAATATACCAGAGAGCCCCGGGATAAAAACCTGTACACCACCAGGTGCGCTGGTAAGCAACAAATTTTTTGTTTTTCTCTTCGTAAGACTGGGGCATTTTATCTTGTGGCACCTGCTTCATCATATACCTGTACTGTGAATCGGCGAAAGCAAAATTATCTTTAACCAACTTGGCCATATCAACATTGTCCTTCTTTTGAGCCACCACATCAGACTCACTCAACTGAGCAATCAACAACAACGCAAAAAAACATACTTTTTTCATAAACACTTATCTATTTGAATAATCCTACGCACATTTTATACTGTCTTTTTCGCGCCCGGATTTTTTTAAACTATATAATCAGAGCCTGTTTAACTGTAGTAACCTCTTACCAATATCACTGATCAATCTTCTCATTTACTTTTTTTAAACAGGCTCTATCGCTAAATTTTATTTTTTTGAAATGATGAGCGAACTTGTTTTATCATTGAAACTTGCCGAAAGACATGATATATTGACAGCGCCGGTTGCAGTATAAACAGCACCCCTGTAATTATCGTCATCATACAGCGTCACCTTAAGATCTGCCGGCACTTTCAGGCTTGAAATATCGTTATTAGTGATGCCCGCAGCCACCAGGTCTGCCGTGGTATAGCCGCCAATACCAAGCGCTATGTTATATCCGCCATAAGAACAATGCTTATAAAAATTCACCATAGATGAGGTTGAAGATCTGGCAGGCACAAATATCAATGACGAAAGTTTATCATTAAAGCCATTAGACTGAAGACAACTGGAGCTGCCGTCGGCAAGTGTAACAGTAGTTCCCGAAAAATTATCACCATCAAAAAGTACAGCAGTGGTACCGATGGGAAGCGAAACAGACGATGCATCGTTATCGGTCAATCCTTTTGCTACCAATTCAGCAGTAGTATAAGAGCCAAAAGGCAGAGAGACCTTATAGCCTCCATAGCTACAGTTCTGATACAGTACCAAACTGTCTACTATTTGCGGTACATCATTCACAAATTTAAAGGCATAGGATTTTGTATGCAGATTGCCGTTTGCTAATATTAACCGGATATTCAGATTATAATCGATAGTGCCCTTTATCCTGAAATCATTGATATTACAAACCACCCTGAAGCTATCATTATTAAGAGTAGGTACCGCCCACTGTACCGAATTATGATCGGTGTTGTTGGTAGTAACCGGATCGAAATACAATAAGGCATGTGGGGCTGTATGAGAGCTGGTATATTTGCCGCTTATAGTAATAGTACCGGCGGTAGTATTTACATCAAACTGTTTTAGTACGATATTTGCAGAACTGCTGGTATAAAAACTACCTCCCGATGCAGGTTGAAATACCTCGTTTTTGTCGAGTATCGCACAATCGCCATAGCTCAGGAAAGTTGCAGAGTAGCCAAAAGTGCTATTGCCCGACCCCATAAGACTCGTCCCCAATGAGGGTTTTTCAGAAGTATATTTTTCTTCATCGTGTGGTAAATTCAAACCGTGCCCGAGCTCATGAAGCATACCGCCCATCAATGTAGATACCTGTGCAGCATTACCAAGATTGGCCACGCTCAAACCCGCGTGATCAACGGCAAAGCAGTTTTTACCCCATCCATAATAGGGCTGATCGAAAACATCTGTGCGTTTGGGGAGCAGGAGCAATGTATGATTATTACTGCTGAACTCAGAGGGATGGGACGCTTTATATACATTGATTTCATTAATGATCTTAGCGGCCGATACAGAAGCAGAATAAGGATAAGATGCCTGCCCCTCTTGTGCATTGATGGTAATAAGTCTTACTTTGTTGGTGGCAGAATCGAGTGGCAATCCAAAAGTCTTCTCACCAAAGCCATTCCTGTTCATTTCAGATTTGACCCAGTTTTGAAAGTAGATCAGGTATTCGCTTACACGCGTTTTGTAGTCGCTGGGCGCCGGATTATCAGTAGGTATAAAATAGACGACATTAAGATTGACGGGATTGGTTATAAACCCGGCAGTATTCACCGCCCTTGCTGTTGTGTTGCCAGACTTATCAGAAGCCGGTGCTTCATACTTTTTGCAGCCGTAGGTACCGGTAGCCAAAAGCGCGTAAAAACCAAAAACTGTGATCATTTGTTTAGCCATGAGAGTTGATTTTTATTATGAAGAGATAGTTAACGACGGCAGGTGAGACTCACATACTATTTGTCTGGCCAGCCCGGGTTTTGTGGCTTTAAATTGGGGTTTAATAAGAGATCTTCCAGTGGGATAGGAAACAGATACTGGCGATCATTAAACGCACGGTTACGACCCGGCAAGGTTTTTTGATAAGGTTCTATATATCCATTTTCATTTAAATAAATATCAGTACCTATTCGCAGTGTTGGATATTCGGATTGAACGAATTTCATTCCCAACACAGGGATATTCAAAAACCTGCCCGCTTTCCACCGAACTAAGTCGTCCCAACGGGTGTCTTCCGCTACCATTTCTATTCGCCTCTCCCTCCTAATTTCTCGCAGCAATGCGGACGGTGTATAGCCACAATATTGTGAATATGCGGCATCCAGTTCGGGGTCATTAGGTACGTTAGTAACCTGTAGAGCCGGCATTCCTACCCGGCCTCTAATGGTGTTTATAGTGCGGTCAATAACCGTTTGGCTGGCTTCACCTAATTCGGCCTTTGCTTCGGCATAAATAAGTAAGGTTTCTGCGTATCTGAAAACCGGCGTTGCCTGCATACCGTTAGTGATCCTGTTCCAGTCAGCAGGATCGTTCAAAAACCATTTTGCCATGCGGTATCCTGTTACCGCCTTATTACCCGATAGCCCGGGAATGTTAGGTTTAGGAGCATTGTTAGAACCCTGCACAGCTGTTGACGAATTTTGATAAGCGCCATACTGCGCTACGGTTTGTGCTAACCGGGGATCCCTATTGGTGAATTCTTTTGTTATAAGTCCCCTGTCTGCACTATTAAACAAAGGGCTGGTACTGATAGGTAGTCCATCTGTGCACAAATATTCATCGATCAGACTACGGGTAAGGCTGATCTGGTGTCTTAAATTCTGGGTATAATACCTGCTAAAGGCAGATCCCATCTGTAATGTTTCGGAATATTCACGCCAAAGGATCACTTCGGTGTTACCAGAGTAGCTGTATTGCCCAAAAAATTTATTATATGTATCTGTTGCCCCCGCATACTTATAAATCGTGTACCCGGCGGCCATAATTTTTTCACAAGCATCAGTTGCATAACGCAAAAACTTTTCTCCGTTGGGGAGGTTGTGGTATTTTCGAAATGTACCTTCATGTAAACCAATTCTCGCCTTTAGATGTAATGCAACATTTTTATTAATACGCCCTGCCTGCTCACTTCCTTTGTTAGGTAACCATTCAATAGCTTTATCCAATATATCAATTACCGAATCCATTACCTGAGCACGTGGCGTTCGCGGGGCCATTAGCTCAGAAGACGTTACATTGAGTTCGGTATTCAGCCAGGGCACGTCTCCAAATAGTTTTACCTTTTCGAAATAATCCCAGGCTTTGAAAAAATATACTTCTCCCAGGTACAGGTTTTTCACCGCATCAGAAGCATTTACTTTTTGATAATTGTTGATAAAAATATTAAGTCGCCTGATGTCGCTAAAGTTCCAGCCCCCTGATCCGCTCGCGGTAGGAACATTGTAAGTATTAGCGGGCACTGCCATAAAATTAACAGAAGCCATATTGTCCGAGATCACGTCTCCGTATACAATTTTAGATGCATTAACTCCCCAGGGTTGCAACGTACCATCTGCGAAGCCGGTTCCAAACCCGGTTATGTATATGGGATAGATAGCATTATTGTATAAACGAAGGTCATTTTCGGTTGCCCAAAAGTTATTATCGCCCAACCTATCCAGCGGAAGACGTGTGGTAAATCCGTCCTTTTTGCAAGATCCCAGAAAGAGCCCGGAGAGGGAAAGAACAATGAGTATATAATTATGTCGCAACTGTTTCATACTTTATATTTTGTAAATTTTGAGTTACCATCCCTTCTCCCGGCAAGCCAGGAAACCGGATACTATTCTTTTAGAAAGTAGCCTGTATGCCCACTGCAACAGATTTCAATACCGGATAACTGGCTGAAAGCACTTCGGGATCAAAATATTCAGGCACTTTGGATATCTGTAATAAATTGAATGCTGATGCGCTTACTCTCAGTTTTTGCATGGCCACCTTTTTTGCTATAGCTGACGGTAAGGTATATCCCAGAGAGATATTTTTAAGCCGCAGGTACGCCGCATTTTGCAGAAAACGGCTTTGAGTAGTCACGTTAGATGCCTTGCCCCGATAGGCGGGATAAATGGCATCCCTTCTATCGGGCGTCCAGCTGTTTTCATACACTTCCCTTGTACCCGAACCTCCGTTAATGGCTCCCCAGAAAAGATTATCCGTTATATAAACGTCCCGCTTGCCAATACCCTGCAAAAAA
This sequence comes from Paraniabella aurantiaca, assembly GCF_050309965.1. NCBI lineage: Bacteria > Pseudomonadati > Bacteroidota > Chitinophagia > Chitinophagales > Chitinophagaceae > Paraniabella > Paraniabella aurantiaca. Next base: position 2,072,517 of record NZ_JBLOSY010000002.1, on the reverse strand, counting down.
ATATTCAGGTCGAGGTTCTTCCAACTCAAAAAGGTATTCAGGCTAAACGCATATTTGGGAGTTGAATTTCCGATCACTCTCAAATCGCCCGGATTGGTAACAGTTGTTCCTGCATAAATAGAGTCATTGCCATCAAGATCTCTAAACCTTGTATCACCGGGAAAAATAAGGCCCGTGCCATGTGGGCTCCTGTTGAAACTGTGCAAAGGCGCATTTTTTATTTCAGTGCTATCCTGGAAAATACCATAGGTTTCATAACCCCATATATCGCCTACCACCATACCATCAAACAAGGTGCTCAAAAGTTTGTTAGGATTATTTTTAAAACTTACCACTACTGTTTTGTAGTTCGACAAGGTAGCAGTAACATCATAGGTAAGTCCTCCAGAGGTAGTGCTTTTGTAATTTGCCTGGAAATCAAAACCTTTGGTATCTAATATACCAGAATTAGTAATGGGCGATGCTGCGCCCAGTACGGCTGGATATTTTTCACCATCAACCAAAATATTAGTCGTTTTTCGATCATACCACGAAAAGTTGATATTCAGCTTTCTGAATAAAGTAGCATCAAAACCAAGGTCGAGCGTCGTCGCCGTCTCCCATGTCAGTGCGGGATCAATCAAACCCGGTGGATTTACACCTACCGGCCTGGTGCCGCCAAAAATATAATTTACCTGCTGCGTAGTTGAATAAAGACGTAACCATAAATCAGTGCCTACATTTTGATTCCCAAGACTACCGTAAGAGCCCCTGAATTTCAGGTCGCTTACTACAGATTTTAAAGGTTCAAAGAACTTCTCTTCTGAAATGCGCCAACCAGCTGAAAACGTGGGGAACATTTTGAACCTGGTAGCAGTGGCAAACCTTGAACTGCCGTCATAGCGACCATTAGAACCCAGTAAATACTTGCCTTTGTAATCATAGGTAAAACGATAGAAAGCGCCTTTAACGGCCCACTCCCGTTCTTCGTCTCCACCCGTTAACTGACCTGTAGCCTGGCCAATAGTTGGGACATCTGCGCTGATAATATTTGTCTTATTATCCCATAAATAGTCTCTTTTATTCAACTCCTGGTTATATCCAACTAATCCATACAGATTGTGATTGTTTAGTTTCAATGTGTAATCTGTATAAATATTGGTTACAAAATGATTGATACCTGTAACTGACTTATATACATAGCTGGGGTTGGTATAATCCGTTGCTAGCTGGTTCCATACTGTAGCCACCCTTTCCTGGTAAGGAACCACCGTTTTATTGCGTGCATTTTCTGAGCGATAAGAAAAGTCTGCTTTGATGTTCCAGTTTTTAACCGGCGTAAGCGACGGCGAAGCAGTGACCAACAAAATATCCTCATCATCTTTATCCAGCGAATTGTATTGCATGAAAGAAAGAATATTATCCGTCAGGGCATTGGGTACCGGCGCGTTAGCAGGTGTTCTCAGTGGCATGAATATATTTCGTCCCGGCTCCTGCGATAAGGCTCTCCACCAGCCCCCCTTTCCTGAAGGATTTACGGGTTGTGTATAAACCGATCGGTTGTAACTGGTTTTCAGATCTACCTTGAACCAATCGGTTACTGTGGTTGATGTATTCAACATGAAGTTGTATCTCTTAAACTTATCGGTATTAAAACGATACATGCCCTCCTGCCCAAAATATCCCAACGAAGCATAGTAAGTTGTTTTTCCTGCACCGCCTGATAAATTAAGATTGTGTTTTTGCGACGGAGACCAGTCTCTTACAGCCAATTCGTATGGATTTACACTGGCGATCCAGTTAATAGTATTACCAGTCATGAAATACGGATTTCTCGACGGATCATTTTTGTAAGCGATGATGCTATCCAGCAACGCCTGTACATTCTGCGGCACTCCCTGATTGGTAAAAGAAAAAGCATTCACGGCTGCCCTTTGGATTTCCTCTGCACCCAGCAGATCGGGTACTGCACTGGGCCGGTTCCACTGAAACATATTAGAGTAACTCACATTGGCTTTAGTACCTGCTTTACCTTTTTTGGTCGTTACCAGTATCACACCGTAAGCACCTCTTGCTCCATATACTGCTGAAGATGCTGCATCACTTAATACAGAAATAGACTGTATGTCATCCGGATTCAGCATATTAATATCCATCTCTACCCCGTCTACCAATATATAAGGGCTACCGTTTTGTACCTTTATCGTATTATTATCGTTTACGTCCTTAAAAAACGATGTACCTCCACGTATATTGATGGAAGGCATGGTATTGGGAGCACCGTTGGCAATAGTTACATTCAGATTAGGGGCCAGGCCCTGCAAAGCCTGCCCTATATTGTTTACCGGCCTGTTCTCAAGCATTTTGGAATCTATCTGTGTAATGCTACCGGTAAGATATTGTTTCTTCTGGGTACCAAAGCCTACTACCACTACCTCGTCCATACCCTTTATTTCTGCTGACAACTTCACATCTATGATTACCTGATCACCAACCGTTACCGACTGAGTTTGATACCCCACATAAGTAAAATCTAAAACGGCATTGCTATTTTGAACAGTGATAGTATACTGACCACTTTCGTTGGTGACTACTGCGCTATTAGTCCCTTTCTCAGATATGGTAACGCCTTCAATTGGCTTCGTTGTTACAGCATCTGTTACCGTCCCTTTTATAACCAGCGCATAGCTATTAATGCCGGATCCTGAGGCGCTGCCAATAGTCATTAAAAAAATAAAAAGAATAAAAGCTGCCTGCCTCGAGAAAATCCATCTGATGGTACAGGGAATTATTTGTTTAGAATCGTGCATGATCAATACGGTTTAAAAAATTTGGCATAAGAGATCTTCATTGCGGAAACGGCTTTATTCTCAATGGCAACTTTTAAATATAAATTGCTGGCAAGCTTATTCAATATAGCTGCTTTAAAGGCGCCGGATTTATAGTTTCCTTGTTTTCGAATGTATAACCGCATTCAAAAAAAGGAAGGGGGCTATCTTAAATAAAATAGGTGGATTTTGTAAAACACCTGCAACATATTGATTAATAATGGCGCAGTTTTAGTATTATTGACGGCTCACTTTATACTTATGTAAAAAAAAGTTGCTAACAAAAATAAAAGGCCCTTCCTGCAAGCATTGCAAGGAAAATAATGGACACCTGATTCTACTGCGCGTACAATTCCAATGGCGATAATCAGTCACTCCCCATTTTAAAGAAAGGCCCCTAAAATGTCAGATGCTTTTTATTTTACAAATTCGGTTTCAAAATCTTTAAGCCATACCTTGCCTTCGAATCCCCAGGAGTCAGATACTTTGGCATTGAGCCAGTAGAAAATGGTGGGAACAATATCAGTACTTGATGTTTGAAGCGTATTACCTGATGTGATACAAGCCTGATCTACCAGGCTCCATCCCCTACCACCAAATGTGTTAAAAGAAAAATCTTTACCTGCGGCGCCCGGCGCATAATTTTTCAACAGCTTTCCCTCTCCTTCATCCATAGGCCAGTAACCGATTAGATTGGCGTACCTGGGATGATTGGTTTCGATGGCTGTGGCGCAGGTATTATTAGTTATTTCAACATCAGTAAGCGCGGTGTTCCATATATTCAGGTTACTAACAATCGCGTTGGAAGCGCCTAAGGAACTTCCGATATTGCCCACCACCAGGTTTGATGCTGGGGCAGCATAATTTGTTGATCCTATTGCCTTAGCCACACTTCGTTTTCCATTGGTGAACATCACAGCATATCGGGTACCTACAGAATCATATATCTTTACGGCAATATTATCCCAGCGGTTTACATCGGAGGATGCTTCGTTAGAGGTTTCTCCAATGAAATACTTAAATACATTGCCCGTTCCGCTGGCATCACCTATACCGAACCTGTAGTTCTTGTTGGTTCCCACCATCATAAATGCCCAGCCCCTGGGATTGGAATAGGCATGTGTAGCTTTTGATAGCAACACCGTATTACTTCCGGACTTTGTTATATTTCTCACTCTAAACATAATTGTATATCCCCCGGTAGCAGGAATATCATAAGACGCTGACATAGCCGCAGGCATTGAAATAGTATCTGCTTTGCCATTTACGTTTAATGCATTGGTAAGAGCCGGAGAGATCATCTCCTGTTTTACTATGTTGTCGTTATGGTAAATTCCAAATATTTTTCTTTCGGGAATAGTAGCACCACCATAACTGATATTGTCGGCCTTTACGCCATGGGTTGTTGTTACAATTACCAGCCAGTCTTCAGAACTGTAGGTAGCCCGCGCCCTTAAAGCCGTCATAATATCACCTATATGACCGTCAACAGTCTGGATAGCTTCTTTGTATTGTTGGGTACCTGCGGCAAAGCCATACTGTCTTCCTGCAATATTGGCTCCGTTCAGGTCAATTACGAGGTGCGTAATATTCGGATCCTTTAGTATGTTTACTGCTGAGTCCTTTACATTTTTATCGTTGGAAGCGAATATCTTTCTATCAGCAAATTTAAATGGCACATCCAAAAGGGTTTGCCAGGGACTGATAACTACCATTTTTGAAGCGCTTACGCCGACTTTCCCCGCTGCCAAAAGGCGCTGGGAATAATTAGGAATGTATCCCACCTCGCTGTGGTTTTCCTCAGTGCCATCCTCACTACGCACACTCAAGCTACTATCCACCAATCCATAAACATTGCTGGCTTTGCCCGAAGTAATACCAACCCAGGTTCCTCCTTCGGTAGTATTAGCATCACTGTATGTATTCCACGAATATTTAGCGTGGTCTAATAGTTTACTAATGTTGGGTGGCATTATTGTTTTAACTGCGTCCGATGTGGCCCCTTCGGCAACAATCAACAATACTTTTCTTTTTTTGGGTATAGCCGCCTCTTCTGCCTGCTCAAATACTAACGGTGGGTCGTAGAACTTTTTACAGGAAAGAGATCCCGTAATTGATGCACCTAATATAATGGAAAGATATATTACTCTCTTTTTCATGATCCGATGTTTTTGAATAATCAATAAATCCAGGTTCCTATTTCCGCCAAAGCAGTATAATTATCATTGACCGGTTTGCTCCAGGTATACCTGAAATATTGGAATGTTTTATCCCCTCCCGGGATTTCAATGTATTGCTTGGCCCAGGTGGCTACATTAGTATTACCATATAATAACGGGAAAGTTCCTAATGTCTCCCAATTCGTTCCATCGTTACTGATAGCGATAGTCAGGTCTTTTATATGGCTGTTAGAGTTGGCCGAGTTATTTCTTTGTTGCAGATAAAAACCCGATGCTGTAATTGGAGCCGCACCTGTTTTAACTGTCAAACTCTGAGGATAAACGGCACCGACCGCAGTATTGGTAGATTGATAGGTAATGTTGCCTACACTGGCTATGCCGGTACCGCTATAGTTACTATTCCAGAAAGTAGTAGCGTTGTTATCGATAAGGTTGGTACCCGGATAGCTGGCGTGAGCCGAAGGCAACGTTAAAAGCCAGCTCGTTCTTGCATGCTCCGAACGAAGGATCTGGTCACCACCCGTATTGGTAATAGGATTGTACATCCATACATTCGTCATCAGCTTGCGATACCCCTTGGCTGCAATAGCTTTCCTGGATGTCTGACTGACCTTTAATCCCCATTCTCTCATAAACCGGTACATATCGGTATGGGTGTATTCACTTAACCGTTCATAAAAGAAATCAATTTTAGATTGATTGTCTATCGAAGTAAAACGTGCATTCCTCGCTGCAGTGGCCAGGTAAGTCATAAAACCATAGCCATATTTCTCAAAAATCTGTGCATAGATTGCCATGCGTGGATAGAATTGGCCGAGATTAGTAAGCACCGACCAATCTTTTGCCGAAGAGTCCAATGCTAAAAATGACGCAGCTCCTGGTGTTTGGCCACCGGTACCGTACCAGCCATCGTTAAGTGGTCCGGGTATATAGTTATAGATAGAAGATTTTTTAAGAGAAAAGAGATTACAGGTAACTTCTCCATTGCTACTGAAGGTCCATGTACTGTGCATTTGCATATTATGCCCGATTTCGTGAAACACGCCCCAGTTGGATTGTTCCAGCTGACCAATAGTTACTGCCTGGTAAAAATAGCCGGATGTTTGCCCTGCCACAATAGGATCGCCGCTATGCATGGCACCTACAGAAGGCTGGATGTCGAATACAATTCTCCAGGGCAAATAGGGAGAGCGGTTTTTGATATCCGGATTATTATCGCTAAGGCCATACCAATCGTAATATACAGCCTTAATCAAGGAGTCCCATTTTTGCATCAACGCTGTTGGACTAGGTATGGATACCAGCGAAAGATTGGCTTTAGGTAAAGTAAAAGCGATACGTTTTCCAATGATTTCAAAAAAGGGAACAGATGTCTTGCTGATCATTTGCCGCCATTCTTCGTCAGTAGTTTTACCGAGAACAAAGTTGGCTCCGGCACAAACTCCGGAAAAGATGACTGGCAGCACTTGTCCCAATGGTCGCTGGGGTAATATATAAACCAGGCCGCCATATAAATTTCGTACATAATTGACACCGGGGTAAAGTGTCCTTCTGACAACTATCACCGGGTCTCGTTGAAGTACATCCTTTCCTGTAAGATTATCTGTGTGTGAACCCACTTGTACCGTTAAGCCATAGATGCCATCGGGAATAACAATTTTAATAAGTTCCCCTGCCGGCGCCCAAAGCCCCGTGCTGATCCAGTTACTCGGCAAAACACTCACACGTAAATCTGAAGCAGTTGCGGTTTGATAATTTAAATCGATTTGCAGCAAGGTGTCTTTTATCCGCGGCTGCACCGGCGTCACCATTCCCGGGTAAATTTGGGCAGCTGTGAACTTCGAAGCATCCACACGGTCCATTGCTGTATCCACTTCAAGACCTGTAGAATCGTTATACCCGACAGACCCTGTACCATTTTCAAACTGGTAACCGTAGTTTTTTGAACAGCTTGCCAGCAATGCGACAGCGCCGATTAGAATACAGCATATATTTTTTATTGATTTCATCCTGATACGTTTTATAGTATTTAATTGGCTGATCCGGTTGACCGGTAGGTAGGTGTTATTAATTTTCCGTCCAATTGATAAGACTGTACATTAAAAATTCCCATCCAGGTATAAATAAACCTGGGTATATCTACTGAGAAAGGAATTTTGTTCAATTCTACATCGGGGTAAACAGGGCAAATATTGGCACTTCCGGTTACATTCAGTCCGCCCCATACTGCAGCAGCACCAAACTTCACATCTCTTCTGCTTGCCGAATAATCTATAAATATTTTCTCTGAGGCTTCCCTTGAGTTCTCACCTACTCCCGGCCAGTACCCTATAAGATTCTCAGCATAGGGTTCCCCGGTATTCACAAAAGTTCTGCAATAATTAGCCCTGATATGATTCTCGGGTAGTGCTGTATTATAAATCCGGATATCGAATATTCGTCCCCTGAAAGAATTTGCACCATACGAGGGCCCGCCTCCTATAATTAAACTGGAGTTTGTAGAGAGCGACCTGTTAGAAATATCGGTTCGGGCACCTGCCACACCATTAAGATAAGTACGGGTGTAGCGTTTGCCGGCACTATCAAATATAACGGCCGTAAAAGTATTCCATACACCTAGTTCATAAGATGGTCCTGTATTAGCTATGTTATTGTCTACCCGGAAAGACCAATTGGTATTGGTGCCCGCGTGTAGAAGAAAAGACCAGCCGTTAGTCGGATTCGCGCCGCTGGAAGCACTGCTTTTTGAAAGAATTGCCGGAATGGTTGCATTGGTACTCCTGTTCGATATATTGGCCTTGAACTGGATGGTATAGTTGCCACTGGTACCCAGGTTATATATTCTTGCCGATGCAGAATCCAGTGCGCCCTGCCTGTCTGCAGGCCCCAACTCCTCAGGCGATGTTCCGTTCACCGAGTACTCGCGCATATCAGGCACAGGGAAATAATCGAGATTAAAATTGGGGTTGGAAATAATTATAAAACCATTACGTTCCGTATTAGAAAAATCAGAGCCATCATCTTCGTTTTCTGCAAGTGTATATTTACCGCCTTTATTAGAAGCAACAATGATAACCCAATTCTCCGATGCTGCTGAGGACCGGCTTTTAATTGCTTTCAATAAAGAGCCCAAAAAAGTATCGAAAGCCTGTAGAGCAGAGAGATAACTTGTAGAAGAAGGACCATAACCATCGGTTTCTCCCGCTCTTTTAAGCCCTGTGTACTGTGCAACGATCACCGACGAAGTCGTAGTGGTCAGGTTGGCTACCGCTGCTGCCTGTACCGTTTGGTCAGACGTTAGTAATTGACGGGATACCGCACTTTTTACCAGATTATTGTAAATAAATTCTGATTGTACAAAAGCACTGGTTGTGTAATTAGCATTTGCAGCTAAAAGATTTTCCACAAAAGGTTTGTACTGATTTAAGTTGTTTGTTCCGGATGATGCTATAACACCATGCTTAGCTTTCCTCACCCCGGTAAACATGTCAGCATAAGTAGTTGCTTCTACATTACTATTATCTGTAAGACTGGCACCCGAAAATATAGCCGTTTGAGCAAGGGCATTGATATTAGGATAGACATTGTCTCTTACAGATTGTTCGGTAATCACTTTCCCTATACCACCATCAACCACCACATATAGAACCTTATTTTGTGATGAGGCCTGGTGAATGGTTGTATCCGGGATAACGCTTGTATCCAACCGGGTATCAAAATCGCGGTTACAGGCAGTAATTACAGATATAAGTAACATACTTATTACAGCCCCATAAAATACCTTATGAATCACCATGTTTTATAATTTGTTTTAAACATCGAAATATATTTGAGCAATAGTTGTTATATTTTCGTCTTAATATGTGATTGTTAATTTCCCAAAACCAGTTTTAATATACCGCCGCATTTTTCTCCTTCAAACGTATCGATACTTCCTACCAGTATAACTGCTGGCAGTCCCCCTATTCCTGATTTAGTTTCAATCATTTTATAAGTAGTTCCGTTAAAGGCGCCTGTACTGTTATAATTTGCAGCCAGCGATCCGTCGGCATTTAAAACCATGAGTCCTTTGCGGGTAATAGCATTATACTTCTCAAAGCCACCGGTAACTATGATCAACCCATTTGAAAGTTGTCCGGCAAAAGTGGGTATACCACCTGAAAATATACCTGGCGTACGAAACCCGCTGTACAAGGAACCGTCGTTATTTAGAGTGGCTATGTTATTAATATTCGTTCCATTGAAACTCGTAAAACTGCCAGTTATTATGTATTTCTGGGTTGTGGCATTATAGGTTATTTTATTGATAGCTTCATTGGCTGCGCCACCGGCTGCAAAAGTGGGGTCCAGCGTACCATCCAGGTTCAACCTCGCGATGCGGTTACAACGAGCCCCGTTAAAAGTAGTAAATGCACCCACTACAATAAGCTTCCCGTCGGCCTGCATCCAGGAGTCATTGATGCTTCCGTTAAAGCCGTCAATGCGTTGTGCGGGATTATTTTTATTAAAGAGATAATTAGAGTCGAGCTCGCCTGTTAGTGACATCCGGCTTATCTGGCGTACCGGGGCAAAAGCCACCAGTTTATTATCCTTGGTTGAACGTTCGTAAAAATACTGGTAGTAATTAGTCATGCTCCCCACAGCAGTTATTTTATTATCGAAGTGGTATATTTTTTCTACGCCGCCTGATAAATTCCCGATAAACTGGGGAACCGTATCCGTTGCAAAAGATGGATCTGAATTTTCAGGAGCTACGTAAAGATCTACAATGCGTGTACGAAGTGATCCCGAACTATTTAACAAAGCTATATTGCCCATATCCGAAATGCTGTCGAACATGGAAAAGGTTCCGCTAATCATCAGATCAGCATTGGGGAGCCTGATAACTGACGTAATAATACCTCTTGAAGAAGTGCCATAACCTGTAGTCAGTCCGTCCACTTTTTCACCGGATGCATTAATACGCGTAATACCTCCCAGGCCGGTATTCAGGTTATAAGTTCCAAAAAGACCTGCTATTATAAACTGGTTGTTATCCGGTAAAATATCATAAACAAAACCATTAGTGCCAATACCCGATTTAAAAGAGGCATCACGATATAATTTCCCCTCTATATACACATTAGGTCCCTGAAAAACCTGCCCGTCTACCCGCAGTGATGCAGCACCTGAACTTACATTAGCCGGTAGTGTGATAGTGATCGTACTATCGGTAATGTTCTTTATAGTTGCCTCAAGATCACTTGCCAGGAATTTAATATCTTTTGCATTTGCCGATCTCAACCCGGTTATATAAAATGTCATATCCTGACCCGCCACACCTCTTGATGGCGTAGGCGCTTTACCGGAGAATTTTATTGGCAGCAATGTTTGTCCGCCCGCGTAAGGATCCGGAAATACATCGTCTTTTTTGCAGCCCGTCATTATTAAGGCCCACAAAAAAAAGATAGCTGTTATTGAGAAAAAGGATTTCATAATTCGTTGTAATAATTAGTGGTAAGGTGATTAATCAATACCGGCTTCGTCTGCCGCCTGGCTAAATCTGAACGGGTAGAATCCGAATGTATGGTTGCGATATTTCAGTATATGCAATCGCCCGTTGCGCGGGGCTATATCGGAAGTTGCTACAGGTGCGTTATACCATCTTACGCCAAAAGTGCCGCCGAAATCATATAAATAGGAAAGCATTAGCTGGCGATACCCTTTATACTTTAAGGTGATGTCGTCGGTGAGGTCGCCCGGAGTACCGTTATTATTCACTGCATCGTTATATATCACACCAATATTCATCACCTGATTATCCACAGATTCAAAAAGGTTACCCCGGTATGTATCTAAGGCCAGGGTATCTACCTGTGTATAATCTTTTAGCCCCCGGTTGCCCGGGAAAATATACTGGCTCAGGAATTTTTTCCATACAGACGGCTTGATCTGCTCAAAACGGGTAACGCTATCTCTGCCGCGCTCAAGCTGCGACTCATTTACAAACCTGATAATTTTATCAAAGCAGGGATCGGGGGGCGCAAAAAAAGTAACCTGTTCATTTTGCAGTATTGATTCAAGCCCTGCGTGTCTGATCACACGTACCAATGTATCGAAATAAAAACTGTCTTTTACAAGATACTCCATAATGGTACCATCGAAATTTGCATCATTGATACCCGTATCTGTGTAGTAATCCTTTTTGCAGGAACAGATGGCCAGAGAGATAATACTACAAAAAAAGATAGGATAGATAATCTTTGTCATAATTAATTCCAATAATTGTTTAATTGAATCAACGGGTTGTTTGTTTGGGCTTTTTTATTGATAGGCCATGTCCAGGCGCCCTGCAAAAACTGTCCATAGGACATGCTATTGGTATAATTATACTGAGGATTGTAAATCCTGCCGGTACGTACCATATCATAATAATAGTGTCCCTCACCCATCAGCTCCTTACATCGCTCATAAAAAATTGCGTCTAATAAACTACCCTCACCAGGATTTGCAGGGAACAGGGCTGTATTGGCCCGCGACCGGATACGGTTCAGCAACTGTGCCGCCTTCTCATTGTAAGGCCCCGCGGTACCTCCCTCTGCATTTCCTAAGGAAGCCCCTATTGACGCCAGAGCTTCCGCCTGAAGTAAAATAGCATCGGGGTAGCGAAATATAAAATAGTTATTACTTAGTGCATTGTCTCCACCTTTAGGTCCCAAAGCGATATTATAAAACTTCAGCATCTGGGAGTTTCCTGCATACATAGTATTGACATTATTAAAAGTAAACCAGGCTTTGATACGGTCATCCTGCTGCTCGTCCGGATACAATGTTCTGAGGAAAGAAGACATATAATTCATTTCAACATTATCTTCAACACTATTGGCTTCCGAATTATTGGTAAGATTGCTTTCCCATATCACAGTGCCCGCATAAGTCATACGGCGGTTTTGAGGAAATAAACCATAATTGATATTCTGAGGCACTTCAAACAACCCTTCCTGCGATCGGCCCTGAAACACGGTAAATATCTGGCTCATAGGATACAGTTTTAAAGCGCCTACTGCAAGCTCTCCCTCATTATAAAGAATATCGCCTAATTCGTCAACCTTTCGATAGTAATTGGTGGCATTGGTTTTATCAAATCCGGCCAGCCACATATTAAAATGCATCTCAAGTACCAGCATGCTGCTTTGCATAGCCCGTATAGCCCTGTAAGTAGGATCAGGGTAGGCCCAGGGAACATCCTTTCGGTGCTGCTCCAGATCTTCAATACATTTTTTTGCCACTTCTACATGATTGGTCCTGGGTAAAGATTTCTCATTATAAGCGTTTATATAATAAGGAACATCTGAGTAAAGCCTAATCAGGTAGAAGTAGGCCAAACATCTCATAAATGTTGCTTCTCCCTGGTATTGTTTCACCATTTTATCGGAAAGGCCGGGATCTTTCTGCTGCACTTTCGGCGCTTCTTCGTATAATATATTAGCAGCCTGCACTACCTTAAAAAGAGGAGACCAGTCATCAAGTAAATCCCAGCGGGTATTACGTTGCCACCATTCCCTGATCGCGTCGTAGGTAGGGCTTGTACGGCTTGCATCGGCGGCAATCGCATTTTTGAGATCGTTCCGGGAAAGAAAAGTAACATCGCCTCGGGGAGGATACGCTGCTCCCACTACAACCGGGGCGCATCTCACATCTCCCATGAAAAGCACTGCCGATTTCATTGCAAACTCATCCTTAAAAATGCGGTAAACATCATTGGTAAAACGTTCTACGTCGGATTGGGTTTCCCAGAAATTGTTCCCCGAAAGATCATCCAGGGGTTTAACGTTCAAAAACTTTTTACATCCTCCTGCCACCACAACAATGGCTATTATTACCAGTAAATATTTTATTTTCATCTTCATAAATTAAAATTGAAGGTTTAAGCCAATTGTATATGTACGTCGGGTAGGATAGCCATCTGCCCTGTCACGTCCGAGGTCTGTAACATTTTCAGGATCGGGACCTGAATAATTAGAAAATGTATATACGTTATTGGCTGTGAAATAGATACGGGAATAGTTGATTCCGTAACGTTGTGTTCTTGCTTTAGGCACATTATACCCCACCGTTACGGTATTGAGTTTAAAGTAAGAACCATCCTCCTGGAACAATGTCTGGTTAAAACGGAAAGGTCTTATAGCTGTGCTCCTGGTAAAATCGTAAGGGTTCGGGTAAGTGGCGTTTACATCACCCTGACCCTGCCAGAAATTATATTCATTAATAGGGACCAACGCGGCATTGCTTTGGCTGGCAACCGGATTATTGTAGCTGGCCAATCTTTGCGCTAACGAATTGTTCAGGATGTCTCTGCCAGCAGTAACCGACATATTCATAGTTAGCGTGAAGGCGCCGTAAGTAAGCATTGACTGAAACCCTCCGGTAAATTTTGGAAAGGCGTTTCCAGCCACTACGAGATCCCGCTCGTCCAGGATATAATTTCCGTCCAGGTCGGTCCAGTAGGGATCCCCCCCCTTGAAAAATATTTTATTTCCGCTGGCGTCCAGGGTATAGTAAGGCAGTCCGGTCGTAGGATCAACGGGTACTGACGCATCATCAGGAAACACACCCCGGTAATGATAGAGTACATTTGAAACCGAATTTCTACCCAGCCTGTACAGGATATCCTGTTGTATGCCACCCACTGTTGTTTCGTCTTTATGTAAGATCTGCCTTACATCATTAGGAAGCCTGGTTAGAATATCATGGTTAAAAGCTCCGTTGGCCGAAATGTTCCACCGTACTTTTTCTTTGTTGATGGGGCGATAAGTAACAGTAAACTCGTAGCCATAGTTTACGTGACTCATGTAATTGGTTTTAAACTTGGCAAAACCATTATGATCGGCGATGGCTATATTAAACAACTCATTGTCCAGTTGTTTATAATAAGATTCCAGAACGGTGGAAAATTTACCATTTAAAAATCCGGCCTCAAGTGCATAACTCAACTGTGTAGTAATCCGGGGAAGAAGTCCCACGTTGGGGAGGTATTCCCAGTTAAGACCGGTAGCAGGATTATTATTGTACTGTCCCGATGTTACATAACGTCCATAGGCATCAAAAATACTACCTGTGGGAACGATATTTCTACCCCAGCTTGCTCTTAACGAAGAATAGTCTATCCAATCAAGCCGCTCCATAAATTTTTCTTTATTAAAGTTCCATCGCAGCCCTACTGCCGGAACTTTCACAAAGGGCTGGTTAGGGCCGTTAGTAGAGCTTCCATCCAGGCGATAACTGAAATCAAGCACATACTTCTTTCTATAGTTATATTGAAAAGTTCCTCCATACCCAAACAGTCTTGTTTCATAATTACTGTTGAGGATACCCCCGCGTTTCTGAAAGTTTGATATATAGCCTACGGGACCTTCATACTGATCGTTAGGTGTACCCGATTGCTGCTGAACCTTAGCCATAAATTGATCTAGACTTACCTCGGAAAAAAGAAATGCTGTTATGAGGTGGTCTTCGGTGAAGTTGGTTGTATAATTGAGCGAGGCCCTGTTGTTAATACCCTGCCTGCGGCTATCATAACTATATCTCAAAGAATAATTATTATTAACTGAGGACGGTGTAAACGTATTGGTTCTACCCGTAGTAAAATCATAGCTCAAATTATTCTGAAGGTTCAGGCCTTTAATCAACTCATATCGTACATCAATATTCGTAGCAAGGCGCCCTGTTTTATTTTCGTTATTGGTTTGTGACACACCAAGAGCAGTACTGTTACCACTGAAGAATGACGGAGGTGGCAGTAAAGAGCTAGCTGACGCAGCCGTTGCCACACCTCCCTGCATCATGCCGGTACCGCTACCCATACTTTGGTTACCCAATGACGCAGTGATGGAGGTAAATAACCGGAAACGATCGGTGGGCATATATTCAGTATTCAAGCCCATCGTGTATCGTGAAAATCCTGTATTTTCTATAATACCTCTTTCATTGTAATAAGAAAGATTGGATTTGTAATTGAATTTGGTATCACCACCCGCCGCTGAAATATTATGCGTCATATTAAATTTAGGGCGGTAAAATATCGACTGCCAGTTAGTGGAATTATTGTAATAAGGATTCAGATAATCTGCCAAAAAAGGGTTCTCCTGTATTCGGTCACGGCCGCTGTATAAAGTTGTATCATTCTCCAATATCTGCTTGATCCTTATATCTCTTTCATCTTTACCGCCTAACACAGTTTTAAGACCCGGTGGAACGCTTAGCACAAAGTTGCCGGTATAGGTAATAATCGGCTTTTTTGAGCGGCCTCTTTTGGTGGTAATAATAATAACGCCATTTGCACCTCGGGATCCATATACCGATGTTGCCATCGCATCCTTCAAAAAAGAAAACTCTTCTATATCTTCCGGCGGAATTAAAGATACCGGGCTCACTCCCGGACCTCCCTGGTTAAAACCATATTCAAAATTGGTATTGGGATCGTACGGAACACCATCAATAACAAACAAAGGAGATGAAGGCGATAAAAAGGCGTCATTACCACCGCCCGAAACCCCGATATTAGATACCCCCCTTACAAAAATAGAAGAGCTGAAGCCGGGCATCCCTGTTGTATTTTGTATGTTTACCCCCGCCACGCGGCCCTGCAAAAGCTCCATAACGTTAGACGTGGGCACATCCTGAATATCTTTACCACTGATGGTAACACTGGAGCCCGTGCTGAATTGCTTTTGCCTCTTCTGAAACCCCTGAACTACTACCTGTTCCATACCACCGTCTTTTACAGCTAATACAACTTCCAGCTTATCACGACCGTTGAGATTAATTTTTTGTTTATCGTAACCTGTGTAAGAAAAAGTAAGTATAGCATTTGCTGCAACAGTTATTACAAACTCGCCTTTTTCATTCGTTGTAGTTATACCTGTTTCAGCCTTACCCACACTAACGGTAACATTACTTATCGGCAGGTTCGTATCCTTTCCTTTAACTATACCTGTAACCGTTATATTTCCTTGTGCAACGGCAAAAAGGGTCAATAACGAGCATACAGCAGCAAGTAGTAATTTCATGAAAGTATTGTTATGGTATTTTGAAATTGTTCTCATAATTAGTCGTTGTCAAACTTGGGTGATTCTTTAGGGAAAGACACGATAATTTCCCAGTCTCCTTTTGTGTAAATGCCAAAATCAAAAAGCAGGTGAGATACTTGCCTGAAGCCCCCGGCCGTGAGCCTGGAGTAACTGAAATCAAGATGAGCATACTTCCCGTCTGTAGTAGTATATTGAGTGCGCCTCTCTACCAAGGGAATAGGATATGCCACATCGTACTTAACATATGTAGTGGTTTTTTGCATGTTGAAACCATGCAAAAGGTTGGGCCAATCAGTTAAATTGAACTTTGACGGGTCAATGAATTTATTGTTCCTGTCAATGAATATAAACTTCAGGCTTGATCCCTGGCTGGATAATTTATGAATAGATATCCTGACGTCAGAAGGATTTAAAAGAGTTTGTGTGCTATCGCCGATAATGCCGGTGATGGATGAAGGGTTTAACCAATCACTGGATGCATAGCCTGAAATGACATCTGCGTTATTAGGTTCATATTCCCGCAGAATATAGGGTTGGATCCTGAGGTCTTTAATAACTTTACTACCACCACTGTTACCTACCTGCACATCGAATTTATAACCCGAATCAGGCATAGATTTAACGGATCTTGCCAGTATTTCATTACTGCCCCAGAAAAGCATGTCGCCTGAATGCTCCCTTATCTCTAAAAAGGGATGGTTCTCTAATGTTCTTTTAGACTCTATAGCTGCCAGAGATGTTTCATTACCTGTATATTGCTCATTCCAAACGTATACCGGAAACACAGCCGACAACTCAGGCGCAGGCAACCCGTCATAGGTACGCACGTTTACCAGTTTAAATGTTAGCGGCTTTGCAGAATTATTATTATCCAGAAAAATATTGCTAAACAAAGTATTCCTTCCCAAAATGGGATTAAATAATGTTTGTGTGTAAGAAGACTCAAGATTAAAAGAATCCAAATCCTGAGGAACATAATTTTTTACGCAACCCGACAACCCTATAATTGCCATAAACAGGATACCAGACAGATTTTCATTTCTCATCAACTGAAATTTTGATTATTTAAATGCCATACAATTCTTTGAACGGGTGCTCATGTTTACTTATTAAACCGGCTTATAAACTCACCAAAGCCCAATTCATGCTCCGGCTGCAGGCTATGCACTACCCCATTTTTTGTAACAATGTTTACCACGTTAGTTTGAGTACGGATCCAATCTCTTATAAAAGGTGATTTTTTTGTATCGCTGAAAATAATATTCGTCGGACCACCAGCCTGGAAACCTGTAGCTTCACTAAAGCTTCTTTGCCCATGCATGGGGTAATTATTGAGTATAGAAGTAAGATCAAGACCATCCACAAACTGAATAGAACTTGTACTTATTTTACCACGTATTACATACCTTGATATAATCGAATCCAGGTTGGGTACATCAAAATCATTAATGTATAAAAGCGATTTTCCTGCACTGGTTCTGGCAATATTCAATGTAGACATGATCAACCTAAAACTGGCGTTAGAAGGAGCAAACAAAGTGAGCGAAGTTGCTTCGCTGGAAAGGCTGTCTTTTAACCATGGAATACGGTTGATTGCTTTAACAAGTGAATCGTACACTCCTGTCTTGCCGGCAATATATTCATAACCGGTTCCGCTGTATGTATTTTCAGTATTGACATAGTTGTAATCCCCTCCGGGTTTGTTACAGGAACTTGCCATATACATCACGAACAGTAAAACCAAAAGACATACATTAAACGGACAGATATACTTAATAGATTTCATCATCATTGAATGCTTTAATTTTTCCAATAAGGGGTTTGCCGAATTAAATCGTTAGCGGCCAGAACCTCTTTTGCTACCGGCCAATAAATACCACCCGTTGATATCAGGTTATTAAATACGGCATCATTATTCCTGATCTTCTTGTACCTAACCAGGTCAAACCAATACCATGCTTCACCCATTAACTCTTTTCTACGTTCTTTGAATATTTCATCAATTACATTTACAGTAGCAGGCAAGCGGTCCAGCTTTCTGCCCGCGCGCAGCAGGTTTAGCAGGTCGAGTGCCAGGGAGGTATTACCCAGCACAGCTTTGGTTTCTGCCTGCAGCAATGTAATCTCTTCGGCCCTGCTAAAAACAATGGGCGAACCATAGAGCGTAAACACAGAGGTATTATTCCCGGTACCTGCGGTAGGGCCTACTATCGCTATTTTAGAAAATAAAGGATAGTCGCTGGTAAGATTACTGAAGAACATACTGCTTACGGTACCAGCTGCGTCAATATTAAACCGTTCGTCTTTTGGTTCATTATAAATGGTTGCAATATCTTCAGCCGGTATAAAAATTAACGGGTTGGTTCTTTGTATAAAAGGCGCTCCCATAGTCAGGTTTTCTATATGTCCTGTGGGGGTGGTTTCGTTTTTATCCTGTGACATTCCAAAAGCCAGCACATGTTTATTATTGGTATTGGTAAACACCCCCCCGGTTACAGAAACCAATGTGGCTGTTGAAGAAGTAGTGAGGGAAGCGTTGGATGCATTAGCAGATGCATAATCCAGGTAAGCTGAAGCATCCAGGTAACGGCCATCAAGTACAGAAATATGAGCCAGCAGTACATACGCCGTAAGTCTGTTAATCAAATCGCCGCTCCAGTCAGAGCTTCCATAATACAAACCGGAAAAGTAATCAGCATTGACAGAACCATACACGAAAGGCAATACCTGCGCGGCTTCCTTCAGTAACTGCTCTGCATAGCTTAATACTGCCGAAGCACTGGACCGGGGAATTTTCGGGAACTGGCCGTCATACGACTGCCTGATCAGCGGCACATCTCCCCAGGTTCTTACCAAATAATAATAAGCCATGCCTATCAACGCTTTCATCTGGGCAATATCCACCTGGTTGGTAAGGTTAGTATACTGCGGATCTGTAGATAAAACACTGCCAGATTTTTCGATAAATAGAAAACTGCTGTTAATTACAGCATAAAACCTTCTCCAATTAGCCACGTCTTCCAGCAAAGGAAACGGCAGATTAAGCTGCCCGTCTATTACAGCCTTCAGGTCAGTTCTTGAAACAGACTTAAAGGCACTCCCCCTTAGTTCCCCATACATCCAGTTGGCTTCATTATCTGCCAACGCAGAACGCATCAGCCCGTAATTACCTAACAAGGCAGACCGGGTATCTGTGATGGTTTTCCACGCGTTCTTTTCATTGATCGTGTTAGATGGCTCTAGGTCCAGTATCTTATTGCAGCCCATGCCGCTACAGGCAATTACAACAACAAAAACATAAATAGTTGTATATATTTTCTTCATGATGGTAGATGCGTAAGGGTTTACAGATTTAGTTTAAGACCTAAAATGACACTTTTAGTAAGCGGCAAAGAGAGACCGTTATCATATCCATAATAATTAGCCAGTTCTGGATCCCTGTTGGTATAGGGAGAAAGTTTCAGCAAGTTAGTACCGGTTAGGTACAAGTACAGATCTCTAATGCCTTTAGCTTTTCCAAAACCTATCTGGTTTTTCCCTGTTATCTTGTACCCGATAGTGGCCGAACGTAAAGAGAAATAATTAGCCTTTTCTAAAAACAGGTCCTGGCTTACCTGGTAAGGCGCAACTGCACTCCATGGATTGTACATTGGATAATTACCGGTGTTTACACGGGCCTCCCAATAAGTAATTTCTTTGATCCTGTCGAGGCTATTGGCATTGTCCCTGGTAATAAAATCCATATAGTTAGCCGCTTCCTGGTTAACAATATGGTGGCCAAGCGCGTATTGCAGATGGAAATTCAGGTCGAAGCCTTTATAAGATAACTGATTGATAAGCCCGCCAAATACTTTGGGAAGAGCACTACCCTTTAAAACCCTGTCGTCATCGTTGATAACATTGTTGCCATCCATATCGGTCCACTTTGGATCGCCGGCATGTAAAGGGAGCCCTTTAAAAGTCATACCTGATGGAATTTCCGACTGGGTATTGTAGATACCTTCGTTTTGATACAGCCAAAATTCATCTACAGCGTGTCCAACTTCAAGTTTACGGTCATTCAGAATAATACTCGAAACACCGCCGGGTAAGCCCTTCAATGTATTTTTATTGAATGTGGTATTCAAACTTGCACTCCATGCTATACCATTCTTACCGGCTGCAATCAGCTGAGCACCCAACGTAAAATCTACCCCCCTGTTATTTACCCACATACCTGGTTTCAGCTCATAATTGTACCCGCTTTCAGCTGTGGTAGGAATTGTTAATGTGAGATTCCGGTTATCTTTATTATATACATCGATATTTAACGAAAGGAAGTTATTAAAGAGGGCAACGCTCGTTCCTACGTTCAACTGCTGCACATAGCTCCACGGAATATCGTAACCAATCCATGCGCTGTTGTACGGTCTTGAATAAGTAGCATACCCGTTATAGCTGGTAATCGGAAAACCTCCCCAGCTCAATTGCGGCAAATATTGCGGACCAACGCCCGTCAGTTGGTCGGCCACCAGGTCACCTATCTGCCCCCACGAAGCATGAACATCCATACCTGAAAGCACGCCTTTACGTGGCTTCACCAGGTTATAAGCGGCATCGAAAACGGGCGAGATCAGCCATCTCTGATCAGGCTGCATGGAAGAGCTTCCATCACTCCTTATCATCGCTCCCACTTCAAGGCCGCCGGCGAACATGTATCTTGCCTTTGCAAAAAAAGACATTAACCTTTGTTGTACTTTGTCCAGATAACCATTTACGATATAACCGTTATGTACTAAATATTGAGTGGCTTGTGTGTTTCCATCCACTTCTGCTATTCTTTTCACATCGTCCGGCCCGTTATAACCCGCGAAATAGCTGTACCTGGAAAGATCTCCCTGGTAATTTAATCCACCGGTCAGATCCAGTTGGGAACCATTATCGAACAAGTGTTTGTATTCCAGCTTATCTTCTAGAACAAACCTCTGATTAAATCCAAAATAATTGGATACGTAATTGTTACCACTAAAAAGCACTTTAGGATAAAATAGGTCCCTCTTACCCTCGTTGTAATCAAATGAAAGGCGTGCCGTATTCACAACTTTACCCAGGGTGGCGGACAATGAAAAATATCCCTGCACCGATGAAGTCAGATTATTGTCTATTAAATCGCCCTCGTACACGTCAATAAATTGCTGGTAGATATTTTTATTAGGCGGCAAAGGATTCGCAATAGATGGCATATACCGCATCTCCGCAAACCGGTCGGTAAGATTCCGGTTACGATTGCGATTAAGAATGGTACCGCTGATCATACTGGAAACAGTAAGCCATGTAGCCGGCACCATGGAAACATAAAACGATCCTGTATATCTTTTTAAGCTGGTGGCATCCGCCGTACTGGTGTTTTGACTGGTTCCAAAAAAGGCCCTGAAATTGGAGCGGCCTGCACCGCCGGTCAAACTGGCATTTACATTATAAAGCGGAGTATTGTTATAATACAGATCCGTCCAGTTAGCTGCTCCATAGTAATCCGAATTGGACGAATCACTCAAATAACCGGGTAGTGAACTGGCATTGTTACCCGACGCATACTTTTGATAAAAAGGAAGCCTGAAATTCTTTTCGCTTGCCGCGTTCAGGGTATTTACACCAGGGGTTAAAGCATATCCGAAATAGCCATTTACAGATAATAGCTTTTCGCCGGGCTTCGCATTTTTGGTAGTTATATATACAGCTCCGTTGGCTGCACGGGGACCCAGCCAGCCGATGTCTTTAAAATCTTTAACTATTGCTATTTTTTCAATATTATCCTGGTCCAGGATACTCAACAGATTGGTTGCGGTACCAATCGGGTTGACATCGTAGGTTTGAATATTATAGGTATAAGGATTGTCCTGTATCAGCGGAATACCATTTACATATACAGCGGGCTGGGAAAGATAAAGCTCTTTAGGAGACAACAGTGGCCGGCTCAAACCACGAACATACATTTGCTGGTGAACAGACCCGGGTTCGCCGGTTGTTTCCTGAACGTATAACCCCGAAACAGCACCCTTAACCATTTGCTGAACACTAATTACAGGTAGGGTAGTAATAAGCCGTGTACGAACGGTATCACGCCTGAATTGAAAAGCTGCCGGATTCACATTATAATAAACTATGGAATCTACTTCCTCAACAGTCTTTTCTTCGGCAACCTGTGTTACAATAGTATCCTGGAACAGCTTATAATTAAGCCCGTTGTAATTTAAAATTGTAGCTTCCGAAGCCCGGGCTGCATTTGCGCCTGCAAGACAGCACCACATAAACAGCAATTGGAATAATAGTCGTTTCATTTTTTATAAAAGCAATAGTTTTTAAAAGTTTATTGCAATAGCCTCCTCATACTTACTGTCTTCACCACAGTAGGTCGGCTAATGAACCTTCACTCTATTTAGTTTATTCCTGCCGGCAAGTAAACAGGATATAACTCCCCTCTCTAATAGTATGCTCAGTTTTAAGTCACAGGCACTTTTATTATAGTCTTAGAAAACTGCAATCCGTGCTGTAATTCGGTTGTGAATATCATCAGGACTTTAAAAAAGCATCGGGGGGAATCTTTTAAAAAAAGAGGGGAAATTATAAACAACTCACAAACAATTGATTATCAATATATTTTTTTATCAAAATCTCTGCAAACTCATGAGTTGTTGGGTTGATTAGCGACCTTATAACACGGATATTAATAAATGATTGCGGTATCTAGAACTTAATTTCCCAGCCCAAAACACGCGGGAACAAACACTTATATATTGCCTTATACTCCAACGCAAACTCCACAACATTAATATCCGGATGTCTCCACAAAAAATAAGTCATTCTTTTATATACAAAAGCGCATATACACCTAATTATTCAGGAAAAAGGGGGGAAATCTTAAAAAAAATGAGGTATTTTTTATATCATCCTGGTGGAAACGTTCATTCCGTCCGTATTTTTCCTTTCTTTATACCAAATAACTGTTCACCCCACACCAACTAAACACAGTCGGAATATCAGGAATGCGTTACACTCGAAACCGGTACTTTTTTATAATAGTTCTGTCTATTGGCATAATTGCAGCCTGCATAGAAGCAAACGGCCAAAATCCATCGTTCAACAGCTGGAATACAGAGGCGGGGCTTTCTCACAACAGTGTATTTTCCATTGCTCAAGACAAATCTGGCTTTATATGGGCTGCTGCCGGCAACACGCTAAACCGGTTTGATGGCAAGGAGATAAGAATGTTTGGGCCACACAAGCCCGGCAATCCCGCAACAGAAAATGATATTAATACCCTACTCATCGACAAATCCAATCGTATGTGGATCGGTATGAGCAGGGGCTTCCTAACTTATGATATTCAAAAAAACAGATTTGATTCGGTACGGCTGAATACCTCCGATGCAGGACTTTATGTTTTTTGCCTTTTCGAGGATGAAGACGGCAATATCTGGGCAGGCACCAGCCGGGGCATATTTCGTTTGAAAGACCGTGAAAAATTCAGGTTTGAGAAATTTGGCGAAAAAGGTTCTACAAAAATTGAACAGGAAAGTATACGTTGCTTGTTTGTGGACAAAAGCAAGACTATATGGGTGGGCACTAATGCCGGCCTGACGGCCATAAAAAGTACAGCCCAAGGGTTGCAATACCAACATTTTAAGCACGACTCTTTAAATGCTTCCAGCCTTAGCAGTAACATCATTACCGCAATTTATGCTGACAAATATGATAATTTATGGATCGGTACTCAAAGCCAGGGAATTAATTTATTTCGAAAACACACGAATAGCTTTATTCGAATTAACACGGCATCGCCTCAGCTGCGCCTTAACAACAATATTATACGGGTTATTAGACCCGATGGTAACGGAAATATATGGATTGGCACACAGGAAGGGTTAACCAGGCTTAACTGGACGCAGCAAACTATAACTACTTACAAAAACGATCCGGGCGCTCCTCATAGTCTTAGCCAGAATTCGGTACATAGCATTTATATCGATCGCAATCAATTGGTATGGATCGGAACCTTTTTTGGAGGTATGAATGTTATCAACCCTTTTCCCTCAGAGTTTACAATATGGCAGAATAACGGAAACGCGACAGGATTGAGTAATAATGTGGTAAGTTCTGTTGCTTCAGATAAAGAAGGTAATCTCTGGATTGGCACGGAGGGCGGTGGATTAAATCAATACCGGAAGAATTCAGGCGACTTCACTTATTATACCCATGGAAGCAATGCCGTAGCCTCCAATCTCATTAAGTCGGTTTACAGGGATCGCAACGGGAATATCTGGGTAGGCACTCATGCCGGGGGACTAACGCTTTATGCTAACGGGACCTTCAAAAGATATTTTTACACTCCTGACAATCCGAATTTTTTAAGATCCGAAATTTCTACCATTGCGGAAGACCATAATAATAACCTTTGGATCGGATTGCAGGGCGGACTAAGAGGCGTGCAGGTTTATGAACGCTCCGGCACAACCCTCAATGATATTGGTGCCGCCTACAACTGGGCAGCGTTAAAAGGGAAAAATGTTAAAAAGATATTCCCCGATTCAGAGAACAATATCTGGATAGGAACCTCCTCAGGCCTTTACCTAATTAAAGCCGGAAAAAAAATAGTCACAGCAGCTAACAGATTTATAGGCCAGAATGATACCGCTGCCTTATACATCACCTGTATCCAGGAAGATCACCAGGGCAATATGTGGTTTGGTGTTGAGGATGGTGGGTTTAAAAAATATGACAGGCGACTACAGCAGCTGTATACTTTTACCTTTAGTCAGCAAATAAAAAGAAATAATATATATGGTATACTGGAAGATAGCAATGGTTTTATTTGGTTGAGCACCGGAAACGGCCTGGTTAAACTTAACCCCATTACTCGCAAATTTCAACGATACACTCAAACTGACGGGCTTCCCTCCAATACATTTAATTATAACGCATACTTTAAAGATGATAACGGAACCTTTTATTTTGGGGGCTACAGTGGCCTTGTAAGTTTCGATCCGGCTTCTTTTAAACCCAACACCATTAAAGCTCCCATTTTATTTACTGGTCTGAAAACCTTAAACCATCCCGGCACGGAGGATATAACAGCTGCCACTGAGCTGGAATTGAAATATAATCAAAATGTTTTTACCATCGACTTCGCCTTACTGAATTACCTGAAGCCTGAAAAAAATAAGTACGTATATCAATTAAAAGGGTTTGATGACCAATGGATAGGAACAGACAGGCCCTCCGTTACCTATATGAACCTAAAACCCGGTCATTACAGGCTTGCCGTGAAGGGAGCCAATAATGATGGGATATGGAGCGATGAAAAGGAATTGTCTATTATAGTACTCCCCCCCTTTTGGCGTACCTGGTGGGCCTATCTTATTTATTTCCTGGTTTGCTCCGCCATCTTATTTTTGATCATTCGTTTCTTTTACCTGCGCGAACTGATACAAAAGGAAGAAGCGCTGCATCAGAGCAAGCTTGATTTCTTCACCAACGTGACACACGAGATAAGAACACATTTAACATTGATTATGTCTCCGGTGGATAAAATGATTTCCGACCGGGCCAGTGACAGTTACCTCCAGCAACAGTTTCAGCATATTAAAAAAAATGCCAACAACCTGCTACGTTTGTCTGAAGAATTAATGGATTTCAGAAAGGCGGAAACAGAGAACATGCGCCTGCAGGTTGCGCCCCACGATATCGTGGCTTTTATTAAAGAGATATATGAACACTTTACAGAAATATCGCTGGCGCGGAACATGCATATTTCACTTACTCACAATATTCAGCATCAAACGCTTTATTTTGATGCCGAGCAATTAGAAAAAGTATTCTTCAACCTGATCAGCAATGCCTTTAAATTTACGCCCGACGGAGGAAAAATACAGGTACATATAGAAGATGTACAGCACTATGTTAAGATATCGGTTTCTGACAATGGCCGGGGAATAGCTCCCGAATATAAGGACAAGCTTTTTAATAACTTTTTCCAGGTTAATGATAGCGGTTCTCAAAATAAAGGTTATGGCATCGGCCTGGCTTTATCCAGTAAAATAGCCGCCCTGCATGGCGCGCGTATTGAAGTAGACAGCGAGCTTTCTGCCAATGAAAGTAATGAGCGGCGTACTACGTTCTCTGTCTTCCTTCAAAAAGGATCAGATCACTTCAATCAGCAAATGAGCATTCCCGCTCCTTATGTAACGCTGGATAAAACAGTATCCGGAGTTGCTGTATCAGAATCGCATGAAGCGCTTTCCTCAACGCCTGTTAGTGAAAGGATTGGCACCAACCAAAGCAAATTCACGATCCTCGTTGTAGATGACAATCCCGGTATCCGACAAACCGTCCAGGAAATACTGGAGCAAACGCATACAGTAATTTTAAAAAGTAACGTTGCCGAAGGTTGGTCTTATGCAAGTGAGCAGCTGCCGGATATCATCATCAGTGATGTGATGATGCCCGGGGAAGACGGGCTAAGTTTCTGTAACAAGCTTAAATCTGATATACGAACCTGCCATATACCCGTTATTTTACTCACAGCAAAGTCCACTCAACAGGATCATATTGAAGGGCTATATAAAGGGGCCGACTTGTATCTAACCAAGCCCTTTAATCGCACAGTTCTTGATCTCAGTGTAGGCAATCTGCTGAATACCAGTGAAAGGTTAAGGCAAAATGTGGAGCATCATATCCAAAAAGGTCTTTTGAGCACTGCTACTACTAATAATAGCGCTGAGCCAGCCCCCCTGACAAATCCGCTGGATGATGAGTTCCTGAATGATGTTTTGCACATAATAGAAAGCAACCTGGATGAACCAGATTTCAATGTTGCCTCCCTGGCACAAAAAGTGGCTATGAGTGTTCCGGTCCTTTATAAAAAAATGAAGGCGGTCACCAACCTCTCGGTTAACGATTTTATTAAATCAGTTAAACTACAAAAAGCAGCTCAGCTATTAAGTAATACCAATATGGCCGTGTATGAGGTTTGCTACGCCGTAGGATTCCAGGATCGCAAGCACTTTAGCACAGAATTTAAGAAGAAGTTTGGCACCAGCCCTAAACAATATGCCATGTCGGTGCGTAATAGCCATCCTCCGGGGGACACGGCCACGGGCCCGCAGGAAGATTAGCATCTTTGTGGCAGGGATTTTGACAATACCCATACATGAAAATCCTCCTGACCGGCGCCACAGGTTATATTGGCAAACGTTTATTAATTCAATTATTAAAAGAAGGGCATCATGTAATTTGTGCAGTAAGGGATCAGCATCGTTTCAACACCTCCAAATATAAAGACGCAAAAGGAACATTAGAAGTTGTTGAATGTGACTTTTCTGAGAAGTCAGGCTTATCGGTTATACCGCGGGAGCTGGACCTTGCCTACTACCTCATTCATTCAATGTCTGAGGGTGGTGACTTCTCCGCAACCGAAAAAAAGAGCGCCCAAAATTTCAGGGAAGCAATAGAAAAAACGACTGCTGAACAGGTCGTTTACCTTACAGGTATTGTAAACGAAGAAAAGCTATCCACACATCTCAATTCAAGGAAGGCTGTTGAAGCAGCGCTTCAAAGTGATCGATATGCGCTTACCGCTTTAAGGGCCGGTATTATCGTGGGTTCAGGAAGCGCCTCTTTTGAAATTATAAGAGATCTCGCAGAAAAGCTACCTGTGATGATTGCACCCATATGGATCAAAACCCGCTGTCAACCCATTGCTATACGAAATGTGATCGAGTTTTTAACCGGCGTCAAATTGCAGTCCTTCACCTACAACAGGCATTTTGATATTGCGGGTAAGGAAATACTAACTTATAAAGAAATGATCCTTCAATATGCACGGGCCCGGGGCCTGAAAAGACGTATTATAACAATCCCCTTCTTCTCCCCACGCCTTTCTTCTTACTGGCTCTATTTTATTACTTCAACCAGTTATACGTTGGCTAAAAACCTGGTAGATAGTATGAAAGTTGATGTAGTGGCACAACCTAACAGCCTCTGTCAGCAATTGAGTATACAACTGATCAGCTATACAGATGCTATTCGATTGGCTTTCGACAAAATAGAGCAAAACGATGTATTGTCCAGCTGGCACGATTCCTTTCCTGATCACTTTCACAAAAAAAATGTATGGCAATACCTGGAGGTGCCGGAAAAAGGATGTTTCAAAGACAGGAAACAACGCACTGTAACCAACGAAAAGGAGACGTTGAACCGTATATTCGGCATCGGAGGTTCCAAAGGATGGTATTCCTCCTCTATACTATGGAGGCTGAGAGGCCTACTGGATAAACTGTTTGGGGGTGTTGGGTTAAGCAGGGGCAGAAGAGATATTCGCTTTTTAGAACCCGGAGATAGCGTTGATTTTTGGCGCGTGCTGTATGCTAACCGAGATGAAAAGAGGCTGCTGCTTTTTGCTGAAATGAAAATGCCGGGTGAAGCCTGGCTTGAGTTTACTATTAGAAACAATGTGCTTTATCAAACTGCTACATTCCGCCCTAGCGGACTTGCCGGCCGTCTTTACTGGTATGCAGTTTACCCCTTCCACTTTTTCATTTTCAATTCTATGATCCGGCAGCTGACGGGTGAAGAAAAATAAGATTAAAGGGCTCCCTACAATTTGTCCGCTTCTTTCTTAAATTTAGCTAATGAAAAAATCATTACTCCTGCTGCTGGCTGTCCTCTTCATTATAAAAATGCAGGCTCAGCAAGTTCAAATAGTTGTACAAGGCTCCAAAACCAGTTTCCGCGGGCTCAGTATTAAAGGCAGGTCCATCTGGGTGAGTGGCAGCGGCGGTACAGTTGGTCGCTCTATCGACGGAGGTAAAAACTGGCAGTGGCAAACCATTAAGGGCTACGAAAAAATTGAGTTCCGTGATATAGAAGCATTGGATGAGCAAACAGCCGTTATTATGGGTATCGCCTCTCCCGCTTATATCTTAAAAACATCAGATGGCGGGCAAAACTGGACCAAAGTATATGAGAACAGGGACACGGCTATGTTTTTAGACGCCATGACTTTTAAAAATGCAAAAGAAGGATTGGTAATAGGCGACCCCATTAACAATAAAATATTTGTGGCGCAAACAAAAGATGGCGGCAATAGCTGGCAGCCAACAAATCAATTGAGCTTACCCAATGCCCAGCCTGGAGAAGCTTTTTTTGCAGCAAGCGGCTCCAATGTCATATGGTCAGCATTAGGTTACTGTATCGTAAGTGGCGGAGCGGCTTCCCGTTTCTTTACCCGGAATAAAGCAGTAAAGCTGCCAACAACCCAGGGCAGCCAAATGACCGGAGCTAATGGTATTGCAGCCCAAGGCAAAATGTTGCTGGTGGCCAGTGGAGACTATAATAATCGCAGTAATCCAGACAGTGCTTTTATTTACAGTCATGACCTGGGGAAAACCTGGCAATTGCCTGCTGTTATGCCGGCAGGTTACAGAAGCGCTGTATGCTTTACGGGTAAAACAACTGCTGTTACCTGCGGGATAACAGGTATAGACATTACCAGCGATGGCGGGGTTAACTGGAAAAAGATTAGTGAAGAAGGTTTTAACACCTGCGCTTACAATAAAGCTGATAACACCGTATACTTTGCAGGAAATAATGGCAGGGTTGGAAAATTACAATTACAGTAGTTCCCATCCCTGCCAGGTGGATCACTCATAGGAGAAAATGGTGCGTTGCATAAATTAGCCGTATTAAGGTCCAATAATTTTAATAAGTCAAAAATAAAAGGCGGTACGAGCACACACAACGGGGATTTACAGGATTAAATACGGGAAAATTCCCGTATTGGGGTTTATATACGCGCCGTAAGTTTGCTGCATATTCTGTGTATCATAAACACTATAAAAATGTCAGTAAATAATCAATGTAAGCTGGAGTTTTACTTTACCCGGGAAAAAATAGAAGCCCTTCTGAAGGAAAATCCCAATGCTAAAGGAATTATCGTTAGCCAGGAAATAAAAGTTCGTTTCACTGCTGATAATGAAAAATTTAATGTAATAGAAATATGCGCCCGTGCCGATAATGGGGCTGGTAAAAGCAGATCGTTACAAGCCCCTGTAGATGGTTGCCCTTATCCTCCGGGCTGCGGTACAACAACCGAGGCAGATCAATAACTAGTTATAATTATATCCTTGAAGTTCATTGCAGAAATATTGAATATTTTAGATTCATTGGGGCCGGCTCTTGCCGTAGGAGTTTTACTGTCCGGCAAACGGGCACTTCCCAAAGAGTTACAGCTTATTTTTATTTTCTGCCTTGTTCAGCTTTTATGTAATACAACTGCAACCATTATTGAGCGGCTGGCGATGCCCAATAGTTTCTTTTTTCTACAAAATAATTATTGGGTGTATAAATTGAATTCCACATCCTGTTTCCTCATAGTTTTATACCTGTTTGCCAGGCATCTGCTTCATTTCAAACTACCTTTACTATATACATTCTTGTTACTGTATGCCCTGATATCTGTTTTACTTATTATAAGCGGTGACGGCATCTCCCAATTTAATTCGGTAAGCTCCGCCCTCGAAAGTATTGTGATTGTAGCATTATGCCTCTACTTTTTTTATTCCAAACTCATTAACACACATGAAGAAGTAAGCATTCCCGAAACCAGTATTTTTTGGTGTGTGGTTGGAATATTTACTTATTATGCAGGAGCGTTTTTTATATTTATATCTTATAAATATCTTATAGGTTCAAATGATAGCACTGTTGGAGTTTTGTGGCGATTTCACAATATTCTTTTGTTCATTTGCAGCTTATATGTAAGTTATGGCATCTTATGCAAAAATTATCGAACGATATTGTCGTAATACTGGGTGCTTCTGTCTTCCTTCTTTTAATTACTTTATTTATAGTTGTATTATTAATGGCCTACAAACGCAGAGATTATAAACACCTGAAAGAAAAACGGCTTCTTGAAGAAGATTTCAATAGCCAGTTATTACGGTCCCAGATCGAAATGCAGGAGCAAACATTTACACAAATAGGCAAAGAACTACACGATAATGTGGGCCAGCTACTCAGTACATCCCGCATGCTGATTGGTTTGGCTGAAAGAAGCCTGCAAACACCTCCGGACACTTTATTAACAGCTAACGCTACTATAGGAAAAGCTATTAATGAGCTAAGGTCTTTGTCTAAATCTCTCGATAAAGACTGGCTCTCCCAGTTCAATCTGCTGGATAATCTGAAGGCAGAAGTGCTAAGAGTGAATGCAGGAAGTGCCATAAGTGCCCATCTTCACGTACAGGCCGAGCCTGCTCTTTCTTCCTCCAAACAAATCATTCTTTTTCGAATTATACAGGAGGCAGTACAAAACGCCTTAAAACATAGCAATTGTAAGGTGATAGATATCTATTTTTACAAAAACGGTACTGACGCTAAAATTACAGTGGCTGATGACGGCACAGGATTTAAAAACAAAGAAAACAAGGGAATGGGCTTAAAAAACATGCAATACCGTACTAAACTTTTAGGTGGCGCTATTAACTTCAACTCCTCTGTAAAAGGCACCAGTATCGTTATTGTAATACCCCAAACTTCAGAACAAGATGAAAACTAAAATAGGCCTTGTAGACGATCACCAGCTTTTTCTGAAATCATTAAGTTTAATGCTGGACAGCTTTAAAGTATATGAGGTTATACTGGAGGCGAGTAATGGTAAAGACCTGCAGGAAAAAATAAAAAACAAAAAAGAGTTACCCGAAATCATCCTCATAGATGTGAATATGCCTGTTATGAACGGCATTGAAACAGCTAAATGGATTACCGAAAATTATCCGCAGATCAAACCGGTAGCCCTGTCCATGAATGCAGATGATAACGCTATTATATCTATGTTCAGGGCTGGTTGTTGTGGTTATCTTTTAAAGGATACGCACCCCAATGAGCTGGAAAAAGCACTGGATGAAATTAATAAAAAAGGCTATTATAATGCCGATGCAGGGAATATTAATTTTCGACGAATACTAATGAGAGCCGATGAAAAAGAAGAACCGCTTTTAAGTCCTAAAGAAGCTATTTTTTTGCAGTATGCCTGCAGCGAACTTACTTATAAACAGATCGCCTCGGAGATGAACCTTAGCGAACGAACCATAGACGGCTACAGGGAGGCATTATTTAAAAAATTTAATGTACAGAGTCGCGTAGGCCTTTGTCTGGAAGCATTAAGAAAAGAACTGGTAAAATTATAATTATAGCTGATAAATATATACATTTACCGCAACTTAAACCCAATTACATGGCCCAAAACGAAACGATATCTGTAAAACGTATTCCATTCTACTTGTTTTTAATATTACTAGGCTTTTTATCATTTTATGTTTACGACCGGGTGATAAAAAGAGGCCAAGATGGAACCGGCAATCCTATTCCAACTAAGGCAGGGCCCATTACCAAAGAAGTTGCAGATGCCTATATTTCGAATTATCTGGCATCTCAGGATTCGCTGGGCGACGCTTATAAACTGGTAACTGCTGATGGTAAAACTACTTTACGTGGTTTTTGGATCTCAAGGGAGACATTGAGGGGTATGGATGAATCAATAAGAAAAATTGACAAACTGGCAAATATAGTTGGATACAGCGTTTATTTTGGTAAAGCCGAACCTTATACTAAAAACAAAAGTCAGGCATTAACTCTTATTATCAGAGGTACAGTGCCGGGGAAAAGCGGGCAGAAAGGTGCCACGGTACAGAAAACGTTAAAGCTAACCGGTGATGAAATAGATGACGAAGGGGACTTTTACGATCACACTGACCCCTGTCCTACTCTTTGCGGAGAACCAGAACCGCAACCCTGACCCGAATAATCATGAGCACACGTTTTTCAATTTACCTGATTGTATTACTCATTACTTGGTTTTTTGGACTTATAAATTTTAAAAAACTAAGTAGCCCGTATAAGCTTTTAACTTTTTTCATTCTCGTCACCTTTATCAGTGAATCAACAACGCGCATCTTCATCAAAGAATTCCGAAATAGTTGTCCGCCTTACCATATTTACCAGCCACTAAACTATTTTTTCATTACGGCTTTTTACTTAAGTCATTTGAAAAAGTCGGGTTGCATAATTTCCTGGTCCTGGGTAGCGTTTATATTATTTTCTATTGTAAACACAAGCCAGTTACAGAACATATGGACAGTACCTACAAATGCTATGCTACCAGCGAATATAGCGTATGTGCTCTGTTCTTTGTTTTTATTTAAAAGCATGCTGCAACACACCGGAGAACAGCAATTACTCCGACAAGGCTTGTTTTGGTATAATACATCTACATTAATATTGTATACCTTTAATTTTTTCTGCTGGAGCTTTTACAATGTATTATTGAAGCTGGACAATAATTTAATTGCATTGATCGATATAACATATTTTCTAAATATGCAATATTATATAGTTACCGGAATCGCCATATATTTAGATAGCAGGCGTAAACAAAATGAACAATAATGTATCTGAAATATATGTTTTCATAATTACCGGGATTCTTTTATTTGGGATACTGGCAGGGTTCATTATCTTTTTCGTGGTTGCCTACTATAAAAAACAACAACAGAATTCGAGGGAGAAGCAACTATTACAAACAAAATTCAACGAAGACCTTTTAACCAGCACTATAGAAATACAGGAAAAGGCTTTTGACG
This sequence comes from Paraniabella aurantiaca, assembly GCF_050309965.1. NCBI lineage: Bacteria > Pseudomonadati > Bacteroidota > Chitinophagia > Chitinophagales > Chitinophagaceae > Paraniabella > Paraniabella aurantiaca. Next base: position 2,038,786 of record NZ_JBLOSY010000002.1, on the reverse strand, counting down.
ATATTAGCCGGGAGCTGCATGATAATGTCGGGCAACAATTATCAGCAGCTACCATCTATCTTAATCTGCTGATGCAGGAAGCAGGCCAACAACAAAACAGCAAACTACAAACCTGCCGGGAAATTATTTCTAACAGTCTCCAGGATATCCGTCATATCTCCCAAACGCTATTGGGAGATAAAATAACACAGGTAGGTTTCATAGCTTCACTGAGAATGGAGTTATCGAAAATAAACAAGCTGGGTATATGCCGCGCCACGCTTCATACTACCGACGAACCTTTGCTACTGGACCCCCGAAAAGAGATCATCTTATTTAGAATTGTACAGGAAGCCATCAGCAATGCTACTAAACATGCCGCGGGTAGCGATATTCATATAGCTATAAAAAAATACGAGGAGCAATTAAAAATCACTATTGCAGATACCGGTAAAGGGTTTAATACCAGTGATGTGGAAAAATCCGGCATTGGGCTAATTAATATGGAAAGCAGGGCAAAAACCATCGGTGCCACTTATCAGCTGTCTAGTAAGATTGATCAGGGAACACAGGTAGAGATTTTCTTATAATTATTTATCTGTCAAGAAGCTTTTTCATCTGCTTATTCAAATCTTATTATTATATTTATGTACTAGCCGAGCCAATATGCTAAAAAAACTGCTTACTCCGATATTTTCTATTCTTTTTTGCTCTGTCCTGGCAGCAAAAGAGAAAAAGGATACCTCGTATCTACCCGACGAATATTATTATACACTCGGTAATGACCTGCCAGTTTACAGCGGTAGGCTGTTTTTAGGTTACGCTTCAAATATAAAAGGGTCTCCTTATATTCCAGAAACAGGATGGTCATCGGGCTCCGTTTTATACAACAACATCTGGTATAAAATGAGCAACTTAAAATTAGATGTTCATACCAGGGAGCTCATCATTCAAACGCCGGCTCAGTTTTCTATCATCCCCTCCGGTTATAGAATAAGTAGTTTTATATTAGGCGAAAGAAAGTTTCTAAGAATTGATAGTACAACCAGATCCGTTGCAAAAGCAGGGTTTTACGAAATTCTTTTAGATGGGCCCTTAAAAGTTCTTGCCTGGAGAACTGCAACTTTGGAACAAAAAATTGAACAACTTACATTAGAATATGAGTTTTTAAGAAAAGACGAGTTCTTTTTACAAAAAAATGGACAGTTAATAAAAATCGTTTCCAAACGCGATGTATATGAGCCCTTAAAAGACAAAAAGAAATTAATAAAAAAGACGTTGAAACCTCTTGGGCTTAGTTTTAAGAAGAACAAAGAGCTGCTGCTATTAAAGGCTGTTGAAACTTATAATCAAAACTAATGCTCCAACGCTTTTTTATACTATACTGTTCATTATGTGCATTTTTCCTTCAGGTAAATGCTCAGTCCGGCGAGCCGTCAATAACAGCAAAATTTGACAGCGTTCTCGTAAAAGACTTTATCACCGAAATAGAAAAACAGTCGGGTTACTTCTTTTATTTCGACTCCACCCATGTCGACTCGTTATACGTAAACATAACAGTAAACAGGGAATCATTATCTCATGTTCTGAACGAGGCATTTAAACCTAATGGACTTGCCTATTCAATAGATAAAACAACTAAAAAAGTATACCTTTCAAAAGAACTGATTATGCAATTATGGTTACCCACAGGTTTCTATAAAGGTGTGACAACAGAAGATTACAGGGACGGCCGGCACGAAGCGGGTAATACCCTCGGATCAACCAGAAATGTGAAACGGGTGCCTACAGCAGAAAACAAGCTATATGAGATTGGGAACCGAAATGCGAAACCAGCGAAGACAGTGTTACTTAACGGTACCGTTCGAAATGCCCGCACAGGTGAGCCCTTTCCGAATATTTCTATATTGATAGATAATGAACAGTCTGTAACATCCGATGCTTACGGCAATTATTCTATCAATATGCCACCCGGAAAACATAATCTTAATATTATAGGCTTTGGTATAAGAGAGGCATTGCTCAACCTGCAGGTTTACTCCGATGGAGTAATGAACATTGATGTACAGGAACAAATGCCCACGCTCAAAGAAGTGATTGTTTCTGCTACGAGAACCCGGAATGTCAGAAATGTTCAGATGGGAGTTTCCAGGTTAAGTATTGCAGAAATTAAACAAATACCATCTGTTTTTGGAGAAGCCGACATATTAAGAGCAATTACTACCCTACCCGGTGTAAAAACCGTAGGTGAAGCCAGCACGGGTTTTAATGTAAGAGGCGGATCAGCAGACCAGAACCTGATTTTATTTAACGAATCCACCATCTATAACCCTTCGCATTTCTTTGGAATGTTTTCTTCTTTCAATCCAGAAGTAGTAAAAGATGTCGAACTGTATAAAAGTTCTATGCCTGCTAAATATGGAGGCAGACTTTCATCAGTACTGGATATCAATAGCAGGGAGGGCAATAAACGAAAACTATCCGGCTCGGCAGGTATCGGCCCCATAACAAGTCGTGTACAGCTGGAGGGACCATTGATCAGGGATAAAACCTCCTTCATATTGGGAGGAAGATCTACCTATGCTAACTGGCTGATTGATTTACTTCCTGAAGAGTTTGACAAAAGCCGGGCTTCCTTCCAGGATTTCAATCTCGGTTTAAGTCACAATATCGATTCTAACAATAATATCTATATAAATGGCTATTATAGCAGAGATCGCTTCACCCTAAATGAAGATACCGCCTATCAATACAATAACAAAAACCTTTCTGTGAAATGGAAACGACGCCTTTCCCGCAGATTGCAGGGAGAATTAATCGGAGGATATGACTATTACAAATACCAGGTCAGCAGTGAGGATAACGAAGTAAATGCCTTCAAATTATTCTTTGATATAAGGCAGTTGTTTGGCAAACTGAATTTCGTTTATTATCAAAGTCAGAAGCATGCTTTTGATTTCGGCTTGAGCACTGTTCATTATAAATTAAATCCGGGCAACTATGAGCCGGCCGGTAGCCAGTCGTTGGTGCGCCCCGATACGGTGAGCACAGAATATGCCCTAGAAAATGCAGCATACATTACACACCGGTTCAACCCTACCAATAAATTAGCTATTTCTACCGGACTCCGATATTCTTTATATTCCTTTATCGGCCCCCAGGATGTAAATTATTACCTTAAGGGACAACCAAGGACAGAAGATACGCGAACCAATACAATTACTTACGCCAAAGGAAAGTTTATTAATACCTATAACGGACCGGAACTTAGAGTGTCATTACGATATGCCTTCACCCCCGATTTTTCGGTTAAAGCCAGCTATAATACCCAAAGGCAATACATCCATCTGCTGTCCAACACTACAGCGATATCCCCCACCGATATATGGAAGTTAAGCGACCCTAACATTCAGCCGCAGATAGGTGACCAGGCATCGCTCGGCTTTTACAAAAATCTGCGTTCCAATACTATTGAAACATCGGTTGAAGTATACTACAGAAATATTAAAAACTACCTGGATTATAAACCGGGAGCATCACTGCTGATTAATGACAACATCGAAACAGATGTCATTAATACGAGGGGAAAAGCATATGGACTTGAAGTGCTGATTAAAAAACCAGTCGGCAAACTAAATGGCTGGATTGGTTACACCTACTCCCGTATACTTTTAAAAGCAACTGACGAAACCCTGGGTAACCTGATTAATGATGGGAACTTTTATCCGGCAAATTATGACAAGCCGCATGATTTCATTCTCGCGGGTAATTTCAAGGTTAACCATCGCTTCAGCCTCTCGGTCAACAGCACTTACAGCACCGGTCGTCCTATTACCTATCCTATAGGCCGTTTTTATTACGGGGGTTCCGAAAGAGTTTTGTATTCGGACAGGAATCAATATCGCATACCGGATTATTATCGAACCGATTTTTCGATGAACATTGAAGGCAATCATAAAGTGCACCAGAAAACACATAACTCATGGACAATTGGTGTTTATAATTTGATGGGAAGAAGAAACCCTTATTCCGTATATTTTGTATCTGAACAAGGTCAGGTAAACGGCTATCAATTATCCATATTCGGTAGTGCCATACCATTCATTAACTATAATATTCGTTTTTGATATGAGTAAACAATTGTTATATGGCCTGATAATACTGTTCTTTTTGATTGGATCCTGTAAGGACAGGTATTTCCCCGAATATAAAACTACGGACAACGGGTATCTTGTAGTAGAAGGTATACTGAACGCTGGCAATGAGCCAACCAATATTTATATATCCAGAACCTATCCTATCGAGTCTGCAGGCAGGAAACCGCTGGAGCAGAGCGCGCTTGTAACGGTAGAAGGCAATGATAACACCATTCAGACACTGGCAATGACTGCTCAGGGAATTTATCATCATGCAGGCCTGAGTCTCATGCAAAATATAGAATACCGCCTTCGAATTAAAACCGGTGACGGAAAAGAGTACCTGTCCGATTTTGTAAAGGTAAAAAAAACACCTCCCATCGATAGCATTGGCTTTAATGCTACGGATAAAGGAATTAATATTTATGTTAATACGCACGACCCTGCTAATAACACTACTTACTACCGTTGGGACTTTGATGAAACATGGGAAATTAACAGTCTTTATACGTCTGTCATTATTTATGACAAAAATGTAAATCCACCTCCTTCCATTAGGGACAGGATATTTCCTGGTGAGCAAATTAATCGTTGTTGGAGATACGGAATTTCCAATAACCTGTTATTCGCCAGTTCGGCCAAGCTAACGGCCGATATCATTCATGAAAAACCGATTCAGTTAATCCCTAACGCAGATGAAAAGCTTTCGGTGCTATATAGCATGATGTTACGTCAATACAGCATGGATAAAAAAGCTTATGAATTCTTCGATCTGATGAAAAAAAATACAGAATCGATTGGGACTGTTTTCGACCCTTTACCTTCGGAAATACGCGGCAATATTAAATGCATAACCCATCCCGCCGAAATCGTTATTGGATATGTTTCGGCGACGACGGTGGAAAGGAAAAGAGTTTTTATACGGAGACCTGCAAACTGGGGCTTTTCTAATCAGTGTCTGCCTCCTCAGGTAGTACCGCCTGATAGCGTAGATTACTATTTTAGCTCGAACGCTCTGATACCTATCAGCATTCAACCCCGCGAAAACTCCAATATCGTGGACTACCTGGGTGGAGTGCCTGCCTGTGTTGATTGCAGATCTAGAGGAGGTAATACACTACGACCGTCATTTTGGCCCAACTAATTTATTAAGAATGCAGTTAAGTACAAGAAATAGTATGATTCGCATTGGCTTTTTTCTGATCAGCCTGTTGTGCCTGGGCATAACACAGTTATTATCCCAACAGCCTGTATTACCTAAATTACTGACCAGTGAAAAGGTTTTTGTACATACAGACAAAAACGACTATATCGCAGGAGAAATACTCTGGTTTCGTCCTTATCTTATTAAAGAAGCTCCTGATTCGACTCATAACTATAATCATATTATTTATGCTGAGCTAATAAATGGTCAGGGTACTCCTGTATTACAAAGTAAAATTGCACTAAAAGATGCTTCGACTGGAGGAAACTTTTACCTACCAACCGACCTTGCTACGGGAGTATATACACTGGTAGCCTATACCACAGATATGAAAAATGTTGGGCCTCCATCTTTTTTCAAAAAAAGAATTCTAATTACCAACACTTTAAACGCACCTTTGCAGCCAACTCTGGAAAAGCCGGAAATACTACTACAGTTTTTTCCTGAAGGCGGTCCATTGATACAAAATACTACTTCCAGAATAGGCGTACAGGCCTTAGATCCTGCGACTATGAAAGGAATTGAGGTTAAAGGTTTTGTATTGGCAGATGGTAAAGATACTGTTACCAACTTTTTTACTGAAAAGTTTGGCTTAGGCCAATTTAACTTCACCCCGCTTACCGGTAAAAAATATTCGGCAACGATATTTATCCAGGGTAAAGCTATTGCTAATATCACTTTACCTAATGCGCAGCCGTCAGGATATCATTTAGGCGTAACAGGGAGCAATAGTAGCTATAGCATTAAAATACAATCAAAAAATAAAACGCCTGAGAAACTCTATCTTATTGCACACGACGGACAAGCCAATAAAGTTGTAAAAGCAATACAGGAGGGAATATCGGAAGATATTATCAATATAGACAAAGCGGCTCTGGGAACAGGTGTCGTTTATTTTACTTTATTTAATGAGCATTTTCAGCCTTTATGCGAGCGATTAGTATTTATACCTTTGCTTCCTGATAAAAAAACATTAACCATCACCTCGAATAAGCCGGTATACGACAGCCGCGAAAATACAACGCTTGCAATTAGCGGAGGGGAAAGCAGTATTGACGCGTCTGTATCTGTTTTTAAAGAAACCGGTGACTGTAAGGAAGAACCTATGTGGATTTATCTTTCACTAACGCGCCACCTGCAGGGAACAATAGAAGATCCGCAATTTTACTTTACGCCGGAAGCCATGCAACATAATTACATCGACAATCTGATGCTTACTCACGGCTGGCGCCAATTCAGAAACCGGGATACATCCCCCCCGGCTGTTACCGAATTTGATGGGCACATTATCAGCGCCCGGGTGAAGGACAGCTGGAGTAAAGCCCCTGTACCTGGTGCACCCTGTTTGCTAAGCGTGCCGTCAGTACCCTATGGCCTATACTTTGGAACCAGTGACTCAACCGGCATTGTTCGTTTTATTGTAAATGGATACTATGGCCCGGGGGATATTTTTGTTACGCCAATCCCCCTAACAGTTAACGCAAAACCTAACTACATCATTGAGATTATCAATCCGTTTGCCGACAGCGCTACGGAACGCTCATTTACACAGCCTCCCTTGTATTTACAGGAAGCAGACAGCGCTATTCTCCTAAAACGCAGTGTTGCGATGCAGGCTACACATATTTATCATAAAGATCAATTAAGAAGGTTTCATGCACCGGCAATTGCCGACACACTTCCTTTTTATGGTAAAGCAGAATTTAAATATAATCTGGATGACTACAAGAGGTTTTCTACTATGGAAGAAGTTTTGAGAGAATATGTAACCCCTATTAATGTATTAGCAAAAGGAGGGCAATTACGCATGAGCTTCTTCGATGAGAAGTACCAAACCATTTACAGTGACGGCTTTTTGGTGTTGCTGGATGGTGTTCCTCTTTTCGATTATAATAAAATTTTTTCTTATAATCCTTACAAGGTAAAAAAGCTGGAAGTGATTCCCAGAAGATATATTTTCGGATCCGTCGCCTTCTCGGGTATTGCAAGCTTCGAAACTTATAACTCAAAGTTTGACGGCTTTGAGCTCGATCCCGCTGCTATAGCGATCGATTACGAAGGGCTACAGATCCAAAGGGAATTCTATCTCCCCGATTATTCCAGGCATAAAGGCAATATACGCATACCCGATTACCGGACTACATTATTATGGCAACCGTCATTAGCACTACAAAAAGGGCAAGTCAATACACTAAACTACTCCACCTCTGATATAACCGGAAAATATAAAGTAGTTATACAGGGAATTTCAAAAGAAGGTATTCCTTACTACGGAGAAAACACTTTCGAAGTAAAATAAGAAGCAGGCTCCGGGTTCATTCGTTTAGGAAAGTGTACTCAAAGTTTTTTTCATTACCCTTACCGCTTCTTTATTGATGCTATAATGATCATTTTCATTATTGTTTTCAAAAGCGGGTGGGAAAAAGGTCATATTGCTTTTCTTCAGTTCACGCAGGGATGTATGAAATTCGTGACATTTTGTTTGGGCGGCTAAAGCGGCAAGATTGTTAGCCCGCACGCCACTTCCGGGCATTATACTAATGCGTCCGTTGGCAGCCATATTCAGTTCTGCTATTAAGCCTGCACCTTCGGGAGCTGTAAGCTCCTGTCCACTGGTTAAAATCCTTTCGCAACCAATGTTTACTAATTGCTCCAATGCTTCAAATGGCGCTTTACACCTATCAAATGCACGATGAAATGTAACACCCATCGGGTATACAGCCTTAACTAATTGTGCCGTTCTTTTTACATCGACAGATGCATCCCGGTTCAAAAAACCAATTACGACACCATCACATCCCAGCTCTTTACATTGCAACGCATCATATAGCATGCATTCAAATTCCTCTTCTGTATAAAAGAAATCGCCGCCCCGCACCCTGATAATGGGATAGATCTTCACATCAAAACTTTCCCTGCATCTCTTTATAACTCCATAAGATTGGGTAGTTCCCCCTTCTCCCAGGTTAGCGCAAAGCTCTATCCGGTCAGCACCACCGGCAACCGCGCTCCTGGCAGATTCAAAATCTGATGTAGCAATTTCTAATATATACCCTTCCATATAATTCGCTTATAAAATTATTAACTGCACCATTATTCCGGCCCATTCTCTATTCACTATTTTCCACTCTCTTACTTAAACCAACTATTCGCCTCCACCAGCTTCTCCACAGTATTTGTTTTCAATGCATAGCTAAACCCTTTATGTATGGCGAAAGAGCCCACCACACCATGCTTATTAATAGCAAGGAAAGCTACCTGTATTTTATGTACATCAGCTCCCTTTATTTTAACGATGCGCTCAATAACCTTTTGGCAGGCCATTTCAGGGCCGTATCCCTGACGCATCATTTCGACCACGCTATGCGATCCCGCTACCCGTATCACATCTTCTCCCTGGCCGGTTGCAGTACAAGCCCCCACCTCTCCGTCGACGTAAAGCCCCGCGCCAATAATCGGCGAATCTCCCAGGCGCCCACGCATTTTAAAACCCATGCCGCTGGTAGTACAACTACCGCCGAGATTGCCATTTCCATCTAATGCCACCATTCCAATGGTATCATGATTCCACTCGCCGTTGATCTGCGAAGGTGCAAAGGGACCATGATCTTTGTTCTCCTTATTTTCCCTGTTGATCTGCGGCTCATATTTGGCATTTTTCAACCATTCCTGGTAGGTTTTTTGGGCATCAGGTGAAAGCGCTGCCGGCTCCAAAGGAAAGCCTTCAGCTAGAGCAAATTGTTGTGCGCCACTACCTACCAGCATTACATGGGGCGTTTTTTCCATCACACGCCTCGCTACTGAAATGGGATGTTTAATTCTTTCCAGGAAGGCCACGCTACCGCAATTAAAACGATGGTCCATAATACAGGCATCCAGCGTTACAAAGCCATCCCTATCAGGATTAGCTCCCAGACCCACACAACAATTAATCTCATTTTCAGTAACCATCACACCCTTTTCTACCGCATCAAGGGCAGCGCCCCCCTTACCCAATACCTCCCAGGCTCCTTTATTAGCCCTCAATCCTGCATCCCAGGTAGATATTACCACCGGGCCGCTCACCTTGCTTGTTTGCTGAGCATAAGCCTTCTTTCCCCATATCGATGCTGCCGCCCCGGTTAAGGCTCCTAACTGTAAAAAACGCTTGCGATTCATCATAGAGCAAATTTTAAAATCGAAAATAAGAATTAATGATCCTAAATATCTCTAAGCGCTTCCGGTAACTTTTTAAATTATTTGAACCTCTTATACACAATAGACCATTCCTCCGGGAATATGTATCCTTGTTTACCCGCTCAGGTATGCCAACAATTGCTTTACTTCGCTGTTATTTTTTAAACTTTGATTTAATGAACATTGAAATAATATCCGGTAGTCCCCGGCAACAGAGCTTAACCATAAGAGCAGCCTATGCGGTGCAGAAATGGTTTCAAAAAAACACCCAACATAACGTTGGCATTATTGATTGCCGTGAACACCAGTTACCCTGGGTAGAGAAAGTGTTCAATTCTATTGACAATACGCCCGTTCCATGGAAACCATTGTTTGAGCGAATATTTAAAGCAGATGCTTTCATTTTCGTTACGCCCGAATACAATGGCAGCTACTCTCCTTCCTTAAAAAATATGGTGGACCATTTTCCTAAACAATTGCACAAAACACTGGGCGTTGTTACCGCCTCAAACGGTGGATTTGGAGGCATGAGAGCAGCGCAACAGCTGATTTTACTAGGCGCTGGGCTGTTTACGGTGGTTTGTCCGCAGTTATTAGTAATACCCACAATAGATAAAAAAATTGATGAAAACGGCGATCTAATTGATCCTGCTTTTGAAAAAAGTATTCACAATTTCGCATCTGAATATCTTTGGCTGGCAGAAAAGATTGCCTCTAAATAGATTATTAGAAAAGAATGACTCCCGGAATTACCGGGAGCACTGTTCTATTTATCCTATCTTTTAAAAGGAAAGCATTTATGAAATCAACAATAGCGGAAATACGCGAACGCTTTGACAATGACGTGGAAAGATTTGCCAACCTGGAAACCGGCCAGCAGTCTACTATTGATGCCACTATTTCGCTGGAGTTGATTACCGAAGCAGCTAAAAACATTGTGCCACAAGCAACACATTTACTGGATATTGGTTGCGGCGCAGGCAACTATTCGTTGAAAATGCTTTCCAAATTGCCCGGCCTGCATTGTACATTGGTTGATCTGAGCCAGCCTATGCTCAATAAGGCGCTCGAAAGAGTGTCTGTACAAACTGCCGGAGGTGTGGAAACCCACCAGGGTGATATCCGTGAGCTTCCCCTCCCTCAAAATGGTTTTGATATAATTTTAGCAGGCGCTGTATTACATCACCTGCGGGATGATGAAGACTGGCAAACTACCTTTAGCAAGTTGTATAGTTTATTGAAACCAGGCGGTTGCTTAATGATCAGCGACCTGGTAACCCAGGACGACCAGCGACTGGATGATTATATCTGGAGCAAATACGGCGACTACCTCGAAAACCTTGGCGGAAAAGAATACCGTCAGAAAGTACTCGATTATATCGCTAAAGAAGATTCACCCCGTTCAGTAACCTATCAATTAGGCCTTATGAAAGAAGTAGGATTTATTACAACAGAAATATTACATAAAAATCTTTGCTTCGCAGCATTTGGGGGGATTAAATAAGCGTAGCAGATTTTTTGTTTCATGCTAAGTGAGCAAAGAAATTAAGTCGCCGCATCTATTGCAGATTGAGCATCGAAAATTGAGTGTTGAACATTTTTCTCACTCACCACTAGCTAATCCTCCATTAGCCTTGTTTCGCGCAGAGCTCGCAGAGAAACGAAGGCGCAGGGCCATAAACTTTAAACAACAAACATCAAACATTTCCTTCCTTCTCATCCCTACCTATTCCCTATTAGCTTCTCTTCCTCATCCATAAAAATCCCCAAATTTTTCCTTGCCCTGTTTTGCACTTTCCGTTTCATAAAATTTGTCCAGCCAAATAACTTTCCTGTAACACCAAATGCCTGGGCCAGCCAGGTGCTTAAACGAAAACCATCACTGTGCTCTACAATAAGGCCATCATTAATTCTCATAAAACCCTTTGCACGATTCACAATCTTTCTGCCTGTACCGGAAAAAGTATAGGAAGCTACCCATTTGCAGGTCAGGTATTCCTGGTCAATCTCTGTTATTTCATCAAAAGTCAACATAAAGTCCTTCGCGTTAGTGCAAAGCATTTTCCACATAGCCCGCACTTCATCGCCCTTTAAAAAACCAAACACAGGATCGCTGAATACAATATCGTCTGCATAACAGCTATTCATTGTTTCAAAATCCCTTCGACTAAAGGCTTCATAAAACCTTTCTACTATTTGTTTATTTGTCATAAATACTTTTTAAAAGGCAATCGTTTGCACTGTGTTTGCGTTATCAGCTCTTGTAAAATTACTTATCTTGGCACCTTCTTAAACAATCTTGCTATGCTTAAATCGTTTTCTTTCACACTGTTGTTGCTCGCGACCTGTGCCTTGGTTACTGCACAAAAAGTAAACATCATCCCTCAACCCGCCAGTATTACTGAAAAAGAAGGTTTTTTTACACTTACTGCAAAGACAGCCATCATTGCTCAAACCAAAGATGAATTAAAATCTGCAAACTTTTTAAATGAATATCTTAAAAATTGCTATGGCTTTACCTTACCTGTAAAATCTAAAGGAACGACAGGTATTATTATCAAATCCGGCAATGGCGCTAAAGACGGTTATACTTTAAATATTAATAAAAGTGCAGTGGCTGTAACCGGCCTTACAGCTCCAGGTGCTTTTTACGGCATACAATCGCTTATTCAGTTACTACCAACCGAAAAAAGCAACACACTGTCAGTTCCCGTGGTAAGCATCACCGATGCGCCTACAGTACAATACCGGGGCCTGATGCTGGATGTAGGCAGGCACGTGTTTCCGTTAAGTTTTATTAAAAAATACATCGATTATATCGCTTTGCATAAAATGAACTATTTCCACTGGCACCTTACCGAGGACCAGGGATGGCGCATCGAAATAAAAAAGTATCCTAAATTAACACAAGTAGGAGCCTACCGTAATGGCACTATCATCGGCAGATATCCTGGCACTGGCAATACAAACGAAAGGTATGGCGGTTTTTACACACAGGAGCAGGTGAAGGAAATTGTTAAATATGCTGCAGACCGGTTTATAACAGTGGTGCCTGAAATTGAAATGCCCGGGCATGGCAGTGCGGCCATTGCAGCCTACCCGCACCTGAGCTGTTTTCCCGAAAAGCCTACCTATTACTTCTTTAAAAAAGCAGGTAATAAACCAGCTAACTGGGCAGGAGATACCACCGGTAAAGTAGTAATGCAAAGTTGGGGAGTATATGATGATATCTTTTGCGCCGGAAAAGAATCAACATTTAAATTCTTAGAGGATGTGCTAAACGAAGTTTTACCTTTATTCCCTTCCAAAATTGTACATATAGGAGGAGACGAAGCACCTAAAACCAATTGGCAAAATTGTCCTAATTGTCAAAAAAGAATAAAAGAGCTTAATATTAAAGGCGACGATAAGCATAAAGCAGAGCATTACCTGCAAAGCTATTTTGTACAACGTATGGAAAAATATTTAAACGCCAAGGGCAAAACCTTGCTGGGCTGGGACGAAATACTGGAAGGCGGCCTTGCACCTAATGCATGGGTGATGAGCTGGCGTGGCGAAGCAGGTGGCATTGAGGCTGCAAAAGAGCGTCATAATGTAATAATGACGCCTACTACCTACGCTTACATCGACTATCAGCAGGCAAAAAAAGAAGATTCTGTTACAATTAGTGATAATAGAGGTTTCCTGCCAATCGAAAAAGTATATAGCTGGAAGATCTTCCCCGATGCATTGTCGGCAGACGAAAAAAAATATGTGCGGGGAGGACAGGCCAACCTCTGGACTGAATATATCAATAATTCATCCAAAGTTGAATATATGATATTTCCACGTGTGGCTGCAGTGAGTGAAGTGTTGTGGACACCCCAGGAGCAGAAAAACTGGGATGACTTTAGCAAACGCTTAGAATTTCAGAAAAAACGGTATAACCTTTGGGGAACTAATTATTTCGGAAAAAATCAATAAATTATTCATTTAATCAATACGGCTACTCCAATCAAACAAACCCAAGCAATGAGTAAACAACAAACTTCAGGCAATTATATCGATAGTCTTGAAAAGATCAGTGTCAATATCCAGGCTGATGTAAAAAGTGGTTCAAAGGTAATTGCACAAACTATTGCCAACCTCATCCGCCAAAAACAGCAGCAGGGACAGAACTGCGTACTGGGCCTCGCTACAGGCTCCAGCCCTAAAACACTGTATGCAGAGCTGGTACGCATGCATAAAGAAGAAGGACTGAGCTTCAGCAATGTGATCTCCTTTAACCTCGATGAGTACTATCCCATCAGCAAGGAAGCACCGCAAAGCTACAACCGCTTTATGCATAACCACCTCTTTGATCATGTAGATATTAAACCAGAGAATATCAACATCCCCAATGGTGAAATAAAAAAAGAAGACATCAAGGTTGCCTGTGCAGATTATGAAAAGAAAATTGAAGCAGCCGGCGGTATCGACCTGCAGATATTGGGTATTGGTAATAACGGCCATATCGGTTTCAACGAACCTGGCTCAGGTATTTACACCCGTACCCGCCTGGTAAACCTTACCAACAGCACCCGTTTGGCCAATGCCTACGAGTTTGCCAATATTTCTGAAGTGCCCCGTATGGCCATTACCATGGGCATCAGCACCATTATGAAATCCAGACAGATCATTCTGATGGCCTGGGGACCGGCCAAAGCGATAGCGGTTAAAAAAGCTGTGGAAGACGAAGATTCTGAGATCGTTCCGGCTTCCTTCCTGCAAAACCACGATAATGTAAGTTTTGTACTGGATGAAGCAGCAGCTTCGGGTCTAACCCGGATTAAGTCGCCCTGGCTCACCGGCGATTGCGAATGGACGCCTAAGAATATTAAAAAAGCTGTGGTGAATATGGCTTTGCAACTGGGTAAAACTGTGTTGAGCCTCACCAACGAGGATTATAATGACAATGGCCTCAGCGACCTGCTGGTGGAAAAAGGCGATGCTTACGAGATCAACCTCGAAGTGTATTATATGCTGCGCGACAGCATTACCGGCTGGCCAGGTGGCAAGCCCAATGCGGTAATACCGGCACACCCCGAAAGATCGGAGCCTTACCCAAAAAAATGCATCATCTTCTCCCCCCACCCTGATGATGACATCATTAGTATGGGTGGTACTTTTCAGCGCCTGCACGACCAGGGACATGAAGTGCATGTGGCTTATCAAACCTCGGGCAATATTGCTGTTACAGATGAGTTTGTGACCCGCTTCCTGGATTTTGCGGTTGGATTTAACGAGATCGCCGATATCAACTCTGATAAACCCGGACAGATCTTAAGTGAAGCGAGGGCTTATATCTCCGGTAAAAAACCCGGACAGGTTGACTCTCCCACTATCCGGGCTTTAAAAGGATTGATCCGCCGCGGCGAGGCTAAAGCCACCTGTAACTATGTAGGTATTGATCCTAATAATGTACATTTTCAAAACCTGCCTTTTTATGAAACCGGTACTATTGAAAAGAAACCTTTGGGTGAAGAAGATGTGGAACTGACCATACAATTGCTAAGGGAAGTACAACCGCAACAAATATTTTGTGCAGGAGATTTTGCCGACCCACATGGTACCCACCTGGTATGTTTTAACGCCGTGTTGAAAGCATTGCAGCGTATTAAAGCCGATGGCGATGCATGGATCAATGATTGCTGGCTGTGGTTGTACAAAGGCGCCTGGCAGGAATGGGATATTGAAGATATTGAAATGGCCATACCTATGAGCCCGGCACAGGTGCTTAAAAAACGCTTTGGCATTTTTATACACCAGTCGCAAAAAGACAGTGTACCCTTCCAGGGGAGTGATGACCGGGAGTTCTGGCAAAGAGCCGAAGAAAGAAATGCCGCTACTGCAAAGATCTATGCTGACCTCGGTCTCACCCACTATGCAGCTATGGAAGCTTTTGTAAGATGGCAATACTAAAATTATAAAATGCTCAACCCTAAGTTGGCGTTCTGATATCATTAAATGTCGCAGTAATCTGCGGCATTTTTTGTTTCCCGCATCCTGAAGTACTATTCATCCTTGTGTCTATATGTGGATCAATTATTAAAACTGATAATCTGACTAAAAATTGGCCGCGCTATTGAAAATGAATACTTTTATTTGCCAAAGCAAGCTTGAGATTCATTTAAAGCGGTTATAAGCCGTTCTTGTATCTCCTCCTAAACCTCAGACTAAACAATGCGCAAAAAGCAATATCTAAAAAAATATGCCCGTACCCGGCAATGGTTCAATAATATTGTTAATATAGGATTGACTCCTGAACTTAGTTTTGAGGAGGCCAGAAGAGTAAGGATTCTGAATGTAATGGCAATGATGGGCCTTCTCATATCAACTACTTTTGTCATCATTCACTTTTCTAATGATCGCGTTACATTGGGCCTGCTTAATGTGGTGACCATGCTATCCACAGGAACTATTATCATTGCCAACTACAAAAAACGTTACTATTTTGGTCAAGTCGCCGTTAGCATCGCATTAACTTTTGTTTTTACCAGCACCAGTTTACTTTATCACGACGGCATGGAATTTTACCTGTTGCTGTTGACAGCGCTAATGGCTACCATTATGAAAGGGACCTGGTTTTTACGGACTTTATCTATCATCAACTGTGTTATATTTCTTGTGCTCATAAAGCGGTCAGCCGAGTTTTATACACCAACACCGGGTAATATTTATTTCATTAACCTGGTATTATTGGTAATGTTTTACCTCGTTTTTTTCAGGTATTCCGGAAAAATAAATCGTTTGTACCTCGCAAATATTGAAGAGCGGAATCATCAACTCCGGCAGCAGCAAGCCAGGCTCATTGAACAAACCGAAGAACTGGAAATCAGCAATCGCAAGCTGGCTGTACTAAACAGCACCAAAGAAAAGCTATTCTCTATACTGGCGCACGATGTACGTAGTCCAATTGCCGGATTGAAAACCTCATTGGATCTGCTCAACGAAAAAGCATTGTCAAGAGAAACTTTTACCGAGCTTTCGCACGAACTCTCATCACAATTGAACGAGCTACAGGACAGCATGGACAACTTATTAAAATGGAGCAACCGCCAAATGACAGGTATGGAACTGCAGCCGCAAAAAATAATGATAGAACCCCTGATAGCTGATACTATTGGATTATTGCAATATAACCTGGCCAATAAAAACATTAATGTCAACATCAGTATTGAAACTGATGCAACAATATATGCCGACCCCGACCATATCAAGCTGGTTATGCGCAATCTGATTTCCAATGCAATAAAATTCAGTTATGCAGGCAACGAGATTGACCTGCTCGTAGAACATAAAGATTCACTTATCCATTTCTCTGTTATTGATAAGGGTATTGGCATGAAGAAAGATCTTATAGAAAAATTGTTTAATGAAGCAGATGTAACCTCTCAAAGGGGCACTTCCAATGAAAAAGGAACGGGCATGGGATTAAAAATCAGCCGCGAATTTGCTGTAAAAAATGGAGGAGATATTTTAATATACTGTGAACCCGGCTCAGGCTGCACGTTCACTTTAACGATACCGGTAGCTGTAACAAACCCGATTGAATTAGCGGGATTAAGTGCTGATAATGATAGTTTAAAATCATAGATAATGGCTAATACACTGAAACTGATAATTATGATCATACCGTTTTGATACCATCGCCATTCCCCTCTCACGTCAGGCATTACAGCACAATATTATTCTTCGGAACAATAGCCGGCGGCAGGTTGGCTTCATCCAGCATATCGCGCATATCTATTTCTATGGTACGGCTGATTTGTGTGATGGGCACATCATTTGCGCTTCCTTCGAACGGGTTCACCGAGCTTTCGCCCACCGTATCCAGTGTATGAAAAGCCCAGGTAATAGCTGCTGAGAAAGGAATATTCAACCAAATGGAATATCCCTCTAAAAAAGTACCATCACCCAGTTTATCAAATTCCCGAAGCAATGCAAAGGGTACTAAAATAATAAATATGAAAAGCAGGTAGGTAGCTATAGATGAAAAATTACGGGGATAAGGGAAGTTTTTTATCCGCTCAGCCTTTCCCTGGTTATCGGTAAACTTCATCAGGCCCTGCTGTAGCTGCGTCCATTGAAAATCGTTGATCATGCCATCTTTTCTTAAAGCGGCTAACTCCTCCGATTGTAAGGCGGTTAATTGCGTAGCGCGGTTCTTTTTGGAAAGAATATAGCTTAATTCATCCTGGCCCAGGTATTTCGCCAGCTCTATATCAACCTTGGTTAATGTTTCCGGTATTTCGTAATGCGATGATCTGAAATTTTCATTCCGTTTATCGCTCATATTTTCCCAAACTCTTGGCTCCCGTAATTGGAAACGTAAGGCTGTAAGCCAGCCAAAATGCCTGTAAAACATCCGTTTCACAACAATGGATTGCTTGCCACCCAATGCATCGCGAAGTGTATAAGCAAAGCTCCGACTATCATTAATAATAGCCCCGTAGATCTGGCGTGCTTCCCATAGCCTGTTATAACTGGCGTTGTTTTTAAAACCTACAATAAATGCAACTGCCGTGCCCACAATGGCCGTGGGCTGCCAGGGCAATGTCAGAAATTTTAAACCCAGGAAGTACAATAAGGTGGGAACCGTGGCCAGGAACAACATCCAATAAGTGTCCCTGATAGTCCATTTCATAAACTCTACCGGTGTAAATCGTCTGCCTGCGTGCATATTAGTTTCTTTTTATTGGTACGAAACACCAAAAATAGAGGGTTCAAATCAACGAATCAAAATACCTGTGATAAATCTGTGTCTAAAAGGCGTTATTTCAAATAATCAAAAACATTTACGAGCTTATATTTAGGACTGCGCTGAAACCACATATTAAAAAATGCTGTGTGAGTAGCGCCCATTAATATAAATACCCGGTCATTTTTAGTAAGCGGCACCTGGTTAATATTGGAATACATTACCAGGTTGCGATGATAAAATTTAGCTGCTTCATCCGCACCCTCCCATTTTCCCGGAGATGATATATGTGTCAGCATATCAGCATTGACATTCATCAGCATATCCAGGTATTGAGGATGATTACAAATTCTGAGGTTATCTAATACCGCCATCTTATCTTCAGGATATAGCTTTTCATAGTTATTAACCATTTGCATATAAGCCCTCGCTGTTTTAGCATCCGGACTATTCGCCACTCTATTTCCGATCATGTAATCATACCCTTCTTTATAATCGACACCATAAATACGGCTGGTTTTACTTAACCGGCCAATTTCATAAGCCAGTAACTCTATTTCCGATGGATTACTAAACTTCATGCCGGGTGTTTTGAGGTATTGCTGATATTCTGCCTGCAACCGTTCATTAAAGCCGGGAGTAGTTTCCACTAATATAACTGTCGGCTTAAAGGCAGCTATTTTGCGGGCAATATCATGTACCTGTTTTACATTATTTACATCATGTTCATCAAATTCTGTTTTGCTGACATCCGTAGTAAAACCCATGTGAAAGCTGCCCATATTGAGCACGGCTATAGCTGTATCGAATTGGGTGGTGGGTACCAGTGGTTTCAACTGTGCGTTGGCTACTCCATTCAACAGCGTTACAAGGATAGTAAGGTAAATGATCTTCATGTCTCTATTAGTTTTTTTACAATAAAAAGCGATATTAATCGGAAGTCATCGCAAAATTTGATGGAAACAGGTTGTTATAAAAATTATTTCTGCAAACCCCGCTCCTTTTTCTGCCAACCGGTTCGCAATAAAAGCGTCAACGCTGTAGTTTTACGCTACAGTATTTATACACTTACAGACCAGATCATTAAACCATGCAATACAAAAGCTCGTTATCAGTTAAAAAAGAAGTACTGCTACATATAGGATTATGGTTGGTTGCGGCCTACTTCACATTATTCAGTCCCGGTAAGGGTATATTGCTAAGCATGTTTCAGCTAACCTGGATGCTGGTGATCATAGCTGCGTTTTACTTCAATTACCTGATTATATTGCCCCGGGTATTTAACCGGATCAATATTTTTAAAGCAATAGCTGGTCTTGTAGTAGCCTACCTGTTCTTTATTTTATTCAGGTATTTTATTGAAGAGCTAATAATGAGCTGGTTCTTCCATTCAAGCAATTACCCCGATGGCGTATCGCCTTTATACTATGCATTCGATAACCTTTACTTTGGCAGCCTGCCCGTGATATTAAGCACCTTTTTCTGGTTAATCATCCGCAACATCCGTTTAGCGGATCATAACCGGTTTATTGCTGAGGAGCAAAAAATCACAGAGATTAAATTCCTGAAAGCCCAGATCAACCCCCATTTTATTTTTAATACACTGAATAATATTTATTCGATGGTTTATTTCAAGGCAGAAGGTTCATTAACGGCAATACAAAAGCTAAGCAATATGATGCGGTTCACTACCTATCAATCGCAAAAAGATCAAATACCTTTGTCTGATGAAATGGACTATATAAAGAATTACATAGAACTGGAATCACTGCGCCACGAGGCGAAAGACTTTGTACAATGGGACTTACAGGTAGAAGAGCCAACAGTTTTAATTCCCCCTTATATTCTCTCTCCTTTTGTGGAAAATGCGCTGAAACATGGACTGCTATCATCAGCGACACCTATTTGTATTCATTTAAAGGCAACATCCTCGTATATTCACTTTTCGGTTGTAAACTATATAGGTCTTCAACAAAAAGACAGTCACCAGGGCATTGGTATTGACAATGTGAGTAAGCGGCTGGAAATTTATTACCCCGACAGGTATCAACTGGATATTAACCGGCAGGAGCAACAGTTTATCGTTCATCTCCAAATCAATTTACAGTGAGCTCAACCATAAAATGCCTGATACTGGATGACGAGCCTTTAGCCGTAAGGCTTATAGATGATTACGCCCGGCAATTACCCGAATTGGAAGTGATGTATGCGGGCACCCAGGTTTACCAGGCGATGCTGGTATTGAAAAGCCAACAGATAGATCTCGTATTTCTCGATATACAGATGCCCGAACTCACCGGGATAGAGCTCATGCGGCATTTTAACCAACAGCATCATTTTATCATCACTTCCGCATACCAGGAGTATGCATTAGATGCTTTTCAATTCCAGGTAGTAGATTTCTTATTAAAACCCATAGTATTTGATCGCTTCCGCCAAAGCGTTAATAAGTTTATACAATGGCAGCAGAACTTTACGCGGACAGCTGACAATGGCTACATTTTTGTAAGAGCAGACCGGCAATATCACCAGGTAGCCATGGACACCATTATATATATTGAAGCGCTTAAAGATTATATACGCATACATACTACGCAAAACACCATACTGGTTTGGGAGAACATGAAAGATATTCTAGACAGGTTGCCCGCGAAAGAATTCATTCGTATTCATCGCTCCTATATAGTATCGCTTAAACAGGTTAAGCTGATAGAAAACAATCGGGTACAACTACAAAATGCAAACTGGCTACCTATTGGCGAAACCTACCGGAAAGTGGTGGTTGATTGGGTTACCCCACCTGCTTAACCAAACAGCAAGCGGTGCCTTACCCAATAGGTCTATCTAAAAATTGATCGCTATTAAAGCCACCAGACATCGGTCTTCTTTAATATCTTTATTGCAGGATATTAAATTAGATAAGATGCAGATACGAAAAGCTCGTTTGGAAGATCTCAATACACTATTACAATTTGAACAGGGCATTATTGAAGCAGAAAGACCTTTCGATGTCACATTGAAAACCGGGCACTTCCACTACTACGATTTAAAGGAAATGCTTAACCGGGATAACTGTGCCATTATGGTGGCTGAAGAAAACGGACAACTGATTGGAAGTGGTTCAGTACGTATTTTAGAGGCAAAGCCGTATAACAATTACGATTCTTATGCTTTTTTAGGATTTATGTATGTAGATCCTTCTTTCAGAGGCAGAGGGGTAAACAGCCAGATCATTGACGCGTTGAAAGAATGGACAATGAGTAAAGGTTTGACAGAAATACGTTTACAGGTTTACAGTGAAAACAGCAGCGCAATCAAAGCTTACGAAAAGGTTGGCTTTAAACCTATCTTAACAGAAATGAGACTGACTTAGAGTATAGATTTTAAGCCTTATATGAAACAACATACTACTAATTATTTCAACACGCTGATAGAAATAGCGGAGGACTGTCCGGTAGAGACAGCAGAAATACCCACTTCAAAGAATGATTCTAAAACAATAGCACGGCTTCAATATGAACTTTTGGCTAAACATCCGTATAAATACAGTTCGGATGATGTGCTTTTCAAGATATATGCACAGCGTAACGATATTACTAAAGCAGAATACAAAGCTGCCAGGGAATTATTTTTTTCAAAAGGGCAACCTTGCATGAGAGCTTCGCCGCTTACTAAAAGATATGGTTTTGGTGTACATGCCGATCAAAATGGTAAGATTGCCCTTTACGGTGTAGAGACGGCTGATTATGACAGGCTATTAAAAGATGAAGGCATAAAAAAGGTAAAGGCCATGCGTACTTCTAAAAAGTAAACCAGCCTTTACCTCATCCAATTAAAGCACTCTATTGTAAAACAGTCCCTTTGTTTAAATGGTGTACCGGAAGTATCTCCAGGGACTCCACGAACAGTAGCGATCGCCGATCTTAGCCCTTACCCGCCATCTGCCCGGCTGTGCGCCCACAAAATTATGCGTGAAACTGGTACCATGAATATCATGGTAAACTGCAAAAGTCTTGAAAGATTGGGCCGCCCACTCCCCTGCTTTTATGGCACCGAAAGCATCTATCTCTATACTGTAAGTGGCGCCGGGTATACCAACAGCGTTCCAGCTAAAATCTGTTTTACGGGGATAGTTACTAAAAACTTTACCCTCCGCAGGTGCATTGAGTACAGGTACAGCGCCTTTTGACCAGGTAAGTGTAGGATCGCCCAATATGCTCATTCCATAAAACCATTGCCGTTGCCATAATTCATGCACATTACCCCGGGCCTGCCACCAGCTTACCATGGCATCGCCAATACATTTGCCATCCCCGAGTGGTTTATAAAAGTCTGCAAAAAATAACATAGAACCGGTTTTAGTACTTCCTATGGCCGTTAGACCATTGGATATTTCTCCTCCTGCTTTATCAAAGATGTACCAGCCTCCGATATACTCGCTCTCGGTAAACCTGGCGCTGCTGCAGCAGAACAGGTTGTAAAAATGTGCATTAGGCGCTCGTTCATCCCTAAAGTAACTATTATAAATCCATTCCTTGGAATTGGTTGAAGGTATTCTGAATGAGTGTACATGAGGTGATGAGTGAGAGCATAACTGTACAAAAGAACGCAACTTGTTTACTTCTGTTTTATACAGATCAGCATCCGTTGTATCAGGATTAGTGAACTTGGTAATAAAAGAAGCCGGTACCATCTGGTCCATCTCACAATCATCAAAATCCACCCAATCGTCTTCAACATAAGCAAGCGCTGAACGGGAATGTCCCAGCTGACCGGTTCTGAAGCGATGATTCCTTTCAAAATAATCATTAATCAGCGCAGCATCATTACCATTTTGTGTTGGTGTCCATATACGGCCTAGCCATATTTCCGGAGTCATATCGCCGGATATGGCATTAAATTTTCCATCATTATCGGCATCTGCCCAGTTACCATTGAGTGTAGTGTAATATAAATCACAGGGAAATTCGGTATCGGCGCCATCAAAGTCATCGGTCATTTCAAACCAGGCGGGAGCAACAGCGCCTACCATGATAACACCTACCCTGCTTTTGCCTTTGATATAGTTTTTGATATAAGAGGGTCCTCCTCCCCTTACTACATGAACGGTGGCCCAGTAACCGTCTCTGGCCAGATCGAGGACAAAACGTTCTACATTAGTTCGGGTAGCCGTGTAAACATCTTTATGAACCAATATTAATACACGCCCTTTCAAAAATCGAAGCAAGCTATAAGAATTGAGATAAGCCTCGTTGGAATTAAACGAAGGACGGGGCATCTCCTCAATCAACGGCAAAAACTGGTAGTAATCTTTAAACTTTAAACGATGTTCTGCATAGGAATCATACCTCTTATATAACGGGTCATTCAACTTCAGGTTACGCACATTTTTATAAGCATTATTCAGCTTATACTGCCGGCCGATGGCCTGCATATTAATGAGCGTATTATCTTTTAATACAGTAGCTGCCGTAAACTTATTACTGGTGATAACACCATTTTTTACTGCAGACAACGCATCACCCGCTACCAGTTCCGGTAGCTTTTTTGCAGCTCTTGCTGCTTTCGTTTGTCCTGATGTTTTCTTTGCGGGCGCTTTTGATTTTTTGGGCGCTGCGGCTTTCTTGGGAGCATTTTTCCTGGTGGCCATATCGGTATTTTTTGGGATTATTAAAAACCAAAAATACCATCTGAAAGCACGGGGAAATTCCCGGTCACCTGTTTTAGTGAGCCAACCTCAACCCTGTAAAAGTGGTTATTCTTCTAATTTATCTTCTGCTCTCTCTCCATTCTCTACAATATCACCTGGCTTAAATAACACGTTTTTCATAACAATTCGCCAGTCTTCTTTTTTACGCAGCAGAAACTCCAGGTCCATGGCGAAATGTATAAATTCTTCTTTCTGTGCCTGCTTCATGATCTTTTTTGCTTCCCTGTCTTTCTCTACATGAATCCGTTGTTCGTACCAGTCAATAGCTTCGGCTTCTTCTATTAACGACTGGATCATCCTTGCGAATGTTCTCACCGGCTGTGATAATTCCTCTGGTGGTTCGTGATACTGGTCAAATCCCATAGTTTTCGATTTTAATGATTAAAAATTGTTCTAAGGCAATTATTAAGCCAATAGCAATCTGCAATCCAATCCGTATCGGCTCTCGTATCTATAGATATGAAAGGCCTTATACTACTCCATATTTTGTCACTATTAAGTTGCTCTAAAATGCAGCCTGCAAATACACAATATGATAAAGTAGCGCTCAGGTATCTGGCCCTGGGAGACTCCTATACAATTGGCGAAGGTGTTACTGCAAATGAATCCTTTCCCTACCAGCTTGCTGCTAAACTGCAAACCGACAGCATATCGATGGTAACACCACAAATTATTGCCCGTACCGGCTGGACTACTTCCGAGTTACAGGCAGCGGTCAATAAAGAAAATCTGTCAAAAAACTTCAACCTAGTTACTTTGCTCATCGGTGTTAATGATCAATACAGGAATGCCTCTGTAGATCAATACCGTTTCGAATTCAGAAAAATATTGCAGCAGGCTATTATTTTTGCCGGAGGTAACAGGACTAAAGTAATAGTACTTTCTATACCCGACTGGAGTGTAACACCTTTTGCGAAAAACAGCGATCGGTCTGTCACTGCCATTTCAGAGGAAATAGATGCTTTTAACGCCGTCAATAAGGAAGAAACTGTGGCACTTGGTGTGAGCTATGTAGATATCACAACGGCATCTAGAAAAGCTGCCTCGAACAGATCCCTGATCGCGGCTGATGGTTTACACCCATCTGGTAAAATGTATACAGAATGGGTTGAACTTATTACGAAGCAAATGAAAAATGCAGGTCGGTAGATATAAGAAATTATACGCAACTCATCATCGTTAAGGGTTTCTAATGACCATCTTACTACTGTCTTACAAGTAGCCGATCTATCTAATAATACAAGTGATACATAGAAACATTTTCGCAATGCTAAAGGAATGGATTGAAGAGAGAGTACATCTAAACCCCAGGATAGAATTGGGTTTAAACATTAAGACGTAACTAACTAAAAATAGTGATGAGCAGATTCGGCAGGAGTAGCGAGACCATTATGTATCCTAAAATTATTTCTTCTTATTCATCGAAAAACCAGCCATGGCCACTATCACCAAAACTATAATAATAAACTCAAACATGGCATAAAAATAGGTTATTGACAGATACCACCCGGCATACGGCAGGCTTTTCTTTTCAATAACCACGATGCTGCAAAAAGATGCCTTTATACAGCCAGATCCATTCAGCGTGATTCCTTAATCGATTTTCGAACTGATTACCGGTTAATAAACAATGTTCAACTTTCAAAGCCCTACATGTGCTATCACTTTTATCAATAGCTTTATTCACAAAATTTATACTATTGACACCCCTTGCATTTATACTTTTTAGTACAAATAGCCTACCTTTGCAAAATGAACACAGACACAGACCAATTAATTAAGCCCGAAACCACAGAGGTTGAGTTTGATCCGATCGAAAGCCATGTCAACAGCGAATATAAATATGGTTTTGTAACAGAAATTGAATCAGAGTCGGCACCAAAAGGGTTAAGTGAAGATATAGTACGTTTTATTTCAGCAAAGAAAAATGAACCAGAGTGGATGCTGGAATGGAGGTTAAAAGCGTATGCGCAGTGGCTCAAAATGAAAGAGCCACACTGGGCTAATGTTACTTTTCCACCTATTAACTACCAGGACGTTATTTATTATTCTGCTCCTAAACAAAAAATAAAGCCCAACAGCCTGAACGAGGTAGATCCTGAATTGATCAAAACGTTTGAAAAGCTGGGTATTTCTTTGGAAGAACAAAAACGCCTAACAGGGGTAGCCGTAGATGCCGTTATTGATAGCGTATCCATTGGCACTTCTTTTAAAGAGCAGCTGGCTGAACTGGGTATCATTTTCTGCTCTATGAGCGAAGCTATCCAGGAGCATCCTGAGTTAGTTCGCCAATATTTAGGTAGTGTAGTACCGGTTACTGATAACTATTTTTCAGCTTTAAATTCGGCAGTATTTAGCGATGGGTCATTCTGTTTTATTCCAAAAGGTGTTCGCAGCCCAATGGAGCTCTCCACTTATTTCCGGATCAATGCGGAAAATACGGGGCAGTTTGAACGTACTTTGATTGTGGCCGAGGACGGGGCTTATGTTAGTTACCTGGAAGGATGTACCGCTCCTATGAGAGATGAAAATCAACTACATGCAGCGGTTGTCGAAATAGTTGCTTTAGATAATGCTGAAGTTAAATATTCTACGGTACAAAACTGGTATCCCGGGGATAAAGATGGTAAAGGTGGTATTTATAATTTTGTTACTAAGCGAGGTATTTGTAAGGGTGTTAACTCTAAAATAAGCTGGACGCAGGTGGAAACAGGATCTTCCATTACCTGGAAGTATCCCAGTGTAATTCTCCAGGGTGATAACTCTATCGGTGAATTCTATTCTGTAGCAGTTACCAATAATCGCCAACAGGCGGATACCGGAACCAAGATGCTACACATCGGTAAAAATACGAGAAGTCGTATTGTAAGCAAAGGAATATCAGCAGGTTACAGCAACAACAGTTATCGCGGTTTAGTGAGAGTGGGTAAGAATGCAGCAAACGCACGTAACTTTTCTCAATGTGATTCTTTACTATTAGGCGATAAGTGTGGCGCTCATACCTTCCCTTATATAGAGGTGAAAAATAGCACAGGTATGGTTGAGCATGAAGCCACTACCTCCAAAATTGGAGAAGACCAGATATTTTATTGTAACCAGCGTGGCATTGATACTGAAACTGCGGTTGCCTTAATCATCAATGGCTTTGCTAAGGAAGTAATGAATCAATTACCCATGGAATTTGCAGTTGAAGCGCAAAAGTTACTGGCAATCAGTCTGGAGGGAAGTGTAGGGTAAACTTTAATTTAAAGTTGAAGATTCAAGGTTTAAAGTTGAAGATTGAAGAATTGCTGTTACTAATCATTGTTATTTAAATAGACATTATATATCAATTAAATTATTAACAAATTTCTGAATACTTTAAAATTTAAACCTATGGCAACAATCAAACGCTTTGAGGACCTTGACATTTGGAAAGACGCAAGAATAATATGCAATGAGGTCCGCAAAATTATTTTAAATTCTGACTTAAAGAATGACTACAGGCTTAAGGACCAGATAAGCGGATCGTCCGGATCAATTATGGATAATATTGCAGAAGGATTTGAGAGAAACGGAAATGTTGAATTCAGGCAATTTTTATCAATTGCAAAAGGTTCTGCAGGTGAAGCCCGGTCTCAATTATACAGAATTTTTGATTTTGGATATGTAGACCAGGAAGCATTTGGAACTCTTAAAACATCGATGGAACTTTTAAGTGGAAAAATAAACGGTTTTATAAATTATCTTAATAACAATAACTACAAAGGAGTTAAGTTCAGAAGATCGGATAACGATAGTAAACTTTAAACTCCAAACATTAAACTTTGAATAAAATATGTTGAAAATAAACAACCTGAGAGCAGGTATTGAAGATAGAGAGATATTAAAAGGAATCAATTTACAAATAAATCCAGGTGAAGTACATGCGATCATGGGCCCCAACGGTTCGGGTAAAAGTACCCTGGCTTCTGTATTAGCCGGCAAGTCGGATTATGAAGTGCTAGATGGATCAGTTGAGTTCATGGGCAAAGACCTTTTAGAACTGGCCCCTGAAGAGCGTGCCGGCGAGGGAGTATTCTTAAGCTTTCAGTATCCGGTTGAAATTCCAGGTTTGAGTACTACCAATTTTATGAAAACAGCCGTAAACGAAGTACGTAAATATCGCGGTGAAGAAGAGTTGGATGCTGTTTCTTTCTTGAAAAAAATGAAAGAGAAAATGGCTTTGGTAGAAATAGACCAGGTAATGTTGAGCCGCTCTTTAAATGAAGGTTTCTCAGGTGGTGAGAAAAAACGTAACGAGATATTCCAGATGGCAATGCTCGAACCCAAATTAGCCATACTGGATGAAACAGATTCAGGTCTGGATATTGATGCGATCCGGATTGTTGCAAATGGTGTAAACAAACTGCGCACGCCTGAAAACGGCATCCTGGTAATTACCCACTACCAGCGTTTATTAGATTATATCGTTCCAGATTTTGTTCACGTCTTATATAATGGCCAGATTGTAAAATCGGGCACCAAAGAACTGGCTTACGAGCTGGAAGAAAAAGGATACGATTTTATCAAGAGCGCTTTGGTATAATAAGCCAATTAGCTAATGTGCCATTTAGCCAATCGCTCAATGCAAATTTAAGAGATGACAATCCATTAGCACATCAGCAAATTATCACATCATCACATTACAATATTAATGGACACAATTACTTACTTTAAAGGACGTTTTGAACAGCTTCAGGCAAATCCGGTGGATACCTATATTAAAGCCATGAGAGACGAGGCGTTCTCTGAATTTGAACAAACAGGCATTCCTACAGTAAAACACGAGGAATGGAAATATACCCGTATCAACGACTTCTTTGGTAAAGATTATCATTTTACTACCGATCTTAAAGAACAATCTTTTACAGCAGCGGACCTGGAAAAATTGCAGTTGCCCGGTCATGAAGAAGCCAACCTGATCGTATTTATCAACGGCCATTTTCATCCGGAACTATCTCATACAAGATCCGGGGAGCTGGAAATCACTTCGCTGCAGGCAGCAACCACGCATGCACAATATAGTGCTATTGTAAAAGAACATTTGGGACATAGTGCCTCTTATCATAAAGACGGCATCAATGCTTTGAATACCGCTTTTATACAGGAAGGTGTATTTGTACACGTTTTTAAAAGTAAGGCAGCCAGCCATCCTATTTACTTCTATAATATCACAGATGCCCGCAGCGGTAATATTTTTGCTCAACCGAGAAGCCTGGTGCATGTTGCTGAAAATGCGCAAGTGCAAATGGTAGAAACATTTGTTACGATTGGTGCTGATGAAAGCTTTACTAACCAGGTTATTGAACTGGTAGTAGAAAAAGACGCTATCCTGGACCTTTATAAGATACAGAATGACGAGCCTAACTCAAAAGTGGTAAGTACTACACATGTACACCAGGTAGGTAAAAGTGTAGCCAATGTAGTTACCGTTTCTTTAAATGGAGGGTTGATTCGTAATAACCTGAACATGGTTATGTCTGCCGAACATTGTGAGGCAAACATGTTTGGATTATACCTGGGAGACCAGCAAACACATATCGACAACCACACAGTGGTAGATAATCGCCAGCCCCATTGCCTGAGCAACGAATTGTACAAAGGCGTATTGAATGGCAACTCAACCGGTGTATTTAATGGTAAGATATTTGTGCGCCAGATTGCTCAGAAAACCAATGCTTACCAAAGCAATCGTAATATACTATTATCCGACAATGCCAGCGTTAACACGAAGCCTCAGCTGGAGATTTTTGCTGATGATGTAAAATGTTCGCATGGCTGTACAGTTGGAAGCCTGGATGAAGATGCGCTTTTCTATATGCGTTCACGTGGTATTGAAGAAAAAACGGCTACCGCTCTCCTGCTTCATGGTTTTGCATTGGATGTGTTGGAAAAGATCAGGCACGAAAATGTGAGAGCATTCGTAGAAGAATTAGTAGTAAAGAAACTGGATTTATAAATTTAAATTGTCATTAAGCCGAGCCGGGAAATCAAAAATATTTCTTGAAGTTGTTTTAATGACATTGAAACCGGGTCATTATGGAAACAGCGACTATAAATGCAATACATACTTTTGATGTAGCAGCTATCCGGAAAGACTTCCCCATTCTTAACCGGGAAGTAAAAGGCCACCCTTTGGTGTACTTCGACAATGCAGCTACCTCTCAAAAACCGCAATCGGTTATTGATGCACTGGTACATTATTATAGCTTTAATAATGCCAATGTGCACAGGGGCATTCATTCTTTAGCGGAAGAAGCTACCGCCGATTTTGAAGCAACAAGAGATGCGGTTAAAGATTTTATTAATTCCGCATCGCGGGAAGAGATCATCTATACGCGGGGCACCACCGAAGGCATCAACCTGGTGGCTTACACCTGGGCCAGACAAAATCTGGAAAAGGGAGATGAAGTCATCATATCCGGAATGGAGCACCATTCCAATATTGTTCCCTGGCAGATTATATGTGAGCAGAACGAAGCAAAATTGAAAGTAATTCCCGTTAACGACAACGGTGAACTACTAATGGATGAATACATTGCTTTATTAAATGATCGCACTAAACTGGTTGCAGTTAACCACGTGTCAAACGCAATGGGAACAGTAAACCCCATTAAAGAAATCATTCAATTGGCGCATGATAGAGGCGCAGTGGTTTTAATAGACGGAGCTCAAAGCGCCCTGCACCTCGACATTGATGTGCAGGATCTTGATTGTGATTTCTTTGTATTTTCCTCGCACAAATTACTGGGTCCTACAGGTATGGGCATCTTATATGGCAAAAAAGACATCCTGAATGCCATGCCTGTTTTTGCAGGTGGCGGTGAAATGATCAAAGAAGTAACTTTCGAAAAAACCACCTACAACGAGTTGCCTTACAAGTTTGAAGCAGGCACTCCCAATATCGCCGATGCCATCGC
This sequence comes from Paraniabella aurantiaca, assembly GCF_050309965.1. Taxonomy (NCBI): domain Bacteria; kingdom Pseudomonadati; phylum Bacteroidota; class Chitinophagia; order Chitinophagales; family Chitinophagaceae; genus Paraniabella; species Paraniabella aurantiaca. The sequence goes on along the minus strand of NZ_JBLOSY010000002.1, from coordinate 2,007,921 downwards.
GTTAAAACCGGCAATAGATTATATTAATAGAGTTGGTAAAGACAATATCCGGAGGCACGAAGACTTGTTATTGAACCATGCCACCGAAAGACTGAGAACCATTGATGGCCTTCAGATTATCGGTGATAACGATCATAAAGTAAGTGTACTCTCTTTTGTTATCAGCGGTGTGCATCCTCAGGATGTAGGTATATTATTAGATAATAAAGGGATCGCAGTCAGAACAGGACATCATTGTGCAGAACCTTTAATGAACCGGTTCTGTGTGCCAGGTACAATCAGGGCCTCGTTTGCTTTGTATAACACTATTGAAGAAGTAGATAAACTGGCGGAAGGATTAATTAAAGCAGTAAAGATTTTAAGATAAGGTGAAATTTCAATTCGCCATACTATTTGTGATTGCTGTTTATACGTCTACACAGTTATTGAGTCAGCCCAGTAATAACATTAGAAAAAGTGAAAAGGCTGTACGCTCTTTTAAATGTTACGATGATAGATTGGATACATCAGATGTCTTTACGAAAACAGAAATTACTCCCAAGTACAAGGGAAGGGGTGGATTTGAAAGCTACTTAACCGAACGTTTAAGTTCTTCTATGTTGCTTTCAAGCGTTTCTGATAAGTTATTTACAGATACGGTACAGGTAAAATTTGTTTTAAAGCCAGACTCACTACGGATGAGTAGTGTAGCCTGCGGAGATGCAAAAAATAGCCAGTTTAAAGATCAGTTGATTCAGGCAATTAAAGAGTCGGCCTGCTCATGGATACCAGGAGGATTTAGTGGCAGGGAGGTAAAAAGCTGGGTAATTTTAAATATTTATTACACCGTTGATCGAAAAAGAAATAATCTTTCACTAAATGCGGGTTACGAAATGGCTAATAAATGGAGCCCGCGTGCTTCAACATGGAACGACTAATTCATAAAAGAAAAATGGCAAATACGATAGAACAAACAGAAGCTGAAATAATAGACGAGTTCTCGCTGTTTGACAGTTGGGACGACAAGTATGAATACATTATCGATTTAGGCAAGAAACTGGCTCCATTGCCGGATGAACATAAAAAAGATGAAAACAAGGTAAAAGGCTGTCAATCTACTGTATGGTTGGTAGCCCACTACAGGGAAGGCAAAGTTCATTTCCGCGCCGAAAGCGATGCTGTTATTGTTAAAGGACTGATCAGTATGTTAATTCGCGTATTAAGCGGACATACACCTGATGAGATCTTAAATGCCAACATGGACTTTATTAATAAAATTGGCATGACCAGTCATCTGGCGCAAACCCGTTCTAATGGACTTTTGGCCATGGTAAGGCAAATGAAAAATTATGCGCTGGCGTTTAAGAGTTTAAAGTTTGATGCTTAATATTGAACTCGTTACTCTTAACATTAAACTTTGACAAATGAACGAAGAAGAAATAAAAGAAAAAGTCATCGAGGTTATAAAAACCATTTTCGATCCCGAGTTGCCGGTGAATATTTTCGAACTGGGGCTTATTTACAAAGTAGAAGTAAATAAGGGGGGAAATGTTTTTGTTTTGATGACACTGACAGCACCTGGATGTCCGGCAGCTCAATCACTTCCGTTAGAAGTAGATGAAAAAGTAAGGGCAGTTGAGGGAGTTAGCGATGTATTGGTTACCGTAACCTGGGATCCACCATGGAACAAATCAATGATGAGCGAAGTGGCACAATTAGAACTTGGTTTTATGTAAATACTCTATATGAAAATTACTGCACAGGAAGAATATGGCTTAAGGATCTTAATCCGCATAGGGTCTTGCAAAGATCGTGACGGCATGAGCATTCCTCAACTAAGTGAAACCGAACAGTTGAGCCAACATTATATTGCAAAATTAACAAGGCTACTTCGCATGTCTAACCTTATACGCAGCACACCAGGTAATAAGGGAGGATATGTTTTAGCTAAACCTGCCGGTGAAATAGTAATTAAGCAGGTTTTGGAAGCTCTGGGCACCCCGCTTGATAAAGAATTCACAGATGAGAATGGAGCCGTAATGCGTTTTTGTACCAGTTCGGTAGACTGCTCATCCCGTTCTCTGTGGCAAATGATACAAATGACTGTAAATAATTTACTGGAACGCATCACTTTGCTCGATCTTGTAAGTGAAAATGATGCCTCCAGAACCATTTTTGATGCATTAAGTCCTGAATTTTTAGAAAAAAGGTAGCATATTTTTTATTTACATATTCAATAAATTGATTTTCAGTTAAAAAAAATTTTAAAAACTTATTATTTTTTGGGTTACCTCTTTGTCTTTTGGGTATTAATATTCAAATTATAATTTTAACAACAAAAAAGACAATCATGAAAAAATTATTCGCAATTGCTTTGATCGCTGTATCTTTCGCAGCTTGTAACAGTGCTGAAACTAAAACTGAAGAAGCAGCAGAAGCTACTGCAGATTCTTTAAACACTCAGGTTGAAGCTATCGCTGATTCAGCTAAAGCTACTATCGATTCAGCTGCTGCTACTGTAGATTCAGCTGCTGCTGCTACTGTTGATTCAGTTAAAGCTGCTCACTAATTGAAGCAATTACCATTTAACTATAAAGAGGCCGGTTGATTTTTCAACCGGCTTTTTTGTGCGACTAATCTACCAGGGGAAGTTCGATATGAAAGGTAGTACCCTTGTTAGTATCTGTTTCAAAGGTAATTTCGCCACCCGCCTGCTCTACAATGGTTTTACACATAGCAAGACCAAGGCCGGTACCGGAGGTTTTAGTAGTAAAATTGGGCGTAAAAATCTTGTCAAGCATTTCTTCCTTTATGCCCACACCATTATCACTTACGCTTACATATACCTTGTTTCCTTCTACCCTTTCCTTGACCGTCATTTTGCAGATCACATCTTCGCGGGCAGCTTCAATAGCATTTCCAAAAAGGTTGGTAAATACACGGTTCATATGCGTTTTATCAGCAAACACATTAATAGGCTGTGAAAGCGGTTGCCAAAGCAGGTCTACCTCAGGATTCTTACTGTAAATAACAATTAATGGCTGTATTACCTCGTGCAGATCAAATATCTCGGTTTTAACCTGGTTGATATTTGCAAATTGAGAAAAGTCTGCTGCGATCTTCGACAAGTGGTCAATTTGTTCTACCAGGGTTTTAGATACGTTAAAAGTCAGCTGCTGCACATTAGGGCTATCATTATCGATGGCCCTCTGCAGGTATTGCAAACTTAGCTTCATTGGAGTAAGGGGATTTTTTATCTCGTGCGCTACCTGCCGTGCCATTTCCCGCCAGGCCTCCTGCCGCTCCGATTTTGCCAAAGCATCAGCACTTACCTGTAGCTTGGTCACCATTTTATTATATTCTGTCACCAGGCTGCCTATTTCGTCATTCTTTTCCCAAATGATCATTTCATTGTGCTTGGACAGGTTTACCTGCATCAGCTTATCTTTTATAAGCGCAAAAGAGTGCGTAATGCGGTTAGTAATAAGTAAGGCTACCAGTCCGGTAATCAAAAAGATGAATGCGTTCAAATTGATCAATGTGATTAAAAACCTGGATATTTCTTCATTCAGTACCTGCTCAGAAATGAAGTAGGGTATGCTGAGATAAGCATAGAAAGACCCGTCTTTATTTCTTAAAGGAGCATACATATTGGTATACTTGCGATCCAGTATTTTCTCTTTTTGCGTATGTTCAATATGACGAAGCTTTTGCAAATAGTAAAAGGCACGCGGGTCTATCTTTGAACTCAACACGCCATTATCATATAGATCAGGATGACTGGTAGCTAATAAGTTTCCTCTGAAATTATAAAGATTCACATCTACCCCATGTATGTCAGCAACCCGCTTCATGATCTCTTCCAGCCTTTGAGAATTTAAAGAGTCTGCCTGTTCATATACCAGTGATCCAATTTCGGTATGCGACTGCATTTCATTCAGCATAATGCTCATTGTTCTGCCCAGGTGTTCCGAGTTAGAATCGTCAAAGCGCTTGGTGAAAAACGAGATGGTAGCTATACCAATCACCAGAAACGACAAAAGCGTTATCAATATAAAGGTATTATGTATTTGCCCGCGAATGCTGGTAGAAAATCGTAACTGCTTTTTCAACCGCCCCTTATTTAAAGCAAAATTGAGCAAATTGGATACGAGCTGTATCAAAGCTACCAGGAAGAGAAAGGCACAAAAGATATAGGAAAAAAGCGTGATAGTTTCCAGGACACGCTCGTTTTTGCGTGTCATTACAATGATTTTATCATAACCCGCACGATACCATAATTCACTGTAACCATTGTTTTCCCTTAATTCGAAAGTTGATTTCGGAATTTGTGATGTAACCAATGTAGACGTAAAAGGATACTTCTTGGATGAAGTAACTAATAAGTTTTTAGAATACACCGCATAATTATATACCGGCGAATTGAAGAAAGACGAATCTCTTGACTGCCTGAAGAGCTCAGGCCGAATGTTGTCGGGAGAATATTTGTTAGGCTTGGATATGATCCAGACCGTTCCTATCAAACCTCCCTCATCGTTAGTAATACGCCTTTGCGTTATATAGGCAAACTTTTCATAGGACGGCTCATAAATATAAAGATCGGGAGAGCTGGTTGCGTTAGACTGCCTCTGAATTATATTTTGAAGTGATTCATAAGAAAGATTCCCCGTATTAAACATGGGTCTGTTTAAACTATCAAAAAGGTAAAAACTGGGGGTATAATCCCTTATATACCTTGAATAGTTGTTGGAGAGGATGCTATCCCTTAAATATTCATTTTGCCGCTCATCATAAAACCTGTTATAGTTCTCTTTAAAAAAATCATTGTCCAGGTAAATATTCGCCATTACGATCAGTCGTTCTGTAGCCGAATCGCTCTTTACATTTAGCTTTTCAATATAAACCCGGCGTTGTTTCAGTTCGGCATTATCAATTTCTGATAACATCAAAAAAGATATACTTACAGAAAAGATAAATATCCAGACTATGGTTCCCGAAATATTAAAACGAATTAGTTTGTTTAGAGATCGCTCATTGTTAAACAGGAAAGTATATATCAATAACCAGAGTAAACAAAGCAGGTACAGTGAGCCGGAATTGGAAGCAACAACAGCGATATAAGAGAGTCCGCCTACCGCAATAAGAAGATATATAAGATACACCCGACTTCTAAATGCCGGAAACAGATAATGAAATAGTATGCGGGAAAAATAATGAAAACCGAATGAAAGAAAAGCCAGAATGATAAACCCGATTGCAGTATAAACAGATAACCCAAAGAAGTTGGTAACGTCAAAAGAAACTTTTGAGTTGGATATTATACTCCTGATAACGTTTACGACAACAAATGTGAGCAAGAGTAACAAAACAATATAAACAACTCCCTGCAACCATTGAATACGATGCACTCCCCTGCTTTCTCCAGGCGATATTGTACCATCCGGCTTGATCCTGTTCCAGATAAAAATACCAAACCAGCAAAAAAGCGCGCTGTTAAGCAATAAATCTCCCAAACTGGGTAATATCATATTGGCATTGTATAGCTGCTGACCAAAAAGATCGAGGCTATCTAATTTGAATAGGTTGCGACATATATATAATGACAGCCGGAAAAGCAGCAAACAGAAAAGAAACAACGGTATATCAGCAAACTTATGTTGTCTCACTACATTTTTAAATAGCAGGAAGTAAAGCGCCAGAAAAGCGAAAAAGAGGCTCACTAATCTTATGATAACCAGCAAAGGACCATCCGGACTGGACGTAGCTGCAGGCTTCTTATTCAGGTAGACAGAAGTTTTGCCTGACAAGGATTTTATAGCATGGGGAGTAGGCGTTTCGCTAACGCCCGCTATCGATGTAAGACCCGGGCTTAATGGAAAAGTTTCCTTTGCATAATCGGTCGAATTCAAATAATAGGTAGACTGAACAAGGATGGCGGAATAAACAGTTACGTCTTTTATATTGGCTGCTGTAAACTTTTTTATCAGGTAATAGCCATTAGCCAGCTTTTGCAGCTTTTCATCTGCGACCTTATGTAAAATACTGTCAGGTATTATAATAGTAGCTGTATTCCAGAAATGAAGATAGGGCTCATTACTCTGGGCTCCCTTATAAATGTAAAGGCCGTAAGGTTTATTATATAGCAGGTCTACATCGGTCTGCGTTTCTCTGTCTTCACTTAACCTGCGTATAAGAGCAGTATCCCTCACTACCGTAGCTGCATCCTCTTCCTGTTGATGAATACCTCTTTGAAGTTCTCTTTCTTTATACTCTAAAGACGTTTCATTAAGCGAGGGAGTCTTAAAAACAAAAGTGCCTGCAAATAAAACCAAGGAAACTATCAGTATCAGGTAGCTCCAAAAGTTTTTATTTTGATAGACCTTATTCATTCTCCTGTTTTGCGCTTTTTACGCTGTTCCACATAGCATCCATTTCCTCTAATGTCATATTGTTGAGGCTTTGCCCCCTACCGGCTGCAATTGCTTCCATTTGAGTAAACCGGCTTTGAAATTTTTTATTCGTGCGCTCCAGGGCTGCGTCTGCGTCAATATTTAAAAACCGGGCATAGTTAATAATCGAAAAAAGCAGATCACCCAATTCCTCCTGTTGTCGCAACTGGGACTCCTCCTGGCTTACCGCAGATTGTAACTCCTCCATTTCCTCTTCTACTTTTTCCCATACATCTTCTTTCTTCTCCCATTCAAATCCTACCTGCTTCGCTTTTTCCTGCAATCGCATGGCTTTGGTAATACTGGGTAAAGAAACAGGAACCCCACTTAAGACAGAAGTTTTTCCTTCTTTCAATTTAATACGTTCCCAATTCCGCTTTACATCTTCTTCGCTTTTTACCTCTAATAATCCCTCAGTCTTTTCTTCCGGTGGATAAATATGCGGGTGTCTTTTAATGAGTTTTTCACTTATTCCGCTGATCACCTCATCAATAGTAAATTGCTGTTGTTCTGCCGCGATTTTTGAGTAAAATACTATGTGTAGCAACAGATCTCCCAACTCCTCTTTTATATTCAACCAGTCTTCATCAAGGATAGCATCAGTCAGTTCGTATGTTTCCTCTAATGTCATTTGCCTCAGCGACTGAATGGTTTGTTTTCTATCCCAGGGACACTTTTCACGAAGGGTTTCCATAATAGTTACCAATCGTTCAAATGTATTTTGAATCATTATAATTATGAATTTTATAAAAAGTAAAAATTGATATCTAAGGTTTCATAAGCAACTGCTGTTTGAAACATTTTGGGTACCATCAACTTCACTATAACAAATATTGTGCTGAAATTGAAATTCGCAGTAAATCAAAAGATTCAAAATCAATAAAGTATTCGAATCAATTCTTCTTTGAGAAGAAGGTATGAAAGAAAAGCAGCTGGTACTTCACTGCATTTTCCCAATAGGGCCATGTATGACCTCCGGGACGGGTTATATAATCGTGTGGTATATTGCGGTATGAGAGCTGCCTGTGCAATTCCTGGTTGACCTCGTAAAAAAAATCTTCAGTACCACAGTCTATAATAATGCTTAAAGTTTTAGGTTCTATTAAATGCAGCATATTAATAACAGTATTTTTCTCCCAGAGATCTGCTGCTTCCGCGTATTTACCCAATCGTTTAGACATATCCCAGTTATTAGGAAAAGGTCTTATATCTACACCACCGCTCATACTGCCGGTTGCACCAAAAACATCGGGATGTTTAATAGCAAGATATAAAGCGCCATGACCTCCCATACTCAAACCGGCAATAGCCCTTCCAGTGGCACTTTTAATAGTTGAGTAATTAGCATCTACCCAGGCCACCAATTCTTTCGAAACATAAGTTTCATATTTAAACAAGGGGTCTACGGGACTATCCCAGTACCAGCTGCCAAAACCTCCGTCTGCACACACTACGATCTGGTTATATTGGTCGGCCGACGCTGATACTGCAGTTGCCTTTGGCCAGTTGGCGTAGCTGCCACTATAACCATGCAAAAGATATACAACAGGGTACTGCTTAGACTTGTCATAATTGTCGGGAGTAATAACCACCGCTTTAATATCCTTCTTCATCGCAGTGCTACGGGTCACAACCGTGTCAACCTTAGATGCAGATACTATATTAGAGATGAGGGTAAGAGCTAACAACCAGGTACCTAATTTGTAGTTCATCATTGATAGAAGTTTGAACACGAATTTAGGGTATTACGTTCAAAACGAAAGCGCATCTTATTGATACAGCTTACATTAAACAATCTTTATCTTTTCTGAATTATTAAAGACTCATGATATCGGCAGCCAGGGTTCTGGCCTCTGCGTCGCTGTTCAAATAGTCATCCAGCGAAGGTTTTTCTATGAACGGAACTTTAGCCATCACAGCTTCAATAATATCGGTCATTTCTAAAAAGCCGATCTTATTTTTAAGGAAAGCATACACTGCTATTTCGTTAGCTGCATTCATAACGCAGGGTAAATTCCCTCCTTTCTCAAGAGCTTCAATAGATAAGGCCAGGTTTCTGAATGTTCGAAGATCCGGTTCTTCAAAAGTAAAAGTATTGAACTTCCTGAAACTAAACCTCGGGTATTCATTAGGTATGCGATGCGGGAAAGCCAGCGCATATTGTATCGGCAGGCGCATATCGGCTACTCCCAGCTGGGCTTTCAGGCTACCGTCTTCAAACTGTACCATACTATGTATGGCACTTTGAGGGTGTACCAATACTTCTATCTGGTCTGGCTGTAAATTAAAAAGCCATTTGGCCTCGATCATCTCCAGGCCCTTATTCATCAAAGTAGCAGAATCTACAGATATTTTAGCACCCATTTGCCAATTGGGATGCTGCAAAGCATGTTCTCTTTTTACATTCACCAAAAAATTAGTCTTCCTGCCCAGGAAAGGTCCCCCCGAAGCGGTAAGATAAATCTTATCAATTTTATTACGGGTTTCTCCTACCAGGCATTGAAAAATAGCCGAATGCTCAGAGTCTACCGGGATGATCGGCACCTGATTTTGTACCGCCATATCCATTACAATATCACCCGCTACAACCAGTGTCTCCTTATTAGCCAGCGCTATAGCTTTTTTACTTTGAATAGCTTTTAATGTTGGCTTTAAACCTGCAAAACCCACTATGGCGGCCAGCATCATATCATAACAATCCATTGCAGCTACTTCTTCAAGCGCTTTTTCGCCGGCAAACACTTTTACATCAGTTGCCGACAAAGCTTGTTTTACTTTTTCATAATAAGTATCGTCTCCAATCACCACAATATTAGGATCATGTACAATTGCCTGCTCAATCAATTCTTCATAATTGCTATTAGCGGTAAGAATCTCCACGGAGAACTTGTCGGGGTTATGTTTAATAACCTCCAGCGCCTGCTTGCCGATAGAGCCGGTTGAACCAAAAATTCCTATTCGTTTTATCATAAACTTCCTGCGTGATTGAGATGATATTTATTACAATTGTAGTTGACGCCTGTAAAGGCTGCAAAAAGCAACACAAAATTGCTCTTTGCTTTTCAACATACCTAATAAAAACTGCACTAATTCTTTTCAGTCCACTGTGCAAGACTGTTGGCTATATTCCTATCGTTACTCAAACGGGGCACTTTATTCTGACCTCCCAGTTTCCCTATGGACTTCATGTAATCGATAAACCCGTTTTTCCGTACCGGCGTAATCTTTAATGTTTGCAAAATATTACCGGCAATCAGATCGTCATAATAAACGTTCTTCTCGCGCAGGTTAATATCCACTTTTGCAGAAAAAGCCTGCATATTTTCAGGTAAATTGTCAAACTCAATAAACCATTCGTGATAACTTTTACCTTCCCCCTCGTTTACATAAGGAGCTACGGTAAACTCCGTGATATGAATATTTTCTTCACGGGCGGCCTTCATTAAACTATGTTCTACCTCCTCTCCGATCACATGCTCGCCAAAAGCTGAAATAAAATGCTTGGTGCGGCCTGTGACAATCAACCTGTAAGGGTCGGTAGAGACAAACTTTACCATATCTCCAATATTATATCCCCATAACCCGGCATTACTATTAATGATCAGCGCATAATTCACACCGGTTTTTACATCCTTTAGCGAAATACGTTTAGGATGTTCCTTAGATATTTCTTCTTCCGGTATAAATTCAAAGAAAATACCACTGTTGGTATTCAATAATAAACCAGGTTCTGTTTGTGTATCCTGAAAAGCGAAAAAACCTTCCGACGCCGGGAATGTCTCGATACCATCTATTTTGCGGCCAATACTTTGTAAGAGCTTCGTCTTATAAGGTTCGAAATTTACACCGCCATACACCATCACCGAAAAATTGGGAAACACTTCCCCCACCGGCTTGCCTGTACGTTTCATGATTTCATCAAAATACATTTGTACCCATGGTGGTATACCGCTGATTAGCGTCATATCCTGCCCCAGTGTTTCATCCACTATCTTATTCAGCTTGGTTTCCCAGTCCTCGATACAGTTGGTTTCATAATCAGGCAACTGGTTTTTTCGCAAATACCGGGGCACATGGTGATTAACGATACCGCTTAACCGGCCCGTTGGAATACCGCCTACCCTTTCTAACTCAGGCGAGCCACTCAAGAAGATCATTTTACCGTCGGCAAACTGGTGATTCCCTGTTTCCGCCATATAACACAAAAGTGCATTACGGGCAGAGTTAATATGATTACCAATTGAATCTTTGGTGATGGGTATATACTTGGTACCGCTGGTAGTACCCGATGTTTTGGCAAAATAAATAGGCACCCCCTTCCACAAAACATTGTGCTTTCCTTCCTTAATCATGTTCACATAAGAAGTGAAAGCCTCATAATCTCTTACCGGGATGGCCTGTTGAAATTCTTCATAAACTGAAACCCCATCCAGCTTATGGTCTCTTCCGAATTGTGTAGATTTGCCTACCTTAATAAGGTTTTTTAGTATAGCCTGTTGATCAGCAACAGCCGTAAGCATCCCCTTCTTTATATTTTTATGAACGATTGAAGCAAACGGTTTTGCTAAAAATGATTTGATTTTCATTAACTTACGAAACTTTAATGGGAGTATCAGGCAACCAAATGTAAGGAAAAATAACAGGAGAACCCTAGTTGCAAAAAATGATTTGCATAAAGTTTGGTTTTCTTATTGATTATTCGGAAATAATATCTACCTTTGCCGCCTAATTTTTAAAAGATGATAGCAGTAATTAAGGTAGCAGGCCAACAATACAAAGTTGAAAAGGATCAGACATTATTTGTTCCACACCTCGAAGGTAAAGCGGGTGACTCTATTAACCTAGATGTACTATTTGTACACGCTGATGGAAAATTGTCTGTTGGCGCCGATAATAAAGCAAAAGTTAGCGCCGAAATCGTTGATCATATCAAAGGCGATACTGTTATTGCTTATAAAATGAAAAGAAGAAAAGGTTTTCACAAAAAGAAAGGTCACCGTACCGCTTATACTAAAATTAAAGTAACTGGTATCGCTTAATTTATCAGTGTACGTTTTTTAAGAACTTCTATCAATATCAACTTTAAATAATTCAATATGGCACATAAGAAAGGCGAAGGCAGTGTAAAAAATGGTCGCGATTCGGAAAGCAAAAGATTAGGTGTTAAAATATTTGGCGGTCAACCTGCAATTGCTGGTAACGTCATCGTTCGGCAGCGTGGTACTGTTTATCATCCCGGCACTAACGTAGGTGTAGGTAAAGATTTTACTTTATTTGCATTAACTGATGGTGTAGTAGAATTCAAAAAAGGGAGGAAAGACAGAACTTTCGTTTCTGTTTCTGAAGCAGCTCAAGCTTAGGAATATATTTTTTCTGGATACTATTAGGTCCCGCAAAACAGCGGGACTTTTTTTATGTATTACCATTTTGTGAATAACTATTACTTATACCTTAATAAATTGTGGAAAAAAAATTTGCAGGTATACTAATTTTGTATAATTTTACCATCGATAACCCATTTACTAATCAATTAAATTCAAAATCAAATGGCAAAAGCAGCAGCTAAGAAAGCAGCTCCTAAAAAAGCAGCGGCTCCTAAGAAAGCAGCGGCAAAAAAAGCAGCTCCTAAAAAAGCAGCAGCCCCTAAGAAAGTAGCAGCTCCTAAAAAAGCAGCAGCCCCTAAGAAAGCGGCAGCTCCTAAAAAAGCAGCAGCCCCTAAGAAAGCGGCAGCTCCTAAAAAAGCAGCAGCTCCTAAGAAAGCGGCGGCTCCTAAAAAAGCAGCAGCTCCTAAGAAAGCAGCTCCTAAAAAAGCAGCAGCTAAGAAAAAATAAGCGCTGATTTTTTAAAAATTATAAACCTCCCCTCCCGGGAGGTTTTTTTTATCCAGCTTATAAAGGGAGCGCTCATATTCCATTTTGTTTGCTATTTTGCATGAATGAACAATGCAGATATAGCAGAACACTTCTCCTTGCTTTCGAAGTTGATGGATATAAATGGCGAAAATTCGTTTAAGTCTAAAACTTACTCCATCGCCGCTTTTCACATTGAAAAACTTGAGTACCCGCTTACTGAAACAGATAGAAATACCATTGCTTCTATAAAAGGTTTAGGGCCCTCAGTAGCAGCCAAGGTTATCGAATTGCTGGACACAGGTTCGATGAATGTACTGCAGGAAATTATTGAAAACACACCTGCCGGCGTTAGGGAAATGCTGCATATTAAAGGACTGGGGCCTAAAAAAATTCATACAGTATGGCAGGAAATGAACATACAATCGATCGGCGAACTGGAATATGCCTGCATAGAAAACCGCTTAACCCGGTATAAAGGTTTCGGAGCCAAAACACAGACCAACGTTCTCGAAGCTATTCAGTTCTATAATCAAAACATCGGGCACTTCCTGTATGCCCAGGTTGCTACAATATACCCAACTATACAAAATTACCTGAACGGTTTGTTCGGACCCGATAAAGTAGCCCCGGCAGGCGACTTCAGGCGCCAGATGCTTATCATCAAAGAACTTGAGTTTGTAATTGCAGCAACGCCTGATGCAATAAAACCCAAATTTCAAACGGCCTATCCACCAGAGTTACTGGAAGAAACCGAAATCTCCATCCTGTATAAGTTAACGAATGGCCTTAAGCTGCGGCTTTATTTCGGAACAGATGATTTCTATAAAAAACAATTCCTTTACAGTTCAGGGGAATCTTTCGTAAATACATTTATTGAACATTTTGGAAAGGACAAATTTGACAAAGCTTCGTTTTCAAGCGAAGAGCATATATTTGAACAAGCCGGTGCAGACTTCGTTCTGCCCTATTACAGAGAAACCAGCGAAGCGGTTCACCAGGCTATAAGCAAAACACTCCCTCAAGTGTTACAGGTTAGCGATATAAGAGGCATTATTCACAACCATAGCACCTGGTCTGATGGCGTGAATACAATAGAAGAATTAGCCACAGATCTCATCAAAAACCGGTTTGAATATTTTGTTATTTCCGACCACTCCAAAACAGCAGCCTATGCCAATGGTTTGTCAGAAGACAGGATACTGCAACAACATCAGCAGATTGACGAGCTTAATAAAAAACTGGCTCCTTTTAAAATATTTAAAAGTATAGAGAGTGATATTCTGAATGACGGGAACCTGGACTATAGCAATGAAGTACTGGCCAGTTTTGACCTGGTTATCGCCTCTGTTCACAGCAATCTCTACATGAAGGAAGACAAGGCCATACAACGCCTGATTAAAGCTATCGAAAACTCACACACTACAATTCTGGGTCATCCTACAGGACGCCTTCTATTAAGCCGGAACGGCTACCCCATCGATCATAAAAAAATAATAGACGCATGCGCTGCCAATAAAGTAGCTATTGAAATCAATGCTAACCCGCACAGGCTAGACCTGGATTGGCAGTGGATCAGCTATGCGATGGAAAAAGGTGTACTGCTCTCTGTCAACCCCGATGCGCATTCTATCGCGGGACTTTATGATATTCGATACGGGGTTTTGGCAGCGCAAAAAGGAGGACTCACAAAAGCTTTCAATTTAAGCAGCTTTTCATTAACCGAGTTTGAGCAATACCTAAACACGACCAAAACAGCTAAAATTTAAACCGGTCTTAGTGGGTTATATTTATAAGATCATAGTTCAGCACACTATTGGCTGCTCTGTTTTCGTTGAAAGTTGGATATTAAATTTCTGATCACAGATGGAAAAGAAAACTGCTTGTTAATCCCGGGTTTACAGATTAGCAGCCCTTACGAATAGAACCGGGAACTGACTATTGACTTTAAGTACACTTCCCTATTATTTATCAAAAGCGGCACTGTTCAGCCACTAAGCGCCAACACACAGGTATAATTTTTGAAGATTCCTTGCAGGTAAGCAGGCTGGTTAATTTTTAACACCTGAGCCCATTAAATTATCGTGTATAAAAAAAGAGGTCACTACCAGTAGCGACCTCTTTCAATATCATTATATCCCGTTATTACCATTTATCTACTTCTTCATGAGCAGCAGATGTATTATCGGTTTCAGTGGTTTTAGGTTCCACATTTTCTATTACTTTTTCATCGTTGGCAGGTTCTTCAACCGGTGCAGGAACTTCAACAGGTACGCTGGCTGTAGCCGGAGCAACATAAGAATTATTATGCCCTCCTTCTTCATCATAATCATCATGATTGAAAGCATCGAAGTCAAAATCAGGCATCAAATCAGTTTTTACGTAATCAACCGCTTCATTCAAAGCTTTTAAAAACTTATTGAAATCTTCTTTATAAAGGAAAACTTTGTGCCTGTCGTACCCATTATCATCAAACCTTTTACGACTTTCGGTAATTGTTAAATAATAATCGTTACCCTTGGTTGACCGCACATCAAAGAAATAAGTTCTTCTTTTTCCGGCACGAAGCCTTTTGCTATAAATAGCTTCCAGTTTTTTTTCGTTGTTTCCGTTCTCCACTTTCGTAATATTTACTTTATAAAAGTTTACTAGCTAACAAATATAACTATGTTTTTGAAAAAACAATAAAATACTTGTTAAATAGACTAAATTAATCTATATAGGCAATTTTATCATGAAAGACAATACATTACACTAAATCAACAAGTATTACTGATCAAAAAATATAGATTTTTCAAATGTTGTTTTTAGCAATTCAATAGGACCATTCAATGTATCTTTGCATGATTTTTAAGATTAGATTTATTATACCATAATGTTTTATACTTTAGCTATTAACTGGTCTGGCGTTGGTGTACAGGTTGCTCAACTTATTCTGGCCCTTTCGATCCTCGTTTTATTGCACGAATTTGGTCATTACATTACTGCAAGATGGTTTGGCTGTCGCGTGGAAAAGTTTTACTTATTTTTCGACCCCTGGTTTTCCTTGTTTAAAAAGAAGGTAGGCGACACCGAATATGGTGTTGGATGGTTGCCGTTGGGTGGCTATGTTAAGATCAGTGGAATGATTGATGAGAGCATGGACAAGGAACAAATGAAACAACCAGCAAAGTCTTATGAGTTCAGAAGCAAACCTGCCTGGCAACGTTTGATCATTATGCTTGCTGGCATTATCATGAATGTGCTGGTTGCATTTATCATTTATGCTATGATACTGTTTGTTTGGGGTGAACAAAAAACACCGATGAGCTCCCTGAGGGATGGCGTAGCGGTTACCGACAGCCTGATGAGTGATATAGGACTGCGTTCAGGAGATAAGATACTGGCCGTTAACGGTGAGCCTGTTCCCTATTTTGAAGACCTGGCTGCGAAGATCCTGATTGGTAGTGAGACAATTGATGTAGAACGCAACGGCCAAAAAATGACGGTAAATGTACCGGTGAACCTGATTGGCAAACTTGTAGAAAGCAGACGGAAGAAAGCTTTTATGTTTACCGAACGCGTGCCTGCGTATGTAGGCGAATATGATAAGAAGTTTAAAATGGATACCCTTGGTGGATATAAAGCAGGATTACAAAAAATGGATCTGATCACTGCTATTGATGCTACCCCTGTAAAGTTTTATGATGAAATGTCCACTCTTCTTAAAACTAAAAAAAATCAAACAGTAGCTCTTTCCGTACTACGTAATGGTCAGCCTGTTGCATTAACTGCAAAAGTTGATGCTGACGGGAAAATAGGTATTCCATTTTTAACCGATAAAGAATACGAAGCCCTGGGTGCCTACAAAATAGAAAAACGGGAATACGGTTTCCTGGCGGCGTTCCCGGCAGGTGTTAATAAATCAATAGAAAAGCTAAAAGCCTATATAGATCAGTTTGCGTTGATCCTGAATCCTAAAACAGAGGCCTACAAAGGCGTAGGTGGTTTTAAGGCCATGGGATCTGTTTTCCCTACTTTCTGGAGCTGGGAAGCATTCTGGAATATAACAGCATTTCTTTCAATAGTGTTAGCGTTCATGAACCTGCTCCCCATTCCTGCATTGGATGGTGGCCATGTAATGTTTACATTATATGAAATGGTGAGCGGCCGTAAGCCTAATGAGAAGTTTCTCGAATATGCACAAATGGTAGGCATGATCCTGTTATTAGGACTGATGTTATATGCTAACGGTAACGACTGGTTTGGCTGGGGACGGTAAGAGTAGTTGACCGTTTGGAGTGGACAGACGAGAGTAAATATCAGTTACAAAATCTCATAAAAGCAAAAAGAGGTAATGGTGCAAAAAATAGTTGGTGTTAAATTGCCTTAAAAAGCTTTTATTAGCGATGTAAATCAGAAGAGGACTTAAGCTCTGCTGGAGAGCAACTTAACAGCAATATGATTTACTACGAAGAATGAGTCTTCTGCAACTGTTTGCAGAAGACTTTTTTATTTTCATTCTTTGTACTTATGGCTAAAAAACTCAAATATTATTTCTGAAGTACAGGTACCATTTTATAAAATTTTTCCGATGTTCCCTGGTTAATCCCCGGTGCAGTAGCAGGTGGCTTTTTAAGTGCCCGAAGAAAGATTCCAGTCCGTTTGTTGATTTTGGGATTTTAGAGTCTTGTAGAAAGTGAAACATATTGGGTAATGCATTTTTAAGATGAATAAATGCTTTGCGTACCATTTTATGCTTGAACCAATATCTGTTTGTTGTTACACTAAATGACTTTTCTGCAATATAGGTTTTGTGCATTTTGTGCCAGTCATACAGCTGCTTTAACCAATGCTGATAAGTCAGTTCGTCATTGATCAAACTCAACTGATTCACAATATACAGTAGTTCTGATCCCTGATCGCTTTTAGGTCTTTGAGTCAGCCATATCCTGCATTCACGCTGGATATGCACCAGGCAGCGCTGCACAATAGTATCTGTACAGCTATATTTTATTGCCTTTAAAATAGCTTTATGACCGTCACAGGTAATACTTTTAATGTTCACTCCAAGGCGTAACAGATTTTCAAGATCTTCTTTAATTTCTGTAAAGTGTTCTCCATCCGAAAGGCGGTACAACTGGGTAAACTTTATTTCATTATCCCTGTAAACGATCAGACATATATCATTGCTAAAGTAAGTACCATCTATGAGTAAATGAAGCTGTTCAGAAGGATATACTCTCAGCACAGGAGCGGCTGTAAGGTAGTTGTGAAACAGCGATTTCAAAGTGCGGATACTGTAACCGCTCTGCTGACTTAAATATTCAAAAGTGTGGCGATGAAGCACCCATCGCTCAAACCGGACAAACTGATTTTTCTGTTTAACTGACTTGTTTTGCCAGGTAAATAACAAACCACAGCTTTTACATTTAAATCGCTGCTTATCATTCTGAAATCCCCATTTTATCACATCATCTGAACCACATCCCCAACAACTTTTTTTTACAATTTCCCATTCACAAAAAAACAAATTGAAAACAACTTCAATTTGTTCTGTCCAAAATCAATACTGTAAAGGATTACAGCATATTTTACCAACTATTTTTTGCTATTATACCAAAAAAGACGTGTATTAAAAAATACACGTCTTTTTTTTGTGGAGGCGACCGGGATCGAACCGGTGTCCAAACATATTCTCCAAAAGCTTTCTACATGCTTATTTCCTTATTATTTGTCGGCCTAGAACCGGGAAAGAACAAACCAATTCAAAGCTTAGCTGGATAGTCTTTTGCTACGCTCACAGCCTTGCGCAGCAGCATTCTGTTTTTGTTTTTGAGTCGGCGGCGGAGCTTGGTAACAGACCAACCTGCTCAAGCGGCCCTAATGACTATCTAATCACTGATTAGGCAGCCATGGCATACTGTGTATTGCCATTTGAAGTTTGAGTATTCAGATTAACGGGCTAATTACACAACGCCCGACATGCTTACACTTTCAAAGACCTACGCTGTCAAAACCAAACGCCCCCATTCAACTACGATTCAAGACTTTTCTATTTCATCACGCTTAAATGAGCATACAAAGATACAACTTTTTGAGCGATTTGTTTTGTGCTACCTTAATGTTTGGTTTCTTTATAAACGAACTCTTCTATTAAATCAAACAAAGTGCTGCCTCCTCTTTCCACTTTTTCCGTTTCAAATTTGTCGGTAAGCTCAATAGCCATTTGATATAAATCTTCAGTGGCACTTCTGTCAAGCATTTGAGAAAAGTTTTTACTTTCTTTCTCTTCCTGCAGATCTCGTAAATAACATAGCGCTTCAACCACTTCAAAATGGGTCTTTTGCCAGGAATCGAAGCCGCGCGGGAAATGATGTTCAGACATTGCAATTCGTTTTATTAATAAATCAATTTAACCTAACTAAAATAACACTTTTAAGTGACTATTTTGCTGATTTTGATAAGGAGCTTGAGTAACATGTTCCAATTCCTGATGACAAGTATTATTCTGCATTAGCCAGGTCGTCAGTTAAGCGAAATTGATACCAAAAAAAGGTTGGCCATTTACACGAAAATCATCTTCGGATACTATTAATAAAATTTTCCCAAACATTAAAATCAGTCTTCAGCGAAACAAAGAGCACGGTAAAAACGACACCGAATATAGCTCCCCATAAATGAGCTCCATGATTAATATTGCCTCCCCCTTTTTTATCAAGGTAGGCTGAAATGCCTACATAGGCCAAACCAAAGACCCAGCCGGGTATAGGAATGGGTAAAAATATAAAATAGATGGGCGAGGTAGGCAATAATACAATACTTGAAAAAATGACTGCCGATACAGCTCCCGAAGCACCCAGACTTCTAAAATGGTAATTATCCTTATGCTTAAAATAATCAGGAACACTAGACATGATCAGGCCGCCTATATACAACATTGTAAAGTAAATGGGTGCGTCCTCACCAAATATATCGGGCGATGCAAAAAGCGCTTTTTCAAGGCTGATACCAAACGTATAAAATGCCAGCATGTTAAAAGCCAGGTGCATAAAATCAGCATGAATAAACCCGCAGGTAATAAACCTGTAATATTGATTTCGACGGGAAATAGCCGGTCCATAAAAAACAAGACTATCAATTACTTTAGGATTATTAAACCCCAACAAAGAAACAATAACGGTGATGGCCGCAATAATCAGTGTAATAGAAAATGTAAGTGTCATCTTATAAAAATAAAATTTAATAATTTAAGAAGTATAGCGGAATGAAAACAGGTAATTGCTATTAGTGCGCTGTACGCCCTTGCTGCCGGGCATAAAGCCTGCTATAAAAGCCGCCAGGGATCTGCATCAACTGCTCATGCGTTCCCTGCTCCACAATACTTCCCTCATCTAACACAATAATCCGGTCGAAATTCAGGAGTGAAAAAACACGATGGGTGATAATAATAGCTGTTTTGTCAGCGAGGTATTCGTTTAACCGGCCCATGATCTCTTTTTCTGTTTTGGCATCTACCGCACTGAGACAGTCATCAAAAATAACTAATCCCGGATCTTTGATCAGAGCTCTGGCTATAGATATTCTTTGTTTTTGTCCGCCACTTAGCGTAACACCACGTTCGCCGATCATGGTATCATATCCGCTCGCAAAACCTTCTATTTCTTTGTTGACGCCCGCAATGCGCGCAGCTTCTACCACGGCTTCTTTTTTGGCATTGGGAATACCAAACCGGATATTGTTTTCAACCGTATCGCTAAATAAGAAAACATCCTGGGGTACATAACTGATCTGGTGACGCAGTGACGACAACTGCAGATCGACCAGCGGAATTTTATCCATTTGAATACTTCCCTCCTGTACATTATACATTCTCAGCAACAGCTGAGCAATAGTTGATTTACCACTACCTGTTCTACCTGTTATGGCGATCTTCTCTCCTTTTTTTATATGAAGATCGAAATTCTTAAGCGCTACAATTCCGGTATCAGGATAAGTAAATGTTACATTGTTAAAATCAACAGCGCCTTCTATAGCCACCTCTTTTGCAGATGCGCTGTCTTTTACTTCCGGTTCAATATCCAGGAACTCATTCAACCGTTTTTGAGATGCAGCAGCACGCTGTACCATACTAGCTGTTAAGCCTATAGCACTTACCGGAAAGGTGAGCATATTTACATAAACTATAAACTCAACAATGGTTCCAAGGCTGATATTATGTTCGTGATTGATATAATAAAGGCCGCCGATCATAATGGTACACAAAGTACTAATACCGATCAGCAGGTTAATAGCGGGGAAATAAATAGCTTCTGTTTTAGCCAGGCTTACTGCATTCTTTCTGTAGCGCTCGGTATTTACCTGGAAAAAATCAAGCATGGAACGCTCCTGCACAAATGATTTAATAACGCGGATGCCCGAGTAAGACTCCTGCGCATTGGTGGTAAGATCTGACAAAGCTTCCTGTATCCGCTCGCTTTTTTTATGGATGGTGCTGTTTACAAAATAAATAATGATGGCCAGTACCGGCAAAGGAATCAGTACGTAAAGCGTAAGTTCCTTACTACTTTGAAGCATAAAAAAAACGCTTAAAGCAATTACCGAAACAAGATTTACAATATACATGATGGCGGGTCCCGTGAAGATACGAACGCGGCTTACATCTTCTGCTATCCGGTTCATTAGATCACCAATCGCATGCCGTTTAAAGAACAAATTATCAAGACTCTGGTATTTGGTATATACTTCGTTCTTCTGATCATACTCAATATGACGGCTCATTACAATAATGGTTTGCCGCATCAAAAACATAAAAAAGCTTCTCAATAAAGCCAGCACTAATATAACAAGGCTCGCTATAATAACTACCCTGCTTACATTGCTTTGCACGCCAATCCAGCCGATTACTTTCTTTACCAGGAAGTCATATCCCTCCCCGCTATTCCCGGCCTGTCTATTGGTAAGCGACAGTGCGTTATCAACATAATTGATAATAAACCGCATGAGCTGTGGCGACAAAACGTTAAAGTAGTTGGATAACACTACAAAAAAAATCCCCGCTCCTAATCTTACCCTGTATTTCCAAAAATATTTTCCCAGGGCTCTTAAATGCCTCATAAATGCAAGGTAGGGTTTTAGCAGTTAAACTCCTCATTTATCAATCATTACCAGCTATATTAACTTATAAAAACTTTTTCTCATTTAATTATTGTCACTAAAACTTATTTACTATCTTGTCCAATATATTTTGTTGCAATGGTACCCGAATTAAGAGCACAGTATAACAATCATTTTACGCAGGAGAAATATGAGGCCTTCCTGAAAGAACTGAATAGCCAGCACGGCCCTATACAATTCCGGTCTGCCGAAACACCTGTTTTTATACCAAAAGATTTTACCAATCAGATGCTAAGTGCCTGCGAAAGTATCGTAGACGTGATCCTTAAACCTGATTTTAAAGCGCTTACCCAAAATGCGATCCCCGAAAATTTACAGGTATTGAACGAGGATGATTATCCCTCATGCATTACTTTCGATTTTGGAGTTTGTGTAAATGAACAGAATGAGCTAGAGCCTCAACTTATCGAGATGCAGGCATTTCCTACTCTTTTTGCTTTCGAGGTTTTGCTGGATGATATTTACTATAAACATTTTAGCGCTCCGGCTAATTACTCCAGCTACCTGAGCGGCCTCGACCGGGAGTCTTATCTTAAACTGCTCAAAGATCTGTTACTTAACGAACACGAGCCCGAGCATGTTATATTGCTCGAAATATTTCCCCACCAGCAAAAAACCAATATAGATTTTTATTGTACAAAGGAATATACGGGTATTCAGCCCGTTTGTGTTACAGAGCTGATCAAAAAAGGAAGACAACTTTTTTATTTGAACAACGGTAAAGAAACGCTTATCAAAAGAGTTTATAACCGGGTAATTTTTGATGAGTTGCAGCAACAGGAAGACTGGGTAAAGGAAAAAGCTAAAGTATTATTTGAAGATATTGATGTAGAGTGGATGCCGCACCCTAATTGGTTTTATCGTATCAGCAAATACACGTTACCATTGATCCAACACAGGAATATTCCACCTACGCAATACCTGGACCAGGTGCAGCAGATGCCGGAAGACCTGGAAAACTATGTATTAAAACCGCTTTTTTCTTTTGCCGGTCAGGGCGTGGTAATAGATATTACGCCTGACGATATCCAAAAAATTGAAGACCCTCAAAACTGGATCCTGCAAAAAAAAGTTGTGTATGCTCCCGTAATACAAACTCCGGATGAACCGGCTAAAGCAGAAATACGACTGTTTTACTTCTGGCCCAGGAATGCAGAAAGGCCCATCCCAACAAATAACCTGGCCCGTTTAAGTAAGGGTAAAATGATTGGCGTACGCTACAATAAAGATAAGACCTGGACCGGCGGAACTTTTAGCCTGTTTGAACGATAATTACAAAGCAATATAACTCCAACCGTATAAACAATAATAATGGCAGCAATTACACTTTCGATAGATATAGGCGGATCTAAAATAAAGGCATGCACACTTAACAAAAGTGGCAAAATATTACAGGAGTACACTAAAGTGCCTACTCCACAGCCAGCCAACACCAAAAATGTGCTGGGATCTATAAAAGAGCTGGTGAAAGACTTTAAATATGACCGGGTATCTGCCGGATTCCCGGGATATGTAAGAGATGGCATTGTTCATACGGCGCCCAACCTCGGTACTGGCTATTGGGCGGGGGTGAACCTTGCTGAAGAATTAATGGTAACATTGGGAAAACCCGCCCGGGTTGTTAACGATGCAGACCTGCTGGGCCTGGGCTGCGTGAGTGGCAAAGGATTTGAAATGATGACCACACTGGGAACCGGCTTTGGTACTGCCTTTTACCTCGATGGAAAGGTTTTACCTCACCTGGAAGTAGCTCATCACCCTATTCATAAGGGACAAGATTATGATGCATTTATTGGAGAAGCAACTTACAATGAGATCGGTAAGAAAAAATGGAACAAAAGAATGCAGTATGTGCTCTCGGTAACCAAGACTGTGTTTAACTATGACAGATTATACATTGGGGGCGGCTTATCGAGAAAGCTGGACTTTAAACTGGACGATAACATCATATTGGTAAATAATATAGATGGTATTGACGGGGGTGTGAAGCTTTGGGATCAATAGTACCTGACTACGACCTACTGTCATAGGCGCAAACTCCACAATGCCCGCAAGATATTTGGTCTATTGCCAGCTACTCAGGTAAATTGTCATACACCGATAACCGGTTTTCATTTATGTAACAGTTAGATTAGCTAATTTTGCGCCCTCATTCTATGCAACAGTTAAAAGACACACACACATTAGGAGAGCGCAACCGGGAGCGGCTGGAGCGTATTGCAGACGTAGCTACACGGTGGATTGGCTCTACGGCATCGCTGGCGGTGCATACTTTGCTGTTTATAGTAGCTTTTTTACTCCCCCTTTTACATATTGTAAGCTTCGATAAAATGCTATTGGTACTCACTACCATTGTTTCTCTGGAAGCTATTTACCTCGCTATTTTTATCCAGATGTCGGTAAACAAAAACAGCAAGGATATTGAAGAGATACAGGAATATGTTGAGGAGATACAGGAAGATATTGAAGAAATTCAGGAAGATGTAGAAGAAATGCAGGAGGATGTAGAAGAAATACAGGAAGACGTAGAAGAAATTCAGGAGGATGTTGAGGAAATTCAGGAAGATGTTGAGGAACTCCAGGAGGAGATGGATGACGAACCCGCAGATGACAAATTACCGTCAGTTACGGTACAACAGCCTCAACCACAAAATGCCAGGGACAAAATAGCACAGATACAGGAATTGATTATACGTTTACAGCAGGAAGTGGAATTATTGAAGGTTGATAAAAGTTAATGTCCCCTTATTCGGGGTTGTTAAATACCGAGTAGACGGGAGTTGCAGATCTCGCAGGTTCCTTTACCGGTATCACATCTTTTGCATTTTCGGCCAGAACCTGCCGGTTATCAAGAACAAACAGTACGACCGGTAAAATTACCAGTACAAGAAGAAACAACATTTTGGATATCCTGTTCATAAAAGTTTAGCTTTAAACAATGCTTCAGACGCAAACTTCATTCCAAACGCTGCAATATTCTAAAAAAAGTTATTTTTTATGTTGCATTGTTCTTTATAGATAGATTGCCTAACCTTGATTTTGATTTATTAAATACATTCCTGCCCAAATCGATTCCACTTCGTAGTTCTTTTTGCTGATCGGCCGGTAAATGTATAAAGTCCTTACAATCATTACTGCAACAGCCATCAAACTCCCTGGCACAGTCTTCACATTGAATAAAAAGGAGGTGACAGGCATCATTCACACAGTTCACATGTGTATCTGCCGGCTTCCCGCATTGGTGGCATTTGGCTATAATCTCTTCAGTAACTCGCTCGCCTAATCGCTGATCAAACACAAAATTTTTGCCATGGAATCTATTTTCCAGTCCCGACTCCTTTACTTTATTCACATAATTGATAATCCCCCCTTCGAGATGAAATACATTTTTAAAGCCTTTATGTAACATGTAGGCGGATGCTTTCTCACAACGTATTCCTCCAGTGCAGTACATAATAATATTCTTATCCTTATGTTCCTGCATCATATCCACTGCCATGGGTAGCTGTTCCCGAAAAGTATCGCTTGGAACTTCAATCGCGTTCTCAAAATGCCCTACTTCAAATTCATAGTGGTTACGCATGTCGATAATAATCGTCTCGGGATCGTTACTTAGCCGGTTAAAAGTTTCAGCATCAGCATATTTTCCTTTATTGGCCATATCAAAATCAGGATCATCTATTCCATCTGCCACAATTTTATTGCGTACTTTGATATCCAGAACGTAAAAAGACTTGCCATCGTCATCAACCGCGATATTTAAACGTAAGTTATTCAACGCAGTATCCAATTCATATAAGAATTCTTTGAATGTGTCTAATTTTTCGGTAGGCACACTTATCTGGGCATTGATGCCTTCCTCTGCAATATAAATACGGCCTAAAACGCCTATATCAGAAAAACTCCTATAAAGATGGTTACGAAACTGTGTGGGATCTGCTATTTTAAAATAGCAGTAAAAAGAAACAGTCGTGCGCGGCGTATGATCCTGTAAAATACGCTCTTTCAGCTCCTTGCGGGAAACACGATTATGTAAGGCCATTATTTTTGAAATTTGATCCCGCTGGTTGCAGGAAATTATTTAATAATTGGGCAGTTGCAGGCTGCACCAAATTTCGCGCTGCAAAGGTAAAGCTTATTTGAATTTAAAAGAATTATTCCCGGGCTCATTCAATTTGTTTGGGAATAATTTTCAGAAGACTGGTTAATTTCGCGTTTTATATACCATGAAAAAAATCGCAAATCGGAAAAACGTAACAAGGATGATATCAATGAAATCCCGCCGATGCTAAAATATATAGGTTGGGTATTCCTAATACTTGTTGCGCTATACCTTGTATTTTTCTGGACATACACACCTTCAACCAATTTCCCATCTTATCGTCCAAATTAAAACGGATTTTGTATTACCGTTGTGTCCTGATATAAGAAGCAGTTAAAGCAGCGAACCCGGCAACAAGACCTCCAACTAATGCAGTAATAAAAGCTAATAATACCGCGCTCTGCCCGATGCCTAACATTCCCCCAATTCTATTAGCTAAGATACCGCCATTGGCTGCGTTAATCAATAATGCTATAATCAACCACAAAAGAAAAACGCTGGTGAATCCGGATAAAAATGAAGATCCGGGCCTTTGTGAAATAAAAAGGGACACGATGAATGCCACTAAAGCAATACTCCACCAGGGTGTATATAAGCCAACGACAAATGACAAAATTGCTATGGATAAAAGGGAGATAAAAAATTTCATGATTACCTGATTAATGTTCAAAATTCAAAGTGTAAGATTAAATAGAGTTGCTTGCGAGCCATTACGCTGAGGTCTTTAACTTTTGATGAAGTTCATAGTCCATTTAATGCGGGCATCCCCCTCCTGTCCTTTCTGCATCATCCAAAGCTGGTAATATTTGCCCTGTACCCAACTATCAACGGCATTATCATAAAACCTGCTACCCGGATTACCACTTTGCCCGCCCGGGTAAACGCCATAAGCTTCGGTTGTTGCCGACATCTGAACAATCATTCTCCAGCTCGGCCCATGACTTTTTTTGATGGCATTGATCACAGTTCCTGCTCCACCTACCGGCAAATGAGTACGGGCAAAAGATGGGAGATTATTTTTCAGCAAATGATAAATTGCCGGTTCTTTAAACTTTGCCCATTCCAGCCTGCCCTCCTTTTCTGATTGCGCCAGCTTAGCCGCTGCACCGTCAAGGGCAGCTGTAACTACGTCTCTTAAAGTCTCCACCTGCGGAGTGTTCTTATTATCCACAAATCCCAAAGCTGTTGAGTCTATCTTTAAAAGTTCCATCAGGGTTTGCTCTTCCGGAACAGGCACTTTAACTCCTGTTTTACTTAATTCATCTGACCAGATATTTCTTTGTAAGCTATCCAACCAAAACTGGTAAATTGTTTGACCGACAGAACGAGGTCCTGCATCAAAATCCCATTGCTTAATAGTATTCAAATAAGTTCGTGCTTCAGGTGTCAACGCGGCCTCGTCAGTATTGTACAGGAAAATAGGTAGCATCTGGCTGGCCAGGATATTGTAGTTATTATTTTGCAGTTCCATCATATTCTGCACACTGATGCCATTCATCTTGCTCAAAAAATGTTCGATGGCATTTGCCCGTGGCGTAATATAGGTGCCCGGAATAAAATAAGGATAAGTTCCATCGGCAGGTCGCTGATTGGCACTTTCTAAAAATCCACGTTCAGGGTTTAAGGCATGTGGATTTTCTGCCTGGGGGATATAGCCCTGCCATAGATAGCTGCTGTCTTGTCCGGGCATGATATATTGTCCCTGCCCCTGCCACCTGTCGGGAAATTTACCCTGCTGCCAGATAGCTATATCGCCCGATTTGGAAGCAAATACAAAATTCTGGCCGGGACATTCAAAATCTTTTATCGCCGATACATAATCATTATAATTACCTGCCCGGTTCAGTTTATAAAAAGCGCTGCCATCGTCTCCTGTATGATGTGCCATCCATTTCACTGCCAGCGCATCCTGGTGGGCAACTGTATCTGCATATGCCCCATCATAGATCACAGGTCCAAATATGGTATATGCTACCGTATCAAAAACAGGTAATGCTCCTTTCACTTTAATTTCTTCTATTCTTTGCTGGGCCGGCTTCCAGGCATTATCGAACCAGTATTCTTTTTTACTACTGTCTTTAAACCGGATCGTATAATAATCCTTTACATCTCTTTGGGAATTGGTGACGCCCCAGGCAATCGAATCATTGAAACCAATGATCACAAAAGGACTTCCGGGCAAAGTTGCACCATATACGTTTGAAGTTGGTGTAGTCAACTGCATTTCATACCAAATAGAAGGTAAGGACAACTCAAGATGCGGATCGTTACAAAGAATAGGTGCGCCGCTTGCTGTTTTGCTGCCCGCTACCACCCAGTTATTACTGCCATTATCCTTATCCTCGGGATACCGACTCCTGGCTGCTACTGCCTTCTGGCTTAGGAAATAAGCAGAATCTACATTAGCAGGTAGTTTATAATCGTGCATGGGCTTAGGGAAGACAGTCCCTTTTGGTACAATAGGCAATAGTGAATCTGGTACCTGCGGATACAAAAGATTAAACTGCTCAGAAGTAAGAATAGAGCGAAGGCTGGTATTCTCGAGATCATGCTCGGTGCCAGACGACAGCATTTTTGCCATCATCTTCAACAGCAGCATCGTTCTTAAGTTAGACCATTGCTCAGGTTTAAAGTTAAGTATTTTGTATTCTAACGGCAAAGAGCCTTCTGTCAGTGTGTTAATATAAGCATTGATCCCTTTTGTATAGGCGGTGTACCTCGCCAATGTAGGTGCATCCTGCTCCACAACACGCAGGGTATTTTCTGCAGCGAATTTCATTCCCAGCCGGCGTTGCTCTTTGTCATAATTAACAGCTACAGGGCCTGCTATTTCACTTGCCCGGCCTTCTGCTGCTTTGGTTTGCAGATCCATTTGAAACAAACGAAATTTTGCATGCAGGTACCCTTGTATAAAATAAAGGTCTTCATCATTCTCCGCAAACACATGTGGTACGAGCCTTTCATCAAAATACACTTTTGCATTCCCTTTTAAATCGGCCTGCTGAATATCAAGGTTATAATTGAAAGCAGTGTCTTCGGCATTTTGCCAAAAGCCGGTTTGCGGACTTAGAAAACCACCCAGAGGCATTGGCACTTTGGTACCTATGGGCCGGTTAAGGATAAATATCAATACAACAGTTATCAATAAAGAAAAGCAGAATGGCAGCAGTCTCATATCGATCTTTTAGGAAAGATAAATTATTTTTTGATAGTCTGAATTGATAAAGATCAAGAAGTAGAGAGGTGCCCGAAATAACAAAACAGAAGCAAGCCCCGTTAAATAACAAAACCGCCCTTGTATCCAGGCGGTTTGTTATTTGCTTTTCTTTTTAGTCCAGTCCTATTTCAAAATGACGTTCGGGAATTTCTATATCCATAAAACCTTTTTTCAATAAGCGGTTCTTGAAATCCAACTGCACATCGGGCTCACCATGCACCAGGAAAAGCTTCTTCACGGCTCTTGCGTCCTGACAGGCCAGCCACTGGCTCATATCTTCATAGTCTCCATGTGCGCTCATACTACGTATTTGACCTATCTCTGCATTTACCTGTCTTTCTGCACCGAATATACCTACTTCTTTCATACCCGAAAGCAATCTTGCACCCAAAGAATTGGGCTCACAGTAACCCGTCATTACAATGGCGTTTCTTGAATTTTCTACGGTATTATTGATATGGTGTTTTACGCGGCCTGCATCTGCCATACCACTGGCTGATATAATCACCATCGGACCGCTTCTAAAATTAAGTGCCTTAGAATCTCTTACGTCTTTGATATAAGTAAGCCCGGGGAACATAAACGGATCGTCATCATTCTTCATCACGTTCTGAATACGTTTATTAAAGTATTGAGGGAAACGTTTTATCATATCTGTGGCTTCTATGCTGAGCGGACTGTCAACAAAAACCGGAATCTTGGGCAGCCGGTTCTCAAGGTCGAGCTGATTTAAGAAATACAGGATCTCCTGGGTACGTCCTACACTGAAAGCCGGTAAGATCAGCTTCCCTTTACGATCTACACAAACACGCTGAATCCATTCCAATAGCTGGTCGGGAGTGCCTGTAATGTTATCATGCAGGCTATTGCCATAGGTAGATTCCATAATGATATAGTCTGCCTGTGGGAATACTTCAGGAGATTTTAGAATAATATCGCGATAACGACCAAGGTCACCGCTAAAAGTGATCTGTCGCTCTTTGCCATCTTCTTTTATTTTAAGATGTACACATTGACTACCTATAATATGGCCGGCATCTGTAAACATACACCGAACGCCTTCTATCACATCAAACCATTCGCCGTATTCTCTCGGCGCAAAAAGCGGGATCGTACTTTTTGCATCTTCGATAGTGTATAATGGTTTTAATAATTCGGGCAAACCTGTTACCCGTTTCTTTTCCATAAACCTCGCTTCACTTTCCTGTATTTCTGCACTATCCATCAGTAAAATGGCGGCCAATTCTTTGGTCGCAGGAGAGCAATAAATATTTCCGTTAAACCCTTCGGATACAAGTTTAGGTATCAGCCCGGAGTGATCTATATGTGCATGCGATAAGATCATCACATCTATCTCGCTGCTTATAAAGCCAAAATTCCGGTTCAGCAGTTCTGTTTCATCACCCATACCCTGGAACATACCACAGTCAAGCAGTATCTTTTTCCCGTTCTTTAATGTTATTAAGTGTTTGGAGCCTGTCACCGTTTGTGCTGCTCCGTGAAAAGCAATTTTCATCTGTTTATTTTTTGTATTTTTTTATGGTCAGATACCTACCTGCCTGCAGACAGGAAATCCGCAAAAATCATCATCGCTAAGAGCCAATTTCATCCGCCTATTTTCTGTTCATTTCATAGCTACAGAATTGTTATGCTTGTTTGATGCTTATTTTTTCAAAAACTTTTCTTTTACCAACCACTGTTGCAACTCACTCATCCAATCGCCCGCTTCTTTTTTATTGTGCATACCAAATCCATGTCCTCCCTTTTCAAATAACCTAATGGCAGCAGGTATTTTATTTTTTTGCAGGGCCTCATAATACACCACGCTATTACCAAACGGAACAGCTCCGTCATCTTTAGCATGTACCAAAAAAGCCGGTGGTGTTTTTTTATTAACCAGTAATTCGTTGGAGAACTTCCTGATCTTACCCGGATAAGGATTTTTACCGATCAGGTTATCGCGGCTACCGGTATGACCCAGGCTATCGGTAAAACTGATAACAGGATACACCAAAACCGAAAAATCAGGTCGAAAAGAAGTATGCTTATGATTTTCGATCACCTCCTGCGTATACTTTGTAGAAAGTGACG
The DNA here is from genome assembly GCF_050309965.1 of Paraniabella aurantiaca. Lineage (NCBI taxonomy): Bacteria > Pseudomonadati > Bacteroidota > Chitinophagia > Chitinophagales > Chitinophagaceae > Paraniabella > Paraniabella aurantiaca. The sequence continues at coordinate 1,977,078 of NZ_JBLOSY010000002.1, read as the reverse complement.
CCGCCAGGTGCCCACCGGCCGAAAAGCCCATCACTCCTACCTTTTTAGGATCAACACCCCATTGTTTTGCATTTTGACGAATCAATTGAATGCCACGCTCTGCATCCTGTAACGGCCCAATGGTTTTATCCATCATCGTTTTATCATCGGGCAAGCGATATTTCAAAACAAATGCAGTAACGCCCCACTGATTAAAAACTCTGGCAACGTCATGTCCTTCGTGTGTAATTGCCAAAATACGATACCCCCCACCCGGGCATATTAACACGGCGGTTCCGTTCGGCTTCTCGGGCCGGTATATGATTATTTCGGGGGATACTACCTGGCTAACACGGGTTATACCATCAGCAGCCGTTTCACTCTTCTCGGTGATATCGGAGGTTTTGCTGTTGGGAACAACATCATAAAGCTTTATTACTTCCTGTGCATATAACATATTCGAAGCTAATATCAGGATAAATACAAGTACCTTTTTCATTTGGCATCTTTTTAAAAGTGCAGATCATGAAGATAGTAAACCTGATAGGAATAAAGTAAGAAATTTTATAACTCGAACTGAGTTTTAACATCATTCCAGAAAAGGTCAAGTTTAATGATCCTTTCTTTAAAAAAAGAAATGATCGCAGGCCAGTGCTCTTTATTGAAAACATTCACGCCTTCTAACTGAGTAAAGATGCGCGAGGCGCTGCTACCATCTTCATCGTAAAATACCGGCTGCCAGATCCAGGGCTCTTCCAGTACCTGCCCTAGGTAGTTTTTCAATGATTCCATTTGCCCATATATCAAGGCGCGCCCGGCTGCATCAGGATGTTTGATTTCAATAGCAACGGTAGCTTCCCGCTTGGAAGCATCCATTCGAAAGTAAATATGGCGAATAGCGGTTTTGTAGTTAACCCAGTTAATGGTGAGGTGCTCGGCATTTTTCACCGGCTTCATGTACAGGCCAAACGTAGTCCAGAATTCTTTTTTAATATTAGACGCTTCTGATTTACCGTACATGATGAGTAATGTAATGAATAATAAGTGATGAGTAATGAATGTAGAATAGTAACATGCGAAAGTCTACTCGCTGCCAGCAACCTTGGTTCGCACTCTTCTCCGGTAATTTTTAAATAGACTTTGCCAGCGAAGATTTAATACACCCAATATACCTTCTTTTACAATTCCCTTATTCATTTTCGATTGCCCCTTGGTTCTGTCCTGAAAAATAATAGGTACTTCCTTTATCTTAAACCCAAGTTTCCAGGACGCAAATTTCATTTCTATCTGGAAGGCATAGCCGACAAATGTGATACTGTCAAAATCAATGTTCTCTAACACTTTGGCTGTATAACACATAAATCCCGCTGTAGGGTCTTTAATGGGCATCCAGGTAATAATACGGGTGTAAAGCGATCCGCCTTTGGATAAAGCAATACGGTCCGCAGGCCAGTTAATAACACCACCACCCTTTACATACCGGCTACCGATAGCAACGTCAGCTCCCTGGTTCTTGCAGGCATCATACAATTTTATAAGGTCTTTAGGATTATGTGAAAAATCAGCGTCCATTTCAAATATGAAACCGTAGCCGTTTCTCAAGGACCATTTAAACCCGTGAATATAGGCGGTACCTAATCCGAGCTTACCTTTTCTTTCTTCCAGAAAAAGGCGCCCCGTATAGGTTTGTTGCAGCATACGCACGATATCTGCAGTACCATCCGGCGAGCCGTCGTCAACGATCAGCACATGAAAGTCTCCCTCCAGCTCAAACACTGCTTTAAGGATGCTTTCAATATTCTCCTTTTCATTATAAGTAGGTATGATAACAATCTTATCCAAGAACAATCATAATTAGATCAACAAAATCCGGCAAAGCAATTTGATGGATACCCGGGCACTGTTATTCCATCATTCCTTCACTCATCTGATATCATCAGAGTTTTAAACCCTTCAATTTAGTACGGGTAAATATTTCTGTTAGCTTTTGCTTGGTTTGCTGGGGAAAATCTCCACGCATCATCCAATCGTAATACTGAGGCTCTTTCGTAAGTATCTCTGCAATAGACTGGCCTTTGTATTTGCCAAAATTAAAAACCTCTACTCCATCTTGCATCACGAACCTGCGGGCGAAATCTACCACCATATCCTCACCTATAAACTTATTGATAGACTCAATTGTGGTGCCTAGTTCGGGATAACGCTCAAGTTGAGCTACCAAAACCTCATGGGTAGCAGAAGCATCTGCCTCTGCAGAATGTGCTGACTCTAATACCTTTCCACAATAAAATTTATAGGCTGCGGATAAAGTACGTTGCTCCATTTTATGAAAGATGTTTTGCACATCTACCATCCTGCGTCCTTTCATATCAAAATCAACACCGGCACGTAAAAACTCTTCTACCAGTAACGGAATATCAAACCTGTTAGAGTTATACCCTGCCAGGTCGCAATCATCTAATACCTGTTTCAGTTCCTGTGCTGCCTGCGCAAAAGTGGGCGCATCCTTTACCATTTCATTGGTTATACCGTGAATATCTACAGATGTTTTAGATATGGGCATTTCAGGATTAATCAGTTTCCGTTTAACCGTTTTAGAACCATCCGGCAGCAGCTTCACAATAGCTATTTCCACTATCCTGTCCGTTCCCAGGTTTACCCCGGTAGTCTCCAGGTCGATAAATGCTATAGGCTTGGTAATTTGTAACATAACAATATTTAAAGGCGGCTAAGATAAAGAAACTTGTGCTGAAGATCAGAAATTTTCCTTTTAAACAAAACCCAAATTTTGCCGGTGTTTAGACATTCCTGTACCTGGTCTACGATTGGTTAATTTAAAAACTGAAGCACATACTTATAAAGTAATCCTGTAATAATTGCAATAGCTATACTCAACAGCGTACCGATTATGATGTATTCTGTAAGTTTGCGGTCTTTAGCCTTAGACAGATCGCTGAAACGCAAAATAGACTTGGCGGCGATTAAAAATCCAATGGCAGACCATTGATTTAATACTACAAACAAAAAAACGAGCAGGCGTTCTATCATTCCGATATACATCCCTGCCCTTGTCAATGAGTCTGCCGCCTCGTCGTCCTTCACCTTCCAATAATCCATGATCACACGCATACTTACAGATGCGGCGTAGGTAACTATTATAACAGCGCATAACAGCAACAGGTATTGGGAAGAAAAAAGGACAGCCCAGTTGATGCCTGAGTTGCCATACATTGCTGCTACCGCCAGCAATATGGCTATGTGCATTAACTGGTCTGCAAAAAACAGGTATCCTTCTTTCCATTTTCCCTGTAATTCAAGTTTTGCCCAGTCTACCAGGTAATGGCTTACCAAAATGCATAAGCTTCCCAGCCAGTATTGGGTATCAAATTGTAATACTATAGCCAATAAAACGGCATGAACAGCAATATGCGCATATAGATAAGGGGACAAGATTTTATGCTTCTTCTTATCGACCACCCAGGATGTGGGCTGAAAGACAAAATCGCCCAGCAGGTGTGCCAACATTAGTTTGAGGAAAAGTGTAATCATAGCTGCCCGATCTTAGATTGATAATATTTATTCAGCTTTTTAATTTCATCATACCCTCCCCTTTTTAAAGCTTCGCTTATACTGCTTTGTGTTTTTTTCAATATTGCTGCCAGCTCGCTCTGATTTTTCTGAGGGTTTTCGATACTGGTTGTAATAGTCATTGCTACTGTTTCGCTCCAGCTGTTTATAGTCAGTAACGCCAGGCTAATCATTAAATTCAGTGTATCATTTAAATCAGCTTGTCCTGTATCTATTACCAGCATTTGCTTTCCAAGCTCATCAAACCGGCTGCCTGAGCGTATAAATGCGCTTCCGGTAACTTCGGTAACCTTTTTGGCCTCGGCATCTATAGTACCTATCCCAATCGCCATGCGCACATCCAAACCCGGTATTTGCCTGATGGTACTTTTAATATGTGTCGCTGCCATTAATGCAATACCAGGCTTTAAGCGAAGCTGAAAACTATCACCCCTGTAAATCTCCCAATGCTTCGGCTCTTTACCATATTGATTTAATACGCTTTTTAGCGCGGGCTGCCATTTACTGGCTATTTCAGTTCTTGAATTAACAATATCGCCTGTAATTACCGCAATCATTCAGTTCTGTTTTAAAAATTTAATCTCCTAACTCAGAAAACGCTATCGATCTTTTGTTTTTCTGTTTTATAAATATCGTTCATATACCCGATACCACAAAATATCGGACAAATAACCGATAAATAAAATTATCGGACTAATATCCGATAATGCAAATTATCGCCCAATAAGCCTATAGTGGTCGGTTTACGTCAGAACGGGAACGCAGTGATAAGATGAATAAATAATTTCACTTTTTTGAATTAAATATGCAATTTTATTCAATTAGTTTCTATATTTGCCGCGCAATGACATTTAACAACATACATATTCATCATCATTTTACAAACTTACAGCAGTAAGCCGGTGGTGCTATGTATCAACTTATATAAAGGCTTACAGTTTGTAAGCCTTTTTTATTTTCAAAAACCAGGTGATCAAAAAATAAAAACAAAAAAATGGAAAAGCTACGAATCGCGGTACAAAAATCAGGCAGGTTAAGCGAGGACTCACTTAAACTGCTGAAAGAATGTGGTATAGGGGTACCGGCGGGAAATAACCAGTTAAAAATAAGTACGGAGAATTTTGATGCGGAAATATTGTTTTTGCGCGACGACGATATCCCGGAGTATGTACAGGATGGCGTAGCAGATATTGGCTTTGTAGGGGAAAACGTAGTGCTTGAAAAAAATAAAGAAACAGAAATTGTAGAGCGACTGGGTTATGGGAAATGTCGTTTATCGATTGCCTTGCCTAAGGGTAAAAAGCCTAAAAACATACAGGCTTTAGACGGGATTAAAATTGCTACCAGCTATCCGGTAATACTGCAGGGATGGTTAAAGAAAAACAAACTAAAAGCTGATATTCATGAAATCAGCGGATCTGTGGAAATAGCGCCCCGTATAGGTTTGGCTGATGCTATTTGTGATTTGGTTAGTAGCGGCAGCACGCTTTTCAGCAACGAACTTTATGAATATGAGACCATCCTGAAATCGGAAGCGGTTTTGATCTCTGGTAAAAATATCTCTAAAAAAAGAACGGCTCTTTTAGAGCAGCTTTTATTCCGTATCCGTTCAGTAAAAAAAGCCAAGTACAATAAATATGTTTTGTTGAATGCACCCAACAGCAGCATTGAAAAAATCTGCAAATACCTGCCTGGCATCAACAGCCCTACTATTGTTCCTTTGGCTAAAGAAGGCTGGTCCTCTATTCACTCTGTAATTGGCGAAAATGACTTCTGGAATGTGATCGAAAAAATAAAATCAGCCGGTGCAGAAGGTATCCTGATCTTACCGATTGAGAAGATCATCGAGTAAACAGAATAGTGAACCAGCTAAAAGGTTGACAGGTTAAAAGTGATTCTTTCAAACATACGTATTGACTAATAAAACTCCAATAATTTGAAACTCTATAAATATCCCTCTTCTAAAGCCTGGCCTGCCATTTGCCAACGGCCCATGCAGAATAGCAATGCTATACAGGCCACTGTGAACGCGATTATTTATGATGTGGCTAACAATGGCGATGCAGCTTTAAAGAGTTACGCAGAAAAGTTTGACGGAGTAGTACTGAAAAATCTGCAGGTGTCGCCTAAAGAAATAGCTGCAGCCACCAAGAATATCGACCCCCAACTGAAGAAAGCTATACAGCAGGCCAAAAATAATATCCATAAATTTCATACCACACAAAAACAGGCTGTGGTAAAAACAGAAACTACTAAGGGCATCACATGCTGGAGAGAAGCAAGGGCTATTGATAAAGTAGGCCTGTATATTCCCGGAGGCTCGGCCCCCCTGTTCTCTACTGTATTAATGTTGGGCGTACCCGCTTCCATTGCGGGATGCCAGGAAGTAATTTTATGTACACCGCCTGATAGAAATGGCAGGATCAATGACGCCATACTATATGCTGCATCTGTTTGCGGCATCAGCAAAATATTTAAAACCGGCGGAGCCCAGGCTATTGCTGCAATGGCCTACGGAACTAAAACTATTCCTGCTGTCTTTAAAATATTTGGTCCGGGTAACCAGTATGTAACTGTAGCAAAGCAGATTCTTCAAACCAAAGTAGCCATCGATATGCCGGCGGGCCCTTCAGAGGTTTTGGTTATTGCAGACGAAACATCAGTACCTGAATTTGTAGCAGCCGATCTGTTAGCCCAGGCCGAACATGGCCCCGACTCCCAGGTAATACTGGCCTGCACTACTATTGATATCGCAAAAAAAGTACAGGCTGCCATTACCCTGCAGGTTGCAGCGCTTAGCCGGAAAGACATAGCGTTGCTGTCCCTGCAGCATGCCCGGCTTGTTGTATTAAATACAGTGAGTGATGCTGTTGCCTTTTCCAATCTTTATGCCCCTGAGCACCTGATACTGGCTTGCAAAACCAGCAACACTATTTTAAAACAGATCACTACCGCCGGTTCGGTATTTATCGGCAACTACTCCCCTGAAAGCGTGGGAGACTACGCCAGCGGCACTAACCATACTTTACCAACGAATGGTTATGCAACTGCCTATAGTGGCGTATCACTGGATAGTTTTTATAAGAAGATCACTTTCCAGCAATTAACTAAAGACGGTTTACATAACATAGCCAAAACGGTTACTACAATGGCTGAAGCTGAGGGTTTACAGGCTCACAGCAATGCAGTTAAGATCAGATTATAACACATTTGAAGCAATGAACGAATAATATAAAGAAATGGAATTTAATTTAGACTACCTGATAAGAGACAATATTAAAAATCTTGCACCGTATACAACGGCAAGGCATGAGTTTACCGGGGAAGCCAGTGTAATGCTGGACGCTAATGAAAATGCTTTAGGCTCACCGGTAACATTAGATATTGGCAACTTACATGAGTCGCTGAACAGGTATCCGGACCCTTTGCAAATAAGCTTCAAAAAACGTATTGGCGAGATTAAAGGAGTGCCGGTAGAAAATATATTTGCAGGTAATGGCAGCGATGAGGCTATTGATGTACTCATGCGTATTTTCTGCGAACCGAGTGTTGACAATATTATCACCCTCCCTCCCACTTATGGCATGTATAGTGTTTGTGCTGCCATTAATAATATCAAGGTAAAAGAGGTACCACTTAATTCCGATTATCAGATGGATATACAGGCTATTGCAGATGCAGTAGATGATTTCACCAAGATCATATTCATTTGCTCGCCGAATAACCCTACAGGTAACAGCATCACGCGCCAGGATATAGAAATTCTATTGAATAATTTCGACGGTATTATAGTTATTGATGAAGCTTATATCAATTACGCGCGTCAGAAAAGTTTTGCCCAGCAGCTGATGGATTACCCCAACCTGGTAGTAATGCAAACTTTGTCTAAAGCCTGGGGACTGGCAGCTTTACGCCTGGGTCTTGCCTTTGGAAGCAAAGAGATCATCAACCTGATGAACAATGTAAAATATCCTTACAATATTAACGAGGCAACACAGCAACTGGCATTGCAGGCTTTAACTAATGTGGACCAGGTTAATCAATGGACTAAAACAACCATTGAGCAACGCAGCTGGCTCGAAACTGAATTGGCAAAAATTCCGCTTGCGGAAAAAATATTTCCTTCAGACGCAAATTTCCTGTTGGTTAAAATAACAGATGCCCATAATGTTTTTATTTATTTGCAGTCCAAAGGTATTATTGTAAGAAACCGCAATACGACCAAAGGATGTGAAGGGTGCCTGCGCATTACGGTAGGCACAGCGGCTGAAAACCAGGCATTGATTGAAGCATTAAAAAATTATACTGTTTAAATGAAAAAAGTTTTATTCATAGATAGAGACGGCACCTTAATTAACGAGGCACCACCCACTTACCAGTTAGATTCGATTGAGAAAATAACATTTTATCCAGGCATGTTTACCTGGATGGGGAAGATAGCGCGGGACATGGATTTCGAGCTGGTAATGATCACCAACCAGGACGGCCTGGGTAGTGATGCCTTTCCGGAAAATACCTTCTGGCCCTACCAGGAGCTGGTGATGCGCAACCTCGAAAGTGAAGGAATTATTTTTGATGAGGTTTTGATTGACAAAACCTATCCCGCAGATAATGCTCCTACCCGTAAACCCGGCACTGGCTTACTTACGAAGTATATTGATAACCCGGATTATGATCTGGCTAATTCTTATGTAATAGGCGACCGGATTACCGATATACAACTGGCCAAAAACCTGGGCAGTAAAGGCATCTGGCTAAATATCGATGAAGCTTTAGGCTCGGCAGAAATTTCAGACAGCCTGAAAGCACTGGAAACCACTATTGTTCTGAAGACAAAAAACTGGGAAGACATTTATGGTTTTCTTCAGCAAAAAGAACGCGTGATTCAACACACCCGTAATACCAACGAAACTAAGATCGATATAGAGATCAACCTCGATGGAACCGGCATTTGCGAAATTGAAACAGGACTTGGTTTTTTTGATCACATGTTGCACCAGTTAGGTCGCCATAGTGGCATCAACCTCAAGATCATTACCAAAGGAGACCTGCATATTGATGAACATCATACCATAGAAGATACTGCTATTGCACTGGGAGAAGCTTTTCAACTGGCGCTGGGTAATAAAGCCGGCATTGAACGTTATGGATTTTTATTACCCATGGACGACTGCCTGGCACAGGTAGCGATCGATTTTGGCGGACGCCCCTGGCTGGTGTGGGATGCCGAATTCAAACGGGAAAGAATCGGGGAAATGCCTACTGAAATGTTCTATCACTTTTTTAAATCTTTCAGCGATGGTTCAAAATGCAACCTGAACATCAAAGCCGAAGGAGAAAATGAACATCATAAAATCGAAGCTATTTTTAAAGGACTGGCAAAAGCCATTAAAATGGCGATCAAAAGAACACCGGGCAACGAGCAGCTGCCCAGTACCAAAGGTTTGTTGTAGTCCAAGGGTTAATAGGTTTACAAAATCAAAAAAGTAAATATCTTTTACTGATTTTAAAGATTATGACAGAGAATATAAGCGGAGCCAACGCAAGCAAAGGTGATCAAATTGTTATTGTAAAATATAACGCAGGTAATATACAATCGGTACTTTTTGCATTGGAACGCATTGGTGTACAGGCAGTAGTTACTGATGATAAGGAATCGATATTATCTGCTGATAAAATAATTTTTCCCGGAGTTGGAGAAGCAAGCACAGCTATGAACTACCTGAAGGAACGCAACCTAGACCAGGTGATCCAATCGGCTAAGCAACCCTTATTAGGTATTTGCCTGGGTATGCAATTGCTTTGCAATCACAGCGAGGAAAACGATACACCGTGCCTGGGCCTGTTCGATGTTGAAGTTAAAAAGTTCACCAGTGATACTTTGAAAATCCCCCAGATTGGCTGGAATAATATACAAGTAAAAGACAATCCCATTTTTAAAGGGGTTGCCAATAATAGTTATTGCTACTTTGTACATAGCTACTATGCCGAATTAAACGAGTGTTCTATTGCTACTTCGAATTATGCAATTGATTTTAGCTGTGCGTTGGCCAAGAACAATTTTTATGGAGTACAATTTCACCCGGAGAAAAGTGCGGACACAGGCGAACAGATCCTTAAAAACTTTTTAGCGCTTTAGTATGGATATAAGATCGGTACCCTTACACGAAGTATGGCTATTGCGACATGAAGTAATGTATCCTGACTACCCAGCTGATGTAGTAAAATTAAAAGATGATGAGCAGGGTATACATCTGGGTATTTACAAAGCAGGTGAACTGGTTTCCGTGGTATCGGTTTTTCAGCAAGAAGGGAACATGCAATTTCGTAAACTGGCCACCCGTAAAGACTGGCAGGGAAAAGGCCTTGCAACGGCATTGTTAAATTACATAGACAAGCTGGCGCAGCAGAAAAGAGCGCAAAAGCTTTGGTGCAATGCTCGCTTAACTGCTACCCGTTTGTATGAAAAAATGGGCATGCACACTACGGGCCAACCCTGGCAGGCATTAGGACAGGATTTTATAGTAATGGAAAAGAAACTGAATCAACAAAAAATGGAAATTATACCAGCAATAGATATTATAGACGGTAAATGTGTGCGCCTTAGTAAGGGTGACTATACGCAAAAAACAGTGTACAATGAAAATCCCCTGGAAGTGGCCAAAAGCTTTGAAGACGCGGGCTTAAAAAGACTACACCTGGTGGACCTGGACGGAGCGAAAGCCGGTGAAGTGAAAAACTGGAAAGTACTGGAACAAGTAGCCGGGAAAACAAGCCTGCAAATAGACTTTAGTGGTGGCATTAGCTCTAATGAGAGCTTGGCTATTACCTTTAATTCGGGAGCTGCTTATGCCGCCATCGGGAGCGTAGCCGTTAAAAATGAAACATTGCTTAGCGACTGGTTCAAAGCTTATGGAGTTGAAAAATTCATACTGGGTGCTGACGTACTGGATGAAAAAATACAGATCAAGGGCTGGACGGTGGCTACAGACATCAACATTATCGACTTCATCCGCAACTATGCCGCCAAAGGTGTGCAGCAATTCTTTTGTACTGATATCAGCAAGGACGGTTTGTTGCAAGGCAGCTCTAACGACCTGTACAAAAAAATATTGGACCATGTTGAAGGTATCAGCCTGATCGCCAGCGGCGGTGTAAGTTCGATGGAAGATCTTGAAACCCTGAAAGAAGTGGGATGTTCGGGAGCGATTGTGGGAAAAGCGATTTACGAAAACCGGATCTCGTTAGAAGACTTAAAAAAATTCAATTAAAGATTAGTTTCGGGAGAAACCTCTGATCAAGTATGCACAACTGCTATCGCGCTGAAGTTCAAATAAAAAAGAACCAGATCTTTAGAATGACAAATTAGATCGTAAAACGAATGTCATGGTGAGCCCGACGAACCATGTTTGGATTTAAAAAGCACCCTTCGTCAGGCTCAGGGTGACATAAGATAAATATCAAATTTCCATGCTCGCAAAAAGAATTATACCTTGTTTAGATATAAAAGACGGACGAACAGTAAAAGGTACCAACTTCGTGGAATTGAGGGATGCCGGAGACCCGGTAGAACTGGCCATCCGTTATAGCCAGGAAGGAGCCGATGAATTAGTGTTCCTGGATATTACAGCTACCGTAGATAAACGCAAAACCTTATCAGAGCTGGTGAGGAAGATTGCAACGCATATCAATATACCTTTCACTGTTGGTGGCGGCATTAATACCGTTGATGATGTTTCTGTTTTACTGGAAAACGGGGCTGATAAAATTTCGGTGAATACATCTGCGGTAAAACGCCCGGTACTGGTTTCTGAGCTGGCCAAAAATTTTGGAAGTCAGTGCGTGGTCGTAGCAGTAGATATCAAGCTTTTCGATGGTATATGGAAAGTTGCAACACATGGCGGACGCACGCCTACCCCGCTTCTTGCGACGGAGTGGGTAAAACAATGCAGGGATCTGGGGGCCGGAGAAATTCTTTTAACTTCCATGGAGAATGATGGCACTAAAGCCGGTTTCGCAGTTGAAATTACCGCTGAAATCAGTCAATCGGTAAATATCCCTGTTATTGCATCCGGAGGCGCCGGTTCCATGGAGCATTTCCATGATGTGTTCACCCGTGGATACGCTGATGCTGCGCTGGCAGCCAGCATTTTTCATTTTAAAGAAATCGAGATACAGGATCTAAAAGAATATCTACGAAAAGAAAATATAACTGTACGGCTGTAAATAATGGGTGATAGCATATCATCAACACATTTTTGTATCAAAATCCTAAATAACAATCTCAAATCATAAATAATTATGGCTCCTGATTTTTCTAAATATACCGACGGACTGATGCCGGTAATCGTACAAGATGTACTTACACTCGAAGTACTGATGCTGGGCTTTATGAATGAAGAAGCTTTTGCAAAAACACAGGCAGAAGGCAAAGTCACTTTCTTTAGTCGCAGTAAACAACGTTTATGGACCAAAGGAGAAACATCCAACAATTTTCTCCTAGTGAAAGAAGTATTGGTAGACTGCGACAATGATACGATTCTTATTAAAGCTGAACCGCAGGGACCTACCTGCCACACGGGCGATATCAGTTGCTTTGGGAAAGCCAATGATCAATTCTCCTTGCAGCAACTGGAAAAAGTGATTATCAACCGGAAGAATAATCCTTCGGAAAAATCTTATACAGCCTCTCTATTTGCAAAGGGCATTAACAAAATAGCACAAAAGGTAGGTGAAGAGGCTGTTGAAATTGTTATCGAAAGTAAAGATGATAACAAAGACTTGTTTCTGGGAGAGGCGGCCGACCTGATGTTTCATTACCTCGTACTATTACAAGCCAAAGGCTTTTCGCTGTCAGATGTATTGCAGGTGTTAGAAAGCAGGCATAAAAAATAGAAACTAAATAATTTAACAGATCTATCCGGGCTAGTAAAGTCCGGATTTTTTATTTATACATATTCTCTGCAAATTTTCCCCAGGCTAACAATTAAATCATCCTGATGTCTTTACACCACACTTTTACATTACAACAAATAATCATATATTCGCGTTGACTTTCCTAAAGGAAGAAGATTGCTTATGCTTTGTCTATTGCCATATCCGTAAGATTAAGGCTATAATCCCGTAGCATACCCAACATTTATCAGCTTATTAAATTTAAAAAACAATGATTAAACAGGCACTACTCGGCGAGTTTTTGTATGAAGCCGAAAACACAAGAAAACTATTAAGCGTAATTCCGGATGCAGCCCTGGAGTATCGCCCACAACCCCATTTATGGTCGGTCGCTCAGCTGGCCTCCCATATCGCTGAAGTATACAATTGGTACGAGAGTACTTTTTTACACGACAACTTCGATATGGCGAGCTATCAATATAACAAAGGTGATATCAGCAAGGCATCTAATATCCTGCAAAAATTTGAGGAAAATCTGGCAAAGGCAAAAACGGTGATTGAACAATCGGACGAGTCGCAATACATGAATGTTTGGACCATGCACGCCGGGGGAACACCTTTGATGCCTCCTATGCCCAAAATACAGGTTATTCGTGGTTTTCTTTTTAATCACCTGTATCACCATCGCGGTGAAATGATCTCCCATTTAAGAGCTACAGGTAATACTGTGCCCGGATTATACGGCCCTACCTACGAACAATCCCGAAAATCTTAATAAGAATTGATTGTTTAAAATACTTTTATCTATTTATATTAAAACAACAATACAATGGCTACAGTTAATATCTATTTAACCTTTAATGGTAATTGTAAGGAGGCTTTCGATTTCTATAAATCCGTTTTCGGCGGTGACTATCCTTATGTGGGAACTTTTGGAGAAATGCCGCCGCAGGAAGGCATGGCAATGACCGAAGAAGACAAAAACAGGATCATGCATATTAGTCTGCCTATCAGTAAAGAAACGCTTCTCATGGGTAGTGATACAGGTGGTGAGTGGGCGTCCAGCTATCAGCCAGGCAATAACTTTTCTGTATCTATCAATGCAGATAGTAAAGAAGAGGCTGACAAATTATTCAACGGACTTTCCGAAGACGGGCGGGTAACCATGCCCATGAATCACACATTCTGGGGTGCTTACTTTGGTATGTTCAGCGACAAATTCGGAATCAGCTGGATGGTTAATTATGATGACCCGGCTAAAGCACAGCAATAATCATTAAGGCGAGCAGCAATAAAAAAACTCCGGCCCGTACAACCGGGCCGGAGTTTTAATAAATATAATCATTAGCCTTAAACCCGGTTGGCCGATGGTTTCAGATCAGTAAGATTTGCAATTTTGATTGGCTGGCCTGTTTGTATACTTTTTCTGGCTGCCACTCCTATTAATACCGACATTACGCCGTCCCTTACTCCTGCCGAATGTTTCAAAGGATCGGCTGCATTTGGATTGACAAAGATCTTATCATGCAATCTTTTGTCACCGCCTCCATGCCCCCCACGTTCGCTGGTCACGTTAATTGTTTTAAAGTTCTCCCAGTTCTTAAACAAGATTACAGGTTCGACAGCTGTATCTTCTTTTAAATTCTGGTTCATTTCTGCAGCATGTAATTCAGCCTGGCTCAGGTTTTCATTTTTGAAGAACGGTATATCAGTCCATGCTTCAATGCGTCCCTTTTGACCGTTAAACGCCAGTCGCCATCCTTCAAAGGGTGAATAAGTAGTTAATGAATAATTTACAACTGCTTTATTGGCGTACCTGATCTGCGCCGACATTTTATCATAAATATCGATCTCATTGCGAAACAGGCAGGCATCCCGGAGATAACCGTCATATTTTTCATTGTCGACATACAGCCGCATATCATGATAACTCTTCGTGATATCCCAGTAATATTTACAGTCTTTTTTATGATCACAGCTACGGCAGTTCTTCGCTCGGAAAGGGCCGTTTTTCCCATAGTGTTCCAAAGCTCCATAGGCAAATACTTCTTCGGGATCGGAGTCAAGCCACCAATTGAGCAGATCAAAATGATGCGTGGCCTTATGTACCCATAAAGAGCCTCCGCCATTCATCAGTCCATGCCATCTTCTAAAATAAGATGCGCCATGGTGCGTATTGAGATACCAGTTGAAATCAACGGAAGTTACTTCACCAATGGCTCCTTCCGCCAGCAGCTCCTTTATTTTTGTAACATAGGGTCCCCAACGGTAATTAAACCCGACAATCAATTTCCTATTGGACGCGCGCTCTGCCGCGAGAATCTGCTGGCATTTGTCTTCATCAATAGTTAATGGCTTCTCGGTTAATACGTCACATCCATATTTTAATCCTTTGATGATATACTCGTGATGCACCGCATCCTTTGTTGTAACAATAATCAGGTCAGGCTTTTGCTCTTTGATCATTTTATCAAAGTCGGTAAATGTTGGACAGGACGCACCCATAAACTTTTTGGCATACGCCACCCTGCCCGGATTAATATCACAAAGACCTACGAATTCAAGTTTATCGGGATATTGTTCAAGAAGTCGTTTACCCCAGAACGAGATGCCTCTTACACCGGTTCCTACCAATACCAGTTTTAGTTTTTTAGTCGTGCTAAATCCATAGAGCGGGCTCGTTAATGCTGTGCCTGCAGCCAGCATACTTAAAGAATAAAGGAATGACCTTCGGGAATGATTTTCCATTTTTAGACAGCTTTACGTTAGAGATAATATAATTTTCCAACATAGCAACATGATACATTCGAGAGTAGCCCTCTTAATTATGACAATAAATAAAAAGGCCTGGAAGCTATGTTGCTTCAATATATCACAATAAAATTTCCGACTAACGAAACCAGCCAGGAAAATGTACGCAAACGTTCCCGAAATGGGGTTAAACAATTTGTTTTGCTAATATGTTGATTGGTTGCGTACCTACGGCACGCTAAATTTCGCCTTTGTATTCCTCTGGGACAATGGAGCAACTTGACCGCATCGGCACGTAAACGACGACGATGCACAGGGCAAACGCATCTAATTTTGATGGGCATTGGCCGTATTTATAATCCCGCAGGGATGGAATAATTATAAAATGTGTCGGCGTGGTATTGAAGAACCCCGGAAGGGGTGAAATATCTCAGGGATTTTGAACTATCTAAAAACATACTTTTCTATAATAAAGGTCAGCCCTCTCTGACGGCAGGCTTTCTGACTTAAACATTTTTTTAGATGCGTTTGCCCTGCGACGATGCATATCTTCAATTGTATATTCAGAAATGTTGCGTACCTACGGCACGCTGAATTCATACGATATATATCAGCTACCTATATTTTGTCCTTACAGGACATATGACATAGCGCCCCCATTGGATTAATCTCTACAACGATGACGCATATATTCAAATTGATATTCAGATACTGTATACGTATCAATACTATTGCGTACCTATGGCATGCTAAACTCCTACCCTTATATTAGCTGCAAACAGGTTGCCCCTACGGGACAATGGAGCGAAACAACCTGGATGCATCAGGAGGCTTACAGCGGAGATGCATATCTTCAATTGTATATTCAATACCTTTTTAGAAATATTGCGTACCTAGGGTGCGCATATTTATGTGGTATATGTAGGCTACTGATATTTTGTGCCTACAGGACAAAGAAATATCAATAAATCATTATGAGATTGGATAGACGTATAGAGGTTATGATGCCATCATATTAAGGGCTATATCTCTAAAGAAAATTATTGATGCATAGCGTCTGCTACTTAATAAAAAACCTCCTGCAAATTAACAGGAGGCTTCATTCAACTACGGGAAATGATATATTAAATACCGATCTTCTGCTTAATATTTGCAGGCAGTGCTTTTTTGTTTACCATTAAACCTGTCGTCTTGTATTGCACATAAGCTTTGGTTACATATAAAAAGCCTTTGAAGTCGTTGCTTTCACCCCAGGAATTTTTAACCAGGTAGTAGTCTTTACCATTCTGATCTTTGGCCATGCCCACGATATGCATGCCGTGATCATCTGTAGTTCTGAGATTTTCTAATCCTTTTTGCCTTAATTCGGCGGTAATCACCGGCTCCGGTTTAGGACCATTAAATAGCTCTTTTTTCTGCTCATCTGTTAACCCGCCCTTATAATTTTCAGGATTTTCGGGAACAAAAGCTACTCCATTGGGCCAGCTAAAGAACGGCTCCGATACATCGGTACCCCATGCTACTGTATAACCCAATTTCAATGCGTTGTCAATAATATTTGTAAACTCCTGAGCAGGAATATTCCAATCCCACTGAAAAGCCCAGTTATCAGGCACCATCATCATGGCCTTCTGCCAGTAAGGTGTATTGTTCTGGGAAATAAACTCTATATAATCATTGGGGTTTAGGCCCACCACTTCTTTTGCAAAGCTTACCGGTGTATATTGTTTACCCTTGTACTCAAATTGTTGAGGTACTGCGCCTAGATACTTATCCAATGAATCTTTAAACCGATCCTTCCAGGTCAGATCAACTGTACCAGTAGGATTCTTCACAATAGAATCGAGCATAGCCTTCAAACCAGTTTGCATGGCATTGAAATTATTTTTGGTGGCGCCATTTACCAGGCCAGTGTAGTTGTCATAAGGCAGAATGCCGTACTTGGCATACATGTTTACCACATCATGCGGCTCTCCACCGTCACCCCAGCTTACAGCGCCATTCATCCTCACAAAATTGTCGGCCTTATCAATGTAGGAGCATCGGGCGGTGTATATCTTAGCAAGCGGCACCGGGGTTCTGCCGGATTTGATCATCTCCGATTCAAGAAAGGAATTGGTGGAATAACTCCAACAGGTTCCGGAAGAGCCCTGGTTTTCTATGGGTGTGGTTGCCAGGTCAATCGTTCTTTTAAAAGTATAGCCAGCCTTGCCCTGGGTTTTGTTATCACTTATTTTTTTAATCAACTCGTCCTGTGCATGTAACAGGCCCTCTGCAGCAAATAACAGAGAAATAGTAAATAGAAACTTTTTTGTCATAATGAATTCTTAATGTAAAACGAAAAAATCAACGCATAGCCGAATGAAAGTAGCAAAAACCAACGTTCGGGGTATAGAATTGTGATGAGCGGTAGGTATAAAGAAAGAGGCGGGATAAACCCGCCTCTGCTATAATTTGTTATTTATACATTTCTTCTCTTAATGCTTTCACCCTGTCATCTGCAAGGTATTCATCAAAGGTCATTAGCCGGTCAATAATACCTTTGGGCGTTAACTCAATGATCCTGTTGGCGACTGTTTGCATGAAAGTATGGTCATGGCTGGTCAACAATACCACACCGCTGTAAGCCGTACACTGTTCGTTGAAGCTCTGAATACTTTCCAGGTCAAGGTGGTTAGTAGGTTGGTCTAATACAATCACATTCGGATTCTGCAGCATCATTTTACTGAGCATACATCTTACTTTCTCCCCTCCACTTAACACATTCGTTTTCTTCATTACGTCCTCACCACTAAAAAGCATTTTACCTAAAAAGCCGCGTAAGAATGGTTCATCCACATCTGTTACATGCGGAGGTACGTACTGACGCAACCAATCCATCAGGCTTAAACCTTCCGTAAAAAACTTACTGTTTTCGATCGGCAGATAAGCTGAAGTTACTGTTGTTCCCCACTCGTAAGAACCCGAATCAGCTTTCGCTTCACCGTTTACGATTTCGAAGAATTGTGTTACGGCAAGAGGATCCTTTGAAATCAACGCGATCTTATCTCCTTTGTTAACGCTAAAAGTTACATCATTAAATAACACACGATCTTCCGTAGCCGCTTTTAACTTCTCTACGTTTAATATCTGGTTACCTACCTCGCGCAAAGGCTGGAAAATGATACCCGGATATTTACGGTAGCTCGGCTCAATCTCTTCAAAATTCAACTTCTCGAGAGCCTTTTTACGGCTGGTAGCCTGTTTACTTTTAGAAGCATTGGCACTGAATCGCGCAATAAAGTCAATAAGGTCTTTACGCTTTTCTTCCATCTTCTTATTCTTATCTGCTACCTGGCGCGCCATCAATTGCGAGCTCTCATACCAGAAAGAATAGTTACCTGTAAATACTTTGATCTTCTGCCTGTCTACATCGGCTACGTGTGTACATACCGCATCTAAAAAGTGACGGTCGTGGCTCACTACCAATACAATATTTTCATAATCGGCGAGGAAATTCTCTAACCAACCAATGGTTTCAATATCGAGACCGTTGGTAGGCTCATCCAACAACAGAATATCGGGGTTACCAAATAGGGACTGCGCCAATAGCACCCTTACCTTCATATTAGAAGGAATATCCTTCATCAGCATCTGGTGCATTTCATCAGTTACACCCAGGCCATTTAAAAATGAAGCCGCATCACTCTCACTTTCATACCCTCCCATTTCCCCATACTCAGCTTCCAGTTCTGAAGCTTTCATGTAATCATCTTCTGTAGCATCCGGGTTCGCATAAATAGCATCCCTTTTTTGAACGGTATCCCACATTTTCTTATGTCCCATCAGCACCGTATTCAAAACGGTTTGCTCATCAAATTCAAACTGGTTTTGCTTCAATACGGCCATGCGTTCACCTGGCGTAATGCTTATAGTTCCTTTATTAGGCTCAATTTCACCGCTTAAAATTTTTAAAAAGGTAGATTTACCTGCCCCGTTAGCCCCAATCACACCATAACAATTACCTTTGGTAAAGTTTAGGTTTACATCTTCAAACAACACACGCTTACCGTAAGCGAGCTTCAGATCTTTAACACTTATCATTACTTGACAATTTTTAAGGCTGCAAAGGTAACCTAAAGTTGGAAGGATTAAAAGTTTATCCTGCGAAAAACTTAATGGCACTTAGTATAGCCGCGATGGTGTCTTAAAATTCTCAAAGCTTAACCAACACCGCTTTTTATTTAAACCTATAATACTTATTATCAATATTTTACGAAAAAACATTTTATAAAATATTTTAAAACTCCAATCAGAATGGTTAGTAGACATTTATATTTGCAATAACACAGCTATGAAATTAATCTTATCCCTGCTTTTTTTATCTTTTGTGCAGTTGTCTTTTTCTCAGTCGGTTGACCTTGCCACCGAACGATCAATCATCAGCGAAACACTTTGCCAGTACTTAAACACGAATCCTAATTCGGCCGCGAGTTTCTTAAAGGCTAATAAGGGCTACCAATTAATGAGCGAATCTTTTAAAATGGCTCTTGCTTTTGAGCCAGACTCGGCCAAGCAAAAAGATATTTATAAGGAAATGTCTGACTTTGACCGTTATGTTGATTCGATTACGCTGCAACTTCAACACAAAAAAATAATGGTTCAACTGACCGACACGTTATATGCCTACCGGTATGTTGCAGGAAGCCGTAATTTAAAAACCGAAAAAGACTGGCACGATAACTATACTTACCTGCTGAATGATTTTCAGAAGAACAACCTGCATCGTTTTGACACAATCGTAGGAGAATCTTATATAGACCTGATAAAGCAGCAGATCCATTATAAAGGGGAAAGCGTACCACTGGAATTATCTTCCTTTAACCTGGCTCACTATCAATATCAAAAAAAAGCAGCAGATTGTGAACAGAGTGAATTCTGTATGCAAGCGGACAAAGTCTACCGTGCTGTATTCAATGCGGATGGCACGAAAGGTTGTTACCTGTTCTCTTTTTTATGTGGGGAGAATAAAATTTGCCGGAGTTTCATTTTTATTAAAAAAGAAAACGGCCGATGGATTTATGTAGCCGAATACCCTTCGTGGATCATTGACGAAGCCTGATGACCTGCGTACAAGGCTCGCCGGGCAAAACTAACTGTAATAAAATACAACGAACTGTATGACAAAGTTAATAATACTACTAACTGTGCTGATACTGCTGGCGTTCATCATGCTCGTTTTTCTTATTGCTGCCATTATCAGAAAAAGTAAAGGCCCGCTCATCGTTTCTTTGGTTGCTTTTTTTGCATTGCTTGGAACAGGATACTATACACTTTCCTATACCGTAGACAAGGGAACAGCGGTAACGGTTAAGCTGGCGAAAAAGATTATCGATCCTTTCTTCCCTCCTTTCGACAGCGACCAACCCGATACAGAAGCTAACCAGAAAAACTTCAGGCATTTTTTGCAGGTAGCTATCACGGCTGATGTGAAAAACATCTATTGCTTTGATGATGCCATCGGACAAGATACAGACTACATGTTCTCCTTTAACTGCGACACTGCCACGGCGACCGCCATTATCAAAAAACTGGACTTAAGTAAAGACAGTTTGCCCGGAGATAATCCTGAAAGTATGCAGCACGACTTCGACTGGTGGGATAAAAAAAGAATTAATGAATTAACCGGTTACTCCTGGCAAAGCAACACACAGGGCAAAAATCTCCATAAGCGGTTTTGGTACGACACCATTGATCAAAAAGCCTATTTCTTTCAGTATAGCTTGTAGTATTCTTCTCACACGATCAGGTAAACTGAAAAATAAAATATCGTTTACCACAATGTTTGCAAGCAAAGCCAGCTACTTCCCTTAAGCTTTCCGGGCATCCATAAATCCGGAAATCGAGTTGCCGGGTTTTCATTTTCGGCTCTTTATCCCAATGTACATCCTGCTCGCTTATCTTATATAGTTCTTCTTTATCCGAAGGATAGCCCATAAATTCAGCAATATCATTACAGCATAACGGCCGGTCTACGCCCTGCAGAAAAATCGGAACATCAGGCGTTCTCCTGTTCTTGCTGATCAATTCTTCCACCAATATTAATTTCATCTCTTCGGTCAACTGATCCCGAGGTTTATATATTTTTTAATGGTGTCCGTGTACTCATTTTCACTGGCATGTCTTAACTTCTTAGAGCCAATACAGGTTGCGCAGACAGCATAAATATCGTCATCCGTGGCACCATCATCCAGGGTGAGCACTCCTGGTAACTATGAAGATCTACGTCTGTAGCTCCACATATATGACACTCATCATAATACGCATCCAGCTTTTCTAAAGCCTGTTCTGCTATCAATTCAAATATTTCTCCCATGGCCAGTTATTGAACAGCTTTCTCCAGTTGTTGCTCTTTCAAATATATTAAAACAAACTGCCGGATGTACTGTATTCCCGTATCTGGCAAGAATCAAACTGAGCTTCGCTATTTAAGAGATGGTATTAAAAGGCTCGTGTTTATTGACTCGGCTAACCTAAAATCTATTATTTTTGTGTTTATAGCTATTTATTATGAAAAAAAACTTGCTGTTGCCTATACTTTTCCTGTTATTTCTTGGCCTATCCTGTGGTAGTAAGAAAGATGCTTTTGACACATCTAATTTTTATTTCAAAGTAAAAATTGATAACCAGTGGAAAAATTTGCATGATGACATGGGTGCTTTTCTGCGAACAGAATGGGATGGCAGAACAAATCCGAATGTAGCATTTGGAGGTGGGAATGCGTCTGGCAAAGAATACATGCTCTTTAATTTCAATATAGATATAACAAGATTTGGCACGGACAGTTTGCCGACAACTCCAAAAATGGAATATAATTTCAGGTACTTTGAATACCGTATTAACGATAAAATAGTAATTAGTACGCCGCAAAGCGGGTGGAGCGACCCGGTTGGAAAATTTTCCATGAATGAATTTAAAGTTATTGATACCACCGGGAAATTTGCGGGCTATTTCAAAGGCAATATGTCTTATGTTAATGAACAAGGCAAAACAGTCACTATTACTGAGGGACAGTTCAATTTCCCGAGGAACGATCTGAAATAACTTCAGGCTTACAGATTTGTATTTAAAAAATTTTGATCAAGGCGGCTAAACAATAACGTTTGCTTATTTACGGATAGTTTATGCCCATTTCTCTTTTTGTACATTATAGTTAGTACAATAGCCAATGCTATAGTTATGCCCCTGTATATATTAAACGAAGCTGTTCCCAATGCATTCTCACTAACAGCAAATAAATGCCATGAAAGATTCATCATTGTATGCATGAAAACAGGTATCCACAAATTGTAGTTCCATTCTACAAATAACCAGGCAAACAGTACCGACCCCATAAAGGTTGTCAGAAATACGCCTAATAGCACACCCGGATCCTGGCTTTGATACAAATGCCCCATAGCAAAAATAACTGAGCATAAAATAATCGCAGGCAAAAAGCCTAACCTTGTTTTGCGGAATAATTGACCGAAAAGAAAACCTCTGAAATATAATTCTTCAAAAAGGCCAGCAAAAATTGTCTTTGCAATCAGGTTGGGAATACTGATATCTGCCGCCAATTTTGATTGTAACAATCCTCCCACAAACATCGGCAAGGAAAATACTGTACCAGCGATCAATCCGGTTAAAATATTCGACTGTAAACCCGGGTATTTTAGAAAATTGAGTTCCCGGTTTACCAGTCAGGTAGCAACAAAAGCAGGTATCCCAATCAATATATAAGTCAGGAAATAACTGCCCAGTTTATATTGAACCAATCGGTCAATATAAAGCATGATAGTTTCAAAATAACAAAAACCCCAATAATAAAGCGCAAATCCGAATACTATTAAAATGCCGTTCTTCATTGATTAAATTTAATAGTATTTATCGATACTTACCAGCGCGAACGATCCCGGATGCCGCCATTTTTTGTGAGCGATCATCTTCGGAACAACGCATGACCCGCCCTTACTTAACCAGTTTAAAACCCGGCTTCCATCAGCACCTGATAGTACCGGCTCTTATCTCGTCAGGCTGATTTGGGTAGCAACGGCCTCAAAAGTGTCATAGTCGGCAACGGCTTGTATATTATCGCGAAAGAAATAGCATCCCTTCATCCAAGGCCCCTATATGTATTATGTGACCTTACATTTGTGACCGCGACGGATCTGTTTTAAATTGCTTAAAAGTACGATCGAAACAAAAAAACAAAATCCTAACGGGGTTCAACAGCTGCATTTACAATTCGCCACATCCATTTTATAATTCGCAGTTATCTTTTTAAAATTGCCGGCAGGGACAGGCGTTCCTGTTTACGGGTACTAAAACCTGATTTTGTTTAATTGAACTGTATACACTTCTTTACTATTATACTCATCGTAAAGTATTTCAATAGTTTCAGGGGAAACAAACCTTATTTTTTTGTCGCAACCAGTAATGCAACTTTCGATATAAATAGGAAAGTACAACTGCTTCTGTTTATCGAAACCCAGGATATTTCCCCTGAAATAAGACAGGATTTTAAAATGCTCATTCTCTATAGAATCAGTAACGCTGGCGTGCGCTGCAGTAAGTTTAAAAATATCTTCTTTATAATACGTGCTATATACGGGTTCTGAAACACCCGAATGTCCGTTTGCCAAATGATTGTCTTCCTGATTATCCTCGTTCCATTTTTGCTCGTAGTTAATGAAATGACGGGCATCTTTCTCTACCTGTGTTGCCGGTCGGTACACCCATTTGCTTTTATTGGCGTACTCAAAGAGTATCGATTTCAAACCCGGTTTTTTGTCCAACAAGGGAACAGGATGAAAATCACCATCTATGCACTCATAACAACGAATAGATGATACACCTTCGTACATCAAAGTATAATGCTCCAG
Organism: Paraniabella aurantiaca; assembly: GCF_050309965.1. Taxonomy (NCBI): domain Bacteria; kingdom Pseudomonadati; phylum Bacteroidota; class Chitinophagia; order Chitinophagales; family Chitinophagaceae; genus Paraniabella; species Paraniabella aurantiaca. The sequence continues at coordinate 1,952,965 of NZ_JBLOSY010000002.1, read as the reverse complement.
GCTGTTTACATCAAGGAGAATAAAATTGATGGTCTTCTCAGTAATGGCCTGACCTTTAAATGTTTCCCTGGCCGTAAGCAGCAGGTAATAATTATTACCTACCTTCTTTTGCTGAATGCTGGCGGAATCTATCTGGGTATAAACAAACTCATTTTTAAGTAAAGTATCTGCTTTTACGACCCTTTCATCCAGGTACTTGGTTGCTACAATATAGTTAGCATCTCCAATAAGAAAAAAAGGATCATGTTCTGATTGTTCAGAAGCTGCAATCCCTATTACTTCGCCCCCTATTGTATTAAAACTGTAAAGTGCGGGAAGCGCATCCTGCAATTCATTAGCTTCATTGCTGTTGCTTTCAGAAGGCGCCTCCGTTAAAACAGTATCCTCTTTAACCGTTTCCGGCATTCCCTTTTTCTGGTCTTTGCAACCAGCTATCAGCACGATCCCTGCAAAAAGTATTATAGACTGAATTAAACGACACGAAAAAAAAATAGCCTGTTTCATTTAACTGATCACTTCGTTGAAATCTATAAGGTTAAAGCCGGGTCATTTTTTATAAAATCATAAAACATAGCAGCATGACCCACGCCTGCAATTCCCATCAAATTCACAACGGTTCCCTCCGGCAAAAAACAATTGTAAACACACACGAGGCAGAGTAAAAGAGTGATCCTTTTAATTTTCATCCGATTATTCATTAAATATTTTGACTGTTGCGCACAACCGTTTACCTACCAGTTGAACCAGCGACTATATTAAAACATGCCAAAACCCAAACAGTAAATTCTGATGCTACAAATTTACAATAACTCACTAATTAGTGATGGGTAAAAGTTAATTAACTTTAAAAAAGTATTTGATTTTCGAATTATATTTTTATGAAAAGAAAAATTGTTGAGGGACCGATAAGAAGTAAAGAAAAAAGTAAGCAGAAGCTATTGAATGCTGTGGGAAAACTGTTAAAAACAAAGGGATATAACGCTTTGAAAGTAAATGACATAGCGCTTACTGCCGGCCTGGATAAAAAACTGATCTATAATTATTTTGGAGGCACGGATCAATTAATTGATGAATATATTCGCTCTCACGATTTTTGGAGTAATATAATTGAAGTGCCATCCGAAATTACCGACGGTGGAGAAGCTCTTACTAAAGAGATGCTTATATCACAATTTGATTATATGTTTAAGAATAAAGAATTTCAAAGAATTATTTTATGGCGTCTTTCAGAAAGCAGGAAATCGCTTAAAAAGCTAACCGACAAACAGGAAGAAAATGGTGAACGTTTGTTCGAAGCAATTGTGGATTCGCATTTTGGTAAAAATGCTGCCCGTTACCGTGCCATTACCGCATTATTAGTTTCCGGCCTTTATTATCTCAATATGTTTCAGGCTGTAAATGGCAGCATATTTTGCGGTTTGGATATGAAAACCGAAGAAGGGAGAAATGAGGTAAAGGAAGCCATCAATTTTTTGATTGAACAGAGCTACCGGAATTTATAATTTTCGTAAATTAAGATATTTCCATTGGTCCTGCTATTGCGCATTACTTTATAAAAGAAAGTTTACTTAGCGTTACGATTAAAATAATCCCAGGCAGCTGTTGTTATATCTGCAATGATCTTTTCTGTGGCAGCCCTCTCCTCCCTGATATTTTTCAGATAAACCGAAAGTATAAAATATTGCCCGTTAGCTAGCTTTACAATACCTACATCATTGAGGGCAGCCCTTAGATGATCGCTATTAATATCTGAAATACCTGTCCTATGTGCCAATTCGGTTCCGGCTGGCAATCCGGCCTTCATCCAGGTTAATCCTCTTGAAGTCTCCACCATTATTTGATACAGGTAACGGGTTGTATGTTGTTTCAGTACATTGCCTTTGTAAAATTTTTCCAGCAATTTAGTTGTGGCCAAGGCGCTGGTCGTATTCACATAAAGATTTTCCCAGGTGCTCATCTGTTGCTCGTTCATTTTAATAGTAAAAGGCCTGATGCCTTGTTTATTAATAAACCGCTGAACGGTTTTTGTTCCGCCTATAATATTCAGTAACAGATCACAACCATTATTATCGCTATGAGAAACCGTGTATCTTAATAGCTGATCGAGGGTGAGGTACATATTACCATCAGGATATTCATCCCGAATAGGACTCCAGGTACCAGGATACAAATCTCCTTTTTTAATAAAAAAGAGCTGGTTTAACTGAAGCTTTCCCTGATCAACCTTGTTTAACACTGCCAGGGCGATATGAAACTTAAACACGCTCATCATCGGCATTAATACATTACCATTGACACTTAAAGTATCACTGCTTTCCACACCTTTTATGGAAACTGCCACTGTTGCATTCTTCGAAGCGATAATCTGAGACACCCTGTTTCTGAGATCGTTGGTGGACTGACCATTAAGCGCTATGCTGATAAAACCGGGAACAACCAACAATAAGGTTTTACTTCGTGACAACATTTGTCTGTTCATTTTTTACTAATGCCCGGGCAATACTATCTACTGCCAGCAAAACTTTTAATTTGATTGTTATAATCATCCATCCTCCGGCTTTGAGCAATAATGAACTGCAATTGTTCTGGATCATTCTGATCGGCCTTTAGACCCGCTGTAAATATATTCAGCTCATTATAAGTAGTCCAGCTTTTAGATGGATCTTTCTCCTGTATCGCTGCTTCCAGGTTTTTGATTAGCTGATCATACTGTTGTTTTGATTCCCGGCTAAAAGACGATGGAAAAACGACAGTGCCTGCTGCTATTGCTACGGCATTGGCCGATGCAGGCGGCTCCTGCAATAGGCTGGCCGTTGATGCCTCTTTGCTTCTTCCTGCATCCATTGCATATACGCCTCCTATTATTAATAGTGCCAGTACCCCGACTATTAAAATCCATTGTACCGGCTTACGACTGCTGCTTATCCACCGGAAAAAGCTCCAGCCAGCTAACAGCGCTCCTAACACCACCATACTTACGGCAAGGCCTGTCGGCCCAAATGCCTTATATACAGGCAACAATATGCGGGGCACATCATAACTAAGATGTGGTGTAAAATAAGTGAGCCCTTTACCAGCTATGCCCGCACCTACCAATGCGATCGCTATGTTTTTAACGCTTGCAAGGAAGGCCTGGCTCTTATTAGTTTCTACAGTCATTTTAATATTTAATAATAATAAAAATAGCTACTGTCAAATTCATCTTATAAAACTATTTACAATACGGTTTGAAGATTTACATTCCGCCTTTACTTCATTCGACGAAGCAAAAATCCGGTATCAGTTTATTGTATCGAACCGATAAGAAACCAGCTTACTATTGATTTCATCTGCATTACTGTTCCTCGTTATATTGGCAATCATCAAAAGCCAATATACTACCTACGGAGCATTTGCTCCATAAACTGTAAAAAAGCCCCTTGTTGATCTGCAAACAAATAATGGGAGCAATTGCCGATCAATTGAAAATTATTTTTGCCTACTATGTTTTTTAAATTTGAAAGTTGCGCAACAGAGAATATTCCATCATCCTGTCCATATACCGCGTAAATAGGGATACCCTTTTTACGTATGGTTTTTAATACCGGTTGATTATCCACGTTATTTGCCGCTTCATTTTTATAAAACTTTACAGGAGACTCATGGTTCTTTACATTTGTTGTATAAAATATGCTTTTTTCAAAGGCCTCCCTCAGGCTTTTACTGTTCTCTGTTGGATTTGGCATATTGAAAAAATTCATCTTACCGGCAATTTCATAGCAGCGTTTCCGGTAGTCAGCTGTATTCCTACCTAATTGTTCTATAGCTGCTATTTCAGCCATCTTAGTTGTATCATTTTTAAAATAAGTTTTAGCTGATTTCAAAATATGATCATAGGTTTCCTGTTGCGAAAACAAAGCGCCCGCTAAAATAAAAGCATTGACCTTATCAGGGTACTGCTGTACAAAAAGTGTTGCAATAATACCTCCAAAACTGTGAGCAAGGATTATCGCCTTCTTTAAGTGATACTTATTATATATGCCCAACAGATCCACGAAGCTTTCCTTGAAAGTCATAGTAGCCGCTTCATCCTTGGAACGCCCCTCTCCGCGGCGATCGTATGCAATTACATAAAATCCCCGATCGGCCAGAACCTGGGCCGTAGTTCCTTCAAAAAGATTGGAGTTACCAGCCGGACCGCCATGTATAAATATGATGGCCGGGTTTTGTGAGCTACCATAGTCTTTTGAATAAATAGTCTGTGCATTCACAGAACCATAGAGCAGCATCAATAGCGCTGCAGTAAAAAATCTCATTGGGGCAGGAATTATTTTTAAAAATTCAGTATGTATCTAATTTAATAGACTTCACTCTCTAATCTATAAGGTCTGAAAATATCCGCAGTACAATTTCCCTGGGTTTCGGTTTTACTGATAAGAAATTCAAAAGCCGGTTCCAGCCCGCTTAAGGTAACTTTATCTCCTTGCTGGTTGGTTATTTCTGATGACTGCAAAATTTGCCCACCCAAAACTTCTACGCGGTACCAGCCATTCTGTAATTCAATCCGGGGTAGCTGATGGTTTTGGACATATTGGATCTTTTCTGCAACACGCTCATCGGTAAAGTTGTTTAAGATCCACCAGGTATATAACATGATACTGCCGCTTTCTACCTTCAATATATAACCTTCCTGGCGAAGCTGTAATTGATTTCCAGGCTGCAATAGCTCGGGTATTGTCGACAAATTAAATATAATGGTATAGGGATAGTTGGCAACATCTGACAATGGAATCATGATCCCATCGAATACCACCTGGTCGCCTGTTTCCTGAGTCGTAAATTCCGTTGCCAGGTTGTCGGGTAATTGATGTGCTTTCTTATAATTATTCAGGGCCACCAGATCGCCTAGTAAAAAGTAAGATAGCGTATCGTTTAAAACTTCGGTAAACTTATAAATGTTCATTGCCATTCTTATGCTAATGTAAGATACCGGAATTGCGCCATTCCCTTATACCATACAACTTCTTTTTCACCAACCATGTTGCTCCAGTACATAAGGCAGTGCGTCCTGGGTATGTTCTTATTATTACCGGACCTGTTTGGCTTTCAAAATCGTTTCTTCCATATTCCGGGTTAAAGTACCCGGAACAAAATTTTCCCGAGGTGTTCCGTTTACATGATATAATCTTTCGGTGGGTAACTGGAAGCCTATCCCTGTTTCCGTCATCCGGAACCCTGAAACGGCTCCTAACAGACCAGCCATTGGCGTACCTATAATGTCAGCTCTTTTCATGCCGTCAAAACCAATCGCTATTCCCTCTCCCATACTCCCCGTCCACCTGCTTACTAAAACATACACTTTTCCTGAGAAAACTTTTTTGCGGGGTGTTACATACTCTACCCAATGCCTTTTAGTTTGGTACGCTTTTTCATCAAATTCATGAACCTGGTAAGGCAATGATGTAGTTATAAACCGTCCCATAATAGCACGAGCTACCGTTGAATTTCCACCACCGGGCGTCTCTGTCAAATCAATAACCAGGCTCTTCAATAAAAGCAGGCTATCCAGCGCACTGTCAAACGCCGCAATCAGGTCATTATTTCCAAGAGAATTATTGATACGAATATACCCTGTATTTTTATTTATCTTTTTACTAAAAAGTAGTTCGGGGCTGTTCCCGTAATTCAATGGGTGGAACGTTTTTAATCGCCCGCTATCTTTAACAGTAATAGCTCGCAGTGTATCATGTGTACCGGCGAATAGCATGTCCAGTGCATATTGGTACATGTTTGAGTCCCATTGTGCTGTATAACTGGGCAAAAACTGCTTCAATTGTTTATCAATAGGTTTATCGTTAAATGCAGTCACTTCCATTCCAATCTTCAACCCGCACAGATCAGCGCCAAACCCCTTCCTTAGGTCGGTAATTAAATATTTGTTTCCCAATTGCTCTACACGCAGATCTAATCCAGAAGGCACTAACCGGTTGGAGCCAGGCAGGTTAGTGCTTAACGAGACATGACCATTATGTAGCTCATTCAAAACCCCTTCCATCAAACGTATATACCCGGCTTTGTCAGAAACCTGGTTCACCAATGGTGTGTATATCTCTTTTACCTTACTCCAATCAATTTTTTGCTGATCCAGGTAAGCATAATGTTGGTTGATATCAGTCCAAAATTCCTGGAAGTCTTTTTGATATGGGGTTTGGGCTGATAGCTTGTAACTCATAAAAACAGCATTCGCTGCAAACACAATAAGCAGCACGAGTGATTTTATTTTCATATCCTTTTAAATAGCTTTCAATTTTCAATTTTTAGTGCATAATCAAACTGTAGTGGCTACTATGCACTGCCCATTTTCAATGTAACGAAATACACCTGTTATTTAGTCATTCACTCCCCGAATAATACGATCCAGGCCTAAACTCTGGATTGTTATAATAAAAGTAAGTTGCCCTGGATGATGCCAGGCAAAATACCATCAATTCACCATATGGTGATATTTACTTGCCTCTTTAATGTTCCTTCAAAGTCCACAACGAACCATTCTTTGTAACCAGCTTCTTCAGTTTTCCGCTATTGGTCAGCTCTTCGAGCAAGTTTTCAGCTTCAGTGCGGGCAATTTGTGTCAATTCCGAAAACTCCCTTGCCGTAAGAGATGGATAAGTAGCAAACAGCACTGTCCAGTCTTTATTATACGATTTAGGAGACAAGTCTGGCTGCAACTGCTGAATAGCTTCCTCGTAAGCACTATAGGGCTTTGACCCATACACTACCTTCTTTTTTCCTGCTGCATCAATAAAAAACATGGTAGGAAAGCCTCTCACGCCCCATTCGCGGGCCAGCTTCAGGTCTTCTTCGAAAAGTATTTTAGCGTCCCCCTCATAATCCTTTTTTAGTTGGGTGGTATCCAATCCCACTTTTTGTGCCGCCAGGCCCAGGTTTTCCCAACGGGTAATATTTTTCTTCTGTAAAAAAACCATTTCCCTGATCATGCGCAGGAAATCAATGGCCTTATGATGATCCTGCATCTGAGCGGCTTTAAAAGCGATAGATGGCGGATAAGAAGACGGCAAAGGATCTTCCAGCCACACTTCACCATCGATGGGCATATCATAATAAACGCTTACTTCATCCCAGTGATGCGCCACATCAGAGGGCTTGCTGATCCCTCCACTATTGTAACTCCAGTCGGGTAATAAACCGCCCATACGATAATCAATTTCTATGTTGTCTCCATATTCGAGCTTCAGCTTTCTTAATTGGGGCTCTATGCCCCAACAGGAAGAACAGATAGGATCAGTAAAATAGATTAACTTTATCGGTTTTTCTATGGTAGAAACAGCACCTATGCCACCCGATATTTGTGTGCTGCCAGGTATTTCGCAAATGCCTGTTTCCGGATCGCATAATAGCGGATTGTTTTGTTGTTGCATAGTTTTTTCTTTTTGAGAGCGACATTGCATATTGCCGGATGCCAGTAAAATAATTAAAAGTAAATAAGCCGGTTTCATTATTCTTAATGCCCTGTGCAATTTTTTATAAATTTGCACAAAGTTGCCTGTTATCAACCGGGTGTACAATAAGTCAGATTTTTATGACTACTCAAATGGCTATGGAAGAGAAAGAAACCTGTCCGGCACAGGCCCTGTTAAAAATGCTTTCGGGTAAATGGAAACCCGAAATATTTCGCCTGGCGATGGATCATCCCCTGCGCTTTAGCAGCCTGCTTCGTGATATACCCGGCGCCAATAAGCAAAGTCTTGCTGTTGCGCTCAAAGAGTTAGAGGAGATTGGTTTATTAGAAAAAACCACTATCAAAATAAAGCCGCTACATATTGAATATTATCTCACCGAGAGAGGCCGTTCATTTATCCCTGTATTGCAGCAATTAGAACATTTAGGTTAAGGCTGGTAACGAAGCCAGCTCAGTCCTTAGCTTACTTTTCTATTTTTTTCAGGGCATCCTGGTATTTTTTCTGAACACCTCCATCGGCCTCCTTTAAACTTAAGGCTTCTATTGCTGAAATCAGTTTTTCATTATCTGCTGTTTTAAGTTTTAGTATTTCAGCTAATGCGAAAGCGCTGGACCAACGGACTACAGTACCTGAATGGGTGGCGTTAACGAGCAAACGATCAATGGCTCGGGATAAGCCTGTTGGGAATAATTTTGCAATATTGCCAATTACCCGTGCGCTTTCCCATTTAATGCGGGGTTCATCTTCCTGTAAAGTGGCAGTCATAAAATCAAGCAAACCTTGGTCTGCAATACCCGGCTTTTTGCGGGTGGCATATTCCAAGGCCTCTATACATGCTGCTTTATCCGACGCATTCTGTGTTTCACTAAAAGCCAGCAACTCATGTACCGGCAAAGCACCAGACAATACCCAATCGCCTACCTGCGCCATTTTAGATTTGGCTTTGATGGCTTTATCTTTAAATAATGTGGTTAAGTTCATCCGTCGTCTTGCGATACAGTTACAGTATTGGCTATGGTGCCATTTCTTTATAGATAGCTTTCAACAACCGTTTTAAAATCGCCGATATTAAAGGGTTTGGCTATAAAGGAATCTGCACCGGAGTCTTTCTGCCATTCGTTTTCATGTGCCGACATCAACACAACAGGCACATGGCTGGTTGAAGGATTATTTTTTATATGCCTGCACAAATCTATCCCATTTCCATCCGGCAACATAATATCCAGCACAATAACATTGGGCAGGTTCTTACTCATTTCAGTATTGAGTGCACCGGCAGTAGCACACATTTTCAACTCATAGGAGTCTTCAGTTAAGATAAAACCGATCAACTCACGGATATCATTGTTATCTTCTACAATTAAAATTTCCTTTTTTTTCATTTTATAAGCTTGCGGTATATTGTTGGTTGCTGGATTGCCTGGGTAATAAAAAACTAAAAACAGACCCCTTTCCCAGTGCGCTTTCAACAGCTATAGAGCCGCCATGGCGCTCAATAATTTCTTTGGTGATATATAAACCCATTCCCAATCCAGGTATGCTATATCCCGGTTCAACTGCCCTGAAAAACTGGCTAAACAGTTTATGCTGTACCGCATCATCAATCCCAATGCCCTCATCTTTTATCTTTACTTCAACTGCATCTGCCCTACCGTCTATGGTTATATCAATGCTTCCGCCCTCGGGTGAATACTTTATTGCGTTACTAACAAGATTATCTACCACCTGCTCAATCCTCAAACGATCAGCCTGCAATTCAAGTGATCCGCTACAATTTAATCTAAAGGGATGGGTACTACTTGTTGCGTATAATTCAAGACAATCTTCTACAAGCAATTTCATGTCAAAGGATTCAAAATGCATGCCCAATTTCCCAGCTTGTAGTTTAGAGAAATCCACCAGGTCATTAATAAGCATTGCCAGCTTCTCTACCTGCCTGATGCTGCGCTCCACGAAAAGCCTGCCTTTATCTTCGGCCCCGGTATGTATTTGAAGTAGTTGCAAAAACCCTTTCAACGAAGTGATCGGTGTTTTCAGCTCATGGGTAGTCATGGCAATAAATTCATCTTTTTTATCGCTTAAGGTTTTTACCTGCCGGTACAATTGCTCTAATTCCTCATGAGCGGCAACTTTTTCAGATATATCCCTGGCAATTTTGGAAGCGCCGATAATTGTTTTTTCCTCATTCAGGATCGGAGAAACCGTGAGCGAAATGGGTATAAAATCACCATTTTTGGTAACCCTGATGGTTTCGAAATGAGAAATGCTATGGCCTTTTTTAATTTCGCCGATAATGTAATCTTCTTCGTCAAGGCGCTCGCGAGGAATGATAAAAGATATATGTCGGCCTAACGCTTCGGCCTCGGTGTAGCCAAACATGCGGGCAGCTGCATTATTCCAACTGGTGATTATTCCTTCAAGGGTTTTACTTACAATAGCATCGTCAGAATTATTAACAATAGCCGCCAGCATTCCCTGCTTTTCAGCAGCTTCCTTCTGGCGACTGATATCCCGGGCTATTTTTGAAGCGCCTATGACAACGCCTTTACTATTTTTAATAGGTGAGATGGCTAACGACAGGGAAATTTCCTGTCCCGACTTGGCCCTTCGGATGGTTTGAAAGTGCTGAATTTTCCTTCCCTGCCTTATTTCGTTAATTATAAAACTTTCTTCATGCAGGCGATCCGCCGGAATGATCAATGAAATATGCTGCCCCACTGCCTCCGATTCATGATATCCGAAAAGAGCAGCTGCTGCATGATTCCAGCTGGTAATTTTGCCTTCGAGGGTTTTGCTGATAATAGCATCTTCCGAATAATCAACTATTGCAGCTAATAGCGCTTGCCGCTCTTCTGCAACCCACAAAGGCATCGATTCATTCATCGGGTAAAACTAATTAAAAAAACAATTGATACCAGCTATTATGACTGATTTACAATCAGCTATCCAACATTTTGTAATTTGACACTACTGTCAGAACGACGAACCTCCTTTTGCGGGACACTTTGTTTAATTGATGACTTTTTAGTGAAATGCCAGCCCCGCCTTAATAATTCCATACTTTTTTCCTGATTGAAACTCCGTATGTAATAGTAAATTCTATTCCCATAAAATGCTTTCACAGCAAACGAGGGCCTATGTAGATAGTGATAAAGAGATCATAAATGAAATCTATTGCAATTTTCATTCCTAATAATCTCTTGCAACAGATATACCTCTAACTTACAATAAAAATCTCACTATTGCATGTATGATGCTATCCCAGCGATAACAAAGCTATCGCCACTTTCCTGCTAAACGGTCATGATACCTATCAGTTTTTTTTACAGGTGGTGTTTTCGAAGTAGGCACCCATTTAAAAAAAAACCTCATGTAGAAACACGAGGTGTATGCGAAAACTATTAAGAAAAACTAGCCAAAATGGTCATTATCGATTATCCTTTAAGAAAGAGGTTCTTGTCGTACTTATCTTTTAAAGAATTATGAGTGAATTGCCGGAGGTAGGCTCTCATTTTGTCGCCGGGAAAACCGATAGCTCCTGAGTCATCGAGACTTTTTCCTGCAACCCAATTGCGCGGACCGAGCTCGGGCTGCACTATTTCTTTTTTATGATGCCTGTTATTTTTCATATCCAAATTTCATATAACAAAAAACAGCAACTATAATGCCTCCTGGCACGCAATGGCCCCTATAATAAAAAATGACCTGACTTTAAGCATTTTAAAAGAAAAGTTGCAAGGCCATGCATATGGGGTTTAGTAGAAAATATGCTACAACCTCTTGTTTTTGTGGAACAGCTTACTCTTGTTCCTAAACAGCAGGTGGTTATTAACTAAAGACGTCACCCTCTATTTCTTTCCCTGATTGATGCTCTCAAGGCCTGCGCATTACCTAAGGCGTCGCCTATTGTGTTATTGAAGTAGATAAATACCGATTTACCTGAATGCATCCAGTCCATCACGTATCCTGCATATTCATGTAATAATCCGGGGTCGTAACTGCCTTTGTAATCACCCCCGGGACCATGAAAGCGCAGGTAAACCTGATCTGCTTCGAGATCGGGCTGTGGCGATTCACTTCCCCATTTATCGTGGTAAACCATGGATGCATGATGTTGATTGAGCAGTTCATAAGTTTCGTCCTTGTACCAACAGGGGCTTCTGAACTCAACGGCTACCGGCCACACACCATGGTTTAATTCTTGTATATCGGAAAGCAGAGTTCCAACTTTTTTGATGAAACCACATTTAACAGACGCCGGAAACTGGACTAATAAACATCCGGCTTTTTCTTTTGCCGGAGCAATCACTTCAAAGTATTTTACCAGGTCAGCATTATTAAAATCAAGCCGGAGACTATGAGTTATTTGCTTCCATAATTTAAATGTAAAACGAAATTCGTCACCTACTGATTCACTCCATTGGGCAATAGTAGCGGGGCGCGGCAACTTATAAAAAACGGAATTTACTTCGAGTGAATTAAAAATAGTGCTATACACACTCAAGCGGCTTAACCCCCTTAATGCTTCGGGGTAAGCCAGTTGATTTTTATAAGGCAATACAATTCCACTGGTTCCTATATATAGTTTTTCTACGTTCATTATTTGCTGCCAACGTATATTCAAAGCCTATGCCATACCTGGCAACTTGAGGCCCGAACTCTTTAGCCTTTGCAACAACATTTCCTGGAATCTTATTTTAGTATCTACAAAACCATGTGCATTGATCCAGAGATTGAGCATCACTTTGCACCCGTCTGCCTCCAGCGACGAAATACCAACCCTGCGGGGTGGGTCTTCCAGGATATTCCCGGCATCGGCTATCGCCTGGTCAATAACGCTTTTTACCTGTTCATAATCGATAGCATTTCCAAACTTCATTTCTATATCCAGTTGCCTGTTACCCGAACCACTGAGGTTGATGATCACTTCGTTCGACAGTTTACTGTTGGGCACTACTACCATCCGGTTATCATAAGTAGTAATGATGGTGTAGATAATCCTGATCTCGTTAACGGTGTCCTCCTGCGACGCCTAAGGATGTGATCAATGCAGCAAATAGCGTCATTGCAATTCCTGCTATCTGTATAAAGGCCAATAATAACAATACCTTCAATAACACTATGATCAGGCTGCGCATAAAAGGTTTTAACGAGCGGTCGATCTTTTTACGCTGCATGACCCTGCCAAGGTAATTGGAGAAAATCCTGATCAGCCATAAGCCAATTAACAAAACAACTATAGCCAACACAATCGCAGTTCCTCTACTAACCACCCATGTTGATACCTTATCTAGCCATTCTTCTGTTTTTATCGCGGCCTGCTTATTAAGCTGTTAGGCAGGACACAGCGTAAAAAGAAAAGCGTGTAAACAATTAGTATTAATACCATAGCAGACCGAAGGCTTCTATGCTGCTACATAGTGAGCAACACGCACGCCATCAGCACCGGTAGGCAGCGACTGCTTACAACTTATCCCTGATGAAGAAATATTCTTTTTTTATGCTGGGGCACTCTTTAATACCTTTGACGCATTGGTGATCAAAAAAAGGACCGTGCGCAAAAGTTATTTAAGAAAATATCATAGCTTTTTAAAATTCAAAAGAGACTTTACAAGATACAGCCTCCGCAAAGTAAGAAGCTACGAAGTAATACTATTCTGGCTTAAGAGCCGTATGAACCGTACCCAGTTCCTTATTCTTTCAGGGATGCTGGTAGGTTGTACAGCAGGCCTCGCGGGTGTTGCATTAAAGTCGCTGGTTCATTATATTCACTATTTTATCAGTCATAAAATACATTTCGAATACCAGGTACTTTTTTATATCATTTTTCCATTTCTGGGCATCGTGCTCACCACAGCCATTGTGCTCACTTTTTTTAAAGGGCAGGACCGCAAAGGGATCGGCGCTATTCTTTACGAGATCGCTCAGAACTCCAGTATCGTATCATCTGTAAAAATGTATTCACAAATGGTGCAAAGTGCCGTTACCGTTGGGCTTGGCGGATCAGCGGGCCTGGAAAGCCCTATTGCCGTTACCGGGTCGGCAATAGGCTCGAATTTTGCACAAACCTATAAACTTAATTATAAGGAAAGAACGTTGCTTCTTGCCGCAGGAGCAACAGCCGGTATTGCCTCAGCCTTCAATGCACCCATTGCAGGCATTATGTTCGCTTTTGAGATTTTATTAACGGGTGTTGTATTTTCGGATTTCGTGCCCCTGGTAGTAGCAGCCATTTGCGGAAGCCTCGTTTCTAAAGTGCTGCTACAGGAAGATGTACTTTTTCGCTTTCATACCCGCGAACCTTTCAACTATCATAACACACCTTTTTACCTGGCGCTGGGTTTGCTTACAGCTCTTTATGCCCGTTATTTTGTTGTGGTGGCCCAGAAAGTAGAGCACTTTATTGCCCGGCTTCATTTATCAAAAATAAGAAGAGCGATGCTGGGAGGAACTGTACTATCTATCCTTTGCGTAGCTTTACCTCCCCTTTTCGGTGAAGGATATGATGCTATCAAATCATTTACCAACGGCCATGTTGATTTTGTCATTCATAACAGCTTCTTCAGGTATTTCGAGCTCAAAGACTGGACGGTTGTTATCTTCCTTGCATTGATCTGTTTACTAAAGGCATTTGCTACGCCCATCACCATTTTTAGCGGGGGTAATGGAGGTAACTTTGCGCCATCGCTTTTTGCCGGCGGCACATTGGGCTATCTTTTTGCACAGGTTTGCAAACTGATTGGTTTAAGCGAGGTGCCCGAAACCAACCTGGTGTTAGCCGGCATGGCCGGTGTTATGAGTGGCGCCTTATACGCTCCGCTTACTGCCATCTTCCTGATCGCCGAATCGAGTTTCGGTTACGACCTGTTTATTCCTTTGATGATCGTTTCTGTAATTTCATACCTGGTCGCCAAAAGATTCTCACCTATTTCCCCCGATCTGAAAAAACTCGCCGACGAAGGAAAGATCTTTACCCGCGAACATGATAAAAACCTGATCACCAGGCTGCAGGTAGCTGATGTGATGGATGCTAATCCACAGATCATTTCTTTAAATGCTACTGTTAATCAATTATTAAGTATGGTAAAAACAGGCAGTAAAAATGTATTTGCCATTGTTGATGACAAGCAAAAATTTACCGGGATGTTGACACTGGATGACCTGAAACCGGTTATATTCTCAAAAGATCCCGAATCGTACAGTATTGCCAACATCATGAAAGAACCGCCGGCCCTGATACAGGAAGGAGAAGACATGGTTGAAGTGGTACAGAAGTTTGACCAAACAGATGCCTGGCATCTGCCGGTATTAGATCATGACGGGAAATTTATTGGCTTCATTTCCAAACCTACTATTCTGATCCAATATCGTAAGCAACTGCAAACCTATTCGGATTAATGAACAGGTATCAAATGGCTGATTCCGGGTTCACTACTTTCTTGTGAAGAGTTTTTCAATTTCCTTGCCCAGTCCCTGTATATCCACAGATCCATCCAGAATGGGGTTGTGCGCGCCGGCAAAGAAATCATCCTGAACATCTGCTTTTCTTTGTGAAGGATAGATCAGTAAAAAATTATTTTGCCTGAAATATTTATCCAGGTAAGAAAATATTTTATCCATGTGAGGATTATGGGAAATACCTTCTTTACGACTCAATACAAATGTGAGCAGGTCATTTGCTCCTACCTCCCTGCTTAAAACCAGCAGGTCTTCCCAGCGGGTAAATTCAGAAAAGCTATAGCTGAT
Organism: Paraniabella aurantiaca; assembly: GCF_050309965.1. Lineage (NCBI taxonomy): Bacteria > Pseudomonadati > Bacteroidota > Chitinophagia > Chitinophagales > Chitinophagaceae > Paraniabella > Paraniabella aurantiaca. The sequence continues at coordinate 1,937,759 of NZ_JBLOSY010000002.1, read as the reverse complement.
AGGGTTTAACTCGTTGAGTGTTTTAAAAACAGGCTCCAGCTCTCTTGCCGCAAAGAACTTCACCCCACCTCCGCAATTTTTTGCCAGCGTCCACAAGTTGGAAAGCCAATAGTAAAACCCGCTTTCTTTTTCCGCTTGAGGCGGTATCACTACAATATTCTTCTTGATAGTTGAAATAGGTTGCACGGGATTGTATACGTATGTAGTAATCTGTTCATTGGTTAATATCCCATTGATCAAATGAAAACTTTTATCTGAGCTATAAGGCTTTGTGCTATAACCCATGATCAGGTCGGTGATCTTTTTTGCTTTTACTTCACCGCTAATACCATTTATGATCGTATCATAGCGGATCACTTCTTCAATTTCAATATCGGCAGATGCGCCGGTTTGCGTAGCCAGATGCAGCATTTTTTTAGCATTTTTGTCTGATTCATCAGGCGCTTCCTGTTTGTTAATAATATTAAGTGCATACATTTTATCATAGGGATTATGCCTTCTTATATTCAAAGCCAACTGAACTAATTGCTCGGTTTTGGAAAGTGTGTTGACTGCTATAAGAATGTTCATGCCGTCAATATCGGTTGTATCCTCGTGATCTTTTCCGGCTTCCGTTTCTTCAGCCAGCTGCCTGCCTCCTTTCTGAGTAACGAATGAAGCCAGGGTACAGGTGATCAATATAACCAATATAGACCCATTTAATACATCTTCATTCAACAACCTTATAGGTACACCATCAGGGGTTTCCGATATAACAATATTATACCCAACCATTACTGCTGCCAGCGTGGCTGCAGCCTGCGCCACACTTAGCCCGAAAATAACACGCAGCTGGCTCTTACTCATTTTAAATGTTTTGGTGGTAGCCCATGCCGCCAGCCATTTGGCTGTGATCACGCCAAGAGTAAGTACGGCAGCCACTTTTAAAGTTCCTATACTTTTGATAAACACGCTGAAATCTATCAGCATACCTACACTAATGAGGAAGAAGGGAATAAACAGTGCATTGCCCACAAATTCAACCCGGTTCATTAAAGGAGATGTGTGGGGTATCAGCCTGTTAAGTGCCAGGCCCGCTAAAAACGCACCGATGATGCCCTCTACTCCCGCGAGTTCGGCAAGCACCGCCCCGAGATATACCATTACCATTACAAAAATGAATTGCGATATTTTATCACTGATCACTTTAAAAAACCAACGGGCTATTAACGGAAATACCAATAACACAATAAGACCGAATGCCAGTATTGACAAACTCAGGCGAACCCAGAATGCCGTGCCTACATCACCTTTCGTCATACCCACAATAGCAGCCAGTACCAGTAAAGCCAGTGTATCGGTGATCATGGTACCTCCTACGGTTACATTAACAGACTTATCTTTGGTAATTCCCAATTTGCTGGCAATAGGATAGGCCAGTAATGTATGGGAGGAGATAAGACTTCCCAGCAATATAGAAGTCATCCAATCGAAATGAAGTACATAATAACTGGATAAAGTACCTATGATCATAGGAATGCAGAAAGTATACAAACCGAATCCGATACTTTTCCATTTATTTTTTTTAAATTCTATCAGGTCTATTTCCAATCCCGCCAGGAACATAATATACAGCAACCCGGTAGTGCCTGAAACCACAATGCTGCTGTCGCGCTCTAATACGCCAAAACCATTGGGACCGATCAATGCACCGGCAATGATTAACCCGATCAAATGCGGTATTTTTAATTTGTTCAATAATATAGGCGCCAGCAACACAATCAGGATCACAATCAGATACCTTAAGATCGGATCGGATATAGGCAAACTGAGATCAGCAATATTCAATAGCATATAATTCGATATCAATTTTTACAGATTATTTTTTAGAAACAGCAGGGCGTGTTACATCTACTTTAAAAAAAGAACTGCACCCATCGGCCTGGCGGATGATCCGTTCTCCCGAGAGTTTGTTGATACCTTCAAGCTTCAGGTTAACCGTCATAGAAGATGAAAGAGAATCTGTAGCTGTTGGTGGTACCGAGAGCTGGAAACCGTCTCCCTGAAAAGTACCTACGTAAACCCTGATCAGCTTTTCCCCCTGCATGGCCCGTACACTTACCGCTTCATCCCTTTTTATAAACAACCAGGTTTCTTTACGTGTATCTCCTACCGCAAAACCGTTGCAATTCGTTTTGGTACAAAGCATACTTACATCCCATGCACCCGAAAGTGAGTCTGGTAAAGGCAACGAACTGCTATCAGTTAGCAGCAGAGAAGAATCTCTTATAGCAATATTTCTTTTCAGACTATCTTCAAAAAGTTGCAGTTCTTTTTCCTTCAGTATAACCAGGCGCTCCCGCGCGGCGATACTTGACTCCCGCTCATCCAGTTCCTTTTTACGATCTTCCAGTCCACAACCGTAAATACTCAGGATCATTAATAGTAAAGCAAAATTTTTTTTCATGAATCAGGTATATTTTACAAGTTCAGAAAACGAACGTTCAAAAAAATGCGACCTAGCCAGCCGGTACATGTTAGCTATCGGCAATGATGGCGTGGCCGCTAAAATAGAGATATTACAACTAAAATCAATAAATTAATTGCGTTAAAGGATAGTTGACTGTTCCGCAGGGCTGAAAGTTTTCCGTCTCCAGGGTCTCAAAGGAAAAATCGATAGAACAAATGGAAAATCCATTTATGCCTTGCTATCATTAGGCCCCACCAGCGCTGTTAATGGCCTTCTACAGGAGCGAAAATATTTCCTCATAGCGGCTTGCCTGCTTACAATAGCAGTAGTATCATTTACTATTGATTACAGAACTTATTCTTCGCAAGAAAACAGGGTTAGCTAATCTTCCATAAAATTGCTCAACATGGTTTTAATCTGGGTATAATTCTTCCTGATCTCAGCAGTATACTTTTGTCTATCGTCAATACTGATTTCATCTTCTTCCAGTAATGCTGTAGCAATCGCTATATTATTCAGGCAATTTTTTACATCATGAAACAAGGTCACCAGCAAAGTATCAGTCTTATAAGCCATGTTTAGAATTATTAGGTAAAAATACTAAGAATATGGTGCCAACAAAAACGAACTAGTATTAAGGTAAAATATCTACGAATCGTGTATAAAATTCCACAGTTTTAAATTTTAAGTACCTTTAATAAAACTTTGCTTGCAAAAGCGGTTTTTTTTGTTTTATTTACAGTCCCTTACTCTAATGTTGTACCAAACCGCCCGGAATGAAAAGAATACTCATCATAGACGATGACCCATCGACGTGTAATTTACTCGCCTCTTTCTTGAAGAAACATCACTATCTTACCGATACCAGTCTATCGGGAAAAGAAGCACTGAACCTGATACAGGAAAAAAAATTTGACTTGATCTTTTGCGACTATATCCTGACAGATATACGAGGTAAAGAAATGTTTGAAAAGATCAAGCGTATACAGCCTAAGACCTCCGTGATATTTATAACCGGTCATGCAAGTGTGCAGATTGCCGTTGACCTGATGAAGGCCGGTGCTTTCTATTACCTGGAAAAGCCTTTATTCCCGGAGAAAATACTCGAGTTAATGCAATATGCGTTTGAGTCGAGCGAACTGCCGGATATAGCTTCCAGAAGCGCTTCACAGGCCGATGACGATTCCTACGTAAAAGGCGTCAGTTCTGCATCAGAAATGTTATACAGCAATGTAAGCCTTATTGCGCCCACTAACTATAGCGTGATCATTTGCGGTGAAACAGGTACCGGTAAGGAACGCCTGGCCAGACAAATACACCTGGAAAGCAAAAGAGCGCATGGCCCTTTTGTAGCCGTTGATTGCGGCAGCCTGTCAAAAGAGCTTGCTGCCAGTGAGTTGTTCGGTCATGAAAAAGGTGCGTTTACCGGCGCTATACAAAATAAAACTGGCGCATTTGAAATGGCAGACGGTGGTACTTTATTCCTGGATGAAATCGGTAATCTGTCTTACGATGTACAAGCCATGTTATTAAGAGCTATACAGGAAAAACATATCCGTAAAGTGGGAGGCAGCAACGAAAAGCCGGTCAATACACGCATCATCGTAGCCTCTAATAAAAACCTGTATGACCTTGTAAGGGAGCAGCGCTTCCGCGAAGATCTGTTTCATCGCCTGAATGAATTCACAATAGTAATTCCTCCGTTAAAAGAACGGGAAGATGATCTTGGGCTTTTTGTTGAATCATTTATAACTATGGCTGAAAAGGAACTGGATAAAAAAATTCTTCGCCCCGCACCTTCCTGCATTGAGCAGCTGGGCAATTATACCTGGCCCGGTAACGTAAGAGAGCTTAAAAATTTTATAAAACGTATCTGCCTGCTTACACCAGCCGGCACTGCCATCTCAGAAACGCTTGTTGAGCGTGAATTGAGCCAGCTCTCATTATCAGCACAGGTTGAAAAAGCGGAGGTTACCGAATCGGATATTGCTACCGATCATGACCTGAAAAATGCTTCACAAAAAGCAGAATACCGCAAGATCATGGAAGTACTAAAGCGCGTACAGTACAATAAAACTAAGGCAGCAGCGCTGCTGAATATAGATCGTAAAACCCTTTACAACAAATTAAACCTTGAGAAAAAGTCAGGTCAGGCGTAACTATAACATAGTTAGTTACCGGCGGATACAAAGGAGCTTGCGTCAGGAAATTTTTTATCGGTAATTACAAATGTTCGGGCGCCCTCAATAAATTCTTCGTGCCACTCCCATTCGTCTAAGTTTACCGGCAAATGAGTGGTGGCCAGGTAATGGATACTATTAGCAGTAAAGCAAACTTTTTGCACCGGCGGTTTGGCTTCTGCCCTCGTTATATCTCCATCTGAAAGAAATCTCTTCATAAAGTTTTTGTTTAGATTGAATGACAGGACTTAACGTTGACGTTAAAATAATTATTATGTCAGCGACACGATCCTCATTATCATTACAAAAACAAAATACATGCCTTTTAAAAATATATTCATTACCCGCAGGCCAAACGGCTATATAAAAGATTTAATGGGAAGAAAACAGAAAAACGGGTATTTACGTGAGGTATTTATTCTACGTTATGTAGAGCAAATACTACGACGAAAGTGGTAATTTCATAGTTGCTACCAGGTTGCCTACCACCATAAGTAATTCTTTTATTTCAAATGGTTTTTCCATAACTGCATCAGCACCGGCCGCAGAGGCCAGGTTTCTTATTTGCGGATTAGCAGATAGCATCAATATTGGTATAGCACTGGTTTGAGGACTTGCTTTTAACTTACGGCAGAGTTCCAACCCGTCCATATCCGGCAATTGTTTATCTAAAATAAAAATATCAGTTTCAGCGCTTAATTCAGCCAACAAACTTTCAGCTGAGCCATGTAACGAAACCGAATAGCCGGCCTTCTCAAAAATAAAGCGGGCCACTTCCAGTATCCCAAGGTCATCCTCCACAAATACAATTTTTTTCATACTCCATTTAAGTTGATAGACGGAATGGCAAAATAAAAAGTTGTGCCACTTCCGAGGATACTTGAAACTCCTATGGCGCCATTGTGGCGCCTGATAATTTCACCACAAAGGTATAGTCCCAATCCTATACCTGACCTACCCGACTCAAGTAAGCCTGCCGAACGATAATATTTATCAAAAATCTTTTCCTGGTCTTTTTCAGAAATCCCTATTCCTTCATCTGTTACGCACACTTTTATATTGTTTTCCGACTGATCGCAATCAATTGTAATAGTACTGCCTTGAGGAGAATATTTCACTGCGTTAGAGATAAGATTATTTAATACCTGGCCCAGCGAAGTTTTATCGCCATAGATCCAGGCCATTTCACAAGGATTAAAAACAAACCTGAAATGAGGCGCTGCCAACTGATTTTCTTTAACTTTCTCGCTGATCATTTCATTAATATCCATTTTTTCGAGATTCAAAGAATACTCCTGTCGCTCCAGCTTGGTGGTATCCAGAATGGTACCCACCAGATTTACAAGCCGGTCTATATGAAGGTTCATCCTGCCAATCATATCTGCCAACTCTTCTGCATTACCTTCTTTGGATGTTTGCTGCACCAGCTGGCCATAAGCCTTTACGCTGGTCAAAGGTGTTTTCAGTTCGTGGCTGGCAATACTAATAAATTCATCTTTTTGCTGCTCCACTGCTTTCTGCCGGCTAATGTCTACCGAAACCACGATGGCACCTATAGGTTGTTTCAGGCTGTCGAAGAGGGGCGCTGCATAATTGGTTACCCATATTACTGACCGGTCTTTTCTCTTCAAACGCTTGTCCACCTCGAAGGGTTGTCCCGACTCAACCATGCCATTAAAACCGGCAAAGGTTTTATCCAGGTCATCGGGATGTACAATATCTTTTACAGTAAACTGCATCAGTTCTTCAGCAGTATATCCCAGCATCCGGGCAAAATAATTGTTGGTGAAAAGGATTTGCCCGTCAAGGCTAAGCTTGAAAATCCCTGATACACTTTGGTTCACTATAGCCTTGTAGTTCTCTTCAGATGCTTTTAATTTTTCTTCAGCTTCAAGATGGGCCAGTTTATTCCATGCCCTGCCTGCCAGTTCGCTGAGCAGGGATACCTGGTCGTTAAACCAATGGTAAGGACTAGTATGATACACGCAGAGCATATACCGGATCTGCTGATCTCTTACAACGGGAACATATAAGGCGGTGCGCATTAATCCCAATGCAGGTTCTTTGGGTATGGTAGGCTCAGTATCTTCCTGTTGCAGTATTAGTGGAATAGCCTGCGAAAGCTGCACCAGATTGCTTTGACTTACCAGCGCCGATAACTGTAAAATGCCTGCAGGAAGAGGCTGAGACACTTCCTCCCATCCGGCAACAAGTTGCAGGGTATCCTGGTCTTCTTCAACCTTCAGAAACGTGCAGGCATTGACACCCAGGTAAGTGCGTGCATTTTCACCAATGGCGTCTACAATTTCTTTCAAGCTCCCTGCTTTGAGCAATGCCACACTACAATAAGCCAGAAAAGACTGGTTCACATCATGCCTTTTGCGCTCGGTAATATCGGTGAGCAGGATCATGAAACGGTCGCCTTCCATTTGCGTTACAAACACATCCAGCCAACGATCCTCGTTCATCCGGGTCTCAAAGCGTGCAGGGCTACCATTTTCTTTTACCTGCTCGCAGTACCTGAACCAGGGCTGATCCCGCGCCGGCAGCTTTTCTACTTTTTGATTCTTTACAGGTTCCTGGTTTGCACCGGTAATATGAATCCAGGCAGGGTTTACATGTATGGGCTGTAAATCAGTAACCGCCTGTGCTTTATTACGCACCAGCTCACATATCTGCACGCCCTGGTCGATATTATCAAAGAGAAAACGGTAACGGGCTTCGGACTGCCTAAGGGCCTGCTCCGAAAGAATGGCATCCTCCATAAGATTCAGAGCCGCCAGGCGGGCCTCCTTAAACTCCTGGTTAGCTTTCTGAAGTTCCTTCAGGCGCCAACGGTCTTTTAGGTCGCCCAATGTGGCTTCATTTTTATTTTCGTCAGGTTTGTTGTCCATCATCCGTATCGTTTTCAATGGAGAAGCGATAAATTTCAGGTTCACCCAACCGTCGCTTCAATTCATTTACTTCTTTTTTTAGTTCGATCATACGGGTTTCCCTGCTGATCATCGCCTTATTGAACCTTGTAAGTTCTTCGATGGTTTCTTTTAACTTCTCCTCAGCGATTTTGCGGGTATTGATATCAATAAAAGTCACAACAATTCCATTGATCCGGTCATCTGTTGTACGGTAGGGAAATAAACGCATCAGGTATACCTGGTTATCTGTAGTAGTTACTTCCTTTTCTACCATTGTCAATTTATCCAACACCGCTTCTGCATCTTTTAGCAAGTCACTATAAGTCAGCCTGCTCGTAATATCCGTAATGAGCCTCCCGTAATCACTAAGTATCAGATTAAAAATGTTGCGGGCGGCCGGCGTAAATAAAGCTACCCTGAAACCTCTATCCAGAAAAATCGTACCAATATCGGTAGAGTTGATCAGGTTCTGCAAATTGTTAGCGAAAAGACTGGTCTCTCCTATTTTTAATTTCAATTCCTCGTTTACTGTTCGCAGCTCTTCGTTGATGGATTGCAATTCTTCCTTGTTGGTCTCCAGCTCTTCTGCAGCCGAACGCAATTCTTCATTCATCGCCTGCAGTTCTTCATTGGATGCTTTTAGTTCTTCTGCCTGAAATTCATGCTGCTCGTTGGAGAAACGCAGCTGTGTTTTTAACCTCGCTAATTCGTCTTCCAGGTGTTTAGTCACCGGTTCGTCTGTAATCCTGGCTACCTCCTGTTCTTTACCAGTTGCAATGCCAAAGATGATAAGGAAATAGGGCTGGCTATTATCCATATTCACCACGGGCCTTACCAGGATATGAATAGTTTCCTTGCGTTCCCCCAGGTCTACCTCCAGCCCGCTGGTACTCACCGCTGTTTTGCGCTGCGTGGCCTGGTATAACGCTGTTCTCAACTCAGGTCTTAACTCGGGACGGATCAACCTGAGGATATTGCGCGTCATATTTCCCCCGGCCATCTGGAGGTATTGCCCCGCAGTTTCCGAAAGATGTACCAGATCGTACTCTTCATTAACCAACAACGATGGAGGTGCATATTGCTCCAACAATTGCAGGTGCAGATTCCCCATCGATAAGGTTTCGCGGGCAGCATCTGATTCGGGGTTACCAGTTTCGGATGCAGTAATCTTATTTAGTGCTGCCGTGGCACGCGGTTCTGTTGACGCATAAACTCGGCCACCCGAGCGCCGGCTCTGGAAGATGTGATGCTCACGACTGTAAATAGAAAACAGTCCTGAAGCCAGATCTACTGATTCAGAGGAGCCTAGCAACAGAAACCCCCCGGGATCTAATGCAAAATGAAAAGTATTGATCACACGGTCTTTGGCTACGCGATCTAAATAGATCAACACATTGCGGCAACTCACCAGGTCGAGGTGTGAAAAAGGAGGATCTTTCAGAAAACTATGATTGGCAAACATGATGGTCTCCCTTATTTCTCTCCTGATGCGAAACATATTTTCTTCCCTGGTGAAAAAACGCCTTACCCTTTCAGATGATACGTTAGACAATTCATTAGCGGTATATAAACCTTCCCGGGCAGTGCTAATAGCTGCAGTATCAATGTCGGTAGCAAAAATCTGTATCTTGGGCAGGTCTTTAATATCAGCTGTTTTTTCAGCACATAAAATAGCAATGGTATATGCTTCTTCCCCTGTAGCACAGCCGGGTATCCATATCCGCAGGGGTTCCTCTTTTTTCTTTGCTTTTAACAGCATGGGTAAAACTTCCTGTTCGAGGGTTTCAAATGCCTTCACATCACGGAAAAAACTGGTAACCGATATCAGCAAGTCGTTTACAAGGGCTGCTACCTCTTCCGAATGATCTGTAATAAAAGCCGCATAGGATGTAAGGTCAGGCAATTGATGTACAGCCAGTCGTCGTTCTATCCGCCTCAATAAAGTAGGCTTTTTATAATTAGTAAAATCATGCCCCGTATGATGAATGATTTCGTTGAAGATTTGTTCCAACGCCTGGTGCTGCCGCTCCGGGGTAGTCGCCGGAGTTGCCTGTACCAGTGTATTACCTTTTTTAATGGCATGGATCCTGGAGGGTATTTCGCCGGCGGATAAAATTTCATCTACACATTCGGTAACAATAGCATTACGGCACATTTCGCTCTGCTCCGCCTCTCTTGGATTTTGTGTAAAAATAACTCCGCCACTCTTTTTGATGCTTCGGATACCCATGGCTCCGTCGGATCCTTCACCTGAAAGAATAACCCCGATCGCATTCATCCCGAAGAAGGATCCCATCTGCTCCATTAAACGATCAATAGGATTCAACTCTTTTGCTGATTCGGTCGTTACTAACAGGTAGTCTTCTTCCATCCGCCATCCATCAAGGTGCGAAAAGATATAGATATGATTAGGAGCAAATTCGATCTTTCCTTTGGCGAGGGTTACCGGTAAAGAACTTATGTTTTTTAATGACCGGACAAGGGTTGCTATTTCATTAGCGTCAAGGTGAGCCATTATCAAATAACATGCATCACCGGGAGTTGTATGCCTGAAAAAATCCTCCAGCGCCTTGGGGCCTCCTTTCGCTGCACCCAGCACTACCGCTAAAAAAGAACCCGACCCATTACTATCGCCTGTATGATCACCACCGTCCCGTCTATTGAGTGGTTTTTCCATGCCGCTTAAATTAATATGATTGGTAATTGATACGCGCAATATAAAACCTACAGTTCAGAACCCGGTTATTATGCCGTTTTGTTTTTCCCCATATTCAGCTCTTCTGTAATCCGCTCCCTGGTTAGCGCCTCCTGGTTGCTGATAATATTACGCACCTGTTGCGACCGTTCTTCCGCCTCTTTGGCTTTCTTAAAACAGAAAGCAGCTTTAGCGGGTTCATTATCCTCGGCATAATGGTCGCCCATATGATTCAACAATAAAATGCTTTCTTCCATACCCCGCATCGCACTGTACAATTCCTGTTCTACCTGTTCAGTCAATCCCGACAATAAGGTGTCGGCAGAATACGCATGGCCGGTATGGCAACGATAACGGATAATGTTTCCCTCTTTAATGAGGGCCAGCACACCATGACATTCGGGACAGGAGAAAGGACTTAATTCGCCAAGACTAAAGGCTTTCATACCAGCGCCTTTTACGTCCCCGGCTATATCCTTTTCCAGCTTCACCGGCACCGGCTCCGGCTTCGACCTTCTCGCCGGCATTCGTTGTTGGGTAATCTTTAATAGTAAGGCCGGGAAATCGGCAGCAGGCACACAATGATCGACCGGGGTGTCCCGTAATGCATTCTGTGGCATGGATGGGATATCGGCGTCAGCCGGATCCTGAACAATAGAGATGCCACCATTATTCTTGATAGTCCAGAGACCTGCAACCCCATCATCTAGCGCCCCGGATACAATAACGCCTATGACACGGTTCCTGTAGGCATAGGCCGCGGAGCGGAACAGCGGATCTATCGCAGGCCTGAAACGGTTTTCTTTAGGACCACGTGTTACCCGCACATGCCCCTGCTCTATCAACAGGTGATGGTCGGGTGGCGCTACGTAAATGCGTCCCGGCGCTATCGGCTCATAGTCGAGCGCATGCGCCACTTTCAGAGAAGTAAGAGTACCTAATAATTCAGGCAGGATACCGCTGGCATCGGGCGACATGTGCCAGGCTATAAAAACGGGTGACATAAAATCTGCAGGCAGGCCTTTAACGAACGCCCTTAATGCATTTACACCACCCGCAGAGCCGCCAACCACAATGATCCTTTCCTTTTCGCCCAGCACTTTTTCCTGTGCCGGCCCTGCATCTTTTTTTATTTTCATATGTTATTGATCGGTTTAACGGTTTCAGCTAATAATTTACTCCCGGCTAAAAATTCCCTATACGCTCTAAAAAACCGGTTAAATGCCTAAGTTAATGGCTTTATACTTATGTGCATAAAAAAGGAGCGCAGTTTGCTCCTTTTTTATGACCGTAAATTATTGAAGTATGTATACATCCTTCCCTGTTGCTGCACTCTGAATTTTATACGACAGGTATGTTTTTTAGCTGGTCGAGGCTGGTTCTTCAGCCAAATGTACCCGTTCCAGGTCTTTTACAGCCGGCGCATTCAGTACTTTGCCATTAATATTAAACCTGGATCCCTGGCAGGGACAATCCCAAGTTTTTTCCGCATTGTTCCAAACCACGTTGCAATGAACATACGTACAGGCACAACTCACAGCTTGCAACTGCCCACCATTATCCTTGTACATAGCATAAGCCTCGCCATCATAATTCACTACTTTGGCCTGGTCTTTATTTAGCTCCACCAAAGATTGGATCTTCTCGACAGAAAGCTTATCCTTTATAAAGCCGGATATAAAATCGGCGCCCTGCTCCACAAATTGGCTACTGCTTTCCCTATACCACTATCACCGCCGGTGATCAGTAACCTTTTGGATTGCAGCTTACCGGAGCCTTTACCCAAAGGGTCGGTTTCCGGTACAGGTTTCATCTGACCTTCTAACCCGGGCCTCGACTGCTCCTGTGGCGGGTTTACTTCTTCCTTAAGTTTTAACTTCGATATACAAAATATTGCTTTATTAGAATGATAACAATGGTCATGCAGCCACCACAGGTGTTTCTTCCCGCTCCCAAAAGCGATGTTGTGCTACAGCGTGTATAAATTCCTGCGTATTGCCATCGGTTATAATGCCTGCACTATTAATTGCCTCCTGGGGTAACGCAATTTGTAACAGTGCATTGCTGGTTTCAGGAGCCCCGATAGCTTTACAATGTTTGAAAGCTTCGGCTACAAAATGCACCGCATCTTTACAACTTGCCAACAGGGCTGTATTGGAATGATCAGCTACAAAAACCGCATCATACAAAACAGAGGAAGTGATCAGGAAACTTTCGTCAACTTTTACCAGTTCGCCATTATTACTGCTGATAAACCCTTGCTTGGGTGCGACTACTTTACAGCTAGCTCCGGCCTCAACCAGGGTGGTTTTAAGTTGTAACAGAGCCTCAGCGTTTACGCCATCAGCCGCCAGTAAAGCAATCCTGCGCGTCTTGATATCTTTAATGGTATTTTGCATACTTAATGCTTCAGATACAGCTACAGGCAGCTCTCCTTTAAAAGAATGATGCGATTCCGGATCACCATCTGCAGGGATACTCCCGGTAATAGGTTGCGACAATTTCTTAGGAACCAGTCCCAGGTTAGCGGCTACTATATTGGCCAGGTCCGCATCTACTTCCAGCAACATATCTACAATTCTTTGCCTGATACCTTCTACCATTACTTTTCCCAGTTCGAAAGAAAAAGAATTTTGTATATGGCGCTTCTCTGCTTTGGACTGACTGTTGTAAAACAATGTAGCCTGACTAAAATGATCAAAGAAGCTCTGGCTACGCGCTCTTACTTTTTTCGCGTCGATCCGCTCCTCATAAGAATGAAAGCCACCTTCAGCCATCTTGGCCTGGAAGGGGCAGCCACCAGCCAGTGTGTTGGGATTATAGGCCACTTTACCTTTATTGATCTGCATGCGGTGCATACCATCACGCTGGTGATTATGCACTTCAGGAATGGAACGGTTAATGGGTATTTCGTGGAAATTAGGACCGCCCAAACGCGATAGCTGTGTATCGGTATAGGAGAACAATCTACCCTGTAATAAAGGATCATTGGTAAAATCGATACCCGGTATGATATGGCCCGGATGAAAAGCGATCTGCTCCGTTTCGGCAAAGAAATTATCAGGGTTCCGGTTTAATGTCATTTTACCGATTCTCTTTACAGGAACCATTTCTTCGGGAATGATCTTAGTGGGATCCAGCAGGTCAAAGGGGAAATTATGTTCATCCTCTTCAGGCACAATCTGCACGCCCAGTTCCCACTCGGGATACTGGCCCTGGTCAATAGCATCCCAAAGATCCTGCTTGTGAAAATCGCTGTTCTTTCCGGATATACGCTGTGCTTCATCCCACGCTACCGAATGTACACCCAGCAAGGGCTTCCAGTGAAACTTGACAAAGCTGGCTCTATTTTCGGCATTAATAAAACGGAAGGTGTGTACGCCAAATCCTTCCATCATCCTGAGGCTGCGCGGAATAGCCCTGTCGCTCATGAGCCATTGTATCATGTGCATACTTTCTGGCATTTGCCCTATAAAGTCCCAGAAAGTATCATGCGCTGACGCTGCCTGCGGAATTTCATTATGAGGTTCGGGTTTTACGGCATGCACCAGGTCGGGAAACTTCAACGCATCCTGTATAAAAAATACCGGCATATTATTACCGACCAGGTCATAATTTCCTTCCTGCGTATAAAATTTTACGGCAAAACCCCGTACATCCCTGGGCATATCCGTTGATCCCCTGGAACCTGCTACCGTAGAGAACCTCACAAATACAGGTGTTTTTGCTGATGTGTCAGTAAATAATTTAGCTTTTGTGTAGGGCTCCATTGATTCATAGAGTTCAAAATAACCATGCGCTCCCGAACCTCTTGCATGAACAATCCGCTCAGGAATACGTTCATGATCGAAATGTGTTATTTTTTCGCGCAGGATAAAATCTTCCAGCAACGTAGCGCCCCTGTCTCCCGCTTTTAAAGAATTCTGATCATCATTTATTTTTAGCCCCTGGTTGGTATTCAGATATTCACCCTGGTGATTGCTGGTATAGGCTTTTAATTGCTCGGCCTTGGGATTATTACCATTATTATAGCTTTTATTATTGTCTTCCATGTATACGGTGTTTGAAATTTTTATTGAAAAAATGAATACTATGCATGGCTGGCAGCCGACGCATTGAGATGCGTATCGGCTATTCCAGATAAAATCTGGTCCGACTTCTTTTCTTCTGTTAGTGTTTTGAGAAGAAGATCTAATGCCTGCTTTTCATTCAGCACTTTTGCATAAGCCGCCAGGGTTCCATAAGAAGCAATTTCATAGTGCTCCACCAGCTGGCAAGCACCAATAATTGCGGCATCACGAACGGGGCCTTCTTCGGCCTGGCTAATGGTTGCTGCGCCTTCTTTTAAAATGCCCTGTAGCCCTTCGCATTTAACTGCGCCTGCTTTTTCATTTAAGGCTGAGAATATCTCTTCCAACCTCGTAACATGCATTTGTGTTTGTGCAATATGCTCGGTTATAGCCGCCTGTAACTCCTGCGAATTACTTTGCTCTTTCAATTGGGGTAAAGTCTTTACCAGCTCCGATTCGGCCCAATAAATAGTTTGAAGGCGTTGCCTTAATAAATCAGCTAATCCCGCCGAAGTAGGCCGGGTAGCTTTTCTGGTGGTTGTAGCTGCTTTTGCCATAATAAAAATATATCAATAAGGTTTAAGTATGTGTAGATCGCAACAAGAATAAAGCCATGACTGCTTTAAAAATTTAGCTCAGTGATTTGCATTGCTTCGCGCGGTGTAGAGCCGGCAATTCCACAACTAATGGTTTTATGCGTGTAAATAATTCCACAAAAGAGGAATCTTACTTCCAGGGATCTAATACCACTTTTACACAATTGTCTTGTTTTTTATTAAAGATTTCGTAGCCGTGTGCGATCTCCGAAAGTGGCAAACGGTGCGTAATAATATCATCCAATTTCACCTTACCTTCTGCTACATAACCCATCAGCATATCGATATATTTATGAGCAGGCGCCTGACCGCCTCTCAGGATAATACCCTTATCAAAAAACTGGCCTATAGGAAAATTGTCATAGGTAGTTGGGTAGACCCCTAATACCGACACATAGCCACTTCTTCTCACCGCACTCATACATGCTTCCAGCACTTTAACCGAACCTGCTTCGAAATTAATCACTGCTTTCGCTTTCTCTAATATACCCCTCGAAGGCTCAAAGCCCACTGCTTCAATGCATAGATCTGCTCCACGGCCTTCTGTCAGGTCCCTGATCTGTGCCACCACATCCTTAGCGCCGTCTTCCCATAATATAGTATGGCAACCGGTAAGCTGGGCTGCTTTGTGCAGCCGATACTGTAATGTATCCACAATGATCACTTTGCCTGCATCGCGTAGTATAACACTTTTAGCGGCCATGATCCCTACCGGACCAGCGCCAAAAATTGCAACCGTTTGCCCGGGTTGCAACTCACCCCAGTCAACACCCGTATAATCCGTAGGAAAAATATCCGTAAGAAACAACACCTGCTCATCGGTGAGATTTCCTGGTACAATACGGGGACCATAATCCGCATAAGGTACCCGCACATACTGGGCCTGACCGCCATCATATCCGCCATACAAATCACTGTAGCCAAATAGTCCGCCTCCCTTCTCCGTCACTAATCCACCTTCGGAACCGTAATGTTCCGGGTTGCTGTTTTCGCAATTTCCAGGCACATCATGCTGGCAAAAAAAGCAACGGCCACAAGCCACGGGGAATGGCACTACTACCCTGTCTCCCTGTTTCAAATTGTTAACTCCTTTGCCCACTTCTTCTACAATGCCCATAAACTCATGGCCCATGACCATGGGACGCACCTGGGGGATACCACCACTATATAAATGCAGGTCGGATCCACAGATTGCTGTAGCGGTTACTTTTTAAATAATATCGCGATCATCCTGAATCGCCGGATCATCAACGGTGTCATAAGATATATTGCGGGGGCCTTTGATCAGTGCTGCTTTCATGTAAGTATGTTTAGAAGGTTAAAAAGAAGTACTACCCAAATTCTTTGCCACTTACCGGCCCTGCAAAGTTTGCGATGCACTCCTAACCGGAACGTTAATTGCACATATATCATTTCCTGAATACTCAACAATGAAAAGAAGCCGCTTTATTGTACATCTGTTGTGGATACAGGGTATCTATTATGCACTCACTGCCACTTGGCCACTGGTACATATTGACAGCTTTATGATGGCTACCGGACCTAAGCAGGACATATGGCTTGTAAAGACCGTAAGTGTACTTATTCTCTGCATGTCCCTTGCTTTACTTTATGGCGCCTGTTATAACACTGATTACAGGCTGATCCGTTTGATAGCGGCATCTGCAGCTTTAGGTTTGATGGTAATAGATGTTTGGTATTACCTGCAAGGTGTGATTAAATGGGTATACCTGCTGGATGCCTTTACAGAACTGGTACTCATTGCGTGTTGGTGTATGCATAAGATCCCCCGCAGTCAGCTATTCCGTAATAGTTCGCGATACTGAGCCTCGCATCACTGCATTCATTCATTAACCCGCTCAAAGGCATAACGGTTCTTTATAAACTGGTTGAAGTAAATGCCTTTACTACCCAACCTTTTAAATGATTCGAATATAGACAGTGGCACCCCTTTATACACGTATATCATTCCCGATACAAATACGATTCGCAGTATCTGCTCCTCTTTATCATAACCATAACTGGCAATAACCGAAGATGGCATTGGATGCTTTGTTTACTGATAATGCTATTACTGCTCTGCACCAAAATTTATGCCTTTCATCCAAAAAAAAAATCTGCATCTTCTTTTTAACCGGCAAGCGATTCGGTATTAAAATTGTCTGCCCTTCTTTATGAACAATGAACTTATTTCAAAGACTCTCAGCAATCAGCTGGAGCTCATCAAAAAATTTTGTATTCAAAATGGTGAAACGATCGCGACAGCAGAAAGTGTAACTTCTGGTGCCATACAGTTTATGTTAAGTACAGCAAAAGAGGCCCAACAAATTTACCAGGGCGGTATTACTGTTTACAATTCTGCCCAGAAAGCCATTCACGTAAAAGCAGACCCGGTATATGCGGAAAAAGTAAAAGGGGTAAGCAGCGAGCTCAGTACACAGCTGGCCCGGTCAGCCTGTACGCTCTTTCGATCACAGATCGGCATTGGCATCACCGGCTTTGCCACCCCTGTTCCGGAAGAAGGTATCAACGAGGTGATGGCTTATGTGAGCATTATGAGGAATGGCGCATTACTGGTCAACGAAAAATTAGTACCCAAAAGCAAAGGCCCGGCAGCGCAATGGGAGTTTGCAGAAAACGCCATTCATCGGCTGGCCAACATTTTATCCAATACGAAACACTAACTATGGCATCAAAACATCCCTTTTTAAAAAGAAACGGCTTGAGCATAGCTTTGCTATTGCTGATGCTGTTTTCGCTGGCCGGACAATTTTTAACCGGCTGGTCGGATAAGAACAATGAACTGATTTTAAATGATGAACAACAACTGAACGCCTGGGCCTATTTACAGAGCGGCCATTTTATACAGGCAACTTTTGAAAACTGGGAAAGCGAGTTTTTGCAAATGGCCTTATATGTGTTGCTCACCGTAAAATTGTTCCAGGTAGGATCATCTGAATCAAAAGACCCCGATAAAGAAGAAGAAGTGGACCGTGAACCCAAAGTTACACCAGACGCGCCTTCACCCGTAAAAAAAGGGGGCGTTTGGTTATGGCTGTATAGTCGTTCATTAAGCATTGCTTTTACATTCTTATTCCTCGCATCCTTTGCCCTCCATTTTTATGGCAGTTTAAAAAACCATAACGAAGAGCAGCTGCAAGATAGATTACCCACTGTGCCCTGGAATCAATATATCGGGGAGAGCGGTTTTTGGTTTGAATCTTTCCAAAACTGGCAAAGCGAATTTCTAAGTGTGGCGTCTATTGTTATTTTATCCATCTGGCTACGCCAGAAAGGTTCGCCCGAATCCAAACCTGTAGATGCGCCGCACTCCGAAACGGGTGGTGGATAAGTTTAAGTTCTAATTAATGCCGGGAGATTAAAACGGCAGCATTTTTGACTCAATGTTTGTAAAGCATAAGTCACATACATGTATAGCTTTTTCGTGGTGAGGTTATTTATAGAAAAATATAGTAGCTTAAAACAACTCCCAATGAGCAGCGACCACATCCAGGTGTTCATGTATTTTAATAAATGAGCTGTAAAATGTATTAAAAGGATTTGAAAATTATCATTATGACTACAAAAACAAACCACCTGCAGGAGGATACATCGTCAGAAAAGATGGCCACTTTATCCGACCTGGTTAATAAAGCAGGAAAAAAAGGTTATGGCGCCAACTTCAATGTCAATCCCAATGGCATGCTCTGGGACAGCAAGGACCAGTATTACGAACCCGCTGAAGTTAGTATAGATGACTTTTACCGGTTTGAAGGGGAAAGCGACCCTGCTGATAGTGCCATTCTTTACCTGATCAGCACTACAGATGGTAATAAAGGCACCCTCATCGACGCATATGGTGTATATGATGATGCCAACTCATCCGAATTCATCCGGCAGGTAACAGACATTCAAAAGCAAAAACAGCGGCTGGAGATAAGTCCAAGAGATCGTAACCGGTATATTGCTGCAGCGGCTTTGTTGGCTATAAGCGGCCTCTTATTCATAACTATGGGCACAAAAAGAAAACACCGGTATTTCTAACCATCCTTCAATTTACAGCAACTTCCTGATTATCTTTATTGAATGAAATGGATAACGAGGGAGCGTCCGAAAATTGACCGGTTGGCCTGTCCCTGGCTGATCAAAAAATTTGTAGATACCGACGCGCAATTTTTATATGTGCCCTTTAAAGATGTAATGACCATTGCGCAGGCTGAGAACGCCATTCCTTTTGACATACCCGATGTGGAATATACCCATTATGGCGACCAATGTACTTTCGATTATATTATAAAGAAACACCAAATTCAAGATTCCGCAATAACGATCATAGCCAATATTGTTCGTGGAGCCGATACTGACCGGCACGATATTGCCAATGAAGCGGCAGGTCTTTTAGCCATTTCATCAGGACTGGCTTACAATATTGCTGATGATTACAAGCTATTGGAAATGGGCAACCTTATTTATGATGCCTTGTACAGTTGGGCCAGTCATTTATACCAGCAAAAACATCTGCAAAACAGTCCTTTTGAAAACCTGTTACATGAAGTGTATCTTAAATTTCTTAAATCTAAAAGTACCGCCAGGCAACCCCAATGGGTAATAGAGTTAAAAGAAATGATACAAGACCAGGTGGATGCGCAAATGAGCATTGATTTCAAAAAGTTATCGTCAGAACTGGAACTAAATCCATCGTACTTGTCCAGGGAATTTTCCAAATATTTTGATGACCTGAATTTCGGCGATTATGTAAGAATGAAACGGATTGAGAAAGCCATAGAACTCATGACCAATCCCCGCATTTCGCTTACGGAGATCTCCTATCTTACAGGGTTTTCCGACCAAAGTCATTTCACCCGTATATTCAGGAAGCAGCTGGGTGAAAGTCCGTCTCAATTCCGAAAAAATTTAAAAAAAGTAAACAACATTCCAAAAGGTAAATAGCCTTCTATTTATGGACGTCGAGGATATTTAGGTTTGCATCATGCAATACTTCAATAAACCCCTGACCCTATTTTTATTCAGCATTTTTGTGCTGATATGGCAACCCGCTTATTCCCAGGCAGTCGAAACCTTTCCCAAAATTACCGGTTATGCCAGTATCATGCACCCAATTGTGGTGATCAATAAAGAACACACCAGTACCAACTTCGATGGTTATTACCAGGTTTTTTTCCCCTTTGGCATCAACATCTGGAAATCGAAAAAAATAGGTTTCTCTATTGAACTGGCGCCGGGCGTCAGGGCTGAAAATGGAAGCAGCAAGATGAACAGCCTGCTCATACATCCGGGAGTATTGGTTAACCTGGGTAAAGGCTTTGGATTTGCGGGACGGCTGGCTTTTGAAACTTCAGGGCGCTATGGCGTCACACCCGTACTTAGTAAAGTGATCAAGAAGAATAAAGGCTCGGCTTTTTATATTGCCACACCCATGCCGGTACGTTTTGGTAACCAACAACCCGGCTCTTTTGCTGTCGGGTTTCAAATAGGTATTTCATTTTGATTTTTTTTATGAAAGAAGAAGCAACATATACATTGCGTCAGCTTATCCTTTATTTTTTAAAGCTGGGTGCAACCGGGTTTGGCGGACCTGTAGCGTTAGTAGGTTACATGCATCGCGACCTTGTAGAGAAACGAAAATGGATACCGGAAGCGGCCTATAAAGAAGGACTGGCCCTGGCACAGCTGGCGCCGGGCCCCCTAGCTGCCCAATTGGGTATTTATATGGGTTTTGTACATTACCGTTTTTTAGGTGCTACTTTAGCCGGACTGGCATTTGTATTACCCTCCTTTGTGATGGTGCTATTGCTGGGTATGGCCTACCGGTTATACGGCGGCCTTCCGTGGATGCAGGCCGTGTTTTACGGTGTGGGCGCAGCTGTAATTGGCATCATTGCGCTAAGCTCTTATAAGCTCACTACCAAATCTATCGGAAAGCTGAACGTACAGTCTGCGCGGGACAACTGGTTATTATGGTTGTTTTTTATAACAGCGGCAGTGATTACTTTTATTACCCGCCAGGAATATATATGGTTGTTTGTAGCCGCCGGCTTCTTATACATGTTCATAAAAGCTCCACCAAAGCGGGCCGGCCGCTCAACTATTAACAGTTTATTCCTCTTACAAGTTGGTTGGACTGTGGCCGAAGACTCTATATTGGCTAAGATCGCTATTTTCTTTGCAAAGGCAGGCGCATTTGTTTTTGGTAGCGGGCTGGCCATTGTTCCCTTTTTGCATGCTGGTGTGGTAGAAGAACATCACTGGCTCACCGAACGACAGTTTCTAGATGCCGTGGCGGTAGCCATGATCACACCAGGCCCGGTTGTCATTACAGTTGGTTTTATCGGATACCTGGTAGCCGGGGTTCCGGGAGCCTCTGTTGCGGCCTTAGCTACTTTTTTACCCTGTTACCTGTTTACGGTCATTCCAGCACCTTATTTCAGCAGAATTGCTAAAAATAAATCCGTTAAATTTTTTGTAGAGGGTATCACTGCCGCTGTTATTGGCGCCCTGGCAGGTGCAGTAGTAGTAATTGCCTCCAGGAGTATCGTAGACGTTCCCACTGCATTGATAGCACTTGGCAGCGTTCTTACACTGGTTTACCTGAAGAAAATACAGGAACCCTATATTATTTTGATTGCTGCCCTGCTGGGGATTATGCTGAAATCATTTTTACCATAAGGAAACCAGTAAATGGCATAGTTATTGCTACTTTATTAGAAATAAAATTTTACAATATTTACCTTAAATAAAGATTTTCTCATAAGCAGTTAGTTTTGGTTGCGACCCCTGTTTCCACAGGGGTCTATTCTTTTTAATTGATGCTGTTAGCTGTTGGAAATTATGAAGAAAAGCGCTTCAAGACGCCGAAAATTTGAAAGAAATCTGCAGGAAGCCTTGCATTAACGTGCCGCACAGATAGCGCTTAATAGTTTCGTCCAGGGAGTCTTACAGCCTTGAACATAGCCGATTTCAAATATCTTCGCATCTATTAACTAACCCAGGCGGGATTACATAACTCGATATGTAATGAAAAAAATCAGCACATTACCAACAATAATCTCCATTTTACTGGTCTTTTTAAGCTGCACCAATGAGCAGAAAAATAAACCCCGAAAAGAAAGCTCCGGACAACTATCTTCCATCGCTCCAACCGAAAAGCGTGCGGCATACCTGTTATCCCCGGAAAACAAAAAAGATGAGACCGTGCCCTTAGCTAATAAAGATTATTTAGATAGCAGCTGGGCAGGCAAAACCACCTCCGAAATCGCTCCTTACCATCTTCACACTTGTTTTGGCGGAATGGTTGCAGGACATTCCGAAAATGGCAAATATGCTGTTGCCGCGTATACGTCAACAGTTAACCAATGTCAAAAGGGTAAAAATAAAATAGTGCTGGAGAAGTTGCTGAAGCATGACGCTCAGGGGAAAGCGCATTTTGAGATCAAAGATGAATTAATAGTCACCAGTAATTACCCCAAAAGATGCTACTCGACCGTTGTACTGCAATTGCAGGGAGACACTGCTGAGAGAAGTTATTTGATAGCATACGAAGACAATAATAAATCCGTATTGAAAAATGTGTATCAGATTTGGGAGATCAATACAATTACCGGGAAGTTTATTAAAATGGACGTACCTAAAAATCTCAAGTGCAATAATCCGGGGTATGCAGACGGCTTATAAATTAAGGCTAACTTATAAAGCTATCAAAGGGATGAAGCAACCAGGCTTATTAGCTAGCACGCCGATAAATCAACTATTTCGTTTTCAAAATAACGGGCGTCACTTAAAGGCTACATCATTGCAGCTGACAGGGCTACTTCCTGCTACTGATTAACTTAAATGTAAGCACGCTGCTAATCAGGAGCAATCCTGCAGCAGCTATCATCAATTTGTTTTTCGTTTGAAGCTTCCGCTCCCGAGTAGCATCGTATCGTTTCTCCACTTCATTCGTAAAACGAACCATTCTGCTGTCTTCATAAATACCGTCAGCATCTACCAAAATTCCCTTGTCGCCCTCGTCATTACGTAATAAATAAATAGTGGTTGCGCGTATGCTGCGGCCATCTTCTGGGTTCCCTTCAAAAATGCGCTTATAGGCTATTTTCATTTGCGCGGGATTATAATAAATACCGTTTTGATCCCATAAGCTACCGTCTTCTTTCAGGCGAAAGATCAAATCAAACCCTTTACCCACCGCCTCGTTAATAACAACTGTAACAGGTGATACCTGCTCTTCTACCGTTTCCACAACTGCTTCATTTATTGTACCCATATTTATTTTTCAAAATAGAAGACAAAAACACTGCCGTTTTTTAGCATAAGTATTGCTACGCTTTTACAGGAATGACCTGCTGGTCAATAAAATTTTAATTATCTTTTCGGGCCTTATGCACTTAATTAAAGAAGAAGACCTGCTCACCCTGGTAAAGACTGCCCCTATTGGCATCTGTATCCTTGATGCGAAAACCCTGGTGGCAGAACTACTCAATGATAAATACCTGGAAGTAGCCGGCAAGCCGAGGGAGCGGATCATCGGGCATTGGTACTGGGACGCCTTTCCCGAATTCAGGAATCCTTACCAGGCTATCCTCGAAAATGTAGTAAAGACCGGAACTCCTTTTCATGCTGATGAAGTATCGATGATATTGCCCCGACAGGGCAGGCCTGAACCAGTTTTTGTCACTTTCGTTTATGCACCTGTAATTGCATCAACAGGCAGGGTTAGCAAGGTAGGCGTATGGATATTAGAAAATACCAGCGAGGTTCATCAAAGAGAAAAAGCGCTCGCCGCTAAATTAGCCATACAAAGAGAAAGAGACCAGCTACAGAAATTTTTAATGCAGGCCCCTGCAGGTATCTGCATACTAGGGGGTAAAGATTTTGTTTATGAGCTGGTGAACCCACTTTATCAACAGCTATTTCCGGGGAGAGCATTATTAGGAAAATCCCTTTTAGAGGCGCTGCCTGAAATAAAAAACACTCCGATCATTGGCATTTTACAGGAGGTTTTTCGAACGGGTAAGCCTTTTGAAGCGATAGAATTACTGGTACCTCTGGCGCGTACGCCGGATGGGCCGGTAGAAGATCGCTATTTTAATTTTATTTATCAGGCCCGCTATAATGAACAGGAACAACCTGATGGTATACTTGTATTCGTAATTGAGGTAACCGGTATGATGGTTATTCAACAACAACTCCGGGATGCCCGTGAAAAGGCCGAACAACAGAAAAGAGTGTATGAAGCCATCACTTCGGGCACACCCGACCTGATGTATGTATGGGACCTGGACTATCGTTTTACCTATGCCAACAGCGCTTTGCTCACCATGTGGGGTAAAACCTGGGATACGGCTATCGGCAAGGGATTAAGAGAAAATGGATATGAAGAATGGCATGCTCAAATGCATGAGCGGGAAATTGACCAGGTGCGCGCTACCAAACAACCGGTCCGGGGCGAGGTTTCATTTCCTCATGCAATATTAGGCCGGCGTATATATGATTATATACTGATACCGGTTTTGAGCGATACGGGCGAAGTAGAAGCCGTTGCAGGCACTACCCGGGACGTTACTGAACGCAAAAAAATGGAAGAAGCCCTTGCCAAAAGCAGGGATGAACTACAATCTATAAACGAAGAGCTGGCCGTTACCAATGAGGAACAGGCAGCTTCCAATGAAGAATTAATTACCATCAACGAAGAGTTGGCCAGGTTAAATAACCGCCTGGCAGCAGCACAACTAAAGATTGAAGAAAACCAGGTAGCATTGAGGCTGGCGATTGAGGCGGCTAATATTGGAACCTGGTATTTGCATTCGGCTACAAGAGAGTTGATCGTCAATGACCGGCTTAAAGAACTATTCGGCTATCAGCCTGATGAAACGCTTAGTTTCGAACAGGCATTAGCACAGATTTCTGATGAGTACCGGGAGATGGTAGCAGTCAAGCTGGAAAATGCCATCAGCCACGGTGAAGATTTTGATGTAGTATATCCGGTAACAGGTTTGCACGACCGGCGGATGCGATGGCTACGGGCAGTAGGCAACCTGGCCCCCGACCCTTCCGGAACTTTTTCTGCCTTTACCGGGGTAATCATGGATGTAACAGAACAGAAAGCAGACGAACAGCGAAAAAATGATTTTATCGGAATGGCCAGTCATGAATTAAAAACGCCGCTTACATCACTAACTGCCATTATTCAGGTAGCTCATGCCAAACTAAAGAATAGCGAAGATCCTTTCATGGCCACGGCCATGCATAAAGCCAATGTTCAGGTAAAGCGAATGGCTTCTATGATTAATGGGTTTTTAAACCTGTCCAGGCTGGAGTCGGCCAGGTTGGTTATCGACAAAAGCGACTTCGATCTTGGTGAAGTTGTAGCAGACGTCATAAAAGAAACAGAATTAACAGCACCCACGCACCAGATCAACCTGAAAAACCATGATACAATTATAGTCAATGCTGATCATGATAAAATCACATCGGTGATCACTAACCTGCTCAGCAACGCAGTAAAATATTCACCAAAAGGCACTGAAATAAAGGTTGGTTATGAGCTCAAAGGAAGAAAAGTTCTGGTTAGTGTAAGTGACCAGGGCATGGGTTTAACCGAAGCGGATCAGCAGAAGGTATTTGACCGGTACTACCGGGCAGAAAACACGCAAATGCATTTCACTTCAGGCTTTGGAATAGGGCTTTATTTAAGCGCCGAGATTATAAACCGGCATAATGGCTCCATTTGGGTAGAAAGCGAACCAGGGAAGGGTTCTACCTTTTATTTTACCTTACCGCTATAACATTATTGGTCGCAGGAAAGAACAAGTTATGATTAGTGAAAGTGATATCAACAGCTTAAACACTAACAAGCTGGCATACGGTCACTCATTTACCATAAAAACCTTTATTTTTTCTATTTGATAGAAAAATACCACTGCCCTCGTCTAGAGTTCCAACAACCAGTCATCCACAATAGACATTGATTATAAACATCTTAAGAAATATATTTTACCATAAATTATTTTTTTTTTGCCAAAGTGTAACATTCTTCTCTTTTTTGCTATTATTATATAAAAGACGCAGATACTAACTTGAACCTTACGGTAGAAATAGCATTGGATGAACAGGTGGAACTTTGCCGCGAGGGCAATAAGCAAGCCTTTTATGAAGTGTATCACCGGTATGCCAAGGCAATGTTAAATAGTAGTATGCGGGTATTGAATAACCTGGCAGATGCAGAAGATACAGTACAGGAAGCTTTTATAGATGCATTTAATGGTTTGGACAAATTCACTTATAAGAGTTCGTTTGAGGCCTGGTTGCGCAGGATCGTTATTAATAAATCTATCAGCCTGCTGCGTAAAAAGAAGATCCAATGGGTAGACGCCGAGATCACCAATATTAATGCCGGTGACGATACTGAACTGGACGAAGATGATTTTTCGGCAGATATCGACAGAATTAAAAGAGCTATTGCAAAGCTCCCCGAAAATTACCGCGTGATCTTTAACTTATTTGTTATAGACGGCCTGAAACAGGAAGAAATTGCCGCGCTTCTCAATATATCTCATAATAATGTAAGAACGATTTACCACCGTGCAAGGAAAAAGGTGATCGATACAGTAAACGCAATAGCATGAGTAAAAAACTGGAAGACTTTATCAGGAATAATAAAAATGCGTTTGATGAATACACTCCATCTGACGAGCTATGGCAACGTGTGGAAGGAAAGCTGAGCGTAGTAAAAGAGGCGCCATCTAAAGGCAGGGTATTTGCCTTAAAAAGCTGGATGAAGGTAGCTGCGGTTTTGGCCTTGCTGGCAACAACAGCTGTAGTTTTTTATAACCTGAACCGAAACGGTGGTCAAACACCAGATATTGCGAAAATAACCGGAAATGAAAACGATAGCACTCCGGTTATGGTTAATAAGAGTCCTAAAGATATTATTGAAGACCAACCCATAATAGAAAATGATAGTCCTCAAGGTCAACTGGCGGGGAATGATCCTAAAAAAGAAAAGAGCGGAGGCCCTCAAAGAAGTATGGAGGAAGAGGAATTATATCATTACGTAAAGTTGATTGAAATAAAGCAGGGACAGATGAAGGAACTGAAGAAGACGGAGCCCGAACTTTATAAAGAATTCTCAAAGGACGCCGAAATGCTGGAAACTTCTTATGATGCGTTAAAAGCGCAGTTATCGAAGGGAGTCAACAGCGAAAAATTATTGGAAGCCATGATTGGCAACTTAAAAATGCAAGCAGATCTGCTCAATAAACAACTCGAGATTTTAAAACAAGTACACAAAAAAAAGAAATTGAACGATGAGAAGGACTATAAAAATCTGTAGCCTGTTGTTTCTGCTGATGGCACTGACAACCTCCGCTGTACATGCGGACAACTCCAACGAAAAAAGGAAGACCTATAGTAAGAGTTATGCTTTATCAAGTAACCAGAGAGTGAAAATAGCCAATAAGTTTGGAAAGGTCGAGGTAAAGGCCTGGGATCGCAATGAGGTTAAAGTAGATGTAACCATCATAGCTTTTTCTGAAAACGAACGCGTAGCGCAGGGCATTCTTGATAATATAACGATAGAAAGCAGCGACGGTAACCCGGTTACTTTTACTACAAAGTTCCAGGGAAATACTAACACCAAAGGACAAAAGTCAAAAATGGAAATTAACTACATGGTATATATGCCAGCCAGCAATCCATTAGATATTAAGAACGAATTTGGCAGCAGCAGTATACCGGACTGGGAGGGCGAAGTAAACATTAAGCAATCTTTTGGCCCCATTACAACCGGGAAGCTTCAAAAAGCCAAAGATGTGAACGTAGAGTTTGGATCACTTATATCCACCGCTATCAACGATGGCCGCATCAGAATTTCCTACTCAGATATGAAAATTGATAACCTATCAGGAAATGTATCCGGCACGATCGACTTCTGTAAGGGAACCAAAGTAGGATTAAACGATAACTTAGAAAAGCTGGACATGAAAGTATCGTATTCTGATGTCTCTATCAATGTGTCATCCAGGCTAAATACAACACTCAATATCAAGACCAGCTTTGGAAACCTGAAAAACAACAGTAAGGTAGATATTGTAAACAAGACAAAAGAGAATAAATACGGTCCCACATTTGATAAAACCTATTCGGGTACGCAGGGATCGGGTAAGGCTTCGGTTACCATCAGCAGTAGTTTCGGAGATATTACACTAAAGTAACCCCGCTATAAAGTCTGCTTATCAGTCACTCCGTTCGTAGTACATATAAGAGAATGCCTCCGTCACCGGAGGCATTTCTATTTCTAACTGATTGCACGAAGAGAAAGTTTAAGCTAAGTGAGCCGCTATCATTTTACTTAACAAAAGCATGCTTATAGCCCTGTATTTTATTCCATGCACCGCGTGTAAAGTCTGGTATTAATACCGGTGCACTCCCATTATCAAGAGAAATAGCAGACAATTCGGCCAAGCAACACCATTCAGCCAGGTCATATACATCCATGTCCAAAGGAAGGCCATTTTGCAGGCAATAAGCCAGGCGATAGTCCATGATAAAATCCATCCCTCCATGTCCGCCTACTTTTTTTGCTGTCTCCTCCAGCTCCTGATGAATAGGATGTTTGTATTTATTCATCAATGCTTCTTTCACCTCTTTAGTAACATAACTGTGGGCGCTTAATTTTTCATGATTGGGCGCTACATCGGCAGACAATTGATCACCCTCCAAAGCATAACCCTCTGAAGGATATTTATTGGCAAATCCTTTTGTGCCCGTCAACTGGTACATGCGCGAATAAGGCCGGGGCGTCATCACATTATGCTGTATTTCGATAGATTTTCCTTTTTCGGTACCAATTAATGTAACCGTATGATCTCCGTTTTTAAATTGATCAGGATAAGATCCTTTTTCGTTTTTCCAATGCTCCCGCCCATTAAATGATTTAGTATCTACCGAAACCAGGAAGTTCATTTTATCACCACGATGAATATTCATTGCCTGGCAAACGGGGCCGATACCATGCGTAGGATAAATATCCCCCCTGTGGTCTTTATTATAATCTAAGCGCCAGTTATTCCAATACTCCTTCCAAAACGGAGACAAATCGTGAATGTAAGCACCTTCTCCATGGATCACTTCACCAAACAGTCCTTTTTGTGCCATGTTTAAAGTGGTCAGCTCAAAAAAGTCGTATACGCAATTCTCAAGCATCATGCAATGTTTACGGGTCTTTTCAGAGGTATTGATCAGATCCCAGATATCTTTCATATTCATTGCAGCAGGCACTTCGATAGCCACATGCTTGCCTTTTTGCATCGCATACAATGCCATCGGAACGTGATGCTTCCAATCGGTAGCAATGTATACCAGATCAATATCCGGTCTTTCACATAATTTCTTCCAGGCATCTTCAGAGCCTGAATACTCAGCAGCCCTTGTTACATTGTTTTTGTCGAGGATCTTCTGGGCTACCTCTACCCGCTCGGGCCTAAGGTCAGCCAGTGCAATTATTTTGGTATTGGGTATTTGCGTCCAACGTCCCACAGCTCCGGGGCCACGCATACCTAAACCTATAAACCCTACCCTTACCACTGGTATTTTAGGCGCTGCGTATGCCAGCATATCCTTTTGTCCTGCAGGCCGGGCTGCCACGGGAAGTACAATAGATCTGTCTGTTTTTGTTTTTTGAGTACCTGATTTAGAGGTCTGTCCGGAGCTTTCCAAACTTTGCACGGTTAATGCAAAAGAAGTAACAGCTACGAAAAGAATTTTCAACCTGTTCATAAATAATTTTTTTGTAAATAATTTGCTTTTTCGATATGGCCCTTTGTTCAATATTATTTTGACACAACTAAGGTAGTCATTCAGCTATGTTTCATTGCACGCAACCGTTTGCGCAAAATAGACAGGCCCGAATAACATCATCTTCCATTTTGCAGTTATAGAGGCTTTATCCAATAGCTATAGCTGTATTTACCGGGTGTGATCCAGTATTTCTTCAAAGGCATAGATCCCCAGCTGTCAATACCCTGAACACCCAGCTGTTTCAGATCAATATGTAAGTAGATCTGATCCCTTGCTAACAGTTCTCCCGAATGATACTGATGTTTCTCTGGTGCAGGATCCAGGTCATCTATGCTATAGGGCAAGGCCGAAAACGAAAGCAGGCTGTCGGCGAAACTCACGCGAATACCTTTTCCTTTCCCGTTTGTAAGTGTAAACCAGCGTACATCTGTTTTATTACCACTCTCCTGGGGACGGGCATAAGAGAAATATTGCTGATCCAGTTTTTGCTGGTATAGTCCTACTTCGCTGGCATATTTCCGATCCCAGTAGTTTTCCCAGGGACCTCTTCCATACCATTGAATGTTATTGAACTGGCTGTTAACCTGCAAATCGTTACCTATACGCATAATAGTTTTAGGAGCCGAAGCTTCTATTGTAAAGTTATTGCTAACATGAAGTGTGCCATCGCCATATACAATAAATATTTCATTAGTACTGGCCTTGCCATCCAGTATAGACTTGGTGATGCTTACCTTGTACTTGCCTGCATCGATCTTCTCGGTTGTTACGTTAGCCATACCACTTTTCTCATATGCGTCTTTCCATGGGCGTAATGACTGATTTAAGCCGGCGCCTATGTCATTATCTGTTGCAGCCCTGTAAAAACCTGGCTGCGGACCGCTTTTAATCAACTCCAGGTTACCGCTGCGGTAAGAAGACAATATTCCCTTTTCCGTATCAAATACAAGGCTGAAATTTTTACCACTTAAAGTAATGGAATGACCTGTTTTAGATTCATTGATAGTTCCCGAAGTAGTAACTGAGCCAATGGTAGTTGGTTCCCCTGCATAAGATATCTGTTCGTAAGCCAGCTCATAATCTTTCTCCAGCAAAGGCTCGGGACTCTTTAAACGATAATAAACATTCAGGAAATATTCTTTACCGGTTTTAGGCTTGGTTTTAATAGGCAAATTAATATCAAGATTGGTGCGAGGCTGAATATTCAGATCGTTAACTGTTCCTTTTTCCACCGGTTTTCCATCTTCCAATATTTCCCAAACTAACCGGATATTGTCTATACCCCGGAAGAAATAAGTATTAGCTATATTGATAGTATTGTTGGCTATATATTTTGTTTTGATAAACTGGTGTACTTTTTTAAGTTCTACTGCCATAGGCGTTAGTTCCCGGTAAGCAGTTACCACTCCTTTTACACAAAAATCGTTATCGCTGAAATCTTCATTTACCGGACCTGTTAAAGGAAAATCTCCTCCATAAGCCATAATACGTTTTCCGTTTTTAACCGTATCGAAGGCCTGATCGATCCATTCCCAAACATAGCCGCCCTGTACACCGGGTGTTGATTCTATCGCATCCCAGTATTCTTTAAAGTTGCCCAAGCTATTACCCATAATATGGGCATACTCACTCATGATCAGTGGTCGCTGTTCTTTAGCTCTTCCCCACCCTGCCACCCAATCGGGTGAAGGATATTGAGGACAGATCACATCAGTATTATAGTCGCGCTCGGCACGCTCGTATTGCACCGGGCGGCCATCTTTCTTCCTGAGCCAATCATAGGCTTCGTACATATTAACACCATTGCCAGCTTCATTACCTAAAGACCATGTGATAACCGAGGGATAATTCTTGTCGCGCTCGTACATGCGTGTTATTCTTTCGAGATGGGGCATACGCCATTGCTTATCATTAGCAAAAGTGTATTCCAGGTCATAGTACCGGCCATGGGATTCAATGTTGGCTTCGTCTATCACATACAAACCGTATTCATCGCAAAGCTCCATCCAGTAAGGATCCGGAGGATAGTGTGAATGTCTCACAGCGTTTACATTCAGCTTCTTCATCATTTCCATATCCTTCAACATGTCAGCCTTAGTTAAAGTATGACCGGTTTTAGGATTATGTTCATGCCGGTTCACTCCCTTAAAAAATACACGTTTACCATTTACCAGGAAATCGCGTCCTTTGATCTCAACAGTTCTGAAGCCTACGCGCACCGGAACCACCTCAGTTACAGTACCGGTCTTATCCTTAAGAGACAAATATAAAGTGTACAGGTAGGGCATTTCAGCAGACCATACATTTACTGAAGGTATAACCCCACCCAAAGAAACATTGGTTTTATAGCGACCCAGTACCGTTTGTACTTTTTCATCATTCTTCCTGAATACCTCCTTTCCTTTCGCATCCACCAGTTGAAGATCAACATAGAAACTATCCGGTTTGGAATGCAAGGTTTTTATGTCTGTCTTATAGCTGTTTACTTCAATATCCACCTGCAATTGTCCATCCTTATAATTATTAATAAGTCCACTCTGCACCTTAAAGTCGCGTATATCCAGTTTAGGCGTAGCATATAGATACACATCACGCTCAATGCCAGAAATGCGCCACATGTCCTGGCATTCCAGGTAACTACCATCGCTCCAGCGATACACTTCTAACGCTATAATATTTTCACCCGTTTTTACATACTTTGTAATATCAAATTCAGCCGCCAGTTTACTATCCTCGCTATAGCCTACTTTTTTTCCGTTCACCCAAATAAAGAAAGCAGACTTCACTGCACCCAGGTGAATAAATACCTGGCGTCCATCCCAATTGGCAGGAATAGTAACCTTTTTACGGTAAGAACCAACGGGATTATTATCTGCAGGAATATCAAAAGGAGGATTCATTCTCGCGCCGGTAAGCCTGCGCCCGGCAAACTCGTAAGGATGATTTACATAAATAGGCAAGCCATATCCATTTAACTCCCAGTTAGCAGGAACGGCAAAGTTCTTCCACTGCCTGTCATCAAAATCTGTTTTATAAAAATCTTTAGGACGATCATTAGGGTTTTGTACCCAGTTAAACTTCCAACTGCCGTTCAATGATAAGAAAAAAGCAGACTGCTCTCTCACCCGCTTTTCCGCCAATTCCTTGTTTTCATACGCAAATGCGGTGGCACGCATAGGCATGCGGTTGACAGAAACAATCTCCGGTGTTTGCAACTCGGTGGCGAGCTGCTGTGCGAATGCACCATAAACGGTTAAAAACGACAGCAACAGACAAGATAAAAACTTCATAAACTTTGTGGTTGGAATAGTTGAAAAACAATCCCTCAAAGAAACAGTTAAACCCGCTAATCACAAAGCTTTGCGCAAACGATTGCCCTTATCAGGCTATGAAAAAATATTAACTCTTCAATGTTCTCAGCTCTAATTGAAGCCGTTCTATCTTTTCCAACAAATGACTGATAGCTTCAATGCCTTCCATATTTATATCCAGGTCGTAATGCAGGTGCATATATTTTTCTAACAACGAAAGCTGATCGTTATGAATAAAATAAGACTCATTGGTATAGTTCAATTCAATCAACCCCTGCTCGCTTAAGGTTCTTACAAAAGAGGTTTCAATGCGGTAATGTTTGCAGCACTCCTCTATTAAAATACTGTTTTCGTTGGTCATCGCTTATTTTTTAGAGGCTTCATCGGCCAGTTGTTGAAATAATTCTTTTTCCTTTTCGGTAAGATGTGTAGGCAGCAGCACCTGCCAGGTAATGTAAAGATCTCCGAAATGTCCTTCGCTTTTATAAACCGGAAAACCCTTTCCCTTTAGCCTGACTTTTGTACTATTAGGTGTTTCTGGTTGCAAAGTAAGTTTTACCTTTCCATCCATAGTTTCAATGGTTTCTTCGCCCCCTAAAACTGCTTTATACAAATGAACAGGTACTTCTTTATATAAGTCATTACCTTTTCTCGTAAACGAAGTGTCATTAATAATATTGAAAGTTATAAACAGGTCACCGGCAGGTCCTCCATTTACTCCGGCACCTCCGTATCCTTTAATTTTTATTTCCTGTCCGTTTTCGATCCCAGCAGGTACTGTAATGCGAATATTCTTTCCATTCACAGTAAAAGTTTGCTGGTGGGTTTTATAAGCCTCACTTAAATTCAGTTTCACTTCAGCCCGGTAGTCCTGTCCCTTGTATTTTACGCTTCCCTGCGAAGCGCCCCCTCCCATACCGCCAAACATCTGCGAAAAAAAGTCAGAAAAATCACCTTCATTGCTGTGTGAAAAATATTCTTCGCCGCCGTACGCCCTTTGTGAGCTACCCTGTTGCTGACGTTGCTGACGTGCCTGTTCAAACTGATCGGCATGCTTCCAGTCTTTTCCATACTGATCATATTTTTTGCGCTTATCAGGGTCACTCAGCACTTCATGCGCTTCGTTGATCTGCTGGAAGGTTTTAACGGCTTCCGGGTCATTCGGATTTAAGTCCGGGTGATGTTTGCGAGCCAGCTT
Organism: Paraniabella aurantiaca; assembly: GCF_050309965.1. Lineage (NCBI taxonomy): Bacteria > Pseudomonadati > Bacteroidota > Chitinophagia > Chitinophagales > Chitinophagaceae > Paraniabella > Paraniabella aurantiaca. The sequence goes on along the minus strand of NZ_JBLOSY010000002.1, from coordinate 1,903,528 downwards.
GCGGTAGGCTTTTTTGATATCATCCGCCGTTGCATTCTTTTCCACACCCAACACTTTGTAATAATCTATATACTCCATAGTTTAAAAATCGTTGCAGTAATTTACATCATTTTTTATATAAAGCAATTGTATGAGCTCATTAGTTCCTATCCTCAATGCGTGTGCAAAAATCATCCCATTAGTGGTCTAACTGGTTTTGGGATTGAAAAATTTCATGTAGGTTTGAGACTTAAACTACGAATCAATGGATGTACAGATAGAAGCTTCCTGGAAAGAAAAATTAAAAGAAGAATTTGATAAGCCCTATTTTTCGAATATTGTCAATCATCTTAAAACAGAAAGAGAGCAAAAGAAAATCATTTACCCTCCCGGAAAAATGATCTTCAACGCTTTCAATTCTACTCCATTTGATAAAGTTAAAGTACTCATCCTGGGACAGGACCCTTATCATGGTCCGGGACAAGCTCACGGATTATGTTTCTCCGTACAGCCAGGTGTACCGCCTCCTCCCTCCCTCGTTAATATTTTTAAAGAATTACAAACTGATATAGGCATGGAAAGGCCGAAGGACGGTGATTTGAGTAAATGGGCGGCAGAAGGTGTTTTTTTGCTGAACGCCTCACTGACTGTTCGTGCCGGCGAGCCTATGAGCCATGCAAAGATTGGCTGGGCCCAATTTACGGATGCCGTTATTAAAAAGATTGCTGAAGAAAAGGAACATGTGGTGTTTTTGCTTTGGGGAAAATTTGCTCAGGAGAAAGCAGCTTTCATCGATGAGTCAAAACATCATATTCTTAAAGCAGCACATCCCTCTCCTTTATCAGCCCATGCCGGCTTTTTAGGATGTCAGCATTTTTCAAAAACCAATAAATACCTGATGGGAAAAGGTATAGAGCCGGTAGATTGGCAACTGTAGGTAAGAGAGATGTTGGATGTACAATATACTGAGGTGCAGGTGGCGAAAAATATTCAACATACAATATACAATACCGCCTTAAAAGATAAATAGCAAAAAAATGAAATCTACTATTTTTGCTGACATTCAACAGTAAGCATGAACATTTTCAAAGAGATAGCAGGCAGAGTTTGGGCCACCTGGGGCTTGCTGAGTTTTATTATTACATTTTTGATCATTTTACCCATTTCGCTGATCTCTTACCTGATACCCGAGCCAGGCGGCACCCATTTTCTCATAAGGATTTCCAGGGTTTGGATGCGGGTATGGCTGTTTCTTATCGGGTGCTCCTTCAGAGTTACAGGTAAAGAACATTTTGAAAAAGGCAAAAGCTATATAGTTACCTGTAATCATAATTCACTGCTCGACATCCCTCTTTCATCACCATTTATACCTGGCCCCAACAAAACCATCGCTAAAATGAGTTTTGCCAAAATACCTTTGTTTGGCCTTTACTATGCGAAGGGATCGGTACTGGTTGACCGGAAAAGCGAAAAAAGCCGCCGGGTAAGTTTTGAAAAAATGAAATGGGTGTTGAGAACAGGAATGCATATGTGCATTTACCCCGAAGGAACCCGAAACCGTACTGAGGAACCGCTAAAACCCTTTTACAATGGAGCTTTTAAGCTGGCCTATGAAACGAAGACGGACATCATCCCTGCTATTATTTCAGGCACAAAAGAAGCTGTTCCCTTACATAAAACCTTTTTCTTTTTACCTAAAAGACTGGAGATTCGTTTTTTGCCTCCGGTCTCTTCTAAGAATATAACTGCATTGGATTTAAAAAATAAAGTGTTTAATACGATGTACGATCACATTCGAAACAATACTCCTTAAAAACAGCTCATTCAATTATCATGCTTCGTTTTCTAAAAAAACAAACGCCCAAGTTTCTCTATATCAATAAAACATTTGGTAATAAATCCTTCACTTTACTGGATGTCGGAGCGGGAAACCGGTCGGCCTCTAAAACCAAAGCTATGTATCCCAATTGTGAATATCATGGCCTGGATATAGTAAGGGATTTTAATAACGGAGAAAGTGACTTTGCCGCGATGCATAGCTTCTATGAGCTGGACCTTACCCAATTAAACCTGGAGATTATACCTGACAGTTATTTTGACTTTATCAGAATGGCGCATGTGATTGAACATCTCCATAATGGCGACCAGGTTTTGCCCGCACTTATCAAAAAGCTTAAGCCTAACGGGTATTTCTATATCGAGTACCCGGGTGAAAAAAGCATGCGCCTTCCCAGCATGCATGGTACTTTAAATTTTAAAGACGACCCTACTCATGTGCGACTTTATTCTGTAAAAGAGATATCAGCAATATTCGAAGGCAATAACTGTCGAATCATACAATCAGGTATCCGCCGAAATAAATTATTTATCTTATTAACCCCCTTCAGGCTGGTTGCTGGTGTACTAAGCGCTAAAAAGTTAAATGCAAATATCTTCTGGGATATCCTGGGCTTTGCCGAATTTGTCTTTGCGCAAAGGAATTCCTCTAAATAACAATCGCGATATTATCTTCCTCCAACAAAAGAGCGGCTCCGATTGATCTTAAGGTCTTGTAGAATACCCGCTTTCGGACTAATGGTGAAATTGAAGAAGCGGTACAAACCAATAGGCGTTACATTAATAGCCATTTGCCAGCAATGCAGGTCGCGTGAAATAGCCATAGAGAATGTCTGGATCTTAGCTGTTGAAAAATCATAGAATCCGTTTACGCTGAAATTCCATTTCGGAGTCAGGTTAAAGCTACCATTGAAATTAACGCTCGAAGTGATAGGACTGGTAGAACTTTGTAAAGTAAGCGGATTACGATTCTGCCGGGAATAGTTTAATGAATAAGATAAATTAATAGACCACGGCGTGTTGAAATCCACGAATTGTGCAGGGTTTTGGCGCATATATTCCAACAGCCTGGTTTGATCTCCCTGGAGCATGGGATCATTCAAACTTTGATTAATAGCTTTCTCCCTTGCTTTCGCCTTCTCCGGATCCTTTGGCTTACTTTGAAAGCTGGTGCTCATAGAAATGCTGGCATTGGTTACCGTACCTACTTTAAATCCACCATCGCCTGCCCAGGCATAGGTTGAACTGGCATACCCTGATTCATTTAACTTATAAGGAACCAATGTAGCCGAGGCATTCAGGTTTATTTTCTCAAATAGATTGGTCCTGAAATACATGCTGATCGGCGACAATTTCAAACTGTCTGCCAAAAAGTTATAAGAACCATTGAACCCGAAACCATCTATCAGCTTTATTTTCTTAATGCCGTTTTCAGCATCCTCCTGCTTGGTATCAACGAAAGAGTCTTTTTCCTTATCAGCTTCGCTTCCTTCAGACTGAGTGCTGGCGGCTTCCTTCTTTTTCTTCGGCTTTGCCCTTACTTTCATTTCCAGGTTATTATCCAATCCAAAACTGATACCTCCTGATCGTTTGCTGGTAAACTGGCTTACAGGCGAAGAGTACAGCCCGTCCAGCGTATTCACCCAGGCGCTATCATTGCCGCTGCTGATACGTACCCTTTCCCAGGCATCTTTATTCAAATCAGGTGTATAATTTAAACCAAAAGTGGGACGCATCACATGTCGGATCGCTTTTACCTTTTCACCTTTAAATTCATAACTACCATATAATGCTGTATTAAAAGAAATACCGAATGAGGTTTGTTGCTTTATTTTAAAGCCTCGTTCTGCAATAGCATTAATAGTATCCCTTGTGTAAACGCTATCCCTGCGACCATCCAGCGAGCGGCCGTAAATCGTTTTTGGCCCCCAATAAAAGCTGTTCTTTCTGTCCACCCATTCCTGCGAATAAGAAATTGAGGGCGCAATTACCAAAGCACCGTTCAGAATAGATGGCAGTGAAAGGGTAATGGGAATATTATGGTTAGCGCTCCAACGGGCCGTATCCATCAAGAATTTCAGGAAGCGCCTGTTGTTAATTAAATCATTACTTTTTGAATAGGCTACCGAATCGTAAAAATTAAAGTCATTTCTGAAACTACCATTATAACCGATACCTAACTGCTCATACCATTTTTTCTTACCTACGCTTTCTTTCTTCTGCAAAGGATATATAGTAGTGACCGCAAAGTTGGCAGTCGGGAAGTTAATGGTCATAGACCGGTTCTGGTTATTCTGGCTATGGTTCATGGATAGCGATAAGTTAAAAGGCTTATCCTGCCATTGTTTCGAATAATTGATAGAAGATCCGATTACGTTTTGAAAGTTTAGCTGTGCATTATTAGGGATCAACCTGCTATAATTAGTAGAACTCCAGTTAACACTGGCACCAAAGTTCACACCCGGCCTGGAACGGTTATCCGAGCTATGCGACCAGTTGAATGTATAGCTCATGGTCTTCATATAATCCGGATCGTCCCTGGTATTTCTTTTCGTACTTCTAACACCCAGATTCAGGTTCCCCTGGTATTTGTATAGCTTTCTGTAGGTAGGAAGCGCATTGGCACTCCAGGTTCCGAAAGAATAAATATCGCCGGTAAATTGTACATCCCAATAATCACTGATACCGAGGTAATACCCCAAACCTGTTAAGCCTACCCCTTCCTGGTCGTTGGTTTCAAAACTTGGCGCCATTGCACCCGAGTGCCTGCCCTGGTAAAGGGGGTAAAAGCCAAAAGGCAGATAAACCGGTACCGGTACCGAATCAAATTCGGGGCGGACAGCACCAGTTACTGCCAGCTTTTTATTGACAATTTTTGCTCTGTTGGCTCTGAAACCAAAGTGCGGATGATCCAAATTACAGGTGGTAAAAAAGTTGCCGGTGGCATATACCGTATTTTCATTCACTTTTTTGGCGATCTGGGAGTGCACAAACATTTCTCCCTGCTGAGAAATGGTGCCGCGTATTAAACCACGCTGATTTTGAAAATTGTAATCCAGGCTATCCGACTTATACTGGCTTTGACCATCATTCATTTCAATATAATCGGTCACAGCACCCGTGCTATCTCTGCCCGCCCTTGCTGATACGACACCGGTAGCCTGGTTGAGTTTCATGTAGGGTGCCTGCAGCGAACTGGTTTGATACTCCGTTTTAGCCTTGCCGTACAATTCAATAGTTTTGCCTTGTACTAACCCTATGGCAGAATCCTGTGCTTCATATTGCACCGGAGCCTCCAGGCTATCCTTGGAAACTTTTAAGGTAAATGTATCTACTCTTGATCTCGCTGAACTGTCTGTTAGAGTACTGTCGGGAAGTTGAAGAGTGTCTTTTAACCCGGGGATCGTATCTTTCGGCAGCTTGAGAAGGGAATCTTTTGTTGGGGGAACCGTATCAGATATGGAAAAAGGGAATACCGCCTGCTTACTCGTCTCTTCATAAGCGGGAGTTCTTTTAAATAAAAAATTTATAGCGCCAATTTGTTTACTGACCGTTAAAAGGAAGATAACAGTAAGTATAAGTACGGCATGGTAAATTCTTTTAAATTTGCGCATTGGTTTTCAAAGTTCGCAAACGTACAGTAAATTTTTCATTCTAATTTCATGCGCCCGAATGAAAAATGACGTATAATGTCACATATATTGATTTTTAACAAAAAATATGTTACAAACCAGTATGTAAAACTTACTGAGCGGGCTCTATAGTTAACGTAAATATAAAACCGGCTCCTTCGTTAAAGAGGGAAGCCTTAAAATGATACTTTATAAATTAATGATCCGATTCTTATTTATTGCCGGCTGCGTTTTCAACTGTTTAGGTACGGTATTCGGCCAGCCAAACGCTTCATCTGTAAAAACGATAGTTGTTGATGCCGGCCATGGAGGACCCGATGTGGGCGCCAGAGGAACTGAAACCAACGAAGCCACTGTTACCCTGGCAGTGGGATTAAAATTAGCTAAAGCGCTGAGAGAAACCTTTCCATCTATAAAAACCCTCGAAACAAGATCCAGTTACCCACTGCCGGGAGGCAATACCAACGCTAATGCGGCCAACAGATTCCGCGCACAATTCGCAAATGAAAATCATGGTGACCTTTTCATTTCTTTGCATTGCAATGCCGCAGGAAGAAAACCGGGCGGATGGTATGCTAAAAAAGTAGTGGGCAGGGAAGCAAGAACCAGGACGGTTAAAAAAGGAAAAAAAAGGGTAAAACAAACCTATTATGTTAATAGCTACCAGGACGTATGGGTAGAAAATAAAGCAAAGGGAACGGAAACCTATATCTGGGCAGTTAACAAAAACGACCAAAAACTTTCTTCGTTAAAAAATAATGTACCGGATGATGACGAAGACTATTATAACGAGGAAGGCGAAGACCTGGATCCGGACAGTTTAAAATTACCTGATCTGAATGACCCTGCAGAGAAAGCACGTATGCTTATTTATGCGCAACATTACTTTCGGAAAAGCTATGCATTGGCAACCCTTGTTGAAAAGGAGTTTATAGCAAGCGGAAGAACCAGCCGGGGCGTGCAGCAACGCAACCATAAAGGTATATGGGTTCTACAGGCTACCGGCATGCCGAGTATACTGGTAGAAATGGGGTTTATAAGCAATAACGACGACCAGGCCTACCTGATGAGCGAAGAGGGACAAAACACCATTGTTAAAGATATTGTTAATGCTGTAAAGGTTTATTTGGAAAAATATGGTTAAACCAACTTATTTAAGCTACTTTGCCAAATGATTAACCAATAACTGATCAATAGAAAATCAGGCATATAATTTGTCTTAGGCAGATATTGTAATACTTATTAATTTGACTATCAGAAATATGTCGCACGCTACCTGGCGTTTAAACCTAAAGTAAATTTGTACAATGAAAATTTCAAATGAAGTAAAAGTGGGTGTCCTGGCACTTGTATCTATAGCTTTATTAATTATTGGTTTCAGATTTTTAAAAGCAAAAGATATTTTTAACCGTACACCGAAGATCTACGCCATTTTTAAATCGGTAGGCGGACTTGAAAAATCAAATTTTATAAAAATAAACGGCCTTACAGTTGGAACGGTTTATTCTATGGAACCGGCAGATGAAAACGTAACCGCTATAAAAGTAGTATTGAGCATTACTGAAGATGTACACATTCCCTCCAACTCAGTTGCCTATATTGAGGGAAGCCTCCTGGGTTCCGCTAATATCGTTATTGAGCGGGGTACTTCTACTACATTAATTGAAGACGGGGGCCGGATTGCTACCAAAGAGGAGGCTGGTCTGCTGGGTAATCTTTCTTCTGAAGCGAAACCATTGATGACAAAGATCAAAACAGTAGCAGATTCCGTTACATTGCTATTATCTAACTTCAACCAGATCTTAAACCCCAATACTCAACGCGATGTTCAGAACGCAATTGCCAACCTGAACTATTCTACGGCTTCGCTTAATGCATTGCTGGCCGGGGTTAACAAGCCATTGGCAGCTACATTGGATAATGTTAGCGCTATTACCGGTAATCTGAAAAACCAGAACGAAGCTATTGAGGGTATCCTGCTTAATGCCAATACCTTTACCGGCAACTTAAAGCAATTACAGTTTCAAAAAACAGTGGACAGCTTAAATGCAACTATTTCTGATCTGCACACTGCCATCAATAATATTACAAACCCGAACGGCAGCCTGGGCGCGTTAACTAACGACAGGCAATTGTATAATAAAATGAATGATGTATTATTAAGCGCCGAAATACTGCTGGATGACCTAAGAGTGCATCCTAAGCGCTATGTAAATATATCAGTGTTTGGCAAAAAAAATAAAGCAGGTGAATTAACTGCGCCTGCTATAAAAGATTCAGTACCCAGGTGATAAAAAAAACTTCAAAATCGCTCCATCTTTTTTTCCCCGTTGCACTGTTGGTGTTAGGATGTTTAGTAGCCTATAGTACCACCACTTCGATTACAAAACATACAGGTAACAGGGCAAGAACAGTTTTAAAAGATACAATAAAGATCATACATTCCAATACCCTGTCCTTAAAAAAGGAATCAGATACTAATAGCCTTGTTATACTGGAAGGTGATGTGGTACTTAAGCAGGGAAATACGCTTTTCAAGGCCGATAAAGCTATTAAAAACGACCGTCAAAATACTTTTGAAGCCTGGGGTCATGTTCATATTAATGACGGCGATACCACTAATATTTATTCAGACCATCTCAAGTATTTCGGCAATCCCCAGGTAGCCAATCTGGACGGCAATGTAAGATTGACCGACGGGCAGGCTACGCTTACTACGCCCAGCCTGGTATATAATATGGTTACCAACACAGGGGTGTATAAAGAAGGCGGGAAAGTAGTTAATAAAAAAACAGTTATTACCAGCAAAGAAGGAGAATACTATAGGGATGTACAAAATGTGTTTTTTAAAAAGAATGTAATCGTCAATGATCCTGCCTATAAAATAACGGCCGACTCTTTACAATATAATACAGCCACGGAAATTGCCACCTTTATATCAATGACCCATATAAGAGATAGTGCCCGAAGAAGCATTGACACTAAAGAAGGCTATTATAATCTTCGAACCAAACAAGCTGAATTTGGCCAGCGGCCTTTTATTAACGACGACAATAAGTCTACTCTAAATGCTGACAAAGTTTATCTCGACGACAATATAGCCCGTGCAGAAGGCAATGCAATTGCTGTAGATTCTGTACGGGGAACCATCATTATTGCCAATACTATTTTCCAGAACAGGCTTAACGAGGCCATATTAGCTACGCAAAAACCGGTCATGATCATTAAACAGGATAATGACTCCCTTTATGTGGCGGCCGACACACTATTTAGTGCCAAGCTATCAGATCTTTTTGAAACGGTGGTTTTACCTCCGGTTATTGACAGTGTGAGCCATGCCGACAGCATTATTGTCGGCGACAGTATCGTAAAAACAGATAAAAAAAATGCGCAGGTTATTTCGCAAACCTTCCAGAAAGACCTGAAAGCTTCTAACGACAGTACCGATCGCTATTTCGAAGCCTTTCATAATGTGCGGATCTACTCAGATTCGATGCAGGCAGTATCCGATAGCTTATTTTATTCTTTCAGAGATTCCACCTTCCGCTTGTACAAAAAACCAGTGGTATGGGGTAAGGAAAGCCAGATCACCGGAGATACTATTCTGCTACATACCAAAAACAAGCAACCACTTTGGATGGAGGCATTCAAAAACGGTTTTATGGTGAACTCTATGGGTCATGAAGTTTTTAACCAGATAAAGGCCTCCAGGATTGATGCCTATTTCATCGATGGAGGATTGGATTCTGTGAGGGCTAAAGGATCTGCCGAGTGTATTTATTATTTACAGGATGATGACAGTGCCTTTACAGGCGTTAACCAGAATACCTGCGATATTATTGATTCTTATTTTGAAAATAAACAACTGAAAAAGGTAGCATTCCGAAGTAATGTTAAGGGAACTATTTATCCCATACAGCAAAAGAAGCCTTCGGAGATGAAACTGGAGGGTTTCCAGTGGCATGAAGCCATCAGGCCAAAAACAAAATACGAGCTGTTTGAGTAAACAGTCTTCCATTTCCCGATATTAAATACTAAATTGCCTGTTAAATCGTTGCAACTATACGTTCTACTTTAGAAATAATAGGCAATAGTTTTAAGATGGCTTTACAGGAGCTATTGAAAAACAAGCTACGGACTTTTTTAAGTTTGTTTGGCGTTACTATCGGCATATTCTGTATTATTGGCGTGTTGGCTACCGTAAACAGCCTGCAACGCAATATTCAAAACGAAATAAAATCGATGGGGGATAATATCATCTTCATCGACAAATGGGTTTGGAGCGGCGGCCCCGACTACCCCTGGTGGAAATTTGTGAATCGTCCCTACCCCAAATTCCATGAGCTCAAACAGATCAAAGAACGCTCTCCCAGTACACAGTACGCAGCATTTTTCTATGATATTTCTGACAATATTGAATTCGGCGGCTCTGTTTTAAGTGGCGTAAAAATTTATGGTGCGAGCGAAGAATACAACCAGATTCAAAAGCTCACTTTCGGCCAGGGCCGGTATATTTCCGATGCTGAATTTAATTACGGAACCAATGTAGCTGTTATTGGTGATGAGGTAGCCACCAAGCTTTTTACCCTTCCGGAAGCTGCCATCAACAAAGATATCAGGCTGAAAGGGCGACTGGTAAAGGTAATTGGTGTCATTAAAAAGCAAGGCAAGCAATTAACAGGCGGCTGGGACTATGATAAAAGCATTATTATACCTTATGCATTTGCCAAAACTATTTACCTCGAAAGATTTTCTGATCCCAAAATAATGGTCAAGGGTTATGAGCATATTACCAGTACCATTTTGAAAGAGGAGCTGGAAGGTGTTATGCGAAGCATCCACCGTTTAAGTCCTACCAAAGAATCAGACTTCGCCCTGAATGATCTGAACGATATCAGTAAGGAAGTGGAAGCTGCTTTTGTAGGTTTGAACATTGGCGGCGCCATCATAGGAGGCATCAGCCTTATTGTGGGACTATTTGGTGTAGCTAATATTATGTTTGTCACTGTTAAAGAACGGACCTCTCAAATCGGACTAAAAAAAGCCATTGGAGCTAAACGGCATATTATCCTGACAGAATTTTTACTCGAAGCCGCTTTTCTTTGTATTATAGGCGGTATTATAGGCCTCGGATTGGTGGTGTTACTAGCCTTTATTCTTACCAGGGCCCTCGAATTCCCGATCTACGTTTCTGTTGCCAATATGGCCTGGACCTTCTTTATCTGTATACTGGTAGGTATCATTGCCGGAATAATTCCTGCGATGCAGGCGGCAAAGATGGACCCGGTAGTAGCTATCAGGAGTTAGTAATTGATTGGTGAGCAAGATGTCTGAAACGGGCTTTTTGCTTTATCCTAATCAGCTTAGCAACTAGTCAACTAAACCACACAAACCTTATTTTTGCACATGCCTATAATACTAGCTATAGAATCGAGCTGTGATGAAACCTCCGCAGCCATTTGCGAAGACGGAAAAATATTATCTAACAATATTGCCACCCAGGCCGTACATGCACAATACGGTGGTGTCATTCCTGAGCTGGCTTCGAGAGCTCATTTACAGAACATTGTGCCGGTGGTAGATGTGGCTCTGAATAAATCCGGAAAAACCTTGTCAGAAGTAGATGCGTTTGCATTTACGCAGGCCCCGGGTCTCATAGGCTCACTTTTGGTTGGAGCAGAATTTGCCAAATCACTGGCGCTATCACTTAACAAACCATTGATCACTGTAAACCATATGCAGGCTCATGTATTAGCCAACCTGATACCCGACAAAAAACCTTCATTTCCTTTTTTGTGCCTTACCGTTAGCGGCGGACACACCCAGATCGTACTTTGCAAAAGCCCGGTAGAGATGGAAGTTATTGGCGAAACTATTGACGATGCAGCCGGCGAAGCATTTGATAAATGTGCTAAATTATTAGGGCTGCCCTACCCCGGCGGTCCTTTGATCGACAAATATGCCAAAGAAGGAAATCCAGACCGCTTCCAGTTTCCCGAACCTAAAATACCGGGATACAATTTTAGCTTTAGTGGGTTGAAGACCGCTATTTTGTACTTCCTGATGAATGCCGGCAAAAGCCAGGTATATAAGCAGGAATTCGCCGCTTCAGAAGAAGAAAAAAAACAGTTTATAGACGATAACCTGGTTGATATTTGTGCCTCTGTTCAAAAAAGGATCATCACCATTTTACTCAATAAATTCAGCAAGGCTACCCGGGAGCTCGGTATAAAAGATATTTGTATTGCAGGCGGCGTTTCTGCCAACAGCGGACTTCGCACGGCATTTACAGAAATGGGTAAAAAGAATGGCTGGAATGTATTTATTCCCGAGTTTCAGTATTGCACCGACAATGCGGGGATGATTGCGATTACTGCCTATTATAAATTACTTGCAGGAGATTTTGCTTCATTAACGGCACAACCCGCAGCCCGGGGATTTCAGTAGAAAGCACTCATTACTCATTACTCATCACCAAACCCTTGCCCAATCCCTATTTCAGGTTTAAGCAATTTACCATCAACCACGATCAATGCAGCATGAAGGTAACCACCGACTCCTGCCTCTTTGGTTCGTGGGTAGCTGGTCATATCCGAAACCTGGATGCTGATAAAAACATACTGGACATCGGCAGCGGCAGCGGCTTGTTGAGCTTGATGATTGCACAGCAAACGCAGGCTTTAATAGAAGGAGTAGAAATACAAAAGGATGACTACGGGCAGAGCATTTACAATATATCAAATAGTCCTTTTGCAAACAGGATAACCATTCACCAGGCTAACGCATTACAATTTAATTACACCAAAAAGTACCATGCTATTATTAGCAATCCGCCATTTTATGAAAACGATTTGAAAAGCGCTGCAACCGGTAAAAATATTGCACATCATGATGAAGGATTAAAGCTGCCGGAACTACTCAACCTGATAGGCCGTCAACTCACTGTTGATGGCGCTTTCTTTCTCTTATTGCCTCAGAAAAGGCTGGCAGATTTACAACAGTTCATTGCTAAGAGGCAACTTTTTGTTAACGAAATAGTATCTGTACATCAAACACCCCATCACGATGCATTCAGGATCATGCTCCGTGGGTCTTTTCTCGAAAGCAGGTCCGAAGTATATAAAATCGTAATTAAAGAAGGTACTGATTACAGTGCAGATTTTACCAGGTTGCTTAAAGACTACTATCTCTATTTATAGTAGCAGCTCTTCACGCTAACAATTATAATGTTATTTTTTTCCCGCTCGCCGCTGCCTGGTAAATAGCCTCTATGATCTTCAGATCTTTGAGTCCTTCCTCACCATCTACGGGAATAATGGGCTTCTTTCCGTCCAGTATAATACCAGCCATTTCATCCATCTGAACGGTTTGATGAACTACAACAGGTGCGTCGATAGTGCCCTTATGCGTTCGTCCTTTAATAGGACCATACCCTGTTGAAGGCTGCATTTCTGCAAAACCTTTCTCGCCGTTCAGAAAAAATTTGTCCAGGTTGTTCATATTATAGGTTGAAAGACAGGATGCTGTAGCTCCGCTTTTAAAGCCTAGTTGAAATTGTAGGGTCTCATCTACACCCGCTTTAAACTTCACCGGATCTGTTTTTGTTTCCTGCGCGGTTACCCAAACCGGTTCCTCCCCAACCATATAACGACTGCCATTTAAAGCATAGATGCCGATGTCCATCATAGAGCCACCTCCGGCCAAAGCTTTGTTTAACCGCCATTGATTAGGATCGCCAATTCTAAAACCGCAAAGTCCCTGGAAGAATTTGATACTCCCGAATTCCCCTTCACTGCGCATACGCACTACTTCCAGTGTCGTTGGTTCGAAATGCATACGATAGCCCACCAGCAATTTTACGCCCGCTTTAGCACAGGCATCTACCATTTCCCTGCCTTCTTTTACACTAATCGCCAGGGGTTTTTCGCAAATCACATGTTTACCCGCCCTGGCAGCACGAATGGTATGATCATGATGCAACGCATTGGGTGTGATCACATATACAACATCTATCTCCTTATTCGATTTAATACTATCAAAGTTCTGGTAGTTATAACAACTGCTTTCCGGCACATTGTATTTTTTACTCCAGGTTTGAAGTTTTTCAGGAGTACCGCTCACCAGGCCGGTTATTTTTACACGTTTACAATTTTGTATAGACTCGGCTACCCGGTTCGCGTATCCACCAAGCCCCATTAAGGCAACCCGCAGTACAGATCCGTCATATCCCGGCTCGCGGTTAAAATTTAAACTAAAAAGATCGGTACTTAAAAAAGGGATGCTTGCAGAAGCCATACCTATTTTTTGCAGGAATGCTCTCCTTGTTTTCATACTTTATAGGTTTAAGGGTTTATATACGAATCTTTGAACAGCAGTCCCACAGACTTGTAGCCTACACCTACCACCTACCTGAGGAGACCGTTAGCGAGCTCCAAAGCTTTATGCAGCTGTTCCTCCTGTGTAAGATGTGTATTGTTTATTTCTATGGCATCATCTGCTTTACGTAAAGGGCTTATTTCACGGTTGGCATCAATATAATCGCGCATTTCTATATTATGCGCCACTTCTTCAATCGTAATATTAGGGTTTTTCTGATACAACTCCCTGAAGCGCCTTTCAACCCTTACTGCATTATCTGCAGTTAAAAACAGTTTCAATTCAGCATGAGGAAAAACTACAGTGCCTATATCCCGGCCATCCATAATAACTCCTTTTAATTTGCCCATTTTCTGCTGCTGGCCTACTGCAAAATCTCTAACTGCTCCAAGGGCCGCCACTTCACTTACCTTTTCAGCAACGATCATTTCACGGATCAGGTATTCTACATTTTCATCATTCAAAAATATTTCTACCTGGCCGCTTTGCCCGTTCAACCGAAAATCAAGTTCTATTTCAGTCAGCGCTTCCTTTACCTGGCTTTCGTCGCTAATGTCAACATTGTTGCGTAAAAAATAAAGCGTAATAGCTCTATACATGGCACCACTGTCTACATATACATACCCCAGTACCTTTGCCAATTGTTTAGCCATGGTGCTTTTACCACAGCTCGACTTCCCATCTATCGCTATTATTATTTTTTTATCGCTCATTTAAAAGGCAACCGATATTTTTATAAAGGTAAAAATTTAATCCTTATTCTTTTAACTAATTTGAAACGCCGGCTCTGTAAACACGATTACTACATTTAAGTCAACGCCTCTTACTTGGTAGCTACAGATATTAGGGTTTGATTAAAATGAGCTCCTGCCCTGTGCTCAACTTCTTTTTAACAGTAAAAATCCTTAGTTTCGTGGCTTGTTTTTATGAAAAAAATAGAATTAGAAGTTGTAGCACTTTCTCATAGTATTACTCAAACGCATTCTTATGCGGTAGTTTTAGGGGAAGTAAATGGTTTACGCCGGTTGCCGATAGTTATCGGAGGTTTTGAGGCGCAGGCCATTGCCGTTGCTTTGGAAAAAATGAATCCAAGCAGGCCTTTGACGCATGACCTGATGAAAAACTTCATGACTGCATTCTCCATCGACCTGCACGAAATCATTATTTCTGACCTGCAGGAAGGGATATTCTTCAGTAAACTGGTTTGCTCCTCCGATCACGATACTATCGAAATTGATAGCCGCACTTCTGATGCTATTGCCCTGGCCGTTCGCTTTGGATGTCCTATTTACACATACGAAAACATTTTGAGTAATGCAGGGATTGTAATGGATGAAAAAAACCAGGCACCCGCTGCAGAGAGTGTGGAAGCCATTGGTGCAACCGTTACCGAAAGTGCAGATGATGATCTTAAAAGCATGAGTGTTGAAGAATTGAATAAACTGTTAAACGAGGTACTGGAAAGCGAAGATTATATGAGAGCCATTGCTATCAGAGATGAGCTAAACAGCCGGAAGAGCCAATAGCAGGCGGTTCATTTATCATTTTCAGGAACCATTATTCCACACCTATTATACCCAAGACCTTGATCCGATTTTCCAATTGTAAAATCAACATTGGTTTACATATTACCGGCAAAAGGCCGGACGGGTACCACAATCTTGAAACCGTTTTCTTTCCGCTGCCACTTTACGACGTTATTGAGCTCATCGAAGATTCACGAACAGACGTTTCAGTTATGGGCCAGCATATTCCCGGTTTGCCCGAAAACAACATAATCATCAAGGCATGGAACCTTCTAAAGAAAGATTTTCCCACTCTGCCCTCTGTACATTTTTATCTCTTAAAAAACATTCCTGCCGGTGCCGGACTTGGCGCCGGCAGTGCTAATGGCGCCTACACTTTACTGGCATTAAATCAAAAATTCTCGCTGGGCTTAACCGGGCAGCAGCTCATGCATTATGCTTTACAGCTGGGTAGCGATTGCCCTTTTTTTATTCTAAACAAACCGTCGCTGGCAAAGGGACGCGGAGAAGTTTTTACCGCATCCGCAATTGATTTAAGCGGTTATCAGATAGTAATTGTTAATCCCGGCATACATATCTCAACACCCTGGGCATTTTCGCAGATCACCCCTTCTGCCCCGGCTACGAGTCTTGAGAGTGCTATAGCCCGGCCGGTAGCAGAATGGAAACAGCTGATAACAAATGATTTCGAGGTTGCTGTTTTCGAGGCACATCCGGAAATTAAAGAAATTAAAAATGACCTGTACCAGGCAGGAGCCATTTTTGCCCTGATGAGTGGTAGTGGCAGCTCAGTATATGGCTTATTTGAAAAGCATAAAAAGGTAAATTACAGCGCCGCCCAACACCACTTCGTGAAACAAATGAACCTTTGATAAGGTATCAGTTTTCTAAACCTTCTAAATGCCCCGGCAATGTCACAACACGATGAGCTATTATCCAAAGTTGATCTTGCAATAGATAAAAGCATACAATACCTGGAGCAACGCCAGATGCATAACGGAGAATTCCTGGCCTATATCTCTGGCGAAGAGACTATGGAACAATGGTGCGCACCGGACACTACCAATTACATGACCGCCATCATCGCTCATTGTCTGCTTCCCCTGCAACATCACCCGGCAGTAGATAAAATGCTGAAAAAATCTACTGATTTTTTTCAGTATCAAATGATGCGGGGCGGTACCTGGAACTACCTCACAAAATTCCATTGGCTATTCAGGCTGAATGCCCCTGATGTTGATGACACTTCACTGATATCAGATTTATTAAAAAAGAGAAACATTAGCATACCCGATAATATTGCGTTGTTAAAAAGTAACCGGAATGCAAATGGATTATTTTATACCTGGTTTACTTTTCATGGCCGTTTCAGCAATTATCCGATGACCTTTTGGAAAATAGTTGCCCGGGAATTAAAAAGTCCGTTCCGCAATATAATCCTCTGGAAAAGAAGCGGTATCAACCGGAATGATATTGACTCGGCTATTAATGCAAACGTCATCTCCTACCTGGGCCATAACGAAATAACAGAACAGGCTATTCAATTCCTGGTAAAACTGATAAAAGAAAACTCGGAGGAGCATTCTGATCACTATTATAAAAACCCGTTTGTCTTTTATTATTTTGTATCGCGGTTGGTTTTCTTAAATATTCAACCATTGGTTGAAATCAAAAACCTGATAGCCCATAAATTAAAAAACCTGGTTCAGGCAAATGAAAAACACAACCGCAGCGATCTTGAATTAGCATTAGCTGTTTCATCACTTTTAAAGTTGCATGAGCCTGCCGATGAGGTTGCCGAACAGGTGCAGGATCTGCTTCAACGCCAAAACGCCAGCTTCCATTGGAAACGCCATGCTTTTTACTCTACCTCCACGGGATATTTCTGGGGATGCGAAGAACTGACCACCGCTCTTTGTATAGAAGCGCTTCATTTGTATAAAAAAGCTGTGTCATATAATTAGTGTTGATACGCTGTCTTATGTTAAAGGATCTTTAAATTCTCACCAGAAGGTTTTATATTTGTCAATCTTCTAATCCCAGATAGCTTACCTGAAGCTATGAGATCATATTATGTCTTCTATCCGAAACCGCATCTCTCATCTTAAAAGCAGCCTTAATATTTCAAGAATATGGGGCCTCATAAAAACTGCTGCGGCAAAATGGTTATACATATCGCTGATCCTGATCATTCTCGAAAACCTCCTGTTCTTCAGTTCATTATACCTGATGAAGTTGCTCATTGACGTGGTTGCAGCTGCCCAGCTTCATTCTCAGGAAGCTCATAAAGAAATCATAACCTATGTAATACTTAGCGGACTGGCGGGTGTGTTATATTTCGTATCAAGGTCCTTCAGCGCCTATTCAACAGAAGTACTTTCAACCCGGGTAGGAGAATATCTTAATACTAAAGTGCACGAAAAAGCAGTAAATCTGCAACTTTCTTTTTATGAAAGCCCGTCCTACTACGATATATTAAAACGCGCCATTGAAGCAGGTGCAGACAAACCAGGGCTGATTATAACCACCCTGATTGAAATGCTAAAGAACTGCCTGTCCCTTGTAGCAGTGGCATCTGTACTATTGCTTATTAACTGGGTTTTGCTTCCCATTATAGCATTGTTTATTCTGCCTACACTGGTGATCCGTTTAAAATATTCAAAAAAGCTTAACGAACTCAGAATAGCCCAAACTCCGTTAGAACGTAAGTCCAACTATTTCAGCAATCTAATCACAACGGACACGGCAGCTAAAGAAATCCGTACTTATTCTTTAGGTAATTACCTGCAGCAAAAACTAAGTATCATCAGGTTAGCTTTGGTGAAAGAAAAACTTTTTCTGAACCTGAAAAGGACCCAGCTCGAAGTATTCAGTACTACACTATCCTATATAGGTGTTTTTTTCTGTATCGGTTTTATCGCATTAAAAGCCGTAACAGGCGAAACCAGTACCGGGGATATAACCCTGTTCCTGGTTGCTTTCCCCCAGGCATTCACTTTGCTGCAGCATATAGCTGGCGGGCTATCTTCTGTTTACCAGAACAGTATCTATATCAATAGCGCATTCGAATTACTGGAGTTGGAAAACACGATCGAACATCGGGCTAATGAAACCCCTATCCCAACAGGTAACGACGTAAGTATCCGTTTATCCAATGTTCGTTTTACATATCCGCATGCAGATAAAGAAACATTATCAGGTATTAACCTTTCTATACCATCAAGTAAGATTGTAGCTTTGGTAGGGTTAAACGGCGCCGGCAAATCAACACTGATCAAACTATTATGCAGGCTATATGATCCTTCCGAAGGGCAAATACTGTATGGCGGTACCGACATCAGATCCTTCGATCCCCAGGCATACCGGAAACAAGTTGGTGTTGTGTTCCAGGATTTCAATAAATATAGCTTTACAGCAGGCGACAATATTTTCTTTGGCAATATACATGAGCCCTTTAATGAAGACCGCGTAAAAGATGCGGCGCATAAATCGGGAGCTGCAGCTTTCATAGAAACATTTCCCGCCTCCTACGAAACCACTATGGGAAGAGTATTTGAAGATGGTGAAGAAGTCAGCATCGGGCAATGGCAAAAACTGGCACTGGCCAGGTGTTTTTATTCAGATGCGCGTTTCCTGATATTTGATGAAGCATCCAGTGCACTGGACGCTGTTTCAGAAAAAGAACTATTCAACACATTCAGGGAGCGGATCGGCAACCGGGGCGCAATAATTATCAGCCATAGGCGTTCAGCTATCCTGCACGCGGATTACATCTATGTTTTATCGCAGGGAGAAATTATAGAAGAAGGAACTGACGAACAACTTATGCAGCGTAATGGCGCTTATGCCAATTTATTTAATGAACAGGTAGAGGAACGCCAGGTACAATAATGAGTAATGCCGCCAAACATATAGCCATCATCACATGCTGCTCAGACGACTGGGGAGGAAGTGAAGAGTTATGGGCAAAATCGGTTCCCCTCCTGCTGCAACAGGGCTATCAGGTTACAGTTTACAAAAAGGAGTTCAACTGCGCTCACCCCCCGGTTGCCGAACTGTTGAACAAAGGCATTCACCTGGTTAGCTTCAAACCCCGTACCCCCGGAGTGGTTAAAAAATTCATTAATAAGATCAGGGGGTATTTTGTTCGAAATCCTAATCCCATCAACTATAATAATGAACACGTTGAAGCGCTGGGTGGTTTGCTGCAAAAGAATAAACCCGACCTGGTGCTGATCAACCAGGCCATTAACTTTGATGGAATGGGTTATGCTTACCAATGCCTGATGCTGGGTATTCGCTATGCGATGATCAGCCATAAAGCTGTAGATTTTTTTTGGCCTTATCACACCGAACGCCCCTATATGATTGAAGCATGGAAGAAAGCTATTGCCTGCTTTTTTGTGTCGGCTCATAACCAACGTATAACGGAAGAGCAGTTTGGGCTTCGGCTTGCCCACGCCTCGCTGATATGGAACCCGGTAAAATTCAACCGGAACATCATCCCTTTCCCTGAAGCGAACGCGATTTACAAATTTGCCTGTATAGGTCGATTTTTCGTTTTAGACAAGGGACAGGATATACTCATCAAAATACTTTCACAGGAGCCCTGGAGATCCCGGCCGGTTGAGGTAACTTTTATTGGCGGTGGTCCCGATGAAGCAGCATTAAAAGATCTGGCTCAATTACTTGACGTAAAAAATATCAACTTTCTAAACTACCAATCTGATGTGGCAGCGCTATGGGAAACACATCACGCCCTGGTTTTACCCTCCAGAAGTGAAGGCATGCCCCTGGTTACCATTGAAGCTATGGCCATAGGCCGCCCGGTGATTGTTACAACTGCCGGCGGCCACCCGGAGATCATCCGGCATGGCATTAACGGCTACATTGGTGGTGCCACAGAGAAAGATTTTGCCAGCACGATGGAAGACGCCTGGAACAACCGAAGCCATTGGGATAGGATAGGTAAACAGGCACATGATTTTATAACACAACATATACCGCAGAACCCTGAAACCCTTTTTTCGAATGCCGTCTCAAAACTGATTCAATAAAATGAGCTCAAACCAACCTCTCGTAACCGTAATCATACCAACTTATAACCGGGCAAGTACTATAAGCAATGCCATAGATAGTGTATTGAACCAAACCTATACAAATTTTGAAATTATAGTTGTTGATGACGGATCAAAAGACAATACGGCTGAGGTACTAAAAAAATATACTACCGTTACCACGGTTCATAAACAGAATGGCGGACAGGCCAGCGCCAGGAACGCGGGGTTAAAACAAGCCAAAGGGAGTTTGATTGCGTCACTGGATTCGGATGACATCTGGTATCCCGATTTCCTGCAGGAATGTGTTACTAAAATTGTTGCGGATAATCTGGATTTTGTGTTTACCAATTGGGACCAGCAGGACCAGGACGGAAAGGTAAGGGACTTTCTTTCGAGCGATTTTGTTATAGAGCCTTATTTTGACAGAATGAATAACGGATGGGTAAACCTGGAAAGCGACGATCTGCGAATCATCTATGTAAGAGGTTGCCCCTCTCCTTCTTCATCGGTAGTCATCAGGCATGAACTGATACAAAACGGGTGGAACAATGATATAAGAATTGGAGATGACTGGTACTTATACTTATCCGCAGTATATTCCGGCGAAAGAACAGCTGCATTTACCCTTAAGCGACTATGGAAAAAGTATTCGGGTTATTCCAATGTGTATGACGGCCGTAAAAGAAAAGAGATACTTGAGCATCTCTACATTGCCGACCTGGGAAAAATCATGCACGACTTCAAGCCGCAGATGAACAAATCACAATACAAGATTTTGAGAAATAAACATGTATATGGCATGGTGGAATTGGCTAAGCATAACCTGGTAAGGGAATTTGATATTATTAAAACAACCCGGCTGCTTTTGAAATCCTGCTATCTTGATTTTTCACAAACACTGATAAGTATCCCGCAGGTAATAAGATTAGGTATGCAGCGGGTAAGAGATGATAAAGCAAGAAAGGCCGGCAAAGCGATAAGTCAATGAGTTTTTCGAGGTTTATAAGGTCACATGATTGGTGGGATTACAAACTCCCCCCCATATTGGCCGTAGGCTATGCAACGCTTTTATCCGGAGACAAAAATATTTTTGATTATTATGGCTATATCGTGCTGATCCTCCTTTCAGTGGTGGTAGGCGCTATATATGTAAGCATCATCAATGATGTAAGTGATATAGAAGTAGACCATAAAGCAGGTAAGAATAACAAAATGGCATCACTGCCTAAAGTGATGCGTTGGCTCTTACCCCTCGCCTGCCTTTCTTTGGGAGCAGGGTTTATTTATTTCTTTTACTACCCCGATATACTTTCCTGTATTTTTTACACCCTTCCCTGGATCACCTTTAGCATGTATAGTTTTCCTCCATTCCGTCTTAAAAACAGGGGAATATGGGGCGTACTGGCAGATGCCAGTGGTGCACATATTTTCATCAGCCTTTTGATGGTGAGCAGCCTGTCTTATCTTTCAGGACAAGCTATTAACTATGAGTGGCTGGCAGCCGTATTGGTATGGGCTACCTGTGGCGGACTAAGGGGCATTCTCTGGCATCAGTTTACTGACCGGGACAACGACATCCAATCAAGAATTGAAACTTTTGCGACCTCGAGAAATCCGGCTGGTTTTAAGAAAATTGAATGGATCATTCTAACGATCGAGCTGGCGGCGCTGGCCCTGATGCTATCGATGCTTCATAATCTTTTTGTTTATACAGCAATGCTTGCCTACCTGGTTTTGATGCTGCTCAGGTATAAAATATTACAGCAACAACCTATACCCATCCTTCATAATTCAAACTACCAGATACTATTATTAGATTTTACTGACCTGTTTTTTCCTGTAGCATTACTATTATACGCCTCTATTAACCAGCCAGATACCTGGATCGTTTTATGCGCGCAACTGTTGTTATTCCCAGCCAGGTGGATTACGATACTCAAAGACGTTTACCGGATCTTATTTAAACGCGCCGGCGTTAAGCCCACCTGATCATAAAACCATTTCGTGGAGTAACTTCTCCATGGCAATGGAAAGATCGGCTGTAAGTCCTGGGTGAACCTTCGAACATTGTATAACCGTACTACGGGTAGCCGTAAGCCATCTGAAGCGCGAAGGTGCATCCAGTTGTGCAATGGGCGAAGAGCTAAGCCGGTCTCCCAAAGCTATTTTTTCAAATGCCAGCAGGTTTTGCCGGATAAAATCCAAATCAATACCGGGACTAAAACACTGCAGTTTCTCTGTCGGCAATGCAATCCGGCAGTCTACATACTTTGTTTTTTTACAAAACAGTATGATGCCCGCATTCACAAACTCCTCCCGCTCCACACGCGGCACCACCCGTATTACCGCGTACTCATATAATTGCTGCTCTTGCATCAATAGCTTGTTTTAAAAATATCCCGCTATGCTGTAACCTGAAGTTGAGAAATTCCCGGTACACTTTTTTGGTTGCTTCGGCTATGCCGTTTGTTTCTTCGTATGCCAGCCATTCAACAGGCAACGCGTCGAGTATTTCATCAATAACCGTTTCATTTAATAGTTCCCTGCATATTTCGTCAGCTTCAGCTAATAACCCCGCTTCCTTCAGTAATACATGGTCCTTAACCAATGGAAAGGGACTCTTCATCTGGGCCTCCCAGTTTTGCCAGTTGTGATGAAAATAAAGGTTGGCGCCATGATCAATCAGCCAAAGCTCGCGGTTCCATATCAGCATATTGGTATTCCGCGCTGTTCGGTCCATGTTCGTTAAAAAGGCGTCCAACCATACTATTTTAGATGCCAGTAAAGCGTCTGTCTTGCTTAATGCGGGATCATAAGTGATCGCGCTGCTCAGGTAATGCAGGGCCAGGTTAAGCCCCTGGCTGGCTTTTAAAAGATCCTGTATCTCTTCATCCGGCTCTGTTCGCCCAAAAGCTTCATCGAGATACGCAAATACTATTTCAGGAACTTTTAGTCCCAGCACCCGGGCCAGTTCTCCTCCAATAAACTCCGAAACCAGCGCCTTGATCCCCTGGCCGGCGCCCCTGAATTTTAATGCATATAAGAAGCCGTCATCGCCCTCTGCTATGGCAGGCAAAGATCCTCCTTCGCGTAAAGGGGTTACATAGCGGGTGACATTTATAGTTCGTATTTCTGGCAGAATAGTAAATTTTAAGGTGGCAAGATACAGGTTATAAAGAAAAAGCCCCCTTTCGGAGGCTTCTAATTTTATTACTGAGACGCAGCGTCATCTCCCGGCTCCGGTTTTCTTTCCGGTTTAGGGATTAATGCTTTTCTCGACAATTTAAATTTACCCGATTTAGGATCTGTTCCAATCAGTTTCACTTTCATAGAATCTCCTTCTTTTACCAATCCTTCCAGGGTTTCCAAACGTTTCCAGCTTACTTCACTAATGTGAACCAAACCTTGTTTGCCTGGTAAGAATTCTACAAAGGCTCCAAAAGCAACTACCGATTTTACCGTAGCATCATAAACATCACCCACAACCGGAACCGCAACAATGCCTTTGATCCAGTCTTCGGCTTTAGATACAGATGACTTCTCCACACCAAAGATGCTGATCTCACCCATATTGTTTACTTCTTCAATATTGATCGTTGCGCCGGTTTCACGCTGAATTTCCTGTATCACTTTACCACCTGGCCCGATCACCGCACCAATAAATTCTTTATCGATGAACATCTTAACCACACGTGGTGCATGAGGTTTCACTTCTTCTCTTGCTTCCGGTATCGCTTTGTACATATGCTCCAGGATATGCAACCTGCCGGCTTTCGCCTGCTCTAATGCCTGGGTCATTACTTCCATGGAAAGACCGTCTACTTTAATGTCCATCTGCACCCCGCAAATACCTTCGCGTGTACCGGTTACTTTAAAGTCCATATCTCCCAGGTGATCTTCATCACCTAAAATATCACTTAATATAGAAAACTTTTCTCCTTTGGTAATCAATCCCATAGCTATACCTGCCACATGTTTTGGAAAAGGTACGCCCGCATCCATTAATGCTAACGAACCCGCACAAACTGTAGCCATTGAAGAAGAACCGTTTGATTCGAGGATATCGCTCACTACGCGAACCGTATATCCAAATTCAGAATCAGCAGGCATCATTTGCTTCAACGAACGCATTGCCAGGTTGCCGTGTCCTACTTCTCTGCGACCAGGGCCACGCATCATTTTTACCTCACCGGTTGAGAATGGCGGGAAATTATAATGCAGGATGAATTTAGAATATTTGGAAGATGCTGCTGTTTCAATCAACAATTCATCTAAACCAGTACCCAAGGTAACAGTTGTAATAGACTGAGTTTCACCTCTTGTAAATAAAGCAGAACCATGGGGAGAAGGCAATACATCCACTTCCATATCTAAAGGACGAATTTCATCCAGCTGCCTTCCATCCAAACGGATACGGTCATTTAAAACCATATCTCTTACCACATCATACTGAACATCGTGGTAGTATTTTTTAGCCAGTCTCTTTTCTACATCAGTAAAGGGCAGCTCCTCAGTTGATTCTTCAACCAGTTTAGCCAGCAACTCTTCTTCCAATGCTTTAAACTGATCTGTCCTGTCGTGCTTTGCAGATTTGCTTTTCGCTATCTCATAAACCTTATCACTTGCAAATGCATATACCCGCTCTTTTACAGCTTCGTTAATCGCAGGAAGTGTGTATTCTCTCTTAGTAGTTACACCTTTCAGGTCTCTTAACTCCTGCTGCGCTTTTATCTGCACGCGGATCGCTTCATGAGCTACTCCTAAAGCAGCCACCAGGTCCGCCTCAGAACACTCCTGAGATTCACCTTCCACCATCATCAGGTTCTTTTCAGTAGCTGCCACGATAAAGTCCATATCGGCAGTTTCCAGTTCTGTTCGGGTAGGGTTTATTTTAAAAGCACCGTTAATACGGGCTACGCGTACTTCGCTCAAAATTTCTTTGATGGGCACATCAGATACAGCCAGGGCAGCCGATGCAGCCAAGCAAGCCAACGCATCCGGTAATATTTCAGGATCGCTGCTGATTAATGTAACCAGCACCTGTACTTCGCAGAAATAATCATCGGGGAATAAAGGTCTTAAGGCACGGTCAATTAAACGGGAGATCAATACCTCGTAATCGCTTAAACGGCCTTCACGTTTAAAGAAAGATCCCGGGATACGGCCTGCAGAAGCAAATTTCTCCTGGTAATCAACAGTTAAAGGAAAAAAGCTTTGCCCTTCTTTGGGTTCTTTATTCGCAACTACGGTAGCCAGCAATACTGCTTTACCTACGCTTACCGTAACCGAGCCGTCCGCCTGGCGGGCAAGGCGACCCGTTTCTATAGCAACTTCGCGGCCATCGCCTAAATCGAAGGTTGTTCTTAATGGTTGTTGTAACATAAAATATTTTTGTAAGTATTTGATTGTGAAGCCAGCAATAAACTCAATTAGCATTCTGTTGTTCAAAACGTATTAAAGAACGTTTTCAAACCGATACTTCGATTTATAATTGAGCAGGTAAAAATTGCAAGCAGGTAAAAACACGTATTCCCAACAGCGAATGTTGGGAATACAAAATATATAAATAAGTCTGAAATTAGTGCATCAAACCCAGGATATAGAACCGTTTTCCCAACTTTTGCAAGATGGAAAATACTATTTTCTTAAACCTAGTTTCTCAATTAAAGCACGGTAACCAGAAAGGTTATGTTTTTGCAAATAGCTAAGCAGGCTTTTACGCTTACCTACCAATTGCATTAAACCGCGGTGAGTAGAGAAATCTTTTTTATTTTGCTGTAAGTGCTTACTGATTTGGCTGATACGCTCTGTTAACTGCGCAATCTGGCCCTCAATAGAACCTGTGTTAGCGGCGCTTCCACCAAATTGTTCAAAAATTTGTGCGTTTCTTTCTTTTGTAAGTGGCATACTGTCTTTTTTAAAAGGTCATCCTGTTTTTGTATCCTGTAATTTAAGGCGGCAAAGGTAAGGAATAATTTGATATTTCTAATGTGAAATTTGATATTTCTGATAATATAGCGATTTTTACCGCATGAACTTATCCCAGGATACCAAAAACATATTAGGTCTTCAGCTGCCTACCGACCCTCGCTGGGTAAATCTGGCCGAAATATCATTGGAAGCCATACTTACCGACCATGCCTACTGTGAGCAAAAAGCCGCCACTACCTGCATCACTTTAATACAAAGATACAGCGACAGAGAGCAACTGGTAACAGCCCTTGCTCCTATTGTAACTGAAGAATGGGGACATTTTCGTTTGGTATTACAGGAACTGCATAAACGAGGCCTGAAACTTGGCAAGCAGCGAAAAGACCTCTATGTAAATAAACTGATCGAATTTCAACAAAAAGGCGGGTCTCCCGAAGACCGTTTTTTAGACCACCTTTTAATGATGGCAATGATCGAAGCACGCAGTTGCGAGCGGTTTAAACGCCTGAGCGAAGGACTCAATGATACTTATATGGCTAAATTTTACCGCCGCTTTATGGAAAGCGAAGCAGGCCACTATACTTTATTTATAGAACTTGCAGAAACCTACCTGCCTAAAGAAAAAGTCCGCACAAGGTGGGCCGCATGGCTGAAGCACGAAGCAGAAATAATGAAAGATTTAGAAATACGTGGAGATAGAATTCACTAATACAGTCCTTTCTTATTCTAAATAATAAACCTCAAAAGAAAGAGTTTTAAAAATTGTGATCAGGATTTTGTGATCGAAATAACCTGATCACAATTTTTTAATCACAAAACTCCAGCCCACTAACAAAAAATCTGCCGTAGAACAATTGCTGAGACGATTAGACATGATATAATAATGTATAACGTACAATTTTATATGCCTGATGTACGGTGTATATTTATAGTCTATTATATACTATTAAATATTGATTATTATGTAGTTGTAAGTCAATTTACTTTAACAACTGTCAGATTAAGCTTTAACTTCTACAGCTTATATCTACATCTCAGCGCTTAGTGCAAATCCTTCATGTTAATAAAATGTTTAGTAAATTTTTTAAAAAGTTTTTTTTAAATTAAAAAAGTTTCTATATTTATATCGAATTGAATATACTGCCTAACGAAAATAGTTTTATATGATTGCCAATATTATTTCAAAAAAGCAGAAATTCTATAAAGAAATTTTAAAGCACCTGTTTTTTAACAAGCAGCTGTCTTGTGCTGACCTGAGTAACCTGATCGGCAAAAGTATTCCTCTTACCACACAGTACCTGAGCGAGCTGATCAGCATGAAAATGGTGATTGAAAAAGGCTATGCTGCATCTACAGGCGGCAGACGTCCGCAAACTTACAGTATTAAATCAGGCGTTTTTTACGTGGTAGCGGTGGCGATGGACCAGCTGGTAACACGTGTAGCACTTATTTCCAATGATAACAGTATTGTTGGCGAGGTAGAGAAATTCGACCTGGTGTTAGCCAATAATCCTAATAGCCTGAACGAGCTGATTGAGCACCTGAAAACTTTTATCAGTAATTCCGATGTACCTGTATCAAAAATTGCCGGTATTGGTATTGGTATGCCCGGCTTTGTAGACGTAGCGAAAGGGATTAACCACACGTTTCTTCCCAGTTATGGAGATTCTATCGTTAATACCATCCAGGACGCCCTGCACATTCCTACGCTAATCGACAACGACTCCAGCCTGGTAGGATTAGCTGAACTGAAGTGGGGTGCTGCGAAAAACAAACAACACGTAATGGTGATCAATATTGGCTGGGGTATTGGCCTGGGTATTATTGCCGATGGAAAATTGTTCAGGGGTAAGGAAGGGTTTGCCGGAGAGTTTAGCCATATCCCGCTATTTGACAATAATAAGATATGTAGTTGCGGAAAGCACGGTTGCCTGGAAACAGAAACCTCCATGATGGTGGTGGCTCAAAAAGGTATCCAGCAGTTTAAAAAGCTCACCCAACCTTCTATTTTAAAAGAGCTGAACAAAGAACGTATTGAGGAATCGGCTAAAAAAATAATTGAGGCGGCACAAAAGGGAGACAAATTCTCCATTGACCTGATTTCTGAAGCAGCATACAATATTGGCCGGGGGGTTTCTATCCTGATCCATTTATTAAACCCCGAGCTGATCGTCATCAGTGGCATTGGCTCGCTGGCCGGAAAAGTATGGGTAGCTCCTATTCAACAGGCCATTAATGAGCACTGTATTCCCAAGATTGCCGAACACACTGATATTAAAATATCCTCCCTGGGTTATAATGCCGAGTTGGTTGGAGCTACGGCTTTGATTATGGACAACTATGAAAGGCTGCCCAGGTTATTAACAGAAAAAACGATTGCACTATAAATATTTCTAACATTAAAAATCCATTTGAAAAAGACCCATTCAAATTAATCAATTAGGGTAATTACCAGAATCCAGATTAAAATCCATTTACAAACATGAAGAAAACAATGCAAAAACTATTGTTAGCATTGGTGATGGGCTGTTGCACGCTCCTGTCACATGCTCAACAACGAACAGTAACCGGCACCGTTACTGATGAGACAGGAAAACCTATTCCAGGCGCTACGATAACGGTTAAGGGCACATTATCAGCCACAGCCTCCGATGATGCGGGCACCTACTCTATTCAGGTAGCCAATAACACAGCTATTCTTGTCGCCTCTTCTCTCGGCTTTATTAATAAAGAAACTACTGTTGGCAACAACGATGTGGTCAATTTTATACTCACAGCCGGCATCAAATCTGAAGAAGAGGTGGTTGTAACAGCTTTGGGCATCAAAAGAGAAGCCCGATCCCTGGGGTATTCGGCACAAAAAATTTCCACAACAGATATTATGAAGGCCGCTCCGCCTGACCTTGGCTCGGGCCTGATGGGCAAAGCTGCAGGTTTGAATGTAACTGCCTCTAATGGTATACAAGGCGGCTCACAAAGAGTGGTAATACGTGGCAACAATAGTATTCTGGGAAATAACCAGGCATTAATTGTAGTAGATGGAATACAAATTGACAATGGTGCCTTAGGTGGCCGGCAAGCCAGGATGAACAGCAATGAACCCGGATCCGGCAACCAACTGGAGAATACCAAAGAGTGGGGATCCTTTTTAAACACATTGAACCCAGATGATATCCAGGAAATTACAGTATTGAAAGGGGCAACAGCTGCAGCCCTTTATGGTTCTAGGGGGGCTAACGGCGTATTACTAATTACAACCAAAAAAGGTGAAAATCGCAAAGGACTTGGAATAGATTATAATTTCAGCACCTTATTTTCTAACCCCTACCGCTACTCCGATGTTCAAAATTCATATGGCATGGGATTAGCTAGTGCTATGTGGAAGGCCAACAACACTTTTAGAAAAGATGCCAATGGTCAAAACCGTTTTCCAGACCCCTGGGTGGATATGTATGCCGACATACCCGGAGGTTATCAGGCCTATGAGCACTTTAGCTGGTTTGGAAGGGGAGCTTCCTGGGGACCTAAACTAGACGGAACGGAAATTATATGGTGGGATGGCGTGAAAAGAAAGTGGGAAGCCCAGCCCGATAATCGCGAAGCATTTTATCGTACTGGCAATACTTCAACACACAATATATCCATTAACAAATCCGGAGACTGGGGTAGCTTAAGGATGGCGTATACCAGGTTAGACAATACTGCCATTATTCAAAATACGAATTATAGCCAGAATAACTTTAACCTGGGATCTAACATCAATATTTCAAAAAGGCTGAAATCCGAAATCACAGCCAGCTATAACAATTATTACAGGCGCAACTCTCCTGACCTGGGACAGGACTTTGGCTGGAGTACATTTACTACCTATAATATGTCAAGGGAATACAGGCCTCTTGAGTTTGATATCTACAGGAAGGCTGATGGCAGCAAGGCTGATCTCGTAGGCTTATCAGCCATCGGGGCCTACCCTTATCAAAACAACTACAATAATCATCTTTTCTGGCATTTAATGGAGCAAAACCAGTTCATGACCAGGAATCAGTTTCTAAGTACGGTAAAACTAACTGCGGAAGTAACCCCCTGGTTTAACCTGACCGGAAGAGCCTCATTAGTAAATGCTAACACCAGTGTAGATAGCAGGTATACGCCTGTTGATGCTGCTGGTTTACAGGGGCAATATGGAATAGAAACAGTAAAGAATCAGGATGTGAATCTGGAAGGGTTTGGCGTTTTTCACAAAGACGAATTGTTTGGCGGCAATTTTTCAGGCAGCCTGATGCTGGGAGCCAGTTCATTAAAAAGCAGGATGTATGGTAACAGCGCCTGGAACAGCGGTGAAAAAGATGCCACTTATGGGCAATCCAGTAACTACCCTTGGATTATCCCTAATAAATATTATCTGGGCAACACGTCTTACAACGGTTTATTTTCACTGCCCGTTGAAACCTGGGCCGACTATAACATCAATTCTGTGTATGGCATTGTGGATCTTTCTTATAAAAACTATTTATTCTTACAGGTAACAGGAAGAAATGACTGGTCCTCTACCCTACCTATTCAGAATGCTTCCTACTTTTATCCATCTACCAGCTTAAGCTTTGTATTTACTGACGCTATTCAGGGACTTAAAAACTCCAACTGGCTGAACTATGGAAAGCTTAAGCTTTCTTATGCCGGAAGTGCTAATGGAACAGACCCGTACCTTGCTTATTATACTTATAGTCCTTTTGTTATTTCTAATTATTTAAATGCACAAGCTCCATCTACATTTGGAGGTGTGCCGGTAAGAAGTTATAAGGCAAGCTTACCACCAGCTGATGCTTTGAAACCTCAACGAAACACCAGCCAGGAAATAGGCCTGGAGTTAGGTTTCCTGCAGAACAGATTAGGCTTTGAGCTTACTTACTATGCTACAAAGAGCCGTGATCAAATTTTATCGAGCTCTTTGGCTGGGTCTTCCGGAGCAACATCAGTAACATTCAACACGGGAGAATTATCGAATAAAGGTTTCGAATTTATTGTAAGGGCTACTCCGGTAAGAACGCAAAACTTCAACTGGAACATCGTTGTGAATGGTGCACATAATAAAAACAAAGTGTTGGCACTGGCTGATGGTATTGACGTTTACCCATTGCAGGATCTTTGGGGTAATAATGGTGTAAGAATGTACGTAAAAGCCGGAGAAGATTATGGAACCATTTATGGATACGACTACACTTACAAAAATGGCCAGAAAGTGGTAGAGCCTATCTACAGCAAAACAGATCCGACTAAAGTAGTAGGATCCAGATATGTGACTACGCCTGATTTAGTGCCTATTGGTAACGCAATGCCGAAACTAACCGGTGGTATCTCTAACAGTTTCCGCTACAAAAGAGTAAGCCTTTCGGTATTAACAGACTTTAGAATTGGCGGACAGATATATTCTGCCGATTACGCAGCATCCATGGCCAATGGTACTGCTCCCGAAACCCTGTTGGAACGCGATGGCGGAGGCCTTCCTTATACCTACCCAGATGGCAGTACAGCCAATCATGGTGTTCTTTTCGACGGTGTTTATGCTGACGGCACCCCCAATAAAGACGTTGTACATTACATGTATAAGTACGCAGGACAATATGGAGCGTGGTCAAATGTGGCGATGCCAAGAAGCAATGCTATATTTAACAACTCATGGGGTAAATTAAGAGAACTTACTTTAACCTATTCAGTGCCTGCGAATGTGTTGCAGGGTACCGGTTTTATACAGGGATTAGATGTCTCCCTGATAGGCAGAAACCTGTTTTACCTGTTTACCACCCTGCCTAACCGCCTGAATCCGGAAGCTTTAAACGGAATTGGGAATGCTCAAGGTATTCAATGGGCGCAATTACCCGGAACCAGGGAGTATGGTGTATCTGTTAAAGTGAAATTTTAAATTTTTACACAAATGAAGAAACTAATATATCTGACACTATTTAGTACAACCTTTTTTTCCTGTACTAAGAATTTTGAAAAAATTAATACTCCGCCGAAAGACCCGGTTACGGCTTCTACAGAGGAATTATTCAATGGAATTATAAGTTCCCTACCCGTAACTGCCGGCGAATATTCCGTAATGAACTCCTGGATCTACCCAATTACACAACAAGGAGTAGTTGCAGGTAGCAATAGCTATAATTTCGACAATGCCAGGGGTGGCTTGTGGACTACCTATTACCAGGCCATGGCTAATTACAGGCTTATTCAATCAAGAATTGAAGCTGCTGCTACTCCGGCCAGTATGAATAATTTATATGCAATGCTTAAAACGTTAATGGCGTACAAGACTTTCAAGAATACCAATTACTTTGGTAACATGCCTTATTCTAAGGCCGGCTATGCTCCTATTAATGGTGCCGCAGGGTATAATGTACCTTACGACAAGCAGGAAGATATCTACCCGGCCATTTTAACCGATCTTAAATGGGCGGTTGATAATCTATCTACTGCTGCAGGTCAATATAGTCCTGGTAACTATGATACCTTTCTGAAAGGCGACATAGCCAAATGGACCAAATTTGCCAACAGCCTGCGCCTTTATGTGGCCATTACCATGTATGATAAAAACAGCTCACTGGCAGGACCACAAATAGCAGAGGCTTTAGGCAAGCCATTACTAACGGATGGGGAGGATATTGGTCTTTGGCCTACGGCAATACCAGGTTTAGAGTTTCAATGGCGCCAATGGTCGTTTACCCAGGATTGTAATTTAAGAATGGGCAGCACTATGTGGAACCTGCTGTCTGACAATAATAACACCGATGGAAGTGGTATTTTCGACATCCGTGCTAAAATATTTTTCGAAACAAATGGTGCGAACAGTTGGGTGGCGATTCCACAAAACCAGGCCACTGTTACTGAAACAGGTACCCCTTATAATATTGCCAATCGGGATATTGACTGGAACAATAAAGGCAATACCAACTACTCGGCATTTAATTTTTATTTTGTAAAGGATGTAAAGTATATTCCTGAATTGATGCTAACAGCGGCCCAGGTTCATTTCTTAAAGGCGGAAGCTTATAATCGCGGGCTTGGCGTTACAGCTAATCAAACAACTGCTAAAGCAGCTTACGATGCCGGTGTTACTGCGTCTTTAACCATGTGGAAGAAGATCGCATTCAATACACCTTCATGGGCAGTTAACAAACCGGCACAGGAAGCTTTAACTACGGCTGAATTGAACCAGGTATTAACTAATTCCAAAGTAGCTTACAACACAGCGGATGCAGCAGGATCTTTACTAAAAATATATGCACAAACCTGGATTGATCAATACAGGCAGCCTTTCGATGCCTGGACACTGTTGAAAAGGACCGGTGGTAAAACACCAATGGCGACAACCGATGCAGGTAATTATACAGGCAAATACGGTAAGCTATACAAATTCAGGTATCCTGATGAAGAGCAGAGCTTCAACAATGCCAACTGGAAAGCTGAAACCGGTGGTTCAGATGTGTCTGATAAAAAGATCTGGATTCAACCATAATAAAAAAAAATACCATTTTTCAGACCGCCTTCGGGCGGTTTTTTGTTTTATATTATTATTTTCAAAACCAGCATATAAAATAGTTAAACCTGCTATCAGCCTCCTATCACTTCACCTACCCGTTTAACAAAAGTTATAAAAAAAATTTAAGAAGTATTGTATATTATAAAAAAGATGGTTTACATTTACTTAACAATTAAACCAAAGAAACTGATGTGTGCCATAGAGAGCGTTGGAAACGATTGATACATCAGTAAACAGGACTTTCAAAATACAATTACTTCGGAAAATCGTGGTAAGGGTAAAGAAGTATTTATAAAGATAATTTAAACCGTAAACTGTAAGGGCACACTAAACAAAATAAGTGAAGCGAATGATCGCTCGTATTAGGCTGTCTACAAAACTTTTATCAAATCAAAAACAACAGGTATGAAGAAAACAATGCAAACCCTACTGGTTTCGCTCTTCCTGAGCTCTATGGCTTTAACAGCCTGGTCTCAGCAAAGAACAGTAACCGGTACTGTTAAGGACGATCAAGGTGTCCCCCTGGCCAATGTTTCGTTTATTGTGGTAGGAACGACAACGGGAGGTGTAACAAAAGCGGATGGAAATTTCTCGATTTCTGTTAATACCAATAATACAGCACTTGAATTCAGCTCAATAGGCTACCAAACCAAACAGATTGTCATCGCCGACAGTACTAACCTAAACGTTATATTAATAAAAAATGACGCAACCGGTCTTGCTGAGGTTGTTGTTACAGGGTTTGGGGAAAATAGGGCCAGGAGAAACCTGGGTTACTCCGTTACTCAAGTAAACGGAGATGATATCCGCCGGGCCAACCCCATCAATCCAATAGCAGCATTACAAGGCATGGTCCCTGGTTTACAGGTAAATCCTGGCATTTCCGGCCCTCAATCAAGTACCAGGTTTTTAATCAGAGGAAGTGCATCGCTTGACCCATATGGCAACCAACCCCTGGTGGTTGTTGATGATATCATTATGGATCAGGATGTTATTTTACCCAACAAGGGCGGCGAGCAAGACTTTGGTAATATTCTAAAAGACCTTAACACAGACGATATCGAATCCATATCTGTATTAAAGGGAGGCGCCGTAACCGCCTTATACGGAAGCCGTGCTTCTAATGGAGTAATTCTTATTAAGACAAAGAAAGGATTTTCACAAAGAGGACTTGGTGTTACCTTTTCACAGTCTTTTTTGTTTGAAAAAGCCTATAAGACAGTAGATTTTCAAAACCGGTTTGGCGGCGGTGCCAACATCAATGACTGGGATACACTGGCAAATGGAACACTTGCCATTAATCCTGCCACCTATTTTCAATCCTTCGGTCCTGAAATGAACGGACAGATATTCCAAGATGTAACCGGCCAAATCAGGGCCAATGTTCCAGGGATTAATGACGTACTTAGCCTGTATCAAACAGGACTTACCCGCAACACGAATCTTGGCATTTCGGGGGGAAATGAAAAAACAACATTTCGTTTTTCTTATTCCTACATGGACTCAAAGTCCCCAACACCTAATAATAAGCTTACGCGCAACAGTTACAATTTCAGAGGTACACACCGGCTTTCCAATAAAATATTATTAGATATCAATACCAGTTACGCCAATTCCGACACTAAAAATCCGGCTTTACAGGGTGGCAACTCATTGCTATATGCCCTTTCTTATGGCGTAGCGAGAAACTATGACCTCGGATATTATGAAAAAAACAGGGTGGACACGGTTAATGGAGGTATCCGAAATGACGAATCCGGAGGAAATGGGACAGGTGCCAATCAGGCATTTTGGGAAATATTTGAAAACAATTACCGCAGAAAAGAGGACAACCTTCGGGGAAATGGTTCGATAAGGATTGATTTTACTGACTGGCTTAGGTTTGATGGTGCAGCAGCAGTAAACTATTTAGCGCACTACTATACAGCAGAAAAAAGAGGAAAAGGTACCGGTTTTTTGGATGGCCAATACGAAGTTCGATCAGGCTCAACCACAACAAACAGGTATAGAGGTAGCTTTAACATTACAAAAAAGGTCTCTGACTTTGACCTTTTAATGCAGCTGGGAGGTGAATTAAATAACTCCAAGTCAAACTCCGCCTATTCGTACACCCAAGGAGGGTTCGTTTATCCCGATGTATACAGACTGAGTAATTCCAGGCAAAATGCCCGCACTGAAGAGGGCACACCCAGGTCGACTAAATTGAGCTCAGCTTTCTTCCAGGGAACCGTTGGTTTTAAAGACCATACAACATTAAATATATATGGAAGAAATGACTGGAACTCTACATTGGTGTACACCGATGGTCATGGTATCTATTCCTATTTCTATCCCGGAGCAGATCTGGCGTTTGTATTCAGCGATGCCTTCAACATTTCTAAGAAAGTTCTAAATTTTGGTAAACTCCGACTATCTTATGCACAGGTAGGTGGTGGTGCCAGTGAACCTTATCAGGTTCGAATTCCCTCCTATGCACCTTACAGCCCTTATGTAGACTTCGGCGGAAACAGCATCATTAGGTACGGATTAGCAGGAAATGAAATAATCGATCAAAACTTTGTACCCGTAAGAAATAGTAAATTAGAAGGAGGACTTGAATTCAAGCTGTTCAGCAACAGATTGGGTGGAGACTTCACGGTGTATACACAAAACTCTGAAAGGCAAATCATCTTATTTGACATACCGTCAGAATCGGGCGCAGCTAAGACCAGAATCAATGGGGGCAAGCTGCGTAATGCAGGAGTTGAGCTTACACTGTATGGCTCTCCTATTAAGAAAAATGATTTCTCCTGGGATGTGGTGTTTAACTATACAAGAAACAGGAACAAATTATTATCACTTCCGTTTGGGCTACCCGCACAAACCCTCGATGGCGGAGATGGAATCTATTCCGTTGCCTATGTAGGTGGCGATTATGGCACCATCCTGGCAAATTACGGCCATGCATCCTTTCAGGCTTTAGCAGATAACACAAAACCGTTGGCAAAAGACAATCAGCCCGTTGCAAGCCCGTTAAATGGACAGCGCGTTGTAAGTATTAACTCTAACGGAGAGATGATCTATGAGAGAGCCGGCAATTATAATCCAAAAGTATTGGGAGACAGGAACCCTGTGGTAGGCTCCACCCTTCCCAAATTCCTGGGAAGTATAAGAAACAATTTCAACTATAAATCTTTGACACTGGGCGTATTCCTGGATGCGAAAATTGGTGGTGATGTATGGTCTAGTACCTATTATTATGGTTCTCAATATGGTTCACTTACGAATACATTATTCGGCCGAAACAGCGAATTAGGTGGTTTAACCTACACCCAAAATGGACAGCAGCGTACTGATGGTATATTGCTTGATGGAGTATTTGCCCAGGGCACAACCGTTTCGGCTGCACAAAGTGCCGACGGCCAGGCACACAACTTATCGGGAATGACCGTACAGGAAGCTTATGACAAGGGTTATGTAAAGCCCGTGGCCGCAGCCTCCTACTATAATAACACATATGGTTGGGGTACCGGTATCAGGAGTATGGGAAAATTTGAATCTTCATGGGTTTCTTTGAGGGAAGTATCGCTTAGTTATGATTTACCGAGACCTATTACTTCTAAAGTTGGCATTAACAGCCTTAGGCTTTCCCTGATAGGCCGCAATCTGATGTTCTTATATAACAGCTTACCGGGTAATTTAAATCCTGACAATTTAAGCTCAACCAGCAGCGGTGCCTTTATTGAAAACGGGGGAACACCTTATTTCAGAAGCTATGGCGTCTCATTAAATGCGACTTTTTAATCCATTTTTAGATTACTCTATCAATCAAAAAATATGAAATTCTTAATCTATTCAACCATCCTGTTTCTGGCCGTATCCTGTAGCCGGGAAGATTTCAGGAAAGTCAATACTAATCCAGATAATATCATCCTAACTGATAAGGACATCGACGTAAGAGCCATATTCCCTAATGCGGTTTTAGCACAACAGGGAAATGATTTTGAAGCCTATTATGACTGGAATCGTAATATTAAATATTGGTCTGCGGGATGGGTACCTGTGGGTGGAATGGGCGTTGTAGCTACAAGATTTCAAACACCCTTCTCCGCTTCAAGCAACCCATATCGCCTGGAAAATCTTTACACAAGAGAAACAATGGGTGTGGGTGGTGCCTGTTTTGAAATGCGTAGTCTGATCGATAAAATGAGTGCCGACTCCAGTCAAAAGTTTAAAAACATCAGGGCCATTACCTATGTACCCCAGGCTTATAGCGCATTTTACTTATCAGACATTGTAGGAAGTGTTGCTTACTCTGATGCATTCAGAGTAAGGTATTCAAATGACCCCAATGCACTCAGGCCTAAATATGATACCCAGGAAGCTTTGTTTGATACATTGGAAAACCAATTGAAAGCTGTTGTTGCAGTAATTAACAGTAATCCCACTTCTGGACAAAGTACGTTGGGTACTTACGACCTTTATTACCGCGGGATAGGCGACGAAGGCAAAAACTGGGCAATGGCAGCCAACTCCTTAAGATTGGTAATTGCCATGCGTATGATGGAAAGAAAACCGGCAGCTGCAAAAGCGATCGTGCTTTCCGTATTGGCAGACCCCATTGGCCCAATAAACAGCAGGGCTGCAAATTGGGTTTTTAAAGGCGGGCCAGACAGGGCAAATGGTGGTAACTATAATTTGGCAGCCAACATCTCCGGTCAGAAAAATGTGGTTGATTTTATGTACCGGAATGCAGATCCAAGGATCCGGAATATGTATAGGAAAACCGCGCTTACAGAAGCTCAGTTTACAGCAGCCAAAAACAATGGTTCTATACCAGCTACCGAAGTTTATCAGGAGTACACCGGCCGGCCAGCAAGCTTTGATGCGGCTACGTCCAATAGTACCAGGCATTACTTTAACAACTTTCCTGGTGCCACAGTGCCTTATAGTTCTGAGATACAGGCTGGATTATTTAATGCAGCCGTGGGACAAGGAAGAGTAAATTTCCCGGTGATTACCTATGCTGAGGTTTGCTTTATGCGGGCAGAACTAGCTGCAAAAGGAGTAACCACTGAAAATGCCATGGAGTGGTATTATAAAGGTATTGACGCTTCAGCTGGGGACTATGACGAATGGGGAAGTGATGCAAAAGTTTTTAATTATACAGCACTTACTCCTGCCGAGCTTACTGCTTACAAGGCCAAACCCGAAATTATATTCAACCCTGCCAGAGCGCTCGAGCAAATTTACGCGCAGCAGCTTGTACATTTTTACAGGAGTTTCAACGAGCTTTGGGCTTTCAAAAAAAGAACAGATTATCCTTTCGCTACAGGTTACATTCCTGCTGAAATACTTACCAATGGAGGTAACGTAGTACAAATGCCAAGAAGGTGGTCCATAGCCCCTCCACAAATTACCGACTTCAACTATGCTAATAAAACTGCAGCGATTAGCCAAATGGAACAAGATCCGGAGTTTCGCGCTTTATCAGACATTACTGGAAGAGTATGGTGGGATAAACAATAAAATATTTATTGACATTCTTAAACAAGCCTCTTTGTAAAAGCAAGAGGCTTGTTTAATTTTATAGAAATATGAAAGCAGTCTTGTTTATATTTTTTTTGATTGGCGCAAGCTTAACAAACTATAGTCAAACCATACAATTCTCTCATGACCGGTGGAAAACTATTGACAGTAAAAAGCTTCACTTAAAGGAAACCAATCATCTGAAACTTTTCATCTTTCTATCACCCGAGTGTCCATTAAGTCAGAAATATGTGTTTTCATTGAACCAGATTTATAAACTATACAAAAAGCAGGTATACTTCATAGGCGTTTTTCCAGGCAAAGGTTATAAAAATAAATATTACAGAGCTTTTAAGACTAAATACAACATCCAATTTAACCTTATCAACGATCCCCAAATGAAACTTGTTTCAGCATTGAATGCAAGCAAGACCCCTGAAGTATTTTTACTTGACTCTGCAAATAAGATCCTTTATCAGGGAGCTATCGATGACTGGGCTATTAGCCTGGGCAAAAACAAACTGCAGCCCACAAAGAACTATCTTCAAGATGCCATTTCAAATTCAATAAGAGGTTCACTGATAAATCCTAAATTTGTTGAGGCCGTTGGCTGTTATATAGAAAATGAAAATTAGTTTCCTTTATAATAACGTATTGTGTTCAGTTTTTACACTATTTGCTCACTATACATATGCTCAAACGTATGCAGATGTAAAATCAATTGTAGACGTAAAATGTGTTAGTTGTCATAACTCCAGAACAGGCGACGCGCCCTTTTCTTTAGAAACATTTAAAGATATAAAGAAGAGAATTCAGACAGTTCGAAAAACAATTGCAGATAATTATATGCCGCCCTGGACAGCCGATCCTCATTACCAGGATTATGCTAATAACAGATCGCTTTCACCAAAAGATAAGTCTCTGCTAATACAATGGATTGATAGCGGGGCGGAAGAAAGTGCTATAGCACGAACAACTAAGCCTGGTATAAGTTCATTTTCGAATTCGACACAGCGCGCTCCCGATCTATTATTGAAGATTGATAAATCATTTATTGTTAAGGGCGATAACAAAGAACATTTCATTTCGTTTAAAGTTCCGTTTAATCTTTCGGAAGAAAAAAATATTGAAGCTGTTGAGTTTTTTTCCAACAACAAAAAGATTATCCACCACGCCAACTATATGTTCTGCTCTGTTCCCGATAACGAAGTAGACGTTGAAGCTGGCCCAACCTATATTGACGGATCAAACGATGCAAATCGGGAAAAAGCGTCTCCATATCAAGTGTATCAAAAAGACCCCGTTTTTTATACCGGTTGGATACCGGGGGCTTCTAAGGAATACTACCCTGATGGCTTTGGTTGGCAGCTCCCTAAACGCGGCGTAATCATTTTCACCGTCCATTACTCAGCCCTTTCGGCAGATGAGAATTCCAATATAGGCGTACATTTATACTTTAGAAAAAAAGCGGCCGAAAGAGATATAAGAATAATTAGTTTAGGATCGGGAGGAATTGGCGAGCAGGACATTCACCCTAGCTTTTTAATTCCACCTAATAAAGTTTCTACCTTTTCGCTAAAGGTCATGACCCCCGAAGACCAATCTGTTTTATATGTGTGGCCACATATGCATTATTTAGGAAAACAATTTCTTGCATATGCTATAACACCAGCAAAGGATACTGTTCCCCTTGTTCGAATTCCCGAATGGAATTTTAAATGGCAGGAACTGTATCGCATGAAAAAATTCAAGAAAATACCCGCGGGTTCGGTTATTCATATTTCCGGCATGTACGACAATACATCCAACAATCCTCAAAACCCTCACTCACCACCTCAATATGTCGCTTCTGTAGGGAACATGACATCTACGGATGAAATGATGACCTTATTGATTATTTACACGCCCTACAAAGAAGGCGATGAAGATATAGACCTATAATTTTAAACGATGAAGCCATTATTTTTTCTTATACTATTTTCAGTAGCTCTTCTTTCAACAGCCCAGCAACAGGGCATCCACCCCTCTTCCAGCCAATACGAATGGCCAACCGATCCGCAGGTGAAACAAAAGCTGGATCAGTGGCAGGATCAGAAATTTGGCATGATCATTCATTGGGGCCTGTATGCGGTGCCGGGCATTATTGAATCATGGTCCTTATGCTCGGAAGACTGGATCACCCGTGACAGCAACTCTTATTATGGCGACTATAAAAAGTGGTATTGGGGCTTGCAAAAGGATTTCAATCCTGTAAATTTCAACCCGGAGCAATGGGCTAAGGCTGCAAAAACAGCTGGTATGAAATACCTGGTATTTACGACCAAGCATCACGATGGCTTTTGTATGTTCGATACCAAAGAAACTGATTTCAAGATTACCAACGGGCCTTTTAAGAACCATCCCAAAGCCAACGTAGCCAAATATGTTTTTGATGCTTTCAGGAAAGAAGGCATGATGATCGGCGCTTATTTTTCGAAGCCCGACTGGCATAGCGAAAATTACTGGTGGCCGGTATACGAAACGGCCAATCGTAACAATAATTATGACATCCGGAAATTTCCCTGGCGATGGAACCAATTCAAACAATACACCTACAACCAGATCAGCGAACTAATGACCGATTATGGCAGCATAGACATCCTTTGGCTGGATGGCGGCTGGGTGCGCCCGAAAGAAACGGTAAATGCAGAAGTGCTAAGCTGGGGAGCTCCTATACCCGAGTGGAGCCAGGATGTAGACATACCTAAAATTGCAGCTATGGCCCGCAAGAAGCAGCCCGGCTTATTAGTGGTAGACAGAACCGTGCACGGGCCTTACGAGAACTACCAGACACCGGAACAGCGTATACCCGATCATAAGATCGACAATCCATGGGAAAGCTGCATGACATTAGGCGGCGCCTGGGGTTATGTACCCAACGAAAGTTTTAAATCGGCGCCTAAAGTAATTGCCAGCCTGATTGAAATCGTTGCCAAAGGAGGAAGCTTACTGCTGGGTGTAGGGCCTGGCGCTGACGGCACTTTGCAACAACCCATTATTGACCGTCTTGCTGAAATAGGTAGCTGGATGGATGCCAATGGCGAAGCGATCTATAACACAAGAGCCACTGACATTTACAAGGATGGCAACGTATTTTTTACGCGCGCTAAGGCCAGTAAAAAAATGTATGCGCTGATACCGGTGCCGGATGGAACTACCCTTCCTACTGTTGTTGAATGGAGCGGCAATCTCCCGGCTAAAGGCACTACGATTACTCTATTGCAGACAAAACAAAAATTGAAATGGACAATCAAAAATAATAAGGTTATTGTACAGCTTCCCAAATCCGTTAAAACTGCGGCCATAGCACTATCCTTTACACCTGGCAATTAACCATGCTTTACATCGGTATCAGTGTCGCATCTAAAGCCCTCCATAGATACCGGCAGGCGTAGGTTCGGTAAGGAGACCAGTTACCGGCAATGACATTCATTTTTTCGAAAAGCTCTTTGGAGTTGGAATATTCCACATTGTAAAGTTTGATAATAGCTTTTTGCAGGCCCAGGTCGCCTGTAGCAAACACATCGGGTCTTGCCAGCGTAAACATCAGCAACATTTCAACCGTCCACTGCCCTACTCCCTTTATCTGGGTCAACAGGGACAGGATTTCTTCATTGCTCATTTTATAGAGCCTGGCATCCGTCAGCCGGTGTTCTATAAAAAAGTTACATACGTTTTTTACATATACTGCTTTCGCATTGGACAGTCCGATACTTCTCAGGGTTTCATGCGGCACCTGTAATATAGCTGCAGGCTTGGGCGATTTCGATTTAAAAAGATTCAGAAACCGGTTATAAATGACAGTAGCCACTTTGGTACTCAACTGCTGGCTCATAATGGAAGCACAGAGTTGCAGGCAAACATTCTTTTTCTGCTCAATGGTATAAACACCCTGCGACTTGATCAGGGCCTTCATCACTTTGTCTTTATTTAGTTGCTTGCGGTACATGGTGCCGGATATTCGATGCTGGATACTGGATACTTGATATTAGATGCCGGATACGGGATACTAGATGTTGGATGCCGGATAATATGCATGCTGATCTTCACTATTCAATACTTCCCCACTTCCCACTCATGTTCTCTACTCCCTATTCACTATTCCCTATTAACCACTCTCTATTCACACCTTCAACTCACCCAATTTCATCAAAG
Source organism: Paraniabella aurantiaca (assembly GCF_050309965.1). NCBI lineage: Bacteria > Pseudomonadati > Bacteroidota > Chitinophagia > Chitinophagales > Chitinophagaceae > Paraniabella > Paraniabella aurantiaca. Next base: position 1,859,949 of record NZ_JBLOSY010000002.1, on the reverse strand, counting down.
CATACAACATACAGGTTACATGCATCGATTGTATAAATTCATTGTTCCTGAACTTTTCTTTGAATACATCCAGGTCCATCAGTTCTACGTGTATTTCTTCGTTTTCATCAAGATCCTGATCAGCTGTTTTTTTGCCGCCTCTTGCCAGGAACATATGCATCCAGTTATTATTGGTAGATGGATTGGCGCAGGTTTTCCCCAGGTATTCAAAACTTTCAAACTCGTACCCTGTTTCTTCAAGCAATTCTCTTTTTATAGCGAATTCCAGGTTATCATCTGTATCATCTACACAGCCGCCCGGAATTTCCCAGCAGGTTTCACCTATGGCATGACGGTATTGTAATTCCATCACCACTTTATTATCCTCTGTCAAAGCAAAGCAGGTCACCCAGGTCGGAAATTCATATACATAGTAAGGATCTACAATTTTCCCTTGCGGTGTTTTACAGGTATCCTTTCTCACTTTAAACCAGAGATCGTTAAACAGCTGCTCCGATTTCAGTATTTCCCATTTCAAGTCCATTGTCATTTTTTTTGTCAATTGTTCATGTTAATGGTTCATTGTTTGCAGCCCCCCCATCAACCCTTCCAACCTTTCAACCAATCAACCAGTCAACTTATCAACCTTTCAACCAACTACCAATACCCCCACCTCATCTTATCTCTTAGTCCATTTATTTGCGCTACATGGTGCCTGCCATGCCATGAATACATTTGCAGCAAGTACCATAAGGATAATTCTTTTTGTGATGCAGGGTGAAAAACCGTTCGTTCCCAGGCGGCATCATCCAGGTCTTTGAGAGCGGCGTACCAACGCTGGTGCAGGGCAAATAATAATGTAATGGACACATTGATGGGAATAGACGCTACATCATTTAACCCGGCCCACAATTGTTCCTCGTATGGCTTAATAGTAGGCGTTGCTTCCGTTAAACCCAGTTTAAACCTTATATATGCATTCATATGACTATCGGCCACATGGTGCACCAGTTGGTTAACAGTCCAGCCATCTTTACGGTAAGGTGTTTGCAACTGTGCTTCATCCAGGTTTAAGATGGCAGCTTCCAGTGCATTGGGCAAGAACTGTATATCGCCCAATGCACTTTCTTTTGCCGCAGTAGAAAATTCTACAAAAGAAGCAGGCCCAATCGGGTATTGGTTTTCTATTTCCAATGTATTATTTATTAACTTTTAATAACTCTACTTCAAACAATAAAGTAGCGCCTCCGGGGATATCACCGCCGGCACCCCTGTCTCCATAAGCCAGGTCTGAGGGAATCCATAATCTCCAATGACTGCCTTCTTTCATTAACGGAATCGCAATTTGCCAACCACGGATCAATTGAGTAAGACGTGCAGTAAAGGGCTGATTGCGCTTGAAAGAACTATCGAATTCCTTACCACTTAATAATGCCCCTTTGTAATGAGCAGTTATAGAGTCAGACAACTCAGGCTGTATACCCGTACCCTCTTTAATTACTTCATATTGGATACCGCCTTCCAGCTCCTGCACCCCTTCTTTACTTTTGTTGGTTGCCAGAAAATCGCGGCCTTCCTGTTTTTGTTTTTCTATCTTTTCATTCATAGCGGAACGTAATTTGTGTTGTAAATTCAAATCCATAAAAACATTTTTTCAAAAATAATTCATAAAATCTATACACCTAGAAGATTCACCTGATAAGTCATTCAGGCATCTCTAAGCGTCTTACCTGTTAATTGTATAAATACATCTTCCAGGTTGGCTTTTTTAACTTCCCTTGGTCTTTCAAAACCAGATGCGACCAAATGATCGATCAGGTTATCGGGCGTATCCAATGCCACAATTTTACCGGCATCGATGATGGCAATCCTGTCACATAAATATTCTGCCTCGTCCATATAATGGGTAGTAATAATTACGGTGGTACCCTGTGCCTTAATCGTTTTAACTAACTCCCATAAATTACGGCGCGCCTGGGGATCCAAACCCGTAGTAGGCTCATCCAGGAATATGACCTGTGGCTGGTTAATAAGGGTGGTAGCCACAGAAAACCGCTGCTTTTGCCCCCCGCTTAATTCTTTAAATTTAGCTTTTGCTTTTTCTTCCAGGTTTACGGAGCGTAATAATTCCATTCCATCTACCTTCCGGTTATATAAGCCGGCAAACAAATCGATCAGCTGCAGCAAATTCAGGCCGGGGTAATAACTGCTGGCCTGCAACTGCACTCCTATCAAACCCTTAATAATATTAGGACTTTTATCCAGGTCATATCCTCCTACCTGTACCGAACCACTTGTTTTTTTACGAAGAGTTTCTATTATTTCCAGTGTAGTAGACTTGCCCGCGCCGTTAGGTCCCAGCAATCCAAATATTTCGTTCTCAAATACATCAAAAGAAATACCTTTAACTGCATTGAAATCGCCATAGTTTTTTACCAGGTCCCTTACAGATATCTTCACATTTGCCATGCGCTAAAACTACAATTTAGTTGGCAGATGACCCTTGAAAAGTTGACTATATAAAAAGATACTAAACTTTACTTTCTATAGGCACTTAGGCTATACGCTCAAAATATTGCCAACAAACCACGACATTTGCACTTTCTAAAAAGTACAAATGGTTAAAGTTTTTAAGTTTGGGGGTGCATCAGTTAATAGTGTAGAGAGAGTAAAAAATGTTGCAGACATTTTACGGCAGTACCAAAATCAACAGCTACTGGTTGTAATTTCTGCGATGGGCAAAACCACCAATGCGCTTGAAAAAGTAGCTGAAGCTTTTTACCAGCAAAAAAAAGAGGAAGCATTGCAGCTCTTTGAGCAGGTAAAACAGCAACATCTAACCACAGCAAAGTATCTTTTAGTAACCCATTACCTGGCTTGCGAAGCACAGTTAAAAGACTTTTTCACCGAAGTGGAATGGCTCCTGCATGATCAGCCGGTTCGAGAGTACGACTATTACTACGACCAGATCGTTTGTTCGGGCGAGCTGATGTCCACTGCAATAGTGAGTCAATATTTAAATGAGGCCGGTATCCGCAACGAATGGATGGATGTAAGAGATATTATCAGGACAGATGATAATTTCAGAGATGCCAATATTGACTGGGACTTCACGCAGGCGAAGGTAAATGAGTTGATTCGCCCGGCTTTAGAAGAAGGCTATCTGGTGTTAACCCAGGGATTTATAGGGGCCACTGATGAAAACGAGAGTACTACCCTGGGACGCGAAGGAAGTGATTATACGGCAGCCGTGTTCGCTAACATGCTCGATGCAGAAAGCCAGACCATTTGGAAAGATGTTGAAAGTGTAATGAATGCCGATCCCAAGGAAATTGCTGACGCGGTACCCATTCCTGAGTTAAATTACACTGAAGTAATTGAAATGGCTTATTACGGTGCACAGGTTATTCACCCCAAGACGATTAAACCCTTGCAGAACAAAAGCATCCCCCTGTTTGTAAAATGCTTTTTGAATAAGGATATGCCCGGCACTCATATCCATAATAATATTGTTAAGCAGCTTCCGCCCATTATTGTAATTAAAAGAAACCAGGTGATGGTTGAATTAAAATCGAAAGATTTTTCTTTTATTGGAGAGCATAATACCGAGATATTATACGGACTGTTTGAGAAACTCTTTATCACTCCTACGCTTACTCAAAATGGAGCCATCAGCATTACCTATGCCTTTGACAATCGTGAAGAAAAGATCAGCCAGTTTGCTGCTGAAGCATCTCAAAATTTTGATGTACAGGTAACCCCGGGGCTAACCCTGCTCACCATAAGGCATTACAATGAGGCTTCACTGAAAAAATATGCCGAAGAGAAGCAGTTCCTGGTGAGGCAACAAACGGTACACAATATGAGATTATTATATAAAGAGCAAGGCTAAAGGAATGTTCGCCATATCATAGGGTTCATCCACTTGGTGGCGTTCTTCCATTCTTTTGCCCTCGACTTACCCACTTCAGTTAAAATGGCTAACATATCAGCCTCTGTTTTCTTTTTCCCCCGGGTAGGTTCTTTAATAACAGGCTCACCTAAAGTTACCTGGGTAGCGATCCAGCTGGTATACATACGTGGAATGGTAACGCCGAGAATCATGCCAGGAAGCCCATTTAAACTCATAGGACCTCCATTAACGGTTATTTCATCAGTATAGTATACAAATACATATACGCTGTCAAATAAAACCGTCTGCGCTTTGCGGCAATTAAAGCCCGCGATTACAGTAACATCATTGGGCGATAATTTCCATTCGATATTTTTTAGATCTCCCGAAATAATATAGTTATCATCAATGGCTTTCTGATTTACAAATTTTTTATTTGTGTAGTCATTATACCACATGTCGTCTTCATTAACATTGCTGAGCCAGGGTGTTACTTTTTTAGTATCACCAGACCTGTCAAACTTATATTCTGACCGGTTATTATGAAAGTTATACTTATAATAATTGACTGTCATTTGCGGCTGAGATGCAATTAACTGCTTTGCCCAGTCGCCTTCCTCATCTCCCCACATAGAAGAAAGAGACTTATGCAAATTTGTTTTTACTTCAAATTCTATGGTTCCGCTGCCAATAAATTTCTGGGCATGCATCGAGGCTGAATAACTCAATAGAATTATAAACATTAGTACCTGTTTCATAGTAAATTATTTAGCGGCGGGTGCCGGCGTGCCGTTTTTAGTAATGTTCCACACAAAAGAAACCAGCCAGAAACGCTGCAAAGTGGTTCTGTAAGTTTCAGCAAAACTATAGTTTCCGAAATTCCTGTTATATCCTCTGTTTTGATTCAAAATGTCATATATAGAGAGTCTTGCTTCAAATTGATTTTTATAGAATTTCTTGGTTACAAAACCGTTCCATATTACATAGTTATTATTCGCAGGGAAACGGGGATCTTTTTGTACATAATTGGCATCTACATCTGTTCTTATTTCTATCTTTCCTGGCAATTGTACATTTCCCCAGATATTCAGACCACCACTCCAGTAGTCGGCGTTGGCATTGCTGCTCACGGTAGCCCTGGTATTATTGTACCTGGCATTGGGAGCCAGGCCAAAATCATACTTTTCGTCTACACTTTTATAAACATCAATTGAAAAGCTATAGGTATTTGTTTTGGTAATGTTCTTAGCACTATTGCCGTTATTGGTTGAAAAGCTGCTTACGAAATCCACATTCCTGTTAAATCCATACCCCACACCAGCGCCGACGCGAATACCAGGACCTTTCCATTTAAAATTATAATTAAAGTTAGAATTAAAGCTGGCTACCCCATTGGTATTAACGTCATAATACTTTCGTATACCGTCAGCAAATTCACTGAATTGTGTAAATGCATTCTGCCTTAAATTATAGCTCGCAGATGCCCATATCCCCCGCTCCTTTAGTGTTTTGAAACTATTATAGTAAAGATCGAAATCGTGAGAGAAAGATGGTTTCAGCAACGGATTTCCAACACGTATATTCAACGGATCTGAATTATCGGGAATAGGTTGTAACTGGTTCAGGGAAGGTGCACGTCCGGCTCCGTTATAATAAAAGCTCAGGGTTTCACTAGGTTTAATCTTATAAGAAAGATTGGCCCTGGGAGAATGATTCACGAAGTTATATCCGCGCGTTGTCCCATTAGTAAGATCACGTTGGTCGAGATTGGTAAAAGCAGCCGAAGTACCTAAAGAAAAATTAAGTTTCTTTTTATTGTACCTGAAGTTGATGCCCGGTGCATTACTTAATGTATTAAACTGAAAATCGTTGCTTAACGAATCTATAAACTGATTATAGCGGCCCGTTCCATCATTAAAAAATACGTTCCTGTTATTGGCATTTTTTGTTAATCCAAAAGCATAACTCAACTCAAGATAGAAGTCCTTTAGCAAAGGTTCGGTATAAGCAATGCGGGTATTGATATTGTTGAGCACATTGTCCGAAATTGTATTTTGATCCAGCTCACCGGTACTGTCTACTACCCCATTCCTGTAAAAATCAATATTAGAATAGAGTAAGGCAGTACCTTTTGCCTCTGTGTGATTAAAGCCGCCATTGACAGATATAGTTCGGTATAATTTTTTAAACTTGTGCATCCAGAGCAGGTTGGCCCCTATATTACTGTTATCCGTTTTATTCTGCCCATGCCGGTTGTTTACATTAATGAAAGAACTGTCTACATTTCGGTTTTCACTGTAGTAATTATAGCTGGCATCCATGTTATTGAAATTGCCCTGGGCTGTTAATTTCAGGGTATTCATGGAGTCAATTTTAGTTTCAAATATCAGGTTGGCGCCTTGCTTCAGGTTGGAGCTAAAGCCACTGTTATTATTATAATTCAGCCAGGTTGAATCAGGCAAAAAATTCCTGGAATAGCTTTTCGTTTCCCCGGGTGCATTTATTTTAGTAATCCTGTAGCCGGCGTTAATACTTTGCTTATCATTATTGAATTTGTTATTGTAATGAATTCCTCCGTTCCAGTTAGTAGGTATCCCATCGCTCCGGTTATAATCGCCTCCCATGGAGCTAATAAAGATACCACCGTCATCACTGGTTTGTACATCACTTCCACCACCATATTTACTTCTGTCGTCCCAATCGAGGTTGAGCTTACCGGTATTGCTCATAATACCATAAGCTGATATTTTCCTTTTTGCCTTAAAGGCATTAAACATGAGTGCGTTATTAAACTTGTCCCCCTCTCCCAGGTTATTTCCGTTCTTAAGTCCTCCTCCCGCTTCAATTTTTGCAAAATATCCCTTCTTTTTGTCTTCCTTTAAAACCAGGTTCATGGTTTGCTTACTCTGCCCGTCATCAATACCTGTAAAAGCGGCCTGGTCACTTTTGCCCTTATAAACCTGCACATCTTTTACAATATCTGCACGCAGGTTTTTGGTGGCAATGCCGGGGTCGCTGCCAAAAAATTCCTCGCCATCCACCAGGAAGCGCTCCACCTTCTCACCCAGAGCTGTTATTTGCCCATTCCGGTCTACCTGCACTCCTGGCAATTTCTTCAACAGTTCTTCTACAGTGCCGCCTTCTCTTACTTTAAAGCTATCAGCTGTGTAAATGGTCGTATCACCTTTAATTCTGATGGGTGATCCGGTCTTAACCACTACTTCTTCCAGTAACTTACTTTTAGAGATCATGTTAATGATACCAACATTGACAGGCTCACCCGGCTTCATAATGATCTTATCTGAAAAGTCGGCAAAATAAGGATGCGTTATCAGTAGTATGTAGCTACCCGTGTCTGGTACATTTAATTGAAACTCACCCCGGGCACCCGCCCTTGTATAGCTCATTAAAGTTGAATCTTTACTTTTAAATAGTGTAACAACTGTATTCTGAAGACTTTTATTCTCTGAAGAATCCACCAGGGTTCCTTTTAAAACAGATGTTTGACTATAGGAACCAATAGCACTTACTAATAGTATCAAAAGTGTGAAGTATAATCTCATAAGTTGTTTTGACAAGTAGTTATATCGTTTATGACGCGCAGTGAGCAAATTTCCATAAACAATTAGCATCATTATATTATTTAGCAACCAATTTTTTGTTAAAAAACGATACCACTGGATATCTACGAATAGAACGTAGCGTCATTTTAACATTCAATAGAGATAAAAGTAGATGTATTTGTTTTAATTGGGCCTAGGCATCCGGTAAACTGATAATTTTTGTCGGTAAACACCGGAATTAAACTCAAACACAGTTGTTGGTATTATAATTATCGTAAATTGCTTCAAACATGTACTATGCCTATTGATATCAAAATTTTGCAGGAAAAGTTTGAAAAGGAAAATTTTATAGACACCTCAAAACCCGTTTGGAATTACTCCATTCTTACCGAAGAAGATGTTAATAACTTTCAGAACGGCTTCAATTATACATTATATGAAAAATTCGGCTCCAAATCTATCCAGGTAAACGGTGTGCAGGGCATGTATTTCTGCGTATGGGCTCCCAGTGCCAAATTTGTTTTTGTAACCGGCAATTTCAACGACTGGAACAAACTTTCGCATCCGCTTACACCCAGGTGGGACAACAGCGGTATCTGGGAAGGGTTTATACCGGATATCAGGCATGGTGAATTATATAAGTATCATATAGTGGGCCCTAATAATCGCATTGCTGACAAAGGCGACCCCTTCGCTAATTTCTGGGAACTAAAACCTCTTACAGCTTCTATCACCTGGGATCTTCAATATGAATGGAACGATACGGAATGGATGCAGAAAAGGGCAGAACATAATGCACTGGATGCACCCTGGAGTGTATATGAAGTTCACCTGGCCAGCTGGAAAAGACCTGACGCAAATGACGAACATAAATACCTGAGCTATGACGAAATCAGAGAAAGCCTGGTACCCTATGTAAAAGAGATGGGCTTTACCCACGTTGAGTTTATGCCTGTAGCAGAGCATCCTTTTGATGGGAGCTGGGGATACCAGATCACAGGATACTTTGCGCCCACATCCCGGTTTGGAGATCCGCAGGGATTCATGCGACTGGTAGATGCTTTTCACCAGGAAGGCATTGGGGTAATATTAGATTGGGTACCCTCGCATTTCCCCTACGATTCGCACGGACTGTTTATGTTTGATGGCAATCATACGTACGAATATGCTGATATGCGAAAAGGTTTTCACCCCGACTGGAACAGCTATATTTTCAATTATAAGAGAGGCGAGGTTAAGTCCTTCCTGATCAGTAATGCCCGGTTCTGGTTTGACCTGTTTCATATCGATGGCATACGTGTAGATGCAGTAAGCTCTATGCTTAAACTGAATTATTCACGCAAGGAAGGCGAATGGGAACCCAATGAGCATGGTGGGGATGGCAACCTGGAAGCCATTGAATTTATAAAAAACCTGAACGAAATGGTTTACCGCGATTTTCCGGGCGTACAAACCATTGCGGAAGAAGCAACCGATTGGCCCGGTGTATCAAAGCCCACTTTTACAGGCGGCTTGGGCTTTGGTATGAAATGGATGATGGGCTGGATGCATGATTCGCTTGATTATTTTAAACTGGATCCTGTTCACCGCCCCTATCATCAAAACCAGTTTACATTTAGTATGATGTACTATTATGATGAAAACTTCATGCTACCCATCAGTCATGACGAAGTAGTACATGGTAAAAGTCCGCTGCTATTTAAAATGCCCGGCGACCTCTGGCAAAAGTTTGCCAATCTACGGTTATTCTTTACTTATATGTGGACTCACCCCGGAGGCAAGCTCTTGTTCATGGGCAGCGAGTTTGGACAAACCAGCGAGTGGAATTACAAATCAGAACTGGACTGGCATCTGTTACAATATGATAGTCATAAAGGAGCCCGCCATAGCCTTAAAATATTGAATCAACTATTAGAAGAAGAACCTGCGCTTTACACCCGCCAGTTTGACATCGGAGGATTTGAATGGACAGACCTTAATCACCAGAATGAAGGTGTTATGGTATACAAGAGAAAGGCTGAAAAAGATGATGATGATGTGTTGATTATACTAAACGCCACACCAGAAGTTCGTCACGACTGGGTAATTGAAACCTATGGTAAAAAGTATACCCGGGAACTATTCAACTCAGACCTGAAAGAATTTGACGGAACCGGTAATGTTTACAATAAGGATATCAGGTGTGAGCTACTGGATGATGTTACAAAAAAATACCGTATCACGATCAATCTTCCTCCTTTAGCGGGTTTAATACTCAAGTAACCAGCATTTCCCGGAACATCATAGTAGAGTGATTTGTTACCCCGGTAATTAATCTATTTATGCAGCCTGAAGATTCCGTATACTTGCTTTATAAACGATGGCCTTAATGATCAATAACTACACAAGATGGTTGTGGCTATGGTGTGCCGTTTTCTTTTTAAGCACCAAAAGTTTTGCGGCCTCCCCATCCGACTCGTTCCTGGTACAGGCTTACGACAACTATAATGGCTTGTCTAATAGTTCCATCAACGACCTGCATATAGATAAAGATGGATTGCTTTGGCTGGGCACCTGGGATGGCCTGAATATGTTTGAAGGTAACCGGTTGCGGATATTTAATTACAATCTTAGTAATGATCAGCAAAGTATCGGCGGTAATATCATCCAGGGAATAGATGAAGACAAAGCAGGAAATTTATGGATCACTACGGTTGGCGGCATTACCCGGTACGATAAAAAAGAAGGCAGGTTTTATAATTTCTTTTACCAACAGAACCTGCCGGGGAATATTACCGAGCATGAGTACAAAATTGCCATTGATCAAAACGGACAGGTATTTTGCTATACCCACCGACAGGGTTTAACACGTTATAACCTGCAACAAAATAAGTTCGAGAACATTCCCGGAACAGCTTCACTCAAAGTTAAAAAGATCACCTTTGACAACAGTAACCGCTTAATCATCCTGACAGAAAACGACCAGCTTCAACTTTGGGTCAGCAATACAAATGCACTTAGGCTGAGTCACTCTATACAAAATAATGTCGCCAATTTCTTCCTTGTAAACGGACAATTGTTTTTTACCAAAAGCAATGATGAGTATTTATACCGCCTTGATCAGGTAGCTACAGCCCTTGTTCCATTAAGTGGTGCTATTAACTCTATTGTGTATTATAATAACCACTATTTAGTTGCCTGGGCAACGGGTGGCTGTACTGTATTTAATAACACATGGCAGTCTACCCGCTTTATGTCGGGTTTACTGCGATCACTGGCCAATATTCGCATCACCAGCTGGGCATTGAAAAATGAAACCCTATGGGCAGGCACAGATGGTAGCGGTGTAATAAAAATAACACCCCAAACAAAATTCTTTGGAACAGTTACCATGTCTAAGGAAGGTAGCGCCTATAACCGGCCGGTGCGTGCTTTTTGTGAAGACGGACAGCAATTATGGGTAGCTACGAAAGGACGGGGCATCATCACCTACAACAACATATTAAAGGAGCAGGAGCTTAAAAACATTACAGCCCCTCAATATCTGGACAACAATGCCGTATATGCATTGAAGAAAGGCATTGACAACCTTATTTATATGGGAACAGATGGGAACGGATTGAATATATATGATATTAAAAGGAACCAATTCTTTAAATGGTCCGACATTCTAAACAAAGAAGGCTGCCCTGGTTTTGGTTCGGTATACAGTATTTACCAGGATCCTGATAGCTCTGTTTGGGTGGGTACCAGTGGGTATGGGCTCTTACATCTTCGATTCTCAAGAGAGGAAGATGGAAAAATAAAGTTTGTATATGGAAGAAAATACAGCGCCGGGGAAAAGGACAAAGGACCTGCCAATAATATCATTTACTCCCTTACCCCTTACGACAACGATCATATATGGGTGGGTTGCCGGTATGGCGGGCTAAGCCTTTTAAACAAAAAGACCGGCCGTTTCAGAACCTTTAAAGCTTTTACATACGAAGGCAGCTTATCTAATAACGACATTATTTATATACACAAGGATAAAAGAAATATCCTGTGGATAGGCACCAGTTATGGACTTAACTTTTTACCGCCAGACGAAATACAAAAGTCTAACCCTGTTTTTGGAAAAATTACCACCGAAAAGGGTCTTCCTAATAATACCATACATGCTATTACCGAAGATGATGAAGGAAATATCTGGATCAGCAGCAATAAAGGTATCGCCAAGATAACCTGGCCTAATTTATCGGTTAGTAACTACCAGCAAACGGACGGCCTACAAAGCAGTGAATTTAGCGATGGTGCGGTGTGGAAAGACAAAACCGGCAAATTATATTTCGGAGGAATTTCAGGATTTAATAGTTTTCTACCGGCCCAGATCAGTAAAAGTAACTACCTGGGCAATATTCTTATTTCATATGTAACAGCGGGGAATCATAGCTCTGGACAAAATAGTCTTTTTGTCTTTCAAAATAACAACGCGGCTACACCCCTCTCCTACACCACCCCAAGGGATGAAAATTATATCAGCCTGGAAGCCTCTGCCATTAATTTTGCAAACGCTGAAAAGTTTGAGATATCCTATTTTCTCGAAGGATATGACCATACCTGGAACGCGCAAAAAGCTACCGCCAAGATATCCTATAGCAATCTTCCACCCGGTAACTACGAGCTAAAAGTGAAGTGGAATAATGGCGAGGGTCTCAGCTCAGATGAAATAACTGTACTCCAGGTAAAAGTGCAGCCCTACCCCTGGTTGAGTATTTGGGCTTTTGTTGTATACGCGTTGATCATCAGTTTTGCTATTTATACTTTATACAGCTACCGGAAAAGAAGGGCTGCAATAAAGCAACAACTGAAATTAGAACAATTGATGCGCTTAAAGGAGGAGGAAGTACATGAAAACCGGATCGGATTTTTTACCAATATAGCGCACGAACTGCAAACACCTTTAACCCTTATTATGGGCGGATTTGAACGTTTCATGGAAAAAGCAGACACGTTGGTCATCAAAGGCGATAAGGGTAAATACCTTTCTTTAATAAAACAGCAAACGGCCAAACTCACTTACTTGCTACACCAGCTATTTGAATTCAGAAAAGCCGACACAGGATATACGCAGAACAATTTCAGCTACCTTAACCTTACAGCACTATTAACTAATATTGTAGAACCATTTGCACCACTCGCTGAAAAGAGAAAGCTGGAATATGACTACCATATTTCAGGTAATATGATGGGCTGGATGGACAAGGACAAACTGGAAAAGATCCTGTTCAATTTGCTATCCAATGCCTTTAAATATACCAGTAAAGGAGAAAGAATAATCTTCCAGGCCGCCCAACGGGAGGGTCTGCTTTATTTGGAGGTCTTTAATTCAGGGGTTCAGTTGCCCCAGGACCAGCTCCGGGATATTTTCAGGAAATTTTATACCGGTGATAATATTAAAAATGCGCCGGACACCTATGGTACAGGTATCGGACTGGCTTTTACGTCTCAACTGGTGAACCTGTTGGAAGGAACCATTATTGCCGAAAACCGCGGGGACGGGGTTTGCTTTACAACCACCATCCCTTTAAAAAATAACAGTCAGCAGGTTGAAGATCATCCGGTAGCGGATGCTACGCCTTCAGAATTATTTACGGTAATGACATCTGATAGCGTGGCACACCCGGCCAACATAGGCAATAAAACGGCTGCTATGGAAGAAATTCTGAACGCCGATAAAGATATTGTGGTTATTGTTGATGATGAGGCCGAAATACGCTACCTGCTCAGAGACGTTCTGAAAAAAGATTATATCGTTTACGAAGCCGAAGATGGACAACAGGCTGCAGCGTTAATTAATACTTATATGCCGTCCCTGGTTATAGCCGACATCCTGATGCCCAAATTAAATGGCCTGGAACTATGCAAACTGATCAAAGAAACACCTGCTACCTGCCAGATACCGGTTATCCTGCTATCGGCCCGGTCAATGGAAGAACAACATATTGAGGGCTATGAAGCCGGGGCCGATGCCTACATTTCTAAACCCTTTAACACTTCTAACCTGAAAGTAAGAGTTAGAAAACTGATCGAATACCAAAAAAGGATCCAGCAATTATTCAAAAACGCAGATAATAGTAATGCTACCGTTCGCGACGCGGGGATCAAAAAAGATGATAAAGCATTTCTTGAACAACTTACCGGGATCATCCGGGAGGAAATACTAAACCCTGAATTAAATGCCGCTTTGCTCGAAAAAACCATCTTCCTGAGCAAGATGCAGCTATACCGTAAAACCAAGTCCCTGACCGGGATGACTCCCGGGGAATTTATCAAACATACCCGCCTGGCGAAGGCCGCCGACCTGTTGGTGCATACTAATATGCCGGTTGGAGAAGTATTCCTGAACAGCGGTTTTAATAACGAGTCTTACTTTTTCCGCGAGTTTAAAAAAAGGTATGAATGTGCGCCTCAGGATTATCGGAAAAACAGCGAACTAAAAGCCTGATTTTTCTTCAAAACTGAAAATCAAGTCTTTAACAAAGACAAAAAGCCTTCTTTTGCAATAATAATACAGTAAAATGCAATAATGGTACACCTGTTTCGCGGGTATGTAACTGTAGTTTTGATCAATCATCAGAACAGTGATTGCCTGTTTATATTATTGGTTTACCCACGCCATCAAACAAAGAGAGGTCTCCTGCTTGTCGAAAAGGTAAACTCATCCTTGCAGTCTCTGTGTGAAAAATAAAAACGATTTAATTAAAGCCATCAATATGATACAACAACCGAACGAAAATTGTTTGTCCGCAGCGGAATCCCAATGGCCCCGCGTGCTTCGCCTGCTGAGCTTCGGCCTGGCCTTGTTTTTATGTACCCTTAGCAGCTTCGCTCAGCAAACCGGCCGGGATATATCCGGGAAAGTGGTTTCAGCCAATGCCGAACCGCTGGCGGGAGCCACCATTTCTGTAAAAGGCACCAGTAATGCTGTCGTATCGGGTAACGATGGCTCATTCTCTATAAGTATATCCGAAAATGCCGTTCTGGTTATTTCTTCCGTCGGATACAAAGAGCTGGAAGTTAATACCAGCGGTTTGACCGATTTTAATTTTACAATGACGCCCTCAGCTCAGGCGATGGACGATATTGTGGTGGTAGGATATACCACACAAAAACGGGTAAGTGTGACGGGTGCCGTTTCCGTTGTTGATCTCAACAACCTGCAAAAAACAAAATCACCGGATGTTATACAGGCTTTACAGGGACAAGTGCCCGGTGTTATGATACAGTCAAGCACAGGAGCCCCCGGCGACGCTATCCAAATAAGGATACGGGGCGTGGGAACGCTTGGTAATGTAGACCCCTTATATATTATTGATGGGGTGCCTACCAAGAACCTTACTTTTCTGGACCCTTCGGATATACAAAGTATGTCGGTATTAAAAGACGCAGCAGCTACCGCCATTTATGGTTCAAGAGCTGCAAACGGCGTTGTTATCTTTACTACTAAACGGGGCACAAAAAGCGATAAAAGCAATATTGCTATTGATTATTACACAGGTATAACAAAGCCCACCAGCCTGCCTGATATGCTGAACGCAGACCAATATTTAACTGTAAAGGATATAGCCTGGCATAATACCGCCGGTAACAGCGCTTCGGCCACCAGTCCTTACGCAGCATTAAAGGCTGCGGGCAATTATGCCAATACTAATTGGTTAAACGAATTATTTACTACCGGTACCACCAATAAACTAAACGTTTCAGCAAGCGGTGGGTCGGATAAAGTACAGTATTACCTTTCTGCCGGCTATTTTAGCGCTAACGGAATCGTTGTTGAAAACAACGACATGTTTAAACGTATTAACCTACGTGCCAATGTAAATGCTAATCTTACAGACCGGCTTATAGCAGGCATTAATTTCCAACTGGTAAACGCTACGCAGGATAAGTTGTCCTCCAGCGGTGATGCTCCCGGCATTATCCGTCATGCATTGTTACGACCGCCGGTTCTGGGCGTTTACAAAGACCCTTCAGACCCTACTTATAACCCCAGCGATCCTTATACCGATCTACCTTTTTATGCACAAAACCTTGCAGCTAATAACGGCGTATGGAACGGAGCGCAAAATCGTTTTGAATTTTCATCCAACCCTATTGCGTTGGTAAATTACACAGATAACAAATTAAATAACTTCAGGAATTTTGGTAACGCATACCTGGAGTATGGCTTTCTGAGGGATAAATCACTAAAATTACGATCCAGCTACGGCGCCGATATTATTATGGTGCACAATAAAGCCTTTTTTCAAAACTTTGGAGACAATGATGGCGGAGGGGGCGCCCTCTATCCTAACCTGGGCAGACAAAACAGGCCTAGCAGCTTAACCGAAGAAAGAGGACAGCTTACTACATTAACCATAACCAATACTTTAAACTATCAAAAGCTGCTAAATAATATACATAATGTAAATATTCTATTGGGGCAGGAGTACATTAAAAATAAAGAAGACCGGATGAATGGAAGCCGTATTAATTATAACAATAGCTCTCCTGCCTTTAGATTCCTGGACTATGGAAGTGAAACCAGTGGACTTTGGAATGGCGGATCGCAGCCCAATAACTGGACCCTGGTATCGTTCTTTGGTTCTGCCAACTATGGATTTGAAAATAAATATTTCTTAAATGCCACATTCAGGGCGGACGGCTCATCCAGATTTGGCCCCAATAATAAGTGGGGGTACTTCCCCTCGGTAGCGGGTGCATGGGTTATCTCAAAAGAAAGCTTTATGCAGGATGCCAGCTGGATCAACAATCTTAAATTAAGAGCAAGCTGGGGTATGTCGGGCAACCAGGAAATTCCAAACGATGCTTACCAGACAGTGGTATCGCAGGTAGGTGGTGTGGTAAATATTAACAGGTATGGTAACCCCGATTTAAAATGGGAATCTACAAAGCAAACGGATATTGGCCTGGATATGGACGTACTAAGCAACCGCTTATCCATTTATGCAGACTACTACCACAAGACCACAGATAATATATTGCTGGCAGTTGGGCTACCGGCAGTATCGGTGGGTGTGATCAACGCCACTTATGTGAATGCAGGTGCTGTAAGCAATAAGGGATTTGAATTGGGCGTACAGTATAGGAACAAGGATCATGCTTTTAAATATGAAATAGGCGCGAATGCTACCACCCAAAAGAACAACGTAGACCAGTTATATGATTTTGTCCCTACTATTATTGATAATGTATCGCACACTATTACACGACCCGGCAATGCTATTAGTTCCTACTACGGATTACAGTTTGATGGTATTTATCAAAACATTAATGAAATCAATACTTACCTGCATACCAATACCAATGGCGCCCAACCTGGTGATATTAAGTTTAAGGATATAAATGGAGATGGCCAGATTGATGATAATGACCGTACCATTTTAGGCAACAATATCCCTAAATTTTTCTACGGGTTTCATTTTAATGCATCCTATAAAAAATTCGATTTTTCTTTCATGTTCCAGGGCGTGCAGGGTGTAGACAGGTATAACGATCTTAAACAGATCATCAACTACGATACCCGGCCCTTTAATTCCACTACAGACGTATTAAACGCATGGAACGGCGAAGGTTCAACCAACACTATACCACGCCTTACTTTTAATGATAATGGTGGCAGTAAGGTTTCGGGTGTTTTTGTTGAGGATGCGTCTTTCCTGCGTTTGAAAAATGTAGAACTAGGCTATACAATTCAAATGAAAAAATTAAACCTTAATAACTTCCGGGTTTATGTGTCCGGGCAAAACCTGCTCACCTTCACCAAATACTCTGGTTTAGATCCTGAATCTACCCTATTAAAAGACCAGGGCACCTATCCACAGCTGAAAGGATTTATACTTGGCGCAAGACTTAATTTTTAACCTGCCTAAATCAGTCATAATGAAAAATAATAAATATGTATACTTAGGATGTTTTGCTTTTCTAATGGCCACAGGCTGCAAAAAGCAATTGACATCAGACTCCATAGGGTTGCTTACACAAGAACAGGTAAATGCTACACCTACCAGTACAACTGTAGAAAATTCGGTAAAATCTTCTTATAAAATGCTGGCTAATACACTTAATCTTTTAGGCAACTGGGACTGGACCGGTGGGTTAGTTTTTCAAAACGATATCATTATATCCGATATCGAGTCGGACGACATGGAAAAAAAATGGGCTGCTGATGGCGACCAGCCCTGGATGGATGACATTAATAACTTCACATTCACTGCATCCAATGGTGGTCCTAACGGGCTATGGAAATACGATTACGAAGGTATCAAAAGGTTGAACATTGCTATCGGTCTATTAACCAAATCAGACATTGAAACGGTTACCGGTATTACTACCACCCGAAAAAACCAGTTACTGGGAGAGAGCTACTTTTTACGTGCTTACTATTACTTTTCCCTGGTTACTAATTTTGGAGATGTGCCACTCATTACAAAAACAGTAGACTCCTACCAGGAGGCTTTCAAAGTTGCAGTACGTGCTGACAAAAATACGGTGTGGGACCAGATAAAGGCTGACCTTGCCGCCGCCAAGCCGCTGTTACCCAACTCCAAATTCAGCTCAACAGCAGAGCTATGGCGTGTTTCAAAAGGTGCGGTAATTGCCATGCAGGCAAAAGTTGCGCTATATACACAAAAATGGAGCGATGTGACAACGCTCGTGAATGAGCTCGAGACTACAGGGTTTTATAATCTTAATGCGAACTATTTCAGCAGTTTCAATACCGAATTTACGGACAACGAAGTAATTTTTGCTTATGACCACTCTACCGGACAAATACCACAAAATGGCAACGGCTATTGTGCTCCTGTGGGATGGGGCTTTTTTGCACCAAGCACCGATTTTTTAAACTCTTTTGAAGCCAATGATCCACGCAAGCTGTATACTGTAAATACAGCAACTCAAAACGTAAATAAAATCTTAGGCTCAACAGATGGTAGTAATAAAGGGAATGATGATGCAGCCAATAATAAAATTTTGATCCGGTATGCCGATGTGCTTTTGTGGAAAGCAGAAGCTTACCTGGAAACGGGCGATTTTACAAATTCAATTGCTTACATTAACAAAATAAGGCAAAGAGCCAGAACAACCGTAACTGCTGATGGTAGCATTATACCTGCCGGCACGTTAGCGGACAGGCCTGCATCCAGCGATAAAGCAACCGTAAAAAACTGGTTGATGGCTGAAAGGCGCGCGGAGCTTGGGTTTGAGAACCAGCGTATGCCTGACTTAAAACGCTGGGGTATTGCCAAACAGGTAATGAATGCCTTGGGAAAGCCTTTCCAGGATAAGCATTACTTATACCCTATTCCACAAAGTGAAATTGACGCTTCCGCAGGTACACTTACCCAAAATTCCGGATATTAATAAATTAAAATTCAATGTCTGACATAGCAAAGAGATTCCCCCGGAATCCGTTACTGAAACCTTCCCATCTGAAGCCCAGTACGGAGGGGCTGGAAATAGCATGCCTGCTCAATCCCGGTGTATTCCGGTTCAATGATAAAACATGGATGATCGTCCGGGTAGCGGAGCGTCCGGCACAAGATGAAACCACGATCTCCTTCCCTGTTTTTACGGAGGCAGGAGCCATTCAGGTGATTAAGATCCAGAAATCAGATCCCGACCTGGATGCTACTGATGCACGCGTGATCAACTACAAAGGTGCAGATTATTTAACCACCTTATCGCATCTGCGGCTGGTTTGCAGCGATGATGGTATTAACTTTTATGAGCCGGAGGATTATCCCCCGCTGACAGGAGTAGGCCGGCTGGAAACGTTTGGTATTGAAGATTGCCGGGTTACACAAATTGATGACACTTATTATCTCACTTTCACCTCTGTTTCTGACAACGGTGTTGGTGTAGGCCTGAGAACGACCAAAGACTGGAAGCATTTCGAGATACACGGCATGATACTGCCTCCGCATAATAAAGATTGCGCCCTGTTTGAGGAAAAAATAAACGGGAAGTACTACATGTTGCACCGGCCAAGTAGCGTAGATATAGGAGGAAATTATATCTGGATCTGCAACTCTCCGGATGGCATTCATTGGGGTAATCACCAATGCCTTATCAAAACTACCAAAGGCAGCTGGGATAGTGCACGGGTAGGTGGCGGAGCCGCTCCTATTAAAACTAATAAAGGCTGGCTGGCCATTTACCATGGAGCTAATGAACAACACCAGTATTGCCTGGGTGCATTTTTGCTCGACCTGGATAATCCTTCGAAAGTGCTGGCTAAAACCATTGCCCCCATTATGATGCCGCTGGCTGATTACGAGCAAACCGGCTTCTTTGGCAACGTGGTTTTCACCAATGGTCATATTGTACAGCCCGATGGAGATACCGTAACTATTTATTACGGGGCTTCAGATGAGGTAGTATGTGCTGCAGATTTCTCCATCCACCAGATTTTATCACAATTAAGCTATACCCATGTTTAAATATATATCTAGCGAAGTAGCGCATTTCAAACAGCAGCCACACAATTTTCGCATACTGGTGCTTACCAATCTGGTATATGCATTGGTGTTGCCGGTTATTGATATTTTTGTTGCAGCTTATGTGATGCGTAATTCTAACGACCCCACTAAGGTTGTAATTTACCAGCTAACCATTTATACAGGCATTCCGCTTACTTTTTTACTCAATGGGTTTCTTTTAAAATATATCAATATCCGAAAACTGTATTCAGCCGGCATGATGCTAAGCGCTGTATCCATGATCGTGATGATGTCTTTAAAATCGCTCGACCTCGTGGGCATTGGCATTGCAGGTATGATCATGGGACTGTCTTTCGGCTTTTACTGGGCTAATCGCGACTATCTCGCCCTGGCCATCACCAACGACAGCAACCGCAATTATTATTACGGGCTCGAAACTTTTTTTTATACTTTGATCGCGGTGGCCATACCCATTACCATCGGCTGGTTTATAGAATCACGCGGTTCTGGAGAAGGCGTTAAAAATGCATATCGTATTGTTACCGGTGTAGTGTTCCTGATCACGATCCTGGCTTCGGTAGTTTGTTTTCGCAGCACTTTTAGCAACCCTGCACAAAAAAAATATGTATATTTCAATTTCCATCCGTTATGGAAAAAATTATTAGTGTTAGCTTCACTGAAAGGTCTGGCGCAGGGTTTCCTGGTCACCGCACCGGCTATGTTGATCATGTTATTATTGGGAAAAGAAGGTGCATTAGGAACAGCCCAATCTATCGGCGCCGTGTTGGCTGCTATCATTATGTATGTGCTGGGCCGTGTAACCAAGCCTTCTGACCGTATCAGAATATTTGCAGCCGGACTTATTTTATTTACAGCCGGTGCAGCTTTTAACAGCGCTTTATTTAACCAGACCGGCGTTGTACTATTTATCCTCTTACTATTGATCGCAAAACCCCTTATGGACCTGGCCTACTTCCCTATACAGTTCAGGGTTATTGACATTGTTTCTAAAATTGAAAAAAGAAGTGAATTTGCCTACATCCTTAACCACGAAGCAGGCTTATATGTAGGGAGATTTTTAGGTGCTGCTACTTTCTTAATTTTAGCTTATAAAGTTTCTACAGAAATAGCTTTACGATATGCCATATTGATCATAGCCATTCTTCAATTAGGATCTATATTAGTAGCAAAAGTAATTATCAAAGAGGGCAACAGGATAGCACCGCAAGACTCAGCCGAACTGCCGCCCGTAGAAACAGAAACAATAGAAAAAGTGATACAACCACAAGCCTAATTAATATTCAATAACGCATGACATTCAACAAAATTTTTTCTACCTGCCTGCTGGCTTTAATAGCATGCAGTTCAACGGCATGGGCACAGGTGCAACAAAAGGCTATTGATCGTGTTAACCAAATGCCTGACATTCCCCGCCCCTTTAAGATTATTGATTTTACTGCCCTCGCTAAAGATTTCGATCGCAAAATATATGACTTCAATGCAAAGGGTAAGTACTGGCCTATGATATGGATCGATAGCAGTAAAAGAAATTTTCCGCAGAATGTAGCAGGTATTTATACTGCTGTAGGCGATGTGCGCCAGGGACTGCAAAACCATAAAGGTATTTTTCACGAAGCGCTAACCACCATGGGAGCCGTATTGGGGGCAAGCCTTGTAGGCATCGATAAATCGGCACAGCAGTATAACTATGTAGCGATGCTGAAAAACTATTTCAACAAGGAAACCGGATGGAATATTATGATGAATAATACCTGCCCTGAAGTAGCGTTGCTGGGTGGTGGCTATGGCAGGGACTGGTGGTACGATGTTTATCCCAATGTGCTATTCTATTCTATTTATAGCCTATACCCGCATGAAAAAGACTTTGAAGAAATTGCCAGGAGCATTGCTGAAAAATTCTACGCAGCAGATTCGGTTTTGCAAGGCAATTACAATTACAGCTTTTTTAATTATGCAACTTTAACACCTGCTAAAAACCAGATCTGTATACAACCAGATGCCGCTGCGGGGCAGGCCTGGGTTTTATATATGGCTTATAAAAAATTTGGTGACAAAAAGTACCTGCAGGGAGCCATCAATGCCATTAAGGCATTGCTGGCATTAAATGAAAATATGACTTATGAACTGCTGATGCCTTATGGGGCCTATGTTGCAGCCATGTTAAATGCAGAAGAGGGACAACAGTTTGACTTTCATAAAATACTGGACTGGAGTTTCAATGGCGACGCTAAATGTCGTGAAGGATGGGGTGTATTAACAGGCAACTGGAACGGATTTGACATCTCCGGCATGGTAGGCAGCACGGTACATAACGGCGGTTATGGTTTTTTAATGAATACTTATGACCTGGCCCTCCCTTTGTTGCCAATGGTAAGATACGATGCCTCTTATGCAGCAGCGGTAGGCAAATGGATGCTGAACGCAGCTAATGTAGCCAGGCTATTTTATCCGCAACATATGCCCGCTAATCATCAAACGCTGTCCGATGCAATGGCGATATCAAAAGGAGTCATTGCCTATGAGGGAATCATTAAAAAATCGCTTTACAAAGAAAGTGAGCACCTGGCGGCGCCTGTAGCGCAGGGCGATGGTCCTTTGTGGGTACAGGATAAAAACCCCAAAGCATCTCAGTTAAGTGTATACGGGAGCGGGCATGTGGGCATTTTTGGAGGAACGATCCAGCCTACTAATGTCCCGGGCATCCTGCAACTAGACCTTTTGGCGGCAGACTTTTTTCACCAGAAAGCTTATCCTACCCTCCTGTATACCAATCCTTATACAGTTACTAAAACCATTATGATCCAAAATCAATCCAGACAACCTGTTGATCTTTATAATACGCTGGAAGGAAAATTTGTTGCACGCAATATCAGGCGAAGCTTCAATTACAAAATAAGTCCTAAGCAATCAGCTGTATTGGTTCAGGTTCCGGCTGGCGCAACTATCGCCAGGGTGGACGGAAAGCTTTTGGCTAATAAGGTTGTAATTGATTTTAAAGCCAGGTAGTATTAGTCTCCCCTCCAGTATCGAATAAAAAAGAGAAGCCGAGCCTTAATATTTTTGGCGCGGCTTCTTATTTAGTTTGTAGTAGCTATATAATGTGACTACTTTATTACCTGTATTATTCTTGAGTAAGTTTTTTTCCCATCCTTATCCAACTGTGCAATACGAATAAACAAATTTGAATCTTTTGCCGACACTTCATGATTATTTTTAGAGCATCCAATCTGTACAATGGTTATCAAAGCTAATACAACAGAAAGTGCAATAAGAGACTTTCTCCTGCGTACAAACAGCATTGAAAAAGCAATAGCACCAACACCGAATACTAGTCCATTTATGTCAATACTGAAGCTGTAATTTAAAACACCCTCATGATTGCCTTTGGTTGCTTTACTTGCCACCTTGGCAATACCTGTAAAATGAACGCCATCATTGGAAGCTTCAACTTCAAAATGATCATTATTTACTTCGGCCAATGTTTGCCATTGTACGTTCAACTGATCATTTTGAATAGTTGCAGAAAGCGACCCAAACTCAACCGGCAGGGTTGATTGAGATAAAGCGGCAATGTCTCCTATCTCACAATAACCGGTTAGTGTGGTATAATTGTCATCTAATAAAATAGTGTTACCGCTAGCAGGCGGATGTATGGCTGTGATATAATTTGTAAAAGTTGTATAATTACTAGTTGACGATTGCGAAAGATAAAAAGTGCCACCAGCATAAGCCAGCCCACGGTTCCCTCCAATAGCAGTACCTCCCGCCGTGAGATCCTTATTGTCAGTAATGCCCCACTTCAATGTAGCCGTCATAGCGCCTGTAACCACATTGGCTGCGGGCACGGTGTAAATAGCAGGATGCGCTGCAGAGTTGCCAGCCTCAAAGCGGGTTCCCAAAATATAAAGGTTACCGGCCGCATCAAAATCGAGGTCATTAATTTCTATAAAAGAGTTCCAGGCAGCTGGTGCATCCGAATTGATAAGCGACAGCATAACCGAACTCCCCCATGTAACGGAACCATTAGCTGCCGTTGTAAAACCGATGTACTTAATATCGCTACCATCCTCGTAAATGAGTCCTCCATTGCCAGAGCTGCCAATACCCAGCGCGTTGGGATAAATATCCTGCGTTGGATTGCTGGTGCCGTTTAAGTCAATCGCTGGAGTAAGAGCAGGTGCTGCGTTATCGAAAACGACAGCCGACTTATAAGCCAGTTGAATAATACCATTGTTATTGGTGGTTACATTTCCCGCAATGCTATACAAATAACCAAATGGAGAAATTCCTATAGGGTAATCACCTTTAATTGAAGAACTATTGTAATAGTTAGTGCCTGGTGTGAGCACACCGGTTGTCGGGTTAATACTGCCCTGGAACCATCCGGTTGTACTGCCGGTGGGATTAGCAACGCTGGTGCTGCTTGCGGCCATTGTTTCGGCACTTGCAGCCATCCTTGTAAAAGTCGGGCATGCAGCCGACATATATATACGATCTTGTGCCTGCGTACTTAAAAAAACGGCGCTTAGTAAAAATGATAGATAAATCCTTTTCATTTTGTTTTGATTGATGTAGATTTTATGGTATTCAGAAACTTTTTCCAATACAGATTGCAAAAATCTTTGAAAACAAAGGTTCTTACACCTGGTTTTCGATAGGATAGGTAAATACCTCTTTAAAACCGCATAAAAATTCTTTAAATACATCAATGCAACCGTATTTAACTGAAAATCAAACAAATAAAATAGTGCATACAGATCAAACTCCTGAGACGAATACACAAAACACCCCCTGCGATTATCTTTATCCTAGTTACAAAACAGCACAACTTTGGGGCGTGTAAACGGTAATTGGTGCAGTTAGCTAATAGTTAACTAATCATTGATGCATTAGGCTCATTACCATTTAAGTGAACCCTAATATAATTTGGTCATCTTAGTGAATCCCGTCTTAACAACCGGAACCAATTGGGGCGTAAATATCTGTGGTTGAAAAGTGATGTCTTTGGTTGCCTTGTTAACGATCCACTGTGAACGTTTTTCAAGTATAAAATTTAAACGTTGTTCGGTTGTTAGCTTAGGCAGGGTATATAAAATAGTATGCTCGCCTTCTTTGCCATTATTTTGCCGGTAGGTGTCACTAATCTGAACCTTGTTGCGTTGCTCAAAAGCTTTAATAAAAGCAGGATCCTCGTCCACAATTGCCCATCGGGGGTCCTTCGGACAACAAACCGAACCATAGCTTTCAGTACGATATACCACCAGCCCATCTTTGGGCACTACAGGTTTTTGAAACTCAATTTTCGGATGCCCGCCACCTGATATGCGGATGCTATCTACTTTCACATTATCCTCTTCACGCAGGATATGGTAATATAAGTTGGTAGTAGCGGGCTCCAGGGTAATGCCGTTTTTAGTAGCATCGGCAGCCACTTTTTCATAGAACTCCCAATCGGGCACTATAACAGTAAACTCCCTCAAAGCAGGGTAAAATCCGCCAATCTTCACTAATCTTGCTACGGGTACACCTGCATTCAGAAAAAACGTATAGCTACTGTCCGGATGCTCTGTTAAAGGAATATCAATCAAAATATTTTCACCCGACCGGGCAACATGCTTTGTTTCTATCTCCACCACATTGTTGTATTGATCTTGTAGCCAGGGAGCCGTTGACGGCATATCAAGTGGGTCGTTACCTGCCGACTGCTGCGACTCTTTGGAACTATCGCAGGCTTTTGCCACCAGGCTGATCAATACCAATATGCAAAGAAGATGGCTACTCATAATTGTGGTGATAAGAATTAGTCTTACAATAAATTTTTGCTACAGGTATAAAATTACTCACTAATTAGTGAATAATTAACCACGTCATACACCGATATACTTTTCCTGAAACCTAAAAATCGCGGAACAATGCTGAAAGCTTTATTCCGCGACCTTCGTATAATCCGATAAAATATTTTACATCCTTTCAGGAACCTTAATACCTAACAACTTCATTGAGGCTGCAATAGTATTGGCTGTTAATGTAGATATCTTCAAACGCAATTGTTTCTTTTCCTCGCTCTCGGCATTACGTATCGAGTGAGCTGCATAAAAACTATTGAACAGCTTAGCCAGGTTAAAAGCATAAATAGCCAACAACGATGGGTTAAATTCAGATGCAGCCTGCTGTAAGACTACATTGAATTGTTCCAGTAAAAACACCAGGTCTTTTTCCAGTGGCAGCAGGTCTCCTGTAGTTACTGACTGCTGGTTGATCGTTTCACTTCTTAATACCGATTTAATACGCGCATGGGTGTATTGTATAAACGGTCCGGTGAATCCATGAAAATCGATGCTTTCTTCCGGGTTAAACACCATACGCTTTTTAGGATCTACCCGCAACAGGAAGAATTTTAAAGCACCTAAGGCTATGGTTTCGTAAAGCTCTGTCAACTCGGCTTCAGAAAAGCCGCTTACTTTACCCAATTCTTCCGTTTTAGCGGCTGCTACCTTCACCAGCTCATCCATCAAATCATCTGCATCCACTACGGTACCTTCACGGGTTTTCATACGCCCTGTCGGCAATTCCACCATACCATAACTTAAATGATGTATCCGGTCAGCATACGGCTTACCCAGTTTTTGCAGAATAAGCTTTAATACCTTCATGTGGTAATTCTGCTCGTCAGCTATTACATAAATACTTTCATCATAAGGAAAATCTTTATATTTCTCATCTGCCAAGCCCAGATCCTGCGTTATATATACCGAAGTACCGTCTTTTCTTTGCACGATCTTTTCATCCAGTCCGTCCGATGTCAGATCGATCCATACACTTCCGTCTTCTTTCTGGTAAAAAACACCTTTACTCAATCCTTCCTGTACAAATTCTTTTCCCAGGAGGTAAGTCTGGCTTTCATAGTAGTTCTTATCAAAATCGGCACCGATACGGTTATAGGTTTTACTAAACCCTTCATATACCCAGCTATTCATTTTTTCCCAAAGTCCGACAACGGCAGTATCGCCACGCTCCCAGTCTACCAGCATTTGCTGGGCCGCTTTCATAATAGGTGTATTCTTATCTGCATCTTCCTTACTCATGCCGGCTTCTATCAACTCAGCCATTTGCTCTTTGTGCTTAGCACCAAAGAGTACATAATAGTCACCTACGAGGTGATCGCCTTTTAGCCCAGCCTGCTCCGGCGTTTGCCCGTTCGCAAATTGCTCCCAGGCTACCATCGACTTACAGATATGAATACCCCTGTCGTTAGAGATAGAGCTTTTAAATACTTCATCCCCCAGTTGTTTTAAGATCTCAGAAACACTCCAGCCCAGGAAAATATTCCTCAAATGGCCCAAATGCAAAGGCTTGTTAGTATTGGGAGACGCATATTCCAGCATGATCTTTTGGGGAGATGCAGCGGACTGCCTGAAATCGTTCACCGCATATTTTTGCTCCAGGTACTGTTTCCAGTAATCCTGATTGATCGAAAGATTCAAAAACCCTTTAATAACATTAAAAGCTGTGATGAGCTGCGGATGATTTGCTACCAGGTGCTGACCGATTTCAGCCCCTATTTCTTCCGGCTTCTTTTTCAGTTGTTTGATAAAAGAAAAAAGTACCAAAGTGTAATCGCCTTCAAATTCGGGTTTGGTTATATTTATAGAAACCACATCCTGGCCAAAATCCTGTCCGTACAACTGGTTTAAAGTGCCCAGCACAACAGGTTTCAATTCCGCAACAATGCTCATACTATCTTTAATTTTCGTGCAAACGTACAAGATTTTTTTCGTTCCCGATTTGACGCGACCATCCTAACCGCCGGTTAACCAATGAAAGATGCTGCACATTTGATGGCAATACAATAGAAATTTAAGACCTTATACATCATAAATAGGTATAAATACCAATATCTTCGCGGTCGATGCGGCAACACTTTTATCGGGTTAGAAATCTTATTTTACCGGTTATTGACTTTTTTTATCCCCCTTTTAAAAAGTTAATGACCATTCAAACCTTCCGTTACCTGGCTACCGGGGCGTCTAACACGGTGCTGGGTCTTATTACATTTTATTTAGCGTATCATTATATTGTAGGAAGTCAAAATGTTGACCTGGGGTTTTATGTTTTTGAGTCCTATACTGTCACTCTTGCCATTTCGTTCACTGTTGCCTTATTCTGGGGCTTTTTTTTGATGAAATACGTGGTGTTTGATGACAGCAAAATTAAAGGCCGCGTACAGTTCTTTAGGTATTTGCTGGTTTGTCTTTTGAACCTTTTTTTAAACTGGATTTTGCTAAAGCTGGCTGTAGAATATCTGCATATATATCCCACATTTGCCCAATTAGGCACAACAGCTATTTTAATTGTAGTTAGTTACCTCGTGCAACGCAATTTTACTTTTAGGAAAACGGTAGTACCCGATTATGTTGCAGAAGAAGAGGGCAACAGTTCTACACCGGCCTAAAACTGGAGGTAAAAAACCGTTCCCGATCCGGGCACCGATTTTACATAAATGTTTCCTTTATGCAGCAACATAATTTGTTTGCAAAGGCTTAAACCGATACCACTTCCGCTGGCTTTGGTGCTAAAAAACGGGACAAAAACCTTTTCCATCACATCGGCAGGAATACCTGCGCCGTTATCGGTAACCGTAATAATAATACGTCCATCATTGTCCAAATATCCCGAAAGCATCATCTTCGGATCAGCGGTATCCTTCAATCCATCAATAGCATTGAGCACCAGGTTAATCAACACCTGTTCAATCAAATGCCGGTCAGCGCTTAACTTCATTAGAGGATCCTTCAGAATGATATCCGCAGTAATAGCCCGCTGATCGAGCTTAGGTCCCAATAATTGCAGTACGCTTTCGAACAGGTCGCCTACCATAAACGATTGCTTACCCGAGCTGGTGATTTTGTTTAACGTGCGATAGGTGGCTGCAAACTGCATCAGGCCCTCGCTTCTGCGCTGTATCGTTTCAATGCCCAGCTCCACATCATCTTTAAAAGCAGCTAAATCATCTCCACCGCCCTGTAGTTGTTGTTTTAATGTAGCTGCCAGTGAGGCAATGGGCGCTACCGAGTTCATGATCTCATGAGTCATTACACTTAATAATTTCTGCCAGGAACGGGCTTCATTTTCGTCAAGTGCCTCGTTAATATTCTGCAGTGCTACCAGTTTATGATTTTTACCCTCTGTTACAAAAGTTGCCGCCGAAATCATTAACTTTTGCTGATCAGCATCAAGCAATAGTACGGTGCTCTGGCCAGGTTCCAGGTTAACCACTTCGTTATATATAACTGCATTCTTTTTTTCGATCAGATGCAGGTTGGGTATATATGGAAGCTCCAGTATCTTTTTTAGCGATTCGTTCACCCAGCTTACTTTTCCTGTTTCGATATCGTATAAGAGGATACCTGTTTGTATCAGCTCTAATATTTTCTGAAGATATTGATACTGGGTTTCTTTCTCTCTTGTTATCGACTTAAAGGTTTGGTTGATCAGGTTAAAGTCACTTCTTAGTGAGCGTAATTCGGCAGGCGCTTTATCAATATTAAAATGCCGGGAAAAATCGCGGTATCGTGCAGCCGATGCAAAGTCTTCTAATTCTGTAAAAGGTAATATCGCCAGTTTGTACAACAGGTAAGCCTGTACTATCGAAAGCACTAAAACCAATAAGGATAAGACATACTCTGTTTTGAGAAAAAACCAGGCTGCAATCAATAACGACACAAACAACAATAGCAGTCTTAATGCATACCTGAGCCTGTATTTTCGATGTATTGCCATAACTAAATATCATACTTACTTAAACGTCTGTATAAAGCGGTACGTGTAAGTCCCAGCTCTTTTGCAGCTTTGGTAATATTCCCGTTATGCTTTTCAACCACCCTGATAATGGTATTTTTCTCCAGGGTTTCCAGGTTCGTCTGTGTTTGTCCCTGTGCCTGCGACTGATGTTTTTCAATAGGCGAAAAAACGAGATCGCTGGCGTCCAGTGTTCTTTCTTCACACATGATCACCGCCCGCTCTATAGCATACTGTAATTCCCGTACATTACCGGGATAATGATAGAGCCTGAGCTTCTCAATTGCCTGCCTGCTGATGGACAAAGATGGCTTCAGGTATTTTTCGCTATACATTTTAATAAAATACTGCGCCAGGGGCAAAATATCTTCCGTTCTTTCGCGCAATGGCGGAATAGTGATCTCTACCGTATTAATCCGGTACACCAGGTCGCGACGAAAACGCTGTTCATTAGCCAATTCCTGCAAAGGCAGGTTGGTCGCACATATCAGCCGGATATTTATAGGTTGGGCTTCACTGCTGCCCAGCCGGTTTACCACCCGGTTTTGTAGAACGGTCAGTAATTTAGCCTGCTGGGGCAAGGCAATATTTCCGATCTCATCTAAAAAGAGCGAACCGCCCGAAGCCATTTCAAAACGTCCTGCCCTGTCTTCCCGGGCATCGGTAAAAGCACCTTTTTTATAGCCAAATAATTCACTTTCAAAAAGACTGGCTGTTAACGCACCTACATCTGTTTTAATAAAAGGGCCGCTATGGCGTAAAGATTGCTGGTGTATCAAATTAGCTACCAGGTCTTTGCCTGTTCCGTTTTCTCCTAATATAAGAATATTAGCCTCTGTGGGAGCTATCTTTTTGATCTTGTATAAAATATCCTGCATGGCCGGAGAATCAGCAATAAAGGCCGATTCGGTTTGCAGCAACGCATTGTTAGCCGCTTTGGCTGATTTATTTTTTTGAGCAACTATCTCTTTAATGGTTTCCAGCATTTTTTCATTATGCCAGGGTTTTACAATAAAGTCAGCAGCACCGTCTTTCAAACTCCGTACTGCGAGGTCGATATCACCATAAGCAGTGATCATCACTACCTGAATACGCGGGTCTAATGATTTGGCTTTACGTAACCAATAAAGCCCTTCATTACCCGTGTGAAGCGCGCTTGTAAAATTCATATCCAGCAATAGCAGGTCATACTTCTGCTCCAATAAATGTGTCCGTATATTTTCGGGATTCTTTTCAGTGGTGATCTGCTTCACTTCCGCCTTCAATAACAAACGCAACGCCGTGAGCATATCTGCATCATCATCAACAGCTAATATGGATATATTTTTTAAAGACATTTGCCGATGCAATAATACCACATTTGGCTACCTGATATGCATTTTTATGCCGGGTGAAGTGATAATTATAAAAACTGTATCAAAACCGGACAGTTGGTGTACGATTCCGAACAGTACTTCAATCCAATAAAACACCTAGTATATTGAAAATAAATAAATTAGAATAATGGCACGGTATTACAAGGCATCAGTGATTTTCTCTCATGTTTTCACTGCCGGATGGTTGATTAAAAATCCGGCAGCTTTTTAAACAGTAAGAGAACAGGGCGTAACTGGCTTATACCAGCATACAACACATCATACCATTAAAAACTAATAGGGTTGGACAGGAAAATTGAACAAAAGAAATGGTCGAAAAAAAGGATCATGCTTATTGCAGGCGTCGCTGGCCTGGTAATACTAATTGTAGCCAGCATTTACGCTACTACGGGTAATACTAAACTGAATGTAGCCGCTGAACGAATTACCGTCAGCGAAGTAAAGCAGGGAAACTTCCAGGAGTTTATACCTGTAAATGGCGTAGTGCAACCACTGACGTCTATTTACCTAGATGCAGCAGAAGGCGGTCGTGTAGAAGAAAAATTGGTAGAAGATGGCGCCATCATGAAAAAAGGACAGCCCATCCTGAGACTCTCCAATACAGATTTGCAGCTCAGCCTGGTACAACAGGAAACCCAGGTTTATAACCTGATCACCCAGATGCAGATTGCTAAAAATGCTTCTCAGCAAAACCGTATCACCAACCTGAACCAGATGACAGATGTAGATAATGAGCTGAAAGAAGCGGATCGCGTATATACACTTAATAAGAAGTTGTATGATAAAAAGGCCATCGGTTTGCAGGAGCTGAGGCAAAGTGAAAACACCTATAATTACCAGTTGGCAAAAAAGAACCTGGCTACAGAAACCATTAACCAGGATGCTCAATCTTCAAAGCAGCAGTTGGTACAGGCACAACAATCTTATAACGGCTCACAAAATGCCTTATCGGTAATGCGCCAAAAAGTCGGAGATTTGATTGTAAGAGCTCCTGTTGACGGGCAGCTAACTTCGTTGGATGCTGAAGTGGGCCAGAACAAAAATAAGGGGGAAAGACTGGGACAACTGGATGTGATTGGTGATTATAAAGTACGGGTAGACATAGATGAGCATTATATCAACCGCATCTATAATGGGCTTGAGGGTATTGCCACTATTGGCGGTAAAGATTATAAATTAACCATTAAGAAGGTATATACGCAGGTAGCTAACGGGAAGTTTTCGGTGGATATGTCTTTCGAAGGCAAAGCACCCGATGGCATCAGGCGGGGACAAACATTACAAATACGCCTGGCCTTGAGCGATGAAACAAAAGCTTTATTACTGGCAAGAGGAGGTTTTTATAATAAAACCGGTGGCAGATGGGTGTACAAACTCAGCAGCGACGGATCAGTTGCTTACAAAACAGACATCGAACTGGGACGCCAAAACCCCGATTATTTCGAAGTGATGGGTGGCCTGAAACCAGGTGATAAAGTAGTTACGAGTAGCTACGAGAATTACGGAGACGATATGCAGGAATTAGTGATCAAAAAATAAATGTAACGATCCAAATTAAACTTCAAACTTTCGAATCTGAAATCTTTTATATGATAAAAATTACCGATCTGGAGAAAATGTACCGGACAGAAGAAGTAGAAACAATTGCACTCAACAAATTATCGCTCGAAGTAAAAGAAGGAGAATTTGTTGCTGTAATGGGCCCCTCGGGCTGTGGCAAATCTACTTTATTGAATATACTGGGCCTACTGGACGATTTGGATGGCGGCAGTTTTATTTTTAACGGTATTGAAGTAGCACAATTCAATGAGCGCAAAAGGGCAGACCTGAGAAAGCATAATATTGGATTCGTTTTTCAAAGCTTTAATTTGATAGATGAGCTAACTGTTTTTGAGAACGTAGAGCTTCCCCTGATTTACACGGGCGTAAAAAGTGCAGATCGTAAAAAACGGGTGGAGGAAGTGCTTGAAAAAGTACAGATCATGCATCGTCGCAACCATTACCCCCAACAGCTTTCGGGCGGGCAGCAACAAAGAGTAGCTGTTGCCCGGGCTGTTGTAAACAAACCAAAGCTGATACTGGCGGATGAGCCTACGGGTAATCTTGACTCTTCCAATGGTAACGAGGTGATGGAGATGTTAACCGATCTTAATGAGCAAGGCACCACTATCATCATGGTAACCCATAGCGAGCATGACGCCCGTTATAGTCACCGTATCATACGTATGCTGGATGGTCAGACGGTTACGGAGAATATATTAGTGTGAGATTGAACATTGAATATTGAATCATAAACAGTAAACACCCAGCTTAAAGTTGAATTATATGTTCAAAAGTTACTTAAAAATAGCCTGGAGAAATCTTCGAAATAATAAATGGTACAGCGCCATCAATATCTTTGGCCTGGGCGTTGGCCTTGCCAGTTTTATTTTAGTGCTTCTTTTTTTGAACTATGAGTTAAGCTATGACAAATGGAACCCCGAACTCGAAAAGATTTATAAGCTTGGACTTGAGGACAAAGATGGTATTGCGTGGAATGGCGCTACTCCTGAACCTTTAGGTCGCCTGATAGCCAGCAAATACAGCAACGCCGAAGCTGCCACACGCATGGGTGGGGCGGGCGATTATGAAATACTCGTGGCAGCGAATGATAAAAAAATATATCAAAAAGGGATTACCGAAGTAGACTCCCTGTTTTTCAAAGTATTTCCCTATCAGCTGTCTTCAGGCAATATCAATACTGTTTTAAATGCACCCAATGCAGCTGTAATTACGGAATCTGTTAAGGAAAAGCTTTTTGGCCACGAAGATCCGATCGGAAAAACGATCAAACTCTATGGCCGGCTGGAGGTAGTAGTAACCGGTGTCATGCAATCGCCTGATCAGCCCTCTGCCTTGAATATGCAGATACTATTTCGTTCTCCCTATGAAAAATCCAACAACCACTGGCAGAATTTTTCTTATCAAACGTTTATAAAAGTAAAAAAGGACGTTAGACCGCAAGCATTTGAAAGTGCCATCAATAATATTTATTACAACGATCAGCTCAAGGCAGACAACCTCACCTATCAACAATACCTGGAAAAAGAAAATAAAACGCTTGTATTCTCCGAAAAATTATCAGCGCTCCACAATTTCCCTAAAAGTGGTGGCAGTAATTTTAAAACCATAGTGGTATTGCTCGTTTTGGCTTTTCTGTTATTGGTTGCAGGAGCTGTAAACTTCAGCAATCTGTCCATCGCTACATCCATTAAAAGGGCTAAAGAGGTGGGCGTAAGAAAGGTACTGGGAGGCCGCAAAAAACAACTGTTCTGGCAGTTTATGGGTGAAGCCATTCTATCCTGTTCAATAAGCTTATGTATTGCGGCACTGCTGGTAATAGCATTAATGCCATGGTTCAGGCAGGAGTTCAACATTCAATTTTCTATTTGGGGTACAAATATTCCCTACTTTGTCCTCCAGATAGCTTTATGTATTGTTACCGTAATTTTATTGTCAGGCCTCTACCCTTCTGTCTTCCTGTCCCGTTTCAACACTTCCAAAATATTAAAGGGTAATTACTCACAAGGTAAGTCGGGCCTGAAACTTAGAAATTTCTTGCTGGTTGTACAGTTTACTCTTTCCGGCTTTTTTGTTTTTGCTGTTATTGTGATCAGCTCACAGGTTCATTATATGCAAACTAAGGATAAAGGGTTTTCGGGTTCTCAAATAGTTCGCATCGAAGCACAGCAGAGCACCAGAGAAGACGGGTTTGATAAAGCCCGTGCTACCCTCCTGTCCATCCCCGGTGTTGAGCTGGTGTCCAAAACTACATTAGTTCCAGGCGATGCCGAAGTGGACACGATACTCAACGACTATACTTTCAATGGGCAAACGATAAAAATGACCACGGTTAAAGTAAGTGCCGATTATTTTAAAACGGTTGGAACTCCGGTATTAAAAGGCAGGAGCTTTAATGACAGCTATGCCGATCAAAATACACGCAGCATTATCTTAAATGAGACGGCGGCGCAGCTCTGGGGCGATCAAAAAGCGGTTGGTTCATTTGTAGGTATGCCTTACTGCGATTCGGTTAAAGCCCAGGTAGTAGGCATTACAAAGGACATCAATGTACAGGACATGACCAATGCGGTAAGACCTATTGCCTACTCCATCAATAATAAAGCTTGCGGGTACCTGTCTGGCGGAGCGCTATTAGTAAAACTTTCAGGTAACAACTTATCACAAACGATCAGTGATATTGAAACCCGCTGGAAGCAAATTGAACCGGAAGTTCCTGTCAGGTATAGCTTTCTTGATGAAAATTTCCAGAGAATATTCAAAACCTATTATACTATTCAAAAAACCATCAGCTTCTTTGCGCTGGTTGCTATATTAATTTCGGCGATGGGGCTGTTTGCGCTTACAGCCTATATTATAAAGGAAAGAACCAAGGAGATCGGTATCAGGAAGGTACTCGGCGCAGAGATTGGCGATGTAGTTTTTTTAGTTGGTAAGCTATTCCTGCAACTGATCATTATTGCACTGTTGATTGCTATACCGGTGAGCTGGCTGGCTGCCACCAAATGGCTGCAAACATTTGCTTATCGTATTCACCTCAGCTGGCTTATGGCAGCGGCCACAGTTCTCGCCATTGCGGTTATTGTGTTAATCACCATTGGCACGCAAGCCGTTAAAGCAGCGCTATCGAACCCTGTAAAGAGTTTAAAAACCGAATAAGATAAAAACTTCTAAAAATCGAATAGCCGCAAACCTTTTAAAAAAAGAGCATGTTTAAAAATTATTGCATAATAGCCTGGCGAAATTTATTGAAGAATAAGATCACATCATTTATCAATATCGGCGGACTAAGCATCGGTATGGCAGTTACAATACTCATTGGTTTGTGGATATGGGACGAGCTCAATTACGATCATTATCATACAAATTATGATCGTGTAGGACAGGTACAGCAATATGAAACCAGGAACGGCAGCACTGAAACCTGGCCGGCTGTGCCATTACCTCTCGGTGACGACCTGAAGAACCTTTATGGCAATAACTTCAAATATGTGGCCATGGCTTCCTGGCAGGGTAATCACATGCTCAGTAAAAACGAAAATCATCTAAATAAGAACGGTATTTATATTGACAAAGAAGGTCCATATATATTATCGCTGGATATGGTGAACGGTTCCAAAAATGGCCTGAGTAATCCTAACAGCATTCTCATTTCCGAAAGTACTGCCAAAGCTTTTTTTGGAGATGCAGACCCAATGAACCAATCTATGAAGATCGATAATAAACTGAATGTAAAAGTTACCGGTGTGTTTAAAGATCTTCCTTACAGTACTACATTCAGAGATCTGAAATTTATTGCCCCCTGGGATTTATATAAAACCTCTGAAGGCTGGTTGGCGGAGGCTGCTACAGATTGGAGCGACAATTCATTTCAGTGTTTTGTTCAGATACGCGATGGCGTCGACTTCGCTTCGGTGAATGCCAAAATTAAAAAGGCACGCTATAACAGATTAGGCGATAGAAATAAAAAATTCAATTCGAGCATTTTTCTCCACCCTATGAAAGACTGGCATTTACGTTCTTCTTATAAAGACGGTGTACAATCCGGCGGGCAAATAGAATATGTATGGATGTTTGCCATTATAGGTGTTTTTGTATTGCTGCTCGCCTGTATTAATTTCATGAACCTGAGCACGGCCCGCTCAGAGAAAAGAGCGAAGGAAGTCGGTATCAGGAAAACCGTAGGTTCTCATCGTAGCCAATTAGTAGGGCAGCTTCTTTGCGAATCTGTAATGGTTACACTTATTGCTTTTGTATTTTCTATAATGCTCACCACGATATCCCTGCCCTGGTTTAATAAAGTGGCGGATAAACAAATGCATATTCTATGGGATAACGTTTGGTTTTGGTTGATCGGGTTGGGCTTTACGATCACTACGGGCCTGATTGCCGGCAGCTATCCCGCATTGTATTTATCGTCATTCAGACCAATAAAAGTATTAAAGGGAACTTTCAAAGCCGGAAAGCTGGCCGCCTTACCGAGAAAAGTTTTGGTAGTAATGCAATTTGCCGTATCTGTTTCCCTGATGATATGCACGATTATAGTGTATAAACAAATACAACACAGCAAAAACCGCCCCGTTGGCTACGACCGTAATAACCTGATTTCAATTATGATGCAGACGCCAGACTTTTATGGCAAGTATGATGTTCTGCGCGCGGAGCTGAAAAAGCAACAGGCCATTGAAGAAATGTCTGAATCATCAAGTCCGGTTACAGGTGTATGGAGTAATAACAGCGGCTTTAAATGGGAAGGCAAAGATCCTAATACCGATAGCGATTTCGCAACGATCTGGGTTACTGCTGAATACGGGAAAACAGTTAGCTTCACCATCAAAGAAGGCCGTGACTTTTCACGGGAATTTAAAGGAGACAGCAGCTCCGCAATTATTAACGAAGCAGCTGTAAAATTTATGAATCTGAAAGACCCCATCGGCAAAATTGTTCGCTGGGGCGATGGGCCCGGTGCACCCGCTTTGACCATTATAGGTGTGGTAAAAGATATGGTAATGACCTCACCTTATGAGCCGGTGAAGCAGGCCGTATATCTTTTAACGGATAACAATGTTAACGTCATTAACCTGAAGCTAAATCCTGAAAAGAGTACATCTGCATCTCTGGCCATTATAGAGAAAGTTTTTAAGGAGCTTATACCAGAAGCGCCTTTTGCCTACGAGTTTGCTGATACAGAATATGCCAGAAAATTCTCCAATGAGGAACGTATTGGCAACCTGGCAGGCTTTTTTACATTACTGGCTATTTTGATTAGTTGTTTAGGTTTATTTGGTTTGGCATCTTTTGTAGCCGAACAACGTACCAAGGAATTAGGGATACGAAAAATAGTGGGCGCTTCGGTATTTAACCTGTGGGCATTACTTTCTGCGGAGTTTGTAGTACTGGTAAGTGTTGCCAGTGTTATAGCTGTTCCGGTGGCCTATTATTATTTACATGATTGGTTGGAAAAATATAACTACCGTGTCGCAGTCTCCTGGTGGGTTTTTGCAGGTGCGATCTTAGGTATGATGGTCATCACTTTATCCACTATCAGTTTCCAGGCCATTAAAGCAGCAACAACCAGCCCTGTTAAAAGTCTCAGATCAGAATAAGATATAAAACATACCAGCCTCTTACTTTATCATCAACAGCAAGACCCGTTTTCAAATTATTAATTTATGTTCAACAATTATATAAAAACCATTTTCCGGAATCTTTGGAAGAATAAGGGATATAGTTTCCTGAATATTTTTGGCCTGGCTATTGGCATCACCTGCGCCGGATTTATTTTCCTTTGGGTAGAACATGAAGTCAGCTATGATC
Source organism: Paraniabella aurantiaca (assembly GCF_050309965.1). NCBI lineage: Bacteria > Pseudomonadati > Bacteroidota > Chitinophagia > Chitinophagales > Chitinophagaceae > Paraniabella > Paraniabella aurantiaca. Next base: position 1,821,479 of record NZ_JBLOSY010000002.1, on the reverse strand, counting down.
AATACCATGCTAAGAAAGACAAGCTATATGAGGTAATGACCAACCAGACGTATGGGTCTCAAACATCTACATTTAGCTCGACTCCACTACCACTAGGACCCGCTTTGCAGGCGGAGATTCCGGGCATTGCCAATACCTGCAGAATTGCAGATAAAGGAACGAAGCAACTATTAACGGTTGGCGATAAATCATTGTTTGCTTTAGGAGCCTATGCTGACGCTTCTATTTTTAGCATGTTCAGTTTCCAATTCACCGAAGGCAATGCTAAAACGGCTTTTTCAGAACCTCATTCCTTAGTAATCACGCAGGGAACTGCTGAAAAGTTTTTTGGTGGTTCTAAAAATATAGTTGGCAAAACAATCAGGGTAGACAACAACACTGAATACGCGGTATCAGGTGTTATAAAAAACCTACCTAGCACATCTACCGTTGGCTTCGATTGGGTAGCCCCTTTTGCCGTCTGGTATAACCTAAATCAATCCCTGGCCCAGGCCTGGGGCAACAACTGCTTGCAAACCTTTGTAGAGTTAAAAGAAGAAATAACAGCCGCATCTGTCAATAAATCGATCAGCAATATGATCAAAAAGAGAGAGCCCGAAGCCACTGTAGTCCCTATACTATGGGCGATGAATGACTGGCACCTGAAAAGTGAATTTAAAAACGGGGTACAAACCGGTGGCGGCAAAATAGAATATGTTCGTATGTTTTCAATCATTGCCTGGATCATATTGATTATAGCCTGCATTAACTTTATGAACCTGTCTACCGCACAAAGTGAAAAAAGAGCCAGGGAAGTGGGCGTCAGGAAAGTGTTAGGCGCCGGCAAACGGAAGCTGGTTGTTCAATTTATTGCAGAAACGTTGTTCATGGCCTTCCTGTCGGCATTTATTGCCGTTCTGTTGATGGCATTGTTGCTACCCACCTTCAATTTACTGGTACAAACCAATCTATCGCTAGGTATTACCAACCCGGCTCACATGGTTTCTATTGTAGCAATCGCGCTTATTTGCGGACTGATAGCAGGCAGTTATCCTTCATTTTACCTTTCTTCTTTCAATCCTGTATCTGTTCTAAAAGGGATACGGGTTAAAACCGGTAGCGCCACTTTTATAAGAAAGGGCCTGGTTATATTACAATTTAGCATATCAATTATTCTGATCGTAAGTACTGTTATTATTTTCCGGCAAATACAACATGTAAAAAGCCGTAACCTGGGTTTTAATAAGAACAACCTGGTACAGATAGACATGAATGATGAAATAAGAAAGAACTATGCAGCAATAGATCAAAATTTATTAAATACTAATGTTATTGAACATATAGGTCTGGCAGATTACAATAACTTATATGGAGGTAATAATACGGGGGGATTGGCCTGGAGCGGAAAACCCGATAACGACAAAACATTGATCTCCACCCGTGGCATTAATCCAGGATTCTTTGATGCCTACGGTATGCAATTAGTATCCGGGAAAAACTTCGTTACAACGGATAGTGCGCAAACAGATAACCCGAATATCATCATTACCCGCTCTTTGGAAAAAAAGATGGGCAACGGTAGCGCACTTGGTAAAAAAATATACTGGGATGGGAATAGTGAAGGCGGCCAGTTTACCGTAGTAGGTGTAGTAAACGATTATATCTATGGCGACATGTACGCGCAACCGGACCCCGTTATATTTTACTGCACCAACATGAGCAGCCTCAATAACATGTATTTACGATTAAAACCCGGTGTTGATATTGAACAAGCTATTAGTAAAATAACAGCAGCTATAAAACCACACACCCCCTCGTATCCTGTTGCCAGTCGTTTTGTAGACGAACAGTTTAATCAAATGTTCCGGAATGAACAATTAATAAGCACCTTGTCCAGGATATTTGCTGCTTTGGCCATACTCATATCCTGCCTGGGTTTATTCGGCCTTTCAGCTTATACCGCTGAAAAACGAAAGAAAGAAATAGGTATCCGCAAAGTATTAGGAGCTAACATCACAGGCATAACAAGACTTCTATCAAAAGAGTTTTTATTATTGGTGGCCATTTCCTGTTTAATTGCCTATCCCATAGCATGGCTATTGATGAACCGGTGGCTTCAAAACTATTCATACCGAACTGAAGTTAACCTTTGGGTCTTTCTGATTGCAGGAGGTATGGCTATGTTACTAACTATAATTACTGTGAGTTTTCAGGCTATTAAAGCGGCTATTGCCAATCCGGTAAAGAGTTTAAGGAATGAATAATTATTAAACCCCCGATTATGTTTAAAAGTTATTTCAAAACCGCATTTAGAAGTTTAAGCCGCAACAGTAACTATACTATAATCAATATAGCAGGACTGGCAGTTGGCATCGGGGTTTGCATGATCATTTTTATTGTGATATCCTATCACACCGGCTTTGATCAATTTCATACAAAAAAAGACCGCATTTATCGCGTGCTGACGGAATACCGTCATACGGGTGATGCAAATATCAGCTATGGGAAGGATGTTCCCTTCCCTATGCCTGAGGCTATAAAAACGCAGTTTTCTCAAATAGAGGAAATGGCTCCCATTTTCGCGAGCCACGATGATCAGCTACTGGTACCGGCGTCAGGTGATAAAGAGCAACGTATATTTAAAGAGCCTACAGGCGTATTCTTTACCAATCCCTCGTTCTTTAAAATCTTCGATTTCCCGTTACTTGCCGGATCGTATGAGACACTAAAAGACCCTAATAATGTTTTACTCACCAAAGAAATAGCCGAAAAATATTTTGGAAATTGGGAAGCTGCTCTTGGACAGGCTATCGATCTTGAAACAGGCGGCTACTTATTCGAACATGGCAAAGACAAGCTAAAAGTCTCCGGCATCCTGGCCAATATACCGGCCAATACCGACTTCCAGATGAAAATTGTGGTGTCGTATGGTACAGGATTTACCGGGAGCCTGATTGCCAAAAATACCAATTGGGAAGACCGCACCAATACTGGGTTTGGTTGCTTTATTATGTTGCAGCCCGGTATTTCAGCCCACCATTTCAACGGGCAGCTGCGCGCTTATGCAACAAAAGTTCAATCGCCTGAAAACAAAGACAATTATCTTATCCAGCGTTTGGAAGCAGTTCATTACGATGCGCAGGCGGGCAATTATAGCAATAAAACCATCAGCCACGAAATGCTGAATGTTTTATGGTTGATTGCCGGATTTATTTTATTGATAGCATGCGTAAATTTTATCAACCTTTCTACTGCACAAGCAGTTACCCGGGCCAAAGAAGTGGGTGTGAGAAAGGTTATGGGAGGAAATGCCGTACAATTAAGAACCCAGTTTATAGTTGAAACCTTTATAATAGTCAGCATTGCAGTGGTACTTGCAATAATAGCCGTGGCGCTGGCCCTGCCCTATCTAAACCGGCTGCTCCAGCTTTCAGTTTCATCCGGTATCTTATCCAATAAGGCTATCCTCCTGTTTCCTGTTGCTATAACCTTTATTGTAACTGCGCTTGCAGGGTTTTATCCGTCTATTGTTTTATCCCGCTTCAATCCCATTCATGCTTTAAAAAGCAAACTAACCACTAATACAACAAAAGGCATTTCATTAAGAAGAGGCCTGGTTGTATTACAGTTCATTATTGCCCAGGCATTGATTATAGGCACATTGGTGACTGCCAAGCAAATGAATTACTTTATGGCCCGTCCCCTCGGGTTTGATAAAGATGCAATCATCAATGTTCCCTTCAGGGTGGATAGTCTCCGGATCAGCCGGCTCAACTATTTAAGGGATCAGTTATTACAGATAAAGGGGGTGGCAGCAGTGGGCTTTAGTTCTGCTACGCCTGCTGAAGAAGCCAATAATACCTGGAGCACTTTTAAATTTGATAATGCTATTAAGGAAACAGGCTTTAAAATAATTACCAAATTTGCTGATACCGGGTATGTACCTACCTACAAGCTACACCTGGTTGCCGGAAGAAACTTACAGCCTTCAAGTTTAACCAGGGAGTTCCTCGTTAATGAATTGCTGGTAAAAAAACTCGGATTTAAAAACCCGGAAGATATCTTAGGAAAAGAAATAAGCATTTGGGGCGACGTGATCAAATGCCCGGTTGTGGGCGTATTGCAAGACTTTAATAACCGCTCTTTTCGTTATGAAGTAGCCCCTGAACTTATTACCACAAATGTTACCATGTACAGTGTTGCCGGAATTAAATTGGAGACTGAAAACATTGCAGCTACACTCCCCCGGGTACAAGCAATATGGGAGCAAACATTCCCCGGCTTTGTTTATGAATACAAATTTTTAGACGATAAGATCGAGGGTTTTTATAAACAGGAAATGCAGTTAAGCCGGTTTTATAAAATATTTTCAGTGCTTGCTATTTTACTCGGTTGCTTAGGCCTGTACGGTTTGGCGTCTTTTATGACTACACAAAGAATAAAAGAAGTAGGTATCCGTAAGGTTCTCGGGGCCTCAGCAGGCAGTATTATTTATTTGTTTTCGAAAGAATTTATCTTATTAGTTATAGTTGCATTTGCCGTTGCGGTGCCGCTTGCCTGGTATTATATGCATCACTGGCTACAGGATTACGTTTACCGGGTAGAAATTAGCTGGTGGCTATTTCTTTTGGGCGGCGCCGCTGTTATTTTTATTGCAATTGGTACACTTAGTTTTCAGGCAATAAAAGCGGTAAGAGCCAACCCGGTAAAAAGTTTAAGAACAGAATAATACTCAAAACAAAGCGTTAACAAAAATTGGCAAATATCAAATCATAACCAGTAATATGTTTAGAAATTACATCAAGACAGCGTGGCGAAATATAAGGAAGTATAAACTTCATACCATCATCAACGTATTGGGCATGTCGGTTGCTTTCCTGTGCAGTATATTTCTTTTCCTGGTAGCCTGGTATGAATTTTCTTTCGACAGTTTCCATCAAAACAAATCTTCTGTTTTCAAAGTTTATAACTTTTACAGCGACGACCAAAATGAGTCGGGCTCAAGGCGCTCTTCCACAATGGGACTGCCTGTTGCGTCCGCGTTGAAGAAGGAAGTTCAGGGTGTTGAGCTGGCAACACGTTATAAGAATGGCAATGGCGCGGTAGAGTATAACGGTAAAGAAATCAATCTTCAACTAAACTATGTGGACAACGATTTCTTCCGGGTATTCTCGTTCCCGGTAGTATCGGGTAACGCCAAGGCTCCGCTTGCAGATCCCGGTAATATTGTAATGAGTGCTTATGCAGCAAAAACTATTTTTGGAAAAGAAGATCCCATCGGTAAAATACTAAAAGTAAATGTTGACGGCTCCTGGCAAAACCTCTCCGTTTCAGCGATATTAAAAGACTTCCCTGATAATTCTTCGATAACCTATGACTTGCTGGTAAGAACCGAATTGAGACCAGACTATACGGTTAATAAGGACCGGTGGAATACGCAGGATCATGATGTATATATTAAACTGGCCCCGGGTGTGTCCGCCCAAAGTGTAGAAAACAGTATGCGACCTGTTGTTGAAAAATATCGTGCCGGTGATATCAGGGAAATGACACAAAGAGGCGTCAGGCCCGATGCAAACGGAGACATCCTGGCGCTTCGTTTGCTCCCCTTATCTCAAATCCACTTTGATATTGAAAAAGGAACAGGGCCGGTAACAGCTAAAAGCTATCTGTATACCTTATTAACGGTCGGACTTTTAATTCTGATTATCGCTGTGTTTAATTTCGTTAACCTGAATATTGCTCAGGCGTTTACACGTATTAAGGAAGTAGGTGTTCGCAGAAGTCTTGGCGCAGGCAAAAGGCAGATCTTCCTACAGGTATGGGGTGAGAGCTTCCTGATCTGCCTGGCTTCGGTAATTATAGGTGTAGCAGCGCTTGGCATTTGCATTAAACCTCTTAACCAATTACTAAGTCAGCACATTTCGCTGGATTACCTGCTGCAACCCTTACCCATGCTTTTCACATTACTGCTTATTGTTGTGGTTTCTTTGCTGGCCGGAGGTTATCCGGCAGTTAGTGTATCGCGGTTAAGCACCATTAATGTATTAAAAGGGAATATCACAGTAAAACGTCCGGGCGTCTTTAGAAACACTTTAATTGTTGTACAGTTCATTATGGCCTGCCTGTTGATGGTTTCAGGTTTAATTGTTTTCAGGCAATTTGAATTTATGCGTACTCAACCCCTGGGCTTTAGCCAGGAGTCTGTGATCAGTGTTCCGATAGCACACCCTGAGAAGGGCAAAATGATCGTATCCAGCCTTCGTTCACAATTATCTGCTCAACCAGCGGTGCAAAGCGTTGCGGGCAGCGATATTAATTTTGGCGTAGGAAAGGATGGTGGTACTTCAAGAATATCATCGGGCTTTGATTATAACGGCCGGCTGATCCGTAGTAATGTTATAACAGTGGATTATGATTTTCTAAAAACAATGGGGATACCACTCCTATCGGGAAGAGATTTTAGCAAGAGCTTTGGTACCGATACGTCAAGAAACGTTATTGTTACAGAAAGCATGGCAAAATCTTTCGGCGTGGAAAATCCATTAGGACTATCATATATTACCGACAGCTCGGAGCCACGATCCACTATCATCGGCATTATACCCGACATTCACCTGTACTCGCTTCATGAGCAGAAAAAGCCATTATCAGTTTACCTGGCCGGCGATAATGCAGACTACATAGATTATGCATTAGTGAAAATTAAAAATCTTCATCCGGTAGAAGCCATGAATCTTATAAAAGAGGCCTATAAAAAAGCAGACCCCGGAGCAGAATTTAATGGATCATTTATAGAAGAGAATGTAGGCAGATGGTATAATAAAGAAAAGAATTTCTCTAAAATACTGGGCATTGCTACCGGTGTAGCTACACTCCTGTCCTGTCTCGGATTATTTGCCATGTCGGCCTTAATGATCGGGCAAAGAATCAAAGAAATAGGTGTCAGAAAAGTTCTGGGCGCTTCAGTTCAAAGCATCGCCGCACTTTTATCGAAGGATTTCCTGGTATTGGTGCTTTTAGCAGTGGCTATTGCAACACCCTTAACCTGGTGGTTAATGAACAAGTGGTTATCTGACTTCCCTTACCGTGTAGAAATAAGCTGGTGGCTGTTTTTTGCCAGCGGAATCGTAGCGCTGTCGGTAGCCATTATCACCATTAGCTTACACACTATAAAAGCGGCTGTAGCCAATCCTGTAAAAAGTTTAAGAACAGAATAAAATGGAATGCAAAACCCCCGAATTTAAAACCCCAACTGTCTGATATATGTTCCGGAATTATATAAAAATAGCGTGGAGAAATATTGTAAAGAGCAGGTTTTACACCGCTATCACTGTTATAGGCCTGGCTACAGGGATTGCATTTACATTGATTATTGCCGCGTATGTATGGGGGGAATTGCAGGTAAACAGAAATTTGAAAAATATAGCGCAACACTATGTTATCCAAAGCAAATGGAAAAACCCGGGCGAAGGATTCGAAATTGCAACGCTCGGACCGCTGGCGAAAACCCTGAAGGAAGAATATCCTAATCTCGTAAAAAATTATTACCGGTTTGATGGTATTACATCAAGCATTTATAAAAAGGACAAAAGCTTCAGGGAAAGTATCCAGATCGGCGACAGCACTCTATTAAATATGTATGGCTTCAGGCTGATAGACGGTGATGCATCTACAGCACTTACACAACCTTTTACTATTGTCATAACAGAGCATGCTGCTCAAAAATATTTTGGCAAAACAAATATTGTCGGGCAAACTCTAACCGTAGAAAACTTTTCCGGAGCAAAACATGATTTTCAAATTACCGGTGTACTAAGCAAGCATGCTAAAAATTCCGTGACACAGCTTTCAGAAGATTATCCGAGTAATTTTTTTATATCCAACTACAACCTGGATTTTTTTAACCGGGATATGAGCTGGCAAAACCCTTCAATTGCTAATTATATTGAGCTTCAGCAGGGCGTTTCTGCAAGAGATCTGGAACAGCCTATCGCTCAAATTATGAAAAGGCATGCGCCATCTAAGTTCCGGGAAGACCTTACCCCCTATCTTGTACCGCTGACAACTTATTACCTTGATCAAAATAACGGAGTTGTAAGAAAAATGATATATGCCTTATCAGCAGTAGCATTATTTATACTGGGTATGGCGGTTATCAATTTTATCAATATGTCGGTAAGCCGCTCTTCGGCAAGAATGAGGGAAATTGGCATCAGGAAAGTGCTGGGCGGCATAAAAAAACAACTGGTCATCCAGTTTCTTACCGAATCAGTCATTATTGTATTGCTGGCCACAGTGGTGGGCTTTATAGTATACCTGCTTACTCAAGGCTTCTTTAGCAACCTGCTTGGCAAAAACATTCCTTCCCTTAACGATTTCCCGGTTTATTATATTGTATACCCCCTGCTATTCATTTTTCTTGTGGGTACCGGAGCCGGTCTTTATCCTGCTTTTGTACTTGCATCCTTAAAATCGGTTGAGTCGCTTAAAGGAAAATCAGCCTCTATAAAAGACAATGTGCTATTACGTAAAGGACTTGTAGCTTTTCAGTTTATTACAGCAACAGTTGCTTTTGTCGGAGCTATTGTTATTTCAAAACAGGTTAACTTCTTCCTGAGCAAAAAACTGGGATATAACAAAGACTATATTATATCAGCACAGGTGCCAAGGGACTGGTCTCAGGCAGGGGTTGATAAAATGATAGCAATAAGAAACCAGTTTAAAATGCTGCCCGGGATCAAAGACGTCTCCTTGTCTTACGAGGTTCCGGACGGAAATAATGTAGGGCAAGCTTATATCTACCGCCAGGGTGCAGATACCGCAAAAGCCTTACCTATGCAATTCCTCAGCTCCGATGAGCAGTTCATTAAACTGTACCAGATCTCCTTAACAGACGGAACCGGCTTTCAGGGTAACAGACTTGATTCGGGCAATATAATTATGAATAAAACAGCCATTGAATCTCTGGGTTTTCATGATACCGAAGATGCTATAGGTCAGCAAGTACGGTTTTTAGGCGATCCTACTATTTTTAAAATTACCGGCGTTACCAGCGACTTTCATTTTGGCTCGATGCAACAAAAAGTGCAACCTGTTATTATAGCCAATGTGCAGTTTTCACAAATATACCGGTACCTGTCGTTTAAACTTACTCCGGGGAACCTGTCTTCTGATATTGATATATTGCAAAAAAAGTGGGCAGCATTACTTGGCAACGCCCCCTTTGAGTATAAATTTATGGACGACACCTTAGCCAATTTATATAAATCGGAAATACAATTAAAGAAGGCCGCGTATGTAGCTGCAATATTGGCATTGATCATTGTACTGCTTGGCGTAATAGGGTTGATATCATTAAGCATCCGGCACCGCACCAAAGAAATCGGGATCAGGAAGGTGCTGGGCTCATCCGTTACAGGCATTCTGCTTCTCTTTATCAGGGATTTCCTGGTGATCGTATTAATTGGTGGCCTGATCGCCTGCCCGGTAGCTTATCTCATAATGAGCAACTGGCTAAGAGATTATGCATACCGGATAAACCTCACGTCAACACCCTTTATTATTTCCGTGGCATGCCTGGCATTCGTCACCATCGCACTCATCAGTTTACAAACGATAAAAACAGCTTTAACAAACCCGGTAAAGAGCTTAAGAACCGAATAAAACGGAATGTCACGAATACCAAATCTTAAATATTAATATGCTCAGAAATTATATCAAAATAGCCTGGAGAAATATACTTAACTCAATTGGATACAGCATCTTAAATGTAACGGGGCTTGCTATAGGCATGTGTGTAACACTGTTAATTAGTTTTTGGGTGCACCATCAGTATTCATTTGACAGGTTCCTGCCGGAGTATCAATCTGTTTATCGTGTGCAAAGAAACTTTAATAGTAATGGCGATACGCTTACTTTCGCTACAACATCGCTAAAACTAGCTGATGCTTTACGTACACAAATTCCGGAAATACAATATGTAGCGGAAAGCGACTGGGTACGAAATCATGTATTACTTGTTGGCACAAAAAAGTTATATGTAAATGGTACCATTGCAGGCACAGATATTTTTAAAATCCTGCAACATCCGTTCATTAAAGGCAATGCCGATGCGGCATTTAAAGATGCCTATTCAATAGTATTAACTCAATCGCTGGCTAAATCGCTTTTTGGCAATGAAGATGCAGCCATAAATAAAACGATCCGTTTCGATAACGCACACGATCTTACAGTAACGGGTATTATTAAAGATGTACCGTCAAATGCAACATTTAGATTTGATTATATAGTTCCCAGCTCCTACATATATGCCACTAACCCGCAAATAAAGATAGACGGCTTAAGTAGCTTCAGTAATAATAATCTCCAGATATTAGTGAAGTTAAAACCGGGGGTTTCTTATGAGCAGGTTGCACCCAAAATCAGGAATATAGAGCACATTGAAAAAGGCAATACCAATGCCATGAATTCTTATGTAATACTGCAACCAATGGATCGATGGCACTTGTATTCTAACTATATTAACGGTAAAGACACCGCAGGCTTTTTGAGCTATGTAAAAATGTTTTCGATTATCGGTTTGCTGGTCTTGATTATAGCCTGCATTAATTTCATCAACCTAACAACAGCACGTTCAGACAAAAGAGCAAAAGAGGTAGGGGTAAAAAAAGCCGTTGGCTCTCAAAAAAAACAGCTTGTTATTCAATTCCTGACAGAGTCATTGCTGCTAACAATGATCGCTTTTGTTTTTGCATTTCTTTTTACATTATTATTATTGCCTGCATTCAATACATTAACCCAGAGTCATATTAGCATGCCGGTCGATAATTTCTATTTCTGGCTGGTAGTTATAGGGTGTTTATTTATGATTACCTTATTTGCAGGTGGCAGACCCGCCTTTCATCTCTCCTCATTTAATCCGGTCAAAGTATTAAAAGGTTCTTTCCCAACAGGTCATTCTTCTTTTTCAAGAAAACTGCTGGTTATTATACAGTTCAGTTGTTCCGTCGCGCTAATCATTAGTACCATTATCATCTATAGACAAATTCAATATGCAAAGAACAGACCCAGCGGTTATAGTTTAAGCAGGTTGATGTCAACTAATATGAACGATAATTTGCAAAAAAATTTCGCTGTTTTAAAGAATGAATTAATATCAAAAGGAATTGCTTCATCGGTTACAACTGCAACAAGTCCTGCAACTGATATTTGGTGGCACTCTGATATTGATAACTGGCCTGGTAAAAACGCAGCCGAAACGGTTGAGATGGGCACTATACTCGTGTCGGAAGATTATTTTAAAACAGTTGGAATGAATATGCAGGAAGGAAGGGATTTTTCAAATGCTGCTGATACGACAAGCGTAATATTTAATGAAGCGGCAATTAAACGGCTACGATTGAAAAATCCTGTAGGGCAAAAGATAACGTGGCAGGAGAAAAATTATACCATTGCCGGAGTGGTAAAAGATGCCTTAATGGTATCACCTTTTAAGACTGCAGATCCAACAATGTTTTTTTGCGTACCAGAGCCGCAGGGGAATCTGTTATACAAGTTATCTGCTAACAAAGAAACGCATCATTCTATTGTGCAGCTAACTGAAATTTTTAATAAATATGCCCCGGCTTACCCGTATGAGTATGCTTTTTCCGACCAGCAATATGCAACGAAGTTTAACCTGGAACAATTAATAGGAAAGCTGGCAGCCTTATTTGCTGCGTTCTCAATTTTTATATCCTGCCTTGGTTTGTTTGGATTAGCGGCTTACGTTGCAGAGCAGCGCAGAAAAGAAATAGGTATTAGAAAAGTACTGGGTGCATCAGTACGGCAGGTATGGGTTTTATTATCTAAAGACTTTCTGCTATTAGTGCTGATCAGCTGTTTAATTGCTACGCCTATTTCCTTTTACTTTTTGCATAACTGGCTATTGAATTATGATTATCGCGTCAGCATTGGGTTTAGCGTTTTTGTATTGAGTACACTGTTGGCTTTATCAATCACTATTCTGACAGTCTCTTTTCAATCTATCAAAGCTGCCATAGCTAATCCTGTGAAGAGCCTGAGAACTGAGTAAGGTAAATATCTGCAATAAAGAATTAAACATACATTAAATAAAATCGATCAGCACCAGCTGGTATTTAAAAACATAAATCTCAATGTTAGAACTTAAAAAAATATACAAGTGGGTTAACAATGGTAATCAGCGCATTTTTTTGCTAAAAGACATCAACCTCTCCATTAACGAAGGTGAATTTGTTTCTATTATGGGACCGTCAGGATCCGGAAAGTCAACCTTACTGAATGTCATCGGCATGCTGGATGGGTTCGATGAAGGAGCTTATCATTTTTTGGGCGAGTCGGTACACCAGCTAAAAGAAAAGCAAAGAACCAATTTGTACAAGCAGCATATCGGTTTTGTGTTCCAGGCGTATCACCTCATCGACGAATTAACCGTTTACGAAAATATTGAAACGCCTTTATTGTACCAGAATGTAAAAGGAAGCGAACGCAAGGCAATGGTTGCTGATATATTGGACCGTTTTAATATTGTAGCCAAGAAAGACCTGTTCCCTGCACAGTTGTCGGGCGGCCAGCAACAATTGGTAGGTATTGCACGTGCATTGATTGCCCGGCCAAAGTTATTACTGGCTGATGAGCCTACCGGTAATCTCAATTCCAAACAGGGTGAAGAGATCATGGAACTATTTACCCAACTCAACAAAGAAGGCACCACTATTATACAAGTAACCCATTCAGAGAAAAATGCAACTTACGGCAACCGCATCATTAGCTTGCTGGATGGCACTATTGAAAACTAAACCGTTAATAAGGCAGGATATTAAAACAGTACAATTACAATGAAGGACCAAGCCAGGATATTTTTATTATGTCTTTTTATAAGCACAGGCATCCTAAGCCATGCCCAAAAAACAATGACACTTCAGCAGTGTATTGATACCGGCATACAAAATAATTTTGATGTAGAGCAAAGACGCATTTCGGAACAATCGGAACAACTGGATTATAAACAAGCCAAACTCAGCCTGCTACCCGACTTAAACGGAAACGCCGGACATGGATTCAACCAGGGACGCAGCATCGACCCTTTCACGAATTCGCCCGTAACACAATCGTTCAATTCGTCTAATTTTAGTTTAAGTAGCGGCCTTGTATTGTTCAGCGGACTGTCCAGGATGAATAATATAAAAAGGGCAGATCTCGGCCGGAAAGCTGCCCAAATGGAGCTGCAGCAGGAAAAAGATAACCTGGCTATCAATATTATTCTTGCGTACCTGCAGGTATTAAGTCTTAACGAGCAAGCTCACCTTGTAGCAGACCAGGCCAGGTTATCGGCACAACAGGTAGAACGCCTGGATATATTAAATAAAGAGGGTGCCATCAAACCATCAGAGCTATCTGACCTCAAAGGCCAGTTTGCCAACGACCGGCTTACGATTACCGACAATAAAAACAACCTAGGTAATGCCCGATTAAGCTTGTTCAGGTTAATGAATATCACCTATGACTCAACGATCATATTTGAAGAAATAAACAGCGATTTTTCTGTAGCAGACAACAGGAGTTCAAACAGTATCTACCAGTCTGCATTACAGCAGCTGGCACTGGTTAAAGCCGTTGATTTACGTATACTCAGCTCAATCAAATCAGTACAAGTGGCCAGGGGTGCGCTATGGCCTACCTTGAGCCTCGGTGGAAATGCCTATACACAATACTCCAGCGTAGCCAGGCAAAACCTGGTACAAAATCCGAGTTTCAATCAAACAGAAGATTATGTTGCTATTAACGGACAACAATACCCGGTATTCGTAAAAAAGGATAATTACCTGAGTAGCCCTATTCCTTATGGCACACAGCTGAACAATAACCTGAACTCATCGCTTAGTCTTACTTTGAGCATCCCTATTTTTAACGCCTTTCAACAGCGCACCAAAATCAAGCAGGCACAGCTGGAAGTGAAACGTAAGGCAACCATAGCGGCAGATACCAAAAGACAATTACAACAGGAAATCGATGTGGCAGCGCTGAATATGCAAACTGCTGTTGAAAAATACCAAACCCTTTTGCAACAGGTAGCTGCTTACAAAGAGTCTTTTGATGCTGCTGAAGCAAGATTTACAGAAGGTGTAGGTAATTCCATTGATTACTTAACTGCAAAAAATAATGTAGACAGAGCCAACCGAAACCTGGTAAATGCACGTTACGATTACATTTTAAGACTTAAGATCCTTGACTTTTATAGTAACAATAGATTTTAATTCACGGGAAATTATAAATACAGAAAGTGCGCGTGAAGACACGCGCAGGGCTTAGATTATTTAACCGCCAAAAATAACCTGGACCGGGCTAACCGCAATCTCGTCAACGTCCGTTACGATTATATACTCAGAAAAAAGGTTCTCGATTTTTATAGCAACAATGCATTCTAAGGGTGCAATTCAAACTAACGTGCATGCCGCGCAACGGCTGCTTATTTAAAAGCCACGGGAAGATGTAAAGCCTGGTAAAGATGCATACCAATAAAATTGAACAGGCGATGGCTGCGTACCTACGGCACGCAAATATTCATTAACCTTATGAGACTATAATGAGTTTGCCTCTATGCAAAGGCGTTCGGGCTAAGGTTGCCTTCAAAACCATACCGGGTCATGCGTTTGATTTTTAGTTTTTCAGCACAGTAAAAACAGGCCCGTTCCGTACGAATATTTCTCAAAAGCCCGCGAATATTAATTGGGCTGTAAAATGATTCATCGCGCTTTTATATTTGAAAAAACAATTCTAAAGCGTTATGAAATGACTATAAAAATTTTCGAGCCAACCAGCCTGCCGGCTGGCAGGTTCGTACCTGAAGCAATGAAAATTTTTATACAAATTACATGTGGCCACAAAACAATAAAAATTAATACATGAAACTCAACAATACTATTGCAGCCCTGGTTGGCTTTTTTATTCTTGGCTTGTCGGCCTGTAATGCCGTTAAAGAAAATTTTGGAGGAGGTGTAGATATGAGCCAGCAAGACCAGGTAAACAAAGTACCGGGCATTATTGCCAAGAAGATACAGCCGGAGGAACAACTCCTCGAGATCGATTTTGACTTTAATAACAGCCAGTCTTTTACGCAGGAAGCAAAAGCCGTTGAAGTAGTAAAAGCTGATGGTCTCAAGGCGATAACGATAAGCCTGAATACAGAAGATTCTATAGGTTCCAAGAGCAAGGAAGCCTTTGCATGGTACAAGGATATGGTTCGATACGCCAAGCCCCTATCGCAATTCGATTTTTCAAAGATAGGCCAGCATGTTAACGAGGCCATCCAGCAAATTGATGGAAATGCCTACGAGTATGCAGGACTAGGTAATTACACATTAAAAGTAGGGAAAGGTGGTATCAGCCACGAATTTGATATCCAGACCACTAAAAAAGGAGAATCGTCAAAGCAAAATGGTAGAATGATTACCACCAACTATTACGAACTGAATTTCGAAGTAACTCCAGAGGGAAAACTTATTAATAAATCAAAGTAAGTATCGCTTCTTCTCCGGGCTCACTGATAGGAGCCGGCAAACCCATGATATATGGGTTTTCTTATTTCACAGTTCAACTGTCTGTACAAAAAAACCTTATAGACTTCCAAAAAAAGTAAAGATAAAAGCTGAACTGCATTGGCCGTTTCTAACCACCCCTTTTTTGCCGGAGATTGAACATATTTTTGCCGGCAATAAATCCAGCCAAATTCATGTTTTTGGGGCAGTTTTGGCTGGATTTAAATATCCGCTCATAATAAACAGGTATCAAAAATATTATTACATATAGTTCCCTCTTCCCCGTCAGTGGAAACACTGAGCAGGGTTATACTGATGTTAGTACCTCCACCAACCGTCCAGATACATTTCGAAAAAATTAATGCCGGTTTATTATCACGTCGATTGTGCCATTGGTGGAGTATCTCAACAACATCACCCATTCTATCATCCGGATTAATTCACCTATCGCCGGGCTGTTGGTTAAAGACGTGACAGCAGCCGCAGGGATGTATAACTCTATTATTTTATAATATCGCCCTTTAACCGCAACAGTTCGGTTTCTGCCAGTTTCAGGTTATAACGTGCTGCTATCAGGCGGTCATAAGCCTGTGCCAGGCTTAGCTGTGCTTCTCTTAATTGCACAAGGGTAGCTGCACCCAGCTTATAGGTTTCAAATACAATAGTTACGTTCTCTTCTGCCAGGGCAATGCTTTCTTCCTCCAGCTTTAAAAACTTTTGTTGCTGTTGATAATCCTTAAAAGCATTAATAACCGAAAGGTTGATCAGCGAGCGCTGGTTTTCCAGGCTTAGTTCCTGCAGGTTAACACTCAACTGGTCCTGCCTGATCTGCCTGCGCACCCTGAACTGGTTAAAGATCGGAACCGTAGCAGTAAAACCATAATTATATCCATTGAGCTGATTAAACAAAGTAGAGAAGTTGTTCAATACTCTTTTATTAACCGTTCGACTGTAATTATAAGCGGTACCAAATGCAATGGTTGGCCATAACCCGGCCTTTGTTTCCTTTAATGTATATTTTGCCACATCAATATTCGAACGGGCCAGTAACAGATCGGGATTTGTTTTTTCAATACCCTCCTGTATGTCACCAAGAGCAATGGTTTCATTTAAAGGAATGGTATCAGGTATTGAAAACTCGTGTTCTTTAATATTACTGTTCATGACCTGTATCAGTTGCTGCTTTAACTGGCCGATCAATGTTTCCTGTTGCATTTTAAGCGACTTTTGCTCGTTCAGATCTACCTTACTCTGCAATACATCGGGTTTGGCGCCACTACCTATTTCCAGCTTATATTGCGCCAGGCGTGACCGGTCATTATTTAACCTGATCTGTACATCTGTAGCCTTAATCAATTGCTGCTGACGCGAGATATTATAATAGGTGTTCACCACCTGCGCCACTGTATTTATAACCTGTGCTTTCGCGGTATATGAACCCGCTTCCAGCAAGGCTACGGCTTTATCCCGGGTGGCAAACATGCGGAATCCATCAAATAATACCCAATCCAGTCCTATACTGGCCTGCAGGTTGTTGGAGCGGACCCCGTTTGATTTTCGTTCGGTACCATCTGCTAAAGTCTGGCGCTGGTTATTATTATTAAAGGTACGGGCCGCATCTGCATTAACCGTTGGTAAAAAAACAGCATTGCGATAACTATAATCAATTGCTGCTACCAGCGAATCATTCCTGGAGATCTGTATATCATAATTATTCTGCAACGCAGTAGCGATAGCTTCCTCCAGGGTCAATACCCGCTGCGCTCCGGCATCCAAAGTAAGGGCCATCCATACCAACAGCAGTGCCCAGTACCGATGCCGGTACAATCGCTTTATTTTAATGTTTTGTATCATGCTCACGCGCTTCATTTGTTTTAGCAAGTTCCTGCTCTTCATCTGCCAACACCTCTTCAAAAGTTTTCACTTCCTTACCCGACGCCATATAACTGTAAATAGCCGGCAGTACGTACAGTGTTAGCACCAGCGAAAATATAATGCCGCCGACAATTACAATACCTAACGGGATACGGCTGGTAGCCGCAGCACCCAACGACATGGCAATCGGCAATGCGCCTAAAGCCATAGCCAGGCTCGTCATCAAAATCGGGCGCAAACGCTGACCTGCGGCATACACCACAGCCTCGGTTTTGCCCATCCCCTTTTTTTCACGGCTCTGGTTGGCAAACTCAACAATTAGAATACCGTTTTTGGTTACCAGGCCTATCAACATGATCATACCTATTTGTGAAAATATATTAAAGGTCTGGCCAAATATCCAAAGGGAAATAAAAGCCCCTGCAAAAGCCATAGGTACTGTAAGAATGATTATAAATGGATCGATAAAGCTTTCGAACTGTGCTGCCAGGATCAGGTATATTAATCCAATAGCCAGCAACAGGGCAAACATAGTATTACCACTGCTCTCAGCAAAGTCGCGGGCCGAGCCGGTTAACGAAGTAGTAAAGGTTTCGTCCAGTAATTTTTTAGAGATACGCTCCATTTCCTTAACTCCGTCACCTACAGTATATCCTTCAGCCAGGTTGGCCGATACCGTTGCCGACTTATAGCGATTGAAGCGGTAAATAGTAGGCGGAGTGGTTGATTCAACCGAATTGGTAATATTATCCAGGCTGATCAGTTGGCCGGCATTATTGCGCACAAAGATCTTTTTAAGGTCATTGGGATCATCTCTGTCAATCCTGTCTACCTGCGCCATTACCTGGTATTGTTTACCACTGCGGGTAAAATATCCCAGCCGTTGGTTACTGTAAGCAGTCTGCAGGGCCTGCGACACATCTGCAATAGACACACCCAGTTGCGCGGCTTTCAGGCGGTCTACATGTATTCTCAGCTCGGGCTTATTAAATTTAAGATCCGCATCTACCTGGGTTAAGATCTCACTTTTATTAGCCTCATCTAAAAATTGAGGCAATATATCCGAAAGCTTATCAAAGTCGTTGTTCTGCAATACAAATTGTACCGCCTGGCCTCCACGACGGTTTACCTGTATGGTTTGATCCTGGTTGGCAAATGCCCTGGCCTCCGTGTATTTTGAAACATGCCTGTTTACATATTCCACTATTTCTTTTTGAGATCGATCCCGCTCGTCGGGCTTCACCAACCTTACCCTGATCATACCATTATTGGCGGCCCCACTCATTCTCGAACCGGTTATCGAAAGTACAATCTCATGTTCGGGTACCGAATCGATGAGGAATTGTGAAACCTTGTTCACGTATTGATCCATGGCCAGGAAAGAAGTTCCCTCCGGTGCGGTTAAACTTAACCTGAACTGGCTTTTATCTTCCATCGGCGCCAGCTCCGACTGTATATTGGTAAACAGGAAATAAATAACCACGAAACAGGCTGCGATCACCACCCAGGCAATCCAGCGCAACTTCATAAATGATTTCAGGGTACGCTCATACAGGCTTTCCATGCCCGTAAAAAAGGGTTCTGTTTTCAGGTAGAACCAGGAATGCTTATGTACATCTTTTTTGGAAATAAACACATTGAGTACCGGCGTTAACGTGAGCGATACAAATGCCGATATCAATACGGCGCCAGCTACTACAATACCAAATTCCCTGAACAGACGGCCTACAAAACCTTCCAGGAACACGATGGGCAAAAACACCACTGCAAGTGTAATAGAGGTAGCAATAACGGCAAAGTAAATTTCTTTAGATCCTTCCAGCGCCGCCTTGCGCTTGCTCATGCCCTGCTCCAGTTTCTTAAAGATATTCTCTGTCACCACAATACCATCATCTACCACCAGCCCTGTTGCCAATACAATCGCCAAAAGCGTTAATACATTAATGGTGTATCCCATAATGTACATGATAAAGAAAGCGCCGATCAATGAAACAGGGATATCGATCAGCGGTCGAATAGACAATAACCAGTCCCTAAAAAACAGGTAGACAATCAATACAACCAACCCTATCGCTATGATAAGTGTTTCCTCTACCTCAAGAATCGACTTCTTGATATACTCCGTCTGGTCTAAAGCAATATTGAGCTTAATATCAGCAGGTACTTCCTTTTTAACATCTTCCAGCCGCTTGTAAAACTCGTCTGAAATGGATACATAATTAGCACCCGGCTGGGGAACAATGGCCAGCGCCACCATTGGTACTGCACTTTCCTTCAAAGCGCTTTCTTCATTTTCCGGTCCTAGTACCACATTAGCTACGTCTTTAACACGTATGTCGCTTCCGTTTACATTTTTTATCACGATATTGGCAAACTCCTCTTCTGTATCCAGCCGGCCGAAAGTGCGAATGGTCAGTTCGGTATTATCACCGGTTAACTTACCCGAAGGTAGTTCAATATTTTCCCTTTGTAAGGCCGATTGAATTTCTTCCGGGGTAATATCAAAAGCCGCCATTTTATTGGGGTCCAGCCAAAGCCGCATGGCAAACCTCTTCTCACCCCAGGTATCAATACTACTTACACCAGGTATCGTTTGCAACCGGTCTATTAAAATGTTATTGGCATATTCGGTAAGCTCCAGCGGGTTTTTAGTATCGCTTTGTACCGTCATCGATAGAATCGGTTCCGCACTGGCATCTGCCTTGCTTACCGACGATGGGGCTTCCAGGTCTGGTGGTAATTGTCTTTGCGCTGCCGCCACTTTATCTCTTACATCATTCGCAGCCGCCTCCAGGTCCACACCCACATCAAACTCTACGTTAATACTGCTGCTCCCGTTACTACTGCTCGATGTGATATTGCGGATCCCCGGAATACCGTTAATAGCATCTTCCAGGGGCTCTGTAATCTGTGATTCAATAATGTCTGCATTAGCTCCCGCATAAGTAGTACGCACACCAATATTAGGAGGATCAATTGCCGGGTAATCCCTTACCCCAAGGAATTTAAAGGCAATAACACCAAATACGATAATGACCACATTCATCACTATCGCCAGTACCGGCCTTCTTAAACTTAATTCAGAAATATTCACTCGTAGACGTTGAACTTTAGATGTTAGATATTAGATACCGGATACTTGATACTTGATATTCCCTACTTCCTACTCCCTACTCCCTATTTACTATTCACTACTCCCCCCTCATCACTTCACAATCTTACCTATCTCAACCTTAGCATCCGGCTTGGTGGTCATAATGCCCGTTGTTAAAATGGTATCACCTACTTTCAAACCCCGGGTTACTTCTACCCTTGCAGAATCGCGGGTGCCAATCTCCACATCACTGAACAGCGCTTTACCGTCGCGATATAAAATAACCTGCTTGCCTTTTATGGTAGGTACTACCGACTGAGACGGAACAAATATGGCATTCGTATTAGCAGCAAAACCGAGTTTTACTTTTGCAAATGCACCAGGTACGAGGGCGCCGGTAGCTCCATTTACGCGGGCTCTCACCAGGAGACTACGGTTGGTAATACCAACATTCGATTCGGTGGCATAAACCCTGGCAGTATACTCTTTGTCACTACCCTGTACAGTGAAATTCACTAACTGACCATTCTCAATACTACCGATATATTTCTCAGGAATGGAAAAGTCGAGCTTCAGATCACTTACCTGGTTGATGGTTGCAATAACATCTGCAGGCGATACATAAGCGCCCGGGCTTACGTTTCTAAGTCCCAGCTTACCATTGAAAGGTGCGCGAATCTCCGTGCGATAGATCTGTGTTTTGATCACGTCGATATCAGCACGGATATTATTGAGATTAAGGAGGGTAATATCATAATCATTACGGCTGATGCCTTGTATTTCCAGCAAACGGGACGCCCTGTTTTCATTGCTTTGCGCAATAGCCAACTGGGACTGCAGCTTTTTTAACTGCGCCTGCAAGTCGCCATCATATATTTTAGCCAGTAATGCGCCCTTTCCTACAGACTTGCCTTCAGCGATATTTATTTGTACAATACGACCGGATACTTCGGGCCGTATTTCGGTTACCTCGTTGGCCACAATGGAGCCGGGTACTTCTATTACATCCGCAAAAGATTGGGTAGAAACAATGTAAGCCTCCAGCTTAGGAGCGGTACGTTGTTGGGAGGGCTTTGATTTTGCCTCTTGCTTTTTAGAACCACATGCGGCAAAAAGACAGGCAATCGTTGCACTGATTATAGTTTGGTGAACATATTTCGGGATCATCAAATATCGTTATGCCTTAAAATTAAGTACGTAATCAACATAAGACGCCAAAAAATAAAAATTCCTGCTTAGAATAGTATTTTTTAGTAGAACATACCCGGCAATTTCAGCAATTAAAATATTAGAAAATATTCTATCCTATTAAATCGTACCGGTCAGGAGTTATCCCCGTTTATGTATTTGAGCTATTTTGTACAGCAATGCGGTTTTGCAGGCTTTCCATTCACTTTCAATAATAGAGAAAACAACAGTGTCCCGGTAGGAGCCATCGGGCATCAGTTGGTGGTTTCTTAAAACACCGTCCTGTTTTGCGCCCAGACGGGCAATAGCATTCCTCGAAGCAAAATTATACCAGTTGGTGCGAAACTCAACGGCAATGGCTTTCAGCGCTTCGAAGGCGTACTGAAGCAAAAGGAGTTTGCATTCGGAGTTCACATAGGTTTTTTGATAAGATTTTGCATACCAGGTATACCCGATTTCAACTCTTTTATGCTCACCAACCCCGTTTGCAAACCTTGTTGTACCAATAATTTTATTGATCCTTTTATCTACAACAACAAAAGGCAAAGCCGTATCGTTCTTAAAATCAGCTAAAGCTTTGTTTAAATAGGCATCAATAGTTGCTTCAGAGGGAACACTTGTAAACCACAACTCCCAGAGGTTCCCGTCACTCGCAGCAGCAACAAGGGCATCCCTGTGCTCCCGTTGTAAAGGAATCAATTTTACATTATCCGTTTCTAGAACCTCCTCATTCAACCACTTCATAGCACTTGTTTACTAATGACCTATTAACTACTTCCTACTCCCTATTCACTATTCACCACTCACTCCTTCTTGCTAACCACCGATAAATTATGCTTGATCCTATTGGCTTTATGCAGCAGATCGGCTTTCTCGTTGCTCATAATGGTTACGTGACCCATTTTACGGCCGGGCTTGGTTTCCGCTTTGCCATAAATATGAAAAAATGCATTCTCAATTTTCAGCATTTCTTCCAATCCTTCATAATGCGCTGTACCGCTATGCCCTTCGGCACCAATAATATTTTGCATAAGAGAAGACTGAATAGGATCGGTAGCGCCCAGCGGATATTGCAGCATTACCCTCCATAACATATCAAATTGTGAACTGTAATGTGCTTCAATAGTATGATGCCCGCTATTATGCACCCTTGGCGCCATTTCATTTACTAAAACATCCCCCTCAGGAGTTACAAACATTTCTACAGCAAAAATTCCCGGCGACTTAAGGTTCTTTACCGATGCCAGGGCAATAGCTTCGGCTTTATAATACACTTCTTTTGAAATTTCAGCAGGACAAAGCTGGAAAGCCAGCAAATTCAGGCTGGTATCAAATACCATTTCTACTGCGGGATATAATGCCATTTTACCGTCCACACCTACCGCAATCATCATGGCTATTTCTTTTGCTATATCCACTTTCTTTTCTAAAACGCTTAGTGCATCAAATCCTTTGGTGATCTCGCTTTCATTGTTGATCACCTGCACACCCTTGCCGTCATAACCACCTTCAGCCAGTTTATGTACTGCAGGTAAAAATTCAGTATGCTGCGCCAGGTCATCAATATTATGTGTCAATACATAGGGGGAAGTAGGAATCTGGTGTTCGGTATAGTAACTTTTCTGTGTAGCCTTATTGCAAATAATTTTCAGAACCGCCGGTTTGGGGAAAATGGTCTTTCCCTCCTGCTCCAGCTTTTCCAGGGCTTCAATATTCACATTCTCTATTTCTATGGTAATGGCATCCAGGTCTTTACCAAAATTGTATACGTCATCAAAGTTTTTAATATCGCCTTTGGTAAAGTGATGGCAGAGATGAGCCGCCGGGCTATGAGTATCATTCTCCAGCACATAAGTGGTTACAGGGTAGTTAGCTGCGGCTTGTAAAAGCATTCTACCTAATTGCCCGCCGCCCAAAATTCCTATTTTTTGCATGCCGCAAAGATAGGTATGCAGCAGGTTTGGCGGGCTGCCATTTATAACATTTACTTAGGCAAACTTTGCCGGTTAACTGTTAAATTTGCAGACAGTGAATCAGGATGCATCAAAATAGCAAATATTGGGCCCGATAAATAACTGAATCGTTGATTTTCAGCAATTCAGCTTCCGGACGACTCCCGTATTATTGCTTTGTTATTGACTTTGAGCACTCCTGTTTTATCTTTTAAAACGGGCAATTTATCTCAGATGATGAAAAATATTTTTTGGATTATCCTTGTTTTTCTCGGTAGCTTACAAGTGCAGGCACAAACTTCAGCGCCTTCTTTCAGTAATACAGCCACTTCTTCCTTTGTCAGTTATCAAATGGGGTTTCAACGGCCCCGCGAGTCCTTTGCCCGCAAAGAGGCTAATTTAAAGGCCTTATTTGAGGCTAAAAACCTTAAATGGCCTGCCCGATACATGTATATCCGCTCGTTTAAATACGACAGTCAACTGGAAGTATGGGTAAAAAATACAGTTACCGAGCCCTATAAATTACTAAAAATCTATAAGGTTTGTGCGCTGGTAGGCACGTTAGGGCCGAAGAGATTTGAGGGTGACTACCAGGTACCCGAAGGATTTTATCATATCAACGAGTTTAACCCCAATAGCGCTTATTACTTATCGTTGGGGCTTAACTATCCCAATGCTTCAGATCGTGTATTAAGCGATCCGGTAAAACCGGGAGGAGATATTTATATACATGGAGGTTGCGCTACGGTGGGTTGTATCCCCATTAAAGACGACCAGATTGACGAATTATATGTTTTAACGGCCAGCAGCAAATCAGTTGGACTGGACTTTATACCGGTGCACATCTTCCCTATTAAGTACGATGTAAAGAAAAGCTACGAATACCTGGGTAAGTTAACAAAAGACAACCAGCAACTGAAAGAATTTTCAGACGTTATGGAAGACGCCTATGATTATTTTGAGCAGTATAAACAGATCCCTATTGTAATGATTAAAGACAATGGGCAATATGTGGTTAGCAATGCATTACCTAAAGTACCAAAATTTCAACCTAAGCTTCGGCCGGTCAGCCATCACAAGCCCCTGGTACGTAACGTAGAGTTTGTAGCAGATGCAGTTGCCAAATGGCCTGAATATCCCGGTGGTGGCGATGCTTATGCTGCATTTTTAAAACAGGTGGGAAAGGATATGGTGAAGGCTTTTCCTGATAGCGTTAGCCGGGCTTACGCACAGGTAGAGTTTATTGTTGATAAAGATGGAACGCCTGTTAACTTTAAAGTGTTAAAAGGCGTGGATACTTACTTTAATGCAGTACTGATAGAGCAAATGGAAAAAATGGCCAAATGGTCCCCTGCTATCTACCGCGAAAAACCGGTAGCCAAGAAAATGGTGCAGACAGTGCCCGTGGGATTTGATTAAGTAATTTTTACTGAAAGATAGATTAAGCGCGACGGGATAACGTTGCGCTTTTTTATGCACCGGCAAGTTGAACATTAAGCTTACACCACCCGCCGCAAAACACCCCATCATTGACTTGTTCACACCTTAATCTAAAGGTTGCCCCTTAGTACATTTGTGGTAACAAAATCATTTATTAAAACAACAAGTATGAGCCAGCAAATTTTTATCAACCTGCCTGTAAAAGATCTTCAACAATCAATGAGTTTTTATACGGCTATAGGATTTAACAACAACCCCCAGTTTACCGATGATAAAGCTGCCTGCATGGTGGTAAGCGACACCATCTTCGTAATGCTGTTAACACACGAACGTTTTAGCGATTTTACTTCCAAAGAAATCGCCGATACCAAAAAAACAGTCGCGGTTTTAAACGCCCTTTCTGTTACCAGTCCTGAAGCCTTGAACGAGCTGGTCAACAAAGCCATTGAAGCCGGAGGCAATGAATATGCCGAACAAAAAGATTATGGTTTTATGCAGCAGCGTTGTTTTGAAGACCTGGATGGACATAACTGGGAGATCACTTATATGGACATGAGCCAGTTTCCAAAGTAAGCAACAATAAATTGTTACAAAAAAGGCTGCCCGTGTAGAGAAGCCTTTTTTGTTTAGAACTTTATCGTCTTATTACTTTTAAACATGAAGGTATTAAGGAGGGATATACATCAGGAATAACCTTAACTATCCTTAACTCCTTCATGTTTTACAACAACTCCCTGATTCACAAAAAGGTCGACAAATAGTAAATCTTTTACATTGACTTTTACGGCCTCAGCTCCAATACCAGGTTAGACATAGGCCGAAGCGCCATAGAATCCTGTAGCGGAATCTTTACATCGGTAACCACATCCCTGCCGATTGCAAAGCCATTCAGTCTTTCTGCAAACCGGCCCAAACCAAGGGTAAAAGCTTTATCATTGGTATTCATAATGCACATCACGCTTTGTTGCGCATCATACCTGAAATAAACATATACACCATCATAAGGAACAAACTGCATTAGTTTACCGGTTTTAATAGCCGATGAACTTTTCCTGAAATGGGCCAGCTTCCTGATATAATCAAATACCTGGTTTTCTTTGGCTGTTCGGCCGGCCGCTGTAAACTTATTGTGTTGATCTCCCTTCCAGCCTCCGGGAAAGTCCAGCCTTACATAGCCGTCATTCGGCGAGGTAGTGCCTGCCATTAATATTTCATTACCGTAGTACATTTGCGGTATGCCCCTGCTGGTGAGTAACCAGGCAAAAGCAGTCTTATACTTGGCAGTATCCTCGTTCACTACGCTGTAAAACCTTGCGATATCGTGGTTATCTAAAAATACTACCTGGCGCATCGGATCTTTATATAAGAAATCCTGGGCTAATGTAGTGTATAGTTTATTTACACCGTCCGTCCAGCCAAAAGGCTGTGTTAATGCGGGTTGTATACCATAAAACAAGGTTTGAAAATCGGTGGTAGCCTGTAAATTGCTTTTAAAAGGCACTTCGTAATTATTCTCACAAAAATAACTTTGATTGGGTACGCCATGCACCCATGTTTCTCCGAATATGGTCAGCTTTGGAAAATCATTATATAACGCCTGGTTACACTTGTTCATAAAAGGTAGGTCGTTATAGGCATAAGTGTCAATACGCCAGCCATCAATACCAAACTCTTCCACCGTCCAAATGGCATGTTGTATTAAGAACTGCTGTACCATTTCATTACTCTGGTCCCAATCGGGCATAGACGGCACAAACCACCCATCAGACATTAATTTTTTATCAGCAGCCGAGGCATAAGGATCAAACACTACCTGGTCTTTATAACTGGTTTGCGTAAACCTGGGCCAGCGGTGAAACCAGCTGCTATCCGGCTGGTCTTTAAATAAAAAATGACTGGTGCCTATATGGTTATATACCGCATCCTGTATAATCTTCATCCCCTTTGCATGCGCTGCAACCACCAATTCGAGGTAAGCCTGCTCGCCTCCTATCCTTCTTTCTATTTTATAATGGTCGGTAAAAGCATAACCGTGCTCGGTTCGATCGGGCATGTCGTTCTCTATAACCGGGTTTAGCCAGATGGCGGTTACACCCAGGTCCTGCAGGTAATCCAGGTGATTTTGCACTCCTTTCAAATCACCACCATGCCGGTTGAACACCGTATCCCGTCTCAGGCTTTGATCCCGCATTCCTTTTACCCTGTCGTTGCTTTCATCACCATTACTAAAGCGGTCGGGCATGATCAGGTACATCAGGTCTTCGGAAGTCACCCCTTTTGCATAAGCAGTGCCATTGCCTGTACGACGTGGCTTCAGCTCATACTTCAGGCCTTTTTTGCCCACAAAAGGTAAAGTGATCCAGCCCGGTTGCGCATTGCCGGCAATTTCCAGGTCAAAGAAAATATAGTTGCTGTTAGCCACTCGCTTTATTTGCTTCAAATGCACGCCCGGCGCCAGTTGCATGCCTTCAGGTTTCATTTTAACCATCGGTACGGTAGCAGCAACTTTATCACCCCTTACCATAAGTTGCAGCTGATTCCACTGCATACCGGTCCACCAATGAGTGGGATAAACGGCTACCGACTGCGCCTGTACCCAGCCAGTCCAGCACAATAATATCAGCATTAAAACCAACCTGTTCATTATACTTTTTAGTTTAATTGACAACTTATTTATCTGATAATTTTATAAACAATACATATACCGCCCCTATCAGCATCAACACACCGGCTGCTACCAGGTAATATATGGCATGGCTATGAAAAAGTTTGCTTACAATGGGACCACCGATCAATCCGTTAATGATCTGGGGTATTACAATAAAGAAATTAAAAATGCCCATATAAATACCCATCTTGCGTTGAGGAATGCTTTCGATTAACATTGCGTAAGGCATCGCTAATATACTGGCCCAGGCAAAACCAATGCCCAGCATACTGATCCATAAAAGACTGGTATCTTTTATAAAGAAAAGCGAGATCAAACCTAAGCCACCGCTGGCCAGGGCCAGTGCATGGGTTTGTTTTTTACCGATCTTAGCCGCCAGCGGTATCAGTACAAACGCAAAAGGAATCGCAAAGAAATTATACCAGCCAAATAAGGACCCCACAAAGTCGCCGGCTTTATTAAAAGCTGCTGAATGGGTATCATCCGGCTGCAGTCCGAAATGATGGGTGGCAATGGCACTGGTGGTGAATACCCACATAGAAAATAAAGCAAACCAGGAAAAGAACTGCACTATACCTAACTTTTTCATATTAGCAGGTATGTTCGCAAAATCCTTAAACATATCAGAGAAACTGGCTTTGGCTTCTGCATGATGATCTTCGCCCGAAAAAGCAGCAAGCTCCGCCGGGGTATATTCTTTGGTGGTAGCTATCGTATATAAAATAGCAGCCAACAGTATGGCGGCCCCTACGTAAAAGGAATAGATCACATTTAAAGGCACAAAACCAGCTGCAGCAATATTGGACACACCCATCGAGGTTAGTATAGCCGGTAAAGAGGAACCAATAACAGCTCCAATACCAATCAATATCGTTTGTACACTAAAGCCCACCGTGCCCTGCTCTTTGGGTAACATATCTCCCACCAGGGCCCTGAACGGTTCCATGGAAATATTCACCGAAGCGTCCATTAATGTAAGAAATGCTACAGCCAGCAACAATACGTTGGCCGTAAAAAAATGAGTCACACTGGCGGAGTTGGGCAAAAACACCAGTCCTAATGCACAAAGAATGGCTCCTATTAAAAAATAAGGTTTACGTCTCCCCATCGCGCCCCAGGTATTATCGCCCATATGACCTATAATGGGCTGCACAATTAAACCGGTTATAGGCGCTACCAGCCAGAACCAGGATAGCTGGTGCACATCAGCGCCAAAGTTGGCTAATATCCGGCTGGCATTACTATTTTGTAAACCAAAGGCCATTTGTATACCTAAAAATCCCATGCTCATATTAATAATCTGAGCAATGGATAATCGCGGCTTCTGTGCAGAAGTAACTTCGGAAATTGGAGACATTGCAATCGTTTTAAAGCACAAATATATGCATTATGTATTTAGTACACATTAAAAAAAGGCAATAAAAAAACCTCCCGCCAGGCGGAAGGTTATATTTTATATTACATAACCGTTAGGGAATACAGCTCCCTTCCGGGTTACGATAATGCCATCTTTTACGGTATATAATTCTGTTTCGGTGTTGGCCAGGTGCGGACCTCCATTTAAACGCACATCATCGCCTATACGACAGTTTTTATCGATGATACAATTGCGCAGGTAGCATCGCTTTCCAATACCAATCGGCGGCAAGCCTTTATTCTGGTCATTGTTGATATCATCAATCGTTTCATAATAATCGCTACCCATAATATAGCAGCTTACTACGGTTGAACCATAGCCAATGCGCGACCTGATGCCGATCACGCTATGCTCAATGCGGGAAGCGTTGATGATACAACCATCTGCAATCACCGTTTTTTCGAGGGTAGTGCCACTTATTTTAGCCGGTGGCAGCATACGCGGGCGGGTATAGATCGATTTTGTATTATCGAAAAGATTAAACTCAGGAATATCGGCAGTTAATTCCAGGTTGGCCTCGAAGAAGGAATAGATGGTTCCAATATCGGTCCAGTAACCTTCGTACTGATAGCTGGCCACTTTATACTCGCTGATAGAGGAAGGAATGATTTCCTTACCAAAGTCTGTGGTGTCCGGGTGAATCTTTAATAACAGGTCAAGTAACAACTGCCTGTTGAAAACATATATACCCATAGAGGCCAGGTAATTCCTTCCTTTTGCCTGCATAGCAGGGCCCGTATCACTCACCCACTCGCCCAGGATATCTTTGGAAGGCTTTTCAATAAAAGAACTGATCAGGCTTTCTTCGTCCACTTTCAAAATACCAAACTCAGGCGCTTCCCGGTCACCAACAGGTATGGTAGCAATCGAAATATCGGCCCCGGTAGCTTTATGGTTTTCGATCATTTTATTGAAATCCATCTGGTACAACTGGTCTCCCGAAAGAATCAGCACATATTCGCTGGGGAAAGCCGAGAGATGTCGTAAACATTGCCTTACCGCATCGGCAGTACCCTGGTACCAGGCTGGGTTATCGGGTGTTTGTTCTGCTGCAAGTATATCTACAAACGCAGTACTAAAAGCGCTGAACCGGTACGTGTTCTTAATATGCCTGTTTAAAGAAGCTGAATTGTATTGCGTTAATACAAACATCCGGTTAATATCGGAGTTAATGCAGTTGGAGATGGGAATATCCACCAACCTGTACTTACCGGCTATTGGCACCGCAGGTTTTGACCTGCTGCTCGTTAAAGGAGCAAGTCTGCTTCCGGCCCCCCCTCCTAAAATCATTGCGATAACTTCCTGCGAGATACTCATAAGTATATTTTTTTAAAGTTTGTTCTTTTATAGTTCGACAGCAATATTATATTTTATAATACTGATTCATATAGTTCCAGGTACTTCTGGGCAGAGGAAGTCCAGCTGTGGTTAATCCCCATCATCTTTTCCCTGATCTTTTTAAACTGGGCAGGTTTATTGTCGTAAAGATCGATAGCCCGGCCCACCGCGTACGCAATATCCCCCACGCTCGATTGTTCCATGGTTATACCAAACCCACCCGGAGCACCATAATCTATTACGGTATCTTTTAATCCACCCACGTTCCGCACCATAGGTACGGTACCATAACGCAACGCATATAGCTGGTTCAGGCCACATGGCTCTACCCTGCTGGGCATTAATAAAAAGTCGGAGCCAGCGTAAATCAAATGGCTCAGCGATTCGCTATAACCGATATAGGTGTTTACATACCCTTTCAAAGTCTTGTTCATATCCACCAAAGCCGCTTCTACATAAGGATTACCCGAACCCAGGATGAGGAAGGAGGCTTTACCCCCGTATTGGTATACCGACTGACTGATACCTTCCGGTAACAGATCGGCTGCTTTTTCATCTACCAGTCTTCCTATAAAACTGATCAAAGGCTTTTTAGGGTCAAGACCAAATTGTTTGGTGAGTTCTGCTTTATGTGCTGCCTTACCTGCTGTTACAGTTGTAGCATCATAGCCCTTCAAAAGGAACGGATCTGTAGCCGGATTCCATACTTCGGTATCGATACCATTGATAATGCCGCTGCATTTTCCTCTTTCGTATTCAAATAAAGCCTCTAGCCCTGCTGCAGATTGCCGCAATTCTTCCATATAATTCGGGCTCACCGTAGTCACTTTCCAGGCGCATTTTACAGCCGAAGCCATGGGATTGATCAGGTTATTCCAATCCAGGTAGCCCCAGTTTACAGTATCATAAGCAGGGATCATATAATATTTATCCCAGCTAAACTGTCCCTGGTACTGCCCGTTATGTATGGTAAAAATGGTAGGAATATCTGCTAACTGATGCCTGAACGCATGTACATATTTACAGAAGAATGGAATAAAGCCAGCCTGGTGGTCGTGGCAGTGAATAATATCCGGCTTATCCTGCCAGCGGCTCAGCCAATCGCAAACAGCCAGCTGAAAAGAAATAAACCTTTCGGCATCATCGTCATAACCATAAATCTTTTCGCGATCCAGCACACCATTAATATCTACCAGGTACAAATCAAAACCTAATTTACCGGTCTTTTCTTTGATAACACTATATTTAAACCAGTGGTTCCCCAGTACCTGTCCGCCCTCATGCACCAGCTCCCATTCATTATCATACAAAAATTTGGTACGATACATAGGCATCACCACTTTCGCTACATGGCCCAATTCGTTTTGGTATTTGGGGAGCGCTCCAACAACGTCACCAAGTCCACCTGCTTTAGCCATAGGATAACACTCTGCAGATACGTGCACAATTTCCATATATTACATCTTACGTTTCAACTAATGTAGGAAGAAAATATGAACTAACATCATTTTATGCAAACATATTTAACCTGATAAAAATCACCGCTAATGTGAATGGTTTATTTTATATTTACCCATTAAATAAGAACTGAAAAATCAATTTTGCTATATGAATAAAAGCTCAACCCAATGGGGTCAGTTTATATCCCTTGTCACTGTTTTTTTCTTCTGGGGGTTTGTGGCAGCCAGTAACGATATTCTAATTCCTGTATTTAAAGAGGCCTTTGACTTAACCCAGGGGCAAAGCCAGTTAGTAGCAGTTGCATTTTACGTGGCATATACTGTTGGCTCCGTAATTTACATGATCATCTCCCTGGCAATAGGGAAAGACCTGGTTAACAAAATAGGTTATAAAAACGCGCTGGTACTAGGGCTTGTGGTATCTGCGCTTGGCACCATTTTATTCTATCCTGCCGCTAATACCGGGTCCTTTGCGTTAATGTTATCCGGCTTATTTATAGTTGGCCTGGGCTTCTCACTTCAGCAAACTGTTGCTAATCCGCTGGCTATTGCGTTGGGTCCTGAGAAAACAGGGTCACAAAGGCTAACATTGGCTGGCGGTATCAATAATTTTGGAACAACCATCGGCCCGCTAATTGTAAGCTTTGCTATTTTTGGCTCGGCAACCAACTCGGATACAACGGCAAGTATTGAAAGTGTTAAAATTCCTTATCTATGCCTGGGCGTTGCCTTTCTGCTGGTAGCCATCTTTTTAAAATTCTCAAAAGTGCCTAACAAACCGGAGGTTGAAGAAGCGGCAACTGATGGAACCCATTACGAAAATGTGATCTCCAGGAAGTCTGCTCTTCATTATCCTCAATTAGTTTTAGGCATGTTAGCCATTTTTGTGTATGTAGGCGTTGAGGTTTCAACAGCCAGTAATTTGCCTGCGTATATGGAAAAGGACCTGGGGTTTTCTGTTAAAGACGTAGCTCCGTACATCTCACTCTATTGGGCAAGCATGATGATCGGACGCTGGTCGGGCGCTGTAGAAGCTTTTAATCTAAGCAAACCGACAGAGAAATTTGTAAAATTAATTGCGCCCTATCTTGCTTTTAGCGTTTTCTTACTGGTAAATTTTATCGCCGGACACGACTTGGGGGCTTTTTACATTTATGCTGCGATCATCCTGGTTTTGATTGCTGCCGACTACATGAGCCAGGGAAGTCCGGTGAGAATGCTGCTTATTTTCGCTATACTGGGAATTATTGCTACGGCAATAGGAATGGCTACGACCGGCATGGTTAGCGTTTATGCATTTACCAGCGTGGGCCTTTTCTGCAGCACTTTATGGCCTTGTATCTTTACTTTGGCATTGGCCGGACTGGGCAAGAGCACGAGCCAGGGAAGTAGTTTCCTTGTAATGATGATTATGGGTGGTGGTATTGTAAGCTGGCTGCAAGGTGTAATCGCAGATTCCACTTCTATACATTATAGTTACATTGTGGGCATTGTTTGCTTCGCCTATTTGGCATTTTATGCAATTAGAGTGAAAAGCATTCTGAAATCACAGGGAATTAGCTATGATAGCCAGGTGAGCGGCGGACACTAAGAAAAAAAATGTGTGGATATAACACATCTAAGTATTTTTACGCCTGATTCATTATCATTATAATAACAAAAACTTAATTCGAACTAATGGGCATATATGATTTATCAAATGAGATGGTGATTGGCATTGATATAGGTGGCACTAATACCAAATATGGATTGGTCAACCACCGTGGACAGATATTTGATAAAGGTGATATCAAGACGGATGGTTATGCAACTATTGAAGAGTATGTAGATGCACTACACTCGGCTATTTATCCATTGATCCAGAAATTTGAAAAAGACTACCAGTTAAAAGGTATCGGTGTTGGGGCTCCTAACGGTAATTACTACACAGGGTCTATCGAATATGCACCTAACCTGCCCTGGAAAGGAACCCTGGAAATTGCCAACCTGATCAGCAAAAAATTTGGCGTTCCCTGCACCCTCACCAATGACGCCAATGCAGCGGCCATGGGCGAAATGATGTATGGAGCAGCACGTGGCAAGAAAGATTTTATCATGATCACCCTGGGTACCGGTGTTGGAAGCGGTATTGTTTGTAATGGTCAGGTGGTATATGGCCATGACGGCTTTGCCGGCGAACTGGGACATGTGATTGTGCGCCCCGGTGGACGTAAACATTACAGCACCGGAGCACATGGCTCTCTTGAAGCTTATTGTTCGGCCACCGGTATTACAGTAACCGCCAAAAAATTAAGAGCCGAAAACCCTGATTCAATATTAAATAATATACCTGAAGAGCAGGTAGATTCCAAATCGGTATTTGATGCAGCCGAAAAAGGTGATGCGGTAGCAAAAGAGGTATTCCGTTATACAGGACAAATATTAGGCGAAGCTTTAGCCAATTTTATCATGTTCTCTTCTCCTGAAGTAATCGTACTATTCGGCGGCGTAATCAAAGCAGGCGACTATATCATGAAGCCGACAAAGGAGCATATGGAGAAAAACCTCCTGCCTATTTTCCAGAATAAAGTGAAATTGGTATTTAGCGAATTGAAAGAAGCCGATGCCGCTATATTGGGCGCTAGTGCGCTGGTTTGGGAGCAGTGAGAAAAAAGCTAGTGGGGGTTTAGGAAGTAGCTAGTAGGGTATAGCAAGTGGTTAGGAGGTTTAAGATTTAAAGTTTAAGGTTTAATATTTGAAAACCTCTGCGCCTCCGCTCCTCTGCGTGCTTTGCGTGAAACAAAAAAGCTAGTAGGGAGTTGCAAGTAGTTGGTAAGTTTGAAGTTTAATATTTAAGGTTTAAAACCTCCGCACCTCCATTACTCTGCAAACGCTGTGGAAAGAAAAGCTAGTAGCAAGTAAAGTTAATATACCAAAGGAACGATTCACTACTCACTGTTCACCACTCGTTATTCACCATTCACTTTTCATTATTCACTCCCATGGCTTACAAAATCCCCGCTCAAACCCGTATCGGGCATGTACATTTAAAAGTATCCGACCTGCAAAAGTCACTTGATTTTTATGTGGGCCTGCTGGGTTTTGAAATAACCACTTTATATGGCTCCCAGGCAGCCTTTATTTCCGCCGGTGGCTATCACCATCATATAGGTTTAAACACCTGGCATAGCCTGGGTGGTAAACCCGCGCCCGAAACCGCACCCGGATTGTATCATACGGCTATCCTGTATCCCACCCGCAAGGATCTGGCGGTAGCCCTGCAAAGACTGATCGACGCCGGTTATCCCCTCAGCGGCGCAGCCGATCACGGTGTATCTGAAGCATTATATCTGGATGATCCCGATGGCAATGGCGTAGAACTCTATTGGGACAGACCCCAGGAAGAATGGCCTTCCAAACCAGATGGTTCATTGGATATGTACACCCAAAGGCTGGACTTGGACGGACTACTGAAGGAAGTTAATAGCTAGAATATTCGTGTGGAATGGCTCATGGCAATATAGCGACGAACTATTTACCATGAACCATTAACTCTCGTTCCCTACGGCACAATCGCTTCTATGCTGTATATCTGCCATCCTATCGAAAAATTACCTGTAATAGTAACATACACTTCCCAACCATCAACAACCGCATAAAATTTGTCTACATTTATCGTACCCGGCGAATGCGAGTAGCTGCTCATATAAACAGGGCTGCCGCCATTGCGTGCAATAGTGGGCGTGGTATACAGCTGACCGGGTAAATAAGTGATCTGGGCAGTAAAACTACTTCCGTAAATAGTTTCGGTTTTTGTTTTTACTACAGGGGTTTGGGCCGATGCGTTAAAAATAAACAAGCCCACCAGCAGGGTAGTCAGCAAAAAGATTTTCGTTTTCATACCTATTACTTTTAAATGTTTTGCGAATACTTAAAGATAGATCGCATCAACACAAAAAAGTACAACATGCGCAACCGGTTGCACCTGCATGAAAGAATTTCCTCGCTCATGGATAACTGGTCAATATGTGCCGGCTATAAACCATCAACCATGAACCATCAACCTAGCCACTACTACACCAACATCTTCTTGCTCTGCTCCCATTCCTTCCTGCCAAGGCCGGGAAATACATGTCTTTCGCTATGGTAAGACGAACGCACCAACGGACCGCTTTCTACATAGTCGATGCCCATTTCATAACCGGCATCTTTATAGTAAGCAAATTCATCGGGATGTACAAAACGTTGTACCGGTAAATGCTTTTGAGTAGGTTGCAGGTACTGGCCAATGGTTACTACATCGCAGCCATTGTCTTTTAAATCCTGCATGGTTTGCACTACTTCTTCTTTGGTTTCACCCAGGCCGAGCATGATACCGCTTTTAGTACGGATGCCACCCTCTTTCAGCGTACGGATCACTTCCATGCTGCGCCAGTACTTGGCCTGTATGCGCACCTGGCGGGTGAGGCGTTCTACGGTTTCTATATTATGAGAAATCACCTCGGGCGCTGCAGCCATAACGGTTTGAATATCTTCTTTTTTACCCTTGAAATCAGGGATCAGCGTTTCCAGCGTAGTACCTGGATTCAGGACTTTCACCGCTTTAATCGTATTATGCCATATCTCAGCGCCCCCATCTTTCAATTCGTCTCTGTCCACCGATGTAATTACGGCATGTTTTACCTTCATCAGGTAAATGGCTTCTGCTACACGTTGAGGCTCATCATAATCTACTGCCAGCGGCCGGCCGGTAGCCACCGCACAAAAGCCGCAGCTGCGGGTGCAAATATTACCCAGTATCATAAAAGTAGCCGTACCGGCGCCCCAGCACTCGCCCATATTAGGGCAATTGCCGCTCTCACAAATCGTATGTAATTTATGCGTATCCACCAGCCCGCGTACATGCTTATACTCCTCACCTATCGGTAATTTTACGCGTAGCCAATCTGGTTTTTTGATCTTTGTTGTAACAGGTAATTCCGTCATAATGCGAAAATAATGCTTTTAAGCTGAAAGCCGTTCTGCTGTCTGTTTGGGGCTCTCAACTGTCAATATATCCCGACTCTGCTCCGTCCCTTCCAGGCTACGGCCCCTTCGGGGCTAAACCTTCCAGGCACGGCAGCCTTTGTACTAACAATAAAGGGCAGCAGTTGTTCGCTGTGATAAATCGCCCCGAGGCAACAATAGGCTTTTATACCCGGCAAGATAAAAAAACTACCAGTAGCTTAGTAAGCTGCCTTTTGCAGAACAGGCAGGGGAGAAAAAAGCTTGAAAAAATAAATAACCAGCAAAAACTGTGTATACCCATATACGGCATCTTCTACCGGAATGGTCAGCATTCTTATGTTCAATATTTCGTGCGGATTATAGTTCACAACAGGTGCTTCCAAACCCGTGCCTGTTAAAACCCCATTCACCACAAAAAAGCCCGGCATCAAACAAAAATACATAAGAGAAGCTTCTCCAATCCACTCCACTTTTGCAATAAAATGGAGAAAGATCATAGTTAAGGTGGCTGCCACAGCAGTTACCAGTGTGTACAACTGGAAATGATGCAACAGCGCGATCAATATACAGCCAACACAGGTAGCAAACACGATCATATTATTAAATCCATTAGCCCAGCTGATATCAAAGAATTTGCGCAGACAGAAATAAGTAAACGTACAGGAAAAAGGGATACAAATAAAAAACAGCCATTCTTCAACAGGCAAACCGGCTAACAAGACACCAATTGTATAATCTTTATTGAACCACCAAACGCCTCTTGCCGTAAACCATATATCCCAGGCAATAAAAGGAATAGCTGTGAGCACTGCAGCAACAGCAAAGGCTTTAAAATACTGGTCAAAACGAATACGCTTATCGAACGAAAATATAAAACAGATAATTACCGTAAAAATATTGATCAACAAATAAGTATACTGCTGCATTACTGGCTTTTCTTAAAATACATTTTAAAATATTTGACCGGTACCCACAAAAAACCAAAACATTCCCCCTCGTGCTTATCAATATGCTTGTGATGCTGTTTATGCGCCCGGCGAATAGCAAGAAAGTAGGGATTTTGCGTATGCCTGAATATTTTAACACGCTGGTGTATAAATATATCATGTACGAAAAAGTAGGACATGCCATATAAAAAAATACCCAGGCCAATATAAAACACAGCGCTGAAACCGTTTCTCACGCCGAAATACAGTAATATAATGGTAGGTATGGCAAAGATCACAAAAAACCAGTCGTTTCTTTCGAGGTCGCCATTATGGCTATGATCGTGATGATCGCGATGCAGGATCCATAAAACCCCATGCATAATATACTTATGAATGAGCCAGGTAGCCCCTTCCATTAAAACAAACGTGACCAGTACAATCAAAACATTCACAGCATTATTTTTATTGTTATTGTAGATAGCTTATTGATGACTGATATT
Organism: Paraniabella aurantiaca; assembly: GCF_050309965.1. Taxonomy (NCBI): domain Bacteria; kingdom Pseudomonadati; phylum Bacteroidota; class Chitinophagia; order Chitinophagales; family Chitinophagaceae; genus Paraniabella; species Paraniabella aurantiaca. Next base: position 1,783,093 of record NZ_JBLOSY010000002.1, on the reverse strand, counting down.
AAAGCCAGGCTAATTTATATTGAAAATAGCTACTCATTGCCAAAGACAACTTTTTTCCATTGGGGATCCGTATCCTCTCTTTCAAAATTCGCTCAGCCGGTATTTTTCTTATTTTTTTAAACAGCGACCAATAGTATTTATACGCCAGGTATACACCAAATCTCGACGACCGGGGTAATTTAAAAATACCGGCAAGCGCCTCATCAAATTCTGCAGCAATCTCCTCCTCTATTTGCTTTTTAATAGTATTATTAAACAACTGCATATCTACATTAGGAAAATAGGTTCTGCCCAGGTTATGGTAATCATCTTTCAGATCCCTTAAAAAATTAACCTTTTGAAATACCGATCCCAGCTTCATTGCCTGGGGTTTCAATTGTTCGTACTGGGCGGCATCGCCATTTACAAAAACCTGTAAGCACATTAACCCTACCACTTCTGCTGACCCCAGTATATATTGTTTGTACAACTCCGAATTGTACGACATCTGCCCCAGGTCCATTTCCATGCTCAACAGAAACTGATCAATCAGCTTCACATCAATATTATACCGTATCACAGTTTGCTGAAAAGCGTTAATAATAGGATTAAGTGATATACCCTCATGGATAGCCTGTTTAGCCTGTTCTTTAAAACGCCCCAGCAATAAAGATTTATTATAGTCATGAAAGCTGTCAACAATTTCATCGGCCAGTCTTACGAAACCGTATATGGCATAAATAGCCGGCCTTATGGAAGGCTGCAGCGCGAAGATGCCCATTGAAAAGCTGGTACTGTAACGGTGAGTGGCTTGCTTGCTTACATGGTAAGACAGGTCATCAAATATTTTTTTCATAAAGAGGGCATTTTAATTTTATTGACTTCTGTTGCAACAATTTTCCCGGAAATGATGGAAGGTGGCACACCCGGACCAGGCACGGTTAATTGCCCCGTATAAAACAAATTAGGCAAATGCTTATTCTTTATCGACGGCTTCCATACAGCAGTTTGAGAAAGTGTGTTGGCCAGTCCGTAAGCATTTCCTTTATACGCATTATAATCTGCAATAAAGTTGCTGACACAGTAGCTTTTTTTATAGTCTGCTTTTAACAGCAGGTTAGTTGCGCCGGTAAAACGCTCAAGCCTGTTAATCATCAATTGCAGGTATCGCTCCCTTGTTGGCTCATCATCGTTAATGCCCGTGGCCAGCGGCATCAACAAAAAAAGGTTTTCGTGTCCTTTGGGCGCTACTGCCGGATCTGTTTTAGACGGGCAACACGCATAAAAAAGCGGACGCTCCGGCCACTTCTTATCTTCATAAATGGCATGGATATGATCATCGAGATCGTTTTCAAAAAAAAGGGTGTGATGCCTCAGATTGGGTATGTGCTCTTTAAATCCTAAATAATAGATCAGGCAGGAAGGGGCGAAAGTCTTTCTGGACCAGTATTGCTCGTCATAATTTCTTAAAGGAGCATCCAGTAAAGATTCTGTATGTTGGTAGTCAGACGACCCGATAATAAAATCAAACGACAACTGCTCCCCATTTACCACAAGGCCTGTTACTTTACCATTCTCTGTAATAATTTTTTCAACATTACAACCGGTCCTAAACCGGGCGCCTTTCGATTCGGCAACGGTCTTCATGGCTCTTACCAACTCATGAAATCCACCTTTGGGATACCAGGTACCCAACGCATATCCGCCATAGTTCATCAGGCTATACAGCGCGGGTATTTTTTTAGGAGAAGCACCGAGAAAGATTACCGGGAACTCCATCAACGCTTTTAATTTAGGGTTCGTAAAATAACGGCCAACATACCGCCTGAAGTCTGACAGCAGGTTCATTTTAAAAGCACTCTTTATCACTGTGGGCGTAGCAAACTCCAGCCAGCTGTAACAGGGCCTGGTTACCAATTGCCGCATCCCGATCTCATACTTATGCCGGGCCGATTTCATAAAGGCATCCAACCGGCTACCTGAACCCTTTTCCATGGTCTCAAACAGTACTTTCAATGCATCATAGGATCGGGGAATGGCAATGGTTTCGTCTGAAAAAACCATTTCAAATTGCGGGTCTAACGGAACCAATTCAAAAAAATCAGCAGTTCGATAACCAAAATCTTCAAAGAAACGTTCAATAATATCCGGCATCCAATACCAGCTCGGTCCCATGTCAAATTTATAGCCGTCAGGTGTAATCATTTGCCTGGCCCGGCCTCCTATTGTATCATTCTTTTCAAATACATATACTTCATTACCCTCCCCGGCTGCATAAGCCGCGGCTGAAATTCCTGAGAAACCTGATCCGATCACTGCGATTCTTTTGGGCATATTGTTTTAATTACCGGTTGACATAAATTCCTGGGTTACGCGCTCCAGCAATGTGGCACTATCAATACCAGCTTCAAATATGGGTTTATGAAAATGATCCAGCTTGTTTAGGATCCTGATGAGTTCCATTTTCTCATGTCTTGAAAGATCGCCGCTGACCACTTTAGTAGCCTGCCTGATCCGGTCCATCTGCTGCTCCAGCACGCGTTCGCCCGCTGCTGTAATGTCAACAACTTTGCTTCTGCCATCCTCGGAAGAAGGTTGCTGCGTTATCCAGCCATTATTTAAAAGGCGGTTAATGATTTGCATGCCGGTTGGTTTATCCTGTATATTTCTCCTGATCAGCTTCATTTTGCTCATGGCTCCATAAGCCCTCAGGTTAATCAGGTAAAAAAATTCCTCCTGCGTAGAAAATTCCGAGCCGTAAATGGCCGACCTGGAATAAGATTTTGCATACCGGTTCATGTGAACCAGCAAGGTGCTAATAACGCTTTCGGCACTACGGCCTTTCTCCTTCCCCTCCCAATCAGGATCTACACTCCCCTGCTCTGCGCCCTGTGTATCCACCACCCATTGCCGGAAACCGGTCATATCGGGTGTATATAAGCCCGACTGGTTGGCTAACTCAAAAGACTCAGTAAGACGGATCACATCAGTTATTAAACTATAATTCATAGCATCATTTTTTAATCATTTGGCCCATTTAGTAGCAAATTATAAATAGTATATTAATAAACCAAAAAAACTTACAAAACTACCTTTTTTGTCAAAATAGACGCATAATTAAAATAATATAGAAAATTTTAGTTCAATAATAAACTAAAATTTAACACTGGCATAAACTTTGTAAATATTTTAGTATAAAAAAATACCTAAAATATAAATAAAGGTATTTTATAAAACTATTATTAACTATATAAATTTTAAAACCACAAACCATGAATCAGCTACTCAAAACCGCTTTCATCGCCGCTTTTCCTGCTATATTACTGGCCTCTTGCGGAAAGGATGACGATGGCATGCCGTCTGACAACTCTAAAACTATTACCGTATTGGTGAGCGAAAATGCTAATTTATCTCTTTTGAAAACGGCAGTGATAAGAGCAGGTCTCACCGAAACCTTGTCTGCCAATAGCACTCTTACTGTATTTGCGCCAGACAACAGCGCCTTCCAGGCAGCAGGCCTCGGCACTGAAGCGGCGATCAACGCAGTGCCGGTAGATGACCTGAAAAAAATACTGCTTTATCATGTATTGGGTGAAAAGTATGCATCAGGCAGTATACCCTCAGGTACTACTGAGCTAAATACGGCAGCCAGCATTAAAACCTATGTTACTAAAAACAGTTCAGGTGTGTTTGTAAATGGCGCAAAAGTTGGATCAGCAGATGTGAATGCCCGAAATGGCATCGTTCATGTTATCAATAAAGTACTGATGCCACCATCGGCTAATATTGTACAATTAGCACAGGCCAATACAAACTTTTCATTCCTGGTAGCAGCCGTAGTTAGAGCCAGCACCGGTAGCACCAATGTTGCTGCAGCTTTATCAGGCGCGGGTCCGCTTACCGTGTTTGCGCCTACGAATGCGGCCTTCCAGGCAGCAGGTTTTGCTACCATCGCCGATATACAGGCAGCCAATGCCAATACGCTGGCAGCTATTCTTACTTACCATGTAATCAGTGGCCGTATTTTTTCTTCAGATCTTACTGAAGGAGCTATGCCAACAACGGTGAACGGGGGAAAGGTGACTATAACACTAGCAGGCGGTGCCAAAGTAAAAGGTGCGGCTAACACAACGGCATCTAATATTACCGCAACCGATATGATCACTACCAATGGCGTGGTGCATGTCATAGACAGGGTATTATTACCCTAGCTTCCCGGTAGCGCAGTCAAAAGCTTTATGAAACAGGTATTCAGCAATAAGATTGAATACCTGTTTTTTCATTATATTACAATTACTCCTTGTTGCTATCTCAACTCTTACATATTCTTCACCCCTACCACTTGACCACTCATCCATGCCCTGAGCTTTTTCGTTAACGCAGCAGTACGATGCTGTGAGAAGAAAACTCCGGCGATGCGCGAGTGAACTGATTTATCGTAAGAAAATTTCTAAGCTGAAGGAAGTATTGCCAGGGTTGAATGGAATAGCATTTCAGGTGCTCTACGGTATTCGGATGCCTGATTACTGCTTCCGTATTTACCCATACGTCGCAGCGGCTTATTCTTTCAATGGATCTGCATGACGATGGATAAGCTTCCACTCATTGTTCACTTTCCTGAATATTTCTGTAATACGCAAATTAAATTCAACCTCGTCGTCTTTTCCTTTCATTTTTACAGTAGAGCGTTGAATACCCGTCCAGTAAGCTAAATGTGCATCGGTATCCTGGTGCATTACCTCGAACCTGTTTTTTGCTCCGGGTAAAAAAGCATCTGCACCTTTTTCATTAAAGCTGTTTACGGATTCAGCGCGTTCTATACAAATACCCGAGGGTGGAAAGATGGTGGCAAGGCGCGCTTTCGGCAGATATATTTTAAAACTTCAAACCGGCCTTCTACAAAGTCGGTTGAGGCCTTTAGCCTCAGCGCCATGAAATACTGGAAATCCTCGAGGTAAGTATCGGTTTGTTTCATAACGATATTTTAAAATGACAAAGTTGTGTATTAACAATTAAATAATAATCATATCGCCAACCTTTAACTCTGTCAAAGTGTGAATAATAAGACAGATTGCCGCGCCGTTGTCATCGGCTCAGGAAAAGCCGTGATGCCCCGGCCAGGCAACAACTTATTATAACCTATGATCCGGCATCTAGCATCCTGCGCACAATATAAGATGTCCGATGTACGCCCTACATTGAAACAACCATTAACCTGCATGCATTACAAAGCACACAAAAAACCCTGCAGCTACCTTCCTTGCCGGAATAGTAACTACAGGGAATTTATGATATGAGATGTACGATGTAAGCCATACGATAGATCACCACTCACTATTCACTGTTCACTATTGACCATTCCCTACTCCCTGCTCACCATTCACTACTTACCTTTTCACCACAGTAACTACTTTAGAGTAACTTTTCGTTCCATCCTTATCAACCTGTGCAATGCGCATATATACTTTACCTTCCGGTAATGCATCATGCCTGCTTTTCTTACAACCCGCGGCCAACACAACGATAGCTAAAGCCATTGCCATCATTGCATAACGTGCGCGGCGTGCTTTAAATAAACCAGCACCTGCTACCAATAAAGCAATACCTGCGGCTACTATACCTGCGCTTGCATCTTTGGTAAACTCATACTCTAATGCTTCTGCAGAAATACCGTTGTTGGCTTTGCTATTTACTTTACCAATGCTGATGAAGTTGGTGCCATCTACAGATGCTTCTACTTCAAAATAGCTGTTATTTAATTCGCTTGTAGTGTTCCATTTTACTTTCAACTGGTTATTGAATAGCTCCGCTGCTACAAAGCCAAATTTAACGGGTAATACGGCAGGGTCGTTGCTGATACCAAAATCTACCGCTGTTACAGCGCCTGCCAACGCACCAATTTCAATAACACCCGTACGATTGCCGGTATTGGCCACACCACCTACACTGGTTCCCGTATAACCGTAGTCCCCATTAGGGGCAGTTGCTGAAGCCAGTGGAGCGCCAACAGGTCTTTCGCCATTAGTGACAATAACTGAATAATCTCCCCCCACGGTATTTTCTACCAAAAGCGCAATGGAGTATGTACCATCATCAGCCACTTTCGCCGAGCCAACTACGGTACCATTAGGCGCTACCAGGTTTACCCATAGGTCATTGGAAATACCATTTTCGCTACCTTCCTGGCTTGCATTTCCATTGGCATCGTTCCAGATAGTACCTGCTACAGAGTTCATCTTACAATCCGCAATTTCAAAGGTTTTGGTAGCTGTAGCCCCGGTTGGGCAGTCAGCGGTAGTTGTGGTATAAGAAATCGCAACGGTTCCTGTACCAGGGCCATTAAAAATTAAACGGTTACCGGTAATAGTAGCCGCGCCGGAGGTTACCGCCCAGGTTCCCCCAGCAGGCAAAGCCGATAGTACCAGCGAAGTACCATTACAATAACGGGCCAGTGCATCGGTAGTTCCGACGCCACCGGTTAATATTTGCGGTACCGCAGTAGCGCCGCATAACTGTACATTGGCCGTATTAAAAGTAAAAGAAGGCTCATTTACGTCCACAGTTGCGGCATCGCCATTACCCATACTTCCATTAACTCTGTGACCTACATAGCCAAAATTTTCCGTACAGGCTTTTACCAACATGGTCGTATGCCCCCCTGATTCTATTGATAGAAGTTTTTCTGCACCACTAATGCCCGCCGGCTGTCCCGGATCATAGTTGATGTTAGTGGTAGGGCGCCCTAACATTAAACCACCATTAAATCCCCAGTTATACACCTGGTAGGCGCTATTGATTACATTGATAGCCTGATTCCCGGAAAAGTGTTCATTAGGAGAAATCCACAATATGTCGTTCATTTCAGAACCAGCAACAGCAGTATAACGTGGCTGTATCCAATAATTTTTGTTTATGTTGGTAAAATCTCCCAGTTGTCGGCTAGAGTTAAAACCCATTGCGTATAAATGCCCGTTTTCATATAATACATAATGTGTGTTACCGGTCATACCGATCATTTTTATTAAACTAGAACCTTCAGGAGGCAAGGCCATAGGTGTTGCCCTATTGGGTTGCGAAATAGTAGTACCGCCGCCGCCCAGGTACACACTCTGTCCCCAGGTCCATAAAGTTCCATCGCGCTTCAGTGCCATTAAACGCACACTATGGCCTCTCAGGGCTACTACATCGGTAAGATAAGGGTTGCCCGCCGTAGATTCCTGTACATGAGCCCAGGTATTCGGATCAGCAGCACTTCCATCGCCCCTGGGCTGCCCATTGGTGGTATAATTGGCCAGCACATATACATGACCATCGCATGTAAGAATAGCCAGTGTAAGGTCTGATGCAAACATCATTTTTACCTGGGTAGGTGTCACACCTGTCGGCAAACCCGTGGCGTTACCATTGACAGTAATTCTTTCCAACTGACTGGTAGATTTGATCGTTGTACTAATTACAGTTCCTGGCTGTCCCCACACAAAAAGTCCGTCGGTAGTGAGCACAATAGTTTGTGGAAGACCTCCACCTGCTACCAGTGCTTTTAACGGACGGCCTGTTAAGCCAGGAAAGTTAACGCTATTAATCTCTGTAGGAACCGTCAGGCTTGTAGCACCGTCAGCCGCCGAAAGGGCTCCCCAGATACGAAAAACACCGGTGTAATCTCGTACCACAGAACTGTGAAAAGATGACACCTGATTATCATATTCCAACGTTTCCGCCCCAGAAGAGCCTACTCCATAATTGGCATAATTAGTTCCGGGGCAGCCGTAGCCGGAGAAATAGCCGCATTGAGCGGAGGTCGTTCGGATACCCAAAAACATAGCGGTACCTAGCGACAATGCCGCCAGTAGCTTAGAAGGTTTTTTTAACATGTAAGGGTTGTTTTAAGTGTTTAGTTTGTTAATTATAAGATCAATTTTACGTTTAGAGTTGCTTGGGGGTAGTTTTGGTACTACACCAGTTAATGAGGGTTGTTTAGAGGACCGCAAGATAGCCGCTGCCTGTTACAAAACCAAAAGATTGAAGGACAAAACATTAAAGGATGCCTCATACTGGATGCCGGATACTGGATACTTGATGTTGGATGGAAGAGCTTCCTGCCATCACCTCATTATCCACATTCCATTTCATCTTGCATATCCAATATTCAATGTTCATTGTTCAATATTCCCTATTTAATTTTCAACGGTAGCTGCCACCATCAGTCATTGAGCATCTACTTTCTATCACCCGTCATCTATCATCTGTCATCTTTCCTCTTCTCATGAAAGTAAACCCCGCAGTTGCCCGCTCCGGCGGCTTGCCCCCAGGCGCAGGAACCGCAGGGTTTATAATCATGTCAGCCCTTTTAATCACATGATCGATAATGGTGTTTTTTAAAGTGTATCTCCATTCGCCCTACAGATGGAGGCCCTAACCTTATACGAAGGCTAATTTAACAGCATCGGGTATCGTATGCAACCGTTTGTCTTGCCATAATCTGGAAAAAAGCCTGAAAATAATTGAGCTTTGCAACTATTTTTTGAGCCATTATTACAAAAACAACCATATTTAACTAAATGATTATTAATCAACTAACAAGAGTAGCATTTCTTAAATTCCGGAAATCGGCAAGACCATTGTAAATACACCATTGTCAGGCAGTTAGGTTTTCTGAACAAATGCCTATTTTTACGATTCATCTACCTTCAACTGTTGCGGCTCAACCGCTTTTATTCGAAAAATGAAATATAGATTTGGCGTGCTGGCGCTTTTCATGCACTGTTTTTTATGTATAAAAGCCCTGGCGCAGGATCCTGAAGCCTATAGCAGCATTTACCGCAAAACATTCCTGGAGACGGCACAGACTGATATGGCAAAGGCCCACGAAATTGCCGATTCGCTCTTCACTATTTCTACCACCCCACAGTTTAAAGCCAAAAGCCTGATGCTGTCAGCCACTTTATATGAGCAGCAACAACAACTGGAAAAGTCAACCCAGATAGCCGAACAGGCTTACACAATAATCAGCGAGACCAATGATTTTAGCTGGCAGGTTAGAGTATGCGGTTTCCTGGCCAGCCAATACCGGATACTGCAGCTTTATAAAAAGTCGAAGATCTATTGCGACCGTGCGCTGAAGCTGATACCACAAATACCTCAACCCGAAGCTGCTCAAAGTGCGGCAGGACTGGTGAACCAGGAACTATCATATTATTATATGGCTGCTAAAAATTACCAGGCGGCTATTCGCTATATAGAAGTATCGAAGCAAAGCTTTGACAAGGTGAGCCAGAATAAAGATTTTTTCCAGGCCAATAATGAACAACTGTTAGGATTAAGTTATTATCACCTTAATCAACCAGAGAAAGCAATGCAACACTACCGCAAAGGTTTGACTATGTTAAAGCAGATGCCCGATAACCATGTTCGCGGGTTGATGTACAATGGCATGAGTGCTGTTTATATTCAAAAATCAGATACGGCCAATGCTAAAAAATACCTGGATAGCGCTAATGCCATTGCCGGTCGCTCTCAGTACCTTCGATTAAAAAACGAAATATTAAAAACCACCCAAAGTTATTTTTTAAAAGTGAAAGACCTGGCCCGGTTTGAAGAAGCTCGCGAGAAACAGGATTCAATAAGGGAACAGATTGCCCAGCGCAATACCAGGTTCCTGGACAGCAGTTTTGTGGAGTTGGAAAAAACAACGCAACAGGCACAACAAAACAGTAATGCCAAAAACGTTCCGCTGGCAGCAGGCGGACTAATGCTTGTGTTTGGCGGAAGTTATTTTTATTTTTACCGGCGCAAACAGAAACAGCAGCACCGGCTATTTACGGCTTATTTTGAAGATAAAAAACAATTTGACCCTGCAGCGCCCCCAAGCAAGCCCTCTCACTACCTGGTATATACGGAAGCTGATGATACGGAAGGGACGGAAGCAATAACCGCCGATAACGAGGCACTAATTGAGACCGCAGCGGATGCCCCTACCGGCAGAAAACAGGATAGCCCTTTGCTACTAAGTGAAGAAACATTGCAAAGAATCCTGAATAGCCTCAGCGAATTTGAAGCGCAGCAACAGTTTACCTCGGGTACTATTACCCTCTCGCAGATGGCTGCACAAATCAATACCAATATCAAATACCTGTCTTATGTAATCAAAACCTATAAAGGGCGGGATTTTAACGGGTATATTAATGAACTGCGGGTAGACTATATAATCAGGCAACTGAAGGAACAATCCCAATGGCGCAGTTATAAGATCAGCGTGCTGGCCGAAAAAGCGGGGTTCTCCTCGCATGGCAAATTCGCCACCATTTTTAAAGGAGTTACAGGATTGTCGCCATCTGTATTTATACAGCACTTGGAGAACGAGGAGCGTAAGTAAGGGAATGGGCTTCAATGATTAAATAGCCCAGCTGCACAGGTAATCGAACACCATTTTATTCCCATTCCTGCCTGTAAGCCAGGAAAACTACTGCTAACAAAGGCTGGCAATGGACGCAACAACAAGGGCTGAAGTGGTAGGCTGTCCTTAAGCCACCCCAACACCACCTTCTTCGTTCATAGGTTCGGTTACTAAAAGAATTTTTATTTTTTTTGTAATTGATGCAACATTTTACAACACCTTACGCCTTAATAGAAAGAATCGCAAAAATAAGTAACCAGGCAAACAGAAAATAAGAGAATAGCCATTGCAACTACCGAAAAAATTAGACGACCAGGAGCTGATGGAGCTGTGCCGGCAGGGCAATGGAGCGGGTTTCTCCGAACTTTACTTACGTTATAATAAGGCTGTTTTTAATACCATTCTGCGTTTGGTTAGCGATTTTGCTCAGGCACAGGACCTGTTACAGGAGGCGTTTATGGCGCTTTACCAGGAAATTATGAAGGGCCGCGACATCGAGCATTTTGCTCACTTTTCGAGGCGCGTGGCCGCCAACAAAGCCATCAGTTTTTTACGGGCTCATAAACGCCTGTTTGTTTTTGAGGATTACCGCGACCAGGTTGCAGAAGAAGAAGCCGAAGATGAAGACCTGTACGAAATGAAGGTGGAAGGCGTAAAAAAAGCCATAGAGGCATTGCCAGAAGGATTCAGAACCATCGTTAACCTCTATGTAATGGAAGGCGTGCCTCAACAGGAAATCGCAGCGCTATTAGGCATTTCGCATGCAACAGTACGAACGCAATACCATCGCGCTAAAAAGAAAATATTGACGCTTTTACAAAAAGAGACCGTATAATATGAAGGAAGATATTTTAAAAAAATTTGTAGATACCAACCGCGACCAGTTTGACGACCAGTCACCTGATGCCGATATACTCGGTAAATTACAGGCGCAGCTGGGCCTGCAGCCAGCGGCTGATGCACCCAAACCTGCAAAAGTCATCGGGCTTCGGTACTGGTGGGTAGCTGCAGCAACCATTACCGCCATTATCGGCCTGGGGGTGCTTCTACAGCGGGCTCCAAAAGCGGACCAACCAATAGCTCAAACCAGGGATATAAAAGCGATAGCACCTGCTATCCCCACTCCTGCTGACTCCATGAGCAGTTCATCAGACATCGAAAAAGCAATGGCGCAAACCAAACCGCAGGCTAAAGCTGCAGCGCCACAGGCACAAAGGATAAGGGAAGCCCAACAGATCAATGCCCCTGTAGCTGCGGTAACAACAGCACCCGCTACGGCAACCGGCAACTGGCAGGCCGGTTTACAAAACGAAAGTTCATCGGTGCGGCTGGCAGCAGTGCTGACTTCCGGCAAAAGTAAGACCCTGTCTGACGATGATATAAAATCGCTCTATTTTACGATGAACAATGATGAGAACAGCAATGTGCGCCTGGCAGCCCTGGATGTGCTGAAAAAAAGAGAACAGGCCAGCAACCTGATCTTAGCTTCAGTTGATAAACAGGACGACCCGGTGGTGCAAATGGAATTACTGGCGTCCCTTTCGCCGGCACAGGCAGAAAAAGTAGAACAACAACTACTGGAGATCACTCAAAACCCATTAACTATTGATGCAGTGCGCAACGAGGCTTATGCCGTGCTGCTTCGATCTAATACAAATTTTTAAAACAATAAGATACAATGAAAAAAATAATAGCAACCATCATCCTGTCTGTAGTACTCGTTTCCGTGGTAAGTGCGCAGGATCGTCAATTTAAATTGTCCAGAAAAACAGGCACACTTAACATCAATATTCCTGGTGTATATATTGAAGGATATGATGGCAGTGAAATTGTTTTTGAGGCTCCGGCACTAAAGACTGAAGATAAAGATGAAAGAGCGGCCGGGCTCCGGTTGGTTTCAGGCTCAGGCCTCACAGACAATACCGGACTGAATTTAAGTGTACGTGAAAACGGCAATGTAGTAGATGTAGATTACGTGGGCAGAAGAGACAAAGACAGTCTCACCATAAAAGTTCCTAATACCATGGCCATAAAAGTAAAAACCAACAGTGTTATGGATGCCGGAAAACGTGTGGATATCAGGAACTTTAAAGGAGAACTGGAAATAAACACCATTTATAATGCCATCGCCTTAAACAATATCACAGGCCCGGTAAATGCCAAAACTATTTACGGAGAGCTTACTGCAAAATTTGCTTCTGCTATAAAAAGCCCGATATCGCTGGTTGCGCTTTACAAATTTGTAGATGTGAGCATACCTTCCGACTTAAAGGCAAATGTCAATATTTCGTCTCAAAACGGCAATATTTATGCTGCCGATGGACTGGATATTAAGAAAGAGCCGCTTAAAGAAAAAAATAGCGATGGTGAAGATCTTACAGGTTTAAAGGATTGGGGCAGGTCTTCAGAGATCAAAGGAACCCTCAATGGCGGTGGTATCGATCTGATACTGAAAACCAGCTATGGAAAGATCTACCTGCGTAAAAATTAAGCGCAGGTCCTCCCTTCTTCCCGTTTTATTATTATTTCCGTCTATTCAAAAATTCATATCATGATGAAAAGGGCATTGCTTTGCCTGTTATTTACAGGCAGTTTACAATTATTGTTCGCACAAAGGATCATTGAGAAAACGTATAAAACCTCGAAAGACCAACCGGTACTGTTACAGTTGGGCTATCCCAACCTGAAAGTGAACAGCTGGGACAAGGACGAGATTTATATTAAGGCGACGGTAAATATCAGTAACAACAAATATAATGACCGTTTTGAATTGCGGAGTGAAACCATTGCCGGCAAATTACACATCCTGGATTCTATTGACCTCAAAAATATAGAGCCGCAATACTATGTTGAGGTAAATGGCGTCAAAAAGCATTTTGATACCAAGGCAGATTTTGAGGTTTATAGAGCTGCACATAAAAACGAAAAGATGTCAGCCTACAGCAGTACCGATGCTCATATCGAAATTGAAGTAATGTTGCCTGTTAAAGACTTTATTACCATACAATCTAAGTTTGGGCTGGTAGAAGTAAAAAATTATACCGGTCCGCTAACCATAAAAACAGAATATGGAAAGATCGACGCCCAACTCAAAGAAACCCGGGTTGGCAAAATCAAACTCACCAACCATTATGGAAAGATCTATTCTGACTTCGATCTGAAACCGGTTGAAAAGGAAGATAAAAATTTCTACACCTCCATTACGGCTATTCCCGGCAAGGGGCCGGCATATGAATTGAGCTCAAAATTTGGGAATATTTATTTGCGTAATATAAAATAACACCCGGCTCGACCCCTACGGGGCCGATTCCGTAAATCATCTATTTTCTATAAACAGGATGCTCCTCCGGAGTATATCTTCACCTAACTCTAGCGCCTGTAATGCTATCCTTTTCAAAGAGGCCGTAGGCTTACAACAGAGCATATCCTAAGCACGTGCGGTCCCTACAAATATGAAAACATTATCCCCGCACCTGTAGCCTCCCCATCCTAGCCTGAACTTTAGCATCTGCAATGATTGCTATTATTCTCGAAGAAGCTGTGGGCCTACAGCATAATATCCATAAATATGTGCACCCACCTGGCTGGTTAGCTCAATTTTGCTTAAGAACCAGGTTTCTCTTCAAAGCAGCTGAGGGGCATCGAAACACCCTCCCCTGACGGCTGATAATCACCCCAGTAAGACCAGGCGATATATTTAAGCCTTTATTCGTATTAAAAAGCTTACCTTCAACAGAAGCAAATAAGCGTCCTATACAATAAAACAGGCTTTTACGGCTCGTGTCGGATTCTTCTTTATTGGTTTACATACCTTTCATCCTTACCAAATCCGATTCTCAGGTTCACTCATCGATGTATTTTTTGTAGTCATTGACTGGCAATCACCGGCATCAACTAAAAACGGCTGGCAATTTTAATTCTTTAAAATACTATTATGCATTTTGAAAAACATGATCTAAATATGGCACATTACAACTGGAGCCAGGAAACCCAGATGTATGAAGGCCCACCCAGCCGAAGAAGCTTCGACAAAAGCAATGGAGCGCAGGTGCTGTTTTTAATCAACCATTACGCCTCCTTTGATGAGCGGCTTAACCAACAGCAGTTACACTTGCTCGAGCAATTATTACGCGGCGAATTGCCTTTGGAAGCCCGGAGCGAGATATCTGTATTTAAATGGATGACAGAGCAACTGCTGTATTCCGATAAAATACTTTACAAGTAGTCATTTACGCACTATAGGTCAGCCGGGACTTTACTTCCAATTCCATTTTACAAAAGGGCAATGCTGGTTTTATTACCCTTCAACATTATAAAACAAATTCTTTTTTATGCAGAAGTATAACACATCGCGCCCGCCGGCACTCCGTATACAACTCAACAATAAGGACATTGCAACAGGACTGGTATACTTTACAGGCAATGCCATTTCTTCCTGGAGCGATCGCGTGGAGGGAGTAGCTACCGAATTAAACAATTGCACCTGGCATGAAGACATGTCCAGCGGAACATTACTGTATATTGTTACAGATATGAAAAAATAAACAGCTGTCAGTTGTATAACAATCTGGTAGGTATCTGAACCTTTAAGCTTATTCCGGTTCAATATGACCACAAGTATCGAGATCTTTCAAAGTATAAAGTATTTAAGCCGGTAAACGTTTAATCCTTGTCAACTACTCAATATTAATAACCTCACTGAAACATGCGCCGGAGCCAAAGACGCGTTGCTTATGCTGCTGGTTGAATTCAGAAACAGCAGTTTAATAAAAATCAATCACACAAGAATAATAACGGTTTGCCTTACGCCGTATGGTATGGTATTGTACAACATGCAATAACCGCGGGACTTAATAGCGAAGAGCGCCGGAGCCCACTACTCTTGGCAATCATCTTTATTCAGCCGTAATAAGTATTAATTCAGCAGGCTAACGAAAAAATGGATGAAGCTATTTTGGAGCGGCTACTGGCGTTATACCGTGTTATTAATAGTAACCCTAACCTTATGCCCATGACCATTTCCGGGCCGGGCAACAGTTAGTAGCCTCCAGTCCTGCTTTGCTTGATCTGATTTATAAATGACAAATGCCTGGTCACCATATTGAGGAGGGAAATATTGTTGTTTTCGCATCCGTGGGCGCTGGTATGAATATCAATACTGCGGTATATCGCTTCCCGCCTGCACCACCCATTCAAACCCGAACTGAACCATCGGTTTAGCTTATTTTTTTAAGGCATTTAATATAAATGACCAGGTCTTTATGTTCCTTTTCCCTGTAAAGTGTCAGGTAGGCGCCGTTAATGGCTTTCACCTCATACACATGCTTCGAAGAAAAAGGGGGCAACAACTTTACACGGTCACCAACAATGATACTACACATACCATAAAGATAGCTCTTCCGGCCGGGATTCCGGCTAAACTTCCCGGCCCCGGCAACCGCTACCGAACCTCAGGAACTAAATCTCCAGTGCCCTGGTTACTTAATCCTTACACCGGCAATCCATCCCTGCCGCCCAAAAAAAGGGAGAAGATAAGAATACCCCCTCCGTTGTTTTACATGAGAAAAAAAATAAGAGGCTAGCTATCCTCCTTATATGATGATACACCCCATTTCAGAGCTGTATTATGTTTATATTTCATAGCATCAACCCGCCACTAACCTGCGCTTCCCTATCTGGCTGAAATAAAGGAAAGGCTTCTTTTCATAAAGACCTTTCAGCGCCGCAAATGTAGTCATTGTAAGGCAGATAATTGAAAGAACAATGCAACTTAATGGAAATATAATAGTGATTGATAATAAAAAGACACCATTTGGGGACAATTTATTGAAATGAGAGATAAAGCCCCAATGGCGGTACCGATATTAATACTAGTAGCAAACTCTTTGTATGTATTGCACAGCAGGATACAGATAGCAGCATCTGCTATTCTAGTGAATGAAGTTTTAAACCCAGGTTGAGATCGGCCTGTTATGATCAACTGACACTGACTAAAGTTTTTCCAAACAAAAAAAGGCGCACTTGCTAACAACACTTATTAAGGGTGCCTCTCAAGTTGGTGCGCCTACCATGGTATAGCAACACAGGCAAAAAGGATGCCGGATCAGCAACTAAAGCTCCTGCACGATTGGTTGCGAATAACCATTTTAGAAATCCCGTGGGTATTATCAAGTACCTGTAAGGCCCAGGCATGCACTGCCTGCGCCGTATTACACATATACGGCTATATGTATCATTTCCCTATCTGCCGCCATCCCGGCAGTTATAAATATTATTAACTTCTTATTTCACGGCGCATAAAAATATAATAGCCTATTGCAAAGCAAACCACTGTTGATGCCACCAAACCGCTTACCTGCGGCCATACAATCATCAGGCTTTCTTTGAAAGGTAAGGGAGCAGGAATAGCACCTGCCATTTGTTCCATCGTAACAGGTCCAAGGCTGCGCACCGAAGGCATTAATAAGGTAGTGGTAGCATCAGTATACAGCTGGCTGGGCGATACACGGAGCAGCGTTAAAATAAGCTCGTTGTAACGGGCAATCTGTTGGGGCGCCAGGAAATCCGGGTCTGGTAACACGGTACGCACTGCCAGGTTTACCAGTATCTGGTAAAACACTGTAAAAAAAAGCCAGATACCAATAGCGGTCAGGGCTGAGGTAGCTGCCTGCTTCAGTCCGATAGACAATAGTATCGAAAGACTTAACCAGAAACCAACATATAAAATACTGATCGCAACAAATGCCAGTATTCTCAACAGTTCCTGCGGCTCCATCCTTACGCCTGTAATTAAAAGCCCTCCTCCAATCATCAGCAATACCAGCGCAATGAACAGGGTACTTACAATGATAAGCGTGCTTACAAATTTTGCGAGCAAGAGGTTGTCCCTGTAAACCGGCTGCGCCATCAGCCTGATCAATGTTCCGTTATTTTTTTCAGTATTGACGGCATCAAACCCGAGGCTGATACCGAGGAGGGGCCCGAGAAAGCTCAGGAAAACGTGAAAGGGTGGCATCGAGTTTTCGGTAGCCGTCAATAGCTTAAGATATAAAAAAATATGATCCGGATCGGTAGTATTACCCATGGCCTGTTTAAGGTTGCCCAGCGACACATACATCGATGCCATGAAGGTGAGTACAATAAGCAGAAACAATACCATAAACCGCCAGCTACGTATATGGTCAGCCATTTCCTTGCTTACTATTACCCAAAAGGGACTATTAGCCTTGTGCAGCCTGGTTTTACCGGGTTTTGCGCTTTTTAAAGAAAGACTTTTTGATAACATGATCTGACTTTTCATTTGCTCTGTCTTCTGTTGAATTATGTTCGAAATATTTCTGATAAATGTCTTCCAGCCCGTACTCCTTTCGCTGCACCCCTATAACGTCAAAGCCTTTATCTACAAATAGTTTTACAAGGCGGGCTGTTATATCATTGCTGCATGAAAAATGGATGGTATTGCCCACGACTTCCGTTTTTTTGATCACATCCCAGTCCTCTGTCTCCTTATCCAATGGCAGCGGCTCAAGCGGAGCAGTATTTAATGTAATAGCCGTGGTATAACCTTCCCTGTTAAACAGGTTGCCCGACAGCGAGTGTATGCTACCCTCAGCCAGAAGCTTACCCTTTACAAAAATGCCCACCCGGTCGCATACCTGCTGTACCTGGTGTAAATGATGAGAAGAAAGCAATACAGTAAGTCCATGCTTAACACTCAGTTCTTTGATCAGGTTCAGAAAGTCTTTAACCCCCGCCGGATCAATGCCCAGCGTAGGTTCGTCCAGTATAATTACTTCCGGTTTTTTGATAAGCACGTCCGCCAGGCCCAAACGTTGCTTCATACCCCGCGAGTAGGTGGATGTTTTTTGATGCATATAGGCCGAGAGCCCAACCACCTGCATCATTTCTTCGGCACGGCTTTTTACTTCCCGTTCCGGCAAGCCATTTAGGCGTCCCAGGTATACGAGGTTGTCAAGGGCTGTCATAGTATCATAAAAACCTACACTATCCGGCATATACCCCAGTTTTCTTTTGACTTCAATAGGGTTTGACGTAACATTGATACCAGACACCCAGGCACTGCCTGCCGTAGGTTCGCTGAGACCCAGCATCATCAATATGGTAGTTGTTTTACCGGCTCCGTTAGGGCCCAGGAGGCCAAATATCTCCCCCTTCGTAATATCAAGGTTTAGTTCATCAACTGCCTTAAGGGGGCCATAGCATTTGGTTAATCCCTTTAGCTGTATAATAGGATCCATCTGTAATTGTTAGGTGATGAATGCCGCCGGCGGCGGCAACAATTTTTGCGAACATGCTGTGGCAGTGTAGCTGCTGCTGTCCCTATCACTTGCTACCTTCTGCCATACTTACGTACCAGGTAATAAACCAGGGCTATAGCTGCCAGAATAACTAATATGCCAATCCAGCCTGAAAGCAGGGAAGTAGTTACTACCAGCCGGAAGTTGGCCTGGGCCGAACTGGTCGTGTTCTTGACGCTGAAGGTACCGGCATAATCTCCGGCTATGGTTTTATCAGGCACTTTAACCGTAACGGTTATGTTTGCAGTTTTGCCGGGTTCTAGTTGCTGTATTTTGACAGGTTCAAAAGTTGACTCCCATTGAGGAGGTAATTGCCCCGACAGCTCCAGCTCATTTAGTGGTAATGTACCTGAATTTTTTACGACCAGCTGAATTTCACTGCGGCTACCTGAAGTGATCTCCTCACTTAATCGCCCGGTGGGCGTGGTGAGTTCAAGAGCGTAAGATCCTCTTACCACTGCCTCCAGGTGAAGCAGCAGGGTATCTGCCTCCGAAACAGCTTTTACAGGCAACCGGTACTTATCAGGTTTTGCAGCAGCCGTTGCATTGACCTCTATTGAAATGTCCTGCGACTTTCCACTGTCGAGGTTTAAGGATCGAACCTGGCTACCCTCCACCCGGTAAGCAATCTGCCATCCGGCAGGCAGATCTGTTTTTAATTCATAAACACGGGACACAGAAGAGCCGTTGTGCAGTGTAGCAGTATAACGGAAGGTTTCGTTAGTAGGCGCTTCTATATTCATGAGGCGGGCGGTAAAGGTATTTTTACCATCGGCTCCGGGTGAGGGCTGCTGGGCCCATAATGAATAACACCAAAAATAAATAACAACAACAAGAGACAGCCGCAATGCGCTCTTACGAGTAAATAAAGATTCTGTTAACATGATCTAATAACTAAAATTTATAATTGTAGTTTGTAAAAAATGTCTTTTGAATAATTTGTTACCAGTAACGTTTTATAAAATGGCCCGCTAATTTAAAAATTGAAAATTAATTTCAAAAGTATTTTTTATTTTTTTTTGCATCGCCGCGATGCTTCTCTGCAAAAAACCTTTGTATACCCTTTCAAGGATGGCACCGGCACCTTAATCCCAGTAACCATACCTAAAATATGGGCAGGAGACAACCTCTTTTATATTTTGGCTTTCAATTTTGTAAAACATTAACCGGATACCTGCTGGTTTTGAAAGCGAAATTTTGACAGAAAAAAATGTCAGCAAAACTGAAAAAAATGCGGTTGTACACCAGGTGGTACAGCCTTTGTTTTTAAGTTGTACATAACAGCATGCTGTAATATTCTTTCAATTATTGTTTAACTAAATTAAAAGGAGGTTGATTATGTCACTCATCAAAAGGAATGGAAATTTCCCATCATTCCCCACGCTGTTCGACGACTTATTTAGCCGCGAACTTTTTAACTGGAATAACAGTAATTTTTCAACTACCAGCACCACCGTGCCTTCGGTAAACATCAGGGAAACCGATAGCAGTTTCGAAGTGGAAATGGCAGCTCCGGGTATGGAGAAAAAAGATTTTCACATTTCGCTTGAAGGCAATACCCTTACTATTGCTTCTCAGAAACAAAGCAAACAGGAGCAGGAAGGTTATAGCCGCAAAGAGTTCAGCTATCAGTCTTTTCAAAGAAGCTTTGAATTGCCTAAAGATGTGGTGGATGAAGAAAATATTGCCGCCCGGTACGAGAATGGTCTGCTTCATTTAACCATACCTAAAAAAGAAGCCGCCAGGAAGAAAGCGCCACGGCTTATTGAAATTGGTTAAAACTATTACAGGCTCGTAAGAAACGGGCCTTTTATTTTTTTGGTTTAAAGCATGCACCATGAACGAAGTGTTTAATATTACCATAGATATGAAAGTGGCTGAAGGCTATATTGAATATGGCCGCTTTTTTGTGAATACAGCAATAGACGCTGCGCAGGACAGTTTTGAACAGCTGCCCAGCCTGCCGTATACAAACAACGACCTGCTCCTTCGCCTTAGCCTTGTACGATCAGGCAGCCTGCCTGATGAAGTACTGGCTACTAAATACTGTACGCTCAACGAACTGGGCCATGCCTGCCGCCTTATTACGCGTGAGCTATTCAAATACTACAATCTCGACCAATAAATACCCGGTAATACGTTATGAATGCCGTATTGATTTCTTTATGCCAGGTATGCCTGGTCATACTGGCCTTAATATTTTTATTGCGAAAGGTAAAACAACCTTATATAGTGGCCTATATGCTGGCCGGTATACTACTGGGCCCGCAGGTTGCCGGTACCATCGTCAATACCAGAGAAATTGAAGCCATTGGCGAAATCGGTATTTTGTTGCTCATGTTTTTCCTGGGCATGGAGGTAGATGTACCCGACAGCCGTAGCCGGCTGGCCAGGCCCGTCACAATGCAGCTGATCAAAATAATACTTTCGGTTCTTTTTGCTTTTCTCGCCGGCAGGCTGGTTAACTGGCCGCTGGCCCTCATTATGCTTACAGCCATGTTGTTTATTTTTAACAGCACGGCTGTGGTTACCGAGTATCTCCGTAAAAACGGAGAACTATCTACTCCCCTGGGGCAAACGATACTGAACATACTGGTGTTCCAGGATGTATTGCTGGCACCCGCCATTATGGTGCTTCAGTTTTGGGGCAATGGTACTGCAGCGCCGGGCAGGCTGATATTGCCTGTTGTAATATCTACGCTGGTAATACTGTTGTTTCGTTATATGCGAAACCGGGGCCGGTTCCGGCCTCCCTTTTCGCTTCAGGCAGTGCACCGCGATCATGACCTGCAGGTGTTCGCAGGGTTATTTATTTGCATAGGATTTGGTGTAGTAGCCGAGCTGGCCGGTATGAGCAGTGCGCTCGGGAGTTTTCTTGCCGGCATCATCATCGGGAAAATGAAGGCATTTAACTGGCTCGAACGCTCCCTGCTTCCTTTCAAAGTATTCTTTACCGCCCTGTTCTTTCTTTCTGTAGGGCTGCGGCTCGATGTATTGTACATAACAGCAAACTATACCACTGTACTTACGGCAACACTACTTGTGTTGATCAGTAACTACCTCTTATCGGCTATTGCTTTTCGCATGTTAAAGTATCAATGGAAAGAAAGCTTTTATGGAGGCGCACTTCTTTCGCAAACAGGCGAGTTTGGCATCCTGGTACTGTCCTTAGCCTACAAATCAGGGATCATCAACTATGACTTTTTTAAGGCAGGTATCGCTATTACCGCCCTGTCCTTGTTGATCTCTACTGTATGGATATCCGTTTTCAGGCATTTTTTTTACCAACCCCGGCTTGCGTAAACGGATGCCGGCAGGATGGCCGGCGGATCGGAACTGTTGCCTGGAGCACCTATATCAGGTAAGGTGATAAAACAGGTTATCCGGTTTTTCTAATGTACATTTAAATCAAACTTATTTCCGGTTAAGCCAGAAGAAGACCGTTGGCTGAGACACGAGCCCTATCAAACATTGCTGGCAAAATATGGACCTTTTGCGGCGATGGGTGGTCTTTTTACAGGAAACTGATGGCGGCCTGTTTTATTGATATATCATTCAACCCAATGACAAGAGAAGATATTTTACAGTTACGCTTGTGGAACCAGGGTTTAACTACCAATGGTTTCGAAAAGCCACAGGATGTTGTAGCGCATTTAGGAGCTATGCAGGCACAGGACTATAATATGAGCACCTGGGCAGCCGGCCTTCGCCTCAGCACACCCAACAGCGCTGCTGTTGAAAGCGCCATCAACTCAGCTCAACTGATCAGAACCCATATTTTACGTCCTACCTGGCACCTGGTGCATTCAAAAGATATCCGGTGGATGATGAAGTTGTCTGCCCCCTATGTAAAAAAGGCAACACAGTTTGTTGATAAAAAAGAAGGCCTGACCGATGCATTATTTAAAAAGTGCCGGAACATCATAGAGCGCCTGCTCAACAAAGCCGATCACATTACGAAGGAGGATATCCTTTCGGCTTTATCAAAGCAGCACATCACTGTTAGCTCTTTACTGGTAACACAAATCATCATCAGGGCAGAGCTGGAAATGCTGTTATGCAATGGAGCCGCTAAAAACACTTATGCCCTTTTCGATCAAAGAATACCGCCGGCCCCCTCCCTCTCCAAAACAGAATCTATCGTTCAACTGGCACAGCGCTATTTTCAATCGCGCGGACCGGCAACGGTAAAGGATTTTGCGTGGTGGAGTGGACTGGGCAGCCATGAAGCTAAAACAGGCATTGCAGAACTGGGCAGCCAGCTGGAGGAATTTACTTTTGATGATCTGAAGTATTACTACTTTAATATTGAAAATAAAATACCTGCCTCCAAAACAGTTACATTACTGCCCTGCTATGATGAATATACTGTGGGATATACCGAAGGTAGAAATATTGCTTTGCCCCCCGCTTTGGATAGCGCCATTATCGGTAACGGTATTTTTAAACCCATCGTGTTATATGGTAACGAGATGGTGGGTACCTGGCAAAAGAACCGGAAAACGGGGCTGGCCGAAGTGCAGTTACTGCCCGCGCCTAAAGCAATTCCGGCAAAAAAGCTCGACGAAGGCATCACCTGGTTTAACCGGTTTAACCAGGCCGGCAAGCAAGGTGCGTAATAAAGAGATACCGAGGAATGTTGGTGAAAACTACAACCAAGGCGAACAAAACGACAGCGATGGCGAACAATAGCAGTATTGCATGAGGTTACTGGTTGGTGTCAGATATGGCAAAGTATGTTTACCAGTTTATTAAAAGGATCCCGAACATAAAACCTTCTGACACCCCAGGGTTCATTTACCGGTCCATATTCTATTTTAAAACCAGCATCCTTCATTTTAATGAAAGCTGTGTCCAAATCATCCACTTCGATAGAGAGGTCTGGAACTGCTGTTCCGGAGCCTCCTTCAATGGCGAAACTAATTTGAATATCCATCTTGCTATCGCTGCCATAAGTTAATATCCAGCCATGATCCATTATACTTTGCAATCCTAGTATGTCCCTGTAAAATACCCGCGAAGCCTGCAAATGCTCCGTTTTAATATTCGGCACTATCCTTAAAACTTTCATTGTCTCTTTTACCAAACTTATGAAATATCTACCTGTTCCTGCCCCTGCCGGTGTTTTCACAGGCAAGGCCTGGCTCATTCCTAATCCTGCTTTAAGGGTATCACCATGTTCCAGGTTTTACTAACCTGGTAGGGCTTATCGCCTGACCCGGTTGCCGCAAACAGGTGCGTAGGTTTCCCGTTTTCGAACAATAAAAAAGGACGTTCAAAATTGGCCTGCCGGGTAACCGTTCCATCGTCCCATTGAATGGTGCGGGAGTAGGCTTTTACCGGGTTGGATAATGTCCAGTTCACACCGTTGGGTGAAGTAGCATGAATGCCTCCGCCCTCTTCGCCACAAATATGTCCAAACCGGTCTTTCATGATCAGCTCATACCGGTGGCCGGTCCACCATACAAAAGGGTCTTCCACGTCATTTTCTTTTTGCGCATTGCTCTTAAAATCAAATACCGGTTCTTCCGAAAGCCGCTGGTAAGGACCGCTATAACCCTGTTTCGACATAGCAGCACCTAATAATAAGGGAGGTGTAAGATCTTTAGAAGATGATTTATACATCAGGTAAACTGTTCCATCTGGTTTTACTACCGGCGAGGGATTGGAAGTAATCGTAGCATCCCATTTACCCGGTCTTGGCGCAATAACCGGCTGCGCTACACGCTTCCAGGGTCCTGTAATGCGGGGCGCCACAGCCAGTCCTACTCTTTTATTCATCCAGGCTTTTTGTGCCCTTCCGTCGGCCCATATATCGATATTATTACCTGGCACAGGAAAATCATAAGTATTGCCCATGTAAAAAAGAAGGTATTCATTTTTATATTTGGTGATCCTGGGATTATGGGTGGTTAACCCGTCAAACCATTGTTTACCACGGGCAGCCAATACAACTTCAGCAAAAGTATAAGGGCCCTCCGGCCTGTCGGCAACTGCTCTTACAATCTCCGAATTGGTTACCCATTTATCAAACCCGATTGCTTTGGGCCAGCGGGAGGCAAACATATGGTAGCGCCCGTCTTCGCCTTTTATAACAGAAGGGTCCCATACCCAATAATCATCCATCATAAAACCACCGCCTGTTACAGCCGGTAGCAGCTTATCGGCAAAACCTCCTCCTCGCGTTGTTGCCAATAAAGATATGGGATCACAAAAAGCGGGCAATACAATACCGGCTGATAGCTGCTTCATAAAGGTTCTTCTTTCCATCCGTTAAAAATACGGGGAATCTATTGTTGCGGCATAAATCACTGCAACTAAAAGCATATTTCTATAACCCAATCGCTTGTATGGTGATAGGTGTTAAAAATGTGCACAGCAACCGGTGTTTTGTTTAAAATGAATTATATTCACTTACAAAACTAATGAATGAAGAATTGCCTTGCTGCCTGCTGCCTGTTATTAAGCCCGTTACTGTTTGCTCAAAAATTTACGGATACCGGAACAATTTTCATTTCGGGGAAAGTAACCAATGCTCCCAAAAACTATGCAGAATATTCGCAAACCGGTTTTGTGGATGACCGTACCTCCTCTTTTATACTGGGCGGAGACGGCACCTTTAAGCAAGCCATAACTATTGAAGGGCAAACCCAGGACATAACCTTCTATCTTGAAGATACCGGGTTCACTTTCACAGCTACTGCCGGGGATAGTATCCAGCTCAGCTGGGATGCCACCCATTTTGAACAAAGTTTTAAGGCCCGGTCGCGCCGGCCGGATGCAGATACCATTTTGCAGGGGCAATGGTTTTTACACCAGCAGATAGATCATTATTTTGGCGGTTTGCAAAATGCTTTAGCCCAAAATAAATCCCTGCCGGCAGAAGAAAAATTTGCTTTAATTAATACCGCCTTTAATAAGGAGGTTGAAGCCCTCAGCGCAGCCTTCCCCCATCATGAGGCCACCCGCCAAAAGCTCTATACCGATTTATACTACCGCTATACCCATTTACTTTTCAGCAAAAGGCTGCTGGGTCAATTCGCCCTGCATTATACCGCATCAGGCAATAATCCTGTCGATCCGGGATTTGCCTGGCAACCGCAGTTCAAAATTTTAAATGAGTCAACATTTTGGACGCATCCCCTTTACCGGGCATTTTTATTTGATTATTGCCGCTTTGCCCCTCAGCAACTTTTTACGGGAGTGGCGAGCCTGTCTCCCCATCGAAATAACTTTCCTGCCTCAGCCCATTATATGGGCAAGTCGCTGCTCGATATAAAATCCATCCGGGATTGGTTTCTGACCCAACACCTGCTGCTCAGCTTTGACAGTTATAATTTTTTGCAGGCCGAAGCTATTTATAAAGAGTTCAGGCAGGAGTTGTCTGATCCGTTTTTAAAAAACAAGCTGGAGGCCGGCTATACCAGTTCCCTTACCTTAAAGCCCGGTAAGCCCGCTCCTGCCCTGGCGCTTACCAATGCCAAGGGGCAACCTGTATCCCTGAAAGACTTTGCAGGCAAGATCGTTTAC
Organism: Paraniabella aurantiaca; assembly: GCF_050309965.1. Taxonomy (NCBI): domain Bacteria; kingdom Pseudomonadati; phylum Bacteroidota; class Chitinophagia; order Chitinophagales; family Chitinophagaceae; genus Paraniabella; species Paraniabella aurantiaca. The sequence continues at coordinate 1,756,873 of NZ_JBLOSY010000002.1, read as the reverse complement.
CTCGATTTCTGGGCCACCTGGTACGGGCCCTGTATTGCCGATATTCAGGCGAATAGCCGGCAATTACATCAACGGTACCAGGGCAAGGATATTGCTTTTATCTCCGTTTGCGTGGGCTCCGAAGCCGGCCAATGGAAGGAGGCAATAAAAAAATACGATATGAGCGGATCGGTTAATTTATACGCACCCGGAGGCCTGGACGATCCTTCTGTGAAAGCCTACCAACTGAACGGTGTGCCCCGTTATATCCTGATTGATAAAAACGGTAAGATCATCAACAATAATGCCCCCTTTATGCTCGAATTAGTCATGAGCACCACTAACGAAATAGACGAAGCCCTGGCCCGCTAAACCCTGATAAGCGCTGCTGCAGAACTTCTGCACCAGCCACCTGCAAAGCGGCATTGCTTTTGCAACCGCTTCAAAGCAACAGCATTGGTTGCAGGTAAAGAAATGCCCCATGAAGATCGCAACATTTAATATCAATGGTATTAACGGCAGGCTGCCGGTATTATTGAAATGGCTGAAAAGTACAGCGCCCGATGTGGTATGCCTGCAGGAGCTGAAAGCACCGCAGGAGAAGTTTCCCGAGGCGGCCCTGCAAAAAGCAGGCTACCACGCGGTATGGGTGGGACAAAAATCATGGAACGGTGTGGCCATACTATCCCGCCAACCGATACAGGAGCTGAGGCGAGGCTTACCCGGCAACCGTACCGATACCCATAGCCGCTACCTGGAAGTGATTACCTATGAAAAAGTGATTGCCTGTATCTACCTGCCCAACGGCAATCCATGGCCCGGGCCTACATTCGATTATAAGCTGGCCTGGTTTAAAAGGCTGATCCGACATGCCAAAAAACTTTATGCCATGGAGCTGCCGGTTATACTGGCGGGCGATTATAACGTGATGCCCACTGAGCTGGATGTATATAAACCTGAAAAATACCTGGAGCATGCACTATTTAGAAAAGAGATCCGTGCGGCTTATCAAAGCCTTCTAAAACAGGGATGGACGGATGCCCTGCGTACCCTTTATCCTAATGAGCCCATTTATACGTTCTGGGACTACCTGCGTCATGCTTGGGAGCGCAATGCCGGCCTGCGGCTCGATCATTTTTTGCTAAGCCCACTGGTGGCCACCCATCTTCAATCCGGCGGTGTTGATACCCGGGTACGAGGCTGGCCCAAAGCCAGCGATCATGCCCCGGCCTGGATCGAAATTAAAGAGTAAGTTCAAAGCATTCGCCAAGCCATCAACCCATTGCTATCATGCCAGAGAAACAGGTGCAGCACCAACATTGCTCACCGGCTGGTAAAAGCTTCCCAGGCAGATTAGTATACATGCTGACCAAAAGGATACTATCAGTAGCCAAACTGTTATCAAATACCCGGAGCTACCCCGAAACTTAAAATACGGGTATCTATATATCTTCAAAGGAAAATAGTATTATTGCGTAAGAGCTGCCGGTTTGTTTTATAAGCCAGGAAGATTGTAAAGAAGAACCTATAAAAATAAAATATGAAAAAAATACTAACTGCCTGTATCGCCCTTGCATTGGCTATGCCTGTGTTTGCTCAAAAAATGATCAGGAACTATAGTTTTGAATATGTAGACGCGCTGGGTAAGCCCATCAGCTGGGCGCCTCAAAATTCAGATGGTAAGTATGCGTTTAGCCTGGATACCCTGGTAGCCAGAACCGGTAAACTATCTGTTTTAATTAAGCGAAAACCCGATACCGGGCCGGAGAAAACGATTGGATTATGCAATACGTTGATCACCCGTGCACTTTTAACCGGCAAAAAGAAGATCACCATTACAGCCTATATTAAAACAGAAAACGTTACAGAAGGTGTGGCCAGCATCTGGATGCAGCTAAACGGCAACGGACGCATAGTAGCCGATAAAAACTCGGACGCCCATGGCGTAAGCGCAACCCAGGACTGGACCCAACACACCATAGAGCTTCCGTTAAGCGAAGAAGTAGGTTCCATTGGCTTCGGCTGCAAAATGAGCGGAAAAGGAAATGCCTGGTTTGATGATTTTGAAGTGCGGGTAGATGGCGTATTGCTCGAATAATTGACCGGGCGTTTATTCTGTTACATCGTCGTATTGCCAGGCCAAAGAGAAGCAGGCCCGGGAAAGCGCCCGGGTTGAAAACGCAGACTACGGGAACAGCATCTATATCCTAACCCAACGTAGTTAAAAAAATAATGTAAACCAATAGCCGGGCACCTACTGCTGAGTTACCCGGAAAGTAAAGGGTTGGGCCTGCATGGACCGGCTCTTTTTTCCTCCCTCCAAAATAACAGGTTGCCATTGGCCTGACGAGAGCAGCACCACTCTTTTCAGTTCTTCTGCCATCCCATATCCCGGGTCTTTTATCACCATTACCGTATCAATGTGCCCTGCAGTATCAATAACAAACCGCACATAAGCTTCGTATTGCCCGGCAGGCGCTCCCTTTTTTACCGGCACGTCGCCGTTTACGTTAGCCACCAGGAATTTTTTCCATGCCTCTTTACCTGCTGCGAAAACGGCCGGCCTTTCTATTTTGGGAAACGGGTTCCGGGGTACCGTATCAAGGCTTCCGGTGGCCGATGCATGGCGCGGCTTACCAATAGCAATTGCCAGCAGTATAGCAGCAACCGGTAAACAACCATATTTCCAATTTGTATTTTTCATATTCTTAAAGCATTTCTTTTTTTAACAATATATAACCCAGGCCCTGGTCACCTTTACCCCCTACCTGTTCAATTGCATGTATTCAAAATGCGGGATGTTAATACACCATATAACCCTGGTGCAGGTTGGCATATCTCACAAGCAATACGGCAGGCTATACGAATTTAGCTATATGCCGGCTAAAGCCCAGCAAAGCCCTGGTCATTATTTTGTTTATTTATACCAATAAGCCCGCCATTGTCCAAAAACAACAGGCCCCGCCACAGCCCGCCCTCATCCGCTATACGGGAAAAATACCCGGTTGGCTGCCCATAGCCGCCCCTTACCTTTAGGCCCAACCACTCCAGGTTATTGATGTTTAAAACCCACTACTATGCCCAACGGCCAATACCTTATTTGTTACGATTTAAATGAAGCTATGGAAAACCAGGTATTGGAACACCCCTCTGCCTTTTTAAAAAAACTGGGCATCGGCTTCCAGTCTTTCTCCTGGGACTGTACCCTTAACCAGTGTATTTTTAAAGGCTGCACCAATATGCCCGCCCAGGCGCCCTCCCACTTTTCGGTACTCAGGTATTATGAAAATTGATGACCAGCCTATAAAACTCCTGCAACATGAATAAACCCCGCATGACACAGGTTTACTACTTCCAGCACCTCGGTATTGCTGCCTACCGCGTTACCGACGGCCAAACTGACTGGGTTTTGCTAAAGATCGAAGATCCCCGGATAAAAGCCAGGCGATTTATTTCCCTGGCCGCTTTTGAGCAGGAATATCAACACCTGCAGCAAAGCGCCTGGTACCAGCTTAACCATAAAAGGTTTAGGCTTATAGAAGCATATGATGCAGGCTCTCCAGTGCCCGGTGCCGAAGAATGGGAGCAATTTATGGCGGGTATTGATAACAGGCAATAATAAACGCTACTTCTTATTGCCCGTTCATAGCCTACCTAATTACAATAACTACGGTCTACATATACTTTGCTACCACCGGCGGTATAATAATAGCAGCCTCCCCTTGGACCCGTATGGTATACCCTGCCCGAAGCAGATTTGCGGGTACCTGTTGTTCTCTTTAGACTACCGGCTTTATTGTCAGTGTTACCAGCACCTGCCGAAGCCGTTCCATATTTATAAGAAATGGCGCTCACCTTTCCCTGTGATGGTGTAGCATTGGCATAGTCCCAGGTATTGTCGCTATACAAATTAACGGTGGTGCCGTTCTTTGTTTTTACAACATGTAGTAAGGTCTTTTGCGCGCAGGACGCCTGCGTTATCAAACTAAAAATAAAAATGATGATGAGTCGGTTCATGATACTGTATCGGTAATTTCTGTTATTATAATATTTTGCTGATAATTATGGACAGTGGTTAACAGCTCTTTCCTGTACTTATAAATATCATCCAGTGATTCCAACAATTTCCGTTCTCCATTGTCTTTTCCATTATGAAAAAGTTCGAGATATTTTTTAGAGAAATTGAAATGTAACCGGGCCAGGGGTTTCCGGTTATTATCGTCGAGCAAGATACCGAAATAAGATTGAGTATCTCTGAACGCAATAGGCGCGGCCGGAACGGTTTCTCTTAAAATAGCCTTTACAATCTGCGAGCCTTCTATCTCTTCCTCTGTTGTAATCGCTTTCTGGGCTTCTGTATTTTCGTCAATAGGCGCGATCATTTCTTCCTGCTGCTGTGAGGGAATCTTGTCATTCATACTCAGGGCATTTTTTAACCGGTAGCTAATGGATTCGTTGATGGAATTGGATATGGCTCTCCGTGTATATTCTTTAAAAGTGCTGAGCCGGGAGGCAGTCAAAGGTTTCTCAAAAAAACGGTTTACCAACAGCTTCACCAGTTCATCTGACGGATCCTGCAATTCTTTTTCAAATTCGCCGCGAACAGCTTTTATATATTTCAATGCTTCCGCCGAATCGAGAATACTATCCAGACTATACCCTTGTTTTGTAAAATTTTCCAGGATCTTCAGGTTAGAATCTTTAAGATTAGCGATATCCAATGTAAAAAAGGGTTTATCATCCATGATATTGGGTCGCTCCAGGTCGGTAAAAAAGTTATAAACATGACCGTTGGTTAAAACACCGAAACGCGATTTCGAAACGTGGAAGTACCGATGCAACTGAGAGTTGTGTGCATCTGCTTTTTCTTTCCAGTGTTTACATTCAATTATAAGTATGGGCTCACCATCTTTTTTGATTACATAATCGATCTTCTCTCCTTTTTTTGTACCAATATCACATATAAACTCCGGGATCACTTCGGTAGGATTAAAAATATCATACCCTATAATTTGTATAAAGGGCATCACAAAAGCGTTCTTGGTCGCTTCTTCCGTATTGATCTGGTCTTTTAATGCATCCACCCGTTGATGCAGTTGTTCAAGCTTTAGTTTGAGATCATTTTCCATTTGCGTAGTTTTTTATTTGAAAGGGCAAAGAGCTGCCACTAAAAAAGTGGTTCCTCGTTCAAGCTAAAATAGTATACCCCGCATTCTCTTATTTACGGGAAACCGTATTGCGCTCATTTTTATTGATCCTTCAACTTATGTTAATGGGCAGTATTGGCTGTATGCCTGGCCCGCCGCCACTCCCAGGGCGCTACAGGGTTACGATCCTTCCAAACGCCTACCCTTGCCTGCCTGGCTTTATTTTCCAGGTTGGCATAGATAGTGTCATCCGAGTGTTTTTTAAAATGCCAGGCCAGTCCATTTTTCACCAGTTCTTTATTAAGGTTGCAGCGATCAGACAGGATCACTTCGGCAATCAGCCGGTGATTGCGATCGTATTTATCATTATGTGCTAATGATACATACCTGCCAAATGTTCGATCGGAAACAAATGCTTTCGCCCGCGCCCCAAAAGGCTGCTTTTTTTCACGGCAATCAATATGTGCCAATCTTACTACTTGTTCTTTTCCATCCATCAATACCGCAAAAGTGTCACCATCTTTTATGCCGATTACTTTGTAAGTCGGCAATTGAGCGGGGCGATGATTGGAAGACGCGGCTGTATAAAATAAACCGCTTTGATGCAGCTCCTCCTCCGGGTTCGAACAAGGTACAAACAGGATTGTAAAAAAGAAGCAGCCAAAACATATCTTATATATTTGGCTCACCCTCATATGATACAGGATTTGTAGCTAACTGGTTCTATTTTTAACGCCGACAGCTTCGGTAAAATCGGATTTTTAAAAATCAAATGTCATAAAAAAACAAGCGAAAGCCACACCAGACAGCAATAAAAAAATGAGTGCTATAGTCACTACTTTATATACATTAAACTCAGCCGGATCCGTCCGTTTGTCGCTCCTGCCAGTTTCAAAACATTCGAGCTCGCCTGTACCCGAAGTCATCCTGGCTTTTACCGTAGTAGTATTTGTAGAAATCGATACTGATTTCAACGCCTGCGGCATCTGGTGTTGATTAAGCTGGTTAATAAAATTTCTCTTATGTTCGTTTAACCATCGTCTTACCAGGTGGGGCTTTTCACGGGCTTTTAAACGGTTAACAGATTCAACGATCTTTTCGAGGTAGCTTTTATACACTTCTCCGCTATGAGTAGACTGCTTTTTAGCTTCTTCAATTCTCTTCCTGTTTTCTTCATGTTGCCGTTCATTTTCGGCGATCCAGTTTTTATATCTTTCCTTTAACCCGGTTTGGTCCCTTTCTATCTTCTGTTGTTCTGCTTCCAGTTCTAAAATAAAAGCCTGCATCAGGCGAAGCTTCTCTTCGTTTAGCTTTTCAAGCTCTTTATCGAGATCACGTTTACCGGCAACGTCCTGTATTAATGTAAAAAGCCCCCGTTCATTTACAAACTTGGCTATTTCCTGGCTACTCGTAAAATAAATCGTATCATAAAGGTTCAGCAACTCCTGCGTTCTCCTGAAATAATCTTTCAGGCTATTGGGGTTGATCTCACAAAAAACTACCAGGTACCGATCACTTGCCGCTATCAGATTCAGATCCCCGACCTCCTTTAAGTTAAAGTCGATCTTTGTAAAGTCTTTAGGATTTCTGACCTGGAAATGATCAGAATGGGTTACCTGGATAATATCCTGCTGTACATTCTTTTTTTCGAGGTAATCATGAAATTCATTCAGGCAATTCACGGTAATGGCTTCCCCGGCAACCTTATCTGAAAAAAGCAGGCTGGAGCCGATAAAAGTACCTCCTCTTTCAGAGCCCTGCTCTTTTGCAAAACTGTATACAGAATAGGAAACAAGACAGCTACCATTAACCATTTCTTTCCTGATGGCATAAAGCCGGCTATGGGGAAACAGCCTGATAGCATCTGTTTTTAAATCGAAGGTTTTAATACTCTTAGCCAGACCCCGATCAGCGCCTGCATTAAAAAAAGTTTGCTTAAACCCATTCGGATTTCCAAAAGTGCCGAATGCAATAATATTAACTTGATGGCTCATTATTTTACCAGGCTAAATTTGATCCTTTCCCAAAAAGTACCTTCATAATCCAGGTCATATCCTACTATACTATGGTATAGCCATTTTGATAAAATTTCGGCAGTTGCCAGGCTCAGCAGTCCAATACGTTCTTCGCCACTACCACTTTGAATATCCCCGATGGTGTAATAGGTTTTACTTAAGCCATAGGTATCAATACGCTGGCTCGTTCTGCTTAACCGTTCATTAACGAATTGATCTAATTCATCCGCATTTACCACATTCATCTTACCCGACTTATCCCATTTGGAAACCACCAGGATCACATTGATCGTTTTCAGGTTTTTCCCTTTTCGCTCCAGTTCATCCAAAAACTCGTTGATCACTGTATCTTCTTTATGAGCCGACTCATAACCTGTTACGATAATAAAGGTGAGTGGAATATTAGCGCTGATATATGAATCTATACTGCTGTGATAAGTACCTCCTCTTTTTATCTCATTGTGATTCTCTCCTGATGTTTCGAGAAAGGTGAGGTTAATGGGCACCACTTTCTTCGACCGGTTATTCGGTTCAAAAACCAGGTCCAGGCGCGTTACCTGGTCCCGCGTAGTACGGCCGGGTAAAATGCCCTGCCTGATATTTTCAAAAAAGTTAGATAGCAAAACCTGCGCTTCTTTTGTATTGGGTGTACCAATTTTAGGCCTTAAAACACCGGCCTGCGAGCTCAGGTAATACAACATGGATGAAAGGATAACCGACTTCCCCGACTTGGAAGTGCCAAAGAAGAAAACAAAATTGCTATCCTTACTTTTTATTTCTGTTGTATTCGTTTTGGTGAGCGGTACAAAGTCATCTTCCAAAACAGTTTTTTGAGGTTCAAATGACAAAGGCTTTAGTATGTCCTCGTTATCAAAAGTAAGGGGTTGTAGATTTTCGTTGTTCATTGTTTCAATTAGTTGTTAGGGATAAGAGTTTTACCGCTGCGTTTATTATTAAACACCGAGCCGCTGCTGTCGCTTTTTTTATGATCAGGATTGGTAACCAACAGGATGATGATCACAATAACAAAATCTAAAAGAATGCAGCCCGCCAGCACCACAAACTGGTACATCCCAAAATTCTTAACCGCATGATCAAAGGCATAACCTATTTTCCCCACATCCTGGGTTTTAGAAAAAACCGGCTCGAACTTAAATTTATTTTCTCCCAGTACGGTATGCGCCCTTACGCCCAGTTTATTAAATTCAGCCAACGATTCATCAATCAATCCCTGCGACAAATCATCCTTTTCTTTCTTGGGCAATAAAAGCAGGTCTTGTATCCGCTTATTCCATTTTAATACGGCATTATTGATATCGGTTTTCAAAGCCTGCTCTTCCGGCGAAAGATCGGAGATCATATTATCTATCTGGTTGCCCATTCTCTGGGCCAGGTCCTCATAATCGTTACGAATGGGTGTCAGCAGGTCTACTTTTTGCCCGGTAAGCTTTTCTATATCTCTTATCAAGGCCTGCGCCCGCTCTCCTATCCCTTTGTTACCGGGGTCTTTGATCTGCTCCATCAGCTGTTTCTTTTTGATCTCGATATTTTGCGTAGTTTCTTTATTATACTTATAGCTTAGTTTGGATTGTACGTCTGTTTCGAGGCCATTAAAACGTTCGTTGATATCGCGCAGTTCGGTAGTATAAATATCGGTTTTCATAAACCGCGTATAGAGTGCATTGAAATTGGCTATAAAACAAAAGGAGGCTATAAAAATATAGATCCACACCAGGCTGGACGAAGAGCGCCGTTCCATCTTCGCGGCCCTGATCATCCAGCATAGAAAAAGCAACAGTAGGGAAAGCACCAGTGCAATTACAAAAGAGGCAGCGCCAAATATTTGTTGCAAACCCAACCAGGTTTGGTAAAAGCTTACGCTGATGAGTAAGCATGCAAGAATAGCCAGGAAAAAATCGGTGGCAGAAATTTTACGGTTCATGTTCGTATTGTTAATTATTGGTAAAGAGAAATCCAAACGGTGGGTTGAGCCAGCCGCTGCTGTTGTTAAATCTATTCTGTGCAAAGCATTGATGCCAAAGATGCAGGACCATTTGCAGAGGATCAATACCAAAGCATCGATTGATAACAACTGCTTTGCAGGAACAAATCTATACCAGACTTGAAACACCAGATTACGGAAAACCGTAAAACATAAAATGATCAAAAAAAATGGCGGATCAACTTTAGGAAAAGCGACACCCCTTATCGTAGCTGCGGCGGGTTATTCAGCCGGATGGCTATTTTGAATATACTTATCGATAATGTAGCCCGTAATGGGTTTTAAGCGGAGCTGTGGTTTAGTAGGATGGGTACCCTCAAAGGTATAAAACTCCAGCTGCCTGTTTATTTTAGCGTACCAGACCCGGCCGATATCATTTATTGTAATGGTATCGGGCCGGGTTATTTTTTTAAAGCGGCGAAGCCTTACAGTGTCCACAGGTATCACGGCAACATCATCAATCTTCTGATCACAGGGCAGCGGCTCATAATGGTCTCCGGCCCAGTACATACATTGATTACTTAAGCCGCCTCCCAACAAGATCCCGCCCCCACTGCTATTATTGCCGTTGAAAACCAAAATGCCGGTAACCGATAATAGTATGGCAGCAATCAGGCCCCCTAAGGCGGTTTTTTTAACCGGTGTTTTGGGTGAAGCAAGCAGCACCGGTATGAGTGGCGGCTCTTCTTTGGGAGGGGCAGGGGTTGGCCCCGGCGCAGGTTGAGGTGCTTTAAGGTCTTCAACAGACTTATCTTCTTCTACCTTTTCAGGCGGGCTTTCCTGGTCAATTTCGATTTCCTCATTGACAGAAATGGCTATTGGTTGCCCTCCATTTTTTTTCCATTGTTCCAAAGGCCTGGGTTCGAAATCAATCAGCCATGCTAATAATTCTATATTTTTTTCATCAGTTTTGATAGCAGGATTATTTAGAAAATTAATCATAGCCTTTAGCTTACCAATATTCCAATTTTCTATAACCCATTCATAACCGTTTTCCCCCGGCGGTCCAAAGAAATCCCTTAAAGTCCTTTCATCCTTTTTTGTAAATCTGTCTTTGAAAACAATGAGACATTCATCTCTCAACCTGGCAGGTGTGGGCTGGCTCAAGTTGGAGGGAAGTTTACCTGCTGCCAGTTTTTTTTGATAATCCTGCAGCACCTGGTTTGTATAATCAACGAAAAGCATTCACAAAGATTATTTGATAAAGCTAACGGAATTTACGGAATTCCGTACCCCCAACCGGAATTTAAGCAAGAATTACGGGCATTACCGGAATGACCGGAATCGATTGCTAACCAACCTCTTACACCGATCTATTTTTGTATCCGAAAGCGATCAGGCTCCTTTGCTAAGAGCCAGCTGTACAGTATCTCTTTCACAGGGACAATAGAAAGTGGTAGCCGATAACCGGTTTGGGAAGCGTTTAAAAGCTCCCGCGATCTGTTCCCTACTCCCTTCCCAGCGGCAGTAAGAAGCGCTTCTTACCGCCATTTCAAAACGCGCCCCAAGGGCTGCGCATTTTTTCAAAATTCAAAAAACAAATACAATGATCGAAATTATATTGTCATTGCTGCTGGCATTATGCCCAGGCTGCAATCATATCGGAAATTTTCATACCCACAATAATGGGCAGGTAACTACCATGGGTGATGAAGGCGGCGAAGCTGGGCATGTACCCAATCAACCTCCTCCTCCGCCGCCGCCGCCCACTTCTCAACCATAGAAGGTGAACTTAAATAAGGCAAGATTGATCTTGCCTTATTTTTTATTTGTTCTATTTTTACGCTTAAATAACTGTTGTGAAAAAAGGACTTCTTTACCCCATTCTATGGATAATTTTACAAAATTTACTAAGCTGCGAGCAAGCTTCCCCAACCAGAATTCTCAACCCATCCAAAGACACTCTTATTCTTTCCGCTGATTATAAAAAAGCAGAACAATTCCAAAATGATTTTCAAAATGATTCTGCATTCCAATATTTTAATAAAGTAACAATACTAGCTAAAGATAGCTTAGAGGCTGCGATGGCCTACAACAAAATGGCGATTCTTCAAAATGATGCAGGAGATTATTTTGGTAGTCAGGAAAGCATTATTGCGTCTCTAAAATTATTAAATAATCAAAAAAAAAGAGATCATTATTGTCTTTTTTCAAATTATAATGAACTCGGTTTTATAAATTTAAATCTTAAAAATTTTGAAAAGGCTGCATATTACTTTGATGAAGCATTAAAATTTGTGCCCCGCGACGAATTCCATAAAGTAACTACTTTGAATAATAAAGCTTTAGCTTACCAGAAAAAAAAAGACTATGCAAAAGCCATAACAATTTTTGAATCCATTATTGAACAAAGTAAAAAAAATCCAATTGAGTACGCTAGGATTCTATCCAATTTAGCAAAAACAAAATGGCTTCAAGATTCCAGTTATTTTGCGAAACAAGAACTTTTAACAGCTTTCCAGATTCGAAAAGAAAACAAAAGTAGTTGGGGTCTAAACGCTAGTTACGGGCAGTTAGCAGACTATTATGCCAAGTCACAACCGGACTCCGCATTTTACTATGCTAATGCGTTATACCATATCGCCCGATATTTAAAAAGCCCGGATGATGAACTAAGCGCGCTTTCAAAGCTAATTCTATTATCTGACCATGAAGCATCAAAACAATATTTTAAACAACACCAGCTTCTAAACGACAGCTTACAAACCGCACGCAATAACGCAAAAAATCAATTCGCATTGATTAGGTTCAATACTAAACAACACGAAGCTAATAATTTGATACTACAAAAAGAGAATGCTGAAACCAGGCTACGTATTATTTGGTGGCAACTAGCCCTGGTCATAGGGAGCATTATTACTATTACCGGTTTTATATTATATAGAAGGAAAAAGCAACAAGCCATACGGGAGCAACAATTACGACTTTCCCAGAAAGTGCATGATAAGGTTGCCAACAAGGTTTATAGCATTATGTCGGAAGTGGAACATAAAGGAGTACCCAACAGAGCTATTCTTTTATATAAATTAAATTACGTGTATAAGCAGTCCCGCGATATTTCCTATGATCAACCGGGAAATGATTGGCAGGATTTTCAGCAATCGGTTGCTGAATTGCTGGAATCTTTTGCCAGTGATACCATAAGAATTTCGAGTGTTGGCAACTCCCAGGAGTTATGGAGAAAGATACCACCCAGTGTAAAGGAAGAATTGAGCATTATTATGGAAGAATTAATGACGAATATGAAAAAGCATAGTTCAGCTCAAAATGTTGTTGTAAAATTCGTTCAAAAAGAAAAAGGCGTGGAAATACAGTATACCGACGACGGCATTGGGTTTCCGGGGAACTTTCGATATGGCAATGGCCTTAGCAGTACGGAAAACCGTATCCAATCAATAGGCGGGCGTATTATTTTTGATTCAGATCCCGGCAAGGGATTAAAAATTCAATTATTTATTCCAACTGAATAATTCTTATGATCAAAAAAATACTAATAGCTGAAGACCATGAAACGGCTAACCTATCGGTGCAAAAAACGCTGGAAGCATTGAAGACAGGTGAAGCTTACTATGCCTATTACTGTGATGACGCCTTATTGAAAATAAAAAAAGCGGTACAGGCGGGAGCCTCCTATGATTTGCTGATCACTGATCTCTATTTTGAAGATGATCACCGACAGCAACAACTGCAAAACGGAGCGGCTCTTATAGATGCGGCGCGGAAAGTACAACCCGACCTCAGAGTATTGGTGTTCTCTGCAGAAAACAAACCGGCATTGATCGACAAGCTATTTACCCAACAGGAGATTGACGGATATGTACGTAAAGCCAGGGGCGATGCCAAAGAACTACTTAAAGCCATTGATGTGATCAGCCAGCAGCAACGTTATTATCCCCGGCACCTGCTACAACAGGTAAAACAGCATAATGCCCATGAATTTACCGACTTCGACCTGCTGATCATATCGTTGATGACCAAAGGAAAACGCCAGCAGGAAATTGCCGAACACCTAAGAAAGCACCATATACAACCCTCCGGGTTAAGCAGCATTGAAAAAAGGTTGAACACGATGAAAGAAGCGCTCAACTTTGCTACCAACGAACAGTTGATCGCGCATTGTGTAAAAATGGGTATTGTAGATTAGCCGAATTGTTCCTGGCAGCACGCATCCTACTTTTTATGCAGCCAGCACTTTACAGTTTCCCGTAATTCCATGCTTTTGACAGTATCTATTTTTGTTTTTAAACAAACGAATAAAAAACAAAACTATGGCGCTACTGGATCATAAAGGAGAAAGCGAATTTCCTTTTAAAAAAGACACCGTATTTCATGCTATTTGTAAAGCTATTTCTGTTCTTGATGGAATGACAATAGACAGCGCAGATCAGCTAACAGGCCGCATTATGGTTAAAGCCGGCGTTAGCTTATTCAGCTGGGGAGAAAACATACCCATACAATTACTGGCCGTTTCGTCTGCTACAACCAAAGTGCAGATTACGTCCACACCTAAAACAGGAATTATGTTTGGCGGTGCGTTTGATATGGGCAAGAACAGAAATAATATTGAAAAGATTCTTACAGGGACTTCCAGGATCTTATCGACGCTTCAACCTGAAGAACAACACTCCGATCCCGCCAGGAGTTTGTCCGTGGCAGATGAAATACAAAAACTAAGAAAGCTCCAGGAAGAGGGTATTTTAACGGCTGAAGAATTCAACCAGCAAAAAACAAAATTATTAAATACTGAAATAAACCACGGCTGATGTTCTAAAGTACCCCAACGACATGTATAAACCCTCTATTCCTTATTTCTCAAAGATGTCGCTGTTCTTTATAATTTTTGTTAACGACATCACATGCAATACCGGTATGGTATACCTATGCAATAGCGAGGCCGCTACCAGGTATCATTTAAAAGCAGATTGCCGCGGGCTCAGCAACTGCAACTACCATATCATATCTACCACACTGGACAATGCAGTGCAGAACCATAAAACTTTATGCAAATGGGAGCGTTGATCAATTACAATAATTCCTAAACGGATCTGCGTCCTTGTCATTGTAAAAAGAAAAGCTATAAATACTGCTACTAAGCATAATTTAGAACCAACGTTTAATACTATACAATTCGCTATCGTTTGCAGCAGCAAGAAGAAACCATATCAGTCAAATGATAACATAAAAATCGATACCCCGAATAATGTATCCGGGGTATTGATCTCAAACATTTCACTGGCTGGTTAAATTTTACACAATGGATCCCATCGTGTCTTTCCATACATTACTTCCCTGGTGTATGATTTCCTTATTGATATCGGTATCAAAGTATTTGAAATACATGGGTGCAAATGCGGGACGCTCACCGGTAGTTCCGCCTTCAATAAGGTTCCAGTCGAGGGATTTGTATAATTGAGGCCACCACTGATAATTAACACTGGTGTAGTTATAATGAACATCGGAGCTGTTATTGGTGGCAATGACATTATTAAGCCCCAGCAGCTTAGAGTCTCCGGAATAGCGAAGCGACAATCCGTTCGAATAGAAATAGTTATTTTGAAACTGTAGTACGGTACTATTGGTGCCATTGGAATGGAATTCAATGACGCCCCCGTGTGTATCGCCTGGAAAGTAATTATTACTAAATTCTGAAAGTACCCGTGATGATGACGCGTTGATATAAAGCGCTACATCTGATTTGATAATACAATCCGTAACCTCTACCCTTGAACTGTATAAGTAAAGATGATCTATAACGCTATTGTGGCAAATAAATGTTACAGCCATTGGACCCGTAAGATAGTTATTACCCGGAAGAGATGACACCTCTGAGTTGTTGTCAATGACTAGTTGGTTGAGAGCAAATATAAAAGCGCTAAACTTCACTGCCGAATGATTGATAAAAAAATCAGCAGCAGCATTATTTGACATAATCGCATAGTTCTTGACATTACTCAATATAATAGTATCTGGTCTTGCAGAAGAAGCATGAAGCGACTTAATTGGAACTAAAGGTTTATTACTGTTATCGGCATTACTGATCGTCATCCTGGCTACTTTTGGATAAACCTCGTAAGCATCTCCAGCTGAACCAAACCATCGAATTAACGTAATAGCTCCAATGAACTTATCACTATCCACTACACTTTCAATATTAGATTTGCTGTTGTTGCCCCAAAAAGCGAATGATGGATTATTTATATGAATAGTTGCCTCTCTCTCATCGGGCGTTGGCGCTGCGAAAACCCTGATACCGAATACAAAGTCGAGGTTAACCTCCAGGCCTGGTGTGTTAGGGGCAAGGTATTCAATAGACGGGTTGTCTATGATCAGCTTATCATCAGGATTGCCCAGCCTTACACTTATTCCTGAAACAGCATTTTTTATAACACAGTTGGTAATGGTAATTTCTGTATGATAATTAAATTCCTCCAGAAATACCGAGTCAGAAATAGCTGATATGAGCCCTTCCACCCTTGACAGTTGATTATGATATCCGGTATTGTCTACGTAAAAATTCAAATACCTTACATGACTAATGACATCAGTAACGTTTTCAATATCGCTCTTTCTGCGAGCTCCATCTGCTATTGCATAATTTACGCCATGAAACCCTGCCTGATACGCGCGACAATTAATTACATCGAAACCAATAGTATTTTCGGCCCAAAAACCAGAATTCTGTTCTCCCAGTGGCGCATAATAATTAGAAGCATCATGACCGTGCATTGCGGTACATCCGTCAAATACGATATTTTCGCACCAGGTGGGATATTGCCACGAAGTATCAGCACAAAAGCCCATGCGCATATAATCAAAAGCTATGCTATTTCTTATAGTAATATTTTTACCGTGATCGATAAAGTAACCATCACCGAATACACCTACCGTTCTTTCTGACCGGCAGTTTTGCAATAAGTGGTCTTTACCTCCTATTCTTACACCTACGTCTCTTGTATTTCTAAAAACACAGTCGTATACCCTTATGGCTTCGGTATCCCATCCAATTAGTAAAGCTGAACTTCCATAGACATCAATCACATCGGCCGCATAATCTTCAATAATGGTAAAATTTGCAGATGTCCATTCCCAGGCGTTGGGGATATTTCCATTTAGGTTTCCATCAAATATTACCCCACTGATTATACTATTAGATTTAGTGACCAATACAGGAGCGCCTCCTGCGGCATTGGTTAAATTATTCTGGATAATACCCGTTCCATTTCCGGCCATACTACATTTAATATCGAGGGCAGAAACCCTGATATGTAAACCAGTAATATCTAATACTACATCGAGTTGACTGCATGCGTCGGATGCATTTTGCATAGCTACTGTATCATCTGTAATACCATCACCCGATACACCAAACCATCTGGCATGGATGGGACTATTAACAATACGCTTCCACCTTCCTGCGACTACGCCGGTAACCTGGAAGACGGTACCCCCGTTATCATTTTCAGTAGCATTTTCGTCCCACCAAAACTCACCTCCGCCTCCATCGCGTGGCGTATAATAGCCTAATACATTGGCATAATCATTTCCGAACGTGCCGGTCGTTAATCTCAAATCTGAGATCGTTTGTAAATTCATGTTTGTGTTTTTTTAAGTTATAAAAATTGTTTGTAAGTTGAATAGTGAACAAATGCATTCCAGTCTAATTACATTTCTACATCCCGAAAATATTAGACCGGACTAACGATATGCAGATGAAATAACGAAAACCACTTCAGGCAGCTAAAAACCCTGTTAGTTAAATACGCCCCGGGTGCATCCGGGGCGCAATAAAACAGACAATAGTACTAGATTAGCTTTTATACTATTGCTTACTGGAGCTTTTCAAAGGTTAGCCACGATAAGTTATTAATGATTTCTACTAAAATCACTTTCTAAATTCATTATTTTATATCTACCTCTATTCTCTTTATCAAACAAAATGACTGATCAACAATCTGCAGTATAACTATTCATATTTCTAATAGGCTATACAATCATTTGCAGCACAAAAATACTAAAAAATTTAGCAAAAAAACAAAAAGCTGGATTTTTATTTATACACATTTTTGAAGTCTTGATGAGTCCTACTTTCACAAATAAAAAAGCAGGTCGAGGAGTAGAATTGCCCAAGCCCTTACCTGCTTTGTTATTTAGCTTTTAATCGAAAATAATTCCTATTGCTCCAGCAGCGCCCTTACGCACCATAAATAAGGCGCCTGGCCATGGTAGTCGCCGGTAGCGCGGGGCCTGTCGTAATAGTATTGTTTATCGTTCTTTTTATTGGTACCCACGCATACTTCTGATACGGCGCCCTGGGCATTTACATAGCCCACCAGGGCCATCCAGGCTTTACGGGCAGCCGGGCCATAAACAGCGGCATCCAGCCAGCCTTTTTTTACCCCGGTTATAAAAGCATAGGCAAACATGGCCGAGCCCGAAGTTTCGGCCCAGCAATCAGGCTCGTCCACCAGCTGGTTCCACATGCCATTAGGTTGCTGATAGCTCTTTAAGCTGGCCATCATTGCCCGGTAGCCCTTCATGATACGGGCATGGTGCGGGTTGGTAGCAGGCAGGTAGCGCAGCAGCTCGGTTACCCCGGCCGCCATCCAGCCATTGCCGCGGCCCCAGTAAAAAGGCACATCGGGTGCATGGTAAAACAGGCCGTTAGGACGTTGCAGCTCATCGAGGTAAAGCGCCATTTCTTTGGCTGCCCGGTTAATATATACCACATCGCCGGTAGCTTTATAGGCCTGGGTTTGCACAATGGTGATCATATACATATCGTCGATCCAGAGCCGGGTTTGCCAGCTATAGCCCTTATCGGCCCAGGCTTTTTCCTCCGGCTTGGCATCAGCCGGTACCTGCCATTGGGTTTGTGCATAAGGCAGACCCAGGCTAAGATAGCGCTGGTCTTTGGTAAGCTGCCATAGCGTTAGGGGCAGGCTGCCAAACATATTGAGGTCCACATGGTTTTTAATGGGCAGCAGCTCCTTTTCAGTAGTAAACAGGGGCTCAAACCGGTTGCGTAAAAAGCCCAGCAACATATCGTCTTTAGTAAGCTGCGCATAATGCAGCGCGCCTGTCCAGAAAAAAGTTTCGGGATAGCCGATCCATTTACCCGCATGCAGCGCATGCTTGGAATACACCATACGATAGGCAATCAGCCGGCCCACTTCTTCGGGTGTATACCCTTTTGGAAACCCGGTTAAAACATTTTTTTGTGCCCCCGCTATTAAAGCCGGCAACCACATCATTAAAAAGATAATACTACGTTTATACATGCTATCATTTTTTGTTCATGGTTTTTAGTTCATAGATCATAGCCGATGGTGAATCGTTAATGGTGAATAGTGAATAGTCAATAATTTATCATCTATAGTCTATCGTCTATCATCTGTCCTCTATCAACTATCACCTCCCTACTCCATCCTGAAAGCCCCTACTTCAGCCAGTCCGGGTTGCTTTTGACTATCGTGGCCCGATTGCGGCACCAGTTTAAAATAGCGGAACTGCTTTTGCTGCGGCAGATCGATATACTGCTTCATAAGGTCGATATTATTCAGCGGATACGAACCCAGGGTTTCCCAGCTGGCATTATCGTTACTTACCTGCACCTGCAGTTCTTTTATTTTACGGTCGCCCTCTTTCTGGTATACGATAAAGCCATCTACTTTTGAAACAGCCCCCATATCAACCGTAACCCAGTGGTTGGGATAATCGGTGGGCTCGGTTGAGTACCGGGTGATCCAGTAAGTGGAGATACTATTGTCGATAAGGCGGCTAGCCAGGCGGCTGTTGGCCGTTTCCTCTGAGCTGAAGCCGGCAATGGTCCAGCCCGTTTTAGGATAGACATACCGCTTTTTTTCTCCCGAAGGGCGGTTATAGGCAACCGCAATATCCCAGGGCAGGCCAAAATTAGGCGTACCATCCGAGTTCCAGCTAAAGCGCTGTATGCGCGGGTTGCGGCCATTATCGTCGCCACCACCCGGTTTGGTACGGGCATGGTAAATGATCCAGTCTTCGGTACCATCGGGCGATTTAAAGAAGCCATTATGCCCCGGGCCATAGGCGCTGCTTTCGGCCCGCATCGAAAATACCGGCTGGTTTCTTTTGGTCCAGTCCGCCGGGTTCATCGGGTCGCCGTTTTCTTTCAGGCTCAGCAGGCCCAGGCAATACCCGTCTACCCAATAGCCGCTGCCGGAGTATACAATAAACACACGCCCCTGCGGGTTGGTAAGTACCTGTGGCCCTTCATTAATAGGATTGCCTTTTTTCTCCCAGTCGAAATTGGGGGTGGCAATCATGACCTTTTCGCTGCTGATGGTCCACGGGTTGCTCATGCGGGCGATATAAATATTCTGCGGTGGCGCGCCGGCATTACCGCCCGACCAAACCATGTACAGCTGCCCGTTGTGCTTAAATACCGTACCATCAATAGCCCAGAGATCGGAGGGATCGGACACTTTTCCCTTCATCACCCAGCTACCTTCAACCGGCGTAGGTGAAGTATTTTCTACCACATACATGCGGTGGTTGGCATTAGCGCCATCGTCGGCAGCAAAATAGATATACCATTTGCCGTCTATTTCATGCAGCTCGGGCGCCCATAGGTTTTTAGAGTACATCTGTCCTGCCGGGGGCACCCATACCTCGTAGCGGCGGGAGGAAGCCAGCTCAGACATGGCGCGGGTTTCGAGTATCACCAGCCGGCCACCCTGGGTATACATATAATAATACACCCCGTTTTTTTGCACTACCCAGGGGTCGGGGCCGCCGGGCATAACCGGATTGGTAAAATGGGTATCGGGCGTTAAAGCCGAAAGATCGTCGCCCTTGGGTGGCGGGTTCTCTGTACCAGGATTTTCAGTGCCCGCTTCGGGGCTCTTCTGGCAGGCGCTCCAGGTAAGTACACTATTGAGCAATAATGCGGCAATCAGCAATCGTTTCATATGCATAGCGTCAAAAGTTTATAAGGGTTTACAATAAGTGACAGGGTTGAGTGCATAACGCTTTCCTGGCATTTTCACCTACCTTAAGGCCTGGGAATTACCTGGCTTTAGTGCCGGCCGGGTGGCCAGGTTCTCAGCATGGTTATTGACTACAAATTTTTTAAAGAAAGCCTGCTGGGTGGCAGCGCCCCTGGCCAGCAGGGCAATGCGTACGGCACGGTCCCAGGGCGGCAGGAAGGCAATATCCACCGGTTCGTCATTCAGGGTTTTGAAGGCAGCGCCACCGGTACTATACATAAAACGGGCCCCGGTATTATGGGTTACGGCTACTTTTAGCACCAGCGATGCCGCAGCGGGTATCGCGGTTTCCATCAACACTTTTTCCTGGTCTTTCTTTAATTGTACCAGCCGGATCCTGCCGTTCAACACACCGGCATATACCATATTTTTATCATCGCCCACCAGTGCCAGGCCTGCTTCGGCCGTGTTGTTCTGCTGCAGGGTTACCTGCGCATCATAGTGGGGGGCCATTACCGAGCGCCCCACATAGGCGCCGCCATTACCCGGCAGCGCCTGCAATTGCAGGCTGTTACGGCTTACCCTGGCCTGAACCGGCTGAAACACGCTCCAATGCCAGGCATCATCCAGCCGGTTGCCTGCAAAAAGATCGGTAATAGTGGCCGGTACGGCCGGCGCGTTGCGTAGCGGCCGATCTATAAACTGCACCCAGCCATCGGGTGTAAATTGAAACTCGCTCAGCAAACCCTGCCGCCCACCATAAGCGCCGCTGGCCGTGCTGTAGCCATGGTATAAATAATAAAAACGCCCGTCTTTTTCCACCGGGGTACCATGGCCGGGGCATTTCCAGTTGTCGTTATCGGCCAGTACCGGGTTGCCCGGAAATTTCTCCCAGGGGCCCAGCAGGTTTTTAGCTCTTGCCACACCGGTACCA
The DNA here is from genome assembly GCF_050309965.1 of Paraniabella aurantiaca. Taxonomy (NCBI): domain Bacteria; kingdom Pseudomonadati; phylum Bacteroidota; class Chitinophagia; order Chitinophagales; family Chitinophagaceae; genus Paraniabella; species Paraniabella aurantiaca. Next base: position 1,735,832 of record NZ_JBLOSY010000002.1, on the reverse strand, counting down.
TAACTGCAGGTTTTACCGCAGCAGGCCGCTGCCGCGTAAAAGGCATAGAAATAACCCTGGCGCTTTATAATAGATACGCCTTCAACCAGTCCTTTTTCCCAGGGGGTATCGGCACGAAACAGTTCTTTTTTGTTGCCCAGCAGGCCGGTACGGTCTTCCTTCATTTCCTGCGCCCAAATGGGTGTAGGCTTGCCCTTGCTGTTACCATCCTCCTTCCAGATCATATATAGCTTACCCTGCTCATCGCGCATGGGGAAGGCATCAATAGACCCATCGGCCTCGCACATGAGCGGGCCTAGATCGCGGTAAGGCCCTTCGGGTTTATCGGCTACGGCGGCAGCAATACAAAGGCTGCCCCCTTTTTTATGCCCGGTATAATACAGGTACACTTTCCCGTTCTCGTAAGTAATTTCGGGAGCCCACATATAGTAATCGGCCCAGGCCGGCATTTGGTTAAATACATGCCCTGATGCTTTCCAGTTTACCAGGTCGTGAGAACGATAAAGGGTAAAAGCAGGAAACCAGTTGGAAGTGGTACCCGCCGCCCAGTATTCGTTACCAATTTGCACTACCGAAGGATCGGGATGATCGGCCGGCAACACCAGTTGCTGGGCCCTCAAATGAAATACCGGTAATAACATTAACAAAGAGAAAAGCAAGCGCATAGTTATTCAATTGTAAAAGTCTTTCTGCATGTAAGCGCTATCTGTTTCAATAAATAGTATGGCAGCCGGCAGTACACGAAGATCGCCCGGATAGTTACCGCTGCCGCCATCTGTTGCCAGTTATGTATGCAGCAGGATAGCATCTGCAATCGCCTGCGGCACAATATAGCAACGGGGTACCGGCAGTAAAACACGGTCTATTCAGCTAATAAATATTACGGGGTCAAAATAAATACACAAGCAGCAGATTGCCTGTTCAACATTTTGTGCAATCGTTTCAAATAAGATAAAAGGCAGCCGCTGCTGCATAAATGGGCCGGTACAACAGGTTAATTCTAATTACCATGTTCTATATTTGAATGTAGTTATTATGCGCCTGTTTTATTATGTTATTGCTTTAAGCCTGCTGGTACAGCTTGCCCCTTTTATTGCCCATGGTCAGTATTACTTTAAACATTACCAGGTAGATGACGGTTTATTGCACAACGCGGTAACCTCGGTGATACAGGATAAGAACGGGATGATATGGGTGGGTACGCGGGCGGGCCTGAACCGCTTTGACGGTTACACTTTTAAAGCCTGCGACAACGGGAAATCAACCAACGACAATATCGGTAACAACATCGTAAACGTGGTTACCGAAGGCCGCAACGGCAAACTTTGGGTGGCTACAGCCAAAGGCCTGTTCAGCTACAATCCTCACCAGGAAATATCGCAACGGGTGCAGGCAGTACCTGCGAGCTATATTCACCACCTGGTGAGAGATACCCGCGACAACCTGTGGTTTATAACCAACGGTACTTTATACCGGTACCAAAGTGATAAGGGGAAATTAGACAACCTGGAACTGCAAAGTGCCTGTATTGCAGCCGATGGAACCAGGGGCCTGTGGATAGGGCGCGAAAATGGAACCATCGGCCGGTACAATTTTGAAACCGGCGCTTTGGTAAACACCACCATTGTTGATGCACGCACGGCGCCCCATTTAAGATCGATCAGCAAAATATATCCCGTCAACGACAGTGCAATACTGATTGGCTGCTTTACACAGGGACTGAAACTATACAATCATAAAACGGGGGTTTGCAGCTCGCTGCCACTGGTAAAAAATGCGCAGGCTTCCATTTATGTGCGCGATATCATTCACGGTGAAGGACAGCAGTATTGGATTGCCACAGAGTCGGGCATTTATATTTACGACCGGGCCAGCCAAACCGCCCAACACCTGCAAAAAAGGCTGAACGACCCGTATGCTTTAAACGACAACCCGGTTTATACTTTTTGTAAAGACCGGCAGGGCGGCATGTGGGTAGGCTCCTATTTTGGGGGCATTAATTACTATTCGAAAGAAAACGCGCGGTTTAAAAAATACTACCCGCAACCGGGAGCAAATTCTATTTCGGGTAATGCCGTAAGAAAAATTGTTGCGGACACCCGGGGCCGGCTGTGGATTGGTACCGAAGACGCAGGAGTAAACCGTTTAGACCTTGGCAGCGGCCTGTTTACCCATTATACCGCAACCGGTAAAAAAGAAGATATTGCTTATTACAATGTACATGGTTTACTGGCACTGGGCAACCGGTTGTTTGTGGGTATGTTTTATAACGGTATGGATATTATGGATACCCGTACCGGCAGGGTTACCGATCGCTTTAAGGTGATCAAAGACAGTGCAGAGCAGGTCATCGATTTTGTATCCTGCATCTATCTTACTAGGGATAGTACTATACTGGTAGGGGCGGCCTACCATGGCGCCAGCCTGCTTACGTACAACCCCATCAATAAAACTTTTAAAAGGGTACCGCAAATACCTTACAATAGTTATACCTGGGACATCAGGGAAGATAGTAAAGGCAATATATGGACCGGCAGCGTGTCGAGAGGCGCTTACTATTATCATCCCAAAACCGGGGAAACCGGTAATATCCGCTTTGGCGATACGGTTAACAACTCAGTAGTCAACGAATTTGCGGTATACAGCATCTGGGAAGACCGCAACCGGTTTTTATGGTTTGCTACTACGGGCGGTGGTCTTATTAAAGTAGGACCCGATAAAAAGATCATTAAAAAGTTTAACACCCAAACCGGCCTGCCCAGCAATGTATTGTACAGCATGCTGGAAGACGACGCGGGAAATCTTTGGATCAGCTCCCTGAAAGGGCTGATTTGTTTTAATACCCTCACCGAAAAAGTAAAAGTATATACACAGGCCAACGGCTTACTGACCGACCAGTTTAATTATAACTCGGCCTATAAACATAGCGATGGCAGCATGTATTTCGGATCGGTGAAAGGGATGATCGCTTTTAACCCCAACGACTTTAATCAACCCGAACCCAGTCCGCCTACTTATATCACCGGCTTCCAGATCAATAACAAAGACGTAGAACCCGGCGGGCCCGGAAGCCCTTTAGCCCGGTCGATATTCTATACCGACACATTGGTGCTGGACTATGACCAAAACAATTTCAGTATTGAATTTGCAGCGCTGAATTACTCCTCACCGCAGGTAACCCGGTATAAATATCGTATGAAAGGAATGGATGATAACTGGACCTACCTGAACACCAACCGCAAAGCTTTTTTCACCGACCTGTCGCATGGCGATTATGAATTTATAGTGCAGGCTGAAAGCAATACCGGTAGCTGGGTGGGTAAAGAACGCCGGCTCTTTATCAGGATACATCCCCCCTTCTGGCAAAGCCATATCGCTTACCTGTTCTACATCCTGTTGTTGGCTGCCGCGATATTTGTGCTTACCCGTTTGTACCGTAAGAACCTGGAAAGAAAAAACCTGCGTAAGCTGCAATTGTTTGAGCATGAAAAAGAGAAGGAGATTTACCAGGCCAAGATCGAATTTTTTACCCATATTACCCATGAAATACAAACACCCTTGGCCTTAATATCGGGTCCTATAGAATGGCTGATGCGACAGTTTGGAAAAAACCCTGAAATTAATAAGAGCCTCACCATTGCTGAAAAAAATACCCGGCGCCTGGTATCATTGACAAGCCAGCTGCTTGACTTCAGGAAAACCGAGGCCAACCAGTTTAGCCTGAATTTTGTGAAGACCGATATTGCAACATTGGTTGCCGATGTGGCAGAAGGTTTTAAAGAGCAGGCATCGGGCAACCCTGTTCAACTGGAACTGCAGGCCCCCGCTGAAAGCTTTATGGCTTTTGTAGACCGGGAGGCTTTTATTAAAATATGCACCAACCTGGTATCGAATGCGATGAAATATGCCGCTACTCGTGCTGTCATTAGTATAGAAGCAGTTAAAGAAAGTGATGCCTATTTTACTATTTATTTTAACAACGATGGTAAGGGCATACCGCCCGAGTACCGGCAACAGGTATTTGAACCCTTTGTACGCGTGGGTGGTAATAACAAACCCGGAACAGGCATTGGTTTATCGCTGGCCCGCTCCCTTACCGAGCTGCATAACGGCACCCTGGTGCTGTTATCGGGCGAACCTGATAATATAAGTTTTGCGCTCCAACTACCTATACACCAGGAAATAGAATTTCAATTAAGCAGCTGGAAAAAAATCAAATAATATGACCGAAACCATTTTGATTATTGATGACGAGCAGGATGTGCTGGATTTTTTATCGCATATACTGGGGTATACCTATAAGATATATACGGCGCCGGAGGCCGGGAAAGCGCAGCAGCTTTTGGATGAAGAGATCATCCACCTCATTATATCAGATGTGATGATGCCGGGAATGAACGGCTTTGAGCTTTGCCAGCTGATCAAATCCAATATAGCCTACAGCCATATACCCATCATCCTGCTTACTTCTAAAAATACACACCAGGCCCATATTGAAGGCTTGCAGGTAGGCGCCGATGCCTATATTCAAAAACCTTTTTCGGTTGACCTGTTGCTATCGCAGATTCAAAACCTGTTAAAGAACAGGACCAAGATAAAGGATCATTTTGCTAACGATCCATTTGCCCATATACAGGTGCCGGTGCGTTCTAAAAAAGATGAATTGTTTTTGCAGGAACTCGACGCGTATATCAATGCTCATATGAAAGAGCCGAATATAGATTTTGATGCGCTGGCAGAACATTTATTTATGAGCAGGGCCACTTTTTACCGCAAGATCACCGCCTTAATGTCTTTATCGCCTAAAGAGTTTGTGGATATGACACGGCTTAAAAAAGCAGCGGCGCTGATGGCAGAAAACCGCTTGTCATTGCCCGAGATCATTAAGCTAACCGGCTTTAGCTCGGAGGCCGGCTTTAGCCGCAGTTTTGAAGCACAGTATAAAATGTCGCCCGAAGCTTATTATGCATCGCTACAGGAAGGAGCATAAGAAATAATTAAGCTGGGTGAATTTGCGTTAAAAATCAGCCAAGTAAATAGCTGGTGCTTCTGCTTCAGAAATATCTTTAATCATATCCCTTGGGGGAATCAGATCAGTGATATGCTGGTTAGCGGATTCAAGCTATCGCTATATCTTAATTAACATTAAACACTTAAAATACTTTTACCATTTCTTTTACGGTATGCCCTTGAAACTTTATCTATAAACACAAGTTCATCCCGTGGCAGAGGAGCTAATCATGAGTTTTTAGTACGATTCAAAACTGCTAAAAAAGAGTAAAACCCACCCATACTGGTCAATACCAAAAGTCGTAGAACAAAGGGGCGCGGTAAATTGTGCATTAGCCAAGATTTACGCTTTGAAAAGTCATGATGATTAAAAAGTCACAAAGATCCACATAACGGCAAGAGAACTCGAACGATATTTTAATAATATCAAGATTTAAGGCTGGAACCGGGCTCCCAGTATGTAGTTACTTAAACATCGGAACTACCTTTTATTCGTCTTTAAGTCTAAACGCTGCAACTTCAGCCAGCGCTGGCTGTCGCTGACTGTCATGTCCCGACTTAGGAACAAGCCGGAAATACCGACATTGCTTTTGTTGTGGCAAATCAATATATAGCTTCATTAAATCAATATTATTGAGTGCAAACACACCGAGATTCTCCCAGGTTTTATTATCATTACTTATCAGTACCTGAAGCTCTTTTATTTTGCGATCATCTTCTTTCTGATTAAAAATAAAGCCATTGATCTTGCAAACTACTCCCATATCAATGGTTATAAAGTGGTCAGGATAGTTCGTTGAGTTAGAAGTATAACTCGTCACCCAAAAAGTAGCAGCATTACCGTCTATAAGCAGTTTGCTGCTGTTAGCAGATTCTTCGGAACTAAAATCAGCAACCGACCAGTTGGTCTTTGGATAGATATAGCGGATTGTTTCACCCGAAGGCCGGGTTTGCGGTATATCTGTGTTTGACGGTGTTCCAAAATTGGGCGTACCATCAGTGTTCCATGTAAAGCGCTGCATGCGCGGACTGCGTCCTGCATTACCATCATTGGCTACACTGCGCGCATGGTAAACAATCCAGTCTTCTTTGCCATCCGGTGATTTAAAAAAGCCATTGTGACCAGGACCATAAGCCTTACTAGGAGCCAGCATGGAAAAAACCGGCTGGGGATTTTTGGTCCAGTCTCCCGGGTTCATAGGGTCGCCATTGCTTTTCAAAGAGAGCTGCCCCAAACAGTATCCATCTGACCAATACCCGCTACCAGAGTATATAACGAATACACGCCCATCAGGATTGAAAAGAACCTGGGGGCCTTCATTAATCGGGTTACCTTTTTTCTCCCAATCATAGTTAGGAGTTGCAATCATTACTTTATCCCCGGTAATCGTCCACGGGTTGCTCATCTTTGCTATATAAATATTCTGTGGCGGTGCGCCGGCATTTCCACCGGACCATATCATATACAGCTCACCTTTATAGTTCAGCACTGTACCGTCTATGGCCCATAAGTTGGTGGGGTCTGAAACCTTGCCCTTTAATATCCAACTGCCCTGCATAGGGTCAGGCGAGGAATTTTCCAGCACATACATGCGATGGTTTGCATTTGCGCCATCATCTGCAGCAAAATAAAAGTACCATTTGCCGTTAATCTCGTGCAGCTCCGGTGCCCAAATATTTTTTGAATAAGCCTGATTAGCCGGCGGTGTCCATACATCTTTACGAAGGCCCGAAGCAAGTTCTGATAAGTTTTTGGTTTGGATGAGCACTAGCTTACTGCCTTGTGTAAATGTATAATAGAAAACCCCATTTTTTTGTACCGCCCAGGGGTCGGGGCCTCCGGGCATAATGGGATTAGTGAATTTTTCGTCTTTAGTCAACCTGGTTAAATCATCATCCCCGCCGGTTGGATCAGGCTTTACAACATCAGGCTTCTTCACTTCCGGATTTGATTTCCCGCAGGAAGTGTAAACCAAAACATTAGTAAGGATACATAAAATGAGCATTAATCGTTTCATCTGTATATTTTTCGTTTTTCAATAAATAGTCTTCAGTTAAGAGACCGGCAACATGATTTATTAAGTATCTATGACGAAGATCTCAGACAAGAAGTATAGGTTATATTAATCAACTGTATGTACATTTTATAATAATCTCTTTTTCTTATCATCGACATAACCGGGTAAACATTTACCGGTAAAACATTTCATCAGGTTTTATCGATCAGGATATTTTCAAAAGCTCCTGTTAATTAAAATAAGCCTGCCCATCATAACTTGGCAGGCTTATTACCTGATTTTAATAACTGGTTGATTTTAGGAATAACAATTTGAACGGTCTTACTATTTAACACCCAGGTATAATTCCTGAATCTGTACGGTATTACCCTGCGAAGTATAAGACGACTGGTAAAAGCACTGAGCCTTTTGCGCATAAAACCGGATATAGCGATACTTCGATTTGGGAATGGGAATATCAACGGATTCCTGAGGTGAGCCTGTTGCGGCATCAGGTACCACCACGTTAGAAGCGATCACCTCAAAATTAGCGCCGTCATTGCTACCTAATATCTGATCGAAAGCATACCATCTTATAAACACCTGGGTAGTATTTCTATGTAATATCCTGAAATAATCTACCTCCTGGGATGCTTTCATATCAACCGTAAAATGAATGGCTTCTCCCGAAGGCACTGTTACCAGGCCGGTGGCATTTCCTGAAGATTTGCCAGGTCTTACCAGACAGAAGTTAGTAGCAAAATCACCATCCACCGCAGCCGCCAGCGAGTTTCCTTCGGGATTACCGGTAGCGATCATCAATGCATGAGAGGCAGTCATTGTCCAGCCAGCTCTTGGGTAATCACCGCTGAAAGCAACCACGTGAACAGTAACTGTAGCCTTAACAGAGGGATTTTGCTTTGAAGCTACGGAAACAGTAGCGGTTCCCCGGCTTAAACCTTCGAGTCTGCCGACCGTGTTTACAGCCACCACTGTCGGCTGGGAGGAAGTATAAACCAGGTCATCATTTGCATCGAAGGGAATAAGCTGTACATCGTCAACCAAATTGTAAGTTCCTCCTAAACCCAGGTCCAACTCAGTTTTACGAAAATTGATCTGAGTAGCCGGTTTTAGAATTTTACTAACCACTGTTATAGGCACTTCAACACTATGCCCGCCTTTACCTACTGCTATTGTAATAATAGCGGAGCCTTCACTAAGCGCTCTTACAATACCCAGCCCACTTACTGCAGCAACTGCCGGGTTGGATGAAGTATAATTTTCAGCCCTATCTGTGGCATTTTCAGGCGAAACAGATATTTGCCTGCTTACATCCAATGTAGTACCAATTAAAAGGGTGTTGTCTTTTTTTAGCGCCTCGTTTAAAGTAATGCCCGATACATTAACTTCCTGCACTTTTTCCATGTTTTTGTCGCAACCCGCAAACAGTAGGCTAAACAGCGAAAACACTGCAACGAATTTGAATATTTTATTTTCACTCATTTGTCTTATTTTTTTGTAATCAGAGTTTTTGAAATACTAATCACCCAATTGATCAGGAATGTAGAGGAAATATTTTGCCCCCCGACCTTACGGTTGCCTTGTATGTGTTACCACTTTAAAAAATCTCAATACATCCAATAGTCTTATTGTGTGCTGGTTTAACGGCTTTTAGCTTTTGGCAGAATACCTGCTTACAAATAAGTACTTACATTAAAAGCCCTCTTATCCGCTTAACTATCCCAACCGGGGTTTTGCACCAGCATTCCTTTAGTACGCTGCATTTCTGTAAGCGGTATTGGATACAGATAATTTTTGCGTCCGAAGTAGCGAGTCTGAAACCTTCTTCTTTCGTGAAACGCGGCTTTATTTCCATCGGGGTTCATTCCGGTGAACTCTCCACCCTGGCCACCTTCACCTACCGGCTTTTCGGCTATCATCCATCTGCGTACATCAAAATAACGCTGCCCTTCTGTGGCCAGTTCTATTCGGCTTTCGCGGCGTATAGCCTCACGCTGCAAATCCTGGTTGCCAGCTATTGCGGGGTTCAAATCCTCCAGCTTGGGTAGCCCTGCACGTTCACGCACCATATTAGTATAGCGTAATATATCGGCATTGCCAGGCTGCACTTCATTGAGCATTTCGGCATACAGCAAATAAAATTCAGCCAGCCGGAAGATGATAGAAGGTCTGTATCTCCTGCTTACGGCACCTGTAGCGGTACGTCCGTACACGGTGCGGTTCATTCTTTTGTATAAAAGGTAGCCGGTGACAGGAGCCCCGTCCACTACATTCTTATCAGCGTTACCACCGAGGTAAAACTGTGTTTCAGCGTTACTGATATGCCATTTTTTACCGGAGAAAGTGATGGTATTGTAAAAACGTGGTTCACGACCAATATACATCCTGGAAACTTCAACGCCGTCCAATGTGCCAAAACCGGTCTCGCTGTAAGCGGGCGAAGCCGAAAGAAAACTTGTATTTTTTATTGGCCTACCATCCGCCATATAAAAGTCATCTACCAATTCTTGTACTACGTGTATACCGCCTAGTCCTGAGGGTTCATTACGGGGCGTCACAAACTGATCAAAAGCACCGTTAGTTGCAGTTCCCCATGCATCTTTTGAGGTAGCCCAGATGATCTCTTTGTTATAATCCTGGAACATACCATAAACCGAAAGCCCTGGATTAAATGTACCTGTATTTCTAAAAAGCTCATATCGTCCTTGCTCAGCATAGTCTAAAAATTCTCTTAATGCCGTTACCGCTTTCTGCAGTTTGCCATTATCCCGTTCAGGAAACAGACGTTTGCCATCGCTATTGGCAATCGACAAAGCCTCTGCGAATCCACCGTTGAACAGCGGGCTCGCAGCATATACCCAAAGTTTGGCCCGTACAGCCAGTGCGACACCTTTGGTAGGTACAGCCGCATAGTCCAATTGGGTATGATAAGGCTCCTGTTCCATACCCTGCATCGCTTCCTGAAGCTCCGTATCAATAAAATTGATCACTTCATCCAAAGAGTTGCGTGGTATATCAATTTCATCCTGTAAGGTTTTTGACACCGTTATAATTGGAACGGGGCCATACTGCTCCATCAAATAGTAGTAATACAACGCCCGCATAAAACGTATATTGGCTTTATAACGTTCAACTTCTGTTTCGGTAAGCACATTGGCGTTTACACCCGTTGCTGCAATAGGCTTTACCCTTTCAAGAAAAATGTTGGCCTGTCTTATGCTTTCATAGAGCGTGCCCCAACGATGGTTACGGGTATTAGAAGAATTCCAGTTATCATATTTTCCCGAGTTTCTTGCTAACCGGTGGTATAACTCATCTGCATATCCGGCCCATGCATTACCCATAGCAGCAGTTTCCACCCATATTGCTGAATAATCAGGTACATTGTTATATATCTGGCCATACCATTTTCTCGTGCGGTCTACGTTATCAAACACCTGAGAGATATCAGTAATACCACCTGCCAGCTCGTCGGAAACATCCAGGAACTTGCTACAGGATGTTATCAATCCGAAAGAAAGACTTATTAATAATACTTTTATGATGTTAGTCTTCATATATTCCTCTTTAATTTTTATAAGTTTACTTCAAGGCCTAATGTAAATGTGCGGGACATGGGGTAGCTGATCCCTTTATTACGATCCCCCATTTCCGGATCCCAGATCTTTATCTTGTCCCACACATGGAGGTTATATCCCATAATGTATGCCCTGGCGCCGCTAATTCCCAGTTTTTGAATGGCATTTTTGGGAATAGTATAACCCAGCTCCAGGTTTTTAAAGCGCAGAAAGCTGGCATCGCGCATCCACCAGGTGCTGGCTTCTTTACTGATATTATTCCCATAGCCGTCATGCAGTCTTGTCATCAACACATCCTGACGGGGGTTGCTTGCAGTCCACCGGTCTAATAAGGCCGTACGATATCCCCCTTTCTCAATTCCCCAGCTAAAGGGCCAGAAAGTATATGCTTCGGTACCCGATCCTTCAGTACCCATTACAAAGGACGTGTTAGCTGTACCCTGGAAGAACATACTTATATAAAAACCTTTGTATTCTAAGTTAATACCAAAACCATAGTTGATTTCGGGGTTCTCCGGGTGGCCTATACCTCTTTTTCGATCATTATTATCTATGATACCATCGTTGTTCAAATCAGCATACTTAATATCGCCAGGCCCCATCGTTGCGTTACCGGTCATGGTAGGTACAGGCAGTCCCGGCTTCAACTGGTAACGATAAGTGCCGTTGGGATTTTGTGTCCTTACAAAATCATCCTCGGTGTAAAGTCTTTCGGCAATATACAGGGTATGCTCTCCCACCCTTGTACCTGTAACCTGCATCCATGGATAGTTTTGAGGCAATTCATCGTACTCAAGTACTTTATTGCGGGCAAAGGTGAATGTTCCCCTGGTACTTAGTCCAAACGCTCCGATTTTATGGCTGCTTTTCAGGCTGGCATCCACACCATGGTTATGCACAATACCATAGTTCTCCCAGGGGGCAGCATGGAAACCTGCAGATCCGGGAATGGTACGGCGTTGAATCAAAATACCAGTACGTTCATTATTAAAATAATCAACAGTTAGCTCCACTTTATTTCTGAAAAATCCTAAATCAAGCCCAACGTTGCGTTTGTTCTCTATTTCCCATCCTATAAAGTTGTTGATAAAACGCTCATCAAATATACCTGCACCCAGGCCATTGGTGCCACCATTTGAGCTGATGCCTTGCAGGAAGTTATATCCACCTGTGTTGAAAGTCGGCCGATACAGGAAGCGCGCACCACCGGTGTTATCATTACCGGTGCGGCCCATGGACAACCTAATTTTTGCGCTGTTCAGTATTTCTTTCAATCCTTCGGGATAAAACGGCTCGTTAGATACAAAATAACTGATACCTACCGCCGGGAAGAATCCAAAGCGATTACCCTTAGCAAAGGTTTCACTACCCGTATAACCGAAGTTACCCTCGATAAAGTAACGGTTGGCGAAGGAGTAAGTGGCACGGCCTACCAAACCCTGCTTGCGAAAAGGCAGCACATTATCGCCACGTTGATTTTCTTTCTGCATATAAAGCACCATACCGCCCACATTATGGCGCTGGAAAGTACGCGCATAGTTGATCGCTCCTTCGATATATATATTGCGGTAAGTATCTCTGCCGTTATCAGTATATACAGGGTCTTCCAACTGGGCGTTTCCCGATACTACTTCATTAAAAAGAAGTTTGCCGTCAGCGTCTCGTCCTGAAGCGTTGTACAGGGTGGGCCAGTAATTCCGCAGCGTAGCATTGTTACCTTCATAATCAAGACTCAGGTTTGCCCTCGCGCTCAGGCCACGGGTCACTACTTTTAAATCCTGGTTAATGCCTACGTTCGACTGTACACGTGTACTAAATTCCTTACGGTAACCCTGATTATATAGCATATTAAAAGGGTTGCGGTTATTGGCATCGCCCGGCACTTTATAAGTAGCTAAAGTGCCATCGCTATAAATGGCTGGGAACAGGTGCGGAGGCGTAAAAAGCATAAATTTAAAAATATCATCCGGTGAGCGGTTAGCCGTAAGGCGGGAAACATACTGCCCTGCAAGATCTATATTCAACTGGGTTGTATTGCTTACTTTTAAATCGATATTACTTCGCAGGTTGTAGCGCTGGTAGTCAAAATCACTGTTATATTTACCCAGCTCGTTTTTTTTAAATACACCTTCCTGATTGAAATACGCCATGGAAACGAAATATTTTGCGTTTTCGGCACCTCCCCTAAAATTTACAGTGTAACGTTGATTTTTAACGTTCTTGGCCAGCAGTTCCTTCATCCAGTTAGTATTAGGATATAGATCCTTATCCTCTCCGCTGCGATACTTTTCAATCTGTTCCTGCGTCATGTAAGGATCGAGACCGTCATTAAAGCGTGCTTCATTGGCCAGATCCAGGTAATCCCATGAATCAACAAACTCTGGTAAGCGTTGGGGCTGTGCAGTGGACAATTCAGCGCGAAAAGATATGCGCGGTTTGGATACAATACCTCGTTTAGTGGTTACCAAAATAACACCGTTTGCGCCTTCCGCTCCATATACAGCTGTCGCGGCCGCATCCTTCAGAAGTGAGAAGGTCTCAATTTCATCGGCTTCCAGCTCACTAATTTTCCGGGGAATACCATCTACAAGCACCAATGGAGAAGAGCCCCCTGCAAAAGTGCTGATACCCCGTATCCAGAACTCAGCATTATCCCTACCCGGTTCTGCGTTCCGTTGAATAGCAATAAGCCCCGAAAGTTGCCCCGCCAGGTTGCCGGTAATATTACCGGTGGGCGCCATCAGCTCCTTGGCTGTTACAGTACTTACAGAGCTTACCACAGCAGCTTTTTTCTGCTTACCATAACCCACCACTACTACCTGCTCGCTTAGTTGCGGATCAGGCTGCAGCACTACATTTAAAGTATCAACCCCTTTCAAGGCTATATCCCGGGACATAAAACCCATATAACTGAACGAAAGCACATCGGTAAGTGATGCTTCGATAATATAAAGTCCCTCATTATTGGTGCTTGTTCCAATTGAAGTGTTTTGAATACTTACAGATGCGCCAACAAGGGGCTCGCCGGCCGGATTTGTGACCTTACCTGTAACCCGGCTTTTGTTTTGCTGTATAACGGTCACTGAAGCCGTACTTTGAGAAAAAGAAGTTTTTGGGATGACCAGCTGGAACAGCGTAGCCAAGATCCCCACGTACCATATACCGGCCTTTTTATAGGCTCTGGTATAACTCCTACTTTTTGTTAAACCTTCATGCATAATTGTTGATTTGATATTCTCGTTAGTTTTTGCTACTTTATTTGATGGGACTGGACAAAGCATAAGCACACCATAACATCGCTGCCTGGCCATGAAGATCCCCTATCCAACGTCTTCTATCCAGGTAGTATTGATAGTCATTCCTGGCACCCGTACCTTCGCATACCTCGCGTATATCATAGTTAGGTTCCAGGTAAGTCAAAAGAGAAAGCCAGGCTTTACGGGCGGCTGCACCATATTTCTCTTTATCCAGCCAGCCATTTCTTACGCCACTGATCAATGCATAAGTGAACATGGCGGATCCTGATGTCTCCTTCCATGAAGACATATTATCGATGAGTTGCCCCCACATGCCACCAGGCGCCTGGTATCGCAACAAGGTTGCCATCATGTCTTTATATCCCTTCATTATTCGGGTACGGTATAGATCATATTTGGCAGTTTTGGGAAGAATACGTAATATTTCAGTCATGCCAACAGCCATCCATCCATCACCCCTTGCCCAAAAGAAGGGTGCATTAGGCGCATGATAGAACAAGCCATTATCACGCTGTAGCTGATCCAGATACAATACAACTTCCCGGGCAGTACGCTCAATATATTTTTCATCCCCGGTAGCCAGATAAGCCTGGGCCTGTAACGCAGTAATCATGAACATATCATCAATCCATAGGCGCGTTTGCCAGGAATATCCATCGTCATGCCAGTCTTTTTGAGATGCAGTTGGTTTAGATGGTAATGCCCACTGGCCATCCGCGTATTTCATCCCCAGTTCTTTGTACCTGCTTTCTTTTTTCTGAGTATAAATTTCCAGCGGTACGGCACCAAAAACATAATAGTCCACCTTATTGTCAGCGGTTGTATTGACATTAGGTTGCAGGTGCTTTTGAGTTGTAAATAGTGGCTCAAATCTGGCTACCAGTTGGTTGTACAATGCATCGTTGCCAACACTCTTAGAAAACCACAACGCCCCCAGCCATGCACAAACATCAGGATAAGTGATATGGTCAGCCGTATACTGCGAATAAATGTTACCCCAGTAAGAATATTCAGTTTGTAACAACCGTTCCGTCAATTTAAGACCCACCTCACGTGGACGAGCCCCTTCAGGAAAATTTTCCAAATCATAAGTTGCTGAATCTTTTTTGACCACCGGTTTTTCTTCAGGCTTATTATTACTCTTACTACACCCCAGTAAAAATATACCCGCTACAAAACAACCGGTCAGCCATTGCATGACCCTCATATATTTATTTTTATTTTGCTATCGCTTTATTTATCTGGAAAAATATCATTCATGTGCAGATAATACAGCCGCCCCCCAGGATTGGCTCCTCACCACCGTACAGCATATATCATCAGACATTGCCTGGCACCCTCATCTGCCTATTCCAAAGTCAACGAAATTTATTATGTTTATTGAGGCTCTGCATGGTTAAATCAAAGTCCAAGTCATTTCTATCATCTCATTTGCAGTAATTAGAGACACAAGCAATTAAAGTATTTTAAATCTTTATACAATTCATCGGCAAACATGATCTTTAAAAATTCGAATCGTTTAGTCAATTCCTGACAACACAAAATAAAGCAACATGTATGGACAGCATTATTCAAATTATTGTGAATTCGTACCATTTTTAAATCACGCATCGGTATAGCAGGCACAATAATTTAAGATATTCAATACAGCAAGTAAAAACACTTTAAATGCTACTATTATTTCCTGTCCGAGTACATTTTCAATATCACAGTTAAAAGACCAAAAGTGGTATATAGAAAAGTGGTAAAAGACTTTTTAATTATTAAGGCTTCTGCCTATTCTGATCGGAATTAGGCTCTCAGGAAACGAACTAATATCAAAAAGCCACATACGCATTAGGCATTTTATTCATCACTTTTCCTAATGAATGTATTGTTAGCATAAATTACGTTATTATTTCATGTCTGAAACTTGTAGATTCTTAGGCCCATTGTATATATTTGAACTAACGAATTATGCATATCTTAATCACGCAGAACGCAGCGTGTTTTGACCTATTAATACCTATTTATCAGAATCTAATTTCAACTACATACCTGAAAAACTAAAGTGGCATGACAGAGGACATTCTAATTATTGATGACGAACCAGATGTTTTGGATTTTTTATCGATGGTACTGGGATATTCATATGGCGTCCATCAAGCTTCCGATGCAAGATTGGCACAAAACTTTTTAGAAACAAAAATGATCCATTTAATTATTTCTGATATTATGATGCCTGAGATGGATGGTTACGAACTCTGCCGCTTTATTAAATCAAGTGTGGAATATTGCCATATTCCCGTCATACTCCTGACTTCAAGGAACACTCACGCTACTCATATTGACAGCTTGCAGGTAGGGGCAGATGCATATATTCGTAAGCCGTTTTCGGTAGAGTTACTATTGCTGCAGGTTAAAAACCTATTAAAAAACCGGCAAAAAATACGGGAACATCTAGCCAGTACTCCTTTTACTAAAATACAGGTATTAAGCATTTCAAAAAAAGATGACTTGTTTCAGAAAAGGCTTAAGAAATACGTAGATCAACATATAGAGAATCCAGAAATAGATCTTGATGATATTGCTGAACATCTATGTATGAGTCGCACAACTTTATATCGCAAAATCACTGATCTGCTATCTTTAAAGCCAAAGGAATTTGTTGATTTCACCCGACTTAAAAGAGCTACTGAGTTGATGATTGACAACACAGTTTCTTTAGAAGAAATTCCAAGACGTGTCGGCTACAGCTCTGAGCAGCTTTTTAACAGGAGTTTTGAAAAATATTTCAACATGTCTGCTTCGGAGTATCATCTTTCAATTCAGAAAGATAACAGGCAAAACAACGCCTGATAGCCCGTCGTCATTATATAAGCCAAATAAAGAATTTCAGAGTTGTCCCTAACAAACTGGCGAATCGTCTTGATCGATAATCTTGTAATTATTATAAAAAATTATGACCATAAAAAAAGCAAGAAAATGTATTTCGCAAGACGTAAGGCATATAGGTATTTTGAAGAGGTTAAAGCAAAAAGCAGAACGCTCTTACATCATTGGTTACGCAGTGTGAGACTAGTTAAGACAGTTTACGATTTCTTTTACATCACTCCATTGGAGGTAGCATCTATCGAGGCATATTCATCCCGTGGCAGGGGAAATAAGAAAAGAAATGCCAGGGGACAAATAACCACTTCATAAACAAGGCTACTTAATTAAATCCTCATCAATCCTGACCTCAAAATCATCAAACCATGCTTTACCGTTCCCAGACATCTTGCAACCGAATCCAACAGAGACCACCTCGTCAGTTAAAGGCAGTTCTATGGTGTGTTTTGTCCATTCTGTAGTTCCTCTGCTTGCATTTTTATCGGAGTTCTTATCAGATATTATACTGCGGCTTCCATTTAACTGCATCCAAATACTAGCACCTCCTATAGTAAGACCGTCAGTTTTAACATATGCACTGATAGTTATTTTATGGTTATCCTTAAAAAAGCTATTTAAAAGTATTGTGTTGCACAATCCTATATTTTTATCAGGAACTGTATTTGGTTGGAGCGTTATTCTTATTGAAATTTTACCGGCCTTCGCAACACTTGTGTCCAAAACAAAGGAGTACTTTTTATCTGAACTTTGTGGCGACCAACCTATGGGTCTATACAGTGCATCAATATCTTCAAAGCTATAATTTCTGATAACCTTTTGAGATAACGCTGGTAATGCGGCAAACAAGATAATAGCAATCGTAGTTATTTTTTTTTTCATATTTTAAAAAGTATAAATTTGTTGTGTTTGAATAAATAAGTTACATGAGTGATTCTTAGATTTTCGATTTTATTCATAGAATTAACTATATGTAATTACCTAATCTTTAATAATAAGTTTGCTTTCTTATTGCTCCCTGAATATATTAAAAATTTTAAAATAATATAATTATTAAAAAACTTCATTCCAATTTCAAAAGCAATCAATTATTTTCTTCAGCTCTGAAAGTTATGGAAGTTAGCCAAACAAATAATAAATAACTATTTGTTAGCTTATTTTTTTTTAACAATTGGAAGATAGGGTGATTAATTACTATCTTTAAAAAATCGAAAAGTTGATTTATAATTAGTGATATGAAAACTGCCCAAACTGCTGCCATTCAAAGTCTTTGGATAGGAACGACGTTGTCAATTATTGAACAATTATGTATCAGGTCTTTTTTAGCCAATGGACATGAATTTCATTTATATTCTTATGAAACAAATCTCAAAAACTGCCCAGATGGAGTTATCCTTAAAGACGCAAATGAAATAGTTCCACACGAAAGGGTTTATAAGGATATCGCGCAAACATACACATCGTTTGCTAACTGGTTTAGATACAAGCTACTTTTTATGAAAGGAGGATGGTGGGTAGATATGGATGTTGTTTGCTTAAAATACTTCAATTTTAACCAGGACTATTGTTTTACAACAGAGATGATCACTGACACTGGTGTTCCACAAATTATAACAAATAATGCAGTAATTAAAGCCCCTCAGAAAGCAGAATTTCTGCACGAAATGATAGTTACTATGGAAAAGACTGATTTAAAAAATGCCCGTTGGGGAACCTTTGGATCTAGATTTCTAGAGCAAATATTAAAGAATTACGAGAGTGAAAACTATATCCAGCCAATGTATGTTTTTTGCCCTATTAATTGGCATCAAATAGAACTTTTCTTTGTAGACAATTTGGACATGACCTTTGAGCATTGCCATGCAATTCATTTATGGAATAATATATGGTCAAAACGTGGAATTTCGAAACACGATAGATTTGGAGACACTGCGTTAATTGAAAAATTAAAACGTATGTATTTGTAACAATATTCGATTTCAACCGTTAGAGATATGAGTAATAATATTGAAGAGCTTATAATATTGATTGCCTGGTATAACACGACTAATGAAGATACCATTAGCACCTTTACGGCAAACAAACAAACATTCATCGATTATAATCCTGGAGTCAAAGTATTTGATGTGATAAATCCGTTTATTGATTCTCCTATTATTGGCCCCTCTATAGATCTGGCATTTTTTAGATGGTATTTAGAAAATAAGTCAGATATCTTTAGTAAAAGATTTGTATTGGTAGGCTGGGACTGCTGGTGCGACTGTAGTGTAAATAGTTATTTTTCGAGGGTGTGGGACTGCGACTTTGTGGTGCCATCAGTTAAGTATCCTGAACGAGATACCTGGCACTGGTTTTATCAAATAAGAAATCTTCCTATTGATGTGCGCCAATATGCTGTTGGCATTAGCCCTTTTTGCGGCATTATGATGTCGGATAAGGCTATGAGTTTAATTGCTGATGAAATACTTAAACCTGTATATCAAGCTCTTCATAGCGAACTTAGATTGGGAACAATCGCAACGATGCTTAATTTAGATCCTATTGTAAACCCAGTTTATTCGAGATCAATAGGTTGGCGCGAACCTCAATTTGGTCAGAAATATCGAGGCTTTCATCATCCGAGAAAAACGTTAAGTAGCTGACGAAGAGCTTACTAGAGGCGAAAGATTGCAGATAAGTACGATTAAATATCCGTGTTCAGTACATCTGATTTATATCTTATACACTATATACCCAGATGAACTATATTTTGCGAAGCATTCTGGCTAAGATTCCTTCTGTAAACTCAAGTCGAATCTTTAACTGTCCTAAAAACACGGAAGGCTAAACTTACACTTGGACCAGAACGTTTTTCCGCTATAAGAGCTCCTTTAATCCTCACCAGGCAAAGCCAATGCTACAACTTACAACCCATCTATAAAGAAAATCGTTAGGCTTCGCAAACCGTATTGTTTTAAAGACGAGAAAACTTTAGTACCCATTAGGAATATAAAGTATGTGGCGAAGATTTGCATTGGGTTATCAATGGCCCCGCCACATACATTAGAAAATTGGATTTTAACATTGGTTGCGTTGAAAAATTATTGCTTTTCTAAGACCTTTAAGATGAACTTCTGATTGATTTGCAAGTTTTCGGGAGCGAAAAACGATACTCAAAGAGTTAATCTCATTTGATGTGTAATCTATCCATTTTTGATACTATTTACCCTTGAAAATATAAAGGTATCCGTGTCGACTACCACGAGGCTTTTCAGAAGATTTTATAAATTCCGTATGGCTTATTGCAAATTGCAGGTCATTATACCTGAAATAAATGCTGTCAATTTGAGATGGCTCTAAAATCCTTTCAGAAAATCGTACACTGTTCTTTGCAGGAATATTGATTTCTATTGTATTGTTTTTAATCTTATAATCTGTTTTTTTATCAAATTTAATATTGTTTCTAGTGTCATCATTTTTTCCGTTACTTAATTTAGGGAAATCTGAACGACTTATTTTTGAACCATCATCTCTAACAAATTGCAGTTGATTTGCACCTTCTGAATTCAGTTTGACAACTACAGTACAAGCACTCTCAGTATCATTTGTTATAAATACAGGGTTAGCCATACTGCAGCCGAAAAAAATTAGGAGAGCTGTTATAATGATTATGTTATACTTTTTCATGAGAGTATTTTATGATTGGATTTAGCACCTATCTGACTAACTAAGCCCACCATGATGAAGTAAATCCTGAGTAATTGGGATCCTGATAGTCTGATGGAGGGTTAACGATATCATTTATTTTGCTTGGATCCCACATATTATATATTAAGAATTCCTGTCCCAATTGAGTGGCACTTTTTTCATACCATTGATTGTCATGGAAGTTTTCTGTACCGAACATTTTGTAAAGTATATTGCCTATTACTGCAGAACCTACGCTAGGTAATGCAATTTCCAACAGATATCTAAATTGTCCTCGTCCTTGCTGCTGTAAATAGTGCCCATATTCATGAGCAAAATCATCGATGTCAAAGCCATTATTCGCCCAGTTCTCGTTAATATGAATAGTTCCGTTCATCTGATAAGCAGTATTGTTCGCTGCATTTTTTGAAAGTTTAACACCAGGGAAAAAAGCTACTGTTCCGGAGCTTCCATAATATTGAACACCATTAGCCGTTTCCACAAGCAATCCTCCATTTATCGCCATTTGATCGTCATTAGCTTCATAATAAGGATTACTTCCGGCACCACTACTTCCTGAGCTATCTTGAAAGCCGCTGCCCCAATCTTCAACATAGTTTCCTGTACTGGCAGCAGGGCCGTAAGCAAAATAATTTCCGCTAGAATCAGAATCAAAGTTAAACCCTAAATTCGTATAATACGTCAGGATTTCATTGACGGTAAGACCTCCTAAAACAGAGCTCATCTCAGTTGAATTCATTGGTTGCATCTCTTTTCGAAGTTGATCAAATGCAAGTTTGAGTTTTCTCTTCATAAATAAATTTTTAAATGGTGAATTAAGGATATTCTAATGTGAAAATAAAAAAAGACATTTTGTAATCGTTGACACCTCAAACGCTAATATGTCAACTTAGCCATAAATGAGACCAATAATGAATGAGAGGTTGCCTAATGTCCCTCTCCGGCATCAGCCTAATTTCTTCGTAAGTGTATGCAAATATTTTTTCTAGTAAAATCTGTTTTGGCTTAGGATTTTTATAGCAATTATAAGACTCAGTGAGGCGAAACGGTCCCGAGTATTGAGGTGTCAACAATTTGATTTGAATTTTTTCATCAAATAAGTTTACAATTTCTCTTGCTAGATATAAAAGAAATGGATTACCGGGTGCCAGGAAGAAGCATTCACAACTTAACACCTTGGTTTGGGGATCTAGTATCAAAAAGCCCTCTTTATTGTTCTCAATAAGGGCCGTAAACTTTGGAGGGTGAATGAGCTGAATGTCCCAATCCACATAGCAACCACCAAAATGGTATATAATTAGATATCTCGCCAGGTCTGAAGCTTCTGCTAGGTTACGAGAACCCTCATAGGCAGGTAAAGCAAACTGATAGTATTTTTCCAGAAATTTAAGAACTTTACTTTCGTTCCATTTCACAATCTCAAAACCATCATTTTTGAGGATGTTCCACGATTTAAGACAGGTATTGACCAGATCGTTTATATTGGAACCAAATACTATTTGATGAATAGTTCGCATTTTTTCTAATCTTTTATTTTGTATTTATCCCACAATAACGTTTTAGTATTAAATCAGCTGTCTCATGCAGTTGTTTACTCGAAAATTTGAATGTCGAATTCAAGTGATATAATACTTTGTATATCCAAATTTTTGCAAAAGCGATTTTCTGTGAAGTGTTAAAGTACCGACGACCATAATTGAAATGAATTGCAGCATGTATAGCCAGTTCATCCGAACTATAATCGATTCCCATTTGGTCAAGTTTATCCGATATGAGCTCCATGGAATTTTCTTTTTGTCTCTGAATATTAGAATGAGAATCTGAACGATGATGAATTCGATAGGAGGTTAGGAATTCAGATAGATTATGCAGCTTGCCTGTTTGAGCTATATTGAACCATAGATTATAATCTTCGCAATGTTTGTATTTTTCGGAGTATTTAATTTTTTTTAAGAGATCACTCTTAATCATTACAGACGATTGGCAAAATGGATTTTTAAAAAACATCAGTAATTTTATATCAACATTCTCACTGGAATATTGCATGATGCCATTGATCTGGCCAGTGTCAGTTATGATATAGTGGCTTCCACCTACCATCGCATAGCCTTGATGAGTTTCTAAAAAAGATACCCTTCTCAAAATGCTGTTTTTATCCATAATATCGTCTGCATCGAACCTTGCTATGTATTTCCCATTTGCCTTTGACAATAATTGGTTCGAACTGTAAACTATACCTTTGTTATTGGTGTTTTTTATCTTTGTAATTCTTGGATCATTGTATTCTTCCAAAATTTCACTTGAATCATCATCTGACCCGTCATCCAAAATTAAAAGTTCAAATCTGGTATAAGATTGATTTAGTACGCTATTTATACATTCTTTCAAAAATTTGCCAGCGTTAAAGCAAGCAATAAGAACACTTACCAATGGACCATTCTTTATTAAATCTGAAGAATGAGCTAACTTTTTATCAAAATATTCATTACTCAAAAGGTTATGATATACATTAATTGTACTTTGAGCCATAGCCTCGGCATTAAAATTCTGAGCTGCATGATACCTGGCGCGTTTTGCATAATCTTTAGCTTCTTTAGGGTTGTCGATAAAAAATAATAATGCCTCTTTCAATTTGTCCGGGTTAATAAAGGCTCTTGATTTTGATAACACAATAGGCACTTTCAAGCCACAACCGTCTGGAACTATCTCTGAAAGACCATCGACATCGGAGATGATGATCGGTAGTCCACTGTGCATCATTTCTATCGCAGAATAACTACATTGCTCTACATATGATGGCACTATTCCGATATCTGCCATTTTATAGAAGTCATATAAGGTGTACTTTTCCAGTTCTCCAGTGAAGGTAACCTTAGACCAACATTGCTTTATGCTTCCAAGCATGCGATTGTGTTCTCCATCTCCTGCTATTATTAGTCTTACTTCTGGTTTTATTAATAAGAGCTTCTGAAATGCAATTAGTAAGTCTTGTATTCCCTTCCTCTTTGTAACTCGTCCGGCAAATAAAACGATGGTTTCCTCGTCGGAGAATCTATATTTTTTACGAAGTTGGCTTTTCCTTTTTGAACTCGGTATGGAGAATTTTGAGTCTATTCCGTTGTAAATAACTGTTTGTTTATAGGGAGGTATGTGCAATAAATTAGTGAGAGATTTAGTGGCAAAATTTGTTACACAAATTATATGATCCACAGTTGCATAATTAAGGTGTTCTCTCATTAATGCAGGGTGCATTGGACGTTTAGTGTTCTTTTCTTCGAATAATTGCTTGTTTAGTAATTGGAAAACTGTATAGTTGTTTGTTATTAAGTCACGCCAAGGAATACAGTGCTTCGTTAAAAGAGTTTTGCAGTTAATATTTTTTTTTAGTAATGTTGAGAATAGGCCATGATTAATCCAGTTAAAATGGAAAATGACATTTTTCACTTCCTGTAATTCCATCGTAATAAATTTCGCAGCTTCCTCGTCGAATTTACCAGTGTCATTAGGAATGCACAAATCTTTTGGAACATAGATGTGCTTGACATTTTGTTTATCTGTTTGAGCAAACATTGCTCGATGATGTACTTCGCATTTAACCCATATATGGCAAAGCGAAATGCTTGGTATTTGTAGAATTCGATTTGACAGGTATTGGGTATAAGTACTAAGCCCACTGGTTTTAAATCGACTATAATAGTCAATAATGCATATAGTGATTTTATCTTTAGAGACATCGCTCTCCAATTCTCTGTTAATCCTCATTAGCTTTATAATTCTATTTCACATTATAGAGGAACCGCTGGGAGATATATTTTTCCAGTTTATCTTCCTCTTTAACATCTCTTATTCTTTTTTCCCGCTGATTAAACATATGGATTGAATATTTTCGGGAGTTCTTATTTTTTATTTGACAACGTTCTGTAATGATTAATTAGAATCGTTTAATTACGTTTAAGACTTTATATTGATGTTTGGTATCGGTACATCAGCTATTGTCCAATCCTACAGTTCAGGTTAGTTTTTCGAACCCTAATCACTCTTGTCACATTCTGCAATGAACATCGGCCACAAATCCTTTCGATTTCCTGACGCTTTTGACAAACATTATTTATGCATCACCTTAAATCTTATTTTTTTGGGGAACAATAGGTCTTGACATTTTACTTTTTTTGGTTGCTAATATGATTTTCATAAATGGCAAAACAAATATAAGGAGAATCACGGCAGAAATAAATTAATTTAAAAATATCAGCCCTGTTAATTTATTTTTAACAAACCAATATCTTTATTTGTATAATAATTTTTGAAAAACTAATGCTTAGTAAATTTCCTTGTGATCGCCAAATGGATATGATGGATTGTGGTCCCGCCTGCTTAAAAATGATTGCCAAATTTTACGGCAAATATTACAGTTTGCAGTATTTACGTGACAAATGCGGCATCACCAAGGAGGGAATATCATTTTTGGACCTGAGTTATGCTGCTGAAAGTATTGGGCTCAGAAGCCTTGCTTTAAAATGTACCATAGAAGATTTACTTAATAAAATTCCACTACCAACTATTGTTCATTGGGACAAAAGTCATTTTGTTGTTGTGTATCATACTAACCCCCGAACAGGAGCAATATACGTATCTGATCCAGCCAAAGGATTAGTGAAATATGCTAAGGAACAATTTATTAAAAAGTGGGTCAGTAAAGGTGAAGATAAAAAAGGAGTTTTGATGGCCTTTGAACCTCAAGCCGATTTTTATCAGCGTCAGGTTGGTGAACGTACAGAGCACAAGAAAACATTTCAAAATTTCTTGGGATACTTTCGTCCCTACAAAAAAAGTTTTATCAATTTATTCCTTGTAATGCTAGTCGTTACTGCTTTGCAGGGACTATTGCCTTTTATCTCAAAAGCAGTTATAGATGTGGGTATTCAAACACACGATGTTGATTTTATCACAATTGTATTGGCGGCGAATATTGCAATTTATATTAGTATACTTCTAAGTAACATGGCCAGGGATTGGATATTGTTACATGTAACAGCAAGAGTAAATATAGCTTTAATTTCGGATTACCTTATAAAACTAATGCTCCTGCCTATCACTTTTTTTGAAAATAAAATGACAGGAGATATTCTTCAACGCGCACAGGATCATGAGCGAATCAGAAGTTTTATCATGAATAACTCTATAAACATGGTCTTCTCTTCGCTGACATTCTTGGTTTTTGGCATTATACTGCTTGTATACAACACTATCATATTTTATATTTTCTTAGGAGGCAGCATACTATATGTATTGTGGGTATTAGGTTTCATGAAACTGCGAAAAAAGCTAGATTGGGAATATTTTGAGCTGGTGTCGAAAAATCAAAGTTACTGGGTCGAAACTATTGCTGGTATACAGGATATAAAAATTAATAATTATGAGAAGCCGAAACGCTGGAAATGGGAGGATATACAGGCTAGACTATATAAAGTAAATGTCCGGTCACTTAATATAAATAATATACAAAATCTTGGTGCACAGTTTATCGATAATATCAAAAATCTATCTATAACTTTTTATTGTGCTATAGCAGTAATAAATGGAGAAATGACATTTGGCGTAATGATCTCAACTCAATTCATGATTGGCATGTTAAATGGGCCAGTTGTACAGTTTATTCAATTTCTTCTTTCATACCAATTTGCCAAAATTAGCTTTCTGAGATTAAATGAAATTCACCAATTAAGTGATGAGCATGAAAATGTCGGTAGTAATCCCATCGATTTACCGGAAAACAAAAATCTTTTAGTTAAAAATGTTTCCTTCCAATATACTCCGCAGTCAACAGCGGTTTTAAAAAACATTCACTTATTAATCCCAGAGAAAAAGGTTACGGCAATAGTAGGTGATAGCGGTAGTGGAAAGTCTACACTACTTAAATTAATATTACGTTTATACAAACCCTCATATGGTGAAATATTAATTGGTAATATGAATATAAACAATATTAGTCTTAAGCAATGGCGGGATAAATGCGGAGCTGTCATGCAAGATGGTAAGATTTTTAATGATACAATCCTAAATAATATTGTCTTAGATGATGAAAGGGTAGATTACGAAAGACTAAAAACCGCTTTGGATACAGCAAATATTGCTGCTGAAATTGAGAAACTCCCT
Source organism: Paraniabella aurantiaca (assembly GCF_050309965.1). Lineage (NCBI taxonomy): Bacteria > Pseudomonadati > Bacteroidota > Chitinophagia > Chitinophagales > Chitinophagaceae > Paraniabella > Paraniabella aurantiaca. The sequence continues at coordinate 1,709,258 of NZ_JBLOSY010000002.1, read as the reverse complement.
TTGGGCTATCAGACCAAAATGGGAGAGCAAGGGAGAGGTTTAAGTGGAGGGCAGAAGCAAAGAATCCTTATTGCCAGGGCTTTGTATAAGAATCCTGACTATCTGTTTTTTGATGAAGCTACAAATTCACTGGACACTTTGAATGAGCAGAAAATAGTAGCCGCCTTAGACGACGTTTTCAAAGACAAAACAGTGATAGTAGTGGCACATAGATTAAGTACTATCCGCAAAGCTGACCAAATTGTAGTGATGCAAGATGGCTATATAGTAGAAGTTGGAAATCACCAAAGTCTGATGAATAAAAAGGGTAGATATTTTCAACTAGTACAGTCTCAATTGGACCTCACTAGTTCGATCCAAGGAACTACTTTTTTGGAAAAAGAGATGCTGTTGACAGAAGAAACACTCATTGAAAAAGAAAGTTCAAATGAAAAGTAGCAAGATGAATAATAAAGAAATAGAACTTATCAATATTGGAAAATACAACAGTACAGAACGCACGGAAGAGGTGAGGGATATCATTGAAAGAATGCCGACTAACTTTGGTTCTTTTATAAGTGTAATTGTCGGGTTTATATTTCTTTTGCTATTGGTTTTCGGTTGGATTGTTCGCTATCCAGATGTGGTACATGGTATTACAACAGTAAATACATCTGTAGCCCCCGTGAAACTTTTCGCCAATGCTTCCGGAAAGATCCATCTTAACGATATTAAATCGCAATCGATGACAAAGGCAGGCGCAGTTGTTGCCTATATTGAAACTGCGACATCTTATGACACTTTGCAGTATATCAAAAGTGTTTTAAAAAATTATAATCCTAATAATGTCGAAAATGTCTCAATAATACATCAGTTACCTTCCACCCCCGCGCTTGGAGAATTGACGTCGAAGTATTATAATTTGATAGCAAATCTTCATCAATTGGCTCTGTTTCATAGAGATAAGCTTTATGACAAGCAAATAGCAAGTCTACAAAATCTGCATGGTCATCAGCAAAAGGAAGTTAAAAACAGTTTAAGCCTTACTGAGATTAATAAAGGGGCTCTTGCTTTTTCCCAAAGATCGCTTGCTAGAGACTCAATTTTGTTTTCGCAAAAGGTTTCCTCAGCGGCAGAGTATGAAAGAGCTGGTCAACAATATCTTTCTTATAGTGCTGGTGTGGCCAGTGCCCAAAGCAATCAGATTGATGCAGAAAAACAGGCTCAAAAAACCCGAAGTGATATTACGCAAACACGTGTACAGAAAAGTGAAAAACTCGCGGAAATTAAAATTGCTTTATTGGCAGCCTATAATGATTTGATGGATAATATTTCACTTTGGGAAGAGCGTTATGTTTTTAAATCGCCTTTTGAAGGTCAAGTTCAGTTTTTGAAATTCTGGACTAATAGTCAATATGTTCAGGCTGGAGAAGCAATATTTACTATAGTTCCCAAGGCCGAAGAACCTTATGGTCAAATATTACTGCCTGCTATGGGTGCCGGTAAGGTAGAGGTTGGGCAAGAGGCTATTATTAAATTAAATGATTTTCCCTATAACGAATATGGCTCGGTAAAAGGAGTAGTCAGAGATATATCGCTAACTACTAGCACCGAAAAGACAGATCAAGGTAGTATGGAGGCTTACTTAGTTACCGTAAAATTTCCTTCAGGCCTTACTACAAATTATGGAAAATCTATAGAGTTTAAGCATGAAGCGAAGGGTACCGCGGAAATCATCACTAAAGACCGTAGACTGATTGAACGCCTGTTCGATAATTTAAAATACGCATTAAATAAGTAACAGATCGTGACTTGATTTTGCGGAATTAGAACCTTTCATAGAATTTAGTACATTTATAAATTAATCCTATCTGATTTCAGATTCCCCTTTATTTTCATATATACCGAAAGAACGAAAATTCCGTTCCAATTATTTGGCGCCTTCATCATCAATACCTGAAATCGAAAAGCCATAGTAACCAGTTCGACAAGCAGGTCCCACCAGGTATCGCAAATAGCCTATCACTAACTTCTTTCCAATGAATGGAAATTATGCGTGAGTTCAATTTGTTAAAAAAACTTTAAACAGGCGAATTATTAGTTAGCTGACAGTAGAACGGAAAAATAATTTTTAAAGGATGCTAAATTTTGATTAGAAGTTCAAGACCTAATTGGGGATTATGGCTTTCAATTTTATTTGTTAACCTGACGATCCGAGATTTGATCTTCAACACATTTTTTAGAAAACGATTCTTGTGTTCAAATGCTTAACACAGTAAATGTTGATAGAATCTTCCCGCTTAATTTCACGCGGCTGAAAAAGGATCCTTATTGATACTATTGTAAAAACCGGCAACATTCTCATTTACAAGTTCAAGGCTCGGCAAAAAGAAATTAAGGCCGCGTGCGCAAGGTTTGTATATTGAATGCTAAAGTGCATTGGTAATCAAAGTATTAGGGTTGGAGCTGCTTAATTTATCAAATAACCATCAAATAAAAATTGATTGATAATCAATAAATTAAGAAAATGAAATTAATTGGTTGTCAAATGACCATCAAATAAGATCACGCCCAATTAGGAACGTATTTAGGGTATTTCCTTGACCGATTTTCAGGGTCTAAAGGCTTAATGAGTCCTTCAGTTAGAGTTTCCTTAATTATCCGGCTCGCAATGGCAGCGTTTTGATCTTCGATTTGAAATCGTTCCCTTAAGGACTCATTTGTCATAGTTTCATTCGATACATACTTTAGGCAACAGTGCTGATAACAAGCTCGAATCTTATCAGCTTTACTCATGTCGTTCAATTTCTGATGAGAAAATAATACTACAGTAGTGTGCGTCTGCTTAACCCGGAAATCAGGGGCTGGCAAAAGCCCAGTTTCAGCATAATAAATTACCTTATCAATACCACTACCTTTTTCTTCACAAATCCGAAGTCTTCTCATCAAAGATGCTAAAAACTCATTACGACTTTGGTACTCATCTATAAATCTTAGGGGACTTATCAAAGGCTGCCCTGGGTTTGAGATTTCGATCCTATCATCAAATATTTCAACGAAAGGTCCTATTCCAGTGGCTGCAAAATCTTGATGAATTAAAGCATTTGCAATCAATTCTCTAAGCGCTATTTCTGGATAAGCTTTTGCTATTTTTCTAAGTGCTTGCGTTATTACTTCGCTAGTAGGTAATTGATCATTTATATATTGAAGCATTTGCTCAAACCCTACAGCATATCCTTTAACGCCTGTTATGTCCTTTTTGGTATGAACTTTATTCTTTCCGTCATAAACAACAACTCTTACTGCCTTTCTACTCACCGTGGGAAAGTTCTTTATATCCTTGGCAAACAAAATAGCTCCCAAATTCGTAATCGTCCATCCGTTTGAAGATCTCTTTATAAGGTTTTCAGATTCGAAACGCTCTAAAACGCCAGCTTGAGACGTTGGATATGGTAATTCAATCATTTCAAAATAGCCTGATGTGTCAAGGAGTTTAACCACGTCATCGGAAGTAAGGCCCGTTTTAGCAATGTCCTTCTCGAAGATGGACTGTCCAAACTTCTTCCATATCTTCCTTTCTTTTTCAGGAAAATCTTTTAGCTTACGAGTAATACTTCCAATTCTAATATACGCTTCATGATAAAAATCAACCGGCTGCGTTGAAGCAGCATCGATTTGAAATAGTGTTAAAGATTTACCATCAAAATCGAACTCGTAAATCATAAAATCTACCCTCGGACTTAAACGCTGCGCAATCCAATTTTCAGACTCTTCATTACCCTTCTTATATCTAGACGGACGAAAGTCCGTTCCAATTATTTGATGGCTTTCGTCTTCGATACCAAAAATTAAAAAGCCGTAGTGCTGGTTTTGTAAACAGGCGCCATTAGATAGAGCTGATAGTCTCTCACCAACTTCTTCTAATGAATGAAAATTATGCTTGAATTCAATCCACTCAGCTTCGCGTGGTTGTGATATTAATTCCTTAACTAGATTATTTAATTCTTCAACTTTCATCATATTCAATCCACTAGTTTACACGAAAATTAGGCAAAATGTCAATTTAGAATAGCCAGTAAAGTTACGGAACTAATAAGGTCTGGAGAAACAATGTATCAATACTAACGAATCACCTCATTGAAGACCATTGTTTAAAGCAATCTCGACCTGTTCATTGAATTCCAGCTGCCGTTCCCAATGCTTTTCCAGTGATATTATTTATCCTCGTTAGCCAACGCATTTAGTTATGGCAGAAAGTTACCTAATATTTTTATCGCTTAGAAAGTGTACACTCTATTATTGGCATCGACAAGATTCAGACAAAAGCATTAAAAGATGATAATAATTGAAGGGACTTCCTCCTTTTTCACTCGTAAGTTCAAGTCCGGAATGAATATGAACCCAAATCAATAGATTGAAAATTTCATTTAACTCACATTAATGTAGGCTAAAAACACGAGGAAACACAAAAATTTTAACCAAATTATCGTCTATACTTTTACGGAAACTTTTACACTTTATCGTCTCGCATTATTGATTCGTTTTAAGTCGTTTTAATACTTCTGAAATTTAAATGAAAATTGATGACACAAAAACAGAGCAATCTTTGATTTCAACCTGCTTATGTATCTTTGCCTTGATAATCAATGTAAGAAATCTGTATCAGTGGGTTTTACTAAAACTTTTACGGTGCTTTTATAAGAGTCTGGATTCAAATCACTTGAACGCATTTTCCCCAGCAGGAGGAGACCAATTTATCAGAATAACAGTCTAAAAATTTCCCGCCTCAGCTGCTGCTGTTCGTTAAGGTTTGTGCAAATGATAGAGTGCGTAAACTAATGATACGGCTTTACCAACATTGCTCTCCGCGAAATATATCCATATACTTTTGCAGTATCAACGAGTGTGTGGATCAAAAACAGCCACACCTACCCTGCTATCGGCACAGCCATAATATAAAAACCATTTGTTTTTAAAATAAACCAGGCCTTCTATAAAAACAGTGCCTGCGGGGTACTGGCCGCTTTTTTCAAAGGGTTCTGTAGGTACAAAAAAAGGCTGATCTAACCGGCTGATGACTTTGGAAGGATCTTTCAAATCGAATAAAACCTGGCCGGCTGCATAGGTGTTGGCGGTGTAATTAGTATCCCTGTCTTTATTGCCTTTATTTTTACCGTTGTATAAAAGCAGGATGCCTTTATCGGTTACCAAAGCCGGGGGACCGCATTCTGTAAGGTCGCTATCAAAATGCCCATTCCTGGGTTTTACGATCATATCCAGTTTACCTTCCTTATCCAGGGTGGGTGCCCAGTTAACGAGGTCATCAGAAGTAGCAATATTCATAAACCGTTCTCCCCAGTACATCATATATTTTCCATTGATACGGGTAATTACCTGCTTTCCTTTTTCGAGCTTCGTTACTACCGAACCCGACTTACAGAACATATCTTTGAATTTACCGTCATAAGCTTTGGCAAATGCAGGCCCATGCTTGGTCCAGTTGACCAGGTCCCTGGAAGTAGCTACTGCCAGTCTTGCCACTTTGCGGTTCCATTGGGTATAGAGCATTACATAAAGGCCTTCAGCAGTAACGGCTATGCGCGGGTCTTCGCAACCTCCCGGCCATTCATTGTCCTTCTGGTTGTCTTCAGCAGGATAGAAAACCGGTACAGGACTTTTCTTCATGGCAATACCATTATGGCTTTCAGCCAGCCCCAGCCTGGAAGTGCGTTTACCAATGCCCATCCCCGACCGGTCTTCTGCGCGGTACAGCACATAGATCTTATTGCTCCTGACTACGGCTGCTGGATTAAAAACATCTCCCGCCTCCCAGGCCAGGTTTTTCCTGCTCATGGGATCGAAGAAAAGGGTTTGGGTATCCGGAACAATAACAGGATTGACGCCGGCGGGCCTTATAAAAGGACCTAAAGCCCATTGGGGCAATTGCTGTTGTGCCATGGCGGAAAATGCCAGGGCAATAAGAACCCATACCCCCGTTATTCTTCTAAAAAAACTATTCATACCAATTCTTTTAATGATATATTTTATGCGTGGTTAGCCCCGGCTTCCTCAACAATATAGCTACCATTTTAATTTCAATTCGCTGGTATTAAACGCAACCACTGACAGGCCATTTACATGACGCCATGCGTTTTCATTGACTTCGAGTGTAATAGTACGCGTTTCGCCCGGCAACAACGAAAAGAAATTATCCGAATAAAAAACCGCCGGTACCACCGCATTCGCCTGATCGGTTAAACGCACTTGTGTAAAGAAAGCAATCTTTGCAGATACGTTCTTTACCTGCATCTCTAAAAATACTTTCCCGCCCTGTAGGCGTTTTTTAACAGTGCCGTTTAGCTGAGCCTGTGGCAACCGGTTGATATCGGCAAAGCCGGAAACGGCAGGCCCGGTCATGGTCCAGGCCCCCTTATAAGCATCTTTCGATCTCCAGTAAAAAGCTTCAGCCACTTCTTTACCGGCGGGCGACTTCAATAATAGTTTAATAAAGTGCACCTGCGTTAAACTATCGCTGAACGATAATTGCAATGCATCTTTTACAGTTCCATCAGCCGGTATTGATATTTTCCGCGAACTGGTATGTACCAGATTTGAGTTCATATCGTATATCCTGGCTTCAATAGTATGGCCAGGAAAGGCTTTGCGGTAATCGTTATAAACCGATACCGTATTTTTCAGGTAATCAAATTGCGGATGTAAGGGGGCCAACCCATTTTGAGAATAGTATAAGGCTGCCGTAGGACGTAAATACCAGTCATACATACGGCTGGCCGTTTGCGGCAGCGGACTGTTATTATACCAGAACAGGAACCCGGAGGCAAAGCGGTCGCCCCAGCCAAATTTATTATAGTTCCATACTTCGGCAATAGCCCGGTAATTTAAAGCGCCTACCAGCTGTGCTTTTTTAGCGTACTCTTCAATAGAGCGGGATGGCCCAAACTCGTTAACTGCCTGGCGGTATTTGGTATTAACATTATGAAAGCCATTACCATCCAGGTAATTCCATACCGAATCGTTAATGGGCCAGAGGTCTTTTGCCGGCATCATCTCTTTTAAAGATTCCAGCAGTGGCAAACAAGGCGTTCCATACTCCGGGTTAAATCCATCTACGCGGCTACCTCTGGGCGATGCCGTGTTTTCGAAATATTGCATGGGGTTTTCATATTTGTACGGGCTGCCATCATGCACCCCGCAACATTCTGACTGTTCCTGGTAACCGATGGTAGAGTCCAGGGCAAAGATCCGTGCCCGGGTACCGGCTATCTCTTTCGATTCATTAGCCGCTACATAATAAGCTACTGACGGATGTGAACGGATCCTTTTTACCGTAGCTTCCAGGTTTTGAAAGTAAAGAGCCGTATCGGCCGGAAAACGGGTATCTCCCGTGATCCAGAATTCGTTCCATACCAGCAAGCCCAGCTCATCGCAGGCCCTGTAAAATTCGTCCGACTCCGCAATACCACCCGCCCAAAGGCGAATGAGGTTAAAGCCGCCCTGGCGGGTATAACGGAGTTCGGTGCGGGTTCTGTCAACAGAACCACGTAACATTGCCTCGGGTACCCAGTTAGTACCTCTGATAAAAACAGGATGCCCGTTTACAATAAAGCGCCGCGACTGATCGGGTGTTAACCGGTCGGTTTGCACCTGCCGGATACCAAAACGGGTGGTTAGCTGGTGGCTGATTATTTTATCTTTTTCAAATTGAAGGGTTAACTCATACAGGTGCTGGCCGCCTTTATTAATGGGCCACCATAGCTTTGGATTTTTTATTTTCAGCTGCGGGTAATCTGCCGGGCGAAATACCACCTGCCGGGTTTCACCAGGCTGCAACACCAGGCTGGTTTGAAAGCGAATATTCGTGCCGGTTATCACCCCCGTAAGCTTTCCTGACTGTTTTTGCTGAGTGGTATTGCTTACCTCCACCGACACGGTTTCCATAGCTACACTGGTATCAGGTAAGGGTAAATAGGTTTGAACAAAAGGATGGGCCAATACCACTTCCCCCGTGCTGTATAATTCCACATCGCGCCAGATACCGGTATTACGATCTCGGGTACCGTCAGGCACTGAAAAGTCCCATCCCACCGACATCAGCATGGTAATATTCTTACCGATCTCACCATCTCCGCCATTATTATTTTCACCAACTGCGCCGGTACGCTTTTTTCCATCGCGAAACACAGAGCCGGGTATATCTACGGGCGCCACTTCTACAGCAACCACATTTTCTCCTTTGCGGTTAACGATATATGTTACGTCGAAACTGGCAGGCTGGAACATACCTGCCATGGTTCCCAGTTTTTTACCATTCAACCAAACGCCCGCCCTGTAATTAATACCGTGAAATTTAAGCCATAATTTTTTACCGTTTAAAGTTGCGGGCACTTTAAAAGTTTTGCGGAACCAATAATGATAAAAGCCTGCGCCGGCATCATGCAGATCGGGTATTAACCCACGCGAGCGACGGTTATTATCGCCAAAATAAGGCTCGGGATACACTTTATTATGCACCAGGCTATTTAAAACCGTTCCGGGCACTATTGCCGGCATCCAACCATGAGTTTGATAGCGAACCGACGACACCTGTTCTCCGGCACCAGCTTCACTGTATCTTTTCATCGACCAGGAATCGTTTTTACCGGTACTGCCCGATGAATTTAAAGAAACCGATTGCCGCGCCGAGCGATCCATTTCATAAACACCCTGTTGCGCACCCACCTGTGATACCATCATACAGATCAGTACTGCACTACAAATTTTCTTCATTTGATCTCTTATCCGTTTTTACGGCTGTGCCGTGGTTAGTAATTGGTTGAGATAGCCGGGATAGCTATCCTTGTCATGAGAGCCGTCTCCCCTGGTAATGCTGTCTCCGAAACAAACGATGGAATTGGTGGGGAGTTGGTTATAAAGTATACAATCATACACCGCCAGCGCCATAAACCTGTACCCGTTGGCAGTTGGATGAATGCCATCCGTTTTACGCGCGTTTTGTTCATTTTGTATCAGCGATTCCATACCGGTACCTATTTTCCCTACTGCGATAAACCGCTGTTCCATATCCAGCAGTACAGCCCCGTGCCGGCTGGCTACTTTCCTGATAGTATCGTTCACTTGTCGGCGGCGACCTGTTATGCCCTCGGGTTCATAAAAAGCGGCAGGGTGACGGGTAAGCAGGTAGGGCTCATAGGCCGGCAATATTGTCATCATTATCAGCCGGCTCCCAGCGGCTTTAATACGGCGGGCCATTTCTGATATATTCTTTTCGTAGCTGAGGAGCGGTACATGTTTTACACTGTTCATATCATTGGTGCCGGCCATTAATATAGTAAGCCGGGGGCTGCGCGACAGGCAATCCTTTTCGATTCGATTTAATAAGTCAACAGTATTATTACCGCCAATGCCTGCATTGATCGCAGGCAACCCCTGGCCTGCCGCTTCCCGTCTTATTATTAGAGACCCGGCTGCATGAGCAGGCAGGGCAGCGCCTAAAACCAGTCCGCCTACGCAACCCATTCCTTTTTCTAAAAATTGCCTTCTTGAAGAATTCATCATTATTTACGGGATTGAACGTACAGGAACAAATAACACTGCATCTGCAGCAATAGTGCCGTTGGCACCATCATTTGTTACTTCAACATAAGCTTTTTTACCTGCAGGTAACTGGTACGGGCCCAGGCTCACCCATTCTCCTGAAGTTTGGCCGGTAACCTGTATATCCTTACTTAATAGTTGTTTGGTTATTTTATTAGCGCCATCAAAAATCTGAAGCGTTATTTGTTCCGATGCTTTCGACAACCGCGGATAGTAAAAGTAAATGGTATAACTACCGGCTTTTGTAACCTCAGGTATAAACTGTGCGGCTGCTTTAGTTGCTTCTTTATTCACTAATAGTGTAGGCCCATAACCACCTGCTGTCTCTTTATCCCATTGTCCTCCAATAACTACAGCATTTATATCATCCACCAGTATTTCCGCAATACTGCCATCCGCCAAAGGATCGTTTTTTAACCGTTGTTGCAGGGATTGAATGTTTACCGCCTGGATGCTTGTTTTGGCATCAATAGCCATGGAAGCTGCGGTAGCCGCAGATTGCGCTAATACCATAAACACCGGTTCCATACGAATGGATCCGTAAGCAATATGGCTGGCAGACAGGCATACCGGCACCAGCAGGTTAGTACATTCATCAGACTTCGGAGTAATAGACCGATAGGCAACGGGGTACGGCTGTACCCCTTTTAACTGTACATCGCCCTCATTCTTCACCATACCATTTACAACAATACGTTGCGCATTATGCGAGTCCATGGTATAGGCCGCCATACCTACTCCATCTGCCACCACTTCTTTACGCTGGCAATTAGCCTGCGTCATAATGTAGTCGCCCTTCATACGGCGGGCTTCGCGCACATAGAGCTGCGGTGTCCAGTGCCCCGTGGCCGGGTACTCATCTTTAGGATATCCCCAGCGCAGCATTTGTTCCTTTACAGGCGATGGCATGCGGGCATCGTGCCCTATAAAGTATAGCAGCCCTTTTGTATAATCGACATGTTCTTTAAATATGCGTTCGCGGGTGGCATAATCGCCGTTAGGATAATCGTAGTTCATCCCGATCATATCGGTGGAAAAAGGTCCCTGGTTGTTGATATCTGTTTTACCATTGGGCATCCGGTCCATTTTCAGTATCTGTCCCAGGTCGCCGGTGGGCTTTACAGACAAATAACGTAACAGCAATTCATAGCGGGTGGAGTCATAGTTAGCCGGCCGTTCGATAGTCAACCTGTTACCAGGTATATTCGTTAAACATATCCGGAAATTATATGCCTGTATTTTATCATCGCCAGAGCCTGTTTCCTGTAAAACACCTTTGCTGATACCCCAGAGCAGTCCGCTTTCGGGCTTTCCCGGGATAATATAAGGATCAACCCCATCAGGAAACTGGTGCTTATCTTTTAACTGTACCCCGTTTACGGTTTCATTATACCGGCTATTGGGCTCGCGACCTGTGGTATAGCTGACACCGGCTTTGGCCATCAGGTCTCCTTCATAAGAACAGTCGATATATTGTTTTGCTTTCACCTGGATCAACCCCGCCGAACCATCTGAATTTTCGAGACTAACCGACCGGATCGTTGTGCCCGTTTTATTGACCTGATTGAGGCGTTTACTATATATAACCTGAACACCTGCTCTTTTTATATAGTCCAGGAAAACGGTTTCGGCCACACCCGGCTCAAATATCCATTGCTCAAATTTTCCATAGTGCCGTCCGATACGCCTGTAAAAATCACGGGCAAGACCGGTTACCACATATTTGTTGCCAATATCTGTGAAGCCCAACCCTCCCGAAGACAAACCGCCCAATCTTTGCCCCGGCTCAATGAGCAGGACCGTCTTCTTTTGCATGGCTGCAGTGTAAGCAGCAATTACACCGGCCGAGGTACCGCCGTAAACGCAGATATCCACACTGGCAGGTAACTTAACGGTTTGACCTTTTACAGCAACCGACAGAAGGGTTGCCCAAACAAAAAGAACTTTCTTCATACGCATTTTTAAAGAATCGCTGCCCCGCATTAATAGCCAACTGGTTCAGAGGGGTATTAACCAGTACCGGAACTACTTTCCCAAAAGAGCGGCAGCACACCAAAGATAAGGCGCCTGTCCATGAAAGTCACCGGCATTTCTCGGCCTGTTGTGATAATGTTGCTGATCATTCTTTTTACCGGTACCAATACAAACCTCCGTAACATTATTACGTTCATCAATATAAGGGATCATCGCCATCCACGCTTTACGGGCTGCCGGGCCATATTCGGCTGCATTGAGCCAACCTTGTTGTATACCGCGTATAAAAGCATACGCAAACATAGCAGTGCCGGAGGTCTCGGGCCAGAAATCGGGCTCATTGATCAGTTGATTCCACATACCACCGGGGCGTTGATGCTCTTTCAGGCTTTTCATCATAGTTAAATAGCCCTGCATAATACGGGCACGATCTTTATGATCCTTGGGTAAAGCAGTTAACAGATCGGGCATACCAACCGCCATCCACCCATCACCCCTGCCCCAGTAATAAGGTACATCCGGCGCATGATAGAATAAGCCGTTAGGGCGTTGTAACTCGTCCAGGTACATCACCATTTCTTTTGCTGCCCGGTCAATATACTTGCGATCACCGGTTACTTTATAAGCTTCGTTTTGCACCACGGTGATCATATACATATCATCGATCCATAACCTGGTTTGCCAGGAAAACCCTTTATCAGCCCAGGCTCTTTCGTCCTTATTAGCGCCTGCAGGTAATTCCCACTGGGTATCAGCATAAGCTAACCCCAGTTTGCGATAACGCTCATCCTTTGTTAACTGGTACAGTTTAAGGGCAAGACTTCCGAACATATTATAGTCAACATGGTTCATAGGAGGTAGCAGCGGCTTTTCGCGATCAAAAAAAGGCTCAAACTTATCCTGTAAAAGTTTAATCAGTTTCTGGTCTTTTGCCTTCACGGCATAATCCAGCGCACCGTTCCATGTACACACTTCGGCATAATGAATATATTGAGCCGCATACAGGTCGTGCCTGCCGTCGATAAAATGATAAGCCAGTCGCCTGCCTACTTCCTGCGGCGTAAAGCTTTTGGGGAAGCCGGTTAAAGCTGATGACTGGGCCAGCAGCAGCTGGTAAGCGAAAAGGGCCAGGAGGGTTACAACAGATTTCTTATACATCGTATCGCCGGGTATTATTGGGGTATTTATTAATATTTGTTTCAATCGTATATTAGTTATCTGGCGGGTTTGCTCATCAATGACTGGGGAACATACCTTTACCGGGATCAACTTTAAAAAGATACTGGCATATTATTGGCGTATAGATAACAGATACTTACAGCAATCATTGTTTCTTTTTAATTTCCCGGGTTGTAAAGTAAAAGAACATCCGCCAGCGACTGTGTTCAAGTTTTTGTACAATTGTTTCAAAATGCGTTTGTTTTAATGCAAAACCAGAGGCTTAAATAGTTACATTTGTTAGTATTAAACCTTAGAACTTTTTCTGAACTATTCGAGTGTTATTCATGTCGAAACCTGAAAATTCAACTTCTGCCTCCGGCCTGTTGAGCATATTAATGCAGTCGACAGAAGCCACTGCTATTTACAGCGGCAAGGATATTATTATTGAGTATGCCAATAATACAATGCTTACCTTTTGGGGAAAGGGACCCGAGATCATTGGAACGAAGCTGGAAGAGGGCGTTCCTGAGCTGAAAGGCCAGCCCTTTAAGCTGATGTTACAGGAGGTGCTGCGAACCGGTAGAACAGACGAAGGCGTTATTGCTGCAGAAACCCGGATTAACGGGGAAATGATTACCCGGCAATATTCGTACTGTTATAAAAGAGTGCTGGCCGCCGACGGACAGGCATTCATATTACATACAGCCGCTGATGTCACCAGCCAACTGGAAGGTGCCCGGGCGCTTGAATATGCCAATGCCCAAACACAGGCATTGAACCGCGAGCAACAGCTCAATGAACAACTGGCCGCTGTGAATGAAGAACTGCTGGCCTCTAACGAAGAGCTTACCCAAACCCGGGAAATGCTTGCTTCGCTGAATGCCGTACTGGAGGATAAGGTAAATGCAAGAACCCAGGACCTGGCTCAAAGTGAGACAGCGCTTAAGGCTGCCAACGAGGAACTGTCTGCCATTAATGAAGAACTATTTACTACCAATGAAGAATTGGTGGAGAGTGAGCGTAAACTGCAGCAACTTTTAAGGGAGCTGGCCGGTAGCGAGCATAAGATAAGGAACATGGTAGCCAGCGCACCTTTTCCTATTGGCGTGTACGTGGGTAGAGAAATGCGTATTGAGCTGGTGAACCAATCTATTATGGATGTTTGGGGAAAAGGTAACGATGTGGTTGGAAAAACCTATCATGAAGTACTTCCCGAACTGAAAGGAACGGGCATTTACGAGCAGCTGGATCGTGTGTTTATGGAAGGACGGCCCTATCATGCGCGCAACCAGCGGGTAGACCTGGTGGTGGACGGCCGTTTACAGCCCTTTTATTTCAACTATAGCTTCACGGCGTTATATGATGATGAAGGCCGTATTTATGGGGTAATGAATACAGCCGCAGAGGTTACAGATGTAGTAACTGCCAAGCAAAAAATAGAACAAAGCGAGCGTAATCTGCATAATATGATTCTTCAGGCGCCTGTTGCAATGTGTATTATGCTGGGACCCGAACACGTGATCACCGTTGCCAATACACTAATGATTGAGCTTTGGGGCAAACCGGAGCAGGACGTTATCAACAGGCCTGTATTCGATGCCTTGCCGGATGCACGCCACCAGGGTTTGGAGGAAGTAATTAACCAGGTATATACCCTGGGCGAAACTTACAGCGCCAATGAGCGACCTGTTAGCTTAGTACGCAATGGTCGTTGGGACACTGTTTATCAGAATTTTGTATACGAGCCTTACCGCGACGAGAACGGACAGGTGCAAGGGGTTATTGCCATCACTATTGATGTAACGGCACAGGTATTGGCACGCCGTCGTACCGAAGAGAATGAAAAACAGTTTCGTTTCCTGCTGAACGCCATGCCGCAACAGGTATGGACCGCCGCGCCGGATGGTACTTTCAGCTACCTCAACGAGGTGATGATCCGTAATTTCGACCGGACTTTCGAAGATATTATCAGCCAGGGCTGGGAGGTATTTATTCACCCCGACGACCTGCCCGATGCCCTGAGCCGCTGGCAACGTTGCCTTCAAAATAAACAACAATACTTGGCCGAATTCAGGCTGAAATTCAGCGACGGTGAATACTACTGGCACCTGGCGAGGGCAGTACCCATGATCGAAAACGGGAAAGTAAGTTTCTGGCTGGGTACCAATACCAATATTCACCAGCAAAAGGTGAATGAAAACATGAAGGATGAATTCATCAGCATTGCCAGCCACGAGCTAAAAACACCATTAACCACTATTAAAGGATTTTTTCAGCTCATTAAACGTGATGTTACCGAACAAACCAGCCTGGGCAGCTTTGTAGTAAAAGCCGAAAGGCAGGTGGAGCGGCTTTCCCGGTTAATAGAGGACCTGCTGGATGTGTCGAAGATCAATGCAGGCAAAATGGTTTATAATAAAGACAATTTTGATTTCAGTACCCTGTTGGCTGATACGGTAGAGAGTATTCAGCATACCACTACTACACACCAGATCGAATTACACTCCGCCTGTGATATTCAATTCTATGGAGATCAGCTTCGTATTGAACAGGTATTAATTAATTTGTTGAACAATGCCATAAAGTATTCGCCCGGGAGCCGGAAGATTGTTGTCAAATGTGAAATAGAAAACAATAACCTGGTCGTTTCCGTAGAAGACCTGGGTGTCGGTATCGCTGAAGAGCATTTAAAAAGTCTTTTTAACCGCTTTTACCGGGTAGACAATTCTTCAGCCCGCTTCCAGGGCCTGGGTCTTGGCCTTTTTATTGCCAATGAAATTGTAAAAAGGCATGGGGGCAGTTTCTGGATAGAAAGTGTTCCCGGAAAGGGCTCTACCTTTTCGTTTTTGCTGCCGCTGAATGGCGAACAGGAATTTGCTGACAAAGCAACCGATCATCAAACCTACTACGAGGGTAGCTTTATAAGGATACATTACCAAAAAGAAAAACATTATCTGGATGTGGAGTGGATCGGTTACCAGAACTACGATTCCGTAGTAAAAGGATGCGGTATTATGATGGATCTGATGCAAAAAAATAATTGTCACCATGTACTCAATGATAATACCCTCGTAAAAGGGAACTGGTCAGAAGCTGCTGACTGGGGATCCTCGGTATGGTTCCCGGCGATGGCCGAAGCAGGTTTAAAGAGATTTGCATGGATCTACTCCCCCAGTACATTTAGCCAGATCGCCGCCAATAAAAGCCTGCCTTCTGATTATGAAGCAGTACAGGTAGCCTTCTTTAACAATAAAGAAGCTGCTTTAGGCTGGCTGAATCGATAGTACCAGCCAGCCCCGTCATTTTAACTTAACTATTACAGCGCTACGGCAAAATGCACCATTACCCTATCTTCCGCCTTTACAATACCACTGGCCAGGCTTTGCGACAACGGAGTTTGATAATTGGCTCCAACAGCAAATTTTCCAAAAGCTGTTTCCAGGCCAACCGTGCCCACTAGCAAATTACCGCCGGATGTGATGACCCTGATATTTTCGTCGCGATCGGTTTGCGAGCTTTCATATTGTACACCCGCATTGGGTGCGATCATTACCTTGCTTTTGGTACGGAATTTATAATACGCCTGGGCATTTAAACTTGCTTTATTACCGTACTGGTAATCGAACCGGTTGGCTGTATTTATTTTGTAATTTCCATTTAAGTTAACCCCGGCATCCTGCAATCTTACATCATACATGGCATTTACATTAAAATCGTAACTACCGGTGCCTAATTGAAAGAGGTTCGCGCTTTGCGCGTTAACTGCGCGGTCAGCCGGGTTATATGTACCGGTTGCAAGCTTTACACCGCCCCCTACCCAGAGACTTTGCACCAGCAGGTGGGTATTGTTTTCTCCCGACACCGTGTTACGCGAATTTAACAGCTGATAAAAGCCAAATAAACTAATGTCCCCGATACCATTTTTAGTGGTAGTACTACCCTGGTTGGTCTTCTCATTAAAGCTGTACGGGAGCACCGCCATTATCCTCACATGATCGTTCAGGTTCCACCCACCCCAGGCCTCTGCTATATTGTATCGCTCTTTAGTAGTGAGCGGTGTATTAGCACCTCCTACTCCTACATGCGATATAACCTGGTTATACCTGTACCTGACCCCGGCAATATGTTTATAAAAATCCGGTAAAATACCAATATAGTTATTGCCGGCCCCGCATCCGCAGATATCGCAGGCCAGCGCAACTATTGGTACACTAAACGCTATTAAAATGCTTACTATTCTTTTCATAAAGGATTATTGATTAAAACTGAAAATTAGTGGTGACACGGATGCACCTGCCCAGACCCGGATGCATCAGTCACCAGTGCGGCGAACTCCTGTTTACAACCAGGACTGCAAAAGCCATATATTTTCCCCGCATAAGACATGGTGTCGGTAATGCGAGCGCTCAAAGGCATACCGCAGCTGGTATCTGCCTCCGAAGCAAAATGGATATTACTGAAAACAGGGGTATCAGGCGTTCCTTGGTGGCCCGTAACCATACCTTCTGCGCCTCTGTTATTACTTTCCAATATGTCATTTACTTTAGTTGAACCATCGTTACAGGCAACCCCTATCATTGCGAAAATGCCGAAAATAAAAACCCTTCTCATACCTATCAATTATTGCTCAGATAAAAGCTTGTTATTAATGAAATTTTTATCATTCAGCGTATTTAAAAATGCCAGCACCTGTTGCTTTTCCGTAACAGATAAAGCAAGGTTATTTTGCAACACCGGATCAAGATTGGGTGTATGCCGGATATTATCACTATACTGATCTAATACTGCATCCAGCCTGATAAAGCGCCCATCGTGCATATAGGGCGCCGTGTAGGCCAGGTTGCGCAGGCTTGGCACTTTAAATTTATACTGATCGGCTTCATTCAACGTAATTTCATAACGTCCCTTGTCATTATTTGCACCAATGCCAATACCATTGTTACGAAAGCTGTTATCGGTGAATAAAGGTTCCTTGTGACAACTACCGCATTTTTGTTGAACCAGCTTATACCCTGCGGCCTCCGCCTCTGTAAATGCGGCGCCATTGATCTGCTGCATCACACTATCGTATTTACTCTCTGCACTTACACACATGATCATAAACTGGGATAAGGCTTTCATGAAATTGGCCGTAGTAACCTGTTCGGTTCCAAATGCTTTTTTAAATAAACCCGGGTAGTCTGCATGAGCTTGTAGCTTGCTGATCACATTCACAAGCGACTCATCCATTTCTTCGTGAGTCGTGATAGGAACAATAGGTTGCAGGTCCAGGTCAAACACGCCCCCGTCCCACATAAAGGTAGGCATCCAGGCCAGGTTCATAATGGGAGGACTATTACGCTTTCCCAGGCGGTCATCTATTCCATGGCTTACATCGTGACCATGTTGCGTGAATGCAGATGACTGTATATGGCAGCTACCACAACTAATGGTATTATTCCGTGACAGGCGCGGTTCGTAAAAAAGCTTTCTTCCCAACTCAAATGCTTCCTTCGTAACCGGGTTGCCGGATAGATTATAAGAAAGCCCGGGGAAATGAGCCGGCTTTTTAAATCCTGCAAACAGGGACTGCTTAACCGGTTCGTCTTTACTGCAGGCAATAATTGCTATCATTATGCACAGCATTATGCCGATCTGTTTACTACCCATCGGTTTAATTTTCGGTGTGATCGTGGGTGAACATGGTTGTAAAGTTGTTAGCCACTTTTACGCTGAACTCGCTGAACATTACCTGCGGATTAGCGGCGATGCTTACAGGATTCAAGCCGCTTAATACCTTATCAATGTCAACAAAGAAATGAATATTAGCGCTCCTGTTTTTGCGCACCTGCGCCATGCCACGGGCTGTAAGATCAGTAGTAATGACTTTTATATTATTAATCGTGGGTACAGAATACCCGCCGAATCCGCCTATATGAAAGCGATATTTATTGGCCCCTGTAGGATCCAAGGGCGCCTGCGGGCTTACCCCTTCCATCTTAAAAAATATATACCCGCTGTTCCATCCCCAATACATACCGCTTTCCATGCCTCCCGCCGGATTTAATACACCTGTTCTTTTGCTGACATCCATAGTGCTACGCAGGCTATCCACACCCAGGGTGAAGGTTATCTTTGTATAGTCTCCTTCCGGAACGTTTACACGTGCAAAGCGCGAATCGGGGTTGGTCTCGTTAATTAAGAAGTAACTGCTATCCTGTGGAACCGTATAGCTGGTACCATCTGCTTTGGTTACAATAATGTTGCTGATGAAATATTGCAGCAATTGTATATTATAGGTTTCGCCCGTACTATTTTTATAATTTGAGGTATTCAGTATCAAGTTCTGGCCGCCTACAATATTATCAAACTCAACCGATAAAGGGGCCAGGTTACCCTGGTTAAATTCAGGTTCGGAGGTATCTTTTTTACAGGACAAAAAAGCGGCCATGAAAAGTACGGCCCATACAAATTGTATTTTGTGGATCATGCTAGTTGATTATAGAGATTAAAAATGATTGCCATGCCTGACTGCGGGCATAAAATTTACAGGCATATTTAGTACTGTTAGCAATACAGCAGCATGGCAAAACCATGGCAGTAATTACTGACAGTAAAAAATAAATACCGGCTGCGAGGAACCGTTTGTCCCTTAAACCGGGAACTCATCCTATCAACTACAGGGAGGACGGAATACAGAACGAGGCATTTTTATTGCAGCACCCGATTCGGGTATATAGTAATAGCGGAAACCTTTAGTTTCGAAATGATTGACCGAAAGAAAAAAATGTTTTGAAGACAGGCTGTAATCGATCTTGGGAGCAGCTTTTTCTGCATCCTGTTGTTTTTTGGTTTCTTCTTCCCGGATCTTCTTGGCCAACTGGCATTTTCCATTGCACTGAAGCATCGGGCGCGCTTTATTAACGCAGTTCTTAGCGTATTTCTCCAGGTTAATTTTATAGTCAACCCATAGCCATACATTTCCAAAAGACTGGGCCGCAAATACAATTAATAATATGGCTACTAAAAAAGGTTTCACTGATTTTTGCAAAATTAACGGGTGCTATCTTCAAGCCTGTTTACATAATCATGACAACTATTTATACAATCATGCCATTTCGGGTATGCTAACCATCCCGCGGGCTTTACCTGTTTTTCCTGAATGTTTCGGGTGTTACGCCTGTATTCTTTTTAAAAAAAGTTACAAAATAAGACAAGCTCTCAAACCCCAGCTGAATGGCTATTTCGCCTACCGACAGACTTGTATAATGTAATGATCTTTGTGCTTCGATGACAACCCGTTTCCGGATAATTTCACCTGCTGTACTGCTGCGATACTCCTGGCAGAGCTTGTTCAAATAATTGGTAGTGATATATAGTTGTGCTGCGTAGGCGGCCGGAGTTTTCCATTCATAATAATGTTCCTCTACCATTTTTTCAAACTGTATCACTTTGTTCAGCCGTGCACTTACCTGTTCTGCAGCACCAGGTATATTGTTGCAACGGTCCAGCTCATTCAGGATGATGTTCAAATAAGATCTCAGCACCTGTTCACTACCCCGTGTTTTATACTCTTCGAACATTAAAGTATTTAACGAATGCCACTTCTCTGCATAATCTGTTTGGAGATTCAACCGGGATGGAACCTCACTGCTCAAAAAGGCAAATCTTTGTAATACGTTGTTATTATATCGCAGGGAAAAGAAGCTTTCTGAAAAGCAGATCATATAACCATTGGATCTGCCTGCTATATCTACCTGAACAATACTGCCTGGTTTAATACAAATAACATTGAATGGGGTAAGGTATATTACTTCATGATCGATAATAATATGACCACCCGGTTCCTGCACATGAATGAGCGTGTAAAACATCTGTTTGTGCGGCAATGCCAGGTGCGGGTAAGCATTCCCAATGCCCCTCCACTCTCCCATCCAGAAGAAGGGTTTACCTGTAGAAAATACATCAACAGTATACACAGGTATCGTATCTGATTTGGAACCCATGTAAATAATTTTTGATTAACACTATTATTATAAAATGCTAACCAATCAATATAGGGGGTTTCAGAATGGAAGACAGGACGCCTTGCAACAAAGCAGAATGCTGAGGAACAGGAAATGCCTGGTGTGCATCTGTGATGCTGACAGGCTTTTCTATATCTACTTTCCGGTTATCATAAAAAAGGAAAGTTTCTTTTAATTTCAATTCAGGTATATCCTGCTGGTGCTGTTCGTTTTCACTCAGCTGTTTTTCGAGATAGCAGGATCCTTTACAAAGAGGAATAGCATCGAACCGGTTGATGCATAAGTTATCTGAAATATAATCCCTGTTTAAATGAAAGGCTGCCAATATCACGAGGCCGCTTAAGGCCTGAAACAGGAAGGCTGCCAATAATGATATGAGGATGATTTTCTTCAAACGGGGCGAAGGTACATTAAAATTGTTCCCGGAGCAACCGTTTAATATCAGCTAATAAACGATCGGTTTCCTTAGGTTCCAGACTGTTGTACACACCACGTATATTCCTGTTTTTGTCGATCAGCAAAAAACCCCCACTGTGTACCAATCCTCCCGGTGCTGTGCTATCGGCATTTGCAGCTGAGTAATAGGATTTTTCGGCCAGCTTCATAATACTATCCTGGTTGCCGGTAACAAAATTCCATTTCGGAGCCGATACATCCAGCGTCTCTGTATAAGCTTTAAGCCGGGGAATGGTATCCCGCTCGGGATCTATTGTATGGGATATAAATGATACACGATCATCTGTTTGGTAAGCATCGTATACTTTTTTGAGCTCCCTGGTCATGACCGGGCAAATGGTAGGGCAGGATAAAAATATAAAATCGGCTATATATATTTTATCTTTAAAACTGGCGTTGGTTATATGATGGCCATCCTGGTTAACGAAATCAAAATCTGCAATACGCGGATATACCGGCTTGCCATTGACCATTGTAGCTTCTCCTAAAACCGGCAATCGCTCCTGCTCATTTCCACAGGAACATAAGGCTACCATAACTGCCCAATAGAAAAGAAAAACACGTTTCATGATATAAAAATAGCTAAAATGCAAATGCCACCAGGAGTGAACCCGGGAATGTAAAAGCCCCTTACCAGTTATACTCAAAAAAAATGGCAGCAGGTTTTTGCCTGCCGCCTTATTACTTAAGATACAAATTCAACCCCTATTTTTTCGCGGGCTTCATGGGCAGCAGCCACCATATTTTCAAGTGCTTTTTTAGTCTCGGGCCATTTACGCGTTTTTAAACCACAATCCGGGTTAACCCATATATGTTGCGCCGGCAAAAGAGTGGCTGCCTTTATCAGCAGATCAGTCATCTCAGTAACAGACGGTACTCTTGGTGAGTGGATATCATACACGCCCGGCCCCATTTCATTAGGATATTTAAAGTGAGCAAATGCCTCCAGTAATTCCATTTGAGAGCGCGAGGTTTCTATAGTGATCACATCGGCATCCATTGCTGCCACATGCTCAATGATATCATTAAACTCGCTGTAGCACATATGTGTATGGATCTGTGTTTGATCTGCTACACCGCTGGCAGCTATACGAAAGGCCTTGATGGCCCAGTTAAGGTACTCTGGTTGTTTTCCCTTCCTTAACGGCAAACCTTCCCGGATAGCAGCCTCATCGATCTGGATAATACTGAGACCCGCTTTTTCGAGCGCCAATACCTCATCACGAATAGCCAGCGCGATCTGGTTAGTAGTAACACTGCGTGGCTGATCATCGCGCACAAAAGACCATTGTAAAATAGTAACCGGGCCTGTCAACATACCCTTCATTAGTTGATTGGTTTGTGCAGCGGCAAAGCTGCTCCAGCGCACGGTCATATCCCTCGGGCGACTGATATCACCATAAATAACCGGTGGCTTTACACAGCGGCTTCCGTAGCTCTGCACCCAACCGTTTTTAGTAAACAGGAAACCATCCAGTTGTTCACCGAAATACTCCACCATATCATTGCGCTCAAACTCTCCGTGTACTAATACATCCAGCCCAATCGACTCCTGCCAGCGGATTGCTTCGATAGTAGCTTCTTCAATGGCCTGTTCATATTGGTCAAGTGTCAGGTCTCCTTTTTTATACCGGGCTCTCAGTTGCCGTATATCATCAGTTTGAGGAAAGGAACCAATGGTT
Source organism: Paraniabella aurantiaca (assembly GCF_050309965.1). Classification (NCBI taxonomy): domain Bacteria; kingdom Pseudomonadati; phylum Bacteroidota; class Chitinophagia; order Chitinophagales; family Chitinophagaceae; genus Paraniabella; species Paraniabella aurantiaca. The sequence continues at coordinate 1,686,385 of NZ_JBLOSY010000002.1, read as the reverse complement.
GTAGTGGGAAACGCAGGAAGTTGAAAGCGATTACGCTGTACTTGCTGGCGAATAGGGAACGGGCTCTTTCGTGTAGCATCTGATTCATGAATGGCGGCTACCCTTTCTTTGACTGTTTTTTTGTGCACCTGCTCCGATTGCGCCCGGCTTTCGATAGCAGTTTTGTTGATCAGTAATAAATTATCATCCCCTTCAACGATCAGGCTCAAATCGCCTACTTCGTTTAGTTTCTGTTTAGCAAAAGCCATCCAGTTTTTAATCTCAGGATCGATGGTCGTTTCCAGATCCAGGTCAATAGGACTGTGCAGCAAAGAACATGATGGGGCAATTATTATTCTATCGCTACCTATTTTTTCAATGGCTTTATTGATAAATGACAATGATCTTTCATAACAGTTTTTCCAAACATTCCTCCCATCTACCACGCCTAGCGAAAGAATAAGATGATCAGGTATGGCCGCAAGCACTTCATCTAGCTGTTCAGGAGCCCTTACGAGGTCGATATGCAAAGCAGCTACCGGCAGGTTTACGGCGAGTTGTGTATTATCAGACAGGCTTTCAAAATAAGTGGCTACCAGGATCCTTATTCCTGCCGTTTCTTTGGCGATATACCGGTAGGCATGCTCAAAGGCTGCTTTTTCTTTTGCCGACAGATCCAACGTTAAAAATGGTTCATCCAGCTGTATCCATTTGGCTCCCAGCTGTTTCAGGCGGTTCAGAACAGCTATGTACGCCGGTAATATTTTTTTAAGCAGATCTATTCTTTCAAAACCGGTTTCCTTTTCCTTGCCCAGTAACAAATAACTAACGGGTCCGATCAATACGGGTTTAGCCTTTTCACCCAGCAATGCTTTTGCTGCCATGTATTCTCCAAAAACTTTTTGGGAGAACAATTTAAACTCCTGGTCTGCAGCAAATTCAGGCACGATATAATGATAGTTGGTATCCAGCCATTTGGTCATTTCCATAGCTGTAATATCTAAACCATCTTTCTGGTAACCGCGTGCCATTGCAAAATACAAATCCATTTCACTATTGGTTTTTACATCGGTTAAAACAGGCGTATATCGTTTAGGAATGACACCTAACATCAGGCTCATATCCAGTACTTGGTCGTAGAAGCTAAAATCATTACAGGGTATCAGGTCCATGCCGGCCTGAAGCTGCGTTTGCCAGTTTTCGTCCCTGATCTTAAAAGCAGTGCTCTGCAGATCTTTTAAATCAATGGCGCCTGCCCAATACTGTTCGCAGGCCTTCTTTAACTGTCTTTGACTACCGATACGCGGGTAGCCGAGGTTTTGCGTTTTCATCGAAAAAATGTTTTAAAAATGAATAAATGCTTTTTACGGCCCGGGCGCATAGCAGGCAAACCGGCTGCGTCCTGCAGCTTCAGAGATTACTCCCGAACCAATCGGCTCCATTATGCGAAAGCCCGTCTTACTAAACAAGGCAGGTCTCCTGGCTTGTAATATCCCGGTCATCCTTCCCATGCCGCCCTTAGCAACACAGTGGACATACCAGACCGGAACTTTTTTCATTACTTACAGTTGCGCGACAGCCCGTGATTTACACACGGTTCCCTATTAATGCTGATTTACATCGGTAACCTTGTTTAGCGGATGTATCAATAATTAGATACTTAAAGCAAATCTATTCCATGCAGATTAAAATGCTACATAAATAAAATAAATTAGTATATAACACTAAAAATAATAAGATAAGTAGAATAAAATAACAAAATAGATCAAATATGTTACAGGATTTAGTGCTTTAAAAGGATACTGATCCCAAAGAATAATATGCCTCCATGCCAGGTGACCATTATTGTTATATAAATGTACCGGTACCGCTCTGAACACACTGTATCCACTTACATCTTCGGGCATCAATAATAGTGTTGAAATAAATTTTGTGCAAACGTATGCGCAAATCAGTTTTCACACAGGTTCCGTTTCGTTTTCTATTGTTGTTAAATAAAAGAGCTCAACTGCTATAATGGGCTCCTGAAATAATATCCCTGTAAAGGCCTGTTTAACCAAATTGTAATCAGCATATTACTAAAAACAATCCCATGTTTGGATCTTTACTGTTTTTACATGTTGACTTTAGTTGTTCATTGCAAACTCCCATAACCCGTAATACATAAAATTTTCTTTTAAAATTTAACAGATGCCCTGCAGTTGTTTAGCTTTTCCCATTATCAATCTAACTCTATACATTTGCGTCCCGAAGACTCTATGCAAGGAAAAAATTATACGCTGGCTGTTTTTGATTCAGACAGGGCCATGCTGAACGCATGTGCGTTAATATTAAAGGAACAGGACATCGACATTCATGCTTTCGCTAATAGCGGAGACTTTGTCGATCAGCTTCAACGTTCTGCACCGTCGGCTATTTTGCTCGACAATTCTATTTTGCCGCATGGCGGACTTGAGGTATTGCGTTTACTGAAACAACACAATGAGCTTAACAAGATACCCGTCATTTATATGACCGCTAACGGAGCTATAGGCGATAAGGTATTAAAGGAAGGTGCGGAGTATTTACTGATCAAACCCTTTGATTTACTGCAGCTCACTGCTACTGTGCTTAAGGCATGTGGCGCCGGCCATTAACATATCTTACCCCCTCAGGTAAAAATCATCCATAAAGCTGGTTTTACCGGCTTTTCTAAATCAGGTCCGATCCGGCTCCCTGCTTATAATATCTGTAATTAAAATATGGCCTTCATCAAATAGCGTAAAAACAAAATCCTGTTTATTTAACGCTTCCTGATCGATTATTTCATGGGTAAAAGCCAGCAAGATAATTACCTGCTGAATAAACTCATCAGATTCTGATTTCGCAAGCAGCTGTACTACCTGCTCATAAGTTAATTTCGAATTCATAAGCTATTTGCTGGGTATTAAAAATATAGCAACTATGGCTGCAACCGCACTCCTTACGTATCTATATACTCCTCCACGATCTTGCCGCATTTTTCGGCCAGCCTGGTTTCTTCGCCGTCTATTTTCCTCATTACATCATATAAAATGTTCCACAGAAGCTATCAGGGCTCAATGCTCCTTTTAGTTCGCCAGGTGATTAATGATGAAACCTACAGGTCATGAAGTAAGTTGGTCGTAAGGCCCCGTAGGGTATGCCTCCACCGACCTACCTTATCTTTAACCTCAATCGCTTGAAAGTGGCAAGTATGTATTTCTCAAGCAGATTGAAAACCAAACCCACCATTACGAATACAGATGCCCCTATCTTCCAGAAAGGAAGCGGTTCATTGAGCACAACAGCAGCACTTAAAAATCCGATAACCGGTATCAAAAGTGTAAACGGCACTACTGCTGCGGTTGCGTAGGAGTTAAGCAAAAATCCCCATAGACCATAGCCAACATGAGTGGATAAATAAACAATATAAAGGATGGCTAAAACAGTCGGCAGTGATATATTTTGAAGAGCACTAACCATGCGTTCGGGCCCCTCAATAAAAAACGAAAGGAGCATCATAAAAGGGAAAGCCACCAGGTTGCCCCAAACAACAAGCGAAAGTGGCGATTCAGCATCTACTTTTTTAGAAAACATATTGCCGGCCGACCAGGAAAGAGCGGCCAGTATCGTTAATATAAGCCCCACAAATGAAGAGCTGTCACCCATATGAAAAGCAACAATACCAATACCAACGAACGATATAAGCGAGCCACCTATTTTCCACATACCCGGCCTGTCCGCAAAAAAGAATGCCGCAAGACCCATAGAAAAAAACACCTGCACCTGCAGCACCAGGGAAGCCAGGCCCGTTGAAAGCCCCATTTGGATACCACTAAATAACAGTCCGAATTGCATGACGAAGGTAAAAATACCATACCCTATAATATACTTCAGAGGAGCTTTGGGACGGGGAAGCAGAAACACCCAGGGAAATGCCGCCAGGCCAAATCGAATCGCACATAACAATAAAGGAGGGAATCCCTTTAAGCCATAATAAATAGCGATAAAATTAAGTCCCCAGATCAACACTGTAAAAAGCGCCAAAAAAAGATGCTTGGCCGATAAGTTCAATGCATTCCCCATATCCGATATATTACTCTATTGTAGCCGGCAAATTTCCGAAACCTGTCGATATAAATACAGATACAGTTTTGAATATTTTTATGGATACAGATTTACAAAGCCTGTTTAACGATTTTGCCCAAACGTTTCAGGTCAAACTCCAGCCGGTCGTCCCATTGCAGGGCAAAATTCAAACGCATACAATTATTAAACTGATTGCGTTGGGTAAACATTCTTCCGGGCGCAAAACTTAATTTTTGCCTGATTGCAGTATCAAATAACCCGGCTGTATCAATACGCGGATCAAGCTCCAGCCAGAGAAAAAAACCACCCTGTGGTTGCGAGATCCTTGTATTTGCAGGGAAGTACTCTTCTATTGCTCTTTGAAAGCGCAGGCAATTGGTATGCAGGGTATGACGGATCATACGGAGATGATGATCGTATCTTCCAAATTCCAGGAAATCGGCAATCACTTCCTGGTAAAGAGAGGGCATAGATACTGTTTGCAACAACTTCTGCATGATAATGTGCTCTTTAAATTTACCAGGAGCTACCCAGCTTACCCTGTATCCGGGCGCTAGTGTTTTCGAAACCCCTCCGCACCACATGACTATCCCTTCCTCGTCAAAAGCTTTACAGGGTTTGGGCCGGCTTTCTCCAAAATACAGGTTCCCAAACAGGTCATCTTCAATCAGCGGTACCTGGTGATGCGTCAGCAACTTCACCAACTGCTTCTTATTTTCATCAGGCATCAGGCTGCCCAAAGGATTACTGAAATTATTGACCAGGCAACAGGCTTTTATTTTATGTATCACTTTCTCCAGCGCAGCTATATCAATACCTGTTACAGGATGCGTTGGAAGCTCAATAATATTTAAGCCCATTGATTGAGCCAGTCGAAGTATACCGAAATAAGTTGGACTTTCTGTGGCTATATAATCTCCGGGTTGGGTAACAGCGCGTAAACAGTAAAAAACTGCACTCATAGTTCCCGCCGTTGTCACCAGGTCATCTTCAGATATTTTGCCTTCCAATACCATCGACCATTTAGCTATATTTCTCCTGAGATTAATGCTTCCCTGAACCGGCTCTATAACGGTCCCACACCCTTCCATGCTACGGGTCATTTTTATTACGCTCTTATTCAATTTGGCAATGGGCAGTAAACTTTGATCAGGAATACCCAAAGAAAACTGCCGGATGTCCTTATAGCGGAGCGTGTCAAACACCTTATTGAACAGGTCTTCCGGGTTTTTCTCCTTCCCCGAAAATTTTGGTTTGCTGACAGAAGGCAATGAAAGCTTCCTTTTAGACGTTTTACTAACAAAATAACCCGACCTGGGGCGGGATTCGATCAGAGATCTGCTTTCCAGCTCTACAAATGCCTTTGTAGCCGTATTGAGGCTTACATTATAAAGTGTTTGAATGGACCGTAACGAAGGTAGCCTGTCTCCTATCCTCAAGGTATCCGACAGAATCTGTTCTTCAATAATTTTTGCAATCTTAAGGTATAATGTATTTCTGGCCATTCTGTAACTATTGTGGTACAATTCAACTTTAAATTACAAATTAACTACAAACAGCCATTGAGCCAGTTAACCAGGCGGTCATTGGCTTCCTTTTGTTTTTTAGGATTTGCAAACAATGTATTGCCTTGATATAGCTTTTTACTTAACGCTATCAACTGATGCTCCCATTGCAGCCCCGTATACGCGCTATCAATAACCGCATCAAATAAAATTTCACCTGATTCGCTGATACATACATAAGAATATCCTATCACTTTCTCCTGACTTCTGGCAATATAAAGCGGACAGCCAAAATCCGCTGTCAGCAAGTCTCTTGCGGGAGAACTTCCCGCCGGTGCCTGCATGGACTGCTGTCGTTTTCTGTAAAGCTCCCTGATAACGCTAAGATCTGAAACCTGCACCAGGCTGAAATACACCTGGCTTGAGGTGGTTGGTGTAGTAGTTGCTTCTTTCATAAAGCAAAGCTACGTCGCAGTTTCAAGCAGATACAGATACAGAATGATGTAAATTTATGGATACAGATTTATGAAACATACCGCTATAGCCCAGATCGAACCGTTGTTTAGAGCTGATCTTCTGCTAAACAGCAACATCCCTGCCTTTCATCCAATGGGTATCTGTTTTAGTGCTAACATACTTTCAACAAAAAACCTCCATAAGCAGTAACCAGGTTTCAGCCTATTGGTTGAAAGAACAAATTCTTTTAACCTTTAACGGCTAAATCCCCAAACGAAAATCCTTTACACTTTTAAGTTCAATATTTACGTCATTAAAATAACTCACCGTTCCGGTATCTACCGGGCATTGCGCGCTGATGCCTAAGAAAATATTGGAAGGATATTCATTTTTATACAACCGGGCCAGCTTCCATTTTTTATTATCCAGCGAATAATAACTACCCACCGTCTTCGTATCGGATGATATTTTCATGTACACATATTTCTGTTGAACCAGATCGTGGTTGTTATCATCCGAAGTGCCAACCGTTCTTACGGAAACTACCCGGTGGTCGCCGCTTTCGTCCTGTTCAAAACAAAATTTCTGATACAGGTCGTTGCTGCTATATATATACAGTACACCCGCGTTATACATTCCATTAGGCGTGAATTGAGGTGTTACCCTCGCTGTTATCGTAAATGGCTTCGTATTATCAACGGATGACAATAAGATGGGCGCAGAATTATTGGACAACTTACCATCAGGATCGGAGAAAAAATCTTTTTTAGCTCCCACCCTGAATGTGACTTGCCCGGAGCTATCTACACTAATTAAATTAGCGGCATCATTCAATGATTTATCAAAGCGGGTATCACCCATTTTGATATCAACAGTAGTAAGTGCTGTATCAACGGTGGTCTTTACCTCAGCAATTGAAGTTTCGACAGGTTGCGGGGTATTTTCCTGGCTTTGACAGGCCAACAGCAATAACAATGCACCTACAGGCAGCGGGGTCAATATTTTTTTCATGATCAGTTGTAGAGTTTTTTAAATCAGTTTCGTTTCAAATGTAGTACAAAGGCCCGTCAATGAGTAAGATTGATTTGTCAAAACATCATTGTAAGCCAAAATTTCACGTCCTTTGCAACCTACTAATCAGTACTTTTTATGAAAAAGGCAGCAGCTACAAGACTGAATATATTACAAAAGGCATTTGAGTTGATTTATGCAAGGGGCTATCAGGCCACCAGTATTGATGAGATCATTGCCACGACCCAAGTAACTAAGGGGGCCTTCTTCTATCATTTTAAAAATAAGGATGAAATGGGGATCGCCATTATTGAGGAAATATTAAAGCCTACACTTAACAACAGCTTTATATCTCCATTGGAGCGCGATGAAAATCCAATACCAGCCATTTATAACCTCATGCGCCACCTGCTAACGAGAGACAAATTTTTAAAGCCTGAATATGGATGCCCGGCCGCTAACTTCACGCACGAAATGACGCCCTGGAATACCAGCTTCAGCCTGGTATTAAATGAGCTCACCGAACAGTGGATGCAGGTAATGACCAAGGCTTTGGAAAGAGGAAAAAAACTGGGCTTTATAAGCAAAGATGTAAACAGCAAACAGGTAACCTTGTTTGTGGTATCCGGGTACTGGGGCATACGAAACCTGGGAAAGCTGGGTAATAAGAGCTATTATACCTCCTATTTAAAAGAGCTAAAAAACTACCTCAATACCCTTCAGAAAATTTAGCTCAATAAAAAACATACCAATTAGTATGTTTTTTATATTTTTGCATCGCTCAACAAAAAGCGATGTATTCAGTACTACTATTTTTACATTCTATTTTCCGATGGTTGGTATTAGTGAGCCTGGTTTACAGTATTTACCGGGCCTTCCTCGGGTATACATTAAGGCTGGCATTCAGCAAAACAGATAATGCTATCCGCCATTGGACGGCCACCCTTGCTCATATCCAGCTAATGATTGGCATGGTGCTCTATTTTAAAAGTCCGTTAGTACAACACTTCTGGTCACCGGCGGGCAAGGTTACCGCATCGAAAGAGCTGACTTTTTTCAGCCTGATACACCCCGCACTTATGCTTGTATCGATTATTCTTATTACTATCGGATCGGCAAAAGCCAAAAGACAGCTGCAGGACCAGGCCGCTTTCAAAACGATCTTCACCTGGTACCTGGTTGCACTGATCCTTATCTTCATAGCCATACCCTGGCCTTTTTCTCCACTAGCCAACAGGCCCTATATCAGATAATATGACACAGTTATTTAAAACCAAAACCGGCAGGCTGCGCATTATCGGCTTTCTCGAAGGCATTTCTCTTTTAGTACTGATCTTTGTTGCCATGCCACTTAAATACTGCTTTAATTACCCCCTGGCAGTTCAAACCCTCGGCCCCATTCATGGCGCTTTGTTTGTGCTTTTTATTATCAATACGCTTAGTGTGGGAATTGAGCAGCAATGGAAGTTTGCCACTACCACCTGGAAGGTGCTACTCGCCTGTATCATACCTTTCGGAACCTTTTATATCGACAAAAAAATCCTGAAACCCATTAATCCATGATATGAAAACAGCATTGCTGATGGCTCTGGTCAGTGCCCTTATATATGCCGGGTATCGCGTATACAGGTCAGCGCATCTTTCCAAAGAATTACAATCAAAAATTTTAGAAGGAGCCCTGATACTGGATGTAAGAACCGAAAAAGAATATGCCGCGGGGCATATAGACGGAGCTGTAAACATATCACTAGGCACTATACGGGAACGCTATAAAGAACTGGATCCGCTGAAAACCTATATCACTTATTGTTCGCATGGATTAAGAAGCGTAAAAGCGGCCAACTTGCTCAGGGAAAAGGGTTTTAAACAGGTTTACAACGGCGGAGCACGTGAGGACCTGGAGAAATTGATGACACCGCATTAACGATCATGCTTTAACTGATAAGCAATTGGTTTTGGGTCGACCTTTTCGCACTAAATTAGCTTTCTAAAAACAATATAGCTGGTATGGATACAAGTTCGCCAATTACATTAAATGGACTGGATTTTCATGATCTGGATGGATTTTACACTGTCATCTACAGTATGATGGACTTATATGAAGACTGGAAACCAGCTCACAATCTTGATGCCTTCAATGATATATTATATAGTGGCTTCGGCAAAGAGCAGGTGAAACTGGTATGGGAGCATTCCGCAAAAAGCAAGAGCGATCTGGGCTTGCAGGCTACCCGCAATTTTTATCAGCATAAGATTGACCAGGGCCAGCCCTACAATACCAACTGGGCTACTCAGCAACTGGAAGCGCTAAATTCGGGAAATGGTGCGACTTTGTTCGACATCATTGTAGAGATATTTCATTCGCATCGTCATATAGAGCTGGTACTACTTTAAACAGGAACAGCTTACACTATGGAGCAAGGCAAAACCATATTACTGCTCATAGAGCATTTTGATTCACATGGGCTTCAATTGAGCTGACTAATTTAAGTAGCTACTCAATCTAGCATCTAAAGATTATGCCGGTATCTACAACTTTACTCTAACTTAGTGTATTGTAAATCTGACCTGATGGACTATTTCGTAAAAGAAGGATCTGTAGTACGCACTATCTGGGGAAAGAGCGACACCATCCTGTTTATTTTTGCGGGCGCTGCTGCAGAGTTTGCCTTAAATAAATCGGTAGACTGGTTATACTTTACCGGCAAATTACCTGCCGATCCGATCGGACGCCTTTTCTCCACGGTGCGTTATGCCCGGGAGATTGTTTTTGCACCGAAAGATGCAGCTTTTAAAGCTATCGACGTGATTACCCAAATACACCGGGGCGTGGAGGCAAAACGCGGTTACTCAATTCCTGACTGGGCCTACCGGGATGTACTTTTTATGCTGATTTATTACTCGATCGCCGCGCATGAGCTGTTAGAACAACATTTAAATGATACCGAGAAGGATGAAGTATATGATGTATTTTATCGCGTGGGTATTCGAATGGGGCTAAAAGACTTACCAGTTTCTTATGCGGAATGGTTGCCGGTACGGGAAGCCCATTTATCAGAAGATCTTCAAAAAAGTGATTATACCGAAGATCTTTTTGTTCAATATAAAAAACACCTGGGCGCTATGCGATTTAAAGTATTGCTGGAAGGTCAAAAATTAGTCGTTCCCAACCAGGTTAAGCAATTGCTCAACTTCAAGAACTTTTCTCTTTTAACGCCGGCAGTACCTCTTTATAAAGTAAGTCGTGTAATGAAAATGGACTGGCTGCTCAGGCACCTGTTGCTACCTTCCGACTACAAAGACCAGATCAACGCACTTAATATACATCCTTAAATAAAAAGATCCAGCAACAACACACCCCCCAAACCAGCTAACCCGATAACAGATTCCATCAGGGTCCAGCTTTTGAAGGTATCTTTCAGGCTGAGTCCCAGGTATTCTTTAAACATCCAGAAACCGGTATCATTGACATGCGAACACATCAAACTACCGGCACCTATAGACAGCACCATCAGCTGGGGATTAACATGCATGGCTACTACCAACGGCTGCACAATACCTGCAGCAGTAAGACCGGCCACTGTTGCCGATCCTATAGCAATTCGCAGCACCGTAGCAACCATCCATCCCAGCAAAAGAGGAGGCAATGTGCTGTCTTTAAAATAGCCGGTGATCGCTTCGGCTGTTCCGCTCTCAATCAGTACCTGTTTAAGCGCCCCGCCGGCAGCAGTAATTAATATAATGGCGGCAATAGCACTAACAGCGTTTCCCGACCGCTCCATTAGCCTGCTCACTTTAACGCCTCTAAAAGCACCTAAAAAAAGAATAGCCAGTAATACCGCTACCAGCAGCGACATGCCCGGATCTCCAATAAACAACAGGAATTGTCGTAATGATCCTTCGGAGGGTTTATACACTTGCAGCAACAGCGTGGATACCGCCAGCAAAATAACGGGAACCAGCGCAATGAACAAACTGACGCCGAAACCCGGCGCTGTAGCGGCTTCCCCTGTTTGCTGCGTAAATATGCCTGCCGGGGGCTTTGTCGTAATCCTTTTTACCCATTCAGGGAACCACAAACCAGCCAGTAATAAAACAGGAACCGATATACATAAACCGTATAAAAGTGTTAACCCGATATCAGCCTTAAAAATACTGGCAATAGCTGTAGGCCCCGGATGTGGTGGCAGAAACCCATGGGTGACTGAAAGAGGTGCTGCCATGGCTATAGCGAGATAGATCAATGAAGTTTTGGTATCCAATGCTATGGTAAAAACAAGCGGGATCAACACCACAAAACCTGCATTGTAAAAAAGAGCTAACCCCACACTAAAACTGGTAATACATACAGCCAGCTTGGACTTACGACTGCCGAATGCCTGTAGCAACCGGTTGCTGATTTGCCGGGTAGCGCCGGTCTCAGTTAAAATGCTGCCCAACATGACGCCAAAACCCAATACAGCAATTACAGACCCGAGTATATCGCCCACACCCTTTGACATAGCGGCGATACAGGCAGCGGGCTCCATTCCATTGGTTAAGCCAATAAATAATGCTGTAATGAATAATGCCAGAAACGCATTAAGCCTGGCACCGGCAATCAGGAGTAGCAGCAAAGCCATTCCCAGGATGAGTAAGATTATTGGAGACATGCAATCATATATTTATCAAACCAGCGCCTTCAAAGCTATAGCTATTGTCGCTTCCAGGTTATCCTGTACTTCAACAGTAGTCACATCCGCCTCTCCTTCATCCGGCTCCTGCAGCAAATCGAACTGGCTTCTTAATAAACTCACCGGCATGAAATGTCCTTGTCTTGCTGCTAACTGTTGCGATACTTTTTCGTAAGAAGCTTTAAGATACAAAAAATTGATCGAACTGATGCCTGACCGGAGGCGGTCGCGGTATTGACGCTTCAAGGCTGAACAGGCGATAATACCAGTCTCTCCTCTCTTTACTATTGTTTTCGCTTCAGCTACAATAGTATCCAACCATCCCTGCCGGTCTTCGTCCGTTAGCGGTATTCCCTGGCTCATCTTATTAATATTGGCCCGGGGATGCAGATCATCTCCGTCCATAAAAATACGTTTTTGTTCTTTGGCTATAGACTTACCCACAGAAGTTTTACCACTTCCGGAAACACCCATTATTATAAGGATCTGAGCTATCATAACCTGATATTACAACTACAAATACTACTTCACACTAAAAATAAATCCCACTCCATAAACATTTTCAATCTTCACTTTTTTTGATTCAGCAAGTAATTTGCGTAACCTGGAAATAAATACATCCAGGCTCCTTCCCAAAAAATAATCATTTTCTCCCCAAAGCTGGATCAATATATCCTCACGCTTGATCACGGTATTTTTATTCTGGTACATATATTCCAGGAGGTTAGCCTCTCTTACTGTAAGGGAGATACTTTTACCGGCATTTCCCACCGATATTTTAAATACATCCTTGCGAAAAACAATATCCCCTATTTTAAGTATGTTTCCATGCTCCACTTCCGCAGTTACCCCCTTGCTGTTTCTACGTATTATATTAGTAACCCTCAATACGAGCTCATCTATATCAAAAGGTTTATTGATATAGTCATCTGCGCCTAACTTCAAACCGGCAATACGATCTTTCTTTTCATTTCTTGCTGTTAAAAAAAGAAAGGGAATAGCCTCATTGGCCTTTTTAACCTCTCCTGCAAACTCAAAACCATCCATGCCCGGCAATTGTATATCTGTTATCAACAGATCGTAATACTCAGACCTTTGTTTAAAAGTCTCTAAAGCTTCTTCTGCTGTGGTTCTCAGGTCTACTTCAAAATTCATCAGCTGAAGATATTGCTTCACTACGTTACCCAGGTCTATTTCATCTTCTACAAAAAGAATTTTACTCTTCATCTAAATAAATATATTAATAACAACCGATCATTTTAAAGAGGAATGACGATACTAAAATCTGTTCCTGATTTTTCAACTGTATCAACATGCAGCTGCCAGCGATGTGCTTCTATACATTGTTTGGTATAATAAAGCCCTAAGCCCAGCCCCTTTACTGCCTTATTTTCTATCGACTTAGTAGTTCTGTAAAACTTATCAAAAATATTCTTGAATTCCCTGGCAGGTATCCCAACCCCATTATCTACTATATGAACAGTAAGCGCTTTTTCGCTCTCAGTTGTAAAGATACTGATGCGTTTAGTAGCACTTGTATTGTATTTGATGCCATTTTCTATGAGATTTACAAACATAGTGGTTACCCAAAACCTATCCAGCAAAACCGTGTGTGGCTGCGCATCCGCTTCCTTAAAACTGATCTGCACCTTACTGTTATCAGCCTGTATCATGTAATCATCTATCACCTCTTTCAGAAGCTCCTCTATAACAACCGGTTCTTTCTGTAAAGTAGATTCATTCATCATAGTAATATCCATTACCTGGCGAAACAGGTCACTTAATCTTTCGGCCTGCCGGCTAATCACGCCGGTCAACGAAGTCACCATTTCATTATTTTCTTTTACCTGGTATTTTTCCAGTGTTTTATTGGCTACAATGATAGCAGACAAAGGTGTTTGAAACTCATGATTGATACTATTTACAAAATCAGACTTCATTTCCGCCAGCTTTTTTTGTTTAGACCAATTCCGGAATGTTATATAAAATATTGTAGCCAATGAAAGAATTGAAAAAAGCGACAATAGAAAGGTAGGTAACATACGTGCTATAATAGCGTGTGTGCGATGAGGAGTATCGGTATACAAAGAAAAACCGATACGATTGGAATAAGCGGTAGGCGTACTGATCGTAATATTTGAAACAAGATTGGAAGGACCCGTATTTTGCAACGAACCACCAACAACAATCCCTTTATTCTGAAAGGCGCTATCTAAACCTTCATATTGTTTAGACTTATCGTAAAGCGTAACATATTGCAGACCATTAAATGTTACACTTATATGATCAACCGTAGAAAGCCATATCAGGTCGGTCTCGAGGTTGTTTTGCTTTATAATGGCCTCAATCAAACTATCGATATTGCTATTGGCTCTTAAACTAACGGCGATACTATCAATCACCAATTGACTGAAAACATTAAACTGTTTCTGATCAGATTTGTAAAGACGTTCGAATTCGCTCATATTCCTGTTTAAAAAACTGTCGATGATTGCCTGCCCACCCGGGAATACCTTGTCATTACGAATGGCGTTACTGTAATCACCCTTAATCTGCGCAGCTTCTGCCAAAAAGAACTTGTCGTTTTTTAATTCATATGTATTATATACCAGAAAATACTGAACCACAGCGAGTATTATAAAACTGGTAATTGCTATAAACCTTATGTTAAATATAGAAGATGACATGTACAATAAATAGCTATAAAGCTACCAATACAAAACAATTAATGCGCAATATTAAAGATGTGTTAACAATTTGTTGGGCTTTTGTTATTAAGATGTTATAGAAACCTTAAATACTTTCAACCAGTCAAAAAAATGAGAAAAGCAGAAGGCCCTTAGCTTCAAATTGACACGATTGCCTCCATAAGATACGTAAACTATTTTCTAACATACGATTAAACTAGTAAAAACGATGACTAAACAAACACTGCTGAAAGTGTGTGCTTTCCTGTTTTTGTTCAATCTCCTGGTATTACCGGAATTGAAGGCACAACAGGAAATAACAATTACCGGAACAGTTAAAGACCCACTCAATGCCCCGATGATTGGTGTATCGATCGAGAACTTAAGATCGAACCAGGCAGTTACCACTAATGAAACAGGCGCTTTTGCTATCCGGGCCTTTAAAGGAGATAGCCTGGCAGCAACCTTTATAGGGTACAAAGATTACCGATGGAAGTTTTCAGACAGGATAGATATACAGATCGTAATGGAAGCGGCATCGGGAAGTATGGAAGATGTAGTAGTAGTAGGATTTGGACAGCAGAAAAAGATCAGTACGGTTGGTGCTCAATCCACCGTAAATGTAGAAGACCTTAAACAACCGGTTGCCAACCTCAGTGCCGCTTTAGCCGGACGCATAGCAGGCTTGATCGGTGTTCAGCGTTCGGGATTGCCTGGCTCTAACGGAGCCGATTTATGGATAAGGGGTATTTCTAACTTTGGTGGCGGCAACTCAACTTCACCTCTAGTTGTTGTTGACGGTGTAATTGGCCGTGATATCAATGCTTTTGACCCTGAAGACATTTCATCTTTCTCTATTCTGAAAGACGCATCGGCTACTGCTGTTTACGGTGTTGCCGGAGCGAATGGAGTAATTCTTATTACTACTAAAAAAGGAAGATCAGCAAAGCCTTCGTTAACATTTAACTACAACCAGGGTTTTAATACTTTTACCAAGTTGCCTGAATTAACAGACGGGATAACTTATATGCAACTGCGTAATGAAGCACTGGTGGCAAGTGGCCGTACTCCTGAATATTCGCAGGCCTATATTGATAGTACAGCAGCAGGCAATCAGCCCTATTTATACCCCAATGTAGACTGGATGAAAACTATTTTCCAGAAGTCCTCTTACAACAGGAGGGCCAACTTCAATGCACGTGGCGGATCAGACGTTGCCAATTACTATGTAGGGCTTTCTTATTATGAAGAGAATAGCTTATTGAAGCTAGATGAATTAGCCAATTATAATGCAGATGCTAAATTCAGGAGAATCAACTTTACGTCCAATGTAAACATGAACTGGACGAAGACCACCAAATTTGAATTAGGGGTACAGGGTTACGTTACCAATACAAACATGCCGGGTACCAGCCCACAGGATGCCTTCTCCAGGGTAATGCAAACCAACCCGGTTTTATACCCTGTAATGTATCCTGGCAATTTATTACCTGCTGTCAACCAGTCAACCGATGCACAACCCAACCCTTACGGCTTAGTTACGCAAAGAGGCTATGTGAACACAGCAAGCAATCAATTATATTCTAATGCAAGGCTTACACAAGACCTGGGCAGCTTATTAAAAGGATTGTCAGCAACTGTACTTTACTCTTTCGATGTATGGAACTCCCACTCTATATCGCGTACACGTAACAGAAGTGCTTACCAGATCGACCGCGGCAACCCTTATAAAGAAGACGGCTCACTCAATTTAACTATTGTACAAAATGGTTCGGATGACCTTGGTTACGGAACTGGTAGCGGAGCCAACCGGAAAAACTATCTTGAAGGAGCTCTTAACTATACAAATCAATTTGGAAAGCATGGAGTAACGGGTATGCTCCTTTATAATCAAAGGGAAGAAATCAGCTCCAATGCAGCTACGCTCATTGAATCTATCCCCTATCGTTTACAGGGTCTTGTAGGACGTGCCACCTATGCTTACGATAATAAATATTTTGGAGAATTCAACTTTGGTTATAACGGATCAGAAAACTTCGCTCCCGAGAATCGCTTTGGATTCTTCCCTTCAGTAGGTGTAGGTTATGTAATCTCAAACGAAAAATTCTTTGAACCGCTTCGCGATGCGATCCAGTTTTTGAAGCTTCGTTACTCTAACGGTATTGTTGGATCTGGCTCCGGCGGCCGCCGTTTTGGCTTCCTGGATATTGTTAACGGAAGTGCGAGTGGTTATACTTTCGGATACGGATCTACTACACTTGGTTTTGGTGGTACCGCTATCTCGGAATATGGAAGTATGGTACGTTGGTCTGAAATGAATAAACAAAACCTGGGTATAGAAATTAAAACCCTTGACAATAAAATTTCAGCTACAGTAGACCTGTTTAGCGATAACCGCACGGGTATTTTCCTGCAGCGTGGTGTACTGATGGACTATGTAGGTTTAATTAGTGTACCATACGGGAACCTGGGTAGGATGACTAACAAAGGACTGGATTTCACCATTGAAACGACTCCTATTGCCATCGGCAAAACCTACTGGGATTTCAGGGCGAACCTAACTTATAACCGCGACCTGGTAATTGAAAACGATCAACCGGTGCAACCATTTCCCTATATGGAAAGAAGAGGTCAGAACACATTATCAAGATATGGTTATGTAGCCATTGGCTTATTTGAAGATCAGAATGACATTCAAAATAGCCCCTTGCAAAGAACCGGCGCCGTACGCCCGGGAGATATCAAATATAAAGATCTGAACGGCGACGGTATTATTGACGCCAATGATATAACCCGTATAGGAAATGGTGATGTACCCCGTATCATTTGGGGCGGCAGCTTTAATGTAAGCTGGAAACAGTTTTATATAGGGGCATTCTTCCAGGGCACTTCAGGTGCCGACAGGATGTTGAGCGGCGATGGTTTAATTCCTTTCAACAATAGTACCGGTGCCGAAAGAAGCAACTTATTTATGGTAGCAACAGATCGATGGACGCCTGAAAATCCTAACCAGAACGCCATGTACCCAAGACTGGGCTGGGGATCTGTAGTCAATCAAAATAATGCTGTAGCAAGCAGCTGGTGGGTAAAGGATATGGACTTCATCCGCTTAAAAACTTTCGATTTAGGATATAACCTACCCAAAGGATCTTTGAGCAACCTGGGCTTAAAGAATGCAAGAATTTATGCGCAGGGTGTAAACCTGTTTTACTGGAGCAAATTCAAACTATGGGATCCTGAAATTAATTCTAATAACGGTTCATCTTATCCGAATATCAGAACTGTATCATTAGGTATACAGGCCAACTTCTAATAATTTTTCTTAACCATTATTTGGTTTAAAATGATAATAATGAAAAAGTCACTTATATACACCCTGGTGGTATCAGTACTGTTTACTACCATCTCCTGTAGTAAATACCTCGACCAGATCCCTGATAATATTTTAACTGCAGAGGAGATATGGAAATCAAAAAGCCGAACAGAGAACTTTTTAGCGAATATCTATGCGGCCCTTCCTAACGAACATCAGCAGCGATTTGTAAATACCACCAATTCCGGTCCGTGGATAGCCGCCTCTGATGAAGCAAAATACACCTGGGATTTTAACTATGCCAATAATATGAACTCGAGCGTATGGGCCAACACCAATGGCCAGGTAGCTCATTATTGGAGAGAATATTACCGGGCTATCAGAAACGCCACCTATTTTATGCAAAATGCGCAAAAAACAGATCCTGCAGAAATAGATGCGGTTATTATTACCCGCTATATTGCTGAGGCAAGAGCGTTGAGAGCCTATTACTACTTTCAATTAATAAGGATATATGGTCCGGTAATTATCCTCGGCGATCAATTACTTGACTTTGAAGCAGATTTAAGCACATTAAAGCTACCCCGTAACAGCTTTGATGAATGTGTAAACTTTATTGTTTCAGAATTTGATAAGGCATACACAGATTTACCTGTAAAACCTACAGATGCAAGAGAATCGGGACGAATGACCAAAGGAATTGTGAAGGCCTATAAAGCTGAAACTTTATTACTGGCAGCAAGCCCTTTGTTTAATGGCAATACTCAATACGCTTCTTTGAAAAATGCAGATGGTAAACAATTGATCAGTCAAAGCAATGATGCCAACAAATGGAAAATAGCGGCTGATGCACATAGAGAATTTATCAATGAATTCGTACCTACCGTGTATGACCTTTTCGTTCAACCCAACGCCAATGCCTTTATGCAGGCTTATCTCTCTACCAGAAATGCGGTAACCCAGGACTGGAATCCTGAATGGATTTTCGCACGCTCTATGTCTCCCAACAACATGGAGTACGACCGCACCCCTAAACATGTGGGTTTCATAGGAGCTACCCAGGGTGGTGGCGCCAACGGGGTAACCCAAACAATGGTGGATGCTTATTTTACCGCCAACGGCCGATCGATTACCGACCCCAATTCAGGTTATGTCTCAGCAGGCTTCTCAAGTTTCCAGGCGCCATTTGATGTACAGGCCAGAAACACTTTTAACCAGTGGGTAGGGCGCGAACCTCGTTTCTATGTGGGTGTAACCTACAATAGAAGCTACTGGCTGTTTCAGCAAGGTAGCAGTACACAGGTTATTACCATTATGGAATATAACGGCAATTCGGGCCGTGTGCAAAGCCTTTCTGATGTAACCCCCACAGGATATATTGTTCGTAAAAACACAGTAGGTAATGGAAATAACCGTGGTGCATTATTACTACGCCTGGCTAATATTTACTTGAATTATGCCGAAGCATTGAACGAATCAGAGCCTGGCAACGCCGATATCCTTAAATATGTAAACCTGATCAGGAAAAGAGCAGGCATACCAGAATACGGAAGTGCTGAATTAGAGGCGCCTACAGGGCAGGCGGCCGTACGCGAAGCCATCCGTAAAGAAAGAAGAATTGAATTGGCATTTGAAAGTGTACGGTATTTTGATACCCGTCGTTGGAAAATAGCCGAACAAACCAATTCAGGCGAGTTTTACGGGATGAACCTGCAAGCAAGCGGTGATGCATTTTACACCAGAACCCTGCTGGAAGTAAGGAAGTTTTTACCAAGAGATTATCTATGGCCCATTCCTAATAACGAAGTACTGAAGAACGAACTATTGGTACAAAACACAGGATGGTAGATTTCTCAATTTTTAAAAATTCGAAGCAATGAAAATGAATATAAAAAAACTAAGCCTCGCTATCCTTATCGCCGGCACATTGTTAAGTGCCTGTAATAAGCCGGATGAAATTAAAATTGACAGCGAAGGCACTTTATATATGGCAACAGCTACCGAGGAGAAAGCAAAATTTAATCTTTTCCTCGCCGACACCGCTCAAACCATCGCGTTTGGTGCAGCTTATAGCGGCTTGGGATTTCCCGATAGCGATATCCCGGTTTCATTTACGGTACAAAAGAATCTTATTGCAGCTTTCAACCAGGCCAATGGAACTAGTTATCTGCCCTTTCCTGAAGACGCTTATACTATATCAAGCCTCAATACACTGATTAAAGCGGGCAAAACAACTTCTGTCCCATTGACTATTTCTATTCTTTCTAATAAATTGAGCAGAGGCCTTAAGTATATGCTACCAATCAGGCTGGAAGCCCCGGCCGGCGCTAAAGTCTCTTCTAATTTACAGACGACTTATTTCAGATTAGAGAATATCGTTCGTAAAGAAACAGATATTACTGATCTGGCCAAACTGACGGTTTCCCAGGAACACAGAGATGGATCGGGTGCTAATGAAGCTTCTCCCAAACTGGTGGATAATAACGCCGCCAGCAAGTTTCTACTTCATACATTCCCCGCCGGATTCTGGGCTCAGCTGACATTTGTAGATGCAAAAGTAGTTGGCGGTTACAGGTTAACTTCGGGTGGCGATGCGTCTGAAAGAGATCCAAAAGACTGGCAGATACAGGGTTCGAATGACGGAAACAGCTGGACTGTTTTGGATACAAGAACCGGTTTTATGTTTGCAGCCAGAGGCCAAACGGAATTCTTTGAGTTTCCTAATGAGACAGCTTATAAATACTATCGCCTCTCCATTTCTGCATTAAGAGCAAATGCAATAGGAGGCCTGTTTCAATTGGCCGAATGGAGGTTAATTACGTTCAAATAACATACAACAATTATCTTTAACACTTTAATATAGCCGGTGTAATGCGCGTCAGAACATCGGCTATTTCTTTATTTCTCCGGCAATGAAAAACAAATTACACAACTTGCTTCGCGTATTAATACTTACAATTTGGAGTTTCACCTTGGCCTGCCAAAAAAATGTAGTGAATGCCCAACCCTCTACCTTATCCAAACCTTCTAAAGACTCATCCTTTTATCCTCCCTATAACTGGCAGGAACATTGGTTCGATCACCGGCAACTGATAAAAAGGGTACACTTTAATAATAACGTAGCCGTTTATTTTGATGATGATGTGAGCCGTGAAAAAACCAGCTGGCTCTTTGGCCTGGTAGATAGCGCATGGGCCTATACCAAAAAAGAATATGGCAGCTTTGGAAACAGTGACACTACCAACCGTTTATTCGCTATCTTTCATACCAACAAATACGGTGGCGGACACCCGGGCACCTACCTGGCATCACGACATGATTTCCGGAATGTCATTGACCTGGGTGCAGGAGCTAATGCCTGGACGAACCAGACAGACTGGGAACTAAGTGCTACCATACACGAGATCTCACATATTGTGGAGGGCGCATCAAAAGGCATAAGAGAATCGCCGGCATTCGATATCTGGGGAGATAGCAAATGGGCTGAAATTTACGTGTACGATATTTACAATTACCTGGGAAGAACAGACATTCAAAAAAGAGTATTTGATGAGTGTATGGAAAAAACAGACGCTTATCCCCGGTCCAATACCTCCTGGTTCAGAAATTGGTTTTTTCCTATTTACGAACAATATGGTAAAGTGAAAGTTTTAAACCGTTTTTTTGAACTGCTGGCTGCACATTTCCCCAAAAGATCAGGAGCCAATGGCATATCAACCTATGCAAGAAGAATGACTATGGGTGAATTTGTTCATTTTTGGAGTGGCGCTTCGGGTGTTGATCTCTCCATTCGTGCGCAAATGGCTTTTGGAAACAAAGACAGATCGGGGGCGGATTGGTGGCCCCAATTTGAAAGAGCAAAAAAAGATTTCAGCGGAGTTACCTATAAAGCCGACTTAACATATGGTACTATTATTTCAAAACAAGCCTTATTGGAAGTCAGTAAAGAAAACGAAAACGGACCCAACGGCACGGAAGGTTCGTCTAAGCTGACGGACCTGGATAACAACAGTAAATTTTTAATAAAAGGCTTTAAGCCCGGGTTCTTTGCCTTGCAAATACCCACCGATCCTGTGGTATCAAATGCCTATATACTTACTTCAGGAAATGATGCGCCGGCCAGAGATCCCAAAACATGGGTATTAGAAGGCTCACAGAACAAATTGAACTGGACGGTATTGGACCGCAAAACCAACCAGCTATTTACCTACCGTAACGAAATCAAAATCTTTGATTTTATTAATACCGTAGCCTATAAATATTACCGGCTGCGTATTATAGAAACCGCAGGTGATGCTGACATGCAGTTAAGTGAATGGATCTTATTGAAGAAATAAACCATTAAATGTGCATTAACAATTGGTTCAAAATTTATTAGGTACAAAACCGGAGAACTATTTATATTTTTAGCTATTGATAGATACGGTTACTCATTTCTAATAGCACAACGAATGCGGATATTGCCAGCAACAATAATTGACAGCAACCAAACAGTATGATTAAACATATTTTGTAATGACCAGCTTAAAAAAAAATATATCCACTTTACTAGTGGTCGCCTGCATTATTTTACAAACTGTACAGACCGCATCGGCCCAATTAAAAGTTATTAATGCCAAATTACCGTCTTTGCAGCAGGCTTTTGTTGATTTAAGATTTGGAATGTTTATACATTTCAATATTCCTACTTACATGAACCAGGATTGGGCCGACCCGGAGGCCTCTCCTTCCCTGTTCAATCCAGCAAAACTCGACTGTAACCAGTGGGCTCAGGCAGCAAAAAGCGCCAATATGAGCTATGGTTGTCTTACCACCAAACACCATAGCGGCTTTAGTATATGGGATACCAAGACTACCCCTTATAATGTAATGAACAGCCCGCTAAAGCGGGATGTAGTAAAAGAATTTACTGAAGCATTCAGGAAAGCAGGATTAAAAGTGATGCTATACTACTCTATTTTAGATACCCATCATCAGCTAAGGCCTAATTCTATCACACCCACTCATATTAAAATGGTTAAAGACCAGGTCACCGAGTTATTGACCAGGTACGGTAAAATCGAAGCATTGATTATTGATGGGTGGGATGCGCCGTGGTCAAGAATCAGTTATGACGATATACCGTTTGAAGAGGTATACCTGCTTATAAAAAAGCTACAACCCGATTGCCTGGTAATGGATCTTAACGGAGCCAAGTATCCGGCTGAAGGAATGTTTTATACGGATATCAAAACCTACGAAATGGGCGCCGGGCAAAAAGTACAGGAAGATAAAAACAGGATGCCTGCATTAGCTTGTCTGCCTGTTAATTCTTCCTGGTTCTGGAAAGACGATTTCCCCACCACACCAGTAAAAGAACCTTCAAAACTGGTGAACGATTTAATTATTCCACTTAATAATGCCAACTGTAATTTTATCTTAAATGTAGCTCCCAATAAGGACGGATTGATAGATGCCAATGCTTTGGCGTCTTTGAAAGAAGTAGGCCAGTTATGGAGCAATAAAGGTGCTGTTGCTACCCTGCCCACATTAGATGCGCCTATTATTTCGCATAACCTGGCTACGAGAAAACCCAGCAATTCCAGCTGGAGCGATGACATGAACATAATGGATTTTGCCAACGATGACCGTTATACCACATCATGGGTATCTAATCCTACAGTAAAAAATCCCTGGTACGAAATCGATCTGAAAAATATCACATCTTTCAATTCCATATCTATTACAGAATCGCATTCCAACATCAGTCAATATCGTATTGAGTACTTTTCAAACGGTAGCTGGACAACGGTAGTAAACGGCAATATCACTAAAAACGTTAAAGTACATCGTTTCCCTCCGGTAAAAGGTTCGAAGATCAGGATACATATCCTGAATGCGCGCCAACAAGTGTCTATTGCTGAAGTTGGCATTTATAATGAAAAAATTTAGTTCCCAAGAAATCAAAATAAAATGAAAAAAATCCTGCTTCCTCTTATATCCTGTATGTTTTCGCTATACGCGCTGGCACAGAGCAATAGTTATCCAACAGAACTGGTCGACTACGTTAATCCATTAATGGGTACTGATTCAAAAGGAAGCCTTTCTAACGGTAATACTTATCCCGCCATCGGTTTACCCTGGGGTATGAATTTATGGACACCTCAAACCGGCACTAATGGTAACGGCTGGCAATACACTTATGCCTCTGATAAAATAAGAGGATTTAAACAAACCCATCAGCCTTCTCCATGGATGAACGATTATGGTATGTTTTCCATAATGCCTGTTACCGGCAAAGCTGTGGCAGACCAGGATGGAAGAGCCAGCTGGTTTTCGCATAAGGCAGAAATTGCGAAGCCGTACTACTATAGCGTTTACCTGGCAGATCATGATGTAACTACTGAAATTACGCCTACCGAAAGAGCCGCTTACTTCCGCTTCACTTTCCCTAAAACAGACAGTGCTTTTGTAGTAATTGATGCCTTTGACAAGGAGTCTTATGTAGAAATCATTCCCTCGCAAAATAAAATCATTGGTTATACCACCAAATATGCACGGGGTAAATTGAAGAACTTTAAAAACTATTTTATAATCCAGTTCGACCGGCCCTTTACCAGCACAGGAACATGGGTGGACAAAGACATTACAAGAGGAGCCTTAAAATTGCTGGAACAAAAAAACAGCGGTGCCATCGTTGGCTTTTCCGTTTCTAAAAGAGGCGAAAAAATACAGGCCAAAGTAGCATCATCTTTTATCAGCCAGGAACAGGCTGAAATCAACCTGAAAGAAATTGGCAACAGGAACTTCGACCAGGTTGCAGCAGCAGGTCGCAGTACATGGAACAAAACACTGGGCACTATTAAAGCTGAAAGCAAGAATACTGATCAGTTACGCACTTTCTACTCCTGCTTATACAGGATGGTGTTCTTCCCCAACAAACTATATGAAATTGATGCCAAAGGAAAAATAATGCATTACAGTCCTTACACTGGTGAAGTATTACCCGGTTATATGTTTGCCGGTACCGGTTTCTGGGACACATTTCGTGCACTCTACCCCTTCCTAAACTTCGCCTTTCCTTCTATCAATAAAGAAATGCAGGAGGGCCTGATCAACGATTATAAAGAAGGTGGCTTCCTGCCCGAATGGAGCAGCCCCGGTTATGCCGATATTATGATTGGCAATAACTCCGCCTCAGTTGTTTCCGACGCATATATAAAAGGCGGTCGAGGTTACAATATACAAACCCTTTACAAAGCCTTACAGCATGGCGCTAACAATGAAGGCCCGATAACTGCTGTAGGAAGAAAAGGTGTTCAATATTATAACGAACTGGGTTATGTGCCCTACGATGTAGGCATTAATGAAAATGCAGCCCGTACCTTAGAATATGCTTATGATGATTTCTCTATCTATCAGCTGGCAAAGGCGCTCAACCGTCCTAAAGAAGAAATAGAGCTGTATAAAAAACGTAGCCTCAACTACAAAAACCTGTTTGACCCAGAGCACAAACTAATGCG
The DNA here is from genome assembly GCF_050309965.1 of Paraniabella aurantiaca. Lineage (NCBI taxonomy): Bacteria > Pseudomonadati > Bacteroidota > Chitinophagia > Chitinophagales > Chitinophagaceae > Paraniabella > Paraniabella aurantiaca. Next base: position 1,661,170 of record NZ_JBLOSY010000002.1, on the reverse strand, counting down.
TGGCAAAAATAAAGACGGCCAGTTTCAAAAACCCTTCAATCCTCAAAAATGGGGTGATGCATTTACTGAGGGCAACAGCTGGCATTACTCCTGGAGCGTTTTCCACGACATTAATGGGTTGATGCAATTGATGGGTGGCAAAAAAGACTTCATTACCATGTTAGATTCCGTATTCATTATGCCGCCTACTTTCGACGATTCTTATTATGGCGGCGTTATACATGAGATCAGGGAAATGCAGATCATGAATATGGGGCAATATGCTCATGGCAATCAACCCATTCAGCATATGATCTATTTATATAATTACGCCGGCGAACCATGGAAAACACAATACTGGAGCCGCGAGGTAATGGATAAACTGTATTTCTCTACTCCTGATGGCTATTGCGGTGATGAAGACAACGGCCAAACCTCTGCCTGGTACGTATTTTCGGCTATGGGCTTTTACCCGGTATGCCCTGCTACCGATCAATATGTTTTGGGCGCTCCATTATTCGACAAAGTCACAGTTACCCTGGAAAATGGTAAGCAGGTGGTGATAACGTCTAACAACAATAACAGGAATAATCGTTATGTAAATTCGTTGAAGTTCAACGGCACTAACTATACAAAAAACTGGATCAGCCATTTTGATCTGCAGAAAGGTGCTAAACTGGACTTTTCCATGAGCAGTACGCCTAATAAAACTAAGGGAACTAAAGATGCCGATTTCCCTTACTCTTTATCAACAGATCCTCAATCAAAATAATCATACCATCCAAACAATAATAAATACCGGCAGCCCAATCCAGGCTGTTGGTACAATCATACACAAAACACTACAACAGATGAAAAAAATAATCGCAGGCATAAGCTTCATAGCTATGATAGCCGCTAGCAACAATGTTCAGGCTCAAAAAAGAAGCTGGGAAGATGTTGATGTAGCCGGTGCTATCAGTAATGACACAATCAAAAGAAAAAAATTCACCATCGTTTTTATTAATAAATCCGGGAAGTTCGATCCAAAAACAGGCGATCGTATGATTGAAACGTTTTTTAAAGTATATCCGCAGGAAGCAAAGCTTTACAACAAGAACACCCGGAAGCTGGTTACATTTGTAATAGATCCTGAATATACTGCTGTAGCTGCAGCTTCAGGTGGTGTGATTAAAGTAAATCCTGAATGGATGATTAAAAACCCGGAGGACCTGGATGTGGTAACACATGAAGCAATGCATATAGTACAGGGATACCCGGGTGGAGCTGGTCCAGGCTGGGTTACAGAAGGCGTTGCAGACTATGTTCGTTACAAGCTGGGCGTGAACAATCCTGCGTCCAACTGGAGCCTGCCGGCATTGACAGATAAGCATCATTACACCAATGCCTACAGGGTAACCGCGAGGTTCTTTGTATGGATTGAAAAAAACTATAGTAAAAAAATGGTACAGAAACTGGACCATGCGATGCGGACCAAAACATATACCCAGGATTTCTGGGCGAAAGAAACCGGCAAAACGGTGGACGAGCTTTGGGATCTTTACAAAAAAAATCCAGCCATTTAAATATCAAAAAGAGAACATTGTAGGGAAATACTTTTATCTTTCAAGGAAACATATCTGTGATATCTTCAATAATTATAAATAAGTATTTCCGAAATAAATAACAATGAGTTACAAAGCATTCAAATTTTCAACCGCCTGTCTTTTAATAGGGGGTGTATTGCAGGCACAAAACAGTAACCTGATCCAATATGTAAACCCACTGATTGGCACCGCAAAAATGGGGCATACCTATCCGGGAGCTACGGTTCCTTTTGGCGCCGTACAGTTGAGTCCCGATACAGATACTATTCCGTATGCGGGTCCTGATGGCAAGTACACCGGCACCGCTTATCGTTATTGCGCGGGATATCAGTATGATGATCCGACCATCGTAGGATTCAGCCATACCCATTTTAGCGGAACAGGCCATTCTGACCTGGGCGATTTCCTGATCATGCCTACTACCGGCACATTGCAGTTAAATCCTGGAACAGCAGACAAGCCTGAAACGGGCTACAGGAGCCGGTTTAGCCATAGCAACGAAGTAGCCGAACCTAACTATTACAAGGTAAAACTCGACGATCATAATATCCTGGCCGAAATGACCACCACCACCCGTGTCGGCGTTCACCAGTATACTTTTCCCAAGTCAGACGATGCACATATCATCCTGGATCTGATGCACGGCATTTATAATTATGATGATAAAAACACCTGGACTTTTGTAAGGGTGGAGAACGATACATTAATTACTGGTTATAAGCAAACTCACGGATGGGCTAAAACACGTATCGTGTATTTCGCCATGACCTTCTCAAAGCCTATTCAAAGCTATGGGTATGCTCAATTTAAGAAACAGGTATACCAGGGCTTCTGGCGCCGGTTTAATGTAACCCAGAATTTCCCTGAAATGATCGGTCAAAACCTTCGGGCCTATTTTAATTTTAAAACTGAGCAGGATGAAAAAATAAACATAAAATTTGCGTTATCCCCTGTTAGTACGGTGAACGCGTTGGAAAATCTTCGTACCGAAACGCCTTCATGGGACTTTGCGGCCATTAAAGCAAAAGGCCAGCAGCAATGGAACCAGGAGCTGAGTAAGATACAGGTTGAGACCTTGAATAAAGATGATATGACCAATTTTTACACGGCAATGTATCATACTTTCCTCGGCCCTACTGTTTATAGTGATCTCAATGGCCAATATAAAGGATTAGACCAGAACGTTCATACCACCAATAACTTCACCAATTATACCACATTTTCGCTTTGGGATACATACAGAACACTTCATCCGTTCTTCAACCTGGTACAACCCCAACGTAACAGCGATATGATACAAAGCATGCTGGCGCACCAGCAGCAAAGTGCGCATAAAATGTTACCGGTATGGAGTCATTATGCCAATGAAAACTGGTGTATGAGTGGTTATCATGCCGTACCGGTAATAGCTGACGCCATAGTTAAAGGTGTCAAAGGGTTTGATTATAATAAAGCACTGGATGCCTGTATTGCTACAGCCAACGTAAAATATTACGATGGACTGGAAGATTATATCCGCCTCGGCTACATACCTGATGATAAACGCGGCAACTCTGTTTCTACCACCCTCGAATACGCATTTGACGACTGGAGCATTGCTATGGCGGCTCAAAAGCTGGGCAGGAATGATGTGTATGAAACCTTTATCAAAAGATCACAAAACTGGAAAAATGTGTATGATGCCTCCATTGGCTATATGCGACCTAAGTTCAGTAACGGCAGCTTTAAAAAAGAATTTGATATACTTTCTACCCATGGCCAGGGTTTTATCGAAGGCAATGCCTGGAACTTCAGCCTATTTGTGCCTCATGATCCCAAAGGTATGATCGACGCAATGGGTGGCGATAAAAAGTTCCTTCCACATTTAGATTCATTGTTTACTATGCATTTACCGGACGAGTTTTTTGCACATACAGAAGATATCACCAGGGAAGGGATCATTGGTAATTATGTACATGGCAATGAGCCTTCGCACCATGTGGCCTATCTGTACAATTTTACCAGTCAGCCCTGGAAAACACAGGAACGCGTACGCATGATCCTCAAAAAGCAATACAAGGCTGCTATTGATGGTTTAGGTGGTAATGATGACTGCGGGCAAATGAGTGCCTGGTATATCTTTACCGCATTAGGCTTCTACCCTTTTGCCCCCGGTAGCGAAACCTACCAGCTGGGAAGCCCGGCTGTGAGAAAAGCGGTGATCCGTTTGGAGAATGGCAATACACTAACGGTAGATGCCCGGAACCAATCGGACAAAAACGTATATGTATCCAAAGTTACTTTTAATGGTGTTCCTGTAAAAGGAACAACTATTGATCATAGTAAGCTAATAGAAGGCGGAGAGCTGGTGTTTTATATGTCGGCAAAGCCCACTAAGTAATTTATCGATTTCCCCAAAAAGCGTGATGATTAACTTTATCACGCTTTTTTCATACGGGAGAATTCACTCTGACACTCTTAAACTTAATACGGCGAAATTGTATCTGTTAGTGTAATGTCATCTTTGTCAGGCGTCTTGCCGAACATCATCGATCCTGATCATCTTTTTTAGAGGTTGCAATGGCTACCGCCCTATGTAATTTCTCTTTCAATATTTCAGGTGACGGTAACAAGGTTAAGTATTCCGCTACTTTTATATTAGCTTGCTCTAATTGCATTAATTCGATGTGCTCTTCATTTTTACCTGTGCAAAGGATTAATCCAATTGGATTGTTCTCCCCTTCTATTTGTTCATTTTTTTGAAGATAGCGCAGATACAACTCCATTTGGCCTTTAAAACCGGCTTCAAATTCGCCTAATTTAAGATCGATAGCTACCAGGCATTTTAGCCTCCGGTGATAGAATAACAGATCAATATAATAGTCCCGGTTGTCTATAGTGATTCGCTTTTGCCGGCTCATAAAAGCAAAATCGCTTCCCAATTCAATAATAAAGCGTTGTAATTCAACAATGATAGAGGTTTCCAGATCTTTTTCTGAATACATATCATTTAATCCTAAGAAATCGAGGATGTAAGGATCTCGGAAAACCAGATCATGCGAGAGCTGCTGCTAAGATTTCAATAGCTCTAAATCATATTCTATAGTCTTTTCGGGCTTTTTACTTATGGCTGTTCGTTCATATAACATAGATTGAATGCGTTCTCTGAATGTCCTTACACTCCATTTTTCCAACCTGCACATTTCTATATAAAACTCTCGTTTCAATGGATTTTCAATAGGAATAATTACAATGATATGTGTCCAACTCAATTGTCGTATCAGTGATACGACAATCTTTTCATCAGGAAAAACGTCTGCAAATTGCATCATCCTTCTTAGATTTTTCTCCGAAAATGACGTTCCATATTCACTTTGTAAGTGTCGCCAAAGTGTAGCGACAATTTGCTTACCATAATTTTTTTCGCCCTCAAACTTCTTCAATTCTTTGTTTATAGCGGTGCCAATTTTCCAATACAGCATACTCATTGTAGCATTTACGGCCACAGCCACTTGCTGTTTACTATCCTCAATCAGTTGCCTGATGCTTGTAAAAAGTGGATTATTTTGTACTGAATGATCCATTGGATGAATTTTAGCTTTTATATTATTAGAATAGTTCTGTAAATGATCACCATCACTATATAAACGCGCCCTGCCTTTCCTTAATGGCCCACTTGGCCATGGCATTGATCACAGGTATTAATCCCTTGCCCGAAGTACTCAGGCTGTAAGTAACAAAAGGCGGCACCACCGGCTTCGATTCCCTGATTACCAGTCCGTCTTCTTCCAGCTGCTTCAGGTGCTGTATCAATACCTTCTCGGTAATAGCAGGGATAGCCCGCTTCACCTCGCTGTATCGTTTAGACTGTTTGGATAGATGGTAAAGGATGATGGGCTTCCAGTAACCTCCAATCTTTTCCATAACATAGGTTACGGGGCAAAGATCCAGTGCGATCTGTTTATTCTCCTGTATAGTAGATGTTTTCTTTACTGCTGTCATGATACATACTTTAGGGTAAGTACTTGTATAAAAGTAAGTACAAAACTACCTTTGTCCTGTCAAACAAAAAAATTAATTCTAAAAAAATAGACAGATGAAAATTACAGTAACAGGATCTTTAGGAAATATCGGTAAAAACTTAATTCCCATACTTACCGGTGCCGGACATGAAGTAACCGCTATTAGCAGCAATATTGAACGTAAAGCTGATATTGAAGCATTAGGCGCCAAGGCCGCCATAGGTTTGGTGAGCGATAGCAATTTTCTTACTGCAGCTTTTTCAGGAGCAGACGCCATTTTTGCCATGACGCCTCCTAACCTGGGCGGCAGTCATATCATTGAAAACACCACTAACGCAGGTAAAGCATTTGCAGCAGCTATTACTGCTTCCGGCGTTAGAAAAGTAGTAATGCTAAGTAGTATTGGAGCTGATGTGCCTGGTGGCACGGGCCCTATTGAAGGCCTGTACCATATTGAGCAGATCTATAGCCAACTCGAAGACGTTTCTGTAACCTTCCTGCGCGCGGGTTATTTTTATACGAACTATTACAATGATATACCATTGATCAAAAATGCCGGCATCATAGGTTCTAATTTCCCGGCAACTGCTTTGATACCCCTGGTGCACCCGGCAGATATTGCAGCAGCGACGGCTGAAGAGCTGCAGCAAACAGCCACAGGTAACAAAGTACGCTATATTGTAAGCGACTATCGCCCTGCAGCAGATTTGGCTTCTACATTTGGAGCAGCAATTGGCAAACCGGAACTGCCTTGGGTGGCTTTTACCGATGAAGAAGCGTTACAAGGTATAGTGCAGGCCGGAGTTCCTGAAGAAATAGCCGGCTTGTACACTTCCATGGGAGCAGCTATAAGAAATGGAGCTATTCAGCAGGATTTCATACAAACAGGAGCGCCGGTAACCGGTACTATCAAACTGGAAGACTTTGCCAAAGAATATGCTGCTGCTTTCTAGTTATACAGATATTCGTTTTTAAAAAAGTTGGTGACGGGATGCAGATACCGGACCTATAACTATTCGATAAAAGAGGAATCACTTAATTGAGGAGATTCCTCTTTTCGCTTTGCTGCAACCGAAACAAGGCAGCATTTATTATCGTACAGCCAATTCGCTCTTAACTCCCTGTGCGCTTAGCTGCGCCTGTAACTTTTCTATGTACAGTTTAAGATTAGCCTCCGTTTCAGGCGATAAGGTAATTTTGGTTGCAAATAAATAATTACGACTGGTCCTCCCGTTACGTTTAACCACCTGCATTCTGCCACTAAAGCCTGCTGCCCGGGGATTGGACTTTACGATTCGAAAAATAACTTTATCAATATCTGTTACAAGGTATCGCTTAAAGGACAGGTTGTTAACAATCAACCAGCCATTTTTAATCACAAATGGCGGCATGGTCTTATTTCTTAATAGGTACATCAACAACAAAGCCAGGACAATACCAGTCCCAACGACCCAGTAAGCCAATGCCCGGTCGTTGTTTTTATACCCGGTAGTAGCGGTGAGCAACTGGTTGCCGGTTGTGGCTACAATTTGTCCGGACCGGTGTAGCGCCAGGATATCATCCGTCCGCCAATTTTTGGATTGCGTAATTTTTTGCGCCAAAGCCGGATCTTTTATTTCATACACAGCGTCCGACATCCCGTTTGAGCTACCTGGTCCATCAAAATAAAAATAGCGGTTTCCGAATTGCCATACATTGTTGTACCGACTTGACGTATCACCAATGGGATACAGTGCAGACGCTTCCACTCCTTCCAATTCCAGCAAGTGTGTACCCCGACTCTGCAGGCCGGTTTTATGTCCCCAATGCTCAGTCTCCCGCAGGTAATAGATTTTATTGCCGCTTTTGAATACATCGGGCGCTATTTCTTCAAAAGTATCTTTAAATGGATTGGAACCGGCACGCCTGACTTTCTTAGCCTCAGCATCATAAAAGTAAATTCCATCCTTCGCTGCAAACAACACCTGGTTCGCATGTTTCAATTGTGCCGTTAATATCCGGTAGGGCGCTTTATCTTGATCAAAGGCAAGACCGTCTGCATATACCATTCCGTTCTTTTCATCTACCAGGTATGCATTTCTTGAAGGCACATCACCCTCAATAAGCGGCTGGTACAAGGTTTCATTGTAAGATAAAGGCAACAGTTGGCTTTCATAATAGACATGTTTACCGTCAGTAAAGTACTCCAGGCTTTCGCGTTCTCTCTGGCCATGCCTTCGCTCAAAAATCGGCTGCATGTTGAGCGGGTTGGCGTCAGGCAATACTGCTCCCTTAAAATAAACCTGCTTTTCATTCACAGCCATAGCGTAGCTAAGCCTGGATTCATAGGTGCCCCCATCTCGCGGTAGTGGCACATATTTGTACCAATAGGTTTGAGGCTTACCGGTCAGCCCCCAGTTATATCCTATTAATTGGATTACTTCTTTTAAAATCCCCAGCTCTCTATTACGCTCAGAATGCCTGTTGCAATAAAAGCTGCCAGTACCATCAGTGTAGTAATTATTGCCCAGTGCGCGAATACCTGCAGGATTAATGTCTTTCACAATAAGATTACCAGCATACACATGCCTGTCATCATAACCTATATGCGCATCTCCAAAGTTATCAGGTAGTACCTTAAAAGCTTCGGCCCGGGCATGTTCTAATTCGTAGTAGCCGTTGCTGGGCACCATTGCATAAACTTTGCCCTGATCGGTGGCAAAAACACCATTTAAAGATTTCGCCCTTTTCTCAAATTCATAGGTAGTTTCTGATGATGAGCGTATCGTGCCAAAAAGAACAATGGAAAACACTAATGCCAGAACCACCAATGTATAAATCAGATATCGAAATTTGTATAAGAAGATCATTTAATAACAATTTAACCCGCTGGCATATCTACTCAAGCAGATCTTTACTGGAAATTTGCGCCGGTTGTTCCCCAATAGAATTCGTTAACACTCTTTCCGGATATATTATACCACCGGAGCAAATTTATCTTTCCTGTCAGAAGATCACAAAACCATTTACAATTCGCTACAGGCCTTGCCAGGCAAGAGGCTAAAACTCCTGTCCTATTAATTTTTCGCTCTTTTACAAATCAAGTTATAAAAAACCAGCAGCTAGCATTGCATTCTAACAAAAAGCAGCTTAGCTTTACAAAACGCCCTCATCCAAACTTTTTGCTATGACAGATTTTGAATTACTGGCATTCGCCTTCAAACAGTTCGCTGGTTTAACAGGAGAAGAATTTGAAAAATCAATTCCCTACTGGAAAAATGAAACATTTAAGAAATGGGATTTTTATAATGAGCACCGGTCGGTTTGTAAATACCTTGGCTTTGTGAAGCAGGGCGTTTTTCGCTCTTATGTAATTGATGAAAAAACAGGTGAGGATAAAAACGTATTCCTGTACTCGGGAAACCAATTCGTGGTTTCATTTAAAAGCTTTATACAACAAATCCCCTGCGACTATCATACACAAGCGATGACAGAGGCCGAAGTATTATGTATTCATTTTTTAGATTTACAGAAGCTCTACCAACAGTCGCATGCATGGGAAAGATTTGGCAGGTTGCTGGCCCAGGAAGCTTTCAATATCTCCATGGAACGCACGGAAAGCTTTCTTTTTAAATCACCCGAACAACGATATCTCGACCTCATTAAAAACCACCCCGATATTTTCAATAATATTCCACTGTATCATATTTCCTCCTACCTGGGTATACAGGGTCCCTCGCTGAGCCGTATCCGAAAAAGAATTTTAGGCAAATAATACGATTTTAACCTTGGTTAAAGTTTTTGGGATTTTAGCAAGCGAGCTTTGTGTTATCAAATCATTCAAAAAAACTAAAATTAAAGTTATGAACACAAAGCACATTGTACTGATCCATGGTTTATTTGTAAACAACACTAGCTGGGCCGATTGGAAAACCTATTTTGAAGCACAAGGCTATACAGTACATACACCCGCCAATCCGGGTCATGAAGGCATCCCTGCTGACTTAAGAAATAACATTCATCCGCAATTGGTGCAAACCGGCTTCAAAGATGTAGTAGACAACATCGTTAACTTAATCGACAGGTTACCAGAGAAACCTATTGTTATCGGTCACTCGTTAGCCGGCCTGGTAGTGCAAAAATTGGTAGAAATGAATAAAGCGATAGCCGGTATCAGTATAGATGGTGCACCTCCCAAAAATGTTGTAGCGCCATGGGCTACGGTAAAAGCTGTATGGCCTGTTGTGAATCTTTTTAAAGGCAATAGCGTCTTTATGGGTAGTAAAGATTGGTATCATCGTCACTTTTTCAATAATTACACCAAAGCCGAAAGTGATCGATTATATGAGACCATAGCCACTCCTGAAAGCCGCAAAATAGCCAGGGACACTTTATTAAGTTCATTTGCCAAAGTAGATTTTTCGAAACCCCATGTACCTTTGTTGTTTATCGGCGGTGGCAACGACACGATCTTTGCTTCTTCCTTTACTAAAAAAATTGCAGCACAATATAAAGATCCCAACAGCCGGGTAAACTACAAACACTTTGAAGGCCGGAGCCATTTTATTGCCGGTGAAGCAGGATGGGAAGAAGTAGCCGCTTATGTATTGAGCTGGATCAAATCTATATAGCAACGCCGGGCAGATGTACCAACTCATTGTAACAGGTAAACTAACACATCGCCCTAACATCGATTGAGTGCGGAGCGGCAACATATTAAACTTACCCGTCATCGCTCTTGGCAGCGTCGCCGGCCTCAAAAAAATACGAAAGCCCTATCTTTATCAAAAATTCACAAATGACATCGGAAGTAATTTATAATGGTGACCTGCGCACCACCTGTACACACTTAAAGAGCGGCTCGAATTTCGAAACAGATGCCCCGGTTGACAATAACGGGAAAGGTGAAAGATTTTCTCCAACCGACCTTATGGCAACCAGCCTTGCCACCTGTATGGTTACTGTAATGGGTATTAAGGCACGCACCATGAACTTTGACCTTAATGATATAAGAGTAGAAGTTTTAAAAAAAATGGCTGCAGAACCCCGCCGTGTAAGTGGTATTGATCTGAAATTTCACATACCTGAAAACCTGGCTTCGATTGATGAGAAAACAATCGCTATTCTAAAAAATACAGGTAACACCTGCCCTGTAGCCAAAAGCCTTCATCCGGATATAGAAGTAACGGTTGACTGGGGAGCCTGGTCTTAAGTAAATGATACAAAAAACAAGAGGCATTTCGATCGAAATGCCTCTTGTTTTTTTACTATTTGTCCGAAATATATTATCCATTCCGTATTTGTTATGCTACACTCTTTTAATATTTTATATCCTTGTTCATATCATACTTCATTCCTTCGTAACCCAAAGCCCTGCGCATTAATGCCATCTGTCCGAGGAGATAGCTTTCCCGGTCGAGACACATTCCTACCATATTGAGCTTATTTTCTTCAACAAAATCAAAGCCCATGCCTATATTATAAGGCTGAGCTAGCTCTTCATCTGTTACGCGATATAGCATGTCGTACAATTGAGATGACACTTTATGCCATTGGTCTTTAAGGTCACTCAACTCAGGGTAGTTAGCTTTGGGATCTAACGCCCTGGCGTCTTTAAACAATTCATCATTAGGATCTTTATCTTCTACACCCAGAATATTGGCCAGCCAGTAACGTATATTGACCATATTACCGGCCATCCATACAAAATGGTTGGTTACATCATTTACTCTTTTTAAAGCATCAAAACCCGAGATATTCTCTATTACGTTGTCAAAAAGCTGGGTATGCATCCGGTACTGAGGAATTACCAATTGAAGTGTTTTTGCCTCCAGTACCTGTTCTTTTTCTTTAGTATCAAACATGACAAAGGTTTTATAGGTGAGTATTTTATTAAAATGGCAACTAAAAACATGCCAGCAAAAAAGCCTGCTACAGCAATGCGGCAGGCTTTGGTTGAATAAGATTGCTACTGATTGATAAACAGGATACTTAAAAGTTGGGGTTATAGTTAACCATCCAGCCAATGCCAAATTTATCAACCAGTGAGCCGAAATAGTCGCCCCAAAACTGGTCTTCCATAGGCATTTCCACCTTACCGCCTTCTGCCAGGGCGTTAAACAATTGATCAGCTTCTTCCTTATTATCGGGATGCAGAGAGAGATACACATTGTTCCCCTGTGTTAGCTTATGTCCCATAGAGGGAACAATATCCGAAGCCATCAATGTCTGGTTGTTATCCAGTGGTAATGATACGTGCATTACCCTTTCTTTTTCATCATCAGGCAGATTTTCTGTACCGGGGGCACTACTCATTTTCATGATACCACCCGCAAATTCCCCACCAAAAACAGATTTATAGAAATTGAATGCTTCTTCTGCGTTACCATCAAAGTTGAGGTATGGATTTAATTTAAATGCCATAAAGTATTAGTTTTTATATTTAAAAGTTAATTATAATCGTGCTTTGTATTTACGGGACTATCAGTATGCTCGGCCAACTGTTTTAACTCTTGCAAGCTCTTAGTAAACCCGTCATTCATCATTTGCTCATACTCGTCAGTAGTTTGCACCCTTACTTTTAGCAGCGTACCTTTATCATCAGGTAACAACTCATATCGTTCAATAGCACCGGCATAAGCTTTTACCCTTTCGCTTGTAGTATCTTCTACCCCTTTATTCAATTCTCCGTAGTGAGAAAATTCCACAAGTGCGGGGGGCTCGAGCCTTTTTATAGTAGATAGCATGCCATTCCTCTCAGCATCCAAAAACAAAGTCTTACCCCCCACCTGCCAGTCGCTTTCCATATAAGACCCGGGATTAAAAGGAGCTGTCCACTTGCGGTAGGTATCGTCATTCCAGAGCGTTTCCCATACTTTTTCAACGGGGGCACTTATGACAATTGAGAAATTCAGGTCTTTCATAATATATATGTTTAAAGGTTTCCAATTTGCCGCCTCACGCTGCCGAGATAGCGCTTAATTTATCAATATCTATTTTTTGCATCTGCATTAGCGCATCGGTAACTTTCTTTGCTTTTTCCCTGTCGTCCTGGTTCATCAGGATCATCAATTTTTGAGGTACGATCTGCCAGCTTACACCAAACTTATCTTTCAGCCACCCACACATGCTCTCTTTCCCACCTTCTTGTACCAGGTTATTCCAATAGTAATCAGTCTCCTGTTGATCGGCAGTAATGACTACCAGGGAAATACCTTCGTCAAAATTAAATTGGTGCTGGATGGAGCTATCCATACAAGCCATGGTAAAATGATCAATATGAAACTGGGCGTGTTGTACATTGCCCTTTGTATCCTCCTGTCCATCATACTCCATAACACTTTCAGTTTGTGAACCCGGAAAAATCCTTGTATATAATTCTATCGCTTCTTTAGCACGGCCGTTTTGCTGGTTAACATACATCAGTGTGGGAATAAAATACTGGTCTGTATTGCCCTTTTCTCCTGTATACAATTGCCAGGTAACACCAAACTTATCGCGAACCCATCCGTATTTTGTACTAAAAGGGTAGCTATCCAGTGGCATCAAAACAATGCCGCCTACAGACAATTCATTAAACAGTCGCACCGTTTCCTCCTCGTTTTCACTGGCAATTAAAAAGGAAATAGACGCATTGGGTTTAAACTGCGGACCAGCACTTAATAACATCAGGTTTTGCCCGCTGATACTGAGCATCTGCACCAGGCCATTATCTTCGGCAATATGTGTATCCGGGAAAATACTTTTATAGTATCCGGCGGCTTCCTTACCGTTCTTATCAAGCCATATACAGGGGTAGATTTTATTATTCATATAACTGCTTTATGGTAATTAATCGCTTTTCAAAATTAGTATGCAATACTCTTGTCATCTCTTGCCATTTGACAAGAAAACTGCTGCTTACAATTATTTAACAACCTTGTACTGTAAATAGGCAACGCCACACTTAAATTTTTTGATGTTTTCCAGCTTCAATTTCGACAAATGCATATCATCAAAAAATCTTCGTCCTTCACCTTTTATTTGCGGATCCAGCAGGACATGATATTCGTCTATCAATCCCAGCTTATGTAACTGCATAGACAATTCTCCACTGCCCAAAATGACAATGTATTTATTGGTGGTGGCTTTGATATGGCTGATCACTTCCTGGCTAATCTCATTGTGAAAAATACATCGGTGCCAATCTGACTCTTTCAGGGTTCGGGAGAAAATATGCTTTCGGCTTTTGTTCATAAACCGATACGCACCGGCAAAATCTCGTTGAGCCTGGGTGCCGGGCCAATAGCCTGCCATTAAATCATAAGTAGTACGACCCATAAGGATCGTATCCGCCCGATTCAACCGTTCTAAATTATAATGCATCAGTTCCTCATCGCTGGTAAACCAACCCGTATCACCGCCCGGACCGGAAAAAATACCATCCAAAGTGATCCAGTTCGAAACAAATATGCTACTCATATTTTTTATTTTAAGGGAACAGCGCAGATCACCTCCTGATCGTTTTTATAGATTTCGAGGCAAAAACCTTCAGGATCCAACTCAGGCGTTTGTAATAATTCTTTGAAAGCTGATCCAATTGCCTGCGGATTCTTCATAAAATCGCGAATAGTAAGGCTGCTGTAATTGCCTGCCGGTATAGTCATGATGTCCAATCCCAGCGACTTGCCTTCCCCCTCATATAATTCATCTACTGCTGCTTTATAAATAATGTTGTCCATACTACCTTCAGGTCTTGAAATACCGTAAGTAGTTCTTTGAAAAGCATCCGGCACTTTACTATGCAGCTGTTGAAAGGCGGCCATAATTCCATCAGGAAACGAACTAGCCTGGTAAACAATGACGCTTTTATCTTTTTCAATAGTAAGGTTTTCCATATATCTGTTTTTGGATACAAACTTATCATACTACTCCATCTCATCCGATGTAGAAAAGCGACAAACTATAAGCGATTTACGACAGCTCAACCTCCCATCCGGAAAACAAATAGGATGCCACCCACATCTTTAACAAATTAATGTTATGATAAACTAGGGGCGTATTTTATAAACAGATGTTACGGGGTAATGGTCGGAAGTATTACCAGAACTATAGGCTGGTACAACGTTGATCACGTCTGTTCTTATTCTCGCCGAAGCCGGTATATACCAATTACTCATACTGCTGCCAATAATTTGCTGATCTATTACAGAATTGGCATATCCCACCGTAGATTGATTGCCCGGAATATTTAATGGCCGGGTGATGGAGTGATACTTTGCCGGGTCGTTCAAAAAATTCTGGTAAGGTGATGGTTTTCCGGGAACAATACTTTTATCAAAATTATCGTTAAAATCGCCCAGGATCATAAAGTGCTTTCCGCTGTAGTATGCGTCCAGGCTGTCTTTTAATTCTATGGCGCCATTCAATCTGCGGTTATAGCTGGCCTGCTCATCATCAGCCTTGGCATGAATAAGTATAAAGCTTATATCCTTCTTTGTACCATTAACCGTTACTTCGGATTGAAGCAGGTAAGGATAACGGTTTCCAAAATTAAAATAAGCTGGAGCGCTGATTCCCATAAACGGCCTTACTGAAACACCCCTGAAAATATGACGATTATAGACAAAGGCCATTTTTTGTGCTCCGCTGGTGAAAAAGGAAATAGTATACCTGAAATCATTCCCCAGGTTATTCCTGACCATGCGGCCAAAACGTGCAGTATCCACTATTTCACAAAGGGCATACAGATCTGCATCAAGATACTTTAGTACTTTCGCCGCATTCGATTCCTGGTCATTCAGGTTGCCTTGAAATCCCGATGGATCACCAAACCATTCTATATTCCAGTTGACGATTATTATGTCTTTGTTGTAGTCTTTAAGCAGCCCTGTGGGCTGAGCTGTATTACCGGGCTTTTCTTTTCCACAGGAAAGAAAGCAAAGCACGAAAATCAGCCAGTTGCAGATGGTCTTCATATAGTTAACAATTCCTTCTTAAAATTAAACATTTTTTAGTTAGCCACGTTATATTTGTTCACATACAACCACAAGCCTTAAACGAATGATTAAAAGATTTGCCGCCATTTTTCTTCCGGTTATTTTTATGTTTAACCATCTGTCTGCCCAAACAAGGCATGAACAAAGCGGTTGGCTTTTCTTTATGAACGCTACAAAATTCAATGAGAAATGGGGATTACACATGGATGTCCAGGTACGCAGTCATGACAACTGGGATGGAGTACGTAGCGTTTTATTAAGGCCGGGTTTAACCTATTATATTAAACCTAATCAAAATGCTACCCTGGGTTATTTATATGCGCCTACCATTCCGCAAGACGGGGCAACTTTAACGGAGCACCGTATATGGGAACAATACATCATTTCGCATAAGGCCTTTACAGGCAGCCTGAGCCATCGTTTCCGGCTGGAACAGCGCTTTATTGAAAAAGCGGGAGATCAGAGAGTATTTGCACAACGGCTACGTTATTTTTTCAGGCATATTCAACCTTTAAAACGGGATGAAAATGGTTTTACCAAAGGGCCTTTCGCTGCTTTACAAAATGAGGTGTTTGCCAATATTCATAATCAAAAAAATACCAATAATCATTTCTTTGATCAAAACCGCGCATATATAGCAGCGGGGTATCGTTTCTCCAAAAAATTTGATGCAGAGGCGGGATATATGAATGTATTTGCTAAAGGGGCCACCGCAAATACCGTTAATAACGTTGTACAACTGGCTTTGTACACCAGGCTTTAGCTCTTCTTTCGTTCGGCCGGTGTAGGCTTAGGTTTCCATGAATTATCATAGGCATGAAACACACCGGAGCTCTCAAAAACTTCTGCAGTAATCTTAGCATCCATATAATCGGCCAGCAACCGGAAAGCCTTTTTGTTTTCTTTTTGTAAAACCAGCAAAGCCGCATTGGTACCTGCTTTTACCGCGATGGGCACACCACCACCCAGTTCTGCCCATTGTCCTCCTATCAGCAGGTTACTGATGGGTGTACGATAGCGGGCAACTTTGTTCTTCATGTTTTCTTTGCCCGGTTTGGCTCCCATCATGGTACCCTGCTTATTACCGGTATATCGCCAATGTGTAACCGGTGTAGCTACATCATAAAAAAGAATATGTGAAGGCAGGTCGGGAGCAATAATTTTACTTAAGCGATCGATCAATACCTCCGCGATCTCGTTCTTAAGGCGCCTGTAGTCTTCATTTCTCACATAGTTTCCGTGTTCATCTTTAGTAGTATACCATCCATCTTTGAAAGACATATAGGCAGGCATAAATACAGTTAGTGTACCGCAACCTTCAGGTGCCAGGGACTGATCTCTCAATGAAGGTGTAAGCACCACTATTTCACTTTTCAACGGGTCGCCACCCGAGTGTTCTTCAATAGTAGCCGAATCACTGCTGATATGAATCAGTTCTTCACTAAATCCAAGTTGCCCGGGAGAACAATCCAATGCAATAGAAATCGTCAGCGAACTGCTGTAAATGTCTGCTTCCTCCAATTGCTTTCTTAATTTATTTGAAAGCACAGATGCAGGTAGCATTTTGTTATACAATGTTTCTACATCGCAGGCAGCAATGACATGGTTGGCCTTGAGCTGAATCTCTTCACCCCTCTGTTTAAATACTACTCCGGTAGCTTCGTTACCTTCTACTAATACTTTTTCAACCTGGCAGTTGGTAAAAACATCGTTGTGATAATAACGAACCAGGTAACTAAGCCACTCGGGTATCACCTGCCCCCCACCCCTGGGCGGTGATTGAAAATCGCCATAGTAAGCCCACCCTATAGGTACCATACAGCCTATCACATCGCCATCTGCAGCAAATATATCATGCAGTTTTTTTTCTTTAAAATACCGGTTCAATCCTTTTGTGATACCCTCCTCACCCGAGTATCCCAGGTGAGGGATAAATGCTGAACCGAACCTGATGAGTGGTAACTTATTTTTGATCCGTTCCCAGAAACCCATACTTTCTTCTGTGCGGAAAACGGTACTGTACTCATTGAATGCAGCTCCTATTTTTTTTGCCGCTTTAAAGAAACGATCGATTCCCTTTTTTTCGTGGGGAAATTCTTTGATCCATGCAGCCTTTAATTCTTCAGGGTTATTGGTGAGCAGGTAATCGTGATGATTGCCGATGTATCGCCTGATTCTTTTTTGTGGAATGGCAACGGGGTGATCCTTACCCAGTATCGAAAATATTTTCCCCGCTACACCCTCTGGCCCGCATTGATTCAACCAATGAATCGCGGTATCAAAACGAAAATCTTTCCGGCGAAAACCTGCCAGGTAGCCGCCCACATGGGGTTCCTTCTCCAGAATACAAACTGAGAGCCCTGCTTTACTTAATAACGCTCCGGCTGTTAGTCCGCCAACGCCTGACCCTATAATAATTACGTCATACCCGGACTTAAATGGTTTACCCATTGGATTTGTATATAGTCACAATTCTGCGTAAAATAAGGCATTCTCAGGGAAGAAAGAAAAATATAACCAGGTGATTTTCCGGACATTTTATCCCGGGATAGTAAAGCGATAGAATACAATAAGTAGTATTGAAGTTGAATACCGGATGTTTAAAATTGTTCGACAAGACTTTGAGTTTCTATCAAACCTTAAACTGAAAACCTTAAACCTTGAATTTTAACCCTTGAACTTCCTGCTACACCCTCGCCCCAAAAAGCAGGCTACCTACGCGCACCATAGTGCTTCCTTCTTCTATCGCCATTTTATAATCGCCGCTCATGCCCATAGATAATATTTCAGGTTTAAGGTTTAAAATTTCAGGTTGATCCAACTGCCCGAAGAGTTTCCTTAACTGCCGGAATTCGTTGCGCACCAATGTTTCATCATCGCTGAAGCTCGCCATACCCATCAAGCCCTTTACCTGCACGTTTTTAAGTGCCGGCACCTCCATCATTACATCGTGGAGTTCTCCTTCATCAAGACCAAACTTAGTCTCCTCCTTTGCCACATGCACCTGCAGCAAACAATCAATAACACGATCGTTTTTTAGCGCTTGTTTATTAATTTCTTTTAATAAATTGATACTATCTACGCCATGAATCAGATGTACAAAAGGAGCAATATATTTCACCTTATTACTTTGCAGGTGGCCAATAAAATGCCAGCGGATATCGCCGGGCAACTGAGACTGTTTATCTACCAATTCCTGCACATAATTTTCTCCAAAATCACGCTGACCTAAATCGTATAGCGCTTTAATATCAGACACCGGTTTAATCTTCGAAACAGCAACCAGGGCTATAGAGGAATCGCTCAGCTGCTTTACTAATTGCTGATATGCGGATATATTAACAGACATGCTGCAAAAGTAAGCCCCTGTAACATTCTATAGCAATTTCATTGTTTCCTGATGCGAATACCATGTTTGGACATCATTAAAAATAAGCATTTAAATATATGATAATCATACGATTGTAAAAAAATTTAAAAATTTCAACTTCCTTAAAGCCGCTCAATATTGGTTTGCGACCGGGTTTAGGGTAGTATATCTTTGTGTTATAAATACATAATCAAACAACCAATAATGGTTAAAGATTATCACGAATTAAAAAAAGAGACAAATGAAAACAGTTCTTTTAAAAGCAGAAAAAATAGCGATCCGGTTAGGGGTACTATTTGCAAACACTTTAACAACAAGTTCGGTATCGAACCAGTAAAAGTGTAATGGCCTATCTCGAAAAGATACGACCATTTAAATATTCATTCAATTTTTTAAGATATAATTTAAACTGAACAACATGAACATCCTATCTAAAACAAAAACATTTGTAATAGCATTCATTTCTATTTTGGCAATAGCCTCAACACCTGCATTTGCTGGTAATATTGATGATGATAAAAAATCTGAAATAGCTTATATCGGCAATCTTAATGAATCTCCGGTTTACAGGTTAACGTTAAATAACAATACTAAAGAAACCATCTTCGTATCAGTTGCTGATGCTGACGGAAATATATTGTACAACGAAAAAGTAAGCGGAACAAAGATTGTTCGTAACTACCAGTTTGATAATGTAGTTGGCAACGATTATGAACTAACTTTTACTATCTCGAACGCAAAAGGTAAAACTTTAAGCTCTTATAATGTAAACAGAACCCAAAAAGCAACTGATGAAATAGCAGTTAGCAAAATCAAGTAAGGCAATCAATTATATATATAGATGTACCCCCTGTTTTAGCAGGGGGTATTTTTTTACAGGAATTATCATATATAACAGGAATCTTCTCCTAATATATAAACCTGTAAAATACATTCCTTTGTGGCGATTGTTTGTGTACAGTCGCGCGCTCCGGACTCGAAAACTTCTTGTAAAGTGATAGATGTTATTTGATCATGGAATCAAATATTAGAGTACCGGTAACTAGGCAACAATAGTACCTGATAAAGACATATTTCCTTGACGTAACAATGGTGTATTCTACCGAACTTACAGCTATTCCACTATATGCCTTTAATTAATCCTCCAGCCTGGTAAGGTCCACTTTTGGTTTCGGCAAATTCATAGCTTTTATTTCAGCTTTTGTTTTATCAGCCATGTCTTGTGTTAGATCATATTTATAGCTGCCATAATCACCAAACTCGAATTGGCCCACGTAAAAAAATCCATATTGGTCGAAGAAATCTGTCAAATCGGTCTTACTTACTTCACAGGCTGTTTTCACAAAATTTAATTGATACGGTGCGGGATTATTGCCCCTGTCACCCCAACCACCGTTACCTCTGCGTCCGCCGCGCTGACCGGTTTTCTCTGCATTGCCCTGTTTACGAAAAGCTTCAAAAAGATCAGGATAAAAATCAGGATTATTACCTGCCCCGGCAAAATAGAGCTGCAATTGCCAAAAAGGGATCAGGCGGTTAAACACGTCATCATCCTGCAAGTAACATATCTTTCTCGCAATAATGCTATCACGTGCCTTTTGATAGTTCTTCTGTTCGCTAACCCGGCTTTTGTTTCCAAAGGATGTGGTGCCGTATAAAGAGAAAATATTATTGCTCACCTCACCTAATCCGCCCCAGTTCAAATAAGGACGTAACTGGTGCACATGTCCTACCTCATGGCTAAAGCCCCAGCAGGGATCGCCCTTTAGTACACGCGCGGGATCAACTACAAGGGCCATTGCATTGCCAGGATCAGTGCCCATATAAGCCACACCATCGCCATCGCGGAACATGTAGTAATTATAATTTACCCGGGCAAGGATATGATTATCAGGAACACTGTTATATTTAATCAATCCCAATATCCGGTGCTGCCGGTATACCAGCGAATCATAATTGGCAATCAACTCCATTCCTTTTCCATACGCGTATTTTTTACAGGCTTCCACAGGATAAGCTATCTGAATATGTTTTCCTTTGGCATCGATCACGGGGTAAACAGCGTTATCAATCAATTTGTTCCAATCATCATTATTGTCTTTACTGATATCAAAATAGCCATTCACTTTGCCGGCTACAAAATGAGCTTGTATCGGCTTTTCTTTTAGGGGCTCATCAGAATAATAATCGATATAAGCAAGGCCTCCATTGTTTTTCACCTGGATAATATTTACACCATTGCGTAGAACGAACCGCTGTTTATGGATACCCCAGCCTGCCGGATCTTTATCTGGCTTTACACCTTCGGGAGTCCTGCGGTTCCAATTGGGCACCAATAACCCGACTTCTTTGCCTTCTGCAATGCCATCCACCAGTATCGTATGTTTTCCTTCGGGCAAATAAATGCCAGTTACTCCTTCATATTTACTGTACCCATCGCCGATCATTAATTGTTGCCCAAGGGTTGTAGGAGTTAACCAGGCCTTATAGGTTGCTGAACGATATTCGGGATTGTAGGATTTATTCAATAATGCTAAAGCGGCCTCCTTTAGCTGGGCATTTTGTAATTGGTCGATTGCCGATTTCCGGACACCCTTTTTGAGAGATAATGCCATCGGCGTTTCAAATACAGCGAGGTCTTTATACGCTACCGCCAGCTCAGAGGCAGACTGGCCTGCTACCAAAATTGAAAAACCAATAATAGCAGTTAACAAGGCTGAAAATCTTTTCATACTTCAATGATTTACCGAAAGATAATCCATTGAAAGATGAGAATTGCGCGCAAACGATTGATCAAGTTTAATTAAAACTATTAAGCAACCTATAAATTGAAGTTTTCAAAATCCTTCGCAAAGCCTATTATATTCTGCTGTGTAAATTCATCTTTATGATGCATAGTTGTTAATACAAAGCAATCCATCCCGGCGTTGGCCGCAGCATCTACACCTTTAGGAGCGTCTTCAAATACAAGACAATCTGAAGGAGAAGTCTGCAATAACGCTGCACACTTTAAATAAGTTTCCGGATCAGGTTTGCTATTCCCTACATCGTCAGCACTGACAATAGCCTGGAAATAATGACGAATCCCTAGCCCATCCAATACAAAGTCGATATTATACATAATAGCAGCAGACCCAATGGCCATTTTAATACCCTTGCTATGGTAATGTTCCAGCACTTCTGGCAGACCGGCAAGCAGTTGTAAATGTGGTCTGAACTCCTCCTGGTATTGTCTTTCCTTTTCGATACTCATCTTATTTTTCTCTTCCAGGGAAAACCTGCCGGGAAATACCCGATCCAGTAACTCATGATTCTTTCCGTAACACTCTTCTTTAGTTTTCTCCATAGATATCTCAGCCCCCAGTTCATTGAGTATCCTGTACCAGGCTTTGATGTGATATTCCATATCGTCAATCATGGTACCATTCAGATCGAATAAAAAAGCTTTATACTGATGCATAAGATTTACTAACTAAAGATTTACGAGATCAAAAATACATTATTAAAGCACAAGCGTAGATGCTGGTTTAAACAACAATTTTCCGCCAGGGAAGTTGTTGTACCTGTTGGTGTGCCCACCAGCAACCGGCAAGAGATAAAGGTACCAATGCCAGAACCAGCCAGCTGATTTTTAGGGCCAACCAGTGTAAGGCTACCAGGATACCGATCAGGAACATACGTAACAATACCATTAAAAATTTACCACTTTGCTGTTTAGCATTCGGTTGCTGGGAAAACGGCAGGTAATGTGTGGACATTAACGCACTGATATAAAAAATGAGAATACTGTTAAAGCCCACCAGCAGGATATCATCTAAAGTTTTATGTCCCCAGATAATGAACGTGACCATACTCATTACAAGATAGACCGGTATAAAGAACTTGACCAGCAATGCCTTTATAGCGCCATTGATCAGCTCTCCGGGCTTATTGATGGGTGCTGTCTGGTATACCCAGGAAGCAGTATAATTTTCATAATAGCTGATCAGCGACAGGCTTAATGTTACCGAAAACATGCCCAGGTATAACAACCATAAAAACATATTTCCATTCGGCAAATCCGCCAGCTTTTGCCCAACGTCTTTAAAGTTCCTGAAAAAGATGATAAAGATAAACACAGGAATATAAGCCAGGCTGGGATAAAATTGCATTTTAAAATTCTTATCGCGTCCGGTTATTTTCCATACTTGTGTGAATGAAGCATTTTCATAAGGGGACCGACAAAGTATACCGGCCAGTTTTTCGGAGAGGTTGGCCTTACGGTTGCTAGTCCTTTCTGTTTTAACAAATGTTCCCCCTTCCGCAGGCGCAGACATAAAACGGGAGAAATAGGGAGCCAGGTATTTCGTTATAACGAAGCCGGCAAGTATCGGTAAGCCGATCGCACAAACGATCATACCAATCCGTGCGCCGTCGATAGTGGCGGTTTGCACTGAATCCAGCAAACTGGCCATCCATACCGGCGGTAATAAATAGGAATACCAATGCAACTCAAAACTAAAAATAGTTTCGCTCAGGTTAATTAAACGGGGAACTACCTGGTAAGCTACCGCAAAGAAAACGGTCATAAATACCTGGAAGTAACCGATGATATCTTTTACTTTTTGCTCGCTGGTATACCGCAGCACGAGTCCGTATAAAATATAGGTGATAAAAATACCTATTGCAGCAGTGAGCAGGGTTGTTAATAAAAGGGAGACACCAACCGCTACTCCATACTTAAAGAGAGTGGCTACCAATGGACATATCATAATAGCCAGTATGAGCTGGCCCAGGTATACAATGATATGCAAGGTACGGGCTACCAGTAAGGTACGGCTGGTAACAGGTTTGGGCAATATGATCTGCGAGTCGGAAGTATCTAAGAGCACATTGCTGAAATCGGTGATCAGTATCATGATCAGCATAAAGAGCAGGTAGGTATGCAGGATGATCATGGCCAGCATAAAATCTGTCACAACAAAAATCATTAGCCCAATAAATAATCCCATTAATGCATACAAAAACATAGCATACAGCATGGCATTAGAAGATTCCTTCTGCTGGCTCCGCTTCCAGGTAGCAGGCTTGCGCCGCCTGTCCATAGTGAGCTTAGTTGATGCAATCATATGTACCTGTTCCAGGTTTACACCTGATAAAGGCAACAGCTTTAAAATCCCGAAAAATAAGCGAAGAAAAAAAGTATCCATGTAATAGTTAGCTGTTTAATACGTCTATAATTTCTTTGGCAGTATTGGTTGTGGCCGAATCGGTAGCAGTCAGCGACTTAAATATGCTTTCGAGTGATCCCTGCTGCGCCTGCTGCCTGAGTGTATCAATAGTGCCGTCAGCAATGATCTGCCCTTTATCTATAAGAATAATGCGGTCGCTTATTTTCTCCACTACATCCATAATATGGGATGAATAAAAAATGGTTTTACCCGATTGCTTTAACTGTTGCAGCATTTCTTTTACCAATATAACCGCATTCGCATCCAAACCGCTCAGGGGTTCATCCAGGAAAATAATTTCGGGATTATGCATCAGGCCGCTGATCAGCAGCACCTTTTGCTTCATCCCTTTACTGTAGGTATTCATGCGCGCATCAGCTTTATCTGCCAGATCAAAAAGCTTCAACAACTCCCACCCTTTCGCAGCAATCACTTCATCGCTTAAGCCGTATAATTTACCTGTAAATTTAAGATACTCCACAGGGGTTAGTGTATCATAAAGTGCCGCCAGCTCCGGGATGTAGCCAATACGCCTTTTCACCTCCAATGCATCGTTACGCACATCCAGTCCAAATACTTTCACCTCTCCTTCAAATTCGTCGATAATACCGGTAATAATTTTGATGGTGGTACTTTTACCTGCTCCATTAGGACCGATATACCCGAGTATCATGCCAGGCTCTACCTGCAGATCAATGCCTTTCAACACATAATTACCAGCGTATTGTTTTTTAAGGCCAGTTGTTTCGATCACGCTCATTTTGTAGCTTTTTAGAGTGTCAATATTACAACTTATTATACCGTACTTTCCTTTGCAGGTCCCTTTTTTTGCATGACCTTCACCATTACTTGTTTCGGATTAGCGCTTTAACTACAAGTGAGTAATACAATATTTAATTGTATCATCTTACATTTATGCACTTAAAATATGAGTATGATCTGGAGTAAAGAATATGACCTGGCAAGGTTGAACGAAATAACCAATGACAATATGAATACCCACCTGGGTATTCGATTTACAGGTATCACCGAAAATACGCTCGAAGCTACGATGCCGGTGAGCGACAAAACACGGCAGCCCTATGGCATTCTGCATGGTGGTGCTTCGGTAGTTCTTGCAGAAACTGTAGGCTCATACGCCAGCAGCCTGGTGGTGGACCGAGAAAAATTTATGGTAGTGGGCATGGAAATTAATGCCAACCATTTAAGACCGGTTTTGTCGGGAAGCGTACGCGCGGTTTGCAGCCCGCTACATCTGGGTAAGAGCAGCCATGTATGGGATATTAAGTTATATGACGACAGTCAACAACTGATTTGCGTAAGCCGACTTACAGTTGCTGTAATTGAAAGAAGAAAATTTAAGTAATGATGAAACGGAATATCTCTATTTTAATATTCCCCTGCTGATCACAATTCTTTGTACCTCGCTGGTACCTTCGTATATCTGTGTGATCTTGGCATCGCGCATCAGCCGCTCCACATGATATTCTTTCACATATCCATAACCGCCATGCACCTGTACCGCCTCAATGGCAGTCCACATGGCCGTTTCAGAAGCATAGAGTTTGGCCATAGAAGAACTAATAGTATAATCCTGATGCTGGTCTTTTTCCCAGGCAGCTTTCAGGCATAATAACCTGGCAGCCTCAATTTTCATGTGCATATCGGCGAGCTTGAAAGCTATGGCCTGGTGGTTCATAATTTCGGTACCAAAAGCCTTCCTGGTCTTAGCATATTCTTTAGCTAATTCATACGCTCCAGCTGCAATGCCCAATGCCTGGGAAGCTATACCAATTCGTCCGCCAGCCAGTGTCTTCATTGCAAATGAAAAACCAAATCCATCAGCGCCAATCCGGTTTTCCTTGGGCACTTTTACATCGGTAAACATCACGGTATGGGTATCACTACCTCTGATACCCAGCTTATTTTCTTTAGCAGCCACCGTTACGCCCGGCCAGTTTTTCTCAACAATAAAAGTGTTAATCCCTTTGGAGCCTTTTGATACATCTGTTTGCGCCATTACCAGGTATACGGAGGCCGTCCCTCCATTCGTAATCCAGTTTTTAGTACCATTAAGCAGATAATGATCACCCTTATCCTCCGCAGTGGTTCGTTGCGAAGTAGCATCACTACCGGCTTCAGGCTCACTTAACATGAAAGCGCCGATATACAGTTCGCCATTCTTTTTTCCCTGTGCTAAAGGTTTCAGATAGTTTTGTTTTTGTTCCTCCGACCCGAAAGCCTGCAGTCCGTAACACACCAGGCTGTTATTTACGCTCATACATACACTTACACTGGCATCAACTTTTGATATCTCTTCCATAGCCAGTACATAACTAATGGTATCCATACCAGCGCCACCATACTGCTCATCCACCATCATACCTAAAAAACCCAGATCTGCAAGTTTGGATATTTGCTCACCCGGGAACTTTTGTTGCTCATCACGTTCTATCACACCAGGCAAACATTCATTTTGTGCAAAGTCACGTGCAGCTTTCTGTATCATTAATTGTTCTTCGGTCAGTTCAAAATTCATATAGCTACGTTTTTATAAATGTAATTCATTTGTAGAAATAGCTACGTACCTCCAGTAAAAAGTTGACAGGAAGCAATTCGGTTTGTTTCGATGGCTGAGACAATACGGTATGTAGAAAACAAAAAAAATCGCTCCGGAGAGCGATTTCTATAATGAGGTTTACTTAAAGTACCAGTTACCTTCTGCGTCCGCCACCGCCGTTTTCAGCGTCGTTCATGCGAATTTTTCTGCCACGATAATTTTTACCGTCCAGTGCTTTAATCATTTTACCACCGGCAGATGGATCAATTTCAACCCAGCTGTTCATATCTTTCATGTCTATTTTACCCAATACATCTTTACTCAACCCACTCATATCTAAAATAAACTGTAAGAAACTGGCTTTATAGAAACCATCTTTTGTACCGAGGTTTACAAATAAACGCTGGTAGTTGCCGTTGCTGCTCCTGGAGCTGCGACCTTCTCTGCTACCAATGTTTCTTTCTGCCGATCTGCTCTCTCTGCCACCTTTACCCGAATCACGGATATTCAAATCAGCCGAGTTTTCATAATACTTCAGAAAGCGATCAAATTCTAAAGCCGCTACGCGCTGCATGATCTCTTCTTTATCTACATCTGCAAATTTTTCCTGCAGAATAGGAAGATAGGTAGCATACTCACCATTGCTGATATCTGCCTGCAGCATTTTATCGATAAAATGGAAGAACTGTTTGCGGCAAACATCTTTACCACTTGGGATATCCATTTTATGAAATTTCGTATTTACCAGTTTTTCAATCTGGCGTAAACGATATATTTCTCTTGGAGTAACTATTGAAACAGAAACCCCGCTTTTACCGGCACGACCTGTTCGGCCACTTCGGTGGGTGTACACTTCTGTATCATCCGGTAATTCATAATTGATAACGTGTGTAATTTCCTTTACATCAATCCCCCTTGCGGCTACGTCTGTAGCAATCAGCAACTGGATAGACTTCTCACGAAAACGCGCCATTACTTTATCACGCTGCGCCTGTGTTAAATCACCATGCAAAGCCTCAATATCATAACCTTCACGAATGAGGTTTTCCGTTACGTTTTGAGCGTCTGCCTTAGTTCTGGTAAAAATAATACCGTAAATACCAGGATTAAAATCAATGATACGCTTTAATGTTTCGTACCTGTTTACGTGTTGGGTTGAATAATACTGATGATCGATATTGGCATTTCCCGAATTAACTTTACCTACGGTAATTTCATGTGGGCTGTCCATATAGCGTTTGCTCACCTGCCTGATTGCAGGAGGCATTGTAGCACTAAAGAGCCAGATACTCTGCCTGTTGATGGTTTCTTTAAGAATGAATTCAATATCATCCTTAAAGCCCATATTCAGCATTTCATCGGCCTCATCCAGAACTACGTAATGAATACCTTCTAAATTGATGGCCTTGCGTTCAATTAAATCAATTAAACGGCCGGGCGTAGCTACGATAATATTGGTTCCTCTTTTAATCTCTCTGATCTGGTCAGAAATAGAGGCGCCACCATACACGGCGGTTACTCCTATAGAACCTTTTTTTGCTTTAAAGTTGGCTAAATCTTTAGCAATTTGCAGACACAATTCACGCGTTGGGCAAATAACAAGAGCCTGCGGGGTACGCTGCTCTTTATTAATAAGTTGTAACAAGGGTAAGCCAAATGCCGCGGTTTTACCGGTTCCGGTTTGTGCTAAACCTACGAAATCTTTGGTACCTTGTAATAAAACGGGAATGGCCTGTTCCTGAATGGGTGTGGGTGTTACGAAACCTATAGTTTCCAGAGATTGAAGCAGCCCAGCCTCAATCCCTAATGATTCAAATGTTGTCATAAAAAGAGTGCAAAGGTAACAAAAACAAATCATTTGGCAATTTTTGAAAATATATAGTCCTTCTTCGTATCTGTTCAAACTATAGTTTTCAGTCGCATTTGCATTAAATCACCTAGCGATAATACCCAAATTCCGGGCCTGTTTTATTTAATAAGTTTTCCGCTCCAGGCGGTATTTAATGTGATTGTGTTTCTATACAGACACAAAAAAACCACTCCGCCGTGGCGGAATGGCTCCTCTATATTGCTTGCCGAATAAAAATTACAGTTTAATTGCAGACGAATCGGAAGAAACGGCGGTTGTATCCAGATTAACCATAGTATCAGTTGGGTTTACTGGAGGATTTCCTAAAGTAGGATCTACTGCTGTAGTATCAGAGCTGGTACCTGTAGAATCTGAATTACCTTCACCTTCGCTGGCATTATTACAAGCAACGAATCCTAAAGAACTGATTGCGAATAAAATAAATAATTTTTTCATACAAAAAAAGGTTTGCGCGTTAAAATAATTAATACCTGAAAGGACAAAAGGTAACCCAGTAAATAAAAAATTTTTTCTGACTGCAAAAGGGTTACTATTTTTAAAAATTCGTATTAAATAATCATAGGTTGAAAGATTCTACATTAGAACAGGAAATAATTTTACTGAAAGGATTAGCTCGTAACGACAAAAAATCAGTTGAAATGATCTATAGCCAGAACTATAATCTGGTTCAGGCGCTGGTAGTTAATAACAACGGAACTATAGATGATGCCAAGGATATTTTTCAGGAGGCAATGATGGTTTTGTATGATAAAGCAAGATCAGGTAGTTTTGAATTGAATTGCCAGATAAGAACGTACCTCTACTCTGTTGCCAGGAGGCTTTGGCTAAAAAAACTGAACCAGAGTAATAGACGTACCACTGATTTTGATGATACTAACGAAACCCAGATAGCTGTAGACGGTGATGTAGTGGAGCACGAACAGAAGGATGCAGAATTTGAAATGATGCATTCAGCTATCAGCACATTAGGAGAACCCTGTAAAAGCCTGCTGGAGGCGTTTTACTTTAAAAACAACAGCATGCAGGAAATAGCAGAAAGTTTTGGGTACACAAATGCAGAAAATGCAAAAACCCAGAAATACAAATGCCTGATGCGCTTAAAAAAAATATTCTTTTCTCAATATAAAAAACCTGATTAAGTGATGAATGACCAGAACAATAATATAACCCTTTTAGATGCCGTTGAACGGTATATAATGGGTAATATGAACCCGGATGAACGTCTTCATTTCGAAAATCTGCGGAAGGCAGATAGTGAAGTAGATCAGATGGTAGTGGAGCATACTTTGTTTTTACAAAAAATGAACCAGTTCAACCAGTGGCAGAAATTCCAGCTGTCACTGAACGAAGTTCACCATGACTTATCGGCCCAGGGTAAAATAAATGCCACCCTACCTAAAGGTGGTAAAGTATTATACCTGTTCAATAAATTTAAGAAAACAGCTGCCATTGCTGCATCAATAGCAGGCATTACAGCTTTAATGGTAAACGGCATTGTAGGTTCTGTTACCCCTAAAGCGCCCAAAGACCAGCTGGAAATACTTAAAAAGAATATTAACACACTGGCTCAAAAATCCCGTTTACAGGACAAGGAGATCAGCACTCTTAAACAAGGCAGCACAGCCACCATTACACCAGAAATACCTTATACCAACAGTGGTACAGGCTTCATCATCGATGGTAAGGGATACCTGGTAACCAATTATCACGTAATTGAGAAGGCCCAGAATATAGCCGTACAAAATACAGCCGGCAAAGAATTCCTGGCAAAAGTAGTATACACGAACCCGGCTACAGACATAGCTATTTTGAAAATAAACGATCCCCAGTTTAAAGCATTACCTGGCACTCCTTATAGTTTTACTAAAAAAGCAACAGACCTGGCCGAACCAATCTTCACCCTCGGTTATCCTAAAGATGAAGAACTGGTGTACGGACAAGGTTACCTTAGCTCCCGGACAGGTTTCAATGGAGATACTTTAAGTTGCCAGATTGACGTAAAAGCAGAAAGAGGTAATAGCGGCAGCCCGGTATTGAACAGTAATGGCGAAATTATTGGTATTTTAAATGCCAAGCAGAAGGACGCAGAGGGTGTTGCATTTGCTATTCAAACACGCAATATCTTTAACGCCCTTAGCGACGCCAGGAAGAAAGACAATATAGACTCTACTATTAAAAATATAAAGCTTAGTACTAAAAGCTCACTTAGTGGAATGAAGAGTCCCCAGCAGGTAAAGAAAATAGAAGAATACATATATATGGTGAAAGTGAATTGAGGCGATTAAGCAAAGCCAAAACCGGATAGGCGCTACCCACAGAGGTAGCGCTTTTTTTATGGCCACGGTACAAGCAATTTAAAAAAAGTCAGGCCATGGTTTAAACCACGGCCTGACTTTTTTTAACATATTTCTATTTTCTGCTACGCACCCCAGAGATTAGTGCTGTAGGCACCTTGTTCAATCAGGTCATTCAACTGTTTTTGTACAGCAGGTGCATCTTCTTTATAAGTCACACCAAACCACTGCGCTGATGTAGTCACCACTTTTACTTCGCCGCCTTCTTTAATAAAATTGTCTACAACTGCCGGGATCAGAAACTCTGATTTAGGAACAGCAATGCTTTCTTTAATAAAAGCTTTAAAGTCTTTTTCATACAAATCGTAAACCGAAGGATGGAAACACCAGAAATTCATCGATACCACTGTATCTTTCGGCAATTCATCGGGCTGTAAGCCATCATCTACAGTTACTTTATCGCCCTGCAAACCAATACCTATACGCTCTACCACGCTCGCCAGATTGCCTTTCTCATCTAATCCGCAAACACCGCGGTTTACCGTACCATGCTCCGACAAGGTATTCATTAAAGGGTAGCTGATTACTGCATATGTTTTTTCATCGCAGTCGGTAGTTAAAAACTCAACGGCTTTTTTAAATGCATCGAAACCATAAAAATCATCTGCATTAATAACCGCAAATGGGGTATTCACCACTTTCCTCGTACATAATACCGCATGCCCGGTACCCCAGGGCTTGGTACGCTCTGCCGGGATTTCTGCCCCATCCAGGTACATATCCAACTCCTGGAAAGCAAACTCATAATCCACTTTTCCATCGAGCTTGGAAGCAAACAGTTTGCGGAAATTTTCTTCAAACTGCTCACGGATCAGGAAAACGATCTTTCCGAATCCTGCTTTCACAGCATCTGCTATTGAATAATCCATTATGGTTTCGCCGCTCGGACCAAAAGCCTCCACCTGTTTCATACTGCCATAACGAGAGGCCATTCCTGCGGCCAAAATCACTAATGTCGGTTTCATTCGTAAGTTTTTTATATTTTCTTTTATCGTTTAGTGGTAGCAGGCTATGCCCGCCGGTTTTTATTTTGCAACCGAATTTGATCGGGCAATACTTTTGCTAAAATGAATGGTCTCAAAAATAAGGTAATTTAGCCAACAGGTATCATTGTTATGGATATTATTGACGAAGATTTAATCACCACAGAAACTGTACCTTTTTTGTCGCGAAACGGAATAAATGTACATGTTTTAAGACTGGACAAAATACACCCTGTAATAAGCGGTAACAAATGGTTTAAGCTTACATTTCACTTGCAAAAAGCCATAGAAGGGCAATATAAAACTATTGTTACATTTGGAGGAGCTTTTTCCAATCATATTGCTGCATGTGCTGCTGCCTGTGCTATTTATAACATTCCTTGTATAGGCAT
The DNA here is from genome assembly GCF_050309965.1 of Paraniabella aurantiaca. Classification (NCBI taxonomy): domain Bacteria; kingdom Pseudomonadati; phylum Bacteroidota; class Chitinophagia; order Chitinophagales; family Chitinophagaceae; genus Paraniabella; species Paraniabella aurantiaca. The sequence continues at coordinate 1,628,909 of NZ_JBLOSY010000002.1, read as the reverse complement.
CATCCGGGGCGAAGAGCCGCCAGCTTACTCCCACACGCTTTTGAAAGCGCAGCAATATGGCATGCAGCTACATTTTATTTCAAGATCAGACTATCAAAACAAAACCATCCCGCCATCTTTTTTGAGGAATGACTACTATATAATACCCGAAGGAGGTTATAGCCAGGACGGCGCATTGGGCGCATCTACCATTCCTTACGACAAAAGCGCATTTGATTATGTTCTATGTGCCGTGGGAACGGGCACTATGATGGCCGGCCTGATGAACAGCAAAGCTGATCACGCCACTGTACTGGGTTTCAGTGTGCTGAAAAACCACTTACTCCTCAATCAGGAAGTACAAAATCTTCTTATTCATAAGGATCAGGCGGTCCCCATCAACCATGATTATCATTTTGGCGGATACGCTAAACAAAAACCTGCATTACTCCAATTTATGAACGAGTTATTTACAGCAACCGGCATCCCCACCGATTTCGTGTATACGGGTAAACTATTTTATGCAGTGCACGACCTGATCAATCAAAACTATTTCCCAATCGGATCCAGATTGCTTCTGGTGCATTCAGGCGGACTTCAGGGTAATCTTTCTTTACGAAAAGGAACGTTAATTTTCTGATCTGTTATCCGCACTCGCTTATCTTTGTTAGTTAAGTAGTTAATGGCTCTATCATGAAGAAGATTTTATTGTTTTTACTGTCAGGCTTTATTATTTCAGGTATCAGCGCCCAGGAACAGTTGCCCGACTTTTCCGTTTATAAAGTAGGGACTAACAGGGTGGTTGTGGCGTGGACCCATAATTACCAGGGAGTAAAACAAATCAGCATTCAGCGGTCAACCGATACACTTAATTATTTTAAAACAATAGGTACCCTACCCGACCCCGGCCTGCAGCAAAACGGATTTGCTGATGCCACTGCTCCCAATGACAATATGTTTTACCGGATTTTTGTGATGTTTGAAGGCGGAAAATATATTTCAACCAAGTCTAAACGCCCCACTGTAGATTCATCTGGCCTGGCCGATGCCTATAACAGCGGCAATAAATCGAATACGGAAGTTAATTTAAATCCCAATTTTATACCCGCGGGTTTTATACAATCTACTTATATTTTCACCTCGCCCGACAGGTATGTTCGGGTAGAATTACCAATGGATAAGAGAAAATATGATGTGAAATTTTATGGTGAAAATGGTCAGCCGCTATTCGAGCTTAATAATATTAAAGAGAAAAGATTTAAACTGGATCGCTCTTATTTCGCCACAGCGGGGTACATCAATTTTGAATTATATGCCGATGGCAAGCTGTTAGAAAAGAATAAGGTTTTCCTGCCTAAGGATTTTTGAGGATGGTTGACTAGTTGACTGGTTCATTAGTTGACCTTGTCAACTAATTGCATCCAACTCACCCCCTATTTCTACTTCAAAAACTCTTTCAAAATTCCGCTTCACTTTCTCTTTCACTTCATTCATATCTACTTCGCGGCCCAGCTCTTTTTGCAAAGAAGCGACTTGCTTTCCCTGTATGCCGCAGGGCACGATCATGTTAAAATAATTCAGATCGGTATTTACATTCAGCGCAAACCCGTGCATGGTGATCCAACGGCTGGTTCGTACGCCAATGGCACATATCTTGCGCTCCCGGCCCTTTTTGTCCGGGTCGAGCCATACACCTGTTTCACCTGCCGAACGTTCGCCCTGTAAACCATATTCAGCCAGGGTTAAGATAATCACTTCCTCAATATTGCGCAGGTATTTACCAATATCTGTATAAAACTTTTCGAGATCAAAAATGGGATATCCCACCAATTGTCCGGGGCCGTGAAAAGTAATATCTCCTCCCCTGTTGATTTTAAAGAAGTCAATGCCTAGTTTAGCCAGGTGCTCCTCACTCATTAAAACGTTGCCCATATCGCCGCTTTTTCCCAGGGTAAATACAGGTGGGTGCTCTACAAAAAGCAATTCATGACGCGTTTGAGGCTTCTCCGCAAGCTGGTCGAGTTCACCACTGTCCTGCAACTCGCGTAAACGTGTTTTAGCCAACACATTTTCCTGTAATATATTTTCCTGGAAATCCCATGCATCTTTATAGCGCATATTGCCTAAATCACGGAACTGAACTTGTTGTTTCACCTTGCGTTCGATAGTTTGAAATATGAAGAAAGAGTAAGAATTAACTGGCTTTTATGTAGACCAATTAATTTCTATAAGCAACAAAAATAAACACAATCGGTTCAAAACACATTAGTTTACCTTTGCACGCAATGAACGAGGAAGAAATATATACCGAACAACAGGATACGAGCGATGAACTGTATCAGAAATTTGTATTTAAGACCGATCCGGGCCAGGAAGCCTATCGTATTGATAAGTTTTTAATGAACCGTATTGAAGGAGCCACCCGCAACAAAATACAACAGGCTATTCATAACAAAATGGTGCTGGTAAACGGTAGCGAGGTAAAACCTAATTTTAAAGTGAAGGGCAACCAGGAGATTGTTGTTTTTACTGATACAGCACCTGATGAGAATGAAATTGTTCCTGAAAATATTCCTTTGAATATTTTTTATGAGGATGAGCATATCATTATTGTAAATAAGGCTGCAGGTATGGTGGTACACCCTGGCAGCGGTAATCCTAATGGAACCTTACTAAATGCGATGGCATGGCACCTTCAGCAGCAAAATGCTGCTATTAACGCAGAAACCCTCCCGCGTTTTGGTATGGTACACCGGATAGACAAAAACACCACAGGTTTATTAGTACTGGCTAAAACCGAATTGGCGATGAGGAACCTGGCCAAGCAGTTTTTCGACCATACCGTTGACCGGAAATATATCGCACTGGTATGGGGAGACGTGGCCGAAGACGAAGGAACCATTGTAGCACACGTGGGTCGCAACCTCCGTTTTAGAAAGCTATTTGAAGCTTACCCGGAAGGAGACCATGGAAAAGAAGCTATTACTCATTATAAAGTATTGGAGCGATTCGGATACGTTACGCTGGTACAATGTATATTGGAAACCGGGCGCACCCACCAAATACGGGTGCACATGAAACACCTGGGACATCCGCTTTTTAATGACGATTTTTATGGGGGTGACAGAATCATCAAGGGAACGGTATACGCTAAATACAAGCAGTTTGTAGATAATTGCTTTGCCATTTGTCCCCGGCAGGCACTGCATGCCAAAACACTGGGCTTTACACACCCGGCAACAGGCGAACGGGTTTTCTTTGAGTCCGATCTTGCCGCAGATATAGAAGAAGTAATAGAAAAATGGCGAAGATATACCACTGCTTATCGCCCTACAGAGTAAAACCCGGCAACAAACGTCTGCCTGTTAAATATCATCAATGAAATTAAAAGTGATCATTACAGGAGCTACCGGCATGGTAGGTGAAGGCGTTTTACATCATTGCCTTAATGATGACAGAATCGAAAGCGTTTTATCACTAAGCCGCAAGTCAGCTCATATAACTCATCCCAAGCTTAAAGAGGTCTTACATAGCAATTTTGAAGACCTGACGCCTATTGAACATCAACTGCAGGGCTATGATGCCTGTTTTTTCTGTCTGGGCCTGTCTTCAGTAGGGATAAGCGCTGAAGATTATTACCGGATGACTTATACCCTTACCCTTCACGTAGCGGAAGTATTATGCCGGCAAAATACGGGAATGACTTTCTGCTATGTATCTGGCGCCAGTACAGACAGTACTGAAAAAGGGAAAATGAGATGGGCTCGTGTAAAGGGGAAAACCGAAAATGATTTGCTGAAACTTCCTTTCAAGGCAGTATATAATTTCAGGCCGGGTGGTATGGAATCGTTTAAAGGTGCTGTAAATGTGCCAGCGCTTTACAAGCCGGTTATTAAACTATTAAAATGGGTAGCTCCTCGAAAACTGATCCATCTCTCTGAATTAGCAAAAGCCATGATACTTGTGAGTACACATGGCTTTCATAAAAATATACTTGAAATAAGCGATATAAAAACCGCAGCAAAGAGTTAGTCTTTTTGCTGCTCTTCAACTGTATTATCCATACGCTCTTCCTGTGCTTCTTTGATCAGTTTTTCTTTGCTTTTCTTGCCACCTTTTACCAGCTTCATGATAACCGGGAAAGTAGTGATCACAACAATGCCAATAATAATGATTTCCAGGTGAGCAGTAAGGTCAAAATTATAATGACTCAACAGCCATTTTTGCAAGAAGTGACCGGCAAAAATCAGGCTGAATACCCATAAGCAACAACCCAGAACATTGTAGAAAGTAAATTTAGCTCTTTCCATTTTCACAATACCTGCAATAATAGGAGCGAAAGTTCTGATAAAAGGAAGAAAGCGGGCTACCACAATGGCAAATCCGCCGTTCTTTTCGTAAAAGTCGTGCGCCTGCTCAAGGTATCTTCTTTTAAAGAAAAAGTTCTCTTTCCAGGTATACATCGATGGGCCCACTTTTCTACCTGTCCAATAGCCTACCATATTACCTAATATACCCGCTAAAGCAATCAGGCCAAACAATACAAATAGATCTACCCACTCATTATGTATATGCCCCAAACCAATTACCTGCATAAACTGGTTAGCTAAGCCTGGCACCGATTCACCTGCTTTTTCCATCTTGTGGGCAAAAATGCCCGCTATAAACAATAAGGTATCGCCGGGCAGAAAAAAGCCTGCAAATAACCCTGTTTCTGCGAAAACAACAAACAATATCAACCATAACCCTCCATTTTCTATATACCAGGTTGGCTGCAATAAATCCGTCCACTGAAATGCCGTGCTCAATAACTCGATCATGATTTAATTTTATCGTTCGTTTTTGTTTATGTGTTTTACTACCAAAGCAGTTATGCTAAACCCGTCAAAGATAAGGTCTATCATTTGCTAGCGATTCAACAAAAGTGCTAAAAAAAGGTTTAAACCTGCAGATAAATATTTTCTAATCTTTGAAAGCTAGCGCTTTCGACTCATCGAACTCCTTTTCCCATTTAGCTACCACCACGGAGGCCAGGCAGTTACCAATAACGTTTACAGAGGTTCGCCCCATGTCCATCAGCTCGTCAATACCTAAAATAGCAGCAATAATTACAATAGGTAAGCCAAATTGCTCAGCAGTAGCAATTAATATAATTAAAGATGCCCGTGGTATAGCGGCAACCCCTTTACTGGTGATCATCAAAGTTAAGGCGATCAGTAATTGCTGGCCAAAGGACAGATCCATGCCTGCCGCCTGCGCCACAAAAATAGACGCTAATGATAAGTAAAGCGTGGTACCATCCAGGTTAAAGCTATATCCCGTTGGGACAACAAAGGACACTATGTTCCTAGGAACACCGAATTGTTCCATATTTCTCATTACTGCTGGTAAAGCCGCATCTGAACTGGTAGTAGCAAAAGCTATAGAAACCGGTTCTTTGATAGCCTGGATGAATTTCTTAATAGGAATTTTAAGGTACAATGCAACGGGTAACAGCACCAATAATATAAAAGCGATCAGGGCTGCGTACAGTGTAATAAGCAGCATGAACAGGTACTTTAAAATATCTATACCCATGTGGCCTACTGTATACGCCATCGCGGCGCCTACCCCAATGGGAGCGAAATACATGATGAGGTGGGTATACTTAAACATGGTTTCTGACAGGCTTTCCATAAAGTCTACAATTGGCTTTTTCTTACCCTCCGGAAGCTTCGCCAAACCAATTCCAAATATTACAGAGAATATTACAATCTGCAGCACCTGGTTTTCATAAACAGATTTCACGATATTTTCAGGAAAAATGTCCCTGAAAAACGATGTAGTTTTGTAAATCCAACGGTCGCCTTCCGGAATATTTTTAAGGGCGGCAGCGTCTGCCTCTTTTACTACCGAGGTTTTGGGCAGATCGTGATGCGGGATTTTAGATGCATCGATCCCTACCCCAGCTTTGGTAATATTAATAGCAGCCAACCCAATGAATAAAGCAATGGTAGTGGCACTGTAGAAATACAGTAAAGACTTCCAGGCCATTCGCCCTACCTGCTTCAGATCTGAATGCCCTGCGATGCCATACACGAGGGTTGCAAAAAGAATCGGTCCAACAATAGTTTTAATTAATTTAATGAACCCCTGGCTTAAAGGCTGAAAAGACAGCGCTACCCCCGGGAAGTCACTTCCCAGTATCACCCCGAATAAAATGCTAACGAGGATCCAGGTTGTGAGAGATTTTTTTAAAAAAGCAAAAAGGATAAGTATGATAACTAATATCCACCTCGAAGCAAATAGCAACTGAGTAGGCAAAGGACTGACTTCGAAGCTAAATAAATGTATTATAGCCACAAGCGTGAATGCTATGAGTGCAATTAATCCGGCTTTTTTTGTTTTCATCATATATCGAGGCAGGCTTAAAAACTAATTTACGGTACTTAAAACTTGGTAAAATAGAGAATAATATGTGTAACTTCCAAAAGTTTTGTTAAGGTGTATACGATTATTCCTTATTTTTCCTCTGTAAAAACAATTGATCAAAAAATAATATACCACTCAAAGTAGACACTTATGGGATTATTTACAAAGAAACCTCTTAGTATTTTACTGGCGGAAGCATCCGACTCTGAGAAAGGCCTGAAGCGTACACTCACTGCCGGAGGGCTCGTGGCATTAGGTATTGGTGCCATTATAGGCGCAGGCCTTTTCGTACGTACTGCTGCTGCCGCTGCGCAAAATGCCGGGCCATCCGTAACATTTGGTTTTATTCTGGCGGCAATAGGCTGCGCTTTTGCCGGTCTTTGTTATGCCGAATTATCTTCTTCAATCCCAATCTCGGGTAGTGCTTATACTTTTACCTACGCTACTATGGGGGAAATGCTGGCATGGGTAATTGGCTGGGACCTGGTACTTGAATATGCAGTAGGCGCTGCCACCGTAGGAATAGCCTGGAGCGAGTATCTGAACAACCTGCTTGTAAACATCCTGCATTGGAAACCTATTGCCTATGAATGGTGCCATTCCCCCTTCCAGGTGTCACCGGAAGGTATAAGAGGCATTATGAATATTCCCGCTTTATTTATAGTTACATTAATGAGTATGTTATTGATCAAAGGAACTTCCGAGTCTTCTTTTGTAAACGCCCTGATTGTGATTGTAAAAGTGACTATCGTTATATTAATAATTATCCTGGGATGGAAGTTTATTAACCCTTCGAATCATACTCCTTATATACCTCCTGCTGAAAAATACGTGGATCACCAGGGTGTGACTCATAATTTTGGCGGCATCATGGGTATTTTGGGGGCTGCGGGAACGGTATTTTTTGCATTTATTGGTTTTGACGCTGTGAGTACGGCAGCCCAGGAAACCAAAAATCCGAAAAGAGCTTTACCCATTGGGATCCTGGGGTCTTTGGCTATTTGCACAGCTTTATATTTATTGTTCGGACATGTATTAACAGGATTAGCACCCGTTTCTTTCTTTAGAGACCCAACTCAGGGTGGAGAAGCTTCAGTGGTAGCAGCTATTCAAAATTTTATGCCTGGCTATAAATGGTTAGCTGATGCGGTAACCATTGCGATCCTCGCAGGCTTTACATCTGTTATACTGGTAATGCTTTTGGGACAAAGCCGCGTATTTTATTCCATGAGTAAGGACGGTCTTTTGCCTGCTTCATTCAGCAAATTGCATCCGAAATTTCAAACACCTTATAAGGGTAACCTCATCATTCTTTTATTAGTGGGACTGTTTGCCGCATTTGTACCGGGCGATGTGGTAGGTCATATGACCAGCATAGGAACTTTATTTGCGTTTATATTGGTTTGTGCTGCGGTGATTATTCTCAGAAAAAAAGAACCCAATTTAAAACGTGAGTTTAAAACTCCTTTTGTTCCCCTGTTCCCTATTCTGGGAATCGTTTCTTGCCTGGCTATGATCCTGGGTCTTGGATGGGAAAACTGGGCCCGCTTAGGTGTGTGGCTGGCTGTTGGTTTTGTTATTTACTTTGGCTACAGCGTTAAAAACAGCAAGCTGGCCAAGGGTCAGGTAGTAATTCCGGAAGATCCTCCCGGAGATGGCCTGCACTAATTGAAACATTCTGATTTTTTTAATAGCAACCGCCTCCTTAAAAAAGAGGCGGTTTTTTATTAATGCTTGCTTAGATTTGCAGCCTCAATTTATATTTTTTATGGGAAGGATATTTGAAGTTCGTAAGGCCTCGATGTTTGCCAGGTATGATAAAATGGCTAAGAACTTTACCCGTATAGGTAAAGAAATTATTATTGCTGTTAAGGCAGGTGGACCAGATCCCGCACAGAATGCAGCTTTACGCCGTTGTTTTCAGAACGCCCGGAGCGTAGGTATGCCTAAAGACCGTGTGGAAGCAGCCATTAAACGTGCGCAGGGTAAAGAATTAGTGAACTACGACGAAATTTTGTACGAAGGCTATGCACCACATGGTGTTGCGTTGCTGGTTGAAACTGCAACAGACAACCACGTACGTACAGTAGCTAATGTAAAGTCTCATTTCAATAAAGGTGGCGGTGCCATGGGTAATAGCGGCAGCGTGGCTTTCCAGTTTAATAAAATGGGAGTTTTCAAGCTAAATCCTGAAGGTTTAAATACAGATGATCTTGAATTAGAACTCATCGATTTTGGATTGGAAGAATTAGGAGAAAGTACTACCGATGAAGGCAAAGAGGTAATTGTTTTGCGGGTAGCTTTCACTGATTTTGGCAATATGCAAAAAGCACTGGAAGAAAAAAACATAACACCTATCAGTGCAGAGCTGGAATGGATACCCTCCACTACCGTTCCTGTTACAGACGAACAAGCTGAAGACATCAGTAAGCTGATCGAACGCCTGGAGCAGGACGAAGACGTTCAAAAAGTTTTCCATAATATGGGATAAAGAGGCTGATAGTCGATAGGCCATCAGCTATGGTCTATCGACTAATTTGCTATATTTGTTTCAATGGATAATGATAAAGAAGTTGAAGCATTATTGACCCTGATCGAAGACCCTGATGCCGAAGTATTTGAAGCGGTAAGCAATCGTATTATCTCTTATGGTACACCTATCATTGCCAGCCTCGAAAACCTTTGGGAAAACACCATCGACAATAATGTGCAGGAACGTATTGAACTGCTCATACATCGTCTCCATTTCATCAATCTTAAAAACGATTTTATAGCGTGGAGTAATGCGCCACATCATGATTTGATACCTGGCGCCTTATTGGTAGCAAAATTACTTTACCCTGACTTGCATACCGGAAAAGTGATCCAGGATATTGAAAGACTGCGGCGTAATATCTGGATCGAATTAAACAATTACCTTACCCCTCTTGAACAGGTAAATGTTGTTACCAGCATTTTATATAACTACTTCGGGCTGAAAGGATCACTTGGAGAGGCACGTTTACCTAACGAATTCCTGATCTCCAGTATCATCGAATCCAAAAAAGGAAACCAAACAGGCAACGGCGTACTGTATCTCTTACTTACCGAATTATTGGATGTCCCCATCAGGTTATTACCCATTCCCAACCAGTTTGTGCTGGCTTATTTCAAATCGAAAACAGAGAAGGACACTGAAAAACTACATCTGAATATCGAATTTTTTATTGATCCCACTTTAGGACAGGTATTTACCCATAATGATCTATACAACTACTTTAACAAGCTTTCCGTAGCGGTGATACCCGATTATTTCAGGCCTCAAAACAATAAACAGGTAATAGCAAAATTGCTGGAAGACCTGGGTAAGTGCTACGAAACGGATGACAAATCCTATATGTTGAGGGAAATTGAAGAATTAATTGCAATCTTAAGGGATTAACTCTACCACCCCAACCATTCCCTGGAATTTGTTAAAAAAAATCAGAAAATTTTAAAGGCTTGTTAATTATACGAAAGAAATCGTAAATTGCTTAAAATTTTGGTGTATGGCAGACGTTAAAACATTGAAACCGACAGAGAGTGAACTGGAGATATTGCAGGTACTTTGGCAAAAAGGTAAGGCAACAGTGAGAGAAGTTCATGAAGAACTGGTTACCGGAAAAGATATTGGCTATACCACTACCCTTAAGCTCATGCAAATCATGAATGACAAAGGACTGGTGGACAGAGATGACTCAGCGAGAACTCACATATACAAAGCAGCTACAGACAAAGAAAATACGCAAAAGTTTTTGCTGAATAAGTTTATTGGCAACCTCTTTGGCGGATCATCAACTCAACTCGTAATGCAGGCCTTGGGTAGCCAGCAGGTTACTGAAGAAGAGTTGGACCAGATACAATCTTTGATTGACAACTTAAAGAAAAAGTAAACCATGAACGCAAGCTTGCAATCGGTACTAACTGCTTTGGGAAATGCTGTTATTAACAGCGTCTGGCAAACAGGCTTAATATGGCTGCTCATTGTGGGCTATACACGTTTTTACAAACGCTTATCAGCTGAGCAGTTAAGTAATATAAGTTTTGCCGGGCTTCTTACAGGGTTTATCGCTTTCATTGCAACTTTCTTTATTTCATTAACAAATAACCATTCGGTATCAAGAATAGTAAAATGGATCAGCAATATCCAGTCCTCCCAACCAATTATGGTGTATGCTGCTATTGCCTATATGGTTCTTTTAATACTGCCAATAGTTAAGCTGGTAATAGGAACGAAAAGTATTTACAAATTGCGCAGGCAAGGATTAGGAAGAGTTCCGGGGACTTTAAAGATATTTATGCTGGATACAGCTCAATATTTGAACATTAAAAGAAAGGTAAGCATATTTACGTCCACTATTATCTCATCTCCACTAACAGTAGGCTTTATCAGGCCTGTAATCTTATTACCGGTTGCAATGGTAAACCAGTTAAGTATTGAGCAGACTCAGGCTATAATTTTACATGAGCTGGCTCACATAAGGAGAAATGATTACCTGCAAAACCTGATCACACAAATAATCCTGACCATTCTCTATTTTAATCCATTTGCCCGCTTATTGGCAAAGACGCAAAACCTGGAGCGCGAAAAATCGGCTGACAACTGGGTTATGCAATTTGAATATGATAGTTGCATGTATGCCAAAACCCTCCTGCTGCTGGCCAGGCAAAATACAGGAGCGACTAACAACTTAGCAGTTCCTATTTCCGGTAAACGCTCTCCGCTCCTGGAAAGAGTGGAGTTCCTATTAGGCTCTGGCAAAAGAAGGTATCCTTCTGTAAAAAGTCTTTCTTTTTTATGTACTTTAATAGTTACCATGCTGGTGTGTTCGCTGCTAAACCGGCCGGTTTCTGATCGTAAAACCGATCGGGCAATTGCATGGACTGCAGAGCCTGCCACAGGCTTACAATTTGCATCCTACACTGAGCCGTTACCAGCTACAACCGAACCAGTAAATATAGTTATCGCTCCTGAACCGACAGCTGAAGCGACCCAGGCAACTCCTGCAACCTGTGATAATAATAAGAGCAAGCCCGGTTACGAAAAACAATTAGTAGAAATAGTAGAGTGTGTTGATAAAGAAAAAACTCCGGCTACTTTTGTAAGTCGTTTTGAAACGGTAATGCCGGTTTTAGCAGAAGAGGAAGAAAAAGATGTACAGGAAGCATTGAAAGCTACTCAAAAAATTGTTGTTGAATTGAGCTGGAACGCTATAGATAATTCGCTTGCGGAAACCGTTACACAACAGGAAAAGCAAGCCCTCAAAGAGGCTTATAGACAAAAACTACAAACTGCCAATTGGGAAAAACAAGCCGATATTTTACGCCTGCGCTATAAGGATATTAACTGGGAAAACACTGTTAAGAAGCTGACATCAGCTGTCGCTGAATTTAAGGTTGATAGTATTTACAAAGAATACAAAAATGTAACCCAGGCACTATATGGCTATAAACAACAGCTGGAACAGGATTCATCTTGCCAGAAAAAAGAAATTACTGCTGTTACAGGCCTTATCAAACAGTATAGGGTAGCCATTCAAAAAATAGATAGTGTAAGAAGCAAAAAAGTGGTTGAGTTATAACACGATCAAAGCTTTTACAGGTCCTCCTTAAAACATCTTATCGATTGTTCCCGCAACATTTATTTCCATTCTCCTAGCTTAAATTTTTATTTTTGTTGAAGAGAAAAGAAAACTATGCGCATTACAGCAGAAAACAGATTTAAGAAATTAATTGTTATTGGTGACCGGATACTGATTAAACCGCAGAAACCTGATGAACGCACCGCCAGTGGATTGTATCTTCCGCCAGGTGTGCAGGAAAAGGAAAAAGTACAACAGGGCTATGTGATTAAAACCGGACCGGGTTATGCAATACCAGTAGCGGTGGATGATGAGCCCTGGAAAACCGAAGAAGACCAGGTAAAATATGTTCCGCTGCAGGCAAAAGAAGGCGACCTGGCTATATTTTTATTGAGCGGCGCTACCGAGATCATGTACGAAAATGACAAATACTTTATTGTACCACAAAGTGCCATACTTATGCTGGAACGGGAAGAAGATTTGTAAAACGAGACCTCTATCTATCATTAAACACCATTTAAAAAAAACATACTCATGAAAGGATTCAATGCAAATATTGAGCAGCTCACTTTAGAAAATGAAAATTTCAGGAAAGTATTATATACTTCCAAACACATGCAGCTAGTGTTGATGAGCTTGTTACCGGGAGAAGAAATTGGTGAAGAAATACACAATGAAAACGACCAGTTTTTTCGCTTTGAGCAAGGTACAGGAGCATGCATTATCGATGGTAACAGGTACTCCGTAGCAGACGGGGATGCTATTATTATTCCTTCAGGTGCAAAACATAACGTTATTAATACTGGGCATGATTCTTTGAAAATGTACACCATTTACGCCCCTCCTCATCATAAAGACAGCATTGTGCGGGCCACGAAAAAGGAAGCAGAAGAAAATGAAGAGGATTTTGACGGCCAAACCACCGAGTGAGCAAGATGATACAACTTGTGTGTCGATATTTCTCAGGCCTCATCTTCTGTATAGGACTCTCTGCTATACCTGCAGTAAATGCACAACAGAATGCGTTGTACATAGAACGTTCGTTCCAGAAATATAAAAGAGAACTGCGGAGACACCCGTACCTGGAAATGGTAGAGTTAAAAAGTAGGATACCCGCTATTATTTATGACTTAAGGTATGCCATTGCGGATAACTTCATGCAAAAGCCAATGTATCCCGCAGGAACCAATGCAACCTTTCTTCGCAAGCCTGCAGCAGATTCATTATTAAAAGTACAGCAAGAGTTGACAAAAGAAGGCCTCGGTATAAAAGTCTTTGATGCCTACCGGCCCTATTCGGTCACCCAACACTTCTGGGAACTGGTAAAAGACGAGCGGTATGTAGCCAATCCGGCCAAAGGAAGTAATCATAACCGGGGTACATCCATCGACCTTACATTAATTGATCTTAGATCAGGAAAAGAGTTAGATATGGGAACCGGCTTTGATAACTTTTCAGATACCGCACATCATGACTTTAAACAATTACCTCAACACGTACTATACAATCGTGAAAAACTAAAGACCCTCATGTCGAAATTTGGCTTTGCTCCCCTGTCTACTGAGTGGTGGCACTACACCTATCAAAGTAATTTGAAATTTAATGTATTGGATATTTCGTTTAAAAAGCTATCCCTTAAGTAATGTTTTGTTGTACACCGTCTTTTGTAAAAGGACTGCCAGCACATAAACCATCACAGCTCCTACCATATTCAGCCAAAGAAAGCCCAGGCTTATTTTCTCATATTCATTCAATATAAAAAGCAGTATGATCACTACTTCTGTAATGATTGCTGCAACGAAAACAGCATTTCCTTTAACCTGCTTAGCATAAAAAGCCACCAGGAAAACCCCAAGAATGGTTCCGTAAAAAAGAGATCCTAAGATATTCACGACTTCTATTAAACTACTCGTCCAGTTAGAAACAAACATGGCTACGCCTATACAGAACAAGCTCCACACAATAGTGTATATCTGCGAATAAGTATAGTCTCCCAACCGGGCCTTAGTGAAATATTTTTTGTGGATATCAATAACAGTGCTGGAAGCCAGGGAATTGACAGCAGCGGCGATGCTGCCCCAACTGGCCAGGAAAATGACTGCAATGATCAGCCCTACTAGTCCCTGCGGCAGGTAGTCGATCACAAATTTTAAAAAGATATAATTGGTGTCGTTATCGCTACCACCATTTTTTTTCACCAATTGTTTAATACTATTTCTCACGATCATCATGCTATCCTGCAGGTGAGACATTTCGTCGAAGTAGGCATTATTACTGCTATTTTGCTGGTACTGGCCCAGCAATGCTGCTTTCTTTTCGTCGATATGATGAAGAGTTTCCTGCAGTTCAGCAAGCCTGTTTTTGTGAACAGAGTTTTCGAGACGCTTCAACTCGTAGTCGTTAAAAAAAGCAGGCGCTTTATGGAACTGGTAAAAAGCAAATACCAAAACGCCCAACAATAAAATGCCAAACTGCATGGGCACTTTAACGATACCATTCATCAGCAGCCCCATCTTACTTTCTTTTAAGTTTTTAGCTGTGAGGTAGCGCCCTACCTGGGACTGATCGGTACCAAAGTAAGACAGTGCTAAAAAGAAGCCACCAATGATACCACTAAAAATATTGTACCTGTCGCCCCAATCGAAGCTCCCGTTTTCAAAACCCGTAGTAATAATATTAAACTTGCCCAACTTGCCACCTATGGTAATCGCATCCGTGAAGCCCATTCCTTCGGGAAGCTTGTGCACCATGTAGTAGCCCGCAAGAAAAAGCGCGATCATAATAATAAAGAACTGCAATTGCTGGGTATATGCTACAGCTTTAGCGCCGCCGGTAACGGTATAAACAATAAGTAGTCCACCCATTACCAAATTGGTAAGGTAAATATTCCAGCCAAAAATTACTGATAAAATAAGGGATGGGGCAAAGATGCTGATACCAGTTGACAATCCTCTTTGTAACAAAAAAAGCAGGGAAGTAAACGTTCTTGTTTTAGCATCGAACCGGTTTTCCAGGTACTCGTAGGCCGTATATACTTTTAGCCGGCTAAAAACCGGCGCGAAGGAGATACAAATGACTATAGCAGCAAGAGGCAGACCAAAATAATACTGAACAAAGCGCATCCCATCGGTGTAGGCCTGGCCGGGGGCTGCCAAAAAAGTTACTGCACTGGCCTGCGTGCCCATAATGCTTAAGAGAATGACATACCAGGGCATACTCCTGTTGGAAAGGAAATACCCTTCCAGGTCCTTACTACCACGGTTTCTGAATACACCATACAGGATAATCAGCAACAATGTACAGGCAAGTACGATCCAGTCCAGTGTTGTCATGAATACTTTTTAGTTAAATAGTAGAAAAATACAATCAATAAAAAAAGTATCACAACAACTAAAATATACCAGGTGGACCAGAACTTAAATAAAGGTGGTTTTTTATCAAGTTCTTCCATAGCTATTATCGTTTCGTTCGCAGCGAGTTCATAAAAACAATTCCAAGGCCTATTACAAGACCAAGCATTAATCCAAACCTCACCTTTTTGATCAGCGTTCCAATTACCAACCCAATCACGATGGCAATAATAAAAGCCATTTCACCACGCCTGATATCTATAAAAGGTTTTTTCTTTTCCATTTTTTCTATTTTGCCCCCGACATTATGTAATTATACCCCAGGAAAATGTCACCGCTTCGCGGTTGCTATATGCACCCGTCTGTAATCATTTTGTATATAATTATTTCACCGCTACGCGGTTACTATATCTCACCACAACATATGATTACGGTAGATCAAACACCCTATCAACCATTCAACTTATCAACCATTCAACCTATCCACCAGTCAAATATCCCCTACTTCCCCAAAGCAATTAAATTAGCCAGCAATCGCATAGCGCCGGGCACAGCAGCCGGAAGTTCTCTAAAAAAAACTAATCCGGTGTATGTAAAAGTGCCTTTACCATAAGTAGCCGTGATCAGGCTTCCCTCATCTGCCCGCTCACCCGGATCTGCCATAGATAACAATGGCTTAAAATGGTTATCCCAACCACCGGCATGATAAATACTACGCTCCTGTACCCAATGCTCAAAATCCTTCCCGGTTATTTTGTTAGGATAATTGAACACCTTATGAGCCGGATCGATCATACTCACTTTTGCCTGTTCGTCAGTAATCCGGTTACGTGTAATATTAAAATCGTAAGGCCCTATCTTCGATTTTACCGTGCCCAGATTATTACTGGTATTGTATTGTACGATCAGGTTTCCTCCTTCTTTTACATAATTCATCAGTTCATCGTAAAACTCGTTCATCCACTCATTAGTATTATAAGCACGAACTCCTGTTAAGATTGCATCAAAGCTACTAAGGTTGCTTACAGGTAGCGTTGTTTTGTCTAATATGGTTACATCATAACCCATACGCTCCAATATCACTGCCACTTTATCGCCCGCACCAGGTATGTAACCTATCTTTTTACCTACAGTTTTTAAATTGATATTTAAAGCAGTAATAAAGTCTGGATAAAAATACCGCACCGCCGGAATATGATCATAATCGATACTTCGCAATGCCAGATGGTAACCAACAGTATCCTTATCCGTTTTCTTATTGGCATACGGCGTTAGTGTATAAATTTCTTCAGGCTCATGTTTCTCGGTTACATCAAAATTGTAAAAGGCTGTCTTTCCTTTGTCTAAAGACTGGGTACCATTCTG
This sequence comes from Paraniabella aurantiaca, assembly GCF_050309965.1. Classification (NCBI taxonomy): domain Bacteria; kingdom Pseudomonadati; phylum Bacteroidota; class Chitinophagia; order Chitinophagales; family Chitinophagaceae; genus Paraniabella; species Paraniabella aurantiaca. Next base: position 1,612,204 of record NZ_JBLOSY010000002.1, on the reverse strand, counting down.
AACGCCAGAATAATCAATGCCAGTTAACCCCGCTGTAATATTGCCACTAATATTAGAAAAAGCATGCAACTGTGTTTGTACGCGCTGTTGTTTATGGTCGGCCCTGAATACTACCAGGTTAGGTGACGCCGTAATGGTAGCCGGAGGAATTACTATCAACGGCTGATAAATCTCTCCTTTTACAGGATCAGTATATTTATATCGAACGGGTTGTTCAAATACAAAATCCTCTCCACCTATATTTATGGTAAATGATGCCAGATAGGCTGGTGCCACATCGGGCACCCCGATCATTTGCTGGTCTGCGACATAAAAAAGACCTTCTTCTTTTTTATCATTCAGCCAGTAGGGTTGCGTTATTTCCTTTTGCAGGGATACCTCCACTTTGGTATCGAAGCTTACATTTTTATTTTTTTCCAGTGGTTTATTGATATTGTTCGCAGCGCCTGCAACAGTAATGCTTTTAACAATAGCATCGGCGCCAAGCCTGTTATTTAAAACAGTATTAATAGTAACCGATTCAGTTTGAACCGCAAATGCCTGGTTACTATACGCATCTATAAACAAACCACTGCACAGCGCTATCAGTTGCTGCACCTCCGCCTTTTTCTTTTCAATCCAGTAACCGTTACCCGACTTTCCCAGCAACTTATATAATGCTACCAGCTCCGCAACTGATTTTTCAGGAGCAGTTATATCGAATTTTGATTCGATAGCTGCAATCATTTTTTCGATAGCCTGCCCGTTTTCCCCCACCCGGTTCCAGCTAATGTCTACACCGTCAAAAAGATCTTTTTTAGGAGCCTCCCCCCCGGTAGTTTTAAAATATTCGTAGCTATCGCCTCTTGTAGCTGCAGATCCAAACCCCTGCGATTTGTGCTGGCTGCGGCTTTCAGCTGCTATTTCTCCATAACTTTTGCCCAACAGGCTATTGTAGCCGCCTACATTAATATTGAATTGCGAAGGATCGGTTGTATTGGTACCACCGAAATTGAAGGTATTCCACAAAATTCTTTTTGCCTGCCAGGGTTTTACATATTGCAGCTGTTCTTTAAATTGATTAGGATCGGCCGCTGCCTTAAAAGCTTCGTTAGCCAATATAGCACTGGCCGTATGATGACCATGTCCACCCTCTCCTGTTACGGGGAACCGGGTAATGATCACATCTGGTTGAAACTTACGTATCATCCAAACCACATCACTCAAAACTTTCTCCCGATTCCATTTCTGGAAGGTTTCTTCCGGATTTTTGGAAAAACCAAAATCATAGGCTCTTGAAAAAAATTGCTCTCCGCCGTCGATCCTGCGGGCCGCCAACAACTCCTGGGTGCGGATCAATCCAAGTTCGATACCCTGTTCGTCCCCGATCAGGTTTTGGCCGCCATCACCTCTTGTCAGGGAAAGATATCCGGTTCTATATAAGCGGTCGTTTGCCAGGTAGGTGATCAGGCGCGTATTCTCATCATCAGGATGAGCTGCCACGTACAAAACCGAACCCAATACCTTTAATTTTTGAATACGCTGTACAATCTGTGAGGCAGTACCATACTGGGCCATCGCGCCCATGCTAAAAAACAAGAGAATACAACTGACAATCCGATTCTTCATCCTACGAAAATAGCGGAAAAGGCCGAATGGGAAAAGCCTGTATTATATTGTATTAGCCAAATTCTGGCTGTAGTACTAATTCTGCAACACTTGGTACTACTGTTATACGGTGCATCGGATTCTCATACAAAAAACCACTGTGCAACATGGTTTCTATATGAGCCAACAGGTGGTCGTAAAACCCGTTGAGATTGATAATGTAAATATTCTTGTCATGAATGGAAAGATTGTTCCAGGTGATCATTTCAAACAATTCATCCAAAGTACCATAACCACCAGGTAAAATAACAGCGGCATCGCACAGTTCATACATCTTTCTTTTGCGGACATGCATATCTCCCACCACCAGCAGTTCAGTAATGGTTTTATGCGAACGCTCTCTTGCATCCAGTATTTCCGGTATCACACCTACTACCGACCCTCCGTTGTCCATTACAGCGTTGGCTACGGCCCCCATTAATCCTACATTACCTCCTCCATACACCAGTCTTATGCTCCTGGAAGCCATCCAGGTGCCCAGGCTTCGGGCCTCTGTAGTAAAAAGTTCATCATTTCCATCTTTGGAGCCGCAAAAAACGGCCAGCGATCTGATCAACATATAATAAAGTTTTCGTTTATAAAGATCATGATTTAATTAAGCGCCACTTTTACCCGGCAACTATAATACAAATCACAAAAGAAATTTCCATATCTTCAAAAATTAAATTGCCAAAGCAAAATCATTCATAAAAAAATAATATGTCTGCAGGTTTTTTATTCTCCATTGTAATTGCTTATTTCCTGTTACTACTTTTAGTTGCCTGGAAAACCAGTAAGAATAGCAACAATGAATCTTTTTTTATCGGTAACAGAAGCAGCAACTGGATGCTGGTGGCATTTGGAATGATTGGCACATCTTTAAGTGGGGTAACCTTTGTAAGTGTGCCGGGCGCTGTGGGCGCCAGCCAGTTTGGCTATATGCAGATCGTTATTGGTTACATGATCGGCTATTTATCTATCGCCTTTATACTGCTTCCGCTTTATTACCGGTTAAAGCTTACATCTATCTATGGTTACCTGAAAACCCGGATGGGGATGCTCTCTTACAAAACCGGCGCCTGGTTTTTTATTATCAGTCGTTTGGTGGGTGCTACGGCCAGGTTATACCTGGTAGTGAATATTTTACAGGCTACTATATTAGATAGTTTCGGTATTCCGTTTTGGGTATCTACCCTCATCATCCTTTTTATGATCATTTTATATACTTTCGAAGGAGGTGTAAAAACGATCGTTTGGACAGACACTCTGCAAACAACGGGTATGTTGGCTGGTTTGATCATTTGTACGATCTACCTGTTGCAGCATATGAACCTGAACATTACAGAAAGCCTGGATGCGATGCGCAGCGCCAGCCTTTCCAAAATTTTTAATACAGATGTTGATTCCAAGTCGTACTTTATTAAACAAATATTGGCCGGCGCCTTTATTACGCTCAGCATGACAGGTATTGACCAGGAAATGATGCAAAAAAGCATTTCAGTTAACAAGCTTAAAGATTCTCAAAAAAACATGGTTTCACTGGCTTTCATAATGGTGGTGGTAATAGGGCTTTTCCTGTATTTAGGTGGTTTACTGCATTTATTTGCTGCACAGGAAAATATTACTGCTTCAGGAGATGCGCTGTTTCCAACCGTAGCGGTACAACACATGCCGCCTGCTATTTCCATTATTTTTATTGTAGCGCTGATATCTGCTCTTTTCCCAAGTGCAGATGGTGCCATGACCGCGCTCACTTCTTCCTTCTGTATTGACATTGCCGGCCTCAACAGGCGCTCAGATATGGATGATAAGGCCAAAAAACGTTTCAGGCAAACCGTTCACCTCATCGTAGCTGCAGCTTTTTTACTGTTGGTATTGATCTTTAAATGGATCGACAGTAAAAGTATGATCGATATTATCCTGCGGCTGGCTGGTTATACATACGGTCCCCTACTGGGCTTATTTGCATTTGGTATTTTTGTAAAGCGCAGACCTAACGACAAACTGGTGCCCTTTGTATGTTTTATAGCTCCCATCCTGTGCTTTCTCATCGATGAAAACCAGGAAGCCATTTTTGGCAATTTCAAGATAGGTTTGGAGCTGATCATACTGAATGCATTCTTCACTTTTATCGGGTTATTTATCATTTCTAAAAAAGTGAGTGCAGCCGAACTGGAGCAGGATAGTGTGCATTAATAGCTGTGAAATAACAGATAACACATGGTTATTGCATCACATTATCCGAAAACAATAGAATACTATGGACTTTGAACAGCTAAATCAGTTTGCAGATGCGTACAGTACTGCTGAAGATGCATTGCTGGCAGAAATCAACGAGTTTACCCAAAAAAATCATGCAGAGCCGCATATGTTGAGCGGCCATGTACAGGGGCAGCTGCTTAAAATGATCAGCCGGATGATCCAACCGGAGCGCATTTTAGAAATAGGCACATTTACAGGCTACAGCGCCATTTGCCTGGCTGCGGGTTTACAACCTGGCGGCATACTGCATACGATTGAATTCAGAGAGCCTACAGCAGCTATCGCCAGAGATTTTTTTGAAAAATCGATATACAGGAACAACATAAGGCTACATACTGGTAATGCATTGGAAATCATACCCCAATTAGAAGAAAACTGGGACCTTGTTTTTATTGACGCAGATAAACCCGGCTATATCAATTATTTTGAGCTGGTTTTTCCGCGCGTTAAAAAAAATGGTTTTATCTTAGCAGATAATATTTTTTTCCATGGCGAGGCATTAAAAGAAAATGCCAAAGGCAAAAGCGCCAAAGCTATTAAGGAGTTCAATCAGTTTATTAACCAAAGAACGGACATAGAAAAGGTGGTTCTGACCATCAGGGACGGGCTTTATTTAATACGAAAAACTTAGTTTAGTAATGATTAAAAAAATTTGTGGCACATTTTTACTCATGTGCACCATCCTCTTTACCAAAGCACAAACAAACGAAACAACGCTTCAATATATTAAAACCTACTGTGGTATTGCTGTTACCGAAATGCAGCGTACGGGCGTGCCTGCCGCAATAAAGCTGGCACAGGGTGTATTAGAAACCATGTCGGGCCAAAGTCCACTGGTGATAAAATCCAATAATCACTTTGGCATCAAATGCAAGCAAGGATACGATGGCCCCTACGTTTTACATGATGACGACAGGCCGCAGGAACGTTTTATGAAGTATGAAGACGCCGGCCAATCTTATAAAGATCATTCTGATTTTCTAAAGGGTCGTTCCCGCTATGCCGGTTTATTTGAGCTTGATCCTACCGACTATGCAGGCTGGGCTAATGGCCTGAAAAAAGCAGGTTACGCCACTAATCCTAAATATCCCCAGTTATTGATAGGCATCATTGAAAAATACAACCTTGCTGAATACACCCTAATGGGTTTAGGAAAAGCCGAATGGAATGAAGATGTAAAAACCTATGTCGCAAAGATCAGTGGAGAAGCAGTACCTACCCACGCCGTGGCTGTAACGGTTGCTCCTGCTCAACCCGTAAAAAGTGCTTACCCTGAAGGAGAATTCCTCATCAACAATACAAAAGTAGTGATTTTGAATGCGGGTGCTTCTCTTACCGAAGTTGCAAACAAGTATAATATTCCGGTAGACAGGCTACATGCCATGAACGATTTCGGCACTACAGCAGAAAAAGTACAAAAAGCTACATTGGTTTTCCTGCAATTGAAAAGAACGGTTTGTGAAAAAGCCTATCACGAAGTATTGGCCGGAGAAAACATATATGATATTGCCCAGGCAGAAGGCATACGCCTGGAATCACTTCTAAAGTTGAATAACCTGGGTAAGTATGATACTCCCGCGGCAGGTACCAGGTTAAAGCTGCGTGACGATTTTGCTTCTGTTGCTAAAAATTAATGGCTTGATATGCATACCATAAAGGTTCACGATAAAACTTTTACTACCTATTTAAGTGAAGACCAGCTACAAAGCCGCATTAAAGAACTGGCCGATTATATCAATAAAGACTTTGAGGGTAAAAAGGTAGTTTTTATAGCGATATTGAATGGCTCGTTTATGTTTGCTGCCGACATTTTTAAACACCTGACGGTTGACAGCGAAGTGAGCTTTATTAAACTAGCTTCTTATAAAGGCCTCAATTCAACAGGAAGTGTCACTACCGCAATCGGACTTGATACTGACCTTCACAACAGACATGTGGTGATACTGGAAGATATTATTGACACGGGCAAAACCCTGCATCATTTTTTACCCCAGTTACAACACCAGCAACCTGCGTCACTAAAAATTGTCACACTCCTGCATAAGGCAGAAATGACACAATACGAAGTACCTATAGACTATACAGGTTTTGTGATCCCTAATAAATTTGTTGTAGGTTATGGTCTCGATTATGATGGACTAGGCAGAAATTATAAAGAGATCTACCAGTTGGCAGACTAATTCATATTCACTACCCACTTCAGCGTTGTTTTCTTATAATGTTGCCTGAATAGCTCCATTATTCCATAACACAATAATTGTAAATTGCAATATGAAGCGCAATTACCTTTTACTCTTTTTTATTTTAATTTTTTTATCATTATTATCGGGTAACCTGACAGCCGGCGTATCCCTGGTAGGAAAAATAGGTATCAGCTTTTTCTATAAACAGTTTTCTTTTTTTCAAAGCTGGTGGCAGTCTTCATTAGTTTGCCTGGCGCTTATGTTGGTCGTTGGCGCTATATTATATTTTATAGACCGATCTACGAACGGGCTTAAAAGAAAAATAGTATTGATTGCCTGTTTTTTGATCTTCCTGACAGGTTTATACTTTACTTTCAGCGATTTCAGAACGGATCTTGCCCATCGCTGGCTGGGCGAGCGTTTTCATGTGGGTGTTTACTTATACTGGATCGGATTTGGCATCATCAGCCTGTTTTTTGCGCTCACCGAGAAAAAGAAAATAATGGTAAATGACACCGAAACAATTTTATAACAAAATGCGCGGCTAGAAGGCCACGCATTGCTTATTTCTTTGTATGGGAAGCTACTTCGTTGTTATAATAATAGCGCCCTCGCTGGCCTTAGAACCATAGTATTTTTTTGCTTCATCACCTTTTAATACATCGATCGATTTCACATTCGCTCCATCCAGATTTTTGATTTTCTTTACTGAAACAGATTGGCCATTTAATACATAGTGAGCACTTGCCGGTGGATTTGCCAGGACCCCGGGATGAGTACCGGCCTGATCTGGCTTATATGTTACTACTGCTTCTGTTTTAAAACGGCGGGTACTGGGATACCCCGTTACCGTAACGGCTTCCAAATTTGATGACCGCTTTGCAGGCTGAATTCTTACACCTTTTACTTCTCCCTTCAATGATGATCCTGCAACGGATTTAGTGCCATAACCAACTACCGTAACCTCTTCGGGATTGGACCTGGTGTTAGCAGACCGGATTTGTACACCTTCGACTTTACCTTTTAAAGAAGTTTCAGTAGCCGTTTTAGTACGATAACCTACAACAGCAACTTCATTTAGATTACGGTTTTTAACATCATCAGTTTTTCTCATCATTATTTCATCAGCAAAGAATTGGGTCCCTCCTTCAGAAAGGGTTATTTTATCAGAAAGAATCTCCGACTTCCCGTTGCTCACTTTTATCTTCCCCGATTCAGACGTGAGTACCAGGTTATCTTCCTTATGTTTTTTTGTGGTTACCAATATTACTCCATGTTCTGCGCCCTCACCATAAATTGATTTTGCAGAGGCATTTTTTAAGACTGTGACGTTTTCGATATCGTTAGGATTAATATTTTCCAGTGTTTTACCTTCTAATCGTAGCCCATCTACCACATACAAAGGATTCTCACCAGCCTGTACTCCCCTTAACCTAATTACAGGTGATTTAGCTGAACTCCCCTTGGTAGTGATACTTATCACACCGTTCTCAGCGCCTTCTCCAAATTGAGCAATCGCGGACGCATCTTTCAATACATTAATACTTTCAATATCATTCGGACTAATTACATCCAGATCATAATTCTTATCTTTCCGATCTCCATCCACTATAATCAATGGCTTCTTTTCCGGGTTCGATAAACTGATATGATTTCTGATTTTTATCGCCGGAGTTTTCTCTGCTACTGTGGCGGGTAATGTGTCCTTTGCAAACACAACATCCGTCTCATGGCTGTTTGCAAAGGCAATGTTTTTCAGTTCTGCCTGGTTATTGTGAACAGCATCAATCGTTAGCTGTTCCTGGTATGCTTTAATTTCCTTCCTGAAGCTGAGCAATAACACGGCAACTACCGGCAACAAGAACACGAATTTTATCAGCTGTACTTTAGCACTTTTAATGGTATTCATCATAGCAATGCGTTTTTTGAGTGATGAGAAATTAAAATGATTGGTAAATGCAAATTGCCGGTTGCCCATTACTTTTAATAATAAGTACTGGTATTCCTTCCGGTCGAGCCCGCTTTGTAACACTTTATTATCCGCTATAAACTCCAGGTTCTGCTTCACATTATGGCGCAGCAACCATATAAAAGGATTAAACCAATTTAACATACATAGCATTTCACACCACATAATATCGATGGTATGTCTTTGCTTTACATGCACAAACTCGTGGCGTATAATCTCTTCCAGTTCTTCACCTGAATGCAGTTCAGTATTGATGAATATAGCATTTCCAAAAGAGAATGGAGTTATGGGTTCATCCAGCTGGTAAATCATAGTATCCTGCCCTGATATCAATTGTGCTTTAGCTTTCATTTTTTTGAAAGAATAAAACCGGATCAGGAATCTTACCAACAATACAAGCGAGCCCAATATTAATATGGCAACGGCCCAGTCCCAGTAGGTAAGTGTTTCAAAAAAATTACGCTCGCCGGGTGCAGCAAAGCTGATTGCCGGTATCCACTGCACCATCAGGTTTTGCTGTAAAGCACGTTTTTCAAGTGAAGGCATAATGTCTATCAGCGGAATTATAAAGCTCAAAACTGTATAACCTAAAAGATACCAGCGGTTCCAGTTATAAAATGTAAGCCGCCGCAGGAATAGCTGGTAAAACAGGTACACTACTGCAAGGCAAATGTTTAATTTGAGGATATAATCAATCAATAATGGCATTACTAGCTATTTATTTATTTTATAAAAGAGGCCACCTGTATATCTATTTTTTTCCACCTTCGATCATCTTCACAATTTCCTTCAGCTCCTGGGCAGAAAGCTTTTTCTGATCTACGAAAAAATTAACCAGCTCCTTATAAGAGTTGCTGAAGTAATCCTTTACCACACTGCCCATAAACTTTTTCTTGTACTCTTCTTCCGAAACCAGGGGCTTATATACATAAGTATTTCCAAAAAGGCGTCCGGATATATACTCTTTCTTTTCTAGATTTTTAATAGTTGATGCTACAGTTGTGTAAGGACCAGGATTGGGCATATGTTCCATATACCCTTTTACATGTCCCTCGCCTACTTTCCAAATAGCAATCATCAACTGTTCTTCCTGGGGTGTAAGCTTTATCATTTTTACGATTTTAATACTAATCTACGACATTTTCGTAGGTTAACCAAAAAAATATTCCTGATGCATCCAAATTATTGCGGTTTGCATCAATGTATTACCTTTATCAGCTTAAAATCCTTTTCTATTATGAAGTACCTGGTTATGTTAATGCTTTCAATAGCAATGTTTTGTTCAGCTTCTGCGCAGGAAACTCCTTTGTATCTGAAACAGAGAACCCCTCCGCCGTCCGTATTATTGTTAACAGACAGTGTTACCAAATGGAACTTAAAAGCTAAATTGCAAAAAGACAAACCCTTGCTGCTCATCTTTTTCAGCCCCGATTGCGACCATTGCCAACACGAGACAGAACAGATAATAAAAAATATACAGAAGTTTAAAGGCATACAAATAGTAATGGCCACTACCCAGCCTTTTAAAGACATGAAAAATTTTGCCAACAAGTATAAACTGGCGAATTACGGCATTACTGTAGGCCGCGATATTGCCTATGTAATGCCTCCTTATTATGAAATGAAAAACCTGCCCTACCTGGCTTTTTACGATAAAAACAAAAAACTGATCTCAACATTTGAGGGTGGGCTGGGCATACCCGGTATTTTAAAAGCTTTTGGCAGGTAAATATTAAGAACTGTTTAAAGATATTTTATTAAAATCGCGTAGCCGATAATTGGGATACCCTTCAGAAAATCCCATTAGGCATTAGCTATTCCTATCCCAAAGAAATAGTTTAGAAACATTTTAACAATGCCTATATCATTTTTCCATATATCATCGGTATTCTGCGATATCCTGAAAAATGTGCAAGTTAAAATGGAGGCAAAATAATTTCAGTGTTCCCTGCCATGTTCATTTTGTAGCATTTTCATTTGTAGCAGGCTAAAAATGCTACATTGAGGTTTGCTACAAATTTGTAGCGTTCATTCAGGAAAAGACAAAAATGCTACAGTTTGCTTTTGACAAGCCCAAACCTTGTTATGTATTCGTTAATGAACCAAGAATCAGGGCCGCAAAACTACAATGCATATTCTCAACAAATACACAGTTTAATACCGCCCATGTCTTTCGCATTTAATTTTTAATTAGATTCTATGATAGGTAAAAAGTGTGAGCGGGTCGGCACATTAATACACTACCCGTTTTCCTGTTATCGCTATCCCATTCACTATTCTCTACTCACTATTCCCCTCATCCATAACTCACTAGCTTTAGCTTATCGGCCTGCTTGTCAAACCCACGTTTATCAAGTGCTTCGCAGCTTACTGCTACATTCAAGGCATCTGCCTCCCCGTAGATATTAGCAAAAGACGTATCCGCTGCGTCATAACCGTGAGCTATTTTAATTAATCCGTGTTGAGGTACCATACGAGTAGCGTCGAATAGTATCCATTTGCCATCTATATACGCCTCAAAGCAGGCATGAAAATCGGGCGGATTTAATTGATAAGCATAGCAGGCAAAATACCGGGCAGGTATTGATATGGCCCGGCATAAAGCAATACCCATATGCGCAAAATCACGGCAAACACCTTCCCTTTGTGTAATCGTTTCAATAGATGAAGTGCTGGCATTGGTGCTACCACTTACGTAATGCACATGCTTATGTATCCAGTTGCTGATGGCCTGTACTTTTCCGTAAGTAGTTTTTATGCGGCCAAATTCCATTTCAGCAAATTTGTACAACCGATCTACCTGGCAATAGCGGCTGGGAAAGAGGTAGGATATGGCATTGGGTGGAATTTCCCCTAAATGCAATTCCTGTTGTTTCAAACGCACAGGCTTCAATTTGAGTTCAGCTGTTGCACTATAAGTAATTTCAAAGTAATCTGTCCTCGGAACCTGTACCCGTAAAAACCTTGCCTTCCTGATACCCAGATCAAAAGATTCTACCTTTATTTTGCCCGGAGTAGTAATGATCTGCTCTTCTGTAACCGTTTGAGCCTCCGTTTGCGCGGCCTGGATATTGAAGAAAAAAGTCGTATCTGTTTTTACCCGATACGACAACCCGCTTGAAATCTTAAACTTCATACAGTATAGTATTATTGAGCCCAACCGGGCGTTTTATATTTGTTTAGAAAGCTATATTCCCTGCACCTCAACAATTGGTGCAGTCCTGGTTCAATAAGTTAGCCATAAAGAAGGCTCATTTATTCCTGAAATCATTCTTCTGTTTCCGTCAAACCCGGCCCTCTTCAGTTTTGTTTTGCTCGAAAGCTTTCTCCATCCACGCATCAGGTACTTCATCCAGCGCTTCGTGTAATTTCTGAGCCCATGCGTCGGCTACAGGTTTTAATTCATCATACTCATACCGGTTCTCAATAATATTGAATTGGTCTTTTTCGTAAATGACCACATCGATCGGAAAATCCACATCATTAGAACTAACGCGTGTAGAGTCAAAAGACAAGAAACCGGCTTTGAGTGCCTGTTTAATGGTAGTTTGCTCATCCAACACCCGGTTTAAAATAGCTTTACCCTGCCCACTATTACCAATGATGGCATATTGAGAGCCCATTGCCATCTCTATCCAGTTGCCTTCACTATACAGTAAAAATAACTTATGCTCTTTATCATCTTTTAATTGTCCGCCAACAATAGCATTCAGGTTAAATTTATAACCGGAGGCAGCCAATTCGGCCTCGTCTTCCCTGGCTACTCTTTTGATCTGCTCACCAAAAGCATTTACTGCTTCGAATAATTTATTATACGGAATGCCATCAGCTACCAGCTCCTGGAAATAGGTAATCGCTTTATCTCTTACCGACCTTAAGCCACTGGTCATTATAAAAAGTGAACTGCTGCCATCCTCATGAACCGATACTTTTTTCCGGGTGGTAACATTTGTACCTGCAGATATGCGCGTATCTGAAATACCAACCAACCCGTCTTTTAATTTAATTCCTAAGCAATAAGTCATAGTCTTCTCTAAAAAATTAAAAGTACTGATTTTTTATGGGCTGTTAATAACCTAGCCGGTATCAGTTCTCTAAATTCTCCCATCAGTCAATATCGCATCCCTTAATAAAGAGATTTAACTGTTTCAATAAAGACCTGGCCGACAATTAAGCCAACCAGGTCTGAGTATTTGTATGTTCTCTACACTTTCTTCAATTTCCATTTGCCTCTCTTAAATAAAATAAAGGAAACAATGGTAATTGCAGTTTCAGCAACTGGTATGGCAATAAACACCCCGGTAGCTCCCATTTCAAAATGTTGGGCCAGCAAATATGCTACGGGGATCTGGAATAGCCAGAAACCAAAAAAGTTAACTTTCGTAGGCGTCCAGGTATCACCCGAACCATTAAATGCATTGATCATTACCATACCTACTCCATAGAAAACAAACCCGCTTGCCATAATATACATGGCGTTCTTTGCTACCCTACGTACAGTTTCCACTTCACTGAAAAAACCAACCAGCCAGTCTCCCAGTAAAAAAAAGATAAGCGATACCGTCAGCATAAAGATTACATTATACTTTACCGTTCGCATTACGCTTTGCTCTGCCCTGTCCGGCGCGCCAGCGCCCAGATTTTGTCCTACCAGGGTTGATGCGGCTCCACTCAGTCCCCAGGCGGGCAGCATAAAGAACATCATTAAACGCAGGGCTGTCTGGTAACCTGCACTTCCGTTCTCCCCACCTGTAACGGCAACCAATCTTGCTAAAACAATCCAGCTGCAGGAAGCAATGACAAATTGAAAAATGCCGGGTGTAGCTATTTTGACCAGCGACCGGATCACTTCCATGTCCACCTTAAAATGCCTGGCGGCCAAACGCATTAGTCCCTTGCCCCAAAATAAATGATAGCATTGATACAGTACACCAATACTTCTGCCTGTAGCTGTTGCAACAGCAGCTCCCGTCAGGCCCATTGCAGGTATCGGTCCCAACCCATTAATTAAAACAGGGCATAAGATCACATTGCAAATATTGGCTACCCACAAACTCTTCATCGCAATAGCGGCATTACCCGCGCCCCTGAAAATACCATTGATCAGGAACAGCAACATAATGGCGATGCTACTCCCCATCATTATTTTGGTAAACATTTTACCATGCTCAGCTGCCTGTTCGATTGCCCCCATGGCCATTAAAATATCTTTGGCGTATATGATTCCGGCCACGCTCAACACTGCGTTCACTAAAAAAGCAACAATCAACACCTGGGCAGCGCTATGCGCAGCCCCCTCCGTGTTTTTTTCACCTATGCGCCGGGCTACAATAGCCGTTGCTGCCATACTCATTCCAATAGCAACAGAGTATATAACCGTTAAAACAGATTCTGTTAACCCTACTGTTTGAATGGCAATACTGCTTTCCTTTAAATGGCCCACAAAATACAGGTCCACCAGTGCGAAAACAGACTCCATCATCATTTCCAGCATCATCGGAATAGCCAGCATGATTACCGCCTTACGGATGCTCACCGTTGTATAATCAATTTTCTTTCCCTGCAAAGCCTCTTTTAGAACTCGCAGCAATAGAGTTGCCTTGCCAGCACTCTTTTGTATAGTTGTCATTTGTAAAAATTATGAATGAAAGTAATACCGTACTGAAGCAATCATTCAATACAGTTTATTAAACAAGAAAACCGGTTGTACTAGCGGGTGCGTACGAGGATTCCGGCAATGAACACTTTCATAATTCGTTTTTTTTGTGCGGCAAAGATAAGAATGAAAACCAAAGTCTCTAAAAAATAAATGTTGCTACGTCATGAAACTATATACCTGACATGAAAAAAGCTGCCTCAATTTTGAGACAGCTTCCAAATTTAGTATACCGTTAAAGCTTATTTTACTTCTTCGTAAGGAACATCCGTTACATCATCTGCAGCTGCACTACCAGCCTGACCGCCTTGTTGACCGGGATCAGCCTGAGCCTGCTGTGCTCCAGCATCCGGACCAGCCTGGCCAGATTTATAGATATCTTCACTTGCTGCCGTCCACGCATTGTTCAATTCAGTCATTGCCGTATCAATTCCCGCAATATCCTGCTGTTTGTGCGCTTCTTTTAATTTTTCTGCGGCGCTTTCAATAGCTGTTTTTTTGTCGGCAGGCACTTTATCACCATACTCCTTTAATTGCTTTTCAGTCTGGAAGATCAGGCTATCGGCCTGGTTTAGCTTGTCGATCTTTTCTCTTTCTGCTTTATCAGTAGCTTCATTGGCTTTTGCTTCAGCCTTCATTTTTTCTACTTCTTCCTTGCTTAAACCGCTACCTGCTTCAATATGTATTTTTTGCTCTTTGCCGGTTCCTTTATCTTTCGCAGTAACGTGCATGATACCATTGGCATCTATATCAAACATTACTTCAATCTGGGGAACACCACGGGGAGCCGGTGGAATACCATCCAGGTTAAACATACCCAGGCTCTTATTATCTTTTGCCATTGAACGCTCACCCTGTACTACATGAATCTGTACGCCAGGCTGATTGTCTGATGCAGTGGAGAATACCTCAGATTTTTTTGTAGGGATAGTAGTATTGGCAGGAATTAATGTAGTCATTACACCACCTAAGGTTTCAATACCTACCGAAAGCGGCGTAACATCTAATAACAATACATCTTTTACCTCACCGGTTAAAACCGCACCCTGGATAGCAGCACCAATAGCAACTACTTCATCAGGGTTTACACCTCTGTTTGGCTTTTTACCAAAGAATTTCTCTACTATCTCCTGTACTTTAGGAATACGGGTACTACCACCTACCAGGATAACTTCTTCAATTTCGCTGGCGTTCATGCCTGCATCTTTTAAAGCGGCTTCACATGGTTTTAAACAACGGGTAAACAAATCGTCTGCCAGTTGCTCAAATTTAGCGCGGCTTAATTTTTTCACCAGGTGCTTAGGTACACCGTCTACTGCAGTAATATAAGGTAGGTTGATTTCAGTTTCAGAAGAACTGGAAAGTTCTATTTTAGCTTTTTCAGCCGCTTCTTTTAAACGTTGTAAAGCCATAGGATCTTTACGCAGGTCTATCGCTTCTTCCGCTTTAAACTCATCTGCCAACCAGTCCATAATCACTTTATCAAAATCATCACCACCCAGGTGCGTATCACCATTTGTTGATTTCACTTCGAAAACGCCGTCACCTAATTCCAGTACAGAAATATCGAAAGTACCGCCACCTAAGTCAAATACAGCAATTTTATGGTCTTTGCCGCCTTTATCCAATCCATAAGCCAGGGCCGCTGCCGTAGGTTCGTTTACAATACGGCGAACATTTAATCCCGCAATTTCACCAGCTTCTTTAGTAGCCTGGCGCTGCGCATCATTAAAGTATGCCGGAACGGTAATTACCGCCTCAGTTACTTCCTGCCCCAGGTAATCTTCGGCAGTTTTTTTCATTTTCTGCAGGGTCATTGCAGAAATCTCCTGCGGTGTATATAAACGACCGTCAATATCGATTCTTACCGTATTATTATCTCCTTTAGCTACTTTATAGCTCCAATGGCTGATCTCTTCGCCCACTTCATCATACCTGCGTCCCATAAAACGCTTCACTGACATAATGGTATTTTGCGGATTCGTAATAGCCTGACGTTTTGCAGGATCTCCCACTTTACGCTCACCATTCTTTAAAAAGGCTACCACCGATGGAGTGGTGCGACGACCTTCATCATTTGCAATTACCACCGGCTCGTTACCTTCCATTACCGCAACGCAACTATTGGTGGTTCCAAGATCGATTCCAATAATTTTACCCATAATATTTATGTTTTCTTTGTTTTTTTAGAATTTCTGCCGTTTTCTGCGGCAACTCTTCATTTTCAATGATTGTGCCGAAGCTAAAAACATGCAAAAATGACAGTCTGGTTCGCCTTGATGTCGGCTTTCAAAAAAAATCGTTTTTTTTCAAGGCCGCTGTTGCGTTTGGTGACTGGTTAACGTTATCCTATTAGATCAGCTGGTTACCGATTTTTAATCCCCCTATTTTAAAACAAGAATTTTTGACGATGAATTATAATTTTTTACACTTTAGCCCTCGCCGCTTTGCGGCACTTGCTTTTGCTGCGCTGGCATTTGTTTCCTGCAAAAAGTCAAGCTCCGACGCCAATTATGACGGCACCGTTCCAGCCAGCGTTGGTATAGTTCACGCATCTGCCGGTGTACCGGCACTTGATATCGCATTCGATAACAGCAGATTAGGCGTAACGACTTTTAATTATACAGACCGCATAGACTATCTTCCCGTAAAGCCGGGCAACCGTAGTTTCAGAATATACAGCGCCTCGACGTCAACGGCAACGCCTATTTTTTCGAAAAACCTGGTCTTTGAAGCTCCTAAATCTTACACTGTGTTTATTACGGATACGGCTTCAAAAATGGATGCTGTTTTGATCCGTGACAGTACCAGAGCGGCGGGCTCAGACTCTGTTCGCATTCGCTTTGCTAACATGAGCCCCGATGCACCTGCATTAGACCTTTACGTAAAAGATAACCCGACTCCGATAGCTACGAATATTACTTATAAAAATGCCGGTGAGTTTTTCAGCCATAAAGTTGCCTCGAATATCCAGTTCGAAGTAAGGGCTACAGGACAAAGTACACTTCTTGCCACTTCAGAACCGGTTACACTATCTAAAGTAAATTCAAACTTTTATACAATATGGAGTGGCGGATATGTGAATGGGAACCAGGCAGCAGGAACCCGGATTAATATAGATTGGTTCGCGCATTAGCATATAGTCGACTTATTAATTGATCCGTACCTTTAAGAAATAAATCAGCCAGATTCCCGTATGAAGGGACCGGCTGATTTTTTAGAATAAACAATTGAACGAAAATATTATATTGGCAGGCAATATATTATTAGGTGTAGAGCCACCTGTTCAGAGCTCTGTTACCCTAAGGGGTAATATTGGATTAGAAGCAAGTAAGCTGGTAAAAAAACAGACATTGGCGATAAGCGGGGATGAATTGGAAGATTTATTAAGAGGGTGCCAAAACAACAGAGAGCATCAAAAAGAGGCGCTTTATAAGGGCTTTTATGGCTACCTGAAAGGCGTTGTGATCCGTTATGTCAGTGACCACCACTTTGCCGAGGAATTAGTGAATGACAGCTTCATAAAGATCTTTAATAATATTTCATCTTTTAACGCAAAAGGACAAAGTGGCGATATTTCGATATCCTTTAAGGCCTGGATTGCGAAAATAGCTTCCCGTACCGCCATCGACTTTTTAAGAAAAAAGAAAATAGATTTCGGCAGAGATGATATTGCAGACATGGCTATAGCCCCAATTGCAGAAACACAGGTACAAAGTACAGAAGCGAAGGACATATTAAAATTACTGAATGAATTGCCCAAAACACAGCAGGCAATTTTCAACTTATACGAAATAGAAGGGTTTTCGCACCAGGAAATTTCCGGGTTACTGGCCATTCCTGAAAATGTAAGCCGTTCTTACCTGTCGAGGGCCAAAAACAAGCTAAAAGCCCTGTACAGTGAAAACTTTAAAGCATGACAGAGTCTAACGACGATATTTTTAATCATATAAAAAGCGTGATGCGCAACCATGAGGAGCCTTATGACGAAGGCGCCTGGGAACGTTTCAAAGCAGTGCCTGCCGGTGCATCTGTTAAAAAGGGTGCCGTTAGTATGTGGAAATGGGCGATGGCTGCTGCTGCAGTAATTACCGCTGTTTTTTTCCTGGCCCGCGTTTTTAATGCGTCCGCTCCGGCAAGCGACCCATCATCAGCGACGGATGCATTGGCGGTAACTCCTGTTGACTCTTCTATTAACAATATCACCCAGGCCACGCCAGAGATTCAATCAGAGAGCCCCGCTATACCTGGTGAGGTGCTGAAAGAGTTGGCTGATGGCAATGGTAATAACATTGCAGCACGCAAGAATTTAGCACCGTCTATATATACTTTTAAACCAGGTACACAGACGGCCAGCGTAGGTTTCAAACAAAGTGCTCTTCCAGGCGCGTCAACAACGATCATCGCTCCTCCTTTCATGCCGGTGCCTTCTAAAGACTCCGTAGTAGCAGTACCCGGCACCCGGAAACCAGAAGTGAATTTTTGGAAAAACCACATAGAAACAGATGTTCCTCAAATAGCAAAAACACCACCGGTTTACAAGGATGAAGAAAAATATATAGCGGCAAGCAAGCCAGCAGTAAAAGAAAAATCAGTTAAGGAAAAAAACAGGAAATGGCAGCCCAGTCTTTACGTTTCGCCGTTATTTGGTGATTTAGGTATAGATATGGGATATGGTGTAGCTGTTGGTTACGCTATTAATGATAAAATTAAAATCAGTTCGGGTGTAGCCTATAACAAATTGTCAGCTTCCCGGAATTATAGTGCGGGTCCCGTAGGTGAGATGGCTGCTGCTGCTGTTGCGCCACCCTCATATGGCTCAAATGGCGCCCAGGGAGCAACAGGGGCTGCGGGGGCCGCCAAGCCTAACAATGCGCTGGACTCGAAGGCTGCACTCACGTCTGCCTATAATGTAGTAGCTGGTCAGCAAACCAATTCGCTTCAGCAGGTGGATGGCTTTTTATCAGGTATTGACATTCCGGTTGAGATTAACTATAATATCAGTAAGAAACTGTATGCCTCTGCAGGTGTATCGGGTCTGGTTGTTATTAACGATAACAAAAAATATACTTATGTTGATAACCGCAATGTAAAAGTTTCGGTAGAAACCAACAGAGGTGCGCTCAAAGAAGATAAATCGGTTCTGTTTAGCGAACAAAACACCACTAACCAATCCATGCAAACACCTGCAGAGAATACTCCTTTTCTCGGGTTCTATAATATATCGATGGGTTATCGTCAAAAAATATCCGGAAGAACAGGCGTAGCATTGGAACCCTTTATTAAGGTTCCTATGAAGAATGTAACACAGGAAAACCTGAAATATATAGGTACTGGTATCAGATTAAAATTCGATCTTTAAATGACGTCCTTATGATGATCAGACCTGCCCTCAGCCAGCAGGTCTTTTTTTATTAAAAAAAGTTAGCAATTATTTAAAATCTATTTTGCTAATTGAACTCACACCCCTAATTTTGCGCCCGGAGAGATGGCAGAGTGGTCGAATGCGGCGGTCTTGAAAACCGTTGACTGTAACAGGTCCGGGGGTTCGAATCCCTCTCTCTCCGCTGAAAAGCGGAGACGTTTAATAAAAGTTGAAACCTGCAATTTTAAAAGATTGCAGGTTTTTCTTTTTGGTATAAAGGAGCATCCATATATAATGCCGGAATGGAAGCTGTAAGGTGTTTTACCTGAAGTTTTAAAAGACAATATTTCCCTGGCTGATTAGCGATTGGACCGATGATATTCTTGATACCGCTTCAGCCGAGCAGCTTGCGTCAATCAATACCAGATCGGCGGCGGCACCTGCCTTAGGCCATTGTTGTTTTCCTTTGTCATCCAATGGCAACAAATTCCCTGTGGCTAATTTCAAACTTCTCGACAGCATAAACTCACTGGTATATCCGTACAATTGCGCCATCAGGTTAGCCTTCTGCAATACACTTCCACTCCCCCAGGTATTCCAATGATCAATAATGCTGTCGTTACCCGTAAGTACCGTTACCCCATGCTTGTACAAAGCAGGGATCGGCAAAATAAGATTTCCAAAAGGTATCGTAGACACAATTCCGATACCGGCTGCGCCCAGTTGTTCAGCTACTTCTTCCTGCTTGCGTTGATCGAGCTTTGCCAGAACAAAACAATGACTGACAAAAGTCTTTTCCCTTAAAACCGGATTTTCAGTCACTTTTTTTATCAGATACTCGACTGTTTTCAGTCCCGATTCACCAGACTCATGCAAATGAATATCGATTCCTTTCTTATGATCTAATGCCAGTTGAACCGTAAAATCGATTGTTTTTTCGATAGCCCCGTCAATGGTGTAAGGATCCAGGCCTCCGATAAAATCAATATTCATTTGAGCCGCGTCTTTTAAATAGGCCACAGAGTCCGTATAAAAAACGCCATGCTGCGGAAATGCTACTAATTCCGCCCGGAAACCATCTTTTTTATGCTCCAGCGCTTTTTCAAGATTCTTCAACGACTGCAATTTTGACGTTGGCTCAATATTTACATGGCTTCTTGCAAAAGCCGACCCTTTTGATTGAAGCAGCTCAATTAGCTTTTCTGCCCGGTGAGTAGAAGTCTTAAGCATCTCCGGCAAAATCTGCTGTTCAAGCGCAATCATGCCTTTTACCCCACCTGTTCTTCGCCTGGTAGCCTGCCAGGGTCCACTATAAAAAGTTTTATCCAGGTGAATATGCATATCCTTAAATGCGGGCAGCATCAACCACCCTTTTGCATCAATTGCAGTAGAGTCGTCTGGTTTATTAACCGAAATATTTTTAATTTTTCCATTGCTGATAGCAACAGCAAACAAGCCGGTCTTGGTATGCACCACTTCATCGCCTTCATATTCAAACCCTGTTTCCAGCTTCACATTTTTTAAGGTATAATCTTTCATTTGGTGGGCTGTTTGCTGATCTAAAATACTGCTGCCATGTGGCAATCCGGGTACAACAGTCATTCCTGCAAAACCTAATAAGGACTTTTTCAAAAACTCTTTACGAGGTATTTCTGAATTATACATTAACTAAAGTTTTACTACAAAACTACTTATCGTTTACGCTGCCGCTTTAAATATTTATTCATACTCTTAAAAAACAAACAAATACGCCCATCAAAATTTGGGGAGGCATTTATTCTCTGGAGTTGATTGATATAGTCCCGGGAAAATACCGCGCCAAGGAAGGAAGCGAAGCCATCCGAAACGGGCTTATTACATTCCGTTCAACATCACCCTTTACAAACTTGTATATGAGCGTAAGTTTGGTTAATTTTGCAACTCAATTTCCACGAAGTTCAAACGCACTTATTAATAATGATCCATTTCTTTCAGAACCCTAAACATATAGTTTATGGCGTTCAAACACAAAAGGAGTTAATTCAGGAAGACATTCAAAAGTTAAACTGGCTCTTTGGCAACGCCCAAAAACTCGAAGACACTACTCTCAATCACTATTATGTGGGCCCAAGAGCAGCAATGATCACTCCCTGGAGTACTAACGCTGTGGAAATTACACAGAATATGGGTATTACAGGTATCGTCCGCATTGAAGAGTTTCAGCCCGTACCGGCCGATTTCAACGATTTCGATCCCATGATCTCCCAGAAATACGCGGCTTTGACACAGGAGATGTATACTATACAAATTGCTCCTGAACCCATCCTGGAGATCGACGATATTGACGCCTATAATAAATCGGAAGGTTTGGCACTTAGCCCGGAAGAGGTGGAATATTTAAATCAGCTTTCTGCTAAAATCGGTCGTAAGCTTACCGATTCGGAAGTATTTGCTTTCTCGCAGGCCAATTCAGAGCATTGCCGTCACAAAATATTCAATGGAACTTTTGTGATTGACGGCGAAGAAATGCCCACCTCTTTATTTAAATTGATCAAAAAAACTTCTGAAACCCATCCCAACGATATCGTTTCGGCGTACAAAGACAATGTGGCTTTTGTAAAAGGTCCGAGGGTAACGCAGTTTGCTCCCAAATCGCCTGACAAACCAGATTATTACGAAGAAAAAGAATTTGAATCAGTATTATCATTAAAAGCCGAAACACATAATTTTCCTACCACGGTTGAGCCTTTTGCAGGAGCAGCAACAGGTTCGGGCGGTGAGATTCGCGACCGTTTGGCTGGCGGCCAGGGTGCTTTACCTTTAGCTGGTACCGCTATTTATATGACTGCCTACTCCCGTTTAGAGGAAGACCGCCCCTGGGAGAAGGCGATGGATGAGCGCCAATGGTTATATCAAACACCAATGGATATCCTGATCAAAGCTTCCAACGGAGCTTCTGACTTTGGTAATAAATTCGGTCAGCCTTTGATCACCGGTTCGGTATTCACTTTCGAACATGAACACATCGACAAGCTCAGCGGGACAACCAGAAAGCTGGGTTATGATAAAGTGATCATGCAGGCAGGTGGCGTAGGATATGGCAAACTGGAACAAGCCAAAAAATATACGCCTAAAGAAGGCGATAAGATCGTCATTCTCGGCGGCGAAAACTACCGAATCGGTATGGGCGGTGCCGCTGTATCCTCGGCCGACACCGGAGCTTTTGGCTCGGGTATTGAATTAAATGCTATTCAACGTTCTAATCCTGAAATGCAGAAGCGCGCAGCCAATGCCATTCGCGGATTAGTAGAATCAGATCACAACCCCATTGTTTCTATTCACGATCACGGTGCAGGCGGGCATTTAAACTGCCTGTCTGAATTAGTAGAAGAAAAAGGTGGTTTAATCGACCTGGACAAGCTACCTGTTGGAGACCCTACCCTTTCGGCTAAAGAAATTATTGGTAACGAATCCCAGGAAAGAATGGGCCTCGTTATTGGCGAGAAAGATATCGAGATACTACAAAAAGTAGCTGACCGTGAGCGTGCACCTATGTATACAGTAGGTGATGTTACGGGTGACCACCGCTTTACTTTCCAATCTAAATCCAAAGGAGACAAACCAATGGATTATGCCCTGGAAGACTTTTTTGGTTCGTCTCCTAAAACCATTATGAAAGACAGTAAGATCAATCGTAGTTACGAAGGACTGTCTTATGATGTTAAAAATATACCGGCCTATTTAGAGCAGGTATTGCAACTGGAAGCAGTAGCCAGTAAAGACTGGTTAACCAATAAAGTAGACCGCTGTGTAGGCGGTCGCGTAGCTAAACAGCAATGTGCCGGACCATTACAACTTACCTTAAACAATGTTGGAGTAATGGCGCTGGATTATAAGTCAGCCGAAGGTATTGCAACTACGGTTGGACATTCACCATTAACTGCCCTGGTAGACCCTGCTGCAGGTTCACGAAACGCTATCGGTGAAGCACTGTCTAATATCGTCTTTGCTCCAATAAAAAACGGGCTGAAAGGCATTTCTCTTTCAGCTAACTGGATGTGGGCCTGCAATAACGAAGGTGAAGATGCAAGATTATACGAAGCGGTTAAAGCCTGCTCCGATTTTGCGATTGCCCTGGGAATTAATATTCCTACCGGTAAAGATTCTTTATCAATGAAACAAAAATACCCGGATGGTAATGTCATTGCTCCTGGTACCGTTATTATTTCTGCAGCCGGCAACTGCACTGATATTAACAAAGTGATAGAACCGGTACTGCAAAAGAATGCGGGTTCTGTGTATTATATCAACCTAACAAAAGATGCATTCCAGCTGGGAGGCTCTTCCTTTGCACAGGTGATTAATAAGATTGGTGATGAGGTAGCTTCGGTTAAAGATGCTGCTTATTTCGCCAAAGCTTTTAACGTGATACAGGATGCTATCAATAAAGGATTGATTGCTGCAGGACATGATGTCGGATCGGGAGGTTTGGTCACCACTTTATTGGAAATGTGCTTTGCCGATGTAAACCTGGCAGCTAACTATGATTTAAGTGGGTTAAACGAGGCAGATACGGTAAAAGCTTTGTTTAATGAGAATATTGCGGTAGTGCTACAGGCTAACAACAATGAAACCCTGGAAGCTTTATTTACTGAAGCGGGAATTGAAGCTATTAAGATAGGAGCTGTTGTAGCAGACGCCACTGTTACTGTTAAAAACAATGCTGACAGCTTTAGTTTCAATGTAGCTGCCACACGTGACACATGGTATAAAACTTCTTTTCTTTTAGATCAGAAACAATCTAAAAACGGAACAGCACAGGAGCGCTACAACAATTATAAAAACCAGCCACTGCAATACCAGTTCCCTGCTCAGTTCAAGGGGAAAAAGCCGGCGATCGATGCTTCAAAACCTCGCCCAAAAGCTGCCATTCTCCGTGAAAAAGGATCTAACTCCGAACGTGAAATGGCCAACGCCATGTACCTGGCAGGGTTTGATGTAAGAGATGTGCACATGACCGATCTTATTACCGGACGCGAAACCCTGGAAGACATACAATTCATAGGCGCTGTAGGCGGATTTTCCAATTCCGATGTTTTAGGTTCTGCAAAAGGATGGGCGGGCGCCTTCCTGTACAATGAGAAAGCAAAAACAGCGTTAGATCGATTCTTTGCCCGTCCCGATACTTTATCTGTGGGTATTTGTAACGGCTGCCAATTATTTATGGAGCTCGAACTGATCAACCCCGATCATGCCGTACACGGAAAAATGTTGCATAATAACTCGGGCAAACACGAGTCAAATTTTGTCTCTGTAAAAGTGCAGGAAAACAAATCCATTATGTTGAAGTCCTTAGCTGGCGCAACATTGGGCGTATGGATCTCTCATGGGGAAGGCAAGTTTAACCTTCCCGAAGCAGAAAATCAATACGAGATTGTGGCTAAATACGCCTATGATCAATATCCTCATAATCCCAATGGTTCAGATTATAATACAGCCATGATGTGCGATGCAACGGGCAGACACCTGGTTACTATGCCACATATTGAACGCTCCATATTCCAATGGAACTGGGCACACTATGCTGCCGGCAGACAGGATGAGGTGAGTCCATGGATTGAAGCATTTGTAAATGCGCGCCAATGGATCGAAGACCAGAATCAATAAATTAATTACGATATTTCTCGAACCTCTTTCATGAAATACTGAAAGAGGTTTTTTATGGCGTTGCGAGTCCCAAAACTATCGCTTACACCGGTTAGGGTAAAAGAATAAGCAGCGTTTAGAAGGATACCAACCGTGTGGATACAGCAATAACTGTTTTATAAAACAATCGTAAGTTTGTAGCAAAATTTTTATCCATGAAACAGCCTTATTATTTGATCCTGGGCCTGGCATTTTTATGCAGCGCCTGCGGTAATACAAAAAAAGCAACACAGTCCAATGAAACATCATCCGTTATGACACCAACATCCATCACGGGTAAAAAATGGAAACTGATTGAATTGAACGGTCAACCTGTCGCCGATCGCATCAATGATAAAGAACCTTTTATCGAGTTCAATGATACGGATAAAA
The DNA here is from genome assembly GCF_050309965.1 of Paraniabella aurantiaca. Classification (NCBI taxonomy): domain Bacteria; kingdom Pseudomonadati; phylum Bacteroidota; class Chitinophagia; order Chitinophagales; family Chitinophagaceae; genus Paraniabella; species Paraniabella aurantiaca. The sequence goes on along the minus strand of NZ_JBLOSY010000002.1, from coordinate 1,587,086 downwards.
GATACACAGCGTCTGGTGGATGTAATGGTCTTGGAGGTACTTATACTCTAACTGGAAAAGGCAGGATCGCATTTTCACAAGGTATGTCCACCATGATGGCCTGCGAGAATATGACCATAGAACACCAATTAAATGAAATTTTAGGCAAGGCAGACAACTTTACGGTGAATAACAATATCCTTTCTTTAAATAAGGCGAGGATGGCTCCTTTAGCAAGATTCCAGGCAATTGACAAAGGCAATGCTTCCAGCCAGCTGAACGGCACCTGGGAAGTGGATTATATTTCAGGTCCACGTATTGCTTTTGATGGTTTGTACCCCAATAAGAAGCCAACTATTATTTTTAATCTTCCTGATAGTGTAGCTACCGGAAACAGCAGTTGCAACAACTTCCGGTCTTCGGTTAAAATAAACGGGAATAATATAAAATTCGGCATGCCTGCCAGCACCCGGATGGCATGCCCCGGGGCAGGCGAAAGCACTTTCTTTAAAACACTGGAAAGTATCAATAAATTCGACATTTCAGGAAATACTTTAAACCTGATAATGGGAGATATTGCGGTAATGCGGCTTCAAAGAAAATAACTTTAATAACACACAATAAAAAGCCCTTGGTTTAAACCATGGGCTTTTTATTGAACACTTATTCCATGTATTTAGCTATTTCGTTAATTTATACACTTCTGTTCCCGCCAGTAAAAAACAACCCAGACCGTAATCTTCAAAATCAGGAGTACTGGTATAGGTTACCGGCTGACCATCTTTTGGCTCCTTACCGGTACCCTGCACATAACCTAAAAATCCATTTTTATGCACGGCATCTTTTACCATGGCATTCCATGCTTTGGTAAGCGATGGCTGATATATCTTTTTATCCAATATACCTATTCTTACACCCCATGCAAAACCATAGGTAAAGCATGCAGTGCCCGTAATTTCTTTTCCCCCATAATGATTAGGATCATGCAGGCTGGCAGTCCATAAACCATCTGGTCGCTGAATCTTTATCAGTGCTGCACACATATCTTTAAAATCCTGCAGGTATTCTGCATAGTGCGGATCAGATTTTGGCAGCTCTTCCATTACACGAACCAGGGCCATTACTACCCATCCGTTACCGCGGCTCCAATAGCAGTCTTCTCCGTTAGGCTCTTTATAGGGAGGATCGAAATCCTTATCTCTCCACCACAGGTGATCCTCACGGTTATAAAGACCTTTATCGCCGTGGCTGTTCTTTGTGTATGCATACATATCATACATCTTATTGAAGTACCTCGTATCGTTATATAAGTTTCCTAACCTGGTAAATACCGGCATTCCCATTTGTATTGCATCAATCCAGCTCCAGTCGTCATTTTTACCGCTGGCAATAACATTATCGATACTGGTTTTAATGTCTTTGATACGCTCCTCCTTCTTATCAATCAAATAAAGATCAATGTAGGTTTGACCACAGCAATGATTATCTGCATTTTTGGTAGCAGTGCCACCATTTAATCCCCATTTATGCTTTTCACCCCAATCCACTGCATAATCGTAATATTTTTTTTGAGGATCAATGCTGTTTAACGCCATCAAACCTTCATAGTATACAGCCCGGGTCCATATATTACTGGGTCTCTCTTTATTGGTAATAATGCTCTTTCCCGGATCGGGCCACTTATTCATGAAATACTGGTTGGTAAGCCGTAGCGTCTGAAGAATATTTTTCTTTGATGGAAGCTTCTGGGCAAAAACCGAAGTTCCCGTCATCATAATAGCTGTAAAAGCAAAGAAAATTTTAGATCTCATGGCAAATTTATTTGAACCGTTATGGGGTCAATATTAAAGCAAAATGCAAAGGCAGGCATCCTGTGGCATCCTGCATTCTAAAATATTCATAATGAATTAGAATTGTATTAATTACAATTTCGCAATCGATTGCATAGAAATGTGCGCAAAAGCAGGATGGCTCAGGACAGTGGTAGCGATATGCGGGGATATATTCGCAGCACCAAGCAAGAATTGTAACTGGGAGTTGAAGCTTGCCTGCTTGTAAACGATTGAGTATTTTATTGTAAATAGTTTTCAGGGATTGAGATCGATGCATTTGCAAAGAGATTTGTAAGGCCCTTTTACCTGTGTAACCGTACAGTCAGATACTGCTTTTAAATTTTATTTGATCTGAAAATAATATAAGAACGATGCGCGTATTGTCACTATCGATGCTGCTTATTCTCACATTCATAAGTTGCCGGAAAAAGGAATGGGATGCTTTCTATGGAAGACCAGACAGTCTGGAATCTCCTATTTACGGGCGTTTGCAGGAAAAGGGAAATTTTAGTTCCCTGCTGAAATTGATCGACAAAAGCGGTTACAAGGAAACACTTGAGTCGGGCGCGGGTTACTGGACTTTTTTTGCTCCCAACGACGACGCCTTCTCCTCCTATTTTACTGATAAGGGCATTAGTGGTGTCGATGCTATCGATGAAAGTACTGCAAGGGCCATGGTACAATATATGTTGGTATATAACGCTTTTGAACAAGACCGGCTGGATGACTACCAGGCCTCTGAAAATAATATAGGATGGACTCCTAATATTGCTTTTAGAAGAAGAACTGCTTATTACACGGGATTTTATAAAGACACTTCGGCTAGCGGTCCTGTTACCGCAATTGCAGCAAACAGGAACAATCTCTCAGGTTCGTTAACCGGCAATTATATATCTACCGATTACAATAACAAATACATTACCTACTTCACGGATGCATTTATGACATCATCGTCACTAACGGCCAATGACTATAATTACTTCTACCCAAATAGCCAGTATAGCGGGTTCAACGTTTTAGAAGCTAAAGTTGTTACGGCTAATATTGCAGCAGAGAATGGTGTTATTCATGAATTGGATAAAGTAATTTCTCCACTTTCAAGCATTGACGAATACATACGTACCCGTCCGGAATTCAGCAGCTTCAGGGCTATATTAAACAGGTTGTACACCAATAATATTGTATCCTTTATTTACAATGCCGACGCTACCCGCCGCTACCAGGTGATATCAGGTAAAAACGACCAAGTATATGTAAAAGTATATTCCCACCTGCTTTCTTATGCGCCCAATAACGAAAACTTTATGAAGCTGGGAGATAATGACGGGCAAAAAGATTGCTGGACCATGTTCATTCCTAACAATCAGGCTGTAGATAATTACGTAAAAAATACACTTTGCAGGTATTACCCCAACTTCGATGAAATGCCTATAGGAATTATAGTGGACTTTTTAAATGCACATTTATTCCCTACAGTAGTTTGGCCTACGAAATTCGCTACATCAAGAAATAGCTTTGCTGAGCCTGCACGTTTTGACCCTATTGCTGATATATTCGATCGCAGAATACTAAGTAACGGTATCGTTTACGGGACCAATAAAGTGTCTGAGGCTGATGTGTTCAGTACGGTATTCAGTGAAGCCTACCTGAATCCCAGGTATACTTTTATGACCCGGTTATTTAATACCATTGGGTTAAGGTTGCTGATAGCCAAGTCGAATGTACCGGTGAACATCATGTTAATACCCGACCAGGCCTTCCTGGATGCCGGGTTTACCTACAATGTTAACCAAAGCCAGTTTTTATATAACGGCAGCACCAACGGTGTTCCCGATCGGTTAGAGCGTATTATCCGCAGCTGTGTATTTTTTGGAGAATATAAAAACATGTCGAACAATTTATCCGGTAAGGGTATCGTAAAAACAGGGGATGCAGACGGAGAAGGCGATTACATACGCTACGATAATAATAAAATATATACCGCCGGCCTGGAAGACCTGGGTTTGGTTGCCAATGTAGACAGTACTAAAACAGCCAGCAACGGGAAGGTATATTTCGTAAACCAGTTATTACGGTATTCGGAAAATGGCATCGGTTTTCATATAAATAAACTGGGCGCAGCCGCTACGTCACAATTCAATTATTTCTGGCAATTGCTTTCTAACAACACATTAATCTACACTTCTACCACGATGCAGATCATCGGGCTTAACGGGTTCAGTACCATTTTCGTTCCAACTAATACGGCAATCATGCAGGCCGTTAAAGATGGGGTATTACCAGGCACGGTGGCAACAGGTGCACCCACATTCAATCCCACTACACCTGCAGACATTGACAAAGTGCGGAAGTTTTTACAATACCATTTCCTGGCTTCTCATACCGCGGTTCCTGACGATGTTATATTTCCCGGAAGCTTTGAAACCGCTTTGAAGAATGACCAGGGAACTGCATTAAGATTACAGATCAACAATTCGGCTAATGCACTTTCGGTGGTAGATGCTTTTGGAAGAACCGCTAACGTAATTATAGCGCAGAGTAATAATCTTTCTAACAGAAGCATGATACACCTGATAGACAATTATTTAAAATACAACGACTAATATAGAACCAGATACAAGATTGCCATGAGAAGATTTGATATGAAAAATATTTTTGTGCTTTGCGCTACGCTGTTGTTAGTGGTTGTTAGTGGAAAAACTTTCGCCCAGGATGCTATTGTGATCACGGGTAAAGTAATCGACAAGCAAGGTGCTCCGGTTTCGGGCGTATCCGTATCGGAAACGGATAATGAACAACGTACCGTAAGAGGTACTACAACCGACATAGACGGCAACTTCGCCATTAAAGTAAGCGATGTAAAACACCGCCTCACCTTCTCCGCCATTGGTTATAAAAGCAGGGAAGATATGGCTATTAATACCCGGCGGATTTTCAATATTACCCTGGAACAATCCAGCAATGATATGGAAGAAGTAATCGTGGTATCCACTGCCAGAACCGACAATGGTATGTTACCGATTCCTGAGCGCTATAATACATTGGCTACATCGAAAATTAATGCCAAAGATCTTGAGGAAATGCAGGCAACTTCTATTGACCAGGCACTACAGGGCCGGATGGCGGGGGTTGATATAGCAGCCAATTCGGGTGATCCTGGCGCCGGTATGCAAATACGCATCAGGGGTACATCCTCTATCAATTCATCCACTACCCCATTGATTGTAGTAGACGGTATGCCTTTTGAAACAGAGATACCTACCGATTTTAACTTTGGTACTGCCGATGACCAGGGATATGCTAACCTGTTGAACATTGCACCTACAGATATTAAAGACATTACGATTTTAAAAGATGCGGCAGCCACTGCTATATGGGGTTCAAAAGCGGCAAGTGGTGTATTGGTTATTAACACGAAACGAGGTGTTAGAGGGAAGCCTTCACTTACCTATACTTTTAAAGGAACCGTATCTCCCAGGCCTCAAGCCATTCCTATGCTGAGCGGATCTCAATATACTTCGCTTATTCCGGAAGCCTTTATGAACCGTAATGGTATACCGCTTAATACGCAAACGGTAAACGAATTTAAATTTGATCCTAATGATCCTTATTACTACTACAACTACAGTAAAAACAGCAACTGGGTTGACGAAATAACCCGAACCGGTTATGTTATGGACCACAACCTGTCGATGACGGGTGGTGGATCCAAAGCTAAATACTTCACTTCGGTAGGCTATTTAAACCAGGACGGTGTAACCGTTGGCACTTACCTGAAAAGATTAACGGCCCGCATTAATCTTGACTACGATGTATCGGACAGGATTAATATCAGAACGGACGTTTCTTACGCTACTACGGATAACAACAGAAATTATGCTGACAACCTGAGAGATGTAGCTTATAGAAAAATGCCGAATATGAGTATTTACGAGTATGATGAGTACGGCAACCTTACACCTAACTACTTTTCTCCTTTCTCAAACATACAGGGCCAGTATAACGGACTTAGTAATAGCAAAGTCAGCGGAACTGTTAACCCAGTAGCTATGGCCAATGCTGCCATCAACAAAGTTTTGCAGGAGCGCATTATCCCTAAATTTTTCATGCGTTACTCCATCATTCCCCGTACCCTTGTTGCAACCGTGGATGTTCAGTTTGATATGAGCAGCACCAAAAGCAAAAGCTTCCTGCCACAAACCGCTACCGGCCTGCCCTGGACCAATACTAACGTTAACCTCGCTTACGATGGGGACAATGACAATTTCAATGTGCAGACCAAATCTTCACTGGTATGGACGCCAAGATTTGAAAATAAGAACCATAATTTTACCGGATTGGTTAACATGATGACTTATGACGGAAGCAGCGTATCTTACCAGGCGCGTACATCGAACACGCCATCATCTGAGTTGCAGGATCCATCTATCCCATCACGGGTTAACGGGGCTCTCTCCAATTTATCTGCCCGTACCAATAAAACAGCCAATGCCAACGTTTTAGTAAATGGTGTATACGCCTTCATGGATCGTTATATCATCAATGCAGGTTTGCGTGGTGATGTCACTTCGAAGCTGGCAAGATCTGAACGCTACGGCCTCTTCCCTACCTTGTCTGCCAGGTGGAGAGTATCAGGAGAGAAATTCCTGGAAAATGTAAAGCAAATTGATGACCTGAGTTTCAGATTCAGTTATGGCCGAAGCGGCAACGCACCTAAAGATGACTATACTTTCTACAATTTGTATGACAATTTTGACTGGGACTTTATGGGCGAATCGGGTATCTATCCCAGCCGTATGGGCCTGACCCAATTGAAATGGGAAACAGTGGTAGGTACTAACCTGGGACTTAGCCTGGCCATGTTCAAAAACAGGATAAATCTCGATGTAGAAGTATATCGTAACCGGACTATTGACCTCTTCTTCAAAGATCTCCAGATATCTTCTATTAATGGATACAATGCAGTAAACATGAACGTAGGCACGATGGACAACCAGGGTTGGGAGCTGAACATTAATACGAAGCCTTATACCAGCAAAACATGGCAGGTAGATGTCAATTTTAATATTTCCTCTGCCCAGAATATGATCCGTGAAATATCTGAATATTATCCGTTGGAAAAAGGGAACAGTGCCGCTAACGGGCAATACATCACCTATATGCAGATCAACAATCCCTTTGGTTCATTTTATGGCTATAAGTACCTGGGAGTGTACAAGGATAGAGATGCTACCCTGGCCCGCGACGCAGCCGGCAACGTTATAGTACGTCCGAACGGCGAGCAGGTATATATGCGCTTTAACTACCCCATCGTAGATTATATATTCCAGCCGGGCGACGCTATGTATGAAGATGTAAATAAAGATGGTACAATCGACTATCGGGACATTGTTTACCTGGGCAACAGCAATCCGAAAGTATTTGGTGGCTTTGGTATCAACCTGGGTTATAAAAATAAACTGCGCTTATCTACCTTCTTTAATTTCCGTACAGGTTACGAAATTATCAACGGAACAGAAATGGCAACTACCAATATGTTTGGTTACGACAATCAAAGCACGGCAGTACAAAGAAGGTGGCGGAAAGAAGGCGATGTTACAGATATTCCGCGTGCGCTATACCAGGCTGGATATAACTGGCTGGGCTCTTCCCGGTATGTAGAGAACGGTTCATTTCTAAGATTCAGAACGATAACGCTTCGTTACAATTTTGACAAAACGCTTTTGACCAAAATGGGGTTGAAAAACCTGAGCGCTTATGTAACAGGTGAAAACCTGATGACGCTGACGAAGTATACCGGTCAAGACCCTGAAGTATCTATGAGAGGTTCTGATCCTTTCAGGGTGGCTACAGATAATTCCATGACGCCTCCGGTGAAAATGTTTACTCTTGGATTAACAGCTTCATTTTAATGTACAAACACTACGAAAAAGCGAAATGATGAAAACTTCAATATACCTGTTTATTTTAAGTACCTGCTTTGTTGCAGGGGTATCATCCTGCGCCAAAAAATTTGATTTAATCCCGCCGGACGGCATTATCAGGGAAAATTACTGGCAAACCAAAGAGCAGGTGCATGCTGCCGTAATTGGCTGCTATGCGTCCTTAATGGATGGAGGATCCAGTGCAACTACAAGAGGCCCTGCCGAAACCTTTTTTATCTGGGGAGAGATCAGAGCCGATATGGTTACACCATCCCTGGGTACCCGTGCCGAAGAAAATGAGATATTTAATATCAGCACGCAGCAAAATAACACCCTGGTCGATTGGAGACCTATCTACAATATTATCAACTATTGCAACACGGTGCTGGACTATGCTCCTTCAGTGTTACAGAAAGACCAAACGTTTACACAGGAAGCGCTGAACGGATACCTGGCTGAAGTCAAGGCCCTAAGAGCACTGATGTATTTCTACCTGGTAAGAAGTTTTGGTGATGTGCCTCTGAAACTAAAATCCACAGCAAGCGATGAAGACATTGTTCAATTGGCCAAAAGTACGCAACAGGAAGTACTGGCCCAGATCGTAAAGGATCTGGCTGAGGCAGAACCTAATGCGGTAACTACTTATGGGGATGTCCGGGACAAAGGCCGCATTACCCGGAACACGATCAATACCATTCAGGCCGACGTAGCATTATGGATGGAGAACTACCCTGCTGCTATTGCTGCTTGCGATAAAGTTATTGGTTCACGGCGGTTTGGCCTGATAGCCTCAAGTGCTGCCTGGTATAACACTTTATACAGAACCGGCAACTCCAACGAAAGTATATTTGAAATACAGTTTAATCAGCAGAAACTGAACCCTTTCTTTAACATGCACGCTCTTGCAGCTACCCGCAGGTATATAGCAGCCAACAGGGTCATGGATCAGATATTTACAACGGAACTGAATCTGTTCACAGGCGCGCCTGACATACGGTCCAACGGAGCTTCCGTAAGAGCCGAGGACAATGCTATCTGGAAGTATATTGGTACTAATAACGAAGACATGATTGCGCAAGCCGATTCGTACACTCATTGGTTTTTCTATCGCTACGCGGATGTATTGCTGATGAAGGCAGAAGCCCTGGCACAAATAGACGGCCGTGGTTCCGAGGCACTTGAGCTGGTAACCCAGGTACGCAACAGGGCCCTTGCACCCGAAGCAACCAATAATAATCCCGACATCACTAATAAAGAAGAATTGTCCCTGTATATTTTGGAGGAACGTGCCAGGGAATTTGCCTTTGAGGGCAAACGCTGGTACGATGTATTACGCTATGTAAAGAAAAATAACTATTCGAATATTGCCTATTTACAGGAAATGGTTGCAGGTATTGTGCCAGCCAGTTCGGTTAGAACTGCGCAGGCTAAAATGCTTGATTACAACAGTCACTATTTCCCTATATACTTTTATGAACTGCAAACCAATAAGCAGTTAGTTCAAAATCCATTTTATAAACAATAAAATTAACGAGGATGAAAAAGTTTGCCTATTTACTTATTGTAATGCTTGCAACAGCTTCAAGCCTGTTTTTAAACAGCTGTCAGAAAACGCAGTTGCAGGAAGCCACCTCCACCGATCCCAATATTCTGCAATACCTGCAGAACGATTCGCTGGCACGTTTTTCAAAACTGGTAACCCTTATCGACAAAGCAGGCTATACTACGGCATTTAACACGTACGGGACCTATACTTTTTTTGCCCCTACCAATGAAGCCATAGATGCCTATATGCGCAAAAAAAACATAGCATCCCTTGAATCTTTTACCAAAGAGCAATTACAGGACATTTTAAAATTTCACCTGCTTGGTGAAAAAGTGTTCACTTATAATTTCAATGATGGCAAACTACCCTCTATCACCGACTATGGTCAGTACTTAATCACCGGTGTATCCAATGTCAATGGCGTTTCGTCCTATATTGTAAACCGCCAGGGTAAAGTATTGCAGCAAAACATTGAATTAGGCAATGGCATTATACATGTCATAGACAAGGTATTAGAGCCTACGGAACTAACTTTAGCGAAGTTACTGGAACAGGATCCCGAGTATTCCATATTTACCGAGGCTTTAAAAGCTACGGGTCTCTTTAACAAACTGAATACGCAGGCTGTAGCAAATGGCGATACTTTATGGTACACTGTAATTGCCGAAAAAAACCGAACCTATCTTGATTCCGGTATTGTTGATTTTGCAGCACTTAAAACAAAGTACTCCAAATCTGGTAATCCGGCCGCCCCAACGGATGGACTATACCTTTATATGGCGTATCATATTCTACCGGATATTAAGTTCCTGGCAGATATTGTAACCGCTACATCACATGAAACATTGGCCCCTCTTGAAGTATTGACCAATAAGTTCATTAATAATAAAGTGCTGATCAACGATGACAGCTATACCACTATTAACGGACTCGTACATGAGCCAGGGGTGGAACTGAATATAGCTACCAGCGACAGAAGCGCTATCAATGGTGTGCTACATCATGCTATGGGAGGCATTGCTATTAAGGAAAGAAAACCGTTTGCCGTTTACTGGGATCTTTGCTCCACACAGCCTGAGCTAACAAGACTGAGCGCCATCTATGGTAAAAAGACCTATCTATTTGATTTTGGCGATGGCAATACCTTTAAAGATTTGAAATGGGAAAAAAGCTGTCTGAAATATCGTGTAGCCTCGGGCGGCTATTTGAAAGACTACTGGCAAATGGGTATGGGCCGCTCTTCAAGTAATACCGAGAATACTGGTACCTGTTCGGGTAACAACTGGATAGAATTCACTACTCCTTTATTAGTAAAAGGAAAATACAAAGTCTGGCTCTGCTATTTCACTCAAAACAGCACAGTGAGTGCTGTTCAGGCTTCCTTTAACGGAGCACCACTTACCAGCGCATTGATCGAGTTTCACAAAAAAATATCTTCCGTACAACCTAAAGACGAAGCCAACCTGGCAGCGCTTGGCTGGAAATGGTGGGCAGGCACTTCTCCTTCCGGCTCTACCGTAGGTCGTATGTTGGGTATTGTTGACGTTACCTCTACAGGCCGTCATAAAATCAAATTCGAATTATTATCCGGGCAGAATGCCGACTGTAATTTTGATATGGTGCATTTTATTCCTATTGACTGGCCCAGCCAAACCAGTCCGCGCTTCGATCCGGATGGTAAAATTGTTTACTAAGGATTAACATTTTTAGATCAGTCTGGCGGTTTCAATAAACCGGAACCGCTTTAATAAATCTTTTGCTTCAGGCAGAAGTACTTAAGCGAAATATCAAAAAAATTTAGATGAAAAAATTATCGTTTCTGATAGCTGGTATCACTTTTCTTGTAACGATGGAGGCCTGTAAAAAATGGGAAGATCATATTGCGCTTCCCGAACAGCAGCTATCTGAAACATTGATGGAACATATTAAAAAAGATCCCCAGTTAAGCAGCTTTGCCAATTATGTGCAGCAAACCGGACTGGACAGCTTGCTCAATGCCTCTAAAAACATAACTGTTTTTGCACCCGGTAATGATGCGCTGGCAACCCTGCCCGGCTCTGTAACATCCAATCCTGCGCAGCTAAAAGCTTTCCTGCAAAATCATATATCCACCAATGCCTATTTTACGCGTGATGCCGTGGATTCATTGAGGGTTCCTATGGTAAATGGTAAAAAGATATTTTTTATAGCCAGGAAATTTGATGAGGCTAATATTACTGAAGGAGATATTTATGTGAGCAACGGTGTACTGCACAAAATAGATAAAGCTATTGTTCCGTTGCAGAGTATATGGGAATATATATTAGACAGCAAGAGCAGCTTTCTTCAAAACAATTATATATCCTCGCTAAATTATCTTGGCCAGGACCCCAGCCTGGCGGAATTAGACAGTATTAATCCGGCTACCGGCGAACCGGTGTACAAACCCGGCACGGGCATTGTCAATATCAATACTTTTAAAACAAAAGTTTTGGATGTAGCTAACGAAGACAGCCTCTTCACTTATATACTACTTACGAATGATGCCTTTAATGCTGAAAAAACAAGACTTCGTCCGTACTTTAACGGTGCCAATGCAGACACAGCTAACAGTAATACTTCATGGGCGGCAGTGAAAGATTTTGCAGTGAGGGGGTTATATACCGAAGCAAATCTACCAGCGGTTCTCGAATCGAAATTTGGTGTCAAGATCACTATGAATCGCTCTTCCATCGTTTCAGTAAAGAAGTTAAGCAATGGTATAGCCTACGTAATGAATGCCCCCGGCATTACTCTACAGGAAAAGATACCGGTAGTTTATGTGGAGGGAGAAAACCCGTATGTCTTTTCGGTTCCGAATTCGGCTACTATTTTTTACAGGGACAGGATGAACCCGCTAACAGGAAAAAGTTTTAAAGACATTTACCTGAACATGGGTAGCAGTGGTGCTAACAGGTACGTATCTTACTACACCAATCAGCTATATACCACTAAATACAAGGTATACCTGATGTCATTAAATGACAAAGTAATTTCACCGCAGGCCGATGGCACTTACGGCACGGACTCAACACTAAGTCATACCGTTAGAATATTCAACAGGCAGGCAGATACGCTGGCACAAAAGTTCGAAAATTCTGTCAACGTAACACCCAATACTTACACAGAATTTTACCTGGGCGATTTTACCAATGACGAATACAACTGGTTACTATCCTACCCAACAAGCAGTCCAGCCGGAATAGCTTACACACTAAATCCAGCTACAAGGTATATCAGGGTAGTAGCCCCTGCAACAGCAACCGGCCGGCCGTTTAATCTTACAGTTAATTACTTGAGATTTGAACCCGTGTTTTAAAGAGAACTGATTGGTTAATATTTACGACTATTATCACTTATAACAAACTATGCGAAGATTATTTAATATAGTGAAAATCCTGCCGGCAATGTGTTTCCCGGTGTTATGTTCCACGGTCGATGCGCAGGAGGCAACACCCCCACGTGCTCCGGCCGTTGTTGCTAAAATGGCTAATCCTGTTTCAGGAACAATCAGCGATGCAGCTACCGGGAAACCTGTAGTGGGTGCCAACATTACTTATAAAGAATTTGCAGCAGCTATAAGCGATACCTCAGGGAGGTTCTCGATTGACGCTCCCTGGAATGATATCACTTTACTAATAACAGCAGATGGCTACCAGGCGAAAGAAATCGCATTAAAAGGCAATAAGAACATTGTTATACAATTGCAGAAAAGCGGTTTTCAGTCTTTTTACGAAGACATCACGCTTCCCTCCGCAACCATGCTACGCAGTAAACTAGCCAATGCAGCAACTACGGTGAAAACGGATGGTGCATGGGCCAACATACCTGAAACACCAGATGCTTATCTGCAGGGGCGCGTAGCAGGTTTACAGTCTATTCGCAGATCGGGAACACCCGGTATTGGAGCAGACCTTTTTCTAAGAGGTTATAGTTCTCTGTTCGCCTCGAACCAGCCGATGATCATTGTTGATGGGGTATATTACGACAACGGCAGTTATGGTAATTCACTGGTGTCGGGATACTATAACAATCCACTCTCTTTTATCGATCTTAAAGACATCGATGACATCACAGTGCTGAAAGATGGTTCTTCTTTATACGGCGCCAAGGCCGCCAATGGCGTCATCATCATTACAACCGCAAGAGCCCGCGAAGAAGCTACTAAGATTGATGCAGCAGTTTACGGGGGTGTTTCTTTCGCTCCTTCTGCCATCCCGGTAATGGGTGCAGGCAGTTACAGAAGCTATCTTTCAGAGATGTTGCAATCCAAAGGTTTGTCCGCTTCAGAAATCCAGCAACTTCCCTACATGAACGATGACATTAATAATCCCGAGTATTACAGGTACCATTCCAATACCGATTGGCAGAACCAGGTCTTTAGTCAGCGATATACGCAAAATGCTTATTTAAAAATTACCGGTGGTGACAATATCGCCAAATACGGACTATCTATCGGCTATTTAAACAGTAAATCGCCTTTAGAAGAAACAGGCCTGAACCGGTATAATATGAGATTTAATGCGGATCTGAACCTGAGCAAGGGGCTAACAGCATCCGCCAATATCGGGTATTTCAGAAGCAGTGCAGATCTAAAGAACCAGGGGATTAATCCTACAACCAATCCTATTTACACGTCTTTGGTTAAAGCACCGTTTTTACCTACTCACGTAATTGCTGATAATGGTTTGGAGTCTCCGCTACTAGCCGGACGGGACACGCTCGGTTTTAGTAACACGGCGGCAATCATCCAGAATATGACCAGCAACAATACAAGCTACAGGTTTGTCGGTGGCGTCACCTTCAACTACCAGCTATCCAACAGCCTCACATTGGGAACTACCATTGCCATTACCAGTCAGAAAAACCGGGAGAACTTTTTTATTCCCGAAAGAGGCATTGCTCCGGATACTTTGTTTAACGGAACATTGGCCCGCAACCGGTCAGGAGCCCAGGTAATCAAAGCCTTCAACACCTTCAATGATACCAGGATCAGTTATTACAAGGCTTTTAATAAACGGAACCAACTTAATGTTAAAGCCGGTGTGCGCTACAATAAAACAAATGGTGAACAGGACTATGGTTTAGGTTTTAACTCTGCTACAGACCAGCTTACCGGCGTCGGTTACGGATTAAATACGCTGCGTCAAATAGGCGGTAACCTCGGATCGGCTACCTGGTTGAATATGTATGTTAATGCCGATTACAATATGGCGGACAAATATTTTATTACTGTTGCCAATGCCTTAGATGCATCGTCCCGCTTTGGTCATAAAATTGAAAATGCAGGAATTGAAATCGGCGGGCGCAGGTTCGGGGTATTTCCATCCCTTGGTGCAGCCTGGCTTATTTCTTCAGAAAACTTTATGGCAGCTGCGCCGGCTATCAACCTTGCCAAGCTGAGGGTATCATACGGCATCACCGGTAATGATGATATCGGCAACTACACCGCCCGTAGCTATTATGTATCGCAAAACCTGTTAGGCGTAGCCGGCCTGGTACGTGGAGGTATTGCAGACGAAAGATTACAGTGGGAACAGGTATCTAAATTAAACATGGGACTTGACCTGGCATTATTTAATGAACGTTTGCAAATAACGGCTGACGTATATAGCAATAAGACCAGCAATATGATCGTGTACGAACCCGGGCCTGCTATCACCGGCCAGGAATATATTGTAAAGAACAGCGGCGCCATGAAAACCAATGGCTGGGAAACTGCCATCACGGGCTTATTGATCAATCAAAATAAATTGAAATGGCAACTGGGCTTCAATATTGCAGCATATAAAACCAGTGTAACGGAATTGCCTGCAGGCAGTTTTATTACGGGCTATGCGGGCGGTAATACCATCACCGGTGTAGGTAATGCGCCCAATGTATTTTACGGTTATAAAACCAATGGCGTGTTTGTCTCAGATGCTGCGGCAGCAGCCAGTGGCTTAAGTACCAGGAATGCCGACGGATCATCGACTCCTTTCCGTGGTGGTGATATGATCTTCAGCGATAATGGAGACAAGATCATTGATGAAAAAGATATGCAGGTAATTGGCAACCCTAATCCTGATTTCTTTGGTGGAGTTAATACCAGACTTACTTACGGCAATTGGACACTTGATGCACTGGCTACCTTTAGTGTAGGTGGTGATGCATATAACTATGCACGCAGGCAACTGGAATCGCAGAGCGGCTATGCCAACCAAACGGAAGCTGTGATGCGCCGCTGGAGAACGGATGGCCAGCTAACCGACATTCCTAAAGCCACCTGGGGTGACCCGATGGGCAATAGCAGGTTCTCTGACAGGTGGATAGAAGATGCCTCCTATCTTAGACTTAAAACGGTTTCTCTTTCTTACAAAGTGCCCGTTAAGCCTACTGCTTTAAAATACATACATATTTATGCTACCGGTAATAACCTGATCACCTTTAGTAAATACCTGGGTTATGATCCGGAGTTCAGCGCTGCATCCGGTATCTACGGACAAGGTGCAGATACGTTTTTGGAGCCTCAATACAAATATGTACAATTGGGTGTAAGATTTGGCTTGTAAAGGATATTATAATAGTTGAAAAGATAAAAAAACAATGATGAACAGATATAGCTCTATACAAATATTAACTGCTTTTGCTCTTTGCATGGCCATGCTGGTCTCCTGTAAAAAGTTGATAGATGTGGACGCGCCGGGTGTGCTGGAAGAAAAGAACATGTATCGTAATATATATGATGCAGATGCAGCTATCATTGGCTTATATGGGCGTTTCCTGACCTTGGCAGAAAGTTATGTAGTATTAAATGAGCTGAGGGCCGATTTACTGACTACCACTGCCAATGCCAACGAGAATCTGATCCAGTTGAACAAGCACGATGTTAAAGCAGGGAATCCTTATGCCAACCCTAAACCCTATTACGATGTCATATTGAATTGTAACGACCTGCTATACAACTTCAGGCAAATGCTGAACAGCAAAACCCTGAACCAGACCCAATATAATATGCGCTATGCTGATGTTGCTTCCTTGAGAGCCTGGGTATACCTGCAACTGGGTATTCATTTTGGTAATGTCCCATATATATCCAATCATATCCCTTCAGCCAGCTCGCTGGAAACCTTAATGCAGTCTGAGGCTGCTACACCTGTTCCTTTTAATGTATTGTTGGATTCATTAATTACAGTACAGGAGTCTTTAGCTTACATGGACCCCTATGCAGCAGGAACCGACCTGGTAACGACCGTTGACGGGTATAGTACCGCCAGGTTCTTCATTAATAAAAAAGTAATGTTGGGTGAATTGTACCTGTGGAGAGGAAAGAGCGGCGATTATAATAAGGCAGCTACCCTGCTGAAACAGGTAATGGAATCCGGCGGCACCGGCGATTTCTTTACTTACCGTATAACAGGTGCGTCAAAAGGAGATAATAACGATTTAGCGGTAGGTTATTTGCGGTATAACGAAATGGATGAGTATTCGCTGATCAACAGTAACAGCCAGGGCTGGCGTTCTATATTTGCCCGCGCAGAAGATCGCCTCTTTGGATACGAATGGCTGTGGTACCTGCCTTACAATACGCTTTTCCAGCCTATCAATCCTTTTACAAAACTATTCACTACCAACTTCCTGCTCAAACCATCACAACAAGCGGTAGACAACTGGAATACACAGGTTCAAAAAAACAATTTCCCTTATGATGCACGTGGTCCAAAGTTCAGCTATACCATGGTTGGCAACGAACCGCAGGTAGCCAAATATGGATATAACGCTAATACAGAAAAATGGTTCCTATACCGGGCTGCGGCTTTACACCTGGCTTTTGCAGAAGCTGCCAATAGAGACGGGCATCGTGCCATTGCCAATGCTTTGGTGAACCAAGGCATTCAACCCACCCTAGGTAACCGGATCACCGATGAGGGAGGACCTTATTTATTCGATGCACGTAAAAGTGATAATCCACAAATAGCAGCAGATTGGTATTTAAATAATGGTTTGAGAGGACGTGCCAACCTGTACACAGTTCCTATTACAACAGATAGCACCATTGCTATTGAGAATATGATTATTGATGAAGCGGGTCTGGAATTGGCATTTGAAGGACGTCGCTGGTCTGATTTATTAAGAATTGCTTTACGCAGAAATGATCCGGCATTCCTTGCTGATAAGGTTTATGAAAAATTGAGAAAGCAAAACGACCCTTCAGCAGCAACGGTAAGAGCGCGGCTCATGAATAAAGAAAACTGGTACCTGCCTTTCAAATGGCAATAGATCTCAGTTAAAGTATATTAGTTATAAAATACTAACAACCACAACTAACTGCTTTAAGAAAACAGGTTACTTTTCAAAACCATAGAAGTGAACCTATAGTTCGTTCTAAACAAAAGATTATCATGAAGCTTCGTAGTACCCTTCTTTTAGCAGTTATATTATCCTGTATCACGGTACAGGCCCAGAAGACAAATAGTATTAATCGTCAACAGCTGGTAGAACGTCATACGGTTCGCCTTAATAAGGCCGACACCCTCGCCTCTCTTTCAGTAGGCAATGGCTCATTTGCCTTTACAGTGGATGTAACCGGCCTGCAGTCTTTTCCTGATGAATATGCCAACGGTGTACCGTTGGGCACGCAAAGTGCCTGGGGATGGCATGCTTTTCCTAATATCCATCAGTACAAACAGGAAGATGCTTTAAAAACTTACCATCTTAACGGGCGTGATGTAACTTACGCAGTACAAAACAACCAGGGACCGGAGATCAGCAAAAAAACGGCTGACTATTTCCGCATTAACGAGCACAGGCTTCACTTAGCTAATATAGGGTTCGATATTACAAAGAAAGATGGCTCTTTAGCTTCTTTAGCTGACATTAAAAATATACAGCAGTCACTAAATATGTGGAACGGAAGCATTACCAGTTCCTTCTCAATAGAAGGAGTTCCCGTTCAGGTTGTTACTTATGGACACCACAGCAAAGATGCTATTGCTGTAAAAGTAAATTCTCCTTTGCTACAAAAAGGACGTATTGCGATAAGAGTGAGACTGCCCTACCCCAGCGGCGACTGGGGCGACAGAGGTAATCATTGGGAGAACAGCGAAAAGCATCAGTCTTCCGTGACCCATAGTACGGCTAATACAGCATTGATAAAACATGTGTTAGATACAACTGCCTATTACGTACAATCTCAGTGGACGGGCAAGGCGAACTTTAAAGAAAAGCAAGCACATTACTTCACCATTACGCCAAGCGGAAGCAGTAGCTTTGAGTACAGTTGTTTATTTAGTCCCCAGACACAGTCCACTCTACCCTCTTTCTCCGCAACACAGCAAAGCAGTATACAGGGCTGGCAGCAGTTCTGGAAAAGCGGCGGTGCCATTGATTTTTCGGGCAGTATTGACAAAAGGGCATTTGAATTAGAACGACGTATCATTCTATCTCAATACCTTACCCGAATTCAATGTGCAGATGATTACCCGCCACAGGAAACCGGTCTTACCTATAACAGCTGGTATGGCAAGCCTCACCTGGAGATGCATTGGTGGCATGGGGTACATTTTGCTTTATGGGGTCGTCCGGCGCTGATGCAAAAAAGCGTAGACTGGTATTTTAAGGTGCAGGATATTGCAAAAGGCATTGCGAAAAGGCAGGGTTATGAAGGTATTCGCTGGCAAAAGATGACGGATAATAAAGGACGGGAAGTGCCCTCCTCTATTGGTTCCTTCCTGATCTGGCAGCAACCTCATTTTATTTATTTTACAGAACTTTTATACCGGGCTCAAAAAGATAAATCAATATTGAATAAATACAAAGACCTGGTATTTGGCACTGCCGATTTTATGGCCTCATTTGCCCGCTTTGATTCTGTTAAACAAAAATATGTGCTGGGCAAAGGACTGATACCTGCACAGGAACGTTTTAAAGCGGAGGAAACCTTCAACCCTACCTATGAGTTGGTATACTGGCATTGGGCATTAAATATTGCGCAGCAGTGGCGCGAGCGCCTGGGATTGCCCCGGAACGCCAAATGGGATGATGTAGTAAAAAGACTGTCACCACTGCCTATACAAGACAACAAGTACTTATTTACTGAAAGTGGCACAGATTCTTATACCAACCCCGAATACAAAACCGATCATCCTTCAGTTTTTGGTGCCCTGGGTATGATGCCTCAAACACCTATGCTTAACACAGGGTTAATGCAAAATACTTTTAACTGGATTTGGACCAACTGGAGCTGGCAGGAGACCTGGGGCTGGGACTTCCCTATGGCTGCCATGACTGCTACAAGACTGGGCGATCCGGAGAAAGCCATACAGGCTTTGCTCATGGATATCCAGACCAATACCTATTTACCCAATGGTCATAACTACCAGGAAGGAAGGTTAACGATCTATTTACCGGGCAACGGGGGGTTATTAACAGCCATCGCTATGATGTGTGCAGGTTATGATCAGGCAAAAGGCACTTTACCCGGAATTCCCAAAGATGGCAAATGGAAGGTAAAATTTGAAGGACTTCAAAAAATGCCTTAACAGGACGAAGCATGACAGTTATGCTACGCAAAGCAGGTATCTTAACCATTACCGTTTTATTGTCTAACGTTTTACACTTCCATCGTGAAAAAAATATTTTATACCCTGTCTACCCTGGTTTTTATTACGTCTGTTAATGCACAACGCATTCTTCCTACTGGTCCCAACATGCCCAACGAATGGATTGACGCAGACACGCATCACAAAGTAGTTCGTTTAACCAATAATGACCGGAGCAATCTGAGCTTTTATTTTCATAATAATCCCTTTATCGGAGATAAGATGGTGTATTATAGCACCGAAAAAACTGTTGATCCTGCTGCAAAACAGGAAACTTACAATAGCAATGCAAAAGATCGCCAGCTATATTTATTAGATCTAAAAACGTTACAGTCAGAGCGATTAACTAATCATTCGTCGCCCATTACCGGAGAAATTGTTTCCACTCAACGTAATGAAGCGTTCTACCAGGTAAAGGACAGTGTCTTTGCCGTTGATCTTTCCACAAAGAAGTCCAGGTTGGTATATGTTTTTCCAGACGATTTCAAAGCCAGCATTACTACTATCAATGCAAATGGCACTTTATTAGCCGGGGCTAAATCAAGTGATACCGAAAAAGATATATTAAAACAAAATCCGGCTAAAAGCAGTTACTTCAATCTGATATACGAAGCCAAACTTCCCAGAACCTTATTTACAATTGATATCAATAGCGGGGAACTTAGCAAGATATTCACAGACAGCGCCTGGCTCAACCACATACAGTTCTCTCCCACTGACCCCTCGTCATTGATGTTTTGTCATGAAGGTCCCTGGCATAAAGTAGACCGGATCTGGACCATTGATGTAAACAGCAAAGCAATAAAACTAATTCATAAGCGAACCATGCCGATGGAAATAGCCGGGCATGAATGGTTTAGCAAGGATGGGCGATATATATGGTTTGATCTGCAGCAACCACGCGGGGCAACTTTTTTTGTAGCCGGTGTAGAACTGGCTACAGGCAAAACCACTCAATATGAACTGCAAAGAAATGAGTGGTCGGTACACTATACCAGCTCTGCTAACAATAAAGTTTTCGCGGGAGATGGCGGAGATCCGGGTGCGGTAGCCAAAGCTCCTGATGGAAAATGGATCTATTATTTCCGGCCTGATGGTGATCATTTTCAATCTGAAAAACTGGTGAACATGAAGCACCACCAATATCGTTTAGAACCCAATGTACATTTTTCACCCAATCAGCAATGGATTATTTTCCGCGCCAACTTTGAAGGCACGGAAAACATCTATGCAGTTGAAATTAAATCTTCTAAAAAATAAGCATGATCAGATTTTGCACAATGCTATTAATCCTGATGGTAGTAAGTTTTAATAACCAGGCTCAATTACCCCATCTTCCATGGGCTAAAGAAGTAGGCGCCAAAAAATTCCCTGCAGGAAAAAAAATATTCTACACTAACAACTTCGGCGCAAAGTCGGACACTATTACTATCAATACCCGCGCCATACAAAGAGCTATTGATGCCTGTGCCAAAGCAGGCGGTGGTATAGTAGCGTTTAAGCCCGGTATGTATGTAACGGGGTCAATCTTTCTGAAATCTAATGTACACCTGCGAATTGATGAAGGAGTGTTATTGCTAGGTTCACAGAATCTTAGCGATTATCCGGATATTGATACACGTATCGCAGGTATTGAAATGAAATGGCCGGCTGCGCTGATCAATATCATCGATGTTTCAAATGTAGCGGTTACAGGCAAAGGCATCGTGAACGCCCGTGGTAAGTTTTGCTGGGACAAGTACTGGGCGATGAGAAAAGATTACGAACCGAAGGGGTTACGATGGATTGTAGATTATGATGCCAAACGCGTACGCACTTTTCTTACACAAAATGCTTCTGACATTACACTAAAAGATATCACTTTTAAAAACGCTGGCTTCTGGACCGTACAGCTGCTTTATTCGACCAGACTAACAGTGGACGGTGTGGTCATAAGGAATAATGAGGACGGGCACGGCCCCAGCACCGATGGTATCGACGTAGACTCTTCCAGTTGGGTTTTGATTGAGAACTGCGACATTGATTGTAACGACGATGACTTTTGCTTAAAAGCAGGTCGCGACTGGGACGGCCTCCGGGTTAACCGTCCTACCGAATATGTAGTCATCCGCAAATGTATTGCACGTAAAGGAGGCGGATTGCTGACACTTGGCAGCGAAACTTCAGGTGGCATCCGGAATGTATTGGCTTATGATCTGCAGGCATTTAAAACAGGACAAGGCTTCCATATTAAATCTACCACCACCCGCGGCGGTACGGTAGAAAATATCTACCTGCATAATATCAAAATGGATAGTGTGCGTAATGCTTTTCACTTTACGATGGACTGGAACCCCACCTATAGTAATTCGATGCTTCCTGCCGGGTATAATTATGATTCGGTTCCTCGACACTGGAAGACATTACTCCGAAAAGTCGATCCTCCTTCCAAAGGCATTCCTGTTTTCAGAAACATATATGTTTCCAATATAAAAGCCACAGGCATCACCAATCATATCATTTACTGTAATGGAATTCCTCAATCGCCGGCAACCTATTTCAATTTCTCAGATATTGAAATAACCGGAGCTAAGGCAGGCACCATCAGCAATGCTAAAGACTGGAAGTTTAACAACGTGTCCATAAAAGGAAGTGATGGGGCACCGTTGGCTGTTGAAAAATCGGAGCACATGAACCTTACTCTCACAAAATAATTTTTATAGCTGGCATGAAACTTTCGATTGTATTATTATCGGCTCATTTATTGCTGGGCATAGCAGGAAATACGAAGTCCCTTGAATCTTTAAACAACATTGACCCGGTAAAAGCATTTCCCGGCGCTGAAGGCTTTGGTCAATTCGCACAAGGCGCCAGGGGTTATCACACCCCATCCGTATATGTAGTTAGCAATTTAGATGACAATGGTCCCGGCTCTTTCAGAGATGCGGTAAGTAAACCGGGGAGGTTTGTTGTATTTGAAATAAGTGGCATCATTAAGCTGCAATCCAATATTACCGTAGCGCCTTATACTACTATTGCTGGTCAAACAGCCCCTGGTCAAGGTATTACCCTATATGGCAGAAAGGTCTCGTTTACAGGCGCCAATCATTCAATAATAAGATATATCAGGATCAGGCTGGGCGCTGATGCAGGAGCAACCCGCAATGACGACGCTTCTGGCATTGCAAACGGTAAGCATATCATTTTCGATCATGTGTCATTTTCATGGGGACAAGATGAAGTATTTTCTATCAACTGGGATCACAGAGGTTTTGAGCCAGATAGCATCACGCTTCAGCATTGTATTATAAGTCAGGGATTGAATGTCCATAATCATTCGGCAGGTGGATTGATTCAAACGATGAACGGGCATGTGAGCATTTTAAAAAGCTTATACGCCAGTAACAAAACGCGCAACCCTAAAGTAAAAGGCTACAACGAATTTGTGAACAATGTAGTGTACAACTGGGGCAACGCTGGGAATACATACGGGCACTCTGTTTCGGGCGATGGCTATATCATGGGAGGTTCGGCAGGTGTATCCAAAGTAAACATCATTAACAACTATTTTGTAGCCGGTCCTGCCACCCCACCCAGGGAATCTCCGCTATCAAGGGGAACCGGTACTTTCTATCTTTATGCGTCCGGCAACTACTATGATGATAATAAAGACGGAGTACTGAACGGGTCTTTATTGAGTGCTGACAACATGGGCTATCCGGGTCTGAGTGATTCCAATTTTGCCAAAAAGCCATTTCCTTATCCCTTCAGTACTAATAACACCAGTGCGAACGAAGCATTCAACAAGGTTATTCAGGAGGCCGGAGCTGTTCTTCCGCTTAGAGATGATGTCGATAATTCGATCATAAATGAAGTTCAATCTAAAGGTAAAAAAGGCACTCTGGTCTTTAAAGAAAGTGATCTGCGGTTGCCTAACGGCGGACTGGGTACTTTTAAAACAGGACAACCATTGAAGGATACGGATCAGGATGGCATACCGGATGAAATAGAAAAGAAAATGGGGTTGAATCCCAATAACGTTTCAGACGCCTTGCAGAAGAGTAAAACACATAAGGGCTATTACAATATTGAAGTATACATTAACGGGTTAGCTGCAACAAAGCTATAATAAAAAGATGCTAATGAAACGAAGAGCTTTCATACAACAAAGCAGTTTAATGGGAATGGGTTTCTTTATGTTGCCTCAGCCATTTCCTGATTGGGCTCCTCCTGTCAGTGACTTCGCAAAAAAGCTCAAGCCCGTGGGCCGCGCGCTGGAGCTGGAAGGTTATTACGTTTGGTGTAACACTCCCATCAAAGGCCCTGATGGTAAAATTCACGTGTTCTTTTCGAGATGGGATGCTAAAAAGAAAATGAGCGGCTGGATCAATGGCTGTGAAATAGCTCACGCAGTGGCCGACACACCTGAGTCAAAGTTCAACGTTACAGGAACCATATTGCAGCCAAGACCCGGTAACTGGGATGCCACTACCTGTCATAACCCGTTTATCACTTCGTTTAACGGCAAATACTACCTCTACTATATGGGGAACAGCAATGGCAAAACCAATACCAAGCGGGTTGGTCTGGCCATAGCCGATTCGTTATATGGTCCCTGGCAAAGAATGGACAGCCCTATATTACAACCAGGCGAAGCAGGCAGCTGGGACGATCATTGCACCACCAATCCATCTGTAATCCATCACAACCAGCAGTATCTTTTATATTATAAATCCTGGAACACGAAGGACTATGATTCAGCCAGCGGTCCTGTAAGAGGCAACCGGAAATATGGTTTGGCTATTGCCGATCAACCTGAAGGTCCGTTTAAAAAATACACCGGCAATCCGGTTATTGATTTTTCATCCAGAGGCAACAACGCACAGCTGGAAGATGCCTTTGTATGGTATGAAAAGAAGAAGTTTCATATGTTAGCCAGGGATATGGGATATTACAACCATCAATATGGTATTATTATGAATACCAGGGATGGTAAAAAATGGGGCAAGCCGGAAATTGCCTTTTATGAAGCAGATAAATATATCAATCAGCCGCCCCCTCCTTCCCACCTCTCGCGGTATGGCCGGTTTGAACGCCCTCAATTATTATTGGAGAACGGCAAGCCCACATATCTTTTTACGGCCAGCCAGGGCGGTCAGTTTATGACAGCCTCCTCTTTTATTTTTAAAATTGATTCATGAGTTTGAAACAACGATATAAGGTATCACTATTTACAGCGGTTTTGCTGACTTATGGTATCAGTACTCTTTCAGCGCAAACTACAACAGCATTATGGCATAACAAAGAAAGAACGCTTCACTATAAGCCCGAGGGTAAGGATTTTGTACTGCATAGCGGTACAAAAAAGTTTAACCGGGCGCTGTATGGTACCCATACCGGCTTCCGGGTGGAAACGGGCGACCTGCCCGAATTTGCAATGTACATGCCGGGAATGGGTGGTAACTGCAAGATCGGCTTTATTGTTAATGGCAAAAGCAAATGGGTTACTGAAGCCGCACACATCAAAACCGTATATAGACCAGGCTCAATGATCTACGAGATCAAAGATCCCTTGTTGATTAACGGCATCCTTACGATTACTGTATTAGCGCTGGCAGATGCTGACGGAATGATTATACAAACAAAATCTGCAAATACTCCAGCAGCATTATCGCTGGTGATCGCCTATGGCGGTGCAACAGGAAAAAAATTCAGTCGAGATGGCGACATAGGTGCCGATCCTGAATCATCTTTTTACCTGCAACCTGCCTATTGCAAGGACAACCAATACCAGCTTCAAAAAAATACTTTCCGCTTATATTACGGCTTCACCAAGCCATTAAGCGAAGATGAGCGTTATGAGATCCAATATGGCAAAAAGCAATTCGATACGGCAGCCAAAGACAAACCCAAGCTAATAAGTGGTCTCTTCCCGGAGCATGCTGTTTTAAGAATAGCAGATGCCAATCAGCAGGAAAACCCGGTTGTATTAACTGGCTCAAATGCCCAATCTAAAACACCATTGATAACCGCATCTGTAAAAGTATCATCCAATAGTATTTATTACTGGGTTATTGAAAGCCAGGATAAAAAAAGAAAATACAGTGAAACTGCGGCGTTATTTGCCCGGGCGGAAGCTGCCCGTAAAAAAATAGCCGACAGAGTAAAGCTGTATACACCTGATGATTATGTCAATCCATTAGGTAGTGCCTTAGCGATTGCTGCAGACGCCATATGGGAAGAGCCCAGCTATATGCATGGCGCTATTGCATGGCGGATGCGGCTTCCTGCCTGGCGTGGCGCCTATGCAGCCGATGCTTTAGGCTGGCATGACCGCGCCAGGATGCATTTTGACAGCTACCTAAAATCGCAGGTCACTCAAATTGCTCCCGGACCTGTAACACCCGACACCGCATTACACTTGGCAAGGCAACTGGAAAAAATGGGAACCGCCATGTTTAGCAATGGATATATCTGCCGCAATCCGAATGGAGATATACGTCCTCATCATTATGATATGAACCTGGTTTTTATGGACCAGCTGCTGACGCATTTGCAGTACACCGGCGATCTTAGTTATGTAAGGAAAATATGGCCTGCTTTACAACTGCACCTGCAATGGGAAAAAAGAAACTACGATGCCGACGGCGATGGTTTATATGATGCCTATGCCTGTATATGGGCCAGTGATGGCTTGCAGTATAGCGGCGGTGGCGTTACTCATTCTTCTGCCTACAATTACCGGTCTAATAAAATGGCGGCAAAACTAGCTCAGGTATTAAATGAAGATCCCACTCCTTATCAAAAAGAGGCGGACAAGATTTTAACAGCCATGAATCAAAAACTCTGGGCGAAAGATAAAGGTGTATTCGCGGAATACAAAGATCTGCAAGGGCTCCAGTTACTTCATACCACTCCCGGCCTATGGACCATTTATCATGCCATTGATGAAGGAACGGCCACACCTGCACAACAATTTCAAATGTTGCGCTATATCGATCAAACGATACCACATATTCCAGTCAGAGCGAAAGATCTTCCATTTAATAATATGTATTTATTGGCTACTACTAACTGGCAGCCTTATACCTGGAGCATCAACAATGTTGCGCTGGCCGAGAATCTTCATACTTCATTAGCCTACTGGCAATCTCACGAAAATGACAATGCATTTAACCTCTGGAAAAACAGCATCGTGGAAAGTATGTACCTCAGCTCCAGCCCGGGCGGATTTCAGCAACTTTCCTTTTATGATGCGGTAAGAGGTGAACTATACCGTGACTTCGCTGATCCGATAGGCGTTGCAGCCCGAACCCTTACGGAAGGTCTGTTCGGCATCGTTCCTGAGGCCTTGAATAATATCTTAAGAATACAACCAGGCTTCCCCTCCCATTGGAAATTCGCTGAACTCTCCCTGCCTAATATCTCTTTCAGTTTCAAAGAAGAAAGAAATATATCCGGTTACCGCATTAACCAATCTTATAACAAATTGATGCAGCTCCGGTTAAGGATACCAGCCCGTAAAGATCAAATCAAGAACGTTTGGGTAAATGGTAAAAAAGCTAACTATACCTGGATCAATGATGCGTTACATAACCCCGCTATAGAAATAATAGCAGAACCATCAGCATCTTACAATATTAAAGTAGAATGGGATGGCAACTTGATTGAGCGGTCCGTGTATAACTATAATTCGATTGAGGGAGCGCCATTAAAGCTCAATTACACAAAAGCTACGATACAATCTATTTCAGATGACGGGCAGGCTTTTAAGACAATTGATAAAAAAGATAAAACCGCAACGCTGACAGGTGCCTCAACCGGTAGCCATACTTTATGGATTTCCTTACAACAAGACCAGGCCAAATGGGTACAGCCCATCACTGTAAATGTAAATCCGGTAGTAGCAATACGATCCATCGCGTCCGGCTCCAATACACAGCTACAGATTATCAATAACAGCACGTCGAATAAAAAAGGACGCATATTGGTCAACGGCCATGCCGATGCTATCACTATTGGCACAGGTCAAACAATAACCTATGCCGTTAAAAAATCATCGCATGTTACAGGAACTAACAGAGTGATAATACATTGGGAAGATGGCTCAGACCATTTTTCGACATTTTTTGATTGGGAGGTCGATAACTCGGCAAGGTATGAAACAGTTAATATCGCAGGCATTTTAAACGATAACGTTGTCAACACCTTTAAGCATCAATACCTGTCGCCCCGTACAACCGGTACAACGCTACAAATTCCCTGGCAGGGAATCGGCAATTGGTGTTACCCGTTAATACAACCGGAGATCAGTGATGCCGGTATCAAGAATAAGGAACAGGTTAACCTGGGCCAGATTCCCTTTAAACTAGGCACTGATAAAAATATTGGGTATACTTCTCAATGGGATAATTTTCCAGAATCCATTAGTCTGCCTTTAAGTGGATCAGCTTCTCACGCCTATTTATTGATGGCCGGAACTACTAATCACCAGCAAAGTCAGATGGTAAATGGCATTATTTATATCCATTACACAGATGGTTCCAAAGATTCGCTGGAACTGATCAACCCGGTAAACTGGTGGCCCATAGAACAGGATTATATGAATGATGGATTTGCTTTTAAAAGCGGGCCTAAGCCCTATCGCCTGATATTCAAGACAGGAGAATTGACCAGAAACTTTGACAAGTATAGTTCTATCAAAGGCTTCACCAACATGGGCATTGAGGGTGGAGCAGGTACCGTTCTGGATATCCCGCTTGATCCGGAAAAAAAGTTAAGTTCCCTTACATTAAAAACACTAACCAATGAAGTTGTTATAGGCTTGATGAGCCTTACGCTTCAACGTCCCTGATAGTATGACCGGCGACAAAAAAAGAGACAAAAAGCATGAAATGTAGACATTAATTCCGGAAAGAATTGGACGTCAAAAATCAGGTAATAAAGTAAAATACATCCGTATCTTTCCAACCTTCGCCAAATAAAAAGATATGATTTCCGGTTTATACAGGATATTGAGTTTTGTTATTTTTATGCAATTTGCGGTAGCTGCAAATGCCGGTGCATATAAAGTGCAGGAGCGGAAGACCGACAGCATTCCTGTAAAGGAACAGGTAGGTGCGGCAGCTCTTCCGGCGGAAATAGCACCTGTTAATGCGCCCTTCAAAATGCCACAATTGAAGAAGCCAGTCTTTCCGGCGAGAAGCATCCTCATTACCGAAAACGGTGCTAAAGAAGACTCAAAAGTAACAGGTATCATTCAGCAAACCATTGATCAGCTCAATAAACAGGGCGGTGGAAAAGTAATTATTCCTAAAGGTAAGTGGCATACCGGCCGCCTTACTCTTTTAAGCAATATTAACCTGGAAATTGCCGAAGGCGCTGAATTGTATTTTAGCGGCGAAGTGGAAGACTACCGGCCGGCTGTATTTACAAGAAATGAGGGTATTGAAGTAATGTCGTTAGGCGCCTGTATTTATGCTAATGGCCAGCGCAATATAGCTATTACAGGAAAAGGAAAGTTGATTGGTCCTGCTAAAGGAGGTTCTGTACGTAAACAGATCATGACCAAAGATGTGATCGAAAATGTAGTAGCACACACAACTCCGGTAGCGCAACGTATATATGAAGGCCATAACGGGGACTTTATTTTCCCTCCAATGTTCATCTCTCCTATCAACTGCAACAATGTACTGATTGAAGGTATTTCATTAGAGAACACTGCATTCTGGAATGTTGCACCGGTTTATTGTGATAGCGTTATTATCCGGGGCATTACCGTTCATTCAGTAGGTATCCCCAGGGGTGATGGTATTGACATTGAATCATCAAGAAATGTGTTGATTGAATACTGTACCCTAAGTACAGGTGATGATGCGTTTACTATCAAGGCCGGGCGCGGTTACGACGGCTTGCGCGTGAACAGGCCTACTGAAAATGTGGTTGTAAGAAACGGACTGGTACTCGAAGGCCACGGCGGTATTACCTGTGGCAGCGAAACCGCTTCTATGATCCGCAATTTATACGTACATGATTGCGTATTTGAAAATGCCAGATCCGCGATACGTTTTAAAACGCGCCGGCCTCGCGGCGGTGGTGGCGAAAATCTTTTCTATGAAAGAATACGGATCAACGGCTCTCGTTATGCTTTTGAATGGGATATGCTGGGGAGTGCCACCCATGTTGGCACCGCGGCTTCACGCTACCCACCCAGGGACAAGGATGCGTTAACACCTGTGTTTAGAAGTATCAAGGCTGAAAATATTGTAATCGAAAAAACAACACAATTTATAAAAGCCACTGCCATACCAGAAAGTCCGCTGGAAAATATTCGTATTAACAAAATACAATCGAACACGGAGGACCTGATTGCTGCCGCGGATGTTCAAGGTTTAACGATCAGCAACAGTGTCCTTTCGGTTCAACAACCAGTAATAAATCTTTTAGACGCCAGGAATATTCTTTTTAACAAAGTAACCATTATCAGCCCGTCTAATACCGTACAACTTAAAGTCGAAGGTCCTTTATCCCGTCAAATCCGGTTCAAAAATAGTTCTCCATCCAGGCCAATAGGTTGGGCTAGTAACAGCTGGCAAAAAACCGCTTCAGCTACTAAATAAACAAATGGGAAATAATTATTGGTCTATATGCGACTTCCGGAAGAAAACTGAACCAAACTATTATCAATAGAAATCGTGTACTAAACACACAATAGAGTTTAATTTGCTTACTCTTTAGCAGGTTCGGGGCCTTTTAATTTTTAAAAAAAAGCCAGGTGAATAAACACCCGGCTGAAATTATAATGAAATCATATGACATTATACTTCCATTAAGTTTACAGCCGATTAAAAGTTAGCAACGGCCGGATATCGCTGTCATATATTAATAAATAATAAATATAAAACAGTTATGGTCATTTAACATTTAGCTAGTTCGAAACTGATTGTCAATAAAATATAAAAAGCAGTTAGTTTTGGCTCTACATATATTTATTTAGAATCTTTGCATTTTACTTTAACCAACCTTATTGCATAACCGTATAAATTTCTCATTTAATCCAGAATACAGTAAGTGGTTGCTCATATATTCCTAATAGAATCTTCTGCAAAATAGACGGTTTCTAAGAACTTATTACGTCAACTGTGTGAAACAAGCCTTTTATTTAGTGAAGTACCGGTTTTGACAGGTAAATACCGGTTTGTGCTGTTAAATAAAAACTATGTATTATATTGCTAGTTCACTTAACGGTGAAATTAAACATCTGATTACCATTGGCTAGTTTATGTTTGTCATATATGTGTAGGACACCTAAGTCATATTTCTTGTGTCTATTGATTTTTACAGTGGGTATATTGGGTATGCCTCTAAAAGTACCAGGCCAATGGTCTTTTAAACCTAATTACTATCAATATGATGCATCAGTACTGGGCACCAATACGGTTTACCGATTACTTGAAGATCCTTATGGCTTTATATGGATGGTGAGCGACAAGGGCATTCTTGTCTTTAATGGTAAAACTTATGAGACCATTAAAATACCAGGAACCGAACAGGAAATAGTAAACATTTATCGGTATAAAAATACTGTGTTTGCAGGCACCTACTCTGGAAAATTATTTGAAATAGATATGCTGACTTTAAAAGTTGAAGAAATACCCTTGCCGCAGTATATGAATAGACAAGCTCGCTATCTTTCCACTATTAATGTGATGGATGATAAACTATACCTAGCTAAAAATATGGGGCCCTTTGTCATACTCGATTTAAAGAAGAAAAAAACACCTACATTAATAAGCCATAGTAATTATCTTTTCAGGTATCTCTTATATGGAGATACATCGATACCTGACTTAAGATTTCATCCATACTGGATTAAAATCTTAGATTATAAAATTTTTGTAGAAAGTACGATTTATGATCTTCAAAATAGAGCTTTAAAAGTATTTTATACTGCAAGCAAAGACAGCCAGGAGTTAAAAACGGTATCTTCTTACTTAAAAGAGGGCAGCGATTTATATGTAGGTTTTTTACAATCGGGAGGATTGGTAAAATATAATAACTACAATGTCAAATCCTACCAAAATATAAGACAAACAATTTTGCCTGACGTTGAGGTTGGCGATATACTAAAAGACAGCAGGGGTAATATTTGGATATCAACATTACACAATGGAGTATTTGTCTTTTTAAGTGAGGTAGCGGAAGTTCAAAAGCTTTCTAGCAATTATACACTCTATAACAACGATATTTGGTACATAAAATATAAGAACAGGATACTAGACATTGGTTACAAAAAACAGCTGGTTGACCAACTCAAAGATGGCGCTTTTTATAAAAAATGGATAGGAGATACCACTACCATTTTTAACCCGGTCTTACTATTTCGTTCTTATAAAAACAAGTTCATGATTTTAGGAAGCGTTAGTAGCTATATGACCGGCGCCACCAACTTCGACAGGATAAGAAGCATATACAAAGATTTTTATACATATAATAATGAATTATATGGCACAATGAACGGAACCGCTGGGAAGTTCTTAGAAAATCTTAACTACAAGCCAATCCTGGCAGATACAAGCGAACTAAATTTTTATACAAGGTTTCCCTTACCTGATTCAACCTATGTGAAAGGTGGAGCAAACGGGCTGTTTATCAACGACAAACCAACCATTGTTAAAGACCGTGTTATCAAAGTAAGAAAATATAATAACGACATTCTTGCTTGTACAGATAATGGTTTATACATCAAACGAAAAGAAAAATATGTCCATATAACCCAAAAAGACGGTTTACCCGATAACCAATGTGTGCAAATAGAATATCCCGGAAATCGATACTACCAACTACTCACCAAGCAAGGCTTATCCTATATCGATACAGCAGACTGCAAAGTTGTTAATTCATTTAATGCTCAACTATTAGGTAGCGACGCTATTATTCATCATTTTGATGTTGAAAAAGACACCATTTGGTTAGCAACTAATAAAGGCATTTTCATCCTCGATGAGAAAGCTCTACTGATCAAAACCAAGAGTGATATTACTGCTTACCTATATCCGGAACAATTGACTGGGCGCTACCAAAAATACATGTACCAAAACTTCGAATTAAAATATAGCAAAGAGAAACTGGTAAAAATGCATGTTGAAATAATCAGCTTCTCACCTAAAGAATATTATATCGCTTATCAGGTTGCAAAGGAGAATAAAATTATAGCCGCCCCTGTACAGCTGGTTGATCGATCGTTCTTTGTAAATACACCTGAGCCTGGGACTTACACCATTAAACTACACATAGGAAGTGATAAAGATCATATTGATAAACAACTCACTTATTTATTGAAGATCAAGCCTCTCTGGTATCAGATTCTATGGATAAAAATTCTCCTGATCTTTATTTTAATTATTGCATTTGGGTTTATCGTCAGGATAGTGGCGCAGCAAATTATAAAAGAGAAAGAAAAAAGACTAAAAGAAAAATACGCGATGCTCCAGTTACAATCGCAGGCATTTTTTACTCAACTAAATCCACATTTTATTTTTAATGCATTAACCCCTTTACAATCTCATATTTTAAAAAATGAGAAAATGGAGTCGCTTGAATACCTGGATCGCTTCAGTAGCCTGATGCGGGACATCTTAAAAAACTCCGATAAAACGGAAACCAGTTTAAAAAAAGAGCTTGAGTTTATAACAAAATACATCAATATTCAACAAATACGTTTCACCCCGCCATTCATTTTCGAGCTTCATATTGCTCATGATATTAAACAAGACAATACATTTATACCAGCCATGTTATTGCAGCCTATTATTGAAAATGCAATTGAGCATGGTATCAAAAATAAAGGAGCCGAAGGCTTAATTTCAGTCCACATTCAAACAACTGTTACCAAAGGACAAGAATGCTTACAAATAGAAATAGCAGATAACGGCGTTGGAATGAAACACAATTTTCTGAAAGAAGGACATGCATTATACATTCTGCAAAAAAGAATACAAACCTTACAAAAACAAGCAGGTACAATAGCGTCCCTTACGCATCAACCGGGAAATAACGGGATGGGAACGATATTTACATTGTTATTATCTAAAACTAAAAATTTATGGATGCCATAATTATCGATGATGAAGTGACAGCGAGGGAAAGCCTGAAAGAGTTATTATCTATATTTTGCCCCGGAGTTCGTGTAACGCATATGGCGGAATCCTATAAAGTGGCGTTTGAACTACTGCAATCGATAACCCCAGAAATAATATTTCTTGACATACACCTGGGTAAAGAAACAGGTTTTGATCTGTTGAATGTGCTGGTAAACAAACCAACAGCTATCATTTTCGTAACAGCATCAGAGCAGCATTCTTTAAAAGCATTTGACTATGCCGCTACTGATTATTTACTGAAACCTGTTTCCGGGTTGCGATTGCAAAAAGCGGTAGAAAAAGTTGCCCTTAAAAACACCAGGTGGATCAAGTCTGAAATAGAAGATCTCAAGAACGCTATCGCGTCAGAAAAAAGAAATAATAAACGACTTTATATCAGCACGAGAACCGGAGCCGAAATTGTCAACTCAGATGACTTACTATATATACAGGCATTGGGTAATTATGTTAAACTTGTTTTACTGAACGGCTCTGAAATTGTCACCTCCAAATTATTAAAACAATTAGAAGATGATTTAGCGCAAGTAAAAACATTTCTTCGTATTCATAAATCATTTATAGCGAATCTTGCTCATATCAAGTCAATTGACCGAAGCAGTAAAGGCAGCGAAGTACTTTTTATTAATGGCCAATCTATTCCCTGCAGCTATTTTG
Organism: Paraniabella aurantiaca; assembly: GCF_050309965.1. Taxonomy (NCBI): domain Bacteria; kingdom Pseudomonadati; phylum Bacteroidota; class Chitinophagia; order Chitinophagales; family Chitinophagaceae; genus Paraniabella; species Paraniabella aurantiaca. The sequence goes on along the minus strand of NZ_JBLOSY010000002.1, from coordinate 1,552,412 downwards.
ATTTATTGAAAGAAAGACTCGAAATGATATAATGATTAGTATCCTGAAATCATACTTTCTAATATTATTCATTCTCACTGGATGTTTTTCTATTTGCACCTGCTCAAAAGTCCACGCGCAATGGCTTGTCGAGCCAAACTTTTATCATTATAACGCGTCTGTATTACCTACAAACACCATATACAGGCTGTTAGAAGATCCTTTTGGTTTTATTTGGTTAGTTAGCGATAAAGGCATTTTAATTTTCAACGGCAGAACCTATGAAACAATTAAAATACCGGGAAATGAACAAGAGATCGTAAATATTTGTAGATATGGAAATACAGTATATGCCAGCTCTTATGCAGGAAGACTGTATGCTATAGATATGATTACGCTATCGGTTAAGGATATAGCCCTCCCCAGTCACATTGCCAGCGAAGGAACGCCTTTTAAGATTATGAATATAGTTAATGATCAACTTTACCTTGCAAAATCGTTTACCGCCAGTTTTCTTATACTCGATATAAAGAAAAACCATCAGTCCGTACCACTAAAAGGCAGCATCAATTACCTGAAATATGTATCAAATGAAGACCAGTCATCACTTAGATTGTTGTTTACTAAACCATGGGGGAAAGCCCTAAATAATAAAATATTCACAAACAGCGAAATCTATGAAGTGCAGGATAAAAAGTTAAAAGTTTTTTATACCCCAGGACCAGATAATGTCGAACCTAAAATAGTATCCTCCTACCTGGAAGAAGGTGACAATTTATATGTAGGTTTTCTACAATCCGGAGGTCTGATAAAATACGCTAACTATAACAAAAGTTCAAGTACAAATATTCCGCAAAAAATATTACGCGATGTAGAAGTAGGAGATATTCTAAAAGATCGAAAGGGAAACATATGGGTATCTACAATGCATGATGGTGTTTTCGTCTTTTTGGAAGAAGGAAAAAAGATGCAGAAATTGTCAAAACTATACAATAGCTATTCCGATGACGTATGGTATATTAAGCATAAAAATAACATACTCGAATTAGGCTACAAACGATTAGTGGTTGATCAGATAAAAAATGGAAGGCTCTATAAAAGATGGACGGGCGACACGACGGTCCATTTTAATCCGGTAACTTTCTTTCGCAACTATCAAAATAAGGCTATCATATTTGGCAAATCGCAAAACTATACCACCTATGACAATTCAAAACATCCGGAAATAAAATTTTCCTACAAAGATTTTTATATAAGCAACAATGAGATATACGCAACAATAGCAGGAGGTCTGAGAAAGTTTTCTCGGAAACTTGACCCTATTACATTTACATCAAGTCAGGAAAAATTTAATACCATATTTATACTACCTGATTCGGTTTATGCAAAAGGTAGCGCCGCTGGGTTATATTTAAATAACTCACCGACTAAAATTAAAGACCGTGTTACCAAGGTAAGAGGATATAATAAAGATATCCTGGCATGTACAGATAAAGGTCTATACATAAAGCGCGGGGAAAAATATCTTTTCATAGATGAAACTAAAGGCCTTCCAGGTAACAAGTGTATCCAAATTGAATATTTTGGTGATAAATATTATAAATTATTAACCCAAAATGGATTAGCCTATATCGATACCGCTACCTGTAAAATTGCAGGAATATTCAATAGTCAGTCCTTAGGCGATGATGTTATCATTCATCACTTTGATGTGGAAAATGATTCTGTATGGCTGGCAACAAACAAAGGTATTTATGTTTTAGATGAACATCTTATTTTCAACAAAGCGCAAGAACCCATCACAGCCTACCTCTATCCCGATAAGCTAAATAATCGGAATACCAGGTACACGCAACAGATATATGAGACGAAATACGTTAATTCAAAACAAATAAAAATGTTGCTTGAATTACTTGATTTCTCGTCAAACAATTATTCAATTTCCTACCAGGTAGAAAAAGATGATATCTTAATTACTGAACGAAGTCAGGTGATTAACAATGCTTTTATAGTTAACACTCCAGACCCAGGTAACTATGCAATAACAGTATATATATCCGGCAAAAACAATTCTATTTCCAAAATATTGGCATATACTATTAAGATAAATCCCCTTTGGTATCAAACATTATGGGCCAGGTTATCCTTTGCAACAAGCTTAATCATCGTACTTTGGCTAACCATAAGATCAATAACCCGCTATGTTATCAGGGGCAAGGAAAAAAGATTGAAAGAAAAATATGCGACACTTCAATTGCAGTCCCAGGCTTTTTTTACGCAACTAAACCCGCATTTCATTTTCAATGCGCTTACTCCCTTGCAATCCCATATCTTAAAAAACGAAAAAATAGAATCGCTGGAATACCTGGATCGCTTTAGCAGCCTGATGCGCGACATCTTAAAGAATTCGGACAAAATGGAAACCAGCTTAAAAAAGGAAATAAATTTCATTAACGAATATATTGCGATTCAGCAAATACGCTTTTCGCCATCTTTTATTTTTGAGCTTACAGTTAGCGAAACTATTGATGTTGAAAATACTTCTATTCCTGCCATGATGCTACAACCTATCATTGAAAACGCCATTGAGCACGGGGTAAAAAATATGGGAGCAGCGGGAAAAATATCGGTAGAAATCGGCCAGGAAAGGATGAGGAATAAAGCGTGTATTCGAATACAAATAAGCGACAATGGTTCAGGCATCACCGGAAACATTCTGAAGGAGGGGCATGCTTTATATATATTGCAAAAACGCGTTCAAACCCTGCAAAAGAAAGATAACATAACGGCATCCCTGACCCACGGACCTGGCCCAGACGGCACCGGCACAACATTTAAACTAATATTACCCGAAACAAGCTCCTTATGGTCTACAGGTCAATAGCGCTCATTATTAACCTGATACTTCCTGATGCGGTTAGCCGCACGTTGCTGTTTAGAAGCTATCTTATTCTTCTCCTCAGAAGATAAATAGCCGTCATCTTTATATTTTTCTATAGTGTTATAAATAACCTGCTGTTCATCCATCAACTTGTTATATTCCTTGTGTGTTAATCTCTTCTTTTTATAAGCAGCTTTAATAGCTGCTTTCTGTTGTGTCATTGTTTTACTAAAATTTTGGGAATAGCCAACTACGGACCAGCATAGGGCAATTAAAATCAAGGGGGTTATTTTCCTGAACATAACGAAATGGGTTAATTGAAGTAATATAAAGTTCCTGCAGGACAAATATAGTCGTCTTTACATCCCCAACCGTTTTGATGGGGCTTCTTCTTTATAAGCTAACTGTTTTTAATGAAAGACGACCTTTCTTCAGATCCTTACCACTAACGTTCAACTCAATGGTTCCTTCTTTTTTTGACGCCTGCACCAGCACTACTAATTTGCCGCCGAAAGTCTTCATGGTTGGTAGATGAAAAGGCTCCAACGAGGTTGCATCGCCGTTACATACAGCTTTAAATACACCACTACCTTTTACAGCAAACTGAAGCGGCTGATCAGCAACAGGACAAAGATTCCCATCCTTATCAACAATCGAAACCGTTACAAAGCTGATATCCTGTCCATCGGCGACAATAGTATCTCTATCAGCCTCCAATTTTAAATGGTGCGGCTTGCCGGCAGTAACCATTACCTGCTCCGCTGCAGGCTTGCCGTCTTTTCCAAATGCTATTACTTTAATAGAACCCGGCTCATACTTAACGTCGTTCCACATTAAGCGATAGCGGTTCTGCGGTGTTGCATTGTGTTTTTTCTGAATGCCCATGCTCTTACCATTTACAAACAGCTCGGCGCTATCGTAGCTGGTATACACAAACACAGGTGTCACTTCGCCTTCCCTGCCTTTTTCCAACCGGGTCTTCGCAGACCAGTTCCAGTGCGGCAGTATATGTAAAGTGGGTGATTGCGTATTCCACCTGCTTCGGTATAGGTAATAACGATCCTTGGGCAAGCCAGCCAGATCATTAATACCAAAATAAGAACTACGGGAAGGCCATTTATTATCATAAGGTGTAGGTTCTCCTAGATAATCAAATCCTGTCCATACAAACTCTCCAATCACCCAGGGCTTGTCATCCTGCATTACAAAATCATCATCCGGCAGGTTTGACCAACTACAGTATTCCAGGTCATAGGAAGATGATTGATGATCATCATATTGCTGCTGGGCAGCCTTTATAACCGGGAACTTATACACCCCGCGCGAACTCACTGTAGATGCTGTTTCCGAACCCAATAAGAAACCCTGGGGAAAGGTTTTATAGGCCTCTTCATATAATTTAAGCCGGTAATTTAAACCAGGGATATCCAGCACTGCGCCAAATCCATATTTCGTAGCATTCTGCACCTGGTCCATACCTACTGTTACCGGCCGCGTCGGATCTTCCCTGTGAAAAATATCCTGTATGCGTTTAGCTCTTTTAGCACCTTCAAATCCCCATTGGTCAGGCACCTCGTTACCGGCGCTCCACATAACTATACTTGGATGATTACGTGTTGCATGTACGAGATTTACTACATCCTTTTCCATGTCGCTTTCAAAATAAAGATTATAGCCGTTTTTTACCTTCGGCCGCGCCCATTCATCAAAACTCTCCGCCAGGAACATAAAGCCCATTTCATCGCAAAGTTCCAGCTGTTCGAGCGACGGCATATTATGCGAACTGCGTATTGCATCACAACCCATCTCTTTTAATATTTGTAACTGACGCCGGAGTGCAGCTTTATTTACAGCTGTACCCAAAGGCCCCAGGTCGTGATGGAGACATACTCCTTTGAATTTCCGCGTCACTCCGTTTAACTGAAAACCTTTGTCAGCAGTATAACTAATAGTTCTTATTCCAAAGCCGGTACTCACCTCATCTTTTAATTCATTACCTACATATAGGCGCGATACAGCCTTATAAAGCCTTGGCGTTTCAGGACTCCATAAACGCGGTCGTGCAACCGCAATATCCTGTTCAAACTCATTGCCAAATATTCTCCTGGCAGTATCCTTACCTACCAGTTTACCACCATCATCAATAATATCTGTAACCAGAAAACTGTTGGCAGCTGAAACACGTGTTTTAATTTTCACCTTCGCTTCATCAGTAGTCACCAATGGTGTTGTAATATAAGTTCCCCATTGATCAATACTTTCCTTGTTTTTCACAATAACAGAAACCTTTCTATATAAGCCGGCTCCGGGATACCAGCGTGAAGATTCACCTTTATTGGTCAGGTGAACAGAAAGTAAGTTTTTATGCCCAACGCTTACCTGGTTGGATATATCAAAATAAAAATAGCTATAGCCGTAATTCCATTCACCAGCCTTAGTTCCATTAACATACACCTGCGGTTCACTCATAGCGCCTTCAAATAGCAGGATTACCTTTTTACCGGTATTAAAATCGGGCAACTCAAATTCCTTCCTATACCAGCCTTCGCCTATATATGGCAATGAGCCGGTACGGCCTGTTTTTTCGGTGGGTACTTTTTCACCGTTCTGTTCTATGGCTACTACCTGCTTGTCAATTTCTTTATCAAAAGGTCCATATATGGCCCAATCATGCGGCACTGAAACGGTTTGCCAGCTTTGATCATTAAATGAGATACTATGAGCATTCTCAGCTTTTAACCGGGAGAATTTCCATCCCTCCGAAAGCACTTGTACAGTTCTTACCTGTCCATTACCTGTTAAAATCGCCATACAAAATAAAGCCAGCAACAGGGCTCTTATACACTTCATAAACACCGTCAATTAATATTTAAAGGTTGTTCTAAAACATTGAGAAATTAAGTTTCATTAAGTTCTATTTCATATGATCTGGTAATACTAGCATTGCTGCAATCCTTAATTATCTTAATACCTTAGTGGTTTCTCTCTCTTCGGTTCTATTTTAAAAAACGTTAAGAAATTAAGGTCCGTTAAGTTCGATTTTATATAATCTGATAATACTAATATTGCTGCAATTCCTAATTATCTTAATCTCCTAATGGTTTCTACTGCTAATGTTTCCCTCAATCGATTACCGGATAACTTTTAAACGCGTGTTTAGGCTCGTAGTGGTTCCAGATTAAAGCAGCTATCTTTCTTGTAAGCACTTCCGCCTCGTTAGAATTTGTCCAGCTTTGATCCTGATTATTTTTGGTAAGCACACAAAAAACGATATCCCCGCCAGGCGCGTTAACCAATACTACTTCGCCACGGGCTTCATTAACTGATCCGGTTTTGGAGATCGTATTTACCGTGGAAGGAAATTGGGCCAGGGACCTTCCATTATAGAACTGGTTTTTAAGATACCGGTACATTTTATCAGAATAGCGGGCATCAATTACTTTCCCCTCCCGGATCAATTGAAATAAAGTAGCCATTTCCAGGGGCGTAGTTTGCCCCCAGCCATACTTTTTCCATATCTCAAGGCGCCCATCAGTACGGGAATTAACTTTTGTATTTTTCAGCCCCAGACTATCCATGATCTTGTTAATAGCCACACCTCCCCCACTTAGCTGCTGTAGCCAGATCGAAGTGATATTATCGCTATAAGTTAGCATCAGTGAGATCATGGTAGACAGATCCGTCCTGGCACTATCCTTATAAAACTGCATCAGTCCCGAACCACCATAAAGACGGGAGGTATCGTAAATAAACTCCTGCGATAGCTTCAACTCACCGCTTGCTATTTTATTAAAAACACCTGCCAATATGGGTACTTTTACAATGCTGGCTGTTGGGAACACAGTATCAGCTTTAATTGCCACTATCCTGTTTTTTTTCAGGTGATGCACGTAAACGCCTATATCTCCTTTAAAACCTGCTATTTCATTTCTGATCGAAGCGTCCAGCTTTTTGTCCACCTTCTGCCCTATCGCTACAGAAAAAACAGAGACAAATGTGAGTAAGAAAATCATTCTCATAATATAGCTATTGAAGTTCAATCAAAGATAGCTTTGAAAATTTAAGAGAACAACAGATGTTTATTATGTCCGTTTCTATTACATGCCTACTTCGAGGATTGAACCCAAGTGATTATTCAGCTATTTCAGGTAGTTATGAAGATCACTACCCTTTAAAGCCTTAATACCCTCAACAACTTTGGCGGCATTTAACATCGAACCTTCTTTATTGGGATGTGTATGATCCTTGGGAAAAAACCTGGCAACAGCTTCCGGTCCCATTGCATCATAAGCATCAGCAATCAGCGCATTCAAATCGATAAACAAAGCTCCTTCATCCATTGCTACCTGCTTAGCCCAAAGACCGTAATCCTGGTCACCACGTTTAGCTTTGCCATCCTTAAAACTATTCCTGGGAACAGGTGAACATACGATTGGGATTGCACCTTTCTCCCTGGCCTCCCGAATGTAGCGACGCATATAATGCCCGTAGGTATAAACAGTTTCATTTACCTTCCTTATAGGGTTATAAATATCTTTACTTTCCCTGCCAATGCCTTTAATAGTCCCCCTGGCTCTCGAAGTATCATCCAAAGGACCCGCATCATTATGCCCGAATTGCATGATCACATAGTCGCCTTTTTTTAAAGTTTTTAAAATAGCATCCCACCGGCCTTCTGTAATAAAAGTGCGGCTGCTCCGGCCCCCAATTGCCCTGTTCTCTATACTAAGCCTGCCGGTATCAAAATATTGATCAACTAAACTCCCCCACCCCCAAAGCGCATCAGCTCCTTTACCGCTGCCGTTCTTAACGGTCGAATCACCAATAATATACAACACGGGCTTCTCTTTAAATACCATAAAAGACATGCAGGTTAAGGAAGAGAGCAGCAGCAGGTAAAAAACTTTTTTCATTTCAAATATTTATATTATAAATTTTAGTGATGGCACTATAGACGTTTTCTATAGCTCTTACCGGTAATTTTTAAACCAGTCGTCAAATTCTTTTGATGTAATGGTGAAAACAGTGCCATGCCTGATTCCCCCGGGCATTTGAATTTTATCCGATACATCATTCCAGGTCTTTAAGTCGGTTGAAGAAACGGCTCCGTATCGATGGTCTCTATATTTATCAAAATAGACGATCCATTCTTTTCCTTTTAACAGTACGGTAGGCCCCTCCGCCCAGTAGTTACCGGTGATCGGCGCCGAGGGAGCAGAATAGCCTGTATGTATATTTTTACTGGTGGCTACTTTTATATTTTTCTCTGCTCGCGGCAATTTGGTTTCATCCTTGAGAAACATAACATGCTGACCGTTCCTGGATTGGATAGTGGCATCAATCACGGTAAAGCCCTTATCGTACAGCACTTCGGGACTGGTGAATGTTTTAAAGTCCTTGGTAAAAACATAATACATCCGGTGATTATAATTGCCATCGCCGGAAGAATCGGTTTCAGGATACTTACCCGGGATGGTTGTTGCCCAATAGATCATATACTGTTTTTTCTTTGAATCGTAGGTTATTTCAGGCGCCCAGCAATTTAATGCGTTAACATGCTCCATAAGCGGAATATACTTTTGTTCGCTCCAGTTAACCAGGTCAGCTGACGAAGCATACCCTATTCCCTTCTCATTCCAGCTAACGGTCCACACCATATGAAACCGGCCATCGGCTCCCCTGATCACACAGGGGTCCCGCATTAATTTGTCCTTGCCGGCCGTGGGTGTCAGAAACGATTCATCTTTTTTCAAAGCCGTCCACTTATAACCATCCCTGCTGTAAGCCAGGTGCAATCCATCCTGCCCGTTGTTTTTAAAGTAACTGAACATATATACCGGTGTTTGCGCATTTGCTACAACAGTTATTGTCAACATGCTCAATAATAAAATCAGCTTTTCTCTTATCATTACTTCCTGCTTTTTAAGGGTTGTAAACGAACAGAAACCGGCTGATCCCTGTCACAGGTGATCTCGCCGTTCCTGTATTGTAATTCTGCCACCTGTATCACGCTTCTTTTATCTTCAAAGCTTCCTTTTGCTACCGGCTGATCCTTTCCCCGGCCGGGATGTGTAAAATAGTAAACATAGGCTTTATCCCCGTTCACCACCACATCGCAGTGTCCGCCAATAGCCTGATCGTCTTTGCCCCTGCCTGGCTGCTCCAGTATTCTTGAGGACCGCTTTTTCCATTTCAACAGATCAGGGCTGGAAAATATTTCCATTCCTTTCCAGGCGTCGATGATCATGAAATACCGGCTTTTCCAGTAAAAGACTTTTGGTCCTTCTCCTCTTGCGGCGATCGCCTTCCCCCTGTCTTCCCATTTATAAAGATCCTTACTATCCGCATAATAGATACTCTTCCCATCTTTTTCATTGTTATACCACATACGCCACAGCGAATCATTGATCTTATAAACAGAAGCGTCAATAACTTTATCATTTACCAGCTTCAATACCGATTGATAATTCCAGTTCCTCAGATCGGCGCTGGTCAAATGTACTATGACACGTGGGTGCGCCCATCCATTAAATGTACCCGGAACATAGGTTAAATACATATGCCAGGTACCATTATGTTCAATTACGTCCGGAGCCCAATGCGTATAACCCTGATCCGGCCGATAGTTAATATTTGCAGTATCCAGGTAACGCCATTTGCTACCATCTTTGCTCTCTGCAATACCAATGCGTGTGCCGTGAACCCATTGCACGGTAGTATCATTTAAGGAAGCCCTGCGGTTGGTATAGAACATCCACCAGCGTTGTTCCTTTTTATTGTAAACGATAACAGGATCTGCGGCACCATGATGAACCGGATCATCGTATACAGGCTTTGGGGCTGCTTTATTCTGCCCGGCTACATTACCATTGGCCAGCAATAGCAGTACCGGTATTATGGTGGCTTTTTTAAAAACCCGATGTATTTCTTTTATAATCAGACAGGTCATAAATCAGTTTCCTTAATTAAAGTAACATCATCTACACAGCAAAATGCAGTGGCTTGTCCTTCACCAACAAAACCCACCTCCACGTTTCCGCGGGTCACTTTTATATTTTTAATCTCTATCTTTTTCCAACCCTCATCAGCGGTAATATAATTCAAAGCCGGATTACTATCCCCAGTTTGTGCATACATTTTTAATTTTGAAGTTCCGGGACTGAGCTTGATCATTGCTGTCAAAGTATATAATCCGTTCTTTAGTGGCACATAAGGTGTTGAGGTAATAATCTGTGATATTTTCCTTTTAAAAGGAATGCGGTCGCTGATATAAAGGCTCTTTTCCCCCGTTACCGTTTTCCGGTCCGACAATGTATTAAAATAGTTCAAACTGGGTGAAGTGGCACTGTCCAGCGATACTTTATTCCCTTCTATCACTTCGGTGGTCCAGCCCAGCAAAAAGGTTTGAACCGGTTTTACATGGCTGGGAATCCGGTTACGATCTGCTTCAAAACTACCATTGGATACATAATTATTATCTCGGGCCACTTCCCATAAACCGGTTGTAGCATCCAGGTTCCAGGAGCTTAATGAATTGAAATAAAGCACGTCATTTCTGAAGGAAAGCGGGAACCATTGGTTATAGCCCAATCCATTACCGGCAAAATTAGCCCAGCGATCACCACAATACAGCACTGTTTCTTTTTGACTTCCTTTTACATTAACAAAAAAACCAGTTTGCGTTATATGCGCATAATCTTTCTCGCTACCCTCCATTACCTGCATATCATTAACCGGCAGGTAAGGTCCGCGTATATGATCAGCAACCAGGTAGTAAGCAAAAGAAGCATCCCATCCATAAATATTAGAAGCCGCCATATAATATTTACCCCGGTACTTAAACATGCAATTCCCTTCCCGGCTGGCACCTTTAAACACTTCGGTACAATCCAACAAGCCCACTTTCCCATTCTTTACACCAATTTCAGAAACATAGATCCGGTTGCGGCCCCGGCCATATGAATATACCAGGTACGACTTACCCGTATCGGGGTCGGTAAAGACAGTTTGATCTCCTGTATTAGGCGTACCTATGATCGGCTGCATATCAATTAACTGGTGCCAGCTAAAGACACCGGCAGGTATATCGGATAACGCCACCAGTACCTGGTTTCCAAACTGAACAAACATAGCGTACTTATTTACTTCTTTCACGTACACCACACCTAAACGACCTACCCAGGTAACCTTGCTTAATTTTTCTAATGCTTCACGGCTCAGCACATCACCTTCGCTCTTCCAATTTACGAGATCGGTTGATGAGTAGCAGGTTACTGACTGGAAGGTCGCATTGGGTAAGGTAATCGAAGGATCTTTTCTGTATTGATTGGCTTCTTTATAATGTACCCCATACCAATAATATTGCTCCTGGTTCGTTGCAGGGTCTTTAAACCGGAATATACCGCCACCCTGGCTGTAAACAGGCTGTCCTTCTTTTGTATCCCAGAACACATCGTTTTTAATGTTCTGCATCTGCGCAGCTATATCGGCGGATAAACCAAAGTATAAACCAACGGAGAGCAATATTTTATTGGCTATCCAGTTAAAAAAAGATATGTCTGTTAATTGCATCAAACTGTTTTTATTTTAGCGGCGTCAGGGTAACGATACCTGAAAGCCCTGACGGGAGCGATTTCCATTGACGAATAACCGGCCAGGCTAACCGGGCATTTATTTCACCTGCGGCCATCAACATAAAGGTCATGCTGCATAATACAGGCCTGTCCCCCCTTTCTTTAAAAATCATTAGTACCATTTAGCATTTACAAAAATGACGGTCCTATCTCAATCGTTATTGTACAAAAGCATTAGCTTTTTCATCAATTATTAATAAGCTCTCTCGTAAAAATAAGCTTCTGTATCGCCCAGCAATCCTGAACTATCCTGTGACAAAGCAAAAAAAAATGCCGCGGTTTAAAAGCGGCATTTTTCTGACCATTATTATAACTCAATACCCTGGATTTTGATAATTTTTCATCTGATCGGGCGACATGGGTTGTCCGCCAATTTGCTGAGCCACCATCTGCAGGTATGGAATGGGCCTACGTTTATGGTAGGTAGCAAATGAAGGACTAATATCTGCGTTATACAATTTTGTTCTTTCAAACAATGTTTCGGTACGAACCAGGTCTTCCCACCGGTAAAATTCGCCACAGAGTTCACGGGTTCTTTCATTCAGTATAAAATGAATAAACCTGTCAGGCGTTGATGTTACTGTTGGCGGGTATAGCTCGCTGGGTGCGTTAGTAGTAAACAATGTAGTAGTAGCCGTATTAGTAGCTTCTGTGCTGGCTAAATTGTTAGGGCCACCCAAATATTGCCATATTTGCGGGCTACGTGCTTCATTTGCTTTGTAAGCAGCCCTCTGCCTAAGCCTGTTAACATATATTAACGCATTTGTATAGTCTCCTTTACGACCGTAAGCTTCTGCTATAATCAGGTAAGTTTCTGCAAGCCTGGCATAAGTACCATTCCTGATACCCTTAGCCTCATTATTGGTATTCGTTAAGCGAACAGGGTCAGACATCTTCCACATAGTGAGATACTTGTTATTATTAAAATCACTCGTAACAGGGCCACCCGCAGTAGTTTGTTTATTCCTTGCAAACACAGCGTAGTAGCGCATTGCAGCTATTTGCGATGTTAATAGCGGAAGATTAGGAGGATTAACGATATATAAACCGGCCGTATCTCCCAACATTACCTTAGGCAAATTAACCAGGCCGGGAGCAGGAGCATTTACAGCTGTCCAGTACAACGCCGGCGAAGCACTTTGCGCAGGTATTGCAGCATTCCGGTAATAAACAGTCTGGAAGGTTTTAAAAAAACGGGAATCATTGATTTTATCAAAAATATCAATGGCGTAATCGGTTGGGCGCAATCTTCTAAATGGCCGTCCGTTAAAGAAATCTCTGGTCATACCGGTCACTCCTGCATCATACTGCGATGGATAAAAAAGATGGGTTTGGTTATTGGCACCGCTACCAACCAATAAAAGGTTAGAGCTGAACTGAGCGGCAAAAATAATTTCATTGCTTGCGTTGTTTGCTTCAATTTTAGCCTTACTGCTAATCGGTGGCGTACCTGCCTGGCCTAACGGTGCTATCGTACCATCAGGATAAGCTGCGTTAAATAAATTGCCAAAGTCGGCCTCCAGCGTATGGCCACTATTTAGTATTACCTCATTGGCATAATAGATGGCACTATCCATATCGGTGGACTTTTGCCCCCGCTGTTCCGTCACCGCACTACCCCTTGTAAGATATACTTTTGCCAGGTAATGATTCACCATGGCTTTTGTAACACGCCCCCTGTCAGCAGCTGTATAGCGCCAGGGCAAACCGGTTACGGCTGTTGCTGCTCTCAGGTCGGTAATGATCTGTGCATACACGTCAGCTTCGCTGGCCCTCGGAAATTCGTACTGTGCTTCTTTAGGCACGGTTAATACCAGTGGCACCCCTCCCAATTGCTGCAGCAAATGAAAATAGTAAAACGCCCTTAATCCTTTTAACTCGGCTATTCTCAGATCTTTTTTAGCCTGCGTACCCAAAGTGGTAGATGCCGGGTTGTCATATGCCGAAATTAATTCGATGCCCTGGTTACAGCGGCGAATACCGGCGTAATTGTTGGTCCAAAGCCCGTCAACAAACAGGTCATTGGCATTCAGGTTGGCATCGTAATCATTGTACCTTACATTATTAAACTGATCTCCCTCGCGAAATTCGTCCGTTCCAAAATTAGACATGGCATAAGATTGCTCACCTGTAAACTTCCATTGTAAGGGCGCGTAGGCAGACTTTACCAGATCTTCCAACCCTGCATCTGTTTTATAGTAGTCTTCTGTAAGCGTACTTACCAACTCTTCTTTAATAAACTTGTTACACGATACTACCGCTGATAAAAAAAGAACAACAACAGCGCACTTTATATATAGCATTAAATTCTTCATTGTATTACATTTTAACCTTTATAAAAAACTTACAGATCAACTCTTACTCCTACCACATAACTTTTAAAACTATAAGAGCTCGGGCCTACCTGGCTGGTAGTATTACCCGGAAACTCCCTGTACGGTACCGTTTCAGGATCATAATCCTTATCGCCATTATGTATCAGGAAAGGATTAACCGCAGTTACATATACGGCCAGGTTGTTAGCATTTATTTTTGACGTAAATGCCTTCGGTACCCGGTAAGTAAGCGTAATATTTCTTACCCGTATAAAAGTTGCCTTCCTGTAAGTGAGCGCTTCCCAATAAAGCGGGATATCACTGGTTTGCGTAGGTTGCTGGTAATCGTTGGAGGGGTTAGAGGGGGTCCAGTAATCAACTCTGTTAGATTGATATCGACCTACCAGGCCCGGCCTTGGTACGCGATACAATCCGCCTACCCGGAAATAAGTAAGAAAGTTAAGTTCAAAATTTTTATAGGAGAACGTGTTATTGATACTGGCTATGAAATCCGGGTTATGAGACCCTAATACTACTTTGTCAGCATTACTGAAAGTGGAATCCCCATTGGCGTCCAGGATCTTTATTTTACCTGGCAAAAAGGCTGTATTGGTTTTACCATTTTTGATCCAGTATAAAGAAGAAAGGATACCTCCGGATGCGGTATCACTGTACTGAAAAATACCTTCTTTTTTATAACTCCAGTACACCTGCAGCGGTTGGTCTAATATCCAGAGATTGGCATAGTTACTGTTACCCGATCCATCAATATCTACCAGTTTTTCTATATTCCTCGAAAACATAAAATCGGTGCTCCATTTAAAATTGGCATTGTCAATATTCCTGGTGCTTAGCGCTACTTCGATACCACGATTATTCACCTTACCTAAGTTCACCGACAGGTATCCCACTCCATTCGCTGCGGGTATGGATTTATCCTGTAGTTGATTAACGGTATTGGTGTTATAAAGATCAATGGTACCGGTGATCCTATTCTTTAATATGCCGAACTCTATACCCAAATTCGTGGTAGTGGTTTTTTCCCAGGTAAGCGTGGGCACCGCAAAAGTTGCGGGAGCCGCGCCAATAGCAGGAGTACCATTGCCCCAGCTGTAACTGGTAGATGCTAAAGGTCCGCCTGTACGATAAGGAGCAATAGAAGCATTACCCACCGTACCAATGCCTAAACGCAATTTTGCATAATCGAATACATTTTGCGAGGCGAAAAAACCTTCCCTATCTAACTGCCAGGCTAGTGATGCTGAGGGGAACCAGGCTCCGGTACTGTTAACCGCAAATACAGATGAGTTATCGTAGCGATTGCTTAAGGTAAGCAAGTACTTACTCCTGAAACCATACTCTACCCTTGCCATATAAGAAAGGTATTTAGCTTCAGAAAAATTACCGCTGCCCGTTACTGTTGCGTCTGTATTCTTTTGCAAAGAATACCATTTCTGAGATTCAAAGATCAAATTATTGGCACTCATAGTCGCAGTATCTGTCCTGTTCAGGCTCTGCATTTCATGTAGTAGTGTGACATTAATAGAATGATCAGATTTTATATTGGCACTATAGGTCAATATATTATCATATACCCAGGACGAGCTGCGCACATCCGTCCGGGATGCGTTGGCCGGACTTCCCAACCTGATGGAGGATTGGGCACCATTGAAAGTGCCCCGGTTTGAATTGCGGATATCCGCGCCAAACATCGTCCGGTATTTAAGGCCTTTAAATAAAGTAACCTCGGCATACACATTACCAAAAACACGGTTGGCCTTGGTTTGATCCATAACAGTATTACGGTCATTAATGGCACTTACAATTTGCTGGTCTCTATTGGGAAACATCACCCAATTACCCGCACTATCGTAAGGGGTCACCAACGGTATCATACCGTTAGCATTTC
Source organism: Paraniabella aurantiaca (assembly GCF_050309965.1). Lineage (NCBI taxonomy): Bacteria > Pseudomonadati > Bacteroidota > Chitinophagia > Chitinophagales > Chitinophagaceae > Paraniabella > Paraniabella aurantiaca. Next base: position 1,536,695 of record NZ_JBLOSY010000002.1, on the reverse strand, counting down.
CATAAGAGCTGGTGCTGGTATTGGTAATGCTATGTATAAAGTTGATAGAAGTACCAAAATTCAAGAATTTAGTAGGTTTAAAGTCTACCGAATTACCAATGGAGTAACGTGTATAATCCTGGGCGTACTCAATACCTGTTTGCTTAAAGTAGCCTGCATTTAAAGACGACCTGATCTTATCACTTCCTCCTGTTACAGAAATACTATGATTATCTGTAGAACCGTTTCTTAACCCTACTTCATTTTGCCAGTCAAAGCTCTTTACCTTTGATGGATCATACATGTCAACACTATCCAGCTGGGAGGTTATTCCAAGTCCCCTTAACAAATCTTTCTCAGCGTCGGTTGTGGGTCGCTTACGCGCCCTGAAAACATTATTGGACGGATCGTATACATCCCAGGTATAAGCATCTTTAACAGAGTTCCACTGCTCGATGCTACCGAAACGCGTCCAGAAAAGAGCAATATCGTTGATTGCGGTTGGATAATAATATAGTGGATTGGTAGCTGATGCGGTACCCCTGTTTGCGGTATATTGCCTGTCGGCAAAGAAGGCCTGTCGCCAGGCATCAGCAATTCCGGGACCGTCATATATGGGCGCCTGCCTGATAATCTGATCAACCGATTTGCTACCCATATAAGTAACATTCACTTTACCTGCTTTTCCTTTTTTAGTAGTGATCTGCACCACCCCATTGGCGCCGCGCACACCATAAATAGCCGTTGCCGATGCGTCTTTTAAAATATCTACCGACTCAATATCGGCAGGATTCATGTCATCAATGGTATAAGTTACCGGGAATCCATCTACCACATATAGTGGTTCATTACTGGCATTGAGCGATCGGTTACCCCTTATACGTATGGTGCTTCCACCACCAGGCCTGAAACTATTAGGAGTAGCTACCACACCTGTTACACGGCCCTGCAAAGCCTGCGTAAGATTGGTGACCGGCACACTACGAAGATCATCTCCTCCGACCGAGGCAATAGCGCCGGTAACATCACTCTTTTTACGGGTTCCATAACCTACCACCACTACCTGGTCCATTTCAGCAGCTTTCTGCCTGAGCACAATATTCAATTGTGCTTGATTCACTGTTACTTCCTGAGTTTCATAACCTACGCTGGAAATAATCAGCGCCGCGTTCATGGGTACATCAATGGCAAACTCACCTTCTGATCCCGTGGCGACTGTAAGCGTTCCGCCTTTTAGTTGTACGGAGGCGCCTATAACGGGTTTGGCATTTTCATCTAATACGTTACCTGTAATTTTTGTGGCTTGCTGGGCCTGCGACATAAAAGGGTTTATCCAAAAAAATATTGCACACAGCAATAAGCAACAAGAATACCTGCGTCTTTTCATATGACTGTTTGGTTTAAATTAAATAATCGTTAGAAAGTACCATACAATGTAGCTAATAAAGAAAAGCCAACTGTCCTGAACCATCCTGCTTAAAAACACAACTACTTCATTTGCATATAAGTTCTTTAAAAGATTATTTGATCAAGCTTTTAAATCAGATGAGCACAAAAAAGACGTGCTGCATGCAACACGTCTTTACAAAAGAAATAAGATTACTATTTCTTAATCATTTGTACGGCACTATCATTAATTTCAAAAGGGTGTGCCTTAAGTAACCGGTACATTTCAGCTGCGGCCAATAAAACCGGGCCGTAACCGTGGGCTGCAAAGTTATTTACAGGCCGGTAGTAATAAAAGGCGGGATCAAAGCCCATGCCCGTTCCCACGCAGGTGCCTTCCACCTGGCCATTGTCTGCAACCTTGGTAGCCACTGCATTCCATGCCAATATCACCATGGGGCCGTAAGCTTTTGCATCCAGCCACCCTTTATTAATGGCACGTGCTATGCAATAAGTATATATAGCAGTGGCTGATGTTTCCAGGTAAGAATCATTTCTATTCAGCAGCTGGTGCCAGAATCCTTTTTTATCCTGCAAAACCGCCAGTCCGGCGACATGCTTTTTCAACATTTCTAAAATTTGTTTTCTCCCCGGATGCGCTTCCGGTAAAGCATCCAATAATTCAATCTTTGTCATAATTGCCCAGCCATTGGCACGTGCCCAATGAAACTGCGGATGTGGCTCCATGCCCTGCACCCAGCCATGCATGTATAGATTATTATCTGTATTAAACATACGTCCGGCAAACAACTGATATTGCTTTACAGCCTCATTAAAGTATTTGCTATCACCGGTTAATTTCCCCATTTGAGCCAATGCCGGTAAACTCATATACAGGTCATCCAGCCAAAGCGTGTTGGGCAAAGGCCTGTTTCGGGCTAATGTACCATCACTTAGCCGGAATTCTTTGGTCATTATATAATTAATAAAATTATCGATCATGGGTCTCACTGCACTGGCATCAGCACCTGCATTGATCGCTTTAATCATAGACGCACATAAAGACCCTGCATCATCTAAAGCATGAGGTTGCATCACTGACCTGACAGGAGTAGTCACATCCGCTTGCTTTGCCTGTAAGGCTTTATAATACTTCACAACATTTCCCAGAAAATTGATCCTGTCAATAGAATATTGAGCATACCGTTTATCACCGGTAGCAGCAGACGCTTCCAGCATACCCGTATAAGTTACTCCCCATTCATAGCTGGTAAGCCGGAAATCTCCCTTTTTTAAAACCGAATGCTCATCTGCTTTAGACAGCTCTACTGCTGCATCAGTTTGCTTATTGGCCAAACTCGCCGGCGTTACCGCATTCAGATAATCATACACACGATCCAAAACCTTTTTTACTTTTTCCGGCGTTGTTTCACCATAAGGTATATCATAGTCTGGTTTCATCAGGTGTAAGGGCATCGTGGCGTCATTACCTTTACCGCTCACATATTGGGCAGATACCTGTGTTGCAGCAAACATACCGAATCCGAACAGCAGGGTTGTTTTAATTTGACCGGACAACATATTTTTTGGTTTAAGTAGAAAACACTAAGGCATGTAGAACACCTCTTTTAAAGGAACAGACAAGGGTTCGTTATCTGGATGGGTTTCCATGATATCAGCCATATAGGCCCACCATTTTTGCATAACAGGCTGATATGGCAGTTGGTCCATTGTTTTTCCATCTGCAAGTTTTAATACCCCAAACAGGTCCAGGGTTTGAGCATCCAGGAATATAGCATAATCACTCACACCGGTTTCATGTAAAAGCGCGCTCAGTTCGGGCCATATCTCATCATGCCGTTTTTTGTACTCATCTTCAAATCCCGGAAACAATTTCATCTTAAAGGCAATTCGTTGCATACAAGTGGTTTATCTTTCAATAAAGAAAGGGCAAATGATGGCTCCCATACATCGCAATCGTTCCTTATTGGCAACAAATTAAATCTTCATGGTGAACAGCCCATCCTGAACTGTCCTGAACAAGCTACCCGCCTGCTACTTCCTGGTATGCTGAAAAAAAGGAAAATCTTCATTTTCAACATGTTCCTTTTTCATGATATCAGCTATCCGTGCTGTAATGTCGGGGTGGGCCGCAGCTTTGTTATGTTGCTCCGCCGGATCGGACCGAAGATCATATAACTCTATTGGCCCATCAGGACGCGCCATTGCATTCAAACGTATCCCTTTCCAGTCGCCCATACGAACAGCCTGCTTACCGCCCTGCTCATGAAATTCCCAGTACAGGTAATCATGTTTTTTCTGCGGCTGACTTTTTAATTCCGGAACAATAGATATACCATCCACCGGTGATGCAACTTTAACACCAGCCAGATCTGCGAAAGTCGGCAGCAGGTCCCAGAAAGCACCCGTGAAGTTAGAACGGCGACCGGCTTTAATAGTTCCCGGCCACCAGGCAATAAAGGGTGTGCGTACGCCACCTTCATACAGGTCGCGTTTCACTCCTTTTAAACCAGCGCTACTATTGAAGAATAAAGGATCATTACCACCCTCTTTATGAGGCCCGTTATCACTGGCGAAAAGGATCAATGTGTTATCTGCTATACCTAAGGCCTCCACCTGTTTCCTTACTTCGCCTACATATTGATCTAATCGGCCAACCATGGCTGCATAGGCAGCATGTGGATACGCCTGGGGTTGATACCCTTTTCCCTGCCATCCTGTGGCAACCGCTACCGGCTTTTCATCAAACACTTTTATATAGTGTGCCAGTAAAGAGTCGTTGGCGGGTAACTGCAGGGCAGCATGCGGAAGCGTGTAGGATAGAAAAAGAAAAAAAGGATGTTTACTATTTTTTTGAATAAACTGTTGAGCTTTATTATGAATTACTTGTGCAGCATAAACGGTTTGGTTGGCGGTAGTATTGGGTAAAGACACTTTTGAACTGTTGTGCCACAGATGCTCCGGGAAATAATTATGGGCCAGCGACTGGCAGTTATAGCCATAAAACTCATCAAAGCCCTGTTGATTAGGATCGCCTGAAGTACCTACAAAACCAAGTCCCCACTTGCCAAAATCACCGGTAATATATCCTGCTTTTTTCATAATCCCGGCAATAGTAACTGCTCCTTCCGGCAACGGCCACTGACCTTCCGGCTGGGTAGCCTTATTACCACGGATAGGCGTATGCCCGGTATGTTGCCCTGTCATTAAAGATGAGCGGGACGGAGCGCATACTGAAGTGCCTGTGTAAAACTGGTTAAACAGAAGTCCGTCTTGTGCAAGCCGGTCGAGGTGGGGCGTTTTGATCTTTTGCTGTCCGTATACTCCCAGATCACCGACGCCCAGATCGTCAGCCAGTATCAGAATGATATTAGGCTTTTTTTGTTGTGCGTTTGATGTAGAATAAAACCCCGCCAATAAAACAGGTAGAAAAGAAAGCAGCCATTTGTATTTCATCGTTATAAACTATTTATTTTCGATTGTTGGGATAACTAATATAGGTATCTGTGCTTCATGTAATATCCGAACGGAAGTTTCTCCGTTTAACAATCTTGATAAACCGCTATGTTGATGTGTTCCTATTACGATAAGCTCTGCCCCGATTTCCCTTGCATAATTAACAATTTCATCTTCAACCGTACCTAAAAGCACTTTTGTTGTTAACGCTCCGAAGTTTAGATTTGCCTTAATTTTATCTAATTGCTCTTCTGCTATATTCTTATGCGCCTCTATGAGCTCCAGCTCATTGGGAAGAACGGCTGTTTCGATACCTCCCAAAGGATCAACCAGGTTGGGTGCGATATAACTACCCACTGATGCTATCACATGAACGAGGTGCAGGTCTGACGCAAATTTACCGGCCATTTGAACTGCTTTATCAACTACCAGCTCTGTGTGACTTTGTAAATCCAACGCTGCTACAATACTTTTCATATCAAATATTTTAAAATTTCAGCTACTTTAGTCTTATATAAAGCTACTACTTTGAAACAAGATAAAGAAGTTTGGTTAAGAGGTGAACATTTTGCAGGCATTACGCAACTTCTTCAACCGGTTGCCCATGCACTCCTGCAGGCCAGTGAAGAGCTTGCAATTATTATGCAAAATTTTAATGATGAGCTTTTATGGGCTAAACCGGCAGGTTGCGCGTCTCCCGGGTTCCACCTGTTACATATTTCCGGCGTTTTGGATCGATTACTTACTTATGCAGAGGGTAATATGTTGACTGATGACCAATTGGCTTACCTGAAAAAGGAAACCGAAATACAGGAACTATCATCTTCCGACTTAGAAGACCGATGCCAACAGCAGATCAAAATAACTTTAGATCGATTGAAAAATTTTTTACCTGACACACTCACTCATCCCCGTTCTGTTGGAAGAGCAGCCCTACCCTCAACCGTGATCGGGCTTTGTACGCATGCCGCTGAGCATACGATGCGACATATAGGACAACTTATGGTTACGGTAAAGGTTCTTAACTACCAGCCAGCTTCCTGACCTTATGTTATACCTGCTTCTCTGTAAGGTATTTCCAATATCTTTTGGGTACATGCCGTACATGTAAACGGGTGTTTTTCCTGGATGCAATATTGGTACTTTTAAAATAATCCTGCCACAACGCCGCATACAAGGCTTCCTGCTCATCTAAGGTAACAGCATCCGAATCCACCATACCAGATGAAATATCCAATACGCTCAATTCTATTTCACTGAGATTTTGCTTATCGTAATAAGCACCGTACCGGCGTTTGTTATCGTAGATCAGCCACTGTTGATCTGCATACCGTTCTTTAAAAAAACGGGTAATCAGAGGGAGCACATTAAAGTCGGGTTCCATAGTAGCAAAGTATAACTGTTCCTTACTTTTCTGAAAACGTATAAAGGCCTTCATGCGATGCTTTTCCCGCTCAACTTTTTTGGCCACCTGCGTTATAAAAAGTATATCTCCATCGCCGTAATTGCTCATTACGTCGCCACTATTCCGAAATACATTCACCATTAACCGGAACAATTTATCATACACTTCCGGCATCTCCGATAAATAAGCCACGTATATCTTTCTGGCCTCAATGGCGGGCAGGCGGCTCATTAATCCTTTCCAAACTCTTTGCGCACTGGTATCATTGGTATTTACATGATGAATAATACCAAAAACAGAATTTTGGTAACTGGCAGATGGATATAGCCGGGCATTAAAGTCCTTTCTTTCAAAACAATCAAATACAGCCGTCAACATCCCTTTAAAGCTTCCGTCAAAAAGATATTCCATATAAGCATGTTTTAAAACAATTGCAATTGAGCATCATGCAAACTTTTATACTTACTGTGCCCACCACTAAGAATTAAGGACTTTATTTCATGGGGTTGCAGGTGGCGCAGGCTTGCATAAGAATCTGCACAATAAATAAAGTATTGAGCCCGGTTATAGGCTATGCCTATTTTCTTAAGCTGATGCACATGTAACTTTCCAAACTTACGGGCTGATACAATATGTTGAGCGCTTTGCCTGCCAATGCCGGGCACTCTGATGATCATTTGATAATCGGCGGTATTAATATCAATAGGAAAAAGATGCAAATTGCGTAACGCCCAGCTTAGCTTAGGATCTATATCCGTATCAAGGTTGGGATGGCTGGCATTTAGTAACTCCCGCACTTCAAACCCATAAAAACGCATCAACCAATCTGTTTGATACAACCGGTTTTCACGCAATAGCGGCGGCGGTGTTCCTAACTGCGGCAAAAGCGCAGCTGTATTGGGTATTGGAATAAACCCACTATAATAAACCCTTTTCAGAGAAAAGTTTTTATAATAAGCATTTGCGGTCTGTATGATCTGCATATCCGACTCCGGTGTTGCGCCAACTACCATCTGTGTACTCTGACCAGCGGGAACGAAACGGGGCACTTTCTTAATCAGCTTCCTGTCATCCCTGAATTGAGCAATTTGGTTTTGTACAAAATCCAATGGTTTTTGAACGTCCAGATGGCTTTTATCAGGCGCTACCAGTTTCAGGCCCTCTTCGGTAGGCATTTCCAGGTTAATGCTCATCCGGTCCACATACAGGCCTGCTTCTTTGATTAATTCCTCACTCGCTTTGGGTATGGTTTTCAGATGAATATAACCATGATATTTCTCGTCAACACGAAGCTTTTTAACTATACGTAGAAGACGTTCCATAGTATAATCAGCATTTTTAAAAATGCCGGAACTTAAAAACAATCCTTCTATATAATTACGGCGGTAAAAATTCATAGTAAGCTGCACTACTTCATCTACCGTAAAAGCAGCACGTTTAACATCATTACTTTTCCTGGAAACACAGAAGGCGCAATCATAAATACAATGATTGGTGAGCAGAATTTTTAATAATGACACGCAACGCCCGTCTTCCGTATAGGTATGGCAAATACCATTGGAAGCATTCCCGATGCCGCCTTCATTTTTCCGTTTGCTGCCACTACTGCTACAACTAACGTCATACTTAGCAGCATCTGCTAAAATGTTTAATTTTTCACGTAATCTATCGTTCATATAAATTCCTCCATTAAAAACGCTGGATAACATTATGAACGACAGGATATACTATACGTTCAATTTCCCTTCAACACCATCACTGTTATCGGTTTTTTGTCCTGTTACAGCGGCCCAGGCAAAACTGGCCAGCGTTACCAGCTTCCCTGCTTTTGTATCCCAGTAATAAGTATCACCTGGCGCTACTCTTATAATGGTTACATTCGGGTCGTCTTTTCCCTCTTCAAACCAGGCTTTGGCAATGGGAGACCATTTTTCTTCTATGGTTTCCCTATCTGTATAAATAAAAGCGTCGCCAAAAACAGAAAGGTATTCATGGTTGCTATTATTCATAAAAAATAGCTGCACCCTTTTGTCATCGCCTATTTCAAAATTCTTGTTACTGTCAGCACTGCTTATAAACCAAAGATTTCCTTCTTCATCACACTCCTGCAAAGACATAGGTCGAGCAGCTAAAGGCAATTCATCCAACTGCGTGCAAAACATACAAACGCGTGCTTTTTCGGAGAGTTCTTTTAATTTTTGAGCAGCTTCCTGTCGGGTTAAATTTTCTGTAGACATAAAGTTTAGAGTTTAATTGTCTCTCTTATGCATAAAGCGCGCCAAACCAATTTCCTCGTCTTTATTTCTTACTTCCTATGTAAAAATACAGATTAAAACTAAAATATTTAGTAAAATATTATGCTATATTTTTTAGTTTTTATTATTTTCCAACTTATCGTATCTTTAAATAACCAATTCTGCACTATGCCCTATCCAAATATTAACGCCGTAATTGTTGATCTTCAGTCAATAGTCAATCATTGTAAAAAAAATAACCTCAGGGCAGGTTACTTTGCTGCACTTTATTTGCGAATGACACAGGCTGTAAAAGAAGGCATTACTAACGGAACTTTTGAAGATCCCTCCCGTATGGAGCAGCTGGATATACATTTTGCTGCGAGGTATACCGATGCATGGAACAATTTCCAGGCTCAGCAGCCTTGCACCCAATCATGGCAATATACACTTAACAGCAGTCCCAACAATAATAATATTGTGCTGCAGCATTTACTTTTAGGAATTAATACACATATCAACCTTGACCTAGCTATTGCGGCTGCAACTATTGCTCCCGGCACAAAAATCTACGAGCTTGAAAAAGATTTTAACGCTATCAATAATATTATTGCCGGCCTTATTGACGATGTACAGGAATGTCTTTCACAGGTGTGGGCTCCGATGCGGTTTCTGGCGCGTGTTATCAATGGACGCCATGAAGCCGTTTTAAATTTCAGTATTGATAAAGCCAGGGCAACATCGTGGAGCAATGCTGTATTATTGGCTAATATGACCCCGGCTCAGCAGGAGCAGCATATTGCAGCGATGGACAACCTGGTGGTAAAGCTTGGAAAGAAGATTGAGCAACCTGGTCCCTGGGCTATTTATCTTTTAAAACTGATCAGGAAAACAGAGTTTGATGTACCCGCCAGGACAATAGGTTTGATTGAGTCGGTAGTTATGTAAGTGCAAAAAATATTAGCCGCAGGAGGAAAAGAGAAGCGGAGATAACGCAGGGTAATGAATTTATTTTATTAAAAACATCAAGTTATGCTTAAACTGCTCGTTAGTTCCATTTGCACCTTTGCGCATATTCTGCGCACTTCTTTTTCTGCGGTGATTTTTAGCCAGAAAGAGCTAACATTAATTTCACCTTCAACAAGATATTCCTCCTTACACTTAAACAGGATATTTGAATTATCTTTGAAAAAACTTAACCCATGATACAGGTGAATATACATGCAGGAGGACACGCCAATTACCTGGAAAAGCTAGCAACCAGGCTACAGGAATGGATCAAAAAAATCAACAGGGATCCCGATCTCTCGCCGTTAGAAAAAGCGGATGCCCGAAAAGAAGCCAAAAAGTCGGTTCAGAAAGACAAAAAAGAAAGCCTTAAAAACTGTTATTAATTTCAGGTCTTCTCCTTAAAAATACCTGCCTGCCTGTTTCGGCTTAAATATTGCATTACACTTCGTTACTAATTTTAAGGCAGATGAAGAAGAAATATTTATGGATTGGAGCAGGTGCATTAGTTGCAGCAGGAGCTGCTGTATATTTAGCAGGATGCAGAACCATACCCAAAGGGATTAATGCTATTACCGGTTTTCAAAAAGAGCGCTATCTGGGTAAGTGGTATGAAATAGCCCGGTTTGATTTTCGGTTTGAGAAAAATATGAGCCGGGTAACAGCAGAATATAGTACCAATCCTGACGGCACTATCCGGGTAAAAAATTCGGGTTACGATAATAAAAAGTATAAACAAAAAGAATCAATAGGTAAGGCTAAGTTTGTTAAGGATGAAGATATCGCTATGTTAAAAGTATCTTTCTTCGGTCCGTTTTATGCCGGCTACAATGTGATTGCCATAGACGACAACTATCAATATGCCCTGGTTTGTGGAAAGAACAGGGACTACCTGTGGTTACTTTCGCGCGAGAAAACAATGCCGGACAGTATCAAAAACCAGTACCTGGATATTGCCAAAAATGCCGGATTTAATATTTCTGAATTAATCTGGACACAACAACAATAACCCAGGAAGCAATGTTGTCAATCAATCCGGATCAATACGATCAATTAACAGCTTCTGAAGCAGTAGCATTGCAAAAAGAACTGAGAACTAAAATAAACCTCTCAGCACTCCAAACACCCATCCGTTTAATAGGAGGCGCTGATATTTCTTTTAATAAATTTGAAGACACGGTTTACGCCGGCATTATTATACTGAAATATCCCGGGATGATACCTGTTGACCGGGTATCAATAGTTGCTACCACCCAATTTCCATATATATCAGGTTTATTGGCTTTCAGGGAGATACCGGCACTTCTAAAAGCCTGGAATAAGCTGGATCAAAAACCAGATGTTATTGTATTGGATGGGCAGGGTATTGCACATGAAAGGCGATTGGGTATTGCCACTCATTTTGGATTGCTTACCAATACTCCTTCTGTAGGATGTGCCAAAACCCGGCTAACAGGTACTTATACTGAACCTGCTGATATTCCGTTTGCCGAAAGTCCTTTATTTCATAAAAATGAACGCATAGGGACTGTACTTCGCACCAAAATAAAATGTAACCCTGTTTTTGTTTCGCCGGGCCACAAGGTCAGCATCGACCAAAGCGTTGACATCATTAAAAACTGCACCCGCAAATACAGGATTCCCGAACCTACCCGGCTCGCTCATTTACTAGTTAATGAGATCAGGATCCAGCACAGAGAAAATAACATTCCGCCTTTGTTCTAGAATACGACCCAGCCCCGCTCTAGTCCACCTTGCACCTTATTAATTCCAGCCTGGAATAGGTCATTTCATGGAGCGTTCCAGGCAGATTTATCTAAAAAAAACAGGCACTGAACTTATAAAACAGCCCATTCATCGAAAACCAAACTAACAACCCACTATGATGCTCTATTTTTACAATGGTTTAGAGGGCTAGAGTGGGCTACGGTGCTTTTCCAGGCAGGACGTTCGCCCCTCTTTTTTTTATCTTCACCCCGTTGTTTTGCTAAAACAGGTCCTTCAATATAGTTTGGGCTGCATGATACCCGCACATGCCGTGAACACCTCCGCCGGGCGGCGTTGATGAGGAGCATATATATATTTGTTTATCGGATGTGCGGTAAGGCGTAAGACTTAAACTCGGGCGTGTATATAGCTGACGAATGTCTATAATACCGCCGTTGATATCTCCGCCTATATAATTAGGGTTATAAGTTTCCATCTGTTGGGCGTTCATGGTATGCCGGGCTAATATCATTTTTTTAAACCCCGGGGCAAACCGCTCTACCTGCTGTTCTATTACTTCAGTCATATCAGCTGCTGAGCCGTTAGGAACATGGCAATAGCCCCAGGCGGTATGCTGCCCGCCAGGAGCCCGGGAAACATCAAACAGGCTCTGTTGTGCCAAAAGCACGAAAGGTTTATCAACCATTTTTCCTGAAGATGCGTTACTCTCAGACAAAGCGATCTCTTCAAATGTTCCCCCTATATGAACGGTAGCGGCTTTTCTACATGGTTCTGCCAGAAAAGGAATAGGACCACTTAATGCCCAATCTATTTTAAATACCCCCATCCCGTAACGATAACGCTGTAGCTGGGATCGGTAAAATGAATTAAAACGGTGACCGGCTATTTTTAACAGTTGCGCAGGCGTTACATCAAATACGAGAGCACGCGCCCGTGGCAACTCATCTACCGATTGTATCCATTGCCCCGTTTGAACCGTTCCACCTAAATGCTTAAAGTAGGCAGCCATTGCATGGGCAATAGCCTGCGATCCACCTTTCGCCATAGGCCAACCTTTGATATGCGCCGCAGCCGATAATACTAATCCTATTGCAGCCGTACTGACGTTGGTGAGCGGCTGAATAGAGTGGGCAGCCATGCCGGCCCAAAGCCCTCTCCCTTCTTTCGTTGAAAATTTGTCGGCAATAGCCGATGCCGAGCGCAGCGCCTTTAATCCAAACCGGGCCAACTTAAAGGGATGGGCGGGAAAACGTAAGGGCGCCAGGATATTGTCGATAATAAAAGGCCAGTTTTCTATCACGGGTCCTATCAGGTCTAAATAAACCTGTTCGTCTTTACCTAAAGCCTTTGCTGTATCCCCGATTGAGTTGGTAACATAAGCCGCATTTCCTCCATCAAAAGGATGTGCTGCCGCAATGGCAGAATGAACATACTCCAAACCAAAGTCTGTTAAAGGAAGCGATGAAAGGAATGGAGAATGTATAGCCATGGGATGAATAGCAGAGCATACATCATGTTGAAAACCGGGCAGGGTTAATTCACTGGTTCGTAAACCTCCTCCTACCTGGTCCTTGCCTTCTATCAGTAATACTGAATGACCGCTTTGCTGCAACCTAATGGCAGCTGCCAGTCCATTGGGACCAGATCCTACTACTATAGCATCATACTTAACAGACATGAGATAGATAATTCCAGGTATAGTTAATTAAATCGTCAATAATAATACCTATAATATTACAAGCCTTAAAACTAATGATCAGTGCTTTTTTTATTTTTGATGCGCGTTACATCTTCTCCCAAATCCAGTATGGATAGCTGGGGATATTCCTTCCTTATAATACTGGTAGCAATGGACGAGCGATAACCCGACGCACAGTGCACTACTATGGGCTTATTCTTAGGAACCTCCGCTAACCGCTTCTCTAATTCCGGCAAGGGTATATTTACAGATGAAACAATGATGGGGTCTTCGTCGTATTCTTTTTTATTACGCACATCTATAATAGTGTAATCGTCTTTATCATTCAAAGAAAAAGATTTACCATTTAAAAATACCGGATATGGTTTCTTTACTGTATAAACAAATCCGCCTTCTATATTGGATTCATAGCCGATTTTTGCAAGCTTTTTTACGGCTGTATGAAAGGCATCCTTATCCTGTACTGCCAGGTAGAACTTTTTATCCGGAGCGATAACAGTTCCAAGCCAGGTTTCAAACTTCGTACCCTCCGGTACATAAATAGCGCCAGGATAATAGGCTTCCTGTATATCACTTTTTGGCCTGATATCAACTACCAGGGATCGCTCCGGAGGTTGAAAATTTTCTTGCCGCAGTTGAACCTTCCTGATACCTGGTTGCACATCGCCGGCTCCCGACCGGTTTAATTCAACATCATAAGGAAAATACTTAGGTATAAAGGGAAGATCTTTTAAAATAGAGGCTACAAAATCCGATTCATTCGCATGATGAAAAGCATGATTATTCTTCTTCTCCTCTCCTATGGTACTGGATTTAACATTACGAATAGCATTACCACAAAGCGAGCCGGCTCCATGCGCCGGGTAAACGATTACTTTGTCATTTAAAGGCAGGTACTTGGTTTGCAAGGTCTCATACATCGCTTTGGCGAGGCTGATCCTTTGCTCATTTTCATTGTTGCCATATTCCCGTAAATCAGGCCGGCCTACGTCTCCAAACAACAGCGCATCTCCCGTAAAAACAGCCTTATCAATATTATTCTCTCTTAATACAATAGAAATACTGTCAGGTGAATGCCCCGGCGTATCTAATATTTTTAACAGGAGATGATTATTTAAAGCAATTACATCGCCATCTTTTACCGGATGATGCGGGTATTTCGCCTGCAGCTTCTTACTTGCGTATATACGCGTTTTTAGTTTGCGGTATATTTCGGCATGGCTGCTTACAAAATCTGCATGCGGATGGGTTTCAATAACAGCAACAATAGCAGCATTATTCCGGTCTGCCAAGTCATAAAAGGGTTGCGGATCCCGCCAGGGATCTATCAACACAATCTTTTTATCGAACAGGACAGCATAAGTGAATTGCGAGAGTCCTTCATCTGTAAATTGCTCTATATGATACATACCCGTTGTTTTATTCACCATGAAATGAGGAGCCAGCATTCCCCAACCAGCCATTGAAGCACCATTCTTTAAAAATATTCGTCTGTTCATGAACTATTATTGAACCGTGAAATTAATCCGGTCTACACCGGCGTTATTACCCCTTTTCTGAAAAGCAGACACCGTTAATTCGTAACTGCCTTTTTCCAGCAAAGGAAGCCTTCCTTCATATAAGTTAACCACATCGATCTTATTTAGTTCATAATTCCCGATCAGTTTGCCCTCTTTTTTTAAATAAGCCTTTACTTCAAAGTCATCTGCATCCCATACGCCGCCTTTAGAAATAGGGCAGCCACAAAGCATCACCAAATTTACCCTGAAAACAAATGCCCCGTTTTTAAAACTTTCTTTAGATAAAGACTGATGGGTATATGGGCTTAGAATATCAAGAATCAAACCAGGTAATTCGATGATGATACCATCCCCCAGAATGTCCTTACCTGGTATCACCCATACTTGTGTAGTGCCTTTTACAGCAGCCCCTCTACGGCTTAAGGGCGCCTGTACTTCAACATCTACCAAAGTAGGTTCGTTAACATCAATAGTTGCAACAAATTTTGCAGTGGTACTGTCAGTTTGAGGCTGGTATCTTACTATGGAAGTCTGCATTAATATTTTGGTATCGCCTGAACCTCCTGCTGTAACGCCCCTTGACAATATTGATCCTGATATATTGTCTCTTACAATAACAGCGGCACCGCCAATACCGGTTCCTATAAATTTAGCGTCTTTCGCTTTTACCCTAATTATAATTTTGGTTGGAAGCGCATGCAGTTCACCCGAGAACAAGAAGAGCGTTAATAAAACAATAGAATAAAATATACGCATGTTTATGTATTTATAATTTAATAATGAAATTTCTTATTTTCAGTATACCAGTATTTGCCTGGCGTATGTAGCTGTGGAATACGCTCCAGCTCTACATGAATGGTATCTTTATACTGATCAATTCCCGACAGCTGAACAGTAGACGAATCTATTTGAGCATAATGCCACCTGAGTATACCCAGCGTATCCCTGGCATCTGTTTTATATAATTCTTTCAAACCCAGGAAATCCTTATCTGCGTATTTCTTTAGCGTATTCTTACTGAACTTCTGGTTTTTATCTACCAGGTAAAGGTTCCGCTCTACCGAATCTATTTCATAATATAGGTACACACGCCCGCCCGCTCTGCCGGTGAGCTCATATTCTTTAAACAAATCTGTACCATCAGGAACCCCATTACCCGTTTTGATATCGAAAGGTTTATATACCTTATAAGAAAAAGTAGAATAACGCTCGAATACTGCGTTATGCCATCTTACAGAATCTGTGGGTGAATACCGTAGGCTATCTCCGTTTAACACAAAACTTTTTACATTGTAAAATCCTTCTGCTTTTTTGAGGCCTGGCAAAATAGGCTCCTTAAGCCGTCCTTTATTAAAATGCAGATCATAACGGTAATAGCTATAAACAAAAAGAAACAAAAAAATAAAGATTGCTTTCGCAGCAATATAGAACGTCTTGCCCCGGGTTGTTGTGTAGTCGGGAGTATAATACTGTGGCACTACCGTTTCGCCTTTTATAAATAACTTCCAGATACCAGGAATATACTGTACTAATAAAAAAAGAGCAAGTAATACAAAATAAGAGCTATATACATGCACGCCGCCATCGTAGCCCAAATTGGCATGCGCTATATTGTATAATACGCCTGCTGTAAGAATAGCACCAATGGCTGTGGTTGCCCTGAAAAACAGCAGCGCCCCTATTATGATTTCCAGTGCACCGAGGAAAATCTGGTACTCCAAAGAAAGACCTACTGATTGCCAGTATAATTTAAAGGGTGCATAATCCCCAAACTCTGTATGAAGATTACTTACCGAAGGATAAGGCATTTGCATGGGATAGAATTTAATCAACCCGAAAGCAATTAAACCTATGGCAATGCGGTAACGAACCAAAACCCTTAACCAGTAATATAATTTATGATAACCGGAGATCGTTCGTTTACGAACCAGCAAAGACCACATAATCCCCCCCACAACGGCAGCCAGCAGAAGAATACCCCAGGTGGCATAAGAAGCCAGTCCCCATCTCCCGCTTTCTGACTTTATTTCAATTAACCCGGGCCGGGATCCTGCCAGCGCACTCAATAGCTTATAAAGAGAAAAGTCTGAAAAAAGTTTGGTGTACCATTCAGGCTCCGAAGGAACAATCAGCAGAATAAAGAAAATAAACGCTACTCTGAAAATAAACTTTTCAGGGCGACTCCATAATTGATCATCTATTGAATGAGACAATGTTTGGGTAGCTGTGCTCATGATATTTTTTTAATAGATTTTGATTGGTTTTCTGCGCCCGGCATCCAGCAGGTATTTTTTAGAAAAACGGGCTAACTGAATATGCAATGAATCACCTTTATTGTTGGCACCATGCGCATAAATAATACTATCCGCAATCCGGATATGCAGGTCATACTTTTTCAGGTTTGTGCTCTTTTCAAATAACTGTAAACGATAACCATTATTATTTGTAGGCGTATAAGTGTAGCGGTAAAAATGCCGGCCCGCATTGCCAATCTTCTCAAAATTCTTTAAAGAGTCCGGATGCCATAAAAGTTGTGGCTTTGTGCTATCTATGATAACAGGCTCGTTATCCCTGATGCTGATCGTGTTCCAGGATTCGAATACTACGTTTTGCCAGCGAACCGGGTCTACCAAAGAATAAGGCAAAGTATCTTTATTATAAACGAAGGTTGGTACATCGTAAAAACCACGGGTGCCCTTTATGCCGGCTTCGGGAGAATAAGGTAATTGAGACGCCGAGTAGGAACGATAGGCTCCTATTCCGAAGAAAATAAATATCGCCACGAAAGCAGCCCTCAATGCCCTCTTAACCGTTGCACGTTCATTAGAACTGTTAGCCCAATAAGGATCAGGCATTGTTTTAACGCGTAAAAACAGGAGCGAATAAAACCTCGGGAAATCGTATGAAAATATAAAAACAGCCAGCAAAAGCAGGAAGGAGCTATACACCTGTTCTCCGATATCAAAAACAAAATTGGAGATTACTACATTGGATAGTACTGCAATTAAAAGTCCTGAACCTATTGCGGCGGTTTTCCTGAACAGTAGCAGAATGCCACCCAGCAGTTCCAGCAATCCTATAGCCGGTACATACCCGGCAAACGTAACAGATGTGCTGAGATAATAAATTTTCCAGCTAAGAAAATCTCCATACTCGGTATGATAATCGCTTAAAGAAGGCTTAGGCAACTGCAAAGGCAACAACTTAATAATGCCTGTTGTAACCACGGCCAGCGCCAGTCTCACCCGTATAAAAACTCTGAGGAAATAATATAAACGGTTATACTCTTTTGTAGTTTTCTTATCCGCTATCTGCCAGATAATGGTTCCGATCAAAGCTGCAATTAATGCGATCAACCAGTTCCAATAACCGGTAAAAGGATGATTAACACTTTGACTTTCCGCCACGGACGAAGTCCGGTACGTAAATAGCTGAAAAGCAGTTTCAAAACTAAAAGGAGCATTTTTAAGCGATTCAAATAAAAGCCGGTCAAAAGGAAGGGACAAAACAAGGAGAAAAATAAAAACCAGCCTGAAGATAAACAGCTCTCCCGGAGTCCAGGGTTTGTGCAGCGTTGGATGAGACATAAAAACAGATTAATGATCAGATAATAAAATCATGCTGTTAACATTAATTTCCATATCCCGGATTTTGCGTCAGACTGCCGTCTACCAGTATCTGGGAATAAGGAATGGGTAATAACAGTTTTGTAGCATCGGTAATACCTAATACTGCCTGCGCCCGGCCCGTTCTCACCAGGTCATACCAGCGGTGATTTTCAAACGCAAATTCATACCTGTTTTCATTTTCGATAGCCAACAATAACTCGGCAGCAGTATTTAATGAAAGAGATGCCAGGCTGGCCCTGTTCCTTATTTTGTTTAAATCTTCACGGGCGCCTGTTATGTCCGGCGCAGGCAAGCTGGCCCTGGCCTCTGCCCTGATCAGGTATAATTCTGCCAAACGAATGATATAGGCAGGATCAGTACCATTGGTTCTGTAATATAAATTACCATACCAGGTAGCAATACCATTTGCAGGAACATTGATCAGCAATTGTGTCCTGTCACCCACTATAGCTGCATTACTTAACACTGTTGCAAAATCATCTGCCGGCCTTACCCAGCCAATTCCTCCTCTTGCAGAAGGTTGCCAGTTATAGGCCTGTGTATTGGTTACGGTAGTATTATAATACAACTCAAAAACCGACTCGCGGGTATTGGACGCGTTGTTGGCGAAGAAGGAATTATAGGGCGCGGGCAAGCTATAGTTTTCTGTATCATTGATCAGCCTGCCGGCATAGTCTATCGCCGCAGCCCATTCTTTTACATATAAATGATAACGGGCCCTTAAAGCCCACACAGTTTTCTTAGTAGCACGTATCCTGTTTATTGTGTTGGGCAATAAATTCTCTGCAGTCTCCAGGTCTTTCAATATCTGGGCATAAGTTTCCTGTGCCGAGCTCCTGGCTACGTTACCGATAGTTCCTGCCGACTGGGTGGGTGTAAGAATCAATTGCACACCGCCCCAGGTTCTTACCAGATCGAAATAAGCGAGCGCACGTAAAAAATGCGCTTCTCCTGTAAGCTGATTCCGTACAGCTTCGGTAAAAGTAGTAGTCGTATTTAAAGAGGGTACTTTTTCTATCACGTTGTTAGCCCTGTTAATGGTATTGTAAATGCTGGTCCAAACACTTGCCAAAGGACCTAAGTCTGCCCTTACCGTATGCGTGGTTAATGTCTTATTTACGGCCTGGCTTCCTGTATACTGTACGTTATCGCCGGAAAGGTTTCCCAATAAAGGAAAATTGTATCCATAATAATCGTTTGACTCTAACTGATTATAAATACCCCTGACAGCTGTTCTTGCTGAAGCTTCATCTACAATGGTAACCTGGTCTGAAGTTGCGGTTTTGGGCTCTACATCCAGGAACTTTTTGCAGGAGGCCAATGCTCCTGAAACAAGGCTGAGTAGAAGTAAATAATAGAGCGAATATTTTTTATGTTGCATATCAATAAACTGTTTTGTAATAAGAAAAAAACTAGAACGTTACGTTAAGACCAAATTGAAAGCTGCGGGGCTGCGGAGGTGTGCCAAATCCACCAAGACCCTGCGCATTAGGATTGGAAGTAACACTTGTTTCGGGATCGCCGGTATATTTGGTTAAAATGAAAAGATTAGCTGCCACAAAATACAGGCGCACATTATTTAGTCCCGCTTTTTCTACAAACGACCCGGGTAACGAATAGCCGAAGGACAATTGCCTTAATCTCAGGAAGGACGCATCTTCCAGGTATCGGCTGTTCTGATCTAAAGTATAATTATAGCCGGCCGATGTTAACCTCGGCACATCTGTTATGTCTCCGGGCTTCTGCCATCTTTTCAACAAGGTTGCATTGGCTCCGGTACCGGGATTACGCTCGAGGAAGAAGCGTTGCAGGTTCAGCGCATAGCTACCATACTGGAACGAGAAAAGTGCTCCCAGATCGAATTGTTTAAATCTTATCGTATTGGTTAAGCCTCCATAAAATTTAGGATAGAAATTGTGCAGGATCTTCCTGTCTTCCGCAGTTACCACGCCATTCTCATCCTGCCCATCGAATACCGGGTTACCGGTTTGAGGATCTACCCGTAGTTGCTCATATAACCAAAAGGAATTTAAGGAGTAACCTTCTTTTAATATCACCCAATCTCTTGTATACTGTGTAATCTGGGTAGGTAATTTTTCGATCCTGTTCCTGTTGCCCGAAATATTAAAGCTCGTTGTCCAGTTAAAATTTTCATTCCTGATATTGGTCGAGTTGATCGTCAACTCATAACCTTTATTACTTACTTCGCCTACATTAGCCCAATACACCGAGAACCCCGAGGAGGCCGGAACAGGGCGCTGCAGCAGAAGATCTGATGTGTACTTATTGTATACATCAAAAGTGATACTCAAACGGTCGCGGAAAAACGAGGCGTCCAGCCCCAGGCTTGTCTGCGCTGTTTTCTCCCACCGTAAATCGTCATTACCTAATTGCAAAGGACCAATACCTGCTAAAGGAGTACCCGACACATCGGCGTAAGGACTTCCTCCTGACCATAAACCTCTTGCAGCAAAGTCGTCGATTCCCGCCTGGTTACCGGTAATACCGTAAGAAGCTCTTAATTTCAGGTCACTGATCCAGGACACATCACTCAGGAAATTCTCCTTCTTCAGTCTCCATGAGGCGCCAATCGCCGGGAAATAGCCTCTCCGGTTGTTTTTACCAAATTTGGAGGAAGCATCTGACCTGAAGCTGGCTTCTGCAAAATATTTATCTTCAAAAGAATAACCGATACGTCCGAAGTAAGAAGCGATAGTGTGCTTTGTCCAGCGATCACTCGCTAATGTTGAAGCCGCAGAGGAGATCAATTTGTAATTAGCATTGGCAAAACCATTACCCTCTGCATAAGTATATTTCAGTGTATTGCTCTGCAGGGTATTTCCCAGTAACACAGTAAGGTTGTGCGCATTGATCTTTTTATTATAGGTTAATACCTGCTCGTTGATCCAGGCATTGTTTTGCGTCACCGATTCAATAGCTTTACCGTTAACAGCCGAACCAATCGAGGTTCCGCTGTTCCAGTATTGGTACTCATCATACAAATTATAATCGGTACTGATGCTTGATTTAAACTTTAGTCCTTCCAGTAGATTGAATTCTGCGAAAACGCTTCCTACATAACGAAGGCTAACAGTATTCACGTCATAGTTATCAACTAATGAATAAGTATTCTCTAAACCAATAAGGGCACCCGAAGCATCATGTGTGGGACTGTAAGTAGAACCCGTAATAGCCGATCCCCATAAACGGCCCTGTGGGCCGTCGCCTAAGCGCGCCTGGTTTCGGTAACTGCGTGAGATATTATTGGTAAGGCCAATCTTAACCTTCTTCGATAATTGCTGGTCAAAATTAAATTTGATGCTGGCCCTGTTAAAGCCAATCACCTTAAAGAAAGCATCCTGATCTGTATATCCTGCACCCAGGTAATATCTTGAATTATTACCTCCGCCCTGGATACCGATATTATAATCCTGGATATATCCTTTTCTTAACAAAAATGCCAGGCGATCATAGGTCTTCTGCTCTTCAGGTGCACCCAAACCGCCTTGAGACACAGGTCTGAAAGGGCTTTGAGCCGCCTGCCCCGAATTCACCCAATATTCATTTACTAAAGTTGCAGCTTCCGGTCCGGATATCAGATCAGGTAATACCGACTTATCAGCTTGTACCCAACCATTGGAAACATTAATATCCACCTTGGTCTTACTTCCGTAATTTCCCTTTTTAGTAGTAACGATCACCACACCATTCGCCCCACGCGAACCATATATAGCTGTAGCCGAAGCATCTTTCAACAGCTCTATTGATTCAATGTCGGCAGGGTTAATATCAGCCAGAGGTGATGTACTTCTTCCACCCAGGTTGGTAGTTTGTAAACTGGTATTATTTAAAAACACCCCATCAATAATATACAAAGGATCGCTGCTTGAGTTAATGGAAGTAGTTCCTCTTAAGCGAAGGAAAATACTTTCTCCCGGAACACCCGAGTTAGTAATCACCTGCAACCCTGCTGCCTTACCCTGTATCTGCGCATCAAAACTGGCAACAGGAATCTTATTTACTTCGCCTGCACTGATCTTAGCGATTGATCCTACCACATCAGATCTGCGCTGGGTTCCATACCCTACCACCACCACATCATCTAACTCGCTCCTGGCAGGCATTAGTTTTACATGTATGGGAGAACCGTTAGCCAGAACAATCTTTTTTTCATAACCAACAAAAGTGATGATGATATTATAGGGAAATTTTTGCCCGGTGCGTAACTCAAAATATCCTTTCGCATTAGTAGTGGTTTGATTGGTAACGCCCTCAATAGCAATATTGGCGCCCTCCAGCGGCTGATTGGTGATTTCATCTGCAACAGTACCTTCTAATATAGAATTGACCGTTGGAGGATTCTGAGCTTTAGATAGCTGGTTCAATGAAAGTAACAGTATACATAGCAGTATACGATAAAAAAAAATGTTTGTTTGCTTGTTCATTTGTTTGAATAGTTGGTTGCTCCGCATCTTTATGGACATGATTGTCCTGCCGGCAACAGATGCACGTTTAACGAAATTTTTCCAGTAAGGTGATTGCAAAAAATCCCCTGAGCATTCGTCGTTTATTGATTTATTCAACCGGGTCAACGGGAAATACAGCGTGGGATAGGATAGCCTTAATTTACGATAATGAAAATCGAAGTGATCAAAAACAGTTATCTACAACAACAGCTTAGAGAAGATGAAGTAACTGCCAACACCGATGAATTTGAAACCATCTTATAGAAAAGAAGACGGCCTTTTGTGTACCACACATAGTTTCCTGACTGGTTCATTTTTTTTAGTTTAGATTCTGCCGCTGGTGGTTAACAGCAAATAGTCTATTATTTTAGTAGACAAAAATATTATTATTTTCTATTCTGACAAATTTTAAATGTACTTTTTATAATTATTGTTGAAAAACCACGCCAGACCTGCATTACAACAGACAGGTCCTCATTGTAGTACCAATCATAAGAATGTCTAGGTTTTTCAATATAGAATCCATGCTACACTCGCCTTTTATGAGCATTTTTGTATCAACGATATGATTGTTATGGAGCAACAGAAATTTAATAACGGCTATGTCATCGGGATATCCTTTATCTCAGCATTAGGAGGTTACCTATTCGGTTTCGACTTTGCCGTTATTGCAGGAGCACTCCCTTTTTTAAAAGAACAGTTTCATTTTGATGAGGTACAGGAAGGTGTTGCTACTGCAACCCTGGCGATAGGCTGTATAGCAGGATGCATTATTGCAGGCAGCTTGTCTGACAGATATGGAAGAAAAAAAGGTCTCATGCTATCAGCAGCTATTTTCCTGCTCTCTTCGCTTGCAATGGCAATTAGTCATAGCAGTGCTGCTTTTATTATTGCCCGTTTTTTTGCAGGTATCGGCGTAGGTATGGCTTCTGTACTTTCTCCTATGTATATTGCAGAAATTGCGCCTCCGTCCATGCGGGGCAGGTTAGTGGCAATCAACCAGATGACCGTCGTTATTGGCATATTCGTTACCAACCTGGTTAATTATAGCTTACGTAACGAGGGCAGCGAAGCCTGGCGCTGGATGGTTGGGTTGGGAGCTATTCCGTCCTTCCTGTTTCTTTCCGGTGTTTTACTGTTGCCTGAAAGCCCGCATTGGCTGATCAACCGGTCAAAAAAAGAAAAGGCCCATGCCATTTTATCGAAAATAGGCGGTAACCTATATGCCACTACTACTGCAGAGTCTATCAGAGCTTCATTAACCCAAGGCGCATCAACGGGGCTCTCCCAATTGTTTGACAAAACAGTGTTGCCGGCAGTTATTGTTGGTATGGGGCTCGCCATTTTCCAGCAGCTATGCGGTATTAATGTTGTATTTAATTATACGGCTACTATTTTTGAAAGCGTGGGCTTCAGCCAGGATGACCAGCTCAGGCAAATGGTATTTATCGGCCTTGTAAATATGATCTGTACAGCGGTAGCTATGTGGCAGGTAGACAAATTGGGAAGAAAGCCCCTGATGCTTTTCGGAGCCATTGGTTTAACCCTGCTTTACCTGATCAGCGCATTTCTGCTGCAACAACAGTCTACCTCCGCCTCCTGGTCTTTGTTAGCTGCCATTGGTATTTATGCAATGACCCTGGCCCCTGTAACATGGGTATTGATAGCAGAAATTTTTCCCAACCGGGTTCGCAGTAAAGCAACATCGGTGGCCATTATAGCTTTATGGCTGTCTTACGCCCTGTTAACTTTTACATTCCCCATTATGGCCAAACGCATGGGCACTTACACTCCTTTCTATATATACGCCGCTATATGCCTGGCCGGGTATGTATTTGTAAAAATTAAGGTAAAAGAAACCAAGGGTAAATCTTTGGAAGAGATGGATCATATTTTTTCGGGTCACTAGTAATGAGTTAACGCCACGGCACTCCATGTATTTAGTACCTGCTGATTATGAATTAGCAAATCCGACCTGCATCAAACAAATCTTAAAACGAAACCGGCAATGATGGAAGTAAAAGCCTGGAAAGAAAAAACAATCATTCCAACTTATAAAACAGGCAAGCCTGATAAAAACCCTATGTTCCTGGAGAAAAGAGTATACCAGGGAAGCAGCGGTGTGGTATACCCTTACCAGGTTATTGACAAAGTGTATGATGAAAAAGAAGATAAAGCCTGGACGGCCCTTTACCTGGAGAATGACTACATTAAAGTAATGATACTACCAGAGCTGGGGGGGCGGATACAAATGGCTTACGACAAAACCAATGACTATCATTTCGTTTATTATAACCGTGTTATCAAACCCGCACTGGTTGGCTTAACCGGGCCCTGGATCAGCGGCGGTATTGAATTCAACTGGCCACAGCATCACCGGCCTACTACATTTGATGCAACTGACTACTACATCTCAGAAAACAAGGACGGAAGCAAAACCGTTTGGGTAAATGAATACGAGATGATGTTTGGCACCAAATGCGCGCTGGGCTTTACTTTGTACCCCGATAAAGCTTATATAGAACTGCAGGCCAGGCTCTACAACCGAACGCCGTTTCCACAAACCTTTTTATGGTGGGCCAACCCGGCGGTGTCTGTGGACGAGCATTATCAAAGCGTGTTTCCGCCCGATGTGCACGCCGTTTTCGATCATGGCAAAAGAGACGTGAGCTCCTTCCCCATTGCCACCGGAACTTACTATAAGGTGGACTATTCACCAGGTACCGATATATCAGTGTACACCAATATTCCTGTTCCTACTTCTTACATGGCCGTTAACAGCCAGTTTGATTTTGTAGGCGGCTACCATCATCAAAAAAAGGCAGGCCTGATGCATATCGCCAATCACCATATCAGTCCGGGTAAAAAACAATGGACCTGGGGATGTGGCGATTTTGGCAAAGCCTGGGACAAACAACTCACCGATGAGGATGGCCCCTATTTTGAACTGATGTGCGGCATGTATACCGACAATCAACCCGATTTTGGCTGGATCATGCCTAACGAAGCCAGGGAGTTTAAACAATACTTCATGCCTTATAAAAATATAGGCTATGTAAAAAATGCTTCCAAAGAGGCCATGGTCAACATGGAATTGTCGGAGCATCAAATCAAGATACAAGTATATACCACCAGCGAACAAGCAGTTATCATCCGGCTATATAACAATGAAAATATAATATTCGAGGATAAAGCAACGCTTTCTCCCGTTAATACTTACCACAACACTATTCCAATACCGGCAGCTGATACCTCACAATTCAGGCTGATTGTATCAGATTTAAGCGGGAAAGAACTCATTGCCTACACACCGGTAACGAGGCAGGGCGCACCGCTTCCCGACCCTGCCCGGCCTATTGCCCTGCCTGAAGAAATTGAAACGACAGAAGCTTTATTTTTAGCAGGACATCACCTGGAGCAATACCGGCATGCCACCTACAATCCTATAGATTATTACAACGAGGGCCTGAAAAGAGACAGTACCGACATCCGTTGCAACAACGCCAAAGGGCTGTGGTTGCTACGAAGGGGCGCTTTCCAGGAGGCCGAAATATATTTAAGAAAAGCCGTTGAAAAAATAAACAGGCATAATCCCAACCCTTACGATAGTGAGCCCCTATATAACCTGGGACTCTGCCTGAAATACCAGGGGCAACTTGACGAAGCTTATAACCTGTTCTTTAAAAGCAGCTGGAGCGCGGCCCAGCAGGACGTAGCCTATTTACAGGCTGCATATATTGATGCCCGCCGTGCCCAATGGCAGGATGTGCTTGAATTATCTGAAAAATCGTTATTTAGAAATTACAATAGCCTTCGCGCAAGACATTTAAGAATTATTGCACTACGCAAAATCGGCAGACCAGAAGAAACCGTTGAATTATGCCATCAAACATTAGGTACCGATGCTTTTGATTTTGGCGCCCTATACGAATTAGCATTATGCTACTACCAGAAAGATCAACATGCTTTGGCGGATGACACTGTAAGTCGCTTACAGGAAATGATACGGCAGCGCGCTTACACTTATATCGAAATTGCCAACCAATATGCGGAAGCCGGTTTATGGGAAGAAGCAATTTCTTTTTTACAACTTTACAAAGGCAACGACGCCCTCATCACGTACTATATAGGTTACTATGAACTACAGGCAGGCCGTTCCGAACAGGCCGGAGAACATTTTGATTTAGCATTGAACCAGGAAGTAACAGGCAGCTTTATCAACCGGATAGAAGATGTTTTAGTATTAGAAACAGCCGCAACTTTTAATGCCCATGATTATAAAGCATGGTACCACCTGGGCAATTACTATTATGCAAAACAGTTATATAAGGAAGCGGGAGCTGCATGGGAACGAAGCATTGCTATTAACGCCAATTTTCCGACTACACTGAGAAACCTGGGGATTGCCAGTTTTAATAAATTTAATAAAAGGCAGGAAGCGCTTGATTTGTACGAACAGGCTTTTGCGGCCGATGAATCTGATGCCCGTATTTTGTTTGAACTGGATCAGTTAAAAAAGCGCTTCAACATATCTCCACATAAAAGGCTCGCCTTTTTAGAGCGTTATACTGAGCTGATTTATCAACGGGATGACCTCCTGATCGAATTGATCAACCTTCACACACTTACCGGTAATACCGGCAAAGCCCTTGAGATGATCGAGGGACATCAGTTTCATCCGTGGGAAGGAGGTGAGGGAAAAGTATCAACGCAGTATATAACCAACCTGGTTTTACAAAGCCGGAACGCACTGTTGAATAATAACAGTGCGGCTGCTATAAGCTTATTAAACCGTGCGCGCGCTTATCCCGACAACCTGGGAGAAGGAAAGATATTCGGCGCACAGGAAAATGACATCTTCTATTGGCTGGGATGTGCCTACCATCAACAGGGCGATGCCGCCAGGGCCCATGAACACTGGGAGGCAGCGGCGGTAGGCTTAGACGAACCTACACCAGCTATTTTCTATAACGACCAACAGCCGGATAAAATATACTACCAGGGTTTGGCTTTAAAAAAACTTGGCAAAACAACAGAAGCAACGCAGAAGTTTCAGAAGTTGATTGATTATGCAAGGACCCACGAAAACGATCATATCCGTATCGATTTCTTCGCAGTATCATTACCCGACCTGATGATCTTCGATGATGATCTGGATACAAAAAATAAAATACATTGCTATTACCTGGCAGGGTTGGGTCATTTAGGTCTCGGTAACTTCAGCGAAGCAAAACAGTACCTTGATAAAGTAATTGACGTGGATCCTAGTCACCTGGGCGCCATCATTCACCTGGCTCAGCAAGAGCACGCGCACTTATAAGAAACGCTTCCGTTTCCTGTAATGCAGCGGAGATTCGCCCATATATTTACTGAATAACCTCGAAAAATAGAATGGATCGTCTAATCCCAGGGTATAGCAAAGTTCTTTCACAGGCATGTCGGTAAACTCGAGATACTGGCATGCCCGTTGAATTTTCAGATGATTAAAATATTCGAGTGGAGGATGGCCGGTTTTGTTTTTAAACATGGCTGAGAAGTGAGAAGATGACATATGTATCAAAGAGGCCAGGTCTTTCAGCACCACTGTTTCCATGATATGTTCCTGCATGTATTCCACTACTACGTCAATTTTACTTTTCTCCTCTTTATAAGGAGGATTGAGAAACTGCGGAAAGCAAAAAGTACCCAGGTAGCTGTAGAACATCATGTTCAGGTAAAACAGGTGATCAATACTATAGCCCGATTCCAATGTCCGGTATATATCGTCAAATAGTATGGTACGCTTTTCATTGTATATGGCACTACCCACATGATCGGTGCAATTCTTTAGTAATAGTTCGATAAAGTTAGCAGCAGATAAGCCATTAAAATGTGCCCAGTAAATAGACCAGGGCTGATCTTCGTCCGCGGCATACCTATGTTTGGTACCAGCAGGTATCACCAGGTACTCCCCTTCTTTAACAGCTACTCTATTACCATCTACTACTGCCCATCCTTTCCCCCCTGTACAATAGATCAAAATATGCTGATTACATCCATGATCTCTTTCGCGAAAATGAAAAGCAGCTTTGGGATAATAACCGATATCTGTAATATAAAGATTAGATAATAACTGCTGCCCCTGGCATGCCTGTATCACCTGCCGGGGCAGCACAATGGCTTTTTGTCCCTTAAATCCATCCTTCTTTTTTACGGTATCCTTTCGATTATTTCCAGCCATATACACTCAGCGATAGATTTATAAAAATAACCTATTAGTTAATTTTCACCAATTTCACCCAAAGCGCATCCCTGGTACCAGTGGTTAAGGTAAATGATTTTTCTCCGGGTTTGATGATGCCTACTTCTTCGTTGGTAAGATACTCCCTGATACTATAGGCTCCGTCTTTCCACTTTAACTGCTCGCGCATAAAAACATACTCAAACGACCGGGTGGTATCAAAGTTGATAATGGCAGCGCTGATGGCATCGCCGGGCAGGTAAAAGCTTAATTGTTGATCTTCTTTTAACCCGTCGGCTACTTTCAACGGTATAAAAGCTTGTGGATGCTCAAAATACCGGCACAGATGCGGGTTATTTAAAAACCGAATGGCCCTTGCTCTTGTAGTGCTATCCCTGAAATCAGAGCCATCGCCCAGCGCACTGCCCATAACGGCCATAGTAATTAACCGCACCTTTACGTCCTGCTCACTAATGGCATTATTTTTTTGAAACTGTTTCATTACCGACACATCCATATTCGTGTAAGGCCACAGGCTGCCCTGCATCCATCCCAAATGCGAAGATGTGATCATCGAAGCGGCAGTGCTACCATAATGCGGGAATCCTTTCTGATCATTTCTTAAATGGGAGTAAACATCAGTAGACAAAAAACGGATATGTGTATACTGGCTGGGGAAGGTTGGCGATATGGCCTGCGTTATAAAGACATCAGGCCCCAGTATTGAGTCTATCAATTGCTTCAGCATGCTCATTCCTTTATTGTATGCCTGCAGCCCCGAACGCACACTTTTATCATACCGCGAGGTGGATTCTAACGCACCTGCTGTCAGGAAATCGATCTTTAAAAACCGGGCTCCAATCGCTTTGGCTTTTTCCAATTCACCAATAATTCTTTGCCGGGTAGCCGGGTGAGTGGGATCCAGGGGAAATGCCCCAAACTCGCCGTCTTTGTATACAATCGTTTTACCATTATTATCTTTTAAAGTCACATCACGGATGTCGACATCAGTATATTGCAGCTTATCTTTCTCTACGGAAGATTTCCAGGTCCAGACCGCGAAAGGAATAAAATAAAAACCCAGTTCCTGGTTGTTTTGTATACAATGCTCGCGGATAGACTTTAATACCTCTTTATTGTAAATACCCTGGTCGTAGGAGTCGATACTCATATAAACCTTCTTATTAGCAGAGAAATGTTTTAAAGACGCTATATAATCCGAAACAGCCAATACGCCATCCGGCATCATTCTTTTTTCGTATCCCAGAACACCTTCTACACCAAAACTGTTCCAATAGAATGGTGCTGTATCATTCCATTTTAAAGCGCCATTTTTTTTCTGATTTACCCTTCCATAAGCCTGAAAAGCCTCTGCACGGCTGTTTAAGCCACTTACAAAAATAGCCGGCGATACAACGGTACTGCCGGTCATAGCGCCATGCGCTACGATATCATGTGTTCCGTCGTTGCCCCCATATTCGGCAGGCAACGAACTGTTATCCGGAGTTGATGCTCCGCCATAAACTATAAAGGAATCCAGTATATTTTTTTGCGTTGACAAAGTATACTGCAGCCCTGTCTTCCAGAAATCATGCGTAACAGCACCTACTACAACGCCTGAAAGCCGTTCTGCATCATACAGTGAGGAAAAGCTGTAACCTGTACCACGCACCGGTTCGGCTCTCCACTCAGCGGTCAGGGCTTTTGTCCAGTTATCATTATCAAAGGGCATGTCCAACACTCGGGGTTGATTGCCGTTGATAAAACCCGTTCCTCCCTTTTGCTTCACCAACGCCAGGGGGCTTATATAATTAACAGACAATTTTTCTGTATTTCGGGTAACAGCTGCCAGTCTTAATATAAAAAAGGATTGCGCCTTGTAAATTAAAACAGACTGAATCAGTTTTAAACCGGTTCCGGGATTCCTATGCACAATATTCAGCTGTTGACCCTTACCTATCAGGTCACTTACCGGCTGAACTTCAATTATGTGTTGCGCAAACTGGTCGCTGCTATAGACTTTACCGGCGACATCCTTTACCATTGCAGTGGTATTTTTTAAAAAGCTACCATCCTGGAAATAATAGCTGACATGTCCCTCTTTTTTATTGATCACCAACCGGTAAGCCGGCGATACTACAATCGTACTATCCCTGAAATTTTGAATAGTTTGGGCGAATATTACATTTTGTATAACCAGCAGCAATAAGCCGCTTACCAACCATTTCATTATTTTTTCCATATCACCAGTTTTGCAATCATGGTATAATCAGGCACTCTCAAAAATGAGTAAAACCCCGTTAAATTCACTAGACGATCATCGGCATTTGATGGACAATCGTATGCAAAATAAAAAAAATTATACTAATAGAATAGTATAGTATACTTTTGAGTAAGGAACTAATGCAGGTTGCTCCTGGATTTTAATAACAATTGCTATGCAAACCGTATACGACCATATCAGGGAAATGGAGAATGTTCATGGCCTATCCAAACACGAACAATTTGTGCAAGGTTTTTTGAATGCTGTGGACAACAAAGTGTTATCCAAAGGAGATATGCTTCCTTCTGTAAACAATTTGATTTCCGAGCTGGGCTTTGCCAGGGAAACTATTGCCAAAGCCTATAAAGAACTGATCAGCCGTGGCATAGTAGAATCCAAAAACAGGATTGGCTTTTTCCTTGCCAAGGAAAATACACGCAACCAGCTCAGAATTGCATTGATCATTTTCGCCTTCGACAGTTTCCAGGAAGTGTTTTATAAAACATTCAGGAACCGCCTGGGTAAACAAACGCATATCGATATTTTCTTCCATCACAATAATATAGATATATTTGAAAGCATTATCGACAGGGTAAGAGGCAAATATGGCATGTATGTTGTAGCGCCTATTCCGCACAAAAAATCGGCCGCTATCCTCAATTCTTTACCGAAAGATAAGTTCCTGATGATTGACAGGTACTTACCGCTTGCTACTGATGTATCTTATGTTACCCAAGAGTTTTTTCAGTCGTCCTATGCTGCATTTGCCCAGCTGGCCCCCGCTATAAAGAATTTTAAAAAAATGCTTTACTACCACCGGCCTAATTCTGATACACCTGAAGAAATACTGAAGGCATTTGAAAAATTTGTAAAAGATTTTAAGATACGACACACCATACTCCCCGAATACATACCCGGGTCTATCGAAGCCGGCTATGTTTATTTTACCATCAACAATGCAGAACTCTGGATGATGTTAAAGGACGCCAAGCATAAAAAACTGAAGCTGGGAAAGGATTTAGGCATCCTGTCCCATAACGACGAAATAGTTAAGGAGATTATATTTGACGGAATTACGACTTACTCAACCAGCTTTGAAGCCATGGCGGAGAAAGCTGCTGAATTTATTCTCCACCGTAAAAAAATACAGGAGACTATCCCCACCGTATTGATCAGGAGGGGCTCTCTCTAACTTTCAAACGCAAACTATGTTTATCAGCTTTTTCCTGCTACTGGTAATCGCTGCGGCTGTGTCGGCGTATACCACCCGCAAGCAAAGCAAAACTTCCGTTGGTCATTACCTGGGAAGCAGGAGTCTTAATTTCTGGATGGTAGGCTGCTCGCTTTTTTTAACTAATATGAGCGCCAACCAGTTTGTTGGTGAGAATGAGTTTGTTTATACCAACAATATGACGGTTATGTGCTGGGGCATGAGTTCGATCTTAGCCATGATCATCGTATCGGAATTTCTAATGCCGGTATACCTTCGCATCGGGGCTATGACTACTCCCGATTTCTTGGGCATACGTTTTGACAAACAAACCCAGCGCCTAGTATCCATTATCTTTCTTTTAAGCTATGCCATTAATCTTGTTCCCGCGGTATTGTATGGTTGCGCAGTTGCCATGAACGGCATCTTTCAACTAAACCTCCTACTGGGTCTCGATTACTTCACTACGATCAGGTTGCTGGTGGCTTTTATAGGCGTAACAGGTTGTTTGTACGCGGTATTGGGCGGACTGAAAGCAATCTCTATTAATGACATTGTACAGGGTATAGGAATGGTGATTGGGGGAATACTGATCACCTGGATCGGCCTGAAATTTTTGGGCGATGGAAACCTGGCCACAGGTGTGGAAAAGCTTTTGGGCAATAACCGCGAGCACCTGAATGCAATAGGCCAGCCCGGCACGGCCATCCCTTTTGGCACTTTGTTCACCGGCATGTTGCTGATCAATATTTATTATTGGGGCATGGAACAATACATTGTGCAGCAATCGCTGGCCGCACGCAACCTGGCAGAAAGCCAGAAAGGCATTTCCCTTGCTGCTGTAGGAAAACTGTTTGCCCCCCTGCTTTTGAACGTACCCGGGCTTATTGCATTACAGCTTTATCCGGGCATGGAGAACACCACACAGGTATTTCCCAAAATGATAACCGATACATTACCTCCTGTCATTACAGGCCTCATTGCGGCTATTGTATTTGGCGGCGCTTTAAGCACTTTTAATGCGGGTTTAAACAGTATCGGTACCCTGTTCACCATGAATCTTTATAAACCATGGATGGAGAGACGAAACCGTTTTATTAACGACAGGGACCTGGTCAGGAAGGGGCGGCTGGTACAGGTAGGCATTACATGTATCGCTATTATTTTTTCGCCCTATATCATGTTTTTTAGTGGCGGCTTTTACAGCTACCTGCAAAAAGCAGCCAGTTATTTCAGTGTGCCGGTATTCACTATTATGCTGATTGGCCTGGTAACGCGGAGAGTGCCTGCTGTGGCAGCCAAAGCCGGCCTGTTCTTTTTTGTGACCGCCTACATCATTACCCAATTAGTTATTGATACCGGCCTGCATTACCTGCATGTACTGGCCCTGCTCTTTGTAGTAACCAGCCTGCTCATGCTACTCATAGGAAAATGGGTGCCGCGTGAACAACCCTTTACAATACAAAACCAGGCTAAAGTAAACCTAAACCCCTGGAAGCAAAGGTATATTTACTACATTCTTTTGATTGTCTTAATGACAGGTATGTTCTTCCTGTTCTCCCCTTTGGGCATTGCAAAATAGATCTCTAAGCGTACAGAATATTGTGCAGTCTTTTCATAAAAATGTCTATTGTACCGGCAACCGGTTCACAATACCTTCGATGTGCGGGTTTACCCCTGTTTATTACCACCAAAAAAAATTTGTTTATAAAAAATTAAATATTACTTTTGGTATAGTATAGTATAGTACAGATTGCTTTTACTGAATTGCTTGACTAAACTTTTTTAATAATTGCTTAAAATGAATAACCGATTGCCTTGTATTTCGGGAGGGAAACGAGATTCCTTTCTATGCCGTACCTGGATCCTGACAGGCCTGCTTTTAGCCTGTTGCTTTGTTCAGGCGCAAACCAGACCGATCATTGGGACTGTGAAGGACAGTTCGGGCAAAATGATGGATGGTGTAAATATCATTATTGTTAACAAACAGAAGGTTGGAACCGCCACAGACAAAAACGGGCGGTTTGTTCTGGAAGTAGCCAATGGCGATTCTTTACGCTTCTCTTATGTTGGCTACTCCGATGAGTCATTTACCATTTCGGAAGCCACCCGGAGTGTAGATATCATTATGACCCAAACCGTGTTCCAGGCAGGAGATGAAGTAGTGGTTACCGCTTTCGGCCGGAAAGAACGAAAGGAAGCCGTGGTAGGGTCGGTTACCAGCATTCAACCGGAAGAGCTTAAGATTCCCGCCAGCAACTTAACCACCGCTATGGCCGGCCAGATCGCCGGTATGATCGCCTACCAAAGAACCGGCCAACCAGGGCAGGACAATGCGAATTTCTTTATTCGGGGTGTTACTACTTTCGGGTACAAACAAGACCCTTTAATACTGATTGACAATGTGGAGCTTACAGCCAATGACCTGGCCAGGTTACAGGTGGACGATATTGCCTCTTTTTCTATCCTGAAAGATGCCAGCGCCACAGCATTGTACGGCGCAAGAGGTGCTAATGGTGTGATATTGGTAAGCACTAAAGAGGGTCGCGAGGGAAAAGCTAAAATCAATTTCAGATCGGAATACTCCTCTTCCCAATCAACGCAAACCCTGCAGCTTGTTGATCCTATAAAGTATATGGAATTATATAACGAAGCTTCCATAACCAGAGATCCAACCGGCTCTGTTCCGTTTACACCGGCAAAAATTCAAAGTACCATTGATGCGATGAACGGAGCTCCCGGCAGTAACCCCTACGTATACCCTGCTGTGGACTGGCTCGATATGCTTTTCAAGAAGCGAGCTACCACCCAACGCAATAACTTAAGTATTAATGGTGGTGGAAAAGTAGCAAAGTATTACGTGGCGGGTTCTTATAATATTGACAATGGTGTACTGAAAAAAGATGTCAGAAATAATAACAACAACAATGTCAAGTTTGAGAACTACCAGTTACGTTCCAATGTAAATATCAACCTCACCAATACTACCGAAATGATTGTGCGTTTGTCGGGCAATTTCAGTGAGTATAACGGCCCTATTACAAGTGATGGTTCTTTTGCATCGGACCTCTACAATATTGCTGTTCATACCAGCCCGGTTCTATTCCCCGCTTATTATGAACCGGATGCAGCTAATGCCAATACGCAACATATTCTTTTCGGTAATGTTGGGATTGGAGATGCGGGCATTGCAAGCAACAGCATACAATACAATAATCCCTATGCTGCCCTACTAAGAGGACATAAGAACTTCTCAGAGTCCAGGATGTCGGCCCAGTTTGAGGTTAATCAAAACTTTGATTTCATTACAAAAGGATTAAAATTCAGGGGGCTTCTTAACACCAATCGTTATTCCTATTTTACCTCTCAAAATGCGTATTCTCCTTTCTACTATAATATAGGTTCCTATAACAGACAATCCAACGAATATGCGCTTGTATGGTTGAATCCACAACCTACGGGTAACAACGTGGCTACAGAATATCTGCAATATAGCCGGCAGGAGCCTAAAACGAATACCTTCCTTTATATGCAGGGTGCACTCGAATACAACCGCAGTTTCGGTGATCATTCTATCAGCAGCACTTTTATCGCCACAAGGCAGCAAACCCTGTACTCTGATGCAGATCATTTCCTGGGTGCATCTAATAACAGCCCACTGCAAAACTCGCTTCCCTACCGGAACTTCGGTCTGGCAGGCCGTTTAACTTATTCTTTTCTAAGAAAATATTTTATCGAAGGGAACTTTGGCTACAATGGGTCAGAACGTTTTTCAGCCAACCACAGGTATGGCTTTTTTCCAACGATTGGAGGCTCGTGGGTTGTATCAAACGAAAAATTCTGGAACGGTGGTATCGCCAACATCGTTTCAAGATTAAAGTTAAGAGCCAGCCATGGTCTTGTAGGTAACGATGCTATAGGAAGGCAGAGGTTTTTTTACCTATCCGATGTGATTCTTAATGATGGAAATAACTATGCACAGTTTGGCACTACCAATGGCTACGAACGTAAAGGCGTTGTAATAAGAAATTATGAAAACCTGGATGTGACCTGGGAAACCTCAAGACAAACCAATCTGGCAGCCGAATTCACTTTACTTAAGAATTTTAATTTTATTGCAGAGTATTATACCAATTACCGCTACAACATCCTCCAGCAAAGGGCCAGTATTCCGACTACCATGGGACTTGAAGCCTCTATCAGCGCCAACCTGGGTGAAGTAAAATCGAAGGGTATTGATTTATCGCTAGACTATAAACAGAGCTTTAACAACAGCCTTTGGCTACAGTCCCGGGCAAATTTCACGTACTCTACCAATGAGTATGTAAAACGTGAAGAACCCAGTTATAACGAGCCCTGGCGATATTCCATTGGCCAGCCCATCAACCGGGGCTGGGGCTACCTGGCAGAAAGGCTTTTTGTAGATGATATTGAAGCAGCCAACTCACCTATACAGAGCTTTAGTACGAATGGAAGGCTGCCCCAGGGAGGAGACATCAAGTATAAAGATATGAACAATGATGGCAGGATCGACTATCTTGATCAAACCTTTATTGGTTACCCAACCGTTCCTGAAATTGTATACGGGTTCGGCTTGTCCAGCGGTTATAAAGGATTTGACATTTCAGCATTCCTGCAAGGACAGGCGAGAGTATCCTTTTTCATTAACCCAAGCCGGGTTAGTCCATTTATCCAAAGCCCGGATCCTTATGTTTATGGCAATACGCAGGTTATTACTGAGTTTGCCGATGACCACTGGACAGAAGCCAATCAAAACACTTACGCAACTTATCCGAGGTTAGGCGTAAGCAGAAATGTTATTGAAAACAATCTTCAAAACAGCACCTGGTGGCTGCGTAACGGCGCTTTTTTAAGACTAAAATCGGTTGAATTGGGATATACAGTGCCTGCAAAATTCACAAAAAGAGCCTGGATATCCAATGCCCGTATTTATCTAAGTGGTCTTAACCTGCTTACCTGGGCTCCATTTAAAACCTGGGATCCGGAACAGGGTGGCAATGGTTTTGCCTACCCTATTCAAAAAGTTTATAACATAGGTATCAATTTAAATTTATAAAAATGAGTCTGTCAGTATATATAAAAGGACTTGCAGGGACTATATTAATAGGTGCATCTTTGTCATCACTCACTTCCTGTAAAAAATACCTGGATATTGTGCCTGATAATGTAGGCACATTGGATTATGCTTTCAGGAATAAAAACGA
This sequence comes from Paraniabella aurantiaca, assembly GCF_050309965.1. NCBI lineage: Bacteria > Pseudomonadati > Bacteroidota > Chitinophagia > Chitinophagales > Chitinophagaceae > Paraniabella > Paraniabella aurantiaca. The sequence goes on along the minus strand of NZ_JBLOSY010000002.1, from coordinate 1,499,246 downwards.
AGCAGAGAATTATTTATTCACCTGCTACTCTACTATGCAGCGGCAATACAATACTATTGTCAACCCGGGTTTTACCCTGGCTGCAGAAATAATCTACCCAACTGACCCTAATGGTTTCGCCGCATTGAATGAAGCGGGTTTCAGCCTGATAAAAGGCATACAAACGCCATCCAATCCCCTGATTAATTATTGGGATGGCGAAGGAGGTGCGGAGCCTATGTTCCAGGCTATAAGAAGATGCAATATTATGTTGGAAAATATTGATAAGCCAATTGATCTTGACGCTCCAACCAAAAACAGGTGGCTGGCGGAAACAAGATTCCTGAAGGCCTATTATCATTATTGGTTATTAAAAATGTATGGCCCCATCCCGCTTATTAAGCAAAACCTGCCTATTAATACATCAGCCGAAGAGGTGAAAATAAAAAGAGCTACTTTAAAAGAATCTTTTGATTATGTACTGTCCCTTCTGGACGAGGCAATCCCTAACCTTCCCCCTACCATCCAGAATCCGGCGCAGGAACTAGGGCGTATCACCAAAGTCATTGCCCTTTCTTTCAAAGCTGAAATATTGATGATGCAGGCAAGTCCTTTATTCAATGGCAATCCGGATTATGTTGGCTTTAAGGACAAGGATGGAAGAACCCTTTTCCCGGGTGGCTATGATGCGAGTCTCTGGCAAAAAGCGGCAACAGCCTGTAAAGAAGCCATCAACGAAGCTGAAAGCATTGGCATTAAATTTCACACTTATATACCGGTGGGCAATGTACTGAACATGAACGATGAATTAAAGCAGGTACTTACACTACAAACGGCGGTTACAGAAAAATGGGAAAACAACCTGGAACTGATATGGGCAATGAATTATGGTTTCAATTACCAAAACTATGTTATACCGCGTATGACTGATAAATCTGTAGCCAGCGTCAACCAAAACCCGGGCAGTTTTTCTGTGCCTATTGCAACCACAGATCTGTTTTATAGCAAAAACGGGGTTCCTATTAATGAAGATAAAAATTTCGATTACATCAACAGGTATGCCACACAGGCCGGAGATGACGCCAATAAGAATTATATAAAATTGGGATATGCAACCGCAAAGGTGAACTTTAACCGGGAGCCGCGCTTTTATGCCAACCTGGGTTTTGATGGGGGCATCTGGTTTGGCAACGGGGTACTTGATGCTAATAACCCGCGCTATGTTCAAGGTCGCGGACCAACTGCCCTGGCGGGCCCTAAAAGTGTTGGGGCCACCAATATGACCGGATACTGGCCTAAAAAACTGGCCAACTATATAACAGTATATGATGAAACTTTTCAAACGGAACAGTTTAAACTTCCCGTAATCAGGCTGGCAGGATTGTATTTACTATACGCGGAAGCGTTGAATGAGGCCAATGGCCCAACGGCCGAAGCCTATGAATATATAGATAAAGTACGTATACGCGCCGGCTTAAAAGGCGTTATTGAATCCTGGCAAACCTATTCATCCGCCCCTTCAAAACCACTTACAAAAGAGGGATTAAGACAGATCATACACCAGGAAAGAAGAATTGAGTTATGTTTTGAAGCCCAAAGCGGCTGGGATTTAAGAAGATGGAAAGAATTACAGAATGTACTGAGCAGACCACTGCAGGGATGGAACGTGTATGGCGAGACACCGTCAGACTACTACCAGCCAAGGACGGTTCTTATTCCTGTATTCGGGCAAAGAAATTATTTATGGCCCATAAAGACGGATAACCTGGTTGTAAATACCAATTTAACACAAAATCCTAACTGGTAATATCCTGGTATATGAAGAATAAAATAATTACACACAATCTGCTGCTACTAACAGCAATCCTATTTTTAGGCGTTTCAGCGTGTCAAAAATCGGCGTCCAATAACAACCCGGTTTCAACAGATGAAACCAAACCAGATCCTGTAACCAATATAAGAGTAGAAAATACCAATGGCAGTGCCAATATCATCTATACGTTGCCCAACAATCCCAATCTCTTGTATGTGCTGGCAGAATATAATACGGATGAGGGTAAACCCAGACAAACCAAAGCCAGTTATTATACCGATACCATAAAAGTAGATGGATTTGCCGAAAGCAAGGAATATGAGGTAACCCTCTATACGGTCAGCAGAGCCGAAATAAAATCGGACCCGATCCAAGTAAAAGTCAATCCTCTTACACCCAAGTTTCAGGTAGTAAACAGCCAATTGCAATTAACGCCCGATTTTGGGGGTGTGAATATAAGCGGAGCCAATACGTTCAAAGCGCCGCTATCCATGCATGTTGTATTCTTCAACCCTGAAACCAAAAAGTTTGAAGAGAAGGATCCTGTAAATGTGTCGACACAAACTATTAATTTCTCGGTTCGTGGTTTCGATTCAAAACCTACTCAATTCGGGATTTATACTACTGACAAGTTTGGTAATAAATCTGACACATTATTTAAAACATTGACGCCACTTTTTGAAACCATGCTGGATTATAAAAAGTTCTACAAATATGGCCTGGCAAGTGATGCACCCATTGGTTGGGGCGGAGAACTCCATTATTTCTGGGACGGCAAAACCGGAGAACCGGGCTGGCATACTGACATTGCTCCTGTATCGCAGGGCACCTGGGGATTAGGTGTCAATGCTAAACTAAGCCGGTTCAGACTTTACCTAAGACTTAGTGCGGCCTGGGGCTACCAGAATCCGAAAGTATTTACCATCTGGGGCAGCAACAAAACCAACCCTGTGGATATAGCCTTACCTAACGCTTCTCTATTAGGTCAAACTATCGGGGACTGGACCAGTATGGGCACTTACACTTACCCAAATCCTCCGTCGGGTTTGCCACCTAACCAGGCCAATAGCCAGGATATGCAATATATGGCAGATGGCGTTGACTTTAATGTACCCCTTGATGCCATACCTACCCGATTTATACGCTTTGTTGTTAACCAGACATGGGGAGGCATTAGTTACACCAATGCACAGGAAATAACATTATATGGCAGCCCCCAGTAAAGCCATGCGAAGACGACTAACAATAAAACATAAACTAATGAATTATAAAAATAATATCATTGTTTGCCTATCACTACTTCTGTTATTCGGTTGTAAACGATATGACAATGATTATCTGAAATATTTTGATGGTAAAGAATCCGTTTATCCCGGTCTCGTTAAAAGCCTTTCCTACAGGGCGGGTAATTTACGTACTGCGCTTTCATGGAATCCCAGCCCCGACCCTAGCGTAGTAAAATATGTTGTAAAATGGAATAATGGACGAGATTCCATAGTAGTACCAGCCACCTCCCACAACCCCGAGGACAAAATTTCGGTAACAGTTCCCAATTTAAGTGAGTATGTATATTCTTTTGTAATTTATTCGTATGATGATAAAGGTAACCGCTCCATAGGCCAAGAGATTAACAATGTCAGAGTATATGGGGAGGCATATAAATCTTTGTTGCAGAACAGAAATATTAATGCCGCCAACCCTTATGTTTATACTCAAGACGGCATGCTGACACTTAATTTCGCAAATGCGGATACCAGCAATACATCAACAGTTATTACTTATACCAACACATCTAACATTACTGAACAAAAAAAATTGTTACCCACTGAAAATACAATAACTATTAATAATTTCAAGTTTGGAACACCCATCACTTATATATCTTCCTACATCCCGGAAAAAAATGCTATTGATACTTTTAAAACCAATACTACCGGAAACTTCCCTACCGTATACAGGTATGTAATGTGCCCAAAAAACAAATTCAGCCCTTTATCATTATATGGAGACGCACAATCTTACGATGATAGTTACTGGACTTCACTCTGGACTATTTTCGATGGAGCTACATCGCCCAAAGGCTGGTATAATGGTTTTCACAGTAACGACGCCAAAACATTACCTTACCCTATTAGCTTTGATATGGGAGCCACTTATAATTCGTTGTCACATTTTGAAATAATTGGAAGAGATTGCTGTCACAACCCAGTTGAGTATGAAATATGGGGGTCAAATACAAAAGACGTGCCCGGTATAGAGGGGAACAACGCTAACTGGAGAACGCAAATGCAGGCAAGCGGATGGACTTTATTACAATCGGTAAACAGAACAGATGATGGCAAAGCTCCTTTTAAAAGCAGCCTGATCGACAATCCGCCTCCCGTAAGGTATATAAGAATTTTAATCAAGAAGGTAGCGAGCGGTGATAGTAAATACAGTAATTTAAGTCAGGTTACATTCTGGAACAGGGAATAAATAAAAGGAAGCAGTTTATAATGATCTGATAAAAGAATTACCTTGTTGCAATGAGCATATTCAAACAACACATATTATTGGCTGCAGCTGGCTTATTGCTTGCGCTTGGCACTTCGGCCCGGATTACTCTACCCCGAATCTTCACCGATGGCATGGTATTACAACGTGATCAACCGTTAACCGTGTGGGGTACCGCTGGAAGTAGAGAAACAATAAAAGTAGCGATCAACGGGCAGCAAGCCTCGGCCTTATCCAATGCAAAGGGCGAATGGAAGGTTACTTTACAACCGATGCGCTGGGGAGGTCCTTATGATCTTACTATTACATCGCCTAATGATAAGAAGGTACTGCGCAATATACTGGTAGGTGATGTATGGATCTGCAGCGGACAATCCAATATGGAAATGCCGGTATCAGGCTGGTCGAAGGTTAATAACGCGGAACAAGAAATTGCCGCGGCTAATTATCCCAACATCCGGCTGTTCACGGTAGAAAAAGCCACGAGCTTTATACCTAAAAACGACCTGGCCGGTGGACAATGGCTGGAATGTACATCTGCCCATATTCCCTCGTTTTCAGCTGTAGCTTATTTTTTTGGCAGAAAGATCAACCAGGATACAAAGATCCCTATCGGCCTGATCAGTACCAATTGGGGAGGCACGAATATACAGGCGTGGACCAGCTGGCCCACTATATCCGGCTTTGATGGCTACAATCATCTCGACCCGGTTCAAATGAAGCAAACTTTTGCAGAGCAGGATGAAAAAAGAAAAGCCTATAACCTGGCATTAGCCAATGATCGGAGTAGTAGAGAAGCCTGGTATCAGAACGGAGATACCGAAGGCTGGAATACTGTACAGATGCCCTCTTTATGGGAATCTTCTGCTATCGGCAATACGGATGGTATCATCTGGTTTAAGAAAAGCTTCAACCTGGGAAGCGCTCCCAAAGATCAAAATATTGTATTGCACCTCGGGGCTATTGATGATGCAGATTCTACATACGTTAACGGCACATTAGTTGGCCACGACAATGTATGGAATAAAAGCCGTGCATACATTATTAGTGCATCTGTGCTTAAACAAGGACAAAACACCGTCACTATCAAAATGATGGATGGTGGAGCCCAGGGCGGTATGTCCGGGAAACCTGAAGATCTTTTTATAAGCATTGGCGACCAAAAGATATCGCTTGCGGGACACTGGCATTACCAACCTTCCGTTATCTCTACAACCTATAATTTAATAGAAACAGGGCCAAATGCATTTCCTTCCCAGTTGTTCAACGCGATGATCAACCCGATTAAGGATATCAAAATAAAAGGAGCTATATGGTACCAGGGAGAGGCTAATGTAAACGAGGCAGATCAATACCGTCGGTTGTTTCCATCCATGATAGCTGATTGGCGTAAAACATGGGGATATAACTTCCCTTTTATATGGGTACAGCTGGCCAATTATCTGGAAAGAAAAAAAGAGCCTGGAACAAGCGCCTGGGCTGAGCTGAGAAATGCGCAGCACCTTACACTTTCTGTGCCCAATACGGGCGAAGCTGTAGCCATAGATATAGGTGAAGCCAATGATATACACCCGAGCAACAAGCAGGACGTGGGATTGAGACTGGCCCTGGCTGCTGAGAAAATAGCTTATAGCAAAAACATAGTGGCATCAGGCCCTGTACTGGCTTCAGCTAAAACAGAAAGCAACAAAATCATTATCAGCTTTACCCATACCGGTAGTGGACTTGTTGCCAAAAACGGAAAGCTCAATGGCTTTTCGATTGCCGGAGCCGATCAGCAGTTTGTTTGGGCAGATGCGAAGATAACGGGTAATACCGTAGTTGTAAGCAGCCCTTCGATCAAACACCCCATAGCGGTACGTTATGCATGGGCTGACAATCCCGACGCCAGTTTATATAACAAGGAAAATCTTCCGGCCTCCCCTTTCAGAACAGATAACTGGCCCTTAACTACGGCTACCAAAAAGAACTTACAGTCGTCTAAATAATTGTTCAAACAATGTATTGATGAAATATATAAACAGAATCAGCATTTCCATTCTGGCATTTTTTATTGTTATAAACGCCGGCTTTTCACAAGCCCCTAACGAATTAAAGTTATGGTACGACCGGCCGGCTGCCGTATGGGAAGAGACACTTCCACTGGGCAACGGACGTTTGGGTATGATGCCCGATGGAGGTATCCATAAAGAAAACATTGTATTAAATGATATCACATTATGGTCTGGTTCGGAACAGGATGCCAATAATTACGAGGCTAATCAATACCTGCCCGAGATCAGGAAAATGCTGGCTGCAGGTAAAAACGATGAGGCGCAGGACCTGATCAACAAACATTTTATTTGTAAAGGTCCGGGATCAGGCGGTAAGCAATGGGGCTGCTTCCAGGTGCTAGGTAACCTGGAAATTAATTATCGCTATCATCAACCCAACACCACTCCAACTAACTATTACCGCTCTCTGCAACTAGACCAGGCTTTAGCTACCACCCGCTTCACGGTAAACGGTGTGACTTATACCCGGGAATACCTTACCAGCTTTGGCACAGATGTAGGCATTATTAAGTTAAGCAGTAGTAAGCCGGGCGCTTTAAGCTTTTCCATTGGCTTATCCAGGCCTGAACGCTTCAGAGTAAAAGTAAAGGGTCAGACTGTTGGCATACACGGACAACTGGATAATGGAACGGATGGAAAAGGTATGCAGTATATGGCGCTGGCATCGGTGAAGCTGTCGGGAGGCGGATCCGTAAGTACTACTGACAAAGAACTTTCAGTAGCCAATTCTACTACTGCTTATATCTATGTATCCATGGGTACCGATTTCAAAAATCCCGGTTTTGAAAACAAAACCATGCAGTTATTACAAACTGCCCTCAGTAAAAATTACCTGTCGGAAAAAAACATTCATACCCAAAACTTCCGAAAATTATTTAACCGTTTCTCGGTGAACCTGGGCTCCGGCACCAACAGCACTTTATCTACAGACAAACGATTAGATCTTTTCTACAAGAACCCGGAGAAAGACAATGCATTGCCTGCTTTGTTTCTACAATACGGGCGCTATCTCAGCATCAGCAGTACGCGCATAGGTTTATTGCCGCCTAACCTGCAGGGGCTTTGGGCTAACCAGGTCAATACCCCCTGGAATGGCGATTACCATTTGGATATTAATGTGGAAATGAATCACTGGCATTTAGAGGCAGCTAATCTATCGGAGCTCAATCTTCCTCTTGCGGAACTGGTAAAAGGCCTGGTTAAAAATGGCGAACGCACGGCTAAAGCCTATTACAATGCCAACGGCTGGATTGCTCATGTAATTACCAATGTATGGGGCTTTACCGAACCAGGGGAAAGCGCCTCCTGGGGTATTGCTAATTCAGGATCCGGGTGGCTATGTGAGAACCTTTGGGCACATTACGCCTATACCAAAGCCAAAAACTATTTAAAGGATATTTATCCTGTTTTAAAAGGCTCTGCGCTTTTTTACCGGGACGCATTGATTACTGATCCTAAAACCAAATGGCTGGTGACTGCGCCTTCTGTATCGCCCGAAAATACCTTTTTACTGAACGGTAAGCATGTGAACGTTTGCATGGGACCAACCATCGATAACCAGATTACGAGAGAACTTTTCAACAACGTGATCGAAGCTTCCGAAGTTTTAAATATTGATGCAGATTTCAGAGCCGATCTTGTCGAAAAATTAAAACAGCTTCCGCCACCCGGTCGCATTGCCAGCGACGGTAGAATTATGGAATGGCTGGAAGAATATAAGGAAGCAGATCCCCAGCACCGGCATATCTCCCATTTATGGGGCTTATACCCCGGCTCTTCTATCACAGCCAACAAAACACCCCAATTAATGGAAGCTGCCAAAAAAACACTAGAGGTAAGAGGTGATGACGGACCCAGCTGGGCCATTACTCATAAGCAGCTGTTCTGGGCACGCCTGCATGATGGCGAAAGAGCCTTCAAACTTTTAAAAGAAGTATTGAGGCCTACCTTGAAAACAGACATTAATTACGGGGCTGGTGGCGGTGTTTATCCCAACCTGCTTTCGGCAGGCCCGCCCTTCCAGATCGATGGAAATTTTGGCGGTTCGGCTGGTATATTGGAAATGCTCATACAAAGCCATGATGGTTATATTGAATTGTTACCCTCTATCCCGGCCCTTTGGAAAAAGCAGGGTAGTGTAAAGGGTATCAAAGCCCGGAACAATATCACTATAGATATGCAATGGATTAACGGAAAAGTTACCAGCTACAAACTTTACGCTCCGGTTAAGCAACAGGTACAACTAAAAGTAAACGGACAGGTTATTAACATAACCACTATTTCAAAATAATTATATCAATACATTATTAAAACACAGGACATGAGGTTTGCGTTGAAGGTTTTATGGACATTAGTAGTATGTATAGTATCAATACCGGTATGGGCACAGGAAGAAATCATTCCGATAACAACCGCTGAAAATGCCATGGTGTTGAAGGTTGATCAAAAGAAGAACCTATCCATCCTGTACTATGGAAGGAAGCTGGGGAACAATAATGAGTATGCATTAATTTCACAGGCTTATAAACAAACCAGCGACTATACTGAAGTAGCAGATGCGGCCTATACTCCTTCCGGCTCCCGCAACTTACTGGAACCTGCTATTAGCGTAACGCATGCCGACGGCAATAACTCGCTCGACCTCCGTTATGTACAGCATGAGCAAAAAGACCTGGGCAATGGTGTTACGCAACTATCCGTCCTTTTAAAAGATCCGGTGTATGATTTCCAGGTAACCTTATTTTATAAGTCCTATTTCAGGCAGGATGTGATTGAGCAATGGGCGGTGATCAGGCATTCCGAAAAATCGAATATAACTTTACATAAATATGCATCGGCTAACCTGCATATCAAAGCCAAAAGCTTCTGGCTTACCCAATATCATGGCGACTGGGCCAAAGAAATGCAAAGTGAAACATCCAGGCTTACTCATGGTATCAAAACGCTCGACAGCAAATTAGGCACCAGGGCTAATTTATTCCAGCCTTCCGTATTCATGGTATCACTCGATCAACCTGCAACGGAAGACGAAGGTTCTGTACTGTATGGTGCGCTTGAATATAGCGGCAATTTCAAAACAGACCTGGAACTGGACTACCAGAACAATCTGCGTATTATATCAGGCATTAATAACTATGCTTCTGCTTATACTTTAAAACCCAATGAAGATTTTGTAACCCCGGGTTTCCTATACACGCTTTCGCATGAAGGTAAGGGAGGCGCCAGCCGGAAGCTACAGGAATGGGCACGTCATTTCAAAGTGCTGGATGGTAAAAAAGACAGGCTTACTTTATTGAACAACTGGGAAGCTACTTATTTTGATTTTGATGAAAACAAACTGAAAGAGCTGATTAAGGACACCAAAAAACTAGGGGTCGATTTATTTTTATTGGATGATGGGTGGTTTGCCAATAAATACCCCAGGAACGGGGATGTAGCAGGACTGGGAGATTGGGCACCGAATAAGAAAAAACTACCCAATGGTATTGGTACACTGGTAAAAGAAGCAGCCAACAACCAGGTAAAATTTGGCATCTGGATCGAACCTGAAATGGTGAACCCTAAAAGTGAATTATACGAGCAGCATCCCGATTGGGTGGTGAAGCAACCTCAGCGTGCCGAACATTACTTCAGGAATCAATTGGTTCTGGATTTGAGCAACCCTAAGGTGCAGGACTTTGTTTTTAAAGTTGTAGATGATCTGTTCACCCAAAACGGTGAACTGGCTTATATTAAGTGGGACTGCAATGCAGTAATCTACAATGCCCATTCGGCCTATTTAAAAAATCAATCTCATTTTTATATCGAGTATATGCACGGCCTGTACAATGTACTAAAAAGAATACGCAGCAAGTATCCCGCTGTACCCATGATGTTATGTTCGGGTGGCGGAGGCCGTGTAGACTATGGCGCATTAGAATATTTTACGGAATTTTGGCCGAGTGATAATACCGACCCGTTGGAACGCATCTTCATGCAATGGGAATACTCCTACTTCTACCCTGCCATTACCAGTGCTAACCACGTAACAGACTGGGGGAAACAGCCTGTTAAATTCAGAACGGATGTAGCTATGATGGGTAAGCTGGGATTTGATATTGTCGTAAAGCATCTCAATGAAAAAGATCTTCAATATTGTCAGAATGCAATCAAACAGTATAATTCTTTTAAAGACATTGTTTGGTTTGGCAAACAGTACAGGCTGGCCAATCCTACTGAAGGAGATATTGCGTCAATGGCCTATATCAATGAAGAGCAATCCAAGGGAGTTATTTTCAACTACCTCGTTAATAACCGTTATGGTTCAGGAAGTATTTATCCGGTTCGCCTCAAAGGCCTCGATCCGGCAGCAAAATACAGGATCACTGAGATTTGCTTATATCCCGGAACCAAAACTTCTATTGATGAATCAAAAACCTATAGTGGTGAGTTCCTGATGACCATTGGCTTTAACCCGGTAGTGAATGCACAAAGAACGAGCGTAATATTAATGTTGGAGAGAATCTAACTTAATAAGCCTTTAAAAGTCAGTCGAATTGGGTTTGCATTAAAATGCCTGCTTCCGCTATGAGTAGCTTATGTTAGATTAGTGTACACCGGGAAGGTGTGTACTCAGCACAACATAAAAAGAAGAGCGGCCTCGTACCGGAAGCTACTCTTCTTTAGCTCGTCAAGACTAAGAAATATTATACCTGGTTCGCCCCGGTGTGGCAATTGCATACATACCATTGGCATCAGGCATGATCAGTGGATCGGCATCGAAACTGAACTTTTTGGGCATGAGGTCGATACCACTATTCAGCGCTTTTTCAAAATCGATCACTTCACCGCTGTAAGTAGCCATCCGCCCTATAATCCCCGTCAACGTACTTTTAGCGCCATATTCTGCATCCCAGAACTTATACTCTCCTTTCGCCACCGCAGCAAACAGTTCATCATGTTCAGCCTGGTACGGATTATTCTCTCCCTTTTTATCAAACGCAAAAAGCGTATTGCCCCTATGATCCTTAATAACTGCTGCATCGCCATAGATCTTCCCCTTCGTACCAATAAGCAGTTCATCTACCTTGCTCATCGTACGTGGAATATGACGGCACTGACTGTTTAAAATGCTGCCGTCGGCATAATGAAATTCTACGAAATGATGATCATAGATCTCTCCGTATTTTTTATCGGTACGAACCTGGCGGCCTCCCAAACCCTGTGCTTTTACCGGATACGCGTTTTTAAACCAATTCACCACATCTATATTGTGCACATGCTGCTCTACTATATGATCGCCACAAAGCCAGTTAAAATAATACCAGTTACGCATCTGGTATTCCATTTCTGTTTGACCAGGCTGGCGTTCCCTTACCCAAACACCATCATTATTCCACCAGGCCTGGGCCGAAGTAATATCGCCGATCAGCTCTTTATTTTTAAACAGGGCGCGATAGGAGTTCTGATATCTTCTCTGAAGTCCTACTACCACATTTAATTTCTTTTGTTGGGCAACCTGTGCCATATCGAGCACTTTCTTAATACCTGCCGGGTCTGTAGCAACAGGCTTTTCCATAAACACATGCTTACCCTGCTTTACAGCGGCCTCGAAATGAACAGGCCGGAAACCGGGAGGTGTTGTAAGTAATACTACATCGGCAAGGGCGATAGCTTTTTCATAGGCATCGAAACCCGTAAACTTTCGCTCTTCAGTCACATTCACCTTGCTGGCATTAATACCCGATTCGGCCAAATTACCGGTTATTGATTTATAACAATCATCCAACCGGTCCCTGAAAGCATCTGCCATAGCTACTAATTGCACATTCTGGCTGGTACTTAAAGCCTGAATCGCAGCCCCAGTGCCGCGACCACCACAGCCAATTAATGCAATTTTTATAATGCCCGCAGAACCCGAAAAGAAATTAGCATTGCTTACAAGTGGCGCCGCTACCAGCCCACCGGCCAATAAGCCTGTTTGCTGTACAAATTTTCTACGTGAAGTTTTATGATCCATAGTTGTTTTTTTAATTTATAGATGAAGATTCATTTTCTCTTATGGGTTAGATAGGTTCAGATAGGTATCAAAGAATTTATCCACCTCCTGCCCGGATGGCTGTACCAGTGGGCGCACCAGCCTGAAGCCAACAAAAGGGGCATCAGCATTCCACCATTTACTTTTAGGGATCTGGGGATCCCGGCGATTCCAGACAAGATCGGATACCGTTCTCTTTGCACCGCGAAGTGATTTAGCAGGATCATTGTAATGACCACCTCTTACCACTAGGGGATGTTTAAGCCTAGGTGTAACAACCGGATCTTGTGTCACCTTACCTCTTTTATTATAGGCATCAGCAATGTATTGGTCCAGCACCCATTCCTGTACATTTCCCAACATATCATAAAAGCCCCAGGGATTGGGCTTTTTCAAACCGGTTTGATGATACTTTTGCCCGCTGTTAGCGCCGTACCAGGCATAGTCTTTCAAACGGGCGCTATCATCGCCAAAAAAATAGGCAGTTTGAGTACCTGCTTTACAGGCATATTCCCACTCTGCTTCCGTAGGCAGGCGATAAAACACACCTGTTTTTTCGTACAACCATTTGCAATACATTAGAGCACCATGCTGTTTCATACTATTAGCCGGAAAGCCACCTTCTTTCCCCATACCCAATGTTACTTCTATATAAGGGCGGGAAGGACGCGAGATAGCATCTACCGCGCTATTCTCCGGGTAATTCTCATCGTTTAAATACAAGGCGAACTCATCATGGGTCACTTCACGGGCTCCCATCCAAAAGGCACTAAGACTTACCTGGTGTAAGTATTCATCCGGCGCTTTTTTGCTCCCCATTAAAAAGCTACCTGCATTCACAGGAATCATTTCAAACTGTACCGCCGAGCCGGGAATGGTTTGTTTATATTTTTCAAAAACAGGTTGTTGCGCTACGGCATTATAAAAAAGCCAGGACAAACCAACCGTCAAAAATCCATATTGCATCATTTATTTCTCTTCTTGATAATTATTGACCGGTTTACTTCGTCGTTGAAAAATCATCTACCTCACGGTAAGCCTGAACCAGGCGTTGTTCGCCCTGTTTACCTTGTAAAGATGTTCCGTGTTCCATGCCCACTACCCCTTTATATCCTTTGTCATATAAAAACTTAAAGACATTTTTGTAATTAATTTCCCCTGTGGTCGGCTCCCTCCTGCCCGGGTTATCGCCAACCTGTATATAAGGTATTTCGTCCCAGCATAGCTCAAGGTTCTTTATCAGGTTGCCTTCATTCTTTTGCAAATGATAGGCATCAAACAATATTTTACAACTCGGGCTATCCACGGCCTTGCATATCTCGTAGGTTTGTGTGGATGTACGCAAAAACAAATCGGGCGAATCACTTAAAGGCTCCAGTACCATCACTATTCCATGAGGCTCGAATATTGCTGCACCCCGGCGCAAAGCTTCAATTACATTGGCTGTTTGCAATGCAATCGGCAGATGCTTTTCAAAGTCGCCCGGCACAACGGTCACCCATTTGGCATCACAACGTTTAGCCACTTCTACCGACTTCCTGCACCCCTCCAGGAATATTTCTACATGACGGCTGTTTTTTGCAGCCAGGGTATTAGCTCCGTTGCCGCCCTTAGGCACTACAAACACGCCCATACGCATTCCCAGTTTAGCAAGGGCTTCACCTATTTTCGTTTGTTGTTCAACAGACCTTTCTGCCATTCCATTATCTTCAATAGATCTGAAACCCAGGTCGTACATGTATTTGATCTGATCAATAAAATCCCCTCCGGCACTGGTGGAAAACATGCCATCATGAGGTGCATAATCGAGTTTAAATTTTGAAGAAGGGTTAACCTGCGATTTTGCAGATAAAGAATTGCTTATGGCCAGCGCCCCTGTAGACAGCAGGCTGTTTCGAAGAAATAATCGTCGTTGCATGCATTGTTATTTTAATGGATAGCCACCCGTTTCACCTTCGCAAAACGAGCAGCCACTCCATGCTTATTGAGTTAGATAATCAGGAAAGTTTATTTGCCGAAGGCATATATTTCGGCTATGGCAGTAAAAGGAGGTCTGTTGCTATCAGGAAACTGAAGCTTAAGATATCTCCCCTTTGCCTGGCTACTGTTATTAATTGTGAGTTTATCGCCCGAACTGAAAACACCCTCTCCTGCCAGTGTCCAGGTACCCGCAGGATCCGGACTATTTCCAATAAATACCTGTGCCGTTTTAGCATCGGTGTTACCCTTTCTGCGATACACTTCGAAATAGCTAATCTGCTTATCAGAAGCCATATCGATAATTGCCCAATGGGGCAGCGGTGCATGCGGGTCGTATTGCGAATGCCAGTACGAATCAAGATTACCGTCGATCAGTGTGTTCATACCCCCACCATCACTGGCTCTCTCATCGGATACAGCCAGTACCTTCCACAGCGAGCGATTGAACAAATAGGTATCGGGTAACTGTGCATTATCCCAGTTGGTATAGAAAGTATCGATAGAAGCAGCCTGAGGAATGTAAAGCGAACGATATTGAAAAGCAGATCCGGCTTTACCATCAAAAGAACTGGAGAAAGAGCTGGCCGGCACTCTGAGAACAGTGTCCACCCCCGAATACTTGGATACGTATTTAATTTCATTGTAGATCATCCCCTCTCCCCCGGCGAACCATTCAATTCCTGCAGATGTTTCGGTAAGCGAGATCTGGCGAATACGGCGGTTAACCAGCGTAGAAGCGTATAACGGGCCAAAGGCAGCGCCAAACTGTGTATAAGTAAGTGAACGGTTTTTAAAATTATCGATAGCATATATGTTAAAGGCATAGGATTTCTCTTCAAGGCCTGTTAACAGCACTTCCATACTATCTCTCCCCGATTTAAAGTTTACCGGAACTATCATGGAGTCTGCTCCACTATTCCAGCTAACTACCACTTCCTTTACATTCACTCCATTAACCATCCAGAGCCTCATTTTTAAACGCTGTTTACCCGACACAAAAGCAACCGAATCTGGTTTAACGGCATAGATGGCCTCTCCATCTTTGATAAATTCTTTGTGAACATCTGTAAACTTGTCACAGGATGCTACGCTCGTTAGCACGCAGCAAATGATAAGTATATAAAATAAATATTTCATGACTATTTTTTGTCTGATTAATATTTGAGTAATATGGCCTTCCATCATACCCGTTATTTCGGAGCGAGCACTACTTGGGCTCGCCAAAAACATCAATTTCAGCCGGATGGGTAAATGTAGTGCTGCCCCAGGTAGATTTCACTACTATACGGATATAACGTACCGGTTCCTGCGAAAGGTTGAACGTAAATTCATGGCCCGCCTCAGCTGCCCGCAGGTCATCATCTGTAACGGTGCCTGAGGCTCCACCTGACGGTTTAATGATCTCCGTATCCATAATCTTGGTCCACTCCTGCCAGTCTCCGCTTTGCGAAGGAGCTGACGTTCTCACATACAAATCGAAGGCCTTAGGATTACCCCAATTATAATAGCTGTTGCTAAACAGGCGCTGAAAGATTACCAAACGGCTAACCTTGGCCACAACACCAAGATCAATTGTAAAAGGAGCCGGAAGAGAGGACGATGGCGAATGGCCAAAAGATGTTCGGTCATCATCAATCATTTTCTGATCGGAGCCTTCGAAGTTGGTAAAATTCTGATCATTGCCGAGCCTCATAATCCTCATTCGGCTCTTGGCCAGTTTTTCTTCGTACAAAGGAGTGATCAGCCTGCCTGTAGGGAATATAGTATCAGACCGGTTTCCGAAATTATCTTTTACTACAACGCCAAATGGCCTTGGCAATGGCTTGTAACCTCTTAACGACTGCGCACCTTCTGCCAGTTGGGAATTAATAATCCTTACCAACGCCATTCTTCCCAAAGAATCCAGCGTAAAGAACTCGAAAGTGAGCGGAGATTTAAGGTTATTGGACCAGCTATACCTGGCACCACCGAAATCGCCTTGTATGAACATCGTTTTTGATACCAGGCTTAACGGGGATTCAAGTGGCTGAACAGTACAGCTTACAGGCTCAGAAGTTTCCTGAGCCCGGTTAACCGTATAAAGCAATACCTCGTGAGGCTTTTCATCGTTAAAGCCAGCTATGTTAATCTTGTTCTCATAAATAGAAGCTACTGCTTCCATTTTCTTTCCTGTCTCCAAAGTATAAGTGGCTTTCACACTAATGATGTCTTCCTGGTTCGGTATACGATAGCTGATCAATGCACCGCCAGCCATGTTTTCTACTTTAACTTCTGTAACCTGCATGGGCTTGCCCAGGCTCTTTGATATCGGCTCATTCACTTTCTTAGTACAGCCCCATAACCATAGCAACCCGAACATTACTAAACATGAGTATTTCATACGCAATATTTTAAAGGCTACCAGCCCGGATTTTGAATTAATAAAGGATTTTTAATCATTTCTGACTGTGGGATCGGTGCGAAATAATCGCGATAGGTAAACTGCTGCACATATACACTCACCAGGGTATAATATTCCTCAGCTTCCCTGCCGTTGATATTCCAGCCCATAATCGGCCGGTTCTGCTCTGTCAAAGCTGTCTTCCACCGGTGACTATCCCAATAATAACTGCCTTCACAAGCCAGTTCTATTTTCCTTTCCTGTTGTATGATCTGCCGCATACCTTCTTTAGTCAGCGGCTTGGATGGCTGATTGGAATGATTAGCCCAGCTTTCCACTACTCCTTTTAAACCTGCTCTGGATCGTACTGAATCGATATACAGGTACACTTCCTGGTCGGGGGCCGACTTCGATTCGTTGAGTGCTTCGGCGCAGAGTAATAACAGGTCTGCAAATCGCATATCAGGATAAGGATAGGTTTCTTCCGAAACACCATTGGCATCGCGCCAGGTTGTATTCATAGCCACCAGCTTTTTAGGCCAGTACCCGGTTGCGTTATACTCTCCGGGGTTAAATACAGAAGAGTACTCTCCAAACCGGTTTTTAGGATAAGGTGTTTCACTTTCGTTAGACGTTCTGTAGAAATTACCAAACCATCTGCCGCGATCAAAGCCCAGCGTAGAGTAAAAACGCATTTCGCGATCGAAATTCAGCGCTGCTGTTTTTTCTCCCGAAGCAATCAGAAGATTATGAGCCGCATCACCTACCCGGATGCTGTAACGGTTGCCATAAGGATAGGATATATCTTCATTAATAGGCACCCCATTGTTGGAATAAAACAGCTCAACGGTAGAGAGGGGCACGCTTAAAGTTCCGGTCATGCTGGACGGTGTTGAAGTTGCAGGTTCCAGCCTGGGTAAAGAGATCAGCTGAAAAATCCAATCAGCCGGATAGGAAGAGTTACCCCACACTACTTCAGGGTTCCATCGTTGCGTAACCGCACTTCTAAGCGTATTAATTAACAGCGTTGTATCCGACAGCTGCCTGGCGTTTACTGCCTGGTAGTCTGACTTTTTATAAAGACGGATACCCGCTTCGGCACACACATCAATAGCGCGTTTACAGGCAGCTGCCGCGGTATCCCACCTTGCGGCATTGTACTGCTGGTTGAAAAAAGGTTCTTTGTTTTGATTAACAAAACCACTGTAATCACGATTTCCATTAAAAAGCGGGCTTGCCCAAAACACCAGCACTTTGGCCTTTAACATATGGGCCACCGGTGCTGTAAAGCGTCCCAGTTCAGTATTCCTGTTCTCAATAGTTAAAGGCAGCGCTGCTGAGTTGATTACTTCATCGATCAATTGTAATACATAAGCAAAACAATCATCGACCTTCTCCCGCTCTGCCCTGATTGCGGCCGTACTTTCATTCACTGGTGTATTTTGCCGGAGTGGCGTCATAGGCCCGTAATACTGAATCAGGTAAAAGTTCAGATACGCTTTAATCAGCTTTACTTCTGCCTTCATACGTTCTTTTTCATATTGGTTAACGTCCTGCACCCCATCAATACGTTCGAGGAAAGTATTGCAGTCGCGCATGCCTGCATACAAAGACCTTACATAGTCTGAATTATTGCTCCAATAATTAACCAGCGCCAGTGCAGCGCTATTTTCGGACAAGCCGAAACGCATCCCCGCCTGGGTTCTATGATCCCTGTTAAAGATCATTTCCATAGCGCCGAATATGCCGGGATTTTCGTTCCAGCCTGCAGATTTTGGAATACCCCAATAACAGGTGGCCAAAAACTTGGTAGCATTATACCTGTCAGAAAATGCATTGTCAACGGTTGGAATATTATCCGGAACAATATCCAGGTATTTACTACAGGAGCCCAGGCCTGTAGCTATAAACATTATAATTATTATAGTATAGATTTTTTTCTTCATGGCACCTGTTTTTATAAGCCGATATTAAAGCCCACATTAAATACTCTTTGAAGCGGATAGTCAAACCCTGACCCGGCCATCTCCGGGTCCCATAGCTTGAAAGCGCTCCAATGCAGCAGGTTGGAACCGCTGAAATAGATCCGGAAGTCGGAAACCTTAAAACGTTTGAGCATGGAGGAAGGAAAGCTGTAGCCTACATCAACAGATTTCAGTCTCAGGAAACTTCCGTTCTGCATAAACCAGGTACTGGTTTGGCGGTTATTGTCAATATTATAATTGGCAAGTCGCGGCCAAAAGGCATAAGAGTTACGATTGCTTTCCGACCAGTAATCGCTGGCAATAGCCTGGAGAACTGCATTTTGTCCTACCCTTCCGTCACCTCCGTCACCGTCTATAAACGGGGTTACATTATCCTGGTTTAACCAGAAAGACTCGCGGGCTAATCCCTGGAAGAAGAAATTAAAGTCAAATCGTTTATAGCTCACTGATAATCCAAAACCATAAATGATCTCGGGCGTTACAGGATGCCCGATAGGTACAAAATCAAGGTTATCAATTTTACCATCACCATTGATATCTTTATACTTAATATCTCCACCCGAGTAAGCACCAAACTCCTGTCGTGGTGAATTTTTCACTTCGGCGGAGTCAATAAACAGTCGCTCTGCAACCAATCCCCAGGTTTGTCCCAGGTTGGTACCTATTCTCGA
This sequence comes from Paraniabella aurantiaca, assembly GCF_050309965.1. NCBI lineage: Bacteria > Pseudomonadati > Bacteroidota > Chitinophagia > Chitinophagales > Chitinophagaceae > Paraniabella > Paraniabella aurantiaca. The sequence goes on along the minus strand of NZ_JBLOSY010000002.1, from coordinate 1,479,875 downwards.
CAACCAATAGTTATTGCCATAGTCGGGTTCTTCCCATTTAATAACCTTACTGGTAGTATAAGTGAAAGTACCCCGGCCGGTTAACTTCAGATCTTTGCCAATAGTTTTATCGTAATTCAGCTCAATATCAATACCTCTGCCCTCGGCTTCGCCTACATTCGCTTTTACGGCAGGCAGGATACCCGCTGTTGCAGGCATGATACGATCCTGCAGGATGTTTTTTCTGCGCTCCTTGTAGATTTCTATAATAGACGAAAATCCATTTCTCATGTTAAATTCCAATGCCAGGTTGGTTTTATAGGATCGCTCCCAACCCACCTGATCGTTGGCATAGCGGCTTACGTTAATCCCGCCCGGATTTTCATTCATATTTACACCCCAGTTTACATTGTGTGGTGCATTTAAATCAACCTCCGATAAATAAAAGAATCTTTCAGAAGCGCTACCAATGGCTTCGTTACCCGCAATACCATAAGAGCCTCTCAATTTTAACATCCTGAAAACATGGGACAGTGGCTCAAAGAAGGGCTCATTCGAAATAACCCAACCAGCACCAAATGAAGGGAAGAAACCCCACCTGTTGTTTTGTGCAAATCGCTCAGAAGCGTTGTACCCATAAGCAAATTCGGCCAGGTAACGCGTATCAAAGTCGTAAGAGAATCGGCCGGAGAAACTTAAATTCCTGGTAGGAAGCGATAGCTGGATAGAGGATGGCGCCCCTTGTTTAAACTGCCGGGCCGTAAAAACCAATAAACCACTGACGCTGTTTTTACCAAAATTATTATTGTACTGGGTAGCGCCTTCAAAGTAGAAAGAATTAGCTACAGTGCGGGAAGTATTATTTGCATCATAGTCTAGAGTTTCCCTTCCTGTGGTAGGATTTAGTCGAACCAGTTTGTAGGAGTCGTTAGTGAGATCGAAGGAAGATATCCTATAATAGAAAGGCGCATAAGCGCGGGAAATACTATACTCTGATCTGCGATCAAAATTAACCAAAGCCCGGGCCATCAGTCCTTTTGCAATAGCATCCAGGTTTTGCTTCACCTCTACCGTAGTCAGCATATTGCTGCGACTGTAATCTTTGTACCCCCTCATTGCTTCAGCATAGGGATTTAAATAATTACCAGTCTCAAAGTTTCCAAAGAGCGTATGCTTTGCATAGGAGAAATTAGAATCGGGCTCATAGAAGGGCTTAAAGCGGACAGGGTTGGCCTGCATCACCTTGCGGTACATAGCAGAACCTCCATCAATAGGACCTGTATAGTCATCGAAATTGGCTACAAAACGTGTAGACATTTCAGTGGTCTTGGTCAGGTTAATATTAACATTGGAACGAATGGAATATTTATAGAGGTCGATATTAGAATTGAAATCATTTTTATTATCTACTTTCAGGTTACCCCTATCCCTGGTTACGCTACCTGCCACATAATAACGGGCAACGGAACCACCTCCGGTAAAGCTCAGGTTTAGGCGGTTATTAACGGCCATCTTTTTAAACATCGCTTCTTCCCAATTGGTAGCCGGGTAAATATCCCGGTGCAATCCCATTTCAGTAAATGTGATTTGCTCATCGGTGTAGAGTGTTTGTCCGTTAGGATCGCGGGTTTTAACGGCTTCGTTATGCATGCGCATAAACGTAACAGGATCTGCGGTTTCTAATCTTTGAGTGGGGGAAGAAAAGGAATTTTCAAACCGGAGATCAAAATTCATTTTTCCCTCTTTTCCTTCTTTGGTAGTAACCAGGATTACACCATTAGCACCCCTCGCGCCATACAACGCAGTAGCCATCGCATCTTTCATGATACTAAAGCTGGCAATATCATCAGGATTTAAACGGGCCAGATCATTGGGACTTAGTTCAATACCGTCAATTAAAATCAGCGGGTCTTTTTTGGCGGAAGCTCCAAATGAAGTAATACCGCGGATAAAGAAGGCAGCGTTATCCTGGCCCGGTTCCCCGCTTCTCTGGTAAGCCACCATACCTGCTAATCTACCCGCTAAAGCATTGGTAAGATTGCTGCTGGGCATTCTTAGCTCCGATGGCTTGATTGAAGTAATGGAAGCCACCATGCTGGCCTTTTTTTGCTTAGAGAAAGCCACAACAGCAACTTCATTCATACTGCCATCTTCTCCGTCCAGCACAATAATAAGCGGGCGGCTATCAGCTATAAAAACATACTGTGTTTTATAACCAACTGAAGACACTTCGAGACTGTCATACAAGTTGGCATTCAATGTAAATTCTCCCTTTTCATTGGTCAAAGTACCGTTCTGCGTACCTTTTACATAAACGGACACATTTTGCAACATACCTCCGGCCCGGTCTTTAACGGAACCCTGAACTACAATGGGTGGTCGCCTCACGTCTGTAACAGGAGCCGGAATACTCCGCGAGAGAATAACAAAAAGGTTCCGGTCTATTTTTTTATAATACAAAGGCGTGTTCAATAAAAGCTTGTCCATAACCGAATCTATGGAAGCATTCTTTGTACGTATATTAATTTTAAGATCCCTGGGAAAAATTTGTGACTGATAAACAAATGAATACCGGCCTTGTTCCCGGATAGCCTGCAGCACTTTTTCAATAGGTGCTTCTTTCAAATCCAGATTAATGCGTTGTCCTGATACATCACTAGCCCATAGTGATGTATAGGTGAAGAGTAAAAGAACAATGGACAACTTCATTAACAGGAGAAATTTAAATGCACAGCGATAAGCATAGCAGTTCGTTTTTTTCATACTTTTAGAGGATAAAATGAAAAGCAATCGATTTACAGAAGTTAATTTTCGTTTTATGATCAAGGGAGCCTGGCCGCTTCCTTGATACTTTTATGGCATATTTTTTTTATTTGACCATAGGCAAATTGATTTAAGGTTCTATTAAAACAGTATTATTTTCTATCTTGTAACTGAAACCGGCCGAAATCTTCAGCGCCTCCAGCACATTCTGAATACTTTGATTATCATAAAAGCCGTTATACCTTCCGGCCTTCATTTTATCTGACCCGTTAATTATTACGCCTACTCCATACCATCGCGACAAAATCAGCGCTATTTCATCCAGCCTTTTATTTTCAAAGACCAGGTTATTATTGGTCCATTGGGCTTCCGGGGGAATAGAGTCTGTTTTTACAATTTTAAGTTTAACAATATCATCGTCTGGCTTATTAGTGGTGGATTTCGCAGGCTGCAACGGCTCTCTGTTTACGATTAATTTTTCGTCGGGCTTCAAAACATACACCTGCTGCTCATACTTATTGAGTTTAACCTGTAGTGAGCCTCTCACCAGGGTTGTTGTTGTATTCTTTTCGTCAGGATAAGAGCGTACATTAAACGCTGTGCCTAAAACTTTTACATCCAACTCCGAGGTATGGATCAAAAAAGGACGTTCCGGGTCTTTCACCACATCAAAATAAGCTTCACCCGTTAAAGTAAGTGTCCTGTGTGTTTTACCAAACCCATCTTCGTAAGAGATCTTGCTATCACTATTGATCCAAACTTTTGACCCATCAGGCAATACCAGGTTTGATTTGGATCCTCTTTTGGTAGCTACAATATTACTGTTGCGCGCACCTTGTTTGTTTTTTTCTGTTTGCGTTCGAATCCCAATCACAACTACCATTAATAAAATGCTTGCAGCTGCTACCCATTTCAAAACAGACCTCATTTTCGCAGGCTTCCGTACAATAACAATCGGCTCCGACTCTTCAGACATAAGTTGATGCAGCTTATTCCAGTTTTGCTCTCTTTTTACTAGCTGCTTCGGTGAGTGAACCGGCAGGCTATTATTATTGATCAGATCTGACAACTGCTCCTCTACCCGTGCACTTTCCGGATGGGTTTCTAACCACCGGGACAACTCCATCTGTTCCGATAAGGTTATTTCCCCGGAAAGCTTTTTAGTCAGTAGCTCAATAAAACGCTCTTCTTGCATAAACGCATCTATCTGTATCATAGATGACAAAAAAAATAGCGGAACTACGTATTGTAGTTTTATTTTTTTTAAGAATTTCCCGATTTTTTCCGGGGGTGTATATTTTGGCGACCCAGCCAGGAGGTAATTTTCCTTACGGCCTGATAAAGCTGCGTCTCTACTGTCCGGATGGAAGTGTTCAATAGTATGCTTACTTCTTTACAACTCAGCCCTTTATCTTTCACCAGGTAAAAAACCAGGCGGGATTTAGGCGGCAATGTATTCAACAATTCCTCCAGGCACTTTATATTTTCCCGCTCTATCAGCTCTGTTTCGGGGTTGGCAAAGCTGTATTGAAAGGTATCAGCCAAATCGTCTATGTCAATATTATTGATCTCCTTCCTGGACTTTAGCACATTGATGGAAGCATACTTGGCAGCTGTATAAAGATAAGCTGACACATTTTTTATACTACCCATAGTCTTCCGGTTCTGCCACAGGCGAATAAAAACATTGATGACCGCATCTTCAGCGTCCTGCTCGCTATTTAGTATGGAACGGGAGAAAGCGATCAGATCAAAATAAAAAAAATTGTACAGCTCTTTAAAAGCCATCTCATCATCATGCTCCGCTATACGCAGCGATAATTCGTACAATCTTTGATTTTTCAAATGCAAGTCGTTGTTATCTTCAAAAATAGCAGATTCATTTTAAAAAATATACACCTCCCTAAATAGTATTTTTGAATGATTACCGGCCGAATCAAACCCGGCGAAACGCATGGCATATTCTGCTCTTACCCCTTACTAAACGGGCAGTCCTCCCGTTCCATTACAAATATGATAATGAGATAGCTACAAAATCTCTGCCCAATCATGTGAACAATCCCGGCATGCCGGAAATTACAAAAAGGTAGTAAAGATCAATCATGCTACATTATCCTGGCCCCAACACTTATCACCCCCACGATTTTTTTTGATTGTCTTTCCTGCTGTTCACCGGTAAATATAGCTATTCATCGCTTACTGTGGTTGTTCGGCGAGTAGCCACCACACACTTTATATCCCACTTTAAATTCGGCACATGAAAATTGAAACTATCAGTATACCGGTAATATTTTCTAAACCAATTAATTCTTCTATTCAACAAAATCGAAAATGAAACATTATCTTTTAGCGCTTGCGGTGCTAATCTCTTTTTCCGCAAACACCCAGAACTTTATTACAAGGTGGGTATTTCCCAAAGCTTCCAACAGCATCACCTTTAACGGACTAACGGCAGGCGACGTGATATGCCGGTGGACAACAAGTTCCAACCCCTCCGGCGGAACCCTGAGATTCAACAATAGCAACGAAAATTTTCCTATAATAATAGCTGTACCCATACCTGCAGGTGACACCGTAACCTTAAATATGGAACCGGCAAACCTTAGACGTTTCTTCCTGAATGGAGGATATAATAATGCAAACTTTAATGAACTCACTGAGGTTAGACAATGGGGTAATGTTCCCTGGCAAAGCATGGAAGCAGCATTTGTCAACTGTCCCAACTTCAGGCTCCTGGCGACGGATGTCCCCAACCTGTCGGGAGTTAAAAGCATGAAGCAAATGTTTTGGTTTTCCAGGCTCTTTGTTCCTCCCTTCAATATAGATCTTTGGGATGTAAGTGGTGTAACAGACATGGAATCTATGTTTGCCGAAACCGGTTCGTTTAACCGCAACCTGACAACCTGGGATCTGAATTCCCTCACCAATGCCGCGGGCATGTTCAGTAACAGTGGTATCAGCTGCGAAAACTATAGCCGTACTATAAAAGCCTGGGCCGAAAACCCGAATACAGCCAATACGGTAAATTTCTCCTTCCAGAGAGGGGCTGTTTATGCCAATACCGCAGCATCCTTCCGCAACGCACTTATTGCCAAAGGCTGGAGTATCAGTATGGATGACCAGGCTATTCCGGGAAGTGCCTGTTACGATATGTCGCTGCCGGTTCTTTTTGGTGAAGTAAATGCTTCGCTTAAAAACGGGGACCTGCAGGTAAACTGGTCTACTTTAACAGAAAACAATAACGGTCATTTTGATATAGAAGCTTCTGCAGATGGAAATACTTTTACCAAAATTGGCGAGGCTTTATCCAAAGCTCCGTTGGGCAACTCCTCCTTCCCGTTACAATATGAGTTCAGAAAAAAAATCAGCAGCATCATATTATCTGCGTGTATAGGTATATTGGCACTATGCAGTATTGGAGCGGGCTTCGACCGGCAGAAAAAGATCTGGCTTCCCATATTAATTATAACAGGAATAGGCTTGAGCATTGCCGGCTGTACCAAAACCAGCCATCCACAGGAAGATGAAATCGACAGCGCTTATATCCGGATAAAACAGGTAGATAAAGATGGAAATTTTCAAATCAGTAAAGTGGTAACGGTAGTAAAAGAATAACATATATCCGTTATGTTATCGTAATAGTCTGCGCAGGCAGGTATTCACCATCATAAAACTGCTGTTCACCGGTAATTTCAGTGTTGTTCGCCAGTATGGTATTGCCTCCAGGCCCCTGGTGGGTGTATGTTTGTGAAACAATTAATAATAACAACATCGCCTGCAGCCGTCAGGCACAAAACAAATAAAAATGAAAAATTTAATTCTTTCCGCCGCCACATTATTAACGATCACATTTAGTGCCGTTGCTTCACCTGTAAAACCTGTTGTGAGCGAAAAAACCCAGGAAACTTTCACATCCCTGTTTAAAAGCGCAGTTAATGTAACCTGGAGTGAGGCCGGAGACAATGCGGAAGCTTTCTTTACAGTAAATGAAGTAAAAAACCGTGCAACATTCGATGCTAAAGGAAACCTGATCCAAACCATTCGCTACTACAAAGAAGACAAACTTTCACCTGTTGTACTGGCCGGAGTAACATCTTCATTCCCCGGTAAAGAAATTCACGGAATTACTGAAGTAAGTAACAAGAACGGCGTTAACTACCGGATTGTTTTAAAAGATAACAAACACTACACGCATATCAACGCCAACAGCACCGGTGATACCGAAGTAGTTTCAAAATATAAGAGAGGCGATCAATAACCTCACCACTTTTCTCATGTAAAACAACGGAGGGGATTTCTATCTTCTCCTTTTTTATTTATCTGACAACCGCTTTTGAGCTATCGTAATTTTTAGCTGTATACGCAATCTTTGACAAATCCCCGGCGTAACGATGTTCTGATTTTTCGTAATTCCAAAGCCATTAATTGTATTGCCCCGAAATGAACATCCAGCTACTGCCCTTGACGTCGGTAACCTTAACCGCTACTTTCACATCTTTTTGATATGGGATAGACATCCCGGTACCAATAATGACCTGTTTACTCAAGTCCGGCGATAACTTCCACCATTGATAGGCTACTTTGCTTTTAGCCTCAGCATTAGCCCCATTATATTGGTATGATGCAACCAGCTTACCCGACTGCTTAACAGCTTTAACTTCGCTGGCATAGGGTAAGCCGGGCATTGCACCGATCTTATAATTCGATTGAACGGCTTTAAAATACCTGGCCCGCTCCTCGTCAGACAGCCCTTTTTCTATAAACATTGAAGCAACCCAGTTAAAATCAGTTGAGTTGGTTTCTATACCTACACCATAACCCAGCCTTCGTGAAATGTCGGTAGTTGACACTTTACCTAAACTTTTACCGTTCAGCCACAGGGCAATGCTATTTGCTTCATACCGGGCATGGAGATAGCATAATGCAAAGTATTTCGGAAACGCTTTCGCTGTAAGGTAACCATCGGCATTTCCTGCCCGGATATTATCGTTACTAAACCCAAGGTAATAGTTACCCCAGCCGCTTAATAAAGCTTCGTATTCGGTACCGGGCATCTTGCGAAACACAATCGTTATTTCTTCCGGGAAAGAAAAAGGTTTATCATTACTCCTGGTGAGTAGTTTAAAGTTGGCATTGGGCTGGTTACTAAAAACAACTTCGCCGCCAGCCAAGTACGGTTTTGCAATAGTTGGGTTACTGAGTCCCGCGTAAGGTATATCGGGGCCTTTTACAGCTTTTAGCCGGGTTACTATGCCGCTTCCATCTGCTATTGCGCCGGCGCTGGTATAATAAGCATCCGCGAATTCAAGAATATCACCTTTCTCCATAACCAGGTTATCTATCACAGGAGCTTTAACTCCTACCCCACTGATAGAACGGATAAAGCCATCGATTCGCTCATGTGTTTTCAGACTGCCGGCCTGTTGAATTCCCCATGCAGCTTCAACAGTTTTAGATTGGGCAGCGACAGATGCGATGGCGACTAATAATAGGAAGAATGATATAAATGATTTCAAGATCATACTGCTGTCTCTTTGATAAATTAATCAAACCTGTTGAGTTGTTTGACAGGTTAAACGTATTACACAGGCAAGATACGTTTTGAATTGCTTATGTCTTCTATTATGTGTGTGTTTTGATTACATTTACAAGTAGTAGCTCCCTGGCATAACAGAAAGAATTTTGTAAGCAATAAAAAATTTTAAATGAAGAAAATCGGATTGGTGGGTGGCATAAGCTGGACATCTACATTGGATTATTACAGATTTATAAATGAGGGGGTAAATGCAAAACTTGGTGGTTTAAATGCAGCCGAATGCATTATTTACTCTTTGAATTTCGGAGACGTACAGGCTAAAAGCTGGGTAAATTCTTATGAATTATTATTGAATGCCTGCGAAAGCCTGAAAAAAAGTGGTGTAGAGGGCATCGTACTCTGTGCCAATACCGCTCACCTTTTTGCTGACAGACTTCAGGAGGCTATAAAACTTCCCATCATTCACATTGGTGTAGAAACAGCAAAGGCCGTAAAGAAATGCGGGTATAAAAAGGCAGGACTATTAGGCACAAAGTTTACAATGGAAATGGACTTTTACAGGGATAAGCTGGGGGAATACGGGCTGGAGATCCTGATACCGGAAGCTCCCGAAACCAGGGACTATATCCAATATACTGTAAAGGAAGAATTGGGTATTGGCTTCGTCAACCCTGAGACCAAAGCGAAGTATATTACTATTGTAAAAGAACTGGCAGACAGAGGCGCTGAGTGCATTATTTTGGGCTGTACCGAAATTCCCATGCTTATCAACCAGGCAGATGTAGCCATCCCGGTTTTTGACACCACTAAAATTCATTCTGAAGCAATCGTAGACTATATTGTTTCAAGTTGATTATTTCTTAATTCAGTTATTAAAGCATGTGACTAATTATATATACCATGTGTTCAATCTTTTTACACATCGTTGTACTGATATTACTTTAGGTAGCAGTATCTCCTGAGTCAGGACATAAACTACCTTTGGATCAGGCCCAACTCATGAGGCAGTTTAACTCTGTTAAAAAAGGCGGATCAATTGAGTCCGCCTTCCCTCTACTTCCACCAATAGTAATAATTGTGCGCACCATCGTACTGGAAACCGCAACGTGGGTACAAACTATTGCCGACGTCGTTTGTCTTTTCTGTTTCAAGCATCAGGCCGCAGGCTCCGGTTTCATCACACCATTCCTTTGCACGGTCTATCAACGCCACTGAAAGTCCGTTACCCCTATAATCAGGATGTACAAACAAGTCGCTTAGCAGCCATTGTTTCTCCAGCTTAATGTAATGATACAATTTATATAACTGCACAAACCCGACTGCTTGGCCGCCTGCGTATACAACAAAAATGTGTGACTGGTCGTTATGCAACCTCTCATTTATAAACTTTTTACACTTCTCGTAATCATCGGCCTGACGGTAAAAAACCCGATAGCGGTTAAATAACTCAGCTGTTTCATCCAGCTCTTTCAAGCCGGCTTTTTTGATGTTGTAATCCATTACTTATATATTTTAATGTTAGAGCACAAAGATACCTTGCAGTAGGACTACCTTTGTAGTCCAAATTGCACATAAAAGGTAGTCCAGTATGTTTCCTTACGAACACATCATACAGATTGAAAAAGAAAGCAAAGTTCCAGTCTACAGGCAGATTGCTATTTCAATATCTACTGCCGTTAAAAATGGTACTTTAAAAGCAGGAACGCATTTACCAGGTAGCCGGGAATTAGCAAGGATACTGGGTGTGCATCGAAAGACCGTGATTGCCGGATATGAGGAACTGGACAAACAAGACTGGATTACAGTTATACCAAGAAAATACGTAAAGGTTTCCGAAAATATCCCTGTACTCAAGCCGAGAAAATGGAGCCACACCCAAACCGAACTCCCGTACGAAAAACGGTTTAGCAGGCCTTTTAGAATGATTGAGAAAACTGTTGGTGATGATAAAGTGATGGACGCACCTCTTATTATTATTAATGACGGCTGCCCCGACGTAAGGCTATCGCCAATAGATAGTTTATTAAGAACCTACCGCTCACTCACATCAAGAAAGCATACTATCAGGAATGCTAACACAGGAACAGCACAGGGTACATTGAAACTCCGCGAGGAAATGGTAAGGTATCTGTCAGTAACAAGAGGGCTGAACATTTCTGTAGCTAACCTTTTGATTACGCACGGTGCACAGATGAGCATCTACTTAACAGCTCAACTACTTTTAAACGCTGCAACCACCATCATCGTAGGCAAACCTAATTATCCTGTTGCTAATAAAACCTTTGAGGAAACGGGGGCAAGGATAATAGAAGTAACGGTTGATGAAAAAGGTATAGATACTGATGCTATCGAAAAGATATGTAAGCGCAGGAAAATTGATGCCATTTACGTAATTCCACATCATCATTATCCCACCACGGTAACACTTAGTGTAGAAAGGCGGGTAAAATTACTGGAGCTCTCCAAACAATTTTCGTTTACAATTATTGAAGATGATTACGACTATGACTATCATTATACAAGTTCACCGTACCTGCCTTTGGCAAGTGGCAACCATCAGGGAAACGTCATATATATCGGCTCCTTTTCCAAGATGTTAGATCCGGCTTTGCGTATTGGTTTTATGGTAGCGCCAAAAAACTTTATTGAGCAATGCACTGCATTCAGGAAAATAATAGATGTAGGTGGCGATGGCTATATGCAAAATGCATTGGCTACATTAATAAAAGAGGGTGAGCTCAACCGGCATTTAAAAAAAGCAAAAAAATGCTATCACCAACGCAGGGACTTTCTGGATGCTTTGCTAAAGGAAACCCTGGGCAGGTACCTTTCTTATACCCTCCCTACCGGTGGAATGGCCATTTGGATCAAACTAATCCCTGATTTTTCTATTAAAAAACTCGTACGCAGCACACGGCTTGAAATTACGCGATGGGATGAAAAAGAGAACGCATTTCGGTTTGGTTTTGCATCGATGAATGAAGACGAACTAAAACAGGCTGTTGATCTTTTAAAAGCCGGACTACAAAAAAGCAGGCGATAATATAATAAAAAAGCCTTCAGCTGTTCCCCGATAAATATGTAAAAAAAAGGTGGCGTAAGAGCAACTGCTAGTATACCTCTATCCTAATCGTATAAACATACATTTCCAATAACGTTATTTCACTTTCGGCTACATTAAAAGTCGTTTTAGCTACATGTCTTTGGGGATAGGGATACACCTTTGTATCAACAAAAAAGAAATCATATGCAACTAAAAAACAGCACCGTCCTGATCACCGGCGGCACCAGCGGAATCGGACTTGAATTGGTAAAACAGCTAACAGAACAAGGAGCACGTATTATTGTTACGGGACGCAACATCAATGCTTTAAGCGAAACAAAAAGAAAATTTCCAGGGATACATACCTTTCAAAGCGATGTAAGCCATCCACAGGATATCGAACAACTTTATAAAGATGTCACCAGCCGATTCCCCGATTTGAACATTCTCATCAACAACGCCGGATTGATGCGGCTGATAGATCTGCAGGATACCACCCTGGACCTGGAAAATATCAACCGCGAAATTGCCACCAACCTTTCCGGTACCATCCGGATGGTACATCAGTTCTTACCCCATTTAAAAAATCAAAAATCAGCTGCCATCATAAATGTTTCTTCGGGCATTGCCTTTATGCCCTACACTGTTGCTCCGGTTTACAGTGCTACAAAAGCAGGTGTTCACGCTTATACGCAGGCTTTGCGTTTGCAGTTGGAAGATACCGTTGTAAAAGTGTTTGAAATGATACCGCCCGGTGTTAATACCAATCTTCAAAACGACTGGGTAATGCCGGTAAACCCGAAGCAAATGATGGATGCAGATAAGATGGTGCGCATTGCTATTAAACGACTTTTAAACGACAAGAAGGAGCTCAGGCCATTCTTAATAGGTGTTATAAAAATGGCCAGCAGGATCATGCCCAATGCCCTTATCAGGTTCGGGCACAGGGAGTTCAAAAAGTTCAAAACATTACATACTAACAATCAAAAATAACAGAGATGAAAAGTCATTTTTTTCTCATGCTATCCCGCCCATTGGCCTTTCCTTGTATCTCACCCCAAAAACGTTTTCCAGATAAAGCCCCGAAGCTTTGACCAGTGCAGCAGCTGGTGTTCTGGTTGCCATCTCATCAGGCTACTTCTTTAATAACAACATTTTAAAATGATAAAAAATATCGCTTCCCTCGTCCTTCTGATCGTTTCGGTAGCACTCAGTTTCAAACATGGCTGGGATACGTTCAATTACAAAAGCAATCCGCAGTCTTTAAAAATAATGACCGAGCTGGGCATCAGCGAAGGGATGACACCCTTTATGGGTACCCTGACCATATTGACAGGCATATTGCTGTTGTTTCCAAAGTCGTTCTTCTGGGGAAATGTATTGAATGCAATGTCCATTGTGTTGATCATGACATTGGCGATGCGCACGGGTAATATAAAAATGGTTGTAATGGAAATTCCTTTTCTAATGATCCCGTTCATAATGATCTGGTTGAAATACCCTTTTAAAAATTAAATTTGTTGTATGTCAGCGCCATTAAAAGTAAAGTCCATCACCGACGGGCATCGTATCCTCGGCCTGCCCAAACCGGAGCATCCCCTGATCAGCGTAGTTAATTATGCTGACTTACAAATGCCTGAAGGAATGGCGGAGATGAACGCTATGTTCGATTTTTATTATATCTCCTTAAAAAGAGGATTCTCCAATAAGCTTTTTTACGGGCAGCAGACTTACGACTTTGATGAAGGGATGATGTATTTCGTAGCGCCCAAACAGGTCTTACGCGGTGCCGGCCCAGGTCCCGGCGATGATCTCTCAGGGTGGATATTGCTGATACATCCCGATCTTCTGTGGGGAACAACGCTTGCTAAAAAGATAAAGCAGTATGAGTTTTTTGACTACGCCGTTCATGAAGCGCTTTTCTTGTCCGACAAAGAAGAAACGATCATCAATAGTATCATTGATAACCTGAAGACAGAGTATCATACCAATATGGACCGGTTCAGCCAGGACATACTGATCTCGCACCTGGAAACCTTGCTGAACTATGCAGAACGTTTTTATCAACGGCAGTTCCTCACCCGCAAGAAAAGCAATCACCAGGTACTCGACAGGCTGGAGCAGCTTATGAATGCTTATTTTGGCGATGAAGCCTTATGCTCCAAAGGGCTGCCCACCGTGCAGTATATTTCAGGCCAGCTCAACATTTCACAAAGCTACCTGCGCGGACTGCTTAAAACACTTACCGGTCAAAGCACCCAGCAATACATCCACGAAAAGCTCATTGATAAAGCCAAGGAAAAGCTATCTACAACAAGCTTATCCGTTTCTGAAATTGCCTATGAGCTGGGCTTTGAACATCCGCAAAGCTTCAGCAAATTGTTTAAAAGCAAAACGAATCAAAGCCCGCTGGAGTTCAGGGCGGGATTTAACTGACAAGGCTACCCCAAAAATGGCAAACTAATTTAATTAAAGCCGTATCATAGTTCTGGTCTGCTACAATTTGAAAAGGTTATTTTTATTTTTTACCATATGGTAAATGAATGACCCGAACTGTAAACTATCTTTAGGTAATGGAGGCATTGGTAAATCTCATCCTGCAATTTGGAGACCTGAACAAACAGCAAATCGAGTTTTTGTTGAGTAAGGTTGAAACACTTGAATTCAAAAAAGACGACTACCTGTCGGAAGCGGGAAAGGTGCCCCGGTATGTGGCGTTCGTGTTAGAAGGCGTATTCCGCTTTTGCTATTATAACAACAAGGGCGAAGAGATCACTAATTATTTTGTGGACGAGGGCAACTTTGTGGTAGATAATGAAAAGTTCGAATCACAGATCGCGGCTTCGGAATATGTACAGGCTGTTACTGACTGTAAAGTACTTGTTTTTAACAAAAAGGATTGGGATGATATATCCAACACTATTGTGGGCTGGGAAATGATGAAAGCCAACATGGTAAAAAAATGCCTTACGCTGGCTATGGAGCGACGCAGCCCTTTGGTTTCTGAAGATGCCACCACGCGTTACCTGTCATTCATTGAGGGCTTCCCTAACCTGATCAATCGCATCCCACTTTCGTACATAGCCTCCTACCTCGGTATCACCCAACAATCGCTCAGCCGCATACGCAGCAATATTCGCTAGCAACGCTTTTTACCATTTGGTAAATGTTTTGCGGCTGCCATGTTCAACCTTTGCTTATTCATTAAAAACAATTAAAAAAAGATGAGCAAAAAGATTGTATTGATAACCGGAACAAATAGTGGTTTTGGCTGGCTTACGGCCCACAGCGTGGCCACATTAGGACACCAGGTATACGCCACAATGCGCGATACCCAGGGCCGTAATGCGGATAAAGCCCAGGCCCTTGCGGCCCTAGAGAACGTAACCGTTTTGGATGTTTCCCTGACCGACGACGAAAGTGTAAAGCAAGCCGTCCAAACCATTTTGGCCAAAGAAGGCACTATTGATGTGCTGGTGAATAACGCCGGCTACGGTATGACGGGTGTGGCCGAGAGCTTTACCACGGCCGATGTGCACACTACTTTTGACATCAATGTTTATGCCCCCTGGCGACTAATCAAACAAGTGTTGCCTGTTATGCGCAAGCAGGCCGAAGGACTGATCATTAACGTGACCAGCGGCTTTGGGCGGGTATCTTTCCCGTTCGCTACCATTTATGCAGCCTCCAAATTTGCACTGGAAGGAATAAGTGAGGGCCTGCATTACGAAGTAAAACGTTTAGGTATTGATGTGGCGATTGTGGAGCCAGGCGCTTTCCCTACCGAAATGCAGCAAAAGAACTATCCTGCGTCTGATCAGGGCGTGTTTGAAGGGTATGGCGCCATTGCTCATATACCCAACAAAATGGTAGCCGCATTGGGCGGAGAGATGCAGGCTAAAAATCCTAACCCACAGGAGGTTGCCGACGCCATAGTAAAGCTGATCGACACCCCGAAAGGCGCCCGGCCATTGCGCACCGTGGTTGATCCTATCACCGGCCAATATATCGAAGCTGCCAACCAGGCGGTAGCCGATCAATTTGCCAAAGGATTGACGGTATTTGGGATGGGTGAGCTACTGTAAAAGCAGCAGAGCAGATCTAATGGAAACTGCAGTGGCGCGGCCACTGCAGTTTTGCCTGGTAGCTATTGCATCATTTCAACATAGTGTTTACTTTACGTTCAATATAACCCGTAATAGATAACGCCATATTTTTTACAATTTGTTCAATATCTGAATGTTTTTTTAAAGATATCTTACGGTAAAGCGCTTAAATTGTGGATTAGTTTGAAACGCGGAGGGATAAACGATGCCCTACATACAACCATTAAGGAATAATTCTCTTTATTCGCATTTCATCAAACAGTCTAAAGAACATTTTCTCGGTATCAACAAATTCGTGGAACCCAAAGCGCCTGGCTTTACTACCGTCTCCCAAAAAATCATAATCCCATGAAAACACTGAGTCGGCGAAAGTCCAGGACGATAATTCCCTATAGGGATATTTTTCTAAACCATACCTGTCTTGCATAGCCTCATAAACAGCTTCTTTATCAGCCATTACCTGGGTTAATGACAGCTGTAGTGGGAATGCTGCCGGCATATCAAAGTAGGCTGCTATCTTCGGCCAGAGGTCATTCCATCTAAAAAGGTCGCCATTACTGATATTGAATGCCTGGTTGGCGCATTGGGGCGAAGTCGCAGCCCATACAGTAGCTTGGGCCAGCAGGCCTGCGTCGGTCATTTCAAGCAATTTATCATAGGCACCCGGCTTACCCGGGAAACGCAATGGAATCCCAAGTTCTTTGGAAAGGCTTGCATACACAGCGATAGCCATGGCCAGGTTCATAGGGTTGCCGGTCGCTGTTCCGCCAACTACCGAGGGCCGGATGGCAGACCATGACCAATCTTTCCCTATCTGCCGCTTTTCAAGAAAGTATTGCTGCTCAAGATTGAACTCTGTAGAGATTAGCTGGTCATCGCTTTCTTTGGCAGGTGTTTTAAACTGTCCGTAATGGGCACCGTATACTTTATATCCCTGCATCAGGCTGACATGCTGTAAATTGGCTACTGGTTCAATTGCATTAAGTACATTAAAAAGCATTGCCAGATTAGGTGCAACAAGCTCCGCCCAGGTAGGCCGGTCCTGATAAGCAGTATAGAATATATGTGTGATACCGGATAGTGCACCTAGTTTTGCTATACAATCATCTTTATCAAGAAGATCAACAGAAATATAGGATAGTGCTTTGCTGTTCGTTCCGCCGCGGCGGGACAGGCCGATGATATTCCATGTACCCAGGCTTTGCAAGTGATTAATCAGATTGGTCCCTATAACGCCATTTGCGCCGACCACAAGTGCTGTATTCATGATTTACTTTATTTATTTTTTCTTTTCGGAGCCAGCGTATCAACAAGGAAAAGGTTGCCTAATCTTTGTCTGACATTTTACCCTGGCTGGCTATCCGTTTGCTATTTATTTTGCAAAGTTCCTGCTAATACCATGTCGACCCCGGTAATAATCCGTGAGTTTTTTGTATATTTCTAACATGAAACGTTATCGTCAGTACGAACCTCTCCTCATAGCCGATTTTACGGCCAACAAATGGCAGCATCCGCTCCACAACCATAATCATTATGAGCTGATATACATCAAAGCAGGAAAGG
The DNA here is from genome assembly GCF_050309965.1 of Paraniabella aurantiaca. Classification (NCBI taxonomy): domain Bacteria; kingdom Pseudomonadati; phylum Bacteroidota; class Chitinophagia; order Chitinophagales; family Chitinophagaceae; genus Paraniabella; species Paraniabella aurantiaca. The sequence continues at coordinate 1,462,885 of NZ_JBLOSY010000002.1, read as the reverse complement.
GCGTGCATGTTATTAATGGGGTAACATTTCCCTATGACTCCGGCGATATTTTTTTAATCGGGCCCGAAGAAACGCACCGCTTCGAGATTGAGCAACCGACATATTTTATTTACCTTAAATTCACGGACCAGTATATGCATCGTGCCGGTGGGCAGATCAGGGACGGTGTGCAGCACCTGGAATATCTTGTCAAGAGCCGCGAAACACATTTCGCCGGGTTTAAGCTATCAACCCGGGACAGCATAATCGTTGACAGGATCTTCAATGTGGTCCTCTCCCTGAAGGCAGACAGTTTCGCCAACGATCAGCTCATCTGGATGCAGGTACTGTCATTGGCAGCTATTCTTCAGCGTAATATGCCTGAACTGAAACCTGCCGGCCCGCGACATAAGGATATGCAGGCCGTCTTTTGCTATATTCACAAAAACATCTATTATCCAGACCTCTTGAAGGCTGTGGTAATGGCCGGTCATTTTAATGTATCACCAGACTACATCGGGCCCTATTTTAAAAGGAGTACCGGCATAACCTTGCGACAGTATATCAGCGATTACCGCTATAACATTATCAGGCAACGAATAGGTGGTGGCAATTACAGTCTTAAACAGATCGCAAGCGATTTTGGCCTCACAGATGAAAGTCATGTGAGTAAAATTCTCCGGGTATCGAAGTAATTCAAGGTAATTCCTGGCACAAAATATCGGGATCGCAAAAGCGGCGAATACGAAATACTGTCTCGTATACCTTATTGAATGACGTTCATAATTTAGTTGAACGAGGCTCTAAACTCCAGGGGAGATTGATTTGTTTTATTCTTAAAAAGCTTGCTAAAACTTTGCGAATGTTCAAAACCAAGCTCATAGGCAATTTCGGCAACACTTAACCGCGTTGTGCTCAGCCGCTGCTTTGCTTTCTCAATCAATTTTTCATGGATATATTGCTGCGCATTCTGGCCGATGAGCGAACGAAGCAAATCGCCCAGGTAACCGGGTGAAAGATTTAGCTGGTCGGAGAGGAATTTGACAGTAGGCACTCCTTGATGTATAGCCTGGTTGCTATTGAGGTAATTGTCCAGAATGGCTTCTGTTTTCACCAGGATATCATCGTTGGCCACTTTTCGTGTAATAAACTGGCGTTTATAAAAGCGGTTAACATAACTCAACAGCAATTCAATCTGAGCGATCATAACTTCCTGGCTGAATTCATCAACACGGCTATTGAGCTCTTCTTCCATATTCCTAAAAACAGAAAGGATAGTACCTCTTTCTGCGTCGGATAAATGTAATGCTTCATTAGATGAATAAGCAAAGTAACCATATTGTTTGATCTTATTGGCCAAAGGGTAGCCCAGCAAAAAATCGGGATGGATTAGCAAAATGTAACAATATGTTTTGCTATTATACTCCGTACTGCCAACTAATTGGTTCGGCGCTAAGAAAAGCATGCTGCCTTCATTATAATCGTAATAAGCCCGTCCGTACTTCAATCTTCCGTTGTTATGCGTAATGAAAGTGATTTTATAGAAGCTAAGCAGATCGTAGATCGGAGCCATACTTGAATTAAAGGGATTTTGCTCATTGAAATGGACAAGGCTGATCAGGGGATGTTGCGGTTTGGGCAGGCCAAACGCCTTGTGGGTTTCCGATATCGATATAAACCGTATGAGATTATCGTCCTTATTTTTCATCTTATAAATATACTAAAACCCGGGGCTATTTTCCTGCCCCGGGTCATTGACCGCTATTATGTTACCAGGGAATTATATTGTCTGTACCTGCATAGTGCGCGGGTCCTGTAAAGCTTCCTGTAGACAGGTCTTCTGCTAAGGCTACCCTTATAGGCTCAACAGATCCTTCCTCTACCGTGTCGGTTCCCTGGAAATTATTAAGGGCCGTAGCTGTAAAACCAGGGCTTACTAAATGTACTTTGATATTTTCATTTTGTAACTCGTTGGCCAGTGAAAGAAAAACGCCGTTGAGTGCAGTTTTAGACGCACCATAAACGGCGTCGAATGCAGAGCGATAGGGATTAGCCGGGTTGGCATTTAAAGTAAGTGACCCTAATGCGCTTGAAACTGTGACAATTCTTGCTGCCTCTGTTTTGCGTAATAGCGGGAGAAAGGCTTGTGTCACAGCAAGCGTTCCAAACACGTTTGTGTCCCAAACTGCTTTCATCTCATCGATAGGTGCAATGCTGGCACGTTGAGCACCAAGAACCTCTTCCATTGTTCGGCCCGGTTTTCCAGCGTTCGAGATAGCTGCGTTATTAACCAGCAATGTAAGATAACCTACTTCGCTTTGTACTTGCGTTACTGCCGCCTCAATTGAACCAGTATCCGTGATATCCAATTGAATGGCCTTTGACTGGTCTCCTATTTCCTTTGCGGCAATTGCTCCTTTGTCCGGATTTCTGGCGCCAACGTAAACGGTATAGCCGTTACCAGCTAACGCCCTGGCAATCTGGAAACCTACACCTGTATTTGCTCCTGTTACCAGTGCAACTTTCTTTGTTTCTTTCTGCATTTCCTTGATTTTAAATTTATAGAACAAAGTTCAGCAAGGGTGCAGAAATGCCTGTAGCCAAAATGGGAAATGATGTATCCGAATTGGGGAATAGGAGAAAAACTAAATTGCCTGATGTTTTGGTGCTGCAGTAGCTAAGGCGAACATGAATGCCCGATCTGAAAAAGTCTTAATCAAGTCAATCTGAAATAAAGCTTTTTTAAGAACGGTAGCTGTTTCAATAGCGACATGCTTATGGTGTGAAATTTGTTACAAGTTACTAACCGGAAACTTATAATAAATGAAATCATTAATCTGGAAAGGCATTCTCTACAATTCGATGGAACATTTACAAATTTCCGAAAGCCAGGAAACAATTCAAGTTGAGTCAGGCATAATTGGCTCGTTTCAGGAAAGCGATTATATTGTCAGGTACAGGGCAGAAATAACAAAAGATTGGACGGTCACAACCTTCCATATCATATCTGAAGTAAATGGCAGGGTACAAGAAATTAGCGGTACAAAAGAAAATAGCAGCTGGATTATAAACGGAGAGCCGGATACACGTTTTATTGATTTTAGCTTTATTGATATAAGCTTATCGCCGTTCACGAATACTTTGCCTATCAATAACCTGGATATGGCTGTTGGCGGGGAACAGGAAATTACAGTAATCTACATTGATATCCTGGAAGGAGAGATAAAGCCCACCCGGCAGAGGTATTCCAAAATATCTGAAGCTACATACAGGTATGAAAATGTTTATGACGATTTTAGAGCAGATATCCGGGTAGATGAGGAAGGGTTTGTCTTATTTTACCCTGGCTTGTTTGAACGGTCCGTATCGACAAACTAAACTTTATTACTTAAAGGTAAAATGGTATTGAACAGTATTCATATTGAACTTAGGCTAAAAAATGAAAGAATTTATGTCACTAAGAATTTTATCGATTGTATGGGGAGTAAAAAACTTACAAAGAGCTATAGCATTTTGGAGCCAGGCTTTACAATATAAACTAAAAAGGGAGCCTGACGAAGATTTTGCAATACTTGTTCCAAAGGAAGGCCATGGCATGCAGTTATCTCTTAAGCTGGTTAGTTCCGAAGAAGCGAAACGACACCACATAGACCTGATAACCGATGATCAGCAGGCTGAAGTAGAAAGGTTAGTGATGTTAGGAGCTACGAAGCTCAAAGGCTTGAAATATGAAGCTGGCGCAGATCACGTCGTTTTATCGGATCCTGATGGCAACTCTTTTGGCGTGGTGCTGGCTTGATTTGCCAGGCCGACTCACCCATTCCGGGAAGGAATCGACATTGGCATTAGTCATCTCAACTGTATTCTTAGAACTGAGTCTTTATAAATGCAAGATAATTTGAAGCTATAACCTATGCCAATACCACAACACGATTTCAATTTAATTTCATGACAAATGCGTCAAACCCAATATGGCTAAAAACCAGTTTCCATTGTAAAAGTCCAAATGATAATAGTTCAGGCTACCTGTAAGCCAGGTCACAATGTTATGGGAAACAAAAAAAAGTGTTAGCCCTCTAAACCTGGAACAACACCATTTGGCCTGCAGCCTCAACAAGCTTAAAACTAATGATACGGCTGTATGATTTTGGGCAGATCGGAATGAAAGTAAATAACGCTTTATTCCAGGAGCTATGTTTTCTACATTTGCAGTATGCACAATCAACTCATTCAGCTTATTGTACAAAATGTGAAACCTTCTGACCAGGAAAGAAATTTGTGCCTGCAATATTTTGAACCTATTCGATATCCTAAAAACAGGATCATCGAAGAAGAGGGAAAAATTCCGGCTTATCTTTATTTCATTGTTTCCGGCTTTGTTCGCTTGTTCCATTACAATGATAAGGGAGATGAACAGACTACTCATATCAATTGCCCTCCGGGTTTCATTACCTCCTATAATCATTTCACAGGTCAGAGCAAATCAGATGAGAATCTGGAGTGTATTACCGAATGTGAGCTCTTACGCATCACGAAAACAGATCTTGATTTACTGATCCGGGAAAGCCCGGCCTTCAAAGATTTCAGTATTTTGATATTTCAGCAATCGCTGTCTTATAATGAAAAACGTTCTAAAGAGCTCGCTACGCTTAGTACTGAGCAGCGTTATTTAAAACTGATGAACAATCACCCGGAAATACTTCACAATGTACCTATGCAATACATTGCTTCTTTCCTCGGGATGAATCCTAAAAGTTTGAGTCGTATCCGAAAACAAATTATTTGGTAACATTTGTGAAGTGGTTTTGAATGAGCAAGATTGAACTTTGCTTTCTCATTTTAAATCAATGGATATGACAAATAAAAATTTAGTGCTGGTGTCCGGAGCAAACGGACATTTGGGAAATAACCTTGTAAGACTGCTAATAAAAAAAGGATTCCGGGTGCGGGCCTCTGTTCGAAACATACAAAACCCGGATGGTCTCAAAGATCTTGATTGCGAAGTGGTTCAGGCAGACATTACAGATAAATCTTCTTTTGTAAAGGCATTGCAAGGTGTTGATACATTTTATGCAGTGGGTGCAGCGTTTAAATTATGGGCTAAAAATCCGAAAAAAGAGATCTATGATGTGAATATGCAGGGAACCCGCAACACCATGGAAGCTGCAGCAGAAGCCGGGGTCAAAAGAATCATTTATGTAAGCTCCATCGCAGCATTGGATTACACCCACCTTCCTACAAAAGAAAGTAACGGCTACAATCCTGATCGCAGGGACATGTATTATAATTCGAAAAACGATGGAGAAAGGCTGGCTTTCCGGTTAGCCAAAGAATTGGGAATAGAATTAGTTTCAGTTATGCCGGGAGCAATGATAGGAGGTGAAGCACTTTTACCTCTGAATGTATCTTATGGCGTATTAAGGCTGATACTAAACAAGAAAATTCCGATGGATACTAAGATAACACTCAATTGGGTGGATGTAAAAGATGTAGCTGAAGGCTGCTATCTTGCCGCTCAAAAGGGTCGCCCGGGAGAACGGTACATTCTTGCAAACGAAAAGTGTATTACCATTACAGACACAACTATACTTGCTCAAAAACTATATCCCGGATTAAAACTTAAGATTCCCGGTACAGTACCTAAATTTATATTATATGCGATTGCAGGATTAATGGAGTTTTCAGCAAAGATTAGTGGGAAACCGCCTGTTCTCACTACTAAAGACATCGCTATGTTTTCAGGATTACAGCAAAACTTTGATATCTCCAAATCAAGGGAAGAGCTAGGTTTTAATCCCAAGAATGCAGAGGTTGCAGTAAAAGAAGCACTTGACTACCTGATTAAACATAAGGAATTGCTTTAGATTTTTAGCCAGGATGCCTTATCACTATGCTGACCGGCTATAATGAAGCTTGCTTTTTTTAAAAAGTATTTTAAATTTCAGTAGTTGTTACCCCAAATTTCTGTTTAAACGTATAATAGAAATGAGACAGATTTTCAAAGCCCAGGTCCAGATAAAAATCAGCGGGTTTTTCTTTCTTTTGTTTAATCAGATACATTGCCTCGTTCAATCGTTTATCTCTTAACCATTGTTTAGGCGTATTATCGAATACCTTTGCAAAGTCGCGTTTGAAGCCAGATACACTTCTTCCGGTTAGCTTTGCGAATGCTTCCACCGAAACATTAAACATATAATTTTGATTCATGAATTCTTCCAAATCTATTTTATATGGCTCTGAAAAGTCAAACAGAATTTGCTTTAAATCAGGGTTGCTTTGAAGCAATAGCTCAATAGCTTCCCTGATTTTTAAATTTGCCAGTTTAGGCGTTGCTTCTTTAGTTTTGTTTATATAAGGGCCGAGTGAAAGAAAATAGGCAATGAGAAAGTCGTCGGGTTCAAAAAACACTTTTTGCTTTATTTCCGGCCGGTTGTCCAATACGATCTTATGTTCAAGAGCATACTGCCGTAGTATTTCCCGATCCAGTGTGATGGACACAAACTGGTACTTTCCCGATTTAGACGGATATTTTATAGTTCGTATCAATTGATTTCTCCTGACCAATACTACTGTATTTTCCCCGATAACCATATTGCCTTCTACACCAAATGCATGGGTTTCACCTGATAGCTGAAATCCTAAAAAATGTTCTGGTATAAACTCTTCGTATCCCCTGTATTTTTCAAAAGCGCAAGAATAGACTAATTTGTCAAATATGATTTCACTGTTTTGTTCCATTTAACAAAGGTCTTAAAAAAATCAAGAAAGAGCTTTTGCTCCGGCTTCTGCAATTTCTTTGTCTTGTTCTGGTGTTCCTCCGGAAGAACCAATAGCGCCGACAATTTTGCCTTTGTTATTTTTAATTACCATGCCCCCTGCAATAGTCAATAGTCCTCCGTTCGCATTCAACATACCGCAACTATGCAGTCCGGCAACTGCAATAATGGATCCCATAACATCGCTGTCTACACCAAACATTATAGCCGTTTTTGCTTTCTTTACTGCAAAGTCTAACACACCATACACACTATCCAGTCTTGCAAGATTCATTAAATGCCCCCCGGTATCAACTACTGCGATGCTTACGGGAATATTCAATTCTCTTGCTTTTTCAATAGAAGCATTCATCGCTTTTTGTGTTTCATCATATGTAATATTCATATTATTTGGGTTTTTGTTGGAGAAAAAGGAAGCACAGATATTAGCCTGTGCTCTCACAAAATGATTTAGCTTTTTACTGTCCAGGCGTCTGCTTGTAGCTGTTTTATAAAATCTTCTGTCTCTTTTGGATGTACATTTCTGAAATTTGAATTTCCATCCAATGCCACATTTACAATTGTATCTGCCATTGACTGAGGGTCTAGCTGATTTTTCAATGATTCGGCTGCATCTTCAAAAGCTGTTGGAGGCGTAAAATTTTTCTCAGGATTATACCAGCGAAAAATAGAGTCAACGCCACGGTCATTGAATCCTGTACCAAACACTCCCGGATTACAGGTAGCGATTTTAATATTGAATGCTGCCAATTCTGTTTTAAGACCTTCGGCAATCGACTCCATTGCATGCTTTGACGCACAATAAGCTGCCACGTAAGGAACTGTCCAAAGTGCGCCCATAGATGTTGTAAATACAATTTTCGCCGGCTTTTTTTGCTCAATCCATTTTTTTATAAAGCCCTGCGATAATTGCAAACCGCCAAATACATTCACGTCAAACATTGAACGGATTAACTCCAGAGGTTGTTCGGCAATAGGTCCACCCTCCATTATTCCTGCATTACTAATGAGAATATCAATGTCATATTTGCCTATGATATACTCAATATCACGGGTATTGGTTACATCTAGCTTATCAACGGTCAACTCAACTCCTGATTCTTTTGATTCCCGCATCAGGTCGCTTACCTGGGGGTAAACCTGTGTAGTGGCAATTACTTTGTACCCCTTTTTAGCTAAGTCAAATGCAGCAATTTTTCCAAAACCGCTTGCTGCTCCTGTAATTAAAATTGTTTTGCTCATTTTTACTGATTTAAAAAGTATGAAGCAAAAATGAACTAATTACGATTGTTTTTTATTGCCCGGAAGTCCAAATACCTGTTGGTGTAAAGTCCATCAGAGAACTTCAACAATCCCGACATGGTCTTCATTATATTTAAGTCAGCAGAAAATTCATTATTGAAGCCGGTAGTATATTATTGAGGTTATGGTATTGATCAATATAGCATGTTTAGCTAAAAAGTAATTCACGTTAAGGTGGTTAGATACATTTGTCATAGGTTTGCAATTACCGTTATAATTGAAAACACAGGCAGGGAGTTCCAAATACCGTCATTGTAGTGGGTGATGTTATTCCGTCAGGCGACCTTTTTCTTAAAATACCCTAAAGATCATTCATTACAGTCAGCCCAAGGTTCCCAATGTTATTTGAAATATGTATTAAAGAATACGCTCTCTTTTATGATCTGCTGACAGGTTCGCATTGCCTTGGAAAGTTTGCGTGAAAAATCCTCTCAAACCAAAGTTTTCTGAAGGGAAACCAAAAATCCAACAATATAGGATAAGCTTTGTCAGCACAACGTTTCATGGCATAAAAAAACCCCGCTAATTGCGGGGTGTTGTGCCCAGAACAGGAATCGAACCTGCACTCCGTTGCCGAAACAAGATTTTGAGTCTAGCGCGTCTACCAATTCCGCCATCTGGGCTTCTCTTTGAAACGGGGTGCAATATTACGAAATAATCATCAAAAATACACCCTGTTACAAAGTATTATTTTACTCCCCTATTTACAGCAGCTTTTCCTGGGTATAAGAACCTTCAGTATCCATTTCCCTATATTTTTTAATACAGTCATTCAAAAATCTTTAAAGTAAATTGCATAGAACCTTGCTACAAAGTTATATGATTAAAATTGGCATCATCAAAGAAGAAAAGATACCTGCCGACAACCGGGTGGCTCTCACACCCGACCAGTGCAAGTGGCTTCTGTCTCATAACAACAACTTATCTATAGTTGTTCAACCTTCCGCCATACGTTGCTTCCAGGATACAGAGTATGAACGGGCTGGCGCTGTGCTATCAGACGATCTGCAAGACTGCTCTGTTCTTTTAGGTATCAAGGAAGCTGCTATTGACAGCCTGATTGAGGATAAGACCTACCTGTTCTTCTCTCATACCCGCAAAAAGCAGCCCCATAACCGCCACCTGCTAAGAGCCATTTTAAATAAAAATGTCACCTTAATCGATTATGAGTGCCTGGAGCATGACGATGGTCAACGGATTATCGGCTTCGGTTTTTTTGCAGGAATTGTGGGCGCCCATAATGGCATTATGGCCTATGGCAAAAGAACCGGCCTGTACCACCTGGAAAGGGTTTTTAAACAAAAAAATTTCAAAGAATTAATACATAGCTATTTTGGATTGAAACTGCCCAATATAAAGGTAGCAGTAACCGGCAGTGGCCGCGTAGCACATGGCCTTATCGAGATCATGAATTTACTGGGATTGCACGAGGTAGAACCCGAAGACTATTTAAAAAGAAGGTTTGCCTACCCCGTATACACGCAACTAAAAGGTAAAGACCTGTACGAGCATGAAATCACCGGTAATTACAGCCGTGAAGACTTTCATGAACACCCCCAGAATTACCAGAGCAAATTTTTACCTTATGCCAGCCAGACTGATATTTTACTAAACGGTGTTTACTGGGAAGAAGGAATTCCAAGGCTTTTCAGGAAAGAACATATAGCGCAACCCGATTTCATCATTCAAACGATTGCAGATATCTCTGATGACAAAGCAGGCTCTATACCGGTGAATAAGGGTAGCGCAACCATTGAAGACCCGGTTTACGGCATTGATAAATTGTCCCTTGCCCAAACGGCGCCTTATAAAGACAACTCCATAGATATAATGGCAGTAAGTAATTTACCTAACGAGTTGCCCCGGGATGCCAGCCGCTATTTTGGAGAACAGCTGATTAAATATGTTTGGGACGACCTGATAAAAGGCGGAAATACTATTATTCAACGAGCCACCATAGCATCGGGAGGCAAGCTAACCCCACATTTCGGCTACCTGCAGGACTATGTGGCTGACTAAGAGGTTTGAACAATACAAAAAAAAGCCGCTGCATTGCTACAGCGACTTTAACTTATCATTGAATTGCTTATTAGCGTAAGAACAATAACTCGCGATATTTAGGCAGGTACCATTCTTTATCGTCAACCAACAGCTCTAATTTATCAGCGTGGTAACGGATCTGGTCGAAGAAGGCCGCTTTTACCTGGCTTTCATAAGCGATCGCCTTAGTACGTGTATCTTCGATTGCATTCGCAATTTTACGTGCCTGGATCATTTTTTCTACCAGGTCGCTGGCTTTGTTGATATGCTCAGAGATCTTATCGAGGATTTGCTTTTGATTGGCATACGCTTCTTCAGTTAAACCAGCTTCTTTCAAACCCCTGATGTTTTTAGCCAACAGGTTTTGATAGCGGATCGCCGGAGGCAGGATCATACTGGTAGCCATTTCACCCATGATGCGACCTTCGATCTGTACTTTCTTAATATATTTTTCCAGCTCGATCTCATGTCTTGCATGCAGCTCAGAATGACTGTAGATGCCATTTTCAACAAACAGCTTGGTATTCTTTTCATTTACCATTGCATCCAAAGCCAAAGGAGTTGTTTTCAGGTTAGGAAGACCTCTTTTTTCTGCTTCTTTTTCCCATGCTTCGCTGTAACCGTCACCTTCAAACAAAATTTTCTCGCTGCTTACGATGTAATCGTTGATCACCTGCATAATAGCGATCTCTTTCTTCTCTCCTTTTTCGATCAGGCCGTCAACATCTGATTTAAAGTTTTTCAGTGTTTGTGCCATGATCGTGTTCAGCACCGTCATTGGACTTGCGCAGTTGGCTGTAGAACCTACGGCTCTGAACTCAAACTTGTTACCCGTGAAGGCAAATGGAGAAGTACGGTTACGATCGGTATTATCTAATAAAAGATCCGGGATGTTTTTATGGATATCCAGTTTCAGCATGCTTTCGTCCTGCTCATCCATATCACCGCTTACACGCTGTTTAATATCGTTTAACACCTTCGTCAGGTACTCACCAATAAATACAGAGATAATAGCAGGAGGCGCTTCGTTGGCTCCTAACCTGTGATCATTGGGCGCAGAAGCAATAGAAGCTCTCAATACATCCGCATAATCATGAACCGCTTTAATGGCATTTACAAAGAATGTAAGGAACATCAAATTGGTTTTTGGTGTTTTACCAGGAGCTAATAAGTTAACACCAGTATCAGTTGATAAGCTCCAGTTGTTGTGCTTACCGCTACCGTTGATACCAGCAAATGGTTTCTCGTGCAATAAAACACGCAGGCCATGCCTGATAGAAATGCGGCTCATTACATCCATCAACAAAGTGTTGTGGTCAACCGCAAGGTTCGCTTCTTCGAAGATAGGCGCACACTCAAACTGAGCAGGGGCCACCTCGTTGTGACGGGTTCTTAAAGGAATACCTAATTTATAGCACTCGTTTTCAAAATCACGCATAAAAGCATACACTCTTTCAGGAATAGATCCGAAATAATGATCTTCTAATTGCTGGTTTTTAGCTGAGTTATGCCCGTATAAAGTACGGCCACACATTACCAGGTCAGGTCTTGCACGGAACAAACCATCGTCTATAACGAAATATTCCTGCTCCCAGCCTAAAGTAACATTAACACGGGTTACATTTCTGTCAAAGAAATTACAAACATCTACCGCTGCTTTGTTCAACAGGTCGATAGATTTCAATAAAGGTGCTTTATAATCTAAAGATTCACCAGTGTATGAAATAAAAATGGTAGGGATACAAAGTGTACGGCCATGACCAATTTCAATAATAAAAGGAGGTGAAGAAGGGTCCCAACCAGTATATCCTCTTGCTTCAAAAGTAGCACGCAGGCCACCATTAGGGAAAGAAGATGCATCAGGCTCCTGCTGAATCAAAGCAGCGCCATCAAATTCTTCGATAGGTGTACCATCGCTTTTCAGCGTAAAAAACGAATCATGCTTTTCAGCGGTAGTACCTGTAAGTGGCTGAAACCAGTGTGTAAAGTGAGTTACACCTTTGCTTTCTGCCCAGGCACGCATACCATTAGCGATGTTAGAAGCAACGTTTCTGTCGATTTTCTGCCCCGATTTGATAGAAGCGACTATACTTTTATAAGCGTCATCGCTTAAATACTCTCTTGCAGTTTTAAGGTTAAATACATGCGATCCAAATACCGTAGTGATCTTTGGCGTAATTTTTCCCAACTCATCTGTTGTAGCCGGAATGTTCGAAAGTGCAGAAATTCTTAAAGACATCGTGATAAGTTTGTTTTAATTGAGTGCAAATATACGATTTGAGGGATTTTTTTATTAAAAATATTTGTAATTATTACAAAAAATATAATTATTACTATGTTTTCTCCACTTTTTATAACATTATCTAATTTAATAATGCGTTGAGCAATCTATTTTAGTTTTCTTCAAAACATCACTATCCCATGGGTGTGCCCGGAGGAATACAATTCATACAGATTAACCTAAAACGGGAAAATGCCGTAATCTTCACAGGCTTTTGTAGATTTGCCAGCCTTACAAAAGTCATAGCATCGGTACACCGCTGCATCATTCATTTTTTTTAAAACAAATATCAGTGTCTCAAAAAATAGCCATCATTGGCGGAGGAAACTTAGGTACCGCTATAGCACAGGGATTAATCAAGAGTGATTTCTGCAATCCGGCAGATATTACCATTACCAAAAGAAACATATCTACCCTGAAAGGTGAACTGCCGAAAACGGTTAAGATCACTGACGACAACGTGAAAGCCGCTTCGGGCAGCGATGTTATCATTCTTGCGGTAAAGCCCTTCCAGGTGGAAGGCGTTATGAAGACTATTGCGCCGGTACTCCATAAAAAACAGGTTTTAATTTCGGTTATTACAGGTGTAACGGTAAGCGATCTGAAGGAAATGGCCCAGGTAGAGCTGCCCGTGTTCCGCGCTATGCCCAATACGGCTGTTGCCATCCAGGAAAGCATGACCTGCATTAGCTACGAAAACGCAACAGACAAACAGGTGCAGTTCGTTACAAAAATGTTTAATACAGTGGGGAAAGTTGCGGTTATTGACGACAAACTGATGGATGCGGCTACTGTGCTCGGAGCCTGTGGAACCGCTTTTGCACTACGATACATAAGAGCGAACATACAGGGCGGGATAGAAATTGGGTTCGATGCCAAAACCGCCAGCCTTATTGCCGCTCAAACAGTTAAAGGCGCTGCAGAACTGTTGCTGGTAAACAATACGCACCCCGAGCAGGAAATTGATAAAGTTACTACCCCAAAGGGCTGCACGATCGTAGGTTTAAATGAAATGGAACACAGAGGCTTTAGTTCTTCATTGATCCGAGGTGTGATTACCAGCTATAAAAAAATTGCAAGGGATTAGAAACACAAACACTACCCGCTAACACTTGACATATGAATAACCAGCACCCAACAAATTTGTTACAGCCTCCGGCTGCATGGAATTGGTATGAGAAGATCTTATTCAGATTCTTTTTTGTATTCTTCATTCTGTTTATTCTTCTAAACAACAATGGCGCTTTTCCAACGGAAGTAGCATCTTTTACGGCACCGATATCCAACCAGTTTAGCAAGCTGGTGCCCTGGATAAGCAAACAGGTTTTAAAAATTCCATACGAATTTGAACAAAATGGATATGGCAGCGGAGACAATACTTATTCCTATGTAATTTTATTCATTATTTTTTCAATTGCTGTTTTAGCAACCATTTTATGGTCAACAATAGATTGGAAACGCAAAAGCTATGTAAAACTTTACTATTGGTTAACCGTTCTGGTGCGGTTTTATGTGGCTTTTATGCTTTTTAATTATGGAATAGTAAAAATTATCAAACTACAATTCCCTTCTCCACACGTTGGGCGGCTTATGCAACCTTATGGAGAGTCATCTCCTATGGGATTAGCATGGACTTTTTTAGGGTTTTCGAAGGGCTATAATATTTTTATGGGTGTAGCCGAGTGCGCAGCTCTTTTATTGCTTTTTAGAAGAACCATGACTTTTGGCGCTATAATAACCCTCATGACAGCGGCCAATATAATGGCGGTGAATTATTTTTTTGATGTTCCCGTAAAAATTCTTTCTACCATGCTGGTGGTTATGACGTTATTTTTATTGGCACACGATATAAAACGCCTATGCCTGTTCTTATTTTCTGGAAAGCCCGTGTCGTTACCTACGATCAAAGCGCCTGTTTTATCAAAGAAATGGATGCGTATCACTAAGCTGTCTTTAAAAATATTGCTTATTGCCGCTACCCTTATTCCCAAAATAAACTACGCTTTTTCAGCCGATAAAGAGTACGGCGAAAATGCTGCTACCTCTACCTACCTGGGATTTTACGAGGTAAAGAAATTTATAGTTAATAACAAAGAAGTGCCTGCAATTTCGGCCGATTCAACCCAATGGAAGCATCTCAATATCAGAAGCCAAAGACCGGCCACTATACGGTTTATGACTGACAGCCTGAAAAGCTACGAGTATAAATTTATATATGGAAAAGAAAATTATATTGAACTAACCCCGGTTGGTGAACCCGCCTACACCAAAAAGACGCTGAAAATCGAAAGCGACAGAAATGGGATTACCTCTCTCTCGGGGAAGCTGGATGCGGATTCTGTACAGATATTTTTACACAGAAAGAAAAAAGACGAGTTTCTGCTTATGAACAGAGGATTTAACTGGATCAACGAGCGTCCTTTCAACAGGTAATGTCTTTCAACTAACAAGCATTTTAATATATCCGTGCTAATTCCTATCTTTGCATGACCTCCATAAGTTTCCCTTAGCGGAGTATTTCTGCTGGTCGTTTAAGATCCTTTTTTCATACTAAATTTTATCACAACATTGTCTGCAAGTACCTTTTTACTTGTTTGATAATATTTTATTGAGTGTAAACAACTTTTTATGGCCAAGTATATTTTTGTTACGGGTGGCGTAACATCTTCTTTAGGTAAGGGAATCATCGCAGCCTCATTAGCCAAGCTGTTACAGGCAAGGGGCTTCAGGGTTACCATCCAAAAGTTCGATCCATATATTAATATAGATCCGGGAACCCTTAACCCTTACGAGCACGGTGAGTGCTATGTTACCGAAGATGGCGCAGAAACGGACCTGGACCTTGGTCACTACGAACGTTTTTTAAATATTTTCACCTCGCAGGCCAATAATGTAACTACCGGCCGTATTTACCAAACGGTTATTAATAAGGAAAGAGAAGGCGCCTACCTGGGTAAAACCGTTCAGGTAGTACCTCATATCACCAATGAGATCAAGCGTCGTATGATGGAGTTGGGTACTACCGGCGAGTATGATATTGTGATTACGGAGATCGGCGGTACTATTGGCGACATCGAGAGCTTACCTTTTGTGGAAGCTATCCGTCAATTACAGTGGGAGCTACCCGAAGAAGATACAGTTGTTATCCACTTAACCTATATCCCTTACCTGAAAGCAGCAAAAGAACTAAAAACAAAACCTACGCAGCATAGTGTAAGAATGCTGAGTCAGGAAGGAGTAAGACCGGATATTATTGTGTGCAGAACGGAAAAACCCTTAACTCCCGAATTGAAAAGGAAGATCGCCTTATTCTGTAATGTAAAACAGGAAGCTGTGATCGAAGCAACCGACCAGTCTACCATTTACGAAGTACCATTGGCCATGTTGCGGGAAAAACTGGACCTGACCTGTCTGAAAAAAATGAACATGACAGATTATCCTGAGCCGGAACTTTCTAAATGGCGTACTTTTCTCGATAAATTAAAATACCCGAAAACGGTTGTACGCATTGGACTTATCGGTAAGTATCTCGAACTTCAGGATGCTTATAAATCTATCTTAGAGGCTTTTGTACATGCAGGCGCGGTAAACGAATGCCAGGTACAGATCATAAATGTACATAGCGAGTATATTACTGATGAAAATGTAGAAGAAAAACTGGCAGGGCTGGAAGGGTTACTGGTAGCTCCCGGATTCGGACTCAGAGGAATTGAAGGAAAAATAACAGCCGTGAAATATGCCCGTGAAAATGGCCTGCCTTTCTTCGGAATTTGCCTGGGTATGCAAATGGCAGCTATTGAATTTGCCAGGAATGTTTTAGGCTTGAAAGACGCCAATTCTACCGAAATGGATGAAAATGCTTCGGAGCCGGTTATCGCATTAATGGAAGAACAAAAGAAGGTGACCGAAAAAGGGGGTACTATGAGATTAGGTTCTTATACCTGCTCGGTAAAACCTGGCAGCCTGGCACATACTATTTATGAGGCTGAAAACATTACTGAAAGGCACAGGCATCGTTGGGAGTTTAACAATAAATACCTCGATGCGTTTGAAAAAGCGGGCATGGTGGCCAGCGGTAAGAACCCTGATAGCGGATTAGTGGAAGTGATCGAGCTTCCTACCCACCCTTTCTTTATAGGAGTGCAATACCACCCCGAATTAAAAAGTACGGTAGAGAATCCACAGCCCATTTTTGTACATTTTGTAAAGGCGGCCATGGCCTACAGCGCTGTTAACCCCAAAGATCGTAAGGTTGAATTAGCTAAGATCTAATTAGTTTCTTCCTATATAATTATTATTAAGGCTCCCCTCTGGGAGCCTTTTGTTGTATAATCACTTAATAAAAAGTCAGAACACATATATTTGCTATGGATTAAAATGTTACATTTAGCCATAAAATTGTTTTTCCTTTTACCGACAAACTATAACGAAAGCAAGCATGAAGACAATCAACAGGTCGCAACTATTTACAGCAAGTTGCCTGGCCTTACTCGTAACCTCCCTTTCATTCGGCATCCGGGCTGGCATATTAAATAAGCTGGGAGTTGATTTTGGATTAGACAAGGCCGAATTAGGCACCATCGCCGCAACAGCATTCTGGGGTTTTCCTCTTGCAGTAGTTATTGGCGGTCTCATAGTAGATGTTGTTGGAATGAAGAAGCTATTACTCTTTGCTTTCATCTTTCATTTGATCGGCATTATACTCACCATCTTCGCCGGCAAATTCGATAATCCGTTCTGGTCTCTTTTCTTTTCAACGCTGCTTATTGGCATCGCCAACGGAACGGTAGAGGCTGCATGTAACCCTTTAGTTACAGCCCTGTTCCCCGAAAATAAAACCACCAAACTCAATCACTTTCATTTATGGTTTCCCGGAGGTATCGTACTGGGTACGCTTATCGTCTACTTCTTTGATAAAATTGCACTGGGATGGCAGATTCAGGTAGCTATAATGATCATTCCCGCACTTATTTACGGTTTTTTGTTCGCCAAACAACATTTCCCTGTTACCGAAAGAGTTGCCAACGGTATATCTACTGGTGAGATGTATAAATCACTAGCCAATCCACTTTTTATTTTTATGATCATCTGCATGTTCGGAACTGCAATTACGGAGTTATTCACCGGGCAGTGGATCGATGTCTTACTAAGAAATGTAACGGATAATGCCTTGTTGGTGCTAACGGTATCAACTGGTGTAATGGTAATAGGACGGGCTTTTGCCGGGCCTATTGTAGAAAAACTGGCACCACAGGGCGTATTGTTAATGTCTGCTATACTGGCTACCCTGGGTTTATATCTCCTGGGTAACACCAGCGGTAATATGATTTTCGTAGGGGCCCTGGTATTTGGAGCCGGTGTTTGTTATTTCTGGCCTACCATGCTGGGGTTTGTGGCCGAATACCTTCCTAAAACCGGCGCTGTAGGATTAAACCTTATGGGAGGCGCAGGTATGTTCGCCGTGTCTATTTATATGATGTTTATGGGCGGGGTTTACGATAAATATATTGCTGAGAAATTACCTCAGGGTGCCGACATTAAGATTTACAATTCGGCGGAGGCTACTGAAGAAATGAAGCTGGCTTTGAGTGAAGCCAACCGTGCGGCAGGACCCGAAATCATCAACACCACATTAATCATTCCGGTTATTTTAATTGCAGCATTTATTGGCCTTAACCTGTACATGCGTAAAAGAAGACAACTGGCATTATAAAAAATTAACCAGGCCGCTGGCCTGATCATAAAGATTGATCAATTAAAAAAATACAGCAATGAAGCCCACTATCAAGGTACAGTTATCCTTCATGATGTTTCTCGAATTCTTCATCTGGGGAGCATGGTTTGTAACCTTAGGAACCTTTTTAGCCAAGAACTTAAATGCCACTGAATTCGAAAAAGCCAATGTGTTTTCGACCCAATCATGGGGGGCTATTATTGCACCTTTTATTATTGGCCTGATTGCCGATCGCTTTTTTAATGCAGAAAAGATATTGGGCATACTTCACCTCGTAGGTGCAGGTCTGATGTATATGATGTTTAAATCAGAAAACACTGCAGCATTTTACCCCTATGTTTTGTCATACATGATCTTATATATGCCAACACTGGCTCTGGTAAACTCTGTATCTTTCAGACAAATGCAAAACCCTGAAAAGGAGTTCCCTTCCATCAGGATCTTTGGAACAATCGGCTGGATCTTGGCAGGACTAATCATCAGCTATGTTTTCCACTGGGATAACGAACAAAATAATACAACCAACGATACGTTGAGAAATACATTTCTCATGGCTTCTATTGCCTCACTGGTATTAGGACTATTTAGTTTTACGCTTCCCAAAACGCCCCCCAAGAAAGCAGGACAGGGAGCTTCCATCAGCCAGATATTAGGGTTGGATGCGCTTCAATTATTAAAAGATAAAAACTTCCTGGTATTCTTTATTTCTTCTATTCTCATATGCATTCCCCTGGCTTTTTATTATGCTAATGCGAATGTATTCCTAACGGATGTCGGCCTGGAAAATCCAACCGCTAAAATGGCGATCGGCCAGGTGTCAGAAGTATTGTTCCTTTTACTAATTCCGTTTCTGTTTAAAAGATTTGGGTTTAAGAATACTATTTTAATAGGTATGCTGGCATGGGCAGTAAGGTATTTGCTGTTTGCCTATGGAAATGCCGGTGAGCTTTCCTTTATGCTGATTTTGGGAATTGCACTTCATGGTATTTGCTATGACTTCTTCTTTGTGTCCGGACAAATTTACACAGATGCAAAAGCCGGTGAAAGGTATAAAAGTTCGGCACAGGGACTTATTACACTTGCCACTTATGGAATAGGACAATTAATTGGCTTTTGGGTAGCAGGTTATATAGGTAATAAATATAAAGACCTTGCATCTGCATCCGTAAGCGATTTCTGGCAACATGTTTGGCTGGTGCCTGCCGGCATTGCCGCCGTTGTTTGCTTCCTGTTTGCAGTAATTTTCAGAAACGATAAAAAAACAGCTACAAATGCATAGCAGAAGAAACATGCTTAAAACATTAGCTGCCGGCTCTGTTGCCGCCAGCCTCTCTCCCTTAACTACATTTGCGAACGAAGAAAAACCGATGTATCAACTAAAAGGAAATATTAACCATAGTGTATGCCAGTGGACTTTTGGCAAAGTGCCCCTGGAAGAATTATGTGTAACCGTAAAAAAAATGGGGCTTAATGCCATCGACCTGCTGGCGCCTAAAGACTGGCCCACTATTCAAAAACATGGTATCACCTGCAGCATGTGCTATATACCGGGTAAAGTAAGCCTGGTAGACGGTTTTGCGGGAACCGAATTTCACGCAGGATTGATCAAAGATTACGAAGAAGGTATCCCTCTTGTAGCCAAAGCGGGTTATAAAAACCTGATCTGCTTTAGCGGTAACCGGCGCGGTATGGATGACGAAACAGGTTTAAAAAACTGTGTAGAAGGTTTAAAAAAAATACTGCCGCTTGCTGAAAAGCATAAAGTAGTTTTGGTGATGGAACTACTGAACAGCAAAGTAGATCATAAGGATTACATGTGTGATCATACAGCCTGGGGCGCAGAACTTTGTAAAAGATTAGGCAGTGAAAACTTTAAATTGCTATACGACATTTACCACATGCAGGTAGATGAAGGCAATGTGATTGCCAATATTAAAGCCAATCATCAGTATATTGCTCATTACCACACAGCAGGCGTTCCGGGCCGGCATGAGCTGAATGACAAACAGGAGCTATACTACCCTGCTATTATGAACGCTATTCTTGAAACAGGCTTCAAAGGCCACGTAGCACAGGAGTTCATTCCTACAGGGAAAACCGATCAGGAACGTTTTAAAGCGCTGGAGCAGGCGGTACAGATTTGTGATGTGTAGAGGCAAGAGCGTGAATAGTCAATAGTCAATGGCCAATAATAGCTGTTAATTGCAACGAAGCGAAAATATAGTATTAAGAAGGATTCTATTAAAACTTTGAAAAATGGATAGAAAAGATTTTTTAAAAATGAGTGGCGGCGCAGCCCTGGGTATGGCATTGGCCTCCTGTGGCGCCGGTGGCAAGTCTGCAGGTAACCGTGGCACTATCAAAAACCTGGGTATACAATTATATTCACTGCGTGATGATTTACCGAAAGACCCGAAAGGTGTGTTAAAAAAGCTGGCCTCGTTTGGTTATAAAGAAATTGAGAGTTATGAAGGAGCTAACGGTATGTTCTGGGGCATGTCGAATACCGATTTTAAAAAGTATATGGACTCACTGGGATTAACTATCGTGAGCAGCCATTGCGATTATAAAAAAGATTTTGAAAGAAAGGCCGCAGAAGCCGGTGCTATTGGCATGAAGTACCTGATATGCCCTTGGTTGGGTAAACAACGCAGATTGGATGATTATAAAAAAGCAGCTGACGACTTTAACAAAGCCGGTGAGATATGCCAGAAAAACGGGATCCGCTTTGCTTATCACAACCACGACTATTCATTCAGGATACAGGACACGCAATATCCGCAGGATATTATGATGAAGAATACGGATCCGGCATTGGTAGACTTTGAAATGGATATGTATTGGGTGGTTACAGCAGGGCAGGATCCAATAGAGTGGATGAAAAAATATAAATGGAGATTCAAACTCTGCCATATAAAGGACCGTAAAAAAGACATGCCTTTTAAAGACGGCGAGCCTAACCAAAGCTGCATCGTAGGCAAAGGTTCTATCGACTACAAATCAATATTGGCTCAGGCAAAAAGCCTGGGCATGCAGCGTTATATTTTAGAGCAGGAAGCTTACGAAAAAGCGCCATTGGATTGTGTGAAAGAAGGGGCTGCTTATTTAAACAACCTGGTATTTTAATTGAAGCTGATAAAAATAAATGAAAGCCGTTGCCATACGAAGCAACGGCTTTTATGTTATAGCCTGTAATAAACAGGTATCAAAATGATTACTACATATGGTTTAACCTCCGCTCGAGGCCAGTTAAGACACTGACCTGGGCTATGCTGAGGTTTGTGCTCTACAAACCAACTGGATGCATGTCTATAAAATTGATGCCGGTTTATTAAAAGAACACTATTCAGAAGTACCCGAATTAAAAGAGCCAGGCCTGATGGCCTGGATTCAGTATATATAGCTTATAGCTGGTAAAGTAAATTTACTTATTTCAGCGCCTTAATAATCTCAATAAAATCCAAAGCTACTAATGATGCGCCTCCCACAAGACCACCATCTACATCAGGAGAAGCAAAGATCTCTTTTGCATTATTTGCCTTTACACTACCGCCATAAAGGATAGATATTTCATTGGCTACCTCAGCACCATATTGGGCAGCCAGTACTGAACGCAGGTGCGCATGCATTTCCTGAGCCTGCTCAGTGGAAGCGGTTTTACCAGTGCCTATTGCCCAGATGGGTTCATAAGCAATCACTACTTTTTGCACTTCTTCAGCTGATAAATGGAACAAGGATTCTCTTAACTGAACTTCAACAAAGCTATTTTGTGTATTCGCTTCCCTGATATCCAAAGACTCTCCGCAACAAAAGATCGGAGTGATTTCTTTTTCCAGCAACAGGTTTACTTTTTCTGCCAAAACCTGGTTTGTCTCGCCAAAGTATTCTCTTCTTTCGCTATGCCCTACAATGCAATGTTTGATATGAATAGAGTCCAGCATATCTACAGACACTTCACCTGTATAAGCACCCGATTTTTTATTGCTGCAGTTTTGCGCCGCTATATAATAGTTCTTTAACGTAGTTGTTTTTTCCTTTGCCATGATCAGGTAAGGAAAAGGTACAGCAAAAATCACTTCATGGTTTTCTTTGCTTCCCAGGTCATTTTCCAGAATACTTGCCAGCAACTGTTGTCCTTCTGTATAAGTAAGGTTCATTTTCCAGTTTGCTGCTGCAATTTGTTTTCTCATTTTTAAAAATTGTTTTATCGTTTATTGTAAAGTTCTGTCAATATACTTTTTTGGATGTCACTTAATGCAGCTCCCTTTAACCGCATCCAGGCATCAGCATCTCTTAATGCCTTATCCAGCTTGTACACATATTCCTGTTTCCCGGATATACGTTCGTCTGTGTATTGGCGGGATAAATCGCCCAGTCCCGATTCAAATCCCCAGCTAAAATTAGGAATAATTTTCGGAGTGAGCCCCTTTCCAAACAGATGAGCGCTTACGCCCACCCAGGTACCTGTGTTAATAGACGTATTAATGGCCGTCCGGCTAAAATCCCCCATGATCACTCCGCCTTTCTTCTGGCCGGTCACAAGGAGTGCATCGGGTAGCTGGTAGTTCACATCGCCTATATTGTTCTTCATATTACTACTACTGGTGCCGGCGCCAAAATTACACCACTCGCCTATTACCGAATCCCCGATATAGCCATCGTGTCCTTTATTAGAGTTAGCAAAGAATACAGCATTCTTCACCTCTCCACCTATTACACAACCCGGCCCAATAGTAGTTGCCCCGTAAATAGCGGCTCCCATTTTCACTACCGCGTTCTCTCCAATATAGATAGGGCCCCGTAAACAAACGCCTTCCATCACCTGTGCATTTCTTGCAATAAAAATGGGACCTTCTTCCGCATTGAGCATAGCATGCCTTATTACAGCGCCCTGTTCAATAACAATATTTTCGGGGGCTATTAACCTGTTAGAGGGATCAACCGGTTGGCTAACACACTTTTGCTTCAATATCTCATAATCATACAATAATGCATCCTTATTAAACAGGTTGATTTGTGTAACAGCCCCGAGCAGCTTAAAATCTGCCGGCTCAAGGCTTGCTATTGGCTGAAGGCTCTCAACATCTGGTGATTGCATTGTACAGCCTGCCAGCATTGTGTTATCCTTCGACACAATGGACTGACCGGGAAGCAACGTTTTTATCTTTCGCACCAATTCTGTATCGGGTAACAGATTAGCGGGTAGAATGTACTTCACAACATCATCGCCGGCTTCTTCTAAACTCACTGACGGAAAAAACGCTGACAGCCGGTTATCTTTTAAATCAATAGAGGATGCATCCAGGAGTTGCTCCCATTTTTCACGGATAGTTAATGCACCCACCCTGAAATCCTGCACCTTTCTGGTAAAAATAAATGGCTGAAGAAAAGTAAGCTCGCAATGAGCGGGAGCAAAGGCTATAACCTGTTTCATATTGAGGGTTCTAAGATAAGCATTTGCAATGAAGCATAGGTTGAGTAGGTGCCAAAAAAAACCTCTGCTTTTGCAGAGGCTCTTAGTAAAATAAATTCCTGGGGAAAATTATTTCTTCGCGTATTTCTTTTTGAACTTATCAATACGACCCGCTGTATCAACCAGCATATTTTTACCAGTAAAGAAAGGGTGAGAAGTACTGGAGATCTCCAATTTAATTACCGGATACTCATTACCATCTTCCCATTTAATAGTTTCTTTAGAATTTGCAGTAGATTTTCCTAAAAAAGCATCACCGTTACTCATGTCTTTAAAAACAACAAAACGGTAGCTTTCGGGGTGGAGACCTTGTTTCATAATTGTATGATTTTTAAGGTTGTACGGATTTTGCCGTACAAATTATTTAATAAATTTATCCTTAGAATTGCTTCAAAGGAGTGCAAAGGTACAATAAATTTGTGATTTAAGGTTTAAGATTTGAAATTTACCTGATGCTGCTTCACTGGTGATCGTATCACATCCTGGTTCCAATTCCTATTCCCCGTTCACTACCCCTTTAACTTCTCATATTCTCCACCTGTAACGGTATATCCAGGCCCCAGCCTTTCGAAGCCTGTATCACTTCCTGTAAATCATCAATTTTTTTACCCGTAACTCTCACCAGGTCGTCGTTAATAGACGCCTGTACTTTTAAACCAGCGTCTTTAATATGTTTAATAATCTTTTTGGCATCTTCCTGCTTCAGGCCATTTCGCACCTGGATCTCTTTTTTCCAGGCTTTGCCGATCATGCCCCCCTCCTTACTTAAATCAAAAGCTTCGGGAGAAATACCCTGTTTATGAGCACGATTCACTAATACATCAATCAGCTGTTTCATCTTCATATCGTCTTCAGTCTCTACCTTCAGGGTATAGTTTTTCTTATCCAGGTCTATCACCAGGTGAGAGCCTTTAAAATCGAAACGGTTGGCGATCTCTTTACTTACAACATTTACAGCGTTATCTAACGCCTGTGCATCTACCTTACTTACAAAATCAAATGATGGCATAAAATTGCTCCTGTTTTAAAAAATTAATAATGGCAGCCGGTTGGCAAAGATACAGTACAAACTTCGTGCAAATGAATGCATTCTCCTAAATTTGAATCTATAACCAATAAGCATATGATCATCGATTTCCGGTCAGATACCGTTACCCGTCCAACCCCGGCTATGTTAGAAGCCATGATGAAAGCCACAGTTGGCGATGATGTTTTCGGAGAAGATCCTGCTGTCAATGAACTGGAGCAAACGGCCGCCACCTTATTCGGCAAAGAAGCAGCTTTGTTTTGTCCCAGCGGAACTATGACCAACCAGATTGCTATTAAATGTCATACACAACCTGGTGATGAAGTAATCTGCGACGCCGATGCCCATATTTATCAATATGAAGGAGGGGGGATTGCGGCTAATTCAGGAGCCTCTGTCAAGTTGTTACCTGGCGACCGGGGTCGCATCAATGCTTTGCAGGTTGAGCAAGCCATTCAACCCGATGATGTACACCGGCCACGCACCAGCCTGGTTTGTGTAGAAAACACCAGCAACCGGGGTGGCGGCAGTTGCTACGACCTCGAAGAACTAAAAAAAATAAAACAGGTTTGTGACAATAACGGGTTACCCTTTCATATAGATGGGGCCAGACTGTTTAATGCCCTGGTTGCAAAAAATGAAACACCCCGCCCATACGGGGAGTTGTTCGATAGTATTTCGATCTGTTTATCGAAAAGCCTGGGATGCCCTGTTGGCAGCTTGTTGCTGGGAGATGCGCGCTTTATTAAAAAAGCAAAGCGCGTAAGAAAACTCTTTGGTGGCGGTATGCGCCAGGTGGGTTACCTGGCGGCGGCCGGCATTTACGCATTGCAACACCATATTGAAAGGTTGAGTGAAGACCATGAACATGCCAAGACGATAGGAGCCGCATTGCAAACACAGAACTATGTAGAAAGGGTAATGCCGGTAGAAACCAATATCGTCATTTTTGAAACGAAGGGGATCAGCGCTAAAGACCTGGTAGCTCAATTGAAAGAACATTCGGTCCTCGCCTATGCAATTGCTCCTGATAAAGTGAGGCTGGTATTACACCTGGATATTACAAAGGATATGGTAACGAGAACGATACAAATACTGGAAAACTTAAAAATCGCTTAGTTCGGCATTGACAACTGCTTACGCATACATATTCATTTATCGAACCCTTCAATATGCGATAGCTTTTATATGGATCGCAAACGGGCTTTTTTGTAAAATACTCAACCTGGTGCCTAGGCACACCCAAATTGTGGCCACCATACTCCATACACCTTATGCGCGCGTTATAACCGGCGGTATCGGTTTCAGTGAACTGTTGATGGCAATTTGGATCATTAGCGGAATAAAAGCAAGATTGGCAGCTGTAACACAAATGATCATCATTGCAGCAATGAACATCATTGAGTTTCTGCTTGTTCCCGAACTTCTATTATGGGGAAGATTGAATATCATCTTTGCGTTTTTATTAATCGGTCTTATCTACTATCATCAGTTCATTTTGCATAAAAAGATTTGCTAATCGTATGTTGAACTTTTTAAAAAATCATCCTTTTGCCGTGGAAGCTTTTTTTGAAAGATCTACCGTACTAACATTTGCGGTGCCTAAACAAGAAATAACAGCTTTAATACCCGAATGCCTCACACCCGATACATTTAATGACCAATGGGCTTTCATCGCAATAGCCATGGTAGCGACCCGAGACCTTCGGCCTAAAGGCTGGCCACGATGGATGGGCAGTGATTTCTTACTTGTTGGCTACAGAGCTTTTGTCAGATACAGGAATAATGCAGGAAAAAATCTCCGGGGGTTATACATCTTTAAATCGGAAACCAATAAACAAAAGATGCAGATTGGTGGAAATATATTCACACATTATCATTACACAACAGCTGATATTACGGAAAGGTCAACCTCAGACACTATTCATATATCCTCGCAACAATCAGGCTTTAATGCCGGATTATCCCATGCATCGACAGAAGATATTTCACTACCACCCGACTCTCCTTTTGCAACATGGAAAGAAGCCAGGAGATTTGCCGGCCCACTACCCTTTACCTTCACCTATAATCCTGCGAATCAAAAAGTATTGATTATTGAAGGCGTAAGACAACACTGGCAGCCGTCTCCTGTCAAAGTATTAAATTACGATTTTACATTCTTAAAGCAATTAAACGTTAGTGCACCAGTTCTGGCAAGTGCATTTATGGTTGAGAACATACCCTACTATTGGAAAAAAGGAAAAATAGAAAAATGGATCGGCCATTAAGACAGCCTCTTCAGGGCACCATCAATATTATCAGGTTTAACTGGCCACTTTACACCATAGCTTTGGGGTTAGTATTGGTGTTGGCAATTTCGGGATACCTGATTCCTTCATTCAAATATATCTGCCTCATAGCAGGATCAGCGATATTTTTACCGATTCTGTTATCACTTCTTACTTCCTGGTTTGTGTACGACTACAGCTCACTTTATCAACTACCCTGGATCCATCAATTAAAAGGACAGCCTACGGACGTGATCGTTAACATCAATGCCGGCTTTGACGAAACTTCGGATACAATTAAAGCGACGTTGTCTTATCAACATTTCTACATTTTTGACTTTTATAATCCGGATACTCATACCGAAGCTTCTATTAAAAGAGCCCGGAAACGCTATCCCGCACCAGAAGAAACGCGGTCGATACAAACCCATAGCATTCCCCTCAACGACAATTCCGTTGACAAAATATTCGTCATCTTTTCAGCGCATGAAATAAGAGACGAGGCAGAACGTATTCTTTTCTTCAGTGAACTGCATAGAATACTAAAACAGGGCGGTCGCATTTATCTCACAGAACATTTGCGTGACATCGCTAATCTGCTTGCTTACAATATCGGCTTTTTGCATTTTTACACCGGGAATATGTGGCAATGCAACATTGAACAATCTGGCCTTCGTATCGTACAACAACAGAAAACCACACCATTTGTCACTACTTTTACGATCTTAAAAAATGGAATTTCATCTTAAGCTTATTGGCAGTCTTTTAATAGTGCTTGCATTGGCACATATCTTTTTCCCCAGGTATTTTAACTGGAAAGCAGAACTACAATCTTTAAGCATGATCAACCGGCAAATCATGTATGTACATGCATTTTTCATTGGCTTAATGGTTTTATTAATGGGTATTTTGTGCGTAAGCAACTACCCGGATCTCATTGAGACTCCCCTTGGCCGGAAAGTTTGTTTGGGATTGGGTTTATTTTGGGCCTGCCGCCTGGCGATACAGTGGTTTGGATACTCGCCCAAATTATGGAGAGGCAAAAGCTTTGAAACGGCCATACACATCATCTTAACCATTTTCTGGATCTATCTCAGCATTGTTCTCCTATCAATTTATTATGTTTTTTAATTCATACGATATCCTTCCTTATCTTCAACCCATAAACAAAAAAACAAACTATTTATATGCTACCAACAATCAATCCGGCAAAAACAAAAGCCTGGAAGCAATTATTAAGTCATGCTGAAGAAGCAAAGCAATGGAACATGCGGCAATTATTTTCTGCAGATGCGCAACGTGCAACCAGTTTCTCTTTGCAGCATGGGGATATTTATTTCGACTATTCCAAGAACAAGATCAACGCAAAGACCCTACAGCTGTTATTATCCCTTGCAGAACAAACCGAACTACCAGCGGCGATCAAATCTATGTTTGGCGGCGATAAGATCAACCAAACCGAAAACAGATCGGTGCTGCATATAGCTTTAAGAAACTTCGGTTCTAAAGCTATTAAAAGCGATGGCAAAGATGTGATGCCGGAAGTAAGAGCCGTACAAAATAAAATGAAAGCTTTTTGCGAAGCCGTTCATTCGGGTAAACATGTTGGCTATACAGGCAAAAAAATAAAATCCATTGTAAACATCGGTATCGGAGGCAGCGACCTGGGGCCATTAATGGTAACTGAAGCATTAAAGCCTTATACCGTAAAAGGAATTGAAGCCTATTTCGTTTCAAATGTAGATGGCACCCATATTGCAGAAACACTTAAAAAGGTAAATCCAGAAACTACTTTATTCCTTATTGCTTCCAAGACCTTTACCACGCAGGAAACGATGACTAATGCGTTAACTGCCCGCGACTGGTTCCTGAAAAAAGCAAAAGACCCGCAACATGTGGCTAAGCATTTTGCAGCTTTAAGCACCAACAGCAAGGAGGTTGAAAAATTCGGCATCGATACCAATAATATGTTTGAGTTCTGGGACTGGGTGGGAGGCCGTTATTCTTTATGGAGCGCTATTGGCCTGTCTATTGCCTTAACCATTGGCTATGATAATTTTGAAGAATTACTGAAGGGAGCTCACGACGCCGACGAGCATTTTAAAACCACAAGAAAACTCGAAAAAAATATCCCGGTGATTATGGCGTTGGTAGGACTCTGGAACACAACCTTCCAGGGAGCCCAGTCGGAGGCTATTTTACCTTACGACCAATACCTGCATCGTTTTGCAGCCTATTTCCAACAGGGCAATATGGAAAGTAATGGTAAAAGTGTTGACCGTAGTGGTAAGAAAGTTGCTTATCAAACAGGGCCGATCATCTGGGGCGAACCGGGCACTAACGGGCAACATGCTTTTTACCAGTTAATACACCAGGGCACTGAGATCATACCCTGTGACTTTATAGCACCTGCGCAAACACATAATCCTATAGGCGACCACCATGAGAAGCTGTTAAGCAATTTCTTTGCACAAACAGAAGCCTTAATGAACGGGAAAAACCTGGCCGAAGTAAAAGCTGAGTTAAAGCAACAGGGACTCGATGCGGCTGCTATCAATAAATTGGCGCCTTTCAAAGTATTTGAAGGCAACAAACCCACCAATTCGTTCTTAATTAAGAAGATCACACCATTTACACTGGGTCAATTGATCGCTTTTTATGAGCACAAAATATTTGTACAGGGTGTTATATTCAACATATTCAGCTTCGATCAGTGGGGCGTTGAACTGGGTAAACAACTGGCTAATAAAATATTGCCTGAATTGCAAAACAGCGATAAAGTAACCAGTCACGATAGCAGTACCAATACTTTGATCAATTTATATAAGAAACTAAGATAAGAACGGCATTTGTTCTTCTAAAAGCTGGTTGCCCCGGGTAACCAGCTTTTTTTGTCTAAAAAAAATAGAAAACTGTTGTGTAATGCAAAGTCTTTTTGCATCATAACGGAAACTGGTATATGAAAATACTTACTTCCCTGCTTTTTTGCTTGATTTCGGTTAGCTCCTTTGCTCAAAGCAACCTGACGCAAACTACTCCGGCCCCCACCTCGTCTTTTAATGCAGAACCGGAAAACTGGCTGGATACCACCAACATGTACAATAGCAGGTATGGCGCTGTCGCCAGGCTAACACAGGATAATATGCCCTGCATTATGCCGTATGCCGCTGCTGTTCATATTCCAAATGCAGCTAAAAGAAGAACAACACCGCAGGAAATCCCTAATTTCTGGAAATACAAAAGGCCACAAAATTTCCCTGGCAAACCGATGCCCCTTCCGGAAAGTTTACAAAAACCCCAATCATTTAAGTCGCCCGGAATATGGAAACAGGAAATACTGGCAGCAAAACCTATCCCTGGTATCGAAAACCAAATTAAGTTTCCCGTGAAAGACAAAAATCCCAAACAACCTTAACCTGCAAAGAAATACTCGATATGCCGTTGCCTAACCTTGCCACAAGCTAATTGCAGATGATGATTTTCAGATCCGCGTCCGCTTATTCACAGCAGCTCGGGATGAAACCGGTTAGTGATAAATGCAAGCAGCAGCCGACATCATTAAACAAAAAATGAACCTCATCTACCAAAGGCATATTACAGTAGTGCTCGTAATATGCCCGCCAGCTCTTTTACTCCCTCGGTGGCAGGCTTTTCTATGGTCACCAGATTAGACACTGATTTTACAGCAGGTATATTTTTGTCAATTACAAATTTAGGGCTATGAAAAGGAGCGATATCAATTAAGCCTGCTGCGGGATATACTACTAACGACGTGCCGATCACGACGAAGATATCAGCCTTTCTGGTAATAGCTATTGCTTTTTCGATCATGGGTACAGCTTCTCCAAACCAAACAATATCAGGGCGAAACTGACCTCCGTCTTCTGCAAGATCTCCCAACCTTATATCGCCTTTTATTTCAACAGAAGGTGACAGGGATTTAACACTACGCATCTTAAATATCTCACCATGTAAATGGATTATATTGGATGATCCACCCCGTTCATGTAAGTCATCAATATTTTGGGTAATAATCTGTACATCAAACCATTGCTCTAATTCGGCAAGTCCTGTATGAGCTGCATTAGGCAAGGCTTCCAAAGCCTGCTTCCGGCGCATATTATAAAAATCAAGTACCAGTCCAGGATTTCGCTTCCATCCCTCGGGTGATGCCACTTCGGTAACATCATATCCTTCCCAGAGCCCATCGCTATCTCTAAAAGTACGGATTCCGCTTTCTGCGCTAATACCCGCTCCTGTTAGTACCACCAGTTTTTGCTTCATTCAACAAAGGTATGGTCAAAAAAATACTGGTTTCTTAGTACAGAAATAAACTGGTTAACTTTTATTTTTGCCCGGTTTAATTTATACCCATAAACTCAATGAAAATGCGAAAACTCTTAATGATGGCCTTTATAGGCCTGGCTCTTTTTTCCTGTTCCAAAAAAGATAAAGTAGATGGTAACGACGAACCCCCGATTAACCCTATTCCCGGCCTGGGTGAAACCGCCGGCGACATTCCAGGTACGGCCTTCGTACTTCCACAGGGTATTGTACTAGAAGGTGCCATTACCGGTGAAAGCCTGAACCCCCTTTGTAAAGAAGTAGGAACCGGCAGGTTTGTAGACGTTTACCTGATACTTAAAAACACTGCGTCAGCTGCTGTCAATGTTACACTCCCCGCGGGTTTAACACTTAAATCGGTTAGTGGTGAAGACCAGAATGGTATTTTAGCCGATAGTTACGATATTAGTATAGCGCAGGGTACAGCATGTATTATAAAACTAAATGCATATTGTGCCAATGCCTCCAAACATCCCTCCAGTTATACATCCCGTTATACCTTTGGGCCTATATGTAATGCACCAGCTATAACATATCTGTTAAAGCTGCTTAAAAATAAAGACCTTAGCAAGGACGAGGATCATTCGGCCCAGGGTATCATCTGGATGATAACAGACAATACCACTGCCTCTGAAAATTCAGGTACTGTATGGAAACTGGTTAAAGAACAGATCGCCCTTTTGCCTAATAAGTAAACGAATAAGTGATATAAAAGACAGCCGGTCTGATTTGATAGTACCGGCTGTCTTTTTAACTGCTGTAAACTAACCCTGGAAAGCTGCTACAACAGTCTGCCTATTGGCCGACAGCATATAGCAATGAGCATATCTGGGGTATTTATGGATTCCTTTTTTCAGACCTCCAGCGCCTGCGGCTTCGTTTAACAATAAAAATTATTAATATCATTATGATCCAAATAGGCCAGGCGCTTACAAAAGCAATAAAGATCTCACTCAACATGGAAGCTCCATTTTTTATGGCCTTGCCGGTGCGACTCCAAAAACCAGTATTTACATTATAATTTTCATTTCCGCTATTGGGCTCGAAATAAGTAAGATTGATGGTGCTGTATCTTGCCTGCCCTGAAAGCCGCGCCAGGAGAGCTTCTGCAGATTCAATATCTTCCTGGATATTATTGATCTCCTGCTGTATTTTTAATACATCTTCTATTTTTGAAGCCTTACTTAGAAACTCAAGATACTTATCCCTGGTAGCCTTCCTGGTTTCAAGTCTTGCCCGGGTATCAATAACTTCACTGGTAATATCTTCAGAACTGATATTCTTCTGCAATTGCTTAACTTCTGTTGGAGCCAGTTCAGTAATTAAACTATCGAACAACTCAACCGGAACCTTGATGACCATTGTGGTCTGACCATTATTATCTGCTGCATTATTATCTTCTTTAAAAATATAGGCGTTATACTTATTTAGCAGTTTTCGCACATACCGATTGTAATCTTTGTTGCTTTTAACCTCGTGAATCAAATTAGCGGTTCTAATAATCTGCCTGGTCTTTTCTGAGATCGGCATATTTTCGCGAGCCCAAAAATCTTTGTCATTAGACGGAGCTTTTGACATTGTCTTCATTTCTTCCGCCGCTTTTTTTTGAAGAGCCACATCCTGAAGTGTTGTTGCAGGGTTTACGCTTACTGTTGGTAATGCTTCACTTCGATCCGTAGCCCTGCTGCAACTCATACAAATCAGGGACCAGGTAAGCAGTATATAAAAATTTGACTTCATTGGTTCATTTTGGGATTTAGAAAATGCTGCATATTCGTAGAACCTTTTGCATATTGCGGTTAGATACAAAAACTAAAAAAAAATATCACTAATCTTCAAGCCCTCCACTAAGACTCCTGGCCGCTTTTATAAGATCTGTAAACTCCGATCTATATCCATTTTCATCAATACCTTTGGCGGTTTTGGCTATAGCCAGCGCCTGCTCATAGCTTGCTTTGCTTTTGTATTCAGAATTCCGTAGCACCATACCAAACTCTGCCACAGCAGCTGCCAACCTGAAATTCTCGCTGGCATCCTTCCAATCCTCATCATTATCAGGAACAGCAAGGGTTATTTTCCGGCTCTCCTCTTCATCGGGCTTTTTATACCGGAGCTTCACGGTAAATAATTCCTCTGAGTTATTGCCTGACACACTGCCGGTCTTCTGATATTTTAAATGATCTACAGTTTTTACAAAGTCACTTTTCACGCCTACCGGGATTACTTCATATAAAGCTGTCACTGTATGTCCGGCTCCTATTTCCCCCGCATCTTTTTGATCATCGTTAAAGTCTTCCTTGTTCAGCATCCGGTTTTCGTATCCAATCAATCGATAAGCCTGCACTTTGGCCGGGTTAAACTCCACTTGTATTTTAACATCTTTAGCAATAGTGAAAAGCGTACCGCTCAATTCGTTAACCAATACTTTTCTTGCCTCCTGTATTCCATCGATATAATAATGATTACCATTTCCCTTATCTGCCAGTTGTTGCATATTATTATCCTGGTAATTACCCGTACCAAATCCTAATACAGACAAGAACACACCACCTTCCCGTTCCTTTTCAATCAGCCTCACCAATTCATCTTCACTGCTCATTCCAACATTGAAATCTCCATCGGTTGCTATAATCACCCGGTTATTGCCGTTCTTTTTAAAATGCTCGCGGGCAACTTTATAAGCTAGTTGAATGCCTTCACCACCCGCAGTAGAACCACCTGCTTCGAGGTCTTCAATGGCATCTGCTATATCCGATCTGTCCGCTCCACTTGTTGATGGCAGCGCCAGGCCAGCGCTACCCGCGTAAGTAACAATTGATACATTATCATTTTCACGCAAATTCTTTGTAAGCATTAGTAATGACTTTTTCAGTAAGGGCAGTTTATCTTCATCCTGCATGGATCCTGAAACATCAATCAAAAACACCAGGTTAGAAGGAGGCAGTTCCTTTTTTTCGATTTCTTTTCCTTTCAAAGCGATATGCACCAGTTGGTGCTTTTCATTCCATGGGCACCCGGCGACTTCTGTTATCACGTTAAAAGGGTCGTTGCCTGAAGGTTGCTGATAATCGTAATCAAAATAGTTGATCATTTCTTCGATACGAACAGCACCTGCCGGAGGGAGCTGGCCACTATTTAAAAACCGCCGTACATTACTATAAGCAGCCTTGTCAACATCAACTGAAAAAGTAGATAATGGTTGATCGAGGGCAGTAGCAAAGCTATTTTCCGTTATATGAGCATAACCTTCTCCACTAAAGTCTTTTTCCTGATCGAGCGGCGCAACCTGGTCCGCTACCGCCTCTACCGCCACTTCAGAAGTTCTGTTTTTGTAGGATTGATTACAGGCATAGCCCAGCCAGGGCAATATTGCTATTGCAAAAATGAATCGTTTCATAAAGTTTTTATTAACTGGTTATTAAAGTATATTATTAGTAATTGAATCTGTTTTTAAATAGGTATCGCCTTTTGTAAAACCGTGCTGATTAACGAATTTTTTAAATTGCTCTTTATCGGGTTTTACAAGCAACGCTTTGTCATCATCCTTTTTAACCTGGGTAATATGCTCCATCACCTTCACTTCATTTGCAGTTTCTATATTGGCAAGATTGATTACATTATCCCTGAACGAGAGCCTGGTAACCCACCACGTATTGTCTTCCAGTTTATAGTTCAGGTAATAGTCGTCTCCCTCTGCCTTCAACAATTGGTGTTGGTCGGCCAGATTAAAAACGGTGTCAACATACCTGTACCCGGTAAATGAGGAATCAGTAATCCTGGTTATCTTATATTTCCGGCCGGCCTTATTTAGGGTATCTCCTTTTAGTGATTCATTTGTATTCAATTGGCTTTCCAGTACAGTATCTCCAGATGACTTAACGGTGAAAATCAGCTCCGGAGTAATGAATAATTCTTTATCATTGTCATAGTCAAAATAACGTCCCGCCAGGTTACCGGGAATTTCCTTTAAAATATCATTCGTGGCAGGTTGAGGTTCTTCAAACACTACGGTGTTACAGGCAATAAGCAACCAGGGCAATATTGCTATTGCAAAAAATAAGCGTTTCATTATGTAAGTTTTTTTATAGTTAAAAGTTGAGGCGAGCCTCAGGCAGTAAGCAACATTGATATCAACTCCGGACATCCATATCAGTATGCTAATGGCTTATCTATTTTTTGATAGATACTTCTTAATACTGTTTCTACGAAAATGGTAATCCGTAAAATTTGTTAAGGATTGGTAAAATATCAGAAAAGATTAAAATCTCCTGTAGATGGGTGATTACCTAAGCGGCGCCCCGCACATATTAAAATACATGCTGCCAGGCAAACATTTGTAATCAGGAAGTCAGTTAGCTTAAGACCTTAGCAGCACCTGCCATGCTTCCGCTACTTTTCCGGCAGCAATAAGATGAGCAGCATATTGATGTATGGTTTCAGATTTGTTATTGGCATCAGCCAGCAATTGTTCGAAATGTATATCTGAAAATCCAGGCTGTTGTTGCGGTAGTACTTCAACATTGGCAAGAATGCCCAGGTCGTTACCCGAGAGCACTTTACTATTACGGATCGGTGCTGGCAAGGCATCAAATCCGATGCCCAGCTTCACATTAGGTTTCTCTACTTCAAAAAGATTGGTTTCATCAATTTTGCAATACCAATTCCCCCCCAGACGTGCTACATGCTTCAACTTTCGTTGATCGATCCTGCCGTTACCATTCACAATACTCTCGTCTAAATGTATCCGCAACACCTCACATATAACCAGGTTCCCGGCACCCCCTTTATCGCCCAGCGGTTTTACCTCAAGTACCTTGCATTCCATTTTGGCTTTGCTCTCTTTTACCAGCGGAGGTTGTATTAATTGAGCGGGCTGCACGGTGAAACCGGCTTTATCAAATTCGGAAACGTCTTTTCCGTATTCACAGCTTGCAAGAGAAGTTTGCTGCACCATATCGTAATCCACTATATTGATCGCCACTTCCGGAACCTCCAGCACGTTCTCCAAAGTATGTTTAATAGTATTATCTCTCACCCTGCGCGAAGGACTGAATACGACTATTGCCGGGTCGGTAGAAAATAAATTAAAAAAACTAAAAGGGCTTAAATTAACCCGGCCGGCTTTATCGATAGTACTTGCAAAACATATGGGCCGCGGCGCAATGATATGCTGCAGGTAATACTGTTTATCGATAGTGCTGAGTTGTTGTAAATCTAAAATCATTGTTTTTATTTCACCGCGGAGAAAGGAGAAAAAGAGTTTACGCTGAGCTAAAAATTATTTACGATCCTGATGAAGCCATCCTTCAACAAAGGAACATTAAAATTTATAAGATATCCAAGCTTTTTATTTGCCAATTTTAAATAAGTGATTAATTGCGCTTTAAAAATTGGCTCTATTCTGTCAACAGCCTTTATCTCGAGTATAATTTCATTCTCTACCAAAATGTCCATTACATATATTTTACCTAAAGGCACCTCTTTATAACTCATCTCTACGGGCGCCTGCACCTTTGTGTGAATTTCTCTAAGATATAATTCTCGGACCAATGCTATTACGTATGCAGATTCTAACAAACCAGGACCTAATTCCCTATGTACCGT
Source organism: Paraniabella aurantiaca (assembly GCF_050309965.1). Classification (NCBI taxonomy): domain Bacteria; kingdom Pseudomonadati; phylum Bacteroidota; class Chitinophagia; order Chitinophagales; family Chitinophagaceae; genus Paraniabella; species Paraniabella aurantiaca. The sequence goes on along the minus strand of NZ_JBLOSY010000002.1, from coordinate 1,426,055 downwards.
AATGCAGGCATCAAGAATTATTCCTCCAAATTTATTCAGTGTTTCGTTTGTCATAGTTTATGTATTAGCCTGCGTTTCCCTTTCTCAGAGGTTAATGTTACTTTTTCAACGACCGATTTCTAACCTCTAATATACTCCACTTTCCTAAAATCTCATTCGTCATAATCTCCGCGTTAACTCCGCGTTCTCACTTCTCCGCGGTGACATCACTTTTTCAACGTTAATATACTCCAATCTGTATTTTCAGCAATGATGGTATTTTTCAAAGTTCCCAGGCCTTCTATTTCCATTACCACTTCATCGCCGTCCTGTAGCCACTGCTCCTTATATTCCGGGTCGTTTAACTTACCGGTACCGTTCAACTCCAAAAAGCAACCAGTGCCTACAGTACCACTTCCAATTATATCGCCCGGGTAAAGATCTACACCGTAAGAAGCCCTTTCAATGATCTCCGCAAAGGTCCAGTCCATATCACCCAGGTTACCGGCACTTACCTGTACGCCATTTACACTACAGGTCATTTTCAAATCCCAGTTTTTGCCAGTGTGGTTTTCTTTGGGTGCAATTTCGAAGTTGCTCAGCTCATCCAGCGTCACCAGCCACGGGCCTATAACTGTTGCAAAATCTTTCCCTTTTGCCGGTCCCAGGTTCAATAGCATTTCCTCCATTTGCAAAGTACGGGCACTCAAATCATTCATGATCACCAACCCCGCGATATGCGCGTCAGCCGCTGCCGCTTTGATATTACGCCCGCCTTTCCCAATCACAATAGCGGCTTCCAACTCAAAATCCAGCTTCTGAAAATGATCGGGCATACACCTGATGGCTCCAGGCCCCTGAATACTATTATGATTGGTAAAATAGAATATGGGATAAGCATCAAACTCCGGTATCATGGGCACTTTGCGGTTGCGGCGCGCTGCCGACACATGCTGCCTGAAGGCATAACCATCCCGGCAAGAAGTAGGACGCGGCACCGGTGCTAATAATTCAATGCTATCCAGCTCCAGCCTATTTGAATATTTACCCGCTACAATTTCATTATGAATAACCACCAGGCGCGGATACCATTCCTCCCATCCGCTCAATAAACCGGACATAGTACCAGGCATTTCCATCCCGCTTGTTGGATAAACATATTGATCCATCAATATCCCACACTGTTCATTGCCATTATATATATAAGATACCAGTTTCATATTCGAGTGTTTTAATGAGCCATTTCTATTTTTTGCATCAATACTTTTCTAAACCTCTGCAAAATTGCAGCAATATCTTCCAGCTTACAGGTACCCACACTCAACCTGAACCATTGATCGGCTTTTTTTGCACCAAAGGCCGAAAATGGTATCACGGCAATACCCTCATTCAACAGCTCGTTAAAAATATCGCCGGGGATGTCTATTTTTACAGTAAGGTAAATGGATGCCTGCGGAGCTATTATTTCAACCGGAAGCCCTTCCTGCCTTAGTGCCATCAAGCCATCGTAAAAACCGTCGAGACGACGGGCGATCTTTCGTTTAAAGTTATGCAGATATTCTTCTACACCAGGTAAATCGTTAAAGAAAACGGCCAATGCTTTTTGCTCAGCCATGGGTGCCCATGCCCCCACATGACTTAAGATCGTTTTCATTTTATTGATTATTTGTTGCGGACCATACCCCCAACCCACACGTACACCGGTAGCTGCAAAATTTTTACTTACGGCATCTGTAAAAATGGTATAATCTTTCATAGCCGGACAAACAGAAACCGGGTCTACATGCTGTGCTGAGTCCTGTACCAACAGGTTGTAAATGTGATCATACAACACATACAGTTTCTTTTCACCATTTCCTCTCCTGCTATTTTCTTCAACAATCATATCTCCTATTGATTTCATCTGCTCCTGTGTATAGCAGGTGCCCGTTGGATTCTGGGGTGAGCATAAGGCCAGCAAAACAGCGTCTTTTAAATGCGGGCGGATATCCTCGGCAGTCAGCATAAAATTATTATCTACCGAAGTTTCTATAGCACAACCCTGTGCGCCGCTCAACTGCACATAGTAATGATTGTTCCATGAGGGAACGGGATAAATTACTTTATCACCTTTGTCGACAATGGTTTGATAAGCCGCAAAAATCAGCGGCCTTCCTCCGGATGCTACCAGTATCTCAGCAGGTGCATAATACAGGTTCTGAAAATGACGTATAAATATTGATAGCTGCTCTCTCAAATCTGCATTGCCCTCGGGAGCCGGGTAATTGGTTTGCTTATTTTGATAAGCGTCTATAATAGCGTTTTCAAGTAACTGAGGTATAGGGAACAGGGAGGGTAAAAAGTCACCAATGGTCAGGTTATAGATCTGCTCCCCGTTATTGATACGTTCCCTGATGGCATTACCTATGGCCAATGGCGCCGGGGCCGGCATCGTTTCTGCTAATTGTGAAAGTTTCATGAATGAAAAATGTCAAATATTTAATAGATCATTGTTAATGGATCATTGTTTATAGATTGCGGTACAGAACAGGCTAAAGCTGCCCCATCAACTGATCAACCGGTCAACTGATTAACCCGTCAACTTGCCAGCTACAAATTCCCCCTTGCCTCCTGCTCCCTTTCAATAGCTTCAAACAAAGCTTTAAAGTTTCCTTTACCGAAGCTCTTTGCTCCTTTACGCTGTATGATCTCGAAAAACAAAGTAGGGCGGTCTTCAACAGGTTTTGTGAAGATCTGTAACAGGTAACCTTCATCATCCCTATCCACTAAAATTCCTAATTCTTTTAAAGGCAAAAGATCTTCATCAATCTCACCTACTCTATCCAGCAATGTATCATAATAAGATTCAGGCACTTTTAAAAATTCAACACCGCGGTTTTGCAGCTCCGTAACGGTTTCTATAATATTATTGGTAGCCAGCGCGGCATGTTGTACGCCTTCACCATTATAAAAGTCAAGGTATTCTTCGATCTGGGATTTCTTTTTTCCTTCGGCGGGTTCATTGATAGGAAATTTAACAAAGCCGTTACCGCTACTCATTACCTTACTCATCAATGCCGAGTACTCCGTAGAAATATCACTATCATCAAAGGAAATGATATTGCGAAAGCCCATTACTTCTTCGTAGAACCTTACCCACTCATTCATTTTATTCCAGCCTACATTACCTACGCAATGGTCCACATATAGCAAACCAGTCTCTGCCGGATTATAAGAGGATTCCCATTTTTTATAACCAGGTAAAAAAGCACCGCTGTAATTTTTGCGTTCGATAAAAAGATGTACCGTGTCTCCGTAAGTATGTATGCCGCTCATCACTACCTCTCCGTCCTCATCTGTCAGGTGCACAGGCTCCATAAAGCTCTTACCACCTCTCTGCGTGGTTTGCGTCCATGCATCTGTAGCATCTTGCACTCTTAATGCCAGCATCTTTACACCATCGCCATGACGGGCAACATGTGCACTTATCTCGTTATCGCCTTTAAGCGAGGTAGTAAAAACAAGCGTAAGTTTATTTTGTCGAACCGCGTAACTGGCCCGGTCTTTCACACCGGTTTCGGGCCCTGAATAGGCAAGCGACTGAAACCCGAATGTAGTTTTATAAAAATGAGCAGCCTGTTTGGCATTGCCTACATAAAATTCTATATAATCGGTGCCCTCAAGCGGCAAGAAATCAACAACATCAGCCACAGCTTGCGCTGACTGTAATGCATTAGACATAACAAATTTTTTAATCGTTAAAAAGAAAAAACAGAAAAAGGAAATTCCTTTACAGGAAAATTACGTAAATAGGTTAGATACGGTGATCAGTAGCAAGGGCCTCAACAAGCAATACGTAGTTTACGCGCTTGTCCGTAAAAATTTTATATGGATAATCCGGCCTCATCGGTAACGCAAAGATAGTTATTTTTTTAATGCAACAATTTTATCTGTAATTTTAAAGTGGTAATGATGTAATGCGTTGCTCATAAAAAGTACTTTACAAACGATGCCATACTTTAGAAATTTCACTTACTGGATTGATAAAAGAAAATGGAAGTACTGTTTTCTCCTGGCCACATTGGCTATGGCCCGATGAGCCGAAATGTATAATACTCCTATTGAATAGGAATGTAAAACAAAACTGCTCTTCATTTTACATTCCAAATTTTACATTTTAAATTATGGTACATGGCTCATTATTATACGTTGGGAAAAATTCCTCATAAACGTCACACACAATTCAGAAAGCCTGATGGTTCATTATATAGTGAACAGCTATTTTCGACAGAAGGTTTTAGCGATGACTACTCATTGCTATACCATTGCCACCCTCCTACGCAAATTATCAAAACCGAACCCCAGGTAGATGTAAGCCCACGGATAGCAGAAGAAAAAATGTTGCAGCACCGGAGCTTTGAAGGATTTAATATAAAGCCGGCAGCAGATTTTTTACATAGCCGGATACCTGTTTTAGTAAACAATGATTGTCATATTGTACTGGCTGCCCCCCAGCAAAGTATGCGGGATTATTTTTATAAAAATACCGATGCAGATGAGCTCATCTTTATACATGAGGGAAGTGGCATCGTGCATACCCAATATGGTGAATTACCTTTTGGTTACGGCGATTATATTATACTGCCACGTGGCACTATTTACCAGATATCTTTTACCGATGAGAACAATCGCTTATTCATCGTAGAATCCTTTACGCCTTTACGTTTTCCCAAAAGATATATGAGTCGCTTTGGGCAATTGATGGAACATGCCCCTTACTGTGAACGCGATATACGTCCGCCACAGGATCTGCAAACATTTGATGAGAAGGGAGACTTCATGATCAGGGCCAAGAAAAAAGGAATGTTATACAGGCTACATTATGGTACACATCCTTTTGACGTGGTAGGCTGGGATGGCTGCTGTTATCCTTACATTTTTTCCATTCATGACTTCGAACCCATTACCGGTCGCATACACCAACCACCTCCCGTACATCAAACTTTTGAAACCAATGCCTTTGTGGTATGCTCTTTTGTGCCGAGGCTATTCGATTACCATCCCTTGGCCATTCCAGCACCCTACAACCATAGTAATATTGACAGTGATGAGGTGATTTACTATGTAGACGGAGATTTTATGAGTCGCAAACATGTAACCAGGGGAATGATAACCCTGCACCCCGCAGGTATCCCGCATGGCCCACATCCGGGTGCTGTTGAAAAAAGTATCGGGGCCAGGGAGACCAAAGAACTGGCGGTAATGGTTGATACTTTTCGCCCGCTGATGCTCACCCAACAGGCACGTGATATAGAGAATGACAATTACGTAATGAGCTGGGCAGAATAAGCGTATTCTATATTTGGCAAAAGGCTCCGCTATTTCGGAGCCTTTTATATGCGTATTAACGGTTATCGATAATTGATCCGGTTCTCTCCCGTATCCTTTAAATAGGCTGTTACGTTTGCTGGCAACTCATTACTTTCTACCGGAAAACTAATGGAATCTGCTACGAAATTTTTACCATTTCTTACTTTTTGAAAGATCTCGAACAGGGCGATAGGTTCCTGGTTGAAACTGATACAAGTACTTATGAAATGTAATTCGTTTAATTTATAATGAGGCTGCTTCAGCTTTTCATTAATGTCTTTTAACCGGGATATAAAATGCCTTTGTCTTATAAAAGTATTACTATTCATAATTATGAAAACATAATCTGCATAGGCGGTTACCTTTCCGTAATACTTATGATTATCGCCGCCGCTACGTTCGACTAAATATTCGCCAGATGACTCTGCCTTATAAATTTCCAGTGCTGAACGCCAGATACGTTCCTCATGCATTTTACCGGGGTCATCAGGTAAGTTACGGTTGTAAGAATACCAATACCCAACCAGCTCATCCAACAGCTTGGTATTCTCAACCGCTTTAGGTATACTTATTTTTAAATCGTTAAAGCCAAAGGCTTCGGTATGAGAGTTAATGAATTCTATATAATGCTCGTATCCCAACAACTGGACCATATTATTTAATTTTCCAAGGTTAGGTTTGCCAATACCGGTAAGACTTTTTTTCTCAGCGTACTTCCGTAGCTTCCCCAAAACCAGGTGTTCATATAAATAATTAGTTCCAAAAAGCCCGGAGCTCTGCCGGATCTTCTGTTGCTTTGCCCTTCGCATCCATAACTTATTTAACTCTTCTGCAACAGCTAACCATTCAGTCTTGGACACGTCTTTCCATGAAACCTTTTTTAAAAAATGAGAAGCCAGATAATTCATCAGCTTTTCCAGGTGAGATATGTCTTCCTTTTTCATACAAATTTCAGTTATCGATAAGACTAAAATAAGACTTTAATATGATCTAATACGACTTTTATAAGACTTTTCTATTGAAGGCTCAGGCGAAGTTCGTGTAAGAATTAAAAACAAACTATTTATTAAACTAAAAAACACATCTTATGACTTTACAAAATTATTTCACGCAGTACTGGTGGGTTACGGTCATTTTTGCGCTGCTCTTTTACAAGTTAATCCTTCGCTTTCTTTTGGGTATGGTGATTGTACCTGAAAATAAGCTGGGTTTGGTAACTAAAAAATTTGTGCTGCTTGGCCGCTACCGTAAACTACCCGACGGACGCATTATTGCTATTAATGGTGAGGCCGGCTACCAGGCAGCTACGCTGGCACCCGGATTATATTGGAGCATGTGGCCCTGGCAGTACCGGGTAACTATGGAACAATTTACCATCATACCGGAAGGGAAAATTGGATTGATACTTGCGAACGATGGTATTGAAATTCCTACTGGCTCTATCCTGGCAAGAAAAGTAGATTCAGACAATTTCCAGGATGCCGAAAAGTTCCTGAGAAACGAAGGACAGAAAGGAAGACAAACTGCTTATATCACTGCCGGCACCTACCGTATCAACACACTCGCATTTACAGTAACTATTGCAGATATGGTAATGATTGAAGAGAACATGGTAGGTATTGTAACTACGCTTGATGGCCGCCCTATTGAAAGCGGGCAAATTGCCGGCCGTACGATTGAGGGACATAACAACTTTCAGGACATTGATACCTTTCTACAAAATGGTGGCTGCCGGGGTTTGCAGCCGGCAATTATTCTGGCCGGAAGCTATAACCTGAATCCCTGGGCAGTACAGGTTGAAGAAATTCCTATGACCGATGTACCTATAGGTTTTGTAGGTGTGGTAATCAGCTATATTGGTGATGACGGCAAAGACCTTACGGGAGAACATTTCAGACATGGCAATATTGTAAGTAAAGGCCATCGCGGCGTGTGGATAGACGCTTACGGCCCCGGCAAATATGCTATCAATAAATATACCATGAAGCTGGAGCTGGTGCCTACCACAAACCTGGTACTAAACTGGGCCAATGCCCGGAACGAATCGCACCAGCTGGACAAAAACCTAAGCACAATTACAGTACGTTCTAAAGACGGGTTCCCCTTTAACCTGGATGTGTCACAAATCATTCATATACCCGCATCAGAAGCGCCGAAAGTAATTGCGCGCTTCGGCAGCATGAGCAACCTGGTAAGCCAGGTACTGGAACCCACCATTGGCAATTACTTTCGTAACTCAGCACAAGACAGTGATGTGATCAGTTTCCTGAGCACTCGAAAGGAAAGACAACAATCAGCCAAAGAACATATCAAGACCGTGCTGGATGATTATAACGTGAATGCCGTAGATACCTTAATCGGTGATATACTACCACCCGAAGCATTAATGAAAACCCTTACCGACAGGAAAATAGCAGAGGAAGAACAAAAAACCTACCAGATACAAAAGATGGCGCAGGAACAACGCCAGGGTATGGAAAAAGAAACGGCTATTGCCGATATGCAGAAAGAAATTGTAAAAGCACAGCAAAGCGTGGAAATAGCACAGCGCACCGCAGATGCCTTTGTTAAAAAAGCAGAAGGCGATGCCAACAGCCTGAAACTACAGGTAGACGCAGAAGCCGCCGCCATTAAAATGAGGGCTAATGCTGAAGCGGAAGCTACAAAAGCGAGAGCGGGTGCGCAGGCTGAAGCTACCAAACTGAACGCAACAGCAGATGCTGAACGCATCAGTAAAACAGGTTTGGCAGAAGCGGAAAAAACAGAAGCAATAGGGAACGCTACTGCACATGCCTATGAACAACAGGTTAAAGCTATGGGTGGTGATAACTTCACCCGTTATAAGATAACCGAAGAAATCAGTAAAGGGGGTATAAAGATCATTCCTGATTTAATTGTAAATGGCAGTGGTAATACAGATGGTGGTTTAAGCGGGTTAATGGGCATGCAGCTTATACAAATGATGCAGGAAAAGAAAAAGGATGAAGCCTCAACAAGCGAAATGTAAACACCTGGTAAATGATATGAACCAGTCTAATCCTGATCCAACCTCAAACTCCTATTTGTCTTCGTAAAAAATAAACAGATGAAAAATACAGGTTTCAAAAAAGACATAACACCTGAGCAAGCGCTGTACTTACTTAAAAAAGGACATGAACGTTTTAAAAATAATCAATCTCAGATACAGGGTTTATTTCAAAAAGCAAATGCAGTTAATCAAAATCCTTCACCTTTCGCGGCCGTTCTAACCTGTATGGATTCCCGTACAACTCCCGAGCTGATTTTTGACCAGGGCATTGGGCATATTTTCACACTGCGCCTGGCCGGAAATGTAGCCACACAGCCCATCTTAGGCTCACTGGAATATACTGTTGCTATGGCCCGTATTAAATTGATTTTGGTGATGGGCCACACCTGTTGCGCTGCAGTAAAAGCGGCCTGTAATTTTACGGGAACGGAAAATCTATATACCTTATTAAACGACATACAAACATGTATTCCCAGCGAACTTACTGAAGTAAGTGACCGAACCGGGGAAAATCAATCCTTTGTAGATAAGGTAGCGCTTCTGCATGTTAAACAGGCTGCCCGCCAACTGGAAGAGCGAAGCAGCATTATACGGCAACATGTATACACCAATACCATTAAAATTGTTCCGGCTATGTACAATGTATCAACTGGCATAGTTACCTTTTATCATTGATATGCTGGCCGGCTATGTATTTTTTAGTCACACTATAACTCAGTATGTACTCCCGGCAGGATTGAAATCTGGTTCATCGTATTTAAACCATCATTGATAAGTTTCGCTAATTCAGGCTTAACAGTTTTCAGTTGCTGAAGATAGTCCTCTACTTCAAATCTTAAATCATCCAACAGGGGTTGATCTTGTACCAGCTCCAGTATTTCAATAGCACAAAGCCAGTCATGCGGGTGATTAGCTTTTATTTTTGCCCATACATTTACCAGGTCACTCTTCATAGCGTTTCCTTCTCTTATATTGCGCACCTGTTGATACAATTGATGCAGTGTAAGTTGTTCATCGCTGTAAGAAGATACCGGCATTTCTTTGGGCAGCAGGGTTACCTGTTCAAAAGCATCCTTATCAGCAGCACCTGCGAATACCGAAATGATCTTTTCACCAACAGCCATATCATATCGTCCCCATGTTGGCTCAAACAATACCTGTCCTGTAGCTGTATCTTTCACTTCACATTCCGTAAAGCGGATCAATATAATTTTATCATTATTCAAAAGGATATCACCCACCACTCCTTTAACTTCCAGGCCATTGGTAAAATGTAATACGGCCGGCTGTCCCTCTTCAATACCCAGGCTTTTCAGATCGCTGATAGTACACGTTTCTATCGGTTTATCTGTATTTATTAATTTGCCCACAGGCGATCCAAAGCCCGCTTTATGATAAGCTTTTCCATAGCCTTCGAGTTCTTTGTTATCAACGGCCAATGCAGTTGCCCCCTTTGTTTGTATATACGCAAGGTGCTCCTCTTTCCTGTTTCCAACAAACACACCCGAAACCTGCAATCCGGAGCTATAAACTGCAGTACAGGTCATTCCGCATTCAATAGCTCTTCTCAAGCCCAAGGCGCCTCCCGTCCTGTAAGAAAGAGAGTCAGCAAATTCGTCGAGCACAGTTACCAGGTTCTCAAAGTTTGGTGTAACAAATAATTGAGGTTGCGGTTGTGTGATATCATAAGCATAATTAACTGCATCTAGTGTGTAGATAATCTTCTTTACATCCGGCTTCATACAAGTTACACTCTCACCTATCGAAGAAAGAAGCCCCGCGCCATAAATCTTATAATGATCCAGATCGCCAATTAAACCGTACTCCACCGTCCACCAATGTAAGCGCGCCAGCAAAGCCATTTCCGAGGGCTGCCCCATATTCGCCTGAATGTGCAGTAATTCCTCTTCGGCCTGTTTAATCAAATCGGCACCCGTTCCGGCCAGTTCTTTCAGCACAGCCAGTTTCCGGATCGCTTCAAATAATTCATGATCTTTTTTTGAGCTCATGGCTTTTGTGCCCACTTCTCCCGTAAACTGAAGATACCGGGCATATTCCGGTTCGCCTATAATGGGCGCATGCCCGGCAGATTCATGAATAATATCAGGAGCAGGTGTATATTCAATATGTTCAATTTGTCGTATGTCGGCAGCTATAATCAATACCCGGTAAGCCTGAAACTCCATAAAAGCCTGTGAGGGTATGAAACCATTTACCGTAACCGCCCCCCAACCAATCTGCTTTAAATGATCGTTCATTGTTTGCAGATCGGGAATATGCTCAATGGTCAGGCCGGCTTTCTTAAGTCCGGGTATATAAGGGTAATAGGCAACATCCTTTAGATAGTTATAGTTCTGCCGCATCACATAACGCCAAACCGCGTGATCTACAGGCGTATAGTGATGATAATGCTGCGGCACAATATATTGCCGCAAATGACGGGGTAACCTATCTATTATTACGTTATTATAATTGTTCATACAGCACCGGAAAGTGCAATATTAAACAAAAACTAACAACTGTAAGTTTAATGAAATTTTATTAGATAATTGGCAGACTCGTTTTAAGGCTCATAATACCAATTATCTAACCAGCTAATGTCTATTCACCCGACATCTTCAATACCAGGTCCCACTCTTCAGGTTTTACAGACTGGGTAGATAATCTTCCCAGACGTACCAGGTCCATATCCGCTAATTTAGGCTCGGCTTTTATTTGAGCCAACGTTACCGGGTTCTTTAACTTTTTATGAGGGGCTACCTCAACCGCTACCCATCGGTCATCATCAGTAGTGGGATCCTGGAAGGCTTCTGTAGCAATCTTTGCAATACCCACAATTTCTACACCTTCATTGCTATGGTAGAAAAAAGCCAGGTCCCCTTTTTTCATGGCCCTTAAATTCAATCTTGCCGCATAATTGCGCACACCATCCCATACGGTTTTCTTGTCCTTTACTAACTGGTCCCAACTATATTTAAACGGTTCTGATTTGATCAACCAATAAGCCATGATAAAATAATAAATATTGAATGAAAAATATTAAATGATAAATTTATGCTCATAAAAGTAGAAATCATTTGCAACAATTAAGCATTTGGGAAGCAGAAACATTTTATGCTCCGCAGGATATTGTAATCGTTGGCGCAGGCTTTAGTGGTTTGTGGACAGCGCTGCACCTGAAGCAAAAATATCCCTCTAAGAAAATAACCGTTATCGAACGGGGCGCTACACCGGCCGGCGCTTCGGGCCGCAATGCCGGATTCGCCTGTTTTGGCAGTCTTACCGAAATATTATCCGATATCGAAACGATGGGGGCAGATAAGGCATTGCAATTGATTAACTGGCGTTTTGAAGGGTTAAAAATCATTCGTCAACATTTTAATGATATCGAATTTGACTATCATAACACAGGGGGCTATGAACTATTAACTAACGATGGTCCTATTGAAAAATTAAGCTATGTTAATGGCCTGCTTTACAATATCACGAATGCCACCGAGACCTTTGTTCAAAAAGATGGTTATATAGATGAATGGGGCTTTGCCAATGTCACACATGTGTTAGAGAACCGTTTTGAGGGAGCGCTACATCCGGGAAAGTTGTTGAATGCTTTATTGCATAAGGTAATTGCAATGGATGTTCAGGTAATGTTTGGAACGGAGTTAAAAAGCTTTGACGAGAGTAATGATGATATAAAGTTGCATATAAGTGATAAAAGAACCTTATCGGCACAACAGCTGGTATTTTGCACAAATGCCTTTACCAAATCCCTTTTGCCGGAAATAGCAGTAGTGCCCGCACGAGGACAGGTGCTGTTAACCGAGCCTATTCCAGGTTTAAAATTAAATGGTGTTTTTCACTACAACGAAGGCTTTTATTATTTCAGGAACCTGGATGAAAGGATCCTGTTAGGCGGTGCACGCAACACTTCTATTGAAACCGAGTATACACTGGATGCATTCACAACATTACCCATACAGCAGGCGCTGGAAGATTTTTTAAGCAAGGTGGTATTACCCGGTCAGCGGGTGGCTATTCAACAACGCTGGGCGGGCATTATGGCTATGGGACCAGACAAGTCGCCCGTTTTGAAGCAATTGACCGAGCGCAGTTTTTGCAGCGTACGATTGAGTGGGATGGGTGTGGCGCTGGCGCCAATGATGGGAAAAATGCTTGCAGAAATGATGTAAACAAACTACCAGGTCTTAAGAGTGTATCCGAACCAGTAAATAGTACGATTATTTAATTCAATTCAACTTATAGCTTTATATGAATCTAAAACTACCATTGATGATAAGCGTTGTTGCCTGTGTGCTTTCTTGCAATAACGCACCAAAAGAAAAAGCCATGCCGGCCCAAGCCGATCCATACGAGAAGCTGGATAGTATTTCGTGGCTATTAGGCGCCTGGACAGACAGTTCGAAAATGGGTAAAGCAACTGAAACCTGGCATAGAGAAAATGATTCTACTTATTTCGCAGAAAGTTTTATTGTGTCTCGGAAAGACACCATTTTTTATGAACAGGCAAAACTGGAGCAAAGAAATCAGGAGATACAGCTGGTTGTTAAAACCAAAGGGCAGAATGATAACGAGGCGGTGAGTTTTAAATTAAGGTCTGGCAATGCTGAAGCCCTTGTTTTCGGAAATCCTCAGCATGATTTCCCTACCCAAATAACTTATACCAAAATCGGAAGTGACTCTTTGTACGCTGAAATTTCCGGCCTCGCTAAGGGCCAGGAAAGAAAAGTTGGATTTCCTTTTAAAAAGATAGCTCAATAAAAACCTGATTCAAATAATAAGGGCTGCAGCTATTAAGTTGATGCTGCAGCCCCTTACAATAAAGTGGAATAATTTATACAATGGTTCTCACACCTTCTGCTATTACAGAAGAGAATACACCAGGTTGGTACCCTACTTTTTCGTTATAATATTGTGTTAGCTGTTCTCCAAAATCATCAAAGCTATCCTTCTTAACCAAGGCAATAGCACAGCCGCCAAAGCCAGCGCCGGTCATACGGGCACCTATACAGTCGTCAAAGGTTTTACAAAAATCTACAATGGTATCCAGTTCTATACCCGACACTTCGTACAGGCTTTGTAGTGAGGCATGCGACGCGTACATTAATTCACCGAAACGTTTAATATCGCCTGACACTAGGGCCTGTCTCGCATCTTTTACCCGCTGGTCTTCGGATATCACATGCAATGCGCGGTTTTCTACGGTGGTATCATTGATAAGAGCCCGATGTTTATTAAAGTCTTCAATGCTCACTTCGCACAAATGGTCTACAGACAATACCTGCTGCAACTGCTTTAAAGCAGTTCTGCATTCATTAAATCGTTCATTGTATTTTGATTCTACGAGCTTTCGCGGTTTGTTGGTATTAACAATTGCCAGTACATAATCGCCAATTTCAAAAGGCAGGTATTCATAACCGAGGGTATCACAATTCAGCAATACTGCGTTGGAATCCTTACCCATAGCCACCGCAAACTGGTCCATAATGCCACTGTTTAACCCCATAAAATCGTTCTCTACACGCTTGCCCAATAAAGCCAGCTCTACCTTGCTCATGCCACCGTTGAACAACTCATTTAACGCGTGCGCGGTCAATACTTCGATCGATGCAGAAGATGAAAGGCCTGAACCTATTGGTAAATTGCCGCTAAAAAGAAAATCGAGGCCACTCAACTCAATACCAGCCTGTGTGAATTCGTGGATTACCCCTACCGGATAATTAAACCACTCGTATCCGGTTTTGCTATAGCTGCTTTGCTGAGCTACATCAGTAGTTTCAGGGAAATCGACGGCACGGAATCTAAAGATATTATCATCATTTTTAGCCACCAGCAATGTGGTTCCCATAGTAATCGCACAAGGCATTACCATGCCTCCGTTATAATCTATATGTTCGCCAATAAGGTTTACACGGCCAGGGCAAAAGAAAATATGTTGAGCAGGTTTGTTAAAATTCTTTTCAAATTCAAGTTTCAGGTTATCGATAGTCATGTCAATTCTATATTTTTATGTAAAATAAATGTATGGTTGAAATATCAGAACAACAGCATGGCAAACATCCAAATGGGAAAGACATTTTTGTTTATTCTTTAAAAAACGATGCAGGAACCATTGTACAAATAACAAACTATGGCGCCATCATCATGGCGATAAAAATAAAGAAATCCGACAACACTTACAATGATATTGTTTTGGGCTTCGATGAACCCGCTCGGTATTGGAGCGAAGAGTATTTGACCAACTATCCTTACTTTGGTGCTGTAATTGGCCGCTACGGCAACCGGATTGATAAAGCGTCCATTACCATAGACGGAACCGATTACAACCTTAACAGCAGCAGTCCGGGCTTCCAGCTGCATGGTGGCGTAGAAGGTTTTGATAAAAAAGTATGGGAGCGCATTCCCTCTTTAGCCAATGACCTGGTGCTTCAATATATAAGCCCAGATGGTGAAGAAGGCTTTCCCGGCGAGCTTACAACACAAATACTTTTCAGGCTTAACGACAACAATGAATTGAGCTATGAATTGAAAGCAATAACTACAAAGCCTACTGCTGTCAACATCACGCACCATAGTTATTTTAATTTAAATAATGGAGAGGGCGATATTCAGGAGCATCATCTTAAAATTAATGCCAGCAATTACCTGGAGCAGGATTCCAACTATTGCACTACAGGTAAGGTATTAAGCGTAGCCAATACCAGGAATGATTTCAGAGACTTTAACCAGACAGGTAACATTGAAAACCCGGAAAACGGGATAGATATCAGCTTTCCGTTAGATAACCCATCGCTGGAAAATGTGGCTGCAGAAGCTTATTCAGATGACCAGGATATCAAATTGCAGGTTTTTACTACGGAGCCATTGGTACACCTGTATAACGCTGTAGGCGCACCTGTTATAACCGGTAAAAACGGAACCCAGTATCAACCATTTTCAGGCTTTTGTTATGAAACACAAAAGCATCCTAATGCCATAAGAGTGGAAGGATTTCCAGATACTATATTAAGGCCGGGGGAGCAGTATTATACAAAGACGGTATATAGAATCACCAGGAAATAGGAAGCTGGTTATTCTTAGAGATACAAAGGAACCAGCGGGTAGCTATTCATGACTTTTAAATTGAAGCCAGGTAATGTATTTGTACAAGCCTGGCTTTTTCGTTGCTATACTACATACCTGCTATTGTATGTGCTGCCACCCACCCTGTGCTCCAGGCATTTTGAAAGTTATACCCACCGGTGATGCCGTCCACATCAATTACTTCTCCGGCAAAAAAAAGATTAGGTAGCTTTTTGCTCATCATAGTATTCGAATCGATTTCATCTAAAGTGATACCACCTGCCGTTACAAACTCCTCTTTAAAAGTGGTTTTACCTTTTACTGAAAAAAGATAATTAGTTAGTTTTTTAACGAGTTCATTTTGTGGCTTGGCCTGCAAATCGGCGCGGCGGCTGGTTTCAGGAACATTGCATTCTTTTAGAAAAAACTCCCATAATCGTTGTGGCAAACCGAAGGGATTTTTATGATATAGCTGTACGGAGCCGTTATCATTACGTAGCTGCAGGAACTTCTCTTTCAATGTTTGTTCATTATACTCCGGTAGCCAGTTAATGATAGCCTCAAATTCCCAGTTCTTTTCAGCCAACTCTCTGGCAGCATAAGCACTTAGCTTCAACACACCCGGACCACTTAATCCCCAGTGGGTAATCAGTACCGGCCCCAGTTGCTGCAGTTTACTGCCGGTAATCTTAACCAAAGCATTGGGAACACTCACACCCATTAACTGAGTGATAGGGTGCCTGGGTAGGTTAAAAGTGAACAGTGATGGGACTGGTTTCGAAAAGCTGTGTCCTGTTTGTGTCAACCAGTCAAACATCGAAGCCTTGGGAAATCCACCGGTAGCAATACATACATAAGAAGCTGCCAGTTCTTCGTTATTAGCCGTTAAAAGCCGGAAGCCATCCTCAAGTTTTTCGATACTTTTAATATCGCAATGCATTCTGATCTGAACATTATATTGATCCGCCTGTCTTAACAGGCAATCGATAATTGTTTGAGAAGAGTCAGTAACGGGAAACATACGTCCATCTGCCTCAGCTTTTAACCCAACGCCGCGTTCTTTAAACCAATCTATTGTATCATGAGTAAAAAACCGGTGGAAAAGCTTCTTTACAAAATTGCCACCCCTCGGGTAACGCTTTGACATCTCAACTTTGTCGAAACAGGCATGGGTTACATTGCACCGGCCGCCGCCACTTACCTTAACCTTGGATAGTAATTTATTGGAACGCTCTGCAATAGTAACCCTTAATGCAGGATTTATTCTTGCTGCATTTACAGCGCAGAAAAAACCTGCAGCACCGCCACCTATTACTATTAAAGATTTATGGTTTATGATTTGAGATTTAAGGTTCGCTACTGACCTAATGCAGCTATTCGACCATTGTCTATGGACTTACACTACCCGCAAACAAATAAATTAGGATTATTCCTTTCCGCCTCTTCAATAGGTGCATAATTGGAAAGTATGTCTGCCTTATCTTTTCTCACACATACATCGTGCTCAAAATGCACAGACGGCTTACCATCTTTTGTGCGGATGGTCCACCCGTCAGATTCAGTAAAGACATCCTTCTTACCCATATTGATCATAGGCTCAATAGCCAATACCATTCCCGACTTTAGTTTCTTTCCACTACCCCGCTTGCCATAGTTAGGCACCTGTGGATCTTCATGCATACTCTGCCCCAATCCATGACCTACCAATTCCCTTACCACACCATAGCCATGTTTTTTCTCTGTATGCTCCTGGATAGCAAAAGCCAGGTCGCCAATAAAATTACCGCTAACCGCTTTTTCAATGCCTTTATAAAGCGACTCCTTAGTTACTCTCACCAATTGTTGCACGTCTTCTGCTACTTCGCCTATTACAAAAGTATAGGCATGATCACCATGCCATTTATTGAGAATGATTCCTACGTCTATAGAAACAACATCTCCCTCCTTTAATTCGTTCTTGTTGGGAAATCCATGTACTACTACATCATTTACAGAAATGCAGGAATTAAAAGGATATCCATGATAGTTTAAAAAAGACGGAACACCGTTATGATCTTTAATATAGCTTCCTATAAACTCATCTAAAGACAAAGTGGTGATACCAGGTTTTAAAATTTTCGCCACCTCGGTTAAGGTCTGGCTTACCATTAATGCGCTTTTGCGCATCAGCTCTACCTGTTCATCTGTTTTGATAATAATCATAGCCTGCAAAGTTCATAAAAAAACCCGGTAAAACCGGGTTTGTATTTTAATAAATTAGATGTACTGGTTAAATCTGTACAGCAGAACTGGTTTGTCTGCCCTGGATACGACCACCTTTCATCAATCCATCGTATTGACGCATCATCAACTGAGTTTCGATCTGCTGAAGTGTGTCTAAAACAACACCCACCATAATCAATAATGATGTACCACCGAAGAACATGGAGAAGGCCTGAGTCATTCCAAACAATAACTGGATCAAACCTGGAAGAATACCAATAAAGGCAAGCATTACTGCTCCCGGGAAGGTAATTCTGTCCATGATACTACCGATATAGTCTGTAGTAGGTTGTCCAGGCTTTACACCCGGAATAAATCCATTATTCTGCTTCAGATTATCAGAGATCTGCTTAGGATTAAAGATCAACGCAGTGTAAAGGAAGGTAAAGCCGATTACTACCACAGAGTAGATCAGCATATACCAGCCACTGGTATGATCAGTAAACATCCGTCCCAGATCTCCGCCATTTTTACCCAAAGTAAATAAAGTAGGAATAAATAAAATAGCCTGAGCAAAGATGATTGGCATAACACCCGCACTGTTCACCTTTAAAGGTAAAAACTGGCGTGCACCACCAAACTGCCGGTTACCTACTATTTGCTTCGCATAGTTAACAGGTACTTTTCTTACCGCCTGGATCAATAATATACAGCCCATGTTAATGGCAATGTATACTGCGATCTCGATGATAAAAATAAGAATGTCACCGGTACGCTGAGAACGGAAGGAAAGCTCCTGGGCAAATGCCTGTGGCAAACGCGCAAGGATACCCATCATAATGATCAGTGAAGTACCATTTCCTAAACCTTTATCAGTTATTTTTTCACCTAACCACATCACAAATAAAGTGCCTGCAGTTAACACTACAACTGTAGTAAGAGTGAAATAAGCAGCATTAAAACCAGGAACGATAGCCGGCCCTGAAGTTTGACGTAAATAAGCTACGTATGCAAAAGCCTGCACTATAGTAACCAATACAGTTATATAACGCGTTAGTTGGTTGATCTTTTTACGACCACTCTCTCCTTCTTTCTGCATTTTCTGGAAAGTTGGTACCAAAACCGTCATTAACTGCACAAAAATAGATGCAGTGATGTAAGGCATGATACCTAATGCAAAAATGGATGCCATATTAAAGGCACCACCGGCAAAAGTATTGATCAGATCCAGGATACCGTTCTGAGACTGAGATTTACTCAGTTGTTCTAAAGCAATTGGATTGATTCCAGGTAAAGTGATATGCGCACCCAACCTGTAAACAGCTACAAGCAATAAAGTGAAAAGAATCTTACTCCTTAACTCTTCAATGCTCCAGATATTCTTTAATGTTTGTATAAATTTTTTCACCTGATTTCTCTTGAATATTTTTTATTGATACCTGGTCTCCGAAAGAGTCCTGTGGACAAGAGAAACTTCGAAGAAGTTTCTTCTTACATAAACAATCGTCAAAATCAAATGACGCACCCGACCGGTGCGTCAAATATATTTATCGGAATTAATTTAAAATCTCGATAGTTCCCCCAGCTGCTTCAATAAGAGATTTAGCTTTTTCGCTTATTGCATGCACTTTGAAACTGAACTTACCTTTTAATTCGCCGGTTCCCAGAACTTTAACCTTGTCAGTTTTAGCTACGGCACCTATTTCATACAAGCTATCAAAAGTAAACTCTGTTAAGCCGTACACTTCAGCGTAATGATCAAACTGACCTACGTTGAATACTTTGTAAGAGATCTTGTTAGGGTTTTTGAATCCTCTTTTAGGAACACGACGCTGAATTGGCATCTGACCACCTTCGTGAGCCATTTTACTTTTGTAACCAGCACGGCTTTGACCACCCTTGTTACCTTTTGTAGATGTACCACCATAGCCACTACCTTCACCACGGCCAATTCTTTTCTCTTTGTGAGTAGAACCTTTTGCAGGTCTTAATTCATGTAATTTCATTATATGCTTTTTTTAAACTTACGCCTCAAAGCCGAGGCTCGCTTCTTAAAATGATAAATGTAGAATTTTAAGGATGCAAATGTATAACACTTACACTTCAAATTCTACATTTACTATGGAAAATATTAGATTTCTTCTACTTTCAGCATGTGTTCTACCTTACGGATCATACCGAGCACCTGCGGAGTAGCTTCAACTTCTTTACTGCTATTAGTTTTGTTCAAACCCAAAGCCTGCAAAGTCAGCTTTTGTCTTTCCGGGCGGTCGATCGGGCTTTTTACCAATGTTATTTTTACTTTTTTCATTGCGAGTATGTTTGAGGTTCAAAGTTGAATATTTAAAGTTGTTACAAAACATTAAACTTTAAACATCTAACTTCAAACATTTTTAACCTTGAAATACTTTCTTTAAACCCAAGTTGCGCGTTTTAGCGATAGTTACCGGCTCACGTAACATAGCTAAAGCTTTAAAGGTAGCTTTTACCACGTTGTGAGGGTTAGCAGAACCTAAAGATTTTGCTAATACATCGTGTACACCAGCAGCTTCTAAAACAGCACGCATAGAGCCTCCTGCGATTACTCCGGTACCTGGTGTAGCAGGCAAGATCATTACTTTAGCTGCGCCTTCTTTGCACCACTGGTTATGAGGAATAGTACCTTTCAAAATAGGAACTTTGATCAGGTTCTTTTTGGCATCTTCAATACCCTTTGTAATAGCTTCCTGAACCTCTTTGGCTTTACCCAAACCATGGCCTACAACACCATTACCATCGCCTACTACTACTAAAGCTGAAAAACTAAAAGCACGGCCACCTTTTGTAGTTTTTACCACACGGTTAATAGCTACCACCTTGTCTTTTAACTCAAGATCGTTTGCTTTTACTTTGTTGTACGTAACTGTTGACATTATATCTATTTAGAATTATAGTATTTATTAAAATTGAAGACCGCCCTCTCTTGCACCTTCAGCCACTGCTTTAACACGGCCATGGTACAAATATCCACCACGATCAAAAACCACCTCTTTAACGTCCAACTCACCAGCTTTACGTGCAAGAGCTGCACCTACTAATTTGCTTTTATCGCTTTTAGTACCGCTTTGAGCTTTGATATCTTTATCTTTTGAAGAAGCTGCAGCAATAGTTACACCCTTGCTGTCATCAATCAACTGAGCATAGATATCAGTATTGCTGCGAAATATAGCTAGTCTTGGCTTTTGCGCAGTACCACTGATTTTTCTACGAATAGTGTGGCGAATTTTTAGTCTTCTTAATGATTTTACGTTTGACATCTTTTTATATTTTTTTCCTGATGCTGCCAGGAATATTTTAGAGTTTAAAGTTCAAGGTTTACCATTGAACTTTAAACATTAAATGATTTATTTACCAGCCGATTTACCAGCTTTCTTCCTTACAATCTCACCAACAAAGCGAACACCTTTTCCTTTGTAAGGCTCTGGCTTACGCAGGCTGCGGATCTTAGCACATACCGCTCCTACTAATTGCTTATCGCTGCCAGAGATAGTAATAATCGGGTTCTGGCCTTTCAGTTGTTCTGTAGCCAGTGTAAGCTCGCTCGGAACTTCTACCAGGATATTGTGAGAATAACCTAAAGAAAGATCTAACAGGTTACCCTGGTTGGTAGCTTTATAACCCACGCCCACTAATTCCAGTTTTTTCTCAAAGCCTTCAGTTACACCCTGAACCAGGTTGGCCAATAAAGCGCGGTATAAACCGTGCTGGGCACGATGCTGGATCTGGTCAGAAGGACGGCTTACTGTAAGCTGACCGTCTTTCACTTCTACCTTAATTTCAGGATTAATGGCTTGCTTCAGCTCACCCTTTTTCCCTTTTACAGTAACTACGTTATCGCTACTCACTTGCACTGTTACGCCATCCGGAACAGTGATGATTTTTTTTCCTATACGTGACATAATTTCTTTTTGAAAATTATTATTAATAGTTTGAAAATGTAGATTGACCGTGTTCAGTTTCCGTATAGACAACTTAGATTGTCACTCAATTTTATTTTTAGAGATAACCTGAAACCATTTTCTACATTCCAGGTCATCTTGCATTTACAATTAGTAAATGTAGCAAAGAACTTCGCCGCCTACGTTTTGAGCTTTAGCTTCTTTATCTGTCATTACTCCTTTAGAAGTAGACAGGATAGCTACACCCAAACCGTTTTTCACTCTGCGAATTTCAGCAGGTTTTGCGTATTGACGCAGACCGGGACGGCTTACTCTTTCCAGGCTCTGGATAGCAGGCTGTTTAGTATCTGCATCATATTTCAACGCGATTTTAATAACGCCTTGTTTGCTGTCGTCCTCAAATTTGTACTTAAGGATATAACCTTGTTTGTACAGGATTTCAGTCATGCGTTTTTTAAGGTTAGATGCAGGAATATCAACCACACGGTGACCCGCCATTTGCGCGTTACGTATTCTCGTTAAGAAATCTGCTATTGGATCTGTTACCATAATCTATATTTAAGACCTGTCTGCCGACAGGCAGGTTGTAGATTTAATATTTATTTATTGGTCGGTAAATATTAAATAATCAATATTCAATATTCGAAATCAATTACCAGCTGGCTTTTTTAAGTCCTGGAATTTTCCCGTTCAAAGCCATGTCTCTCAAAGCAACCCTGGAAATACCAAAGTAGCGAACATAACCTTTAGGGCGACCAGTAAGCTGGCAACGGTTTTTAAGACGTACTTTAGATGAGTTCTTAGGAAGCTTATCTAAAGCGGCATAATCACCGGCTTGTTTCAACTCTTCTCTTTTAGCCGCATACTGCTCAACTAATTTTTCCCTTTTTAGCTGACGGGCTTTTATTGAAGTTTTTGCCATTTTGTATTATTCAGTTTTATTAATTACTCAGCGTTTCTTTTAATATTTTTGAAAGGCATGCCTAATTCTTTCAACAGTTCGTAAGCTTCCTCATCAGTTTGAGCTGTAGTTACGAAAGTAATATCCATACCAGTGATCTTGTTTACTTTGTCAATATCAATTTCAGGGAAAATGATTTGCTCAGTAACACCCATAGTATAGTTACCACGGCCGTCGAAAGACTTTTCGTTGATACCTTTAAAATCACGTACACGAGGCAGTGCCACAGAAATCAACCTGTCTAAAAACTCGTACATTTTTTCTCCGCGCAAAGTTACCCTTGCACCGATAGGCATAGCCTTACGAAGTTTAAAGTTAGAGATATCTTTTTTGGACTGTGTGATTACCGCTTTCTGGCCAGTGATAGTTGTCAGTTCATCAACTGCAACATCAACCAGTTTTTTATCGGTAACAGCACCGTTTACACCGCGGTTTACGCAAATTTTTTCAAGCTTGGGAGCCTGCATTACACTTTTGTAAGCAAACTTTTTAACCAAAGCAGGCGCTACTTCGCTTTTATATTTTGTTGCCAACCTTGGAGTATATGTATTTGTGCTCATGATCTTTTTGTTGTTTTAATCGATATAATCCTGCCTTGCGACAGAGACGGATTAAATTTTTTCACCGGATTTTTTAAATACGCGGGCAGTTTTACCATTTTCGCGCTCACGTCTTACTTTAGATGGTGCTTTTGCTTTGGCATCCCATAACATAACGTTGCTGATATTAATAGGAGCTTCGCTTTTAACGATACCACCTTTAGTGTTTTGTGCAGAAGGTTTGGTATGACGTGTTTTAATGTTAACACCTTCTACCAATACTTTACCTTCGTCTACCAATACTTCTTTTACTAGGCGTGGTTTGGTTCTATCCTTATCTGCACCAGTAATCACAACCACCTGGTCGCCTTTTTTAATGTTGTACTTGGGTTTAAATCTGTTGCTCATTTTAAATTAATTTGCTAATGTGATAATGAGCCGATTTAGCCGATTATACACATAAAATTTATTTATCTTCATTAGCACATTAGCACATTGGCTAATTAGCTAATTATTTTATAATACCTCAGGTGCTAATGATACAATCTTCATGTATCCTTTATCACGCAATTCCCTGGCTACCGGGCCAAAAATACGTGTACCTCTTGGTTCGTCTGCCGCGTTCAATATCACTACTGCATTATCATCAAAACGGATATAAGAACCATCTTTACGGCGTAATTTGTTAGTAGTACGTACAATAACGGCTTTCGCAACTGTACCTTTTTTAATACCGGCTGCAGGCATTGCGTCTTTAACGGTAACTACTATTTTATCGCCAATTCTTGCATAACGCTGGCCGCTGTTGCCTAATACACGAATACAAAGTACTTCCTTCGCGCCGCTGTTATCTGCTACATTTAACCTGCTTTCTTGCTGTATCATTTTTTAGATTTTAGATGTTCGATTTTAGATGTTAGATGAAGTACTTTATCCAAAATCATCTTCTTTACAATATATTACTAAAGTTTAGTAGTGTATTTTATGATAAAAGTCTCAATACTAATATCTCAATACTAAATTCTAATTACTTCACTTTTTCTACCACTTCAACCAGTCTCCAACGCTTTAACTTGCTCAGCGGACGGGTTTCCATAATTTTAACGGTATCACCAATGCTGCACTCGTTTTTCTCATCGTGTGCGTGAAACTTGGTTGTTTTTTTCAAAAACTTACCGTAGATAGGGTGCTTAACTTTTCTTTCAATAGCAACAGTTATGGTTTTCTCCATCTTATTGCTGGTAACAACCCCTATTCTTGTTTTTCTTAAATTTCTTTCAGACATTTTTAATAATTTGTCGTTTGACGTATTGACTTTTATGCTTGCTCAACCGCTGTTTTCTGGCTGATAAGAGTTTGGATGCGCGCAATGTCCTGGCGCAGGCTGCGAATAGACATTGGGTTTTCAAGCGGAGTGATTGCATGAGCAAATTCCAGCTTTTTTAACCTTTGTTTAGATTGCTCCAATTGCACTTTCAAGTCTTCTACACTCAATCCTTTAACGCTATCTAAGAATTCTTTCTTTTTTGACATGACTTTATTTTTGAGAATGGCGAATTAATTAGTAACTAAATCTCTGCGCATTGTAAACTTCGTCTTAATTGGTAGTTTACCTGAAGCCAATTGTAATGCTCTGCGCGCAACTTCTTCACTAACACCATCTACTTCGAATATGATACGGCCTGGCTGTACTACAGCTGCCCAATACTCAAGGTTACCTTTACCTTTACCCATACGAACCTCTGCAGGTTTGTTAGTAATAGGTTTATCAGGAAATATGCGAATCCATACATTACCTTCCCTTTTCATGCTACGGGTAAGTGCCTGACGAGCTGCCTCGATCTGACGATCGGTAATCCAATGAGAGTCTAACGCTTTTAAAGCATAGGAACCAAAAGATATAGTAGTACCTCTTTTAGCGTCGCCTTTCATGCGACCTTTCTGCATTTTCCTGTGCTTTGTTCTCTTCGGTTGTAACATTGCTTATTTAATTTGCTAATGTGATAATTTGCTAATGAGCCAATCTCACATCTGTTTTCTTAAATCTATATTCATTAGCACATCAGCCCATTAGCTAATTGGCTAATTGTATAATTAATTTTTTCTATCTCTTCCACCGCGGCGGTCACCTCTTCTATCGTCACGACGGTCTCCACCTCTTCTTTCGTTGGCGCCAACTGCTTTATCGTTTCCGGAAATAAAGTTCGGGTTCAAGTCTCTTTTAGTTAAAACCTCACCTTTACAAATCCATACTTTGATACCGATTTTACCGTATACAGTTTGAGCAAATACATTTGCATAATCAATGTCCATACGGAAAGTGTGCAAAGGAACGCGACCTTGTTTGAACTCTTCACTACGGGCAATCTCAGCACCATTTAAACGACCGCTCAATTTAACCTTGATACCTTCAGCACCCATACGAAGCGCAGAAGCAATAGCCATTTTAGTAGCACGTTTGAAATTGATACGGTTTTCGATCTGACGGGCGATAGTATCACCTACGATCATAGCATCAGTCTCAGGACGACGGATCTCTAAAATGTTAATCTGAACATCATCGTTACCGGTTAATTTCTTCAGCTCTTCTTTAATTCTGTCAACCTCTCCACCACCTTTACCGATGATGATACCTGGTTTAGATGTATGAATCGTAATGATTAATTTACCTAAAGTTCTTTCGATAACGATCTTAGAAATACCACCCTTATTTATACGGGCATTCAGGTAAGTTCTGATCTTGTTATCTTCGATTAACTTAGAAGCGAAATCTCTTTTGCTTCCATACCAATTAGATTCCCATCCGCGGATGATACCTAACCTGTTACCAATTGGATTTGCTTTTTGACCCATGTTTATTGGTTATGCGTTTTTAGTTTCTTTTGTCTTATTAGTTGCAGCTTTAGCTTTTTTAGAAGCTTTGGCATCTTCACCTTTTACGTCTACAATCACGGTAACGTGGTTGCTACGCTTACGCACACGGTATCCACGACCCTGAGGTGCCGGACGCATACGCTTTAAAGTTCTACCACCATCTACAAAAATAGTTTTCACCACTAATCCTGTCTCATCGCCACCTTCATTCTTTTGTTTCCAGTTGCTGATGGCACTCAATACCAGCTTACGCAAAGGCACTGAAGAATGCTTCGGGTTATGTTCTAATTCAGCCAACACTAACTCTACTTTCTGACCACGAATAAGATCAGCAAGCAACCTCATTTTACGAGGAGATGTTGGATAATTTCTAAGTTTTGCTACTGCTTCCATTTTAGAAGTTTAAAGTTTAAAGTTTAAAGTTTTGAAATTCTCGCTACCTTAAACTATACCTTGTTATAATTTCTTTACTAATTATTATTTACCACCAGCGTGACCTTTGAACTGGCGTGTTGGCGCAAACTCACCTAACTTATGGCCTACCATAAATTCTGTTACATAAACCGGGATAAATTTATTACCGTTATGTACCGCAAATGTGTGGCCTACGAAATCAGGAGAAATAGTAGAGCGACGGCTCCAGGTTTTAATCACCGATTTTTTTGCGCTTCCTTCGTTGATTGCTAACACTTTTTTCTCTAAGTGAGTAGCTATATAAGGACCTTTTTTAATTGAACGAGCCATATCTTAATTTCTAATTTCCAGTTATTAATTATTTAGAAAGCTTCTTACCGTTTTTACGTTGAATGATCAACTTGTCGCTACCCTTTCCTTTAGTCCTTGTTTTCAGACCTCTAGAGTATTGACCGTTACGGCTGCGAGGCTGACCTCCCGATGCACGGCCTTCACCACCACCCATTGGGTGATCTACAGGGTTCATGGCAACACCACGGTTTCTAGGTTTGATACCTTTCCACCTGTTTCTACCAGCTTTACCCATGCTTTGCAGGCTATGATCGCTGTTACTTACTACACCAACTGTAGCAAAACAGTTAATCAATACTTTTCTTAATTCACCGGAAGGCATTTTCAATACTGCATATTTTTCTTCCTTGTTCGTAAGCTGTGCAGAAGAACCTGCGCTACGAGACAATTTACCACCCTGGCTAGGGTTTAACTCGATATTGTGAACGTTAGTACCCAAAGGCATGTTCTTTAATTTCAACGCATTACCAATTTCTGGTGCTACTGCGTCTCCGCTAACAACCTTTGTACCTACCGTTAAGCCCTGAGGAGCAATGATATAACGCTTCTCCCCGTCTGTATATTCAACCAAAGCGATAAAAGCGGTACGGTTTGGATCGTACTCAATAGAAACTACAGTAGCTTCTATGTTATGCTTATCTCTTTTAAAATCTACGATACGATATTTTTTCTTGTGACCACCACCCCTGTATCTCATAGTAAGATGACCAGAAGAGTTACGACCACCAGTGCTTTTTTTAGTCTCTAACAAGCTTTTTTCAGGCTGGTTAGTAGTGATTTCAGCGTAAGCGTTCCCGATTCTCCAACGGGTTCCGGCTGTCATCGGTTTGAATTTCTTTACTGCCATTTTGTTTCTTCTAACAATTTTTTATTGCAACACTTCGCGGCGGTTGATTGCCTTTCTGTTTGTTCGATTAAAGATTTGCGTACAGATCAATTTCTTCTCCTTCAGCTACAGTAACGTAAGCTTTTTTATAAGAAGGTTTTTGACCTTTGATAAAACCAGCTTTTGTATAACGGGTTTTATTTTTAGCAGGAGCAACTACTGTATTTACGCTTGTTACGTTTACACCGTAAAAAGTTTCGATAGCTTTTTTGATCTCCAGCTTGTTCGATCTTTTATCAACCTTGAAAGCATAGCGGCGCAATTTTTCTTGCTGGGCGTTTGCTTTTTCGGTTAAAATTGGCTTTATTAAAACTTGAGAAGGATTCATCTTCTTTTAATTTGATACGTTTGATAATTTGCTTATGCTTCTGCTACAATACCTTCCTCTTCAGAGAAAACTTTTGCAGCGCTTTCAGTAAGTACTAATACTTCAGAGTTAACGATGTCGTAAGTGTTTAAATCGCTCAACGATACACCTAAAACAGAAGGTACATTACGTAAAGACAATTCAACATTATCGTTAAAAACATCAGAAACGAACATCAGTTTTTTCTCTCCAACATTCAGGGCATTTAATACACCTGTAAATGCTTTTGTTTTTGGAGCTTCGAAGTTCAGGTCCTCAACTATTACAATAGCATTTGCTTTTGCTTTATAAGAAAGCGCAGAGATCTTAGCCAGGTCTTTAACTTTCTTGTTCAGCTTAAAGCTATAATCGCGGGGTTTAGGGCCGAAAATAGTACCACCACCTTTGTATAATGGGTTACGGATATTACCCTTACGGCTACCACCAGTACCTTTTTGTTTGTGTAATTTTTTGCTTGAACCTTTTACTTCAGCGCGGGTTTTTACTTTATTAGTACCCTGGCGCTGCGCAGCTAAATATTGTTTAACTGCAAGATAGATAACGTGATCGTTAGGCTCAATTGCAAAGATATCATCAGGTAATTCAACCGAACGACCGGTACCCTTACCTTGTATATTTAAAACTTCAACTTGCATCTTACTTTAATTTATATGTTAAGGTTTGGGTTATATTAATTTTGAATTAAAACGATAGAACCAATATGCCCCGGAACAGATCCGCTTACCAGTATATAATTCTTTTCAGCGAAAATTTTCACCACTTTTAAACCTTTCATTTTAACGCGATCGCCACCCATACGGCCAGCCATACGCATACCTTTCATAACGCGTGCAGCGTCAGAAGAGTTACCCAGTGAACCTGGAGCTCTTTGACGATCGTGCTGTCCGTGAGACTGCTCACCTACCCCGCTAAAGCCGTGGCGCTTAACAACACCCTGGAAACCTTTACCTTTAGACGTGCCAACAACGCTAACTTTTTCTCCTTCTGAGAAAATGTCAACGCCTATAGTTTCGCCAAGGGCTTTTGCTATTGAAAAATCACGAAATTCTGTTGAAAACTTTTTTGCTGCAGTGTTAGCTTTTGCAAAGTGGTTTTTTTCTGCCTGGTTAGTGCGGCTTTCTTTTTTGTCACCAAATGATACCTGCAAAGCATCGTATCCGTCAGTGTCTTTTGTTTTAACCTGTGTAACAACACAAGGACCTGCTTCAATGATCGTGCAGGCTGTTTGTTTACCTGAAGGATCGTAGATGCTGGTCATCCCTAATTTTTTTCCAATAATACCTTTCATTTTTTTGCGATTTAAATAGCAGGACAGGGTATTATCGGGGACTTGAAGCAAAATGAAAGCTTCAATCGATCCCTCCCGATTAGTATCGGGACTATCAACCTTTTCCTTTATGGGGAAGTACTGATAGTAAACAAACCCTGAACGGCTTGTTTTATGTTGGCTCTCAACTATTTATCGTTGAGAATATTTTAATCAGAGCTCTTTTATTCCTTGCGGAGTTGAGAGATGACATTTTTTGTAAGAACTAATATTTTGAATCCCAAAGGATTCGGAAGCCTTAGGCTTTGATCTCAACCTCAACACCACTTGGCAGGTCTAACTTAGACAACGCATCTACCGTACGTGAAGAAGAAGTATAAATATCCAACAGTCTCTTGTGAGTAGCTAACTGAAACTGCTCACGGCTCTTTTTATTTACGTGTGGAGAGCGAAGAACAGTGAATATTTTACGGTGTGTAGGAAGAGGAATAGGGCCTGTTACTACAGCGCCAGTGCTACGTACAGTTTTAACGATTTTCTCTGCTGATTTATCAACTAAATTGTGATCGTAAGACTGTAATTTTATTCTGATTCTTTGCGACATTGTTAGATACCCTTTTTGAAATGGGAGTGCAAATGTACAGTTAAGTATTTAAATAATCTAATTTTTAAAAACAATTTTTCGCAGAATATCTAAATTATTAAAAAAACAGTACTTCTGCTACTATTCGTTGGGGTAAACTTCATTAACAGTACTTTTATTCCACAATAAACAGCCTTCCAAATTTTATTGCATCAACCACTGGTAAAAACCGGGGAATTGTTTTTGCCACTCGCTCTCTTTATGTTGTCCTGATGGATTTATTACCGTTTTGACGGTTGTTTTAGGAAATTTCTGTTGAATAATACGGGCAATGTCTTTCATATCGGTGATCATTTCTTTACTTTCTCCGCCACCTGCATAAAAATAAATGGCCGGGGTAATGGATGGAGTGTTGAGCAGAAGCGTTTCCTGCAGATCAGTTTTGACCACCCAAAACGCCGGGGAAAATATGCCTGCTTTTCCAAATATTCCCGGATAAGTCATTGCTGCATACATAGAAATTAGTCCTCCCATCGAGCTACCAGCAATAAAAGTATGAGAAGCATCGCTGAAAGTTCTGTAGTTTTTGTCAATGAACGGTTTTAGTTGATGTACCAGGAAATCGAGATATAACTGCCCCTCTCCTTTACCAAACTTCTCATTATTATAAGGATTATATTCTGTCAGCCGCTTGTCACCTCCGTGATCAATACCTACTACAATACATTCGGGTAGCCAGGTACTGTCTAAAAACTCATCAATTCCCCATTCTCCAGCAAAACCGGAGGCAGCATCAAAAAGATTCTGTCCGTCCTGCATGTAAAGCACAGGGTAACGTTGATGGGTATCATTATTATATTTTTCAGGCAGGTATAACCAAATACGCCGGCTGCGTTTCAGCTGGGGAATATAAAAAGCTGTATCTATAATGGTTACCCGCGGAGTAGCTGTATGAACAACAGGTTTTGAAGCAAACTGATCCTGCCATCCTTCAATAGTGAGATGTACAATAGTATCATTGACTACAGAAAAAGACCTGTTCTGTATCGCAGTTCCATTAGCAGAACATTCTTCCCGCTCCCAGGTTCCACGTGTGATTTTAAATTCAGCTGGTCCGGCGGGGAGACTTAAAACAACACTCCTATTGCGAAAAGCATATCCGGATTTACCAGGCTGCCAGCCGTTAAAAGATCCGGCCACATATAATGTGTCAGTAACCGACACTCCAGGAAAAGAGTCCAGCAGGATAGTAACTTTCTTTTGTGCGATCACACAACTACAAAGCACCAATAATATAGCTGTTAATATAAATTTCATACAATGAATATAGTGATTCAGAACTTTTTAACCGGCTCAATGTGGTTTCTCATTACTTTTGGGCAAAACTCAGTTTCCTGAAACAAA
Organism: Paraniabella aurantiaca; assembly: GCF_050309965.1. Lineage (NCBI taxonomy): Bacteria > Pseudomonadati > Bacteroidota > Chitinophagia > Chitinophagales > Chitinophagaceae > Paraniabella > Paraniabella aurantiaca. Next base: position 1,394,833 of record NZ_JBLOSY010000002.1, on the reverse strand, counting down.
GTATCATTAACTTTCTACAACAGGAAAATGCCTAATACCGGGCTCCTGTCCGTCTGACCGGGCGGACATTGAACCATTAAAATGTAATATTTATGCTGATGAAAAGATTATCTCTCTCCCTGCTTTTTGCCTTCTCTTTAGTTGCAGCTTTTGCACAACCTGTTAAACGTCCCAAGCTGGTAGTAGGCATTGTGGTAGACCAGATGCGCTGGGATTACCTTTACAGGTACTACGACCGTTATGAAGCTACCGGAGGCTTTAAACGTATGCTTAATGAAGGATTTAGCTGCGAGAATACTTTTATCAACTATATTCCCTCTTATACTGCGATCGGCCATACTACAGTATTCACGGGTTCGGTACCCGCTTTGCATGGTATTGCAGGCAATAACTGGATTGACCAGGCCACAGGGAAGAATGTGTACTGCACAGACGACTCAACCGTTCAGGGTGTAGGCAGCAACTCCAGCGCCGGCAAGATGTCGCCAAGAAACCTGCTGGCAACAACGATAACAGATGAGCTTCGTTTAGCTACCAATTTTCAATCGAAAGTAATTGGTGTATCGCTTAAAGACAGGGCATCTATTTTACCAGCCGGTCATAATCCTACCGGAGCCTTCTGGTTTGATGACGCTAACGGTGATTTTATTACCAGCACCTGGTATATGAATGAACTACCTAAATGGGTGAAAGATTTTAATGCCAAGGATGAACCAGGCAGACTTACTGCAACCCCATGGACCACACTTTACCCCCTTAGTACTTACAAACAAAGTACAGCAGATGATGTGAAATGGGAAGGAAAGTTCAAAGGTGAAACCACTACTGCGTTTCCTCATGATCTGAAAGAAGTATACAAAACAGATAAGGATGTAATTCGCAGCTCCCCTTATGGCAACACCCTTACATTGAATTTTGCCAAAGCTGCTATTGAAGGCAATAACCTGGGTGGTGGCGCTGCTACCGACTTCCTCACTATTAACTGTGCCTCTACCGACTATGTAGGCCATAAATACGGCCCGAATTCTATTGAAATTGAAGATGTGTATTTGCGTTTAGATAAAGAGCTGGGCGCCTTTTATAAATACCTGGATCAAAAACTGGGAAAAGGCAATTACCTGGTATTCCTGACTGCCGATCATGGCGCAGCGCATGCCATCAACTTTATGAAAGAGTATAAAATGCCTGCTGAATTCCTGGAGCTGAAAAAGATCACTACAAGCCTAAACGATGCTTTAAAAGCTCAGTTCGGTGCAGAAAAAATAGTACTATCGAATACGAACTACCAGATCAATTTCAATAAAAAAGTGATCAGGGACCAGAAACTGGATTATGATGCGATTAAAAAAGCTTCTCTGAAATTTTTAAAAGATGTACCTGAGCTGCAATTTGTAATTGATGTGGAGAATATAGGAGCAGAACCGGTTCCTGAAGTGGTTAAGCAAATGACCATTAATGGCTATAATAACAAACGCTCGGGCACCATACAGCTCATACCCTACCCAGCCTGGTTTGAAGGCGGATATGGAGGAACAGGAACTACACACGGCACCTGGAACCCGCATGATACACATATTCCATTAGTTTGGATGGGCTGGGGCATTAAACCCGGCAAAAGCAACCGTGAAGTGTACATGACCGATATCGCGCCAACCGTTGCAGCCCTTTTACGCATTCAAATGCCTAACGCAGCCATTGGTAAACCTATTACAGAGGTGACGCAATAAGAACTCCGGATTTTGCAAACGACACTCAATGCCATCTTCGCGGATGGCATTTTTTATTGACGGAGAACAAGATTTTGCTACAGCTCAGGATCAGACATCATGATTCCTTATTTTCAATTAAAATCAAAAAAGTATGGAACTGCAACAACAATTTGAAAAAGCGGTTGAAGAAAGTAAAACCCTGATCGAAAAGCCATCCAACGACATCTTACTACAACTTTACTCCTTGTACAAACAAGGCTCGGTTGGAGATATCAATATCGATCCGCCTTCCAATCCTTTTGACATAGTCAACAAAGCTAAATTCAACGCGTGGGAAGCTTTAAAAGGGACAACAAAAGAGGAGGCGATGCAGGAGTATGTGGCGTTGGTTGAGCAATTAAAAGAACATTAAATAGAAAACAGCAGGTATACAGGATAGCAATTAAAACAAAAATGGATTCAGACAGCGAAGCTCCACAATCAATTTCTACTCCGTCAAAAAACGACGGAGTAGAATTGATATCTTTTATCGCAAACCCAACTTAAGTAAAGCAATATTTTATTATATTTAACAATCCATTATAATGGTCCGGTGCTTCCGGGTGGTACAGTACCACTTCTCATAAAATATGCTGTTGTAGTGCCACAAGAAACATCCCTCACCTTTACTGTAAGCGACTTGCTTAGATTTGTATTATTTGTATTAACTCTTACTGTTATTCTATTTGTTCCTTGACCATCAATAATTATTCCTCCCCCTACCCACCAATCTGTTCCAGTTGAAGAAAACACATATTCGCCACCACCACCAAAGCTCATTCCATTATTAGGAAAATTGGTAATGCTGGTTGGTGTAAACGATCCGACTTTATACCAGTTATAAAGTTCTAAATTATTTGCACTACCAGGAAAACTTATTGTTGCCGTTAACTTAACCTGCCCATCCGAGATTCTCGTTAACTCTACGTTACTTCCATTTACAGATAATCCAACAATCCCCGAAGGCGTCGCGCTCCAGTTAACATTAGCTCCTCCTAGATTATTAATTAGGTATGTAGCTGAATTACAAAATTCACTTTGGCCTTGAATACTAGGCCTATATATCCCTGTTACATTTCGAATCCAGCTTAAATAATCTGATACTTTCGTAAAAGCTGACGGTCCATCAGCTGTGCTTGGAAATATCCACCCGTCTGAGTTTCCGGGCATACCCCTTGCAACTATTCCGATTAAAACATCTCCAAAATTGGGTATATCGACTGTTAGCGGCCCACCACTGTCTCCAGCACCGACACTTTGTCTTGATGTTCCAGTTCGCCTTGCATACAGCTCAGAATTAGTTCTAAGAAAGAAAGGAAAATTTACAAAGTAGGGATTTGTCGGAGAAATAATCTCCATCCCAACTGATTGCAACTGTGAATAACTAGTATTACCACTTGTTGTTTCACCCCATCCAGATGCTGTAGCTATGTTACCAGATTCCTGGTAACTAAGCTGCTCAGGATAAATATAATATATAGGACGACAATTTGCGTCTATTATCAGAGGGGATACTAGCCGCACAAGAGCTATATCATTGAATGGATTTGTTAAGGTACCGACATAGTCCGGATGCTTGATTATTTCAGCAACAGAAATCTCCTGACCTGCAAAACCAGCTCCCTCTTCAACATTTGTTGCCCCCGCCCGAACACTATATTGAAAGGAATTATCTTCAAAAAGGTGAGCAGCCGTTAAAATCCACTCCGGGCTTAAAATGACACCCCCACCCCGCCTTACTAATCCAGGTTTTATTCCACGCAATAAAACCTGATACGGTCGTGCAGAAATCTGAATTTCCTGCCCCCCAACAATAGATTGTGTTTCTATCCTCTTCCCTTCTTCAATTTGCTCTGGCAATTGAACATCTTTTTTATGACAGCCGGTAAAAATAGAAATAACTAAAATTAGGACAATACCTAAAGTGGCAATTGACTGATATAGCATTTTTTTCATGGTTTAAACAGTTAAAATTTCAGTAGATTATTTAGCGCTATGAAAATAAGCGATTTAATTATTATCGCAAAATATAAAAATAAAAGCCCATTCCTTTCGGAACGGGCTTTTAAAGCTAGTTGCTATATAAGTTATACTCTGAAGTGAGCAAAAGCCTTGTTCGCTTCAGCCATACGGTGCGTATCTTCTTTCTTTTTGAATGCAGCACCTTCGCCTTTGCTTGCAGCTACGATTTCGTTAGCTAATTTATCTGCCATACTACGACCGTTACGATCGCGGCTATAACGAATTAACCATTTGATGCTTAAAGATATTTTTCTGTCAGGACGAACTTCTGAAGGAATCTGGAAAGTAGCACCACCGATACGACGGCTGCGCACTTCTACAGCAGGAGTTACGTTTGATAAAGCCTTCTTCCAAACCTCATAACCATCTTCGTTAGTTTGCTTGGCTACTTTGTCTAATGCATCATAAAAAATAGTGAATGCACCACTTTTTTTTCCTTCCCACATCAGGTTGTTAACAAAACGTGTAACCAGTTTATCATTAAACTTAGGATCTGGCGCTAAAGGGAGTTTCTTGGCTTGTGCTTTACGCATTTTATTTAATTTTTAGTATCGGCTGAATTTCTTCAAGAATTAAAACTTTACTCAGCCTTTTTTGATATATATAATAATTCAACCGCTAGGGGAATTACTTTTTAGCTTTCTTAGTACCGTATTTAGAACGGCTTTGCTTACGGTCTTTTACACCGGCAGTATCTAAGCTACCGCGAACGATGTGGTAACGTACACCTGGAAGATCTTTTACCCTACCACCACGGATCAATACGATTGAGTGCTCCTGCAGGTTATGTCCTTCTCCCGGAATGTAGGCAATTACCTCAATTTTATTAGTTAAACGAACCTTAGCTACTTTGCGAAGTGCTGAGTTAGGTTTTTTAGGTGTAGTGGTATATACACGAGTACAAACGCCACGGCGCTGAGGGCACTGATCTAAAGCCCTTGATTTACTCTTTGCTTTAATTATTTGTCTTCCTTTACGTACTAACTGGTTAATTGTAGGCATTCCTTGTCCTTTAATTTTTGGACGGCAAAGGTAAGGTAAGAATTCGAATCGACAAAAATAAATTGCCAAAAATTATCTTTCAATATTTTCAGCGTTTTGAGGGGCCAGATAAGACAATATACTCTATTAAGCTTCAATTACCCGTATATCATCCACTTATTTTCGAAGAGCGACAGGTATTAAAAACAGGACACCAGGATTATTTGGAGCTGCTACGTTTTGGTGGAGTTTCCCGGTGCCTGTAAAAGCTACTTGTTTTTCGATCAAACTTTCGCCTAAAAAATTGATATACTATAATTTATATTTCAAGGTTAGATTGGTTTCCAATACGGGATTTTTAAAATATCCGCCGCTGGTCACCCCTACTTCCGGCTCCAGTACAAAACGATCCTTGATATTGATGGACTTGCCTACTTTCAACATGGCGCCCAGATTTACATTCCGGAGATTCATTTTATGAGTAGCTGAGCCTTGCTCAGATATTGCGCTCGTATGGCCACGCATCATATTCAATACAGGCCCTGCGGAAATATTCACAATGGACGTGCGATACTTATAAAGAACAGGTAAAGAATAATAATTGTAAGCCTGTCTGCCACTGTAAGGAATCCATTTACCATTGTCGGGATAAAGGCCTTTTATGTTAGATCTTGACGGCATCCAACGCAATGATGCCTCAATACTACTGTGCCTGGTGAACTGGCGCTCATAGCTAATCCCAAATTGCGGATTAATTCCCCACCCTTCGGTCCAGGCAAGTCCTGTAGTGATGCCCAACAGATTTTTACGTGGTTGATCCTGGGCATGTACACTAAAGTGAGTGATCACTAAAAAAGAAAAAACAGCTGGTCTCAGAACAAAACGAGTTAAAGAGCGGTTTGCGATTTCATGGGTTCTCATAATCATGTATTGTTAATTGGTGAATAAGCTTTTAGCCAGACACCAAAAATAAACCTGCGTGTGTTACAGAGAAATTAATGAAAACGCAATGATTTGTTATTTAACATTCGGAGGTTCAATATCAGCGTTAAGTTAATTGCTTAATAAAAGGCCTTACTTAGGATTAAAAAAAAGAACGGGCTTGAAGAACTACCTTTCAAGCCCGTTTACAAAACGATTATTTTAACTTATTACACTTGCTCCAGCCAGCCATGCGGATCACCGTGAAGATTCTCTTTATAATCCAGCAGATACTTCTTCATTTCAGCAGAAATAACCATGCTTTCCACATCAAATTCCATAATGAAGTCTTTATACTTTAATTCGCGAACATGAGAAATAGTAGCCGCCGTTCCGCAACCAAATACCTCTTTTAATCTACCACTGTTATACGCTTCAACAATCTCATCTATCGACACTTTACGTTCCTCGACTGTATAACCTTTTTCTTTAAATAACTCAATAAGGCTCATACGGGTAATGCCGCTCAGGATCGTTCCGTCAGTAAGGTCGGGCGTAATGATCTTATCATCGATAATAAACAGGATGTTCATCGCCCCTACTTCCTGCACATACTTATGCTCAATGGCGTCCATCCATAGCACCTGGTCGTAGCCTTGTTTTCGTGCTTCGGCAGACGACAATAAAGAAGCTGCATAATTGCCGCCTGTTTTGGCAGCACCGGTACCACCTGGGGCCGCACGCGTGTATTTCTCTTCTACATAAATCCGTGCCGGTGCAGCAAAATAAGATCCTACCGGGCCCGTTATAATTAAAAACTTATAGGAGTTAGACTCTTTTACACCCAGGGTTTCTTCAGTCGCAAACAGGAAAGGGCGTATGTATAACGACTCGTCATAACCTGAAGGAATAAAGGCTTTGTCCAACTCAATCAGCTGCTTCATACCATCTATAAAAATTTCTTCCGGCACGTTTGGCATAGCCATACGGTCTGCCGAGCGGTTCAATCGCTTCCAGTTCTCATGAGGTCTGAAAATATGTATATTACCATTTTCATCCTTATGCGCTTTTTGCCCTTCAAAAATAGTTTGAGAATAATGTAGTACAGATAGGGCTGGAAGAAATCCGAGGTCCTGGTATGGTCTGATCCTGACGCTGGTCCACTCTCCATTTACATAGTCTGCCTCCAGCATGTGATCAGAAAAATACTTTCCAAAACCTAAGTTGCTAAAATCTACCTGTCCTAATTTGCTTTCTTTTATCCGCTCTACAGGTATTTGAACTGCCTCTACCATAAAATGTTATTTTTGACTATTATTGTTATTGCGAATATACGAACACTATCGTTAAATGTGATATGTATGAGTTTGAATGAAATGAATCTCCCTCCCTATCTGGTAGCACAATTGTATCCCTCATCACTTGTCGGACAGGAAAAAAAACCTGATCCTATAACATTTGTGCCAACGGAGCCATCAGTTTTAGCGGAGCCAGAACTAACAATAGAATGGAAATCGCTGGGCAGTAACCGGAAGAGGATATTAGTGGCTGTTAATTATGAAAACATTACCAATTTGCCAGATGCGCAACTGGAGTTTTTAATGCAGCTATTAAAAGCTTGCCAGTTGAGCCTGCATGATGTTGCGCTTATTAATATGAACAACTATCCGGGGGTTGCACATACATCTATTTTAAGTCAATTTAGTACAAAAGTGGTTTTGCTTTTTGGTATCACGGTACAGGACTGGGGATTTCCTTTTCAAACACCGCCCTACCAGGTTCAATCCTTTTCTGACTATACGGTAATGCATGCCCCGGCTTTACATGATCTTCAAAATGACAGGCCAGCTAAAGGTTTACTTTGGGCTGCGTTAAAAAATATATTCCATTTATGACCCTCATTTTTGCGACAAATAATGAAAATAAAGTGCAGGAAATACGCAATACACTGGATGACAGTTTCGAAATTATCAGTTTGAAAGAAGCCGGGATCCATCAAGACATTCCCGAGCCGCATGATACACTGGAGGCAAATGCAACTGAAAAATCGCGAACGATATTTGATCTGAAGGGAATGGACTGTTTTAGTGAAGACACCGGGCTGGAGGTAGCAGCGTTGCTTGGAGAGCCGGGAGTTAAAAGTGCTCGTTACGCCGACGATGAACCTCAGTTTGCTGACAATATCGACAAACTGCTGGATAAAATGAGCTCCCATACCAATCGGAATGCCAGGTTCAGAACTGTCATCTCCTTGATTTTAAATGGGAAAGAACATCAGTTTGAAGGTATTTGTGAGGGTATAATTGCCTACGACCGATCAGGTACAGGCGGGTTTGGGTATGATCCGGTTTTTATCCCCGATGGAGCTACCCAAACATTTGGAGAAATGACCATGGAAGAAAAAAAGCAATACAGTCACCGGGTCAAGGCATTGGCGAAATTGACTGATTGGTTGAAAGAAAATAAAAACAAGGTATAAGTAGACAATAGACCATGAAGAATTGACTATTGACTATTCGCGATTCACTATTACCACTCACTATCGACTATTCCCTATATTTGAAAAAAACTTTTTAATATTTTAAAGAATTTGGAACCTATACGCAACCATACGATTCCGGAAAGCGACTTAATTACAGGGTGCATGGAAGGCGACCGAAGGATGCAGGAAGAGCTATATAAGCGATTCTCTCCTAAAATGTATGCAGTTTGCTTACGTTACGCCTCGAATGCTGATGAAGCACAGGATATTTTGCAGGATGGATTTATTAAAGTTTTCAAAAAACTCGACAGCTTCAGAGGAGATGGTTCCTTTGAAGGGTGGGTTCGAAGAATTTTCGTAAACACAGCTATTGAATATTTCAGGAGAAAGAAATATTTGCAGCCAGTTACAGAAAAGGAAGAAAACACAATAGAAGGGAAATATGTATCGGCGCTTGATGAACTGGCGGAAAAAGATATCCTCGATTTAATTACACAGCTATCACCTGGCTATCGTACGGTTTTTAATATGTACGTAGTGGAGGGATATTCGCACAAAGAAATCGGAGACATGTTAGGTATCAGCGAAGGTACCAGCAAATCGCAGCTTTCGCGTGCAAAAGCACTTCTTCAGGATTTAGTAAAAAAACACATAGAAGACAGATCGAAGTAAATTTACCATGAACAGCCACAATAAAATATATGATATTGAAGTAACTCCACCGGCTGGAGCATGGAATAATATTGCCCGTGAATTAGACAACCTGGAGGAGCAACAAAGTTTAGCCAAACGTTTAACAGCGCTGGAAGTTACTCCACCCGCTATGGCCTGGAGTGCAATAGCTGACCAGCTAGATATTGCCCAACAGGAAGAAAACCTGGCAGAAAAATTATACAATACTGAGGCTGCAGTACCTCCAATGGCCTGGGATGCCATAACCAGTGAATTGGACGACCAAAAAGCTTTGGAGATCATTGAGAAAAAGCTTTCTAATATACAGGTGAGCCCGCCTAATTCGGCCTGGGTTAATATTATAAAAGAGCTGGAAGGTAAAAAGAAAGAACCAGCCCTGGTAGTACCGATGAACCACGGGTGGTTAAAATACGCAGCAGCTGCCTGCTTTATAGCTATTATTAGCATTAGTGCGTTTTTTATTCTTTCGGATGGCAGTAGCGACAAAGGCTTTGTGGCGGGGAACAATGAAAAATCCAATGGCACTCCGAATTTTACAAACGTAACCACTAAGCCTCAACAAGCTAACGCCGGCAGCCGGCAACAACAGGCCTTAGCAGGTATACGTACCAGGCTGGGCAATGCTTACAGCGCCTCCAATGAAAGAAATTCAGATCTGCAAAACCGTTATATTATTTTAATGACACAGGATGGCAACATCGTACGCATGTCAAAAAAGGTAAGCAATATGGCCGATTGTATAGCCGGCGAAGATCATAGTTGTGATGACCAGATCTCTAAATGGCAAAAGGAAATGGCCAGTAGCAATGCAGCATCTTCTCCTGACAATATCCTTGACCTATTGGATATAGCCAGCGGAGACGCCACAGAAGCAGGCTCTGTCCCTAATATGTAACTGGCGCTCTACTGAACATAATAGCTAAGACTTATTTTTGTGCAAAAAACTAATGGCACGCATTAAATTAACGCTTCCCTCCCTTTTTTCTTTTTCGGCTCATATACCTATCCGCATTACAGATGTCAACTATGGCGGACATGTTGGTAATGATGCTATACTCGGCATTATTCACGAAGCCAGGTTACAATTTTTGCAGGCTTTCAGCTACAGCGAAATGAATGTCGAAGGCGTTGGCCTTATCATGGCAGATGTTGCAATTGAATTTAAGTCGGAAATCTTTTACGGAGATGTAATTGAAGTATCAGTTGTTGCCAATGACTTCAACCGGGTTGGCTTTGACCTTATTTATAAACTGGAAAAAAAGCAGGAAAATAAAACTGTAACCGTAGCTATTGCGAAAACAGGTATGGTTTGTTTCGATTACAGTTTAAAAAAAATTGCAGCTTTACCCAATAATGCATTCGAAAAAATGCGGGTGCAACACTAATCAGTTTACGCTAACTTCGAAAGAAATAACCAACGCTAATGGACAAACATAAGATACTAAAGGGGAACCCCACGGACAAAGAGAATTACACAAATTCCCTTATCACCAGGCAATCTAAATGGTGGAAAAAACTGCTGAATGTACAATACCCTTACAAGAAAAACATTAACAGCCTGCAACCCGGCTTTGTGCTTGATATTGGCTGTGGCGTAGGCCGCAACCTGCTGCACCTGGGAGGCAACGGCATTGGAATAGATCATAATCCCACTTCAGTAAAAATATGTACGGCCCAGGGACTTAGAGCCTACACCAATACTGATTTCGAGCAAACCCCATATAATAAGCCAGGAACTTTTGACTCTATTCTTCTGGCCCATGTTGCGGAACATATGACTCAAAAAAATACGCTTGACTTGTTAGCTCAATATCAGCATTTGCTTAAAAGCAAGGGTAAAATTATCGTGATCACGCCACAGGAAGCCGGATTTAAGTCAGACGACACGCACGTTGAGTTTATGGATTTTGAAAAAGTGAAAAAAGTATTCGAAGGGTTACGATACCGCACTTTAAAACAATACTCTTTTCCTCTCCCTCGTTTTGTTGGCCGTTTCTTCAAATACAATGAATTTGTAAGTATCGGGCAAAATAACCGATAGTATGCACTTCAACACAATTTATCCAGAATTTTAAGTCTCCCCCATTTCTAAAGCTTTTGTTCAATAGCCCATTTTAAGTTTGCTGGTGCATTCGGGTGATCGGGTTTTAATTGCAATGCTTTGGTACATGCAGCCTTTGCTTTATCCCATTCTTTTAGCATATTGTAGGCGGCACACATATTATTGTACGCATTAGCGTTATTGGGGTCATTAGATAACACCAGCTTGCAGGTAGCTATACAATCTTCATATTTCCCTTCGCCATATTGCTGTAAACTCAAATTAATCAAGATATCACTAGGGGGTACTACACCAGAAGCAGGTCTAATTACCAATGCTTTCTTTGCTTTTGCTGCATCCAGGTATTGTAGCGCTTTTGTATCACCTGGAACCAGAGCTAACGTAGAGTTAGCCAGACTCTCCAGTTCCGGCCACATTTTTAAAGCCTGGTATACACCCATTAGTATATCTCTGGGCATATATGAACTGGGATTCAGCTCCATGGCCTTTTCTGCCAGGGCTTTCGCGCCATCCAGCTTCTGTTCGTCAAAGCAATACCTTGCATAATATACGTAGCTATTATAATCACCAGGGGCCAACATTTTCCCTTTCTCAAAATTGACAACTGCCTGGACGCTGTCTTTTAAAGATCCGTAGGCAATTCCAAAATTTATAAATAAATAGCTGTAGTAGGGGTTAGTTATTTCTGCTTTTTTATATGCTTCAATAGCCCCGTGATAGTCTCCTCTTGCCATCAGGGCTAATCCATAGTTCATCCACCCTCTCCCGTTTTTGGGACTTTTCTCTGTCACATCTTTCCATAATGTTTCTTCAGTTGCCCACACCTTATTTCGCGTATAAACTCCATAAGCGTTCAAACCAATCACCAAAAATGCAGCCATCAATAAATATTCAATGTTCTTTTTCTTTTCAAAGTAAGTCTCCTTTTTAATAACCAATAACCCCAGAAATGTGACTACGCTTAATGTTAGACCAACGAAAGCAAAGTACATTCTGTGATCATTCATTACCTCGGCAAAAGGAACAAGAGAAGTGGGCAGCAATGATACTGCAAACCAAATCAGGCCAAATGCTATAGGACGGGTCTCCTTTTTCCGGGAGGTTCTAAAAATGACAATAACAAGCGTTGCTACAAATGCAACACCTATCAATAGTTTAGGATCCGACAGATCAGTAATAACTCCTAAATCTGTATCGGCGCTTAAATCAAAAGGTAAAAAGAACGACCTAAAGTAATGAAACCATACATAGGTTTGAGTAAGCAAATAGTAGCCTAATGGGTTTGACATTCCATATGCCGCTCCCTGCGCTTCCATCTTGGATAGTGTATAAAGTTGCACTGCTGCAATTACTATGACCAAAGGTAAGAGCACCCAAATGGCGTGCGCCGCTTTTCCGATATTACCCTTTTTGAAAATATCAAAAAGCGATAATTGCTTTTCAAAAAGGAGGATGTAAAAGAACAATAAAATAGGTAGAACCGGCACTGTTTCCTTGGCAAAAATCCCTATAACAGCCAGCAACACATATAAGAAGTATTTTCTTTTTTCAGGGTAGGCAACATAAGTTAAAAAAGAGGCTACAATAAAAAAAGTAGATAAAACGTCTGAACGGGATATGATGTAATTTAACGTTTCCGCACCAACTGTATGTATACCAAACCAACCTGCTCCCAACAAAGCAATAAATGGCACCCATTTATGAGTATTGGTTTTAGATAATAATTGGCGATACATAAAATAAAGCATCAAACACAATCCAATATGCCATAAAAAAGTTGACAATTGAAACATCCAGGGATTTAACCCGCCAGCAATCCTATAGTCGATAGCCAGCGTAGTTGTCACAAGAGGCCGAAGCCCCCGATGGTTCTGACTTACACTAAACAAAGTGGCATCCGCAAAAAAACGGGGAATATTTTCAAGGGTTCGTATGTTAACATTTTCAACGATGGTATGACTATCATCAAAATGAAACCCATTATTAAAATGATTTGCATAGGCCAGGATAAGAATGCCTAACAAAACCCATCCGATATATTTTAAATCTTTACTAGAAGACATATTTATTTAGTTCTGTTTTCGGTTTCCAATATTTCGAGCCTTTGGTTTACAATAGCCAACTCCTGTGTAAGCCGGGTCACCTGATGTTGTAACTTGGAATTCACACGTGACAAGTGAAGCAGGTAGATCAATATCACAAATATAAGCGCGGAAAATATAAGATTGGTAGGCACCTGCACTCCCAGGAACTCAGATATGATTCCAAGCCCGTCTGACCATATTGAAAATAGAAACAACACTCCTGCGCAAATCCACCAGATTACTGCATATTCTTCCCGCAATTTACCTTTAACAATTAAGCGGCTGGTATATAGCAGAAAAAAAAAGTTAATAGCTATTGCAATTATCTGAATCTTTGTCATAACACTATATTTTTCTTACATAAGAAAGAATGGAACTCAAAGTAACTTTAGTCATATAAAATAAGGTCGAGAAGCCCGCGATAGAAGACTTACCGCCCTGGCGTTCCCTCATAACTACTGGTACTTCTTTAATAGTAAGTCCGGCACGTGAAAAAAAGATCAATGATTCAGGTTCAGGGTAATCATCGGGATAATAAGCAGCTGCCAGCTTTATAGCACGTGCTCCCAACAAGCGGAAGCCGGAAGTTGTATCATGAACGCTCTTGTGTGTTAATATGCGGTTTAGCCAATGAAAATATTTGATACCAAACCGACGAATTAAGGAGGTCTGAAACCCCTCTTTGTTTAAGAATCTGGAGCCAATAATTACATCAGCGTTGGTATCCAAAGCTGCCTGTAACAGCTTATTCACTTCTGAAGGAGGATGTTGCCCATCCCCATCCATCTGCAATACATAATCAAACCCGTTTCGCTTGGCATATTTTATTCCTGCCTGTACTGCACCTCCTATACCCAGGTTGTTAACCAGACTGACCACTGTCTCACCGCTGGCTTTTGCCACAGCTTCAGTATTATCTTTTGAACAGTCGTTTACCACCACGGGTACAACGACAAATGAATGTAAAAATGTGGTAGCTTTTATTTCATACAACAGTTTAGGCAATGCAGTTTCCTCGTTGTAAGATGGGATAACAATTAGTAGCCTTTTAATCATAGCAGTTAGCAAAGCTAAGTATTAAAAAAACAAAACGACGACTGCCAACGTAAAAAAATCCAGGCAATTGAAATATTCAATCGCCTGGATAAAACTTTACAAGTTATTCGCTATTACTTAACTCTCATATATTGCTCGGAGGTGGCTTTATCAGATAGGTATATATAATCAGCATCTCTGGTTAAAGTATACTTGCCGTCGCTAAACCTTGGGTTTCCACTTTCATCCGAATCAATCTGAGGCAACTTAACAGGTTTTTCATCATTTTTTTGAAGAAGCGCTACTCCGGGAGCTTTGATATCGGCCTTAAATCCAAAAACAACTGCGATATGATCCGTTCCTTTTTGGTATAAAATTTTGCTTTTAGTAGCGTACACAGTATCAGCCGGATCGATATCCTTCGAAGTAATTGTTGACTTATCATTAAGATAAGCTTTCAAAACATTCGAGTCTTTGGGATCGTAATACTCTTTGGATTCCTTTTCAATATCCAGAATTGGCTTTACCTTCTCTTCTTCTTTCTCCTTGCAGGAAAAAGTCAAAACCAGGCTCGATAAAGAAACCGCTAATAACATTTTTTTATTCATGAAAAAAATTTTTGCGAAGCTAAAAAATTACTTGTTAACATTTACCAAACACAACTCATTTTTCGGTAACATCTAACTTAAAAGTAAGTATGTGTCCTGTATGCGGACTGGTATTTGCATTTACGAACAACTGTTTTACATGAGTTGCCGCTGGTTGATACTCACTATGAAAGATGGCCCTAATGACCCCCTTTTTGCCCGGCAATACAGCTTCCCTTATTGTAGTAGTATCAACTACGGTACAGCCGCATGAAGCGTTAACGCCAGTTATCAAAAGTGGATTATTGCCCGTGTTTGTAAAACTAAACTTAATCTGTGCAGAATCGCCACGCTTAATAGGCCTCAATTCAACATAAGTTGAATCATCCCAAATCAAACTGGTAAGTCTGGCGGTATCAATCGACGCCCTATGTTCCTTAACAGGCGCCACATCAGCTACTGGTTGAACTTCGACCAGAGGCTTATCCTTTTTATCATTACTTACACAGGAAACAAGACTCATCATAACCAATGCGAAAGATGGTACTCCTATTTTTAATATATTATACCGCATTTAGTCTGGATTAAATAATTGTCTATAAAAAACTACCGCTCAATATACCTGAACGATAACAGTATGAATTAAACAGCCGTTTGCATTAAATGTTCAAAATTTATTTAAAGGGCCTGATATCAGGTAAGATACCTCATAAAAAAGGGCTACTTTAAAAGTAGCCCTTTACTATTGTAAATTTAATTTACATTATTTAACCTGCTGATCAGCTTTCAGGATAACTGGAGTTTGATCAGGATTAGATGAAGGGATTGTTTGAATTTTGAATTTAATAATCACATCATCTTGTTTTTGAATAGGCTTAGGTCTGAACGCACCTGTGAAGAAGTAACCTTCGCAAGCAGGGTTCTGGTTAGAAGGCCATGGGCCATCATAGTAGCTACCACCTGTAGCCGCTGTACGCCAGTAACCATTAGAAGGAGCGCTAGAAGAACCAATGAAACCTTTAGGACCAACCCATCTGTAAGAGTATGCATTATTGATAGTTGTTGCACTACCAGTAGTACCCAGGAAGTTAGATGGAGCAGTGGTCAGGTTACGTAAGTTAGTACCACCATTGAATGCCCAATAGTTCAACTGGATTACACCATTTTGAATCCAAACACCACCATAAGGATACTGAGCGTTTACAGTTGGAGCTAATACGTTGTAAGTACCGTATGCTGGATCAGTGTAGCTAAATTGTCTACCACCGTTGTAAGCTGTAAATGTACCCAGGTAATACGGAGGAGGAGTCATGAAGTATACACTACCATGTGCACCATTCTCAAGGCTATAGTCATTAGCAGCACCGCTACCCAAACCAACACCAGCATTGCTACCAGGAGCGCCAGTTACACCTAAATCATCCAATGATACCCAAGTGTTGTACAGATTTTGTACCAGGTAGTTTGGATAAGTTGCATTAGGAGCAACCAATGGAGCACCAGTGTAAGAGTTACCTGTAACGTTAGCAGGTCTTGGATTAGAACCAGGAGCCCATGTAGCGTTAGATCCGATAGTACCACCAGTAATCTCAGAGCTCAATAAAACAGGAGCAATGGAAGACTGGCTAGCGCGATCACCTGTAGCAGCATAACCTTTGGGAGTTCCGTACATAAATTTGA
The DNA here is from genome assembly GCF_050309965.1 of Paraniabella aurantiaca. Classification (NCBI taxonomy): domain Bacteria; kingdom Pseudomonadati; phylum Bacteroidota; class Chitinophagia; order Chitinophagales; family Chitinophagaceae; genus Paraniabella; species Paraniabella aurantiaca. Next base: position 1,378,538 of record NZ_JBLOSY010000002.1, on the reverse strand, counting down.
AGTCGATTGAACCAGACTTTCTTGCAGCAGTCCAAGCAGCACCGATACCAGCTATTGTTTGAGCAGGAGTACCGCTGTTAGAACCAATGAATAAGTTACCATTGTTCAAATCTAAAGTTTTCTTAACATCGTAATCATATACGAGTGCGCTGCTTTGAGCATCAGCTTTCTTCCAAGCTGGTAAGAAATCTAATACCTGACCAATTGTAGCACCTGTTGTAATTGGAGTTGTACCACTACCGTTAGGTACGATTCTGGCATACATCCAGTAACAAAGAGGGTTGTTAGTTGTAACACCGCCTGGAACAGTTTTAACACCTCTCATCTGAATAGAGTCATCAGTATTGAAAGTAAACTGATTTGGAGGGTTAGTTGCATGAGCATCACCTGTAAGACCTAAGTCTGCAACAGCCTGTGCAAATTGAGCGCGGATTGCAGCTGAAGTAATACCAGGGATACCGAATTTCAGGCTACCACCTTGGTATGGAATAGTAGAAGCAGGACCAGCGAACATACCACCAGCATCACGACCTACCGGGTTAACGATACCTGCAGGTAAAGCAGCGTTATTTAAGGTTGGATCTGTGTTCAGGGTATTGTTACCGCCAGGAGCAGCACCAGGAGCAGCATTTAAACCTGCCAGGTAGCCAGCTCTTCTTACAACTGCCATAAATTTAGCATTTGCAGGATCTTTAGTGTAGATATATCTACGACCTAAAGTGTTAACAAGATCGCTTTCGTAAACAGGAACCATTAAATCCTGGTTAGAAGTAGTCAAAGCTCCATCGATGAAAAGGATTTCTCTTCCATTTTCTTCACCCCAACCCGGATATGCCGGAAGCCTTTGTACCACATCGTACTCAGCAATTTTGTATGAAGCATTGATACGGATGCTTGGATCTAACATTAAAGTAGTGTCATTGTAAGGAAGAACAGCGTTTGTTCCTGTTACACCACCCAAGCTAAGATCAAAGAACCATACACGAGGAGTTGCAGTTACGCCAATTTGGGCGCCAGTACCCCATCCAGTTGCAGTTTTGGGACCGTAAACTGTAGAAGTAGCAGTAGCAAACCAAACATCACCTACTGCACCATCAGCAGCTGTAGGAGCGTTTGCGCCAACCAATACTTTAGAACCGGCAGCGCCTGTAGCACCAGTTGCACCAGTTGCACCGGTTGCACCTGTACCACCACCTGTACCACCACCTGTACCAGTAGCGCCAGTAGCGCCAGTAGCACCAGTAGCACCTTTCAGAGATACACCTGTAGCAGGCCACCCTGTAGTAGTTTTAGGACCAAACAACGTAGAAGTAGAAGTGTTCAACCAGAAGTCGTTCACGTTACCATCAGTTGCTGTTGGATTGTTTGCGCCATAACGGAATGAAGTACCGTCTTTACCGGTAGCACCTGCCGCACCTGTAGCGCCGGGTGTACCTGCTGGACCGGCAGGACCCGCAGGACCTGTGTCCCCTTTTTTACAAGATTCTACTCCCACGATTAGTGAGGCTAGAACGAGAACGGATAAGAAGGATCGTCTCATAGTAATTAAGTTTTTTAATTGATTAATTATGTTTTTGTTAAAAATGATGCCTACTCTAACTTTCTTCTGCTTTTCGGCTTACCGCAGGAATATATTTTGGGCAAGATTAGCATTTTATTTGACTTTAATTAACAAACAGGAAATAAAGTCGATTTAAAAGGACGAAACGCTATAAAACGATGTTTTGTCCCTTGTTCTTGACATTATTGGACACGATTTTATACAACCTGCTCATTGCTATTTTACTTAATGTCTTAGAAATCTCGTTGCCGTTGTCCAGGCGTAACCGGCACTCTTTATTATATTTATCGCCCCCCAGGTATACTATTTTTGATAGATTAATAATGGTGCTTTTGTCTATGCGCATCAGGTCTTTAGCCAATATACGCTGGTCAATACTACTGATGCTTTCATTAACCGTTTTATGATTTCCGTCTTTAACAGTTACGGTGCATATATTACGGTTAGACTCAATAAAAAGAATGTCCTGCTGATTTAAATATAATAGTGAACGGTTGGCCTTTAGCGTGATAAAATGATCATCTGTCTGCACATCCTTATCAGTATCAATCATTCCGATGACCCTTTGAACAGCCCGGCCCAGATTCTCCGTATTTAAAGGCTTGATTACCAGCGCAGCAATACCAATTTCAACAATTCTTTGGATCCCCTCCAGTTGGTTGGAGGCTGCCAAAACGATTACTTTCGGCTTGGCGATACTTTGAAAAAGCAATTTCTCTACTACATCAAGGTCATAGCTATGTAGCGCCTTTAGATCTGATATCAAAATATTAGGCCTATGTAAAAACAATGCGCCTATAGATTCTTCAACCGAGGGATGAAAAGGCAAGAAATCAAGCTTCTTTTCTGTAGAAGATTCAATTTTATATTTAACAAGGTCCCAGGCAGTCTTGTTTTCTTCAATAATCTGAACTTTGGTTACCATGGTTTTGTTTTCATTTCAATATTAGCGAACAGTCTATGTGGTTGCGGTGTCATCTGTTATCCGGTACTCACTTCTATCGTTTGTCCTTCAAAATTTATCTTATGGCATAAATAACGAGGTTTATCTCAGGTTACAACAAAATGTTAACGCGTGGCAAATATAAGGTGAATAAAAAATTTCCTGCAAATTTTAATTACTAAAAGACAGCCGCATATATATTATAATTCCGCTTCCGAATAATATGATTAAAAAAGCTGCCCACGCAGACAGCTATTTCTTATTAAACAAAATGAACCTTGCCTTCAAATTAGGGCTTAGATTTCAATTGGAAAGTTTACCCAATAACGAGATTCTTCAACATATCCCCAGTCATTGTTGCCAGATCAAACTTGGGTTTCCATCCCCAATCTTTCTGCGCCACGCTGTCATCAATGCTCTGCGGCCAGCTATCGGCAATTGCCTGGCGGTAATCGGGTTTATAATCGATAGTAAATTCTGGTATATGATTTTGTATGGCTGCAGCAATTTCTTTGGGGGAAAAGCTAAGCGCTGAGATATTGTATGAGGTACGCACCGATATTTTTTCAACGGGAGCCTCCATTAATTCAATCGTTGCCCTGATAGCATCTGGCATATACATCATGGGCAGATAAGTGTCTTCTCTTAAAAAGCTGGTATATTTCTTTTCTTCCAACGCTTCGTGGAAGATTTCTACTGCATAATCGGTGGTTCCACCACCAGGTGCCGATTTATAGGAAATAAGCCCCGGATAGCGCAGACTCCTCACATCTAATCCATATTTTATATTGTAATAATTGCACCAGAATTCCCCCGCATACTTGCTGATACCATATACGGTTGTTGGCTCTATAATAGTTTGCTGTGGACAATTCTGTTTGGGTGAGGTAGGACCAAAAACAGCAATAGACGAGGGCCAGTATACTTTTTTAAGGTTTTCTTCCCGTGCTATATCCAACACGTTCAAAAGGCCCTGCATATTCAAATGCCAGGCCAGGCCAGGATTTTTTTCGCCGGTTGCAGAAAGTATAGCGGCGAGTAAATATATCTGTGTAATATTTTGCCTTATAATTTGTACATGCAGCATCTCTTTATTCATCACATCGATACTAACATACGGCCCCGTGCCTTTCAACAGTTCATTTTCTTCCCTGAGATCAGAGGCGATCACATTGTTGTTACCATATATTTTGCGTAACGCGAGGGTGAGCTCTACTCCTATTTGTCCTGAGGATCCTATTACGAGAATTTTATCTTTTACCATAAAAAAATTATCAGCAAACATATCAAAATAAAACATGTGCTGATCAGAAATGCGCAATCGTTTTCACGCAAAGAATAATTATAGCTGCAGATGATCCAGAGACTGGTGCTATTGATTATTGCTATGGACTTTTCAATACATTTGCTTTATGCAAGCATTTTTAGAGACCTTATTTGAGAAGCAGGTTTATAATAGTAATAATTTCTTCCTGCTAGCAGGACCCTGTGTAATTGAAAGTGAAGCCATCGTAATGGAAGTTGCAGGAACAGTTTCGGAAATCTGTAAAAAACTGGGCATTCCTTATGTGTTCAAATCATCATATAGAAAAGCCAATCGCACCAGTGCAGGCTCTTTCACAGGCATTGGAGATGAGGCGGCGCTACAACTTTTAAAAAGGACCGGCGAAACATTTGGGGTTCCTACAGTAACTGACATACACGCTCACGAAGAAGCAGCGATAGCAGCCGAATACGCAGACATTTTGCAAATACCCGCGTTTCTTTGTCGCCAAACGGATTTGCTGGAAGCTGCTGCAAAAACCGATAAAATTATTAACGTGAAAAAGGGGCAATTTCTCAGCGGCCCCTCTATGAAATTTGCTGTTGAAAAAATTAATAATGCGGGAAACGACAAGGTGTTACTTACAGAACGAGGGAATAGCTTTGGTTATACCGATCTGGTGGTAGATTACCGGAATATTCCCTTGATGCAGGCACATCAGGTGCCCGTTGTTATGGACTGTACGCACAGCCTGCAACAACCTAATCAAACCAGTGGTGTAACCGGCGGCAACCCCGAATTAATCGGCACTATTGCCAAGGCTGCTATCGCAAGCGGCGCCAATGGTATTTTTATTGAAACGCACCCTAATCCGGCTGAAGCTAAAAGCGATGGCGCTAATATGTTGCCGCTCAATCAGCTTGAAAAGCTATTGGAACAATTAGTAAGAATAAGACACGCAGTAGTATAATAACGCACCTCATACATTATTATCGCCGTAACCTTTAGCATAAAACTTCGACAGTAATTTTGCTATATTGTTACCCCATATGCCGGAAAGTATTTCTAATTCTTCCTGCTGACGTTTTCCGTTTTGTATCTGGTGGGTTGTTTCAGAGCCAATATGGATGCGATGTTTGACCAGTTTCTTGTTAACGAAAACAAACGAACCTTCTGCTCGTGCTAATTGCAGCCATGCCACCCAGTCTAACACACAACTGTATTCCTCGGAGAAACGCATGTCTCCGGTATTTACACGGTCAATGGTAACGGAAGGGCAACAGATAGGATCACCCAGAGAAAGCACTGCTTTTTTAACGAGTTTTGACGTAATCGCTCCTTTCAGATAAAACGGAAATAATAATAGATTTTTTACCGTTGCATTCAACGAGCGCTTTCTTTCTACGCCGTTCACCATATCAATGTAGCCACAAAACGCTATCAGGGGCTTTGTATGCTGATAGTTACTTATAGCGGCCATTATTTCGCGGGTATAATCGGGCTTATATATATCATCCTGATGCGCTATTGTAACATACCTCGTAGATGCTTTATTTATAGCAAAATTCCAGTCGTTGCCAATTCCACCCGGGCGCGGAGATACGAAATAGGGAACATCATGTTTTGCTGCAACAGACTGAATATAAGCCGATGGGGTTGAAGTTGCTATAAGCAGATTAGTTGGCTGGTTTTGAGCCTTTAACGCGGTTATACAAGCTTCCAGGTGTGGTGAATCCTTGTAGGCAGGAATAACAAATGTATGATCCATTATAAACTTCATTTAGCTCGCGCTAACCTGACTCTAAGTTATATACGCGATACACTTACCAGTTGCTCTTTAAAGCGTTCAAATGCCGGTTGGCACAAAAAAGCAGCTCTTTCAAGCTGCTTCAAAAACTTAATTATTTACTACTCTAAGCTCCTTCTCCTTCATTGAGAAGGAACAAGATAGGGTCTTTTTTTTAAAAAAACAAAAAAAGCTATATTTTTTAAAAAAAAGTATAGCTTTTAATATTATTGTATGGCATTATACACCACTATTTCTCCATTATCATTAAGTTCAACACTTTTTACTCTTCTTGTCAGAATAGTGTTTCCAGAAGCGAATTCTACACTTTCAACATTGAGTGGCTTAGATTGCTTAAGTGTGACAGGAGCCTCTCCTTCCAGCTGTATAATTGCAATACCATCATTAGTTTTTTTAAATCCATACACGACTGTTAAATTCTTACCATTTTCCTCGGAATGATATAAAATTGTTGTCCGGGATGTATAAGTCGGGTCGTTGAGATCAATATCGCTGGATGTGATGCTCGATTTATTGTTCTTGTAGGCTTCAATGGCAACATCGTCATTCGTTATTCTTCTAGTGCTATCTTGTGCGGCGTTATTTATTGGCGCTTCTTCCATTTCAGAAGTCTCGCCGGCCGCGTTCGTATTTTCATTATCACCACAAGATACCGCCATCATTAAAACCAACAAACCTATTACTAAATACGACTTCTTCATTATATTGATTTAAGATCGCAAAGATAAAAGCTTTAGTTTCTGCATTTACTTTGCACCGTTCTTTTGAGAAATAATTATGATATTTCAACCAGCGTTACTCCAGCTCTCTTATCCAGATATTCCTAAAACTAACTGCATCGCCATGGTCCTGCAAAACAATAGGCTCTTTTTCTTTATGCCAGGTATTGGTAGCTATTCCAATATACTGCGTAGCGCCCCAGATAGCGGTGCTGTTTTGAACTAATACCCCATTGTGTAATACGGTAATCCTGCCCTGCGATTTAACGCTGCTGTCTTTGTTAAAACGGGGAGCTGTAAAAATGATATCATAAGTCTGCCATTCGCCGGGCTTACGGGATGCATTAACCAGTGGAGCTGTTTGTTTGTATATACTACCAGCCTGGCCATTACTATAAGTACGATTTTTGTAACTATCCAGTACCTGCAGCTCATATAAACCCATCAAAAAAATACCGCTGTTTCCCCTTCCCTGTCCTTCTCCTTTCACCTCCGCCGGTGTACGCCATTCTACGTGCAGCTGGCAATCTCCAAATGCTCTTTTTGTTTTAATAACACCTGTTCCTTTTACCACAGTAACCGCATCGCCTTCTACTTTCCATTTTGCAGGCTTGCCGTCTTCGGTTTGCCATTCTGCCAGGTCTTTTCCATTAAAAAGCACAATCGCATCGGCAGGAGCATCGGCAGCGGTTTTACCCGGACTGACAATTTTAGGTTCAGGCTGCCAGATCTCTGTAAGACGGGGGTCTTTATTTTGCGCCAAAGACGCCATACTCAAAAGCAATAATGGTGACGTTACTAATTTTTTCATTTTTCGATTTTGTTTTTTCATTATACAGTGAAATACACTGTTCTATAGTCGTTGGCAATCTGCACTCGTTCACGACTTATTTTTTAAATTTATGGTATTTATAATAACTCCTACAAAATAGAAAAATTTTTAAACTCCTGCAAAGGCTGGTCTGAAATTTCTACATGCTTTACTATAGCCCTGGGCGGCCCTTGCTGACACCAGCTGATCAATTCGGCTATCCGAGTTTCGGTTCCCGTAGCTATAATGCTCACAGAATCTCCATCAGGCAAATTCTCTACCTGCCCTGAAATACCAAGCTCCCGGGCCTTTTGGAGGGTTGACTGCCTGAAAAAAACACCCTGCACTTTTCCTGTTACCAGTATCCTTTTTGTCAACATCAGATTAAAAATTTAAGAAACCCACTATTTCTTCAAGATATTTACGATCGGTCAGATCGAAATGATCTAAGTGTTCACTGTCTACATCAAGAACACCTGTAACAATACCATTTTTTACTATGGGCACCACTATTTCGGACTTAGAAAAACTACTGCAGGCAATATGACCAGGAAATTGCTCAACATCGGGTACAATTAAAGTCTCTGCCTGTTCCCAAGCGGCTCCACATACGCCACGTCCCTTTTTTATTCTGGTGCAGGCTACCGGACCCTGAAAGGGCCCTAAAACTAATTCGCCACCTTTTACAACATAAAAGCCAACCCACCACCATTTAAACTGTTCCTTTAATGCAGCTGCGGTATTAGCCATATTCGCCACTATATCTTCTTCACCTTGTAAAAGACCTATCAATTGCGGCAGTAATTGCCGGTACTGCTCTTCCCTGGTTCCTGAAGCTATTATTAAATCTTCTGCCACTGTATTCTTTTATTTTTTAGTTATATAGTTAACCCTTTTTCATTTGCTCATTAAAGGCACCCGAACCACCTTTTTCGATAGACAAACTCTTCCATCCTTCACCCTTTATCATTTTGCCAATATAAACAATCTGCCCCACGTGCGAAGCATAATGTGTAAGCTGCCGGTGTATTGCCTCTATTACCGTAAGAGGTTGGGTTCTTATATAAACAGTTTTATTTAAATCTTCTTCCCTCAAAGATGTAAGCGCAGTAAATAAAACAGCCCAACCTTCTTCCCATAATTCCAGTAATTCCACTGCGGACTTTGATTGCGCCTCGAACTCGACATCCCTGTTACGCCATTCTTTTTCACCATCCTCAGTAAGAAAATTCGTCCACCTGCTTCGCATATTTCCATTCAAATGTTCTATAATAACAGCCAGGTTATTACAGGCTTCACCCGGATTATAATAAAAGTCTTTTTCCGTGACCTGATCAAAAGTTTTGTCACCCAGCTCTTTGTAAGCCCGAAATTGTTGTATAGCGCTTGTCAAAAAAATAGCTGAATTCATAAACTGTCATTTCATACCCCAGGTTTATCATTTTACCTGACCACTAAATTAAACAAATTCAAAAATGATAAGTTGAAGTTCTTAATGACAAAAAAAGCGCTCCTTACAGAGAGCGCCGTATGTAAACATATTTTTAATTTTTTATCTCAAATCCACTACCTCTACACCGGGATATTTTGCTTTGTCAAAAGTAAAATTAGCATCAGAAATTGCTGTGTTAGGTTTAAAATTACTGACATTATACACATAACGGTTACCGGTTTTTTCGACAACAGTAGTACTTACAATGTTTTTGGTTGCTTTATCTACCGCTACGTATACTCTGGCAAACGGCTTGCTTTTGTCGATGGGCTGCATGACAATCTTATTTACATCCCGTGCTCCCACCTTGCCATCTTTGTCCATTACATACATAAAATCTTTATTATAAAAATCGGTAAACAACTTTTGAGGCGTTATAGTTCCTTCCGATGCGCTGGCACTACTTACAGTTACTTCTTTGGAAGCCGGGTCGTAATTCCATATCGTAACTCCGTCACTTATAATTTTGTTGCTCCCCAGGTTTATGGCATATTTATTTCCCTTCATTTGCACCGTACCATTTTTTGTGGTCAACACTTTACCGGCAGCATTGGCGATCTGGTAGCCAAAATTTGCAGTTACCGTTTTATACGTTTTAAATTTTGCACTTACTTCATCCAATATTGCTTTTGCTTTAGGATCCTTTTGCTGCGCAAACGAAAACACAGACATGAACAGAACAGCTCCGGTGATATACAATTTCTTCATATTCAATTTTTAAGATTTTCTATTTTTTAATTATTTACAGTAAGACGCCAATTTTCATGCCGTGGTGCGGTGGTTAACATTAATTAACATAATTGAGAAATGTTGACAGATGACAGGTGATAGCTGACAGATAATACTACCGCTATCCCAACATCTCAAGATGCTGTTGCAAATCTGCATCGGTTTTAATCAACACTTCGCGGGCCTTGCTGCCCTGGTTGGGCCCAACGATGCCAGCGCTTTCCAGTTGGTCCATTAAACGGCCCGCACGGTTATACCCCAGTTTCATCCTTCTTTGCAAAAGGGAGGTGGAGCCAATCTGGTTGGCCACAATCAACTTAGCGGCTTCTTCAAATAAAGAATCCCGGTCTCCCAAATCAAAGTCACCACTCTCCAGTTCTTTTTCATCCACATACTCAGGCAAAAGGAAGGCTTGCGGATATCCTTCCTGGTAACCGATAAACTCAACTACTTTATCCACTTCAGGGGTGTCTACAAATGCGCACTGCAACCTGGCTATTTCCCCGTTCAAACTAATCAGCATATCTCCCTTACCAATCAGTTGCTCAGCGCCACCTGCATCAAGAATAGTGCGACTATCAATTTTACTGCTCACCTTAAAGGCCACACGCGCCGGGAAGTTGGCTTTAATAGTACCCGTGATGATATTAACCGAAGGCCTTTGCGTAGCAATAATCAGGTGAATACCTACCGCACGCGCCAGCTGGGCCAGGCGGGCAATGGGCATTTCCACTTCCTTACCCGCCGTCATGATCAGATCGGCGAACTCATCTACCACCAATACAATAAACGGGAGAAACTGATGTCCTTTTTCAGGATTTAACTTTCGCGAGGTGAACTTGGTATTGTATTCTTTAATATTCCGGCAACCTGCTTCTTTTAGCAGATCATAGCGGTTATCCATTTCGATACAAAGCGCATTGAGTGTATTGATCACTTTTTTGGTATCGGTAATGATAGCCTCCTCTTCGTTTGGCAATTTAGCCAGGAAATGACTTTCGATATGGCTATAGATACTTAACTCTACCTTTTTAGGATCAACCAAAACAAACTTCAGCTGGGATGGATGCTTTTTATATAACAGGGATACAAGGATAGCATTAATCCCAACCGATTTACCTTGCCCGGTAGCACCCGCCATTAGTAAGTGCGGCATGGTTGCCAGATCTACAATAAACAGTTCGTTATCTATTTTCTTACCAAGAGCGATGGGTAAAGAATGAGCGCTGTTCTGATACTTATCGGAAGAAAGTAAGGTCTTCATACTCACAATGCTCTTTTTGGCATTAGGTACCTCGATACCAATCGTACCACGACCCGGTATAGGAGCAATGATACGAATACCCAGAGCTGAAAGGCTTAATGCTATATCATCTTCCAGATTTTTAATGCGTGAAATACGAACACCTGCAGCCGGCACTATCTCATATAAAGTAACCGTCGGGCCAATGGTAGCACTGATACGCTGGATTTCTATATCATAGTTTCGTAAGGTAGTTATAATCTGGTTTTTATTATTTTCCAATTCTTCCGGATCATGTTCAACTTTTTCAGAACCATAGGACGCCAGCAAATCTAGTGTCGGGTGCTGGTAATCCCTGAGATCCAGTGTTGGCTCGTACGCTTTCGTTTTTTCAACCGGAGTAGTTACTTTTTCTTCTTCCTCTGTCTTGGGCAACGGAGCATCATTTATTTCCAGCTTCAGTGCACCTGTTGTTGCTACAGGTTTAGGCGCCGGTTTTGGTTTCTCTATTTCCAGTTCTTTTTTGAGTTCGGGCTCAGGTTCAGGCTCATCAAAATTGATCCTTGCCTCAGGCTTGAGTACGGTAATGCCTTCAAAGCCTTTCGCTTCTTCTTTAGCTACGGTTTCTTCTTTTTCTATGAGTCCGATTTTATGTTTTGGCTTTTCTGCATCTTCATCGACAATTAAGGTTGCTGCATCGAGTGGTGCTATTTTTTGTTTAGCTGGCACTTTTTCTTCTTCCTTTACAAAATCGTGCTCTGCTAAGGGAAGAGTATCTTTCGGCATGTCTTCTGTTTCGGCCACTGCAGGTATAGCCGCAGGCCGCGTTAGCTTCTTAGGGAATGCAAATACCGGATTGAACTGCCAGATCAGGTAAGCCACTACAATCAATAAAAGGATTGCAGATGCACCTACAAATCCAAGCGAAGCCAGCAACCAGTCACTGATCACATTTCCAACACCACCACCCCAGCTGAATTCTTCTCTCCTTAAAATAAACGCCAGAATAGTTGAAACTGCCAGCATGCCCAGCGTAACATATTTCAGGTTACGCCATATAGAAAAAACACGCCTGCGCCAAAGCAGATTTACACCTACTACGAAGAAAAAAGTGCATACCAGTAGGGAGGCAACACCGAATAGTTTAAAAATGAAGAGGTTTGCTACTATGGCACCGGTTTTACCCAGGAGGTTATTGGCCGTAGTGTCTACATCACCAAGAATTTCAACACCCCGGGATACACTTGCCTGGTCCTGCCTCCAGGTAAAAAAATAGGATACAAATGCAATGATCAGAAATATAGATATCAATAGGGAAGTTAACCCTACAATTTTCCAGGTACGTTCATCTTTGGCCAGCTGTTTTAGCCTTATCCGCTCCTCTTTCTCCGGCACAAAGTGTGTAACAGAATCTTTTGCCTTAGCTGTTGGTTTTTTGCTCTTCGATTTACTCTTATTCGTCATAAAAGCAAAGATAAGGAAGGTTGGAAAGTTGTCCGAAGGTTCGAAGAACTCCTTTGAAGACTACTGTGAAGAAATATTAAAAAACCATGCGCTCCGGGGAGGTTCCAGGAACCGGGCAACTTAATTTCTGAAATTTCAGCCGATGCTACTTTTTCAGCAATGCCATGACAAAGCAAATCCAGCCAACGACAAAGAAAAGCCCGCCGACAGGCGTAATGATGCCCAGTCCACCAAGTCCTACTTTACCAGTTGCTTTTAAAAGCGATAGTGCGTATAATGAACCTGAAAACAAAAGAATACCGATCAAAAAGCATACGCCTGCCCAATTCATTGATTTGAAGGGAAATTTCTCAAAAAGAATCCCTACAATTAATAGTGCGAACGCATGATACATCTGGTATTGAACACCGGTTTGAAAGGTCGGAACAGATTCGGGGGCTGCAGTTTTGAGACCATGAGCACCAAAAGCTCCTAAAATAACACCAAGGCCTGCCAAAACGCTACCTAAGGTGAAATACAATTTATGCATGAAATGTTATGTTTAGATACAGGGTAATGGATACCGGATGTTTGATTTTTATCAATTAATTGTATTTAAGGAACCATCTTCCGATTTACAGATGCTGATTTTGGCAGTCAAAGACTTATTAAAAAAGCTAGCCGGACACTGAAAGGTTATTTATCAATCCTCCTTACCTTCTGCCGTTTGATCAAAAATAGCCTTTATAAAATCATCCACCCGGGCATCACGATCGTCGATCCGCACGCTGGCTCGCTCATAAAAAATTCTCCGGTCGCCATTTTTTTTAACAATATAAGCCTTTAATTGTTCATCATCAAGGCTTTTAAGAAGCGGACGTTTGTCCTTTCCCTGCCGAAGCCGGCCGAGCAGTATTTCGAAGGGTGTGTCGATCCAAACTGTTACCCCTTTTTCGTTCATGTAATCTATATTATTAAAAAAGCAGGGAGCACCACCACCACAGGACAATACCATCGACTCATGACTTTCACTTACCAGGTGTAATATTTCACGTTCCTTCATCCGGAAATACTCTTCACCCTTATCTTCAAACATTTCGGCAATAGACCTCCCCTCGTCGTTCTCGATCAATTCATCGAGGTCAAAAAAAGGGATACCCAGTTTTTTGCCGAGCAGCTTACCCCAATGCGTTTTTCCCACGCCCATGAAACCTATTAAATAAATTCGCATTGCTCTATAATTTAATTATGGCTGTTTAGATACCCGATACCCCGATATAAGTTATCGGCCTTTTAAACACCGCTACTTTCATCTTCCACCCGTCATCTGCCACCTATCATCTGTCAACTATTATCTTTACTTAAATGCATTTTCACCCGTAATATCCAAGCCGGTGATCAGCAAATGTATGTCATGTGTACCTTCATAGGTAATTACACTTTCAAGGTTCATCATGTGCCGCATTACAGGATACTCGCCAGTAATACCCATGCCCCCTAAAACCTGGCGCGCATCGCGGCAGATATTAGTAGCGATTTCGCAACTATTTCTTTTGGCCATGCTCACCTGCTGGGGTGTTGCCTTACCTTCATTCATCAATACACCCAACCGCCAGTTCAATAATTGAGCCTTGGTTATTTCTGTTACCATCTCGGCCAGCTTTTTCTGCTGTAATTGAAAAGCTGCAATAGGTTTCCCAAACTGTTGCCTTTGCTTTGCATAACGCAATGCCGTGTCATAGCAATCCATTGCGGCGCCAATAACACCCCAAGCAATACCATAACGGGCTTTGGTTAAACAGCCCAAAGGTCCTTTTAAGCCTTTAACTCCGGGCAAGATATTTTCCTTTGGTACTCTAACATTATCGAAAACCAACTCACCGGTAGCAGATACCCTTAAACTCCATTTATTGTGCGTAGTGGGCGTACTAAAGCCTTCCATTCCGCGTTCAACAATCAATCCGTAAACCTCTCCCTGTTCATCCTTAGCCCATACCACAGCTACCTGCGCAAAGGGAGCGTTACTGATCCACATTTTACTGCCATTTAAAATAACAGCATCACCATCTGCCTTAAAATTCGTCAACATGCCACCCGGATCACTTCCATGATCCGGCTCGGTTAACCCGAAACATCCGAGCCATTCGCCGCTGGCCAGTTTGGGTAAATACTTTTGTTTCTGCTCTTCGCTGCCATAAACGTAAATAGGATACATAACCAGCGAGCCCTGTACCGAAGCAGTTGAACGCACTCCGCTATCGCCCCTTTCCAGTTCCTGCATCATTAACCCGTAGCTGATATAGTCCAATCCGCCTCCACCATATTTTGCAGGTACGGTTGGTCCAAAACAGCCCAAATCACCTAATTGCTTTACGATCTGCCGGGGAAACTCAGACCGCTGTGCATATTCTTCAATAATGGGTGAAATTTCTTTTTTAACATAGGAACGTACAGCATCACGTATCATTATTTGTTCCTCGCTAAGCAGTTCGTCCACTTTAAAGTAGTCCGGGCTTTCAAAAAGATCTTTTTTTACGGACATGGTAATGAGTTTTTGTTACACTTATGTAAAAGTAAAAGAAAAAGCTTTGTAACCGAACATCAGCTATAAACTATTGCCGGGCGGTTGAAACCAATATGACAGCGTAAGTTTTTTTTAGACGATCCTATCAGGTTGACTGTTCAGTTAAAGTATTGGCTTTTCAAAATACATTATAGTTTCGGGACTAACAATCCAGTAGTCTACGGAAACAGATAAAAATCAAATGTCTCCCCTCAAAGCTTTTAAGCAAGCCTCCAAAATGTATACATTTTCCGCCAGGTACCTTACAGATACCCAACGGACACTACAATTCCGCTAAGATTTCCTGAAAAGAATTTCTACTGCTACCGGTGTAATACCTAATACTAGTGAAATACCGACACCGCTGCAGCCCCCGTTATTAACGAACTAAATAATATGCCGGCAACAACGCTAAAGAGCACAATGTAAATAGCCCAGCTTACGAGTATGTAAACAATAATGTAAACTATTTTCTGATCTTCAGGAGTTTTCTTTAATGGTCCTATTCCCAGATAAAACAAATAAATGCTGTATACAGCACCGGCCAGAGAGATTAGCCCACCCAATACGGGTATAAAAGAAAAAAGGCCAGCTACATAACCTGCTGTACCAGCATAAGCCACCAACTGAGCGGATTTATTAATATCCTTCTCTGATTTAAAACTGGGAGCAAGGGCATCAATCACGTAAGTTGCAATTACAAAAACCAATACAGTAACAATTACTGCGAAAATGGTATAGGCAATGCTGTATGCAATACCAAACAAAGAAGAAAATACGAAAAATTTTAGAAATGAGGCTGCAGCCGCCAATAACGAAAGTGGTAATACATAGGATGTAAGTAGCCCTTTAACAGTTGCTGTTTCGGTATTAATGACTTCCCATTCCCCCTTGGGATTCGTCAGGATATTTTTTACGCGATCCATAAGTGATGTCATAACTTGAGTTTTGATTATTGGTTACTATTTACTTGAAGACAATATAAAAAATGGGCTAAGACTGTAATTAAAATTTATTGCGGTCCATTAAGAAGAAATATCTTTATCAACCATCACATGGGGGCTACAGAAGAACAGCATTTCATCAACAATTCCATTATGTCTAACCAGGTCATTCCCCTCTGCTCCTGTAAAATACTGAGAAATATCAGGTTATCGAAATATATCTGAAAAAACTTGCTCCCGTATTATTTATTTCAGTATAGTTACCTGTAAAGCAAATAAAGCCCCCATCTAAATAAAACTGGCGAATTATTTGCTTATTGTAAGCATGCTCTCGTAAAATGCCTTATAATTACCGGGCATTTTGTAGCTCCTGCCTATATTTGATGGAGCAACTAAATTAAAAACTAAAGATATGCAGATGAAACAGCTACTCTTGCCATTATTCGTGTTATTTACAACAAGTTGTTTTGCTCAAATAGACAGTATAAAGCGCGAAATGAACCTGCGTGATAAGGTGCTGAATGATATTCAGAATAATTTCGACAGCCGAAATAAAACGTTGGATTCAACCGTAACCAAGCTGGATCAACGCTTATCCAGCCTTGATAAATCTATAGCACAATCGAGAGATGCCAATGACAAAGCAGATAAATTACAACAACGGGTACAAGCTGTTGAGGAAAAGCAAAAAGCGATAGAGCAAAACGAATTGAATCTTTTCCAGGCCAATTATCAGTCAGCAATGGTCAACCTGGTATCCATGGACAGAGAAATAAAACCGCTTTTATTATTTAATTCTACCAAGTCTTTTTTTAATGCTTTAAGCGAAACAGGTAACCCGATGAATTATGACGGCTATACAAAATGGTATAACCAATATGCTGCTTATGTGAAAGAGAAGAAGGCAGAAAGCCCGGTGCTTAATGTCACCAGTAACCTGTTGAGTTTTGCAGGCAATTTTACTAAGGGCGCACCAGTAACAGGGCCTATTACCTCTGCCCTGTTCTCAAGCATGACCACTTATATTGACAATATCGGTAAAAAAGAAAAGGCACTGAAAGAACTAAGTGAACAAATGCTGACACTAACTATGAAGATCAGCCAGTTTAATTACGATAATGACCGAATTGAAAATGAGTGGGAGTCCATTACCGCCGAACTGCAGGACCTTCAGACCAAATATGATAAATCTTTAAAGGAAAACCTGTCAATTATTAAAACCTCGCCTGCAGATTTCCAGGCGAATTTTTCAAAGGAAAATGATGCGGAAAAAAGATATCAATATCTTACCCGGCTGAGAGACGAAGCAGCAAAATTCGTAAGTGAAGAAAGAACAAAAAATCCAAAGGACTGGCGTCAAAAGGCATATGTACAAATGAACGATGTACAGTCTTTGAAACAAAGATTTGGCCAGGTAACTTTCAGGATCAGTCAGAACCTGTTAAAGTATAAGGAGCTATTTGATAAGTACAAGGCAGATCCTCAACTGGGTGCAAGAGTAAAAGACCTGGAGATAAAGATGAAGGAACTGCAGGAATCTTTTGATAAAACCTTTGACCCGCTGGAGTATATCAATTCGGCTAACCGCATGTATAAGGTGTAGAGCATATTTTTTAACGCGCCTACGGTTATTGAAGCAGAGCAATGTCATTTAGAATGCATAGATTATAAATGTTCAAGCAGGTTGGCATTTTGAATGTAAATCCTCTGATGAATAAAATCGGTGCGACCCCTTTGCACAAATTAACAAAAAGTTCATAGACGTCTAAATCAATTATTTTTGGGGAACAATTTACTTTTTGAACGATTGATATAAACACGTGGCTCTTACAGAGCCTAATATGATTTATAATTTAAATGGCCTATAAACACATAGCTCCTACCGGAGCAGAGAAAGATCAAAATATAGAAACACCAGCTTCTTTTTAGAGCAAATGTGTATTATTTCACAACGCTTTATTCTTAAGTATTGCGACCAACCATCACTTTTCAATACATAGATAAGCTACACTTAACAATTGAGGGAGCCGAATGCCAATAATAGAATATAGCTTTAAGCATATGTAGCTCCAACGAATAGAAAAATTCTCCTTTAAGATACATATTGAATCTGCCATTTATTTTGAGGGAAGAACGCCTTGCTAAATTATGATATACAAACACAATTATGTCTACTCTATAGAAAAATGTTTAATTTTAAGACAACGGCTCTATAGGAGCCGCGTAAAAAAACAACACCTGTGGCTAACACCTTTTCCCAGATTTACCTGCAATTTGTTTTTGCACTGAAGGGCAGGCAGAACCTGATTCAACCCGACAATAAAGAGGAGTTGCACAAATATATAACTGCATTGGTACAGGCTCGAAATGCCAAAATGTTAGCGGTTCACTGTATGCAAGATCATATTCATCTGTTTGTGGGTTTCAAGCCTTCTATGTTAATATCCGATTTCGTCAAACAAATAAAGGTTCAGAGTAATGAATTTATAAGAAATAAAAAATGGATACCAGGCAGCTTCAATTGGCAGGAGGGTTATGGTGTATTCTCTTATGGGCATTCACAAATCGATCGGGTATGCCAGTACATTCAAAACCAGGAGCAGCATCACCAGAAAAAAACATTCCAAGCTGAATACCTTGACTTCCTGCAAAAATTCTCTATCCCATTTGAAGAACGTTTTCTTTTCGAATGGCCTTGATAAACATGAGGCCTTACAAAGCCCGTCATCGCCTTATTAATCTGACGTGCTCATAGAAAAAGGATAATCAGCTGTAGTAATGCCTCTTGCTTTATTAGGTTTCGCACTCATCCCTATATTGATGGCACCACCTTTCAGCAGCTCAAAATGATCGAGATAATTCTTCGTGGTGGCTTTTCCGTTTATCGAAACAGACTGAACGTAACGGTTTACAGCACTGTTTTGTGGTGCAGTAATAACCAGTTTATTCCCGCTTTCAAACGTCACCTCAGCTTTTTTAAATAACGGCGTTCCTAGAACATATTGCGTGCTGGCAGGGGTAACCGGATAAAAACCCAATGCGGAGAACACATACCAGGCAGACGTTTGCCCATTATCTTCATCGCCGCAATAGCCGTCGGCAGAAGGATTATATAATTTATCCATTACCTCCCTTATCCAATATTGCGATTTCCAGGGTTGACCTGCATAATTGTATAAATAAGTCATATGCTGAATGGGCTGATTGCCATGCGCATATTGTCCCATATTAGTAATTTGCATTTCCCGCATTTCATGTATTACTGAACCGTAGTAAGAATAATCCCCAAAATCGGGTGGCATAATAAACACAGAATCCAACATGCGAACAAACATTTTATCTCCCCCCATTAGTTGCTTTAACCCTTCGATATCCTGGAATACACTCCAGGAGTAATGCCAGCTGTTTCCCTCCGTAAAAGCACCACCCCAGGAATATGGATTAAAGGGTATATGAAAACTGCCATCTTCGTTTTTAGGACGCATTAATAAGGTTTGCGGATCAAACAATTTTTTATAGTTCATCGCGCGCTTTTTATAAACATCTGTTTCTATAGCAGGTTTGCCTATTGCTTTTCCAAAAGCATAAATGGCATAGTCATCATAAGCATACTCCAGGGAACGTGCAACATTTTCACTGATTTTAACATTGTTGGGTACATAGCCCAGGCGATTATAATATGCTACACCTCTTCTTCCTGTTGCCTGGGGCCCCTCATTGTTAGCCCCGTGTACCAACGCCTGCCATAAGGTTTCTGTATCATATCCCCGCAGCCCCTTCAAATATGCTTCTGACACAACAGAAGCTGAATTGTTGCCCACCATTACGGCACGGTATCCGGGTGAAGACCACTCCGGCAACCAGCCACCTTCTTTAAAGTCGCTGATCAATCCCTGCTGCATCTCTTTCGCTATGGAAGGATATACAAAATGAAGAAAAGGATATAAAGCCCTGAAGGTATCCCAAAAACCGGTGCCTGCAAATTTATAACCAGGTTCGGCTTTGCCTGTATATGGACTATAGTGTACGATTTTACCTGCTGCATCTTTTTCATACATTTTCAAAGGGAAAAACACCATACGATAAAGACATGAATAAAAGGTACGCATCTGCTCGTCTGTACCACCGGATACCTTGACACGCCCCAGTATATTGTTCCATTCTTTTGCACCGTTTGTTTTAATGGCCTCAAAGTCCTTATTGCCGATTTCTGATTTCAAATTCAACTCTGCCTGTTCAAAGCTGATAAACGATGATGCTATTTTTGCGTTCACTATGTCACCCCGCTTCAGTCCTTTAAAACCTATTACAGCTCCTGCATGCTTGCTTTTTATTTCGTCTTTATCCGAAAATTTATCTTCATCCCAGGTGGCCTTATAGTCGAATTTTTTATCGAACTGAATAACGAAATAATTTTTAAAATTCTCGGGTACACTGCCGCTATTACGGGTACTGTAACCGATGATCTTATTTTCTGATGGAATGATTTTTACATATGATCCACGGTCAATAGCATCTATAATTACATAGGCGCTATCTGTTTGCGGAAATGTAAAACGGAAGCGCGCCGCTCTTTCGGTTGGGGCTATTTCTGTCGTAACGTCGGCATCAGCGAGGTACACTTTATAATAATGTGGCTGAGCTACCTCGGCCTTATGAGAAAACCAGCTCGCCCGGTCCTGCTCTTTAAAACGCATTTTCCCTGTTGCAGGCATAATTGCAAAATAGCCGTAATCATTCATCCAGGGAGAGGGCTGATGTGTTTGTTTAAAACCGGCTATTTTGTCGTCCTGGTATTTATAGGCCCACCCATCTCCCATACCACCCGTCTGAGGTGTCCAAAGGTTCATACCCCAGGGCATACCAATAGCGGGGTAAGTATTTCCATTGGAAAGTTCGAATTTGGACAGCGTACCCATTAAAGGGTTTACATAGTCAATGGGATTCTGTGCTTTAACCAAACCCGTCAATAGAAGTAATGCGGCTGCTATTATATTTTTAGACAAATTCATCAGTTTATTTTTTTTAGTGTTCACTATCAACAATCCGAAACCATTGGTTACGACAGTAAATGCGGCTTCTCTTTAAAAGTCTTCCAAAGTAGTTCCCCAAACAGGGTATTCGCCCAGGCAAACCATTCGCGTGTGAATTTTTTAGGATCATTTTTATGGAAAGATTCGTGCATAAAGCCGGTGCCTCCATGTGTTTTTCTTAATGTATCAATACTCCATTTAATTTCTTTATCATCTTTAGAAGTCAATGCCTTCATGATAATGCTCATGGGCCATACCATGTCCAGACCCACATGCGGCCCGCCGATGCCTTCGGCCTGCGTGCCTTTAAAGAAAAATGGGTTTTCAGTTGACCACACATAGTTGCGTGTATTTTTGTATACCACGTCGGAAGCAGCAACGCCGCCCAGGTAAGGCATTGCCAGTAAGCTAGGCACATTGGCATCGTCCATTAGGTTATAGCTACCAAAGCCGTTCACTTCAAACGCGTAAATTTTTCCAAAAGAAGGATGTGTTGTAGTGGCATATTTTTGTAGCGCGATTTGAACTTCTTCAGCGAGGTTTGAAAGTTCATTGGCCAATGCAGCATCCTTGCTAATAGCATTCGCCATTTCCGACGCTTGTTTTAAGCTTATTACAGCAAAAAAATTAGACGGTATAAGGTAAGAATACACCGTCGCATCATCACTTGGCCTGAACATGGAACAGATCAAGCCATTAGGTTTAGCCGGATAGCCATACCCGTTCATAGGTATACCGTCAGTGGCAAATTCTGTTTTTCTTTGAAATTTATAAGGTCCTAAATCGTTCTTCCGCTGTTGTTCTCTAAAAGTTCTCAGGGTAAGAAGCAGAGAGGCTTTCCAATCGTTACCCAATGGAGTAGTGTCACCTGTAGCTTTCCAATAATGATACGCTAACCTGATCGGATAACATAATGAGTCTATTTCCCATTTTCTTTCATGAACACCAGGTTTCATGTCTGTAATATCCGACTCTTTCCATTTGCTTATTTTGCTTTCATCGTTATAAAAAGCATTTGCATAGGGGTCTTTCAAAATAAACTCAACCTGCTTATTGATAACACCAGCAATTAATTTTTGCAGGTTTTTATCCTGCCTGGTGAATTGCAGGTATGGGAACACCTGTGCCGAGCTATCCCTTAACCACATTGCATCAATATCCCCCGTAATCACATAAGTATCCGGTTTGCCATTTTTCTCACTGTAAAAAACTGTAGTATCCAAAGTATTGGGAAAACAATTATTAAACAGCCATCCCAATTCCTTGTTAGCCACCTTCGACTGAAAGTCTTTAATTGCACTTTCAATAACATCACTCTTAAAGTGTCTTTTAGATACCGACCAACGTACTTCGGGAAAGCTTTGCGAAGCTTGCGCGAAGGAGAATTTATTCAACGCCAGGCCTGCACCCAATGCACCTGTATTTTGAAGAAATGTTTTTCGATTCATATGATCATTTTTATCGGTTATTATTTTAGTTATCAGTTCCAGAGTAAAGCAGCTCCAAACACACCTGCGCTGTCACCTAAAACGGGTTTACGTATAGGTGTAGTGAGTTGCCCGTTATTAAAAATATACTTTTTTATGCGTTCATATCCCTCGGTATACAGCAAATCGATATTCCCCACACCGCCTCCAATTATTATCAAACCAGGATCAACAATATTAATTACAGAGGATATAGCTTTGCCATAATTCTCCAACAACCTTTCAATAACTGTGCTCGCATGTGCATCGGCAGCTGACAGGTGCCTTTCTACAATAACATTCAGCTTCAGCGGCGTGCCACTTAACTTTTCATAAGCACGCTCAAGTGCGGGACCGGAGATAACCATTTCAACACAACCCTTTTTATTACAGTAACATAATTCGCCATCCTCCTCTAATATATTGTGTCCCCATTCTCCACCAATACCATGATGCCCGTTAATGACCTTTTTGTTCACAATCAAACCGCCGCCGACACCCGTGCCCATAATAATTCCCCAAACCACTTCTGCGTCAGGATATTCCTTACCGGCGCCCATCAGGGCTTCAGCTAATGCAAAACAATTAGCATCATTAGCCAACCGAACCGGAATGCCCAATACCTGCTCCAGGTCTTCCTGCATCCTCCGGCCATTCATACAGGTAGTATTGCAATTTTTCATAGTTTGCGATTCTGGCTCTAATACACCAGGTGTGGCCAGGCCTATTTTTGCCGGGCGCTCACCGTTTTTTTGCGCCACCTGCTCAATCAGCTTTTTTATCTGTGAAAGAATATGATCATACCCCTTGTCCGCTTCCGTTGGTATCCGCTGACGTTCGATAACAGATAAACTGTCAGCATCTAATACGGCACATTCTATTTTAGTACCTCCCAGGTCAATACCCCAAATATTCATATATCTTTTATTTATCGTTTAGCTTACTATCGATTGGTTTCTATAACCAGCTCCTTTCCCTGCTGCAACTGGTCATGCTTTATAAAATAGCCTTTAACAGTCCGGCCTCCATAGGTGATTTTTTCAATTCGTTCACCATTCCCTTTTTTAGTGATCGTAAACTTTTTGCCCTGCAGGTCAAACCGAACTTTATCGAACAAAGGCACCGTTACCAGATATTCGGGATCAGCCGGTGAATAAGTGTAAAGCCCCAATGCATTCATTACATACCATGCCGACATCTCACCCGCATCATCCATACCTGAATAAGCCAACCGCTCTGGTCCCATACGATAGTACTTGCTCATGATGAGGTTTAATATCTTTTGCGCCTTTTCCTGCTTCCCTACAAAATAGTATAGGTAAGGCGAACTGTGGCCCGGCTGGTTACCATGACAATACTGCCCTATAAAAGTGGTGATATTATGAGCCTCATAGCCCTTCCAGGGAATGGTGAATAAAGAGTCCAGCTTTTTCTCGAAAGCGGCTTTGCCGGGATACAGTGCTATAAAGGCTTCCGGCTGATGCGGCGCAAAGAAAGTGGATTGCCATCCGTTGGCCTCCCTATACATATATTCAAAATACGGCTGCTCAGGATTAAAGGGTGTTATCCATTCGCCATTTGCCAGGCGACCACGCATTAGCTGGGTAGCAGGATCAAAAAGATGTTTGTAACTATCTGTTCGCTTCATTAATGCCTGGTAGTTTTTAGTATCTCCAAGTGCCTGTGCCAATAAAGCGGTAGCATAATCATCGTAAGCATATTCCTGTGTTTTGGTAACCGCGGCTTTGGCAACAGTTTCCAGCCGGGGCTCCTTTATATCCATTTCCGAGATCCAGCCTCTCTCTATATATTCCTTCAGATGAGGGCGGCCTCCCTTACCATCAACAAAAGCATTATTCAGCAACAATTGATATGATTTTTTTACATCAAAGTTTTTAATACCTCTCAGGTAGCTGCCCGCAACGAAAACGGATGCATGATCTCCATGAAAAAAAGTAGGCATAAACCCTTTGATGGCTCCCCTGTCGGTTATAGATTTAATGACATCGGCTGCTACATCCGGAGCAATCATGCCCAGCAGGATTAGTTTATTGCGATAATCATCCCAAAATGATGGATCACTGAAATATCGAAAGCCTTTGTTGACTGTTTCCCCATTTGCATTTTTAAAAGCTCCGTTTACATCGCTCAATAAAATGGGCCATAGAAATGACCGGTATAAGGTTGAATAGAAAGTTTCTTTCTGATCTTCGGTGCCCCCGGATACCTGGACTTTAGACAAAAGCGTTTCCCAGGTATGCGTAGCTTCTGTTCTAACCTGTTCAAAACTTTTATCCGCCATTTCAGCCTCCAGGTTCATCCGGGCATTTTCTATACTCACATAAGAAAACCCCACTTTTACCTCAAGCGGGTCATTCGTCTTTCTATCTATATAATTAACTATACTTACTTCTGCATCACCTTCTTTCACCGATTCCACATTCCGGATCTTATAATTGGAGATGGCGTAGAAATAAAAATTAGCCCCTGTTTTCTGATTACCCGTAAAGACGCTATCATTCTTTTTTTCAATCTTCCATTCATTCACTCTTTCGTTAGAACGTGCGAGGTCGGCCAGCAATTTCTTACCCTGCCCGTTTTTATAAGTATATTTATGAAAAGCACAACGCAGGGTTGAAGTCACTTCTGCATTGATATCATATTTATCGAGGTATACCTGGTAATAGCCCGGACTTGCCGATTCACGGGTATGGCTAAAAGGAGAATAATAAGTTTTCGGCTTTACATCTCCACTTACCGCAATCAGCGGTACATAACAAAGATTCCAGTGCCCCTTGCTGGTATGTGCAAAAGCATAAACTACGGTGTCTTCATATTGGTACCCCGAGCCGCTACGCCACATAGTAACAGGCGTAACCTGTACCATGGAATTGGGCAGTGTTGCGCCCGGATACGTTTCACCACCCCATGCTCTCCGGGTAGGTTTATATCCTAAGTCGGCACTATCCCACAAAGTGGTGGTCCCCATGAAAGTGTTTACATAACCTGTAAGTCGTTTCGTACCTGTTTGTCCAAAACCAATAGTGGTTATTAATAAACCAGATGTTATTACAATCAATCTTATTTTCCCGAACATGGCATTTTATTAGAGGAATAAGTAATCAGTCGCCAGCAATCATCAACGATATAAGGCCAAATTTAAAAAAAATATCGAAAAGGCAAAATCGTTTTTGCGATAAAGGTATATATTTGATGGGAAGAAAATAAAATTATTCTTCAAAACAACAGGCCTTGCCTGTATAACGATTCGTTTTTGTCACACTATCTTTTCATTACTTATGAATGAAGATCGCAAACGATACCTGCTGTTAGTCATCGCGGAGCATGATGATCAAAATGCATTTGATGAGCTGTTTAATTTCTACTTCCCGGGATTGGTCTCTTTCGCTTCTAATATTCTAGAGGACCGGCAATTGGCAGAGGAGGTAGTGGAAGACGTATTTGTAAAGTTGTGGCAGAACAGAAAAACCATGGTATCAATTAAAAGCCCTTCCCATTATATTTATACAGCGGTTAAGTATACAGCGCTTAGCACCTTAAAAAAGCAAAATATCATTTCCTACGAAGATTATTCGGACGATGTCGAATTGACCTATTCCAGCCCCGAATCCGATTATATCAGCAATGAAAATATTACCCGAATTAATGAGGCCATTAACCAGCTACCACCCAAATGCAGGTTGATTTTCAGATTAATAAAAGAGGAAGGCCTTAAATACGACGAAGTGGCTCAACTCCTGCAGCTATCTGTCAAAACCGTTGAAAGCCAAATGACCATTGCAATTAAAAAGCTAACAGTTACCATTCAACAGATGCTTCCCGATATGACGGGACATCTTTTACGAAAAAAAGCATAATTTTTATTCAAGTCTTTTAGGGGTATGATCATTTTAAAACCGACTTATAGTTATATAGCGGTTAAAAATGGACAGAAACAGACTTATTGAGTTGCTTACAAAAAGGGAATCGGGCATTTTAACCCTACCCGAAGCCAGGGAACTTAATGAGTATTTGAAGGAAAATACAGATGACGGCCGGTTAGCAGACGTATTAGCTAAAATGCTGAAAGGGCATTTTCACCAGCAGGATAGTTTTCAATCTACCTATATTACAAAACGTCTTGAAAAAATACATGAGCAAATCAGGTTGGAAGATAGCGTAGCAGCCCCCATAGTAAAACCTAAAGGTCGTTTAAAGAAAATCGCCTGGGCTGTTGCAGCTGTATTCGTATTAGCGTTAGGGAGTACGGTGGTATACCGTTTACTTACAGACAGCAATACAATAGATCACTCTAAAAATATCCTTACTACCAAAAAAGGCTCCAAATCTAACCTCGTATTACCGGATGGCACCAGGGTATTACTCAATTCAGACACGCGTCTCAGTTATAATCAGTCTTTCGGCAAACAGGTAAGAGAAGTAACGCTGGAAGGCGAAGCTTATTTCGAAGTAGTAAAAGATGCACAGCACCCCTTTATTGTACATACCAATACAATGGACATAAAGGTGTTGGGAACCGTTTTTAATGTGCGGGCCTATCACAATGAAAAAAACACGCAAACTACTTTACTCGAGGGCTCGGTGGAAGTAATATTGAATAAAAGAAATGAACGCAATCTGGTGGTGTTAAAACCCCATGAAAAGATAGTGGTTAACAACGATCCGGGACATGCTCCTCCGCTAAAAGCTGATGAGGCGCCTGTTGCGGACATTTCTGTGATGACCATCAAAACGAATGTCGAAGATTCGAGTATTCTTGAAACTGATTGGACTAAAAATAAACTAGCCTTTGACCAAGCTAAGTATAGCGATGTTTTTCCAGAGCTGGAGCGTTGGTATGGGGTTACGATCGATATCAGGGATTCTTCGATCTTAACCAGAAAGATCAGTGGTATTTATGAAAATGAAAGCCTTGCCGATGTAATGGAGTCTCTTAAACTGGCCACCGGATTCCGGTACATCATCGACGGCAATCATCTAAAAATATATAAGTAATTCTTCACCCCAAAAAATACACATGAAATAACAAAAGCAACTATAAAAAAAATGGCAGAAAATGCTGGAACATTTTCCGCCGTAAAACGACAGTTCAACTTGCCAAAGAAGCAATAAAACCATCATCTAAAATAGATAACGAAAGTATGAAAAAAAATGATCGCCTTGCCATGCGGGGGGAGCGGTATTGTCTTATTAAATATCTGCTGCTAATGAAATGTTCTCTTATCATTATTCTATTAACTTCTTTTCAGTCCATCGCCTTTAAGGGAGCGGCGCAGGATCTGATCAGTATGCGGGTTAATAACAAATCTTTTTCCCAGGTGCTAAAAACAATAGAAGCAAAATACTCCTACCGGTTTGTTTACAGCGATAGCGTGGCCTTAAGCCGGTATAGAGTAAGTCTTGATGTAAAAGACGCTTCTATTGAAAAGGTTATGAGCCAGCTATTGGATAACACAGGATTCACTTATAAAAAAGTCAACAAAAACCTGGTGGCGATTACACCGGGTAGCGCACTGAATAAAATCCAGTATGAAGTAAGAGGAAAAGTCATCGATTCAACTGGAACTCCGGTTGCCGGCGCCAGTGTAGTAGAGAAGGGAACCAGTAATGGCACTACCACGCGAACGGATGGCAGCTTTATATTGAATGTAGCTAACAAAAGCTCAACACTTGTCATTTCTATGGTGGGTTATAACGAAAGGGAAATAGCCATTACGTCAAACGACCTGGGCCCTGTACTACTCGTAGCAGCTACCCAGCAGATGGAAGATGTGATCGTGATCGGTTACGGAACCACTACCCGGAGAGATGTAACCGGAGCTGTTGACCAGATCAAAGCATCGCAATTTGAAGATCGCCCGGTTGGTAATGTAACGCAGGCATTACAGGGAGCAGCACCCAGCCTGGTGATACAGCAACGGAGCATGAACCCCAACGGGAACGATATGAACATCAATGTGCGTGGTATTTCTACCATGAATAATAATGCACCTTTGATTGTGATTGACGGCCTTATTACTGACGGAGCCAGCCTGAACCAACTCAACCCGACCGATATACAAAGCGTTTCAGTTTTAAAAGATGCCGGCACATCTGCCATTTATGGATCCAGATCTGCAAATGGGGTGATATTAGTCACTACCAAAAGGGGTAATAAAAACCAAAAACCTACGGTAAGCTTAAATGGGCAAATGGGCTGGCAGGATCCTAAGATATTGTTTGCGCCGGTACAGGGATATCAGAATGCGACATTAAAAAACCTGGCCTTGACGAACATCGGCTCTTCGCCTGAATTCACACCCGATCAAATACAGGATCTGTACCAACACAGAAATGAAGAAGAATGGAATTTTTACCAGATACTGCAACCGGCATTGCAGCAAACCTACAACCTGCGCGTATCGGGCGGAAGCCAGAATACCACGTATATGTTCTCGGGAGGATTCTTCGACCAGGGAAGCAATTTTATTGGCAATTACGGTATCACACGTTACAACCTGCGCTCAAATATAACAACAGAGCTGGGTCCGCTTAAAATCACTTCTATTCTTGCGTACACCAGAAACAACTCTCATAACACCACAGCCGGCAATGCTATTATTAACTCCAGTCGTATTCCGCCTTACTACTATTACCGTATGCAGGCAGAAAACGGAAAGTACCTGGTAAATAATGCGCTGACGGACCAGAACCCTTTGGGTGAATTAAGGCAGGGTGGCTTTATAGATGATAAGAACGATTATATCAACGCCAACTTTAACGTAGAACTAAAGCTATTCTCCGGCTTAAAACTCAAAGGCGTGGTGGGTGCCGATGTATATGGCAATACCCAATTCAGCCGCAGGATGGAATTTCCCCTGTATGCAAGTGCTGATGCAATCCAACCTGCACTATCTATGAACCCAAGAAGAGAAACGTCTGACTATAACAAGAAGATCAGCTTAATGAACTACCAGTTGATGCTGGATTATAATAAAAAAATCGGCCAGCACAATATTACCGGATTGCTCGGTGCATCAAATGAGTCCTTTACCAGCAGAGAAAGCAGAACGACCTACTGGTATACCGACTCTCTTTTAGGCATACCTACCTCGGGCACTATCATTGATGAAAACCGGGATAATACCTATCTGACCACTAATCCGGGCAGAACTTTACAAACCAGTTTAAATTCTGCATTCGGCCGTCTGGGCTATTCATTTAAAAATACTTATACCGCGGAAGTTAATTTCAGGTACGACGGTTCCTCGAAATTTTCAAGAAAACATCGTTGGGGCTTCTTCCCTTCTGCTTCGCTCGGATGGACATTAACTAACGAAGCATTCATGCAGCATTATAAAGAAAAAATCGGCGACTTTAAAATAAGAGCCAGCTATGGTGTGCTGGGCAACCAGGCTATCGGTGACTATAAATACATCACACGATACACCCTATTCCCTAATAGTTATATAGTGGGAGATTCTGCACTTGCCGGATCAGGCTTCGTGTATGGAAACGAAGACCTGCGATGGGAGTCTACCCGTAACGCTAATATTGGAATAGATGCCTCTTTCCTGCGCAATAAATTAACTGTATCTGCAGACTATTTTCATAAAAAGATCGTAGACATCCTGGTACCCCCAGTAATACCATTAGCGTTCGGAACGGCACTTGAAGAGTTTAATTCCGGAGAAATGGTCAACCAGGGATGGGAATTAAATATTGGCTACCGCTTTAATACAGGTTCATTTTCTCATAATGTAACAGGCAATATAGGAGACTCCTGGAATAAGGCTACCAAACTTGAAGGGTTTGAACTGATCAGTACTGCTGATAATATTGATAAGCTGACCCGCGTAGGCGTACCGTTGAATGCCTATTATGGCCTTAAAACCGATGGCTATTTTCAGTCTATGCAGGAGATAGAGACCTCTGCTTTACCGGTTGGCCTGAGCTCCTCCGATCTCAAACCCGGTGATGTAAAATATGTTGACCGCAATAATGACGGTGTTATTGATTCAAAAGACCGCTACATATTGGGCTATGGTTTTCCGCGATACACTTTCGGCCTTACCTATAATGTTAGCTTTAAAGGCATGGACTTCTCGATGTTTTGGCAGGGAGTAGGTAAACGAGATATGTTTGTACGCGGTGAGCTGGTAGAGCCATTCCACGAAAATTACTCTTATGTAATATACCAGCACCAGCTGGATTACTGGACACCCACTAATACCGGAGCTCGCTGGCCCAGGTTAACGGCAACAGGGTCTCCATCCCGTCAAAATAATTATGGCCGGGGATCAGACCTCTATCAATTTAATGGGGCTTACGCAAGACTTAAGAACATACAGTTAGGATACACTTTACCCAACGGTTTAACGCAAAAGATCGGTATACAGAAAGCCAGGCTGTACGTAAACGCCCAGAATCTTATTACGCTTTCCAAAGAATCGTGGATCGACCCTGAATCATCAGAGTTCAACTCCAATATGGATGGTGCCGCCAATAGCGGTCGTAATTATCCTACGTTACGTTACTATGGTTTTGGATTAGATATTCAATTTTAAAGATAATTAGGTATGAAGCATATAAATTTCAAATGGAGCATAGCCGCTCTCTTCCTGGCTATCCTGTTTAGCAATTGTAATAAAATGGACCTGCAGCCAGTGGGTGAATACACCGATGATAACTACTGGCTCTCTGCGGGCAACTCCGATCTTATGGTCAATATGGCTTATAGCCAGATGTACTCCGCTGACAAAATGTGGAATGACGAAGCATTAAGCGATAATGTATTTGAGGGAAGATCCAATACCAACCAGCGTGTGATCCGCAACGGCAACGCAGATCCCTCGTTGGTTCTTTTCCACGACGAATGGAAACAAGGATATGAAGCTTTAAAAACCTGTCATATTTACTTAGACAATGTAGACCGGGTTCCCAACATGCCCGCAGCTTTTAAGCAGCAACGTATAGCAGAGATTCGGTTTATAAGAGCTTACGTTTACTTCAGACTCGTTAATTTTTTTGGTGCAGTACCTTTTTCTACCAATGATATCAACCTGGCGGAATCGCGTACCATATCCAGAACGGACAAATCACAAATCCTTTCATTCATTCACCAGGAACTGGATGAGGTAATGCAAATACTTCCGTCTAAAAACAATCTTTCGGGTTTGGATAAAGCAAGGGCCAACAAAGCAGCAGCTTGTGCGTTGCAAGCAAGAGCCTACTTGTATGAAAGTAACTGGCAAAAGGTAGCCACCTATACAGATAGTCTTATTAACAACCCCGACAAGTTTGGCAGCTACAATCTTTTCCCGGATTATGCCGGTCTATTTACAGTAGCAAACGAATATAACTCAGAAGTTATTTTTGATTACGGCTACCTGATCGACAAAAAGACCTGGTCAAAATACTACGATGCCGCTCCCCTGTCGCTGGGTGCCCGTTTAAACGCTTATGCCCCCCTGCAGGAGTTGGTAGACAGTTATGTGATGCTCAACGGCAAGAGTATCACTGAAGAGTCGTCTTACAACGAAAATAATCCTTATATCAACCGCGATCCCAGGCTAGCTGCTACAGTTGTATATGATGGCAGCCAGATACAAAAGCTGGATGGTTCCACCACTACTATACGTACAAGACCAGGTACCAATACGCCCGACAGTTATGTGAACGCTGCATCTAATTCAACCTCTACCGGTTATTATATCAAGAAGTATTACGATGTAAAAGCCAACGCCACTTTTCAATCTGGCCTGAACATCATCATGCTGCGCTATGCAGACGTATTGCTGATGAATGCAGAAGCCAAGTTTGAGCTAGGACAGATGAACGCTGCGGTTTGGGACAAAACCATCAAACCCATCCGCACCCGGGCGGGCTTCACCCAGGCTTCAGCATTGGATTACCCGGGAGCCTTATCAACCGCTCAAATGCGTAATACTATTCGAAATGAGCGCCGGAGCGAGTTAGCACTCGAAGGACTACGATACTTTGATATCATTCGCTGGAAAGCAGGTACCCAATACTTAAATGGTGTGGCGCACGGCGCAAAATTCGCCAATAACAGCACTGCCTTTATTGTACTGGACACGCGGAAATTTGATGAAAGCAGGGACTATTTATGGTCGGTACCCCGATCAGAAATTGATCTGAATAAAAATCTACTACCCAACAATTCAGGATACGGAAACTAAAACTTTACTACAAACTCTTCACAAATGAAACGGAACACGATAAATATTTCTCACATAGAGGAATGTATATGCGGAGTTCCCCGTCCGACCGGGTCAGCCGGGCGGGCATCCGACCATTAAAAAAATTAAAAAATATACGGATGAAAAATATAATTGCAACGTCGCTTTACTCACTATTGATTGCGGCATTATTTTTTAGCTGCAAAAAAGAAGATATGAATTACAAAGATGTCAATATTACGGCAGTTAAAACTTTGTATTCACCTGTCAACAACCGATCCGTTAAACTATTAAGTTCAGCCTCAGCATCCCTGTATTTTGAATGGGAAGCGGTGAAAGCAGAGGATGGAGGTGCCGCATCTTATGAAGTGGTATTTGATAAAACCAATGGAGACTTCTCTAATCCTTTATATAAAATTGTTTCGGACAATAACGGGTTCTCCAACGGCGCTACCATCACCCATAAGATCCTGAACCGGATTGCCGGGCTGGCGGGTGTTGCACCCGGCGGTACCGGTGAAGTAAAATGGACTGTACTCGCTTCAAGAGGGATTAATGTTGTAAAATCGGATCAATCAGCAGTGCTTAGCATTACTGCATTGCAGGGCTTTGCCGACCTGCCCGACGAAGTTTTCGTTACCGGGGAAGGTTCTGAAACCGGAACCAATCTGGCACAGGCAATGTCGTTCAAACTAAATGCACCGGGAGAATTTGAGATCTATACCAGGCTGGAAGCCGGTAAGCCTTACTATTTTACCGATCGCAACAGTGGAACTCCACGCATCTTTTATTCCGATAACGGCAGTTCTTTAAAAGAAGCCTCCGAAACCGGTGCTATTACGGCGTCAAAAACCGGCGTTTACCGCATCAACCTTGATTTTAATACGGCTACTATTGCTTACACTGAGATTACATCCATAGGTATCTTCTTTAGTCCGGAAAACAAGGTACTATTCAATCTGCCTTACCAGGGCAAAGGTATATGGAGAGGAACAGGTGTTGTTACTTTCAGGCAGGAATCATGGGGACGGGATGAACGCTATAAATTTCAAATGCAAACTATATCCAACGGAGCCAATGTAGTAGCACAACTAGGTACCGTAACAGGTACAGATAGTCCGCCCAATGCTTCTTCCCCGGCATCTTATTATTATTTAAGAGTACTGCCCAATACTTCTCAGTGGGATGACAAATGGAAGTTCATGCCAGCTGTTGATGGTAAATCTACGACCATCACGGTATCCATGCAAGGCACTGCTCCTTATACGCATTCTGTACAAGTAAACTAATAGCAACATGAGAAATAATATTTTAATAATAACATTAGCGGCTTGCTTGTTTTGGTCTTGCTCTAAGTACGAGGACGTATATACTTATGGTAATGGAGAGGCTATCAACTGGAACGCAGCTGCAGACAGCTCTACCCATTCGCTGATCCGCCAGTTTTGGAACGAAGGAGGTTACTTTAATTATGGCAGCAACGGATCGGACAATGGGTTTCAGTACTGGCCCAATGCCCACGCCATGGATGTAGTCATTGATGCTTTTATACGCACCAACAATACGCAATACAGCAGTTATTTTGATAAGTGGTTCACGGGCATTAAGGCCAAAAACGGCAACACTTATTACAATGTGTTTTATGATGACATGGAATGGAACGCGCTGACTTTTGTAAGGCTCTACGAAGCAACCAAAGATAATAAATACCTGGCCGCAGCACGCGATTTGTGGAACGACATTATAAAGGGTTGGAACGATACCTATGCAGAAGGCGGTGTGGCCTGGCGTAAGGATATGCTATACAGTAAAAACGCCTGTTCTAATGGTCCGGCGGCCATTCTTGCAGCGAGGTTGTATAATATTACGAAGGAAGAGTCTTTTAAAACCTGGGGCATTAAAATATATGAGTGGGAAAGGAATACTTTGTATGAGTGGGCAACTGGTGGTATTTATGATAATATCAATGGAGAAAGTGGCGCCATCAGTAAAGTAGTATTAACCTACAACACCGGCACTTTTGTAGGTGCAGCAGTAGAGCTGCATAAAATAACCGGTGACGCAGCTTATCTTAATGATGCGCAAAAATGTGCCAATTATACGATCACGAAATGTATCGACTCGGGGAACAATGTATTACGCGACGAAGGAACCGGCGACAATGCCTTATTTAAAGGCATTTTTATCCGCTATTATTTAATGCTGATACAGGAACCAGGATTGAATGAAGACTATAAGAAAAAATTCATCAACTTCTTTAACAACAATGCGACTAATGTATGGACGAAAGCTACTTTCAAAAATTCGTTACTATTTGGTCCTTCGTGGATTGCTCCCCCAGCCGGTGAAGCCCAGTTAACGGCTCAGGCCAGCGCTGGCATGATGGTAGAAGCAAAAGCTGCATTTGAAAAAGCAGGTATCCAATAAGTTGATCTAAATTTTTCGACACTGACAAGAACCACTCTCCGGCATCGTACGGAGACAAAGAAAGAGGCCGATGGCCTCTTTCTGGTTTTATAAAATATTGGTAATTGCATTTGACAATTGCGGCTCTTAATTAACCGCGAACCACATAAAAAGCAAACATAGGAGGCGCAAAGCCGGGAGGTATAGACAGAGTAATAATAACGTTTCTTTGCAACTTAGTCCTTAGCGGTAAATGTTTATCGCTTGCTTCGCACCCTCTCTTACTTGAAATAAATCCTTTCCCTATAACAACATCATTAAACCACAAATACCAGCGTTTCCCCCTCATTTAAATCCCATATTCTACATAGGTCTGCTTTCAACCGCTCCCTTCATGATTGTTATAAATTTAGTTATCAAACGCAAACACCCAAAAATGAAGACAAACCAAAAACTTTAATCTAATACTTTTAAACGTTCAAAAGGTTCAACAATGGTCGAATGCAGAACATCTACGTATGTGAAGGGATTAGCTACAATGCTGCAATCAGAACAATTCCCATATCTCTGGCAGGACCAGGTACATTCTTACTCTTTCGACACGCGAATTTGGAGTTATTGTTCCCAACCTATCACGATGTAATGTTGAGTAAGGATTTTCCTTATAACCTAAAATAATGGTCTCCAATTTATCAAAACCAATCATTTAAGATTACGATTATATACAACATTGACTTAAACCAATTTTATTTTTAATATTTTCAATGGGTGCAATTGTTTAGTTATTTTCCATATATTTGAATTATATCAGACTAACTATTCCTTAGAAAAAGCCAATTATTTATAACCTACAAAATAAAAACAGATGAAAAATCAACGCTACCTGTTACCATTGCTATTTGCAATTTTTATCTTCTCGTGTAAAAAATCTTCTATTAATGATTCGGAGAACACCGTGCCAAGATGTGTTGGAGGAGGGACAGAGACCGAGCTATACATAGACGGTCCTAATGAAATTTGCTTGAATGAAAGTAAAACCTACACTGTTTCTGGCGGATTTTCATTAGATGGCGGAGGTTTTATAAACTGGTCTGTAGACCAGCCAAGTGTCGCTACTTTGGTTACAAGCGGCTCATCGGTTACCGTAACTCGAATAGCCTCCGGATCTTTTAAATTGAAAGCATACCTATGGTCTGGTGCCCTTTGCTCTGCACCGATGTGGCTAAATGACAAAACTGTAAACGAATGCCAAACCATAGTTTCCGGCGGGATTTACAGTTTGGTATCCGCCTTGGATTCTAATTATGAAATCGGGGTGTACGAACCAACCTTTTCACGTTTAACTGTTAAGGGGCCTGTTCAACTTCAAAAAAATGATGCCGAGTTTGGCTATTATTATGGCTGGAGGTTTGAAGGCGGCGGTGAAGACTATACTGTCAAATGTTACAATAGCAGCCAGGGCCTAAATCCTGTAGGCAGTAGCGGATTAGAAATATCTTACACCTCAATACCAACCTGGAAAGTAAAACCAGCAGGTGATGGATACTTTTATATTGAAGATCCTGTTTCAGGCACTAGAGTTTCAATTCCCGCCTCGGGCTCAACAACCGGAACCTTGTTACAACGATCGGCTCCAGGCACTGGTCTAAACCAGAAATGGAAACTAGTACCTATCCTTAGGGTTGATGACCCTTATAGCCGCGAAACGATGACTATTGCATCTTATGACTATAGTGGTGATATTGTATTTACCAATCAAACTACAAGTGAACAAACTACAGTAAGCAATGTCCTTCCCAATACATTCAGAACAATTTACTTAAAAACGACCAACCGTTATACTGTCACTTTTACAAATGGTCCGGGAGTAACCCAGGTTTTTGCTTCACTTGTGAATCCGCACGGAAGTAGAAACTGGTGGTCGAATATTTCTCCATTCACAACAGATTATACTAATATTTGGACTGAAGGCGGACCTTATGTATTAAGGGTTTCCCCTATAAACTATGTCACTTGGGCAGATTAAAGAAACAAAAGAAAGGTACATTTTAACTGATAAATTAAGATCAGGAAGCCGTCTCAAATGTATATGTATTTGAGACGGCTTTTTCATTTTATTGGATCTTGAACCAGCAGATCATTAAGATCTTTGATCTGATCGCAAGGATGCGACCGCGTGAGGCCTGTTCCCGGTTATTTAATATAATTCCCCTTCCCTCATAGCATTCTCGCAGTTAATCAAGAAAGATAGCCGGGGTAATCCAACCAGCCTGAAGTATTTTTGTAGAGTGCAGCAACCTCTATCTCGACACTGAAAACGGCAGATCTGTATCCTGTACTCCTCTTTTATAATTAGGTGTCGCACTCATCTGCAAATTAAATTCACCGCCTTTCACTATATCACCATAAGTCAAATAATTTTTGCTGTACGGTTTATTATTTAAACGGGCATTCGTTATATAAACATTTTGACTACTGTTGCCTTTAGCATTGATCACAAATTTTCTCCCATTCTCCAATGAGATCGTGATCTTTTTAAACATGGGGCTGCCCAATACGTATTGATCGGTACCAGGACAAACACTGTAAAAACCCAATGCACTCAATACATACCAGGAGGAGGTTTGTCCCTGGTCTTCATCGCCGGGATACCCATTCTCTGTCGCATTGTAAAGCTTGGTCATTACCTCGCGGGTTCGCTGCTGCGCCTTCCAGGGTTGACGGGCATAATTGTACAAATATGGCATGTGCTGAATAGGCTGATTGCCGTGCGCATACTGCCCCATATTGGCCATCACCATTTCGGTCATCTCATGGATCATAAATCCATAAGTGCCTACTTTAACCGTATTAGGAACTGCGAATACAGAATCCAGCTTGGCACAAAATTTTTGATCGCCGCCTATCATGTTAATCAAACCATTCATATCATGAAACACCGACCACACCCAATGCCAGGCATTCCCTTCAGTAAAAGGTCCACCCCATTCTACCGGGTCAAAATTATCACCCCAGTTTCCTTTCCTATCCCGTGCGCGCATGAACAGTGTAGCCGGATCAAACACGTTTTTGTAATTAAACATCTTCTGCCCAAAGCTATCCTGGTACTTTTGATTATTTACCGCCTTAGCTAAGGCATAGCCGCAAAAATCATTATAAGCATATTCTAATGTTTTAGCAGTAGCTTCTCTTACCTCGGGGTAGGGAACATAGCCTATGCTGTTATAATCTTTAAAGCCATCACGGCCATTAGCGGGTCCCCATGGGCCTTTATTATTGGCTTCATGGTAATACGCATCCAGTGCTCTTTGCGGATCGAAAGTACGCAAGCCTTTGGCCCAGGCATCTGCCAGCAATGAGATAGCATGGTTGCCAATCATACTCCCCTGCTCGTTGGGAAAAGACCAGGAAGGCAACCAGCCACATTGCTCCTGTGCATTGAGCAAAGCCTGCATATAACGGCCATGCTGTGTGGGGTACATCAATATATTTAGAGGGAACTGTGCCCTGAAAGTATCCCAGAAGCCTGTATCCGTAAACATATATCCTTCGTGCACTTTGCCATCATAAGGACTAAAATAATAAGGTTTACCATTTTTATCGATTTCATAGAAAGCTCTTGAAAAAAGACTCGCCCTGAAAAAGCAGGAGTAAAAAGTCGCTTTATCTGCTTCTGAATCGCCTTCTACTAAAATTCTTTTCAGATGCTGATTCCATACTTTCTCTGCTTTTGCTTTAGTCACTTCCAGGTTTTTATCGGCACCCAATTCCCGTTGCAACGTCAACTGCGCTTGTTCTATACTGATATAAGAAGATGCTACTTTCACCTGCACTTTCACACCGGGTTTGAATTCAATATAAGCACCTCTCCCCTTTCCTTCAGCGTTTTTATTGCCCGCATTTATTTGATTCTTCTCATTTTCCCAGGTGCCATAGGCTGTAAAAGGTTGATCGAAGTAGAGTACAAAATGATTTTTCCAGCCCCTTTGAAATCCATGCCCATTATTCACAAAGCCGGTAATCATTTTTTGCTCCGGGAAAATTTCAACGCCGCTTAAGCCCGTATAACCATCTAACACCAGGTAGGCCTTTTTACCTTCGGGGAAACTGAAACGCAGATGTGCGCCCCTTTCCGAAGGAGAGATTTCTGTGGTAATATTATTTTCAAAGGTCACCTTGTAATAATGAGGTTTCCCAATTTCTTTTTCATGTCTAAACTCTAGTGCCCGTTCGTCCTCGTTCACTACCAGGTTATCTACCACCGGCATTAATGAAAAAACAGCATAGTCGTTCGACCAGGAACTGCACTGGTGTGCCTGCTGAAATCCGCGTATTTTCTTTTTCGTATACTGATACTTCCAGCCATCACCGTTCTTACCCGTTTGTGGCGTCCAGGTATTCATAGCAAAAGGTAAAGCAGTGGTGGGATAAGTGTTTCCCCTTGTCAACTCAAAACTGGAATTAGTACCCTGTAAAGTATTTACGTATGCAACTAAATTCTGGGCAGATAAATGGATTTCTACCAGTAAAAGCAACAATATCAAACCTCTTTTTAACAAAAACATAGATAGTGAAATTTATAAACGTCATCATGACTAAAAAGGAAGACATTAAAGATATCTACTTCCCCCATCTTCCAAATAAAAAAATAATCCCGGTATAGCAACCGGGATCTATTAATACAGTATACTTAACTGTGTATGATTGTACCGGCTATTAAAATAAAATTTGCAGATACTTAAATCAAAGTTTATTTTCCATTCAATTTCATGTCCAACACTTTCATCCAATAACCGCCAATTACGCTTCTTGCCTGAAAGCCCACTTGTTTACCATCAGTAGTTTCATGCCAGTCGCCTAATGGCACTCTTGTTGGCGTCTCCAATGCATATTTATAAACAGGTTTTACCAGGGCTTTAAAATCGCTGTCCCTTCCGGTAAGGCAGGCTGTCCATAAGATCCAGTCGCTTTTTGTATAGGTTTTGCGGCTATCTAAAGGCAATCCATATTTATTCTGATGAGCCAGGTAAAATTTCATTTCCTTCTGAAACACTTCCTCCGGAAAAATATTAAACTTCAAAACCTTATCCCAAATTACGTTGTACTTCTGACTCCATGTTCCCTTCTTTTCAAACGCCAATGTATAATGATCACCATCAGCAGCCAGTTCCATCCATTTAGGCACCATGGCAACAGCTATGTTATGATACTTATTGTACACATCCTCCTTGCCTAACATTTTAGCCAGCATCGCATAGCTTTCAATGCCCATAATGGCCTTCAACGAAAGATTTGAATTACGTGCCAGGTGACCGGCAAAATCATCGGTGCATAACTGGTTTGCCGGATCAAAGCCGTCGTTAACCAGGTAGTCGGTCCAGGTAGTTAAAGTAGCCCAGTGCTTTTGAGCATACGCTGCGTTACCTTCTGCTTTCGCAATGGCTGCCGCCAGTATCACCATATTACCAGACTCTTCCACCGGCATATCTTCTCCGTATACCTGCCCGTTAGCCAGCGGATAGGTACCCAGGTCGTGCGCAGCAAAAGGCTTTTTCCATTTACCGCTTTCGCTGTAATAAAAAATACCATTCATCATTCCCTTTTCGAGGTCGGGATTATATACCAGAAATAGTGGCGCCGAAGGATAAGTAAGATCTACGGTATTGATACAACCATTGCTATAATTTTCCTTAGAAAGCCATAACAGGTCACCCTGCGGGCTTTGTACGAGTTTGTGAGCCGATATGGTTTGCCTGTAACTGATCTCGCATAATTTCGCATAATCTTCCCCACCGGCTTTTAATGCGTCATTATAAATGGTTTGATCCAAAGCATCGCATTTGGCAATGGTTGCAGCATAATCTGCATTAGCAGCCTGTAATTGCGCATCGATCGTAGTATTGTTATCCTTATTCCACCAGGGGCGCAAGTTTTTTCCGAAGTACTGGATAGCCCAGATGTCATCGTAAGCCAACAATATTTTAGAGCTTGCCGACCTTGCTGTATTTAATTGGAGTATCGTACTCAGCTGTAGTTGCTTTCCCTTTTGGTCTGCTACCACAGGAGTTTTAGCAATTTTATTTAACACATTTAAGGACAATTCATCTGATCCTGCAATAAACTGCTGTGCTGTAGCCGAATTAGGAACAGCGACATGTATATATCCCCAGTCAATACGAAGATCATCGCCCTTCTTTGCCAATACAGGCTGGGCAATGGTTCCGGCTTTTAACACAGACAGCCCACCTGCATTATATTTTTTGGCAGCCACTTCCTGTACCGGCGTATTTACAGCCAGGTTGGTAGAAGTATTGAATAAGACTTCCACATTTCTGGCACGTCCGTCTTTGGACGCAGCTGTAAAAGTCACATAAGATACGGGCCTTGCCATCAGGTCTACATCGGTTAATATTAAAGGCGATGCAAAACTTACTTTCAGATCAACCTGTCCGCATGTAAAATCATAAATAGTCTGCGTTGCTTTAACATCCACGTTATTTTGAACTGCGTTAATAACATTCCTTGTTGCCACAGTTTTTTCTTCTTTCACCAACCCAAAATCGAGGTGGCGGCCACCTGCGGTATTTTTGATATGCACTGCCAGAACATTTTTGCCGGCTTTTAAAACGGATGAAGCGTTCTTAACGGGTATATAGATATACTTATGTACCCAGCCAGTAGTATTATAAATCTCTTGCCCATTGAGGTATACTTCTACGTTATCATCATGGTTTAATTTCAGGTATACATCCTCTTCATTACTACTTAACATAGTAAATTCTCTTCTAACCCAAAGATCGTCTGAACGCCACTGCGTTTTTACAAGACCAGCTTCGTCACCGAAAGGCGCCTGTCCTGATTTCCAGCCGCTCTCATTATACCCGATTTGCTGCCAGCCATCGGAAGGTTTATTTTCGGTATATTTTACCGAGAAGGTTTTATCTTCTGAGGCGGGTAATAAAACTTTATAGGTTTTTGTTTCCTTTCCCAGGAAGCGATATATTTTGTTATCCACTTTAACAAAGCCTGTTAAAGAATGATCGGTACCCGTCCAGTGTTTGGTAGGTGACGCGGTGGCATCATCTGTAAAAGACCAGATGCTGAAATAAGGATCATGGGTTATCAAAGGATAGGCCGGAGCTTTACGTTTTTGGCCGCTCCCCACCAGGAAAGAAAAAACAAGAACAAGAACACTTAAGGGCTTTAAACAATACTTAATCATTGAAAGATTTTTATATTTTATCTGAAAGAAGTTATATTTATTTTAATGTGCTAATAAACAGATATACATATTTGTTTTAAAATTTCAGGTAAACTCAACACACCAGAAGATAGCTGGTCCACATGCTATCTTATCCTGAAATCATAGGAACTTCATGCTACAAGCATTATAGTACCGGCACCTGAATCGTATCATAGTGGCAACTCCACCTGGTCTGCACATTGTTTAGCAGACCTTGTAAAGATAAACCTTACCTACAAAATCGATTTTTCAATTTGTCTCAAAAATTACTCATTTTGTACCATTTCTCTTAGCTATACTTACAATTCAAACTTTCTTTTACAGGGCAATGGACCTGCCGAATGATAAGCTTTACCAAAAGCTCAGCAATCATTTTACTCTTTTATAAACTTCCTGTCCGCTTAAATTATTGAGCGACCATTTCATTAAAAATGTATCCGTATCTAAAAAACGGAATACAATCCTTCCCTCTTTTACTGAAGCAGGCACTGCCAGATGTTTTTCCAGTTTTTCAGTATATGTAGAATCAGAAGTAATTTCAATCGTTCCCTTCGACAGTTCCACATATTTATTATTCACATAAATAATATGCTTGAAATTCCCCATCCCATCATATATCTTAAGATCATTGGTTCGTGGCGGAGAAAATTTTCCAGGCGCATTTGCTGTGCTTTGCATAGTAACCTGCCATATACCTTCAAAAATCTCTGGCTTTACTTTCGTTTTTTGAGCTGAGGCCCACATACAAGCTGATAAGCATATTGCCGTTAAAAAAACACGTATCATAAGTTAGTTCATTTTAAATAGCATCTGATCTTTTCATTTAAAACATATCACTATCAATTACAACCTGCTGATCTTCGTCCGGTATCTGGGTATTTCTTACCCGCTCTAGCACCATGGCCTCTGTAAACCTATATCTTAACGGGAACGCAGGCTGCGTGATGTTGTCCTATTCAGACAAGCAATTTTCATGTTACGTAGCAGGTTCTTAAAATTACCACTGAATTGCCTGATCCTCATCCGGTATCTGGCTGTTGATCTTTCGTTCCATTATTAACGATCCGCGAACAGTGTAATCAATAGATGCATTAGCTACAGACGTATAGTCGGTAAAGTTATAGTCAATATTATTGATTGTAACATACCTGTGAATAAGGTAGGGTTGAACTGCGTCTTTGACGTCTTCAATAGAGTAATAAATTTTTTGATTTACACGGAAATTTATAGAAGGATTGTCGGATGTGAGCGTAACTTCTTTTGTCTGGTTATTAAAGCGAGCGTATACTTTATAATTTCTTCTATCCGTCTTATTTTCATCTACCGCACCGGCGTAAAAAAAGACTGTGCTCTCGTCAACAACATAGCTTTGAATCTCACTTTTCACTATAGCGGCCCCATTCTCTTCTCCTTTCAGATACAACTTTAAAGCCGTACCACTGTAAACTCCGGAATAGTCGTTAAACGGTATGATTCTCAGTAATGCTTTTGAGTAATTCCTTCTGGGATTGGGTGTGTAATCGTGTGAGGGTTTAATGGTTAAAGGAAGGATCCATTTATCCACCAGGTCAATATCCTTCAGCGAGAAACTAATGTTCATTGTACTGGCGTTTATTCCCTTCGGTATTGCAACCGTATTGGGAATAGTAAAATACTGGCTGGTCAACTCTTTATAATAAAGATCCTTTCGGTTTTGAAAATTTGCATCATTGAAAGCTTTTAAGGTATCGGAATCTACTCCAACCTGTACCTGTAAATCATTTTCGTTATTTGTTGTGCCACTAACTATTACCGGTAGTTGATAGTTAACAACTCCATCCGGTTTATAGCGGACATAAATAGGTGTAACATTATTACTACTTAAAGGTGCCTTAAAAGAGACAAAATGTTCAAATTGTTCGGTAACCCAGTTCTTATTACAGGCAATAATTCCGAAAATAAGCAGAATGGATAGTAATACGGCTATCTTTTTCATTCGTGTATGTTTTATAATTTAGTTGTTTGAAACATCACCGGTATAAAATTTTCGTCTCCCTTTTGACATCGGATACCTTTAGATTGAAAATTTTACGATGAAGGTTTCATACCTGATTTTGTTATTTATAAGTTTGCCAGCCCGGGTTTTGCGTTAAACGCGCGTCGCGCCTCAATTCATCAATTGAAATAGGCCAAAAGTACATTTTGGGAGCGAACGTGCTTTGAAGGGCAAAAGCTGCTACCGGCTGATGGAACAAATCTCTCTGTGTTGAAGTCATAAGCGTATTGTAGCCATAAATAGGAACTGTTAATTCAGTAGCCGCATCTTCCCATCTGCGCAAATCATAATAGCGCTGCTGCTCACCCATTAATTCAATTTGGCGCTCGCGTTTTATGGCAGCTCTTAATAAGGCGCTGTTAGCATATATAGCTTCAGAATAATCGGGCAATCCGGCTCTGATTCTTATAGGCTTTATTCCTTTATGTATTTCTGCCACATCTCTTGCAATAGTGTACGTTTGCGAACTATCCCAACTAGGAATGTTATAAGAACTATTTAATTCATTTAACGCCTCGGCATAAACCATCAATATATCAGCGTAACGAATAGCCGGTTCGTACTTAGGTACTACTTTACCTATATTTCCATTTTCATAAGTATCCTGCGGATTTACATATTTCATTACACCAATACCCGTTCTCAGCCAAAACATAGTATTAGTATAGCCATTGCCCGATCCACGATAATAAAAAACCTGCTTTTCCCTGTTTGCAACCTGCG
Organism: Paraniabella aurantiaca; assembly: GCF_050309965.1. Lineage (NCBI taxonomy): Bacteria > Pseudomonadati > Bacteroidota > Chitinophagia > Chitinophagales > Chitinophagaceae > Paraniabella > Paraniabella aurantiaca. The sequence continues at coordinate 1,333,911 of NZ_JBLOSY010000002.1, read as the reverse complement.
ACTCATTGGTAAGATGCCAAACACTTCCGTTATACGCCACCGACGCATAAAACCGAGGTTCACGATTTGCAAACTGCAAGGATACGCCGGATGCCAATGGTTTGTATTTGCCACCTGCAACATCCTGATCGGTCACATAGCCTGTTACCCTTTGAGTTCCATTTCCTCTTCCATACTCTAAACCCTTACCCGGCACATCGGCACCATCACTCATATAATAAGCATCTACTTGCTTTAACGTTAAACCATGTGTATTCCATCCGGATGCTATACGCGGCAACTGATGTACCACCATCACGTTAATACCTTCGGAAGATTGATTTTGCCCTCGGGTAAAAATTAATTCCGGATTTCCGGAAGCCGGTACTTCTCCGTCAAACAAGGCGCGATAAGAATCGAATGGATCTATATTAGCCCAACCATCAGGCCATTGTTTATTTGAATATTCTGCATGAAACGGAGGCGCTACCGTTGCAGGATTGGTTACAGTACCCGATGTTTTAAATGGCGATATATACAGGGAATATACACCCAACTGCATAACATCTTTAGCAGCAGCAGCGGCTCTTGCCCATTTCTTTTCATCATATGTAGTCGAAAGCAACTGGTTACCTTTATCATCTACCAACGCTGTTTTAAAATCCATGCTTACTTTACCGCCATTCATTAAAGGACTTGCTGCATATAAAAAAGCTTTAGCGCGGGTTGCCAATGCGGCTCCCTTTGTAGGTCTGCCAATATCCAATTGACCACGGGTTTGCGGTAAATACCTAGCAGCCTGAACCATTTCTTTGCCTATATACTCGGCGCATTGTTCATAAGAATTCCTGGGTAAAGCTAAATCGGCATAACTCTGCGTATAATCAAGTCCTTCTTCAGGAAGAATTGGAACGGGCCCATATTTTTTTAGTAAAAGCCAATAATAATAGGCACGTACAAAACGGGCCTGTGCCTTGTAATCTGCTTTTCTATCTGAACTGATTACGGTAGCCTGATCAATATTTTGTATAAATGTAGTAGCACTTCTAATACCTTCATAGCATTGATTCCAAGACTGTACAAACCCCTCATTATAGTTGCCAAGGCTAAATTTATTATAATCCAAAGAGTTGACATTTGTAGGATCGTAGGCCCCATCCCTGTCCCCGTAATACATATCATCACCAAAATTGAACGGTTCGAAGCCCTTACTTGCCACGTCTGCATTTATACCCATAAGAAATGAGTAGGAATTGGCCAGCCATTCTTCAATGTAGGTTTCATTATTAAATGATTTATCCAGCGTTAACCTATCTTTAAAATATGAATTGTTATTAAGATATTTCTTGCAGGAAATAGCTAGCGTTGCCACTACAAAACAAATGGATATCGTTGTTATCTTTTTCATCGAAATACACATTTTAAATTATAAACCTATGGTTAATCCAACAGTTACCGATTTGGCTTTTGGATATTGTTCACCTCTCGGGTCTGCTGATTCAGGATCCCATAACTTGAAAGGCGCCCAAGTAAATAAATTACTGCCGATACAATACACGCGCAGGCTGCTCACGTGTATCTTATTGAGCATTACTTTGGGAAGTGAATATCCAATATCCACATTTCTAATTCTTAAATAAGCACCATTACGCAGCCAATAGGTAGAGTTGCGAAAGTTATTGGCACTACCACCATAGCTTAATCTTGGATAAGGAGCATTTGGATTTTCAGTTGCCGGGTCTCCGGAAATATCAGCTGATATCCATCTGTTATCTACAACACCTTTTAGTACATTACCCCACTCGCCTTCGCTAAATGCATAAACAGTTTTTCCATAAATAAAGAAACTGGATTGTCCTGCTCCCTGAAAGAGAATATTAATATCCAATCCTCTCCAACTTGCAGAAGCACCCACTCCATATACCAAATTAGGTGTACTTGTTGAGCCTATGGCAGCAATATCGTCATCATTGATAATGCCATCGCCGTTCACATCTTTATACTTGATATCACCAGGTTGATAGGACCCATAAGTTTGTGTAGGGCTATTTCTAATATCATCATAATCTTTAAACAGTCCTAATGCTATAAGCCCTCTGGTTTGGTTAACACGATACCCTTTTTGAAGCTGAAACGGGTAAACACTCTGTTGCTCATCCCGCTCCAGTATTTCGTTTTTACTATATGTTAGATTACCACGCAGCGTTATGTTTAGCTTATTAAAATTATGCTGTAATTTAACGCTTCCGTCAACGCCCATGGAGCGAACAGCGCCTACATTTGCGCTTGGGGTGCTTGTAAGACCTACGTAATCAGGCAAAAAATTTCTCGCCATATAAATACCCGTACGCTCATCTTTAAAGGCGTCAACCGTCATCGAAAACTGATCATGCCAAAGCGATACATCCAGGCCGAGGTCTTGCTTAGTAGCCACCTCCCAGGTTACATAGGGCGATGCTACCTGGGTAAATCCTAATCCGCCGAAATTTTTGGTAAGACCAAATTCCGCCCATTGATAGCCGCCCAACCCTTCTGCTATGGTGTATAAATACGGAAACCTACTCCCTCCTAAATTATCGTTACCGGCCTGGCCATAAGAGTAGCGAATTTTAAATAAATTAACCCACGCCAGGTTATCCTTAACAAAGTTTTCCTCGCTAATATTCCAGGCTACCGAACCCGCCGGGAAGAAACCAAATTGATGACCAGGAGCAAAATTTTCTGATCCTGTATAACCGAAGTTAAAGTTGGCAAAATATTTACTCCTCCAGTTATAAGATACCTGGCCCGCAATCCCCTGATTTTTTCTGGAGATCCCGTTCTTTATATCGGTTCCTAAATTTTGTGTGAACACATTTCCCTCATGTGTAAACCTGGCATCCAACCCTATATTATGGCCATTTTTTATGCTGCGGTTATAGGTAAGCAAACCAATTAAAAATTCTCTACGACTACCACTGGAGCTACTGGCCTGCGTAAGAACGCTTGGATCAGAAATATGCGTAAATACTAAATTACCGTTCTTATCCCTATAACGCTCAGCTCTCCATTGCTCCGGCCATTTACGGCGTTCGATGGTACTGGAGTTGTAAGTATCATAGCCAAAACTCCCTTCAAATCTTAGGCCTTTAACCATAAAATTCAGGTCCTGAGTTAATGTAAGATTTGTTTGAATATTATTATTCCAGGTTTCATTAAACCCAGTTTGCGTTGCCGCTACCCAGGGATTGGTTTGATTTCCTGTACCCACAGCTGGCACATATCCATTAGAGTAATAGACAGGTGTGCGAATGGCGCTGTAACCAAACAACTCACCCCAAACATCATTGTCTCCAAGGCCCGGGCTGTTTCTTTTTGTTAAAGAACCAGATACTCCTAATTTCAAAATAGTCGTTCTGGTAACATTTACGTCGGTATTTAGCCGGTAATTCCATTTTTTAAAATCGGCATTGGTATTGTAGTCATTTCTAATGGCATCATCTGTTTTATACATACCTCTTTCGTCGAAAAGACCACCCGAAACATAATATCTTGCGTTGGTACCGCCTCCGCTTAAATTAATATTTGCATTATATGCCAGCGCACCATCTTTTAATAACTGATCCGTCCAATCTACATTAGGATATAAATCGGGGTCAAGACCCAAACGTAATATTTCCAGCTCAACAGGACTGTAAATAGCTGGCCTGTTACGGGTTATTTGCGCTTCGTTAATTAAACTGGCATAGGTATTACCATCAACAAACTCGGGGGTAATCGTACGGGTATTATATAGTGTTTCTATTTTTCCGTTTATATTGGTTTTGCCCACACCACCATGTTTTGTCGTTATCAAAATCACGCCATTTGCGCCCTTCGATCCATACATTGCAGTGGTTGAAGCATCTTTAAGTATTGAAATAGATTTAATATCATCTATATTAACTTCATTGATATCTCTTTCAAAGCCATCTACCAATACCAGTGCGCTATTATTGGCACCGAAGGTGGAAATACCACGAATCCAGAAGTTTGAGATATCTTTTCCCGGCTGCCCCGAGGTTTGCTGGGCTAAAATGCCCGGCACATTGCCCGCCAATGAATTTACGATACTGGAACTTGGGGCAGATTTGCCCAACACATCCATATCAACCGAAGTAATAGCACCCGCAAGATTTATCTTTTTCTCCAAACGGGTGGCAGTTACCACAACTTCATCCATCGCACTTTTACTTGACTTTTGCAGCGAGACGTTTATGTTGGAAACTTCTTTTATCTGTACTTCAACAGTGTCGTAACCAACATAGGAAAATAATAGTTTTCGGTAAGCATCGGCCTTAATAGTGTACGTACCTTCTTTTGTTGAAAACGTACCCAATCCTGCCGAGTTAATTACGGAAATGCTTACGCCAGGTAAGGGTTCGCCACTTTCTTTATCGGTTACTTTTCCGTAAATAGTCAACTGATTGTTTTGTGAAAAAGCAGTCGTCGCAGCAAAAAGTAATAATAAAAAAACAAGAAATTTTCTCATTAACCATTTATTCATAGCAATCATATTTTAGTTTTCTAGTGAAATTTTTCGAACACGGTGATTGGCACCACCCTCTCCGACATAAAAAGCTTTATTGGTTGAGTCGTAAGCCAGGCCCTTAGGCTGATCAAACCTGGCTTCTGTGCGAAGCGCACCATCTATATAACCATATGGATTGGAATTAATACTTGAACTACCCCTTCCCGCAAAAGTGGTAACTTTTCCTTCTGGTGTTAGAATACGAATATCATGATTGCCCTGTTCGGTAAAATAAAAATCATACTCATCTTTTTTGCCCGCATAGTCGGGATTTCTCACAAACACGCCCTGATACGGATTTGCCAATCTGGCTTGCGTGCCAACACCATCAATCCAGGCCGAGGCCGCTCTCGGTGAGCCGCAAACAACAAAGGGTTGAGTAAAAGTTTTATTGGTCCAATCGTAATCGGTTCTTAATATATAATTCTGATTGATGACAATAATATAGGCGTAGTCCCCGGTTGGTGCAATTTCAATATTAAACTCCCAGTTATTGTCCTGGATTAAAAACAGCGTTTGGTAATCTTTAATACCGAGAGTGTGATTAGCAATATAAGAGTTCAGATCAAACCGATAAAACTGTCCTTTTTCGTAGCTGTTAAAATACAGTTCGCCATTTATAGGGTGTACAGATGCCCCATTACATTGCTTATACGAGGTTAATACCTGGGGGTCTTTAAAGCCACTTGCGCGGGATAGTATAGAAACGGCTTTGCCATTTACATCACCCTGGTCTTCGGCTATAAGCATATAGTTTTTGTCCAGCGAAAAATCGATTGTTCTAATGCGACTCCACCCACCCATAGCTCTTGTAATAGGTGTGGTTACCGTGCTATCTGCAAAATTTAGCAGTCGTATATCGCCACCATCCTGGCCCATATATAATAGATTGGGATTTTTAGGATCGAAGGTTAACCAGGAAGGATTTAAAAAACCACCGCAATTGGCAAAAGTCCCGTCCTTTATATCATAGTTACCTCTTTCGTCCGTTTTACCGGCCAGGGTAGTTACTACCATCCTTTTCTGATAATTAAATGTTGTAGCGGCGGTGGCCAATTGCAAGTTAGCACCAGAGCCTACATTTACTTCAACGTTACCGCTATATGCTCTGTCGGGAACAATGCAATATATTGCTTCATTGCTCACATTAATTACCGTAGCAGCAAGGCCACCAATTTTAACGGATACAATGGATTTGTCATTTCCGAAGTTTTTTCCATAAATGACAAACTGTTGCCCACTCCCTCCCGATTTAGGAAAAAAGTCAGTTACAAGTACTTTTTCAGATGGATCGTACGCTTCAGGTTCAGCAGGTGTTGATTCTTTTTTGCAGGCCAATGCAATAAAAGAAACGGCTACAATAGCCCATAAGCATTTAAAATGAAATAAGATATTTCGTTTCATATGACAGTTGTTTATAAATACAATTTGAGAACTCGTTCCTTCCTGGTTTACCCTGCCGAACTACCGCACATACCCCTCCCGTTAACAAACAATTGCTGTTTGATCAACTCATGGTATCCCCGAAGTTTGCAGATCAATAAAGCACCGTTATCCGCGCATTTCCTGCGTCTTTTAAAATGGACTATTTTGGTTTAAGTCAATTCCCTCGTCAAGCAAACTAGGTAAAGATATCTCACTATAGCAAAAACGATTTTTCATTTTGTTCCAAAATTTCATCAATTTGTACCATTTTTTCAACCTTCCCTCAACGCACCCATGCAATGTTTGCCCCTTCGCTTACACAGCATTCCGGAACCAAACTTGATCCCCGAAATATCTCAGCCTGATATTGCTCGTTTGATATGATCGACGTGCTCCCGATGAGGTAACAACCTGCCGGAGGCCGAACTAATAATAGCTCTCCCCAACTGAAAATTGTGCCCCACCTAAGCCTAAGCTACAGGTCTGCTATTTAAACGTGATCAGTCTCCATTCAGTTATCTGAAAAGCATCTGACCCATGATTTTCTTCCACCAGCCAGCGATAATAGCTATAGGGAGTATCGTTGGCGAATTCATAATTGTAGGTTTGTGTGCGTGCACCGAAAGACTCATTGGTTCTTGTATCCAGCAGGGTCCAGGTGCTGCCATCGTTAGAGCCGAAAAACTTCCAGTTTTTAGGATCCCGCTCCGGAGCGTCGTTGCCAGAAGTAAGTCGGTAAGACTGTACTGCTACTGCCTGGGGTAATTTCAGCTGCATGGATAGGGTCATGGGAAACCCGGCTGCCAGAAATTTGGTAGTAAGATTATTATCAATCATTTTTAACGATCCTTCGCCACCGTTAGGTCCGCTGCCATTATCTTTTGAAACGGTTAATACAGACGGAGTTGTTACATCTGTTTCTTTTCTTGAAATCCTTATCTTGAAATACGCCGTTTTAAGGCTTTCGTTAATCGTTCCCGCTGATGCGCTTTGCAATGTAATGGGAAGCAAATATGCTCCATCTTTGGGTAAAGTTTTTGTGTTGATCGAAATTTTTATACCATCTGAAGTTGTTTTACCGGATTTGATAGTTGCTTCCAGTCCGGAAATAGTATACTTATCAACCGGCAAGTTTATAAAGCTGGTAGCATTAGCCGCATTATAAGCAGCTATCAGCCCGGTATCCAATTTAAAATTAAGTTTTATATCCTGCTGAGGAGACAGCTGTCCGCCGTATGCACCTCCGAATGTAAATGATTGAGCAGTGTCAGCTATCAGCATATTAATATTGCTTCGCGCATCAATCGCTTGCGTCATATAAATGATGCCTTCTTCGCTAGTTATTTTGTCTTTTTTATCACATGCGGCAAAAACACCCGAAAGGGCGGTTGCTAATACTATAGATTTGATAAAGGTTCTCATTTTAAAAGTTTTTAGTTTATTACAGTGATTGCAATAGAACGTTGCTATTGCTTACCATTTAATATTGATCCCTACACCTTCACTTTTGTTTGCAAACTCCAGCAACAAGGTTTTGGTTCTAACATCCCAATTATTCTTTAAGATGGTTGCCGAAGTGTCGCCAGATGTGGCTTGTACACTGACGGGTTTTCCCGGCAGTTTTATCCGCATAATGTTTACCGTATTATCAGGACTTTTAGCAATGAGGGTGTAATCATTTTTGCTAACTTTTTCGCTATATATCCTGGCAGCGGCTGCCAATACCCTTGGGCCGTCCTCATTAACCGAGGCCAGATCAAACAGGAATACCTGATTGCCTGGTAAAACTTTCACTTCATTCAGCACCGGCAACCGGGGATCAAACAGATCAATAACCGGCCCTTTTACAACCAAGGGTTTTTTGTCTGTGTTTTCATCCATTACAGCAGCCATAATGTACTGCCCTCTTCTCAGCACAAAATTGTTTTTAAAAATCAGTTCCTCTTTTTTAAAATTCTTCAATGCTTTTTCTACCTGCTCTACAAGAAGATGATCACCTCCCGCGGTCATGACCAGTTCTTTGGGATCCTGTTCATTAATACTGAAGTAACCTTTACCCGATCTGATAAATTTACCCGTAGTTCCGGAGGATGTTGACAGTCCCAGCTTTTTAAACAGATCTTCAGAAGGAGCCCTATATGTTTTTCCCTTTGTATTCCACCATTCGGCAACACTTTGAAAAGGATCTTTGTTAAGTCCATAATAAATCAGGATACCACCCTGCTTTACCCAGTTGGCTAAAACTGTGTGGTAGGTTTCACTCAAAGGCTTCATATTAGCATAGCTCATGATGAGCAGCTTAATATGCTTCAGAGCATTAGCGTCAGCCAGATTCTCCATGTGAACAATCTCTAGGGGCACTCCTCGTTTTAGCAACGGCATCGTCATTCCATAAAAATTGGAAAGCTGAGGATCTTCATAACCAGAGTGTGTAGGAAAACGCTGAAACATCATCGAATTGGACACCAGCACTCCTACACCGTGACTGCCATTCAACCTGTTGGAGGATACTGGCATTTCATTGAGGGCATTTACCATTACCTGCATTTGTGTAGCATAGGCCGGAGATATAGGCTGTTTTTCCTCATTGCCTTCCACCCTGAACTTACCCAAGTAAATGCGGTTGGGCCAGGGCATTACTTCATAATCCGCTACTCCAGGATATAAAAGTTTAGCAGTAAAAGTGGCCTGATAATTTTTTTTATAATCATCCCAGCTACGTGGCCAATCTTCTATCGGATCTGTGAGCAGAAATATTTTCTTACCCGTTGGCTGCACCATCGATATCATAGATCCATATTCCAGAAAGGCATTCTCAAAAACCCGTTCTTTTTTAATTCCATTAAAATATACCGGTTCCCGCGAAGTACCGGTCCAAACCTGAGCAATATAGCCATCGACTTCTTTAATAGAAGCGAGGCTGGCTTCAGGACTTATAATCTGCCAGGCAGAATAATTGATTAGGGAATGGGTGGGAACATAGCACTGAATATTCCTGCCCAGGGACTTACTATAAGACTTTACATATTCAAAACATTCTTTTAATGCATTATAATATAAATGATACTTGAGCTTAGACGACTGGTAGGTTGCATCGGGTGACTCATGCTGTGGCTTCCAGGTTGTACCATAGTATTTTTGCCATTCCTTTTTAAAAGCATCACTATAGCCTGCCCTCGCCCAAAACTCAGGTTCCTCAAGGTGAATAGCCGTAACACCAGCATCTATAGCTCTCTTGAGATGACTTTTCAGATAGGTAAGAAAACTTTTAGAAGGAACAATATAAGGAACATTTTTGCCATGCCAGATGGTGTCTCCATCCTGCTCTACCTGACCTTCATCCAGGTGTTTTATTCCATCGTATTGGCCCAGGAAATAGTCCTGATACTGCCCCCAGGCAATACCGGTCATGAAGTGCACTTCGTATCCTTTATCACGCCATCCCTTCACCCTTTGTTCAAAGTTGCCCCCTGCATCATTTATACCATACACTATAGCTATATCGGACCTCACATCATACGAGCTGCTCCAGGGTGCTGCTACCTGAAATGCAGTCTTCTTTTTCTGGCTGTAGTTACTGATTGTTCCCTGGCCAGCCAACTGGTAACAGAAAACCGATAAGCACCCTATAAATAGACAACTCTTTGTCATTACCATCCTGGATTTTGGATCAGTTCGAAATCATTATTTACATCCTCAATTGGTATGGGGAAAAAATAGTGCCTTGTGGCGAATACTCTTGTTTCAAAAGCCTTTTTATTATAAAAGCCAGGTAAGCCAGCATCTATATCCAGACCGATAGCCGGCCCGTTGTCCGTTTGAGGAGCGATCTTCCAACGCCGGGTATCAAAGTATCTTACATTTTCAAAACAAAGCTCAACATGCTTTTCCTGCCTGATCGCTTCACGCATGGCAGCCTGTCCGGAAGGGGCCGGAAGGTTGGCCGAACCGTACAAGGGTATACCTGCGCGCTCCCTGATTAGGTTTAAATATTTTAAAATGTCGGCATCGCCCGGATTAGATTCGTTCAATGCTTCAACATAATCTAAGTAGATATTGGCGAGACGAAGCAATATAATTACACTGTTGCCCTGGTTCCAATCTTTGGTTGTAGCTCCTTTACGTACAATGTACCCCGTAGGACAGTAATCATTGCTGGTCCCCTTCCCTGAATTTCCCCGAAAAAACAGACGTGTTATGGCATCGCCTGAATTGGTATTTAACCAGCGCCTGTTGTCATAGGTAATGTTTACATAAAAACGCGGTTCCCTGTTTACCCACTGGTTGAAGGTTTCCCTGTCTGAGTTATCGTCCGGCGCTCGAAAGCTTGAAGTTCCGGAATTGGCATATCCCGAAGAAGGGTCTGTAATGGGCCTGCCATTGGCCATGAAAAAAGCATCTACCTGCCGTTGAGTAGCACCAAGCCCTCCGCTCCCCCTCACTTCGGAGGCAAAGCCATTGTGATAAGGCGTCACTTCATAGTTGCGGGCATTGTCATCATCCGGACGCCCGAAAATAGTTTCTCTGTTCCAGTCTACCAGTATTGCGTCCCTGCACGACACAAACGGATCGAGGCTGCCATCCGACTTATTTGCTCTGTATAAATCAAACACCCCGGGTACAAACTGTGTAATAAAATCTTTGTAAGCTGTTGCTGCACGTGCCCATTTAGCCGCATCGTAAGACTGGGGGATCAGTTGTTTACCATCCTTGTTTTTAAGACCAGCAAAATCGGCATTCCCGTTAAACAAAGGGCTTGCCGCATATAGCAGGGCAGTGGCTTTTATTCCTAATGCTACGGGTTTGGTGATCCGGGCTATATTGGCATCATTTAGAGGACGCACAGGCAAATCGACAGCAGCAGCATCTAACTCTGAAGTTATATACTCAATACATTCATCCACGCTATTTCGTGGTAGTTGTAATTCCTGAAAAGGTGCATCCACAGCTATCACATCATTGCCCAATAATACTACAGGCCCATATATACGGAAAAGATAAAAGTAGTATATCGCTCGAATAGCTCTTGCTTCTGCCTTATATTGGCGCTTTTGGGCTTCTGTAATATCCACCGTTACATTGTCTATATTGGCAATGAAAAAAGTAGCATTTCGTATTCCTTTGTAATAGTCCCTCCAGAAAGACTTTGTAAACCCACTGTTAACATCCCAGCTACCGATATTAATTTGATTAGACTCTACAAATCCCCATAAGTATTCCGCTTCGTCCGAACCTCCCGTCCATGGTCCTGAGTTATAATTACCTACAAAACGCTGGCTATGTTCTCTCGGTATAAAAGAATAGACACTAGCTAAAAACCTTTCTGCTGTAGAGCGGTTTCTAAATGTCTCTTCCAGTGTAAGCCTGTCATTGGGTATTTGATCTAAATATTTTTTGCACCCCGAAAAAGTTACAACCAGTGCGAATAATATAATTATCTGTTTCATGATAGTATGATTAATGAGTTTAAAAGCTGAGATTCACGCCCAAGGAGTAAGATTTGATATTCGGATATCGCGTTCCGTTCCCTACATTTACTGTACTCTCCAAATCCCAGAACTTAAAATTGCTGAATGTTAGCGGATTGACAGCCTGTATGTACACGATAGCTTTTTTGAATACCCCGTTGATAAGGCGTTGGGGAACTATATAATCCAGCTCCGCTGTTTTAAGTCTCATGAAGTCTGCATCACGGATCCACCAGGAGCTGTTCTGTGTATTGTTCCTGTTCCTGTCTTCTCCATTGGCAAGCCTTGGATAGAAAACATCCTGTCTCGGATTAGCTTCCGTCCAGCGATCTTCTATATTGCCAAAAACATTTGAAATACCCGCCCCGTTAGCAAAAGGTTGTATGGCATCGCCCGCCAGGTATATATCAGCGCCACGCTGACCCGTAAAAAGCACATTAAACTTAAATGCTTTATAACCAAGTCCGAATCCAAAACCATACACCATAGAAGGAACGTCGCCATAACCGATATAAGTTTGATCGTAGCTGTTAATCAGGCCATCTCCATTCAGATCTTTGTACTTGATATCGCCTGGAAGCACCAAAGATTTGTCGCCAGGTACGGCGCTTGCATCTATTTCAGCCTGATCTGTAAACAAACCCTCCGCTACATATCCAAAACGCGCCAGTATATTATGTCCTCGCCTGTCCATCCAGGGATACTGAGGAGTGGGCTGATCGTTCTGCACCATTTCATCTTTATTAAAAGTCAGGTTACCTCTCAAATTAAACTCTACCTTTCCGATACTGCCATTGTATTCAACACTTCCATCTATACCTTTATTATCTGTAATACCCAGGTTCCCAAATGGCTGGTTACTAAGTCCCATGAACAAGGGCAATGAGCCTCTTCTTAAAAAAATGCCTTCCCTCCGTTCTTTAAAGAAATCAACGATAAACGACAGCTTATCGTTCAGCGTTTTAATTTCAATACCCAAATTCTGCTTTCTTGCCTCCGCCCATCGTACATCGTATCCGAATTCAGTTACGTTAATGCCGGAAGTATAGCTATAGTCTTTGGCAAACCGATAGCCCTGTACATTATCGGCAACAATTGTAAGATACCCGAACCTTCTCCCTACAATGTCACCGATGCCCGTCAAACCATCAGAATAGCGGAACTTCAGATAAGTAATTACATTCTTAAGCGGCTGGAAGAATTTTTCATTGGATGGCACCCAACCCACTCCAAATGCGGGGAATGTACCAAAGCGATTGCTGGGTGCAAACGTCTCTGAGCCATTATATCCAATATTGCCCTCGATAAAATATCGATCGTCGTAAGAATAGGTAATTCTTCCTGCAAGTCCTACAGCACGCTGGGGGATAGCGCTGGTAAAATCTCCCGCAAATTCGTCTGAATAGTCCTGGGTGTAAAACAATGCCAAACCACCTACCCGGCTCTTGCCAAAAGTGTTGTCATAGTTTAAAGAAGATTCCCAGTAGAAACGCCTGTTACCTTCGTTACTACGGCCATATGACAGGTAATTACCCGAGCCAACAAAAGTTCTTGTTAAATTCAAAGAACCATCATCATTTCTTGGCTTTTGAGGATCGGGGAAAAACGTGTCTTCTCTTTTACCCCTTTCCAATATGCGCTTATTCGCTGCATCAAAAGCAAACATGGATGTAGCACTCAGGCCTTTAATCAGAAAACCGAAGTCCTGAGTCAGACGCAAATTCGAAAACAACTGATTATTGAATTCTGTATTGTATCCCCGCCTGGTAAGGTCTGCCCAAGGATTTCTGTACCCTCCGTTAGGATTTTTTCCTGGTACATAACCACCGGTATACTCTAACGGATATTCAGTAGGCGGCGTAGACATGGCAGATCCAAATATATCTGTTACGGATATAAATGGCTGATTGATATTATTGAAGAACCCGCGGATGCCAATGTCCAGCTTGGTGGTTCTGGTAATATTCATGTTCACGTTTGTCGTAACATTAAACCTCCTGAACTTCAAATCGGCGTTATAGTCCTGTAATTTATCCGTCTTCAACATGCCGGTTTCGTCAAAATAGGATATGGAGCCATAATACTTTAAGAAATCAGATCCACCACTTACATTCACATTGGCAGTACGTACACTTCCGGCTGGTCTGAATAAAGCATCGAACCAATCTACATTCGGATACAACTCTGGATCAGCGCCACTTTCAGTATTATTAATATACTCTTGTGAATACTTGCTCGTTTGCCCTCTTGTAGTGAAAGATTCATTGGCGGCTGCCATATACTGTGCAGCATTGGCCATGGTAGGTACCTGAGTAAATGTTGTAATGCCCTGGCTAAAATCTAAGCTCACCTGCGGCTTACCCACCTTGCCAGACTTCGTTGTGATAAGTATAACACCGTTTGCACCCCGTACACCATACACAGCCGTACCGGCGGCATCTTTCAAAACAGTAAAGGAGGCCACATCCTGCGCATCAATATTATTAATATCCCGTTGAACACCATCTACCAGAATAAGCGGGGCAGACGATCCCCCGCCGAAAGTAGATATGCCACGTATCCATATATCTGCGCCACTCCGTCCCGGCTGTCCGCCCCGCTGTACACCAATTACACCCGATAACCGGCCGGCCAGTAGCGTGTTGATATTAGAAACAGGCATGTTCAGCTCTTCGGGATTGACGGTAGACTGTGCACCTACAACACTGATTTTTCTTTGCCGCCCGAACCCCACTACCACTACTTCGTTTAACGAATTCTGCTCCGCTTCCAAAACAATGTTTAAAACCCGGTTATTACCTACAACAGTTGTAAAAGGCTGGTAACCAATAGCCGAAAATGCAAGGCTATCGAACTTTGAAGCCTGAATACTGAACTCACCTCTTGCATCTGTCATAGTACCCCTGCTGGTACCCTGCACCTGTACTGAAACGTTAGCAATAAACAGTCCTGCCCTATCTCTGACCAAACCCGAAATATTCTGCAATTCTGCCTGGCCATACGCCCCTGACGGCCCGAATAATAGCAGGACGCAACAAAGACTCCCGAGCACCCGATGTAAACATCTCATAGAAAATTATTTTAGAAGTGATTAAATAGTTAAGACAATGAAACAGAACGTTAGTATAGCAATGTGGACCTAGCAATCGTCACAGATTTTGCCTGCCGCATAGCGTAAATTACACGAAATAAAAAACCGCTGCTATTCATGAGGCTACCGGCTGACAGTGCCCTTCTACTCTACCCTTACGCAGGCCATTAAAACGTAAACATATATTATGCTTCATATGACAATTATTTATACAATAGAAGCCGGATGACACGCTCTGGTTTCTTCAGCGGCTTACTCCTAACTGGTCCCTATTAAAAAACGACTACGGTTGGATCAGATTGCAATCCGACATTAATACATTATAAAATATTGCAGCAGATACTCTCTTTCCTTCTTTCAATATGGCCAGGTTGGTTTAATAAATTCCGTTGTGAGGCAAACACTTTGTGAAGATAAAGATATTTTACTATAGCAAAAACGATTTTTCATTTTGTCTCAAAATATCATCAATTTGTACCAATTTTGGAACATAATGTAATTACCGCTAATGAGGATATCTACTATTTTGCTTTTGCTTGCCTGCTTTTACTTTGTGGTTCATGTAAAAGCGCAGCCTTTCTATTTCAGGCATTATGAAGTGGAGGATGGGTTATCCAATAACACGGTGATTAGCGCCTTGCAAGACCGATATGGTTTCATCTGGCTGGGCACTTCGGAAGGGTTGAACCGGTTTGACGGCAATAGCTTTAAAATATACCGCCACCAGGCTAATAACCCGCAGAGTCTGAAAAGCAATTCGGTTTACTGTTTGTATGAAGATAAAAAAGGCAATCTCTGGGTGGGTACCGAAAAAGGTATTGCAGCTTATGATGCAGACCTTGATCAATTTCTCCACCCGATTTTGATGGAGGACGGCCCGGTACGGAGCATCTGCGAAGATACCGAAGGACTTTTATGGTTTATATTCAGGGACCAGCTATACTATTACAAACCTGCTGAAAAAAAATTATTTAAAAAGTATATCCCGGGTATTGAGCAGGTATCGGTTATTACCAGGGATCCCGGGGGCGGCGTCTGGGCCGGATCTGTTGAAGGCGCTGTTGTTTATATACATCATAAAAATGCAACGATCTACCCTTTATTATCGCGTTCGCAAAACAGCATTGAAGCACTATCGCTTTCTAAAAACAACCGTTTATTTATTGGCTCTTCGAGAGAGGGTTTATTGGAGCTGGACCTGGCCACCAAAAAAGTACGGCAGCTGATCAGGGATAAAAACAATCGTCAAACCATTTTTGTACGAAATATTCTACAGGCCTCTGACACCAGTATTTTTATAAGTACCGAAGACGGCCTATATATATATAATCCTGCCAACGGAAAGTATCAAAGCATGCACAAGGATCCCATGAATCCGTTTTCGCTTTCTGACAATGCACTTTATGCATTATGCAAGGATCGGGAGGGAGGAATATGGGTAGGCTCCTATTTTGGAGGAGTGAATTACCTGCCAAACGCAGCGCTGGCTTTCGAAAAATATTTTCCCACAGCCGATCCGCACTCATTAAGTGGCAATGCGGTTCGGGAGATCACCAAAGACCATTATGGCCGGTTATGGATCGGATCGGAGGATGGCGGACTTACGATTTATGATCCCCAAAAAAATGTGTTCACCCGCCATACTCCCAATGCTGAGAACGGCCTCTCCAGCACCAATGTGCATGGTCTGTTAGCCATCGGTAACCAATTGCTTGTTGGAACTTTTGAGCACGGACTTGATATTATGAATATACCAGGCGGCAAGGTTTCCCGGCACTTTAGCGCAGGTACGGGACCCTATGATTTAAAAAGTAATTTCATCAACAAAATATTACAAACAGCCAACGGCAGTATTTTAGTATGCACGGCTCACGGAGTGTTTCATTTCGATATCAAAAGAGAACGCTTTTACCCGGTAAGAGCGCTTCCCGGAGATGCATTTTATTCGGCTATTACGCAGGATAAAAAGGGGACCGTATGGATTGGAACCCATAATAAGGGATTGTTCTATATAAATAATAAAGACACATTGTCTTTTAAATCCGACGCAGATAAAGAAAACAGGCTGGGACGTACCCGCATACTCTACCTGATGGCCGATCCGGACGATCACCTTTGGGTATGCACCATTGACGGACTGTTTTACATCGATTTGAAAAACAAAACCCTGCAACACTATAGCCAGGATGAGGGCTTACCCAGCAATATTATTTACAGTATCATTAAAGATAATTCAGGTAACTTCTGGATCCCGACATCGCGTGGTCTTGCCTTAATGGAAGCAGCAACAAAAAAGATAAAAATATTCAGACAATATAACGGGCTACTTAATAACCAGTTTAATTACCAGTCTGCGTTTAAAGACACAAGTGGCCAGATCTACCTGGGTAGTATTAAAGGCCTGATCAGGTTTAACCCGGCATTACACAGGCCTGCTCAATATATTCCCTTGCTCTATATAACCGGGTTGCAGCAATTAGGTGCTGCTGCTGTTGCCGGGGCAAAAGATGACATCCCTTTGATCAACAAGAACCGGATTACATTGGCTTACAATCAAGCTACTTTTAATATCGACTATGTGGCGCTGAACTATACCGACCCGATCAATATAGAATATGCGTATCAAATAAACAAAGGCGGCTGGTATCCTGTTGGTAATAGCCGGAAAATAACTTTCACAAATCTGCCGCCCGGTAAATATAATATCAGTGTCAGGTCTACCAACAATGATGGCGAATGGATGCTCAACAGCAAGACCCTGTTTATTGAAATACTACCCCCTTTCTGGAAATCACAATTGGCCTACTTTCTCTACATTGCTCTTACCATTGCCTCTATTATGGCAATCCTCCACTATTATACCCGACGCCAAAAAGAGAAACAGCTTTATAAGATGAATGTTTTTAAGCTGACAAAGGAAAAAGAGCTTTACCAGTCGAAGATGGATTTCTTTACCAATATCACACATGAAATAAAAACGCCACTGACCCTTATTAAACTTCCACTGGAACGCATTACAGCGGCGTTGAGTAATACGCCCCAACTGCATCAGTACCTGCAGATCATGAATAGCAATACGGAAAGGCTATTAGCGCTGACGCACCAGTTGCTGGACTTCAGGAAGATTGAAACAGCACATTACCAGCTGTTCCTTACAGATATTGATATAGCAGATATCACAAACGATATTGTACAAACGTTTTCACCGGCAATAGCCGAAAAAAATATTACGCTGCTTTTCGATCGCCAGTTTGAGAAAACCATTATTGCCGCGGATAGAGAAGCCTTGATAAAGATTATTAGTAACCTTATCGACAATGCTATCAAATACTGCGAAAGGTCGATAACCATAAATTTTGAAACCAACCATCTTTTAAGGCTAGTTACACTTCGTATAGCCAATGACGGCAAAACCGTTCCTGACAATATAAGGGATCATATATTCGAGCCTTTTGTAAGACCTTATCACCAGGGAATTGGCGGCTCGGGAATTGGCCTTTCGCTGGTTAATTCACTTACTTTACTACATAACGGGAGTCTTAAATACGAAGCAATCAACAATATGAATATTTTTTCTGTAGCTTTCCCTTTGAAAACTAGCAGTATAGACAGTAATTATCCAACTAACAATGAGCCATAATAATAAAACAATACTGATCGCCGACGACCATGAAGACATGTTGTTCATGCTTTCCGACACCCTTAAACAGGACTATAGTATAGTATGTGCAAGAAATGGTGCCGAAGGTTTAGCGTTGCTGGAAGAGCATCCCGTTACCCTGGTCATCAGCGATGTTATGATGCCGGAAATGAATGGTTTTGAATTCTGCGAAAAGATTAAATCAAATTATGAATTCAGTCATATACCTGTTATACTGCTCACCGCAAAGAACACGTTGCAATCTAAAATTGAAGGACTGGACGTTGGTGCTGATGTATATGTAGAAAAGCCCTTCTCGATGGAGTTCCTGGTTGCCCAGATAAAAAGCCTCTTGATGAACCGGGACCGGTTAAAATCTTATTTCATCAAGTCTCCAACTGCACAGATCACCAGTATAGCGTCTAACGATATTGATAAGTCTTTCCTGGAAACATTAGAACACCATATTTATGAAAATATGGCTAATCCAGACTTAGACGTGCCATTACTGGCCAAGCGTATGAATATGAGCCGAACGAGTTTGTATAGAAAAATAAATTCGCTTTCAGATCTTTCGCCGGCAGAAATTATTAACCTTACCCGGTTAAAAAAAGCGATAGAAATATTAAGCACCAAAAATATGCGCTTAAATGAAGTGATAGATGCGGTTGGTTACAGTTCCGTAACTCAATTGGGAAGGAATTTTCAAAAACACTTTGGCATGACCCCGTCTGAGTATATTAAAAAAACTTACAAGTCTTCTTAAACAGATTTTCGTACTATCAACTCAGAAGGCAGCAGCAGCTCTTTAACGGCCGGTACTTTCTGAGCATTCATTTGCAACCTGAGATTCTCTATCCCTTCCCGGGCGATAGCTGCTATAGGCTGGCTGATGGATGTAATAGCCGGGGTATACAATTTGAATATCTCGTGATCATCGAAAGACAAAACAGCTACGCGTGAGGGAATTTTCCATTTCAGCTCCTGCAACACTTTTAACCCTTGTATAGCCAGGTAATTCGTAGCAAAAAAGATAGCATCAATATCTGTGTGATGGGTCAGAAAATCTTTGATCCCCGGTTCATAGGCGCCTTCTTCCGCCGCAAAAGGAAGCTCCAAAATCAAATCGGTAAACAAAAGACGATGTGCTTTGGCGCTTGTCTTAAACGCGTTTAAGCGATCCTGCATCTGCATTTGCTCCAACGCAGTTACAACAAATGCTATTTTTTTATAGCCCTTATCTGCCAGTAGCTGTACGCCTGATTGAATACCCTCTTTATTATCTACCAATACAGACGGTATATCTACATCTGTAAAATACCTGTCCAGCAATACCACAGGCTTCTTAGCTTTTTTCAATTTCAACACTTCTTCCTTCATACCACTGGTGGGTGTTACAATAAAGCCATCTACCTGTTTATGCAACATCCTTATTAATTCAGTGCCCTTTTTGTCATCGTTTTCGGTACTGCAATACACAAGGCGATATCCCACCTGGTAGGCGATATCTTCAATTGCTTTGGCCAGCGACGCAAAAAACCTGTTAGAGATATCTTCAACAATTAACCCGATCACATGAGTTTTACCGGTACGCAAACTTGCTGCAGAACGGTTAGGTACATAACCGGTTTCCTTTATAATTTTCCGGATCTTTTTCGCCATTTCTTCACTAATACGCATTTCCTTTTCCTTGCCGTTAATAACAAAGGAAACTGTGGATGGTACAACACCGGCAATCCGGGCAATGTCTTTAATAGATAGTTGTTTCATATTCAAGTGATCTGTAAATGGCCGTTATTTGCTTGTAGTAAAGATGCAGTTCAAGTTTGTAAAGTGAAAATACAATAACTCTTTCAACTCTGCCGATAATACCTGTTTTTTATATCGTGATCAATAATTTCCCTATGCCGGGAACTAATACTCCTGTTGCACCCCTTGTAGTATTTTCCGACTCTGCTACAAGAACCCTTAAGGCAAAATCGTTTTTGTTTACTTTAGTGAATATACTACTTTTTCTAAATTCTATACCGGATATGCCACTATAAAGATTTTACACCGTCAAGAAAAGCAACTACATTTATTTACAAAAGCACTGCACCTGTATCTCGCAGCTGACCGATCTTCAGGCAGCGTTCAGACTAAAACCGGAGCAATGAAAACTACCGGAGTATGGCTGAGCGAGAGCTAACAGTATGTGTACTGAAATAGCCAACTGCACCTCGTCCAAAGGGATTAACCGGATTTGCCGGTGATGCCGCCTGGCTTTGCCCCAACGCACCCTGATCCAAACTATACCAGTAGTTATACATAAACGGCGTAATCGTTAACAATTCCACGCTTAACCGGTCACCTGTTTTTAAAGGATCCTTTTCATCTTCAAAAACCAGCATCTCGTACACTGTTTTACGACCATCAATTAAATGATCATTAGTTATAAATATATTGTTATCCTTTTTTGTGTTGACATATTGTATAAAGCGGTATACATTTCCCAGGCCGGGAGGATCATTAAATTCTACGGTAGCTACCCTTCTCGTTTTCCCAAAAAAAAGCCGTTCGGTAATATAGAAGCTGTCTGCTGTTACTTTTTGCGGAACAACAGATGTAGTGCTGAATACACTACCGTTCACGTCTATCCGCAAGGTATAACTCCGCCCCGGCCGGCCTGATACGCCAGCCCTGTAATACCCCCCATTTACCTGGTTCAATTTAACAGGCGTTCTGCCATCTTCCGTAATCGTAATATCGGCACCGGAAACTATATCGTAATGATTGGAATCAGACAAATTCAGTGTCTGCGATAAATTCACCCTGCATCCCACATCACTGAGCACGGCTTCTATTACATAGAGCTTTTCAGCATCAGGTAATTTAAGGTCTATTACTTTATCACAGGAAACCATCATTATCAACACAGGCAGGCAGCAAGTGCATATTACTCTCCCCGGTGCAGTTTTATGGAGAGCATCGTAATTCATCGCCGGGAATTTTCGTCTGAATAGCTACAGGTAGAATCGGGAAAAACAGCAATGTGCAATGACGATACTGCATGAGCACTAAAATAACCCAGTGCGCCTCCTTTTATATTGGATGCAGGGTTACCGGGCGATGCGGATTGTGAAGACCCCAGGGAGCCCTGGTTGAGGCTATACCAGAACAAATAAACAGGCTGATCAATACTCTGTAATTCTACATTTAGCTGATCGCATTTTTTCAAAGTATATTCATCGTTAAATATCAGCAGCTCATCTACTACAGTGCGGCCGTTGATGAGGTCGTCCTTGGTAACAAATACTGTTGTCTCCAGTTCTCCGTCCACACGTTGCACATAACGGTAGGCATTGCCCGGGGCAGGCGGATCTTTGTAGCGAATTGCCGCTATCATACGCATCTTACCCAGGAAAATACGTTCTGATACATATAAGCTATCCAGCGCTACTTTTTGTGGCATTGTTGATGTAGCTGTAAATACATGGTTGCTTACCGAATCCCGGTATTCAACCCGTAAATGATAGGTTTTTCCCGACTGGCCGGTAAAGGGGGCAGTATATTCACCCCTGTTACTGGATGCACTCAACACAACCGGCGGCTTACCGTCTTCTGTAATGGTTACCCTGGCACCACTAACGCCCCTTAAATTGATCGTATCATAAAAATTGCTGGTTTGCGACAAGCGCACCCTGCAGGTACTATCATCTGTTAACACGCCTTCCACTACAAACCTGAGCGGCTCATCTTTTATGTTTACCTGTATAACACGTTCGCAACTCATCAGCAACAGAGATGAGATAACAACCATACCTATACATTTCCAAATTGCCGACATCTTACTTAAATTTAAAATTATAGGATATAGATGGCACAAACCGGAAAAGAGATGTTTTAACCGCTTCTGTTTTTGTCGCGTCTTCTTCACTCTGCCTGAAGGTAATCGCATAAGGATTTTCCCTTCCATAAGCATTAAATAAACTAAACGCCAACTCCGAACGGAACTTTTTCCTGTCTTTTAGCAGCCAGGTTGCTCCCAGGTCCAAACGGTGGTAAGATGGCATCCTGTCTGCATTCCTTTTGGTATAGTAAAATACTACCTGGTTATCGATAATATATTTTCCACTCGGGTAAGTAACCGCATCTCCTGTATAATAGATCCAGTTAGCAGCCAGATTCCATCGCCTGTTGAGTTGATGGTTTACAACGATAGCAACATCATGAGTACGATCCTGACGGGCATTGTACCATTCACCATCATTAATGCCATCAATTTTTCTTTCCGTTTTGGCCAATGTATAACTGATCCAGCCTGTTGTTTTACCTGTTTTCTTTTTCAGAAAAAGCTCCCAGCCATAAGCGCGGCCTATACCAAACAATATCTGCGACTCAATTGCATCATTGGTGAAAACATCAGCACCTGTTCTATAATCAATCTGGTTCTGCATTTTTTTGTAATAGATCTCGGTAGAAAACTCAAGCTGGTTTCCTGCCAGATTCTTATACCAACCTAATGCTACCAGGTCGGCTATTTCAGGTTTAATAATATTGGTACTGGCTAACCATTTATCGGTAGGAAAACCAGTTGTGGAATTAGACATTAAATGCAGGTTCTGCACGTTTCTTACATACGAGGCTTTGAAGGAAGACGATGGGGTCAGGATAAAGCTGGCAGCGAGCCGGGGCTCCAGGTTTATATAATTTTTTACCAACTGGCCTTTACTATAGGTAAGGGTGTCGGTAACATTTCCATCGCCATCTACCTCGTAAAAATCGCCCTCACCCAGGATCGAAAAAGAAGTCAGCCTGGCACCATAAGTAATGTTCAGCCAGGGTGCAGCCTTCCAGGTGTCTGTTGCAAAGAGGGCATTCTCCCAGGAAAACCGGTCCTGTAAATAAAAGTTATTAAAGCTGGTTGTACCCGAAGAAGTAACATCACCCGGCCTTATTTTATGATAAGTGGAATTGAATCCAAAACGCAATGAATGCCTGCTGCCGGCATACCACTGAAATTCCTGTTTCAGGTTCAGGTCGCGGATCTTGGAGTAGATGTCCAGGTCGTTGCTTGGATTACTAATATTGATATTGTAATCAAAATCGCTGTAGATAAAAGAGGTGTTGGAAAACAATTTGCTATTGAAGATATGATTCCACCGCAATGTACCGGTGATATTTCCCCAGTTGATACCAAACTGCTGGTCTAACTTTAAATAGTCACGCCCGAAATATCCTGATATGTAAATATTATCTTTTTCCCCTATTTTATAATTTAACTTGGCATTATAATCATAAAAGTAAAGTTTGTTATTTCTGATAGCGCTATCCTTGGCTAATGGTACAAATACATCAGCATAGGTTCTGCGGCCCGACAATAAAAAAGATGACTTGTTTTTCTGGATAGGACCTTCCAGGTTTAGCTTTGCAGATATCAGTCCCACGCCCCCGCTCAATTCATAGTTCTGATTGTTTCCCTCATTCATCTTTACATCCAGCACAGAGGATAACCTGCCTCCATATTGTGCAGGCATTCCCCCCTTATATACGGTTATATCTTTAACAGCATCTGAGTTGAAAGTTGAGAAAAAGCCTAATAAGTGCGATGCATTATACACCTGCGCCTCATCCAAAAGGATTAGGTTTTGGTCGGCGCTCCCACCTCTTACATAAAAGCCGCTATTGCCATCACCAGCCGGTTTAATACCCGGCAGCAGCTGTATGGCTTTCAGGATATCACGTTCGCCCAATAACATAGGGATGGTATTTACCTCTTTCATTGTGAGCCGCTCCACTCCCATTTGTGTACCGGTGATCGTTCGGCCTTTACCACTTGCAGATACCACCACATTCTCCAGATCCTTTACCTCGTCGGGCAGAGAAATATTTTTGGTGATATTCTGAGTGAGACTGATCTTCTCTATAAAGGCATTAAAGCCAACAGCACTGTATTCAATTTCGTAATCGCCGGCCGGCAGTGTAATGGAGTAAAAACCATACTCATTGCTGCTCACGCCCTCTGTACCATTGACAGATCTGACGCTGGCATTAATAACAGTTTCGCCTGTTCGCTCTGAGCGAACCGTACCACTGAGGGTAAATTTCTGTTGCGCATAGCTAACAGATACCCCTATTAATAAAAGGAATAAACAAAAAGCCTGTTTCATTATTTAAGCAGGCCGAAAGATAACTGATAAACGCGATACGTGTGAGCGCAGTTGCTAAATTTTAGAAATATATTAGGTATTCAGTCGAAGGTATATCGCCAAATTTGATATGAACCTGAAAAATTTGAAAAAGTACATTAGCCTACAGCAGCAAATTTCCAGGTCCTTTCAAATAAGGCTCCTGCATTGAGCTCATTAATGCCCTCTTTTTCTACCAGCTGCTGATTGCTATTCACGCTATCGGCTATGCCGCACCAGGGTTCAATGCATACAAAGTCTGCCCCTTTCGCCGCCCATATACCCAGGTAAGGAAAACCATTGAAATCAAATTCAAAACCCTTGCGCGTTTGCTCCTGTACTAGCCGCACTTTAGTGCTCTTTAATTGCTTCAATACAATGGCATCGGCTTCAAACAGTTCTTTCCGAAGCGGCAGGCGATCGGCATCCTCCAGCAATGGAACAGTGCCGGTTTCGATCAAACCATTATCCAAAAGCCATCTTCCTGCGTTTTCTACCTGGTTGAATTCAAGTATATAATCGTTATAAGTATCCCCTTCAAAAAGAGGAACTTTAAAGGCGGGGTGCCCGCCAATAGAAAAGTACATGGGTTTTTCGCCGGTATTGACTACCCTATAACTTACGCTTAAGGTAGGGCCGGCAATCGAATATTCTACATATAATTCGAATGGGAACGGATATTTAGCTAAAGTAACTGCGTTGCTGGTCAGCCTGAAAGTTAGCATGTGCCCGCTTTGCTGATACAGTTCAAATTCCATTTCTCTTGCAAAGCCGTGACGGGGCAGATGATATGCTTTTCCCTCGTAGATGTATGTATCGGCCTTTAGCGTACCAACAATGGGAAACAATAAGGGGGAATATTTCGCCCAGTAAGCATGATCGGCGTTCCACATGTATTCAATGCCCGTATTTTTGCCGGTGATACGCTGCAATTCAGCTCCCAGCGTAGCCACTTCCACGCTTATATCATTATTTTCTATTGTTGGCATAAAATCAAATTATGTTACCGTGTAAATATACACTACACACCACTAAAAATAGTAAAGCCGCCATCTACCTTAATAGAAGTTCCGTTTACAAACGTAGATTCGTCGCTTAACAGCCAAATGAGCGCACCGGTTAATTCATCAGGATTTCCAAAGCGTTTATACGGTGTGCTACGGATTACTTTATCACCTCTGTCTGTGTAAGTACCATCTTCATTCGTTAACAACCTCCTGTTTTGCTCCGCCAGGAAAAAGCCCGGTACCAGCGCATTCATTCTTAGTTTATCGCCATAGCGATTGGCCATCTCCACTGCGAACCATTTGGTATATGCTTCTATGGCAGTTTTAGCCAGGCTATATCCTAAAACCCTCGTCACCGCACCATGAGCCGCTACTGAAGAAATATTTACAATACTGCCTTTATCCGATGTTTCGGCCATCGCTTTACCAAATACCTGGGTAGGCAATAAGGTACCAAACAGGTTCAGGTCCATTACCTGCTTTAAAGCGTCCATATCCAGTTCAAAAATTTTCCCGTCAGGTTGTACTACTGCGCCTGGTTGATTACCCCCGGCCGCGTTTACCAACCCGTCTACTTTGCCGTACTGATCCAACACTTTTTTTAACGCCGCTTCGAGCTGCTCCTGGTTAGCCACGTCAGCAATTAACGCAATAGCCTGTCCTCCTGCCGCTACTATTTCAGCAACCCTTTCTTCCGCAACTTTTTCATTACGTCCCAGCACGCCTACAATAGCTCCCTGGCCAGCCAGATCTTTTACAAATGAATGCCCCAGCACGCCTGTGGCACCGGTTACAATAATTACTTTACCTGCCAGAGAAAATTTGTTGTTACTCATAATTTATATTCAATCTTTATTTTTATTTATACAAAGCATCCGTGAACTGGCTATCCCCATCTGTTTCTTTAATAACAGAACCATTTGCCTGCGGAATAAAAGTTACAATACTTAATGTTTGCTTTGTCTTATTCAACCGCATCAACCGCATCGTGCCATTACCACCATTACGATCTTTCGCACCTTCATAAGGCTCGCCTTGCCTAGACTGATAGTCGGAAAGATAAGTTTTAATGGTATTGCCGTTATAGGTATCTTTTCTATACCCTTCCCCTGCTATATGGCCGCCCAGCATTAAGAATACATTACTATGATTCTTGGCCATTTCGTAAATACCCTTTCCCTGTTTGGTGAAATTGCTCTGCAGGCTATTATCCCCTGCCCCTGGTTTATCGCCACTGGTGGTGCCTTTAGGCCTCCCCAACATGCTGTGACATACTAAAATCGCTTTCCTGTCGGCTTGCGCTGTTAAAACACTATCGGCCCAGTTGAGCATCTGTTTTTCGTAAGCTTCATTGTAGCCTTTATAATCGGGCTGATTAAAGGCAAAATACATGACGAGGTATTTATCGCCATTGGCAGTAAACAGGTCGAAATGTGTATCGCTATTATTGTTGTTACCCAGCGCACCTCCATACCAGGGCCGGCTACCAAAGTGCGTTTTTCCAAAATACCTGGTATATTGAGTAGTATCGCTGCCTGCGGAAGGCGTTCCGTTAGGCGTTTGGTCATGATTCCCCACGGCCAGGCCATAGGGTACTTTAGTAGCATCCAGGCGATACATAGCCGATGCGGCTCGCTCCCATTCTACCGGTGCATTGTGATCGGTTATATCACCTAAATGAATGACATACGCGATCTTTTCCTTTTGATAGTTCTTAACCAGCCAGTCTACCTGGTTCTGAAACATGCTCATTGTACCACCATGACGCAATGCTGTATAATACTGGGTATCGGGCAATACGGCAATCGAAGCATACTCATCTCCCTTCTCAACGCCATAATCTGCAAGTACCGACGCTGTTTTACAACTGAAAATGCCTGCTATAAAAAATAACAGAAAAAACTTCTTGCTCATAACGTTTGGGTATAAAGTTTAAAATGGCGGCAACAATAATAACGATAATCGATCTATTTCCGGTTTTACTGTTAACAAATTATTATTTCAAACGTTTGATTTGTTTGCTTCAGCGTTTATTTATTCTAAGGTGATGCTCACCACGCTCAGCTTAGGCAGTTTAATGTTTAAAGAGCCTTTGCCAATTGTTGCACCACTGAAAGCCGCAGGAACTACTTTGTTTTTATTGTCAAATGTATTGATATCGGTAAAACTTTTTGACGTCAATATTCTTCCGTTCACTTTTTTATAGCTCTTTCCCTTAAGCGATACATTTAACGTAATATCTTTTCCGGCGTCAATATTAACCAGTGTAATATGCATTTTACCATTGGAGTCGAGCGAAGCGGAAGCATTAACCGCGGGAATTTTCTCGTTACCACTTGTATAATCCGGCGTAGTAAAACTCATCGGTATCAGCTTGGCATCCATATGTCCCATAAACAGGTCGAATACGTGGTAAGTAGGTGTCAGTAACATTTCTTTTCCTTTGGTTAATACGATGGATTGCAGCACATTCACTGTTTGCGCCAGGTTGGCCATCTTTACCCGATCTGCGTGATTGTTGAATATATTCAATGTGGTTCCGGCAATCAAAGCATCTCTTAAACTATTTTGCTGGTACAGGAAACCCGGATTAGTGCCCGGCTCCACATCCGTCCAGATACCCCATTCGTCCACCACCAGCGCCACGCGCTTTTCTTTATCGTATTTGTCCATTATAGCCGAATGCTTCTGCACCAGCTCCTCCATATGCAGGCAGTTTTTCATGGTTTTAAAGTACTCCTGTTCGTTAAATACGGTTGCAGATCCCTTGCTGCCGTTCCAGTTACCGGTAGGCAGCGTATAGTAATGTAAAGTCATGCCCCACATCTGGTTACGCGGAACATTCTTCATTAACACTTCGGTCCACCTGTAATCGTCGGAATTAGCACCGCTGGCTATTTTTTTCATGGGGGCACCCGGATAATTACGGGCATAAGTAGCATATCTTTTATACAGGTCGGCATAGTACTCTGGCGTCATATTACCACCGCAGCCCCAGCTTTCATTACCTACGCCCCAGTAAGTTACTTTCCAGGGCTGTTCCCGGCCATTCTGCTTCCTGAGTTCAGTCATGGTACTTTGTGCAGGAGAATTTAAATATTCCACCCACTTAGCCATTTCTTCTACCGTACCGCTACCTACATTACCTGCTACATAAGGCTCGGTATTCAAAAGGCCGCATAATTCCAAAAACTCATGGGTGCCAAAACTATTATCTTCCGAAACGCCGCCCCAGTTAGTGTTCACCATCTTTGGTCTGTCAGCCGGCTTACCAATGCCATCTCTCCAATGATACTCATCAGCAAAGCATCCGCCCGGCCAGCGCAGGTTGGGTATCTTAATTTTTTTCAATGCCTCTACCACATCCAACCTGATGCGGCCCTGCTTTTTTACATCCATATTTTCATCTACCCAAAAACCGTCGTAGATACACCGGCCCAGGTGCTCGGCAAAATGTCCGTATATATGTTTGCTGATCGTGGTTTTAGCATCTTCCGTATTTAATGTAGTGGTTACTACCTGTGCATTTACTCCGGCTCCTAAAACTGCAGCGAGCAGGGCCAGCGTCATTTTCTTCATGGCAATTGATTTTTAATTGTTAATCGTACAATTAAAAATAGGTAATTAGTTGATTACTGCAAACAAGCCTTATTATATTTTTTTTTGTGATAATAAAAAAGCCTGGCGAACCAGGCTTCCATTCATATTCTTAATCTAATTTATTTACTTGCCTTATTTAATGCCTCCAGGTCTTCATTTGAAAGTGTTAATTCAGGAGCGGCAAATAAAGCTTCCAACTGATGATTGCTGGTGGCGCTCACAATAGGTGCATCAATATGGGGTTGCGCCAATAACCAGGCTAACGCTACTGTTGCCGGGGTACTGTTATGCGCAGCAGCTACCTGGTCTAATACTCCCAATACAGCCAAACCTTTTTCATTCAGGTATTTGGCAGCACCGGCACCACGGGCACTTTTATTGAAATCGGCTTCGCTACGGTATTTACCGGTTAAGAAGCCAGCCGCTAAAGACCAGTAAGGAAACACAGACAAGTTGTATTGTTGTGCCAGGGAAGCATATTGTTGCTCGTACTTTTCCCTTTCGACCAAATTATAATGCGGTTGCAGGGCTACATAGCGTGGCAGATTATTTTTCTCAGCAGCTTCAAATGAGGCAATAAGCCTCTCAGGTGATAGATTAGAAGCCGCTATATACCTCACTTTCCCGGCTTTGATGATTTCGTCATAAGCTGATAAGGTTTCTTCAACCGGAGTTTTGTTATCATCAAAGTGCGTGTAATACAAATCGATATGATCGGTCTGTAATCGTCGCAGGGATTCATCCACCGACGTTAAAATATGCGCTTTGCTGATATCATAGCCGTGCTCTTTGGTCTCCGAACCCACTTTGGTAGCTAACACAATTTTATCACGGTTGTTTCGGGCTTTTATCCAGTTGCCAATGATGGTTTCAGACTGACCGCCGGTACCGTTTACCCACCAGGCATAGGTATCAGCCGTATCTATAAAATTATAGCCTTTATCAACAAAAGCATCTAATATGCCAAAAGACTGATCTTCATTTAAAGTCCAGCCAAACACATTACCACCAAAATTCAACGGAGCGATCTCCAGATCTGTATTCGAAATTTTTACCTTATTCATTACTTTATTTTTATAGGATATGTTTATAAAAAACAATCATTCTATAAAAAGGTTGAAATAAATATAGCCGGAAATAAACCGACAGCTGATCATTTTTTCTGCAATTGCTTCATTGCCCGGGCATACCGCTTTCCCAGTTCCCGAGCCGATGGAGTATCAAAATGCAAATGATCACCTTTATCGGTAAGCCCGTCAGCAGCAACAACTGATGTATAAGGTAGCTGATTCGGTAATTGGTTGATTATTGCATTAATAAAATTTCGTTTATTAAAATAGCCAACTTCACCTGCCACAAAAGGTAATTGCTCGTTAGAAAAGTCTTTACGGAATCTTTGTACCAACAATACCAGTTCACTCAGGTATTTTTTTGATCGGATTGAATCATTATCCGCTTCTCCCTGATGCCATAGGATACCTTTCAACACGCCTTTTTGCATGGCTATTTTTGTACGCCGTATAGCATCATCATAAGGATGTGCACTCAAATAAGCAACTCCGGGCTTCCACACTTCTACGGGCGATCCGCCCCAGGCACAAGGGATCAGGCCTATGGAAATATTGTTTTCCTCTCTCAGCATTTCATCGGCAAAGCCAATAGCAGGTCCTACCCCGGCCATTTGGGGTTTATCAAAATGAACAGGGTCGGTTGCCGGTACCCAGCTATTCGTTGAGTCCAGCATCAGGATCTTTGCGTTAGTCAACCTGCTTTGCGCATCGGGCTTTCCCCGCCCTGCCATATTCGATTGCCCCACCAAAAGGTACAAATGAATACTGCTGTCTGGTTTTCCAGGCTGGGCTGCCGAATCAAAAGCAACCAGGCAGGATGTAATACAGGCAACTATCGCTAAGATCCGTTTCATATTATAATATTGAGTTCGCGATTCCCATTTCCAATCCTCTTAACTCGGCTAATCCACGTAAACGGCCGATACAGGAGTAGCCCGGATTGGTTTGCTTACGCAGGTCATCTACCATCTGGTGCCCGTGATCGGGACGAACCGGTAAAGAGATCTGCCTTTTTTGCTGTAGCAGCACCAACTCTTTCATCACTGCATACATATTGGCATCGCCTTCCAGATGATTGGCTTCATAAAAATCGCCTTCTTCATTTCTTTGTGTAGACCGCAGGTGGATAAAATTAACACGATCGCCCAGGTTGCGCAACATAGCAGGTAGATCATTTTGAGGGATCACGCCAAATGACCCCGTACAATAACAAAGCCCGTTAGATGCATTAGGAACTGCGGCTGCCAGTTTTTGAAAATCAGCTTCTGTGCTCATAATTCGGGGCAGGCCCAGGATCGCATAGGGAGGATCATCAGGGTGAATAGCCAGCTTCACGCCCACTTCATCTGCTACCGGCGCTATCTCTGATAGGAAATAGATCAGGTTCGAGCGCAGCCGCTCCGCATCGGTGTTGCTGTAGCGATCCAATTGTTTTTGAAAGGCTTCGAGGGTAAAGCTTTCTTCCGCACCGGGCAAGCCTGCAATCATATTTGCCACAAGCGTGCTCTTTTCTTCTTCGGTCATACCATCCAGTCTCAACCTGGCCTTGCTTAATTCTTCTTCAGTATATTCTTTTTCCGCACCAGGACGTTTTAATAAAAACACATCAAAAGCTATGAAAGCAGCTCTTTCAAACCGTAGTGCTTTAGATCCATCCGGCATGGTATATGCTAAATCAGTACGCGTCCAGTCTAACACCGGCATAAAATTGTAAGTTACGATGCGTATATCGCATGCTGCCAGGTTGCGAATGCTCTGCTTATAATGATCAATATATTTTTTATATTCCCCTTCCTGCGTTTTGATATGCTCATGAACCGGTACGCTTTCTACCACTGACCAGGTAAGACCTACAGCTTCAATTTCAGATTTTCTTTTTTGAATTTCCTCTACTGTCCATATTTCGCCATTCTTAATATGATGTAACGCTGTTACCACACCCGTGGCACCTGCCTGCCTGATATCCCACAGTGAAACCGGATCGTTAGGGCCATACCAACGCCATGTTTGTTCAAATAATTTCATTCCTTGTACTTTTTTGATCCGCTAAGATAACTATTGTATGTATTTCATTTCTCTCAGCCATTCCAAAGTAATTTCCGGCCACATATTTGCCGACCCGGGATTCTTATTTACCGTATACCCGTGACCGCCATAGGGGAATATATGCAGGGATGCATGTAAAATATGTTTAGAATTTCATCAATCATTGATTGGTGTCGAGCCAATCAATGTGAAGCAGATTTCTCCCTCATAGCCGATGGCTAAGATGGTCGAAATGGCGATAAGGAATTAACTCAATCGCTTCTTACTTCAACGGTACCAATTGAACTGTTCCACCTAAGCCAGAAGGCTGTACTTTCCACTTGCCGGCATCGAAATCTTTATAATTAATATTCACAAAATTGATCTCATGGTAATTGCGCCATACTTCACCTTTCTGATCCATATCACGGATGCGATTGGCCATCAGGTTACACACTTCAATACTGATGGTATTATTTCCGGGCCTTAAATACTGGCCAATCCTTTTTTCGAAAGGCAGGCTCCAGATCAGTCCGGCATCCTTTCCATTCACAATGATCCTAGCCGACTCATATAATTGATCCAGTTGTAACAGGTAGTCTGCGGCTTTATTTTTAAGAACAAACGAAGTAGTATAAACGCCGGTTCCGGAGAAAGCCCGGGTACGGGCATCGTTCGTAAAATCCGTCCATGGCTTAATACCCGTCATCTGCAAGGTTGCGGGTAGCTGAGGTCCGCCTTCTTTAAAGCTCAACATCCATTTATTATTTTGAAGTTGAATTGCATTTGCTGCGGGCTCTATATACTTATAAACAGGTGCTTCTTCTTTCTTTTCAGTGAGCTTTATAATTACTGAAGCTCCTGATTTTAATTGCAACCTGAAACCCGTTGCAGTGCCATCTTTTTGATGTGCAACTTTATTCACTGTGCCATTCACCGGATCCATTATCAAAACCGTTGCTGCTGCATTTTGCAGGGAAATAGTTTTATCGAAATCATTAGCCGTATTGTTCACTATAAAATAATAACTGGCATCAGGCATTTTCCTGCGGATAAATTTCAATCCACTGTCTGCAATGGTTTCCCTTGCAACTTTTAAATAGACTAAGGCTTCGTGCACATCACCTATCACTATCTTACCCTTACCCACAGCAGCAACCTGCAAATTATTATTTTCAGACGGCCTCAATTGGGCGATCAGGCGCTTTAACTCCTGCCTTTGTTGTGCTACATCTTTATAACCGGGTACATCCTGCGGAAATTGCTGTATGACAACAGCTGCACCTTCAGACGCCAGTCTGATAATATTCTTAAAAGTTGCTACAGGCATTTTTTCACATGCTGGTATCAACAATACTTTATGTTGACCACCTTTTGGAGAAATACTGAACTGTGTTCCGTTGGCTTTGGCCAGCTCCAGCATTTTGTCAGATACAAAGTCCAATGCATAACCTTCATTTTGCAAAGACACGAGGTTTTTATAAAAGGCGGTCGGGTGTAACCAATCATCCACATGATGCACCGACAAAGGCTTATCCATACCTTTGGCATTATGCCATATATCATATATTGGCCAGTAAATCGCTAATTCATTATCCGGCGTACCGGCCTGTAATACTGACTGGCAGCGGGCTATATAATCGTTCAACCCCTTTAAATGCGGCCATAAGCTATTGTTAGGCACAAAATTTACAGAAGCATAAAATAGCCAGCCTGGCCATTTAGCATCAGCAGGGCTATAAGTAGTACCATGATAAAACACATGATTGACTCCCGAAAGAAAGACCTGGTCTACTTCCGGTTTGCATTGACTCCAGGAAGTTTTAAAATGTTCGCTGAGCCAGGTAAAGGTTTCGCAGCTCGTTAATGGCTTTCCATAAGCATGCGCTGCGGAGGATGCAAACTTCAACATATTCGGATCGGGATCCACATTTCTTATATCTGCACTATCCCTTCTTAATCCTTTGATAGGAAAATAGCTGCTGCCAAAGGTTTCTGTTTCGGGCACATCAAATGCTCCATAAAGATCGAGCAGGTTACCGGGAGAGCCATGCGCCTGGTTAATGGAAAGTGCCTTGCGTTGATGTGTCCAATTAGTATAAACGGTCGAAAAGTTCTCCCGCATCAGGTCAGCCATTGTTTCGCGGTAGTCGGATTTAATACGGGCAGTATGGTCATCTTTTGTATCAGAAAAAAGTACATTGATATGCTGCTCCAGGTCGTAGCCTCTGCGCCTGCCAAATTCACTAAAGAATTCAGGCGTCCAGTTGGCGCCATATACTTCATAGCTATCGTTAAAAAAACCTTTTACACCATGCGAGCTATTACCAAAAGCAGTATCAAATGCTTTAAAATAATTAGCAGTTGCCGATTTTGAGAAGTGATCTATTGTAAATCCTTCGCCCCCCGGTGCAGCCCTTTTTACGGCCTGGCGGGTTTTACCGGTGAATAAGGCAAATAGTTTCAGATCCTCCGTTGGTTTAAAATTTAACTTACCGGAGGCATCTAGTTTACCAGTCAGGTCCGTTGCCTTCCCCTCACTGTTATAGCCCATCAATACACTTAAAACAGCTCCATCCTTTTGTTTGGGATCATTTACTACAATAAGATCCGTTAAAACAGTATTAGCTTTCAGATCATATTGCTGTACCAGGGCTTTTGATGCCGCATCTTCTTTGGCAACATGCGATCCACCGATAGGCCAACCTGTACCTACTGAAATATATACGCCCATATTTAAAGCATTGGCCCTGCTTACGGTATGATCCAACATCTGCATCCATCGGGGAGACAAATACTTAATGTAACGGCTCTCGTAACCTTTAGCGCCATAAATAGGTACAATCTCTACGCCGCCCAGGCCAGACTCACTGTACTGTTTTAAAAGGGTGCTGATATTATTTTCGTCAACAGCGCTACCCATCCACCACCAACGGGTCCAGGGTTTTGCCTGTTGCGTAATGACAGGCCATTGAGCCTGGGCCATTAACTGGCTTACTCCCAACATCATTAAACAGGAAAACAGTAATTTTTTCATCCAATTATTTTATATATCCAAAAGAGCTTTTCTTAAAAGTTATAAAACCGCAATCGCATTGCTTTTATTTTTCTGCGTTTTAAACCGTTTGATACACCAATCATACGAGTTCGGCCGAATAGCGTTGACCTGCGTCTGGCTAAAGTGATGGGTAACAATGGTGAAGCAGTAATCTTCATCAGGCATATAATCGTTTTTGTCGAAGAAGCCTTAAAGATAAGTCCATCTTGCTAACAACCATCCTGCTTCATCCTGAAACAATGGCAGTAGCTTTTGTATATAATTCGAAGATACCAATCATTGCCTGGTGCAGGCTCGAGCGTTGTGCCTGGCCATCTCCTAGCCTGGCAGTTCAAACCTTTTATTAACCCCCAAAGCATAGTTGCACGCAGTCAGACTAACAAGTTTCTATACCTAATTGTATATTTAATGCTTATAAATCCAAACCACTCGTATTGTTACCGGCAAACGCATCTATAATTTCCATTACTTCCGTACCAATAGCTCCGTTACAGGGATTTTCTCCCTCATCCAGAAAATAACTAACCACTCTTTCGATCATAGGCTGCTCTACATGTTGTAAGGGCTCAAA
Organism: Paraniabella aurantiaca; assembly: GCF_050309965.1. Classification (NCBI taxonomy): domain Bacteria; kingdom Pseudomonadati; phylum Bacteroidota; class Chitinophagia; order Chitinophagales; family Chitinophagaceae; genus Paraniabella; species Paraniabella aurantiaca. Next base: position 1,298,261 of record NZ_JBLOSY010000002.1, on the reverse strand, counting down.
TTCCAATAGCTCTGTTTGTCCGTCAACGGTTACCCATACCTTTTGTCCGAAAAATCCGAAGCGAATTGTTCCTCTTGAACCATAAATGGTACAGGTATCCACCGCATCCTGCTCACTTACGGCAAAGCACCAAACCCCGTTAAATAAAACGCTGTTTTCAAAAAATATGGAGCCGCTCACCAGGTCGTCTGCCTGGGAGGTCTGGCTTTGATTGAACGCAACACCCGAATATTGTTTCACTGCTCCGAACAGGTAGAGCATAATATCTATCTGGTGAGGAGCTAGATCATGAAAAAGACCACCTCCCGATAAAGCGGGATTCGTACGCCAGTTATCTTCTGAACGGGCAATGAGGTTCGCTGACTGGCCTTGTAATAAATGCAGTTGTATAAAACGTATATCACCAATAGCTCCCGTGTCCACCAGGGATTTAATTTTTAAGAACATCGGCTGCATGCGACGATAATGCGCAACGCAAAGTTTTACATTCTTTTCTGTTGCATAGTCAGACATTTGCCTTGCTTCAGCCGCGTTCAGCGCCATTGGCTTTTCCACATACACCGGTTTACCAGCCTGCAAAGCTGCTAATGTATAGGTTGCATGTGTGTTCGGTGGCGTAGCAATATATATCGCGTTGACTTCGGGATCATTAATGAGTTCGTCTGCATCAGCATACCATTTGGGCACACCATGCCTGCGTGCATAATCTGCTGCTTTGTCCGCGTTGCGGCGCATTACAGCTACCAGTTTAGACTGTGCAATTTTATTAAATGCAGGTCCACTCTTTACTTCGGTTACATCTCCACAGCCAATGATCCCCCAGTTTATTTGTTGTGTCATTTTTCACTTTTTAAACGCATTAATAATTTCACAAAACTACTTAACGTCTTAATACTCTTAACTTCTTAATGGTTCCGTCTTTTTCTCAAGATACATATTATAAAACATTAACGGATGAAGGCACATTAAGAATTGCTCTCAACGGCTCAATAGATTACCAATCTTAACACCCTTAACTCCTTAATGGTTCTACTTTCTTCAAATTCTTTCATAAACATTAAGAATGAATACCATTCTCCTCACCAAACCTTTACCTGATCCACCACAACACCTTCATCCAAAGCCGTGATGTATATCATTTGTTTACCTTTTTTGTTCAATAGATGACTGGTGCTGCGGATGGCCTGGTTACGCAATACATTCTCCTTCCATTCTTCACTTCGGCCTTCGGTAGCATAGTTTACGATTTGATCCGGTCCATCATTTATACGGATCGCGTATCGGATCGCTTTTCCTTCAACAGGATGATTCGGCGCTAATGCCAGCTCTACGCGCAACGAATCTGCAACGCTGGTATTAAAACTATAGTTGAGTGTTGTACCCACAGGCACCGTAACGGCACCACGCTGATAGCCCAAACCATGAGCCACCGGCTTGCTGCCTGAATAAGCGGTATAGACTGTTCCGTTCCACATAAATTTCGGAGGATTATAAGATGCCAGACCAGCTTCAGCTTTTGTACGAGGTAATCTATCGAAAACAGCCAGGTTACGAGGCTTAAAATCCATCATACCCCTCCACTTTCCGTTACTTACTGCATTATATTGTTGCGTAAGTTGTTCTATCTGATCATAAGCCTTATCACTTTCTGCCCAATCGGCTTTACCATGCCTGGCTAACTGCCCGTATAATATTTTTTTGTTCATTTCAGCAGCACCCAGCACTGGATATGCAACCAATTGAAACCAAGTATCTTTTTGGCCCAGGGGTATCTTTTTTGAAAGTGCTGCAACCTGTGCTGATAATGCTTCGTAAGCTTTTAATCTTTCCCTTATCTCCGGCTCGCTCCAGGGCAGATCAGCAACCATTTTATACTTTGGATCTTTCTCTTCGGCTCTCGTAGCACCCATAAACTCAGGTTTGCGGATATATGCCAACCGGTAATATTCATTCATTAACCGGAGTAGTGCTTCCCCATTCGATGAACCAAACTCCCTGCCTAACCAGCTTTTCAGGTGTTGGTCTAGGCCGATGATATCATTGTTTATTGCATTGATATTCCAGGCCATGTCTAAGAACAATTCAGTGAGATATTCGCCGGGCTTTAAATCACCTACATTTACTATCCAGAAATCTTTAGCACCTTTATCATAAGCCTGCCTCATCTGCGTATACAGCTGTGCCGGGTGGTTGGTAGACAGCCAGAGATAATCGTGCGGACGTCCCCAATAAGAAATATGATAATACACGCCATTGCCTCCTTTACGTGCTCTTTCCGCTGCGGTAGGAAAATTCCTGATATACCCATAATTATCGTCGCACCATACCAGCGTTACATCTTCGGGTACTTCCATCCCGTCGTTATATACATCCAACACTTCTTTGTAAGGTATAAACACCTGTGGTATTTTTGTTACATCCGGATTTACATAGGTTTTCAAGAGCTCTCTTTCATCTTTAATCACCTTCGACAATACAGCTTTATGTTCTTTCAAAGTCTTTACCCCCTGCATCATGCCGTCGTGCTTACCCCTTAAGCCGATGGTATAGATATTATCAGAGCCTTTCAACTCCTTTAATCTTTCAGTCCAATAAGCAAGCATGGCCTCCTTGTTCGTTGTGTAATTATAATCGCCCTTACCTGCTATATCCCATTCATTCACGCTATTTCTCATCAGGGGCTCGCAATGAGAGGTACCCACAATAATTCCGTATTGATCTGCTGTTTCCTTATTGCCTGTAGTAAAGTAAAACGGGACCGTTACCTCGTGCATCGCCGGCCAGATTGTATTGGCTCTCAATCTTAATAATAATTCAAAAACCTTCGCGTATGTTTTAGGACCGATAGCGCCTTTTGTATTTCCTACGGTGGGTAGGCCGGGTTCAAAACTGGTACTGCTCCAGGGTAACAGGCCCCAGTCTTCATCGTTAAAGAAAATACCCCGGTGTTTGACAGAAGGATATTCCAGGCGGTTATAACCATTTTTTAAAGTGAATACTTTCTTTTTTGCAACCGGCGAATCAGCCCACCATTCCCAGGGAGACACGCCGATCATCCTTGACAGTTCTAATATACCATAAGCGGTACCTCTTTTATCAGAACCTACAATATATAACCGGTTGTTTTTAACTTCAATTACAAAGCCTTCGTTATGTGAACGTAAATCATTCAACAGTTTAGGAGAGATATACTTTTCAGCTGTGCTGTTTCCGCCCAAAGTACCTATAAAAATAAGCGGGCTGGCAGCTTCTATGATTTCACCGCCGAAAACTTTAGTATAATCTTCTTTTAAAATACCCAAGGCTGTGTGTATAACCGGGGCCTCCTGCTTATCGAGTGATACAGATAGATTTTTATTTCGCTGGAAAACAAAATCCGCATGTGCCTGAAAGGAGCCCATTATGAGGACTGTAAAAAACAACGCCAGCTTTTTCATCAGCAATTCCATTATGCGTTAAAGTTCGTTATTTGACAAGCTCATAAAACTCTGCTTCAATAATACTTAAAGCCCCTTTAGCTTTCGCGTCATCACGGGCAACACCATCATCCAGTTTTTTACCACCTACTTCCACTTCGCCCGAACCCAATCCCGTAGCAGCATTGGTTGCCAGCCTGATACGTATTTTTGTACCTTTAACCGGTTTGCATTGGATGGTGTAGTATCCCAGTGTAGGCCTGGTAGCACCGTCGAATACTTCTTTACCATCTACTGTAATGATCAAAGGGTAAGCTCTGGAACGAAAATTATTTAACTTCAACGCAATCTCATCTACTGTTGCGGCTTCCGCTAATTCATACTCAATCCATGCGGTATTGAGTTTACCATCGTTTACCCAGTCGCTTAGTTCATTATCATCGTAGCTCTGGCCGGCCTTCTCAGCATTAGATCCCGCAGTGGCCGCTTTCACACTCAATGCCTTACGGCTTACGGTGTAAGAAGGTGTAGCAGGTGTAGCGCCACGGGTTAATACAGACGGCAATCCAGCTGCGGGCAACACGGCGCCCAATCCATTTTCTGTTTTTACCGGTCGGGTTGTTAATTGTATGGATGCTGCTTTTAATCCATCGGCCTGGGCTTTAACGGCAATAGTACCTGGTGTAGTGGTTGAGCGGATCACAAATCGATTAACGCCGCCTTGTACCGGGAAACTTTTGGCTAACACATAATTATCAGGCCCCATCGCCATACCACCCCGCCATTCGCCTGGTCCATCCAGGGTGTACTGTACCTTATTCAAAGCCGTCGGACAACGCCGGCCTTTAGCATCTACGACTTCCACTTCAACAATAGAGACGTCGTTACCATCAGCCAGGAAGGGCGTTGGACGTTTAATTTCCGTCAGGCGTATCCCTACCGGATCTCCGGCAGTTTCCAGCTGCGTTGTGCATACCTGCTTGTTATTTTTATCGTATCCTACTGCGGCGATCGTCCCGGGTTTCCAGGCTACATTTTTAAAAGCAAAGATGAATCCATCGCTCAATGCGCCATAACCTAATGATTTACCGTTCACCTTCAGTTCCACCTTTGCTGCGGAAGAAATTACGTACATATCTTTGGTTACCCCCGACTTGTAATTCCAATGCCCTACAATATGAGCACGATAGCTTTCGGGCACTACCCATCCGTCCCACATTACTTCATGTGCATAATAGTTCTGTTTCTTAATACGCATGGCGTCTACCTCACCGCTGCGACGATAATTCTCTTCACCCCGATGATGCGTATTGGTTTCTGACCAAACGATGTTAACGCCCCCGCTGCTTACTCTTTTACCGGTACCTGGACGTTCTTTCCAGAACTCGTACCAGCGCTTTACATTTTCAAGGGCGTGGCTCTCCATATTCCTGTTGTAAGTGGCAGCATTTTGTCCATTATGCAATGGACCATCACCGTCCTTATGAAACGGCGGTGACCACTCATCCCAGTATTTGCGGGAGCCCTCATCACGAGAGTACTCCATAGCCCACATGGGTATATGCGCGCTCTTATTCGTATACAGCATCTCACCGCCATACTCGGCTACTTTACTATCCAGCATTTCACGGCTGCCAATGGCTCTCCCCCCAAAAGGATCGAGGCGATCACGCAGCGCTTTCATCTGAGTCATGTGCGCCTCACTAATGCTTTCATTACCGCACTCATAAAAAATAATACTCGGGTTATTACGATTGTAAATAATGGCATCATGCATCACCGCTACACGCTGATCCCAGCGGGTGCCTTCCACATCTTTTTCCGCATCACCTGCGGGCATCGCCTGTATCAGCCCTACCCTGTCGCAACTTTCCACATCCTGCTTAGAGGGCGAAATATGCATCCACCTCACCAGGTTGCCACCACTTTCTACCATCAGGCCGTTACTGTAATCGCTCATCCAGGCAGGAATAGAAGTACCCAAAGCTGGCCATTCATTTGAAGTTCGCTGGGCATAACCATGCACCATCATCACGCGGTCATTAAGATAGATCATCCCATCTTTAAATGCTGTTTTCCTGAAGCCTGTTTTAGTCGTCACTACATCTACCTGCTGATCGTTGAGCAGTATGGACGTTTTCACTTCGTACAAATAACCGTATCCCCAACTCCAGAAATTAAGTCCTGCAACGCGGGATTTAGCGCTCAATGTTTTCGTTTCGCCTGGCTGTATCGTGGTTTTCCCTCCTGTAAAAGATTTAATCGTTTTTCCATCCAGATCAATCAGGTCAACTTTAAAGCCCACCTGTTGCGCCTGCTGTGTTTCATTTTTTATTTCAGAAGCTGCGTTGACGGTTGCCGTTCTTCCCTTAATATCAAAATCACTCGCATAAATATATACGCCAGTCGTTTTAAGATTGGAATACAATGGTAAGGTTTGATACAACCTCGGTGTAATATGTAAAAACACATTACGGATGATGCCTCCGTAGTTAGCATTAAAATTCTTATCCTCCCATTGGTATTTACTGTTGGTAGCCCTTTCGCGATAGTTCCAGTCATTATCGATACGGGCCGCAATAATATTTTCCTGCCCATCAAAGTGTACCAGGTCCGTGATATCAAATCCAAAAGCGGTCACTCCATTTTCATGAAAGCCGATGGCCTTGCCGTTTATATAAAAATCGCCGCCCTGGCGTATGCCTTCAAACTCAATAAATACTTTTTTCCCTTTAGAAGATACAGGCAATTTAAAATGCTTCCGGTACCAAACAATACCCGTAGACAGATTTACAATATCCTTTTTAAAAGCATCATCTTCATTCCAGGCAGCAGGTAGCGTTACCTTTTTCCAATCGTCATCTTTACAGGCTGGTTCTTTAGCCTCAGGAATATCTCCCAACTTGAAAATCCAATCGTTATTAAAATTATATTTACGTTGCGGTACCGGCTCATACGCAATAGCGAAACTGCTCCATAGCACCAGTAACAAACAGCAAATACTACTTACTATTATTTCCCTGTTTGGCCGCTTGACTTGTAAGAATTTCATATTAATCGTTTCAATCGTTCTTTTGAATGGGTTGCCCTATAATGACTGAAACGAAAATAGAAGAGTTTGATTATTTATTGTCCTGCTGCGTCCTGCTCTGGCCTGCTTCATCGTTTTCTTTTATGCGCTTTATTAAGTGGCATGCCTTTTCAATCGTTTGAAATAAATAGCGCGAATGATCTATTAATATATCAATTGGCTATTGACAAAGGGTGAAGAAGAAAATATGGGAAGTAGTATCACCCGAATTACGGAGATTCTCTACTATTTATTGTATACCCGGGCAGGTAACCAATTATTTTAAAGCAGCAATATCCTGACCAAATTGCAGCAGGTAGCCGTTATTATCATAAATGGCAAATTCGCGCATTTCCCATTCGAAATTCTCAATAGGGTAGCATACTTTCACCTTATCTTTCAGAGATTGCCAGAGGGCGTCTACCTCATCCGTATTGAAATAAAAACTACCTGTAAAAACAGGCTTTTCAAATTCCTCATGTTGGTTAGGCTTAGCCAGCATAATCGATACCTGGTCTTTATAAAGAGAAGCCCATCCCCAATCTTCATTTTTCCCTGCCAGAATAAAACCCAGCATATCAGTATAAAACCGAATGGTGTCTTCCAGTTGATCTGTATAGATCATAGGACGTAAGGCGGTTAATTTCATGATAACTAATTTACAATTTAACAATCTCTACATTACGGGCCAGGGTTTTAAAACGAGTATGATCGTCCTGCTCTACAGTAATAGTAATATGGCCGGTTTTGCTGGTATGGATATCCCGCACTCTTCCTTGCTTTCCTTTATGAGTGCCGCTTACTACTTTGCAATAGTCGCCGTCTTTCAAAGATGTATTGTTGTAGTCCATATTATTTATTCGTTGAGATCATTATCCTTTTTAGCTCCATCATCTATAAAGTTCCTGATAATTATTCAGACAAACAAGAGCATACCACTTCCAATTATCCATTTTTGGCTACAGCAAAAGCAGATCTGGCTACATTGACACGGATGACAGGCCAGAACTTTGTATCAACAAAAATCAAAGAAAATGAAGATCATTATTACGGGTTCTTTAGGACATATCAGCAAACCCCTAACACAGGAATTAGTAGCAAAGGGCCATACCCTTAGCGTTATCAGCAGCAACCCTCAAAAACAGGAAGCTATTCGCAACCTGGGAGCCGAAGCCGCTATTGGTTCTTTATCGGATACCGATTTTTTAAGCCAGACTTTTACGGGAGCTGATGCCGTATATTGTATGATACCGCCGAATTACGATCATCCTGATCAAATGGTTTATTACCAGGAAACAGGAAAATCATATCGGCAAGCCATATTGAGAACCGGCGTTCAGCGAGTTGTTTGCCTTAGCAGTTACGGTGCTCATCTTCCTTCAGGAACCGGTTTTATAAGAGGTTCTTATTTTGTAGAGCAGATATTGAACACCATCCCAGACATTTTACTAACTCATGTACGTCCAACATTTTTTTACTATAATTTGCTGGGATTTATTGACATGATCAAAACAGCCGGATTTATAGGATCCGTTTATGGTGGTGATGACCGGCTAACTATGGTATCTCCCCGGGATATTGCAACAGCAATTGCCGAAGAATTGGAAAAAACTATGAATACCGAAGCTATACGCTATGTATCGAGCGATGACCTTACCTGCAGCGAAGCAGCAGCTATACTAGGCAAAGCTATTGGAAGACCGGATCTGGAATGGAAGACTTTGTCTGAAGAAGTAGTGTTAGAAGCTTTATTGGGCCGTGGCATGCCTGAAGAATCAGCCAAGAAATATGTAGAACTGGGAATGGCCATTCATACCGGGAAACTCAGAGCAGACTACGACATGCATCCACCTATATTGGGAAAAGTCAGGCTGGAAGCTTATGCCACTGAATTTGCCAGGGTATTTAATAGCTAATTATTACATTTAATACATGAAAAGCCAACCACTTCAGCGGATCAAAACCATCAGCCAATTTCATGAACTAAGAAATTTGCCCCAGCCTGAGCATCCATTGATCAGCATAGTTGACTACAGTTTGATTCAACCGAACGAGAATTACAACTCCTTTATACAGGATTTTTACTCCATCTCATTGAAAAGAACTACGAATGCCAAAATATTATACGGCCAGCAGCAATATGATTTTGATGCAGGTGTATTATTCTTTCTGGCGCCTAACCAGCTTTTCAGTGTCCAGCATAATAGCACAGCTACTCCGCAACACACGGGGTGGCTGCTGTTAATTCATCCCGACTTTCTCTGGGGCACTTCTTTAGCCAGTATTATAAAAAAGTATGTTTTTTTTGATTATGCTGTTAATGAAGCACTGTTTCTCTCAGAAAAAGAAGAAGAAACATTAAACAGTATTATCCGGCATATCAGACATGAATATCATGCAAACCTGGATCAGTTTAGTCAAAATATTATTATATCGCACTTAGAAACTCTTTTGAACTACTCAGAACGGTTTTATCAAAGACAATTTTTAACGCGTAAAATCAGCAATCACCAGGTTTTGGACCAGCTGGATCAACTATTGCAGAAGTATTTTGAAGGTAATGCCATTGTGCAGAAAGGCTTGCCTACCGTTCAATATGTTGCCGAACAATTGAACATTTCTGCCAGCTACCTGGGTTCTTTATTGAAGTCGCTTACGGGGATGCACACCCAACAGCATATTCATGAGAAGCTGGTTGAAAAAGCAAAAGAAAAATTATCTGCATCGTCCTTATCCATCAGCGAAATAGCTTACGAATTGGGCTTTGAACATCCGCAATCATTTAGTAAGTTGTTTAAAAATAAGACCCACTTAACACCGCAGGAATTCAGGCAATCTTTTCACCACAGGTAACCGGATTAAAAGAAGTTGCATGTAAGTGCCCACAATATTTGCCAGCATGTTGAGTTATTGTTTATTGAACGCCCAAACCAATGCCTTTTCCTTGGTTGCCTTGTATATAGTAGCGTGCTGTTCGAGTGGTTCATCTGAATAATGCCATTGAAGGCCGGGCAGTCGGGCTGCTTCCAAAGCTGCCGACAGCTGGCGCGTATCATTATATACATCCTGAGACCCGGCAAACCAAAGCCTTTTACCTGCAGGAAGTTTTGAAATATAGCCAGCAGCATGCTTAATGAGGTAGCGATCATTCCACCATAAAGAAGGATCCATTGCTATATACCGGTCGAACAATTCGGGACTCTGAAGGAAGGTCTCTACCACGAAAAGGCCGGCCAACGATTCACCCATAATGCTTCGTTCATTTTTAATCCTGTATCTTTTACTGATCTCCGGAAAAAGCTCTTCTTTTATAAAAGACCTGAACACTGCTGCACCTCCTACTACCGGCGCGATCTCTTTATCTTTTTTAATTTCGGTTGGCCCCGTAAGATCTCTGCGTCGTTGCGTATTCTCAATGCCCACCAATATAACCGGTGGTATTTTGTTGGCAGCAACGAGGTTTGAAACCGTTTGAGCAATATGCGGAAAATCCTCAGCGATACCACCATCTGCCATATACAAAACGGCAAAAGAATCGATGGCTGCGGAATAACCAGGTGGTGTCCAAACGTTGATCGTCCTGGCCTCTTTTACATTTTTTGATTCGATCCTAAATGTTTCATGCACTGGCACAGAATCCTGCTGGGCCAAAGTATCAGGACAATTTACAATAATGCCCATCAGCAATAATAAACAACAGTAAACAAACTTCATATCCTTTTAGTTATTCCAGATAAATAAAATAAACATACATTAATTATTTCATATCTATAATAACATCGTAGTGCAATACTAATTCCTGACATGCTGTTGCTCACTCTATTATAGTTCTGAATGTGAGATTTACCCTGGGTTTGATTACTTTTTTACTGGGCGGAAGCCGATGCCACCAAAAAGTTTGTGTCGTATCTTTCATGATCAATAAGCTGCCATGCTCTAAGAATAGCTCTACTTTTTCTTTGGTTTGTTTATGTTTGAAAGCAAATTTCCTTTCGGCTCCAAAGCTTAAGGAAGCGATAGCTCCATCTTTTTTCAGGTCGGTCTCTCCATCACTATGCCAGGCCATTCCTTCCTCTCCATTGTGATATAAGTTAAGCAGGCAGGAATTAAAACTTTCACCAGTCTCTTTTTCAATCAAGGTTTTTAATGCGATCAACTCTTTGCTCCAGGGCAAGGCCCGCTTGGTAGTATTAGAGTAAGTATATTCATAGGGTTTGTTGCCATACCAGGCTACTTTTCTTTTGGTGATGATCTTTTTGCCAAAAATAACGGCTTCATCATTTCGCCACTCAATGGTATTTAACAGTCGTTCCAGGTAAAAACCCGCCTCTGTTTTCGACAATAATTTACCATAATAATTAACCGTTCCATCATATGGAAGCCAGTTTTTATCCTGATCGATCGTTTGATTAAAGAGATCCATTTTTCCATTTTTTATAGGCCGCTTTCATGCAATGTCCGCAAGGCCTGTAACCATTTTGCAGTGCTTGCTGTTCAGATTTGAAGAAAAACCTGTTTGTTCTTTTCATTCGTTTGCCGGAAGCACAGTTTAGTATACCATATATTTTAAATTGTTGATGGCCGCCCCAATTGATCTTTCCACTGCGTATCGAACTCCTCAGTGCTGTATCTGAAATTGCTGTATGCTGTATCATACTTCAACTCAATGCATCATGAAATATAATACCAAGGGTATGCCGCTCCCCGGCTCTCACTTCGCTTACGCCATGTTTCATATTCACCCGGTAATAACCCCTTGCCCCTTTCTCAGGTTTAAAATTAGTAGTAAAGATAACAGCATCACCTTTTCCCGGCTGGAGAACGATTGCTTTAGACTGCGCTCTCGGAACCTGCTGGGTTAATACAAATTCGCCACCTGTAAAATCTGTACCAGGCTCATTTAACTGTAAAACCACCTGGATGGGAAAATAAATAGCCCCATATAAATCCTGATGCAGGGTATTAAATCCACCGGCTCCATACTTTAAAATCAAAACAGTGGCCTTGTCCTGTCCACTAGCATGACATTGCTGCAATAATTCTGCATGCTTTAAGGGAAACTGTACCTCTATGCTCAAAGCTTTAAACCAGGCATTGGCAATGGTAGCCAGATGCGGATATATAGCTGACCTGACATCATCAATCAACCCGGGCAATGGATAATTAAAATACCTGTACTCGCCTAAACCAAAGCGGTAACGCTCCATTACAACCGTTTTGCGATAAAGATCGGTGCGATCATAGCTGGCTTTCAACTCCTCACATTGCTCATCCGACAACAACTTCGGAATGATCGCATAACCCTTATGGTGCATAGCTTCTGTAACCGCCGGCCAGTCTGTTGCCACTATTTTCTGTTCAATGGTTTTCATGTGTTATTTTTTTATTGTTAGCCACATCGTATAAATAATAAAAATTGTCATCGTTTTGCCCGAACGACGTTCAGCCGGGCGGGCATATCAATCAGCCCGATAATTTCATAGTGCTTCAGTATTCGGTTGCGTTTGCGCACCCTCCCAACCAATAATGGCGGCTTTTCTTGTAGGCCCCCACATATAGCCCCCAAAAGTGCCGGTTGATTGAATGACGCGGTGACAGGGAATTAAAAAGGCTACCGGATTACTTCCTATTGCGGAGCCTACTGCTCTAGAAGCATTCGGACTACCCATCGCAGCCGCCAGGTTACCATAGGTGGACAGCTTTCCCATCGGGATCTTTAATAAACTTTCCCAAACCTTTAATTGAAAAGCAGTCCCTTTCAGGTGCAGCTTAACCTGGCTAAGCTTGCTCCAGTCGTCCTGGAAAATAAATAAAGCATTTTGTTGCAGCAGGTCTAATTTTCTTTCAAACGCCGCATTCGGAAATTTTGCAACGAGATCTTTTAGTGCTTTTTCTTCATCGTTTTCAAATGCCATATAGCAAACACCTTTAGATGTTGAAGCTACAATTAAAGGACCGAAAGGACTTTCTGCAAAACTGTACAGGATGTGCAGGCTCTTACCACCGTTTTTATATTCAGCAGGTGTCATCCCTTCTATATTCACAAAAAGATCGTGTAAGCGACTGGTGCTGGACAATCCGGTTTCAAAAGCCGCATCCAATAAGCTTGCCTGATCCTGCTGAAGCATTTTCTTGGCATGCTCGATACTAATGTATTGTAAAAACTTTTTCGGGCTTGTACCCGCCCACTCTGTAAACAACCTTTGAAAATGTGCAGGGCTTACATGTATATTCTTTGCCACTTCATCCAGGCTGGGTTGTGATTTAAAATTAGCCTTGATATAATCGATTGCGTCTGCAATTCTTTTAAAGTTGATATTTGCCTGTGTATCCATATTCCTGACTTTTATAATGCAAATATCCAAACTTGTCCACAGTTATAAAATCCGGAATATGCTATTATTGGACGACCAATATCCTGATCGTTGAAATAGGGGAATATCCAATCTTGTTAAGACGCTATATAAGATCCGATTCAGTGAGAATAGACACCGGGGATAGTATCCGTTAGCGACCTTTTACCAACACATTTTATTGGGTAGTTTTGTCGTTCACTACTACGTTATCCAGGGTAAAGTTTTCAATATACTCTTTATGTATAGCAGGATTTTTTGCGGCTTTAACTTTCAAGTCTTTAAATGTAAAATTCGTCAATTTATACTGTTCAGAATTACTAACATTAAACACATTATCGCAATCCAGCTTCAGGTTTCGCATAATGATATGATTGGCAAAAGACATTTTGATATCTTTCTCTCCTTTCAGATCAAAGAATTGTGTCCAGGGCTGGATATAAAGCATATTTGCTACACTGCCTTTGATATCTTCAACCGTAACATATTCATACAGCTGTGGCGTATCCGGGCGCATTTTCAGCCATAATAATCTTTGGGCATGATCTATTTTAATACGACGCAGCATTATATTCTTATTGTGAACGGACTCACTGCCGAAGGTGAGCGCACCATGACAAAAGCCAAAAGTGTTATCTTCAATAATAACGTTAAAATTACCACCGTTGTTAGCATCTTTGTCTGCCTGCGGACCTTTACCTCCTTTCAAAGCCACCGCATCATCGTTTACCGACATGTAACAATTTTTAATTAATACATTTTTACAGGCATCCAAATCTATGGCATCAGAGCTGGGTGCTTTCACTGGGGCTGCGGGTGCATAAATATACAGGTTCAGTAATTTCAAGTTTTCGCATTTGTAATAGTGTGAGGTCCAGAAAGGTGAGTTGATCAACCGCACACCGGACACCTGCACGTCTTTGCTATTGGATATATACAGGAGACGCGGGCGCATTTCATCTTTATTGGTGCATTGGGGATTCCAGCTACGGCGCAACCAGAATGCTTTCCAATAGCGCAGGCCGTTCCCGTTCAGGGTACCTTTCCCTGAAATGGTAAAACCGTCTACACCGTCAGCATTAATAAGCGCGGGAAAATACTTACAGGTTTCTCCTTCAATACGGGTGGAAAGCACTTTAAAATCACTGATATCATCACTGGCTTTCAGGGTAGCCGCCTCTTCAAGGTGCAGATGCGTGCCCGGCTTAAAAAACAGGTTTCCACTTAAGAAAACGCCACGTGGAATGATGATCACGCCACCACCGGCTGCCGCGGCTTTATCAATTACGGATTGTATTGCCTGGGTTTGCACCAGGTTACTATCGGTCTTCACACCGTGTGCTGTAATACGATATTGTTTTCCGAGTTTTTTAATATCAGTCAACTCGTTTTGCCTGAACCAATCAAGAATGGGTGTACCGTCGGGAAAAAGATCCTGGCCCGCTAGTTCGGTGCTAAAAGCTACTAATAATACGACAAACAGTTTTATACTTCTATACATCATAATCGTTCAAAAATAAGCAGTTCGTTTTAGTATAAAACATTGAAAAGATATAGGCCACGAATGAAAACTTAAACTTAAACATTCCGAATATGCTGCCAGGCCTCTCGTCTGTCAACTATCATCCATTATCTCGTATTCGTCATCTTTCCTAATCCAGCTTAAACGGCAAATACCATCCTTCCCTATTCATTAGCTTAGCCCTGGCTGCTCCCGCATTCGGGTCTCCACCCTTCAATAATTTCTGGTAAACTTTATCAGCAATAATAGAGGGATCGTTGCGACGGCGTGCTATGCGAAGCAGGTCGGCCCAACGCGTACCCTCGAAAGCATTCTCCAAAGCGCTCTCTTGCAATATTCCATTTTCTACCTGCACCAGGCTGTCAGCTTTGGTGGTTGCAGTAATTGTGTAAGGCAATAAATAAGCCCTACTCCTTACGCCGGTATGGCGATACCACGGGCCGCGAAAGTAAGGAGAATTATCACCACTGTTTCTGGCATCGAAATCATAAGGATAGGGATAGGTTAATGTGTTCTGCCATTTTGTTTTATTGGTTGCACCAGCACTATCGAAATTACCACTGATACCATTGTTGAAAAAAGCATTTGCCAGCCTGTGCCATCCCTCCATATTAGCGGCTTCTGCAAAACGCATTACCAAATGAGTTTGCCGGAACAGGTACCAATCGCCATTTTTCACCAATACATCTAAAGGCGCTTTAGTATCCCATTTTAAATACTTAGATATAAACTTCATGGCCACCGGCTGCCCACTTACACTACTCACACTAAATAAGCCTCGCGGATCATAGGGTGACCCTGTAGAAGGTATTGTATTGCCACTCATGGTTTGACTGGCCCACATATCCATTACCTGTAGCGAAGGCTTTACCAGGTAATCTCCTCCCACTGGAGAAAATAATTTAATTAAAGGATTAGCCGGTGCAAATTTATTGTCGAAAGGCAATGACCACACCCATTCGTAAACGAACTTATCACTTGTGTAACCGGCTTCAAACATAGTGCGCCATCCCTGGTCGTACAAAAGGCTGTTCATGTCCCCTGCCCTTGTTCTCGTAGTAAATGCCACCCTATTATCATTGATGGGGACATCTGCATTACCCCACCAGCCCATTTTATACTGACTGGTGAACACGTTACCTGCTCCCAGGCCTCTTGGTGTTGTAGTTTCCATTACCTCGCGGTAATAGGATGCAGATTTATTATAGTCGGCCTTCCACAAATACAGATCTCCCAGCAATACTTTTTTATTAATAAAAAATTTAGTGGTGGGATATCCGTCTAATGTAATGTTCAAAGAAGAACTAGCTGAATACAACTCTTTAAAAGGAATAGCCTCTGTAAAAGCAATCAACGAATCCAGCAACGCATCAAAGCTTACTTTGGGGAAAAGCGCCGTATTGTTAACATCATGTAAGGTAGCCAGTGGGTTGGTTACATACCGCACTTCATCACCATAATGAATGCCTAACTGCAGGTACAAAAAGCTTCTTAAACAAGCTATATCCGAATAACGCTCATAGTAATCGGACTCACTGATCTTTTTCTCTTTATACATTTTACTAAGATTGAACAGCACATCATTGCAATTGACAATCACCTCATAAAATGGCCTGGGGTCTACATAGGGGTTATCTGTAGTGGCTGTATGATTGCTGATCTGGCGCAACCATTTATCCGCATTCAGCGTATAGTCTAAAAGATCGGCCCGCAGTTCATTTAAAATAATGTAGCGATCTGCCAGCCCCATAAATTTGCCATACACCCCCATTACAGCGGCATCTGCATCGTATACGTTAGCATAAGCCTGACTATTCTCAAGTTCATGAGTGGGCATTTTATCAAACATTTTTTTACATCCAGCCAACACTATCATAGCCACCATGCTTAATAATATTACTTTTATAAAAAATCTTTTCATTTCTATCGTTTTTATATTTTCATTGTGTTACCCCGGGCCTGTCAAACAGCAGCACCTGTTCTTTTTATCGCATTTTTACAGCCCTAATCTCACTCCAACTATAACGCTTTTAAACAAAGGATCCAGACCGGTGTCTATTCCCTGAGCCAACGGGCTCGGCGAAGCACTAAACTCCGGATCATATCCCAGGTACTTTGTTGCAGTAAACAGGTTATTGCCTGTAAGCGACACCGCTATATTTTTAAACGCTGCTTTTGCTTTTAAAGGCACATTATAGGTAAGATTTATTGAACGAAGTCGCAGGTAAGACCCGTCTTCTATCCAACGGTCACTGAAACGGTTGTTTCCCATAGGGTCGCCCCAGCTCGCTTTGGGCATTGTTGTTTGCTGACCGTCAACCCTCCAGCTATTTAAAACGCTCTGCAACTGGTTTTCAACGCCACTCTGTGCCTCCAGGCGATAGCGCAAATAATTAAACACTTCATTACCTACAGAAAAAGTAAATAAAGCGTTTAACTCAAAGCGGTCCCATATCAGGCGGTTACTAAAGCCCCCGAAAAAATCAGGGTTAGGGTTTCCTATAACAACGCGATCTTTTTCATCGATGATTTTATCGCCATTCTGATCAACAAAATGAACATCGCCTCCTTTAAAAGCCGTATAGCTGCCATCGTTATTCTCCGTTCTTAAACCTGCCTGGGCAGCTGCGGCATCCGAAACAAATACACCTTCTGTTTTATATCCAAAAAACTGGTTAGCCGGTTGCCCCACAGCGGTCAAAATAGTAGCCCCTGCAAAATCAGTATAAACAGCATTACCCGGAACCGTTATTATTTTATTTTTATAGGTCGCGATATTTGCTCCGAAATCCCATTTAAGCTTTCTTTTATTGATCAGGCGTAGATTTAATGCGCCCTCTATCCCATTGTTCTTTAACGTACCGCCATTAGTTAGGGCGTTGCCAAATCCTGTAACAGTTTGCAGCGGCTGGTACACAAGCATATTAGTAGTGCGGTTACTATATACGTCTATACCAATAGTAGCCCTTTCCGTCCAGAAAGCCAGATCGAGTCCTGCATTTAACTTCCTGACAGTTTCCCATTGCAGCTCAGGATTAGATATCCATTTGCGTACAGAACCCTGCGCGCCCAGAAAGTTTTGCCCTACGTAAATATAACGCGAAGTATAATTGCCTATATCGTCATTACCAGCTATGGTATAGGAAGCTCTTAATTTTAAGAGATCAATCGACGAGCCAGACATAAACCGTTCAGACGATAGCAACCATGCAGCTGCAACAGAAGGGAACAAAGGGAACTTATGACCAGCTATAGTAAGGCCATTAGCTGCCTTTATACCAAAACGTGAAGACCCGTCTAATGCCATATTCAGACTTAAGAACAATTTATTCCTGAATCCATAATTGGCACCCAGGTAGGTATTCAGCCAGTTCCACTCTCCCATTTCACCTCCAACACGACGCAGCGCAGCCAAACCGTTTTGCACACTTACCATATCATCGGTTGCAGAGTTGGCCGTAACAACATTCACCTGGCTGGCTTTATTGTTTTGATATCGTACTCCAATGCTGGCACTTAATGAATGTACATAGCCGAAGGTCTTATTATAATCCAGCCTGGTATCATTAAATAACGAAAACAATTGCTTCACCTGTGATCCCATTCGGTTATTGGCAATATCATTCCAGAGTGTATCCTGCACTACACCAAGACTGGGTATAAAATAGTTCTCCCTTACCTTGTCAAATTGTAAACCAATAAGCGTGCTTGCAGATAAATGTTTATTAATATCATACTTGAATTTAAAAGAACCGAAAAAACGATAGTACTTGTTGTATTCCTCTATTTTTTCGATAATAGTAGTGGGATTCCCTATGCCCAGAATATCCACGCCTTCCAGGTTAGGAGATGGCGTTCCGTCGGCGGCTAACTGATTAGCCGTAAGGAAAGGAGCTTTGATCAACCCGTTGAATAACGGTGCTGTTTTGTCTGCAATACCCTGATCTTTTAGATTCTGTGTATTATAGGTAAATGATAAATTGGCTACACCTGTCAGTTTATCGGTAAAATTAAACTCTGCATTAAATCTTGTGTGATAACGCTCCAGGTTGGTATTATTAACGATACCTGAATTTTTCATATATCCTACAGTGAGGCCGTAAGTAGCAATATTATCTCCCCCTGTAATACGCAGATAGGCGTTTTGACTCAAGCTGTTGTTCAATACCTTTTTCTGCCAGTCTGTAGTATTATGATAAGAATAATAGTCGGTTCTCGAAGGATCGTCTATCATATAAGGCTGGGCTGCGATCTGGCCCGCAGTCCAGCCCCTGCTGGATAACATCCTGCCCAAATGGGTACGGTAATCGCTGGCGTTCAGCACAGGTAAATTAGAGGGAGCCAGGTTTACACCAGCATAAACTCCTGCATCTATTTTTGTAGCCTGTTTACCCTCCGCGCCTACTGTTGTAATAATAATGGCACCGTTAGCGCCTTTTGCGCCATAAATACCGGCGGCATCTTTTAATATAGTGATATTGTCAATATCTTTTATATCGATCAGGCTAAGCGGGTTCGTGTAGTTGTTTGCTATAATGCTCTCGCCATAATCGTTTGCATCAAAAGGCATTCCATCTACTACAATAAGAGGTTTATTCATTGCATACAAAGAATTGATCCCGTTTAAAAACAAATTAGCCCCCGCTCCCTGCAGCCCCGACCGGCGTACCGCGTTTAGGCCTGCAACACGCCCTTGCAGCCAGGAATCAATGGTTTCGGTAGGTTGTTGCCAGCTATCCGGCGTCTGTTGCTCGGCAGATGCGGTAATAAACTTTTTTGGTTGGCTGCTTAGAGGCATTACTATAATATCATTATAAGACTGTAACGTACGTGACTGCAGGGCGACATCGACCTGCTCCCTGTATTTTACAGGCACCAGCTGTGCATCAAACCCATCCGCTTCTACCAATAGGGTAGCAGTATTATTAGGAACCTTTAAAGAAAATTTTCCGGCAGTATCTGTAATTGCAGCCGAAAATCCCCTTACCTGCAATTGAGCACCGTTAATGCCGTTACCCGTAGCAGCATTTTTTACAACACCTTTTATTATGAGCACCTGGGGAGCAGCAGTTAAATTACTTTTGGCGTTCTTCGTATTTTGTGCATAAACTCCCCCCGCCATCAAAACCGCTATAGCCAAACTTAAAACAGGTTTTATTTGATTGTACATCATCTTCTTTTTAGTCTTTATAAACAGTTTAGAACACCGGCACCAGTCTTATATAATTACATACAATAGCATTCGTATTAGCTGTAGTATTGTTGGCTGCAGTAAGAAATAGATTAAAGGCTGGCCTGTAATTGGTTAGGGTAAACTCTCCGGCAAGTTGCTCCGCATAAGTATTAAGCGGCACCGTTACATACGCTGGCAACGGTGAATTAAAAGAATCTACACCAATCTTTTGCGTAAACGGCGCGGTCATGCCGTTAATATTATCATTCAATGCCATCCAATACGCACGATATTTAAGAGACGGCACTTCCGTAATCCTGTACCGAAGGTTAAACTGAGCCAACCCATGGTTATATACCAGAATATCCCTGAATATGCTGCCTGTGGCTGAGTCTCTTTTATCTCTTATATAGGTATTAGCCAGGCGGTTGGCGCTGGCCGCTGCATAGTTTTCTGCTTGAATGATGATGTCCTTGAATTTATTAGCAAGCGGAACCTCCAGTCGGCTCATTACATATACTACGCCATTACTGGTTCTAATGGTAGATACAATATCATTCTTATTAATGGCAACGCTTACTCCCGAGCGGGAAACCACCGTTGCCGGGATTTCTGCCGCAGACTTATAAAGCGCATCTACTGCCAGATCTTTTACTACGATCCAGCCTGCGACCTTTGCTGTACTGTCCGCATTACCCAGCACATTGGAGTAAGGTTTAAACTTATTGACTTCTGATTGCCATGCAGCATCCTGCAACACAAAGAGGGTAAAATTTTTCGATTCATCTCCCAGGTTATGTACCCTTGTGCGAAACAAACTTCCCAACGAATCTACCATTGCTACCTTTTGCAAAGCGGGCATACGGGTATCGGTGGCCGCAAAATCCCAGGTATTATTTAACAACGGCAAAGCTGCACCCAATACCTGTATTACGCCATTCTGAGCTACCAGATCTTTTTCTGAAAAACCCACATCATTGATCGCTGCGCTATTTAAATCGTGATATTTACCACTCAATACGGGGATACGTTGCAAGCCCTGAACGGCTTGCGTATAGTATGCTTTGTTGGCTATATGATTGGCTACAAATTTTTTAAGCACTTCTATATCACTGCTCTCCAAACCGGCCGCTATAGAAGCCAGTGCCGCATTGGAGGGCGCATATACTGTAAAATTCCTCGAAGACGCTAAGGTATCTGCATAGCCCGATTTAGCCAGCAAGCCTGCAAATGCGCTCAGCTCAGGATTTGCCTGTATACGCTCCAAGAGGTTTAACGCAAGATTTTTATCTTCAACACGGTTATGCTCTTCCCATTTTTTACAGCCAGCCAATACTACCAGGCCGCTACTCACTATGAGAAAAAGTTTTTTGATTTGATTATACATCTAACTATTTTTTCAGTTCAATGACTTTGTTTTGCTTTTACGGTACATAGGACATCGACCCATCTGTTGCAAACCGGGGAACGATCTGATTTTCATCCACAGGAATAAAGTGGATCATATCAAGCTGAAGTGAATTGGCACCCGTGCCGCTTACCCATTCGAAACGAACCGTCTGAGTACCCGTTGTAGCAATATCGACAATACCAACCAATCTGGCATTATGCCTGTTGGGACTATTAGAGGTGACGTAGTTTTTCCAGCCGATAGACTCCCGTTCTTCCGGAGTGCCTGCAGGCATAAATTCGTTAAAGTTCACCTGGCGTGTCATTGGCAGTCCATTCACAAATACATTAGTCACTACGCCAACCTGTGCGATATAACAAACCCACACTTTGTAACGGCCTTTAATCAATGTGGGTGACTTGATCTCAAACCAGGTAGCCCGGTTAGGGCCGCCAAAGTGCAAAGCCAACCTATCTCTGTTTACATTAAAGATATCCGGTGTGCCGGTCCCGCCATAGAAATACTGTATTCCTGCGCTATTGGCATTCCAGGACCAATCCATGCTGGCAATAGGTCTATCTGTGGCAGTAGGCCGGGCAAACCATAATGATGCTCTTCTAAAATAAGCAGGTTGATTCATCAGTTCCGGGAAAGTACATACATCCCAGAACAATGATTGTGGCTTGCGAAACTTAGCCATGGTGTGCCCGCTGGCGCTATGCCATACCCCATTGGTTGCCGAATTGTCGCTTGATGGCCGGATAAGAGTAACCCCTTTTTCCAGCACCCCGTTAAATTCCATCTCGTTTAATACCACTTGCTGGTTCTGGTGTCTGATCGTAATTACCTCTTCGGGCAATAATGTTAACTGAGCGCTATAGTTAATGATATCCCCCAGAAAATAAAGTCCATTTATAATATGGTAGGCAACATACATATTCAGGCTATCTTTCGGATTAGAAGGATTACCGGTTTGACTATATTTTGCTTTAAGAGCTGCGTAAGAATTATAGCCACTATCTGCAAGCGCTTTATTGCTTTCCGCAATTACCGTTCGCCATCTTTTGGTAGTGTCGGTTTCTACCCGGTTCAACACTTCATAAAAACCGGTTTCTTTCATTGCCTGAACAAAAATGGAAAAGTTGGGATCACTCTCTATTTCCTGCGCAATTGTTTTAGCAGCGGGCGTTAGCATATGGTCAATTACATGTATTACACCATTTCCCACTCTTACATTAGATTGCACGATGGAGGCCTGCCGGTTTACCGTATAGGAGGCTACTCCATTTACAAAGTTGACGCCTGTAATTAAATACTGCCCATACATAGTAGCTGTTTTAAGCTTTCCATCGGTGAAAAGGCTGGTATTAATAGTATCCTCCAGCAAATGAAATCTTACCAGGTTTTTTAGCGTGCTTACATCTGCAGCAGCAATTGACGGTACCCCGTTCGAGTCCATCCAACGTTTTACACCGGCATTCGTTACAACAAAGCATGTATAAGCGCCGTATGCATCAAGATAGGCTGCCGTACCTGTCACATCCAGTATTTCCTTAAACAGGGAAAACGAATCAAGCCTCGTGTTAAGATACCCGGTGATGTTTACATCGCTGGTGGTCTTTAAATCATATTGTGTTTTCTTGCAACCGGTAACCAGCAAGCCTGTTATAGCCACGATAACAGCCAGTTGCATTATTTTAATTTGTAGTTTCATCTGCAGGATTTTTTTGATGACCGGATGTTATCTGTAAAACGGGTTTTGCACCAACAATGGATTACTGCTGAGCTCGTAAAAATAAATCGGCATATAATGGCTATTGGGATCTTTAAGTTTATTAAAAGCAGCCTGCTGAAGACTGGGCACAATGCTGATTGCCGCCGAATTGGTCAGAAATGTCAGTTGTTCGTAATTGTTTCTCTTTGCATTACGCAGCAAATCGAACCAGCGTTTACCTTCAAAAGCAAACTCCCTTTGTCTTTCCGCTACAATAAAATTGGTCATCGCTGACTTATCAGTACTATCCATAGGCATGAAATCCAAAGCTCCTGCTCTCTGCCTTATGGCTTTAACCAGCCGGGAGGCTTCAAGTGGCCGGTTTAATTGGTTGACCGCTTCTGCCTTTATTAGCAATGCATCGGCATATCGGTAGAAGATCCAGGGAGCAAAAGATTGATCTACCGTTCTGAAATTATCCCCGTTATTGTCAGCACCCACATATTTCCAGATACTAAAGTCGCCTTCCCTATATGCTGCATTTTCTCCCCGGTAATCGAGTAACGGGGTAGCATTTACTAGGTCCAATCCAAAAACGGATTCGGCCAGATTCAAAGCCCCGCTCCATCTTTTTTGAGAAGGCGTGTGCATGTTATAAAAAGGATTTAATAACTGCTCATCGTATTGCAGTTCAAAAATGGTTTCTTCCGAAGCACCGGTCAAAAAGATGCTATTGAAAAACTGGTTTCCAGGCACGAGTTGAAACGCGTTAGAACTGATAATTTTATCGCATTCTGCAGCTGCATCAGCATACCTATCCATCCACAAATACACATCGGCCAATATAGCATTAGCACCATAACGGGTAACGCGGCCTTTGTCGAATGCAGCTGTGCGGCCGTAGGTCGCCGGCAGCTTGGTTTCTGCCTGCTTTAAATCCGTTACAATTTGGTTCAGTATAGTATCAGCTCCCGTTTTAGGAATGGGCGCTATCTTTTCATCGCTCACCGTGGCGTCTAACTTTAAAGGCACATCTCTGAAGGTGCGCACCAGGTAGAAATACATTAATGCACGTATCGCCAATGCCTGGCCTACAGAACGATCGAGATGTTGCTGGGTAAAGGTGTTATCTTTCTGCAGCACACCAGGAGCGAGGTCAATTACTACATTACAATAATTAATAGTTCTGTAAAACCCGGCCCAATCAGAAAATGCATTATTTGCAGTCATATTGATATTAATCATATCCTGCTCATCGGGACTGGTTCTGTTACCGGTAGTAACCATATCAGCACGCGCCTCTCCCCATACAAACATGTAATCTGTAAGCGCCCTGCCGTTAGTTACAGTACTGGCTTCAATGGAAGCATATATACCGGTAACTGCTGCATCTACCTGCTCCTTGGTTTGCCAGAATTCATCGCCTACGATACCATCACGTGGCTTAAGGTCTAACCATTTTTTACAACCCGCCAGGCTGCCGGTTAGCGCTACTGCCAGTAAAAAGTGCATTAGTATATTTTTTTTCATCTGACTATTTTCTTAGATAATTAATTCTTTTTTCAGCACATCCCTAAAATCCTACAACCATTCCTATCGTGAAGTTTTTACTAGGTGGGGTCATAGAATTATCTGTTACTATTTTAAAAGCGTCGCTGCCAGGCATGCTTACTTCGGGATCCTGACCGGTATAATTGGTAAACGTGTACAGATTTTCAGCCGTTAAATAGGCACTTAATGACTTAAACCCTAGTCTTCTTAATTTAACGGGCGGTACAGTATACCTTATTGTGATCGTTCTAAAACGTAAAAAGGAAGCATCTTCTACATATTTATCACTTCCCAACCAATTATAAGAAGTTCCTTGTATTGCCCTGGGTATATCAGTAACGTCGCCCTCGTTCCTCCAACGTCTTAATACTGCAGTGCTTTGGTTATCATACCCGTTCATACGGGTAGTACTCATTTTGGTACCGTTGACCACGTCCACATCGTAACGATAATTGAAAAAGGCAGACAAGCGCCACATGCCATTCTTCCAGCTTATATTAGGTCCAAACCCTCCATACAATTTAGGATTGTTATTACCGAGGTATACAACGTCTTTATAATCGATATTGCCATCATGATTAACATCTTCATATATAGCATCTCCCGGCTGAAATACATAATCGACCGTCGGGTAACTGAAACGCATATAAATAGTTTGTCCATTAGGACCTATAATGGGATTACCATTAGCATCCCTGGCAATTGTAGATTCCTTGTCTTTGTAAACGCCCTTGAACCTGTAGCCGTAAAAAGAGCCAAAAGGATTATTTAATTGTAATACGGCAAGATAATTACCGGGCGCATTCATATTTCCTTTCTCCATTGGATAGTAGGGAGAGATTTCGGTGATCACATTTTCGTTCTGAGAAATATTGAAATCGAAACCAATAGTCAGGTCCTTTGTTTTATAAGGTTGGGTCCATAACGCAAATTCCCAACCCCTGTTTTCCATAGTTCCAACGTTCATGTTAACCGCGCTGTAACCCGTATAAGAACCGATACGCAGATTGTTAGAGAAGAGATCTTTGGTAGTATTGTAATATACGTCAATATCAGAGCGGATACGTCCGTTGAATAAGGATATGTTTACACCCGCATTCCTTCCATGTACTGTTTCCCAACGCAGGTTGCTAAGCTCCATAGACGATGGGTATATCGCACTCTGCCCCTGGTAACTCCAGCTATAGGTACTATAGGTATTATAGAAACTATAATCGCTGCGTGGCGCATTACCAATTTGCGCATAGCTAGCCCGGAAACTCAGGTCGTCGAGAAACTTCATTCTTTGGAAAAACTTCTCACCCGATATGCGGTAACGCAGGGAGGCGCTGGGAAATAAACCATAACGATGGGCAGTACCAAAGCGGGAATCACCATCGCCGCGCAAACTACCATTGATCAGGTATTTATCTTTATACCCATACTGTACCTGTGCCACTGCACCTATTGATCTGCGTTGTGTAAGACGCGATGCAGCGAGCAGCTCTGCATTTTGTGTACGCCCATCAGCAGTAACATCTACCAACAAAGAAGAAAAAGCATTTGATTTCATTACCTCCTGCGAGTTGTTGGTATAATCGCTGGTGAAAAGATTGGCAAACGCCATTATCACGTGATCGCGGTTCTTCAATTTGGGCGTGTAATTAAGGCTCGTTCTTGTTGTCACACCAAAAACATCAATATCCCCGTTATACGAACGGTTCACGACTGTTTCCGTATTAGGACGCCCTGTTGCAATCTGTGGCAGAAAGCTGCTGTTATTCGTGCTGTTAATATCAAACTGCACATCAACCGTGGTGTTGAGTACGCCCTTAATAATATTGTATTTTAACTGAAAGCGTGGTACAATACGGTTACCCAGCACAGAATATATTGCCTGGCTGGCCATGGCCACCGGGTTATATATACGACTATATTGCCCCTGTATATTAGCTGCCGGTGAAAAATAATTAGTAGTCAGGTTACCGAATTCATCATACTCAAATACACTCATATTCGGCATTTTAAGATACGCCACATTACGAATGGCCCCCTCATCATTAGCTGTATAGTTTCTATTCCTGTCTGTATATGTGTAAGCAATACTGGTAAAAATCTGCAGTTTGTTAGAAATATTATAATCAAGATTGATGCGGGCATTCATTCTTTGCAGATCATTACCGATAACAGTACCTGTTTGTCCTAAATAGCCAATGGAGGCAAAGTAGCGGGCCTTTTCTCCTCCCCCCTGTAAACTAACGGTATGATCCTGTAAATACCCCTGGCGGGAAATAGCATCTACCCAATTGGTGTTATTACTATAATTATGATACCAGTACGGACTATATGGATCATAATTAAATTCCTGGTTGTTGACATAGTTTAATGTAGAAGACCCTGTTAACCGGTTCATTACCGCCTCCGGTATCAGCGTTGAGTACTGATCACCATTCAACATGGGAATAGCAGCTGGTCTGAAAGATGTATTTACCTTCATTGTGTATTGAACAACCGGTTTGGTAACACGGCCACGTTTGGTGGTAATAACCAATACACCATTAGCAGCCCTGCTTCCCCACACAGCCGTTGCGGCGGCATCTTTCAATACTGTAATATCTTTAATGTCTGCGGGCGATATATTCAATAAACTGGCATAACCCTGTTCATCAGCAGCGCCGAAATTAAAGTCGCTGGGAATGTCCGTTTCATAAGGCATACCATCTACTACTATCAACGGGTTACCATTGGAGCTCAAAGAAGATACTCCTCTTATGCGAATATTCATAGCTGCACCCGGATCACCGCTGGTAGCTGTAATATCCACCCCTGATAAACGTCCCTGCAAAGCCTGATCGATAGAGGTAGCCGCCATCTCTTCCATTTGCTCGGCGTTGATACGGCCGACCGAAGTAGTTAAATCACGCTCATTAATATCATTCAAACCATTGCTTGTTCTTCTCTGGCTGATCACCACAACTTCCTCCTGGCTTTTTCCATCTTCTTCCAGCTGGATATTAATTGTCGTTCTGCCCCTGATGGGTACAATTAAAGTTTTATACCCTATAAAAGTAACTGCAATGGAGTCCGCTGGGTTGGTAATACGCAATACGAAATTTCCTTCTACATCCGTTGAGGTAGACTTAATAATACGTCCTTCTTTATCCTGCTCCGACACAGAAGCTCCTTCCAATGGTTGGCGTGTACCCTTGTCTGCAACCTTGCCTCTTAACAGAGTAGCAGCGTCATCTTGTGCCATTGCCTGGGAAGCGCCCACCGTGAGTACCAGCAGGATGCGAAGTATGTTCTTTACAAGTACGCTCATCAGTATATGTTTCATTGTTTAAGTTTGGTCTGATGTGACATTTTATAACTACGCCTGTGATTATTAAGCGCACAGGTTTTATAACGCATTGGATTAATCGTTATTAATAGATGTATTGCAGGTAATTATCAATTAAATGAATGGTAGCCCTGTTAGCCAGGTAATTACTGCTGGCCAGGATCGTATTAGCGAATCTCTCATTCATATCCTTCAGGTTCAAATTACCAGGCGTATTGGTAACAAATATCGTGGTGTTATTTCCCTGGTTATCTTTCAATATGGTTGGGATAGCTCCACTTTCAACGCCGTCGGTACCAATATTGCGCTTATCCAGGATATGATATTGAATAAAGCGAACCACTTGCTGCCTTTCCAACTCCGTAGTTGGATTAAAATTCGGCACTTTATTAGGCGCCGTGCCGGTGCCCGGAAGGAAACCGTCATTTACGGCCTTTTGTATTGCTGCATTATTAGGAATAAAAAAGGTATAAAAACTACCGTTGGCAACACCGGCAATTAATTTGCTGGTGGCATTCCATAATGCGGTACTGCTGCTCAGGTATCTCCAGAAATAATTGAACTGCGAAGTGGTCGGAGCTCCCAGCCTTTCGATATCTTGCCCCACCGTTTCTTCACTGAAGTCCAGGATGCGGTCAGCATAATACACTCTGCCGTTCTTTGCATTTTTGAAGCTGTTAATTTTAGCAACATTATTGGAATCTACATTTCCTGCAGTGTAGGCCGTATTATTCACATAACGCATATATTCTCCCCCATAAGTCATCACAACACCGTCGGTACCAAAATCATTTAATACTTTATTAGGAACTACATGATTGTTCAATATCCGTTGCAAGCGAGACCTGGTAGTTGATCCGGTGCTGGCTGGCAAAGTTGAACCAGGTAGCGGGGTAAAGCGCCACTGGTCTGCAGGATTAGTACTTATTGATTGATCTACTGTAAAACCGGCATCATTGAACATTTTATTACTGATCATAAAAACCGTGTAATTATTGTAGATATTAGAAATCGCTGAACGTAATTCGAGGTTCAATAAAGCAACCATCATCGAATATTGAGGGTCCAGGTAAGCCTTTCCATATACACTGGTAAATATGTTAGCATCCTGCACTTTGTTTGTTCCATAAAAAGTTCCATTGCTCAAAAGCCTCTTATCAACAATATTAGTTGCAGGATCAAACCGGGCTTCTTCGCCGGCAAAATTGACCGTGGTTTTGAACTGGCTCGGCCATACAGCCGCCTGCCACATATGCGCATTTAAAAAATCCCAGATGATAGACGGCTGCATATCATCGAGCGAGTTATAATGCTCCAATAGTACAGTATCGATATACGCCTGTAATACGTCGTTTTTAGGTGCAAAAATGCTAAAGCTTCCTTGCTGAGCCTCATTACTCGGAGGGGCAGTCAGATAGCTTTCATTATTTAACGAATAAGCTAAGGAGGCGTTATAAACTTTTGTATATACCTGGTCCGTTCCACCCGTCATCACGTTATAGTTTCGCGTAATGGTTGGATTCAAAACATATGACACCATGTATTTTTGATAAAGGTTGTAGAAAAGACTGAACTGTGAATTATCTTTCAGGTACTCTTCTATAGAAGGTAAAGCAGCAATCACTTTATCTACTACATGTATCACGCCATTCTCAGCATTGATATCCGCCTCTTTTACGGTAGCATTAATAACATTAAAGCCGGTGTATGCAGTATTCGGGTAGAAATAATTATAGTCAGCCGCCCCTAAACCTTTAGCCTTCATAAAACCGTCAGCAAAGTAGGGAATGTATTTATAGTTATTATCATTGATCACATAGTTTGCTGTACCAGTATTATTACGGTTACTACCTATAACCTTCATTTTGGTGCCTGTAAAGCTGGTTTCATCATACACCCCTTTGTAATTAGCGGTACGTCTTCTGAATGCCTGGTCAGCAATCCAGCCGGTAGCTGCCTGATAATCGTCTATCCGGTCTTTTTTATACGCATAATAGGTAAGGCTATAAGTAACAATATTCCGGCATTCTTCCACGCTTAGCTGGCTAACGCTACTCACACCTTTTTCAGCGAGATAGGCTTTAAAAGCATCATCGTCCGGTGCAAAAAAAGTCCAGTATCCCGCCGCATCCAATGTACGGGTATAATCGGCTTTATCAATTGCAGCAAGTATATTGGTAAAATTACCCCGCTCCTTTAAAACGGTATAAATGGGTTTCGCCAGGTTATCCGGCTTTGCATAAAACTCATCCCAGGTCGACTTGCGGCAACCTATAACAAAGATGGCCAACAGGCAAACAGCAGCGCTTTTAAAAATCCAGTTTTTCATTTTTGTACTTTTTCGGCACGGGCAATAACTCAGGCATGGCCTCCGGCCCTGCCTGGTGCTGTTACCACCTGCAATCTTTAAAATCTCAGGAACTTAATTCCAGTTGTTTTGTTTTAATTTTCTTTTATTCAAGTATTTCTATGCAACCGTTCTTCCTTTTTAATCGTCGTATTACGAAAATAAATCAGCCTCGATTGTATACTATCCTGTTGCATCCTGTCTTTCGGCAAATCTGATTAAAACCTGCAAAAAAAATCTTATCTCAATCGTAAACACCGAAAGTAAGCGTTGTAAAAAAAGCAACCATCCTGTTGTATCTTGTTTGTTTGGTATAGCCAATAATGAATCAACAACAACAGCCGGCTCGTTTCTGGTACTATAAAAAAAGAAAAAGTGTAGGATAAGCATAGCCTGTTAGCCCGATACATCACTATTCCCTATAAATATCACACTCAGGCAACTCAATAAACGAACGCCCCAGAAATAAGGCGTTCTTTTTAAAAAGGCAGTTACATTTTTGATAAAATAGTAGCGCCGTTCTATAACTAATCAAACAATACCTGCCAGTCCGGATCCAGGTAAGCCCTAAAGCACATGGCTAGCTGCGCCTGGTTATTTTTTTCTGTAGCCAGGGGTGGCAATTCGTCTAAATCAAAATAACTGCTTTCGAGGGTTTCTATATTGGGAACAAACGCTCCTCCCCTCAATTCGCAAAGCACAAATACTTTGCATACATTATAGGCATAAGGCGGATCATTATGGTGATTCCGATCCTGCACCGCGATAAGGCGCACAGCTTCTACATCCAGGCCTGCTTCCTCTTTTACTTCTTTTTCAGTGTTGGTTTTAACAGTTTCCAGTACATCTACCCACCCGCCAGGCAAAGACCATTTACCATTCCGCTCTTTTACCAATAATATCTTTCCCTGCTGAAAGATAGCCGCCCTGGTGTCTAATTTGGGTGTCTGAAAACCATCTTCATTACAAAACAGATTTTTTACTTTTTCAAAAGGCAGGTCTGTAGCTGCACTCATCATTTCAGCTGCTATATCCCGTATCCGCTCAAACCGTTCCTTATCAAAATCGTCACGGGTATAGGTAAGTCCTGCCTGGGCGATAAACTGTAGCTCTTTTACCCAGTTCAGCCAATTGGGTTGAGAAACTTTTTCCATGCTATGAAAATAGGACGAATCATCCGGGAGATCAAATGTTTTGAAACAGGGATGCAATATATTTTTTTGCATCTATACCCGATGTCAATACCTTTGCCCCAATGAAATTTTTTACACTTGTATTCAGCTTTTACCTCTTGGTAGTTTCTTTACTGCCCTGTAGTGATGCGCGTAACGAGTGTACTGATGCGTCTCAGCAATCCCAGGTAGAACAGGCATCTGCGCATAGCCATCAAAGTGACCACAATGATGTTTGCAGTCCGTTTTGTACCTGCACCTGTTGTAATGTTATTGCTGGTTTTGCTTTACAACCGCTGAAGGCAATAGACCTGAAGCCTGTTGTAAAAGGAACACCGCAATATCCCGTCCACCATACCTTCTTCATTTCCGCTTACTTTGGAAATATCTGGCAGCCGCCCAAGATCAATGCTTAACATGTAGTTTCTTTCAGTGTGCCCGATACACGCCTATGCTCTTTATCTGAGCGGGGATCCTGTATCTATTCATTGCACACACCGGTCATTTCATTGCTTCGCCATGGAATGACCCATCTACCCCTATTAAGTATTAATTGATTTCAAAATGCTAGATAAAATTATCAGGTTCAGTATAAAGAACAAACTTGCCATAGGCATTATGACCCTGCTGTTAGTCATCTGGGGCATATGGAGCGCCTCTAAACTACCTATTGATGCAGTGCCAGATATTACCAATAACCAGGTACAGATCATTACCGTATGCCCTACCCTGGCCGGCCAGGAAGTAGAGCAACTGGTCACCTTCCCGATCGAACGAAGCATCGCCAATATTCCCGGCCTTGAAGAAACCAGGAGTATTTCCCGCTTTGGCCTCTCGGTAATTACGGTAGTTTTTAAAGACAATATTGATGTTTATTTTGCCCGGCAACTGGTCAACGAAAAATTAAGACAGGCTGAAGCAAGCATTCCCAAAGGTATTGGCACCCCTGAGCTGGGACCCCTAAGTACAGGGTTGGGAGAAGTGTACCAGTACATTATTCATCCTAAAAAAGGAAGTGAAAACAAGTACAATGCCAAAGACCTGCGCGCTATGCAGGACTGGATCGTAGCCCGGCAGCTATATGGCACACCTGGAATTGCTGACGTCAATAGTTTTGGCGGACAGTTGAAGCAATACGAAGTAGCAGTGAACCCCGATCGTTTAAAAGCTATGGGCGTTAGCATACCCGAGATCTTCACCGCCCTTGAGCAGAATAACCAGAATACAGGGGGCGCGTATATCGATAAAAAACCCAATGCCTATTTTATACGGGGTATTGGTTTGGCCACCAGCCTGGAAGACATCAAAAATATAGCAGTAAAAACGGTGGGCAATATTCCCATTTTTGTGAAAGATGTTGCTGATGTTCGTTATGGCAGTGCCGTACGTTATGGCGCATTAACCTTTAACGGAGAAGTTGATGCGGTAGGTGGTGTAGTGATGATGCTGAAGGGAGAGAATAGCAACGAAGTGGTTAAACGTATAAAAGAAAAGCTGCCCACTATCCAGCAATCGCTTCCGGCCGATGTAATCATAGAACCTTATCTTGACCGGACCGACCTGGTGGGCCGGGCCATTAAAACAGTGGAGAAAAACCTGGTAGAAGGAGCACTCATCGTGATCTTTGTGCTGGTCATCTTCCTGGGTAATCTTCGCGCCGGGCTGATCGTGGCTTCGGCCATTCCTTTATCCATGCTGTTTGCACTGGCCATGATGAACATCTTTGGCGTAAGCGCCAACCTTATGAGTTTGGGCGCTATTGATTTTGGACTGATCGTTGACGGCGCTGTCATTATAGTGGAGGCAACTTTACATCACCTTGGCCTCAGAAAATCTACCCAAAAACTCACGCAATCAGAAATGGATGATGAAGTATTGGTGTCTGCCTCCAAGATCAGGAACAGCGCTGCTTTTGGCGAGATCATCATCCTGATCGTCTACATACCCATACTCACACTGGTAGGTATTGAAGGAAAAATGTTTCGCCCTATGGCTCAAACCGTAGGCTTTGCCATCCTGGGAGCCCTTATCCTCTCGCTTACTTATATACCTATGATGTGCGCGCTTTTCTTACCTAAAAAGCCCAATCTTAAAAAAACTTTCAGCGACAAAATGATGGATCAGCTGCAGCGCTGGTATCAACCATTGCTGCAGAAAGCAATACAGGTCAAGTACTGGCTGGTAGCTGCGACTATTGCGGTCTTCGCGGTTTGCATTTTTATCTTCAGCAGGATGGGTGGAGAATTCATTCCTCAGCTCCAGGAGGGAGACTTTGCCTTTCACTGTATTTTACCCCAGGGAAGTTCGCTCAATCAAAGTATAGAAACATCTATGCAGGCATCCCGCATCATCAGGCAATTTGAAGAAGTAAAAATGGTGGTGGGTAAAACCGGAGCGGCAGAAGTACCAACCGACCCTATGCCACCGGAGGCATCTGACCTGGTGATCATTTTAAAACCGGTAAAAGATTGGAAGTCCGGCAGAACATATAACCAGTTAGCCGATGCGATCATGGAAAAGCTGGAAGTGATCCCCGGTATCTTTTTTGAAAAAAACCAACCCATACAAATGCGTTTTAACGAACTGATGACCGGCATCAGGCAGGACGTGGCTGTAAAGATTTTCGGAGAAAATATGGACACGCTTGCACTCCTGGCTAAAGAAGCTGCTGAAGTGATCCAGACGGTAAAAGGCGCTACCAGCCCGCAGGTAGAAAAGGTTGGTGGTTTGCCTCAGATCAACATCGAGTATGATCGCACCCGCATAGCCAACTACGGGTTAACGGTACAAGGCGTTAATGATATAGTAAGCACCGCTTTTGCCGGAAAAAGTGCGGGAGAAATTTATGAGAATGAGCGCCGGTTTGACCTGGTGGTTCGACTCGACAGCGCCTACCGCAGCAATATTGACGATGTAAGTAATTTGATGGTCCCTACCAATACAGGCATACAGGTACCACTGTCACAGGTAGCTACTATTAATTATAAACTTGGAGCTGCACAAATCAGCCGGGAAGAAAGCAGACGTCGTATTGTAATTGGCTTCAACGTATCGGGCAGGGATGTGGAAAGTGTAGTAACAGATATACAAAAACAATTAACAGCAAAAGTTCAGCTGCCTGCGGGGTATTATTTCACTTATGGCGGCCAGTTTCAAAACCTGAAAGAAGCCAGTAACCGGCTAAGTATTGCGGTACCGGTATCCCTGTTGTTAATATTCGTGCTGCTCTACTTTACCTTTCATTCATTTAAACAGGCCGGACTCATATTTACAGCGATCCCTATGAGCGCTATCGGGGGAATCTTCGCCCTGTTGCTTCGCGGTATGCCTTTCAGCATCAGCGCCGGTATCGGCTTTATTGCGCTTTTTGGTGTGGCTGTATTAAACGGCATCGTACTGATCGGCACTTTCAACCAGCTGGAAAAAGAAGGCTGGACCGATGTATTGAAGCGGGTGATCGAAGGCACCAAAATTCGCCTGCGCCCCGTATTAATGACCGCAACCGTTGCTTCGCTGGGCTTCCTGCCCATGGCCATCAGTGCCGGAGCGGGAGCCGAAGTGCAGAAACCATTGGCCACTGTTGTAATTGGCGGATTGGTTACAGCAACCTTCCTGACCTTATTCGTTCTTCCGCTCCTGTATATCATTTTTAACACAAAGCTCAACTTTAAAAAGAATACAAATATGAAAGCTCCTGTTGCTATATTATTGCTATGTCTTACCGGATTTACATCTGCACATGCACAGCAGCGTGTCTCTATTGAGGATGCAGTAGAGACGGCTGTAAAAAACAATCAGCAGATAGGCATTAACCAGGCTGAAATACGCAGTGCCGCACTCAATGTGCGTACAGCTAACGATATTCCTAAGACGGGCTTATTTGCAGAAAATGAAGATCTACGCCCTTCAGATAGTAAAGGCATCTTAAAGATTGGCATTTCTCAAAGTATTGCCTGGCCCGGTCTGTATGCAGCACGTAAACAATACCTCACCTCTCAGTTGAAGTATGCCGAACTTAATACGGATGCACTCAATGCTGTGATCAGAAGAGATGTAAGAACGGCTTATTATACCCTTTGGTACCTGCAGGACAAGCAGGTATTGTATGGACGCCTGGACAGCATTTATTCCGATTTATTAAAGGCTACGGATCTGAGATTGCGGACGGGCGATGTAGCCAAACTGGATAAGATTGCTGCCGAAGCCAGGCTGCGGGAAATACAGGCTTTTGTTGAGCAAAATAAAAAAGATATGGTTGCACAACAGCAACAGTTGATGGTATTACTAAATCAAAATGATTGGCTGTTGCCTGTTACCCGTTCGCTTGAAAAACTTTTCATCAATGTATCGGAGAACGGCAGTTTGCACCCTTTATTAAAATTACAACAGCAAAATATAGACATTGCTTCTTCGAATATTACAGTTCAAAAGAATACCAATAAACCCGATTTCTCCGGCAGGTTTTTCAGCCAGCGGGTATGGGGTGCCAAAGATCCTTTTACCGGCTTTTCAGTAAGTGCCGCTATCCCGCTATTTGGAACAGGCGCTAATCGCAGTAAAGTAAAAGTAGCTGAGGCAGAAAGAGAAATCGCTGAAAAATCATTAGCCTATCAAACACAGCAACTGCAAACACAAAAAGCATCGGCATTAACAACTATAGAAAAGAACCAGGCATTGATTAGTTTTTATGAAAGTACAGGTTTACGACAGGCAGAAGAGATCATTAAAGCAGCCGGCTTAAGCTACAGGGCCGGAGAGATCAGCTTTGCAGAGTTGAGCCAGTTCATGAGCCAGGCCACTGGTATCAGACAAAGCTACCTGGATGTATTGAACGAATACAACCAATCCGTTATCCAATTCAATTACTACAATAATCAATAATAACAATGAAGATCATCTATATATTAACAACCTGCATCATAGCCACTTCGACTTTTACAAGCTGCAACAACAACGGGCAAAGCGATCAGGCAACAACAGCAACTGAAACCCAGCAAGAGCATGCAGCCGGCGAAGCAGACCATGAGAATGAGGGTGCATCAAGCATTGCCACTATTACCACAGAACAGATGAAAACTGCAGGCATTACCCTGGGTAGTTTTGAGAATAAAAATCTAACCGCAACTATTAAGGCCAACGGCGCCCTGCGTGTACCCAATAACAACAAGGCCAATGCCACATCGCTGTATGGAGGTGTAATTAAAACGCTGCGTGTACAAATGGGCGACCATGTAAGCAAAGGCCAGGTGATTGCTACCATAGAAAATCCACAGTTTATACAATTACAGGAGGAGTACCTGACCATTGGCAGCAGGATCATGCTGGCCGAACAGGAACTGCAACGCCAAAGGGAATTAAATGAAGGAAATGCCGGAGCGTTGAAAAACCTGCAAAATGCCACTGCCGAACTCAACACCCTACGTACCCGCAAAGCTTCCCTTCACCGGCAGATACAACTGATGGGCATTAATCCCTCGGGAGTAAGTGCATCTAACCTGAGATCTGCATTAGTAGTAACCAGCCCGGTAAGTGGCACTGTAAGTGCCGAATTTGCCAAAATCGGCAGTTATGTAGATGTATCGTCCCCTGTTGTGGAGATTATTAACAACAGCCTGCTTCACCTCGATTTGCAGGTTTTCGAAAAAGACCTTCCCCATATTAAAATAGGCCAGGCAGTCAACTTTACATTAACGAATAACCCTACCAATACCTATACGGCAAAAGTGTTTAATATTGGTTCTTCGTTCGAAAATGAAAGTAAGACCGTAGCGGTTCACTGCACTGTAACAGGTAATAAAACCGGGCTGATAGATGGCATGAATATTACCGGTATGATAAGCATTGACAATGTAACTGCTACTACGGTACCCAATGAGGCTATTGTAGAGGCTGATGGCAAAAATTACATTTTCATACAAACCGAAAAAGAAGCTGAAAAGCCAGATGAACATGAGCATAAATCCGGCGAGAGCCATCCACCGAAAGAAGAAGAAAAAGCCACCATAAACTTTGAAAAAATAGAGATCGCTAAAGGAGTATCCGATTTGGGTTATACAGCTATTACTCCCGTAAAAGACATACCCGCCGGCGCAAAGCTGGTTACCAGGGGAGCCTTCTTTATTAATGCTAAACTATCCAACGCAGGAGGCCACGAACATTAAAACAACGACAATGAACTGGTTAAAAATTTATCTACCTACCTATCTACTGTGCTATTTTGCCATAGCCTTTATCTTACCCACCTGGCGCGCTTACCGGCAAACAGGTATATGGCCGGTAACTTTTGGCCGGTCGGCCAGCGCACACGACTATTTGAGCCGGTTGATGAAATGGCTGGTATCGGGTTTATTCCTGAGCACAACGTTTTATGCCCTGGGAGATCCGGTCTATCGATGGCTGGTACCGGTTACTTATTTACAAATAAAAGCCTTGCATATTACCGGCCTGGTGCTTATCCATCTTTCATTGGCATGGATCTTTATAGCGCAGCTCCAAATGGGTAATAGCTGGCGGATCGGCATCGATGCCGACCATCCGACAACATTGGTAACGCTTGGACTTTTTTCAATCAGCCGAAACCCTGTTTTCCTGGGTATGATTGTAACTGCGTGGGGCTTGTTCGCGATACTACCCAACGCATTAAGCTTTTTTACTGCACTGGGCAGCTA
Source organism: Paraniabella aurantiaca (assembly GCF_050309965.1). Taxonomy (NCBI): domain Bacteria; kingdom Pseudomonadati; phylum Bacteroidota; class Chitinophagia; order Chitinophagales; family Chitinophagaceae; genus Paraniabella; species Paraniabella aurantiaca. Next base: position 1,260,566 of record NZ_JBLOSY010000002.1, on the reverse strand, counting down.
TTGGATCATTCAGGTACAAATAAGACTGGAGGAAGCTTTTTTACAACAGCAGCTTGGAGCAATATACCGTCAATATCAAAAAAAAACCAAAAGGTTATTATTATGAAACATCAGCATCAATATAATTCGAAAGGCCAGCAAATTTGCTGTACACAGGAACAAAAAGTATATGCACAGGCTGGCGCTCAAAACCTTGTCAACGGTTTGCCTCCTAAAAAAGAGCACGATCACGACCATGAACATAGTGATGACGACGGACATGATCATAGCAACGCAGACCCAACAACCCTCCGGATGTTTCTGCCGGCATTGATCTCTTTCGTTCTTTTATTAACAGGCATTACCCTGGACAACTGGATCCAACAATCCTGGTTTACAGGCTGGATAAGAATTGGGATATATATAGCGGCCTATTTACCGGTAGGACTACCCGTTGTTAAAGATGCCGCTATAAGCATCGGCAAAGGAGAGGTATTTTCCGAATTTCTACTGATGAGTATTGCCACTATTGGCGCCTTCATCATACAGGAATACCCCGAGGGTGTAGCTGTTATGCTCTTCTATGCTGTGGGTGAGGTTTTCCAAACCCTGGCTGTATCCAGGGCTAAACGTAATATCAAAGCCTTGCTCGATCAACGCCCGGATGAAGTAACTATTATCAAAGACAATCAGCCTGTTACCGTAAAAGCAGAGCAGGCGGCTATCGGAGATATCATTCAGTTAAAGCCCGGCGAAAAGCTGGGACTGGATGGAGAACTACTTTCCGAAACGGCTTCATTTAATACTGCAGCCTTAACAGGCGAAAGTAAACCCGATACCAAAACCAAAGGATCACCTGTTCTGGCCGGCATGATCAACCTGAACACTGTAAGCCAGGTAAAGGTAACTACGGCTTACACCGATAGTAAACTTAGTAAGATACTGGAACTGGTACAGAGTGCAACTGCTCAAAAGGCACCGACAGAACTCTTCATCCGCAAGTTTGCAAAAGTATACACGCCAATTGTTGTATTCCTTGCTATCGGTATATGTATTGTTCCTTATTTCTTTGTTGATGATTATGTATTCAGGGACTGGCTATACCGCGCCCTTATATTCCTGGTTATTTCCTGCCCCTGTGCGTTGGTCATTTCCATTCCGCTGGGTTATTTCGGGGGTATCGGCGCCGCCAGCCGCAATGGCATCCTGTTTAAGGGGAGTAATTATCTTGACATTATAGCCAGCATTCAACATGTAGTAATGGATAAAACAGGCACCCTTACTGAAGGAGTGTTTAGGGTTCAGGAAGTAGTTATACAACCTGAATTTAACAAAGACGAGATACTAAAATGGGTGAATGCTCTTGAAAGCATCAGCTCTCATCCTGTTGCTACGGCTATCCGTGAGTACGCCGGAGAAGTTGACCATTCTATTCACCCGCAAAACGCAGAGGAAATACCGGGACATGGTCTTAAAGCGTCCATCAATGGTAGAGAATTGCTGGCCGGAAATTTTAAGCTGATGGACAAGTTCAAAATTGCTTATGATATAAATCCTACCGACATTGTATATACAATTATTGCTATTGCTTACGACGGAAAGTTTGCCGGGTACATTACTATTGCAGACAACATTAAAGAAGACGCGAAACTTGCGGTTGAACAATTACATCAGCTAAATATAAAAGCCACTATGTTAAGTGGCGATAAAACATCTGTGGTTAAAGACGTAGCTGGCAAAGTCGGCATCGACAATGCTTTTGGAGACCTGTTACCTGAAGACAAGGTAAATAAAGTAAAAGAGATCAAAGCTCAAAAACAATCAGTGGCTTTTGTGGGAGATGGGGTAAATGACGCACCGGTAGTAGCCCTGAGTGATGCAGGTATTGCTATGGGAGGATTGGGTAGCGACGCTACCATTGAAACAGCCGATATCGTAATACAGGATGACAAACCTGGTAAAATTCCGGTCGCCATTAATATTGGCAGGCAGACCAAAAAGATTGTTTGGCAAAATATAACGCTGGCCTTCGTGGTTAAAGGCATAGTGCTTATTCTTGGGGCAGGCGGGCTGGCTACTATGTGGGAAGCAGTTTTTGCCGATGTAGGGGTTGCGTTGCTGGCCATTCTCAACGCAGTAAGAATACAACGGATGCAGTTTGCTTTGTAAACCATGAAGTGATCAGGTAAGACATCAGAGTTACAAATCATATTTTCGTTGCCTGTAGTTGAGAGCTACTTGTCTTATGAAATTAATCACACGTATAGATCAAAATCTGTCTCAACTCAAAAGCAAGGATAAAAAATAGCATATATGAAAACAAGCGCCGGTATACTACTATATAAAAAGCTGCAAGGCAATACTTATTTCTTCCTCGTACATCCTGGAGGTCCATTTTGGAAACATAAAGATGCAGGTGCCTGGTCAATACCTAAAGGAGAAACAGAAAAAGATGAAGATCCCTTAGAACGCGCCCGCATAGAATTTAAAGAGGAAACCGGTAAAGAGATTGATGGAAATTTTATGCCACTTACCCCAATCCGTCAGAAAAGCGGCAAATGGGTGAAAGCCTGGGCAATGGAGGGAGATATAGCAACAGACAACTGCAACAGTAATTTAATTCAACTGGAATGGCCGCCACGTTCGGGCAAACAGATACAAATTCCCGAGGTAGACCGATGGGAATGGTTTACCGCAACAGAAGCCATGCAAAAGATCAATCCGGCGCAAGTGGCTTTCATAAAAGAAGTATTAGCATTGTAACAAACTGTACTCCCATGTTATCCCGGCACTATTTAAAACCTTACGTCTTCCCTTCCTGGTTCGTTCAATTGTTTCATGCATAATTATAGAACGAACCGATATAGGGAGAAGTAGTATTACCTCTTCTCCCTTTTATCAGTTCGCATGTTCCAATATGTACTTAAACTAAAAAACCTCTACATTAGAAATAAGGGGGCAGGCTTTGGACGCTGTAATAGTAACCCTTATTTTTTGAGTAGTAACCGGCGTTACATTTACTATTCGCTTATACCCGATGGTTGTTTCTTCAGCTAACAACTTCCAATCGCTCCCTTGTAATGCCTCAATTGTAAAGCTCTTTACACGCTGCCCAAGGCGTATATATTCCTGTAATAATATATATTGAACGGTTTTTTGATTATCTAATTCTATTTCAAAGCTGGCACTGGTAACCCCGTCATCAGTAGCCCAATAGGTTTCTTTATTCCCGTCAGTCATTGCGGACCCGGCAAAGCGAGGATTTTTACCACGTGTATTGCTGGCAGTTACTTTACTTTTCTTTGCCAGGTTAGTTCCTAACCGGCGATTCAACAGTTCTTTAAATCCTCTTAATGAAGCCACATCGTTTTCATGAAACCTGCCAGTCCTGTCCGGAGGTATATTCAGTAACAGAGTGGAGCCTCTGCCAACAGATGAAAGATAGATATCGAATAGCTTCTCCGGCGTTTTCACTTTTGCATCTTCCCGGGTGTGATAAAACCATCCTGATCTTATAGAAACATCTGTTTCCGCGGGTATCCATTGGGTGCCATTTTCGGACCCCGTATTCAGCAAACTATTGATTCCACTTTTGCCCGCATACAGGGTGTCGGGTGTAATATTATTCCAATTGGTTTTACCTACATGGCCTTCTTCATTGCCTACCCACCTGATATCGGGGCCCGCATCGCTAAAAAACAGGATCTGTGGTTTGGGCTGAATACTATCTACCATTCTTATTGTTGCGGGCCAATTATAATAAGTAGCCCCGTTTATCTTTCGTGCTTCTCTCCTGCCGCCATAAAACCCATCTCCCCCGTTGGCCCCGTCAAACCATATTTCGAAAAGAGGTCCGTAATTTTTAACCAGCTCGCTGAGCTGTTTGCGGTAATAGGTGATATAAGACCCGGTTCCGTAATCAGCATGATTTCTATCCCAGGGGGACAAGTATAACCCCAATTTCAATCCGCCCTTTTTTACAGCGTCGCTCAACTCTTTTACGATATCCCCTTTTCCATTTTTGTAAGGACTGTTTTTTATAGAGTGACTGGTGTATTTTGAAGGCCACAATGCAAACCCATCATGATGTTTGGCCGTAAGGATTAATCCTTTGAATCCGGCGTTTTTTAATTCAGCTACCCATTGTGGCGCGTCTACACCCGATGGATTGAACAAAGCCGGGTTTTCATCGCCATAACCCCATTCCTTGTCAGTAAAAGTATTGATGGTAAAATGAATAAACGCATTCATTTCCATTTCATGCCATTTCAATTGAGCCTCTGTTGGTACAGGATATACCGGTGCAGGCTCTTTTACGTTTTGCGCCTGTAGTTGAAAAAACAGCACATTACAAAAAACTGTTGCTGCATAGTTCAGCCAGATAATCCTCCATTTTTTCATACATAAAAATCTGATGTTGTGCATTTGTTTTTTCCGTCATGAATACTCCCTAAAAGTATCCTTATTTTGTATTTAATTCGATAACCGGAACTTCGTAGGGCGGCTTTTCCCGGGGCAGTTTAAGTTCCATGTCAAATCCTGTAGTGGTAAACTGTACTTCAGACGCATCATTGAGTAGTTGCGCATACTTTACTTTTCCTTTGTAGCCCGGCAGCACCAATTTACCATCTGAGGGGTAATTAAATAAATGTATATAAAGCTTGCCGGTAACAGGATTATAAGTAAGGCGTGTATTCATTTCAGTGGGAAGCTTTAATTCATCAGGCGGGTAAGTGCAATGGTAAACAGAACGGCTATTCGCATGCATCCAATACGACAGGCTATCTAATGCCTTGTTAGCGCGATAGTCGAATTCGCCGCGGGCGGTAGGTCCTACATTCAATATAAGGTTACCACCATTGGCAACAGAAGTGATCAGCAGATCCAGCAACTGGCGTTGGGTTTTCCAGCTGTGCTCATCCCGGTAATAGCCCCATGAACCAGAAAATGTCTGGCATGTTTCCCAGTACTTACCTTTATACTTCAACAGCTCATTGGGCTTCACCTGTTCAGGCGTTTCAAAATCAAAGCCATCGGTATACTCATTTAAATCCAACCGGTTGTTGATGATAATATGGGGTTGTAATTTTTTTACAGTTTTGAGAAGATCTATGGAACCCCAATCATTCCTGCCTTTACCCTGAGCTCCGGGGTAAGAGAAATCCATCCACAAAATATCTATTTTACCGTATTTGGTTAATAACTCGGTAAGCTGGTCTTTCAAATACTTGCGGTACCGGCTCATATCTTTTCCTTTGTTCAGGTTTTGGTAGTAGGCCGTGTCGCGTTTTTCATTTTCCGACCATTCATTTTTATTCCGCTCTCTTTGCGGATGTATACGATCAACAGTAAAATCGGGATGATGCCAGTCTATCAATGAATAATAAAATCCAACTTTAAGTCCTTCGGCACGAAACGCATCTACGAATTCTTTTACAAGGTCTCTTTTAGCCGCTGTATTGGTAGACTTATAATCGGTATACTTTGAATCGAATAAGCAAAAGCCCTCATGATGTTTGGTTGTTAACACTGCATACTTCATCCCAGCTGCCTTCGCCTCGCTCGCCCATTTTTTCGGATCGAACTGATCGGGATTAAAATTATCGAAGTATTGCTCATACTGTTCTGTTGTCAGTCGCTCGCGCTGCTTTACCCACTCGTGCCGGCCAGGTAAAGCGTATAACCCCCAGTGAATAAACATTCCAAACCGCGCGTCGGTAAACCATTTCATTCGTGCTGTTTTTTGCCCGGCGGTTTCGTTGGTAATACTTTTAGTTTGGGCATAGGCAGCCATATTACTAATAAGTAAAAATGAAACAATAATTTTTTTTAGTATCATCTTATAGTAGTTTAAAGAATAATGAGGATATAAGGTTAATGATTGTTGATAGAAATGTAAAGTATTTAAAATGCCAGCAAGCTATCGGCCTGTAATGTTTTGAATGTATCGATAGCTGTTGCAGCAGGTTTGAAGTAGGATTGAATTGCAGGTTTGGTTCCCGGCTTAAATGACTTTATAGTTACAGAGTCACTCAAAAAAGTGACACTATCCAGGGAATTGTCATTTTTATAATAGCGGATCCTGGAAAATACTTTAGTGCTATCCATTTTTAAGAAAAACATTCTCACCGAATCGGTTCCAAAAAATCTCCGTGTATTCAATCGTTGATTGGTTAAAGAAGCAGTATAAAAGGGACCAAAAACCCTGACAGCATTTAAGGACTGGCCAATAGACCGGTTTCCCCTATCATCGACTGTTACGATATTAAAGCTTTGTACATATTCAGGAAGCCCTGTAATCATATACTTATAGAGTCCGTCTGTATTGATTGCCGTAGCGGGTACCCGTGACGAATCTCCATTATTGTTCCAGTAAATCATATAAGAAACAACCGAAGGGTCAATACTTTTTTGCCACTCAAGCTGTACGCGCAGGTTGCCGCTCCTGGCAATGGGCTTTTCTGCAAGCCCGGCATATACCACTTCTTTATTGTCCAGAAATTTTTTGTATTTATACTGATCTTTTTCGCAGCCCACAAAAAAGAAGAGACCAAGAATGAGATATCCGAATCTGATTTTCATTTTATATTATTTATATCATCATACAATTTATGTAGAACCCGGAAGCGGCTTCCGTTATCTTTCATCGCCCCAGAATGTAAGATCGGCGGCATTGCCCTGAATGGTCCTGGCCATGGTTTCTGATACTACCATACGAATAATCCTTACTTTAGGAGCATTGAAGCGTACCGTAAACTCCTGCCCTTTCAGGGCTTCATCCTTGTCAGCCTGTGTAGCTGCATTTCGGGCAGCGCCGGATAATGGGTCATTAAACGAAAAATTGCCCAGGTTTTCCCACTCTCCGATCTTTGTACCTTCCTCTGCAAACAGGGGCGGCGTGAAGGGTCCCGGCCTTTCCGAATCGGTACCCCATAAAGAAAACAGCTTGGGATTGTTATGAGTGAATACGTCAAAATTCCTCGGCATCAATCTAAAGCGACTTAGTTTTGCATAAGTACCTGTTGTAAAAGTGCACCATACCGGCATTTCACCCACTTTGTTATCCGTATGCCAGAACGAACCCGTATTAGGGCCACCGTTGGATAATGTATCAAATAAGTTAGATATGGGATATGTAGCGTGAAGCATTATATCATCACCCGGTTGATACGCTTTAAAACCTCCTTTGTTCAGTTGTTTTTCAAATAATGGTTTAACGGTAGAACGTATCGTGTCTGATTTGTTGCCCCATTTATCTGTAATATAAGCAGCATACACTTTAGGGATAGTATCATAGCCTCTGACCGCAAAAGAAATAAGCGGGAAATCGGTAACCGTCTGCTGCCGGATACTATACCCCCCTCCTAATGCATCATCAAGGAATACAACACCCACGTTTTTTTTGTACTCATTATTCGCCTCTATCCTTACTCCTGCAAAATCAGGCACCATGGTCAGATTTGCAGCTATTAAGCGATAAACAGGCGTCAGCGGTTTTACTTTTACCGTAATAGGCTCCGACTCTACATTGGCCCTGCTAACCACTGTTAATTTCACTTCATATTCTTTTGCATCTGCAAATCCTTCAACCATTGTCGTGTCAGAAAAATAACTGGAACGGGTTTCTGCAGGCCTGTCCGTACCATCGCCTAAATAATACTTTGCTTTTACATAGAGTATATTATTTGATTTAGGCAGATCGTAAATGATGTACGCTCCACCGTTAAAATTAGATACCCTGTAGTTGGTGATGGGATCCGGCTTTGTCATGTCCGTAGAAACCGGTTCTATAAACCCGTTTTTATTACTACAGGAAATAAGCATCATCAATACACTGACGGTCAAAATAAGAGAGCAGGTATGAATATTTTTTATGTGTATCATTGTTATTTTGTATTGAATAGTTTGTTCAAAAAAAGCATCTGTTGTTCATCGATAGTGCGGTAGCTTAATGCCTACCGCTACCAATAAGGGGTTTGAACAAGGTTTTGATTGACCAGCATCTCCTGCATTGAAACAGGCCACAGGTAATCTTTTATTGAAATAGATGGCACATAGAAAGTGATTAACTGGTAGTAACGGTTGGACTCCGACTGATCTACACTCCAGCCCTGTATGGGTGTAGCCGCAGCTTCAATATATTCTTTCCATCTTCTTAAATCCCAGCCAGCCTGGCCTTCCATACAAAGCTCGATACGGCGTTCGCGGTGTATGATCTGCCTCAGTCCATTTTTATTTAAAGGCTTACCCGGGTTATTAGAGTAATTAGCCCAGGATTCTACTACTCCCTTTAAGCCCGTACGGGCTCTTATCCTGTCAAGGTATGCATACACTTCCTGCGAAGGCCCGTTGGCTTCATTTAAACACTCGGCATATAATAGGTAAAGATCAGCCATACGTATAAGCGGCAGGTGATAATTGAAGATGGTAATACCTGTACCTACAGCAGGAAAAATGGTACGCCAATGACATAATTTTTTAGGCCAAATGCCAAAGACATTTCCAGCCTCCTTACTCCCGGCGCCCGATCTGCTACCCACTCCTTTTCCCTGCACACTCAGGATAGAGCTGCTGGTGTTGCTCAAAATGGCATTGCCCGCCCATTTACCTCCATCAAATCCAAAACTGGCGTAATACCTCACTTCCCGGTTAAAATTATTTTTAATTGTTTGATAGTTTTGTTGCAAATAGTATTGATGGGCTGCATCGCCGCTTTGCAGATCAAACCGGTTGGCATAATCCCAGGTACGATCTTCCGTAATAGGTACGCCATTATTGGTATAGAAAAGATCTGTAACACCGAAAGGACTCACGATGGTATTCATACCCCTGTTATTAACCGAATTGGCTACTAACTTGGCATGCATTCTTTCCTGATGAGGGAAAATGCCGTTGAGAGCCCATATCAGTTCTTTGTTTTTGTCCCACTCTTCGGTAACAGCACCTCTGAAGCTCATTTCCTTTTTCAAAGAATCGGTAAGTGATAGCGTTACATTACTCGGAATAATGAAAGTATACAAGCCAAGTCCTATAGATTCTGCCAGATCAATGGCTTCCTTACAGGCTTGTGCAGCCTCGGCCCATAAGCTATTATTTACAGCTGCGGAAAAGAGTGGAGATCCGTCTTTATTTTTAAAGTTGGCATAATCCGGGTTGCCGTTAAACAGCGGGCTCGCCCTTGCTACCAACACCTGTGCCTTTACAGATTTGGCTATTACCTGGGTGATGCGCCCCAGCTCCTGATCCAGGTTGCTGATCTGTACCGGCAGGTTGGGAGTTGCCTCATCCAGCAATTGCACTGCATAGGCGAGCACCGAATCAACCGGTTCCCTTTTTGAACGGGTAGCCTCTGTTGGCGCCGTTACCGGCAGGTTATTACGAACGATAGGAATGGGACCATATAATTTTGCCAGGAAGAAATGATAATAGGCTTTCAAAAATTTAACCTCGGCTACCCAACGCTCTTTTTCAGAAACTGTAAGATCGAACGGCTTGTCTACATTTTCCAGGAAAGTGTTACAACGACGAATAGCGTCAAAGTAACTCGCCGTTGCGCTGTTGCCACCATCCCAGTAATTGAGCACCGGGTTGTCTTTATTTTGTACATTTCCTTTTACCAATTGAAGACCAGGAGCCGAGTAGCCGATAGACCCGAGGTATTCCTGTGGCAATACCAGATCTCCACCCGATGCAAACCATGGATCACTGAGCATTCCGGATCCCTGCTGCAGGGTACTATAGCAGGTAAAAAGGTATTTTTCAGCCTCATCCCGGTTGCGGAACGCATATTCCAATGTGCCGATGTTGGGAGGTACTACATCTAAGAATTTTTTGCATCCTGCTATCGTAAAAGTAAATAGCGCAATAGCTAAAGTAAAGAGTAAATGATTCTTTTTCATATATGCTGCTCTCCAGGGTTTTATAGTTGGATATTGATACCTAAATTGTATGCTCTTAAGAGCGGATAGTTAAAGGCGCTGTAAGGCCTGTTGCCGCTGGTGTTGATGGATAGCTCCGGCTCCCATAGTTTAAAACTGCTGAACCGTACCAGGTTGGTGCCGCTGAAGTAAATACGGGCTCCTCTAAAGTTCCCCTTCCTTAACCACCTTTGCGGAAGACTATATCCGAGTTCAGCGAACTTTAACCGCAACAAACTACCACTCCGCAACCACCAGGTGCTGCTCTGCGTATTATTGGCGATTTCAGAAGGAAGCGTGCCCAACCTGGGATATAGCGCATACATATTCTGATTATCTTCTGACCAATGATCGTCAGCAAATGCTTTTAAGATCTGAGCGGGCGCACCCACAATGTTGCTTCCACCCTGTACAGTAAAATCCCTGATAAAAGGGCTGATCTGGTCAGGGTACATATAAAGAGAGGCCCGTGCCTGTCCTGTAAACCTAAGACCCAGATCAAAATTTTTATAATTAACGGTAAGGCCGAAACCATAGTTAATCTGAGGACTGTTGGGCAAACCAATCGGTACCATATCGGCGCTATTGATGATTCCGTCCTGGTTTATATCCCTGTATTTGATATCCCCACCCCGGGCACCTAACCCAGAAGATCCAAATAATTGTTTAGGAGAGGCTGCAGCTTCTTTATCATCCACAAACAAACGCTCGGCAATATAACCCCAACGCTGACCAAGGTTCTGGCCGGTTCGTTTTCTCCAGTATTCGGCTCCATAGTCTGCCTCTTCAAAATAATCATATCTGCCTGCGGCATAAGTACCATTGGTCATAATCACGATATTCAAATCCTTCGAAAATGACTTTTTATAATTTAGTGTAAGATCTACCCCCTTCGAAGTTGCCTTGCCCAGGTTACCGCTAAGATTTGTTTCCAATCCAAAACTGTTGGGTATTTGCCGGGTCTGCAGGATATCTGTCGTTTTCCTGGTCCAGTACTCACCTATAAAATCAAGGGACTTGAACAAAGTAAATTCAATGGCATAGTTTTGAATTTTACTGATCTCCCATGATATTTCCGGGTTGGGATAACCATTAATCGTAACGCCGGGTCTGCTGTACCCGTTATTAGTACCAAAGGAAGCGCCTGCAGCAGAGTTTTCCAGGTTTACGTTAGAAATATAAAAAAACCTTTGAGAGCTGATATCATCATTACCAGACATCCCGTAACTGCCTCGTAATTTCAGCATAGTGATCACAGAACTGATAGAACTTTGCTCCCAAAATTGTTCCTTGCTGATCACCCATCCCGCCGAAACACTCGGAAAGAAACCAAACCGGTGTGAAGGATCAAATCTTTCTGAACCGTTATAACCGAAATCGAACTGCAGGTTATATTTATTCCGGTACCCGTAACGGGCGCTGCCGGCATAAGTCAGGTTTCTGCTGGGTAACACTCTCGAAAAATCAGTGACGTTTGCAGGGTTTAAATTTTGTTGCCGGTTTACCACTAAAGATCCATTTACATTATGATCACCAAAACTCCGGTCGTAGTTCAATATTCCCTGCATTTGTATAAAGGAACTGGATGCCCGGTCGCCCGCTGATATAGCCAGGTATTCGGTAGGCACACCATTGGAGCCGGAAGCCCGCCCGCCGGAAAAAGGCAATCCCGATACCTTATTCAGCTGAAAAAGCGTATATTCATTGGTAGCCCGGTCGTAAGAACCTACTGTATAGTAAAAAGGATTATAGGTCATACTATAAGATACCTGCGCAAAACGGTTGGTGGAGAAAAAACCGCTGAAGCTCAGGCCTTTGATAATCATATCCAGGTTCTGATTCAGCCGCAGCGTAGCACTGAGGCGGGAGCTATTCATAGTGCGGTAACCACGCATCATCTGGGCATAGGGATTGGGGTATCCTACTCCCTGTGTAGGCAAAAATATAGTGCCCTCTCTGTTAGGAGATGCCCCGTTAAAATTACCAAACAAAATATGCTTTGTCTGTTCATTGACCTTATCGGGCGCATAGTAGGCCGGGAAAAGCACAGGGCTGCTGTGTGTAGCCATAAAGTATAAATCGGTAGCAAAACCATTGGCATCATCAGTAATGGGTCCCTGGTAATCATTAAACGTTCCCCAGAGATCAACACTCAATTTGGTGATCTTGGTAAGGTTAATATCTACGTTCGACCGTAACTGATAGTTTTTGAATTTGATCCCTCCCTTAAAAATATTCTGATCACTCTCGCGCAAAAGGCCATTGTCCTGGCTATAAGAACCGGATACGGTATACTGTGTGGCCTCACTTCCACCGGCCACACTGGCGTTTACCTTTTGGGTTCGGGAAAACTTCTGGAACATCAGATCTACCCAATCTACCGCGGGGTAAACATAAGGATTACCGTCGGGTGCCCCCTCCAGCGTACGTTGTGTAAAATAGATCTTGTCTGCGCTGAACTGGGGCACCTGGTTAGGATTTCTTGTAAGCTGGGCTTCATTATGCAGCTTCATGTAAGTAATCGGGTCTGCTAATTCAAGGTTCTGGGTTGGTGTGGACAGAGAGTTATCATAACGTACGCTGTAACTGGGCTTACCTACTTTCCCCCGTTTAGTAGTAACCAGTATTACTCCATTGGCGCCGCGTGAGCCGTAAAGTGCAGTAGCACTGGCGTCTTTTAATATGGAAAATTCGGCGATGTCATCTACCTGTAAACGTGCAAGATCATCTGTAGTCAGTTCAATATTATCTATCAAAATAAGAGGGTTTTGTCTAAACCCAAAAGAGGTAACCCCTCGCACAAAAAAGTCTGCATTATCAAAACCCGGCTGCCCGCTGCTTTGAAACCCAATTACACCGGCCACCTGACCGGCCAGCGCTGCAGTAAGGTTGGATGCAGGTGTTCGCAACTGATCTGGTTTAATAGTAGATACAGATCCGGTGACCGACTCCCGCCTTACCTTTTTTCCATAGGCCGTTACAATGACCTCGTCATCTGCAGATATCACTTTGGGAAGCAGGGTAATATTAACGTTGGCAGCCACCTCTGTACCTATCTTATACCGATAGTCATTATATGATACCGCGGAAAAAATAAGCGTGCTGCCAGCCTGCGCATCTATAACAAACCGGCCGTTATTGTCGGTTTGAGTGCCTGCACTGCTTCCCTGAACAGTTATGCTCACATTTGCCAGCGGTGCAAGGGATGAGTCTGTTACAGTACCAACAACCGTGATCTTTTTCTGGCAGAGTGCGGGCAGCACACCGATAGAAAAAACCAATACCATAGCCATCTTCAACACGCTGAAGACATTGTTTAAAGCAATCATGTAAATAATCGTTAGAAGTTAGTATTAAGTTTAAGCAGTTACAAAGTAATTCGATCAACCCTGGAAAGGAAATAGTACAACCGTCATTTTAGATGGATAATCCCATAATTGATAACCCGACCAGGTTATACATCAAAGCAAAGCCCCGGGGAACGAAAAAGCCCTGTTTCTGTTATAAAAACCGCTATTTAAATGGATTTTATTACTATTTACCTATATTATTCTACTTTTTTTGACAAAATGACAATTAAAAATTGTTATAAATACGGGATTGAAAACAATCATTGTACTTCCATCTCTATGGCAGTAAAGCCATTTAATGGACAATACAAGTGCGGAGCTTCCACTTCCCTGTTTATAAAAACAAAAAACTTTCCGGGGGAAATTCCGGAATTAAAATAAGACCGGCGGATTTAGAGCCTGCTTAAAAATGTTTTATTAAGATACTTACAACAGATAATTTGACCATTTCTTCAGAAGATTCCATTAGTATTTTGAAGGGATAAAATCATCTCAGCATACGGGCTCCGTTATTTTGTAGCATTTCCTTTTGTAGCAGGTTAAAAATGCTCCCAGGAAGTTTGCTACAATGTTGTAGCATTCATTCGGAAAAATAAAAAAATGCTACAACGCACACCCGGTATGCTTTTCAGTAGCGCGCGTCAACACCTGGCTGATAAGATATTTTGCTGTCCGGAATCGGCCAATGCAGGCAAGAAAGTCTTTATAAACCCGAATGGTCTCTCAGTTTCCGAACGTTGTTTATATCTTTAACATTAAGTAACTCAAAGAAATATGTTACCACCGTTTAACAATGCCCATATTCTTTTTTACATTTTATTTTTAAACAGGCTCTTAGTACAGCATAAATGCTGTAAGCGCTGTCCTTACTATACACTCAAAAAAAAAGCTTAAGATTACAACGCAACCGGGCGAGCTATTCTTTGAGTCCCATTTCTTTCCAGCCAGCTTCCCGGTACAGTTCGGGCGACATGGTCATATACTTTTTAAAAATCCTGGAAAAATAATATGGGTCCTGGTAGCCGACCTCCAGGGCCACATTTTTGATCTTCATATTACTGTTATGAAGCAGCTTGCAGGCCACCTGCATTTTCAATTGTATAAAATAATCCATGGGAGATCTGCCTGTAGCTGACTTAAACATTTGCGTAAGATAGGAGGCTGATATAGATTGCCTGGCGGCCATTTCAGAAACAGTGAGTGCCCTGTTGAGGTTTAATTTCATATCCCTGATTGTTTCGGCAATTAATACATCTTTGGCCGACAATGTATCGGGAGTACCCGAAAAATTAAGTCCCGAAAAAACAAAACTCGCGACGAATGGGTATAGCAAGAAGTTAGCATTACATATATTAGGAATGGTGTATCCCATTTCCAGGCTCCGGTACATGGTTTCCCATGTTTCAATTATCTTTTCATTAAAAGGTATTGGCTTTGCACCGCTTGAACTGGTAATAGCAAAAAGCTGGTTTAATTCTTTTAGCAGAGACCCACTAAAATGCACCCATAGTATCGTCCAGGGATCCTGCTCATCTGCACCATACCTCATATAACGGGAACCCGCCGGTAAAATCACGTATTCATTAGCTTTGACTTCATAATAATCTTTTCCTAACACATACCATCCTTTGCCTTGCTGACAATAAATTAGAATATTATCAGAACACCCGTTGCGTCTTTCTCTGTAATGAAAAGAAGCCTTAGGAAAATACCCTATCTGGCTGATATAAAGCTGGGATAAAAGTGGATTTTGTTTGATGGCACTTTTTAGTAAATGCGGCGGCAACATAATCATCCGTTGCCCCAAAAAACCATCTCTTCTTTTATGAGCAATCATTTATTTCTGTTTAGCTGGTGCTATTTTTATCATCAAAAGGAATTGCATCCCCGTAAACAAACAATATTACAGGGCTCCCGCTTCATGGTAACAGTCCCGATATATTCAGCCAGCTAACTTAAATGACTTACATGTGGCATTATCTATTTTAGTTAACCAATCAGAGGATCGTGCCAAGCGTACACAAGTATAATAATTTTTCTATACTTTGGGCTCAGTAAAAATAAAAACCAAAAAAATGCCCCTCAGCAGAGGAGCATTAAAATAACTGGCGAAATAATATTAATCAAACTTCAGATCATCAATAAACCTGTTGATATCTTCCTTTGTTTCGCCTGTACGTTTTTGAATACGACCGATCACCTCGTCTTCTTGCCCTTCTTCATATAACAGGTCATCATCCGTAAGATCGGCCCATTTCTGTTTTAAATTTCCTTTTACCACGTTCCAGTTCCCTTTTACCTGGTCTGTAAACTTACTCATAGTTATAAAATTTATAGGTTAATAAAATCCGTTTTTATGTCACGGTTACTTATCTTATTATGCCAAGTACTGTACCATAAAAGCTATAGTGATGGCTTTTAACATTTTTTTCAGGGACTTCTTTCAACACTTCCTACGTAATTGTTTCCTTATTAAGCGGAAGTGTAAACGAAAAAGCAGCGCCGTGCCCATCGTCGCTTTGCACACCCAGCTCACCTCCATGCTTTTGTATGATCTGAGCTGTAATATATAGTCCCAATCCCATTCCCTGGTAAGTGCTCATGGCTTTAGTTCTGCTGCGAAAGAATTTTTCGAAAATCTTTTCCTGGTCTGCTACCGTTATGCCGGGACCTTCATCCTGTACTGTAATTCTCACCGCATGCTCCTCCAGTTCAGAAGAAACGGTGATTGTGGTTTGAACCGGTGCATACTTTACCGAGTTCGACAACAGGTTGGTCATTACCTGGGCCAGACGCTCCCTGTCGCCCAACACCAGTGGGAGTTTTCCCAGGTGACAGACAAACTGGTGTCCGGTAGTTCGTTTGATCTCATCCACCCGCTCCAGTAATAAACTATTAAGATCTACATCTTCCATAACCAATTGTAATTGACCTTCAGAGATGCGGCTGGTATCCAGTAAATGCCTGATCAATGTCATAAGCCGGTCTATCTGCTGATTCAAACGCGAAAGCAGGTAGCTGTTTTGCTTATCGCCCAGTTGCTCCATACTTTCTTTAACGATCTCAGCATAGGCTTTCATACTGGTAACCGGTGTTTTCAGTTCATGACTGGCGATACCAATAAAATCATCTTTTAGCCGAAGCAACTCTTTTAACTGCTGTTCACTTTCGCGTAAAGCCGTTTCAGCAGCTTTACGTTGCGTAATATCAATAACAACTGCCACTACAGACTTTATATCCCCCTGTTGATCTGAAATGCCGGATACACTCACGTTCGCCCAAAATTCGGAACCACCTTTACGAAACATGAGCTTTTCAGACTCAAAGGATATGCCCTCAGCTACCAGTTTACCGAATTTATGTATCGTAGCTTCTCTGAATTCGGGAACCGTTATATCCAGTATATTGATGCCAACCCCTTCATTCTTCTTTAGCCCGAAAAGCCGGGAAGCTTTTTCATTTAAGAAAGTAATATACCCATCAAGGTCGGCGCCAAAAATGCCAACGCTTGTCTGGTTTACAATAGCCCTGTTATGCTCCTCGCTCTTCCGTAATGCCTCCTCCGACGTTTTCTGCGCAGTGATATCGGTAAACAAAACCGCCACCTTGCGCTCCTCCGGTACCCCTACGCGGAAAGCATATAAATTAAAAGTTCGCTGAAAAGCATCCGACCGTTGTTCAAAACGAATGCTTTCACCAGTGTCTGCTACTTTACCATAGATATTAAACCAAACCGGTTCAATACCGGGTGTTACTTCGAGGATTGTTTTCCCGGTTGCATTAACCAAACCATTATGTCGTTCAAATGCAGGATTTACTTCTATAAACCGCCAGTTATCCGGGAGCCCTTCCTCATTATACAGCATTTGAATAATACAATACCCTTCATCCATATTACGAAATAAGGTCCGGTATTTATCAACTGTTTGCTGCACATTTTCCCGGACATCGCCCCATTCAGTACCCGGTTGTTGTTGGTTTATTTTTTCAACGGTGACCAGTAACTGGCACACCTTACCACGATCGTCTCTCTTCAAAACCCTGCCTTTTGCATAAAGGGATACCCATCTACCCCAACGGTCCTGGTGTCTGTACAGAACAGATTGCTGTTGCTGATCATTAACATGCTGCCAATTCGTATAAAAGCTCCGGATCTTTGAATAATCTTCAGGATGATAAAGTGAAAAGCTATATGCATTGGACATAGATGTCAGCTCCTGCTCACTAAATCCAAGTGAGATACGTACATCAACATTATTATAAATTACCTCCCTGGAGGGGATACTAATAACATAAGTAGCAGGAGGCAATACTCCATTATTTGATTCGACAGAAGACAAACAGGATCCGGCTTCTGTAAGGGTTTCGGGCATAGTAAAAGCGGTTTAGGGCACTCGCCTGGTGACGACTTTTGTTTTTACTGGTACAAGGGCAAATGTCATGCCTCAATGAGATAAGCGAAATAAAACCGATATACCGGCTGCTGGCAGTAGCATTAACAACTCTAAAAAACGGGAAAAATCCCGTTTTTTTCACTGCACGATTACCAGTTCTTTGTGCAGCCCTCATAGCCCTTGCCTGGTTTGAACGGATTTACCTGTTCTTACCGGGCATTTTTGTTTGAACCAGCAACCCTGAAACACACCCGGGAGTTGCTTTCTATGATTTCTACAAACCATTTGGCTGTTGCCAGCGGATACAGGTGATTTTATAAAACCTGAATCGTGAAGCGAAGTTGTTGCTTAAATTTTTCGTTATCCATTCCCAGCGGTTCACGGCTTATAGATGACAACCTTAGCTTTAGTTCTCAGTCCCAGCTATTCCGACTCATTGGTAGTTTTGAGCCCATTGTCTCGATGTTTGCGGCCACAAAAGTTGTATACTTGCGCCAACAACTACGCTGCCGCTATTATGAGTTATTTCCATTTAAGACGGTTTCTTTTCAGATCTCAATTTATTTTCTTCCTTATTACGAAAATAAACGCCGGCCTGCCTTAGTTGTCCTGTTCCTCCCAGCCTCAAAACAGCCTCATCACCGCGATGCTGCTTACAACCCTTTTACTACCATTCCAGTTTTATAAAAGACACACCCTGCCTTGGCAATATAATGCGGGTGTCGATTTTTCCATTTGCGGGAACATTGATATTTTTAGATTCGATGGATTGCAATTGTCCAAACTGCTCGAGGGCCTTTACCTGTGCTGCACCAGGTTGCCGGGGTGATCCCATTTTCTTCCAATGCTCATAAGCGTTACTAAAAGCATCATCTATACGATAATGGGTCAGCTTTATTTTTTTGACAGGCAGTTTGCTTATTGAAAGATATACAGGCGCCGTGCTGCCTTTTTCATCAGCATCATGATAGTTCCAGATCATTACTGCCGCTGAATGCGGGTCTTTAGATGCGAGCGCTCCGATATCGGTAGCTGCACGACGAATACTGGAATCGAGTACCTCCTGCAAAGCATAACGCCGGTTACTTTCTGCAGCTACCTGTTTCCCTTGCATCATACCAAACATTCTGAAAACATTGAGCACCGGCTTATCAACGCCGTTGGTAGCCAGGTCACGAAAACCATAAAACCACGGCTGATCCTCGAATTCAAAGGCCCAGGTTACTGCTCCGATCAGGTTTATGTTGTATCGCTGCGCCAGTTCATATTTCCGGGCAAATGATGCAGCTGTGTAGCTGGAATACATGGTACCGTTACGATAAGCATTTTGCGGATCGGTAGCCATACCACAGGCTGCACAACCTTCGGGATCGCTTTCGCCCAGGATCACCGGTAGATTTTTTAATTCGGGATACCGGGCAATCACCCGGAAGTTATCTTCTATATTGCGTAACTGGTTACGGATACTCATTACAACCACTCCATTAACGAGCTTTGGCGATCCTTTGGCATGAAAAAGAAGCACATCCAATGGAGCTCCTGTTTTGCCAGTGGCATAATTTTTTTCATAAAGACAATGCTTTATAAAAGCATCCAGCCATTTCATGGCGCCGCCCGTAGTGTTAGGGCCGCCTATACGAGCTGTTGGCAATGCCCTTTTCACCGCATCTGCAGCATAGTCATACAATTTAAAAAACTCATCCCTCGTTCCTTTCCAGTAATACCCGTCTGCCTCGTTCCATACCTCCCAATACCAGCTTTCCACTTCTGTTTTACCATACCGGTCCACACAGTGCTTTACCCACTGAAATACCAGCTCTGCCCACTTGTTGTAATCTTTAGGGGGATAAGCCCAACCTGTAACGATATCACTGTATTGATCTCCCGGCTTCCAGTAATGCCGGTAAGGTTGGGGATGGGTTGACAACGCTTCGGGCATAAAACCAATCTGGGCCAGCGGCTTCATACCTCTCCTGATATAAGTGTCGAATATGCTATCTACAATAGTCCAGCTATATACCGGATTACCTGCCGCATCTTCTGTATACATATTGGTACTACCCCATTTGAGCGCAGCTTTGCCATCTCCGGTCACCATTAATGAATGGGTACGCACATACACCGGAACGGAGCTGAGAGCGGCAATTTCGCTCAACAGTTTTTTGCCATCTTCCATATAAGTGTAATTGGGCTCATCATAACCAAACCAGGCCCAAAGGGGCTGCATATTGCCAACCTCCTTCTGAAGATCAACCTGTATTAATGCGGTATCGCTTTGCGCAAGGACTGTACTTGAAAAAAACAGGCAGCAGGCTATCGTTAAAAATCTGATCATGATACAAATAGGTTTATGAATCACTCAAAGTTAAAGGGGATGCCAGTTCACCCCCACTGATTATTTAACTTAGAGTGACCGTATATTAACTGTAGCTGGTAGCGATCTTAGTGCGCTGGCTCAACGAGGCTATAGTATGTTGTGTTGGAGCATCCTGTATATTTGTAATTGAAATAATCAGGAATGGGGGATCGTTTTCGTTTGCAACAGTTATTTTTGATCGTTTGTATTTTCTTTAGCCAGCTGGCAGCAGCACAAAGAGACAGTAGCGCCGCCAATATTACATCAGGCGACAGCCTAAGCTACCCTGCTAGTACCGATAGCATCAGTACCGCTTATTATAAACTCAATAAAGACTATTTTAAAAGTTTTATACCGGCTTTAACCTATACACTTTCCAGGCCTGCACATTGGGACAAAAAAGACTGGACGCGTTTTTCATTATTAGCTGCGGGCACGGGTGCCATGCTACTTGCCGACTGGGAAATACGCAATGTAGTACAACGCAACCGGTCTGCCGGCATAGAAAGTGTTGCGAAAGTAGTAGAACCTTTCGGCAATACTTACGGGCTCTATTTATTCCCGGCCATGTATGCAGTAGGAGCGATTACCCGACAACCCAAAATAGCATCTGCGGGTCTTACAGGCGCCAAGGCCCTAGTTATTTCAACCGTAATATATACTGCTTCTAAGAAGCTGATCCGGCGTAACCGTCCCGATGCCGCCCATTCTTCCTGGGATTATGCAGCGCCTTTTGCCAAGCAGCGTTACACATCTTCCCCGAGTGGGCATAGTAATACCATCTTCACCGCTGCTACCGCTTTGGCTTTAGAGTTTAAAGATGAGAAATGGGTAGGTCCGCTGGCTTATACCATTGCTACAGCTACCGCAGTTTCCCGTATCTACCACAACCGGCACTGGGCCAGCGACGTGGTACTTGGCTCACTGATGGGGCATTTTGTAACCAAGGCCGTTTGGAAGGCCAGCCAGAAAAAACCTAAAAGAATACCCAAATATTAATTTTCATTAACCGTTACGCGCAGTGCTTTTAAGCCGCTAATACCCTGCAGATCTTCCAGCTGAAGATGCTCCAAATTAACAAATAGTCCTTTCTTCACCTGTTCCTCCAGTAAGGTCTTGTAGTCTTCCACATCGGCTTCGTTAATGTAAACGACAGCAATTTTACCAGGTTGGGTAAGCCGTTCCTCCGAATCGCGCAGATGTACTTTATCTATCCGTTTTTTGATCATCTGGTAGCGAATATTATAAGCGCCCTCCACATCAAAACGCTTTTCATCTTCCCTGAAAGTAATATCGATCACATCACTGTTTACGAAGATGAGCTGGGTTGATTGCAGGGGCACTAAAAGTGCATGCTGCTGGGCTGCATTGGCAAGGGCCACTTTGCGCATGTATTCCAGCTGAATAATATGCAGCTCATGTAACTGGGCACTACTAAAGGGTTTCTGCGGATTAATGGCAGAACCTACGTACAGGTCATACTCAATACCGTCTGTACGAAATTTATTGTAATAAGCGGGGGAAACCTCCTGCATCCGGCTGTTCATTTCATCGAGCAAAGTGTCTATGCCGGCAATCGCTTGCTGCATCGACATATCCAGGTTACGACGATTGATGCTGCAGGACCCGTTTGCCAGGTCAATTGCATCAAGGTAAGCATTACAGATAGCTGCTGTTTCGGGTTGTTCGGTACTTAAGGCGCCCAACAGCTTTCGCAATACCTTGTCCAGTGCATTGGAAGTTGAAATAGTTTCACTGCTGATGGGCTGATCAACATTATTATCTTTTAAGAATTCGATTTGTTGCTGCATCAACTGCTGTATATACGGCAGGTTAAACTGCGCCAGTTCATTAGCCGTTTTACGCAACCATTGTAACTGTAACTGCCAATCGGCCCTGATGGCATTATTCCTGATCAACGAAGAGTTACGGATATCTACTGCACCATAAAATGGATATACCGATTCAAAAACAATCGGCACTTTCTGAATGACTTTACCATGTACCTTTTGTTGCTGCAGGTAAGCCAGGGCTACATCATCAAACTTCCAGGCAACAGAAGGCTGTATTACTGTAAACCGGTCTGATATCACCGACCTGATATCGTTTTCAAACATTTCATGTCCCACCTTCATTAACTGAGCCAACTCAATATACAGGCGTTCCAATAGTTTGATTCGTTCTGCCGTAATCAAGCCCGGTTCGATAGCAAATAGCTCTACCACGCCATATACTTTTTGCTGGTAAAAGATGGGCATGGCCGCATACGTGCGATAAGGCGTTCCCTTCAGAATTTTTTCAACCAGCGGATGTCTTGTCCCTCCCGTTGCAATATCATCTACTACTACCGGTTTTGCACCAGCTTCAAATGTCTTGAAAAAGGTCTGCACTTCCTGTTCAGTCAATGCTGAAGCTCCAACCAAACCTTCTCCCGCCTTCCGCACCATACGTCCGTTCATCATGATGAACGGCATGGCGCCAATCTCAATTTTATTAGATCCCAGTAATGATTTTACTGCCAGGCGTAAATCTTCGAACCCCGTCTCTATACAGGAAACATCGTCTTTTAGTTTCCATAACCGTTCCTTGATATACACCATGATTTGTTGCTGTGTGACATCCGCAATGGTTACCACACCAAAGCCACGAAATTCAAATCCTGTGAGCGGCAACTTCCTCAGCATATACCGCACGAAAACATCATCATCAGTGATACCGGCGATCATGCGTTCGCTTAATTCAGGCAATTCGTTATTATATCGCATATCTATAAAATCATGACCAAAGTTGATCTTAAAAAAGCGATACAGGCCCGTTACATTGTCGATGTACCGGTAAATAAACTCATCTTTTGAAGGATTGGCAATACCATAAAGCTGATCTAATATAGTATGGTAAATATTTTTAAGCGCTGCCAGGCCAATTTCTTTAAAGTTAGACTCGAATTCGGGTTTTAACCAGCCGGTATCTTTTTCAACAAACGACCGGTACAAAGAGGGTGTGCCATAGGCAAATGTAGATGTAAACGGTGCTGTAATGCCCCAGAGATCCCTATCACCATCAATAGTGATATTAGTAAGGCTTACATACAAAATATCCAGCAATTCTTTGTAGCCCGAGATTTCATCCGCAGACAAGTCCCGTTCCTGCACTCCCGCCTCTTCTATCCGCGAAGCGAAATATTGAAACATGCGTCTTTTTACATCATCCGTTCCGTCAATCCTTTTCTTTAAAAACCTGTAATACGGGGCAAAGGAAAAGCTCGCATTAATTTGAGTAATATCTAAATATTTTTGTAAAAACGTATCCATGAGTTGTTTTAGTTAAAATCTGAACCCCATTGTAAAATGAGGGTTCCACCCTTCCTTAGAATATCCTGCCAATAATTGAAATACTGCAATATTTGCAGGTGCAAAATAAATTCCGCCACCAACGCCCTGGTGTATTTCACCGCTATCAGCGCCCTTTGCCCAAACTTTACCGGCATCATAGAATAAAGTAGCGCCTAACTGCCCTGGCAGAATATAACTGCCAATTTGCGCCAAACGCATTCTTAACTCCAGGTTGTTATACAACATTTGTTCACCTGCAAAACGATAATTACGAAAACCCCGCAAATTATCATGTCCACCCAGGAACAGCGACTGATAGAAGGTTGCATGACCTAACGTAACCCCGCCTCCGGTGCGATTGGCAAGGATGATGGATGACTGATTATTCAAGGGCATATAAACAGCTATAACCGGCAGGGCTTGTACCAGCGAGCGGCTATAACGATTCAATCCGGTATATCCTTTAACATGTAACGAAAAATATCCTCCTTTTGTTGGGAACATCGTGTTATTACGGCTATCTTTTTCAAATGAAAAAAGCGCACCGGCAAACGATTTGGTACGGGTACTGGTAGAACTATCATAACTAAGAAGCGGCTGCGTTACAATAAACCGTCCTTCATTATCATCAGCTTCCATACTAAAATACTGGAAGGAAGGTCCCAGGCGCAGTGTTACATTTTTATCCAGCCGCCAGCGCAACAAAGGATCTACCTGCGTAAGTGTATACCGGCTACGGTAGTAACTGATAGAATGACTCTTATCGTATACTGTATTATTGCCTAATCCAAAAAAGTTGTGGGTATTATGCGGTGCGTAGGAAGAAGCATTCAGTTCAATATCAGCCTTACCTAGTACATCAATCCAGTCTGCCTTAAGCCTGACCTGATAAGCCCCGGTAGCGAAAGCCCCTGAAATCAACAGTTGTTGTGAACTGCTATAAGGTAGTTTCCTAAATCCCTTTTGTTGTATATGCCTGAACCCGCCACCCAATATAAACCCGTCATCCCTATTGAAGCCACCTGTAATTAGGGGCATGGTTTTAGAGTACAGGTTTACCGGAACAAAAGCTGTCTGTAATGAATCGTCGCTGATCTTTTTACGTATGCGGCTTTCATTACCAGAATAGGTAACCCCGCCTGATTGATTGTAAAAACGTACAGCTGGCCCGGGTTGCATTACAGCTATATGCTTATCGCCCTTTCCGCCGATCATACGTAATTTAATACGGGAATTAGTGTAATCCACCTGTATCGTATCATTGCCGGCACCGGTGTACAGCCTTATTTCACTGGTAATATGCGGATCATATACCCGGTCCACCAGCTTGCCCTTTACCTCACCATCCTTATTAATTTTCCTGACGGTAAGGTGCAAGCCTCCGCCAGGCGCATCTTTCAACAGTACCTGCTCATTTTTATCGCTAAGACGCAGGTCAACTACCTGGTTATAAAAGTTATAGTACCTGCCCATCGCAACAGGCAATTGCTCACGCCTTTTTTTCATAGTTGCGGCCAACGCAGCACCACGGATAGCCCTTGACGAGGCCGGCAGCTGTGCTATGGCCGCGTCGATTACCGAATCCGTCATCTTGTTTACAAAATCGGCAGTCATTTCTTTCCACTCGTCTTTGGTGAATTGGAAAGCAGGGAATGCATGTACAAAACGATGCTTATATAAGGAATATTTTACCGAAGGTATAATGCTGTCAAATCCCTGGAAAGTAGGCATCAGCCAGCTCCGGGTGATCATTTTAGGCACGATACCGGTGTTGATCTTTAATACCTGGTCGCGATCGCGCGGCACGGGTGCATAATCCTTGTCCTTATTTCCGCTGGTATTCAGCCAACGCCATTGATCTTCATGCCGGTCCCAATCTGATACCAGCAGATCGAGCAACATCGCCCTGAAAAAGGTTTTTGCTTTAAAGGTATTGTCATTATCCTTCAACAATGCTTTTACAAACTTTTCTGAATTATCCGAATTCCCGCCAGGTTCCCTTTCTTCCAGTAAGGCCACACTGCCTGCCATTAACTGATTATACATACCCAGGTTGGGATCGGGAGCCACTACTCCGATCACCGGCGAAGCATGGGGAACTTTGATGGCATTGGCCAGCGGGGGAATGATCAGTGCTGAATAAGGATGCTGGCCACTCACATAGTCATCTACCAGGTCAGTGGCAAAAGTGCTGCGCAAGCCTTCGGGTAATACCGCATCAGGTACTTTGTTTACGCTTCGCAATACCCACTCTTTGCCACTGCTATCTGCCAGCCTAAGTGAAACAGTTTGCATACCACCACCTCTTTGCAGGGGTTTTAATCCGCCCTGTAACCGGCTCAGGTGTAATACGGGCAACCGGGTTGGCGCAGCCCATTCCTTACGATAATTTTCACCGAATATCTTGCGATGTAAACGGCCTACTTCATCATATTTGGCTTTTGCTGCAACCGTAACACTGTCCCCCTGCAGTTCGCTGCTTTCAGAAGGCAGGTTATTATCCCATGCGGTGTAACCGGCTGTGTGCTTATAGGCTTCGCGCACAGCTCCATCTTTGCTGTATACATTGAACTGTATGCTGGCCGCCTTATCAGCGAAAATATCCACCACTACAAATCCCTGCCTTTCGTCGGCAAACAGCGCGTGCCTTCCTTTTTTTGCATAAGTGCTTTTAGCGCCTGCACCACTTACCACCTGCAAGCCCCTATCGTCAATCAGTTGTAAACCATGCTCATGCCCCGCTACCTTGATAATATTCGGAAAACCCTCTGCAATAGCTTCAACTCTTTGTACCAGGTGCTGATATTGAGGATGCCCCAGGTCCTCTACATTTAGGAAAACACTTTTGCGCAACAGCGGGTATAAAGAACCCAGCCCCGGCAACGGTATCCACATATTTTTATTGACCGCTGTTAGCGGGAACAAATGATCTTTCCAATTATACTTTCCTCCGTGTACCCCATAAGAACGGAAAGGATGGTGACTGGCTAACAGGATCAATTTATTTCTATTTTTCCAGAACAGGCCTGCCAGCTTTTCCAGCACTTCTGTTTCTGTATCGCAGTCACATGCTGCGTCCGCGTTGTCTTTATTATAGGGGAACAGCCACCACTCCGAATCGTAGGCAATCACCACAGCCTGATCGCCCAAAGAAATTTCAACCGGGTCGGGGCAGCCATTGGCTGGAATCATTTTTAATTGAGGATCGTTTTGGGCAGTGATAAAATCACCCTGTGCCTTAATTTTTGCCAGTCCCTGCTTTCCCATGCGATCCCAATCGTGGTTGCCCGGTAGAAAATATACCGGAGCGCCCTTAGCCCGTAAAGGCCCGAACTGTGAACGCAGGATGGCTTGTCCGCCGGCTTCGGTTTTAGTACCCGGCAATCCCATGCCCCGGGGATAAACGTTATCGCCTAAATAAAAAACGGAAGTGATGCCCGGCAATATTTTAGCCGCTGCATCGGGAATCACAGTTGTTTGCTCATAGTTGATCTCACCGGCATCACCTATCAATATGACACGCTGCACGGGTTGAGGCTGTGCAGCGGCAACAACTGAAGTGATCATTCCGGCGAGTGTAATGAGTATTCTTATTTTCATTATCAGGGCTTCTTATAACCAAATTTCAATATTCTTCCGGCCTGCAATTCATCACCTTCGCTACTGATAAACATGTTACCCGAGTTATCAAACGCTATCCCTTCCGGCTGTCCCAGTAGCTTCCTGCTTAAGGGGTAGGTAGCTTTTACCTGCCACTGTTGATTGACTACAGCCAGCATTTTGTTAACCGATGAGACAATATACCAATCCCCCGTTACCGGGTGTTTTGCCAGCGCCGAGGGCTCAAAAGCCGCTTTCTTTTTCCCGCCGGCAGCAGTCAGTTCAGCAGTAGGAATAACGTGGTTTCCGGTAACCAACAAAGAATCATTATGCCACTGCAATTCATAAATAGTGATCTGTTTATTTTTCTTATCGCTTTTACAGGATTTGCAAAGCGCATAATAGCTACCCGTCACAATATCTGCAAACAGTCCTTCATACTCTCCCCCGGGCAATACTTTTTCGTAATATCCAAAAGGCTTTGTCTTTTTTTCGTTCAGGCTATCGAGTTTAAATCCATAAAAAGATCCGTCAGACTCCAGCAATAACAATGTATCTGCCCGGATAGCAATATCTTCATAGTCTCCCCCATCTCCGAAATTCACTCTTTTGTATTTCCCGGAAGGAATCCCCACTTTGAAGATCGCGCCTTCTTCGTCCTGCTGTGCATATAATGTGTCATATCGGCCGGGGGCAAACGCAATTCCTGAAATCTCCAATAAGTCGTCCGACAATATTATTTTTTTATACACAGACCAATCATAACCCGGTGGTGCAGCCGGCAACTCTTCTGCCTGTTGCCCGCAGGCCAGTAATGCAAAGCATCCCAGCAATAAAACAACCATTAACTCTTTCAGCTTCATTTTCTTCAATTTTATTGATGCTGCTCCTTTACCCACTGGTACATGACAGCCTGTGCCTGCAGCTTTTTGCCTTTGCCAACAACGGAGCTATGAGCTCCATCTTCCGTAATCCACGTTGCTTTACGGGTATCTTGTAAATAAATATCCAGCACCTTGCGCAAAGAAGCTTTTAAACGATCATCCAAAACAGGGAAGCACACTTCTATACGCCGGTACAAATTACGGGTCATCCAGTCGGCCGATCCCATGTAGATCTCGTCTTCTCCATTATTATAGAACCAGAAAATACGGCCATGCTCCAGGTAACGGTCTACAATTCGCCTTACCGTAATATGCTCACTTTGCCCTGCTATGCCCGGTACCAGCCTGCAGATACCTCTTACGATCAATTGTATTATTACGCCTGCATTGGATGCCTCGTACAATTTCCTGATCATCTTCTCGTCCTCCAGGTTATTGATCTTAATGATCATTTCCGCCCTGTGTCCTGCTCTGGCATTAGCAATCTCCCTGTCGATCAATGCCGCGAAACGCGTTTGCAGGTTAAAGGGTGCGATAAGCAATTGCTGGGGCGCCAATGCATCCGTTGTAAAAGATTTTTTATTTTTCTTCAACAGTCTGAAAAGCTGGTCGAGGTCCTTCAACAAACCCGTGTTGCTCGTCATTAATACCTGATCGGTATAAAAGCGGGCAGTTACTTCATTGAAATTACCGCTACCCAGCAGCCCCAGATACTGCCAGTGACCTTCACATTTTCTTTTCACCAAAACAACTTTGGCATGCACTTTCATTTGCGGAATACTATAAATAATGCGGATACCAGCCGCTTTCATTTTCCTGGCCCAGGTGATATTGTTGGCTTCATCAAAGCGGGCTTTCAGCTCTACAAAAACCGTCACTTTTTTACCACTCAGCGCTGCCGTGATCAGGGCCTCCGCAATTTTTGAAGTACCCGATATCCGATACATAGTCATGCTGATTTCGGTAACGGTTCGGTCAAGAGCCGCTTCGTTGAAGAAGCGCAGTACCATGTCATAGTTATGAAAAGGCAGGTGTAACAGGATATCCTGTTTACTAATACTTTCCAGTAAGGTGGATGCAGGCAAAGCATACAGCACGGCTGGCCAGGGTTCGTCCTTTAAAGCGGCATCCTTAACAGGAATAGCCGACAGGTCTTTGAGGTTGTGATAAGCGCCGCCCGGCATGATCATCGCATTTTGCAGGCCGAGGCTGCGTACCAATTGCTGTAAAAGCGCCTGGGGCATTGCTGCATTATACAGCAGCCGGGTAACTAACCCAAAGTCACGTTTGGCGATCTGCGCTGCAATTTTCTGAGCCAGGTTACCTTTATATTCATCATCCAGGTCAATTTCTGCATCCCGGGTTACTTTAAAACTGTAAGCCGCATCCACTGCGATACCCGGCCACAAAGTGGGTAACTGGGCTCTGATGATGTCATCGATAAAGATCACATATTGAATACCCGCTTTTTTCAAAGAGAAGAACCTTGGCAAATGATCGGAAGGAATGGCGATAACCGCCAGTTGACTGCTATCTTCCTTTTTAAGCTCTGCTGCCAGATAAATATGGTTGTTCTCCGGGAAAAAATCACCTGCCGCCCGGGGGTAAGCAATCCGGAGGAAGGCTGCGATCTGCGAAAAAAAATAATCCGTTACTTCTTTTAAAACAATAACCGGTATAGGCTCATTGTATACAATATATACCCCTTTCTTTTTTAGCTCGTCTTTTACTGTCCTTACAATTTGTCCAAACCGCTCTTGCTGCCGGTTGATGATACCGGCAATAGCGGCTGCATTATCTGCTTTACTCTGCTTCTGCACTTTTCCCAGGGCAGTAATCGTAGGAATACGCACCCTCGAAAACTCATCCAGGTTAGAAGAGTATATAGACAGGAACTTTAAGCGTTCCGCCAGGGGCACGGTACTATCCGCAGCCTCATACAATAAGCGCTCATTAAATTCCAGCCAGCTAAAATCCCGTCCTTTTAATTCCATTACTATCTTTTATACAATAGAAAAAATAGCGATTACAAATGCTATGATAGCTGTCATTAGTCCAAACATGAACACATTATAGGCAATACGCAGCAGCTTATACTTTCGCCCCAGAACAATGCCCTGTGAGTACACATCTTTTACCAGCGATCCATATAAAAAATCCCGGTCTTCCATCACTTTCCACATTCCTTTTTTATACTCTTCGAAATCCATCCGGTAGAAATTACCAAAGAACAGCAGGTTTACGTTTTTACTGTCTACATCCTGTTGATTGAAAACCCCGCTGGGAATTTTTGGCCGTGTTGCCAGTATGGCGTAGATAAGGGTAACGGCCGACACTATCAATATGATAATGGTGGGTATGACCAAATGCGTATTACTTTCCAATTTGCGGATCAGCAAACTCAATATGGCCGACAATAAAATGGAGTTGACGGTAATGAGGATATCAGCTTTTTTATCTGCCATGTCACTTAAGCGCTGATTGTTGGTGGAGGTAATGCGAAACATGGTTTCAATGCCTTTTTCAGGGCGATCGCCATTATTTTTTTTATTCTTTTTTCCACCACTTTCTTCCGGCAGTTCCGTTTCGCCTTCTTTCGACTTCTTATCTTTTTTTAGTTGGTCTTCGAGATTTTCCATTTTCTTGATATTCCAGTGCGTTCTTGCATAGTCTGTATGATACTGATGCACTTCTAACAGACAAATGGTTTGATGGCGCCAGGCATTTTTGCTGATGGCCAGGCCACAACGTGTTTGTAGCTCTTTGCGCAGCTGTTTGCTTTTTTCGGCAAACGAATCAGTTGAAAAATGCGACATATCTGCATCACAAACAATTTGCTGCAACAGATTTTTGGGCTTCTGGGGCATCCGCGTAGCCAATATACAACCCTTCACATCCTCTATAATAACGGATGGCACCTGCTTTTCCTTTAAAAAATTTTCTGCCAACACAACGCTGGCAGCCTCATGATTATCCGGATCTACCAGGTAACCCAGGTCGTGGAACCATGCAGCAGCCCGAACCACGAAGTCATCCTGCTGCGATAACCCGTAATGCTCATTTAATTCGGCAGCTGCCGTGGCAACTGAAGCGGTATGCTCGTAATTATGATACAGTAGCTCTTCGGAGCCATGATCCTTAAAATAATCAGCTACATAGCTACTGATCGCCTGCAGAATAAGCTTAAAATCCATAAATAGCGTTGTTGAACTATTAACAATTCAGGAAATACATTGTTTGACCGGGCATTGCCCCGCAATTTTTCAATAAATGTATTGATAAAAATGACGGTGGCAAAGAAGCCACTGGATTTTTAAGTCCAAAACATGCAGTCTTTTTTATATGCGGCTCAAAATTGATTTCTTGCCTCATGATAAGGCCCGCAAATCGAAGTTTTTTAATTTTAATCCGCTTAAATAAATCTATGCAAAAGAAATAGTCTAGAAATCACATTAAAAAATAAAATAATGAATATAAATTTTGAAGCGGGCATTAATATAGCGGTTAAAATACCGAAACACCAGTATGAGCCAACCGTATCGTTTTACCGGGACATTCTGAAGCTGCAGGTGGAAGAGCAGCCTATTCAAAACCCCACCGTTTCAAGAACGCATAAGGTTGTTTTCGGGCATAATGTATTATGGCTGGATTGCGTGGATAATTACACTCATTCCGAAACCTGGCTGCAATTAACGGTACCGGATATTGACGCGGCTACCGAATATTTAAAAATAAACAACGTAAGTACCTGTGACGATATTGAGGAATTACCTTCCAATATGCATTGGATCATGGACCCGGCGGGAACGGTTTTTAATGTGCAGGAAAGGCGCTAAAAACTATAAGTACAATATTGGGTTGTACGTCAATTATGTATTCCCCGCTTATTTTAAGTCAGGTATCTTATATATTTGTTTTAATGGAGCCTGAAAATCCAATCATGGTTTCGTGATTACTGCAAATATTATGCTATCATCGTCAAATCCTGGTTTTGAAAAAATTTGAAATACTCGCAATTATTGGCAGCGCAAGCACATCCTCTTCGAACCAAAGACTGGTAGAAAATTTTGCAGCACAAGTGGAGGAGGATTTTAATATTTCCATTTTTAATGAGCTGAAAGAACTTCCTCATTTTGATCCTGTATTGTCTGTTGGCCAGGTGCCCGAAGCAGTTGTTCATTTCAGGCGAAAGATAGAACTGGCTGACGGAGTTATTATCTGTACACCCGAATATATCTTCAGTATCCCCAGCGGACTCAAAAACGCCTTGGAATGGTGTGTTGCAACTACTGTTTTTTCAGGTAAACCGTTGGGGATTATTACAGCTTCTGCCAATGGAGAAAAAGGACATGAAGAGCTTCAGTTGATCATGAAAACACTAATGGCTGCATTTAATGAAGACAGCACATTACTTATACAGGGAGTAAAAGGAAAAATTAACTCACAGGGAATACTAACGGATCCAACAACTGCTAATGAGTTTTCGGCATTTATACATGCTTACCGGCATCTAATCCGAAATTCCCACAACAAATACTAGTTAATCAATAGTTGCTTTTACCGTCTTACTGTATTTGAATTCCCCATTCTTATCCACTTGTTTAATACGTATAAAAACATCAGGGCTTCCGGAACCCGCCATATTTTCACTCTTACTACAGGCCCATAATCCTCCAATAAATATCAGTGCTATCAACATCCATTTCCTGTTTCTAAATCCGGCCATTGATATGAACGAAAATATTGCAAAGGTCATCCCTAATACAGCGGTAAGTTTTTCTGCAGCTATCTCGAGAAAATAATATAAACCGGTATCAGAATTACCATCAACAGACCGGGAAGTCACCATTCCCACAGCATGAAAGGTAACACCATTAGCAGACGCTTCCACTTCAAAACGGTCGTTATTTACTTCATGCAGGGTACTCCAGTTAATCAACAAGCGGCCCTGTGTCATTTTTGCGGTGATGGTTCCAAAATCCACTGGCAACGGCTGATTCAAAGAAAACCAGGTATTGGTTACCGGCTCATCGGCCACAGTCACTGCAATATTTTCATCAGTTTGGCTGTCGGATGCTGCTATAATAGAACTTCCATTAGGCACCGTCAGCCGAATAGTATAGTTACCCGGAGCCAGGTCTCCAAACAAATAATAGCCTGCGGGGTTCGTAGTGGTGGAACCGACTGCAGTACCGGCCGCATTGTAAATGGTTACGGTTGCCCCGGCATAACCTGGAGTCCCGGGCGTTGAGCCGCCAACATAAACAAAACCGCTGACAGACTGAAATACCCTGATCGTTTCGTCATTATAAGCACCTATAAAAGCCTGATCACTGTTTCCTGAAAGCTTATGCCAGAATTGGTGCACCTGGCTCATATTAGCACCGGATATACCAAAGTCAGCGAGGGAAAATGCCACCAGCCTCATATCCCTTGTTGCACTGCTGCTGACACTTGAGTTATACACCAATCCGGATGATTGTATATTGTAAAATTTATAGCGACCCACTCCCACTGACGCTACTGTATCAAAGTCCACAATGCGTTTTTGACCCAGCACATTCCCCGCAGCATCTACAAAATAAAATTCATCATTGATATCAGTAGCATAACTACCCATTTGCGTAATCAGGATTGCAGGCGCCGAAAAAGCGGAGGTATTCACCTGTACCGTGTATTTGCTTATTTTTCCGCTGGGGAGGTTATAAATTCCGGTGCCCAGGTTAAGTCCACGTACACCATCGGTAAGATAATATTCCATACTGGTATTAGCCGTGTTAATAGGATAATTAACCCCCACGCCTACAAAAGTACCGGAGACGGGTGCAGGCAGAGAGCTTACCGGCAACGACCTGAAGGTATTTTTAATTAATGAAGGCACCGCAGGTACAATAGCCTCTATACGGGCATCATCTACACCTGTTGTATAGGTGGCACCTTTCCAGGTAAATGCCAGCAGATCATGGCTATTGCCCGGCTGGTTGGCTGCCCCGGCAGAAGGGCCGCTACTATGCCAGTACCCGCTACCGTTATAATCAAAATTGGTGTATATACCCGATACCCGCTGTGCCCGAACACCCATCAGCGACAGGCAGGCTATTAATGCCAACAATAGTCTCTTGTTCATGAAGCCTTCTTAAAGTTGATAACGAATGAGAGCCACCATCTAAGCCGGTACCGGCTATTTTCTTGTTTAGATTAAGCTCTTTGATATGGATTTAGTACTCAACAAAGCCCCGAAAGAAATTATAGGTTGTTACCGGTAAACCGGTTCTCCCAGAATGCAAAACGAATTGTAAGCAGGAAAACCCGATATGCTCCTCGCACCAACCAGCCGCTAAAAATTCTGAGGTAGTTGAAAGAGGGTACCTTATCCATTATCAACCTGCAAGCTAAGAAGCAATAGTTTCCAGCCGGAGCGTTTTTCGATTAGCAGCTGAATATCTTCGATGAAAGCAACTATATAAAGGTTGAGCATTAACACAGGCCACACAACTGAAGGCTACTTTCAAGTGTAACGGCTGTCACCGTTCAGCCGCTTTTACATTTCCACTTTGCGTTATAGTAGCGATAGCATATCCACACTATATAATCGATCAACAGGAAACAATTTCAAATACAATTTGATTACAGACCTTTTTTAAAAGCTTTGCCAACATCCGGGCAAGGGCTTTGGGGGTCATAGCCATCATCGGTCAGCGTTATAGTTTTGGGTAATACGGTTTTACTATTTTTTAAATATATTCTAATCAAACCGCTATACTCTTTTTTTATTATTGGACAGATAGTAATGCCAGAGCATCATACTGGCTATTGTTCGAAACGGCTTCCAGGTTTCGCTGATTGCCAGTATAGCTTCCCTGATTGTTGAAAGATCCAGCTGCTTTAGTCGTTTTAATGCATTTACAGCGGCAAGATCGCCAACCGGGAAAACATCTGCCCGTTGAAGAGAAAACATCAGGTAAACATCAACAGTCCAGTTACCAATGCCTTTTAAAGAAACCAAGCTGTTGCGCACTTCTTCATCGGGCATGGCAGTGAAGGCGTTCAGATCGATCTCCTTATTTTTTATAGATAATGCCAATCCTCTTATATAGCCCATTTTCTGCCGACTGACAAAACAGGCTCTCATTTCTTCATCAGTAAGACCCAGTATAGATTCGGGGACTATGTTCCCTAACTTTTCTTTTAATTTATTTAATGCTGCGAGGGCGGAAGCCAGCGAAACCTGCTGCTCCAGGATAATATGCACCAACGACTCAAAACTATTTTCTCTTGTCCACATAGGAGGATAACCATGGGTATCCAATATGTGTTTCAAATCGGGGTCCATACCTGCCAACTGATCACATAGGTACTTATAATTCTTTTTATTAAAACCAGTTGTAACTGAAGTATTCCCTGCTTTCCTTTTCATGCGTGATATTCTAAAAAAGCGTTGGCATTTTATGGCCGTTTTCGATATCCAGTAAGATCGATTTATTTTCAAGGCCACCGGCAAAGCCAACCAGCTTGCCGGATGCGCCCACCACTCTATGACAGGGGACAATAATTGCAACCGGGTTTTTATTTAATGCACCACCTACTGCCCTCACCGCTTTAATGTCGCCCAATTGACGCGCAAGCGCTCCGTAAGTTTTTGTTGTTCCGTATGGAATATCCGATAACGCATTCCAAACGCGTAACTGGAACTCAGTTCCTTTCAGATCCAAAGGAATATTGAAAGCCTTTCTTTCTTTTGCAAAATATTCTTTGAGCTGTTGCCCGGCCTGCACCAATACCCGATCCTCATGATCCGGCACAGCTTCCGGCAACTTTGTTCCCGTATAATTTTCACCATCCCATAAAACGGCCATTAAACCCTTACCGGAAGCGATCAACCTGATCAAACCTACCGGAGACATAACATCTTTATATACGATGCGTTGGTTCGTTTCCATTTTTTATTTTTGTTATTTCGGTCAGGCGGGGTTACCCATAGCCGGGTCTGTAATACTTTCTTCACCGGTTTCCACATGTCCCGCAAACCGGTAAGCGATCGTATTATTATTTTTTAGCCTGACCGTAAAATCATACCAATTAGCAGATTTTTTAAGATTCAACAGGACCGTTTTGTTCTTTTGATTTGCCGCTACAAGCGGATAGATGGTGGGGTTACCATAAGCATTATCAATAATTTCCAGCTCCACATCCTGTTGCTCCTTATTAGAAAAATGCAGTTCTACATTACCGGTTATTTTCCTGGTCTTTTCGTATCGGCAAAGTACTTCCACACCCGGTGTATTATGATCACCTATAAATTCACGATAAAATCCATTAGGCCCGTAAACGCGTAAGTGATATCCCTTGTTCTCAAAACCATCCAGAGGCCATTGTTCGGTAGTTTGAAACCCGGCCGCAAGCGTATAATTCCAGGACCGGTTGAGCTCGAAGACATCTTTATTCTTTAAAGCTTTATGGCTGCCTATGGCATACACCTTAAATGGCGCACCTGAGGCCTGCACGCCAAACTGATCTTTAGATGCCTCCAAATGCAGCTCAAAACTTCCTTTATTTTTATTATATGCACCATTTACATAAAGCTCGTAAGGTACCGCACAGGCCTTACGGGTGCCCCGCTCCTGCTGAGGCAACAATTGCTTCAACTGGCCTCCCTGCAAAGCTTCTACTGTTATCTTTTGATACCCTGTTGGCTCTGGTGTAAACTTTGCATTGTAAATTTTTTCAATCTGCGCATTGCGGCCTACCAGGTCTTTTTTTATATCGGGGTTGGGTGAAAACCGGTCGAAGGCGGCTGTTAAATTACCACTAATGGCGCGTCGCCAGGGATTGATATTATTAAAACGTATATTCTTCTTGAATTTCCGATTGCAAAAGGTTTCCAGGAACTGTAAGGTTGAAGTATGCTCAAAAAGCTGGGAACAAACTTTACCGCCCCGGGTCCAGGGCGAAGCAATGATCATAGGCACCCTGAAACCCAGTCCTACAGCGCCTTCCCGCGCCTGGCTCGCCGGGATGCCCTGCTTTACTTCATTATCAAAACGCACATGCTCTATTTCCGTATCCATCTCCGGTACACATTTACCGGTACCGGGCAATTTATTATCAGAGATAGAAAAAGGCGGCACATGATCGAAATACCCGTCGTTTTCATCATAGGTGATAATGAAGATGGTCTTCTGCCAAACCTCGGGATTCTTGGTTAAAATATCCATAATCTCCGAAAGATACCAGGCTCCATACCAGGGCGCACTGGGATGATCGGAGAACTTCTGCGGTCCGGCCAGCCATGATACAGTGGGCAACTTACCTTCATTAACATCCTTCCTGAACTGGTAAAATATATCGCCGGCAGGCACTTCTACTTTTCGCTGCTGCCCTTGTTCTTCAAAAGACAATTCGTCCAGCTTACGATAGCCCGGATCACCGGAGTTGGTTACAAATGCATTTTGAAAAAGTTCCTTTTCTTTAGCGGATAATTTTTCATACTGGGCCTGGTTCCATTTAGCCAGCTCAGCGCGTGCATTATCCAATGCCTTTTGTTTATTCCTGATCGCCGCAAGGTTCTTCTCTTCATCCATTTCACCAGGACTAGCCTGTTGCAACTTGTCTATTTCGCCAGGCAAAGTGTCTACCTGGTTTTGAAGACTCTGAATATATTTTGGCGCGAACTTCACATTATAAGCTGCAAAGAATTCTAACAGGTTACAACCGAAATTAGCCAGCCAGGACCGTTCTTCTCCCTTAAAGCCGCCACCGGTTGATATTTCATTCTGGTAAAATTTCCAGCTAACATCATTTTTTGAAAGTAATTCGGGAAAGCTATCCCAACGCATTTTAGCCGCTCCGTAATCGGTATTCCGGATATTAGCTTTTACAAGTCCCTCTTCCTCACTCATGATATTGGCCGTCCAGAAAAAAGACCGGTTAGGCGTGGTGCTGGTCATTACCGAACAGAAATTCTGATCACAAATTGTAAAAGCATCTGCCAGCGCATAATAAAACGGAAGATCCTCGCGCGTGTAATGCCCGAGGGTTAAAGGCATAGAAGCATACTTCTTATTACCCGATTTTTTGGCAAGCAGCCACTGATCATATTTTCCTGAATTGTAAGCATCTACCTGGCTTGCACGCGAATGTGGGAGATCTCCCATCCAGGTGATTTTAGATTTTTTTATATCCAGGCGAAAGGGTGCATAAGTATCGCCTTTCTCATCAGTTTGCAGCCATACCGGGTTTTTATTGGGAAGCGTAATAGCCCTGGGATCGTTAAAACCCCGTACCCCCTGCAGCGTTCCATAACTATGATCAAAAGAGCGGTTCTCCTGCATTAGGATAACTATATGTTCTGCATCCAGGAAAGTGCTGCCTTCTTTAGGATCGATTCCCATAGCAGCTTTAATCGAATCGGGCATAAAGCCAGACACACCCGCAGCCCCGGAAAGCAGCATTGCTTTTTTGAGAAAATCTCTTCTGTTGTTCATTGTTTGGATTTTAGAGACGCTTACAGTAGTTAAATGTATGACTTTTTAGAGACCAATAAAACAGCTATAGGTTTAAAGCGGGCAACTATTATCTATATTAAATTTTTGAAAACAGAGTACAAAAGCTATCTCATGAAAATCAAATCGTTTCAAAGTTCATACTTTGTTAATATTGTAGCTCAGGGCTATCGTTCTAGATTTTTAACACTGATGATATGGCGACCCGAGCCGGCATGAACAATAGCAAACCCCTCCTGCCTTGTAAATTTTTGCTCTTTCCCATCCAGCAATAAGCGGGCTTTTTTAAATGTGCAGGGCAACCATACTTCGGCTGTTGTATTAACAGGAATGACCACTTCTAGGGAAAAACCTTCACCAGGCTGATTAACAAACGATGCATTAATATCTCCGCGTATGGTAGGCACTTTAATGCCTGCTTCCCTGACACTGGCGGGTTGCGGTCTGATCCGTATTTTAGAAAAGCCTGGTTCCAAAGGTTCTATCCCGAAAAATTTCCGTGGTATCAGATGTGCGGGCACAGCGCCCCAGGCATGATTCCAATCCTGGTTGGGTTTGTATTTATTATCCCATGCTTCCAGCGCAACAGTTGATCCTACCCTCAACATATTATACCAGCTTCTCTCTTTGGTGGAAGCCAATAGCTCCAATCCATAAGCGGCATCATTAGCATTATATATAGCCTCCAGCAGAAAATGAGAGCCATAGACACTGCAGGCCATTTTCCTGGATTTTATAAAACCGGAAACCGCCTGCCTGTTCTTCTCAGGTACCATACCAAATGCCATTGGGAACATATTCGCGTGCAATGAACTATGATCCGTGTTAATACCATCTTTATAGATGCCTGTTTTGGTATTTAGCAAAAGCGCATTAAATTGTTTCTTTACTTTTTCTGCCTCGGCTCCGTAAAACTGCTGATCGGTGGTATTTCCTAATACCCCCGCTATCCGGCTCATCAATTGTAAAGCTTCATAATGATAGGCATTCACCACTGTATTATAAGTAGTCATCACATATCCATCAGACTCGCCGGCTTCCTGTTTTTCGGCTCCCACTACACCTGTTTGCGGCCAGTCAACAATATCCCTGAAATTCTTTCCCCTGAAATGAATGCTTTTATAAAAATCCGCACTCAACTTCCCGGTTCTTGATGATATCAATCCATTGGTCTCTTTCAGCGCCATTAGTGTTTTAGCCTTCAGATCATCGTAATATTGAGCAATAGATTGCCGGTTGCCGGTATGCATATAATCTGCCCAGGCCATCATCAAGGTTTGCAGATTCCACTCTGTTGGCCAGGTGGCATTGTAAATCAGGTACTCATTAGAATGGCGAGCCATCGAAAACTCGCGGTCTGAGTAATAGTGTCCTAGTTGATTGATCAATGCATCTGCTTCATAAGGAATGCGCTCCCGGTCGCCGTCTATATAGGTTCCTAAAAATGAAGTTGCTTTCATAGAATATTTACAAAGCTCCCATACCTTGTTTAAAACCGAGTCGGAAGAGTGAAATGCAGCAGCGTTATCGTTAAAGGGATAATGAACGCTTTGTCTCACTATATCCCTGTCATTGATTGGACCGGGATAGTTCTCCAGTTCGCAGTAACGGAAAGGATATACTTCCCCGATATAACCCGGCATCAACACCGGGTCCACACCGCTTTCATTACCCTTAGGCTTGGTATTTCTTTCGTCTGGCCTGAACTTGATGGTGTAGGTATGCCTACCCGCCATCAACGGCAATTGGTATACGGCATAACGGATAGTACCTCCTGGTTTACGATCAACTTTTGAGCCATTGCTGCGCTCACCCAAATGAACCATTACCGTATCCGTTCCGGTTAAGGAATTGAGCGTTAGCTTTAGCTTACCAAATGCCGCTTTACCAAAATCTACAAAAGCAGCTGTCTGTACATCCTGTAACAATTTTACCGGGTATTCATCCGTTATCTGCAGTGGATAAGTGGCTGTTTTGCCATCCAGCACTGGCGCTGTCATAAAGCTTTTTATGGGAGAAAAGGCACTCTCCTTTCCGTGGTTGTCCCATACCTGCACTTTCCAGTAGTATACTTTCGAAGGTTGTAATGCTGTACCTGTATAAGGCACTGCAACGGAATTATTACTTTCCGTTTTCCGGCTGTCCCATACGTCAGCTTCATTCTTCGTCAATTGCTCGATGCCAGACGCCATTAATATGCGATAAGCTGTTTGTACCGTATTAGGCACTTCGCTGTTCATTACCCAACCCAGGTAAGGTTGCGCATTCCTTATAACCGGAACCTGGTAGCGCTCAATAGCCGTTCGCGTTTCAGGCAATGAGAGCGTGGTAAGATAGCCGTCTAAAAAAACTCTGTCTGTATGTTCCAGCAGATCGGTGGTCAGGTGCGAAGGAGGCTGGGCATTGCCCGAATGGGTTATTACTAAAGCGATCAACAAAAAGAACCTGTACATATATGACAATGGTATAATAGTGAGCAATCAAACCGGGTAGCGATATTGAAGCATTCAACCATATCACCCCTGCTAACAAAAATATCCATTAATTATATACAACTGTCCTGCAGTGTCGGTTGGCAATAACAATGCCTGCCTGTTCGGTCTACCAGGTAATGATCACGTCTGCCAATACCGGCAGTTGGTCATGGTCGTTTAAGGTGGTGTGAGGCGCCGAAACATTCATGATCTTAATGATCGAATGCTGCTACATAAAATGTTTGCTTTGCCATGATCATTGAAATCGTACTATTATTGAAGTATTTTAGCCATTTCCGGTTTGATCACCTGCAGCATGCGGTCAAATCCCAGGTCATTAGGATGAACGCCATCCGTTGTACCTTCATGATCCCGGCCTAAGAGCTCATCACCCTTGATGAGGTATAGATTTTTAACACCTTCTTTTTTGAGCTTTTCGAATTCAACCCTTATGTTTTCATTTTTTAACCGAACTACCCGGTTGATCACCGAGTCAAAATTACCGCTTTCACGCGGACCTGTTTGTACCAGTATAATCGGTGCCACAGGATGCGCTGCCCTGATAGCCTTTACCATATATGCCGTTCGTTGTGTTATCTCCTCCGGGCTGGGATTAGCGAAACAATCCATTACAAAAGCATCAGCCTGGATGGTAGCCACCATATCAGCCACTAGCTTTTCCATTTTACCGTTTCCGCTTAAACCCAGGTTGATAAAGTTAATACCCATATCTCTTGAAAGCCTTGCCGGATAAGCCATTCCGGGCCTGCTGGCAGATGCACCCTGTGTAATACTGGAGCCATACAAAGCCACCGTTTTCTTAGCAAATGGATTTTCGCCGGCGGTGATGTGGTAACCGCTATCAATACCTATCGACAAATTTGCTACCTTATCGTATAAGGGCAGATAGAGTAAACATTCTTTTTCTCCCTCATTCATATGCTGTACCATTACATATTCATTGCAGGTTCCCTCGGGGCGCGCCACTCCCGCAAATTCCCAAACACCATTACGCTTAATATACAGGTCAAGACCTTTATTCATGATCAGTGTCATATTATTCCCGGGTTTGGAATCCGTTACACACCATTTGGCTGCAATACGCGGACTGTTGGTTTTAAAGCTGATCACCAGTCCGGCTGAATGGGTCAGCAATCTTTTAATTACTGAGGGAAAGGCGCGATAGCGTGCCGTATCAATACGATGATAACTTTTGGACAAAGGAAAAGCCTGCCCGATCAGGTTCAGATCGAAACCATCCGTATACACTAAAGAAGGTTGA
The DNA here is from genome assembly GCF_050309965.1 of Paraniabella aurantiaca. Classification (NCBI taxonomy): domain Bacteria; kingdom Pseudomonadati; phylum Bacteroidota; class Chitinophagia; order Chitinophagales; family Chitinophagaceae; genus Paraniabella; species Paraniabella aurantiaca. The sequence goes on along the minus strand of NZ_JBLOSY010000002.1, from coordinate 1,218,496 downwards.
GCCGGTTGCTGCGCCTGCAACCCATTAAAAACACCAATAAATGCCAATATGGTCCATATTTTTTTCATACCTAAAAATATTAAATCGATTTATATATTCCCATCTTTAATTACTCATTAGTCTTATAGACGGACCTGGTTTACGGACAGGGAATCCCTGGCCACAGTTCCCAGCAGATCAACATAATCCAGGTAAATCTTAGCCGAACAAAGCGGTCGCCATTCTTTATTGCAGTGATACTGTTCAAACCGGCGCAAAAATAGAAAATCAGGTCGCCTTGCTTTGCCGGACTTCATGGATAATAATTTTTAATATGGCGTGTATATCGTTATTAAACCGGGGTACGATACAAATTTCACCGCTCACTCTTTTACATTTATAAAACATCCAGCAACTCCTTTTTGGACAAGCTGTTGAAAAAGGAGGCATCCGCTCTTACCAGGTCCCGGGTAAGTTTATTTTTTTTCTTTTGCAGGTTAACGATCTTTTCTTCAATGGTATTTAAGCAAATCAACCTCACTGCTACCACATTTTTGCTTTGCCCAATGCGATGCGATCTGTCAATAGCCTGGTTCTCTGCAGCAGGATTCCACCAGGGATCAACCAGGTATACGTAATCGGCAGCAGTAAGGTTTAAACCTACCCCACCCGCTTTCAGGCTTACCAGGAACACCCTCACTGCTTCATTGGTTTGAAAATGATGAACCCTGGTACCCCTGTCCTTTGTTTGCCCTGTGAGGTACTCAAAAGGGATATTTTTCTCTTCCAGTTTCGCCTTTACCAGGTCGAGCATGCCCACAAACTGTGAAAAAACCAGAATTTTATGTGCGCCGGATTTATTCTCGAGCTGCTCCATCAATAGTTCGAGCTTAACGGCGTTATCGCCTGAATATCCTTCTTTAATAAGTACCGGTGAATTACAGATCTGCCTTAGCCTTGTTAAGCCTTTCAACACATGCATGCTGCTTTTATGTAGTTCATCCTCATCAACAGCGGCAATAAATTCCCGAAGCTCGCGCTCGTAGCTATCATACACTTTACGCTGTTCGGCGTTCATCTCACAATAGATCACCATTTCCGTTTTCTCCGGTAATTCCCTGGCCACCTGCTGCTTGGTTCGGCGCAATATGAAGGGCTTCACCTTTTGCTGAAGCTCGCCGGCACGCCTGATAGATTCATACCGGTCAATAGGTATGGAATAGATATCCCTGAAGTATTGCTTGCTCCCCAGCAATCCAGGGCAGGCAAAAGAAAGCTGGCCGTACAAGTCGAAGGTATTATTTTCAACAAGTGTACCCGTTAATACTATCCTGTTTTGGGATTGCAGTTGTACAGCCGCTTTATGGCGTTCGGAGTCGGGGTTTTTAATGGCCTGCGACTCATCGAGGAAAACATAATTGAACCGGAATGTCTTTAGAAAACGGATATCAGATACTACCATTCCATAGCTGGTCAGCACTACGTCGTATTGCGAAAAAGATTCGACTTGCTTCTGCCTGCCGGCGCCATGATGCACCATTACTTTTAAAGAAGGTGCAAATCTTTCCAACTCATCCTGCCAGTTAAACAACAATGAAGTAGGCGCTACTACCAGGTTGGTAACCTGCCCGCGTTTCTGCTGCTGCAATAATATGAATGCGATAACCTGCAAGGTCTTACCCAGTCCCATATCATCGGCCAGGCAACCGCCAAAGTTCAGCTCATCGAGCCAACTCAACCAATTTAAGCCCTGGTGCTGATAGTCTCTCAACACTGCCTCCAAACCTTCGGGGACGGCCACTTCAGGAATATAATGATTCTCTACAAACCGTTTCTCATAATCAGCGATCTCCCGCTGCACTTCTTCACTCAATGCCTCGTTTTCAAACAAATTCTTTACTGTTTCAAAATTAGCTTTGGCAATTTTTAACAGCTCACCTTCCATATCGCCGGCCTGGAAATAACGGGTAAATTTCTCTACCCATTCAGTGGGCAGAATACCCCTGGTCCCATCATCCAGTTGTACGAATTTGCTTTTGTTGCGGATAGCCCTGTGTACCTGTTTTAGTGTGGCCTGGCTTTTTCCAAAATTCAGTTTTATCCGTGCGTTAAACCAATCGGTGCCACTGACGACCCTGATGGTTATCCGTGCTTTGTTGGGATTTAGCTTATTATTTTTGATACCATTAAAGCCCAATATCGTAATGCCTTCATTCCTCCAGGCCTCAAAGGCATTCAGAAACCAGTTATCGTCTAAAAGCTGGTTCTTATGTAAATAAAAATATTCATGCTCATTTACCTGTTCTTCAAAATCAGGATGCTGTTGCATAATCAGCGAAGTGAACTGCAGCTCTGCAGAAAGGTCTCTTTCTATCCTGAAAGCATTTCCATTCTGATCCGTCCCCAATACCTGCCTGCGGGAATATACCGGTACTTCTGCCGATCCGTATTTTAGTACCGGGCTAATGGCAATAAAGTTGCCTTCCTGGCGCAGGTAAATGATCCTTTCGATTTTAAAATCCTGTTCGGCTAATTGCGCCGGTGTTGCGGTATGAATATAACTGTAGTTGATCTGCACCAGCGATTCTAACGGAGACAAAACCGACTGCAGAAATGATTCATATTGTGACGCATGGATCAGTAAAACCTCATTATTGGACTTGAAAAATTTTATCACCCGATGCATATCAGGGTTGTTGATCAAATAAAAAACCTGCCGGTGATCGATGAAATAGTCATTCCTGATCACCAGGTCTTTAAAAGGCAAAGCAATATGTTCAAATAACAGCTCCCCTGCTATTTCATAGAAGGGTTCTTTTTGAAAGACCGTGAGTTTTATTTCCGGCTTTAAGATATTCAGCGCAACCCGGCGCAGGGACCTGGCCGAAATATTTTCAGCAATATCCCTGTCGTGGTAATAGGTCTCCAGTTTTAAAGGATTGCTGACTACCTGTCTCAATGCTTCCAGCTCCTTATCGATCTGATCTGCCTCATATTTATTTTGAAAAGCTGCAATAGCCGTATAAAATTTAATAACAGCCGCATCGTCCGATTTCCAGGCCAGTTGCATGGGGTCGATGGCAGTCAGCGGATTTTTGATGGTTCCTGCCCTGGTGCGATCTGCGTCCATCAGTATAAAGTTCAGCTGGTTGTAATAGCGATGCCTGCCAATCACCAGCAATGGCTCCGGCCTTATCTCCCTTGCAGCCAGTTCATTTAAAACGGATCGGGCTTCCGGGACCAACTCTTTTTGAAAGACCTGGTTGTCGATTTTCAGAAGGCCGGTCATTTTCGGTTTGATATCGATCTGGCTTCCGTTGTAATGTAAATGGAAATAGATATCCAGGTTGGGCTCTTTATCAAGACCATATTCTTTAGCGGTTGCCGCTAAAACCGAATACCGTAAAGGGCTGTCAAAAAAAATACGAAAAGTCCTTTGCTCCAGTACACAATGGATCACTTCAGCCTGGTGCCCGCACATCTTGCCTGATTGATTATTGCAGGAACAGGACGTATGAATAGAGTCATTTAACTGGCTTAAGGTAACCTCAGGAAACCCGGCAGTCAGCGCCCGTTTGGTAAAGATGCCCGTATTTACCTCAATCGCTATCGGATAGATATCTTTAAAATCCTGTTGTTCTATAAAACCCGCACCGCTGGTATGCTTTAGGAGGTCATATACAGACAGTGTACTAATAGTTGTACCGGATAAGATATATTCGTTCACCAAACTCATGATCAATTGCCCGTTATGCAAATTATACTGTGGCACAAATGTCTGCAAAACATGCAAAAAAACTTCAGAAAATCAAATGAAGAAAAACAGCGATTAATGACCTCCACTTGAAACGGGCCCTGGTACAGCATTTGCGCGCACCCTTGTTGCCAGCCAGCAAAGAACGGAGCCTCCGCAAACCATTAGGGCGCCCTGCCAGAAAGAAAAGCCCAGTGGCGCTGCCAAAAGTAACGAGGATAGTGCAGCAGATAAAACAGGAATAAAATAAGATGCCCCGGTTAACATGGTTACATTACCGCCCAGTATACCCACATTCCAGGCGGCATAGCCAAATCCCATAGCACAGGCGGCTAACACCAGGTAAACAACAGATGACACTGAAAAATGCATACCGGCAGGGTCTCCGGTAATGAAATACTTAATCCATAATGCAACAGCCACCAATATAAAGAACAAGGTAATACCGTTTACACCTTTAGCCATACGCACCGTAATCACACAATAAGCAGCCCATAGTATAGCGCCCACGAAAGCCAGGCCATAACTCAATGGGTTAGTCCGAACGTTACCAAGCATTTCCCGTACATTCAACCCTTCATCACCACCCAGCACCACAACAACGCCCAACATAGAAACAATGATGCCCGGAACAATCAGCCAGCTAGCCTTTTTCTTCGTAAAAAGAATAGTGGCCACCATGGTAAAGCTGGGCCAGAGATAATTAACCATGCCTACTTCGATGGCCTGTTTACTACTTTGAGAATAGCCAATGGACAAGGCTAAACATAGTTCGTATGACACCATGAGCAAGCCTCCATATATCAAGTATTTTTTAGGAAATTTCTTAAGCGGTATCCTTTTTACCGTAAACAACAAAAACAGGGACGCTACAGTATAAATAAGGGCAGCGCCTCCGGTTGCGCCGAAAGAATGGCTTACTTCTTTAATAAGCCCGACAATAGAACTCCACAATAAAATAGCACAAAACCCGATAGCCGTTGCCTTTGTGTACTGATTCATTCCCAAAAACTCTTATAATTATTCAGCGAAAGTAATAAAAGCCAATAGGTAATGGTCAACAACACATTAATTTCACAGGCTAATGCTATTTAATACATTCGCTTTTGCGTAAAAGAGATCTCAAGCTACTTCTTTCACCGTTAAAAGATCACAACTGGCAGGGCATTTAGTGCCTTTCACCTTTTTAGTTTAGGAACACGGGCTTATTTAGTCTAACTTTTTAGGGTTTAAACCAATCGTTCCTGTTGTATGAAACAATATATCTTCCTTACCCTGTTATTAGCTGGCTTCATACCTGTATTTGGCCAATTACCTGGCAGTCAGATCTCACAAATTCTTAAGGAAGCTGTTAACAGTAAAAGAAGTAAAAGTATAATCGTAGGCATTATTGATTCAGCCGGCAGGCGCGTCTATAGCGAAGGGGTGCTTAGTGATCAAAACCCGGCAAAGCCCAACGCCAACACCATTTACGAAATCGGCTCCATCACTAAGGTTTTTACATCACTTGTATTAGCTGATATGAGCCTGAAAGGAAAGCTCAGCCTAGAAGATCCCCTTTCTAAGTTCTTACCTGCTTCCATTAAAGTTCCTGTTCGAAACGGGAAAGAAATAACCCTTCTTAATTTATCCACCCACACTTCCACTTTCCCAAGATTCCCGTTTAATACAGATCCAAAAAACATTGACGATCGCTATGGCGATTATAGCAACAACAAATTGTATGAATACCTGGCAGCTTACCAGCCGGATATGGATTTCGGAGCCAGGTGGAGATACTCCAATACTGCCTATGGATTATTAGGAAATATATTGACCAGGGTTGCAGGAGTAAAAAATTACGAACAACTGGTTATTGATAGCATTTGCAATCCTTTAAAAATGAGCAGCACCGTTATTTCGCTGACGCCGGCCCTATTGAAAAACACGGCTATTGGTCATTCTGAATGGGGTGAACCAGTGGGGTTTCTAAATCTTTCGGCATTAGATGGCGCGGGCGCGTTCCGTTCGAATGTAAATGACCTGCTCACTTTTGCTGCAGCCAACCTGGGCTGGGTAGCATCTGACTTATATCCTGCAATGGAACTAACCCATGAAAGCCGGATACAAAAAGAAGCCGGAGGTATCGATTATGCTACTATGGGATGGACACTACGGCAGAATGGCGGAAGAAATATTGTTTTTAAAGACGGAGGAACGCCAGGTTACCAGACCTTCATTGGTATAGACAAAGTAAAAAAATTTGCGGTAGTAGTGCTCTCCAATTCTAATAATGGGGTAACCGATATCGGCACGCATATTATCGATCCTGATTCTAAAATCAATACTTATCAATATCCCTGGAATTTATTAGACACCATCAAACAAACGTTAAAAAACTATGGGATAGATGAAGCCATCCGTTTGTACCAGCAATTAAAATTGAATAAAAGCAGCAATCTGTTGTTTGACGAAAACCAGCTAAACAATTTGGGTATTGAATTAAGAAGAAATAAAAAGATAGCAGCCGCCCTGAAAATATTTGAGCTAAACGCAACCGAGTATCCTAATTCAGTAGTAGCATACGAAAGTCTTGGAGAAACCTATAAAAGAAACGGCAATCGGCAAAAAGCTATCACCAATTTTGAAAAAGCCAGGCAATTGGATCCTAAAAATCTGCACTGGGATTATGTTTTGAACAGCTTGCTCGCTAATAAGCTGCAGTAAGGATAAAGTAATAATAAACAGGTATCAAAATTATTATTACATATAGTTTACCCTCCCCTCCAGCCATTGGGGACACTGGCCAGAGCTATGCTGAGGTTTTTGTCTCACAAACCAGTCGGATGCATTCAATAAAATTGATGCCGGTTTGTTATAACGGCCACTTCAATGTTGTGTTTAAACTTTACTGCCACCACTTTGTTATTTTATAACTTTGGAATTGATCTGCGAACTTTATAAAAGGCGATGCATGCATATCGGCATGGCATCCCGGAAGGAATAATAAATGAAAAAAATAGGCTTTTTATCTTTTGGGCACTGGGCCAATCACCCGGCCTATAGCACTAAAACAGCGAGCGACACTTTGTTGCAGTCTATCGATTTAGCTGTAGCAGCTGAAGAACTGGGTATGGATGGCGCTTATTTCAGGGTGCACCATTTTGCTAAACAGCTGGCATCTCCTTTTCCTTTACTGGCAGCTATTGGCGCAAAGACCAGTAAAATAGAAATAGGTACCGGTGTTATCGACATGCGCTATGAGAATCCGCTGTATATGGTTGAAGATGCCGGTGCCGCCGATTTAATATCCGGAGGCCGACTGCAACTGGGCATCAGCAGAGGCTCGCCCGAGCAGGTCATTGACGGATGGCGTTACTTTGGTTACGAACCAGCCGAAGGAGAAACCGATGCAGATATGGGGCGGCGCAAAGGTTTGGAGTTTTTTAAGAAATTGAAAGGTGAAGGATTTGCGGAACCCAATCCCAACCCAATGTTTCCTAATCCTCCGGGACTACTACCGCTGGAGCCTTTTTCTTTGGGCCTCCAGGATCGTATCTGGTGGGGCTCCGGCTCTGATTCGACGGCTATCTGGGCAGGTAAAGTAGGCATGAACCTGCAGAGCTCCACCCTTAAATTTGACGAAAGCGGTAAACCTTTTCATATACAACAGGCAGAACAGATCAGGTTATTCAGACAGGCGTGGAAAGAAGCGGGACATGAGCGGGAGCCCAGGGTATCGGTAAGCCGGTCTGTTTTCGCTATCGTTAATGACCTGGACCGCCGCTATTTTGGTCATGAAGCGGAGAGAACTGACAAGATCGGTTTTATAGAAGCAGACAAGCGTGCGATTTTCGGGAGAAGCTATGCAGCCGAGCCTGATCAGCTCATCAAGGAATTAGCCAAAGATGAAGCGATACAGGAAGCAGATACGGTTTTATTAACCATCCCCAATACCTTAGGCGTAGACTATAATGTGCATGTGCTTTCTTCGATATTGGAGCATGTAGCCCCTGGCCTGGGATGGCGTTAAACAGAGCGTTACGATGGTTCATACAATCCGCTACAAAACAAAAATAGTGATTATAGGCGCCGGGCAGGCAGGGCTGTCCGCGGCCTATCATCTTAAAAAACTTGGGCTGGAAATAGGTCCTGACTTTATCATTCTTGATGAAGCGCCACAAGCTGGTGGAGCCTGGCAATACCGCTGGCCTTCACTGACATTAAGTACAGTAAACAGAATTCATGATTTGCCCGGTATGTCTTTTGAAAAAACAATCGACACCCATGAAAAAGAAGTACAGGCCAGTATAGCCGTACCGCGTTATTATGACCTGTATGAAAAGCAAATGGGCATCAATGTTTACCGGCCTGTAAAGGTGAACCATGTTTACCTGCATAAAGAAAGATTTTATATCGATTCTGCCCGCACGTTATTTTCTGCATCAGGTATTATTAATGCCACCGGTACCTGGGAAAATCCTTACATACCCGAATACCCGGGAGCCGCAGATTTTAAAGGCGAACAACTACACACCAAAGACTTTAAAACAGCAGATGACTTTAAAGGCAAACATGTAATTGTAGTAGGTGCCGGTATTTCTGCGATTCAATTGCTCGACCAGATCTCTAAAGTAACTACCACCACTTGGGTTACCCGCCGGCCACCCACATTCAGGGAAGGACCTTTCGACGATATGGCAGGTCATAATGCGGTAGCAATGGTCGAAGAGAGGGTTAGAAAAGGTTTACTACCCTTATCCGTTGTTTCCGTAACGGGTCTGCCTGTTTCAGCTGAAGTCGTTAACATGAGGGAAAGAGGCGTTTTACAACGTTTTCCTATGTTTAGTGAAATAACCGGCAACGGTGTAAAATGGGCAGATGGAACAGAACAAAAGGCAGATGTTATTTTATGGAACACCGGTTTTAAAAGTGCCCTGGACCATTTAAAACCCATCTTACCAAGAGAAGAAGCTGGGGGCATCCTCATGGGAGGCAGACTGGCTACCATGGTTGTTAAAGATCCCCGTATTCACCTGGTGGGCTACGGGCCTTCGGCATCCACCATTGGCGCCAACCGGGCCGGTGCAGCAGCTGCCAGGGAACTAATGAACACGTTAGGAATCAGTCCCCGAGAAGAGCGTGGTATTTCAGCCAAATCGTAAATGCCCTTTTCAAAAATAAAACTACGGTATTATTGGAGAGATGCTAATGCTTGTTTCAATTCAACTTCAGATTTCGCATAGAAGGACTTCACGCTACTTATTAATTCAGGAATACCGGTAAGATTATTTTCTTTATTATATTGCTCTATCCACTCTACCAGTTTAGCGGGCTCTTCAGAACCTATATACCTAAATGTACCTTTTAACTTATGAGACAAAAACGCTATCGCATTTTTATCGCCGGCCAGGGACGCCTTATTTAATGCCTCAATATTCGGGCCCACTGTTTCCAGATAACTTTCTATTATCTCAATAATAAATTCATTTTCTCCACAGGCCAGTTCTGTTATATATTGCAGGTTGATCGAATTATGTGTATCATAACTCTCTTTAAGTTCAGCCGCCCATTTCTCAAGTGCTTCTTTAATATCCTGAATTTTATAGGGCTTGCTTAAATAATCGTCCATGCCTGCCGCAATTATTTTCTCCCTGTCGCCGGCAAGGGCATTGGCAGTAAGGCCGATAATGACAGGCCGTTTCCCGCTTTTATAGTCTTCAGTTATCACTCTGGTCGCTTCAAAACCATCCATTTCGGGCATCATGATATCCATAAAAACAATATCATATTTTTTTTCTCTTGTTTTTTGAACAGCTTCCTTTCCGTTCCCTGCGAGGTCAATAACATAGCCCAACTTCGACATGGCCCGCACTATAAACTTCTGGTTAATTTCATCGTCTTCAGCAACAAGAATACTAACAGGAAGTAAATCTGCCATCGGAGTATATTTGTTTTCCTTAAGAGGCGCTATATCTATGCCGCCAAGTATATTTAGTAATACATTTTTTATCTGATCATGCTTAGCCGGTTTGTTAATAACAGCACTAAATAGCGACTTTACGTCTGTTTCTTCGGGCAGGTACCCTGCTGAACTAAAAAGAATGAGCGGCAGGAAAGTATCTTGTTGCCTGAATAACCGGCCCACCTGTATACCATCTGTATCGGGCATCAGTAAATCTATAATGGCCACATCAAAGCCTCCGCCGGAAACAAGTTTAAGGGCTTCCTGATAATTATCTACAGCCATCGGGTACATCCCCCATAAGCTGCACTGCTTGCTTAAAATCTTAAGATTAGTATCGTTATCATCAAGTATTAGAACCTTTTTACCATTCAAAAGATGACTGGAGGGCTTCTCCTCCGTTTTAAAATGTGTACATTCGGTATTCGCCATTACCTTGATAGAAAATATAAAGGAAGTTCCTCTACCTTCTTCACTTTCCACATGTATATCACCCCCCATTAACTTCACCAATCGCTGGCAAATGGCCAAACCCAGGCCAGTACCTCCATATTTTCTTGTAGTAGAGGAATCGACCTGCGAAAAGCTATCGAAGAGTTTATAAAACTTATTGGAGGGTATGCCTATTCCCGTGTCCTTCACTGTAAATTGTAATGTATATATACCATCTTGAAGCCCGGCATTTTCAACGGTTATTTCAATTTCTCCACGGTTGGTGAATTTAATTCCGTTAGAAATAAGATTCAACAATACCTGCCTGAACCTTGCGGAATCACCAATGATATCAGCCGGTACATCGGGCTCTATATAATATAACAGATCGAGCCTTTTTTCATTTGCCTTTACACTCATCAGGTCATACGCTTCCTCGATAGCTTTGCTCAGCCGGAAAGGTGCTGTTTCCAGCTCCATCTTACCTGACTCAATTTTAGAGAAATCGAGAATATCATTGATAATAGAAAGCAAGGACTCCCCGCTTACCCGTATCGTATCAACATAGTCCTGCTGTTCCGCATCCAGTTGGGTAAGAGCCAGCATACTGGTCATACCGATCACTCCGTTCATTGGTGTGCGTATTTCGTGGCTCATGTTGGCAAGAAAGTCAGACTTGGCCTTGTTCTGGTCGTCTGCTATCTGCCGTTTCACTTCCAGCTCGGCATTCAGCTTTTTAAGTTCTTCGGAGGCTAAATAAATAGGAGTAATATCTGCAAAAACCCATAACCGGCCTTTAATATTCTCTGAGATTACCGGTTCGCAGGAAACATCCAGCACTTTTAAGTCAGGCTCGGTAAAGAGCCAGTGCCAGCCTTTAATCATCCCATCAGGTTTCTGGAACAGTTTCGCAGCTTCCCGGGCTATCTCGTTTGCATTGGCTGCGGTAAGTCTCCATTTATGCATTGCCTGCGATACCACCAGAGCAGGATTCCGACCTTCTTTAATATTCAATAACAAAGAAGCCGCTTTATTTACCCAACCATCCCTGCCACTATCATCCAAAAAAAGTATGGCCTCATCTACTGCGCTCATAATGGCATTATAACGTGTAGAGAGATGTTCGAAGGAATAATAAGTTTGGGCGAGCAGGGTCATGCCTTTTAACCCTTCCCATACCTGGTACAGGAAGGTATTAAATGCATCATCTACAGTTATATGAGTAGCAATGATAAATATTCCTGAGAAGTTACCCTGGATAATCGGGAACAATATATTTTTTCCGGGGAACAGGTTTTGCGGCGCATCATCTATGCATTTTATATCGCCTGCATTTATGGCAAGGCTGGCATAGTCTGCATCTATAAAGCCGGAGGATGTTTGGCTGGTTGAATATAGTATCCTCGCCGTAACAACATCCTCCAACCTTATAAAAGCGGCGGCAGTTGCCCCGGCATATTTCTGCAGGTTGCAGGTGGTACGACTTCTGATTATAGCGATATCTTTTTCATTCTTTAACTCGTACAAACTCAGTAAAAAATGAAGCGATCTTTTTTGCCAATCCACTGTTGTAGTATTGTCCAAAATATTACCCGATAAAGTTTTTAATTTCCCTGATTATTTCATCAGGGGCGCTGATATGTGGAAAATGCCCTTCGGCCGCAACGGTTTTAAGCTGGCTATTGGTAATTTGCTTATTTAAATACAACGCCACTTCTGCCGGAACCGCGCTATCGTGCTGAGTTTGCAACAACAATGTATCAATAGTAACGTTAGGCAGCTCTGCTCTATGATCAGACTGAAAGATAACACGGACTACAGACTGTGCAATATCCGGCCTGATTGCTACCAGGGACTGTGCAAAACTTTCAGCGAGTTCGGGCCTATCCACATTTTCCATAACCATTGGTGCAAAACCGCTCACCCAGGCGTAATAATTATTTGCCATTGCCGAATAAAGCCCGTTGAGCATTTCCTGCGTAAAACCGCCTTTATAACCATCGCTATCCAGGTAGCGTGGTGAAGCACCTACCAGTATCAGTTTTTTAAAACGCTCTGGCTCTTTAACAGACGCCAGCAGACTGATCATACCACTCACCGAATGGCCTACCATTATAACATCTGTCAGATTTAGTGACCGTAAAATAGCTAATAAATCTTCCGCATAAGAGTGAAGCGTGTCGTACCTGTTCGGGCTGAATGAGCCGGGATCCGATTGTCCCGCCCCCACGTTATCATATAATACAATTTTAAAGTCATTTGAAAATGCAGCGGCAACCTTTTCCCAGGCAGTTTGATCGGTGCCAAATCCGTGCGCAAATACAATCGTTTGCGCCGCACTTTCATTTCTTACAGTAACATTATTTTTCTTAACTATATCTACCGGCATGTAATGGTTTTACGATTCAAAATCGTGAAGGGTATAAACAAATGAGCATAGTATTATTGATGACACATCACATTTACAGCAGATGGATCAATTATTCATTTTCGCATTACAAATGTATAGAAGAAAGTGAGATCATTCCCGTTAAAAAAAAAGTTTATATAAAAAAATTACGGTCTAAAACAATACCGTACAATTCCAGCAATAAGTTTCATTTCTACAATTATTTCATTACCCTTATTTTCTAATATCCCAATTCATAACATAAAAAAAAGTAATCCTTCACCACTATATCAACCATTGCCTCAACCTGTGTCTCGCCAGAAATGCCACCAACTGCAGCAATGGTTTTATGGCGCCCTGACTAAGTTCCTTCTCTATCTTTTTCACTAAAATTCAACCTGGTTAGCTAATGCCACCATCACTCAAAAAAGATATCCGGAAAGCTGAATCAGGAAAGAAAAGCAATTCAGGTTTACAAAGCAGTATTATCAGCGGGATGAATGGAGGTTACCATTTTTTAACAGAAATATTCAGTGAAAACATATTGCCTGCTTCCACCGGTATAGGAATTGTTTACTACTACAGTGCTTTGAATCACTTAAGTAACTGGAAATAAAATCCATTAAAATAAGCGATCTTAACCTGGGTTAAGATCAATTGAATTTAACTGTGTTACATTCGCTAAGGATTACGACAGACAATACTTTATATACCCATCATAACATTAAAACTTTAAACAAAATGAGCACACTAAAATTAAAAGACGGAACCGAAATTTTCTATAAAGATCAAGGTGAAGGACCTGTGCTAATGTTTCACCATGGATGGCCTTTATCATCAGACGATTGGGATGCGCAGGTAATTTTCTTCCTGCAAAAAGGCTATCGCGTAATAGCACACGACAGAAGAGGGCACGGTCGCTCCAGCCAGAACATATACAATCATACCATTGAGCAATACGCTTCCGATGTGGCTGAACTGGTTGAGTTTTTAGATTTAAAAGACGTAGTACACATTGGTCATTCTACTGGTGGCGGTGAAGTAATTCGTTATGTGAATAAATATGCTAAGGGAAGAGCGAAGAAGGCGGTTTTAATCAGCGCTGTTCCTCCTGTTATGGTAAAAAGTGACACTAATCCTGACGGTGTTCCTATGGAGGTTTTCGACAACATCAGGGAGCAGACGCTGAACAACAGAAATCAATTTTATATCGACATAACCTTCCCTTTTTATGGTTATAACAGAGCAGGTGCCGATATAAAAGAAGGTATACAGCGAAACTGGTGGAGACAGGGAATGATGGGTGGTATCGTTGCTCATTATGACGGCATCAAAGCTTTTTCTGAAACCGATTTTGCAGAAGATTTAAAAGCAGTTGATTTACCGGTCTTAGTGCTGCATGGTGAAGATGACCAGATTGTACCCATAGAAAATTCGGCTATAAAATCTGCAAAATTACTTAAAAACGGAAAACTGATCACATACCCTGGTTTCCCGCACGGGATGCCAACCACAGAACACGAAACGATCAATAAAGATCTTTTAGCGTTCATTCAGTCATAGTCGTAACAGCCACAACCCAGCCAGGCAACCAGGCAAACAATTCCTGGTTATATAATATTATCCTTACTATCATAAGTAAGGATTTTTTATTTAATTATAATACTTACTCTTTTGCAGTACCCATTTGAGCCGTATCTATATATAAGAGTATTCGCTAAAACATCATACAACAACTCTTTACCCAGTTTGCTCCGGAGCATCAACAAAATAGTGATCCACTGCATAAAGCGGATATCGGAGCCCGACACGTATTTCGAGGTTGTTCCTGACAGCCAATGATGATGGTAATCGCGGAGTGGTTGCAGACTAATAAATTGCTCGTATGGTTGTGGTGACTCAGGGTATAAGAGTTCGTGGATCGTGGTTTGACTACCTTTAAAGCGGTGATGAAATCCCGGGCTATAGGGCTGTTTATCATTTCGATCAAGAATCAGATCCGGAACTATTCCCCGCATAGCTTTCCGTATCATCCCGCGTCGCCTGCCATCTATAACAAATAATTCCGGCGGCATCGCTGCCAGGAAAGAAAGCAGGTTGAGATCTAAAGCAGGAAATGTGAATTGAATGCCATACCTTGCTGCCGTTGCATTGATACCTGAAACGATTCGTCCCATGCTGCCATCACGAATGATTGAAGCTACATGCGCTTTGTGGTCCAGAAGCTCTCTTTCGCGTTCCGGCAAGTCATTCAACTTACAATTCAGCACATTGGAGGGTTCGAGAGAACAGGCGTTGCTTCTTTTCAATATACTCCGTAACCATTTAAAGGCATTGCTACGACGAATAATGTTACTATAAAAGGAACGTTGCAACGAGATGCCTTCAGCCTGTGCGCGCTGCTTCAACAAACGGAACGCGCTCCTGTAATGTTGCTTTTTCCAGTAAGCAAAAGCAATGCTATCACCCTGCCAGGAGGCGAAGTAATCGCCCCCATACCCCGTGTATAGCTGCTGCACTCCACAGGCTTTGGCAGCTTCCAGGATTGCACGATCATGATAGTGAAAGATATTCGGGAAAGTAGGCTCTGTCTTTATTGCTTCATCCAGTCCGTCGAAGATACCTGCTTCGGGTATATCAATAAAGTGCAACTTTATATTCGGATATTTCTCAGCAACCGCCTGCATATATATTCGCTCATCTGTAATAGAATCGGGAAAACCTTCCGGCACCGTTGCACAAAAACAATGTAAGGTTTGTCCTACCCCGGCCAATGTCTCAGCGAGTATGCAGGCTATCGCAGAAGAATCCAGTCCGCCGCTTAAGGTTACACCTACTGTAACATCAGTCAACAAGGCATCAGTTATCGCCTGCCTTAAAGTTTCCCGGTAAGCAGTAACCCAACCTGTATTAGTCTCCGGAGCATCAATCTTACGATAGGCAAATCCCGATGCTTTCCTCACCCTTATTTCTTCACTGATACCAAAGTAGAAATAACCGGCAGCTGCCAGTCGATGTATCCCATTTACATAAGTCAAAGTGGCATCAACGTTCCTACTGACATATTCCGATATACAATCAGGATTGAAATCGGGATGTACATCCAATGTGGCCAGTACTCCATCGAATTGGGAACAAAACAAAAAACATTCACCATGATCCCTATAGTACATAGGTCTTGACGCAATCTGATCAACAGCCAGCAATAGTTTCTTTAGAGAACGATTCCAAATCACAAAGGAGTAGCTTCCTTCCAGCTGATCCACACAGGCTTCACCATATCTGAGGAAAAGATCTATCACGTGTTCCGGGCTGAAACGGGCGTCCACTACTGCGACATAATCACCGGTGCAGGCAATAGCAGCTCCCCCTACTCCAATGAAAGTATGATCATCCTGGTAGTAAGAAAACACTTCACATGGGAAAGCAGAAGCAATCCATTTCTGCGCCTGCTTCAGGGATGTAGCTATCAATTCATTTCTGCCTACACACCCAATAATAATAGCCATATCAGGAGGTTGGATCAAACTCGCTGGCAAAGTCGGAGCCGGCGCCACCACTACCGTTAATACAACTTTCTATGGTTTCAGGAGTAATCCAGTCCTTTTTAGAACTGATAGGGCTTACATTCATTTTCATTTTAGAAGGCTTTAAAGTGAACTACAAATTTAATAAGTTAGTTCAAAAATTGTGCAAAGTCAGGATCTTATAAAGATATCTGGGACGGGCAGGCATTTTTTAATAAGTCCGGAACTGATATCCAAGCGTTGGCAGATGTGGTGAGAGTTGTGGACAGATATAAACATTTATACTTGTCCGTAACTCCTTTAGAATTCTCCACTCCAAAAGGATACTGGTGGAAATAGGTCATCTATTTTATTCAAGTCTTTTCAACACCAGGGTGCGAGTTTTTTTATTCCTCAACCTACAGAGAAAAACTCTTGACGTTTCTTAACTGGTATGAGACGGGATAATTTCATGATCCAGGACACTCTCACAGGGAGTTTACTCAAACCTTCTCCACACTCTCGTGCGGGGCCTTTTTCCAGGTCAACTCAACTTATCAGCAATTACTATGGATAGAATCTGGTAATACCGGTTCAAATAATATCATAATTCCTGCGCCCTTAATTGCTCCCAGGGTTGGGCCACTCCATCTGCAACAGTTCCATTTAGCATATATCAGCTTATTGGTTAGCCAGGATATATTTAGAAAAGGAGCGGGTAACCCTGGTTTGGATAATTTTATATGGCACGAAGGATTGTACTTGATCAAAAAAGGCAAATAAGAATCGTGGCAACAACAGAAGAAAACCGAAACCATGATTTGGAAAAATCAGGAGACGGCTTTCTACCTTCTAAACAAAATACATGATTAGTTATTTTAATATATTTCGTGTTTTGAACACTTCAACATCTAATACTTCCAATGGCCCTGCCGCCTATAGAAACAATGAGATTAAAGCTATATAGGTCAAAACCATTCATAGTTTTTTATCTCCGTATTATCTGCACTACTTTCGAATAGGATACAGTGCCGTCCTTATCGGACTGCGCAATGCGAACAAATAATTTTTCACCTGCATTTAAACTTGTTGTAGCGTCTTTCTTACAAGCAACAATTCCAATACCAGTTAGCATTATAATAGCTGCAGTTGTGGTCCATCTTTTTCTTTTTCCGGCAGATCCTAATAGTGCTATACTTAGAAAGACCGTTCCAATTACTATACCACCAGTCAAATCCTTCGTAAAGCTATAACTAACCGCGATCGAGCTATCGCCACCAGTTTTTGAAACAACTGTCCCTATCGATTGAAAATGCTCACCGTCAGTTGATACTTCAACTGTGTAATGATCATTATTCACTTCCTGCAAGCTCTGCCAGTTTACAAAAAGCCGGTTGTTTTGAATATACGCCTCAATATTTCCGAAGGTAACAGGTAATACAGATACGACGTTTATCCTAAGGTCTTCAACCTCCCCATTAGTGGCGGTTCCTGTAGCGCTATTAATCTCGGCACTTGAGCTGCCAATACGCAATCTTGTTATTTTATAACCGGTAGTAACGCCCGACGGAATTGTACCTTCGCCGGTCGCGGCTCCGGAGCTTCTCCAGGTTAGGTTGATGGAAGTGCCCCCCGCAGGTATTGTTGCCGTGGCATGCTCTGATGCTTCAAAAATGCCGTTATTGTTCCAATCAATCCACCCGCTTATATAAGCTGGGCTGCCGGTGCTGTTTGTGTAAGGTACTGTAAACGTATAAACATTGGTTCCAGTATAATCTACAGCAGTAACATCTTCATCATTATAGCCGGAAGTATTAGTATTATCAGCATTAACAAGTGCAGAACCGCCGGTTGATATCTCGTAATCAGGCCGTGCGCTTCCCAGGTATAGCGGGTTTGCACACATTGCATAAGCGTGTTTGGCTATTCCATAAGAAGCCGGAGCATCACCATAGTCGTACGGAATACCCATAAACGTAGCATCCAGGTAAAAGTAATAGTCATAGTCTCCCGGACCAGAATCTGCAGCATAATTTACCCAAGCATCTCCTCCACCTACAATCTGAAGTCCCAGCTTTACACTTACATCGCTTATTGTTGCACCATTGGCAACCGGTCCGGATTTTAATGAAAGCAGCGAGGTTGGCATCGATTGGGTAGCCGGTGAGGTGCTATAGACGGTTCCACTTCCCCCATCTGTAAAGGATGCAGTAGGATGCACCGCAGCCGTTGTGGCAAAAGTGTAGCCGGAGGCCGCACTATTATAGGGCATTAACTGAATTTGACTGGCAGGTAAATCAGTACCATTTACTTTCCCGCCCAATACAGTAACATACACACTCCTGCCATCACCTAATATTCCTTCAAATCTTTGCTGGCCCACGTTCCATGTAAGATAGCGAAACTGAGTTCCGGCGACATTTTGGGTCCAAAAAGCGATTCCTTTTATAGGAATAACTATCTCTGAAAGATCGCCCCCGGTACTATTAGTAATATCTCCCGCAATTACCTCTACCTCGTTAAGGCCTGAAACGGAGGTACTGGCATTATTGCCAAATACAACTGTCGCCGGTAAATTTTGGGGTACAATGGGAAAAGAACTACTCACTTCTCTCGCAACAACTACATTGCCGGAGGTGCTATTAGTCCCATTAAAATTACATGTACCGTAAGTTTGTGCTCTTACGGTTACAAAGCTAATTAGTAAAGCTGTTAGAGGGAGGATAAGAAATTTCATACATTTATATTTTAGCTTATACAGCAGATAAAATTTGCCAACGATTCTTATACAGCTAACGGTCCGCTCTAAAGACTTAAGCCTGGTAAGAATGATCAAAACTTTCTTGATATAAGGAGGCACAAAGAAAAGCAACTATCTAATTCAGGAAATGAACCTATGTTAAAAAATGGCCCTTCGTATACGGCTGAGCGCCTGTGGTGTAATCCCTATATAAGAGGCTATATACTTGAGAGGAATATTTTGGATAAGGATTGGATTTCCATTTAAAAGCTCCGCATACCGTTTTTCTGCAGAATCAGCCATAAATGAAATAAGGCGCTCAGTTGACCGAATATAAAGCCCCTCTGCAATATTCCGACCGATATAGTTACCAACGCCAGACTCCTGATATACACAAGCCATATCTTCATAACTGATACTCCAAACTATTGTAGGCGTTAATGCCTGTATGCTTAGAAAAGAGGGAGAACGCTTCAAAAAAGACAGGTAGCCACAGGCAAAGTCCCCCGGAAAAGAAAAGCTCAATGTGTGCTCTTCGCTGTCTTTTTTACAAAAAGTCCGGCATACTCCCTCCTGCACAAAAGATATATAATTTTCTGTTTTCCCTATTTCCAGAATCTTTTCGTTTCTGGAAAATTCTCTTACTATTAAATGACTGGAAAGAACGTCCCAATCTCTATCTGATATCTTCGCGATCTTCTGGTAGTAGTTTTTCAAAAACTCTGCCGCCATAGCTTTGGTTTATTGGGCTGGTTAAGGTGATAGTATGAAAGAATTAAATTGACAGAATGGTTCCAATCCCCCTCGTCCTGCTTTAGAATTAACACGTTTGGAAAGTTGAAAGTTGCCCGACTTGGTATCTGTTCCAATCAGTTAATGTTTTATGTATATCAATCTAGCCCTCTACATGCTTACGAATAGCTTCGCTACCCGCGAACAGACTTTCGTCGCATCCCTGGCTACAGCAGGAAGTGCCTGCTTAGTTATAAATCCCTGGCTCTAATTATGTGAGAAAGCATTAGAAAAAACGAGTGATGAAAATCGTGTTAATTTCATTTTATTTTGTTTTGTTTAGATGATAGACATTGCTAACTGCATTTAACCTATCACAAGAAAGTATTGAAAGACGAAGGTAAAAGTCAGACAAGGCTATCTGTAGAAAATTCGACCAATGCTGTTATTCGATAGGTGGATTACTAAAAAAAACGGATCAGTAATCAATTAAATAAATGGATGCCGCGAAATTAGCTTATCGATTTTTTTATATCTGGATTGAATTCTATCTATTGTTTTGAAAATCTTAGAAAAGCTGGTACGACCACATAGCCAGGTGATATGCTTATAAATTTCCGCAATCGTCATCCGGATTGCTATAATTTTATTCAAGGTATTTTTGTAGAGCAACTTCAACTTCTTTTCATCATCAGGCCGACGGTAGCTATCCTATCATTGCCGGAGCAGAAAAAAGAATACCCATCAATTTCGACGACCCTAAAGTTTCAGATGGCACGCCGGAACAAGCTAAAATCTATGCTGAAAGAAGTTTGCAGATGGCTTCAGAAATGTTTTATGTTTTTTCAAAACTCAAAAAGTGATCCATGCATCCTAAACTAAAGTTTCTGGACGGCTATCTTCTTTGAATCAGTGAACCGGGTTACAAACCAATGTTCACGTAATCGTATTAGATAATTTTCGAAGATACTACCGGTAAAAAAGCTTAAATTTATAGAATTATCAATTACTTCGCTGATTGTACTGCTGTAATTAGTAAGGCAACCATCTGGTAAGCTAGACCAACAATTGCCTAACTAAAGTTATAAACAATGCAGTTTAATTCATTAATCACAGGTACCGGCGCGTATATACCTACCCATATTCAAACCAACGATGCTTTTCTTGATAACCAGTTTTTTGAATTATCAGGTCATCCGATCCAGGTATCTACAGAAATAACAATCCAGAAATTCAGGGATATAACGGGCATTACCGAACGTCGTTATGCCGCAGCACATATTAACACTTCAGACATGGCGGCCTCCGCTGGCTGGCAGGCATTAATCAGTAGTAAAATTGATCCGGAGACTTTGGATCAGATAGTAGTTGCCCATAATTTCGGAGATGTTTCCTACGATACTTACCAGACTCAGAATGTACCGTCGCTGGCCAGTAAAGTAAAACATATCTTAGGCATCAAACAACCCAATTGTATCGCTTACGATGTACTTGCAGGTTGTCCCGGTTGGCTACATACCGTCATTCAATCTCATGCCTGGTTTAGGGCAGGAATGGCCCGTAAAGTATTGTTGATTGGAGCTGAAACTCTTTCCCGTGTAGTTGACTCAAGCGATCGGGATAGTATGATATTTGGCGATGGGGCTGGCGCGGTTGTAATGGAATATAATGCAACTAAAGATATAGCGTCCGGAATTTTAAGTTGTTGTGCACAAACCCATAGCATGGAGGAAGTTAGTTATATCAATATGTCGGGCTGCTTTAAACCTGGTGATACGGATACCCTATTTATGAAAATGAAAGGAAGAAAAGTATACGAATATGCATTGAAGCACGTTCCCCTTGCTATGAAAGCATGTCTTGATCAGGGCAATGTTTCTGTCAATGATTTGAAAAAGATCATCATTCACCAGGCCAATGAAAAAATGGATGAGGAGATCGTACAAAGGTTTTACAAACTCTATGAAGCTGTTGCACCGGAAAATGTAATGCCTATGTGTATACAATGGCTGGGCAATAGTTCAGTAGCTACGATACCTACCCTATTCCATTTAATAAGAACGAATCAGATATCCGGCCACGAAATAAACCGGGGAGACATTATTCTTTTCGCTTCTGTTGGAGCGGGGATGAACATAAATGCTGTTTGTTACAGGGCCTAAAAATGCTGGTAATAAACAGCACTAAACAAAACATTAATACCTTTAAGAAGGGCTTGATCACTCAGGCTATATAAATCTCAAACTATTACACAAAATGACCGATGATAAACTTGCTGTATTGATCGATGCAGACAACGTGCCCTACGCAAACGTAAAAGCCATGATGGAAGAAATTTCCAGGATGGGAACACCTACCATAAAGCGCATCTATGCAGATTGGACCAAACCAACAGTAGCAGGGTGGAAAAGCGTACTATTAGAAAACGCCATAACACCTATTCAACAATACAGTTATACCAAAGGAAAGAATTCCAGTGATAGTGCGCTGATCATAGATGCAATGGATATTCTATATTCAGATAAGGTTACAGGATTTTGTATCGTTTCAAGTGATAGTGACTTCACGCGCCTGGCTACAAGACTACGGGAAGCTGGTATGCGGGTTATTGGTTTCGGTGAGAAAAAAACACCTCAGCCTTTTATTTCAGCGTGCGACCAATTCATCTACCTGGAAATTCTCAATAATAACCCTCCGGCAAGAAAAGGATTGCCATCCGGCAGAAAACAAAACCATCAACCAAAATTGAATAGTAATATTAACGCCGACACTGTAAAATTAATTTCAGATAGTATAGCAGATCTCGCAGATGAATCAGGATGGGCTTTTTTAGGAAACCTTGGTAATTTTATCATCAAGAAAAAACCCGACTTCGATCCGAGAATTTTTGGATTTTCAAAGTTGCTTCCTTTGATCAAAGACATTGACCAGTTTGAAATTGATGAACGCGAGTCCGGCATTCCTAATGTCAGGCATATTTTCGTCAGGAAACGATAAAAGGTATATGCTGATTATAAAAAAAACCATAGCGAATAAAATGCCGTACATGGGCATATTTGGTTGTTTTAAAAGAAATACTTAACTGTATTTTAAAAATAGTATTGGTTCAACATTCAAATACAATGATCTCTGTTAAATAACGCATGCAATGGGAAAAGCCATAAAAAAAATGTATCTTCACGTTATGCCCAGTTTTAATATCGGCGATTCAGTAACGCTTTTACCTCCATTTTCCACGACCAATACTTATATCATTCTTGCAATAAACGGCGCATACTTTACGCTGTTTCGCAAGGGTGAGCATAAAAATCTCATTATATATTTCAAGTGTATAAGCCAGGCAGGTCAATTCTTCTCTCAGCAGTCTTCATAACTCTCAAGCCCTCCGCCTGGGTTATCATTCTGAATTCCATACCTGGTAAGACTGATGGTAGGAATATTACCCCTATGGATATCAATCAATCTTCTGTTCTCTAACTCCACCAGCAGAACAAGTACCTTTTCTGCCGAGATGGGAAACTCAGATAATAAATCGGATAAACGAATACGTATTTGCGGATTAAGTGTTTTAGCACTTAATAACTTAACATAGTCAAATACTTCTTTACTAGTGGTCATAGAACAAATTTAATTTAACCAAGTATCTTTCTTTCCGTTACTATGTAAAGGGGCTCTTTACTCTCCAGGTCCTTATACCAGTACCAGGAAGCCAGATCTATTACTGTTTGTTTTTCAGCCTGCCAAAAAGCTATGGCATCACCCGTTACAAATACGTTGCTCAGTGTTAGCTCTTCACCATTCAACGTTACCTTTAACAAAGACAAAGCCTTTGAACCATCTTTATTCATTCGATATAATTTATTGTCTTTTTTACCAAAAGACAAGTTGAAAAAAAATTACACAGTGGCAGTAATAATAAAACACAAGTGAGTGCAGCTTATAATAGAGTGGTGTAGATGTGTATTTCGTCTTTCTGTTGACTGTTAGATTTAAAGGTAGACATAATATACCGTTTGTACTGATAAATTTTACAAACCTTGCATAATTGCCTTTGCTGTGCTTTTTAAACGTTACTTTTGGAAAGCCTTTATATAGTGCCTAAAGGCATTCTTACCAGTAATGGAGTTGATACAATTGAGCTAAGAACTTTAACAACATTCATGTGCGTATTTTTCTTTTCTATAAAAATAGTTTCAGGCGATTTGAACAAATGCAGCGAATAGCTCTGTTCTAGAAATGATCGTACTACAGTCAAGAGTTTACCGGCAAGAACTCAGCAAGCAAATTCCCGACCTGATAATATTAGACGTAAGGCTACCAGACGGCAACGGCATTGACATATGTACCGAAATTAAGAGTCATAAGACTTTAAAAGAGCTGCCGGTCATTCTTATGCCAGCACATCCAGACGCAAAAAAGTCAGCTGAATGCTGTGTAGACACTTTCGTTGAAAAGCCTTTTTCCATTGACGTTTTTCGACAACAAGTCAGACAGTTGCTGAACAAGTTCAGCCCAACGCATGCAGAGGTGATGTGAAACAAATTGAAGATTGTAGCCGCTAACCAAATAATAATTAGAATTAAATGAACCACAATAAAGACTACTACGTACCATCTTCGCTAATCGAAACCATTAACGAACCTTGTATCATTGCAGACCTAGATCACATCATCATTACATGGAACCATGGTGCTGAGAAGCTTTTTGAATACAATACTTCAGAAATAACCGGAAAGCATTTGTCTGCACTGCTATCACCGGACAGTTTCAACTCTCTTGTAGATAAGGCTAATCAGGTTGCCCGAATGATGACCGAGCGATTCGACTGCATAATCGTTACAAAAAGCGGAAGACACCTTACGATTAATATTTTACTATCGAATGTTATAGATCACCGGGGAGCTTTAGCTGGCAATTCGCTTATGTTCCCTGAGGTTAAGGAGAGATATAAAATTGGTGCTATGCCTGCCGAATCAAACGAGCTGATGCGACTAACGTTCGACCCGGCTACAGACTTTGCAATAATTACTTTCGACGCTTCCGCTAAAATCATGACATGGAGCAAAGGTGCTGAATTAATATTCGGATATTCGGAAACAGAAGCGATAGAGCATCACACTTCCCTGATATTCACCTCAGAAGATGTGGCCAACGGAATAGATGAACTTGAATTACAAACCGCCGGGGTTAAAGGGCGCGCGGAGGATGAAAGATGGCATGTTGGAAAATATGGCACCCGCTTTTTCATGAGCGGGGTTATGGTGTCCATTGTTGACAATGGTGGGGCAATCATAGGATACGCTAAAGTTACCCGTGACATAACCAAACGAAAGGTTCTGGAGGAGCAAAAAGATGAGTTTATAAAAATCGCAAGTCATGAATTAAAAACTCCTGTTACAACTGTAAAAGCTTTCATTGAAATTTTGCTGGAAAGGTTCGAAAAAAGCGAAGACCAACTCACTGCCGGTATGCTACAAACGATTGACACCCAGGTCAGTCGTTTGGTAGAATTAATCCGTACTTTACTGGACACCACAACCTTTACATCAGGCGATATGCCCATGCGGATGGAATCCACTGATATCAGCACTATC
Source organism: Paraniabella aurantiaca (assembly GCF_050309965.1). Taxonomy (NCBI): domain Bacteria; kingdom Pseudomonadati; phylum Bacteroidota; class Chitinophagia; order Chitinophagales; family Chitinophagaceae; genus Paraniabella; species Paraniabella aurantiaca. Next base: position 1,193,426 of record NZ_JBLOSY010000002.1, on the reverse strand, counting down.
ATAAGAGAACAAATCGCCGCGTTTGAAAAGATATCCCCAAATCATCGCCTCGTCTATAATCCTCAAAAACTAAGACCGGTTATACTTGATAAAAGACTCATTGAACAAGTTTTTGTAAACCTGATCTCTAATGCATCAAATATTCTCCTGCCGGCAGTGATGTTTTCATAACTGCTGCTGAAAACGAGAACGAAATAGTGGTAACCGTTAAAGACTCGGGAATTGGTATACCGCCGGTTGAGATCAATAAAATCTTTGACCGCTATTTTCGTGTTCCAAACACCTACACCAAGTCCATTTCTGGAATTGGCCTTGGTTTGTATATTACAAAAAGTATCATCAAACGCCACGAGGGCACTATTTTCGTAGAAAGCAAAGAAGGTGAAGGCTCAACATTCAAGTTCACACTTCCCTTCTATCAGGCAACTAACCTGCCGTAACCCGCCTGTCTTATTTCTTGCCCGATTGGAAAATTAACCCCAAAACGAATAACAATTGCCTCAGGATTTTTGGGGTAACATTGCGAACTACTAAATCTTTCTTCCAGATGTGCCTGACCTGTCTAAACATAGAGTCCCAATTGCTGTTTCACTGTTATTTGGCATGAAAGTTTCGGCTAATGATAACAAAGTCGCATGTAATTTAAAGATCGTAAAAATGGATCACAAAAGAATCATGGTAGTTGAGGACGATCCCGGCATACGGGATGTTTTGGAGATTCTGTTAACAAATATTTCAGACCATCTTTACATAGCTCCTACAGCAACCGCATTTTATTCAGAGTTGGGAAAATACATTCCCGATCTGTTCATCATCGATATTATGCTGCCAGATGGCAACGGGGTTGACATTTGTGAAGACCTGAAAAAAAGAAAAAGCACCTCAGAGGTACCGATAATCCTGATGTCTGCCAATTTAACGTTTGCCAATGTACTGCACTGCAAAGCTGACCTTTTTGTACATAAACCTTTTGACATCAAAACTTTTGTTGGAGGAGTAAAAAGCCTGCTTAACTAAAAAGGTGAAACAGCTCACAGAGCTGTCCGGGATCTTTCATCTTAGCTACTATCCTATTAAGCTCCGGCATATGTTCATTGCCTGTGGGAACTTACCCTGTAGATGGAATACACTATCTGCCATAAAGCTCTTTGCTTTCGCCCCTTAATGTCGCCAGCCTCGCTTACTCAGCGGGCTCTCTTCGACTTGGTATACCGTTCGCTACTATTGAATCCTGACAGAATTCCACAATGGACGTTAACAAATACCTGGCCTGCCATTCGTGAAACAGGAATTCTGATCTAAAAGATGCTTACCTGGTTGAAAAGAGTTTGAAACTTTGTACTACTGTGCTCATCTCTTAAATCGACTATCTGTACAACATCGAGATTTAGTACCATATATTATCAATACCTTTCAATATATGGCAGCACATAAATATGGTTGTTATGTTAAGATATTGGTATAGTTAAAATCATGCAATCGGGCTGAATTTAATAGTGTATCTTTGCCATCACACAGACTTCGTTAACACATTACAATTTGTAACGGTTATCCGAACGGATACCACACGATTCTACTTTATTACCGACTGCTGCGGCTTCTTTATTCACTCTTCAAATCATCATTTATCAAAAAGCTATCATTTAATAAATCAGCACATGCTGACTTCTCAACGACACTAAAAGACCGTGTTGCCTCCTATCTTAGCTCCAAAGGTAAAAGCAGGTATGGGAATCAATCGCTGCTTTTCAAAAGTATCTTTATGCTATCGCTTTATCTTGTACCCTTAGGCTTTATTTATTTCGGAAGTATTGTACAGGTATGGCAGTTATTCGCATTATTTGTTGTTAGTGGCTTTGGAATGGCGGGTATAGGCATGGGCATTATGCATGACGCCTTACATGGTTCCTTCTCCAAAAACAAGGGTATTAATAAATGGATGGGGTACACCATGAACCTGATAGGCGCAAGCGATGAGGTTTGGAAACTACAACACAATGTATTACACCACAGCTTTACTAATATTGAAGAACATGATGACGACATTAATGCCCCCTTTTTCCTCCGGTTTTCACCACATGCAAAGAGAAATCGCTTACACGCTTTTCAACACTTGTATGTATGGCTTTTTTACGGTCTTTCCACTGTATCGTGGATCACCTCTAAGGATTTTATCCGGTTGTACCGTTACAAAAAACTGGGATTGATTAAAGACAGCGGAGAGTTTAAAAAAATACTTTCAAAGATCATTTTGTGGAAGCTGATTTATTTTTCTTATGTGCTGGTATTGCCCTTGATACTTACACCATTTGCCGCATGGATAGTTGTGTTGGCTTTTTTGGCAATGCATTTTGTAACCGGACTTTGTATATCCTCCGTTTTCCAAACTGCCCATGTAATGCCAGACACTTCCTATCCATTGCCAGACAGCATGGGTAAACTGGAACATCAAAGACTGGTACACCAGTTGGCAACCACCTGTAATTTTTCTCCGGGAAGCAAATTATTCTCATGGTTAATTGGCGGCCTTAATTACCAGGTAGAGCATCACTTATTCCCGCATATTTCTCATGTACACTACCGAAGTTTGGCGCCGATTGTAAAAAGAACCACTGCTGAATTTGGAATACCGTACTATAGTTATCCTAATTTTTTTGCTGCTTTAAAAAGCCATTATCAGATGCTTCGTAAACTGGGTAATACTTCGCCGGTATAGGTGGTTTCATTAAACAGTACCAGGGATGCGAAACGCAGGCCAAATGGATTTAATTATATTACTATGGATAGCGAATTGCCAATTATTTTATCGATCAGCTGGCGAATTAATCGCTATCTTTCCTGAAATAGATAACGATGCGCCAGGTTAATATAATCAGCTTCAGAGAGCATAAAGAAAGAGAAAATGATAAGTGGATGGAATTATCCAACGGCGAACAAGTAGCCTTGTCCGAATTTCAATTAGAAATACTGTGGAAGCGGTGGGTTAATATCAGGGGCAAGAAAAGACAGGATAACCGCAAATACAATATTTTTTCCTTTCCAAGGCCAGAAGTGTTCGACATTTAGAATACCCTTATATCAGATTTTACATCTTCAGTCGCGGATTTGCAATTATACCTGTTACCCATGCAAGCCTTTTCGATCTCATTAGTGCACTCAGCGTAAGTATCTACATAAATTGATGGATTTACAAGTACTTACCCAATCGCAGGTGAACATTTATAATAAACTTGCAGCCTCAAACCTGACCTACAAAATTTGCTGCCACCAAACGGTTAAAAAGATAGTACCTTTAGACTAAGTCGCCTGGATCACAAATTGATTTTTACATTCACTTCCCTTTATCCAAAAACCCAGTTTATGTCAACGCAAAAAATAACACCAGCACAATTATTGTTATTGAAGGAAGGAAACACAATTATCAGGTATCCCTGTGAGGGAAAGCCGGTAGACCAATTTGACGAAGACAATATCAGTCAAATTCACGCCTTCAAAATAGAATCTATCAATTCTTCCACTGATATGATGGAGCTGATAATTAAACACGCTCCCTTCATGTACGCGTCACCAGGAGATATCAACCATTTATTCATAAAGTCTCAAGATATCGTATTGCAAAAGATTTGGTGGGTAGAATTATGATAAGAACAGGATTTGATAAGGCATGCTAACAACAATTGAATTGAATAAGTACTTCGAACATACACTTTCCGTTAAGTAGCCTCAATAAAATTTACACCACCATTAATAACCTATTTTATTGCGCCTGAAAACAACAGAACGAAAAGCCCAATAATGGTTCTTCTAAAGCTGCGAAAAGTGCCGGCAACACAATAAAGCATCCCTACTACCGGGGGCTGTCGTTCACTATAGATACACCAATCATGCATGAAAGAAAATGAGACAACAGGAGCCAAAAACCGTATCTTTACATGGGTAGCAGTAACTTGGCAATCCAAAGCAGTATCACCTAGCGCTCATGGTGTTTTACTTATAATAGCTCAACTCTTTTCTTCTTCCGGTTAGTAATTACATCCTGTATAAATTATTAAACCATTGGCTTTCGCAACTAAGCATTTGAACCGGGAAGTCCGTAAACTTCAAACTTAATTTTTTATCCTTTGCGAAGGTGGGGTGGGTTAAAGAGTTGCCGGCAGGAATGTTTGCATACCTGGTCTTGTGATCTTTATTTGTTCCAGATAGACCCTTGCAATAACAAATGAGCCAAAATATAAAAATTGCTCTTTAACAAGCGCTCAGTTATGAAAACGATAAACGAAATAAAACAGGATATTGTAAACAAAACCATAGAGATCACCAATGAGTTCCCAGACTTGTCCGCCAAAATTAAAGAAATGTCTTTAAAGGTTTCAGGAATGAGCATTGAAGGGATAAGCCATCAGGACCTGGTTGAATACTATGAATCATTAGAAAATCTGTTGAAAACTCGTTCCAAAATTTGACGCTTTAATAACACTCAAAAAACATATTAACTATGCTTTCTATCAGTATCTCCGGCCCTGCCAGGCATATCCCCAAATTTTAAAAACTCAAATGAAACAACGCATCTATCTGACATTGTGGACAATTGTAATTCCGCTTTTAGCATGGCTTGCCTATGGGGGAAGTCTCTTGACCGGTTTTGAAAATCCGTTCTTCCATCCGGTAATTGCTTTCTTGTTAATAGGCAGCGTACTTGCTGCTGTACATCATGCAGAAGTAGTAGCGTATCGTATGGGAGAGCCATTTGGCACACTAATCCTTGCAGTAGCTATTACCATAATCGAAGTATCCCTGATCGTTTCATTGATGCTTACAGATAGTGGTCAGAGCACAGCAACACTTGCGCGGGACACTGTACTGGCTGCAGTTATGATTATTCTAACAGGAATAGTGGGAATTTGTCTTTTAGTTGGGGGCGTTCGCTACAGAGAACAGGTTTTCAGCCTGCAAGGCGTAAGTGCAGCCTTGGTAACGTTAACTGCAATATTGGTTTTCACCCTTATTCTCCCCAACTTTACTACCAGTACATCTGGCTCCGAATACACTTCTCTACAACTAGGTTTCGTTGCGTCGGGATGCCTCATACTCTACATCGCTTTTACCTTAGTGCAAGCTATCAGACATCGAGCATACTTCTTACCTCCCCATGCAGAAGGCGATGAGGATGCCTACCCTGAACCGCCGACCAAAAAAGAAACATACGTTAGCGCACTGCTTCTGATTCTTTGTCTTGGAATAGTAGTATTATTAGCTGAAGTTTTAGCTCCCGATATAGAAAGCATAGTAGAGCAAGCAGGGGCTCCTAAATCACTGGTAGGTATTATCATAGCCGCAATAGTGCTACTTCCTGAAGGTCTTGCAGCATTTCGTGCCGCTCGAAAAAACCGTCTGCAAACTAGTCTGAATTTGGCTTTTGGATCTGCTCTTGCCAGTATAGGGCTTACTATTCCTGCTGTAGCTATAGTATCTATCACAACCGGGATGAAAATCATACTAGGCATTGATATGAAGGCAATGGTGTTATTGGTGCTGGCACAATTTACAATTATGCTTTCACTTGCAACGGGGCGAACTAATATATTACAGGGCATTGTCCTGCTAATGATATTTCTAGTTTACATCTTTCTCACGATTGCTCCCTGATGAAATTACGTATTGAGTGAAACCTACAAATACTCTTTGTTTTTTCGATAGCCGCATGCGGATGGTACAATCCAAAGAATGCTTAAAATTAACTTTTAATGTTTTTCTACTTCAAGCATTTCAGATCTTGAGGTTCTAAAATTTCCACACAGGTCTTATCAATAATCCTGTATGTAAATCCTTTGGCTCCTTTAAGATTCACATAAAATGGACCGATTTCTAAAACTGTGTAGATGCAGGGTGACGTTAAAGGTTTTATGAGTTTCACATAATCTCCAACTTTCAATTGAGTCATGTTATAAAGGTAACCCTTAAATTCGACAAGTGCTTAAGTTGAATGAACTATAAAACCATCAGATAGGGTAACTTTTGCTTATATTGCATAATTACCTGCGTTTGACTATATGGATAATATTGCTGCAGATACGATTGCCGGAACCAGTATTTTTCTCTTTTTTTAACGAAGCAAGGGGAAATTATTTGAAGATCATGTTATTAATGGATTCCAGGGAACAAAGCCAGTTTCTAATTCTTCCCAAAGCGCAAGAGTGGCTTGCTCCGGGCTACGCCGCAACAATGAATATTCGTTCTGAATTGGCAAACGAAACGTGCTCTCGTGACAGTTAATTTGTAGCAATCAAATCAAAATTAAGAAAATTTAGCACGCCCCTTGGCAGATACTTTGCACAGTCAAACCAGATCAATACACCTACGCACACAAAACAAAAAAGGATGCAAATCAATTATTTAAAGCCTAAAAAATGTGCCCGAGACGGGATTATTTCATGATCCCGATACGTTCACGAGGGGCTTACTCTAGCCTTTTCCACACTGGCGTGTGGAGCTTTTTATTTTTCCGCTTACAAAAGCGAGCTTTTGACGCTCTAAAATAAAAAAGCCTCTCCAACTTTGTTGGAAAGGCTTGTGCCCGAGACGGGATTGGTCACTTTTTGGGTATAAATCCTTTGCAAATAAATCGTGTCAAATGCGCGTCAAGACTGAATTACAGCCGATTTTCAACGCTTTCTACCTGTCTATTCGAAGATAAGAACTTATTTCAAAATTGTAAGATTTCATGTTTAAAAAAAACACCCCATTTTTGACAAACTTAACAGATTCTGATTTCTAAAATCATAGATACTCAACTCTATCTATATTGACAAGGACCAGATTTTCGGCGCGTGCGATTTATAATCCTTGGGTCATTTATTTTTTCAAGCAGGTAGCAATATCAAACGAGCAACTACCAACCCAAAAGAGTTAAAAAAAGAATTGGAGCTCTATTTATCCTTTCTTTTAATTGAGTCTTTTTGAGCGGCATGAACTCTTTTAAAGAGAGTATCGTACTCAAGTTTAACCGGCTTCATAATTTCAGCTTCAATTGGATGCATTAACTGCACTTTATAATAATCTTCTCCTTTAAAAATAGTCGAAACACAAACAATTATTACTAATACACTTAGAAATATGTTTGCCAATCTGAAGCAACTATATGACTTTATTACGTTTGTCGCCTTTGTATTGTTGATTTCTTGATTTCTTCCTATTGAATAAGAATAATCCTTTATAAGTTCTCGATTAAAATCGTCAACTGATTTATTTCTAAAGTTTGTTACATTAATTGGATCCGGTGAGGAATACTTAAATTTCTTCAGATTGTAGTTTTTGAGAGCATATACAATAGTAAGAGTATAACATAGGTATGTCGAAATAAGTAGGCTTAATAAAAATATTTTTAAATAAATCACTAACTCACTAGACTTATCAATTAATAGAGGTATGAAAATACTAGCTAATGATATAATTATACTGGTCTGAGAAATCAACTGGCTTGTTTTGCTTTCAAGATTTTCCAAACGAGAACGCTCTTCCTCAAATATTGATTTCAAAAACTCCTTGTGCTGAAGCAGTTTTTCACTTTCAATTGTTGATTCCCTATTATTTTGTTCCGTTATCCCTAGTAAAACGTTATTGAATATAGCAACAATAGTCTTAGTAAATTTCATGATGAGAAGTTAAATACTTTACAATGCTATTTGATATTTTCAACCCTGTGTCCATCTCAATCCATACCCATTGACCATTAGGATTAATCTCGACAAAAAAACAATTATCCTCATTATCTCTAATTAAATCAATTGCTCCAAACTTTAAACCGAATCTTTTTACTAGGTCGAAACACATTTCTTTAATTCGATAAGGAATGTTCGCCCTTTCAAATTTCAAATCTCCCCTTCGCCAATCAACGACAGTTTTCTGGTGAATTTGAGAATTTACAGAGGCTACGAATATATCATCCTCGACTACTGTAACTCGGTATTCTAGCTTTTTTTCAATAAATTTTTGATATATGACTGGAGTTAACTCATATTGCTCCAAACTGTTTATATCATCCTCCTTAATCAAATTTGTAAATAGTAATTTAACAACACCATTTTCCTCAATCTTCGAATTAAAAAAAGGCTTAAAGACAACTTGTTTCCCATTCGAATAATAAAAGTCTCTTATTTCATCTGGCTGTGTTGAAATTAGTGTATGCGGTACATTAAAACCTATCTCTTTTGCATATTTAAGTTGCAGAAGTTTGTTTTCAGCTTTGTATATTTTATCTGGATGGCTCAACCATTTTTCTGAGTGTAAAATCGAAAAAATATTGCTCAAAAAACTATCATACTCTTTAAGTAAAAAAGATTCTTTTGAATATTCAAAACTTGAAAAGTCCGGAAGTTTTGTTCTTCTAACATCCACCCTTTTTGAAACCGGATGGATATAAAATCTTAGTTTGAAAGCGACCGATACTAAATTGCAGCTCGCATTTTGAACCAAGTTATACAGTATAGCAGACGAGAACAAGCCGCACTTTGAACAAAACCGAACTAAAGTTTCCCGGCACCCACCTTTCTCAGCATCTACTTCGTAAAAGTATTTAAACATTCTATGAAACGAAAATCCCAATGATTAAAATTAAAGCACATTTCTATCCAAGTAACATTTGGAAGTAGATTTGCCAGATAAATTGTACAAAAAGTTACTTACTGAGCGATCACTACCGGCGCTTTGGTGTAAGTCTTCATCTGATCCGGCGTAGCTATAATTTTCGTCGCTTCATCTTTGTAAAGGATATTCATCTTCAGCTTAAGGTTATTTCGAACGTCTACTTCCGGGATATTATTCCCATTAATAACAATTTGAACTAACTCAGGGTTGGATGCGATGTCGACTGCCGTCAACCTGTTGTTATCCACTGTCAATTTTATTAAACCATTAAAAATGAGCTGCAAGAATATTTAGCGAACTAGCAATGCAGATGATACTGCTTCTTTAATAAAAGTAGCTAGTTCAAAGGGTGTTGCAGCTACACTACTAGTTCGGCTATAACGTGCCATATTGATACCCATAAAATTACCATCCAAATCAAATATCGGACCGCCACACTCACTAGGTTTCAATTTGCTGTCATGTATAAAAGCATTATTAAATCCATCAAATCTTTTGCTCTTACCATCTTCAAAGCGTTCTGCTATATGAGCGGAAGTGTACGTTGGACGAAGACCAAGCTTGGCTGTTAGCTTCATGAATGCCTCCTTTCTTTTTATAGATAAAAGAACCGCATCGCCCGGTTGATAAGCAGCAATAAGTTTGGGCCACATTGATGGATGCGCTACCGTATCTACGCCGACTTTTAGCACTTCATCTCCAATAATTAAACCAGCCATAGTTGCAGGAGAATTTTGCTGTACATCGGCAACTACATTGTGTCCATCCTTTACCTCTAACACCGTACCAAGATAACCCAATACCGAGGTTCTAGTTAAGTTAAAAATAGTTGAACCCAACACACTTATTTCTCCTTCATTTTCAGGATTTGGGGAAATCAAAATTTTACCTAACGATGATTTATCAAAGCTTTCTTTATTATCTTCTGCAATTACAAGTTTGTCTTTACTTTTAATACTAACTTTTAATAGCGCCAAATCTTTTTTATCATCACGATAAATTTCTACAAACGGCTTCACCTCCTTACCCAACATTGCTCTCATTGTTGGTTCCAACAATGATGCTTTAGTGATAATATAAGATGTGTTTTTTTCTTCCTTAATGCCAAACTTGTTGAGCGCCACCAACGTACCGATAGCTTTTTTTGTACTATCAGCAGGATCCCACAATCGAATGGTAAATTTATCAAATGCAGCTTCGTACTTTACCAAATATTGCTGCACTTGTTCATATTTTTTCTCATCCCATTTTTTTTTTATAATCGGATCGGCGGCTACTTGTTTTTCAGCAATTGGCAAATTGGTGTAAGTAACCGGCTGCTGTAGTGCAGACCAATATTTTTTAAATACATCAATTGGCACTTCAAAATTTCGATCCAATGCTAGGTCAATTCTACTATGAATGCCAACAACACGTCCATAGATATCGAACACTGGCCCGCCAGAATCCCCAGGCTCCATCAGGCAAGATGTCTGCAACATACCTTTTGTTGTATTGAATACATCCTTTACATACCCAAATCTAATTACAGACCTCATGGGAATAAAACTTGCAGGATAAGCTATACTTATACAAGGATCGTTTATTTTGAGTGATGAAGACCAGCCCATTTCAGCAAATGCCCATTTGCCAGGGTCTTTCATTTTCAACACTGCTGCATCATGTTTAGGTATAGCCCCCAACCCCATTGCCACATGTGTACTTCCATCATTAAGCATTACTAAATAGCTTTGATTGGGTATGCCTACATGTGCGGCAGTAAGAATTGTACCATCTTCGCTAACCAAAACACCACTAAACCGTGATCCTGTTGATTGTTTTGACAGGGTGTCGTAAGACTCAATGAATACTGAGGCAGCCTGTACATTTCTTATCGTGTTCAGCATCCTTTCCTGTAGCTCTTTTGCCGATTCCGACTGAGCCTGAGCTGCAATAGCCAATGAAAAAAATATGCTGAAAGCAAGTATCATTTTGTTGAATTGTAATAAGTATACTTCTTTATTCATTTTCATTGATGTGATATTTAACTTACTCTGCAACAACAGTATACTTATTTTGTTTTTTAGTTTTCTTTATCAATATTTGGGCTGAAAAATATTTTTTTGCATCCAAACTTTTCTCGATTGATTCATTTATTAACATAGCCGATCTTTTTAATTTTTTATGAAAGATTCTTTTGCCGTCATAAACAATACTAACTTTTTCATCGAGGTTCAATAACCGATCGTTCAAATTAATGTATAAGTTTTTTGCATCGTTATGCAATACTTCAATTGTATTATTTTTAATCTGCGCTATAACAGTATCCTCTTTCAATGGCTTGGTGGATGTGAGCCAATAAAAATCATTGTGCGTGCGGTCGTCCTGCACCCAAGTGATTCTTGACGGCAATGGATTTCGTTTAAATTGAGCCAACCAAGTAATAGCAACAGTGTCTTTACGGTTCATCCAATGTGGCATATCAGGATAAATATGTACTTCATGTTTATATCCATCAGGATATACCCGTTCAAGACTGTCCAGTTGTTTTCCCCAATTTGCAGCCAGTTTATTACGATCATATGCTGCATCCATACCTCCAACATATATGCTAAAAGGCAGATTGTATAAATTAAGTATAGCGGCATCACCAGGGTGACCCGCCATCATAGCAGCAGCAGCCCACCGATCTGCCATCCTTGAAGCTAGTTGATATACGCCATCGCCACCTGCAGAATAGCCCATCAGGTATACTTTGTCGGGGTTTACGCCCTCCATAACAATGGCATTGCGAACTATTCTTTCAAGCATGGTATCAATATGATCTTCGTGCCAAAGATTCCAGGTATCGGTGGGCGCTCTTGGCACCAAGTACACCCCTTCTCTTGGGCTATATAATTGATGCTGATTCATCCACTGCTGATCGTTTACCTCCTTTGGGCCCTGCCCTCCTCCATGTAATGAAATAAACAGACATCTACCATCTGCCGGCATTTTACCTGTTACTTTAAAATCAAATATCATTGTATACCCATTGTATTCGATTTTATTGTTTTGCGGCCCCCACTCTCTTTCGGCAATTGATTGTTGTTTTTTAAAAGCATTTACGAGTGCTTTATTGGCAATAGCCTCAGCTGCACTCTCTGAAAGTCCTTGTTGGGCATTTATGTACCCACCAATAGTTATCAACAATATGACGCTCGCAAAAAGATGTTTGATATAATTAGAAACCAATTGATACATATTACAAAATCATTTCTTCTTTTTTCATTTTGTCCAAAATAGCGGCGTGCTTTTGCTCATCTTCAGAAGGTGCTAATTTCAATGCTTTTTGCTGATAGATAATCGCCTCTTTGTTTTGTTTAGTTTTATACAACAACTTTGCATAGGTAGAAACATATTCAGCATTTTTGCTATCCTCTAGCATCGACCTTTTACTCCAATTAATTGCTTTATCGAGATATGATTGGTCGTTACTATTAGTAAGTACATTTATGGCCATATTGTTTAAGCGAGGCGCAGCAGCATATTCCCCGTACTTTGTTATGTATTCATCTGCTGATAATGCATATTTATTCCATTCCTGGCTGGTTTTATAAAAATTCACTTTTGCCCAGGCAATCATCCGCTCAATCTGTTGTTTTTTTACCGGATATTTTTTTATAATCTCTCCTTGCAGTATTTCCCAATCTGGAGCAGATTCGCTTGGTTTTATCTTTGCATACACTTCTTCTTTTGCAATAATGGGCATTACTAAACTATCTGAAAAGCCTTTACCAACAATAGCATCAATTTTGTCTGTATTATTCAAAAACAATTCGAAACCTTTACCTGTTTTTACAAACCACGAAGCGTACTCAAGATTCTCTTTGGTGAAGATATTCTTCTCGGCAAGCAGGTATTGGTTAAAAAGTATGGCTGTATTTTCAAAATCATTATTGACCAGAGCTATTTTGGCACCCTCCTTCAATTGTTGGGTTGAAGCACCTCCTTTGGCTATTTTTTCTACTACTACATAATACTGCTTATTGCTATCCAGTGCATCAGCAGACAGTGTTACAAATTCTTCGGTACTTTGTGTAGCTCCCACAATGCGGTGCATTGCTTTCCCTTCAGGATTAAAAAAGAGAAAAGTAGGAAAACTGGTCACCTCATATTTTTCCCTGATATACTGTGCATCTGCATACGAAGCTTTTACAGCTTCACTATCATTTTCGGTTGAATCCATCTGTAATTTGAGGCTGATAAAGTTTTTGTTAAAAAAATCTCCCGCAGCCTTTTGGTTAAACACATTTTTACTCATATAACTGCAATAGCCACACCAGGTAGTATAAGAATCAATAAAAATATACTTATTTTCTGCCCTGGCTTTACTTTTTACCTGCTCCCAACTCAAACCATTTTCAAATCGGATACCCTCACCCTCTTGCGCTTTGGCTGTTACTAATGTGATAACGCCAACCAATATCCCTAAAACTTTCTTTTTCATTTAGTAGAATTTTAATTTTTATAATTAACCTGCTCTTCTTCAAATATTTTTCAAACGTGAAACTGTGTACATAAACTCTAATCTGTTATTGCCTTCAACACCTGACTCATACCCTCCTTCATTGTTTTTAAGTGCGTTGTTGCAGCAGTATTTTTACTATGTTCAATAGCTCTGGCAATACTAATATTCAACATGGCAACATGGTTTTTCAATGGCTTAGGTGTAAACCTCTTTCCATAAGAAGTAGCCATTGTACTTAGTATGCTTAGGTAAGCGCTTTGAAGCTGCTGGCGTTGCTTATCTATCACAGCGCCGCTTTCTAACTCTGCCCAAATTCCAAACTGTAAACTCTTCAACAGATCTTCGGCATAAAACTGGTTTTTATGTCTCTTATGTTGAGATGATAAAGGCAACTTAAACAGCACCATTGTTAATAGTCTTTCTAAAACCGCTCGTTGAACCTGAAAAATATCCGTTTGCTTATACTCTTTTTCTACACTGTTATTGAAGTGCGTATTTGTAAGCCAATGGGGTATCTTAAACAGGTAGTCATTTAAAAAAGCGATAGCCCTTTTTTGTACTGCGGCCGGAACAGCTTTCTCTTTATTCTTTTCTCCATTTTGGGAGTGGTACTGCCCACCTATATTCACCACTACATTAAAAATCAATGTAGTGTACTGACCCAATTGAAATGCTTTGGGATTGTAGCCTCCAATACCCTGGCGGATCTCTTTAAATGCCGCTTCATTACCATCGAGCCACATGCCCATGTGTTGCGTAACATACTCAAGGTTCTTCATACCATATACAGAAGCAGATACATCATCATCCCCAACATCTTCGGTTTTACTTCGCGGGTCTGAGGGCATTAATTCTCCCGGATCTGCACCATTCCATAATCTTTTATTTTTTATCTTTTTCGAAAGCCAACTATCCCTCTTTTTCTCATCTTCAACCTCATCATCGAAAGAAAAAATACGGTATGCCCACTCTATAGCAAATTTGTCGTAAATGCCAATTTGCGGCATCAATTCATTTGCTGTCAAACCATCTTTTACCTGCGCTACATAATTGTACCTCACATAATCCATAACTGATGATGTAATACCGTTTGCTGCTATCCATTTTTTATTGCGCAATTTTTCTACCGGCACAGTGTAGCTGGCTCCCATGTTATGAGTTAACCCCAGCGCATGTCCAACCTCATGTGTAACCAACCCTTCGAGAAGACGCCCCCTGAGCGAATCATCAAAAGGGATCTTACGAGCATTCACATCATTTGCAGCAGCCTGTATAAAGTACAGGCGTTGATACCAGTCTAAAATATGATCATCAATATTGATACGACTCTGCAATATTTCACCGCTTCGCGGATCACGGATATGGGGCGACAGTGCCACGTCATTGCCAGCACGCCGTAATACAATTGCAGCAGTGCAGGTATGTATGCTCCAGCTACTATCTTGTTGGGCTGTTGGAGCCACCTGCGCAACAACGGCGTTTTCAAATCCTGCCTGTTCAAAAGCTACATTCCAGTTTTCTACCCCTCGTTTGATATAAGGTATCCAGTTATCCGGAAAAGAAGAATCTATATAAAAAACTATAGGTTGTGAAGGTTGAACCAGCTGTCCGTGCCTGTAATGTTCAATATCCTCCTGCCGGGGCTCTAATCGCCAACGGTTAGCATAGCTTTTACCACTATTGCTTTGCGTTTTAAAAAATCCAACACGGGGGCTTACCTGACGAGGCTTCATAGAATGCGCCGGCAACAGTATAAACAATGTAGTTACGTTCAATAAAACAGTACTGTCATAAAAATGTTGCCTGTTTGAAAGCAGCCTAAGATGTCCGTTAATACTACCAATCTCATTTATACTTTTTGCAGCACCATGAATCCATTTGCCATTTCCTTTAAGTAAATCTGTTACATCTACACAGCTACTTTGCCTTTTAGAAAATGACGATGCGTTCAGTACTGTATCGGGCTTTTTTACATGAGTGTCGAAGCCATTATAGTCTGCCTGGTACAGCCCCACCTGGCCGTTTTGCATTTTTTCAAATCTGATGAACCGGGATCGTCCGTCAATATCTGTTACCTGATCGCCCGGTCTCAAATTTGTTTTACCATTACCCAAGGTACTATTTACGCGGCTTACAATCATTATCATACGCCCCATTACCGTATCTGGAATATGGAAATAATATTTATTATCAATAACCTGCACTTCCAAAAAACCGTCATCCATATCCTTTTTTGCCTGTGCTTTCTTATACTCCGATAATGCCATTATTTGAGTTGTAATAAAAAAGCAGCAAACAATCATTACTATTCTCATCATTTTTGATTCTTGATTTTTAACACTAAAACCGGGGGAACAGAAGCTTTACCAAACAAACACTATTTATTCATCTTATTTAGACTCTGTATGAACCATGCTTACGATACGTCCAAATCCATCATATTTTTTAGTGTACGCTCCTCCAGAAACATTGCCAGTGCCTTCTAACGATAAAAAATAAACCGAACCACTGTTGTTATACGTGGCGGCAAGAAGTGTATAATCATCCTGTAACTTAAGCGCTGTTACGTTTTCGTTTGGAGGAAAACTGTAAACAACCCGATGTGTTTGGGCCTGTATGTCATACACATAAATCTGGTTGTTTACCGCATAATACATAAGTGGTACTATTTGCACAAACTGAAAGCCAGGACTATTTTCGATGCCTGCCGGGCCTGCAATTTTTGTTAACTTCTTTGGAGAAGATGTAATAGTATACATATAAAGCCCTTCTGCATCTTTGAGAATGGCAACCGTATTATTACTGCTTTGTCCCATGGTAACAAAACGCTTATCTACATTCCCTGCGTCAAATCCATCTCCGCTGAAGCTATTATAAGTTAGTGGCGTTAAAACACCGCCATACCCGTTTAAAAAACGATTATTCAATGTATCATAAAAATACCCAGTGGGCTCTCCTCCCGGAGCAAGGTAATAAGGTTTTAAATCACTGGTTGTATGGGCAGGTACCGAAAAAGATAACATGCCTTTGGAATAATACCTACGGTACAACAATCCATTATTGATGGTAATAAGATCGTTGCTGGACGACCATGCATCCAGCTTTTGAATATACTCTGGTTTTATAATAGATAATGGCGCTGTAAAAAAGGAGCTATAGTTTGCCAATACCCCTAAAGTCTGATAATTGAGCAAGTACCCATCATTATCAAATAAAACAGCAGTTACCGTTTGCGCCTGGTAACTTACATTCCCGCTTGAACCCTTAGGTATGTTGTATAAAAACAATGAGTGCGCTGTATTAGGCAACACTTTACCGGGATTAATAGCACTAAAAGCGTTATGATACACTTTATTACCCGGAATGCTGATGAAACTAATGTCGGCATTAGCGGCTCCACGCTCCAATAATGCCCATCCTACCTGATAGTCTGTAGCTATTAATACCGAAATACGTTTTCGATAAGTAACGCCTGTGACGGTATCCATTACTTTATAATCTAGTTGATAATAGTCCTTTTGCGCTGTTAAAGGCATTGGGATATTAATATCCCTTGTGGTAGCTAATACCCGTGTGGCATTAGCGCTGTTAGAAGCCATTGCATTAAGTACCCATTCGTACTTCAGCCGGTCTTCATTGTTAGCCAGCTCCTGAACCAATACCGGCCGGATGAAAAGATTTTCCTTTGCATTAAATACCATCGTATCAGCATTCACAATGGCAATATCATTGATGGCATTGTAATCATAATTACCTTTATCTTTAAAGCAGGAAATAAGCGCTATGCATATAAGCAACAATATTGAACCGCTATATTTTACATTAATAACACTATTTTTCATTCGTTTACTTTTGAGCATTTTTATTTAAATGGAACAAAACCGGTTTGCGGGCATTAGTTGACTACCATATATATATTTGCATTCCGCTCTCGTCTGTTAAAGGCGTACTATGTGTAGCATTATATTCGTTCAGTGCTGCTTTTACCTGCAGGTAGTAGGAAAACAGATTTGCCTGCTCTTCTACGTTATTGGCCTTAAGCCCCAGCTTTTTGCCCGTTACCTGATATATAAATTCATATTTCACCTTACTCCAACTGCCAAAACTAATCATCACATCATTCCAATATGGAGGAGCGCTTGCTTTGTTGGTAAATACAATTGTATAGTGCGTTCCTTCAAAATAAGCAATGGGAGGAATGCCTACAATGGTGTCTCTTTTCATAACAGCCGGAAAATCTTCTGAAGGTTGTAATTCCAGGGAAAGTGTTGTAGATGCATTGTTCAAATCGAGTGACTTTAACAGCACTACTCCCAGTTTTGTTGAGAATTGGCCGGCCGGCATTATGTATTTATTCAATAGCCTGTAATGTGTTCCGGCAATTGCTGTACTCAGGCTATCTACTGCTGATAGCCTGATATTTCTATCTCTGTTTGCCACATTACCCAAAACACGCACATCGGGCAGCCAAAAAGTATCCTCAGACGCCAAAGGATCATTAGCATAATAGAAAGTATAGTTCGTTTTAAAATTTATCGGGATATCGACCACATTTCCACGATCTGCAGGAAGATAGAAATAAACCCCGTTTTGGTAAGAAGCAGGCGGAACACTTTCTTTGGTACATGAGAGCAATAGGTATGTAGCCCACAAAACGGTACATACATTATTCTTATTAATTTTTTTATTTGTAAACATGGTCGTAAACTTTTTTCATTTTCAGATAAGAAGTATAAGGTTGCGCTATCTATCACCAATAATCATTTCGTCGACGGGGACCGGGAAAACGTATTGCGCTACATTAGGTATTGCTAAAAAGGTACCATCATGTTCCATAACAGACTGTTTATCCAACCGCTTGTAGTAGTAAAACAAAACGCCTTCTGCATAAAACTCTTTTATGTACTCTTTCATTATTTCGTTACTAAACGATTCTTCACTCATCGGCAAAAGATCTGGTATACCGCGATTGTAACGTACTGCGTTAAGATATTTCAGCCCCTCGGTAACTGTTCCGGCACACTCGGCGGCTATATAATACATTTCCGCCAACCGTATAAGAGGAACCACTTTGGGTTCCACCGCAGGATTTTGCTGATACTTGACCGGATAACTTCCGGAGCTTGCTGTCCATCCGTAAAGCAACCGGTAATCTGTACTTCCGCCGGCAGCTGACTCATACACAACCAATAGATTACTTCTGTTATTTCC
Organism: Paraniabella aurantiaca; assembly: GCF_050309965.1. Taxonomy (NCBI): domain Bacteria; kingdom Pseudomonadati; phylum Bacteroidota; class Chitinophagia; order Chitinophagales; family Chitinophagaceae; genus Paraniabella; species Paraniabella aurantiaca. The sequence goes on along the minus strand of NZ_JBLOSY010000002.1, from coordinate 1,175,083 downwards.
CAATGAAGTGCTCTTATACTGACCATCAAAGTATTCTATCCGTTTTGCATCAACTTTTGGATGGCTCAATGAAAAAATATGCTCGACTGACAGGGAATAGTCTATTTTGGCGGCAGTAGCTATAAAATCGCTCCGGGTTGCCAACCTCAATTTTTGTGAGTTGATTACTTTTTCAGCATACAACATTGCATTCGCCTTATCGCCCTTGAAAAGGTATACACGCGCCAAAGTACCCCATACTGCAAGGTTATTAAAGTGCGATTGTCGTTTATACTTCCAACTGTTGATAGCTGATGATGCTTTAATATCATCGTCTTTTAAAAGCTCGGCGGCTGTATTCAGATCTGCAATAATGCTATCCACAATGGATCTTGTTTTATAAAAAGGTGTTATTTCTTTTGCGCTAAACTGTGTTACATAAGGCATTCGTGTACTATCGGCACCAGATTTATAAGAATATCCATACATACGAAGCAGGTCGAAATGTAAAAATGCCCGTAACCCTAATGCTTCGCCTTTTATAAGGTTGTAATTATTTTCGGTAAACAATTGTTGCCTGCCATCAATATTTTTGAGCACATTATTAATACCGGCCACTACAAAGAATGATTGTTTCCAAATATTTTTGATCATTGCAGCTATCTTTGGATCATTGTAAAATGCCGGATAATTGATAGGATCCCATGATTTTCCATATCCGGGAACTACATTATATACCGAATTAGCAATGCCATCTGCCCAATCGTTAATATTATATCGGTGTGCCAATACGTCGAGCAGGCTCATTGTAAGTTTATCGCCATATAAATCATCGTTGGTAAGAGAAAAGTAAACGCCGCCCATTGCATCAAAAAAACCTTGTTCGTCTGAGAACATTTCATTTTCTACAATCTCAGATTTGGAGGTCACATCCAACCATTTTTTGCAGGCAGCTAACTGGGCTACCGCAACAATTATTGTTATATATATAAGTATTTTTTTCATTTACATTAGTTTTTTACTCAAAAATTGATGCTTATGTTTAATGAATAACTGCGATTGAAGGGATATGCAGTACCTCTTGATTTTTTTATAGAAGAGAGATTAAAAAGATTGTTCATGTAAAACCTTACATCTATCATATCTGACTTTAGATAGTCTTTTGTTTTATCATTTATCTTACTAATAAAGAGATTGGTGTATTTTGTAATATACTGCTCCAATAACTGACCAGGATCTAAAGAAATACCGGTAATTTCAATAGCATTATTCTTTTTTACGAAGCGGGATGTGGCATTGGTATTCAACCCTGTTTTAGGAAATCCATCAATATCTACCAACCCTTTATAATCTGATACATCGCCCGGTTTCAGCCAACGACCATCAGCCGCTCTACGATCTACATTGAGCTCCGGGTTTAGATTCTCCACCTGCGATGCCAATGTATTATTGTACTGCACTCCTCCCAAACGTATTACCGTACCAAAGTTGAGCCTAAGCCATTTATAGGAAAAACTATTGTTTAAGGTAATATTAAACTTAGGTTGCAGATCTCCCATGGGCACCATATCATCCTGACTCCAAACAAAAGTTTGTTTTCCGTCTTTTGTAAGAAATATTTCATTGCCGGTACTGGGGTCTATCCCTAATGAGCGCACAGCGTATAATAAACTTACGCTACGCCCTTCTTTAAACTGCTGTACCGGCTGCCCATAAGCCGGGCTTGAAGGATCCAGCTGGGCGGCAAGGGCCTGCTTGTTTTGACTTTCCAACACCTCACTTACATTAATAAGTTTATTTTTGTTTGCGAACCATGATGTACTGATACTCCAAAATAATTTCCGTTCTGGCTTTCTCAGTATAAATGCTGTAAGGCTGGCATCCAAACCAGTATTCTCACTACTGCCCAGGTTATTAGAATAGTCACTAAAACCTGTGGAGGGCACTGTGGGATTTGACATTATCAGGCCAGATGTTGTTTCTTTATAAATGTTTACATTCAGCAATATCCTGTTATCGAAAAAACCCATATCTGCACCGATATTGAATTTCCTGGTTTGCTGCCATTTCAAATCGGGATTCCCGTAAGCAATAATGGTTGCCGGTATCAGGTTAATATAGCTGTCTCCTGTATGATATTTATACGTAGTAGTAGCCGCGTAACTGGGAAAACTTACTGAACCGGTATACCCATAAGAAGCCCTTAGTTTTAGCTGATTTATAGCTTTTATGTGAAAGAAATGTTCTTTATGAAGGTTCCAGCCCGCTCCCATCGACCATAGGTTTCCAAAGCGCCTGTTGGTACCAAATACAGATGACCCGTCACTACGACCGCTAAAATCCAGCAAGTAACGACTGTCATAGGCATAGCTGGCATTACCATAAAATCCGGCAGTGCGAACCATGCTATAAGTACCTCCGGGCTTATCCTTCACTTTTAAACCATATAATAAATCATCCATTTTTTCGCTGGCAAACCCGTACACGGTAAGGTTTTGACCCCGGTCTGTATTGCTTTGTATATTGCTACCCAGTGTGGTAAATATTGTATGCCGGCCAAATGACCGGCCATAGTTTAAATTTAAGCTCCCCTGTAAAAAAAGGCTTTTTCCTAACCCCTGGTCATAGGATCCTTTTTCCGTAAGATCCGTTATTTTAAAAAAGTCAGAATGCCGGGCTGGTTTAAAAATATCGGTTTCCCTGTTTTCTGTTTGAACGGAAAATGTTCCATTTAATTTAAGCCCGCTTGCAATAGTCCATTCAGTCCTGAAATTTTGTTGAATGTTGTTAGTAACAGATTTATTCAATGTATTTAATGTGGCATTATACAGGGGATTTAGCACCGTAGACGTTTTCGAAGGAGGCAGGCTAACGAGGGAGCCATCTATCGAACTTACAGGAAATATGTCGATGTACTGAGATACTCTGCCATATTCATCAACAGGTAGCCAGTAAGGATTTAACCTTGCATAATTATCAAAACTACCGTAAGGAGATTCAAATGCCTTAGTATTGCCTATTATAAATTCATAATCGGCCTTAAGTTTTCTTCCATTATACCTCATGGTGAAGCGCCCGTTTATATTCTCTCTGTCAGACCCCTTCATAACACCTTGGTTCTTTGCATAAAGTAGTTGAACGGAATAGGTCATCTTCTCAGCACCAGCGTCAAAACCAAGACTATGAGTATTGCTGAAAGTATTTCTTAAAGGTTGAGACAACCAATAAGTATTTACACCTTTTTCTACATTTCGTTTTACCAGATTATACAAATCGGTAAGTTGTTGCTGTTCGTTAGGGTCTTTGCTTTTATATACACCGGCATATTCTTCAAACGCTAACTTCTCCCGGGCATTCATTAGGTTAAAACTGCTTAGATCAGGCGTTTCCAAAGCCAATGTTGCTGTGTACCTTACATTTACTTCGCCAGCCTTTGGCTTTTTGGTTTCTACTACTATAACACCATTAGCAGATTTTGCTCCATATATAGCAGTAGCTACCGCATCTTTTAACAGGGTTACGTTTGAAATAAGATTTATGTCCATATCCATAAGCCTTCTGATGGCAGAGTTATTGGCATCATTAGGTACTTCAAACCCATCAATAATTACTAAAGGGGGATTAGTTAAATACCCTGCTTCATCCGTAAGTGTGGTTTTATTAATACTGTTAGTGCCCCGCATCTGAACGGTTGGTACTTTATTTGGGTCAGAACCAAATATATCACTTGTTGGCATCTGAAATGATGCATCAAATGTTTTCAAACCCTCAAGCATATTAGTAGCATTTATAGTGCGTAATTGCTCACCGGTAACAACAGTGGCGGCTCCTGTAAAGTTTTCTTTAGGCCTGCTAAAAATACCATTCACAATTACGTTTTGTTCTGTAGTGGTATGCGTTTGCAACATAGTTTTTACCATAAGCTGCTGCTGTTTCAATTGAATTGTCGTATCTATTTGTTCATACCCAATCCGGCTAATGATAAGCGAATATTTGCCAAATGATACATTAGGTATAAAGAACCGGCCTGTAGCATCTGCCAGCGTAGAATAGGATTCCTGCCCTTTTAACAATACGCTTGTGCCACCCATAGGTTCTCCCGTACGGTTACCTATTACGCCTGCTACAGCCCCCGTTCCTTTGGTATTAGCATTATACTGAGGAAGAATGGTAATAATGCCGTTATCCATTTCATAAATCAGGGATTGGTTTTCTAAACACCTGCGCAACGCATCTCCAACAGGGGTGTTGCGCAAAACGATGGTGATAGGCTCAGTATTTTTTAACACCGACTCCTTGTAAATGAAAGACAGATTTGTTTGCCTGGCAATTTCTTTAAACACTTTTTTTAAAGGGGCTTTCTCCATGTTCAAAGTAACGGTTTGCGCATTAACTGCTATTCCCGACAATAGAATTATCAGCACAGATAGAAGTTTCAATCTCATAAGCTGTTATTTAGAATCTTTAGTTTACACCATTGGTTGCGATATACGGATGTAACATCCTTTATTTAATTAGCAGACGCCGGCCATTCATTTGAAAATCGATACCGTTTAATTTAAGTAAGTGTAGAATTTTGGATAGGGGAAGATTGCGGCTTATTCTGCCTCCAAATTTTTCCCGTGTTATTGCACCTTCAAAAATCACTTCAATATCGTACCATTGCTCTATTTGCCGCATCACAGAAGGTAGATCGCTGTCTTCAAAATCAAAAAAGCCATCCTTCCATGCCACTACAGATGTCAGATCTGCACTGTCCTGAACAACAATATTTCCGTTCTGTGCCAGGTCTGCCTGCTGCCCGGGGTGAAGTGTCTTCAAGATATTAGAACTCAAATTATAGACTTCCACTTTTCCTTCTATTAAGCTAACTTTTCCAACCTGGTCTTTATCATAGGTATTTATACAAAAATGTGTTCCCAGTACCTTAACCTCCATCCCTCTTGACTTTGCAATAAATGGCTGGCTCGCTCTCTTTGCTACTTCAAAGTATACCATGCCGGTTACCTCTACCTCTCGCCTGTTTTTATTAAATGCCGTTGGGAATTTGATGGAAGAAGCAGAATTTAGCCACACCCTGGTACCATCAGGCAACCTTAGCCTGTACTGTCCACCTTTCGGCGTTGTTAGCGTATTATACCCATTGCTATTGCTACTTTCTGTTTCAGAACAGGCTATTTCACCATCATCCAGCTGAGTAAATTGGCCTTTCCCTTTTACCGCAACAACATCCTGTTGCTCTTTTCCAAGCGCTATATACGATCCATCAGCCAATAAAAGCCCACCTTTATTCCCTCCAGGAAGAATATCATTGAACACAGTAATTTCACCAGGCGTGTCGGAGGGCTGATCTTTTCCTATGATGAGCTTATACACAGCCCATCCAATTAAAAAAAATACAGTTACCGCAGCCACAGCTACCAGTTTTCGCTTTAAAGGGAATTTATGAACCGTAGTGGCTTTAAGCATCAGACGTTTGTTCACAGTATCAAAAATGCGCTGTTGTAATTCTTCTTCGTCATTTGCAAATTCGCGACTCAACACTAACTCCGCCTCATCATCAAATAAATTATACCATGTAGCAAACTCGACTTCTTCTTCAGGAGTAATAGTACCCTGCATCCATTTTTTTGCCAGTAATTTTATATGATCATCATACGGTTTCTGAGCCATAAAGTATCACTATTATTTCTTTAAACAAATGTACAACACCCTCTTGTTCGAAGGGAATACCTTGAGGATCTGCCTCGGGGCGGCTTAATGTTAAGTTTTGTTTACTCACCCATTATATAGCCAATTGAGAAGAAGGTTTCCGTGAGTTCGTTATGCTTTTTTTATATTTTTGTTATTTGTTTATAAACAACAACAAAAAGCCAATAGCAACAATTGAACTGCTGCTACAAAACGGATAAGAAGATAGATTGGAACAACTGTTAGACAAACTTTCGTTATAGCATACTTTGATACTGGTTAAACTACCAGAAAAGAGTGAATATGAATCGGTTCAATCCGATGCGCAAGGTTTTAAGAGCCTTTTTCATATGAGATTCGACGGTGTTTTCTGATACATTCATATAACCAGCAATCTCTTTTTGAGAAAATCCATATTCCCTGCTAAGGATAAATGTCATCCTACATTTTTCAGGAAGATCCTTAACAAGCCGGCTTAACCTATTTTCTAATACCGAAAAATCAACCTGCCTCTCGGTTATATTGGACACAGCACTTTCATCAAAAGAATCTATATATTTTTTTTGATGCTTCAAAGAACAAATTTTATTAATTACTTCATATTTAATGGCTGCTGATAAGTAAGTGCGGAGCGTATTTTTTATTTGTAGTGAAAAGCGGCTAACCCATAATTTCACCAACACATCTTGAACAATATCTTCGGCGTATAAAGAATTACCTAAACGATTCGTTGCCGTTACAAAAAGTTTATCCCAATAACGTTTATATATTTCGTCAAAAGCAGCTTTATTATCTTGCTTTATGAGTATTATCAACTCTTCGTCTGTATATGTTGCATATGCACTCATGTATGTTTATTAAGAAGGATATACTGCAAAGAAAAAAGTCTCGTGATACCGATTATAAATACATAACAATACGACCTAATAGAAGAAGCTCATTTCTGATTTGAACAAACTAATTTATTACCAACCCAAGCCACAGCAACTACCCCTCCTTTACAATTCTTTGTTAATGCGTATAAACACCACAAAGTATGGCGTGGAATTCTTGCAGCAAGAACCCCTTCCCTGCTTTTACTACACGACTTTAAAGCAAAAACCTCCACTAATATCTGATAAAATATTATATTATCAAAATAATTATATCAATATAAGATCCCAACTTTCGTTTAAAAGGATATTCCGCAGAATATTTCCCACGAATTACAATTTCAATAGGGGCAACTTATTTTGATTTAAACAGAGGCATTTCCAGCATTTAACTCTTTGATCAACCCAACACCTTTCAACTACAAATTAACCGGACAGATGAACAAAAAACAGTATTACCAGAGAGAACCTGTCATCTAAACTTTAGAACAGTATCATGGGGTTACGATGCGGGACAACTAAAAGGTCGCGAGAGGCCTATTTTAATCAAATTCTATATTGACATTTCCGACTAACAATATTTACATCAAAATCATATATATAAAATAACACCACATTAAATATTATATTCATGCCTTAAATAATATTATAGCATGAATAAATTTCTTACGGCTGCATTATTAATAAGTAACATTTCAGTTTTTGCACAGTCCAAGTATAGCGCCAAGGAGGCTTTCAATCCTCATTTTTATCCCTTTCAGGGAAATGAATATCGCAGCGCCAGTGGCGAACCTGGTCCTAAATACTGGCAAAACCGCGCCGATTGCAGCATACAATGTTCCCTAGATGATAATAATCATACTATAACGGGTAAGACTACATTAACTTATACCAATAACAGCCCCGATAACTTGAAGTTTTTATGGCTGCAAATGGATCAGAATATCTATAAAAAAGACTCCAGAGGTTCTGCTACAAGTATCGAAGCAAGTGGTAGACGCACTAATGCTGCATTTACAAATGGTTATGAAATCGGTAATTTAACTATTGAGCACAATGGCAAAAAATACCAACCCCAATATATGGTAACCGATACTAGGATGCAGGTTTGGTTGAATGATGTATTGAAAAATGCCGGCGGTGTAGTAAAAGTATCTATCGACTTTAAATTTGCCGTACCCGAATATGGATCAGACAGAATGGGAAGGGTAAATACTAAAAACGGATGGGTGTATGAAATAGCACAGTGGTTTCCGCGCATATGTGTATATGACGATGTACAAGGCTGGAATGTATTGCCTTATTTAGGCCAGGGAGAGTTCTATTTAGAGTATGGCAATATCGACTTTACAGTAACAGCGCCGGCAGGTTTTGTAGTAGTAGGTTCAGGAGAACTATTAAACCCCGTAGAATGTTTTACCCCTGCACAAGCCGCAAAATACACTGCAGCAAAAAACAGTGATAGAACAGTTGTAGTAAGAAGCGCGGAAGATGCCAATGCCGGCACTGGCTTAGGTAAAAATACCGCTACTATCTGGAAATTTAAAATACAAAATACGCGTGACGTAGCATGGGCTGCGTCCAAAGCATTTGTATTGGATGCCGCTAAAATCAATTTACCAAGCGGTAAAAAAAGCTTAGCCGTAAGTGCCTATCCTGTAGAAAGTATTAAGGAAAACGGATGGCAGCGTAGTACTGAATTTGTAAAAGCTTCTATTGAACATTATTCAAAAAAATGGTTTGAATACACCTACCCTGTAGCTACCAATGTGGCAGGCATCGTAGGTGGGATGGAATATCCGAGCATTGTATTTTGCAGCTACAGATCAAGCGGTAAGGGACTTTGGGACGTTACAGACCATGAATTTGGACATCATTGGTTCCCAATGGTAGTAGGCAGCAATGAAAGAAAACATGCATGGATGGACGAAGGCTTTAATACCTTTATCAATAGTCTATCGACCAAAGCATTTAACAATGGCGAATTTAACAGCAGCAGCGAACGCCTGACCGGCGATGAAGGAAGTAATACTTTATTTGGCAATGCCACTGATGGCATTTTCACAGCCCCAGATGTGATGTCACGAAGAAGTCATGATGTAACGGCTTATTACAAACCTGCTGTGATGTTGAACAATCTGCGTGACAATGTACTGGGCGAAGAGCGCTTTGATGCTGCACTTAGAGAATATGTAAAGAGTTGGGCATACAAGCATCCTACACCTTGGGATTTCTTTCATACGATGGAAAATGTAGGTGGCGAAGATCTTTCCTGGTTTTGGAGAGGCTGGGTATTTAACAACTGGAAAATAGATCAGGCGGTAACCGCCGTAAACTATGTAGCCAGCATACCCGCAGAAGGAGGCCGCATAACCATCAGCAACCTGGAACAAATGCCTATGCCAGTAGTGGTTTATTTGAAAGAAGCCAATGGCAAAGAATATACTCTTAAATTACCTGTAGAGATATGGCAGCGCGGGGCTGATTATACTTTTAGCGTACCCACCACAACAGAAATAATAACGGTAGTACTGGACCCCAATAAAACACTGGCCGACTTTAACAGAGCTAACAATAACTGGCTCGCTAAATAATAATACTGGCTTTGCATGGGTTTGTTTAATGCTATTGCCAGCAGTGGGGGTAATAAGGTCGATCATCATATCAAAAATGATCGCCTTGCTATCAGATACATGCGCTTGTTGTTCCAGCAAAGCTCTCTGCTTCTCCAGTAACTTAACCCTGGCTTCCAGCTCCATGATTTTTAGTTCCGGACTTTTAGACATATGAGTTGGCGTTTGATTTTCCCAGTCAAAGTCTCCAAGCTTACTCAACCAATTAAATACGGTAGCATGACTTTGGATCCCATGCAGCTTTCTTGCCGCACTAATTGATAACTCACCCGCTCAATTTGGCCAACCAATCCCCACCCTTAAATGAAAGACTGTTTTCCTTCCAAGTACGCTTTACATACTGACTTGATTCAATTTGATCCATATGATACTTTTTTTGTGTATCGATATTTCAGCACTAGACATATAGATGTTTATTCGAACGACAATACATAATTATTTATTGCCAATAATTATTCATACATAGATAAAAGTCACCAAAGACAAAGAGGCTATTATTTTACAAAGAAACATAATCAAACATTTACATTCAATTATCTCAACTAAATGAATTCATTTAAGTAAGTTAATATATAGATCTAAACTTTGGCGTAGCATATTACATTCATTTTAATATTTGAGTTTAGTAAATTATGTCATTACGCCGGACAAACAAACTATTTCAAAGGATCAAAATTAAAAATCCCAACATGTTGCTTCCAAAAACAAACAAGTCAACGTTCATCTTGCTTCTTCTTTTTTGTTAGCACTTCACTAAACTATCAAAATATTATTATCAGCTTAAGTTTCTTAACAAAAACGCAGAAGGCTACATCATGATTAAATTTTCCATGCGTGGCGCCCCTATGTCACCGTTAAAATTTTCAGGTATTGTCCGTATTCAAGGAAATCAATTAAACAAAACTCATTTATGAAAAACAAGTACAGCTGTTTTCGATCAATGGCTTATTAACCTGTTGGTTCACCACTTTCAGCACAACTTCTTGTACAATATTGTGGTTAAAACCAATACACATGAAAAGGCTCCTAATTCTACTATTACTCATATTTATCACTTCCGTAATGTGGGCGCAACAGCGGGTTGCAATAAAAGGTATTGTTAAATCATCTGTTGATAGCTCTTCATTGGTGGGCATTTCCATATTAGAAAAAAAGACTTCTAACGGAACGGTCTCTGGCACTAATGGAGAGTTTAAGATTATGGCATCCGTTGGTTCTACGTTCGTTTTTCGGGGATAAATATAGAGAGCAAGGAGTTCCCTGTTACTGCTGATCTGATACAAGAAGAATCAATTCATCTACCTAAACGAAAATGCTGAAACAAAGCTGAGTGAAGTTGTCATAACAACCGCCCTTGGAATTAGGAAACAAAAGCAGGAACTGGAGTATGCTGTACAGGAAGTAAACGGTGTTGTCCTTCAAAAAAAGCACCCGAATCAAATATAGCCAGTAACCCGGTTGGCAAGGTCGCCGGACTAAGCGTAGCTACCGAAACCACTATGTTTGAAAGCCCGGATGTAAACTTAAGAGACGCCGCCACGTTGGTGGTATTGGATGGTGTGCCTACAGACAAAAATAGTTTTACTTTTACTACAGGTACCGAAGGAATTGCCAGCCATTTCCAGTCAAAAAATAGAACAACAATGTTGGAATAATGCTCAAAGCAAGCATTGGGCATACCACTGTCCTCGTCCCTGGAATAAAATGTTGTAACCGATAATGAGTTGAAGTGTTCATATTATTTACAGAGGATTTTAAAATTTACAGCTGCGTTTAACAATATGGAATTTGAACCGAAGCATTCAATCGCCGTCAATTAATGCTCGCCGCTGGCTATTTTTAACTCGTTCAGATCCAGTTGCAGTTCTGCTTTCCTGATTTCCTCATCGCTGAAAAACTTTTCTTTACGCAACTGAAACAACTCCTTTCGCTGAATTGCATATACCTGCAACAGCATACTCCAATACTGATCAGTTTCAGCATGTTCCTTTTCATCACGCTCAAGGGAGCGGAGGTGCTCGCCGGTGCTGATGATCTCGTTTTCCAGGTCAGACTTATAAAGGTCTATCAATTTATTTTTTTCTATTTCACCGGAATACCTTTCATTAATGAGTTTTAATGCAGCATGATCAAGCCTTAACCGGATACCGGCCTGTTGTTCTTGTTCGGGAAGAATGCTGTCTATTTCTTTTAAGCGGATTAACCTGATAATAAACGGTAGTGTTAAACCTTGCACAACCAGGGTTATAAAAATGACTACAAAAGTGATAAATATAATAAGGTTTCTCTGGGGGAAAGTGCTGCCGTCATCCATAAGCATAGGTATAGATAAAGCGGTGGCCAATGATACTACACCTCTCATTCCAGCCCAGCTAATGATCAAAGGTCCTTTCCAACCGGGAGACGGATCTTGCCGGGCTTTGGCACTTAACCATCGGGGTACATGAGCCGCCGGATACACCCACAGGAATCTCAAAGCGATAGTAATAGCGCTTACAATGACACCATATTTAATACCATCGGCAACAGAATAAGTTCCTAAACCTGCAACAATTTCGGGTAGTTCCAGGCCTATCAATACAAATACCAATGCATTCATTACAAAAATAAGTGTAGTCCAGACGCCCAGCATATTCATACGGGTACTGCCTGTTTGGAATATCTCATGCGAACGATACGACATAAACAGTCCCCCACTTACCACAGCCATCACGCCTGAAAAGTGAAATTGTTCGGCAGCCAGAAATAATAAATAAGGGGTCATTACCGTTAATGCAGCGTCAATAGCAGGTGTCGTAGGCAGGAAGCGGTGAACCACATACATAACATGAGCACCTGCCAGTCCGATAACAATCCCCATTCCTGCAACCAAGAAAAATTGGCCGGTAGCTTCCTGTATAGAGAAGGTACTTGTAAGTACGGCTGCCAATGCAAATTTAAAAACAATCAAAGATGAAGCATCATTAACCAGGCTCTCTCCCTCCAATATAGTCATTAAACGTTTAGGTACGCCCATGCCTTTAAGCACTGTGGCCGCTGCTACCGCGTCGGGGGGTGAAATAATACCTCCCAGTAAAAAGCCCAAGGCGAGGCTGAACCCTGGAATAAAAGCAGAGGTAGCATAAGCTACAATGGTAGAAGTAAAAAACACCAATCCAAATGCCAGTAAAGCTATGGGACGCTTCCATTTCCAGAAGTCGTTCCAGGAAGTGTACCAGGCCGCCTCGTAAAGCAAGGGAGGTAGGAAGACCAGGAAAATCAGGTCCGGGTTGAGGTGCAATTCGGGTGCTCCGGGAATAAAGCTGATGCCCAACCCCGCTATTACCAAAAAAATAGGATAAGCTATTTTCAATCTTCTGGCCAGCAATACCAACAGCATTACCACAAGTAATAATCCAAGTATAAGTAGTAAATTATGGTGCATCTATTTTAGTAATTTTAGTTTTACAGTTTAATATCGATAATTGAATCAATACTCATTCGTCGTTTGCTATCCAGGAGGAATACATCTGGCCGGCATATTGTTCCGATTGTTCAATTTTGGACTATCCCTTTTGTATAAACCAGCGCTTTAATGGATGTATAGTTGATTGAATACGGCTCCCATTGATTGGGAGTACTACGATCATATTCAACGATAACAAATCTCTTTTTACTCACAAAGTGCTTTCCCAGCTTTTTGATCAACCTATGTTAATGCAGTGCATTCACCATAAGTATACCGCCCAATGGCGATATCTGCGGTTGATCTTTTAAAAAATCGGCCTGTTGAAAGGATATCGATACACGGTTGCCCATTGCTGATCATTGCTGTAATGCTGCTGCGACCAGTAAATATCTGGCGAGTACCTCCGTAAAAACACCATTTCCACAACCTAATTCAGTCCAGCGTAAAGGTGCTATTGGTGTTAAATAATGGGAAATCTGTTGTAGCAGGTTACTGTATTTATCGGTCATTTTTAAACAGTCCAAAATTCTCCAACGGTATCGTTAATATCAACCAGCCCAGGTTCCGGTTGCCTGATGTTCTATCGCTTTGGCACATATACATCAGCTGTGTTGTCAGCCAGGGCAACAGTTTTATATCTCCCCCTAAAATAGCCCTGTTACGAGTAAACTGAACATTATCAAGACTCAAAAAAACTTCGTCATACAAAAAAACACTCACCGCTTTTTTGAAAAGCTGTGCTTTGCGGATGATTCCTAAGCGGTTCCTGTAAAAGGATAGGTCGTCAAGATCCTTTCTAAATCTATGAAAATACATGTTACGATCTGCAATAGTCCAGTTTTCGGCTACTGGAATAGAGACGGTAGCCATTGCTAGTATTTGGTTTTCAACAACTGACGGACCGTTCTCTGGCTGGATATTTACATAGGTATAACCAGGCGTAAGCGTAATGTATTTATGCACCTTGAAATTAGGTAAGGCTACAAAAGCTTTGATATTATCTGTAGGACTATATCCTCCATAAAGCGATAATTTATTGTTCTTTGGAATGTCCATACTAACGCCGGCTACCATAAAAGAATGAACACCATCTATGTCCTGCGCTTTTAGCTGATGGGTTAACATAAAAAGAGCAAAACAGATAATTAGTTTTTGCAGGTTGGAGTAAATGGGATTTAATTTCATTAATCGCATCTGAAGATTTAAAATAAATAAATGGTAATTACAGATACTGTTTCAACAATTTTTAATTGATTATAATGAGCTGTAACATCCAACTTAAAATTTATTACTTCGTCTGTCCTATATCGAGGCGTTCAAACTTACCCTCCGTATTTTGATGAAACTTAAAAAATACGGGAAAAGTACCCCATTGGTCGGCTTTAAAATTGCCATAAATATCTTTGCCCTCGTTTTCTACTTTATCGATAGTTAAATATTTTTCGTGCCCGCAGGCAGTTTTTACAAACCCTTTGAAATCTCTTGGATTGCCGTCATCCGTCATTTTAGGGTTTGGCGTAAAATAAGAAAAGAAAGTACTGCTATCGCCATTTTGCCAGGCTTCCAAAGCAGCTTTTACTGTAGGGTTAGTGATTTTCGAATAATCCATTTTCTGTTGTTTTTTTGATGATTGTTCTGTTATTTTTTGCTCCTTCTTTTTAGAAGTGCCGTTTTGTCCGCAGGCAGTAAGAGAAACACTTAGTGCCAGAACTGCAATGAGTGAGACGGATTTCATATGGTTGATATTTTTTAACATAAAAAATATTTTAGATCCTAATAACCATTTATTATCCGAATACACTGAGGTTCTTTGCAATATCTTTACCTGCATAAGGAGGAAACACATCTAACTCCAGGTCGGGATTACCAATAAGCATCGCTTTTATATTGCTTAAGGCGTCAAAGCCAGCTTTGCCATAATACTTGCCCATACCTGCATATCCCACACCGCCAAATGGCAAACTATCGATCCAGCAATGCAGGTTGGTTTGGTTTACACACCCTCCACCAAACGAAACAGCATTCAAAAAATAGTCGATATTTTCCTGGTTCTTACTAAATATATAAGCGGCAAGTGATTTGGGTTTTCGTTTAATAATATTTAAAACCGCCTTAAGGTCGGAGTATACCATTACCGGCAATACCGGTCCAAAAACTTCCTGCTGCAATGCAGGATCACCCCAGGTGCTGGGGTACAATACGGTAGGTTCAACATACCGGGCTTCAATATCGTAACGACCACCGACAACTACTTTTTCAGGAATAATGTAAGATGCTACGCGTGCTGTATCATGTTTACTGATCATCCGTGCCAGGTCAGGGCTCTGTTGTGGATCTTCGCCATACATCTTACGAATGGATACTTTGAGCTTTTCGACAAAGTCATCCGCAATACTTTCATGTACATATACATATCCGGGTGCAATGCACCATTGACCCGATATAGCATTATGTCCCCAGGCAATCCTGTCTACGGCTATGTCCAAGTTGGCAGTTTCATCAACTACCGTAGGATTCTGCCCGCCCAGTTCAAGAATTACCGGTGTAAGGTTTTCTGCAGCAGCCCTCATCACCACCTTTCCCACAGCAGAACTTCCGGTAAAGAATATAAAATCAAATGGAAGTTTTAGTAAATCACCGATTTCATCCTTTCCGCCGGTTACTACGGTTACTGCCTCCGGACTAAAATATTTTGGAATTAGTTCTTCAAATAAAGCAGCTACAGTCGGGGTAGTATTGGCTGGTTTGAGAATGACTGTATTGCCAGCAGCCAACGCAGCAATAGCCGGATCGAGCAATAACAATACAGGAGCATTAAAAGGACCTATAACAAGTGCTACCCCGTATGGTTCTTTATAAATAACGCCCTTATTTCCCATCTCTTCCAACCCTTTGGGTATTTCCACCTGCTCAGGAACCATTAATTTTCCCAGGTTCTCCTTATAATATTTTGCCACGCCTAGTGGCACTGTTATTTCAAATAGCTGCTCAAAAGGTGGTTTTCCAAAGTCTTTGTTCAGTGCCGTACAAAATGCTTCCTGGTTCTCTGCAAGGAAATGTGCCATACGGTTCAACTGATCTATGCGCCACTCGTAAGTTTTAGTAACGTCAGTAAAGAAAAATTCTTTCTGCGTGTCAAAAATATTTTGATAAGGATTCATTATATTTTATTTAATGACTACTATTCCGGGGTTTCATTACTTAGGTAAGGTTTCTGTAGCAGAAGGCGATAACTGATTCCTCCTGCGAGCCCTCCAAAAACAGGTGCTACCCAAAAAAGCCATAGTTGCGTAATAGATGTACCTCCAACAAATATTGCCTGCGAAAGAGACCTTGCAGGATTAACGGAAGTATTGGTAACAGGGATAGAAATGAGGTGGATCAAAGTTAAGGCCAGGCCTATAGCAACACCTGCAAATCGGGTGTTTGCCTGTCGGTCAGTTGCTCCCATAATTACTATAATGAAAAAAGCTGTCAATAAAAACTCTGTAATAAATGCAGCGGCTAAAGAGTAGCTTCTTCCAAAATATCCGGGTGCCTCGTAAAAATTGGTCGCAAAAGCACCTACTCCTTCTGTAGAAAATGCGCCGGCTCCTTTTAAGATCATATATAAACATCCTGCACCAGCAATAGCACCAGCACACTGCACTAATATATAAGGCACTATTTCCTTGGCAGGAAAACGTCCTCCAGCAAAAAGGCCCATCGTTACCGCTGGATTAAAATGTCCTCCTGAAATATGTCCAACAGCGTAAGCCATTGTTAATACTGTAAGACCAAAGGCAAGCGAAACGCCTAGCAGACCAATGCCAATATCCGGTATGGCCGCTGCAAATACCGCGCTGCCACATCCTCCGAATACCAACCAAAAAGTCCCAAAAAACTCGGCAAACATTTTTTTAGTCATTTAAATTGATTTTTAGTTTAAAATAATCAGGTGCTATTCTATTTTCTGCAGGGTCTATTTCTTATTTGAAAAGGCTGATTTGAATTTGAGCTTCCTGAACAATATAAAATCCTTAAAAGGGCTTATCTCCTCCAGATATATGTCCGGAACTAGGCAGCCCTATATAGCTGACGTGCCAATCAAAGGTTAAATTCGCTGCTCAAAGTTGAAGGTGAGATATTAATAGCGAGTCCTGGTTCTCAGAATGAGCATGTTTCATCTCTGGTATCAATCATTATTTTTAAAAGGATGCTGTAAGTAGATAATCACGAGATTTAACAGCAAAAAGGGCAACTCAACCAGCACTCCTTTAAAGTCCTTATCCAGTAAATGAAAACAAATAATAAGCAGGATACCTGCGGCCATCAAAAAGTTACCCCATACAAAGGTTTTAGGAAGTAAGATCAATATTGCCGCGATCATCGTAACTGCCCCGTTAATCATCAACCCGGTTTTATTAAAACCCCACTTGGAAAACATTTCCATCATCTCCGGCTTACCCGAAAACATAGCATAGCCTTGCTTGAAGCCCATAAAAACAGCTATTAAAATGAAGGCGGTATTGACGATTTTCAAGATCATAATTATATGATTTAATAAGTTAAAAAAGGGAAATGAAAGACATCTTTTATATGCCGCTATCATTTCCCTTAACCAATCGGCATCAAATCTCCCAAAAATCTATTCGGATAAGGCTTCAATAACCAGCTTCGAAGCCAGGTAACTGCTATGCTGCTGTTGTGCAGTAATGAGTTTACCATCTCTTATCGCATATGGCTCCAATGGCCCCGCTACTTCAAAATTAGTATTCTGATTTTTTCGCGCTTCCGTTTCAATGGTATAATCATTCACGGTCATGCCAAACATTTTATTAATAATATCTTCTTCGCTATCTGCAAATCCTGTCCACGTTTTACCGTCAGCCAAAAGCGTTCCGTCGCTCAATCTTGCCCATAAAAGCAAAGAAGTTCCATGGCAAATCAGGCAGGTAATCTTGCCGGCTTCGTAAAAATCGGCGACCAGCTTATGCAGCTTTTCATTATCCTTGAAAGTCAGTAACGGAGCACCTCCACCGGCTACACAAATCGCATCGTAATCGTTTATGTTGATCTCTTCTATCGGCTTGGTATTCTGCATCCATTTTCCAAATTCTTTATGATGTACAAAGCCAATGCTTATAAGATCATTAGGATAAGCTCCTTCAGGATTCTCCGGATTGCTGTGTGCATCAAACTTCACTTCGCCGCCGTCGGGTGAACATACATCTACATCATGTCCGGCCTGTACAAAATCAAAAAAAGGCCTGGTCATTTCTTCGGCGAAAAACCCAACCTGTATGCCATGCAATAATGTAGCGTTAGACACTAAACATAAAATCCTTTTTTTTGGATAGGCATGTTGACCATATTCCCGGATTACGTTGTTACTCATATTTGTAGTATATTTTTGAATTAAAAAACACTTGACAAGTCAAGACCGGTAAATTTCAACTCCCCAATCAAATTATCTGGTAGTATATCCACCGTTCGCAAAAATGGTTTGTCCTGTAATCCACCAACCATCAGTCACCAGAAATTCTACCAACGGGGCAATATCTTTAATATCAGTCAGTCCTCCAAGTGCGGATGCTGATTTGTGGTAGGCTACAGCGTCATCACTTTCTGCCGGATAAAAGAAGGGTGTGTCCATAGGGCCGGGTGCAACGGCCGTAACAGATATTCCCCGGGCACCATACTCTTTGGAAGCTGCCCGGGTATAGTGTTCAACAGGTGCCTTCTGCCCCGCGTAAGTAGAATACAAGCCAGTATAAGCCGCAAGCAAAGAGGTGACAATGGTACATATCTTTCCGTGGTCGCTCAGCTTTTTCCCAGCTTCTTGTATAAAGAAGTAAGCTACTTTTGAATTGATATCGGCCATACTATCATACTCCGCTTCGGTAGTATCCGTAAATGGTTTTTTCAATACTTTACCAACCGTATTTATTGCAATATCAATTCTTCCAAATTTAGATTTCGTCTCATCGAAAAGCCTCGTGATATTGGCCACCTGTGTTAGATCTCCCTGAAAGAGGAAGCCATCAGCTCCCGTGGCTTGTACATCAGCCAAGGTTGCCTCAGCATCTGTACGAGAACTATCGCTATTATAATGGATAGCTATTTGGGATGCTCCATCTTTTGCCAGGTTACGCGCCAGCAAACCTCCCAGATTTTTGCCCCCACCGGCAATCAGTATTACTTTGTCTTTTAAATCATTTAAAGCCATGTTTTTTAGTTTTTAATATTAAAATAGGCATGTCTATCTGAAGATAAGTTATAGACGGAATATTCCGTCCGAATTGAAGTTAAATTTTTTTTATTTTTTTATACTATCCCAAGCCATGCTTAGAAAAAGCTCAACCGTTTTGTCGGTAAATTTTATTTTTTCATCAATCGCCCATAAAATCCATCCATTAATAGTACTGAATGTAAATAACCGCAAATGTCTTGCTTTGAGGGGTTTGAAAAGATTTTGCTTCAGGCCAGTTTCATAAAGTCGGTCAAAAACAAGGAATTTCTCCATGGCAACCTCATGAATTTCCTTTGTTAGGATGGGAGAAGCTGCAAACTGATAAGAAAACTGAAACTCTAAGGGATGGGTGATAAAATACCTTATAACCTTTCCCCAAAGAAAGTTAAACTGACGGTAAATCGCTCCAGTAGCTTCGAAATCCTTGAATACGAATATAGCTTCCTGCTCCTTTTGCCATATCCAGATTTGCTGAATGATCTCTTCCTTACTCGAGAAATTCCGGTACACGGTGCCTACACCAACATGTGCGGCTTCTGCGATCTGAGCCATTGTTACTGCATGCGCTCCGTGCTCTACGAACAGCTGCATGGCTGCCAGGATAATTTTATTCTTTTTGTCCAAAAAAAGGCGAATTTGAAACCATGAAAATACGCAATTTAGAGCGTTCTTTCACAATACAGATTTACCTCTACCCTAATAACATAACCAAGTACCGCGATCGGTGATATCTCTCCTACCTTTAAAATCATCTCTTCACTAATCCAGGCTCATCAATATTACCGATTTCAGTATCAACATTTTCGCGTCTGTGTTTCACTAGCGGGGATTTTAGCGACATGTCATATATAAACCAAGAGCCCGTTTAAGAATAAACCTAAAAAGATACAAGAGCGTTGTTAAAACATGAATTACGCATTTCCCTTAAGTTTCCAGCCTAAAGATGATATGCATTCAACAGATTTAACCGATGCCCTATAGAACAATATTAAAGGACTATTTAATTATCAAAGTAGGAAGAAACCAAGCTCATTGAATCAAAGCCTCAAAAAAACTGTCTCAATGGTTTTGAGGCGGCCTATCTGTAATCAATGCCCCAAAAACAATCTATCAGATGAATTGATGATAATTAAAAATAGATAGACGAATCTATCCTTAATTGTTACAAGTTCTAAAAGTCGCCAAGAAACAGAAAGTGCGCTACTGATTTACCGCATTTATTTTATTAAACGACGTACTATGAAAACCCCCAAATAAAGATAGAAGATGATAAAGCAGCTTAAAATTATTTTAAAAAGCATAAACGATAACATTAGTGCTAATTAATTTGAAAGTCATTTAAATATCTTTTTTCATTTATATAAGTTGTGTATTGCGGTTTCGCAATACACAACTTTAAGCTATTTCAATCCTAGTCAGTATATGTCATGGCGTCTTTAATCCGCGATTATCTTCACCACTTTAGAATGTGCTGTGGCTCCATCTTTATCTACCTGCGCGATTCTTACGTAAACATCGGGGCGATCTCCATAGCTAACAGAATCTCTATCCTTTTTGCAGGAAAAGATCGCAGTCGTTATGATAAGCAAGAATATTGGCAAAAGAATAACTTTCTTCTTTTTAACAAGGAACACAGCCATTATAGAAATTGTCAAGACAATCAATGCTACGGGAAAGCCCAACAAAGAAGAAGCTTCTTCCCAGGCTTTAGAAAAAGAATACTTCAACGTAACATCGGAATTGCCTTCTGTCGCAGCAGAAGTAACCGTACCAATTGAATGAAACACTTTCCCATCTATTGAGGCCTCCACAAGAAACTCTTTGTTGTTTTTTTCGCTCAAGGTTTCCCAACCAACAATTATTTGCTGACCTCTAAAAGAGGCATTAATAGATCCAAATGCTACCGGTAAAACACCATTGGTATATCCAAAGGCCTGGACGTCATCGTTAGATGATAGATTTCCAGACACTGTAGAACCAGGAACTATATTTACGTTTATCCCATGTCCTTGTGTCAATGCATCAGCAGGGGCTGTTTCTTCGGTGACTACTGCATCAAAAGAAATAGAGAAAGAAACATCTTCCGGTATAGTTGCATTCTGTGTCAAAACTATCTCACTTTTAGAAGCATCATATGTCAGAGTAAAGCCTGACAATCCCGTTACCACCGGCAATCCATCGCCATCCAGCACAGGACTTAATTTCCTCATGCTAATAGTGATCTTAGTAGGATCAAACCCCAATGGAATAGCTTCGGCCAGATTTGTAAATTGAAAAGTATTGGTAATAGTCTGGTTCTTTTTTGCCGGTTGATTACCATTTATAGTTGCAGAATTGACCACAATATCCCCTGCAAAACTTGCCAACGTTAATAGGATAGAAATAAAGGTTAAAGAAACTCTTTTCATACTTTAATATTTTATGTTTAGAAAAATGTTGAATCTTTTAATTAGATGAAGGGGCAAAATTTACTGCATCACTGTCCGCGTTATTAGAAGTTTTAGAATCACCTCCTGAGCCCGATTTGATGGAAGTCGTAATATTCTCTTTACCGGATGCCTGTTGTCCGTTAAATTTAATTTTCACTCCAATAGCACTACCACCGAGCCCATTGATCACTTTATTAGTGCCATTTGATTTATATTCAAAAACATAATAGGCTCCCACTTCTCCAACGTACTGCCAGTCTACGTTGTACACTGTACTACCAAGCAGCGTTGCTAAATTTTGCTGGTAAGGTTCCAGCGTATAGTTGCTGGATTTTAATAATCGTGCGGTAATCAAACTTCCGTCCGTTGCAGTTGGTGTAGTAGAGAATACCACAATTCTGGCATCAAGGATTTTCTCTCCGGTCACAATAGTAGGAGAAACCTGTATGCTAATACCCAGATCAATGCTTGCCCCCGTTACCAAAATATACAATGTTGCAGTAGCCGTAGCCTGAGGACTTCCATTGTCTCTCACTGTGTAAACATATTTTGCAGTACCGGTGAATCCGGCAGCAGGGGTATACGTAAAGCTACCATCGGTGCCCAGGTTTAATGTTCCGTAAGTATTTGTTACATTCTGAGATACTACTGTCTGGGCGTCACCTTCGGCATCGGTATCATTAGCTTTAACATTACCTGTAACTGCGGTGCCTGCTTTTGTTGTGACATAGTCATCGGCAGCAGTCGTGGTATTAGCTGATCCCGGAGCCTGTACCGTAATAATTTCATAGGCAAGTGCACATTTTCCGCTTGGCGTTTCGCACACTTTGTATACCAAAGTATCTGTGCCTACAAAACCGTTAGCAGGCGTATACACAATATCTCCCGTGCCGCCTACAGTTGCAGTACCATGCTTAGGTTGCGTTTCTATAGTTGGCGTACCCAAAGTTCCCCCTTCATTACCGGCCTGATCATTAACCTTCACCGGATAAGTTATCGGCGTATTGGCCATGGTGGAGGTGATATCTGTGTTTGCCACAGGAGGATTAACAGTAGAACCCGGCGCACCGTTTTCAAGCACCGTAATAGTCAACAATACGGGCGTACAGGTGCCACCGTTACAAGCATTTACCAGGTAATTATAAACACCAGGTTGAGTAGCTGTAAATGTGTAAGTACCATCACTATTCACATTAATAGTAGCGCCTGTAGGATTAGCCACACCAGATGCACCTACTGTTGGTACAGGATTTTGATACTGAGTGCCGGCAGCCACATTTTTATCGTTGGATTTTACATTTCCTTCAATACTTGTGTTTACATATCCCATATTGATATCGGGATTATACACGGGTGCAAGCTGACAATTGAACGGAACCGTATTACCATCCACATCTGTGCCCGTATGACCATTCCTTATATCAGCAAAAGCCCCATAAACACGTACATTCTGATCAGCTACCGATGCAAGATTTCCAACCGAAAGCTGAATTTCATCAAATGGCCTGACCGCAACAAATCCAATTGAGTATGGTGCTGTAGGCGTACCAACCCATTGAAAAAGAAAAGAGAAATCAAAAAGAGCTGAATTAGTTACAGTTTGCTGAAGCTTACCATTTAAGTAAGTTCTTACAGTAAGGTAAGGTAGTAAAGCACCACCTAACACAAAAGGATTTTTATCGATGATAAAACCGGCATAACTACCAGCAGGATAAATATACGAAGGCGTAGCCACCGATACAGAGCTTTGAGTAGCGCCACTGGCTATATTATGCAACACTGCATAATCATTTAATGAAGGAGATACCACATTCCATGGATCTTCAACCTTACAAGCGGCACAGGCACCGCCTATCACTCCGGTACGAGCCGAGTTAATAATGGCTCCGGTTGAAGAGTTACCTGCTGTACCAGAATTTAAAGTACCATTAAAACCACAAGGTACCAGGCATGCCGAACCAGATGCACTTAAATCGGCTTGTACATAGAATCCATAAATATTAATAACACCGAGATTGCCACCCCCTAGCTGGTTTACACTAAATTTAACCTCATCAAAAGCAACAGGACTTACAATTCCCACAACACCTCTTGATGCACCACCGGTAACCACATCAGACGAAACCTGGCCTAACAAACTGGTTCCCGTTCCTGAATGTACCAGAGCTCCGTTGTTATAAAGATCGATAGTAATAGAACCCACCAGACTTCCGCTTAACAAAGAAGCACTTTGAATATCAAAACCAGCAAACGACCCCGCAGGATAGGTATCAGAGGCATTAGCTACAGAGATATGAGCACTTGACGCCGCACCGGCTAACAAGTTAATAGTTGCAGGATTAGAGCTACCCATGTTATTAATAATATTCTCCGAATTATTGATAGAACATCCGGCACATCCTCCCGCATTAATACCGGTATTGGCCATATTCACATATACCGCATGAGATGGATTTTGAACCCTTGTAAGTTCTTTACAATTGTATGTGGCAGCACAAAATGTTTTAAATACCGGGCTGTACACTCTAGTTTCTCCAAAATTAATTCCGCCACCTTGCGTAAATACTATTTTAAGACCATCGAAAGGCACAGTTGGCACAAAACCTATTGTTTGTCTTCCTGAACCATTAGTAATAAAAGAGTTCATTCCCACCAGCCCCGCGCTGCCGGTTTTTGTTTGTACTACTACACCATTTAATGTAGCAGATACCTGTATCTGGCTTAGTGCATTTGCTGAAAAGAGGCCCGGGCTGGAAACATCAAAGCCGGCAAAAGTAGAATTAGCGGCATATACGCGCCCTCCATCTGTTATACCATAACTGGTAGCAGTCCCTATGCCGCCCAGCAGGTTCAACACGGTATAATTGGAAGTGCTTGCATCGATTGCATTCTGAGGATCTATGATTTCATTATTAATGGCACCTATTGCATTGGTAGCTGTATTTTTACCGTCTACAAAAACAGGGTACGTTGGATAAACCATTCTTGTATTTGTATTACAAACCAAAGCAGGACCCGCACATAATTTCATCAACTTCGCCTGGTACACTCTGAACGGGGTAGGCAATGAGATACCTGCAATTGTTGTATTGGTGACAGATACTTCATCAAAATTTTTCGTTGGTCTGAAACCTGTAATCATTCTACCTGTTGAAGTAAAGAATGAACCAGTACCTAAACCTAAACCATCAGAGAAACTTTCCTGTTCTGTACCATTTAAATAAGTAGTTACTACGTGTTGGGTACCAAAAGAAACTGAAGCGGACTTTTCATCTTCCACATCCCAACCAACAAAATATTGATTTCCTTCATATATAGTTTTTGCATCGCGAACAGCCAAAGAAGTACTTCCTAATGATGTTCCAAGGAATTGTATTCTTGAATAGTTGTTAGGATCGCTGTCAATAACATTAGGAATGTCTGTCAGGACACTATTTAATGCAGCCAGATTAGACACCACCGTATGAGGCATGCTATTATATACCGGGAATGTAGGGTTCACCCAGTTAGTAAGTACGTTTGGCTGGAAGGTGGCAGTGGCATTGGCAGCAGCACTCACCGGGCAAACCGGCTTAGCCACGTTACAGGGATTCATGATCGTGGCATGATACACCCTGATATTGGAAACTACAGACAACAGGTTAGACACATCAATCTGCACCCGGTTGAACGGCTGAGTGGTAACAAAGCCGACTCTCCAACGACCCAAATCGGTTAAAACAGAAGCAGTAGAGCTACCTACCTGCGCAGTAATATTCTCTTGCCCAACTCCAGGGTTGAGGGCGTCAGTTTGATTGAACGTGGTAATTTTAATACTTTTCAATAATGATGCGGAAAGCGGCACATCGACCTGAATGTCGAAACCAACATAATACCCCCCCGGAACAGTATATCCGGTAGTTTGTACCGTAAGCCTTTGCCCTCCTAAAAGAGAAGCCAGTGATGACATGGAGGCATAATCATTAGTAGCATTACCTACCGCATTATCCTGATTTGTTACTGCACCTAAATCAATACCATAAGGCCCTGTCCAGGGAGTCAATGGTGTAAAGGGATCGTAAATGGTAGCGGGGTAAGCTGCTGTACCTAAAGCTACCGGCGTATTACAGGCAGGTGCTGTAAATTGCGCCTTTGTGACAATGTTAAAGAAAATAAGAAATAGTAGTAAAGCCGACAGGCTCCTTGTGTTTTGTTTTCTCATAAATGGTACCTTTTTGAATTTTTATATGATTGGGGTTATGTAAACACAAAATCTGAACAGAATTCATTTTACTCAATGAAGCTCAATAGCTAGTTACTTAGCAAGACAATACATAACAGCCAGCTTTAGTCTTTAATTATTTTACATTTTAAATACACCAGGTAAAATCAGCCCCTTATGAAAACATCCAATATCTATGTTTGTCACTGTTTGTTATTGTTAAAACATAGGATAAGTCACACCAAAGGTATTTTAACAATAGGCCCTTAACATTTTGTTGTCATATAAATGGCTAATTAGTATCACCAGTAAAACATAAATAGTAACTAACTACTATACTTTCCTCTCGGAAATAGTATTTTTATGGATATGATAATAATTCATCTTTTAAGACCCAGGCGCAATACAGTTTATGTGAGATTGATAAGTATAGTAGTATCGGGAGTAGCTTACTTTATGCGACAGAAGTAGCTTCAGACATCATAGATCCTATCGCAATATGAAATTGAAGCAATAAAAAAGAGTGGAAAACCTTGATCTGGAAAGACCCGGAGTTCACACTCTACCTTCTAAACAAAAATCATTGAATCAGTAGCACTTCATTATGTGTTATAGCTACTTTTATTCAAAAATCAATATATTTATGTGATCAGTTTTTTCTAAAAAAAACTGATATTTATGTTCATTCCTTTCAAGAAAGAATACTACGATAATTGTGGAAATCTCAGTCGCTTATTTTGGCTTACAAATTCTCAATACTAAAAAACGAAAATAAGAATTCACTAAGAAAAGACATGCCATTTGTTCTTAGGATACAATAAGCAACTTTGTTACTTACGGATACAAATTTCGGGGTATTATTATTTTGTAAATTCCTTAGCTTCAACTTTTAGTAAATTATATCTATGTATTAAAATAGTTTAGTATTAAGTTATTGTTCATTCTATTGTGGTGTATACGAAGTTATAAATCCTGGTCCCCAATATATATGCGCATAGGAGAAATGGTTAAGTGTACCAACATTGGGAGACCAGGATTTATAACGCTATTCAAAAAAGACTATTCTATTCTGTAATTACCTTAATAATTCTTGAGTAGTATTTAGCACCGTCTATATCTACCTGGGCGATTCTTATAAACGCCTGCCTATTGCTGCCGTTAAGATTAATAGCGTCACTATCAATCTTACTACAAGAAACCCACAGAGCACTAACTCCAAGTAACACAAGAGAAATTACCCGCAATTTCCGGCGGGATTGCTTTACGGAGAACACACCCAGCAATAATGCAAAAGCTGCAGCTAAGGAACCTCTGGCAAGATCTGAACCAAATGTATAATCGAGTGTGCCTGTTGAACTGCCATTAATACCTTTCGACTTCACCTCTCCTATTTTAGTAAATGTTTTACCATCGGCAGATGCTTCAATTTCAAAATGACTGTTATTGGTTTCGGTTAATGTAGCCCAGTTTATAGTTAGCTGCCCGTTTTTAACAAATGCGCTGATGTTACCAAATACCACAGGCAGTGCTACAGTACAACTGGCATCAAGTGCATCATTGAGAATTGCCCACCCTTTGGTAGTGGTCAAAGTATTCCTTGCTGCTACGGCCGCAGCACCATATTTAAGCGGAAAAGTATTGTCCAGATTAATACCTGAGGGAGTAAGAGGATTATTGGCCCAGCCAAATAAAGTGCGACTGTAATTTTCGCAGCTCAAACCCGAGTTATACAACATAAACCTGGCACGGTTGCCGGATGACAAACCACTTAAATCCCAGTCGCCGAGGTTTTGGTTAAAAGCACGGGCAGTTCTAAACATATCAAACATATTGGCAACATTGCTTACATCCCAACTGCTAATATCTGAATTAAAAACAGTGGCTCCACTAAACATCGTATTCATATCAGTAACACTACCTACATCCCAGGTGCTTATATCTTGATTAAATGACGTTGCGTTGCTAAACATAGTACTCATATTAGTAACATTGCTTACATCCCAGTTACCAATTGGCTGGTTAAATGCACTGGCATAAGGTAGGGTGAAATCACAAAACATCCACGACATATTGGTAACATGGCTTACATCCCAACTATTTAGTGGCTGGTTAAAAGAGGGTGCATTCATAAACATGCCTTCCATGTTGGTAACATTTCTCACATCCCAGTTACCTATCGGTTGGTTAAAAGATGCAGCTCCGAAAAACATCCGGTACATGTCGGTAACATTACCAACATTCCAGTTGCCTATCGGCTGGTTAAAAACGGAGTTGCCAAATGTAAATTGCATACTAGTAACATGACTTACATCCCAGTTTCCAATACTAGCCCCTACTATACTACTGGTACCGGAGAATGTGGAGTTCATATTCGTAACATTGGTTAGGTTGGGTGTATCCGTAGCAGTAAGGGTAAGGTTGGCACAACCTGCGTATGCACCATCCATGCTACTCCACGCCACATCACCCCACTGCACTACATCTAAAATCTTTTGACGATCGTTTCCTGTTGGACTTATAGACCACCATATACGATTAAATGGAGTAAGGCCAGAAGGTGTTATAGTTAACTGGTAGGTACCTGCTGATGGAAAAGTAATATTGGTATATGTTTGTCCTCCGCCGCCCGGTGCGGCACTGGCACCGGAGCCGGTATTGGCGGGGTTACCCACTTCCACCCAAGTATAAGTATAAGTACCATAAGATGGTATGAGTACCTGGTTAGATGCAGTGCTACCAGGGTTATCGGTTTTCAACACAGTAACATAAGGATTTTGCGCATTCGCTGCCAATGACAAAAGCAAAAAGAAAAAAAATAGGGATTTTCTAATATTCATAAAAGGTAAAGTTTACATACGATTAAGTAATTGGATAACAACCTACATAGCCAATAGCTAACATTATAAAATGTCCAAAAGCTTATTAATACAAGGCTAATTATTCATATACCCTACTCTTTGGCAATTGCAGATGTATCAATTGTTTTTGTTCAAAAGCAGTTCCTAGCAAGAACGTGAAAGTGAAGGTCAGCCAAAAAAACTTCCAAAAGGACGTGGGAGTACTTTTAGATATTTTATTTCTACTAATAAAAATATAAATAGCAATAAGTTACTATTTTTTAGTTGCTTTAGAGAACTAATTTATTATACAGCTACCTTTGCCTTCAATATCTGAATCTTTAACTCCTAAACAAACTGCCTTGTTATTTAACAGCACCATCGCCGTTGTTTTTGACGACCATCGCCTTTTTGCGCATTCCTTTTCCGGATTTTTAGAAAGGCTAAAGGTGTTTTCACAAGTATTTACAGTAGAACAGGAACTGGATATAATGCCTGTTTTACTCAAATCGATTGCACATGGTAACGTTTATTTTTTTTTAGATTACCAGATTGGAGACCACAATTCTATTCATATACTACATGATGTAAAACGAATCAGTAAAAAGATTAAAACAATTATTATTACAAGTGCCATACAGCCTGCTGTTCTCTATACGATTATAGGACAAAATCCTTCTGCACTTATCAGCAAGTCGTCCGGAACTGATGTGATAATGGAGTGTTTATATGCTATTGAAAACGGACGGCAGTATATATGCCCCGAAATAACTGAAATCATAAACAGCAGCACGAGCTCTAATTCGGGCAAACATCCTTTTACTGTGCGTGAATTGGAAGTATTACAATATTTTTCCAAAGGTCTTAGTATTGCAGAAACTGCGGAACAGGTGCATTTAAGTCGTTTTACTATTGTAAATCACAGGAGCAATATGATGCGAAAGTCAAAGACTAAATCTATTGTAGACTTACTAGCTTATGCGCGGCGACTCGAGTTAATTTAACTTTTACTACATAAATGCTATGCACTTCAGAATTCTCTTCCCAGTCATACTGTTGATAGCTGGTTTATCCGCAACAGTTTTCGGCCAGGTGAACAAGGACAGTACCCACTATTACTTGTCTGAACTGAAAACAGAATATGAGCAAAAAAAGATCAACGATACAGCTTACCTGGAAAAGGTGAATATGCTGCTGAGAACCCAGATGGCACAGGGCGTTTCTTTTTCAAATAAGGAAATGCTATACAATCTTTCTCTGTTCAGGGAAATCACTTGGAGTCACAAACAACTCAACCAATATAAGCGCACTTATTATGGGCTGCTGGCTAACCAGGCACAAATGGCCAACCGGGGAGGTGAGATGTTTTATTATGCCGAAAAACTTGACAGTTGGGAAAAAGAAACTTTCAGACGACCATCCTTAGCTGCTCTTAGCCTGAAAACAGAATATTATAAAACCCAGAAGTCCTATAACCATGTAAAAGACCTGTACACCAAAAGCTACAAATACTTCAGGCAAATACCCGGGTTAATACAATCGGGAACTTTGTCTTCGGTAGAAACGGTCCAGGCTTTTATGCTTTTGGAAAAAATGAGTGAAGCGCTTTGCGAAAATCATGATACCCTCCTGGTAAATGACATTTACCAGCTTGTAATGAAAATGTTTCAAAAAGTAGAGACCCAGCCGAGGTTTAATACCGATGAATTAGGGTTTATCAAATTCAGTGCACTGCGCACTACTTATAATAAAGGAGCTGTAAACAATAATACCATTATTCAGCGCGGGGCCATTGCCGACATGACACTGTTTGCCCGGCAGCCTGAAACGCCTGAAGCACTTACATATTATTCTGAAAAATCTGCCCTGGAATGGAAGATAGATTACTATACAACCCATCATCAGCCAGATAGTGCCCTATACAGCCTTCAGCAGTATCAACAGCGGGATGGTTTTCCCGAAAGTTCTGATGCAAGGTATTTCGCACTTTATCATAAGGCGCTGAATGAAATTAATAGTGGTGATTATCAAAAAGGTGCCGAAACCATGAAAGAGGCCACTCTGTTGCAGGAGACCGCCAATATTAACGTATTAAAAGATGTAGACCAGGTTTTGTATGCTCAAACCGAAGCAGAAGAGAAAAAAATTGAACTAGCCCAGGCAGGTAAAATGGTAAAAAACCGAACCAGGCTTGCCTTGATTGTGTTCCTTATATCAGTACTGATCATTTCAGGCATACTTGCCTATTTTTACTGGGATAGAAAACGAACACAAAAACGTATCAACATTTTAAATGATTCTGTTTACAAACAGGTGAACATTCTTGAAAAGCTCCGGATGATCACAATAAAAAAAGAAAGAGAACGGATTAGCAGGGATATCCACGATAATCTTTCACCCAGCCTTGCATCCATCATGCACCAGATAGAACTTTTAGCAAATGATGCAACAGACCACCATATGCAGGCCTCGCTTCAGTCTTTAAAAGTACAGACTAAGGAATCTTACCATTCGTTGCGCGACCTCAGCCATTCGTTGTTTGCCGAAACAGAAGAGATGAACGACTTGCAATTTGAAACCAGGATCAAAACCCTGATTAACAACGCACTGCCAGATAGGTACTTCAAAAAAAACATACACATATCCGAAGGTGTTATGCAAGACCTTGGCATAGATACCCGCATAGAAATATTACTTATCACGCAGGAGGCCATTACTAATATTATCAAGCATGCATCTGCTAAAGCCATATCAATACTCTTATATGAAGAGAAGAATGAGGCGGTATTACACATTAGCGACGACGGCAAAGGCTTTGACATAACTAATATTTTATCCTCTAACGAAAAAATGGGGCTTACTTCAATTAGAAGAAGAGCCAAGGCGATTAACGGTATGATTACTATTAATTCTAGCAATGGAGGAACAAGCATTGACGTTCGATTCCCACTTAAAAAAGTTAAGATCTGAAAAACTAAAGAATAGCTGTAAAAATAGATTCCAAGTTTCAGGACGAGAAAGTATTTAGTTGTATCCAATTGAGATAAGAATGGACTGCTATATAAACGACTCGCATTAAAATCACGTACGTCCTAAGTTAGCTTTCTCCGTTTCAGCAAAGGCTTCCAATATACATTTACTTTGCTTTTCAATTCAAAATCATGCAAATAACAAGCACTCCATTGTCCCAACCCAAGGTTTTTAAACTTATTATTAACAGCAACAATTATATTTTGTGTCGATTTATGATTTCTCCGGGCAAGCCATTTTGTTTTTATAAACTAGGACCCCACCGCAAAGGGACGATTATTATAAAACAATGTGCTGTTGTGTTTTTAAAGAGGATGACTCAGCTTTTAGACTAATAGATTTCGATAGTTCATTAGTACGTAATAAAAAAGAAGCTATTCCCGCTTCCGCTTTTACGGTGGCGGGGCTAACGAGCGAAGCTTCTCCCTTTATGTGTAAGGTAATCTCATGATCAGCATTAGTAACAAGACGCCCGGCGGCGTCTGCTACTTTTGCGTATACAAAAACAAGATCTTCTGTTCCTTTCTTTAAGGGTCTTCCGTTTTCCGCTATTTGCAATTGAATTTGTGCCGGGTCCCCCGCCGTGCTCACACTATCGAGCGCAACTTTTTTACCTTTAATATAGCCAACAGCCTTTATGGTTCCGGGAGCAAAAGTTATATGCTTAAATGTGAACGGGGGATATTGTAAATGATTAGCATTTCCTCCATCAAAAGGTTTTCCTCCCTTATCGAGCTCGGTACCATAGTCTGTTTCGCTCCCTTTATCCGGCTTTTGCTTTGCAATGAGGTTGTTGTTAAGATATAAGGAGACTTCTTCACAGTTACTATATACAGATACTGTTTTCCATTGATTATCTTGCTGCCAATAATGAGCAATAGCGACAACAGGCCCTGTAAACCTACTTGTATGCGGCAAAACACGACTATCCCTCTGGCTTTGAAAAAGATAGTAAGAAAACTTAGGTATTCTGAATATGTCTGCCACTCCCCATCCTTCTATGCCCACCATTAATCCAGCCAGTCCATCGTAAAAAGCCCAGGTAAGATCTCCTATTGCACGCGGATAATTTTTTTGATTTTTGTTATGCTCCCATTGCAAATTCCAGGCCTGCTGCAACAACGCGTTCTGCCCTGCTCCTCTTACCTGGCGGGAAGTACTGGATCCTCCTCCAAATTCATAATCTCCATATTCGCGAATAAGAAAGGGATTTTCAACGTATGTAGTATTGTTCCTGGCTCCGGGATCACCATTCCAATCATCATAGGGAACGTCCCAGCAAGCTTTTACAAAATAAGAATCGCCGCTGATAAAAAAGTTCTTATTTCCTAACCATTCAGACTTTGCCACTTCGGCCTGTTTACACCTGAATGCTGCGGGAGGGTATGCTTCATTGAGACTTGTTTCCCACAACAGTACACTCGGGTGATTACGGTCACGTCGTATCATTTCCCGTATATCATTCATAACATGATCTGTAAACCCGCTGGCGCGGTTATAAAATTGCCAGCCGGGTGTGCAGGTGACAATTAGTAAACCTAATTCATCAGCGGCCTTCATAAAGGACGGATCGGGAGGATAATGCCCCGTTCGCACGCAATTCATTCCTGCGTTTTTTATAAGCCAGGCATCGCGATAATTAGCATTATCCGGAAGTGCATTACCTACATACGGATAATTCTGATGACGATTTGTACCGGCAATCTTAAATGGCGTACCATTTATCAGCAGCCCCTTATCTTTTGTTATTTCAAAGCTGCGAATGCCTATCGGCGTGATAGTTTTATGAGTAACCTTTCCATTTTGCGTTACTAATGTATGTAATTGATACAGATGAGGATGATCTGGATGCCACAATGCCGGCTGCTTTACCATCAGCTGTTGCTGGTAATGTTCATCAGACAGACCTTCCAGTTTTTTCTTATCTGTTACCAAACGGGATACCACATTTCCCTTTGCATCTACAAGCCGTTGCTCCACCTGGAATACCTGTGCCTGATCATACCCGTTGGCTATATGAGTTTGAACCGCCACAATCGCAAGATCTTTTTTTACTTCAGGGTAAGTAACAAAAATTCCTCCTCCTGCTTTTTTATCGGCTGCCACCGCATCAGTAACATGCAGCGGTCTTTTTATATCCAGCCATACGCTACGATATATACCTGAATAGTATATAAAGTCTAATTTCTGAACAGGTTTACCCGGCGGCACTAATGAATGCGCCCTGTTATCCAATCTTACGTAGATGTTGTTTTCGCCAGTAAACCGTGCTTTTTTACCAATATCCACCACAAAAGGTAAATAGCCTCCTGTATGCCTAGTGATGTATTCCCCATTCAGCCATACATCAGCCACCTGCATAGCGCCTTCAAAGTACAATGTAACAGACTGTCCCTTCGCGGATTTATCAAGCCGGAATGTTTTTTTATACCATGCAATACCTTCCCGGGCTTTTACAATCACCAACGGCTCCGGAAAAGCAGTATGTGGTAAGGTAACTTGTTGCCACTTCCCTTTTTCAATTTGTGCTAACTGGGTTTGCAGTTCTTTTATTGATGGCTTGAAAGCCGTATCATTGGTGTTCACCTGCTCTGTTAAAAACTGGTCATCCCATCTGTCCCCCAATTTACGGGTTGAGTCAACCTTTTCTTTTGATACAAATTCCTGACCTATAAACTCCCATCCATTATTAAAATTACTACGTTGCGCCGCCACGTCTTGTGCTATAAAAAACAATCCTAACCATAGAGCGTGTCGGAAATAAGCTTTTCTAAAAAAAGTTGGCAAATGGATAAAGTCGGGCTTCATGTTCAAGAGTAAATATTTAAAATGTTTCTAAAAATGCCAGGCGGTGTTTAGACCAGAAAATGATAATTAAAAGTGTTTAAAAAATCCAGCGTTAGGTAAATGCTATTACAATACTCCCCATCCTAGTTTACACCTAAAAATTCTGTTTCATAATTCTGCAGCCAATAGCTACCTTCTAATCCCCAGGAGTTAGGAACCCCAATACGTAACCAATAAAAAAGGCTTTTGGCGATACCTGAATTACCAAGCTGTAGATTTATATTATTACCCGAAGGTTGCGAAGGTGTTATATTACAAGGCAGAACACTTACCTCATTCCA
The DNA here is from genome assembly GCF_050309965.1 of Paraniabella aurantiaca. NCBI lineage: Bacteria > Pseudomonadati > Bacteroidota > Chitinophagia > Chitinophagales > Chitinophagaceae > Paraniabella > Paraniabella aurantiaca. Next base: position 1,140,603 of record NZ_JBLOSY010000002.1, on the reverse strand, counting down.
TTCAAAGCTATTGCGCAGCTTAAAGTTGAGGCCAGCCGCATTGGTTGCCTGGTTTTTTAATGATGCACCTATTCCATCATCGCATTTCCAATAACCGATAAGATGGCTGTATTGGGGGTGTTTGCTGATATCGTTCAGGCATGCACTACTTTTTACTTCGTCATCCGAAAGTGCCGCATTAAATATCCTGATATCAGCAGCATTGAATTTAACGCTTACCGGTTCTGTATTCAGGTATCCCAATGTTAATGGAGCGGGTGAGCTAATATTTCCTTTTGAGGTAATATCCCCTTCCTTATTAAAGTTTCCATCCGTATAGGTTCGTACTTTTCGGCTGCTGCCATCGTCTTTAATTACAAAGGATAATGTATGCCATTTCCCATCTCTTATTGATGAACCTGCAACCTGGTAGTTATTTTGCTCTGCCTGGCCAAAATTAACCTGCCAGTAATCGCCTTCCAGGAACAAAGTCCAACCTACCACCCCGGTAGAAAAACGCTCTCTCTTTGATAATAACGACGGATAATTGGTGCCACTGCCCGGAAAATAAGCTTTCATTTCTACGGTGTAACCGCCATCACCGGTATTACCAAAATTGTAAAGCCCATTATCATTAACTACCGTACCATACGCATCTGCCTGACCTGTACCAAAAAGCGGATTAGAAAAATCGGGGCGTTTAAACTCGATTGGGGCAAATTTTTCGTTATAGTAAATAGTAGGTATCTGGGTTTCTTCATCCGTAACGCCACCAAAATAATTATCCTTACCACCATGCGTTCCCGTAATCACCACTAACCAGTCTTCGGTAGTATTATATCCTGATCTCGACTTTAACATGGTCAATATTTCGCCAATATACCCATCAACAGTTTGTATTGCGGCCTTATAAACTGCATCCGCAGCTGAAAATTGTCCCGCTTTGCCTGCGGCAGCCGGGCTTCCAAAATGTGCAACAACGATGTCGTCACTCTTGTTCTTGAGAGCATCTAGTACCGAGTCCTTCGTGGCTTTGTCGTTTTTTGTCGCGATTTTATTACTAGCTTCCGGCACCAATAGCGTGAGCAGATCCGGCCAACTGGTTATAAAGCGACTTTGCAGATCCGGGCGCGCAGAACGAATAATAAAATAAAAAAGGCTGGGATAATTTTTGCCGGTCACTCCCTCTTCCGGTTGAATGGATGACTCAAAAGTACTATCGCCAACCTGGTGTGTTGAATAAGATACCCCCGACATTAATGTTTTCCAACCCGCTGCTGCTGTGGTTTTTTCATTATCAGCAATACCAGACAGTGTAAATTTTCCGTTTTGCTGCAAAGCCATCATATTGGCTGGCTTTAACTCTCTATATATTTTACCTGGCAGGCCATCAATACCAATCAGCAGTACCTTTCTTTTGCCTACAGGTGCCGCTGTAGAATCTTCCTCAAAATAAGGCGGTGGATCGGTGTACTTTTTACAAGAACTGATTGTAACAACAATGTTAATTGTTACAAGGGCAATGAGTACGATAGGAAATGTATGTTTCATTCAGAATCTTATATAATTTAATTAATACGCTACTTTAAAACAGCAAACTCACTGAAAGCCCAATAAATAGCCCCGCCATTTAGATCACCGGTAGATAATACTTTAAGCCGGATATATCTGGCAGTAACCGCAGCCGGTAAATTGAAGGTCTGAAATCCAGAAACATTTGCCAGCGTAAATGGACTTCCTGATAGCGTAGTCCAGGTCGCATTATCATTACTCACTTCAACATGTACCCTACTGGCTCTTGTTTGCAGGTTGTTTCTGTGCGCATATTTGAAGCCAGAAAAGCTAAGCGATTTTCCCAATGCAGCGCCCAGATCTATAACTATATGATGAGGAGGCACCGGAGAAGCATTGTTCCATTCGGTATGCCAGAAAGTATTTAAATTACCATCAATAACAGAGGCGGCTAATCCGTTGGGGAGACTTTCGCCAACAGATTCCTGTGAACTGTAACTGGCAATTGCCCATGACGTATTTGAATACGGATCGGCGGGACTCCAGATCCCATCACCTCCGGTTCGTGTGTAAGGATTATACTTCCATATTTCCTGGTTCATTTCAGGATACCCTTTGGCTTCGACCCTTGCCATAGCTGTTGAACTTAAAGTAATGCCCCACTTCTGAAAAAACATTTTCCAGTCTTTACGCGTATAGTCCGAAACCGTTTCATAAACAAAATCATGCTTTGATAATGTGGTAGGCGACTCGCGAATGGCCCGGCGGCTTCTTCTATACAACTCCGTCATGATACCCCAGCCGTCTCCTTGACCTGGATAGCCCCAGTTGGGAGGTATTTTATCAAACATCTGCAGGAAGGGCATTAATCTGGCAAACGGCGCCTTATCTTCCAATTCTGGATCGGTGAAGTTATCGAAGTCTTTTTCCGGGTTCTCTGCCGCAGCAAATGCTAGCATTTTAGTAGCAATCAGCTCTGGATTTCCCGGCTCACCATCAGGATCATGATTAGCAGGCCATTGACCAAGACCGGACCGGTTCATACGTTTAGCCAGGTGGTATATGAATAAATTATTAGTAGTTTCGCCCAGCGCGGACCAGCTCCAGTGCTTTCCCTGCTGAAAATTATGCCCTATTTCGTGGTATAATCCCCATACCGCTGACTTCCTTAACGCATTCAGGTTGGTTATTGTTGTTTGCCAGTAAGTATCATTTATAGCCATTATAGGAAATCCTGAATGCCCATATCCTACAGAAATATTCACATCTAATACAATGCGATAGGGTAACTGTGGAGAACGGTCATACACCTCGGCAGCATTTTCTTCCAGTCCGGTCCAACCATAGAAGTCCTTCTTGATACCCTCATCCCATTCCGTCATTAACTGTACCGGATCCGCAATAGGGTAGCGAACGGCATAGTCTTTTCTTATCGTAAATATCACATACTTACTTCTTAATTCGAGATAAGGCACGCAGGAAGTAGCTAGCTTTTGCTTCCAGGCCACCGGGTCTGTTTTACCTAAAACAAAATCAGGAGATTCCACCACATTTTGAAAAGTAAGGCTTATCGGAGCAGTTCTTGGGCTACTGGGTAGTATGTATATATGCCCTCCGTATAAATTACGTGTATAGTTTCTACCTGGTACCAGCTTCACCTGCGAATAAATAACAGGATCCCGCTGTGCGTTGGCTATATGTTCTACATTATCCGTCCATGCACCTATTTGCAGGGAAAGATCATATACCCCTTCAGGAACAGTGACGATTACCAATTCGCCGGGAGCTGCATAAAACCCGGTACTAAACTGTGGCCTGGGCAATACGCTGATACGCAAGTCCTCTGATTTCACATAAAATAAATCCAGATCGATGGTCTTGGTTACTCTTGGCTCCTGCACACATATCAGACCAGGGAATATGGAAGCCTGCAAATATTTTGATTTGTCAATATTATTCAGGCTCGTGTCTACTTTCAAAGAAGACGAATCCAGCCCCTTATCATTTTTAGAAGGGTCATTCAAAAACCCAAAATCGCTCTTTTTACCGCAGGATGCCAATAGTATTAGCCCTATCATAAGGCCGCAAACTTTGCTGGAACTATACATTAAATGTGTAGGCAAAGTTTTAACCCACCTTAAACCTGCAAGAAAAAACCTTATCATTTCTATTTATTTTATTTACTGAAAGCAATCATTATTGCTTTCTAATTTTTTGATCCATACTATTACCACCTACTAAAACCGTAAAACACTGTTGCACGTTAGTTACTGTACATCCTGATACTTTGGTACCCATATCTGTCCATCCAGCTTCCACTCCGGCGATACGGGATATCTTAACCATGAATATACCTGCGATGCAACATCCATGGAACTGGGTACCAGCTTATAGGCTTCATCGTCTACCGTTGAGCAAACCAGGAGAGATATATCGCTAAAGGAGGTTATATTAGATTGTTTCAAATACAGGTTGTTCATTCCTGTATTATCTGCGAAATAGGTATTACCAGCTGAGCCGCTAATGCTTCGGCAAGACCAATAGGTCAATAAATCAGCATCGGCCAAATCGGGCGTAGTAGCACAATAATTACTGCCGATGTATGCATTGCTTTGTGCTTTTTTATATACGGAAATATCAGTCACTAACAAATATGCCGGCGACCAATCCGAACCGTAGTTATTGCCGGGCCGGTATCCGATTCTGAAGGGTTCTGCTGTGGTGATGTTTCTCGCCCCAAGTGTGCCCGTGCTATTTAATACTCCATCAGTAAAGACGGCTACAGATCTGCCAGATCCTGCTCCTTTTATAACCATGCTGCAGGTGTGCCATTCTCCGTCAGAAACTTTGCCTCCCTTGGCCTGCATCCGGCCTCCGGTTCCACTTGTACCGGCGGCAGAAAATACCCAGAAATCATCCTGAAGAAAACAAATCCATCCGCTACTGCTTTCGTTAAACTGCTGCATCTTTCCGAAAAAAGAAGGCCATGCGTAATCATTGCCCGGAGCCGCTTTGATTTTAAACTGTATTGTATAATCGCCGCTGGTACTTAAATCTAAAAAGTTATTGGCATTCAACGCTGCATAACTGTTCGGCTTGCTATCGTCTCCTATCTGATAGGACATAGTAGCACCATAATGAGGAAACACCAATGGCTTTTCATGTAAACTGTAGGAAAAGCGAGGATTGAAGCAAACAAAAAAATTGTTGTACCTCTCGTCCTCATAAGCTGTCCAGGGTTTCGACGCATCATAACTATCACTTCCCTTGCTCGATGTTAAAATAATCATCCAGTCCTCCTGATTAAAACCCGGACGCGTTTGTATAGCCTGGATCATTTTGGCAATATATCCATCTATAGTCAGTATTGCGTCTTTGTAAGCAGGAGATGCGGCAGTATACGAAGAAGCCACTCCTGCATCTTCAGCACCTTTAAAACCAACTACTAATAAATCCGGGTTTTGGCTACCCAATTCTTCCAGCGCTGCGCCATTTACTGCTTCATCTGCACTAAAAGATTTTTTCTCAGTCGCATCCTTCGCATACACAGAGGAGATTTCGGCTGATGTGCTTAACGCAACTGTTCTTAGCTGCGGATTCAACTGCTTTAGCTTCGTAAATAAAGTTGGGTAATCACTAAAATGGTTATCAGCCGCAGACGAGGCAACATGATGTTTATCCTGCATTACGCCAGTGAGCAATGTTGCCCAGCCCATTTGTTTGGTAACCGGATTTGCCTGTTTATGACTTACAATTGCGTCCCAGGAAAAGATCGCATGCTCAGTTGCATCCATTATATTAGGCGGAGCAATTTTTTTTATTTCGGCACCTACTCCACCGTCAAGTACAACAAGAAGTACCTTGCGGGCTTTAGCTTCCGGATGTGATATATTCTCCGGGCTTTCCAGAACATTTTTTTCAGACTTATTGCACGCCGTATGTAGGGTGGCAAAACCTGTCATTACCAATAGCAACCTCAAAATAGTATTCAGTTTCATTGTACCGTTTTTCATTTTCTTATCAATAAATCTTCTATTGGGTATTGGTCAAAATAACCTTAACTATATTTCCCATTTCCTTATTATCAAATCGATCAAAATTTCCTACAAGAAGCAGTGCGACCCCATTAAATGTATTGAGCTCCGCATGTCCATTAATAAATCCCCTGAATAAGCCGGTATTGTTATACCCTGTAGCCAAAGACCCGTTACTATTAAGAATGGCAAAACCCGACCGAACTATATTATCATATTTAGAAAAAGAACCACTAATCATGTAGCGCCCGTCATTCAATTGCGCTGCATAGGTAACCACACCGCCTTCAATAGCTTTCAGTGCAACACCCGTATTTATAGATCCGTCCTCTTTTACTACCACCATACCATTTACCGGTATTCCATTATAATGTTTAAAGTTGCCAAGTAGTATTAAGCTGCCTGTAGTTTTATTATGTGTTATTCTAAATACAGGGCCGTCAGTACTGCCTGAAAAAACATTACTCTGCATCCCGCTTACCGGATCGATACATACCAGCCTTTGAGCATTGCTTCCGTGAAAAGTAGTAAATGTCCCTCCCAGCAACAAATGACCGCTATTCAATTGCACCGCACTTAATACAAAACCGTTAGCGCCCTGGTAACTTTGCCGGGTTTCGTATTTATAGTTGAAAGAGGAATCAAAAACCCCATAACTATCCATTTTAGTAAGGCCCAAAGAGGTGATCATATCTAATTGTAAGCTTTCTACAGTACTGTTGGGGTAGTATACCGACGAAAATGCACGATAGTTTCCTACAGTAATATAATTCCCGGCGTTATCTAAAAATGTGGAAAGAATGCTACCCAAAGTACCTCCGTTTATGGAAGATCCAGGGCGTGTATTATTTTCCGGATGTGTTTCCGGGTCTGAATTGGCTACTTCATACTCCGTAAGGTCAAATGTGCCATCATTAAAAAAGCGGGCTACCCCATTCACGTTTTCAATCGTATCATACTTTGAAAAACTCCCAGAAAGCAGAATACCTCCATCGCTTAAAATTTTAGCATCATTTATGGTTCCATTCAGGCCGCGCTTTCCCATTGCCAATTGCTTGCTCGTTTCCAGGGCTTTTCCGGTGGCATCGATCATTTGTATGCCGCTTGTAATATTACTTAAATCAATAGCATTACCATATTGATCGAAATCGCCGTAAACCAGATAATTTCCGTTGGGCATTAGTGTAATACCGGTTATTACGGCAGTTGCAGCTCTACCGGCCTTCAGCGCCTTATTGGTTCCTATATTGCTGATAAAGTCAGTGGCTATTTGTGTATTACCACGCACTGTTATACCGGGACCATAACAAATCTGGCCATTATTAAACACCAGTGATGCGCTGCCCGAGCTGGCATTTAATGGAATTCTTACCGAAATATAGGTATCAGCCACTTCCTGTATAGTCGCTTCCATTTCATTGATATAAAATTTATAGGTTCCGGCTGCTTTACTTCGCAGGCCTTTAATCCCATATTTCACAATAGTTCCCTCTGATACCGTTACCGGCTGTGGTGCATCGGCAGTAAAACTCACATCGGTGGTTGCATTGTTTTCGTAAACGTCCTTCGTGTTAAAGTCCTTCTTTTGGCATGCCACAATGAGCAACGCCGAGCAAAAAACCAAAAACAAAGCAAAACCTTTTTTATTCGCTATATATTTTGTATAAAAAACCATATCCTGATACTATTGTTAGGTTTAGTTATTGTATATCAAATCTTCCAACACTTCTAACTGGTTAAAGCCGAAATAATGAGTTCCAAAACGCAAGGCATGTACATAACCATTCTTCGGGTTGATATTGGCTGAGGCCACTATTGCCGAAAACCACGTGGTATAATCCCTCGGGGTGGCGCTGCTTACGTGCGATACCACCAATTGCCTGTAGCCGGCATATTTAACACCGTTGGCATCATTAAAAATAACTCCAATATTCATGGGGATTCCTTCGAATGAAGTATACATCTGACCAGCGAAAGCAGACAGATTGCTGACGTCCAGCTGAGGATACTCTTTTAAACTACGAGCTTCTCTAAAAATATATTTTGACAAGTATTTTTTCCAGATAACCGGCTTTATGTCTTCAATTCTGGTAATGGCTGGTTTACCATAAGCAGGTAATGAAATATTCACAAATTCCATAGTTCTCCTGATAGAGGAATCTGCGGGAGCGAAAAAGGTAATCTGCTCTGAAGAAAACACCTGTTCCATACCAGCATACTTTATAACTTTTACCAAGGAATCAAACAGGTCAGGCCGCGACTGCAGGTATTGAAGTACCGTACCGTTGTATACACCGTCATTCACACCCCCATCCTGATAGTAATCTTTTTTACAACTTACAAGCAGGGTCAAAACCAGAGTTACAACAAGAAATATTTTTATATAAAAAGATTTCATAAGCTTTATTATAACCAATAGTTGTTTAATGTTATTTCAGGATTATTAATTCTGTTTGCCGGATCTATAGGCCAGGTCCAGGCACCCGCATTGAATTGGGATACCGTACAGTGATAACCGAAACGGTATTGGGGATCTGTAATGCGTCTGGTTCTAACCACGTCATACCAGTATTGCCCTTCGCCCATCAGCTCCCTGCAACGCTCATAAAAAATATCATCTTTAAGATCATCACCTGAAGATGTTAAGTTAGGTGCGCCTGCCCGGGCTCTTACCAGATTGGCTTTAAGCCTTGCCTTTTGATAATTGCCTGTTTCAGCACAAGCTTCCGCATGTAACAGGTATGCGTCAGACAACCGAAAGACCATTTGATTATCATCTGGATTAACGTTCTCGGCCTGATCATTGGCATAAACATTGGCAAATTTTAACATCATAAATTTATCGCCGCCGGAATACATCTGATTTTCTACATACCATGCAGACTTTCTATTGTCTGCCACTTCAGCCGGAAATATTGTTTCCATAAAATCAGCTTCATAAGATAAATAACTATTTAAAATGTTATACTGCTTATAAGGAGCATATAATACATTATCAGAGAATGCAGACCAGCCAAAAGTTTCACCATAATTGACATTTTGTGGTATTTCGAAAAGTCCTTCCCTGGTTCTGCCTTTAAAAATTTCTTTTGTTCTGCTCAATGGTAATAACTGGTAAGCACCGTTATTTTGGTCCAACTCATCACCCAATTTATCTACGTTCTGATAATATAAGTCCTTATTAGCTACATCAAAACAGGCCAGCCACATGTTTACATGCATCATTAGCACAATAGCAGAACCCCTGGATGCATGTACTGCAACATGTGAAGGATTGCTGTTTGTCCAGGGAAGATATTCTTTAGAACGCTCCATGTCCTGTAGTATATTCTTTAATACAATTACTTTATTTTCTCTTTTTAATGTTCCGGTAAAATAGGGTTTGGTGTAGTAGGGTACATCCCCCCAAAGACGTACCATAAAAAAGTAGCATAGGTTACGCAAAAAAATAGCTTCCCCTACATATTTATTTTTATCTCCGGTTGAAAGCGCAGGATCTGCAACATCAGGAATAACGCTTACGGCAATATTGGCAGAAGCTATTGTTTTAAAGAACCTATCCCACTGCGTAAACCGGTTTACATTGAACAGGTCGTTATAAAGTCCGTCATATCCTGCACCTCCGTTTACCAGGGTTTTGATGTCGTTCCGGGGCAATATATTTATGTATTCCCTACCTGAGAAAGCACTTGGATTTCTGTGTATAGGAGCCCCTCTCATATCTCCACTCCATGCAAAAAACGGGAACTCATCTTCTCCTGTTGCCGCCGTCATATCTGAACGAAAAACTGATGAGCGAAACAACATGTAAAGTCCATTAACAAAACCGTCAACGTCATCTTTATTACGCCAAAAATTGTTTCCCGACAAGCTGCTTGGCGGATCCAGGCTCAGGAACTTTTTGCATCCTGTAGTCATTATCATTGTTAGTAGCAGCCCTACATATATAATACGCTTCATCGAAAAAGATTTAGAATTGAACATTAATACCAAATGAGAATTGTTTCGAATTAGGATACCCGTTAGAAATATCCCGTCCTAATGCGGAAACCTGCTCAGGGTTAGCTCCCGAATATTTTGTAAGAATAAGCAGGTTATAGGCACTCAGGCTTAACCTGCACGAACTCATACCATATCTTGCAACAAGATCTTTTGGGATATTATAAAGCAGGGTAACATCGCCCAGCTTCCAGTAAGAACCGTTTTCCATGAAAAGTGTCTGGTTAGATCTGAAGGACCCCAGGGAGTTCGCTCTTCTAAAATCAAAAGGATTGGGATACTCCGCATTCGTTATTCCTGTTGACAAATCGCCTGGTTGAAGCGGTTTCCAATAATCATAATCAGCAATGGAAAGCATGGCATTCATAGAAGTAGGATTCGTATATGCCCGAAAACGCTCTGCACTAGCCAAATTGATTACATCCCTATTGATAAAATATTGAATATTTACATTTAAAGTAAAATCATGAAAAATCAGGTTGGAGCTAATACCCCCATAGTATTTAGGTTCGGGATTTCCCAATGGCACAAGATCTTTTTCATCAATAATATAATCTCCATTCACATCGGTCCAAATGGGATCACCGGCTTTAAAGTAAAGTCCACTACTGTTGCCAAACTGCTTAGGCAGGCCGGTAGCGGGATTAATAGGCACATCGGCATCGCTGGCATAAACACCTTCGGTGCGATATACCAGATTGGAGAATTGATTGCGCCCGAGACGCATTACAATAGGTACCGTCTGGTTGGCATCATTAAAATCAGACTTCACGTATTCCCGCATTTCACCAGGTAGCTTTGCCATAATGGTTTTATTAAGGGAACCATTAGCGCTCACAGTCCACCTGATGCCTGGCCTGTCTATAGGGCGAACGGTAAGTGTAAGCAGGTGATTTCGCTTAGCCAGGCTGGCATCAACTGTTTTAAGCCTCGTAAATCCATTTGCGTAGCTCAGATCAACCGCCAGCGTTAGGTTATCAATAGTAGTATACATAAAAATATACTCTGCTGTAATACGATTTTTGAAAAAGCTAAGCTCGGTGCTAAAGCTGGTCGTGGTATTCTCCTCCGGTAAGAAGTTGACGTTAGGTATCGTTTCAAAATCGATCAGATAAGTTGGATCATTATTAAATCTCTGACCAAATATATATTTACCGAACACATCGAATATACTTCCATTAGGTTTGATGGTTTGCCCCCAACTTCCCTTCACAGAGGCGGTAGACAACCAGTCACTCCAGTTTTTCGCAAAATCCTCATAGTGCGCATTCCAGCGGGCGGCCAAAGAGGGACTCTTTTGTGCTCCCTGGTTAGGACCATTGATTGAGGTTCTGTCGATACGGTAACTGGCATCAAAAACATACCTTTTATCAAAATTATACGACGCGTATCCTCCATAACCATGTATACGTTCCTGCTTCAGCGAGTTTAAAGTTCCACCTCTTGTAAGATTGGAATTATACCCGTACCCACCCTCTATCTGATCGCTGGGGGTTTGAACAATCTCTATAGCTTCCGCTTTGGTACTGTAAGCATTTATTTCGTTAAATCCGTTAAGACTAAAGTTGTGCTGACCAAGTATAGCGTTGTATCCCAACTGCGTACGGTTAGACAAATTATTGTCCCTGTCATTATACAGATAACCAAAAGTGGAGCCCTGGTTTAAAAAAGCGGGGGTAAAAAAATCTTTAACGCCTGTAGCAAAACTATAGCTAAAAAGGTTAGATACCCGGAGGCCTTTTAGAAATTCATAGCTTATATCCAAACTGGACAAAAGGCTTTTGGATGTATTTTCACTCCTAATGAACCCGTTGGCAATAGCTGCCGATTGATCGGAATATTTAGACGGCTGAGGCAATAACGAGGAAAGATTCGCCAGATCTGCCAAGCTACCTAAAGTAGCTCCTGTACTGCTCCCGGTTTGAGTGCTACCAAATTGTCCATTAAGAAACATTGATATTTTAAATTGCTCCACCGGCATATAAGTTCCATTCATAGATAAGCCGTAACGTTTAAAACCTGTATTTTTTACTATATTTCTGTCGTCATAGTAGTTGAGATTGGTTTTATAATTAAAACTGCGTGAACCACCATACACCGTAATATTATGATTATGGCTCACTGTGGGTGCAACCACATAGTCCTGCCAATTTGTAGAATTACTGTAATATGCATTTAAGCTATCAGAAAGAAAGGAATTGCCATTGATTAACTCTTTTGATATCTCTCCGTATGCAGTATCATAATTCAAAATGGTGTATAATCTTTGCCGGCGCTCTTCTGCTCCACCAACAGTTGTTCTCATTTGAGGTGGAGTCTGGTACATAATATTACCAGAGTATTGTACTATGGGCACTTTAGACTGTCCACGTTTAGTAGTTACTATTATTACGCCATAGGCAGCCCTGGACCCATACAATGAAGTGGCAGCGGCATCCCTCAATACTTCCATCTGATCGATATCTTCAGGCGGAATCAGCGACAATGGATTGATCCCTGCACCACCTGACTGAAAACCATATTCATATTTTGAGTTAACATCTATCGGAACACCATCCACTATAAATAAGGGTGAAGTAGGAGACAAGAATCCATCACTTCCAATGCTAATAGATGAGCTACCGTTCAATGTTATAGTAGGACCAGCCCCCGGACCAGACAAATTATTTTGAATATTCAACCCAGCCACTTTACCCTGAAGCAGTGATGCAACGTTGTTTACCGGAACATTTTGAAGGGCCTCTCCTTTTACTACCGTACTTGATCCTGTTTGTACATCCTTGGCGCGCGATCTGAATCCCTGCACAACCACATCCTGTTCTGCTTTCCCTTTACTTTCTGCCAGTGCAACCACTAACAGCGTATCGGCTGCCGCAATTGCTCGGGTAAGGCTTTCGTATTGGATATGGGTGAACTCTAATATGGTTCCAGGTGACAGATACAGCTCAAATGCACCCGATGCATTCGTTATAGCCAAATGTTTTTTTGATGTTTTATTGGTAACCGAAACACCCTGCACTATACCTCCGCTGCTATTTACAACGGTCCCCTTTACAAGGATATTATTTTGTGCATGTGTAACTATGGCCGTTGTTAAAAACAGAAAAAGCCCTAGCAAAAATTTTGACACACTCCTCATAACATGAAATTTATTTATGTGCATATCAATGCTCATTGTTCAATATTAATCGTTTGTAAACCTGGGATTATCTGTTACAAATTGGAATATCACCTCCCAATTGCCTGGTTCATATATGGCAAATGAAAATTCGATAGTAGCTCTTTCAATCGCCCCACCAAAACCTATACGTTCATAGCTAAATACAGTTCTGGCCATACTACCGTCTCCAGTGGTATAGCCGGTCTTTTTCTTTACCAAAGGAATGGGATAAAGCACATCATAGGTAACTCCTGCAGCGGTCATGTTAGGATTGAAACCATGCACCAGACCTGTCCATTTGGTTTTTGCAAACAAAGCTGGATTGATCAGGCGCCCGTTCTTATCTAAAAAACGAAAAGTAATTTTATTTTCTGCCCCACCTTCTATTTTTTTCATAGAGACCAATAAATCGCTTGCAGACAGGTAGCGGTTAGTGCTATCACCCTTTACATTAAATAATGTGGCGTTGTATACACCCGGGGTTAGTTCATGTCCGCTAACTATATCCCTGTTAGACGGTTCGGTAGGGCGTTCCCTGTAGGGCATTAATTTCAGGTCTCTGAAAAAACGTCTTCCACCTGTGTTGCTTATTTCCACATCAAATAAATAGCCCGAGTCAGGTATTGCTCTGACAAAATTTGAACGGGCCGTATTCCACATTATAACGTCACCGGAGTATTTACCGATATCCAATATCGCCCTGTTTTGCACTTCCTGCTTTGCCTGTAGCTGTTCTATAGAAGTCTCAGTTCCGGTATACACCTGCTTCCATACTGTTACCGGCAATACTGATTCCAGTTCCGGTGCAGGTTCGCCATTTCTCCTCCTGATATTTCGGATGTAAAACTCAGTAGGGTACGTAGTTGTACCTTTGAAAAAAGGAGTATAGTAATTATCTCTACCTAGTATAGGCTCAAATAATACCTGCGAATACCGCGAATCTTTACCAATATTCTCTCTTTCATCCGGGAAATATTTCCCGCAGCCAAAGCTACCTATCAAAAACAACGCTATAACGGAAAAAGTATTCTTATTCATATACTCCATCATTTTTTGTTTCCTATCTCCTGTTTACTGATCTTATAAAAGTGTTTCCAAAACCAAAGTCATGACCCACGTCCAAAAGGTTAACCACTGCATTACTGGTTACGATGTCACTGGTTGATGTTTTAGTAGTTACCCAATAACGTGTGAATATGGAATTATTCCTGTCACTGAAATTGATCAGTGTAGGTCCGCCTGCTACATATCCGCTGGCATTGGTAAACAGCATTTTCATGTTCATTACATAGCTATACTTAATCGTTGCGACATCTCTGCCGTCAGAAAGTGTATTGAACAAATCGCTGCTTACAATTTTATCCCTCACTATGTATTTGCACAAAGTGCTGTCGAGCAGTTTTACATCTATAGTGTTAATATCAAGCGGTGGCATCTGAGGCACTGAATCCAGGCGCGCCTGGTTCGCATTAAACAACGCTATTTCGAAACTGCGGTTGGCCGGCGCAAAAAAAGTTACCTGCGAACTTCTCAGGGAATCTATCAAGCCCGGCACCCGTGCCAACGCTTTAAGCAATGAGTCAAAAACTCCCTTTTGGGATTCGAGATAAGCATAAGCGTCTCCATTAAAGCTAACAGAGGGTACGCTTGCGTTTTTGTAAGTAGAATCTGTCTTTGTACAACCAGGCGCCATCATCAGTACAATCATTAATAAGAAAGCCATTGTGCTTAACTGTATTACTCCTATCCTATTAATAGATGATTGAGATACAGATTTCGTGTTTAAACTGCCTGTGGCATTACTGCCATTAGTATGAAAAGATAACCTGACCATACGTCCATTCATTTGAGTACATTTTTTATACATTGTAAGAGCGCTTCCGCATCCTGTCCAGTGCGTATAATTAAACCGAGATCGTTTTAAAATATGGCGCTTAATGCAGCCAGTAAGTATTTTGAACCAGTTTGGGATTCCTGTCTAAAACAGCCTGTGCTATGGGCCAATAAATACCTCCCTCATCCAGTAGTTTATTAAATGCGGTATCATTTCTTAGTAATCTGTTTTGTCTTATCTGGTCGTACCAACGCCAGCCTTCGCCGGCAAACTCACGACGCCTTTCCGCGAAAATTTCTTTGATGATATCATTTCTGTTAGTTGAAGTCCCTAACAAATTGTCCAGCCCTCTTGAGTTGCGGACATTATTAAGCAGCGTTACAGCTTCCGTGTATCTTCCCAGTACAGCCAGGGCTTCAGCTCTTAACAACATAATCTCCTCCAATCTCGTAAATACAAGCGATGAGGTAAACTGTGCAAACATTCCCGATCCGGCCCCATCATCCACTATCCTTATTTTTTTAAATACAGGTATTTCTGCATTATAATCTTCGATATAATTAGTTAGTAAGGTGCCGGCCTCAATAGCGGTTGGATCCAAACCAAACCGTTGGTCTTTCCCACCGGTATTGGCGAATATGTCAGCCACTATATTTTTCGGTATATAAATATCTGGCTGCAGTTTTGACATTTTAAAAACAGAAGTGTTTGCTAATGTTAATTGCTCAAAATGTCCATTGGTAGAAGCCTCTCCATCCTGCTTAAGAAAGGAAAAGGAAAAAATTGGATAAATATTAGTTCCATCAGTGCCCCTGTTAAACAAACCTGCATTGGATGAAGACACCATCATATTGGTTGACACTGTTGACAGAAGACTTTTGGAATAGTTATTCATTATAAATTCCGTATAAATCGCCGTGTTGATATAGTCTTCTTTCCAGGCTGAAATATGCGCCAGTATAGCATAAGCAGCGGTTCTGCTAAATGGTCTGCCCGCCCATTCGGCCTGTGAGTAATCATAGTAGTTATTGGGATACTTAAAATCCTCTCCCGCCACCGAATATAAATAAGGCAATGCCGGAGCTACTGCTACTAACTCATTTTCTGCAAAAGTGAGCACAGCGTCTTTGCCCGTACGTGCGTACTGTTCAAAACTTTGTCCTTCCCCTGAAGTTGTGATTAATGGTACATCTCCCCATATACGTACTATATAGAAGTACGCAAAAGCTCTTAAAGCCCTGGCTTGTGCTACATCCAGGTTGTGATAGGACTCAGTATAACGGGCATCGGTCATACAGCGTGCTGATTTCTCAATAAATACGTTGCAGGCATTTATCAGTGCATAAAAATGTCTCCAGTTACTTGCCTCATCAATCAAATCATATGAAGCATTTAGCTTTCCTTCGATAATTGCTTTTAAATCCGGCCTTGCCACAGCCCTGAAATCGCCATTCCTTATTTCTCCAAATAACCAATGAGCATTGTTAGCGGCCGCTGCAACACGAAACAACCCATATAAAGAAATAAGGCCGCTACGTGCATCATCGTAAGAATCCCAGCTTGCAGACTCAGTAGCTATACGGGTAGATTCAAAATCAATTTGTTTGTTGCATGAAAGAGTGCCTGCCAATAATGCCCCCAACATCATCAGGTACATTATGCGCTGAATCTGTTTTTTAAGAAAAATCATTTTCATCATTTTACTATTGCTTAGAAATCGAGTTTAAAACCCACTACCACAGACCTCGACAAAGACAACCCCTCTCCTCGGTAATAGCCGTTATAATTTACCAGCTCCGGATCATCACCTTTGAATTTTGCCAGCGTTAAAAGGTTCGTTCCGGTTATGTATAAAAGGCTTCTTTTAAATGAGGCTTTTTTACCTGCTATTCGAGAAAAGTCATAACCTAAAGAAATGGATCTTAACTTCAGAAATGACAGATTCTCGAGAAACAGATCCTGGTCAACCCGATAAGGAGATGTATTGCTCCATGGATTGTAAACGGGATACATATCCAGGTCTTGCTTCTTTTCCCAATAAGTAATCTCCTTTACTGAATTGATCGTTTGAACAGCCTCGGTATTAATAAAATCCAACCGGTTAGATGCATAAGAGTTCAATGCCTGATGGCCCAGTGCATAATAAAATTGAAAATCGAATGTGAATGACCGAAAAAACAGAGAGCTTCCCAAACCACCTGTAACCTTCGGCATATAATTTCCTTCCAGCACTTTGTCTTTATTGTCGATAGTGTTATCGTTATTTACGTCCAGCCACCTGGCATCTCCTGCTACCACAGGAACACCTTTTACGGTGAGGCCAGATGGTATCTCACTTGAGCTGTTATAGATACCGGTATTCTGCAACACCCAAAACTGGTCTACCGGTGCGCCTACTTTTAATTTATAATTGCCCATGATTATCTCATCAAAACCGTCAGGCAATGTTTTTAGAATATTTTTATTATAGTTGGTGTTTAGATTAATATCCCAACGCAAAGACCTGCTATTATCTGTGAGCAGATTTGCATCTACCGATACATCGATTCCTTTATTGTTTACATGTAAACCGGATTTATAGGCATTTGCAAAGCCCCACTCTGACGCGACGGGTATAGGAAATAAACCATTTTTATCGTCCTTATTATAAACATCTACTCCTACCTTCAGCCTGTTTGCTGCAAATCCCATACGTACTCCCAACTGGAACTTATCTACATAGGTCCAGGGAATATCATACCCCACCCAACCAGTTGTGTAGGGCCTTGAAACACCAGGGATGCCGGCGTAAGAACCCAGGGTAGGCTCATTGCCCCAACCGAGATCGACCCTGTACTGCGGGCCAGCCTGGAACCTGTCATCGGAAAATGTTTTGCCCAATCTCGACCACCCACCGTTGAACCCTAATGTTGAAAATAGTTCCGAATCGTTCATCAGATGCCGCTTTACATTCCACTCAGCACCGGCGCCAAAACCAGTAAACCACTTGTTATTAACCGGCATTGTGGAAGACCCGTCTCTTCTGATCAGAGCATTAACTGTCAAAATATCACTAAGCTCATAAGCCATGTTACCGCCAAAGGATAGCAATGACGTCTTCATTTTGCTGGGAAAGTAGTGTACTACAACACCATTAGTGCTTAAATAATCACCCGCCCCCCGGGTACCATTTACAATAACTGATTTAATAAAATCGTTGGGTGTATTATAAGCGTACGCATAATTATAACGCAACATGTCGTTATTAAAACCCTGCGTAATACCTAACCTGAGCCGTTCGTTTTGATTGAATTTGAAAGTGTAATCTAATGAGTGATTCGTAATAAGCCGTTGATTGTAGCCAAAGTAGGAAGATGCGAAATTGTTGGTTTCCAAAAGGCTGCTTGGCCAAAAAACATCTCTCATTCCCTCATTGTAGTCAAAACCCAGTCTTCCTGTATAATGAAATCCTTTAACATCGGCCTCTACTGCAAGGTATCCCTGAAGCGCATTATTAATATTATCATCAATAGTTATCGTTTTATCGAATTGAGAGAGATAAGTACTATAGAGTCTTTTATTAGGCGTTAGCGGATTGGTAAGATCGGGGATATACCGTTGCTCAGCTAAACGATCCCTCACACTTCGGTTTCGTTGCCTATCGAGCCTGTTATAAGATATCATGCTTGAAATCATCAACCACTTCACAGGTGCCACATTCAGCATAAAGCTGGCGCCATATTTCGAAAGAGAGGTATTATCTGCGCTATTCGTGTTTTTCACTACATTTCCAAAAAATCTGAAATTCGCTCTTTTCGTTCCTGCACTAAGACCAAAATCCGCATTATACAAGGCAGCTGTTTTGTAATATTCATCCGTCCAGTTGGCAGCTCCGTAATAATCATTATTAGTTGAATCTCTCAGGTATTGCGGATAATTAAGCATATCTGTAACTGTCCCATACTTTTCATAAAACTTCTTTCTAAACTCATTTTCATAGCTGGCATTTAAAGAGGTCACCTTGTGTGCCGGAACGATACCATAATAAGAATTAACAGACAGGTCGAAGCGAGATGCCTGGCGGGTTTTTATCCAAATAGCTCCGTTAGAAGCTATTGGTCCCAGAGATGCCAGGGCCAAAGGATCTTTCAGTACTTCGATGGACTCAATATTATCCGGATTAATGATGGACATGAGGTTTGTGGCCGGGCCTATACGATTGAAGTCATACTTCTGAATATCATAAGCAAAAGGATTATCGACTAACAAGGGAAGTCCGTTTACATAAACCGCCGGTTGCTGATCATATAAATACTTTTTATTTAACAAGGGAGCCGATAACCCATGTATAAACATATTTTGAATGGTACCCGGCTCTCCCGTTGGCTCCTGTATATAAACACCAGCTGCATTTCCTTTAAGCATTTGCTGAAGGGAAATATAAGGTTGCTTGTTCACCAGCTCCAACCGGATTTTATTAATTGAAAAAGTATCTCTGTCAGACACTGGTCCGGTGATGTTGACTCCATTGGCAGGCCTTACCAGCATGCTGCTATCAGATGTCTGCTCAGAAGTATCTGATACATTTTGTGCATATGTCAACAAGCTATATGCGAAAAAAACCAACAATAATAAAAGCTTTCGAAACCCATTCAAGCCAAAAACTATTCTCATCGAGTTAAAGATTTTGTTTACTTATCCTAATTGCCATGACCTTTCCAATAAAAACAGCCATCGGCCATTGACCACAACAATTTCAGCAGTAGTAATTTGTTCAATGCTGAACCACTCTATTCTGTTAAGCATACAGGAAAATATCCCAAGCAGTTTTGTGTTATAATTGCACGATTTAACCTTTAAATAACACCGGTATAAAGAAATGTCAAATTCATTACAACGGATATCTCTTTTGATTCAGATCTTTGTCATTTTCTGTCACGAGTACGATCATTCATGAAATCACAAAATATTTTTTGTTTTTCAGCACGGTAGCGTTAACGAACTTTAAAACTGTGGCAGCCTGTCAAAATAGATTCGCGATCAATAGTGTAATATTAAACATGAGGAGAATAAAAGGTTGGTAGAGGACTGCTGAGAGGGAGAAACGGACCTGCCACGTAAAATGGCCCAACCAAAGCAGGCTAAAAACCCTAAAACGCGAACATTAGTTTTTCCCTATATTTTTTAATAATCTCAGGATTTAACGACTCTGACAGTTTACTTGATAACCTTATCTCATCCAGCGAACCGAGTATTAACGCCAGGGCACTTCTTGTAAAGGGAGTATATTTACGGGCAAGCTTGACTAACAGTTTCTTTTCTTCACCAGAAAGATTCGCGATCACTTCGCGGTACTTAGCTAGAGCTTCCTTCAGATTTTTTTTAGAAATTTTTCTAAAAAGAAGGGTAAGATCCAGCAATTGCAGGTAAGGTATAATATCTTTTGATATCGGATTCCTTTGCACAATAAAGATTACTGATCTATCTTTTAATACTATTGTAGGAATATTTGCGGTTCCAAAAACATAAATCACATCATGACCAGTTATACCTAACATATTTACTATGTCAGCGTTCATGATATACCAGTTTGTTTTACCGTTTTCTTTAATCACTTGCATAACTGCCTCTATTGCAGTTGACATTGAGACTATTTCGGGCTGTTTGAGCCTTTTAAATAATTTTTCTCGAAAAGGCACATCATCATTTTTACCCATATAGCCCTATTTGCAGACAGACAATGCAACTATTAGCATTTAAGTTTTTATAGATTGAGTATGTCCTGGTAACCAAGCTATCAGGACCGCTATTGTATAAATATAAGTGCTACCGCTTCGAAAGCACTTCTGACCTATCCAACAGTAATTTATAGGTATAGATTTCCGGGAAACCAACCTGTGCTTTACTAATAAAATGATTATACAGCCCGAAGCTGATTTGCTACATTTAACAGAAAACATCATCCAAACAAAGATTACATATACATTACTTTATCAATTTTGAAAGCTGTCCATCTTATTCACATAATCATGAAATTATGTTATGATTATAACAAGCAATATCCCTTTTGATTCAACTTTTTGTCATTTTGCGTCATTACTTCTGTCTTAAATTGCCGGGTTAGTTATATGTATGTAATATCTTCGCAGCATACTCAAAATTAACCGGCAATCATTATGCGTTTTTCTGTTTTTATAATTTGGGTGTTTTTTCTATTAATTACGCGTTCGGCAAATGCACAACAGGCCTTCACACATATCAATACCGAAGGAGGCTTAAGCAGCTACTGCACTTTTGCAACATTACAGGATAAAAATGGGTTTATCTGGATAGCGACATCGGATGGACTCAATCGTTTTGACGGCTATAACTATAAAATTTTCAGAAACTTCGACAAGGAATCTAAAGAGGATGATAATTATATAGTTTTCAAATTACTAGAAAGCAAAATTGGAGAATTGTGGATAGCTACTAATAAAGGAATATTTATTTTCAACTCTCATACCGAGAGCTTTCAACAAGTAAAAAATATTCCCGATGGCATCATTATGGGTATGATAGAAGACTTAAATGGAACCATCTGGGTTTCTGTTAATAACCGCATCTATATCTGCCCCTTCAAAACAAAAAAGGGACAACAGTTGGACAATCGTCAGAATTTGTTGTTTACAACTCTTGCCCTTACAAAAGAAGGGCTAGTATGGGTGGGAACCGAATCTGGTGAAATAGGTTATTGGCAATCCAAAGACAGTGTCTTTTCGTTTTACAAAATATTCTCGGAAACACACCCAGAAACGAACCGACGGGTTGAAAAGATATACGACAATGGGAATGGGGACCTGCTGGTAGGTTCGCGCCAGGGTGCCAAACAATTTACCCCTGAAACCATGATGATAAAAGGTCTCCCCGTTTATAATAATGAGCGCAAGGGAGTGCTTGTTCTGGATTTTATAAAGATGAAGCAAAACGAAATTTGGGTGGCCACAGATAATGGCATTTACATTGTAGATAATAATGGGATACTTTTATATCACCTGCGCAAAGATAATACCAATCCCTATTCTCTTTCGGACAATACCGTGCAGGCTTTTTTTAAAGATAAAGAAGGAGGATTATGGATCAACACTTATTTCGGAGGAGTGAATTATTATGCTCCAAACAATCAAGTTTTTGAGAACTATTTCCCAGGATCCGGAGCGCATTCTATGAAAGGCAATATTATCAGAAATATAACTGGAGATTATAAAGGGCATATTTGGCTTGCGATGGAAGACGGAGGCCTAAATAAATTTATTCCCGAAACGCGGCAGTTCGTTAACTTTTCCCCTTCTGGTCATAAAAGAAAAATTGCCAGCCAAACCATACATGGACTTCTGGCGGATGATAATCATCTCTGGATTGGTACATCAAGACTGGGAATTGACATACTGGATATCGAAACCGAAAAAGTTATAAGACATATTTCGGCTGGTTCCGGAGCATTTGATCTGAAAAGCAATATACCCCTCGATTTTTTTCAGGCATCCGACAACACAGTGTGGATAGGTACTGCAAATGGAATCTATAAATTTAGCAAGGATAATAATCGATTCGAAAGACCCGTATACTTTCCTCAGAATATTATATGCTACAACTTCCTGGAAACTCCAGACCATACTATATGGGCAGCAACATCTAAAGGAGTATATTTTTACAATCCTTTAAAAAATTTAAACGGGCGCTTAAAAGTAATGGAGGGGAAAAAAGACCTGCTTAGTAGCAATCCTTCTATTCTAATTTTTCAAAGCATAGATCTTTCATTATGGGTAAGCACACGTAACGGCCTATTTCAAATTAACCTATCAACCAACAAGGTCAAAAAATATACCACAGCAAGAGGACTTCCAGCTAATATCATTAATTCAATAACCGAAGACGAGCTGGGAAATATATGGATTACAACTCCCAAAGGATTAGCCCGCTTGGATAAACAATCGAAAAGCATCACTGTCTACAATGAGGCGAACAGAATACAGGGCGGCCATTTTGTATTTGGGTCTTCTTATAAGGCCAAAGACGGATATATATATCTGGGGACATTAAACGGTATGATCCGGTTTAATCCTGCAACCATATATAAGGATATTTACGCGCCTCCGGTTTATATCACTAATTTTTCAGTATTTAATATTCCTTTGTCAATCGGTAAGCAAAATGACGCATTAAAAAAATCCATTTTATTTACTGATACAATAACGCTAAGTCACGAACAATCGTCTTTTAATATAGACTTTGCCGCATTAAATTACAGAGCTCCAAACAATATCGAATACGCATATTTTATGGAAGGCCTTGATGATAATTGGAACGTAATTAAAAATAACCGCACTATATATTTTACCGGTTTGCCGCCCGGCAACTACTTATTTAAAGTTCGTTCCACCAACAGCAGTGGTATCTGGCAAAATAATGAAAAGGTATTAAAGATCAACATTCTGCCTCCCTTCTGGAAAACCACATACGCATATATTGTTTATACGCTGTTACTAGCCGGTGTGTTGTTGCTGGTCGTTTGGCAGTATAATAAAAGATTGATAACCAAACATAAAAGGGCTATACAGGTATATGAAATGCAGAAGGAAAAAGAAGTATATGCTTCAAAAACAATATTTTTCAACAACGTAGTACACGAGCTTCGCGCGCCGGTTGCGCTTTTAAAAGTTCCATTGGATATGGCGGTGACAGATAGCAAACAACTTCCTCGCACGCAAAAGTACCTTAATATAATGGGAAAAAATGTAAACAGACTGCTTGAACTCATTAATCAATTACTCGAGCTCCAAAAGGCACGGGCGGCACAATTTGAAATTCTGCCATCCTACTTTCCAATGCGGCCATTTCTCGATGACTTCTATTTTGTTTTTGAACCTTCCATCAAAGATAAAAAAATTGCTTTCGATATTCAAATAGACGACAACGTAACCCATATTTATGGCGACAGGGAAGCACTCACCAAAATCATTACTAATTTATGGGACAATGCTATAAAATACGCCCAGCAGCAGGTAAAAATACAGATCTCATATACTGATCACACTCAAAAGGAGTTAAAAATAGCTATTAGCAACGACGGCAACCTTATTCCATCAGAGAGCAGGGAAACCATATTTGAACCTTTTGCCCGACTGCCTAAAGATAAAAAAATAACAGGGTCGGGAATTGGTTTGGCGATGGTAAAAACCCTTGCCACCCTACACGAAGGCAGTATTTGTTTAGAAGTAACAGAGAAATTTAATATATTTATCCTCAAACTACCAGTGCCTGATTATAAACAAAACAAATTATTCTAACTAATACCCGACATGCTACAACCGACAGTTCTTTTGGTTGATGATGAAGAAGACTTTATCGAACTATTATCTGATACGCTTGAAGATAAATATAAAATACTGACGGCCAATGATGCGGAAACTGCACTTTCCATACTGGAGCAAAGCAATGTTTCGTTGGTCATCAGCGATGTAATGATGTCCGGTATAAATGGTTTTGAACTGTGCGATACTATAAAGTCTGATATTGGTCACAGCCATATTCCTGTCATTTTGCTTACAGCAAGAAATGCTATACAAGATAAAATTGAAGGACTGAATAATGGCGCCGACGTTTACATAGAAAAACCCTTTAACCCTGAATATTTAGGAGCGCAGGTGGATAGCCTCCTGAACAATCGAAAAAAAATAAAAGAGCACTTTTCAAAGCAGCCGGTTACTAAACTTATCAGTGTCGCACAATCAACAACCGATGAAAATTTCCTTAATCAACTCAACACTGTAATTGAATACCACATCAACAATCCTGTACTGGATGTTGAATTCCTTTCCAGTAAAATGGCTATGAGCAAGTCTTCTCTATACCGTAAGATACAATCGACATTAGATTTAACGCCCCATGAATTAATCAGTCTAACCCGGTTAAAAAAAGCAGCAGAACTTATTGCTAAGCGTAGCTACATGATGAATGAAATTGCAATGATGGTAGGATACAGTTCCGGAGCCCGGTTTAGTAAAAGCTTTAAACAGCAGTTCGGCATCAGTCCTTCTGAATATGCTCAGTTAGATAAACATCATCTTTAAAAGAGTTGCTTCCTAATTTACTACCCTTCTTTCGGATTGCTTAATTTAGAATTGTTTATTTCGATTCACATCCCCTCCACTAAACGATTAAGTACAGGTATTTCTAAATAGCCGTCAACTATCTTAAGCTCCTTGTCAAGAAAAGTTTCTTACTTCAAAGCTAAACCTGACAGTAGTAAATTCCTTACCCGCATTTCCGCCTACCAATCCGATAAAATTCATTTTTCAAGGATAGGGCTCATTATCCCGATAGAAGTATTTCTTCAGAGTTTAAAAATGAAAAACATCAGTTATGGGTTGCACTAGTTTTGTACCTATACCACGATACCCGCAATTCGCTAACTGATATCAGGGCGAAGAACAATAAATTTCATTCAGAAATGAACGATATAATATTTAGAGCTCCGGTAGCGGGTTCAACTTTGACACAATAGCTAAAAAGAAAAAAGGTCCTTCCGTGGAAACGAGCTGACCCCTAACGATTGCTTGCCATATAAAATCTTCGAAAATCCATTTAAATAGCTCTTCAACTTCTTCATTCTCTAAAAAATACTCTTTGGATTTTTTGAAATATGAAATTATTTTCCGCATTTAAAAGAGCGAGAAACCCGACCTGGAAAGGTCAGGAGTTCGCATCTACCTTCTAAACAAAATCTTTGAACGATTTATAAATTAAAAATGTTGTCCAAGCTTGAATTCAAAATCTGTTCAAGATATCTTCCTTATCTAACTCTTAAAATAAAGATGATCAAAAGAACATCATTCAAAAATAATAATACCTTTTTTGATATTAAATTCCCATATCTTATCGGTAAAATAGCAATAAATCATTATTGAAAATAAACTTTAAGCAACTGATAATTGGTTATTTAACCTGTTACACATTTTGTTTATACAGAAAGAGATAAAACAGAGGATATTTCAAATTTCAATCTCTTTTTTTTAATTTATTGACTGCCTCATCCTAAAATAAGTTAACACAAAGTATTGTACGGGTTTTGCTTTACAGTCACTCATACCGAACTCGGCTGTCATAGGATTTACTGATATGGAACATTTTGTCAGCATTGATTTTATTCTATTCAAATTGAGAAATAGATACTCCCAATAGCATTTAGTAGCGTCAAATTGTTCCGGGGTGGATGAGTTGGTCCGTCTATTTTGTCCGTCTGTTGATGCCGCCACGGTTGTACTTTAGGGTTATCACTAACGGCGCGGGATTTTGCATTTGCGTGAGAAATCGAAGTACAAAAGCTGGTCTTACTACTAGTGTGCAATAAAAAACACTCCAAAAGGAACTGTTTCAGTTATCAAAAGGCTATTCGAAAATCTCCATCAATTCTATTAGCAAGATTGTCTATACGCCTCAATACATCAAATTATCTTCTCTTGATAGTGAGTAACAAAAGAAGCTAAGGATGTTAATCACATCGAATTTCCTGCTTTTAAAACACATGAAAATTTGTTTGCAGAGCTTTTAAAGGAATCACACATTCTGCTTTAAATAGTATCATAGTAAGCAAGAATGAAGCATAGTGCTTTATCGAGACATAGCCAGGATTTTGATACACTTTCATATTTTGTATCTCATGCTCTGTTTGTAGCGATTTCGTCGGCCGTTTTGCCAGTAGGAAATACTAAAAATTCTCTCAAACGACGTACATTATAAACGGCCATATTAAGGTAAAATAATTTCCAGAAACATAACATGTATCTTGTTAATCAATTAGGATTATTCTGAATAAAAATTCATGTCCCCTTCAATTAGATTGAGAGTGTATCATAATTCTATTATTTCGAGACAGTTTTCACAACTCTGGAATGGGCGTTTACACCATCTTTATCTACCTGTCAATTCTCACATAACTATCAGTACGATTTTTATAACTCAGAGACTCCCTATTTTTTTGCGAGAAATGATCACTACGACTAAACTCAACTACATAGCTGGAAGAATAATCGCTTTTTTCATTGTAATCACTTGTCACATTCTCGCCGACATTATCCTGATTAACAGCGGTACCCAAATAAAGGCGATATGGTTCTGGCCGAGGACCTGCCAGCCTATACTATAGAATCATATATAATGGCTGGACTGGATAATGTGCCTAAATCCAATGGTGTGTTGTAATACAACCTATAAATTGAACTCTAACCGTCGTACTTAAGAAAACAAAAAAATAGCAACAGAGTCGACAGACTCTTGGTTTTTGAATCATCACAAACAGTACCTTAAATTTTTTTATATGATTGGAGTCATTTAAATACAAAACCTAAACAAAACTCGCTATTACTTTTTTTAAGCTTCTTAGCTCATCAATTACAAATACTATTTATTAAGTCTGCACTCGCTTCTACGACCAATCCCTTACTATCAACAAACTAAAGCATGACCAATCCAGTCTTACACCTTAGTCTTCAATTCAATTAAACATCTGCTATTAAATTCCCAATAAACATAGAATTAAGATACTTTAAATTTAACCAACGAACTCGCTTGAAGATCCTCTCGCAACATGAAATGAATAATTATTCTTATCAAGAGTTACTAAATAGTAATTTATTACTACTATATAGTGCTTATGAATTATTCCCAGAATGCCGCTGCCTAAAACTAATAAAATAACTAAGACGTCCCAGAATTATACACATTTAAAAAGTCTTTTGACTATGCTGACAGGCCGGTTGGTCCGGATACTAACTCCTCCCCTGGAGGTAACAAAAAAATAATATTAAATTAATTGAATATTCATTCAATTAATTGATTTATCAATATGCCACTACGTATCTTTGGTATCCTGAACTGCGAATTAGACCCCTTTTAATTTAATATTATCGTTCGATTATCAGGAGTTTAATTGGTCTATTTAAAGAACTATTAATCATTTTTTCCGATCATTTCAAAGCATAAAAACATTATGAGGAATCATTTTAAGTCCACACTAGCTATTGAAGTAAACCCGAAGAAAGCGATGCAAACGTTTGCGCAAAAAACAGTCTTAATTTAAATTGAATAAACATTCAATTTAAATTTGTATTAGCAAATAGCAGAATATCATTTTATCTCATACTGTATTCTCCTGTTGTGTCAGTGCATGCCGGTATATGTTTTGTAATTTTTGTTTGTGCTTCAAATAATCAAGGCTTTAAAAACAAATTATATCTCTCGCTATATCATTTATTAGTTAAAAAACAATTGCAATGAGTAAATTCAAACTACCTATTCTGCTGTTTTTCTTATTTGCGGTTACATCGGTTATTGCGCAAACCAGGCAAATAACCGGCAACGTAAAAGATGAAACAGGGGCTTCAATACCAGGGGCCACAATTTCTGTGAAAGGAACCAGCATTACTGTACAGGCCGATGCTTCAGGAGCTTTTACCGTGTCTGTAAATTCAAAAGACCTGTTAACCGTTTCAGCAATTGGTTATACAACCCAGGATGTTGAAACCGACATCTCCGGACCTATAAACATCGTACTTAAAAAAAATGAGCAGGGATTGGACGAAGTGGTGGTTGTAGGTTATGGTACCCGTAAACGGACAAACGTAGCGGGGGCTGTAGATCAGATTGCAGGCAAGAAAATTTCCGACCGCCCTGTTGCCAATGTTTTGCAAGGACTACAGGGACTAAGTGCAGGACTCAATATTTCTTATGCCGGCGGTTCGCCGGGAGCCACTCCTAATATTAATATCAGAGGAATGGGATCCATTAATGGAGGCGGCGGATCGCCATTGATACTGATCGACGGAATAGCATCACAGATAGATGATATGTTGAGATTAAATCCAACCGATATAGAATCAATTACGACGTTAAGAGATGGCGGAACAGCTGCTATTTATGGAGCCCGTGCGGCATTCGGAGTTTTAATGATAGAAACTAAAAAAGGTAAACTGGGAGGACGTCAAACTATATCATACAATAACTACTTTGCTTTGTCCAAAAGAACGGTGATGCCCGACCCGATTACCGACCCTTACATTTATAAAAAGCTAAGGCGTATAGCCCTCGAAAATTCTCCATGGAATGACAACTCCTATGGCACCTTCTTTCCCTGGGAGCAGGAATGGGCAAAGCAGCGTTCCGACGACCCATCGGTAGAAGATGTCAGGCCCAATCCCGACGATCCGACACAGTGGGCCTATATGGGGAGTAACAACTTTAACGATTACTTCTTTAGCAAAAGTAATTTCTCTCATTATCAAAATCTTGCTTTTAGCGGGTCGTCTTCTGGGAAAATGCCCATCACCTACCTGTTATCTGCCGATTATACGAAAGAAAATGGTCTTATTAAAATAACAAAGAATGACTGGACCAGGAGCGGCTTTAGAGGCAATATAGGCATCAATCCATTGTCGTGGTTGAAAATCGAAGACAACATGACCATTTACCAGTTGAAAAAAGATTTACCGACCTATAATGTAACAGATGTTTACTACACCCAGCCTGTTAACGTACCTAAAAATCCGGATGGCACCTGGGGTAATAACAGCGCCGGTATTTTAGCGGGAGGATTGGTTGATGGTGGCAGAAATCTTGAAACCCGCTTTGGATTTAATAATATCCTCAGAGGTGTTCTTAGCTTCTTTGATAAAGACCTTGTTATTACTGGATCTATGAGTAACAAAAGGGAACTATGGAAAGGCAACTACTCGAGCCTGCCCTTTGAAGTGGGGTACGGCCCTAATGATGTACGACAGGTCAATACTCCTGGTTATATTTCTACCGTAAACGGAACTGTTGTTCAGGATATTTACGATCTGTTTGCGAACTATCATAAAAAATGGGGAGAACATAGCTTTGCCCTAACTGCCGGTTACAACCAGGAGAACTATCAATGGGACCCTACCTCAGCCAGCAGAAACCAGCTTATATCAAGAGACCTGCCTTACATTTCACTAACGGTTGATAATACATCGGCCTCCATCTCTCAG
Source organism: Paraniabella aurantiaca (assembly GCF_050309965.1). Lineage (NCBI taxonomy): Bacteria > Pseudomonadati > Bacteroidota > Chitinophagia > Chitinophagales > Chitinophagaceae > Paraniabella > Paraniabella aurantiaca. The sequence goes on along the minus strand of NZ_JBLOSY010000002.1, from coordinate 1,111,056 downwards.
TCTGGTTTCGGCAGCTCCTATTATGAATATGCTATTCGCAGCTATTTTGGCCGTTTAAACTATTCGTTCAAAGATCGCTACATACTCGATTTCATTGCGCGCCGGGATGGATCATCCAGGTTCCCCTCCAACAACCGGTGGGCGTTCACACCGGGAGTGTCCGGAGCATGGGTAGTAAACAAGGAAAAATTCTGGGATAACTTAAATAACATAATTCCTAATTTTAAATTGCGGGCTTCATATGCCAATCAGGGTAATCAGTCAGTAGCCTACTATGGTTATTTGCAGAATCTGCCAATCGGAACCTCCGGCTACCTTATTGGTGGCAACCGAACGCCTGTTACCTCAGCTCCTAACCTGTCAGTCGATCCTAATAATTATACATGGGAAAGTGTTATATCAAACAATTTCGGAACGGACATAGGACTTTTTAAAAACCATCTGAATATTACATTTGACTACTACGTAAGGAAGACCACCGGGATGCTTGGCCCCGCTAAGGTACTACCGGCCGTTCTGGGAAGCAGTGCGCCCCAGCAAAACGCTGCCGATATGTCTACAAATGGATGGGAGCTTACAGCGAGCTATAATAACAATTTTACAGTAGCTAACAAACCGTTTTCTTACACAATAAAAGGCCAGTTATGGGACAGCAAGAGTAAGATTACGAAATACGATAATCCACTTGGACTATTTTCAGCAGCCTGGAGACAAGGACAGACAGTTGGAGAAATATGGGGTCTTGAAAGTGATGGCTTTTTTAAAGACAAGGCAGATATAGCCACTCTGGATCAGTCGGCAATTATTCCTTGGGGAGCCCTTGAAATTGTACCAGGCTGGCCGAAGTATATTGACCAGGACGGAGATAAAAAAATCATCCAGGGGCTTAGCGATAAAGATCCGAAAGACTTAAAAATAATTGGGAATAGCCAGGCCCGGTATAGGTATTCATTTAATGTAGATATGTCATGGAACAATATTGATTTATCCGTCTTTTTACAAGGGGTGGGTAAAATGGATTATTATCCTCAACATTATTTGTTTTGGGGGCTTTACCAGCAGCCATACGCCAACATGTACCCCTGGTTACTTGACTTCTACAGGCCTGAAGCTGCTTCTGCCGAAGAAAGAGCGGGCTATCCCCAAGCTTATATTAACGCGGGACTTGCTGACGCAAATCTCAACTCCTATTATCCGGTATTACAATCGTGGCTGGCAGACAATAACTATCACGAGGGAGGCAAAGATTATGGTTTAGATCTGGCACAATCGAAATACTTACTTAATGCATCCTATTTACGGGTTAAAAACATAACAGTTGGGTATACACTTCCAAACCAGTTAACAAAGAAAATAGGAATAGACCGGTTGAGATTATTTTTTACTGGCGACAACATTACCGAATTTTCTAAAATCAAAAAGTATCTCGACCCTGAATCTATTGTTGATGGATACGGCTGGGCCTACCCTTACCAGAGAAAATATTCTTTAGGCTTAAATGTTACATTTTAGTAATCGATCGTAAAAATTTTAAAGCAAAAGAAATGAAAAATTATATATACTTATGTTTGTTGATCATAGCAACGGCTTCCTGTAAAAAGGACTTTTTAGACCGATACCCGCAAACGGTTATTTCGCCACAACTTTATTTTAAAACAGAAAGTGATTTAAGCCTATATGTGAATGGCATGTTGAGTAAGAGAGGAACAAGCATTTATGTAAACAGTGACGAGCAATCAACAGATGATTATTCAACAACAGGAAATGTGCGCATGAAAAATATGCTCGCTGGTAATATATCTGCCGACAATACGCCCAGCTTTTGGGGCTGGTCTACTCTAAGAAATATTAATTACTTCTTAGATAACTATTCCGGCGCTAATACCACCGCAGAAGTAAAAAATCATTATGCAGGTCTGGCCAGATATTACAGGGCTTTATTCTATATGGATAAAGTGAAAGTATACTCAAATGTTCCATGGTACAGCCACGTAATTGAAGCATCAGACTCTGCAAGTTTGTATAAGGCCAGTGATCCCAGAAGCCTCATTATAGACAGCATTTTTAAAGATCTGGACTATGCCGTAAATAATGTAAGAGAAAGCGTGCCGGCAGGAACACCGGGTCTTTGGGCAGTTAAAACAATGTATGCCCGTTTAGCATTACATGAGGGCACTTACAGGAAATACCATCCCGAATTAAATTTGCAGAATACTGCCAACCGTTTTCTGGAGCTGGCAAAAACTCAGGCTAACGATATTATTACTTCCGGAAAATTTTTGTTGACACCTAATTATGGCGACCTGTTTGTTAGCCAGGACCTGAGCGCGAACAAGGAAGTGATTTTAAATACAGTTTATGATGTAGCAAAACAAGCGGGCTCTGACATCAACAGTGTTGTTTCGGCCAACTTTGAGCAATCTCCTTCAAGAGACCTAGTACAAGAGTACTTAATGATAGACGGTTCACGGTTTACCAGTACTGACGACTACCAGAAAAAACAATACGTAGAAGAATTTAAAAATCGAGACCCACGGATCTATGCAACATTTATGACTCCTGGATTTGTAAGGCTGCCGGCCACAACTCCGCTGGTACCACTTTTAAGTACGGGTTTTACAGGATATTACCAGAAAAAAGGCTATCAAAACAGCATTGATCCAAACGTAAGGGGCGGCGCAGACGTTCCGGAATTACGATACGCTGAAGTGCTGCTTACCTATGCTGAGGCCAGTGCCGAACTCGGCAGCCTCACTCAGGCAGATATAGATAAGTCCATTAATCTATTAAGAACAAGAGCCGGTATACCCGGGCTCAACCTTGCAAATGCAAATGCCAACCCAGATCCGGTTTTAGCGAATAAATTCTCTGATGTAACAGGCGCCAATAAAGGAGCTATTTTGGAAATCAGAAGAGAGAGAAGAGTGGAGTTTGCATTTGAAGGCAAACGGTACGATGACTTAATGCGTTGGAATGGAGGTAAGGTATTTGAAAAGTATCCACAGGGAATGTATTTCCCAGGACTGGGCCAATATGATTTAACAGGAGACAATGTTGCAGATATAATTTTAGTAAGCAGAACTGCTACAATTCCTCCCGTTGATCAAAGAATAAAAAACTCGCTTGGTGTGACACTTGTTTATTATAAAGTAGGCACTTTTGGCCAATCAGGTAGCATTCCATTAGAGAACGGAGAAACCGGAGGACCTATTGTAACCGGATTAGCACCCAGAACATTTGTAGCTCCAAAATATTATTATTTCCCGATACCGATATCACAAACAACGCAAAACCCAAAATTGCAACAACCCCATGGTTGGGAATAAGGAAATCGTAAAAAGCTATTCAAATATTTAAACTCTCAAATTTTATAATTCTCAAAAAAAAATTACAATGAAAAAGAATGTTTTATTACTCTTATTGTTTGTTCTGTCTCTATCTTTTATTTCATACATTCCCGCTGAGGTATCAGATATGAGCGCCCCTGGTGTTAGTAGAATTAAAGTTACCAACTTAAAAGAAAGCAATTTTGCCGGCATTACTGTGCATGCAGCTCCTGCGCCTCCATCGCCTTATACAAAATCAGTTTACTTTAAGTATAACAACCTGAATGTTGGTAATAAATTTAAAGTAGTAAGTGAAGATGGATGCGCTTTTTATACTGTTGTTAATGGCAATCCTATTACTTACACACCAGTTACATCAGCAGAAAACATATTTGGTGTATTCTTTAAAGCAGAAGCGGGTTGCGGCCAGGACAGAACAATTACGGTATATTATGATGATAATGGCACCTGGATATCACAGGCTACTTTTGTAATTAATATTTGACACCTTAACTATAAACAGAAATGTTCATTGCCTGATTTAAAAATTACATTGTTCATTTATCCTTCGATAAGTAAAGGTCGTTCCAGTGAACGGCCTTTACCTGCAAAACAGCTTTATATTTAATTGGAACCCGAAATAACGTTAAATCATCATCATATAAGTATGAGTATTTCAAAAAGAGTAAACCATATTGTTATATGTCTACTCCATTGTATCCCCCTTGGAATATTTGCCCAAAATGCTGACAACAACCTTGCTTTGCATCTGGATGGAGAAGATAATCAGATACGTACAGGTATAGGGATTATGAAAGCGCCCTGGACTCTGGAAGCATGGATCAAAGGAAATGACACCTCTTGGAAAGAAGAAGAGGTGATTTTTGGCGGTGGTGAATACAGCGCTTTAAATACGGCTGAAAATCTGCCACTTGTTATCAAAAAAGGAAAATTACATAGCGCCGGCGCACAATTATTATCTCCTACCATTTTAAATGATCAGTGGCACCATGTAGCTATTAGCTGTAACGGAGTTTTCACTCATCTCTATTTGGATGGCGTAAAAATATGCAGTAAGAGAATTGCATTTCCAATCATACCAGGTGCCATTGGAGTATGCGAAAATAGAAAAACTGCTTTTGGGGGTTGGGTGGATGAAGTTCGCATTTGGCAGACTGAGGTAGCTGCACAGACAATACAAAAATGGGCACACCAATCTATTAATCCGTCACATCCTAATTTTAAGAAAATTGTGGCTTACTATAATTTTAATGACGGTATAGATAAATCTGCTATTAATTGGGTAGGAAAAGGTTCCCAAGCTTATCATTTACGAAACGGAAGAAATAATTATAAAGGACAAAAGCCGTTGGCATATACCGAAATAAATGATAATCCAAAATTTGTAAAACCCGCAAAAGAACAGAAATTATTTAACGCAATAACAATTCATAGCGAATGGGACATTGACCAAGGAGCTTCCGACAACGCCATATTAAAATTAAGAATTGCGGTTACCGGTTCACTAACACCATTAGCACTTACAGGCATAACTCTGGACCTATCGTCAGTATCAGCTCTATCAGACATTTCGCGAATACATATTTATCACACAGGCAAGACAGCTCATTCAACTATAAAATCAGAAATATTCGGAAAAGGAACAATCCCATCTAAAAAAATTGTTCTTTCAGAAAGAAATACGCCTATTCGTTTATCTGCGGGTATAAATTATTTCTTGATTACAGCTGACTTTTCTGCCAAGGCTGCCATAGGAAATAAGATAAAAATAGACATTCCTGTTTTTGAGTTAAATAATAGGCATTATACACCGGAGACTACAAATTCATCTATTGCTCCAACAATAACACCTAACAATTACACCGATGCCAATATTATAAAAGTCTTACAATGGAATATATGGCATGGAGGTATACACGTAGGAAATAACGGAATCAACAACATTATAAATCTAATAAAAGCAACACATGCAGATATTATTACTATGCAAGAAGCATATGGCTCACAATTGCGTATTGCCGAATCATTAAATTACTTTCTAAGTACAGCATCTTCTAATGACAATCTTGCCATATATAGCCGTTTTCCTATAGCTAAACATTTACCTCCCTATAGCACTTTCAATTCAAATCCAGTGATACTCACTTTACCCAATAGCAAAAAAATTCTGGTGAATGCTTGTTGGCTCAGGTATGCAACTAATCCCGAATACACTTCACTCTACCCTAACAAGGGTTCAAATACTAACTTATGGATAGCAAAGGACTCTATGTCAAACCTGTTAGACATACACGAAATTATTTCAAAAGACACAGAACCATATCTGAAAGACTCAAATATACCAGTGATCATTGGAGGCGACTTCAACTCATGTAGCCACCTTGACTGGACAAAAGCTGCCATTCCTTTACATTTTGGATATGGACCTGTTGCTTTCCCGACTTCACGTTATTTATTGGCCAAAGGATATAAAGATAGTTTCAGGGAAATAAACCCCAATGAAGTAGCGCAATCAGAAGGTACATGGTCACCTATTTACGGACAATTGCCTGCCTGCAGAATAGATTTCATTTATTATAAGGGGTGTGGAATAAAAGCAATTACTTCAAAGATAATAAGGACAGCTCCTGACATCGATGATGTTTGGCCATCTGATCATGCAGGGGTACTCACTACTTTTCAACTTACAAACGATTAAAAATATCACAAATTGCACAATTCACATCGTTGCTATAAAAAAACATTAGCATTAATCACAATACAGCACCAAATAAGCCTTTGACCAATTCAGTCCTAAGATGTGATATTTCAAGACATGTGAGACAAAATGCCTATCGATTTCTGTAGTACATTTTGCTGTTTCGTGGTATTATTTCGACTTCCTGTTCCCAATACTTTGTTGTTACATCTGGTTGAATAGGTATCAGGTTTTCCAATTCAAGAAGTTTTTCGTTTGGGGTCTTCCCATTCAATGATGCATGAGGGCGTTTGTAGTTATAGAAATTTTGCCATTCAAGTAATTTCGTAGCAAGATCGAGAGTTCTTTCTTTACGATTAATGATTGAATAAAACTCTGATTTATCTGTGAGTTGGGATCTTTCGACCTTTCCATTCAGATGTGGACTTCTAGGCTTAATGGGCCTAAATTTTATAAAATGAACCATTAGCTCTTCCTGGAATAAATCATTGAAAAGTTCGGTTCCCTAATCAGTTTGTATCCTATGTACAGGGAATTGAAAAGTATCAAGCACATAACCCAGACAATCTACAGTGGATTCTGCTTTTTATTGGGTACAGTTTAATTGCTCTCATCCGGGTACAATCATCAATGGCCGTGAATTGATAGCATTTGGCGCCTATTTTAGTAACATCCATTTGAACCCGATCTCCTGGAATGGGCCTGCTGTAGCGGGTTGTCTGCCCATGCTTCCTATATTTTTTTATGTTAGGCATTCCGCTCTCTTTAATTACCCGCCAAACCGTAGGTGCAGAAATATCCATATTATGGACTCGAAGAAGATGAAGGCTTATTCTTTGTGGGCCAAAATTATACTCAACTCGTATGGCTTTTATAAGTGTGACTAATTCATCACTGACCTTTTGTTTAGCTAAAACTTTTGGACGTGTGGAATGAACTTTTAAGGCATCCTTACCATTATCTTTAAATCGCTTTATCCATCTGTACAAGGTAGATCGGGGAATACCACACTTTCGAGCAGCTTTATTTATTGAACCCAGCTGTTCATAACACCTTATCCAGGTTTCTCTAGCTTTGATTTACCTTTGCTTAGTATCCATTGAAAAATGAATTAATAAATAACCTCCAACGGCAATCGTCTGCCACGAGCTTGCCCGTTTTAAACAGTTGTCTTTGATAGTTTTGACATGATAATGCCCGAATGAAGACAGGCAACTATTTTAAACAAGCCTTAACCAAATCTACGTAAATAATTATAGAGAAAATGTAGCGAAAGTCTTGAAACTTCACATATTAAGTTATTCCTCGTAAATACAATACAAATTCCTACCACTAATAAACGATTAGGTTTATTAGTGGTGTTTAAAGCATGAATAAGACAATTGGTATTGTTCTTTAACTACAATATGCAGCAAGTCTAAGCCTTTAATTTTGGGCCACCAGGCGGCGAAAAGACGCTTCCTTCCTATCGGACGGAAACGCCTTTTCGCTTATTAAAGCGGTGCAGCCCCCTTGATAAAATCTCCTGCTTCCCCAAAACCTCCCGCTGTATTTTCTCAAACAGGCTGCAAGCTTTTTCTTTGAACAATAAAAGACTTGTTCTTCCTGTTGGATTTTTTTCTTGGATATTCTTAAAAAAAAGCCATTCATTTTCTGTTAACTTTTCCCTATCCAGTATTTCTGGCTGGTTGGGGTCTAACATAACAGTTCCTCTGGTCATATTCATACGCTTTATCCACGACCAGTCTTTCACTTCATCCAGATCTTTGTTCCTATTCCTGACAACAATATTTTGTTCACTAAAAAGCACTTCCGCATCAAATGGGTTAGCCCTTACGATATTTCTTGCACTGAAATGATATACCGGGAGCAGGATAACAATTATAAAGGTGAAAAAAGTATATTATTCCCGATAGTAAAGTATTCAATTGTGGTAATGGCAGTCCATACCCCAATAGCAGCATTCCAATTATATACGGCCAGATACATTTCTAAGGAAGAAATTAGAATTTTGATCTCATTACATCTCTATAGTTGGTTTGAATTGACTTAACTACTACCATATCAGCTTATTTAAACTTTTTATTATATAACAAAGAACTGGCCAGAAATGAACGCAAATCAGGATCAATCCTGCAGCGCATTCGTGCCGGTCAAATGAAAGATTATCTTCCTTCATGGATAGAAATCGATTCCGATCACATTTTGAATTGCCCCGAAGATCTAAAGAACAAGAATAATATTCTACTTGAATATTAATAATATAAAAGCCCGGTCTTCGACCGGGCTAACCTTGTATATGATAGTAACATATGCCTCTTTATTCAGAAACCACTTTAATTACCTTGGAAAAGGTCCTTGTGCCATCCTTATCTGTTTGTGCTATTCTTATATAAAAAATCTTTTGCTTGTTATCTATTGCTTCACTTACAGATTTGCTACAGGAAATGACTACAACCAATACCATCCCTATCAGGGATAACATTAGACGGGATTTTCTTTTGCCTAAGACACCGAGGAACATAAAAGCGGTTAGACCCAATGCTGCCAATCCACTGTAAGCAGTAATAAATTCATAATGCAGCTCCTGGCTCGAATTCCCATTAATGGCTTTGCTCTTTATAGTACCTATTTTTGTGAAATTTGTTCCATCCGCAGAAACCTCAATATCAAAATGGCTATTACTGGTTTCTGTTAAACTTCTCCAGTTTACAATCAGTTGCCCATTCCTGTACCGCGCCTTCACGTCATTAAAAACCACAGGCAACGTCACTACACAGGACCCCTGTCCATCACCATTGATCGTCCAATTCAACGTATTAGTAAGCATATCACGATCAACTGCCGCCGCAACTCCATAAGTACGACCAACAGCACCCAATGGCACTCCCGAAGGAGTAAGTGGATTATTCGCCCAACCGTGCAATATGTGGCTGTAGTTCTCACAGTTGATTCCGCTGTTATCTAGCATCCTTGTTGCATTGGCTAGAACAGAAAGATCCCATATCCCGATATCTTGGTTAAAACTTCGAGCGCCAGAAAACATCCAATCCATTACAGTCACCTTACTAACATCCCAATTGGCAATTGGACGGTTAAAATTTCGTGCGTCTATAAACATTAATCTCATTGTTGTAACATTACCTACATCCCACCCCTCTATCGCCTGATTAAAGTCAGTAGCATAGGCAAACATACCTTCCATACTGGTAACCTTGCTTACATTCCAGTTTCCGATAGGTTGATTAAACCTTGGTGTGTTCCAAAACATACTTGCCATTGATGTAACGTTACTTACGTCCCAGTTTCCTATAGGCTGGTTAAAGCTGGTAGCAGAAAAAAATAACGCATCCATAATAACTACGTTGCTTACATTCCAATTCCCTATAGGATAATTAAAACTACCAGCCTCCTGGAACATTGCTGCCATGTTTGTTACATTACTTAAATCAGGAACATCGACAGGCCCTAGACCACCCAAACTACTACACCTGTAATATGCCCGTTGCATACTACTCCAGACCACATCGCCCCATTGTTCGATAGACAGCAACTTCCTGTTATCAACCAGCGGAGAAACGGGAAAGGCAATACGATGAAAAGGTATTGTACCAGTTGGTGTCATTGAAAGGCGGTAAGTACCGATAGAAGGGAACGTAATGGTTAATTCGTCCGCACCACTTCCATTGCCATTATTGCCTGGGTTTCCCACCTCCTCCCATACATATGTATAAGACCCCCTCAGCAGGTACCCTGATTTGATTAGTAGCGCTGACTCCGCTATTGTTTGTTTTCCAGACTGTAATGTATGGGCGTTGCCCTATAGCTTCAATGGCCAAAAATAAAAGTAAAAAAAAAGACATTTTTTCATGATAAGAATTTATAGAAATAATTAGAAAATAAGGAACGGCGTTGTGTCTGTATTTTAGCCCTATAGAATCGTTCGATTTTGAATTGACTATATTCAACCCAGAGCGAATCGTTATTTTGTTTTGTTGCTTAAAGAAGCTCCATTTTATTGTTAGTACATTGAAGAGTAGCAGCCACACTAGACGTACCTCTGGATTTTATAAAACTTAAACACAGTTAAATTTGAATATCGGAGTAAGATGCTTATTCACTATCAACTAAGTATCTTCAAAAGATCAAGCGAAAATTAGCAACTATCGAAAATTCAAATTTGACTCAATGATCTATTGATAGTTTTCTTTCTATAGCTATTCAGATATTAGCAATAATTAACTATATAGAAATTTTATTATCATTATTATTTAATATTAAAAGAAAAGTTTGCCGTCTGTTCATTACCAAAATTGTCCGCTATCCATATATCAATTCATGACCCTCTTCTCCTGAGTGTGCCGTAGAATAGAGTACAAACTTTTCAGTGTTTTGAAGTTGCAGGTCTGAAGCCCTCTTACGATCATCCCAGCAGATACTTACATTTTCCCTGCATCAACAAAAGAAGCCGGTTACCTAAATATGTTTCAATAGAAAGCCTGGCGCTACCACCATAGATAAATTTATCTTGACTTAGTATGACAGCGCTATTGGCAAATCTCTCTTCACCTCTGTTTATTGTCCCATAGCCACCTGTCACACTAAGACCCCAATTAACAGAAAAGTTCCTGGCCCAGTCTCCTAAATCGCCGAAGGAAAAATAAAATGGGTTGTCTTATTATAAGTCACATACACATCATAGGGAACGACAGCCCTATAAGATGTCTCCCTAATCGTATCGGCCTTAGAATTGTTGTCTTCATTTTGTGGCGCTAACGGTCGAGAACATAACCGTAAACAGGAGAACAAATCCTGTTATTGTCTCACACCTATTTTTTCATAGGTACTGTAATTAAGATTATTATTTTTTTCGTGAAGTAAAAACACCTGGTGGTCTGCCTTAACGGTAACTTTGATATGCCCGATCCTTTTTAGAGATATAGCCCGTAGTTCTCTGTATTACTTCTTTAGTCAGATCAGAGATCATATGCTGCCTCGCAGAACTACTCAGTGTTATATTGGTGCCGGCAGAACTGCTCAATCCCGGAAGCGATCTCCTTAAAGGCATTTACCTCCGGAGAATAGGGCAGGTTTAGACCCAGCTGACCATCCAGATCATAGGCCGAAATATCTATAGGAACTATATTACCTCTATATTTCTACGGACGTGATCTGTAGCACTAATCTTCCTTCCTGTATCTTTGCTGTCGCGGTCAACAGGGTTTCGAACGAGATTGTCATTTTAACGATCCTGGCAGGCTCAAGTGAACCATGAACAATAAGCGGATGCTCTTTAGATTTTGAAACCTTGGATATGGCATTACCCTTTTGAGAAATACGTCTCGATATCTGACAGGAAAAATCTTCCTACGGTAGCTCAGCCCCTTTAGCAATGCTATAATAGAACCATCTGTTAGTTTACTGTAATATTTTGCGTGTGTTCAAAATAAATATCTGGTTTAATGAAATTATTATATCCCGTAATGCGTGCAATTACAAACCCTAAAGTAATAACAGCCGCAACGGTATAATCCCTAAATTTCCTTTTCCTCTTTTTTGCCGAAAGCATTTATATTGTTGTGAATATTTTCAATAGATCGCATTCGCTCTTCTTGTGTGCTAAGCTCTTCATGCCCGTCGCTTCCGTTGAGAATATTTTCCCAAAGACAGTTATTCTTATGAAATTTTAACACTCACTAACGGACTTTAACTCTCTTTAAGAATTTTAACTGCGCTTTTTAAGAAAAAGTATTGCCTCGGAAATATGATATTTCACAGTACTCTTGGGAATATTAAACGAATAGCAATCTGCCCCTAGAATTTCCGGGTCTCACAATCAAGATAAGAAGTTCCCCAGCAAGCCTCTCCGCTGAATAAAGATATTTTCGGGTTAGATTACAGAATGTAACTAAGATCAACCACTCCAATAAAAAAGGCCAGTCATGAGGAGATTTCTCAAAGATTGTTGAATTCACTAATGACCCCAATAGTTTTCTTAATCGGTTGAACTGGAGCGATTCTGTAAAAACCCGGCTTGAAAAGCTATTTACAATAGTGGACTCTGTAGGTGAGGCTGGCTGTACTTTTCAACAACTGAAGCGAACTATTACTGGTTTTGAACAGGAAGTATTGGAAAGCACGCTCCCACAAATCGACAAAGAAGTGATTTTAAAAGCCAGCTCAACCGCAAGATTCTCTGGCTATCGGTGGAACTGTAAACCGAAGCTGTCAAAACCCTATGAGCCGACCCAACTCCTCACCTACTTGCAAATGCAAAACACCCCACTAACAATGGCAATGGTAAATAAAGACCGACCTGGCTTGTTTAAACGCGTGGGCAGGTGGATTGCAGTTACCAGCATAGACATTATGGGAGCTGTGCATTATTTAAGTGCCGCAGAAGGCGCTGTAGTCAGTGGTTACGCCGGCCTTACCATGGACTTGATGGATAAATTTCATTGATGAGATAGTGATATTGTGGATAAATTCTTTGAAAAGCGGAGTAATGAGTATTGATATTTTTAAAGGAATCGAAAAAGCCGAAGTGGAACAGTTTAGCAAAAGACTGGCGCAGGAAAGGCAAAGAGAGCAGCGGTTTGCTGCTATTCAGATTAAAGGTGAGACACTAGCGGAAAAAGACATCACATTTCACAAAACAGCCTTTGAAGCTTGCAAGTATATGTTAATGGCTCCTACTGATAAAGGGTATTACACCTTTCGATCTTTAAGTCTTTTAGAAGATGACGCAAAACGCATACTGAAGGAGAATATCGCGGAAAAAGAACAAGATTTAAAAAACGTATTTGCAATGGCCATCTCAAAGCAAATGGCAAAAGCTGATTGGTATTACGATTACTCTGATTGGGGATACAAATGGAATAAGGGTAAAAACGAGATAAAAAAGATAATCGCAGAGCTAAAACTCCTATCCCGGCTAGACGGAGGAATAGACAAGGCAAAGGAGCTATGGAAACTGCATGTCCCCCTCACTCCATAAACGAACCGTTTTTTTCTCAAAACCCAAGTTGCTGGATAACGCTATGAGCGGGATCATTATGAGACAGGACATCGCATCATTCCAAAAGGCACTTCTAGCCTTACAAAAGGAGGGATACTCCTTTGTTACTCTAAAGTCAGATATCTTAGAACTTCCCCAAGACAGGGTTAAAGGATTCACAAGTATTACGGATGCCAGAAACTATGTAGATTACAACAGCAGTCCGTCCAAAAGTTATTTGATCTATTCCATTGCCACTCTTAAGATCGAGCTTCAGCAAGCTTTAGCACCTAATAAAGATAACCTTTTACAAAACATTACGGAGCGTTTGAACGCGTATCAAAAAGAAGAGAATCGCTCGAGAGAAAATGAACCTCCTAGATGAGCATTTATGAAAAACTAAAATTGTGAAATATGTATTTTAAGCAAATGATTGGCTTTTTAGTAAAAGCTAGTTGCGATCACCGTGTAGGCCCCCATCATATTGCGCTTTACATTGCGATATTCCAGCAATGGTGTATGAACAATGGAGAAAATCCCGTTTCGATTACACAAGTCCGGCTACGGGATGTATCAAAGTTGGAAAGACAGCATATTACCGATGTATGAGGGAATTGGAAGAGTACGGTTATATAAAATATATCAGATCATATAGTCCGGTTTTAGGTAGCCTGGTTTATGTAGAGGATTTTACTTGAAAGTGATAATATCTCCTGATTCTTTATTGAAGGGTCAGGAGATTATCTTAATAATGTATTAAATGAAAGGAAGCAAAAAATGATTAGGAAACAAGATATAGTTGTCATGAAAGCTGTTGGCACTTTGCTTCAAGCCTTTTTTGAAGCCAGAAGAAGCGCTAATTTATTGTAACCTGGCCAGAACACAGTTTGCCAAAAAATGTGAAGAATTTGGGGTTTATAAGAAAATGGCGGTTACTTTAAGAAAGAAGACCTGGACAGGATGTTGAGCGGTGAGTATATTAATACGGGGCCGGGAAAGAAGATACGGGATCTTTAAGCTTTTTATCATCAACTTAATTTTTGTGGTATTGCGAACACAGTAGATATCAAAGATAATCCTCATTGGTGCGGCACGAAGCAAGGCCCAGTAACCGGTAAAAGGGAGTTGATGGAGCAAGTAGGTTATTATATTTGCTAATAACGGTAAGCAGGATTTCAACCGACTATTTACTCCGGTTTCTGGCGCTAACCTATGAGAGATGTGCTGTAAGGGATCCGATAAGGACGGTAAATAAAGGCTAACACTATGTATTCAACTAACATTTTTCGGAGAGAGAAATACCAATAGTTCACTCAAGGTATAGTGCTTGTGTTTAAAATATGTTATGGCGATAAATCCTGTTCCCACAACTGTAACATTCTAATCCTTCCTGCAAAATGTATATAGGAAGCTCAAAAAAGGAGCATCATTCTTTGAAAAGCACAAATAGAAACTCGGCTGTAGGTATTCACCATAAGAAAACTGCTATTCACCGGTGATTTCGACGTAGTTCGCCATTATGGTATTGACTCCAGGCAGCCCTTGAGCTTATGTTTGTGAAACAATTGATAATAACTACTACAAACAAATAAAATGAAAAATCTAATTCTGTCTGCCGCAACCTTATTAACGATCACTTTTAGTGCCGCTGCTTCGCCTGTAGAACCAGTTATAAGTGAAAAAGCGCAGGCAACTTTTACAGCTATCTTTAAAAGCGCCGTTGATGTAACCTGGAGTGAAACAGCCAATAGTGTAGAGACATATTTCACCGCTAATGACGTAAAGACCAGAGCTACATTTGATACCAAGGGCAACCTGATCCAAACTGTTCGCTATTATAAAGAAGATGCACTTTCCCCGGTTGTATTGGCTGGAGTAAAATCTTCTTTCCCGGGCAAAGAAATCCATGGCGTTACCGAAGTAAGCAACAAAATGGTGTTAATTACGAATCGTTTTAAAAGATAACAAACACTACACTCATATCAATGCCAACAGCACCGGTGATACTGAGGTAGTTTCAAAATATAAAAGAGGCGACAAATAACCTCGAACTTTTTCTCATGTAAAACAACGGAGGGGATTTCTATCTTCTCCTTTTTTGTTTTTCACAACATCGCGGGCCTCCGGCACTAACCTGATTTTAAGGCTAATTATTCCCTTTGGACAACTCATGAGAGTGTGTCTTATAATTTCTATACATTATTGTGTGGACTTCGTGTTTACATGTACTCAAATCATTTCAGGTTATGCAATTCAGATATATTCTTTCCATACTATTTTTGCTGACAACACATGTTTTATCAGCAAACGATGAGAAAGCCGGCTTGTCAGGTGTTGTAACAGATGTTACATCTCAGGCACCTTTGGCTGGCGCGACTATTTCAATACCAGATCTCAGGTTGACAACCACCACCGATGCTGACGGACGATATGAATTCAATGCTCTTACGGGTGGAAGATTAACGATTCAGATATCGTACGTAGGTTATAAATCCAAAGTTGAGATTGTAACGGTACAGGGGCAAACCATTCAAAACTTTTCTCTTTCCCGTTCGGTGGTTGAAAACGAAAATGTTACCGTTACCGGTGTTTCTTCTGCAACGCGTTTAAAGTATACGCCGGTACAGGTATCTATTATATCGAAAAAAGATATTCAACAGTCTGTAGGTAATAATCTTTTGGATGTAGTTGCAAAAGAGGCAGGTGTTTCTGTTGTTACTACAGGACCTGCAATAGCGAAGCCTTTTATCAGGGGGCTGGGTTACAACCGCGTTGTGACGATTAATGATGGTATCAGGCAGGAAGGACAACAATGGGGTGATGAACACGGGCTTGAAGTAGATGAATACAGCGTGCAAAAGATAGAAATTTTGCGTGGACCAGCCTCGCTCATGTATGGTAGTGATGCCATTGGTGGGGTGATTAATATACTAACCAATACACCCGTTGCCAACAACACAATACAAGCTAATGTACAGTCAACCGTAAATGCCAATAATCGCATGTTTGGTCAATATGCAAATGTAGCAGGCAATATCAATGGTTTGAACTGGAATGCTTATGGTAGTATTAAAACAGCCGGAGATTATCATAATAAATATGATGGCGACGTGTTAAACAGCCGGTTTAATGAAAAGAATTTTGGCGGTTATATAGGCGTCAATAAGCGTTGGGGATTTTCACACCTTATCTTTTCTCATTTTGATCAACACATGGGTATGGTAGAGGGAGAACGCAATGAATCTGGTCAGTTTGTTTATGATGATGCAGTACCCGGGAACAACATCATTAAAGGTAGAACTCCTTTAGAGCCCAATCAACGGGTACAGCACTTTAAAATAGCTTTAGATAACAGCTTTTCACTGTCAAACGGTGGGCGAATTACCGCGTTGGCCGGTTTTCAGCGCAATCAGCGAAGGGAATTCGGGCATGATCATGGTGAGGAAGAACATCATGATGAGGAAGGACACGAAGAAGAGCACGATCATGAACATCATCATGAGGAGTCTGAAGCGCCTTCTGCTTATTTCGATTTAAGAACGGTTAATTACAATATCGCGTATCATGTTCCCGAATGGAACAGCTGGAAGAGCAGTTTGGGTATTAATGGAATGGGCCAGAAAAATCAAAATAAGGCAGCTGAAGCAATCATACCAGATTATGGTTTGTTTGATTTCGGTATATATGGCGTTGCTTCTAAAACCTGGAATCAAACCACTCTTAGCGGAGGGCTGCGTTACGATACCAGAAGTATTAATAGTAAAGCTATGAACGATGAAGATGGGGCGGAGAAGTTCCAGGCATTTTCTAAAACCTTTTCCAATATTTCGGCCAGCCTGGGTGCCACACATGCTATCAGTGACCATGTTTCTGTGAAAGCCAATATAGCCAGGGGATTCAGGGCGCCTAATTTATCAGAACTGGCAGCTAACGGTGCCCATGAGGGAACAAATCGCTATGAAATAGGAGAGCGGGATCTTAAAAGTGAAATATCGACTGCTGTAGATGCGGGTATCGAGATTACTACCAACCACATCGACATAAGTGTATCGCCTTATTTTAATCATATTAGTAATTATATTTTTTATAACCGGCTACTGGCCGCTACCGGAGCAGATTCATTGACAAATGGAATCCCTACTTTTCGTTTCAGCCAGCAAAGTGCAAGGCTGATGGGCATTGAAGCGCGTTTTGATGTGCATCCACATCCGCTGGATTGGCTCCATTTTGAAAATACCTTCAGCTTTGTAAGAGGAAAATTTGTTGAACCGGTTGATGGGTCTGATAATTTGCCGCTTATCGCACCTGCAAGCGTGTTAACCGAGCTGAGAGGAGAGTTTACTGATGTTTTAAAGCTGTTCTCCAATTTATATGTAAAGGTTGAAATGAATGCTGTCGCGGCGCAGAACGATTTCTTTGCTGGCTATGAAACCGAGACCGCTACAAAAGGTTATGTTTTATTCAATGCCGGCCTGGGTGCCGATGTGAAAATTGCGAACAAAAAAAGATTTACTTTTAATGTAGGACTGCAGAATATAGGTGATGTAGGATATCAAAGTCACCTGAGCCGCTTAAAATATGCAGATGCCAACCCTGTTACGGGCAGGGTGGGTGTGTTCAATATGGGCCGTAATTTCACAGCCCGTTTGATTATACCATTTGAATGGAAATTATAATGTTGTTTCATTGAAGTAATAAACGTCACCAGCTACTGGTGGCGTTTATTATGTTTTATGTATTAACTTTATAGGAATCGATAAAGCTATGGAAACTGCAAACGGGTTTATTCAATTGGCTAATTCTCCTAAATTTAAATTTTTCCTGTTAAGGAAACTACCCTCGGCATATTTTAGCGGCGTGCGTCTGAGAGATTTAACGGAAAACACCTGCGAAGTCACGGTTCCTTTTAAATGGTTCAGTCAAAATCCATTTCGCTCTACTTATTTTGCATGTCTTGCTATGGCCGCAGAACTGAGCACCGGGGCATTAGCAATGGCGCATGTTTATAAAAGAAAACCTGCTGTTTCAATGCTCGTTGTAAAAATGGAAGCTGAATACTTTAAGAAAGCTACCGACGTGACAAGGTTTATTTGCACTAATGGTAAGGAATTCAGGGAAGCGATCATGGCAGCTTTGGATACCGGCCAGCCGCAGGTTTTAACCGCCCGTTCTGAGGGGAAAAATCCTGCAGGTGAACTTATAGCCCGATTTGCGATCACCTGGTCATTCAAGGCTAAAGCTGTTTAGGTATTGTTTCACCGAAGTTAAAGCAGTGTCTTTACCTGGTCTTTAAATGAGCTCAATTCTTCGTTTTGTTGTATAATAAAAGTATTGCTTTCAAACGATCCTAATACACTTTCCATCTCTTCCTTTGTATCATAAACCATATTCTTAAAGGCGTTTTTATAGTCTTTCTCTTTAGAGCTATAAACGCTTTGAGTAATCCATTCTTTGGTTTCTAAAGTTTGTTGAAAAAGACTTTTAAGATAGCTGATGTCTATTTTGTCGTAATCCCAATCGCCGGTTTTTATTAACAACGATAGGGCATGTAACATTTTCTGGGAACGATACTGTTGCCCTTGTTCATTATAAAACTGGTGTATTTGATCCCATCCTGCTACAGCTCCGTTCCTGATACTATCCAGGAGGCCGTCTAATTGATCTTTAGCAATAAGCTGTCCTCCTACATTAATCCACTCCTGTAAATCGCCGCTAAGCCTGCTGTTGCGTATTTGTTCAAAAAAACTATCGTAGTTGTTTTCACTAATGTACTTGATAATTTCGCTTCCGGCATAAAATAACAGCATGCGTTTATAAACGTTATAGGCTTGCTGAACTTTAATAATTTGTACTTCTCTTTTGGAGTTTTCAATGCCAGAGGCAAGCACATTTAGTTGGGTCACTATCGGGGAATTGTGCTCCAGTAAAGACTTCCCTTTGATGATAAATTCAGCATCGCTACCTATTATTTCGTTTTCCTTGTAAAAAGCTTTTCCCGTAAATAATTCTAATAGTTGAAGTGATTTATAGATCTCGTTCGCCGTATCGGGCGCGAGGCAGTTGAATTCCAGTTGTTGCTCTTTATTTATTCTTTTATCTCTTTCCGCAAATTTTCTCTCGTTTCTTTGAATAGCATACATATTATAAAGGAACCAATATGCAGGCATAATAACCAGCTTATTACTGCTTTCTTCGTTGCTGATAAGCGCAAAAGGAAAAGGAATATTTAGCTCAGCAGGGTAGTTACCTTTTGCTATCATAGTAAACGATGCAAACCTGGAGTTGTGTTTCAGACTTACACAAAGGCCCGGCCAAAACCCGCGTCCAGCCTGCAGTTCACCATCGGCACCTCTCGAATTGTGATTGGAACCAATGGTAGCGCCGGCAGCCATATTACTTTGTCCCATTACCAGCGCCGCGCATAAAAATGAATTGTTATGATGTTGCTCGTGGGCAGGGAATATCAATGAATTTAAAACCTCGCAGCAGGAAACGGTAGCATTTTCACCCAGGTAAGAATTGATAAGCCTGGCTCCATATTTTAACTGGGAGAACGGAGATAAGATAAAGCGCACTGCTTTTACTCCATAAAATGCCCGGCTGCCCAATCCCATAATACCATTCACCATCTCGCATCCTTCACCAATTTGTGATTTGGCTTTTTCGTTGGAGTTGATCGTAAGGTTTTTCAGTTTGTTGGCTCCCTTAACATAGGCATCCGTACCAATTTTAACGTCTTTAATAATATGGGTATTCTTGATCACTGTTCTTTTTCCAACGGTACCATAATATCCATGTATCGCATCAAATTTTCTTTCGGTAAACTGTTGAAACGCATGCATTAGCTTTTGATCGCCCCTGTATTTCGTCCATAGCCAGGCATCACCTGCTAACATGCCATCAAAGGGTAATACTTTCCTGCCACCGTTTTCGTTACACAATTCCATCCATATCCGAACACTTTCAGGCTCACCCTCTTTCAATATTCCATTTCCGAATTTAGCATGTGAGGTGCAGCTCATCTCATTCACATTTGCAATGATTACATCCTCTTCAATGATATAATGCCCGAGAAACTTTACATTACTGATAGATACGTTATCTCCTATATCACAGCTCACAATCTGGCTGTGATAAAGCCCTACAGGAAATTTTACTTCACTGAATTCAAGGAAATACTGCTCCAGTTTCCCAATGCGCACCAGTCCGTAAAAAGTACATTCTTCAATCAGGTGTATATCTATACCATCCCGCACTAATACATCATCCCAGTTCCCGGCCCTGTTGCGGTTTGATTGGAGTATGGTAATTTCCTGTTTGGTTAGCGGCCTGTAATCATTGGCCGGATTTTGCTGAAATCTTAAATAATACTCATCTTTTCCTTCCGGTAAAAATGTTGCAGGTATAAAGTTGTATCCCAGTTGGTCTGCTTTGTGTTTCTTTATTTGATTCATTTATATACGGCAGAAGGTTGTATTAGAGAATGAAAAGTTGTGTTTGAGAAAGTTTGTAAAAAGACTATTCTACGGTAACGCTTTTAGCCAGGTTACGCGGCATGTCTACATTACAATCCTTTGCCACGCCTATATAGTAGGAGAGCAGCTGAAGGGGAATGACATTAATAAGTGGCGCAATAACTTCATCCGTTTCAGGAACAATCATGACATCGTCGCAGATGCTTTTTGATATTTCATCGCCTTCCGTAATTACCGCCAAAAGTTTTCCTTTTCTCGCTTTTATTTCCTGCATATTGCTAACCACTTTTTCATGGTAAACATCTTTGGTTGCCACAAACACTACCGGCAAATTTTCATCAACCAATGCAATAGGGCCGTGTTTCATTTCTGCTGCCGGGTATCCTTCTGCATGTATATAAGAAATCTCTTTGAGTTTCAACGCACCTTCCAGAGCAATGGCAAAATTATACCCTCGTCCGAGGTATAAAAAGTCGCGGGCATCTTTGTATTTTTCGGCTATTGCTTTTATATGCTCGTGATGGTTTAATACCCAGGCTGCTTTTTCAGGAACAGCATCCAGTTCATTTAATAATCTTCTATATCGTTCATTCGATAAAGAGCCTTTCATATAGCCCACTTTTAAGGCAATCATCATGAGCACGGTTAATTGAGCGGTAAAGGCTTTGGTTGATGCTACGCCTATTTCAGGGCCGGCATGGGTATAAGCGCCCGCATGAGAAGCGCGGGCTATAGAGGAGCCTACAACATTTACTACGCCGAGAATAATAGCACCTTTTTCTTTGGCACTTTCTATAGCAACCAGCGTATCGGCTGTTTCCCCGCTTTGGCTGATCGCAATAATAACATCGCCTTTATTAATTACAGGATTCCGGTACCTGAATTCTGAAGCATACTCTACTTCAACATTAATCCTGCACAAATCTTCAATAATATATTCAGCCACTAGACCGGCATGCCAGCTGGTACCACAGGCAATAATTACAATGCGGTTGGCATTGATGATCTGCTCTGCGTACTGTTGTATACCGGCCATGGTAATGGTTTCTGCTGTTGCATCTAATCTTCCACGCAGGCAATCATAAATAGTAGTAGGTTGCTCAAAAATCTCTTTCAGCATGAAATGATCATAACCGCCTTTTTCTATTGCTGCCAGCTCCAGGTCTAACTTTTGTACATATGGGGTGATCTTTTCGTTGCCCAGGTTCTTTAAAATAAGTTCATCAGGTTTTACTATGGCCAACTCATAGTCGTTTACATACACCACCTCCTTGGTATATTCCAACATCGGGGAGGCATCAGAACCTAAGAAATGTTCTCCTTTTCCAACACCAATAACCAATGGGCTGCCCTTACGCGCTGCAATAATGGTATCCGGATTTTCATTGTCAATTAATAAGATAACATAGGCGCCGGTAACGCGTTTTAAGGCGATCCTGATCGCTTCTTCCAGGGTACATTCGTTATTGGTTTTTATTTCTTCAATAAAATTCAAAAGCACTTCCGTGTCGGTATCACTTTTAAATGTATATCCCTTTTTAGAAAGTTCAGATTTTAACTGAGCATAGTTCTCAATAATACCATTATGTATCATGGCAATTTTGCCGCTTGCCGAATAATGAGGGTGGGCATTTTTGTCATTAGGTTCACCGTGGGTAGCCCAGCGGGTATGACCTATGCCGGTAGTTCCGGCCACATTGCTGGTTCCAATGCTCTCTTCCAGGTCTGCAACCTTTCCCTTTTTCTTATAAATAGTAACGTCATCTTTTTGTTGAAGCGCTACTCCCGCGCTGTCGTATCCTCTATATTCTAACCTTTTTAATCCTTTGATGATAACGGGATAGGCCTGCCTGGTACCCGTATAGCCCACAATGCCACACATAGTATAAAGTTTTTAGGATAGCGAAAATAAGGTTTTTAGAATTCTGCGCAACCGTTTGCGCAGAATGCCTCAGTTCCATTAAGTTATAGAGTTAAAAAGTGCTGTTGTCTGTTAAAGCAGTGTGCCCTTTAACAACATGAAGGCCATAGAGAAGTAAATGATCAGCCCCGTTACATCTACCAGGGTAGCAACAAAAGGTGCTGAGCTCACGGCCGGGTCAGCGCCCATTTTTTTAAGTAGTATAGGGAGCATACTGCCTGATAAGGTACCCCAAAGTACAACCCCCAGCAGTGTTAATCCTAATGTAAAAGCCAGAGGCAGCCAATGTTCACCGTATAAGGATGGGGTTACAATATGAAAAACAAAAATGCGTAAAAAGCCAATAATACCCAGGACGGTACCTAATAAAATCCCGGAAATGATCTCGCGGCGCATGACCCGCCACCAATCGCTGATATACACTTCGCCAACAGCCATTGCCTGAATAATCAGGGTAGAGGCCTGCGAACCACTGTTTCCACCACTGCTTATAATTAGTGGGATAAACAATGCCAAAACAACTGCCCGGGCAATTTCATCTTCAAAAAAAGCCATAGCTGTAGCCGTCAGCATTTCTCCCAAAAATAAAACCACCAGCCAGGGAATACGTTTTCTGAAAAGCCTTAATAATGGAATATCCAGGTAGGGCTCCTCAAATGCCTGTGTTCCCCCCATTTTCTGCATATCCTCACTATATTCTTCAGTGGCTACCCAAAGTATATCATCTATGGTAACAATGCCCAGAAGTTTGTTGCTTTCGCTTACAACCGGCAAAGCTACCCTGTTGTTCATTTTAAAGATCTCACTGGCCGATTCCTGGTCATCATAAGCCTTTAACGATATAACTCTTTCATCCATTAGTTCTGATACCCTGGTATCAGGAGAACTTAAAATAAATTCACCTATCCTGATATCATCCAGCAATTCGCCCGTCTGGTTAATTACATAAATAACGTTGATGGCCTCACTGTTTTTCCCGTATTTCCTGATGATGCCAAAAACCTCCTCAACAGTATTATGGGAATAAACATACACATAGTCAGGGTTCATCAAACGCCCGATGCTGTTTTCGGGATAGCCCAGCAAAGACAGGGTAACCCGTCTTTCCTCAGGATCCAGCAATTTAATGAGCTCCCTCACTGCATTAGATGGGAGTTCTTCCAAAAAGTCAGTCCGGTCATCTGCAGGCAATTCATTTAAGAGGGCTGCGGTATAACTGGGTGGTAGTTCCTGTATAATGCTTTTCTGTTCCAGAACTTCCAGTAGCTTGAAGACGTTCACGGCACGGTGAACGGACATGTTGGCGATAATGAGCGCCTCATGCTCGGGAAATTCGTATACCAGGTCTACCACATCGCTGATATTCTGATCGTCAAGAAATTCTTTTATTTCAGATCTCTTGCCTGACTCTAATATCTTTTCGAATTGTGCCGGTATGGATATTTCGTCTTCTTCCAATTGCATTCGCCAAATTTACGAACTTCAATTATGCAGGAAACTCCTTATACGTATTTTTTGATAAATTAATATTGAAGAACTGTAAGGGCTATTAGGTAAGTTGCGAGTGTTCTCAAAAGACATTACTTTGTTTGTGATAAAGCAATCGAACAATTATTTTTGTTCGAAAATCAATTGACTTGATAGCGCATTGTTTATATATAGCAGAAACAGAAGAAATGGGAAAGGGTGTTTTCACCACCGAAGATATTTCAAAGGGATCTGTTGTGGAAATAGCACCGGTTTTAGTTATGTCTGCCGAAGAAAGGATACTGCTGGATCAAACCCTCTTACATGACTATATTTTTGAATGGGGTGATGGCACTGATCAATGTTGTATGGCACTTGGCTGGGTTCCTGTTTATAACCATTCTTATGAGAGTAACTGCGATTATGAAATGGACTATGATCAAAATACCATTACCATCAAAACGGTAAGGAAAATAAAAGCCGGAGAAGAATTGTTTATTAATTATAGCGGCTCCTGGGATGCAACAAAAGCGGTTTGGTTTGATGTAAGATAGCTTTAAAATAACCGGTTATCCAATCCATAGCGTTTGCTACTGTCTATAATAATCTTTTTGAAATCCTTATGGCTGGGATTCAACAAGTAGTTGTTTTCTTCGGGTATAACAGCCGAAGGTATTTTTAGTACCAGGTCGGATTTTGATTGCAGGAACTCATCTCCGATATACCTTGTATAGTCCATGTCCTCGCTCCATTTTTTTTTCAGAGCCGAATGGTCTATTTCAATAATTTCATCATCGGGCACTGAAAGTTCTACAAGGTGATAAGAGGGCAGGAGTGAAGTTGCTGTTCTATCATAGTTCACAATAATTTCCAGAACGGCAAGTGAGATGTGTTCTGCTCCGTAAAGCGCGTATTGTCCTTTATTATTCCAGCGTCCCCCATACAAAAACGCACCGTAACCCGATAGGTCATCATGGTATTCCGAGCGAACAAGTCTGTAAATAATCATTATGCTGATATACCGTGTTGAATTCTTCCCAGGGTATCAATTACTTCCTGGATACCATTATGAGTATTTAATTTGTTTTTAACCACTTCTCCGTTTAATGAGAAGGGTTTACTTGGCAACCAGTTTTTAAAACCTTCCTGGCCAAATAGCTCATTGCCCGTGTCAATCAAAACCTCCAGCAATAGTATGCGTTCTATTTGCAACCCGTTAAAACCGCCATCATCTTTTGCATAACGGTGCAGGGTACGTTCGCTCATGAAAAGCATATCAGACCATTCTCCTAGAGTAAAAGGGCCTTTACTAAGTATCTTTTTAAAATCTTTATAGGTGAAATCTTTAACCAGTGTTTCCACGCGGCTGGATTTGGGTGTAATATGATAAATAGCCGCAGGTTCTTCTACCTGGCTGGAAGATATATTAGGAATATATTTTTTAATATTCTTTTTCATATCATGTCATTTGTCACAAATATACATGTTTTTTGTCGTATTTTAATTCATTCTTTTATTTTTCCATCCTGCCGGTTTGAGCTTCTCTGCTTTATATTTGCCTTATTGGAACAGGAAATTATTATTTATACAGATGGAGCATCGAGAGGTAATCCGGGACCAGGTGGTTATGGTGTTATTCTGATGTACAAAGGACATGGCAAAGAGCTGTCGGGAGGGTTTAAGCGTACAACCAATAACCGCATGGAGTTGATGGCTGTTATAGAAGGTTTAAAAGCACTTAAAACCAGTCATATACCTGTTGCTATTTATTCTGACAGTCAATATGTAGTTAATTCCATTTCGAAGGGATGGTTGCGTAACTGGATCCGCACAGACTTTAAGGGAGGAAAAAAAAATAAGGATTTATGGTTACAGTATCACCAGCTGGCGAAGAATTTGGATATAAGGATGCATTGGGTACGTGGGCATGCTGACAATCCTTTTAACAACCGGTGTGATGCATTGGCAACTGCAGCAGCAGATGGCAAGAATCTGAAGATCGATATTGGTTTTGAACAGGAAAATGGTTAATAATCCTAACAAAAAATGTAGTACTGATGAGGAAGTATTGTCTTACTGTTGATCTGAAAAATGATGCAGAGCTAATAGCAGCTTATGAGCAGCAGCATCGGGAAATATGGCCCGAAATAACCCGGAGTATCAGGGCCGCCGGAATAGAAAGCATGGAAATATACAGGGTGGAAAATCGTTTGTTTATGATTATGGAGGTTAATGATGATTTTTCCTTTGAGAAAAAGCAGGCTTCAGATGAAGCAAATAGTAAAGTGCAGGAATGGGAAGCCCTGATGTGGAAATACCAGCAGGCCCTGCCTTTTGCCAGGCCTGGCGAAAAATGGGTGTTAATGAAAAAGATCTTTCAGCTATAAATTGGTTAAGAATAACCTAATGATATTTCGAAGACTCACATATATATTAATAGCTTCATGTATTTTGTCTTCCTGTTATGTGGTAAAAGCCTATCGTTTCAGAAAATTTGAGTTAAAAGATCTGGGGAAATTCAAAGCTGCAGCTTTACAGAAGAGCGATCAGGTATTTCGGTTTTATCATTCAGACCCAACTCGTTTTCCTTTAAAGTCTTACCTCGATTCTAATTTGAAGAATAGTTTGACCTATGGATTCCTGGTTATAAGAAATGACAGCATTTTGTATGAAAGATATTTTGGGAATGTTGACTCATCGAACATCTTTCCTTCTTTTTCAGTAGCAAAATCTTTTGTAGGCACTCTGGCGCAAATAGCTCACCAGGAAGGGAAAATCCAGTCTTTAAATGATCCGGTAACGCAATACCTGCCCTGGTTATTGAAAAGCGATAAGGCCTGGAAAAATGTTACAGTACAAAACGTGCTGGATATGCGCACGGGTGTGAAGAGTGATGAAACCTATAATAGTCCTTTTAGTGATGTAATTCAATTAGGTTTTACGCGGAATTTGATGGCCCGGTTAAAGAAAACAAAAGTAGCCTCCCCGTCAAAGGATTTTGTATACAAAAGTGTAAATACACAATTGCTGGGCGCGATCGTAGAAGCTGCTACAGGGGAAAAGCTGGCTAATTATTTACAGCAAAAATTATGGCTGCCTATGGGTATGGAAAGTGATGCCGCCTGGCAAACGGACGCCAAAGGAACTGCCCGGGCTTTTTGTTGTTTAAATGCTACGTTAAAAGACTTCGCAAAGCTGGGACGCCTTTATTTAAATAATGGAAACTGGAACGGCAAACAAATTTTGGCCAAAGAATGGGTGCGTACCATTTTGAATACAGATACGATGCGGGTTTACCAGGGCTATAAAAACCATTGGTGGAGCAGTAGAAATATAAGAAGGTTTGGCGATTCACTGCAGGCTGCCCGGTTTATGGCCGCGCAAAAAGGAAATTGGTATTTAGGTCAGGGTACTCGAAATGGTAAAACCTATTTTAGCGCTTATAATAATCTACCGGCAATATTTGCCCAGGGAATGTTGGGACAGTTTGTTTATGTTAATCCCGGGAAAAACCTGATTATTGTCAGGATGGGGCACAATTGGAAACATAAGGACTTTTATGCGCAAAGATTTATTGAAAATCTGGCGGATATGATACCCAAATAAAAAGCCACTAAAATAGTGGCTTATAAATGCTATTGTAAGTTTTTAGTATTCGTCCTCATTAAATAGGAAATCTTCCTGCGTAGGATAATCGGGCCAGATGTCTTCGATTGTTTCATAAACATCTCCTTCATCTTCCAATTCCTGCAGGTTTTCCACAACCTCCAGCGGAGCACCGCTACGGATTGCATAGTCAATCAACTCGTCTTTGGTAGCCGGCCAGGGCGCATCCTCAAGGTAAGAAGCTAATTCAAGTGTCCAAAACATAGTATAATCGGTTTTCTATAATTAACGTTAATAAGCAACAAAGGGTTGCAAACTGATTTAAAAAAATTTGTGCAAAAGTAACTGTATTACTGAATTTACCAAATTGCTTTTTTAAACATTTTTGACGTTATTTCAAATGCAAAACTTTTACATTTGAAACTATTATTTTATCAGCACAACTCTTTTTAATGATATACGGAAAAGATATTCATAAGGCTTACGGAACTATACAGGTATTAAAAGGAGTAAATGTGGAGATAAAAAAGGGAGAAGTGGTATCAATTGTGGGGCCATCAGGTAGCGGAAAAAGTACCTTACTCCATATTTTAGGTACGCTCGACAAGCCCGACCGGGGCGAAGTGACGATGAATGGTACACGGATCGAAAGCCTGACATCGAAGAAGTTAGCAGCCTTTAGAAATAGTAATATAGGCTTTGTTTTTCAATTTCATCATTTATTGCCCGAGTTTTCAGCTCTTGAAAATGTGTCAATTCCTGCCTGGATTGCAGGGCGAAAGAAAAAGGAGGTAGAAGAACAGGCTAAAGAACTATTACAAATACTGGGTGTTGCTCACCGTTTAAATAACAAGCCCGGCGAATTAAGCGGGGGAGAGCAGCAGCGCGTTGCTGTTGCTAGAGCATTGATTAATCAACCCTCTATTGTTTTCGCTGATGAGCCCACCGGCAATTTGGATACAGCTAACGCCCGGGAGTTACATGAGCTTATTTTTGATCTGCGCACCAAATTTTCACAAACATTTCTGATCGTAACACACAACGACGACCTTGCCCGCCTTAGTGATAGGGTATTACAAATGAAAGATGGCCTTATAGTGTAAAACTAAACAAACTTGCCCTATATTTATAGGCTTAAAGCATTCAACGCCATTTGGTACGCCATAAGAACCCAATGGAAAAGAGTTGTATGTAATTTTAAGCCCATAAAACCACAATAACGATTGTATGAGCAACAAAGGCGAAGGAAATGTTATAACGCGGGTAATTGCAGCGTCCTCTCTCGGCACCATGATTGAATGGTATGACTTTTACATTTTTGGTATGCTTGCCAAAACAATTTCGACTGAGTTTTTCCCTGAAGGCAATGCTACAGCAGCTTTATTGAGCACATTGGCCATATTCGCCGCCGGCTTTATAGTGCGCCCTTTTGGTGCATTGGTATTCGGGCGGCTGGGTGATATATTCGGTAGAAAATCTACATTCCTGTTAACATTAGTGTTAATGGGTGGTTCAACCTTTTTAATAGGATTGGTGCCCGGGTATAAGTCTATTGGTATAGCCGCACCTTTACTTGTTTTGCTGTTGAGATTAATACAAGGGCTGGCTTTGGGTGGCGAGTATGGCGGTGCTGCAACTTATGTGGCGGAGCATGCACCTGCGAATCGACGCGGGTATTTTACCAGCTGGATTCAAACAACCGCCACTTTAGGCCTGTTTCTGGCCTTAGGTGTTATCATGCTGGTTAAGATGAATATGAGTGATGCTGCCTTCAATTCTGAGTGGGGTGGTTGGCGTTATCCTTTTTGGTTTTCTATTTTATTGGTGGGCGTATCGGTGTATATAAGAATGAAAATGGAGGAGTCTCCGCTATTTTCTAAGTTAAAGTCAGAAGGGAAAACAGCCAAAAATCCGCTGAAAGAAAGTTTTAGTAATAAAGCCAATTTTAAAATGGTTTTGCTGGCGCTTTTCGGGGCAGTAATGGGGCAGGGGGTAGTGTGGTATACCGGGCAATTTTACGCGCAGAGTTTTTTAGAGACCAAAGCTATGTTGGATTTTGAACAGAGCCGTACCATCATGCTTTGGGCCATTCTTTTTGCAACGCCTTTTTTTATTTTCTTTGGATGGCTCAGCGATAAAATTGGTCGCAAGTGGATCATGCTTTTGGGTATGCTGATTGCAATTTTGACCTATCGCCCTATTTTTAGTTATCTCCTCGAGAAATCAGATACAAAAGCCTGGCAGGGCGGGACTATCACCTCCGGAGCAGTTGAAGCAACCAAGAGAATACCTTTAGGTAATACAGGCGATACTTTAATTACTACTGTCCAAACCATGCATTATGAATCAGGAGCCGGATATAAGCAGGAGCGGGTAGATACACTTATTGCTGCTACACATCAGGTTCAGATGGGTAAGGCAGTTATAAAAGACAAGGTTTTGCCGTCTAATCTGTATTGGAAGTTCATAGGGCTGGTATTTCTGCTTATTTTATATGTAACCATGGTTTACGGACCAATAGCGGCTTTTTTGGTAGAACTTTTCCCAATAAGAATACGCTATACATCTATGTCTTTGCCCTACCACATTGGTAATGGTGTGTTTGGGGGCCTGGTGCCTTTCATCGGTGTGTTACTGCAAACCACATTTACCGCCGATCCATTGGTAGGTTTATGGTACCCGATAGCAGTAGCTACTTTATGTTTCGTAATTGGAGCCATATATCTTAATAATAAAATTGATGAAGAGGTAAATGATTGACCGGACTATTATACAGACAATCATACCATACTTAAAATAAACACTATGAATGTTATTAAAAGAATTTTAGGCGTAATTTGGTTTTTATTAGGTCCCTCGGTTACCTTTTTTTTAATTGCAGGCGCTGTAAAAAATATTGACAGTTCAGGCAACAAAGACATCAATAATCCTGTTATATGGGTAATTATTATTGCAATATTTGTACCTATAGCAATAGGCTTGATGATCTTTGGTTGGTATGCTATTAAAAATGAGTATGAACATTTGCCTGAGGACTCTGATCATCTGAACTTTGAATAGTAATTAAAAGGATTTTAATCTCAATCTAATTTAAAATGAGAATTTCTTATATCTTCGCCAGTATATATGGGTAAGGTGTTAGGTTACATATCGGCAGCGGTTTTAGCGGGATTATTGCTCCTGCTAACTATTGGTTTGCCGGTAACCTATAGCTCTACAAAGGCGATTAAAAATAATGCAGCTCATGGTAATGCCTGTGATAAAAATCCTTATTCTAATTCTACCGAAGAAAAAACACCATCAGGTACTGTAAGCGTCAGTGAAGAATATGTTCACGAAACGCGCCACGACCTGCATCTTCCCCCTCACCAGATAAGCATCGCTTATATACACGCGCATGAAGCAACCTATGTAGCGTATCATGGAGAACAACACTGTCCTCCCCCCAATGCAGTAGCTTAACTTTCCGTTATTCTTCTTGTGTCTATATCGCTATGTCCGTTTACCTGGTAAATAGGATAGGCTTACAATATTTAATTTTTTTTATGACAAATAAACCCAGATCGACAGGTTATATAAAGTCGTTGGCAAATGATTTGCCGGCATCTATTGTTGTTTTTTTAGTTGCATTACCGTTATGTTTAGGTGTAGCCCTGGCATCTAATGCGCCCTTATTTAGCGGTATTATTGCAGGTGTATGTGGTGGTATTGTAGTAGGTATTTTTAGTGGTTCGCAGTTGAGCGTCAGCGGCCCGGCAGCAGGCTTAACAGCCATAGTAGCCGCAGCCATTACTTCATTAGCTTCTTTTGAGGCTTTCTTATTAGTTGTGGTTTTAGCTGGCGCCATGCAATTGGTTCTGGGCTTTTTAAAAGCCGGCGTTATTGGGGATTACATACCAAGTAGTGTTATTAAAGGTATGTTAGCCGCTATCGGTCTTATTCTTATTCTGAATCAGTTTCCCCATTTACTGGGAGATAGTTCTTCCGCGGAAATTGATGAAAATACACCTAACCCGGATAAGGGCAATATTTTCATTAACTTTTTTAAGGCATTCGGCAGCATCAATTCCGGAGCATTAATTATAGGACTGGTGTGTTTGGCCTTTTATTTTATTTGGGAAGCGATGGTGTCCAACAAAAAAGGTTTGCTTAAATTGATTCCGACGCCTTTGTTAATTGTATTTATTGGTGTTGGTTTAAATGCAATATTTGGTTCGGTTAATTTTGTTCAACCTCTTTCAGGCGATCATTTGGTAAATATGCCTGTAGCCAAATCTGCTGGCGATTTCTTTTCGTTCTTTTCAACCCCCGATTGGAGTATGATCGGGAATGTGCAGGTATGGACACTTGCTGTAACCATCGCTCTGGTTGCCAGTTTGGAAACTTTATTAAGCATAGAGGCAGTTGATGACCTGGATCCTTACCAGAGAGTAACGCCTACCAACAGGGAGTTGAAGGCACAGGGAGCCGGTAATTTGCTGTCGGGTCTTATTGGCGGTATACCTGTCACAAGTGTTATTGTTAGATCTTCGGCCAATGTTAACTCTGGAGCAAAAACAAAGATGTCGACCATTTACCACGGTATTTTTCTCTTATTATCTGTGGCATTTATACCTGCCATCTTAAACCTGATACCTAAAGCCGCCCTGGCTGCAATTCTTATATTTACAGGTTATAAATTGGCAAAGCCCTCGCTGTTTAAAGCATTTTACAAAAAGGGGTGGGATGTATTTTTACCTTTTGTAATTACTATTGCAGCAATTTTGGCAACAGATTTGTTGAAAGGGGTGATATTGGGGATAATCGTAGGGCTGTTTTTTTCTTTCAGATCAAATTTCAGAAAAGCGGTTTTTGTAGTAAATGATGATACCCGCTATTTATTCAGACTGCGTAAAGACGTTTCCTTTCTTAACAAAGCAATTATAAAACGGAAGCTGGAGGAAGTTCCCGAAAATGCTCATGTGATCATTGATACTAAACGGGCGGACTACATTGACAGGGATGTGGTGGAAACAATAGAAGATTTTACACTACATGCCCCTTTGAAAAATATAAAAGTAGATTTATACACAAGCGGATTTGTAGATCATGGATTTTCTTATAAAGTATTGGCCAATAATAATGATGATGCATCTCTTCAGCGTAATTACGAAGAAGTTATTGAGTCAGTAATTCATGGAAACGGAAATAATAATAATGCTAAGAATAAAAATTAATTAACCTTAAAGATTGAAAGCAAAATGAAATCGTACACTGAATTGTTAGAAGCAAATAAAGAGTGGGCATCGCAGATGTTATCCGTTAATCCTACTTTTTTTGACGACCTGGCGCAAACGCAAACTCCCGAATTTTTATGGATCGGTTGTAGTGATAGCCGCGTACCAGCCAACCAGATTACGGGTACCAACCCAGGAGAAATTTTCGTACATCGCAATATTGCTAACCTGGTAGTACATACAGATGTTAATATGCTGAGTGTATTGGAATACGCAGTAATGCATCTTAAAGTGAAACATGTAATAGTTTGCGGTCATTACGGTTGTGGTGGTGTTAAGGCCGCAATGGGAAATAACGACTTCAACCAGATATTAAATATGTGGTTGCGCGTGATCAAAGATGTTTACAAGGACAATCGTGGAGAACTGGACGCTATAGAGGATATCGATGAGCGGGCAGACCGCCTCGTAGAACTGAATGTGAGAGAGCAGGCAGAGAAACTTTGCAAAACCTCCATTATTCAAAAAGCATGGAAAGATCGCCAGGGACCTGAAATACACGGTTGGGTATATGGTTTGAAAGATGGTAAGCTGAAAGAGATCATCAATATTAAACCAGGTGAAACAGTAATTGATCCTATTTATGTTTATGATAACATCTAGTTGAAGCAAATGATTTTCGTGATAAGCATAGCTTCCGGGCTATGCTTTTTTTTATGGGTCTGTCAGCCCCTATAGAGTCAATCGTTCCGCGATGTTAAATAGATGATCACAAATGCCTGCGAAACGGGTTATTAGCTGCTCGCAAATTTTGCTGGCCGGTTAGTTTAATTGCCAGGTCAGTAATTGGCGTTTTCTTTAGGGTTTTCCACAGTTGTGATTTACTTTTTCCAATATTTGTGTATTAGATACGCAAAGTATTAATTAAATTGCGCCACAAATTGAATAAAATACATCTTAAACAGATAATTCATGAGTTACATTTCAGAAGTCTTCGCAAGACAAATATTAGACAGTCGTGGTAATCCAACCATTGAGGTGGATGTAATTACAGACGAAGGCGCTTTAGGGCGTGCTGCTGTGCCAAGTGGAGCCAGCACCGGTATACACGAAGCTGTTGAGTTGCGTGATGGCGATAAAAAGAAATACCTGGGTAAAGGAACTTTAAAAGCCGTTAAAAACGTAAATACTGTAATTGCTCCTGCTTTATTAGGATACGATGTAGCTGATCAAACAGGTATTGATCAGTTGATGATTCAATTAGATGGTACGCCTAACAAAGCTAAACTGGGCGCCAACTCATTGTTAGCGGTAAGTATGGCGGCTGCAAAAGCTGCGGCTGAAGAAGCTGGTTTGCCTTTATACCGTTACATAGGCGGTACCAATGCAAAAACACTACCTATCCCGATGATGAACATCCTGAATGGTGGTGCGCATGCCGACAATAAAATCGATTTCCAGGAGTTTATGATCATGCCGGTGGGTGCAACTACTTTTAGCGAAGGTCTTCGTTGGGGTGTTGAAATATTCCATGCCTTAAAATCTGTATTAAAGAAAAAAGGCTATAGCACTAACGTAGGTGATGAAGGTGGCTTTGCTCCCAATATCCAAAGCAATGAGGAAGCGATTGAAACTGTATTGGATGCAATTGGTGCTGCAGGTTATAAAGCCGGTTCGCAAATTGTGATTGCAATGGATGCTGCTAACAGCGAGCTTTGGGATGCAAAAAAGAAAAAATACGTTTTCCATAAAAGTTCTGGTAAAGAAATGACCAGCGAAGAGTTGGTTAAATATTGGGAAAGCTGGGTGAAGAAATACCCGATCGCAAGTATCGAAGACGGAATGGCTGAAGACGACTGGAAAGGTTGGAAATTGCTTACTGAAACCATTGGCAGCAAATGCCAGCTGGTAGGTGATGATCTTTTCGTAACCAACGTAGAACGTTTACAGCAAGGTATTGATAAGAACACTGCTAACGGTTTGTTAGTAAAAGTAAACCAGATCGGTACCATCACTGAAACGATTAACGCGGTAACCCTTGCACAGCATAATGGTTATAACACTATTATGAGCCATCGTAGCGGGGAAACAGAAGATACCACTATTGCTGATTTAGCGGTGGCATTGAACTGCGGACAAATTAAAACAGGTTCTGCAAGCCGTACCGACAGGATTGCGAAGTACAACCAGTTGATCAGAATTGAGGAATTATTAGGCGACAGCGCTATTTATCCAAAAGGGAAAATCAAATTTGGTAAGTAATAATGAGTTTAAAGTCCCAGGTTCAAAGTTTAATCTAATAACTTTGAACCTGGATTTTGTAACATTAAACATCTTACATGGAAGAGTTTGTTGATTTTGTAACAGAAAAGGAACCGGTTTTACCGAAGGCGCCACGAAAACGTAGGGCTTTGAGCCGGCTGTCCCGTTTTCTTACCAATAAGTATTTTATTGCCTCCGTTGGTTTTTTGGGTGTCATGTTGTTTTTAGATAAAAATGATTTGATTACTACCATGGACCGTAGAGAAGAGTTACAAAACCTCAATCAAAGTAAGGAGCATTATTTACAGGAACTCTCCGAGTTGCGAAAAGTAAAAACGGATCTTGAAAATGATCCTGTTACTATCGAAAAACTCGCCCGGGAAAAGTACCTGATGAAAAGAGAAAACGAAGATATTTTTGTTACTGAAGATAAAAATAAGTCGGTCGCTACTTCTCAGGAATAATAAGTTGATAACTAAACTAAACGATAAAGCCAGGCATTGCCTGGCTTTTATAATGTGTAGAAGTGTAGCACACTACTCCTTCATCATTTCTATTAAAGTTGCAGCAACCTCTTCAGCGTTAGGTTTGCTGAAGTAATCGCCGTCACTGCCGTAAGCCGGGCGATGTTCTTTTGCAGTGATCGTTCTTGGCGCTACATCAAGGTACCTGTATCCGCCCTGCTCTTCCATTACTTTATTAAACATAAATCCTGCGGCTCCTCCTGGTACGTCTTCGTCAACGAATAAAATACGATTTGTTTTCTTTAATGATTCAAGGATCAGGTGGTTCAGATCGAAGGGGAGAAGTGTTTGCACATCTATCAGCTCGCAGCTTACACCAAGTGGTTCTACCAGTTTCATAGCCTGCTGCACAATACGGATGGTAGATCCATAGCTCACTATGGTGATATCTGTTCCTTCTTTAAGGATCTCCGGAATACCTAATGGAACATTGATGTCGCTGAGGTTTTCGGGTAGCTTTTCCTTTAAGCGATAACCGTTCAGGCTTTCAATAACAATAGCGGGGCTATTACTTTTTAATAAGGTGTTGTACATACCTGCGGCCTGTACAAAGTTTCGGGGAACACAAACATACATGCCCCGCACGGCGTTAATGATCATTCCCATAGGAGAGCCACTATGCCAGATGCCTTCAAGCCTGTGCCCCCTCGTTCTTACAA
Source organism: Paraniabella aurantiaca (assembly GCF_050309965.1). NCBI lineage: Bacteria > Pseudomonadati > Bacteroidota > Chitinophagia > Chitinophagales > Chitinophagaceae > Paraniabella > Paraniabella aurantiaca. Next base: position 1,074,884 of record NZ_JBLOSY010000002.1, on the reverse strand, counting down.
TGATAGGACAACTTTGTTTACCACCACTCCTGTAAAACAGGGACGCCACGTCATCAGTGAGGGGTTGGAGCCCGTATACCAGGTAATCTAAATACTGTATCTCTGCAATAGGTCTTAAGCCCCTTAAGGCAAGGCCCACACCTTTGCCCATGATCGTTAATTCCCTGATCCCGGTATCGAAGATCCTTTCACTGCCATACTTCTTTTGCAAACCGGCAAAACCCTGGTTTACATCGCCTATCTGGCCAAGGTCCTCTCCAAAAGCTATCACTTTGGGATTGCTTTGGAAAACACTGTCAAAATACCGGTTAATGATCTGGTACCCGTTAAGGCTGGGTGACGATTCATTATAAACCGGTGCCACAGGCGCTACTTTTAATGCGCTTTTGGGGCCATCGTCATATAGCAGGCTGTTATAAATAGCTGCACTATCTTTTTGAAGTTCTTTATAATAATCTAAAGCCTCGTTGGTAGCTTTATCTCCGCAAAGCAATAATGCTTTATATACGCTTTGCAGGTTGCTCTTGCGAAGCGGTTCACGTAACGATCTCAGATCTTTTGATATTTTCCTGAGCTCTTCCTCATGTTCCAGGTTATCGGGAATAAGCGCCTCTACTATTTCGCTGCTTTTTTGTGTGAGCTCTTTCAAAGGGGTCTGGTATTCTTTCCAGGCCTTATCTTTGGCTTCTTTTACATTGTTCCTGGCGTCGTTTTCAATTCTTCTCAAAGTCGGTTCATCTGCCAGCGCATTTTCCACTATCCAGGCTTTCATTTTTACCAGGCAGTCTCGTTCTTTTTCCCACTCCAGGCGATCACGGGTTTTATAACGCTCGTGGCTGCCGGAGGTACTGTGTCCCTGGGGTTGTGTGAGTTCTTCTATATGAAAGATAACCGGAGTATGGGTTTCCCTGGCCAGGCTGATGCCTTCGTTAAACACCTCAACCATGCTCATATAATCCCAGCCTTTTAGTGCAGCAATATAAAAGCCATTCGTACCTTCTTCTTTTTCAAAACCTTTTAACGCTTTGGATATAGATCCTTTGGTGGTTTGATACTCCCTTGGCACCGAAATGCCATAACCGTCGTCCCAAACGAAAATTACCAGTGGTACCTGAAGAACACCTGCTGCATTCACTGCCTCCCAAAAGTGTCCTTCGCTGGTAGATGCATCTCCTATGGTGCAAAAACAAACTTCATTACCATTATCCGATAAGTGTTTGAATTGTTTTAGCTCATCAATATCCCTGAATAATTTAGAAGCCAGGGCAAGACCAACAGCACGGGGCATCTGAGATGCAGTTGACGACATATCTGTACCGGTATTCTTGATCTCTACAAGGTTGGCCCATTCGCCATCGGGTAGCGTGTTACGGCTGGTATAGTGGCAGTTCATCTGGCGTCCGTGACTAAACGGCTCACGTTGAGGATCCGGATCGGCATATAGCTGCGCAAAATATTGGTTAGGGTTCGATTCTCCAATAGCAAACATCATCGTTTGATCACGATAATAACCACTTCTCCAGTCACCCGGTTGAAAAAACTTAGCGGCAGCTACCTGTGCTACCTCCTTGCCATCTCCAAAAATGCCAAATTTGGCTTTCCCTGTAAGTACTTCTTTTCGGGACAGTAAACTGGTCTCTCTGCTTAAACATGCGATATAATAATCGTGCAAAACTCCGTCTTTAAATTTCTCAAAAGACAGCATTTCGTTTTGCTCTGCAAATCCGGAGTTAAGTATATCCATTCGACAAAAATAGGTGAGAAGCTTTAATATGTGAATATAACGAATTAATAAGCATTTTAGTGTGACGGTTATGTGTACAAAATATGTACAATCCTATGCTTTTTGCTTATATAAGGGCCCCGAAGAGCAGTAAAATGTTTTAATGCAACTTTAGCACAGCTAATTCCATCTTTTTAAATACTTTTGTAATCCAATTTAGTAACAACGAAATTTTTTGTATGAAGAAAATCAGTTTGATCCTTTCCTTACTATTTGTAATGTCTATTAATTGGGCGGGTGCACAGTCTGCCAGCGTAAAAACTGCGGCAACAGGCGCTGATGCAGCTATTACCATGGTAAAGGAGAAATACGATATCGGTAAAGTTACACAGGGGAGTCCTGTTACTTTTTATATGGAGTTTGTAAATCAAACTAAAAAGCCGTTAGTAGTAAAAAATGTAATGGCCGGTTGTGGTTGCACAGTGCCTGAAAAGCCAACAGAGCCGATCATGCCTGGCAAAACAGGGAAAATAAAAGTTTCTTATAGTGCGCCTAGCGCTGGACCTGTAAATAAAGACGTAGAGATTTACCTGGCCGGTTACAACGAGCCTAAAATCGTATACTTTACTGGCGAAGTGGTTGCAAAAAAATAAAAAGTTTTCATCAAAATCTTTTTAAACCCCTTCAGAATTGAAGGGGTTTAATTTTAAATATAAACTAACAAATAGTAGTATGCTTACAGTATCGAGACGTGGTGTTGAAATGCCTGCTTCGCCTATCAGGAAGTTGGTTCCTTATGCGGATGCAGCAAAGAAAAGGGGGATTAAAGTCTATCATCTGAATATCGGCCAACCCGATGTGGAAACTCCTCCGGCCATTATGGATGCGGTAAGGAACGTTAAGATGCCGATTTTAGAATATAGCCATAGTGCGGGTAACGAAAGCTATAGGAGAAAACTAACCGAATATTACGCGAAAGCAGGTATACAGGTTAGTAAAGACGAAATACTGGTTACAGCTGGTGGCAGCGAAGCGATAATGTTTGCATTTTTTGCATGCCTCGATGCAGGCGATGAGGTCATTATTCCCGAACCGCTTTATGCGAATTACCTGGGTTTTGCCTGCCAGACAAGCGTGAAGGTAGTGCCTATAAGGTCGGCTATCGAAACCGGGTTTGAATTGCCGCCGCTGAGCGAATTCGAAAAAGCAATTACCCCCCGCACAAAAGCTATTTTAATATGTAACCCTAATAATCCAACCGGTTACTTATATAGCAGAGATGAAATGCTTGCAATTGGTGACATCTGCAAAAAAAATAATCTTTACCTGTTTAGTGACGAGGCTTACCGTGAATTTTGTTATAGTGAAGAACCACATACCAGTGTAATGCACCTGCCAGGTTTGGAAGATAATGCCATTTTAATCGACACCATCAGTAAAAGGTACAGTGCATGTGGCGCCCGCATTGGTGCATTGGTAACAAAAAATAAGAAAGTGTACGACCTGGCCATCAAACTGGCGCAAACCAGGTTAAGCCCACCCGGCCTGGAGCAGATTTTAGGAGAAGCAGCGGTTGATTTGCCGGATAACTTTTTTGATGAACCAAGGGCTGAATATTTGAGGCGCAGGGATTTACTGGTAAGCCGGCTTAACCAGATAGAAGGAGTGTACTGCCCTAACCCGGGCGGGGCATTTTACGCAATGGCGCAACTGCCCATTGACGATTGTAATAAGTTTTGCCAGTGGTTGCTGGAAGAGTTTTCTTATAATGGCCAGTCGGTAATGCTGGCGCCTGCAACAGGGTTTTATGTAACACCAGGCCTTGGTATCAACGAGGTGAGATTGGCTTATGTTATTAACCTGGAAGCAATTCAAAATGCGATGGAATGCCTCGAGGTGGCATTAAAAGTTTACCCGGGCAGAACTATTAAGTAGAGTATTTTTTTAATATATTGTCTACAGCTGAATTGTCAAGCTGTGGAAATGGTATAGGCGCTGACGGAATAGAGTTATCGGGTTCCGTCAGCGTTAATTGCCACCAACCTACATCGCACCATTTGCCGGCTTTATAACCAACATTTTCATAGGTGGCAAACCATGTAAAGCCCATTCTCTCGTGAAAGCCAACACTTTGCGGATTGGGAGCCGTAATTACTGCATAAACTTTATAGAGTCCCTGTAACCGAAGCAGGTCAAATAGTGCTTCATATAGTTTAGCGGCTATCCCTTTTTTTTGATGGTCGCCATGCACATAAACCGAGCATTCTACCACCCATTGATAGGCAACCCGCTCCCTGTAAGCCGATGCATAAGCATAACCTAGTACCACTCCGTCTTCCTCCATCACCAGCCAGGGATATCTTTCCGTATAATGTGCAATTCGTTTTTCAAAGTCCTCTACCTCAGGTACTTGGGTTTCAAAGGTTACAAATCCGTCCTGTATAAAAGGAGCATAAATATCTCTGATTGCGCCCGCATGGATGGACTCGGCTATTTTAATAATCATATTATAAATAATTATATTTGAAAATAATTGTCAATAATGCAATTTATTTTGATGTTAAATATATAATTTTGGAATTGTAGCAACTAATATTAACTGTTTATTTATTTATTATTATTTTTTATCACATTAAATTTTTTCATTATGCACATGACCAAAAAACTAGCTATTGTTCCTTTTCTTCTGCTCGTGTTAGTTACTGTTCTAAGTCTTTTCCTGGGGCATAATCCTGTGGAAAGTCCAACTGATCCTGCAATAGATACCGGGGACACAGCTTGGCTTCTCACTTCCGCAGCATTGGTATTGATAATGACACCGGGTCTGGCCTTTTTCTACGGGGGCATGGTGAGAAAAAAGAATGTGATCTCGACAATGTTACAAAGTTTTATTTGCATGGCAATAGTGTCAGTGATATGGGTGGTTTTTGGCTTTAGCCTTGCATTTGGTGAAGACATTGGCGGCGTTATCGGTAACCCATCCACCTTTATGTTTATGAACGGTGTACTAGATGGTAAACCATGGTCATTGGCGCCAACTGTTCCTTTGGCAGTTTTTGCCTTTTTTCAGTTGAAATTTGCCATTATTACTCCGGCTCTTGTAACGGGTGCTTTTTCTGAAAGGGTACGTTTTACCTCTTATATCTTATTTATTTGTTTGTTTTTCATTTTCATCTATGCACCGTTGGCACACATGACCTGGCATCCTGATGGACTTTTGTTCAACCTGGGTGTACTGGATTTTGCAGGAGGAACGGTGGTTCACATGAGTGCTGGCGTGGCTGCTTTGGCTAGTGCAATCTATTTACGTAAGAGAAGCGACCAGGAAATGAAGCCCGCCCGTATTACTTATGTATTATTAGGTACAGGTTTACTTTGGTTTGGCTGGTTCGGCTTTAATGGTGGATCTGCAATGGGAGCGAATAATTTGGCGGCTATTGCTTTGGCTACAACAGCCGTAGCTTCAGGCGCTGCTGCTTTTGCATGGATCATTTTCGATGCATTAAGAGGTAAAAAGCCTTCAGCAATGGGTACCAGCATTGGTGCGGTTGTTGGATTGGTTGCCATTACTCCGGCAGCTGGCTTTGTAAGCCTGCCTCATGCTTTGGTGATTGGTGTTGTTGCGTCTTTGATTAGCAACTTAATGGTAGAATGGAGAACCAGAACAAGTATTGATGATACATTGGATGTATTTCCCTGCCACGGTGTTGGTGGCCTGGTAGGTATGATCCTTACCGGCGTATTCGCAAGCCCTGGCATTAATTCGGCAGTGGCAGACAAAGGTTTATTCTTTGGCGAAACAAAACTGTTCACTACCCACGTGTTGGTAGCCCTGGCAGTTTTAGTTGGCGTATTCATTATGTCTATGATCATTTTAAAAATAACAGACCTGGTTACTCCATTACGTGTAAGTGAAGAAGAAGAAGCTGAAGGTTTAGATGTTAGCCAGCTGGGAGAAACTTTGTAAGTATTTTTTGAGGTTACATATAAAGAGTGCAAACGGGTCAAACTGTTTGCGCTTTTTTTGTGTAGCAACTGAAGCAGTTGTCCGTTATTTCTTTTTCAGCGACGGGTCTTTTGGTTTTATTTTATTATTTTTCATAAAAATTAATGCTAATGAAGAAATGGCTTTTAGGGGCCGGCCTCCTATTGGGTTTAGCAGAGCTTAGCGCACAGGTTACTTATCCTATAAACGGTATTGCAGATGAACGCAGCCGATCCTATGCCTTCACTAATGCTACTATTATTAAGAACAGCAGCACTTCATTGTCTAATGGTACGTTGATCATAAAGGATGGTAAAATAGTATCCGTAGGTACAGCTTCCATCCCGGAAGGAGCCGTTGTTATTGATTGTAAAGGACAGTTTATCTATCCTTCATTCGTGGATATTTATAGTGACTATGGTATCGCCATTCCACAAAGAGCCGGTGGAGAAGGATCTTTTTTTGGTCCTCAGCAGTTATCTACCAATACCAAAGGTCCGTTCAACTGGAACCAGGCCATCAAAAGTGAAGTAAATGGTTACGATCTTTTTACTACAGATGCCAAGAAGGGAGAGACCTTGCGGGAACAGGGTTTTGGCGCAGTAGTATCTCATCAAAAAGACGGTATTGCCAGGGGCACCGGTGTGGCAGCTGTATTATCTGATCGCAGAGAAAACCTGAATATCTTAAAAGATAGAACTGCAGCATTTTACTCCTTTAGCAAAGGAACCTCTACGCAATCTTATCCAACTTCGATGATGGGGAGTGTGGCATTACTCAGGCAAACCTTTATAGATGCCGACTGGTATGCAAAAAATAAACCTGCCAGGGAGGGGGTTAATAAATCATTGGAAGCCTGGAATGCCAATAAAGTATTACCACAGGTATTTGAAGCAGGTGATAAATGGGGTGATCTGCGCGCCGATAGAATTGGAGATGAGTTTGGAATACAGTTTATTATTAAAGCAGGTGATAATGAATATCAGCGCATCAAAGAAATAGCGGCTACTAAAGCTGCTTATATCCTGTCGCTGAATTATCCTGAAACACAGAATGTGGAAGACCCCATGGATGCCCGGTTTGTTTCGGTGAGTGATATGGCACATTGGGAGCTGGCACCGGGCAACGCCGCTGCTTTTGAAAAAGCGGGTATTCCATTTGTGATTACCGCATCCGATCTGAAAGATATAAAAAGCTTCTGGCCTTCTCTTAGGAAAGCCATTGCTTATGGGTTAACGCCTAAAGCTGCATTGGCTGCTTTAACAACAGTGCCGGCTTCACTTATGAAAATAGATGATCAGGTAGGCAGTATTGAAGCCGGAAAAGTGGCTAATTTTTTAATTACAACAGGGGATATTTTTTCTGAAAAGACAAGCATTGTAGAGAATTGGGTGAGCGGGGAACGTTATGATGTAAAAGCCAAAGCGAGCAAAGAGCAGGCAGGACAGTATAAATTGTCTATAACAGGTGCAACAGGCGTTACTGATTATATACTGGATGTTAAAAACAATAGCCAGGCCAACCTGATCGGAAAAGACACGCTTACCACCAGGTTTAAATCGGATGGCACTCTGGTCTCTGTTAATTTCTCTCTGAAGCCCTCGGGCAAGCCGTCAACGGCGGAGAAAAAGGATTCTACTTTTTCTGCTGCGCAGGCAGGATTCTTATATAGATTAAGCGGGGTAGATTATGGTAAAACCTGGCAGGGAGTAGGCTCTGATAATAACGGGCAACCAGTTACCTGGATTGCTACATGGACAAAAGAAAACTCCTTAAAAAAAGATACCGCAAAAGCGAAAACTGACAAAGGTTTGGCTAAAGTGAGCTTTCCCTTTTCACCTTATGGTAATGAGCAGGTTCCGGTTGCCGAAAATATACTGATCAAAAATGCAACGGTATGGACGAATGAAAAAGAAGGCAGGCTGGAAAATGCGGACGTATTATTGAAGGATGGAAAAATAGCCGCCGTTGGAAAAAATATTGCGGCAGCCGGCGCTAAAACTATCGACGGAACCGGTAAATTTTTAACGCCGGGTATTATTGATGAGCATTCACATATTGCTGCTTTTTCTATAAATGAAGGAGCACAATCAGTAACTTCTGAGGTGAGGGTGGGAGATAATCTAAACCCTGATGATGTGAATATATACAGGCAATTAGGCGGCGGCGTTACTACTTCCCATATATTACACGGCTCGGCAAACACCATTGGCGGTCAAACGCAATTGATCAAACTAAGGTGGGGTGCAGATGATGAAGGGCTGAAGTTTAAAGGGGCTGATCCTTTTATAAAGTTTGCTCTGGGTGAAAACGTGAAAAGGACGGCGCAATCACAGGGCAATATCCGTTTTCCTGATACCCGTATGGGTGTACAGTCTGTATTGGCAGATGCTTTTCAGCGGGCAAAAGATTATGAGGCCAAAATAAAAGCCGGTGATAAAACCGTTCGCAGGGACCTCGAACTGGATGCATTGGTAGAGATATTAAATAATAAACGATTCATTACCTGCCACAGCTATGTGCAAAGCGAAATACTGGCTTTATTATCCACGGCAGACGAATATGGTTTCAGGGTAAATACACTGACTCATATTCTCGAAGGATACAAGGTGGCCGATGCTATTAAAAAGCACGGCTCCCATGTTTCTACTTTCTCCGACTGGTGGGCTTATAAAACTGAAGTGCAGGATGCTATTCCGTTCAACGCAGCCATTATGCATAAAATGGGTTTAAATGTTTGTATCAATAGTGATGATGCCGAAATGGCCCGTCGTTTAAACCAGGAAGCAGCCAAAGTAGTAAAATATGGAGGGGTAAGTGAAGATGATGCGTTTAAGATGGTGACATTGAATCCCGCCAAAGCACTTCATATTGATAATCGTGTTGGAAGTATCAAAGTGGGCAAAGATGCGGATGTGGTATTATGGGATCAAAACCCGCTAAGTGTATATGCAAAAGCGCTGTATACAATTGTTGATGGTACAATCTATTTCGATCGTGAAAAAGACCTGGAACAAAGAAAGTATATAGGAGCTGAAAGAAACAGGCTGGTGCAGAAAATGTTAGCCGATGCCAGAGGAGGCTCGGCTACTGTTCCGGTAAAACCTACGGCCCAGGTTATTTTGCATTGCGAGGATAATGAACAGCACACGGGCATCCTGGAAATTGATTCTTACGAAGAAAAACTGTAAACTATGTTAAAGAAATTTATAATACTTGCTCTAATCATTGCTGCGGGTAATGGCTTGCAGGCACAGGATAATGTTTATCCGGCAGGACCGCAAAAGGGGACGATCATCATTAAAAATGGCAACATTTATACAACAAATGGTAATGTAATTAATAATGGTGTTATTGTAATTAAAGATGGAAAGATAGCCGAAGTGGGTTCAGCTGTACAGGAGGAAGCCGGCGCAACCCTCATAGATGCTAAAGGTAAAAACGTTTATCCCGGCCTGATATTGCCGAATACGGATCTGGGAATCAGTGAGATTGGAAGTGGTGTTCGGGGGAGTAATGATTATTTTGAACTGGGAGAATACAACCCATCTGTACGATCTGTGGTAGCTTATAATACCGATTCCAAGATCATCAATACTTTGAGGGCGAATGGTATTTTACTGGCATGTGTGGTACCCCAGGGCCGATTGGTAACAGGTACTTCTTCTATAGTGCAACTGGATGCCTGGACCTGGCAGGATGCGATTTATAAAGCAGATAATGGCCTACATATAAATATACCTCTGTTAATGCGTTCGCCGCGCAGATCTTTAAGAGGTGCAGATGCATCGGATCCTGTAAAGACCGGGATACAGACTGTCGAAGAAATTGAATCATTTTTCCTGCAGGCGCAGGCCTATTTGAAGCAAGCTAAAAAAGAAGATCATAATCTGAAATTTGAGGCTTTAAGACCTTTGTTCGAAAAAAAGCAAAAACTTTTTGTGCATGCAGATATTGCCCGCCAGATATTGGTAGCAGTAGACTTTGCAAAGAAGTTTAATATTGATGTGGTGTTAGTAGGGGGGGCGGACAGTTACCTTTTTGCAGATCTTTTAAAGCAGAATAATATGGCTGTTATTTTAAACTCAATGCACAGCCTGCCTACCATGCAGGATGATGATATTGATCAGCCATATAAAACACCAGGCATTTTACAAAAAGCGGGCGTATTGTTCGCTATTAATGATAATTCGGATAATGCACGTTATCGTAACCTGGACTTCAATGCGGGTACCGCTGCCGGTTTTGGCCTTACCAGAGAACAAGCGCTTGCAGCCATCACCATTAATCCCGCCAGGATACTGGGTATCGATCAACAAACAGGGTCAATTGAAAAGGGTAAAGATGCCAATATTATCATTTGCGAAGGCGATGTGCTCGACATGCGTACCAGCATTGTCACCGATGCATTTATACAGGGGCGTAAGATTAACCTTGACAATAAGCAGCAACAATTATACGAGCGATACAAGCATCGATACAGCATCAATTAATCGGAGAAAGAAATGTTGATTTCTGTCAACATTTCTTTTTTAATGAAATAAAAATTAAACAAATGTTTGATTAGTTTAAACGTTTGTTTAATTTTGTATTCGTAATGACAAAAAAAGAACATATACTGGAGAAGGCGGAAGCTCTTTTTTCGGAGAAAGGATTTGACGCCACGTCGGTGAGAGATATTGCAAAAGCAGCGGGGATTAATATAGCGATGATCTCCTATTATTTTGGTTCGAAGGAGAAATTAATGGAAGAGCTGTTTAAGATGCGTATGAGTGCTGGTTTGGCTTCTGTAAAAGAGATTTCAGAAAATACAGCTCTTACAACTGTTGAAAAATTAGAGAAGGCGCTTTCAGGCTATATGGACCGGGTAAAGCATAACAAATCCTTTTACAAAGTGATTTTAGCTGAACAGGCAACCAATAAAAACAAAAGTGTGATCAGGTTCATGAGCAAGTTGAAGGAGACTTATGCCAAATTCTTCGAATCGGTATTGAATGAGGGATATGCTTCTGGTGCCTTTAAAAATAGAGTGGATCCTGTTTTATTTATCACCACCATTACCGGAACTATTATGCAGTCGCTGTTGAACAAGCATTTATATGCCAGTCACTACGGCGTAAAGGTTACCGAAGAATGGATCAGGGATGTTTATTTCGAAAAAGTAAAAGAACATTTAAAAACAATTACAAGAAATATTTTAGGGTATGAATCGAACAGCTAAAGCGCTATTGCTTTTTTCAACAGCGCTATTGTCTTATGCAGATATAAACGCACAGGACAAAAGGAGCTTAACGCTCCAGGAGGCCCTCGAACTGGGCATCGCCAACAGCAAAAATCTGAAGATCGATGACGCGAAAATTATAGAAGCTACAGCGGCAATCGACGAAGCAAAGAACCGTCAATTGCCCGATCTGAAAGTTAGTGGCAGCTATTTGAGGTTAACCAATGCTAATATTAACCTTAAAACGGGTCAGCAATCATCCGGCGGAGAAGGCGAAGCGGGAGCTTCTGCGGCTCCCAAGGTAAATCAGGCCATGTATAGTATGGCGAATTTTTCGCTGCCTTTATTTGCCGGTGGCCGTATTAAATATGGTATACAATCGGCCAAATACTTATTGGAAGCTGCCAAATTGAATGCAGGAAGCGATAAAAATGAAATTGCTTACAATATCAGCCAGGCCTATGTAAATCTTTTCAAGGCTTCGCAGGTAGTACGTGTGCTGAACGAAAACCTGGTAACTTCTCAAAAGAGAGACGCAGATTTCTTGAATAAGGAAAATAACGGCATCATCGCCCGCAATGACCGTTTGAAAGCGCAACTGCAAACTTCCGATATTGAGCTGCAATTACTGGAGGCGGAGAATAATTACAATATAGCTAACATGAATATGAACTTGCTCCTGGGTTTACCTGAGCAAACGATTATTGAAGTTGATTCTTCATTTATAAATCAGCAGGTGGATGTAAAAACCTTTAGCGATTACCAGCAGCAAGCACTGCAGAACAGGAAGGATGTACAGGCTTTAGGCTTTCAGCAAAGGGCTGCGGAGCTGGCTACCAAATCTGCCAAAGCAGAAAATTTACCCACGCTGGCTCTTACCGGAGGTTATGTAGCAGCTGATATCCCTAATTTCTTAACGGTTACAAATGCGGTTAATGCGGGTGTAGGTATCCAATACAACCTGGCAAATTTATGGAAGAGCAATGCAGTTTTGAAGCAGTCCCGGGCAAGAGAAACACAGCTTACGGCTTCAAAGGAATTGTTGATGGATGGAGTAAAGCTGGAGATCAACAGGGATTATCAAAATGCATTTGTAGCTAAAAAGAAAATTGAAGTTTACGAGAAGTCTGAGCGTCAGGCAGAAGAAAATTACAGGATTACCAAGAATAAGTTTGATAATAGCCTTGTAACTATTACTGAATTGCTGGATGCAAATGTGGCTTTACTGTCTACTAAAATCAATGTTTTAAATGCCAAGGCAGATGCGGCGTTGGCCTATAGAAAATTATTAGAAACAACCGGAGTACTTTATCAATAAAATATTAATTCACTAAAGATGGCAAATAATACAGTTACAGAAGCAAACGAACAGGCACCGGCGGCGCCGGCTACAAAAAAAAGAAGCCCGATATTTTTTATTATTCTTGGTATCATGGTGGTCCTGGGAGCGTATTTTGGTATATCAGGCTATATTCATGGTCAGAGTCATGAAGAAACTGATGATGCGCAGGTAGAAGCTAATTTAAGTCCTGTTATTTCAAAAATTTCAGGCTACATAAGTGAGGTTCGCGTTCGGGATAATCAATTTGTCAATAAAGGCGATACTTTACTGATATTGGATAAAAGAGATTTAACGATGGCGCTTCAACAGGCGGAAGCAGCCCTTGGCACAGCCCGGAGTAATCTGTCTTCTGCCGAAGCCAGCACTTCAGCCACCCACCAAAATATTACTACAGCCAACGCTGCGGTTGCTACAGCTAACGCACAGATAGAAGCTGCGAAAGTAAATGTTTGGCGTACCGGGGAAGACCTTAAGAGGTATGAAAATCTGATTAAAGATCATTCTATCACACAACAACAATACGAGCAGGCATTGGCGGCTAAACAATCTGCCGATAAGCAATTGGAAATATTAGTAGCACAAAGAAACCAGGCTGCTGCGCAAACCAGTGTGGTAAAAAGCCAGGTTTCGGCCAGTTCAGAACAATCTGCTATCGCCAGGTCAAGTATCAGGCAGAAAGAGGTGGAAATAGAAAATGCAAAGCTGGATCTGAGCTACACCGTAATTGTGGCTGCTGAAAGTGGGGTGGTTTCTAAGGTGCCGGTACAGGTAGGGCAGTTTATCCAGGCGGGAGCGCAACTATTCAATGTGGTTTTAAATAACGATAAATGGGTAGTGGCTAATTTTAAAGAAACCCAGATAGCTAAAATGGTAGAAGGGCAGAAAGTATCCGTAAAGGTAGATGCATTTCCCCGGCATGAGTTTGATGCGAAGCTGACTTCCTTTTCTCCGGCAACAGGTGCGCGTTTTGCATTGCTGCCTCCGGATAATGCAAGTGGAAACTTTGTAAAAGTAGTTCAACGCCTGCCGGTAAAAATTGAGTTCACCAATAAGAACGACTCTTTGATTCAAAAATTACGTCCGGGATTGAACGTAGTAGTAGATGTACACTTGAATTAGTGAGTAGTCTGTAATGAGTGATGAACAGTCAATGGCAGATACTCATGAATGATAGATATAATATTTTATCCAGGTGAAGTTTTAGCAAGATATTAGCCCCGTACAGCTGATGCAAGTGGTAATGCTGGTGAATTGTAGGTGCGAAGTGATATTGGAAATCAGGCGACCTCGCTTAACGGATGGGGTGCGTATCGGAACCAGGTGGCAGCTGCTCAAATAATAATAAAAATGGAAGATCAAAATTCACTGGTGGAGTATGGTTTCCGCCGGTTTATAGTAACCCTCACAGCTATCGTTTGTGCGTTGCTGGAAATTGTGGATACAACAATTGTCAACGTGGCGTTGAATGATATGAAGGGAAATATGGGCGCCACCTTATCTGAAGTGGGATGGGTAATTACAGCTTATGCGATCGGTAATGTGATTATTGTTCCTATGACCAGTTGGTTATCGCAACAGTTTGGGCGAAGGAATTATTTCGCTTTTTCAATAGCATTGTTTACGGTTTGTTCCTTTCTTTGTGGTAATGCCACCAATATATGGGAACTGGTAGCATTCAGGTTTTTGCAAGGGGTAGGTGGGGGTGCCTTGCTGGTTACCTCACAAACCATTATCACCGAATCTTATCCGGCTGAAAAACGGGGTATGGCGCAGGCCATTTATGGATTAGGTGTAATTGTAGGACCCACTTTAGGTCCGCCCCTGGGTGGTTATATCGTAGACAATTTTAGCTGGCCTTATATTTTCTATATCAATATTCCTTTGGGTATTATAGCGGTGTTATTGACATTGCAATTTATTAAAAGCCCTAAATATGCAGCTAAAACCTCCACAAGGGCAATAGATTGGCTGGGTATCTTTTTACTAACCGTAACCGTGGGATCCTTACAATTCATATTGGAACGGGGGCATGAAGAAGATTGGTTTGCCAGCCCGGTTATCTCAATTTTCACCGCACTGGCGGTATTCGGTTTGTTCTTCTTTATATGGCGGGAGCTTACCTATAAAAATCCCATCGTAGAGCTAAGGGTGTTAAAAAACGGCAATCTCCGTATAGGAACAGGGATGTCGTTTATACTAGGTTTCGGTTTGTACGGATCTACCTTCATAATACCCTTGTATACGCAGAGCTTATTAGGCTGGACAGCCTTACAATCTGGTTTACTGATGATACCAGCTACCCTCGCTACGGCTTTTATGATGCCTGTTGTTGGCCGTTTAATATCAAAAGGAGTATCACAGCAATATATGGTGGCGGTAGGGCTATTCCTTTTCTTTGTATATAGCTTCTGGGGCTATAAGATCATCACTCCCGACACTGCAAAGGATAACTTTTTCTGGATGTTGATCGTTCGGGGAATAGGACTGAGTTTACTTTTTATACCTATCACAACGATGGCTTTATCAACCCTGAAGGGACAGCAGATCGGACAGGGTGCAGCCTTTACCGGTATGATGCGGCAATTAGGGGGCTCTTTTGGAGTAGCGGCTATCACTACGTTTATGAGTAATAAGAATATGTCTTATAGAAACGATCTTATTTCCAAACTTGACGTTAATAACCTCGATGTGCAGCAAAGGGTGGCGGCCTTAAAACAGGGCTTTATGGCGAAGGGGATGTCTCCGGATGTGGCTTTGAATTCTGCATATAAAGCGCTGGACTTTACCGTTACCAAGCAGGCTGCAGTGCTTTCTTATATGGACGTGTTTTTATACCTCGGTGTACTTTTTTTGATCTGTATACCTTTTATATTGATGGTTAGAAAGCGAAAAGATAAGGAAGCGATAGATATGAGTGCCGCGATGCACTAGTTGTATTAGAACTTTTCTAATTCGAACGATACATAGAAATGTGCTATTTTACATTTGTATGTATCGTTTTATATTTCTGATATTTCTTGTCGGGTTCTCTTTCTGGAGTTGTAAAACTTATGTTTATCGCGGGCGCCCGGCCAAACTTTACCGGGAAGTAGCCGATAGTAATAAGAGTTTTGACGTTGCCATTGTTCCGGGTGTTCCGTTTTATGATCGATGGGACTCCGTGATGAAAGGGCGGGTGCTCTGGGCTGATTTCCTGTATAAGAAAGGCATTATCCGCAATGTGATTTTTTCGGGAAGCGCGGTGTATTCTCCGTATTACGAAGCCCGCATTATGGGCTTATATGCCAGGGAACTGGGAATTCCCGCAGCCAATATTTTTTTTGAAACACAGGCTGAGCACAGTACCGAAAATATTTACTATTCTTATGAAATGGCCCGGAAACTGGGCTTTAAAAGCATCGCCCTGGTCACCGATCCTTTTCAATCTTTGATGATGAGCGGGTTCACAAGGCGCCGCTTTGCTACTTCCATCTGGCATGTGCCATTTATTGTGGACACGCTCAGGAAACTTAATGAGGTAGAGTTTGAAATTAACCCCTCGTCTGCCTATGAAGCTAAATTCAAATCTATAGTTGAACGGGAAAGCAAAGTGAAAAGATTTCGGGGCACCCTGGGCGCATTCATTCCCTGGGAAAACAGGAAAAGCCGAAAGGCTGATCCTTTATAAGTTTTTAAAAAGTATAAGTTGCGCTCAATCTCCAGCCGCTGCTTTTCTTAAATGCACCGTTCATTTGCGTTTCAGGGTTTGTGCCGTTTTTCAGGAACAGGCGATCGATTCCTTTTTCTGTTCTCCAATCGGAATAGGTCCAGGTTCCTTGAATAGCAATATGACTATTAAACAGGTAACCGAGTTGAGCTCTGTAGTTCCAGCCTCTGCTATTGGCCTGGTGAATGAAGCTAACCGGATGTTGAAAATCTTCCTGTATATTCCAATTGGCTACCGCATCATAGGTTCCCGGCTGAAAAGATACTTCCGGAGCAACATACAAATGAGGTGTCAGCTTTAAAATTCCATTTAGGAAGATCCGGGCGGATTGCCATTTAGTCTCGTAGGTTGTGTTTAAGTCCGGCATTGCATCGTCGCGCAAATAGAATAATTCTTTTGAATAATTAAAACCAGCCCCGGCGCTTACTTCAAAGATATTATTTTCTAATATGGAGTAGCTTAAGGCAATATCATACTGCCGCATACTGCCTTTGTGGCTGTTAAAAAGAGTGTCTCCTCTATATGGTGGTATATAGTCTGTACGATCATTACCATTATAATCTATATCTGTAGCGCTCCCCTTGAAAGTTTGCAGGCGGCTGAAGCTGGTGGTTAATAAAAACCTGCGATAGGGTTTATAAGCTGCAGCAATATGAAAACCGGCAGCATGTATAGGGTTGTAAATAAGTTCAGAGTAAATATTAGGCTCTCCATCGCTATCCGCAATACTCCATCTGAAATCGGTTTTCTGATACTCAGCACCCGCCGTTATACTTAAGTTTCCCTGAACAGGATTAGGAAAAGATTGAGCCAGCACATCATTAATAGAGCTTGCGGACAGTACTATGGTTAGGATAGCCGTAATTGTTTTTCTTAGTTTCACTTGAATAATTTACAGTAACAATATTAGTGATTTATTAGAATCCCAGCTTTTTTTAAATTTAAACAAAAATAATAGTCAACAGCTCCAGACAATAGCAGGTAAGCAACTATAATATACTTCAGATAAGCAGCTACTGAATTTAGTCCGAACCAGTCACCGGTACAAAAAATAATCAAAGAGCCACAAAACAGTTTGAACAGCCCCCAAACCCAGGCATTTGAATGATTATCCATTAATTCGGCAAAGGCATATACGTACAGGAAGATAAATAATCCGTAAATGAAAATGCCAGGCGCTCCTATGGCAGCTATGTTGCCAAATAAATAAGAAAGAAAAAGTAAAAGCATTATTAGTTGAACCCATAGCCATATCCTCATCATAGGAAACATACGGGTTTCATATTTGTTGAACCGGTACACATCAGCTATTTTATAAACAGGATATTTTTCAGCTACATCTGCAGGTCGCCAACCCGTTGGCATCAGCCATATCCTGCCTTTATCTTTCCAGTCTTGCGTATACCACGCGTCTTTTATCAATAACCACAAATGCTGGAAATTGATTTTAATCGGGTTCCAGGTTTGTACCGGCCGGGTGATACCATATACCGGTGGCTTATCGGGTAGTTCTTCCTGGAAGGTTCCAAACCACTTGTCCCAGAAGATAAAGATCTGTGAATAGTTTTTATCAAGGTACTCGGGGTTGATAGCATGATGAACACGATGGTGAGAGGGTGTTACAATAATTTTCTCCAGCAGCCCCATTTTATTAATATGAATGGTATGATACCAGAACTGGGCGAAAAGATGTAACGGAGCTACAACGGCAATTACCTTTTCGGGAACGCCCAGTAGTGCGGCCGGAAGCAGGAATACGGCAAATATTTTGATGATGCCGGAAATACTTTGTCTCAGTGCGCAGGCAAGGTTGAACTCCTCACTACTATGATGAACCAGGTGCCCATTCCAGAAAAAATTGTAGGTATGCTGTATCCGGTGTACAACATATCCCGAAAAATCCAGCGCCAGGAATGCAATAAGATAAGTGAGCCAGGTGGCTTTGACATGATAGATAGCGAGGTGTTCAACCATCCAGCCATAACCGTAAATGGCAATACTTAAACCCAGCACATCTTTGGTTACGTTGGTAACACCACTGAGCAAACTGCTGATCATATCTGCAGTTCTTACATTGTCGTTTCCTTTCCGCCAGGCATACCACTTTTCAAATAATACAAGAGCAAGAAAAGCAGGCATTGCAATCAATAATATTTTACCATAAGTTTCCATAACAAGCATAGTAAAATTATCAATCTTTTCTCAAATAAATATCATTTCATAAGAGCAAATACGCCTTTTTGCCTCCGAAATACAGCAGAAAAATCCCTGGTATTACTAGGAAAATCTTCCATCACATTAGTTAAACAACCCATTTTTTAACCTCGGGCCTTGATCTATTTTCGATCAACGATAAAAGGCTTGCAATATGAGCGTTAAAATATATTATGAGGAATTTGTGTTAGGAGATTCCAGATCCACTACAGGCAGAACCATTACCGATGCAGATATAGTACTGCATGCAGGCCAATCAGGAGATTTTTACCCCCATCATATGGATGAAGAATGGTGTAAAACACAACCGTTTAAAAAGCGCATCGCCCATGGAACTTTGATTTTCAGTGTAGGGGTTGGTTTATCTGCTGGCTTAATTAATGAAGTGGCTATGACTTATGGTTATGAAAAGCTTCGGTTTATTCGCCCTGTTTTTATTAATGATACCATTAGAGCAAAAGTGACCATAAAAGATAAAAGAGATCATAAGAAGCCTGGATATGGCATCGTGTCCGAGGCATTGGAGGTATTCAATCAAAACGATGAGTTAGTGATGGTTTGTGAGCATTTATTGTTGGTTGAAAAAAAGGGATCGAATGGCTGATATTGTTTTAAAAGGAATTACCTGGAATCATAGCAGGGGAATAACACCTTTGCAGGCGGCTTCTCAACGGTTCGCCGAGTTACATCCAAATATAGAGGTGCAATGGCATAAACGCAGCCTTCAGCAGTTCGCTGATTTTCCGATAGAAAAACTCACAGAAGAATATGATCTGTTGATCATTGACCACCCCTGGGTGGGAACAGCAGCAGCTACCGGATGCGTATTGGCATTAGATGAGCATTTACCTGAAGCCTATTTACAGGATCAGGCAGAGAACAGTGTAGGCGCATCTCATCCGAGTTATTTTTATAGTGGTCATCAATGGGCATTGGCAATTGATGCGGCAACGCCAGCTGCCAGTTATCGTAAAGATCTTTTGGACGCTGCTGGTATAACTGTACCGCAAACCTGGGCGGAGGTGATTGCGTTAGCAAAGCAGGGAAAGGTAGCCGTTCCGGCAATACCGATAGACCTCCTGATGAATTTCTATACCTTTTGCATCGCGCAGGGAACAACTCCTTTTAAAACAACAGAAGAAGTAATAGATATAACCACCGGAACAGCCGCATTAAATGCCATGTACGAATTGTACTCGTTGGTTGACCGGAGTATGTTTGACAAGAACCCGATTAAAGTAGCTGAAGCGATGTCCGCAAACGATGATTATTGGTATTGTCCTTTTGCTTATGGATATTCCAACTACTCGCGTGAAGGTTACGCAAAAAGTTTATTGTCTTATACAGATGTAGTTAGCTGCAATGGCGAAAAGTTAAGAACTACTATCGGAGGTACAGGACTGTCGGTTTCTAACTTTTCGAAACACAAGCAGGAAGCTATAGCTTTTGCTGAGATGGTTTGTTCCCCACAATTTCAAACCAACGGTTATACCTTGAATGAAGGGCAGCCCGGTTACCTGGCCGCCTGGACAAATGAACGGAATAACCAACTGACCCATAACTTTTTTAGCAACGTATTACCGGTAATGGAGAACGGATATGTACGCCCCCGTTATCATGGATATCTTCATTTCCAGGATGAAGCGGGCCAGTATGTACAGGAATTTATGTGGGGAAAACAAGAAAATGCCGAAGCCGTTCTTAAAAAGCTTAACGAAATATATACTCAGTCTTTAGAGAAAAATTTATCAAAAGTATTTGCCTGATGTTTCTGCCCTTAAAAGGTTTAATTGTTTTAGAATTCAGCCAGTACCTGTCCGGGCCGTCGGCTGGTTTGCGTTTGGCCGATCTGGGTGCACGGGTTATTAAAATAGAAAGACCGGTAGGTGGTGACCCATGTCGAAAATTATCGATAAAAAATCTTTGGGTAGGAGAGGATGCTTTAAACTTCCATGCCATCAATCGCAATAAAGAAAGTTTTACTGCAGATCTGAAAAATCCGGATGATCTTGAGTTGGTAAAAAAGCTGCTCCTTAAGGCAGATGTGGTCACACATAATTTCAGGCCTGGGGTAATGGAAAAAATAGGGCTTGCTTATAGCGACGTGCAGAAAATAAACAGGCGGATCGTATATGCTGAAATAACGGGCTACGGCAGAAAGGGACCCTGGAAAAACAAGCCAGGACAGGATTTGCTGCTGCAATCTCTTTCAGGCCTGGCTTATACAACAGGCGATGATGGTGATGGACCGATGCCCTTTGGCCTGTCTATTGTTGATAGTATATGCGGTATTCATACAGTGCAGGGGGTATTAGCCGCTTTGATCAGGAGGCAGAAAACCGGTGTGGGGGCCTATGTGGAATTGAGCTTACTTGAATCCGCGATTAGTCTTCAGTTTGAGCTTTTCACTACGCATTATCATAGCAAGGCTGGGATTAAAAGAAGCGCTGTTAGTAACGGAAATCCATTGCTGGGTGCACCTTACGGTATTTATAAAACAGCGGACGGGCATATTGCATTGGCAATGATGAGTATTCCCCAGCTGAGAGAAGTATTATCCATAGATGAGTTGGCGCAGTACACACAGGAGGATGTTTTTGCAAAGCGGGATGAAATAAAGGCCATCATATCTGCCCAACTACTTACTCAAAGTAATGCTTATTGGCTGGAGCGCTTGAAAGCTGCGGGGTTATGGGCATCAGAAATAAATGACTGGAATAGGTTGCGAAAAACCGACCTGTATAAAAGTGTACAAATAGAGAATAGTGTGGCAGTAAATGGTGAAGAAAGGTATCTGACTACACGTTGTCCTATCAGGATCAACGGCAAGCGTTTGTTTTCTGACAAACCAGCACCATTACTAGGACAGCATACCCAAAAAATAAAGGAAGAACTTTTGTAAATCATGAAACTGCTACAGGATATATTAGTTATTGACTTCAGCCAGTTTTTATCTGGTCCTTCGGCGTCCCTGTGCCTTGCAGATTTCGGCGCTGAAGTAATAAAGATTGAGAAGCCCGGTACAGGGGATATTTGCCGGGAGCTTTATGTTTCTGACGTGATGATTGACGGAGAGTCTTCTATATTTCATGCCATCAATCGTAATAAAAAAAGTTATACGGCCGACTTGAAAAGTGCTGATGATGTGTCCAGGATTATTGCGCTCATAAAAAAGGCTGATGTGGTGATGCATAATTTTCGACCGGGTGTAATGGAACGTCTGGGTTTTGATTATGAAAGCGTAAAGGAGATAAATCCCTCTGTGATTTACGCCAGCATAACCGGGTATGGAGACGAAGGAGAGTGGAGGAAATTACCTGGGCAGGACCTGTTGCTACAATCTATTTCTGGTCTCGCGTGGCTGAATAATAGCAGCAGCGCTAATCCCACACCTATGGGTGTGTCCGTAGTAGATATGTTAGCGGGTGCGCACCTGGCCCAGGGCATATTATCTCTTTTATATCAGAAAACCATTATAGGTGAGGGCGGGAGTATAGAAGTGAGCATGTTGGAAAGTGCATTGGACTTCCAGTTTGAAGTATTGACCTGCTATTACAACGATGGCGGGCAATTGCCACAACGGAGCGCCGTAAATAGTGGTCATGCTTATGTAGCTGCACCTTATGGTATTTATAAAACCAAGGATGATTATATTGCTCTGGCTATGGCAGACATTATTCAGCTGGGCACATTAACAGGCTGCAGTGAATTAGCCATATATACCGATAAAAATGAGTGGTTCGATAAAAGAGATGAAATAAAATCGGCATTAGCGCGCCATCTTCTCAACAATACAACGTCTTATTGGTTAGATATTCTCGAACCGGCAGGTATCTGGTGTTCCAGGGTGTTTGATTATGAGCAGTTGACAAAAGAAGAGGGCTACCAGGTGTTAAATATGGAAGTGGTGGTAAAAACAAGCAACGGAATTTCTATAAAAACGACACGGTCACCCATCACAATAGATGGCCAGCACCTTTCGGGCAATATAGGTGCGCCGGGTTTGGGAGAGCATAATAACGAAATTGATCTTAAATTTGATATCGGGGTGAAGCCTGAAATTATTGATGCCAAATAGGCTATAATCGTTTGGTATCGGTATGATTGAAAGTCCATTATGATAATCGATACGCATGTACATATCTGGAATCTGGAACGATCTGCCTATGATTGGTTGAAAGCTGCCCCGGATTTACTCAATAAAAATTATAATCTCGAAGATCTCGAAGAGCCGCGTTTAGCTGCTTCCGTATCAGGAGGAATAGTGGTTCAGGCAGACAATACCTTGGACGATACGGCATTGATGATAGAGGCCGCGGTGAAGTACGATTGGATTAAAGGAATTGTAGGTTGGTTGCCACTTTTAAATCCGGCAAAGACAGACCAGTTGCTGCAATCTGTATTATCAGGAGAAAAATATTTTAAAGGGGTAAGGCACTTAATACATGATGAGCCCGACGATCAATGGTTATTGCAGGATGCGGTTATTGAAAGCTTACAATTATTGTCTGCACGCCAGTTACCTTATGATGTAGTAGGAGTGAAAACAACTCACATTCAAACAGCTTTGGAAGTTGCCGGGAAAGTTCCCGGGCTTAGAATGGTATTTGATCATCTCAATCAGCCGCCTATCCAGGCAGGAGAAAGATTTGGAGAATGGGGAAGGTTGATGAAGGAGGCGGCGTTGCACCCACAGTTTTATTGTAAGATATCAGGTCTGGGAACTACAGCCGGAAAAGAAAATTTTACAGCAGAGCACATTAAACCCTATGTTGATTTTGTGTTAATCGAATTCGGTCCTGAACGTTGTTTCCTGGGAGGAGACTGGCCGGTTTCATTACTGGGAGGCTCCTATGTTCATACCTGGGCGGTTTACAAACAGGTAGTTGAAGAGTTGGTATCAGACGAACATACTCAAAACAGGATATTCAGCGAAAATGCGATAGCATTTTATAATCTTAACCTTTAAACGGGAACTTCGGTTCTACAAATTAACCTCAGATATGCAATTATTCGGCGGTATATTTTTTCATGGAGTTGGAGCTGCTTCTGCATCATTATGCTATACTCCTGAAAAAAAGGTTAAGGGCTGGAGCTGGCAAACCTATTGGCTGGCACAGGCATCGGTTTGCTGGTTATTGTTGCCGATCCTGGTAGCCTGGCTTACCATCCCTTCATTAGGCAAGGTATTATCAGAAGCACCCGGTGAGGCGATGCGTAATTCCTTCCTTTTGGGCATGGCTTATGGAGTGGGCGGAACGGCTTTTGGCATGGCTATTAAACATATCGGTTTCTCTTTAACTTATGCCATATCTGTAGGTATCTCCTGTGTTTTAGGAACCCTGGTTCCTCCAATGATGGCCGGCACATTGGGTGATGCTTTGAGTGGCACCGGCGGGCAATGGATTTTAACAGGTGTGATCTTAGGTGCTGCCGGAATTGCATTTTGCGGAGTGGCCGGCCGGTTGAAAGAAAAAGATGTTTCACAAAGTCAGGCTGGTTTTTCTTTTAAAAAAGGATTGCCCTTATGTTTGCTGGCGGGTGTGTTGTCGGCTTTTTATGGCTTCGCAATCAGTGCGGGTAAACCCATATCGGATATTGCAGCGAACTATGGTGCCGGAGATTTCCAGGTGAACGTTGTATACCTGTTCTCCAACACAGGTGCATTTGTAACCACGTTGATATATACACTGTGGCTTCATTTAAAAAATAAAACCTTGTCTGAATATGCATCAACCGGGCAAAGCGGGCTTGGCGTTAATTACCTGATGGCTTTGATTACAGGCATGCTCTGGTACGGGCAATTTTTCTTTTACGGATTAGGACATGTGCGGCTGGGAAAATATGAGTTTTCCAGCTGGGCGATACATATGATCATGCTGGTATTTTTTAGTTCATTGGTAGGGGTTATTTTGAAAGAGTGGAAAGCTACCAGGGCTATAACACGCCGCGCATTGGGATTTGCACTATTTATTCTTTTATTAGCCGTAGTGGTGCTCACTTACGGTAATTACCTGGGAGGAACCTGATATGACAAATAATAATGAGGCCGCGCCTCTTTGTATTATTGGAGCCGGTGGTATCGTAGCCGATGCTCATTTGCCTGCTTACCAGATTGCCGGGTATAAGGTTACAGGCATCGCAAATCGCAATAAACAAAAAGCAATATCCCTTGCCGAAAAATTTGGTATCGAAAAAGTGTATGATACCCTGGAAGAGATGGTGGCAGTACATGGTACCAATGCGATCTATGATTTTGCATTGCCTGCGTCAGAGATCATACCGGTATTAGAGCAACTGCCTGATGGTGCAACGGTATTAATTCAGAAACCCTATGGTGAAAGCCTCGAAGAAGCTAAAGCTATTCATGCTATTGCTAAAAAGAAGCAATTACTGGCAGGTGTTAATTTCCAGATGCGTTTTGCACCCTATATGCTGGAAGCAAAAAAAATGATTGCTGACGGAAAGATAGGAACAATAACAGACCTGGAAGTATATGTAAATGTGCATACACCCTGGAACCTGTGGGAGTTCTTATTTTCTAAAAAAAGAATGGAGATCAATTATCATAGTATTCATTACATAGATCTGATCCGCTCTTTTTTAGGTACCCCTTCTAAGATATATGCGCGCACTTTTAAGCATCCGGAAGCAACGCAACTGGCTTCGGTAAAATCTAATATTATAATGGATTATGGTGATATGGTACGTGCTGCCATCCACACCAATCATAACCACAATTACAGTTACCATAAGCAGGAGTCGTATGTGAAGATTGAAGGAACAAGAGGTGCGGTTAAAATAACCTTTGGAGCCCTGATCAATTACCCCCACGGAGTGCCTGATAGTTTTGAATACATCATTGCTGAAGAAGGGGAGGAGGCACAGTGGCAAACAAAAACAATAGATGGAACCTGGTTTCCGCACGCTTTTATCGGAACCATGCAGCAGATGCAGCTGGCAAAAGCTGGTGTTATTGATAAACCCGAAAATAGTATTGATGATGCCCTGGAAACTATGATTTGCGTTGAAGCAGCTTATACCAGCAATGAGAAAGGCGGAGTAATAACAGGTGATTTTTTTTGAACCTAATAACGGATTAGTCGAATGAACAGAATAATAGGAGTATTAGTATTTTTTATTTGGGCGAATGTTGCTTTAGCAGCGGCGGGCGAAAAAGTGATAATAGTGAATCCACTTCCAAAACAACAAAGGGTTGTGTACGGGGTGGAGTTGTTGAAAAACAAATTGCAGAAAATCGGGTACATGGTATATGTTGTACCAACCACGGGTAAAAACAACCAGGCTAACCAAAAGCTGATTGTCATTGAGGAGGATTTCAACAGCAATCTTAAAAAAGAAGGTTATTCCATTCAATCCTCTAAAAGTATAATTCGTATTTCAGGAGCCGATGCATCAGGTTTATTATACGGCTGCTTAGAGCTGGCAGACCAATCGGCTGAATTGAAAAAACTGCCTTTATCTATTAACCTGCAGGACGCGCCGGAAATGGTATTGCGCGGCGAATGTATCGGGCTACAAAAACCCTATTACTTACCGGGTCGTACGGTTTACGAGTATCCTTATACGCCGCAAACATTTCCCTGGCTGTACGATAAAAAACTATGGATACAGGTATTAGACTCAATGGTCAATAACAGGATGAATTCTCTCTATCTCTGGAACGGCCATCCGTTTGCGTCATTGGTTAAATTAAAAGATTATCCTTATGCTGTCGAAGTAGATGATGCTACTTTTAAAAAGAATGAAGACATTTTTCGTTTTCTTACTACAGAGGCTGATAAAAGGGGTATCTGGGTAATCCAGATGTTTTATAATATTATCGTATCTAAACCTTTCGCAGAGAAGCACGGTATTAAAACACAGGAACGTGAAAGACCCATTATACCTGTTATTGCAGATTATACACAGAAGTCCATAGCTGCTTTTGTAGAAAAATATCCAAATGTAGGATTGATGGTATGTTTAGGTGAAGCCATGGAAGGTGTTGGTCAGGATGATATCGACTGGTTTACAAAGACGATCATTCCGGGTGTAAAAGATGGCTTAAAAGCATTAGGCAAAACAGAAGAACCTCCGATCGTTTTGCGGGCACACGATACTGACGCGCCTGCAGTAATGGATGCCGCATTACCATTGTATAAAAATTTATATACTGAAGCTAAGTTTAACGGAGAAGCGCTTACTTACGACCGACCACGTGGTGCCTGGGCCGAGTTGCATCAAAAGCTAAGCAAACTGGGCTCCGTGCAGATAGAGAACGTACATATCCTGGCCAACCTGGAACCTTTACGTTATGGTTCGGCTGATTTTATTCAGCGTTCGGTAATTGGCATGCACGAAGTGATGGGCGGTAATGGTCTTCATTTATATCCGCAGGCTTCGTATTGGGACTGGCCTTATACCGCCGACAGTGTAAAAGGTGGGAAAAGACTATTGCAGATTGAGCGGGACTGGCTCTGGTACAAGGCCTGGAGTCGGTATGCCTGGAAAGCGAAGAGAGACCGTTCTGCAGAGATTATTTATTGGAATCGAAACCTGGCCGATCAGTTTGGTGTATCGGAAACTGATGGAGGTAATATTTTGAAATCTTACGAGGAAATGGGAGAGATATCGCCCAAGCTCTTAAGACGTTTTGGCATAACAGATGGCAACCGGCAGACGCTTAACCTGGGTATGTTGATGACGCAGCTCATCAATCCTTATCGTTTCGGTCTCTTTACTTTGTTGTATGAAGCGGAAAGTCCTGAAGGTGAATCGTTGGCCGAGTATGCTGATAAAGAGTGGAACGGCAAACCGCATATAGGCGAAACTCCAATTAAGGTTATCAACGATGTTAAAGCGCATGGAGATAAAGCAGTAGCTACCATCGACGCAGTAAAACTGGTGAAGAAAGACAAAGCAGAATTTGAACGTATAAAAAATGATGCGTACAGTTACAGGGCAATGGCTTATCATTTTGCGTTTAAAGCCGAAGCGGCATTGCAGGTATTGCGTTATAAATATTCTAACGACATTAAGGATCTGGATAAAGCTTTACCTCTATTAAAAGAAAGCGTAAAATGGTACAAAGCGCTTACTGAATTAACCAAGGGAACTTACCTGTATGCCAATAGTATGCAGACGGGTGCCAGGAAAATTCCGCTGACAGGGCAGGGGGGGAAGTATAAGAACTGGTACGATGTGTTACCCGTTTTTGAAAAAGAGGTAACTGTATTTCAACATAAAATCGACTCATTGAAACAGGTGAAGCCGGGAGCAGCACAGTACATTGCTCCATTAAGCAATGCTAAGGTTCAACTAGCCACAGAGGGTCAGTATTATACAATCGATAGCCTGGCTCAACCTTTTACTGATACCAGCTTTGCCATAAGGTCATTTGCTCATGAGCTCAAGGGGGTGAAAGGGTTAAAAACTTCTTTTCAACAACAAATAGCAAAGGGTACTCAAATAACTTTTACCAATGATCGTCCGGTAAAGGTATTGGTAGGTTTCTTAAAACCCCAGAAAGCTGCTTTCACAGTAGATACTACCTACCTGAAGCAGCCTGAGCTGGAAACCAATGCCACTGCCAACGATTACGGACAGGCTGATACTAAAATTGCAAATGCCATGATCATACCTGGCCTACCTCAGTTGCATGTACACAGCTATGAATTTAAAACGGGTACTAATACATTGAAGCTGGCAAAAGGTGTAGCATTGATACTGGGTTTTGTTGATGGGGAGTCGCTTTTACGTATCTATGACGCTGGTTTATATGAAAGTGGTAACAGGAAACAGGTTGATTGGTTGTTTGAGTAAAAGATGCCAGCACACTGATTTACGGCAATATGTCGTCCTTGCAGGATTCGTTATCGGACTATTAAAAGCCGCGTTACCAATATCTGGTCCCTCCGGGACTGAATGCTGTTGGAAACAAGTTTCTTATAATTTATATATATATCCTGAAGACGTTATTATCGAATGTGTATGACAGTTATGTCATTGGGGACATAGTCTCGTACGAACGGCAGCATTGGTAGAAAAAGAGGCTTGTATGAGGCTCCGTAGACGCGACACATAATCAACAGATATAGCAAGGAGCACCGTTACTTTGCAGGCCCATAATTGCTTTTAATTGGCTTATATTATGTGCAATTTTAAGTCCGCCAGGACTTAAATATTGGTAGAAGAATGTATCAATTAGGATATAAAGCTCTGTAGGAGCGATATATAAACAATTGATGTAAAAGTTCGCCGACCTTCAACCCCAAATAGTAAAAAAGTACAAGCTGAAAATAAATATCGCCATTAGTTTTAAAATAATGGCTGCTATCTTTATTGCGTTTCGCACAACGTTTTGAACCTAACATTATTACACGTTGTTGGCGTAAATAAATTAAAGAAATTTAGTTAAAACGATTCTACAATATGAAGAGGTCTTGCCCCGGTGTAATCCATTTTTTTTTGTTTTTAATGGTTTGTTGTGTTGGCTTTAGCGCAGCAGCGCAACAATATTATGATGTAACTAAATTTGGAGCAAAAAGAGATAGCAGTGCCAAAGCTACCCAGGCTATTAAAAAAGCGATTGATGCAGCTGCAAAAGCCGGAGGAGGTACAGTGTATTTCCCTGCCGGAAAATATCTCACAGGCCCCATACATTTTAAAAGCAATATCACCCTTTTCATAGATGCGGGAGCTGAACTTCATTTTAGTAATGATTTTGATGATTACCTGCCCATGGTAGAAAGCCGCTACGAAGGGGTGGATGTAACCAGCTTCTCCCCGTTGTTTTATGCCAATAATGTAGAAAATATAGCCA
Organism: Paraniabella aurantiaca; assembly: GCF_050309965.1. NCBI lineage: Bacteria > Pseudomonadati > Bacteroidota > Chitinophagia > Chitinophagales > Chitinophagaceae > Paraniabella > Paraniabella aurantiaca. Next base: position 1,045,868 of record NZ_JBLOSY010000002.1, on the reverse strand, counting down.
TTACCGGGAGAGGCATTATTGACGGTCATGGAAAAAAATGGTGGGATTTTGTAGAAGGATATAAAGCGGATCAACCTCGCAGCAAGTGGCAATATGAGTTCGATCGTTTAAACAAGGATATCTTATTGCCCGATGACCCTAAACAAATGAAAAGAGGTTTTTTGCGTCCTCCGTTGGTTCAGTTTATGCATAGCAAAAATATTCTGATACAAGGTGTTACTTTTCGTAATTCTCCGTTCTGGACTATTAATCCCGAGTTTTGTGATAACGTAACGATTCATGCGGTAACGGTATTGAATCCACAGCGTTTGGCGCCTAATACAGACGGCATTAATCCTGAAAGTTGCAGCAATGTACGTATCAGCGATTGTTTTATTAGTGTGGGAGACGATTGTATCACTATCAAATCAGGTAAGGATCAGCCGGGGCGTGCCAAAGCTAAACCTGCAGAAAATTATTCTATTACCAATTGTACGATGTTAAGTGGTCATGGCGGTGTGGTAATCGGTAGCGAAATGAGTGGAGACGTAAAAAAAATCACCATCAGCAATTGTGTGTTTGATGGTACGGACAGGGGGATCCGCTTAAAAACAGTGAGAGGTCGTGGTGGTGTAGTTGAAGATATTCGCGTAGATAATATCATCATGAAAAATATCAAAGATCAGGCTATTGTATTGGATATGGAGTATGCGAAGTCTGCTCCCGAGCCCGTTACCGAACGCACGCCAACGTTCCGTAACATACGCTTCAGCAATATCACTGCTTATACCAATGAAGCCATGTATATCAATGGCATTGAAGAAATGCCGGTGAATGAAATTAGCTTGCACGATGTAGTATTTGAGGCACAGCGCGGTATTACTATCAGAAATGCAAAAGATATTCAATTGCAGAATGTAAGAGTAAATACTACTGTAGGTAGCTCTTTGAAAGCTGACAATGTGGAGCGCCTATTAGTAAACGGGTTTGAAACGGCTAAACCGATTGAAGACAAATTTGTGATCACGCTGAACAATACCAGGGGAGTGTCACTCCAAAATAACTGGCCATTTAGTGATACCAAAAAGTATCTTGAAATAACCGGCGCGGACAGCCGGGATATCAATTTAAGAAATAACCTTTTTACCAATGAGCTGATACTGGTAGGAAAAGAAGTAGACACAAAAGAAATTAAACGTAATTAATAGAACAGTATGCCCGCTAAAATATCTCTTTTGAAATTATCAGTTGGTCTGGCTCTTTCGATGGGATTTACAACCATTAATGCCCAGGATCAAGACCTTACATTATGGTATGATAAACCCGCCACCAAATGGTTTGAAGCATTACCAATAGGTAATGGAAGAATTGGAGCCATGGTATTTGGAGGCGTTAAAAATGATCGGGTACAGTTCAATGAAGAAACGCTTTGGACCGGTTACCCTCGTAATTATAATAAACAAGGCGCTTATAAATACCTGGATACCATACGGGGGTTGCTGTTTGCAGGAAAGCAGAAGCAGGCTGAAGAACTGGCGGGTCGGGAGTTTTTAGGCCTGAAATCTAATGAAGGAAACAGGGAGGCCTGGTTAAAAAAAGTGCAGGCTATTCTTCAGTTAAAAAATAATCCTTCACAGCCGGGCTACAACGATACGTCCTGGAAAACGATGGCGGTACCCCACTATGAAGGCTGGGAAACACAGGGCTTTGAGGGAATGGACGGAGCGGTATGGTTTCGCTATCAATTTGATTTACCTGCTAAATGGAACGGCGAAGATCTGAAGCTTGATATTAACAAAATAACAGACCAGGATTTTACTTATATCAATGGTGTACTGGTGGGATCTCAGGCGAATGCAGACGCGCGTAATTATGTAATACCAGCTTCGGCTTTAAAAGCCGGAAAAAATACCATCGCTATACTAGTGATCAATTTCGCCGGCAAAGGGGGCATAATGGGTTACAAGGATGTGTCCAATCACATTGGCGTATACCCGGTGAATGAAGCCGCATCACAGAAGTTGTCAATCAATGGTCAATGGAAATATTTTATCCAGGATACGGATGTGCCTGCTGTAGGTCAGTATCAGGCCGCTTACCAGCCCTTTGGTGATTTAAATTTTTTATTTGATGTAGAGGAGTCTACGGTTACCGATTACAAACGCACATTAGATATAGCTAAGGCCAAAGCAACAATGACTTATAGCTATAAAGGTACAACTTTTTCCAGGGAGTACCTGGTAAGCGCACCCGACCAGGCGATGTGTGTTCGTTTCACCGCCAGTAGGAATAAGAGCGTCAGCTTCACGGCTGAATTGAGCAGTCCTCACAAATCAAACAGCGTAAAGAGGATTGATGGCAATACGGTAAGCCTAGAAGTTAATGTGAGGGATGGCGCATTAAAAGGCGTTGGCTATTTGAATATACGTGCAATAGGCGGATCGGTATTGGTTAAGGAGAACAAATTAGTAGTAACCGGCGCCGATGAAGTGACCACCTGGCTTACAGCCAATACTAATTACAGAAATTATAAAGATGTAACTGCTAATCCGTCGCAGCTGGCATGGGCCAGTCTTAACAAACTAAAAAATAAAAGCTGGCAACAGGTTAACGACGCGCATATTAAAGAGTATCAAAGTTATTTCAATACATTTTCGATCAGCCTGGGTCATAACAACGCCGGTCGTTCAGCTCTTACGACTGACCGGCGTCTAAACGAATTTGCATTAAACAATAATGATCCGGATTTCGTAGCCTTGTACCTGCAATATGGTCGCTATCTGGTCATCAGCAGTTCGCGTCCCGGTACGCGTCCGGCCAACCTGCAGGGTATCTGGAACGATCTGCTTTCTCCGCCGTGGGGCAGTAAATACACCACCAATATCAATGCTGAAATGAATTACTGGCCTTCTGATCTTTTGAATTTATCAGCGACCCAGCAACCATTGTTTGAAATGATACGCGAGCTTTCCGTTTCAGGAAGGGAAACCGCTAAACAATACTACAATGCACCGGGATGGGTACTGCATCATAATACAGATCTATGGAGAGGTACGGCGGCTATCAACGCCTCTAATCATGGGATATGGGTCACCGGCGGTGCCTGGCTTTGCGACCATTTATGGCAGCACTATCTCTATACACAAAGCAACAAATTTTTAAAAGACACCGCTTACCCGCTGATGAGGAGTGCTGCAGAATTCTTTAGCGCCTTCCTGGTTAAAGATCCTGGAACAGGTTATTTGATCAGCACGCCTTCCAACTCGCCTGAGCATGGTGGCTTAGTCGCAGGACCAACAATGGATCACCAGATCATCCGGAATTTATTTAAATCTGTGATAGATGCCGGTGCTGTTTTAAAGGTTGATGAAGCATTCAGGAAAAAGCTGGAAACACAATATCGCCAGATTGCTCCAAATACTATTGGTCGCTATGGCCAGTTGCAGGAGTGGATGCAGGATGTGGATGATACAACCGATAAGCATCGCCATGTGTCTCATTTATGGGCGGTATATCCGGGTAGTGAAATCAACTGGGAGCAAACTCCTGATATGGTAAAAGCGGCACGACAATCTTTATTGTACAGGGGAGATGCAGCAACCGGTTGGAGCCTGGGTTGGAAAATTAATTTATGGGCGAGGTTTTTAGATGGCGATCACACTTATAAACTAATACAAATGTTGTTGAGCCCTGTAAAAGGTGGTGCCGGAAGTTATCCCAATTTATTTGATGCACATCCGCCCTTCCAGATTGATGGGAACTTTGGAGGCGCTGCAGGTATTGGAGAAATGTTATTACAAAGCCATACCAAATATGTAGATATATTACCTGCCTTGCCTTCGGCATTGCCCGAGGGAGAAGTGAAAGGACTAAAAGCCCGTGGCGGCTTTGAGCTTTCTATTCAATGGAGTAAAGGGGTGTTACAGGCCGTTACTGTAAAATCATTAGCAGGCCAGCCATTACATCTTCGTTATAAAGATCATGTCGTAAGTCTTTCAACTGAACAAAACAGAACGTATCAATTTAATGGATCACTGCAGCAACAATAAAAACGTATTAAAAGGATTTACTATCATTGGTGTAAGCCGTATTTTGGCTTGCAAGAACAAATTATTAGCCACAGCTATAACTGCGTTGGCGACCATTGCGAGTTTTTTATTGAGTAGCCTTGCCATCGGGCAGCCTTTGGCTAAACGGATCGCAATCGATTTGAACAGCAACTGGCGTACTATCGCTGGAAATGACGAAACCCCCATTGCGCCTGCTTTTCAAACTAAATTTGATGACAGTAAATGGAAGCAGGTAACTGTTCCGCACAATTGGGATGACTATCATGGTTATCGCCGTTTGCTGCATGGCAATAAACATGGTGATGCATGGTACCGCAGAACCGTTAAACTGAAACAGTCGAAAGCCGGCAAACGTTTCTTCCTGTTTTTTGAAGGAGTAGGATCTTATGCAACGGTTTACCTGAATGAGCAGGAGGTGGGAGAGCACGCAGGTGGCCGTACTACTTTTACCATTGACGTAACCAATTATATCAAAACAGACGGGACCGATAACTTACTGGCTGTCCGAGCATGGCATCCACCGTTTATTAAAGATCTTCCCTGGGTATGTGGCGGATGCAGCGATGAACGTGGGTTCAGCGAAGGTTCACAACCCATGGGTATCTTCAGGCCGGTGCAACTCATTGTAACTAACGACTTGCGGATTGAACCTTTTGGCGTACATGCCTGGGCAACGCTTAATGGTAATACTGCGGTGCTGAATATTAATACCACTATTAAGAACTATGGCACACAGCAAAAGTTGTTTACCGTTATTCATAATCTTGTTGATAAGAATGGTACCACTATAAGCACTGTAAAGGAAAAAGGAGCTCTTAAAGCAACCGGTAATCTGGAGTTTTCAACGAAGAATATCAATGTTGCCAAAGTAAATCTTTGGTCCGTAGAAGATCCTTATTTGTATAAGATTGTATCCATCATAAAAGTAGGAAGCTCGGAGATAGACCGGTTGGAAACAGATTTCGGCTTCAGAACCGTTAATTGGAAAACGGCAACCAACCAGTTTTATCTCAATGGTAAACCTGTGTTCATTAATGGCGTGGCTGAGTATGAACATCTAATCGGACAAAGCCATGCTTTTTCGAAAGAGCAGGTTGCTGCAAGAGTAAAGTGGATGGAAGCTGCAGGGTTTAATGCTTTTCGCGACGGTCATCAACCGCATAACCTGTTATATGGAAAGCTGTTTAACCAGAAAGGTATTCTATGGTGGACACAGTTATCGGCACATGTTTGGTACGATACACCGGAATTCAAGGCTAACTTTAAGCAGCTACTTAAAGAGTGGGTTATCGAAAGGAGAAACGATCCTTCAGTAGTATTGTGGGGTTTGCAAAATGAAAGTAAGATACCTGAAGCGTTTGCCAAAGAGTGTACTCAATTGATTCGCGAGCTGGATCCTACATCAGCTTCACAAAGATTGGTAACCACCTGCAATGGGGGAGAAGGCACCGACTGGGATGTGCCGCAAAACTGGACAGGTACTTACGGAGGTAATCCGGATACTTACGGTGAAGATTTAAAGAAACAGGTATTAGTAGGAGAGTATGGCGCCTGGCGTACGCTCGATCTTCATACAGAAGGAGGTTATCAGCAAAACGGTCCGGTTAGCGAAGATCGTTTTACACAATTAATGGAAAAGAAAGTACGTTTGGCGGAATCAGTGAAAGATAGTGTGGCCGGGCATTTCTTCTGGTTACTGACTTCACATGATAACCCGGGCAGGGTACAGGGTGGAGAAGGATTGAGAGAATTGGATCGTATCGGCCCTGTAAATTACAAGGGAATGCTAACGCCCTGGGAAGAACCTACCGATATTTTTTATATGTTCCGTAGTAACTATGTCTCTGCTCAAAAAGAACCAATAGTATATATCGCTTCGCATACCTGGCCCAATCGTTGGATGAAGCCCGGCTTAAAAGATTCGATCATGGTTTATTCAAATTGTGAAGCGGTGGAACTTTTTAACGACCTGGGACAAGTTTCTTTGGGTAAACAAAAGCACAACGGATTTGGAACGCATTTTATTTTTAATAAAGCCAATATTCAATATAATATTTTATATGCGGTAGGGTACGTAAATGGCAAACCCGTAGCAAGGGATACAATTTTCCTGGATCATTTACCCGAAGCACCGGGAGTCGCAGCATTAAGACCTTCAAAAACATCCTTGCTAAAACCTAAACCCGGATTGAATTATGTATACAGGGTTAATTGCGGCGGTGCTGATTACGTTGATGAATGGGGCAGTAAATGGAGCGCCGACAAGGCCTTGCCTCCAAATGCTGGGAGTAAGTATTGGGGTTCATCTTCATGGACCAATGCTTTTGATAATATGCCGGCTTTTTTTGCCAGCCAGCGGCGAACCAATGCTGCTATAAAAGGCACAAAAGACTGGGAGTTGTTTCAGTCATTCAGGTATGGACTTCATCAACTCTACTACCAGTTCCCTCTACCTAACGGTAATTACGAAATTGAATTATATTTTGTTGAACCCTGGCTGGGTGTGGACGGATCTATGGAAGCGGGGGCGATGCGTTTATTTGATGTGGCCGTTAACGGTCAAACTGTAATAGAAGATTTGGATATCTGGAAGGAAGCAGGGTTGAATAAGGCATTAAAAAAGACGGTGACGGCAAAAGTATCAAATGGCTTATTGAGAATATCCTTCCCGAATACTAAAGCCGGGCAGGCAATTATTGCTGCTATTGCTATCGCTTCTGTTAATAAAAAGGTAAGGCCAATACCTGCTTTTGAAATGATCGGGGATCTGAAATGTAATGGATGCGCTTTCAATGCCTGGCTGGATGAGGGTGATAAATTATTTACCAATCAGGCCAACCGTATATATAAGCTGGCTCCTGCATTATTTGGGGCCGACTGGATCAGCTTGTCTCAAACGGATCATACAAAGCTCCGGTTTGTAGCTAATGATACCCTCGACGTATATATGGCTATTGCGAAAGAAAAAGCATCAGTATTAAAAGATTTTGAGCGCCTGAGCGATTCGATTATAAGTGATGAGGCGGGTGGTAAAAAGTATGATATATACCGTAAACGTATTGAAGCGGGCAGGGAAATAGTGATAGACCAGAAAAATATTGCACTGATTGGTATTTTACCGGCCACTAACATGCAACCTGCATACGACCTTAAACCGACTACATCTTATAAGGCAGATGTAGCTGTCGTGAATCATAATGTAGGTAAAGAACTAATAGCCGGCGGCGAGCGTACGGTGGTGAAGAATAATGATCACGCAGAAATAACCTGGCCTATAATCACCGGTGTAGCTGATGTGTATTCGATAACCTTTAAGTATAATAGTCCGCTTGAGCAGGATGTAATGGGAACGCTACAATTATTCGATATAGGCAATAACAAAATGGCAGATGAGCCCGTAGTATTTAAAACAACCAGGCCGGGAAAATGGAATTATATTACTATAAATACTGGCAGTATGATCAACGCCGGGAACTACAAGGTGAAATTGATTACACGGAATGCAAATGGATTGATTGTGTCTAATATTGATATACAATAAGCAGTTAATAAAGCGTACATGAAGCAATTTGGTTTAGTTCTGTTTTTTGTTTGGAGCATGGGTCAGTTGAATGCCCAGCTAGCTTTTTTACGTGTGTTGAATCCCCGCTGCGAGTACACCGTGAACCCGATCGGGATTGAAACAGCTCAACCTCTTTTGACCTGGGAAATACAGGCTTTTGAGAAAAATACCATACAGGCTGCATACCGCATCCTGGTTTCAGATGATAGTGCGCTATTGGTAAACGACAAGGCTAATATCTGGGATTCAAAAAAAGTAACCGGCAACGATAATCAACAGGTATTACCTAAAAGTCTTTTCATAAAACCTGCTACAAAGTATTATTGGAAAGTAATGGTTTGGGATCAGAAGGGACAGGAATCATCCTTTAGCAAGCCCGCTTCCTGGAGAACAGGCCTTTGGAGTGCGGGTGATTGGAAAGGCGCTCGCTGGATTGCCTATAGTGAGTTACCGGATAGTAACCGGTATGTTCCATTAATGCATGGAAGCGGTAAAAAGGAATGGGGCAAACGACCTGATGTGCTGCCGCTATTCAGGAAAGATATTACCGTAACGAAGGATATCAAAGCTGCCACGGTATTCATTTCGGGTCTTGGTCATTTCGAAATGAGCATTAATGGCAGTAAAGTTGGTGACCATTTTTTAGATCCCGGATGGACGCAGTATGCAAAACAGGCCCAATATGTAACATTTGATATTACTGATCAATTACGTAACGGAACGAATGCGTTAGGCGTTATGCTGGGAAATGGGTTTTATTATATCCCCGGAGAGCGGTATCGTAAGATGACCGGAGCTTATGGCTATCCTAAAATGATCGCACGCGTATTAGTAGAATATGCAGACGGTACCACAGATAATATTGTTTCCGACGCCTCCTGGAAAGCAGCGCCATCACCAGTTTATTTCTCAAGTATCTATGGCGGGGAAGATTATGATGCCAACCTGGAGAAAAAAGGATGGGATAAAATGGGTTTTAATGATGCCGCCTGGCAGAACGCGGTAACCACTACCGGTCCGGAGTTGGTTGCGCAGCTGGGCATGCCGGTAAAGCTAATGCAACGTTTTACACCGGTTAGTCAAAAGAAGCTGAAGCCAGGTGTATGGGTTTACGATCTGGGTCAGAACTTTTCGGGCATTCCATATATAGAAGTGCATGGGAAAAAAGGAGACACCATACGTATTATGCTTGCTGAGCTTTTAACAGATAGTGGTACTGCCAACCAGAAGCATACCGGTTCACCACATGTATATACCTATGTGTTGAAAGGGGATGGCATCGAAAAGTGGAATCCCCGTTTTTCCTATTACGGATTCAGGTATTTACAGGTTGTAGGTGCAGAGCCTAAAGGATCTGCTTATAAGGAGTATCCTGCTATCCAGAAAATAGAAGGATGGCATTTACGCAACAGCGCTGCCGTTAACGGGAGTTTCCGTAGCTCCAGCGACTTGTTTAATAAAACGCACGAACTGATTCAATGGGCCTTGAATAGCAATTTCACCAGTGTGTTTACTGATTGCCCGCACCGCGAAAAGCTCGGATGGCAGGAGCAGGTGCATTTGATGGGTAATGCCATACAACACAATTACGATATTGTTTCTTTTGCGCATAAAATAATGCGGGATATACGTACGCAACAACTAGCCGATGGACTAGTGCCTTCCACTATACCCGAGTTCACCGAGATGCACTTTGCCGACGGCTATTTTAGAGATTCGCCTGAGTGGGGAAGTACTGCTATTATTTTTCCCTGGTATATGTACCAGTGGACAGGAGACAAGCGCTTGCTGACGGAGAATTACAATACTATGCAGCGCTACTTTAAGTACCTGCAGTCGAAAGACAGCAGCTTTATCCTGATGCATGGATTAAGCGATTGGTACGACCTGGGACCCAACAGGCCAGGGTTCTCACAATTAACGCCAATGGGGTTAACAGCTACAGCTTATTACTATTACGATGCGCATTTGTTAGAACAAGTAGCCAGGGTATTGGGGAGAACAGAAGATGCTGGCATGTATCAGAAAATAGCATCTGACATCAAGGTCGCATTTAACAAAAAATATTTTAATCCGGTAACTAAACAATACGGATCGGGTAGTCAGACTTCCAACGCGATCCCATTGTTTATGAAGCTGGTGGAGCCGCAGGATTATGATGCTGTACTGGCTCATTTGGTTGATGACATCCGAAGTAAAGATAACCGGTTGACGGCAGGCGATATTGGTTATCGATATGTATTAAAAGCACTGGAAGCTGCCGGGAGATCAGATGTGATTTGTGATATGAATAGTCGCAGCGATGTGCCGGGTTATGGTTACCAGTTGGCAAAGGGTGCTACGGCATTAACAGAATCCTGGCAGGCTTTGCCTAATGTTTCCAACAATCATTTTATGTTAGGGCACTTAATGGAGTGGTTTTACACAGGCTTATGCGGTATTGGTCAGGCGCCGGGTTCAGTTGGTTTTAAGGATATTGAGATAAAACCGCAGCCGGTTGGAGATATTAAAGACGCCAAGGCTACTTATCATTCAGTAAATGGTTTGATATCGGTAAACTGGAAAATAGAAGGAGACAGTTTTAATTTGAGTGTAGCGATTCCACCTAATAGCAAGGCCACTATTTATTTTCCGGCCGAATATAAAAAGCAGCCTGTAAAGATTGGCTCAGGTGCCTATGAATTTTCCATAAAAAAATAGAAATGAAGTACTGCATATTGATTTTGATTTGTTTGACTACTGCTGGTTTGATACAGGCGCAACAGCCTGTTGTTGTACCACAGGTAGCAATGCAAAAAGTATATGAGGAAGTTAAAACGCCGTATAAATATGGCCTGGTGTTACTGCCACCTGATACCGGTAAGAAAATTGATTGTCCTACCGTTTACAAATCAGGCAATAACTGGTATATGAGTTATATAGCTTTCGACGGTAAGGGATACGAAACATGGCTGGCCAGTAGCAGGGACCTTTTGCACTGGAAAAACCTGGGTCGCCAGATGTCTTTTACAAAAGAAGGATGGGATAAAAACCAGAAAGCGGGTTACAATGCATTAGTGGATACCAAATGGGGCGGAGATTATCAATTAGGTAAATACGATGGTAAGTATTGGATGTCATATTTTGGAGGTTCTTCATCCGGGTATGAGCCGGAGCCGCTATCAATTGGGATGGCCTACACTTCTAAAAAGCCTACACAGGCGTTTGAGTGGCAACGACTCGATCATCCGGTACTTGCGTCATCTGACACTGACGTGAGTTGGTGGGAGAACCGGAATAAGTTATTCAAGAGTTACGTAATAGAAGATAAAGTGGGGAAAACCGGGCATAAGTTTATCATGTACTATAACGCTGTAGGAGATTCCTTGCCCAATAATAAACCAACCCGTTGGTATGAACGCATTGGTATGGCGGTGTCCAACGACATGGTGAGCTGGAAGAGATTCCAGCGGGAGCCCGTGGTACATCATTCACGGGGTATTACCGGTGATCCGCAAATACAGAAAATTGGTGATGTATGGGTGATGTTTTATTTCGGCGCCTTTTGGAAGGGAAGAGAAACCGCTACCTTTAACCGGTTTGCGTGTTCCTATGATCTTATCAATTGGACGGATTGGAACGGAGCTGACCTGGTTAATTCGACAATAGACATTGACAAAAAGTATGCACATAAATCCTTTGTATTAAAGCATAAAGGTGTGGTGTATCATTTTTATTGTGCCGTAGATACAAAAGACAACCGGGGAATAGCCGTTGCTACCTCGATAGATAAAGGCAGCAGCAGTCTCAGGTTCTGATAAGATCAAATTGGATCAGGTGCCCCGGAAACTGAATAGGATTTTTAAATTATTATATATCTGATAATGATATAACAGACGCATCAAAAATTTCATTGGTAACTATGATTAAAGGTATAATGACCGTTCGACATTTTTTAATGCTGATAAGCATGCTTCCATTGGTTAGCATGGCACAGGCGCCCAGGCAAATAACCGACTTTAACAAAGGTTGGTCTTTTATTTTGGGTGATGATAGTAATTATGCTAAATCAGGCCTTGATTCAAAAAAATGGAGAAAGCTGGATCTTCCTCATGACTGGAGTATTGAAGGACAATTCGACTCTACGCATCCTGCCAGAAATGCCGGAGGCGCTTTACCTGGAGGTATTGGTTGGTACACGAAAACTTTCACGATAAACAGTACCGGTAAAAAAGTATATATCGAATTTGACGGCGTTCATAGAAATAGCGAAGTATGGATCAATGGACAATACCTGGGTAAATGGCCTTATGGATACACGGCCTTTCGTTATGAATTGAGCCGCTGGTTAAAACCGGCCGGCCAGATCAATACCGTTGCCGTACGCGTTGATAACTCACAACAACCTAACTCACGGTGGTATACCGGATCGGGTATCTACAGGGACGTACGGTTGGTAATTACCAATAAAACCGCTATCAAACATTGGGGATCTTTTATTACAACGCCTGCTGTGAATAACCAGGCTGCTACCGTATCTATTGAACATGATGTGCAACAGGAAGGTAAAGGCGCTCTGAAATTCATTTCAACCATTTACGATGCGCAGGGAAAGAAGGTAAGTGAAGTAAATGCTGCTACAGCAAAGAATGATAAGTACTATCAGACCCTGACAGTGAGTCAGCCTCATTTATGGTCAGTTAATCGCCCATATTTGTATAAGATGGTTACCAAAGTGTTCCAGGATAATAAATGGGTGGATGAATATACATCAGCATTTGGTATCCGCTATTTCAATTTTGATGTTGATAACGGGTTTTCCTTAAACGGTCAGTATCTTAAAATACTGGGCGTTTGCCAGCACCACGATCTCGGCGCATTAGGCGCTGCGTATAATGAGTCTGCAGCAAGAAGACAATTGAGGATATTAAAAGAAATGGGTGTTAACGCTATTCGTATGGCTCATAACCCGCCGGCATCCAGGTTACTGGATCTTTGTGATGAAATGGGTTTCCTGGTAATGGACGAGAGCTTTGATATGTGGGCCAAAAAGAAGAACAAGTTTGATTATTTCAGCGATTTTCCTGAATGGCATCAAAAGGATCTGGAGCATATGGTGAAACGTGACCGTAATCATCCGTCTGTTATTATATGGAGTATAGGAAATGAAATTCGTGAACAATTCGATTCCACTGGTATTAGCTTAACACGGGAGTTGGTAAAAATTGTTAAAGATCTGGACACGACAAGACCGGTTACCTGTGCATTAAGCGAAAGCGATCCTGCTAAAAACTACATCTACCAATCCGGGGCATTAGATCTGGTTGGCTTGAATTATAAGATAGATTCTTATAAAGACTTTCAGAAAAATTACCCTGGCGTAAAAGTAATAGCTTCTGAAAACGTTTCAGGACTCGCGAGCCGTGGACATTATGACATGCCTTCAGACTCCCTGCGTTTATGGCCGTCCTCTTCACAGTTTAAATATGTAGAAAATGGAAACCCTGATTACACCGTGTCAGCTTATGACAACGTAGCGGCTTATTGGGGCGTAACGCATGAAAACAACTGGTGGCAGGTGAAACGGTACAAATACATGTCTGGCCTTTTTGTCTGGAGTGGGTTTGATTTCCTGGGAGAACCGGTCCCTTATCCTTATCCTGCGCGCAGCTCTTATTATGGTATTATCGATATGGCAGGCTTCCCTAAAGATGTCTATTATATGTACCAAAGCGAGTGGACTACGAAACCGGTATTGCACCTGTATCCGTATTGGAACTGGAAACAGGGCCAGTTAGTAGATGTAAAAGCGTATTACAACAATGCTGATGAAGTAGAACTTTTTTTAAATGGCAAATCACTGGGCAGAAAAACAAAAATAGATACAGCCTTTCATGTAATGTGGCGCATACCTTACGAAGCAGGAGAGTTAAAAGCGGTATCCTACAAAAATAAAAAGCAGGTATTATCAAGAACGATCAAAACATCCGGAGCTGCTTACAGATTGGAGCTCTCTGTAGAAAACAAAATCATTGATAGCAAAAAAAATGAGTTAGCATTTATCAGCGCCCGGGTAGTAGATAAAGACGGTAACCTTGTTCCGGAGGCTGATCACCTGGTTAAGGTTACGATCACCGGGGCAGGTGTAGTAGAAGGGATGGATAATGGTAATCCTGCCGATACGCATTCCCTCAAAGATGCACAACATCATATCTATAAAGGACTATTACTTGTGATGGTTAAAGGATTAAAGCCGGGCCAGCTAAAGGTTACGTTAAATGCTGAAGGGCTGCTACCCATAACAACTTTGATAACTGTAAAATAACTTTGACGATTAGGCAAAATGTCATCCATGAAAAAAATTATAATAGGATTGTTTACAGGTGCTTTACTAACGGCCGGGTATAACGGTGTGGCAAATAGCCGCTGTACTATTAAAGACCCCGAGCCTTCTAAACACCGTGCAGGCATTGTGTTAGAAGAGTTTATTTATAAGAAAGCCGACTTTCCGTCTTGCCACTCAGCTACTATACTGGAGCTGTCCAATGGCGATCTGCTTTGCACTTTTTTCGGGGGGACTTACGAACGGCATCCGGATGTAGAGATCAGGTTATCGCGTAAAAAGCCCGGTGGAACCTGGTCGGCACCGGTTAGTGTGGCAAACGGTATTCAACCGTTAGGTGACCGTATGCCTACCTGGAACCCTGTTCTTTTTCAGCCTGAAGGTGGAGATATAATGATCTTCTATAAAGTTGGGCCCAATCCGCGCGATTGGTGGGGCGAAATGAAGACCTCAAAGGATAACGGATACACCTGGAGCGCGGCAAAAAAGCTGGAAGGTAAAATTGTAGGGCCTATAAAAAATAAGCCGGTACACTTAAATGACGGAACTATTTTGTCCGGATCAAGCACGGAAAAAGATGGCTGGATCCCGCATGTGGAGCGCAGTACAGACGGAGGTAAAAACTGGTCCTATATCGGACCTTTAACCGATCCAAAGAAAATAGGAGCTATACAGCCCACTATTCTTACTTATCCTGACGGGCGTTTACAAATGTTGGCACGAACCAGGTATGAAGATAAAGGATATATAGCTGAAGGATGGTCTAAGGACGGTGGGCTGACCTGGTCAGAAATGAAACCATTGGGTTTGCCCAATAATAATTCCGGATTGGATGCAGTGACATTAAAGGATGGCCGCCAACTACTGGTTTATAATCATGCAACCCGCAACGAACCTAAGATGGGACATAAGGGGAGGGGCGTGATCAATCTGGCAGTAAGTAAGGATGGGAAAAACTGGGATGCCGCCCTGGTACTGGATTATATTGATGGGAAAGAAAAACAATATTCTTACCCTTCTATTATTCAAACTTCCGATGGCCTGGTGCATATCGTTTATACCTGGCATCGCGAACGGATCAAGCATGTGGTTGTAGACCCTGATAAACTGGTAGCTTATCCCATTATAAACGGCAGGTGGCCTGCTGATAAAATACCGCTTGTTACAAGCACTGAAAAATAATACGACTCGATAAGGCTAAAATTCTTCCTGATTCTGAAACGGTAAATGTATCCGAGGCAGCCTACAATAGTGACTTCAACAATCCTGAATATTTCAGTACCTGTTTCAAAGAGCGCTTTGTTATATCTCCAACCAACTATTTAAAGATAAAAAGTAGCTTCATTTCAAAAGATCCCAGACGTCTTTATAGTTAGTAATAGGAATGCAGATATCATTGTTGAAACATATTTCTGAGGTTTCCTTTTTGCTTATAAATTTAATTTCATTTATATTGGCGATATAGGATTTGTGAACTCTTACAAAATGAGATAAACCATCGAGCTGTTCCTCAAAATGTATTAAAGGTCGACTCGCTGTAACGCTTGTTCCATCTTTTTTAACTATTTTAGTATAGCTGCCGTCTCCTTTGCAATATAATATGTCTTCAGCCGGTATTACCGCAGATCCGTTATAGCCCTTCACAATTACATTTCGGCGCGTTTTATTTTGAGCAGGTATCTTTAGCAGCTCTTCTTTCAATACCTGAAGTTGTTGTATACTAAATAGAGCCGCTCTGTGTCTGACCTTTTCAATGCTGCTGATCAGCCTCTTCAGGAATGATAGGCTTAAGCAGGTAGTCTGCTGCCGCATACCTAAAAGCCTTTACGGCATGCTCGCTGTAGGAAGTAACAAAAATGATGGAAAAGTTCGAGGTTCTGTCGCCCAATGTGTCCAACACGTCAAAACCCGAATGTCCACCGAGATCTATGTCAAGGAAAAGAATATGGGGAGAAGTTTTCTGAAGCACTTCCAGGGCTGTCTCATAACTTCCTGCTTCAGCTATTACCTCTATTTCTGGGGTATGCTCCTTTATTAAAAGATGCAATACATTTCTCGCCGGAAATTCATCATCAATAATGATTGCTTTCATCTTGTATTTTTAACTTGTGTAAGGTAATGGCAGGTAAAGATATAACGCACCTTACACCTGGCTGACCTGTTTTGTTTTGAAGAATTAAATTGCCCGTTCCATATTTTTTCCTGATGGTCAGTAATTGTTCCTGTATAATAGAAAGCGCATGATTATCCGGTAACGTGAGGTTCTCATCCATCGGTGGGCCATCATTTACAATATGTATCTCTATTACATTTTCCTGTTCCTCAGATGAGCAAAGACGCATGCGGAGGTCGATTGACCCTTTATATCCAATATGAGTAACACCATGCTCTATCGCATTTTCAATAATAGGTTGTAAGAGTAAGGCAGGGATCAGGTATTCAAGAGTATCCAGGGCAAGGTCTATATCTTCGCGGTACTCAAAAGAAAAATCGAAACGATGCTGTTGTACCGTTATATAGTGTCTAAGAAAAACAAGCACATCGTTTACAGTGGCGAATTGTATCTGGCTTAAATTAATAAAGCCACGCATTAAAAGTGCAACCCGGTTGAGATAGGCTAACGCTTCCTTATTCTGATTTTTGAGTAAAAAAACTGTCAGTGGATTGAGTGCATTGAATACGAAGTGAGGATTGAGCTTAGCAAATAATGCAACCATTTCCTGTTGTACTAAATCGTTGTAAAGCTTATCTTCTTTTTCCTGTGCTTCGCGAACTGCTAGTTCTCTTTCTTTTTTTAACTGCCTGCGTTTTTGCTTTTGAAACCATAAAAGGCATATAGAAACCAGCGTACCTGTTCCAAGTAGTAAACTTAGAATGAGTACCCTGTTTCTTTGCAAGGCTATACTTTTTTCTTTTTCTATCAGTTGTTTTTCCGCTTTGAGTCTGGTGATCTCCTGCTCGTGTTTTAGTAGTTGGTCGCTTTTTTCCCGCTTATTGATCAGGCTATCGATATGACTACTGCTTTTTATTGCCGATACAGCCTGAGCCCATTGTTTATAGTGCTCATGTAGCCTGCTCATAATGGAATAATACCGGTACTGCGTTTGCAAAGATGCTTCGCTGTTATATCGGTTGGAGTCAATAGTTATAAAATGCAAAGCGCTGTCATACTGGCCCCGGCTCATGTAAATTTCTGCAACATTGTACAAATGGTCTTTTTGAAAAAGTATATTACCATCTTTTGATGAAGCTGCTATTGCTTTTCGGTAAAAAAACAATGCGCTATCTGGTTGACCCAACTGTTCGTAGCAAGAACCCGCCGAGCCGTAAATGACAGCATTCAGGTATGTGGGCGAAGTTTGATTAAACATCCGGAGAAAGCTGCGAATGTACCGTCCTTGGTGTAAAGAGTCGTTCTTATTCTCCATGGGAGAGTAAGAAATGAGATTGATCAGTGTATAAAGTATTTTAACTGTATCCTTCAGTTGCTCAACACTATGAAGGCTTTCTGCGAGATAGTGGGCAGCCAGTCGTTTGTTGCCCTGAGCCCCCATCATAAATCCTAAACTATTGGTGAGTGCCGCAATATCTGTAATGCGTGTACTTCCATCAATTTTTTTATACGCCTGCAGGAAGTAGAAGGTGGCAGAGTCTATAACATCCATTTGGGCATATATCCCGCCCATGGTATAAAGAACCGGTAAATATTGATCTTTATTTCCGGATTGCTCAGTAAGTTGGATAGCTCTTCTCACTTCAGTGATCGCTTTTTTGAATTTTCCGGAGTTGGCTAACGCATGAGCCTTTACATAAGAAGCAGAAATAATGCTGTTGGTGTCTTTAATAGAGCCGGCAAGACGCTGGGACGAATCTGCAAAGTACAAAACGCTATCCACATTCTTCTCCTGATAAGAGTACGCCTCTTTTAGCAGGCTCTTGATAGTAGTTTTTATTGAATCCAGGGAAGCATTATGTTGAAAGGCCTCTCTTTTAGGATTACAGGAAGCGATCCAGAATAAGCAAAGAAATAGAAGGCCACAAAAAAGTTGGCAAAAAAAAACGGATGAAGATTCTTTGTGTAACATTTGAGCTGTCTTCAGTTTTGTTTTTTAATCGTGTACCGCACCAATTCCATTGACTATTAAAGTAAGGTTGTTTGCTAAAGAGCATGCACCATAGACCGCACTTGCTTGCCTGTCGGTTAGGTGGATGCTGTAACGAATGTTTGGTTTTTAAATTTTAGAAAGTAATCGTAAGAAGATAATGTAAAAGTAGCGGATTTGAGTTGTATTCAAATTGCTGGTTATATAAAAAATTATACCGCTATTAAAAGAAATGATAGGTTCCTAAACATGTAAATGCTGGTTCCAAACCTGTTATAATAATAAACGGATGATGGGTTTTGGAAAATTATCACCATGTTTCGTAAAATAGCTGCTTAGCCAGTTATTTCATTAGTGTTACTTTGTATCAATTCTGATAAGCAAATCACGATGGCCTTCCAACTTTGCCAAAATTACAATAGAGGCAACGCTTGCTTATTAAACAGGGAAGCTCAAGTTTAAACCGTCAACCAGCAAGCAAAATGCTGTTGCATAAAACCAAAATATGATCCTGCAGATATTACTATATACAATAGTGGCCTTCTACCTATTGTTTGGTATTTTTTTAATACTCAAACTTTTAAGATAACATTATAAATCTATTCTGAAACCGTGTAAACGGCATCATTCAACTTCAAAAGTATAGCCTTGTATGCGGTACAAAGAATACTTCGTGGGTTTTACAAAACAATTTGCCTCTTTCATAAAATGGTGGTGGATAAATTGGATGAAGTATATTTTTTTTGTACTGAAATTTTAAAACAATAGCGTACAATATCTATGTAGCTAATTTTTAAAGTTTTAAACTCTTCTTTCAGAAACCATAGCGTTTTAGCAATGGCTGCCCGCGGTTACACGTAGGAGCTAGTGATGAATATGTTTTAAAGCCCCTGGAAAAGGATGAAGGCGTTAGAGCCCGGTATCAGGATCAAAGTTTTAAAAATATATCTTATCACAATTGAAAATTCTATGGGAATGAAGAAAATGAATTTAACGAGGGAAAACCAGAGGCACACAAAAAAGGCTCGCTGGAGGATGCATAAAATTTTATCCGTCCTTTTGGCTGCATGCTTTTGGCAGGCCTCCTTTGCACAAACCTGCGCTACCTCAGAAAGAGTCCAAAATATTAATTTTGCTCAGGGAACTACCGGCGCAGTTAACGTAACCGGCTCGAATATAAATGGCTGGCTGGGATCCGGTGCCGGAACCGTACTCAGTGGGGGTAGCACCTATTTCAGTGATAATGCTAACGCTCAAACTTTCTCACAATCAGTTACGAAGGTAAATTTAAAAGGCAATGGTGCCATTTTTACGTTGGTTTTCACTGCTTTTAATGGTAGTAATAATAACATCGAGGACGGGGATCGTGCTAATTTCTTCATTAGCTACGGAGGAACAGTATATGCGACCCTTGCTACAACGGACGGAAGCGGACTTATTGGTACGATCACTTTTTCCAACGGGGCAACCGGATCTTTAAATGGAGGCGCAACCGGCAGTACACCTTTGAATTTTGTAGTTTCTGATCCAACTGCTGTCGGGAAAACGCTGGTACTGCATTTGCCCGTAACGATTCCCAATTCCGGAAACCTCCAGATGCAGTTTCAGCCCCTTTCAGCCGGCCCATCGCTGGCTACGGATGATTATACGATTTTTACTGCCAGTTTAAAAGCCTGCCCGATAATTTATTCCGGTACTGTTTTAGACGATGGTAACGGGTTGAAAGATGGCGCCGTAAATGGCACGGGCACTAATGTTGGCGGCTTGCAGGTAGCTTTATACGATGGGTCGGGCAATATAATTCCGGGAACCACTACTAATGTAAATGCTGATGGTACTTACACTATTGCCTATGCCGGTTCCGGAACATTCAGCGTAGGTATTGTTAACTTACCCACCAGCTATGTGTATATTGGTGAAAAGCGCAATACGGATCTTATTAGCGATGGTATAGTGGATGGGAAAGCCGGTCAGATAACGATTACCAATAGCTCAACTAATACAGATCATCCGAATAACCTTTTAGGTATTAATGCACGGCCTGAAACCTACGCTGTAACAAGCACCGTGACAGGAGTACCAACCTCGGTGAACTTTGGCACTTTAAATCCTTTGCAGGGAAGCGATGTGGAGCAGCAATCAACCCAGGGTAATTGGTCGGGTACGGGAGAATCCATACAAATCACCACATTGCCTACTAATTCCTTTCAACTGGTATATAATAGTATAGTAGTAACAACAGGCCAGGTTATCAGTAATTATGATCCTTCATTAATGGTAATACGCCCAACGGCAGGCACGCCTACCGGTACCTCTACAACCAGCTTTGGCTATGCAACGGTAGATGCCAACGGTACGCCCGACCTGACGCCGGCAACCTATACGATCAATTTCTCGCAATCACTACCTGTATTATTCAAAGATCTTACCGCCACCATAAGCAACGGTCGGCTGAACGTGCAGTGGTCTACTTTGTCAGAAAAGAATAATAGCTTGTTTGTAATTGAAGCATCAGCAGATGGGGCACATTTTACCAAAATAGGGGAGATGGGCTCCAGGGCGGTAAATGGAAATTCTGACAGCAGGTTGGAGTATGAGTGGACCCTACCTGTTTCCGGCATTAGCCTGGGTATGGGGATTGGCCTGTTGTTATTGGGAGGATCAGTTGCAGGCTTCCGTCGCAGGCTTCAGATATGGATAGTAGTTGTGCTCGCGGGTTGTGCCCTTGTAGTTAGTGGATGCCAAAAAAGTAAAGACCTGATGGCTGATGTCAACGGAAAGCATCTTTTTATAAGAATAGCACAGGTTGACCATGATGGAACTTCAAAATATTCTGAATCGGTAAAGGTCATTCAGAAATAGTATATAAACGATTTGTTTAGAAGTGAGAGTGTGGGTCCTGGTTTTTCCAAACCGCGTCACCACCTCTCTTTTAATGCTGTAAGCGACTTCACTGCAAACATCTTGATGAACATTCTTGGGTTGAGAATGCTATCGGCAAATGGCTAATATATAAAGCGCCATCTATGGCAGATGGTAAAAATAAAGGAGATAGCCTTAGGTCTGATTAAAATTTTGATGCACCCGTGACGGGTCATACATTTCAAACAAGTGAAATGGTCTATCCAATGAATAATATATCACCTGTTTTATCATTTACTAAAAAATAAAATATGCGTTACTTATTTAATGCTGCATTTTTTGTATGCCTGTTATTTCAAAGTTTTGCGTCAAATGCAACAACGTTTACTGTTACAAATACCGGTGACAATACGGGTGTTGATCCTGTAGTTGGTGCCGGCACTGGCACGCTGCGTCAAGCTATTGTTGATGCCAATGCTAACCCGGGAACAGATAATATAGTATTTAATATTCCCGGCGGCGGGGTGAAAACTATTAGTTTGTCTGCGCTTTTGCCTGTTGTAACGGGAAGCACGGTTATTGATGGCTACACGCAACCGACAGCCGTGCAGGGTGCAATTGGCGCACGGATCATCACTATAGCTATTGACGCAGGTTCTTTCACCGGTAGAGATGGGTTAATACGATTTGCGTCGGGGGCAAACGCTTCTTCTTTGAGCGGCTTTTCTATTTATAATACAGGAACATCAACAGAAGCTGTTCAGATAGAGCCCGGTTGCTCTGATGTTCATATATGGGGAAACTATATAGGTATATTGGCTAATGGTTCAAGTCCTGCAGCTACTACAGATTATAATGGCGATGATGGTGTTTTAATAGGAAGTAATACCGCAAATAGCGGTACATTCAGTAATATAACAATAGGAGCCAATGGTGATGGCATCAACGATTCAAATGAAGGTAATGTAATTGCCAATTCGGCTGACGGCACCAGCGGCGGGGATGGTATACAATTAGGAACAACCTCTGGAAATTACACGTGGACGAATATCAGAGTTTCCGGTAACTATATCGGTATTGCGGCCGATGGTATTACGGCTGCTCCGAATGGATTGCCTGTGGCAGGCACGACCCAGCCTAATGGACAGGACGGTATTTTTGCTATCAGGGTCACCAATCTTTTAGTAGGAAGCGATGGAAACGGAACTTCGGATGTTTTTGAAAGAAATATTATTTCGGGAAATTCGGGCAATGGCGTCGATATAAACAATTCAGGTAATGTCTCTATTGCAGGAAATTACATTGGCACCGACAAAACAGGTAGGATAGCTATACCCAATGGTATTAAGAGTACTACGGCTAATCCCTTTTGTGGCATACTTGTAGTGGGAACCGGCGTTAGCACATCGGGCATCGTAATTGGTTTTGATGACGCCAGGCACAACGCTTTAAATGCAGGATCAACAAAGAATATTGTGTCGGGAAACCAGGGAGTCGGTATTCAGTTTTATATGGTTTCAGGCACTTCCAATAAAATTTCGGGAAATTATATTGGTGTGGATGTTACAGGTAATACAGCATTGGGAAATGGAAGGGTGAATATCTCGCATCCGTCTACGGTCGTTCATTCCGCCGGCATAGATATGAATGCAACGGGTAATTTGTTGGTTGGAACCAATGCAAACGGAGATGAAGACATATACGAGGGTAATGTCATTTCAGGGAATATCGATTCGAGAGGTGTGTACATTAGAAACACTTCTCCTTCAAATGTAATAGCCGGTAATTATATTGGTGTTGGTGCAGATGGCATCACAGCTGTCGGAAATGATTTTGCCGGTATTCATATCGATGCGTCACAATCGAATCGTATCGGCTCCAACGATGATGGTGTAAACGATGCCACAGAAGCCAATATAATAGCCAATAATGCTAAAACCGTCAATACTTTCAGTCCATCCAGCGATGGAATAAGAATCACCGGTAATTCCATACAAAATCGAATATCAAGAAATGTTTTTTACAGTAATAAATCTACACCGATCGATTTGGCTAACGATGGAGTTTCTCTTAATGATGGAATAATAAATGGTGCACAGCCTAATTCGCTGTTGGATTATCCTGTGATTACCGGGTATTCACTTTCGGGGACCACTATGAATGTTCAGGGATATGTAAGTACATGTGGTGGTTCGGAGACTATGCCGGGTGCAACAATTAACGGAGTCAAGATCATACAATTTTATAAGGTAGCAGATGATGGGGATCAAAATGCAGCAGTCACCAATGGTGCTTGCAACCGGGTTACCGGTCATGGAGAAGGTATGGAATATTTGGGTAGTATTACAGGGGTTGTAAACAGTTTTAGTGCTTCATTTATTTTGGTACCGGGAGCATCTTTTTCAGGATCGGATAAAATAACGGCTATTGCAATCGATGCTAATGGAAATACTTCAGAATTTGGCGTTACTACTGTCAATAATGCATTGTCGGCAACATTCGGTGACGTTACAGTGCTGATGATCAACGGGCAATTACGTGTTAACTGGACAACCATCGATGAAAACAATAACAGTCATTTTGATATAGAAATATCAACAGATGGTAAAAGCTTTACAAAAGCAGGCCAGGTAAAAAGTTTATCCTTAAATGGGCATTCATCAACACCTTTAGAATATGAATTTACAACTTATTTATCGAGGACATCCTTGGGCTGGGGTGGTGGTTTGGTGCTATTGGCGGGTGTGAGCCTCGGTTTTATCCGCAGGAGAAAATATTTATTCACTGCATTAGTGGTAGCTTGCCTGGCTTTATCGAATACAGGCTGCTCCAAAGATAAAAACGTTGGTTTGAACAACGAGAATAGTTTTTTTGTGCGCATTGTTCAGGTCGATCATGATGGTACCAAAACCTACTCAAAGGTTGTAAGGGCCATCCTCCCATAACAGGATCGTTTTTTTGTTTAAAATGAAACGCCAGGGTTTTCCAGTCTTTCTGGCAGGGACCCTGGTTTTTTTGTGGCCTATCAAAAAAGGAATAAATCTGTTACACCAGATATTTAAGTCGAAGCTCACGGGCAGCATTATGGCGGTGAACTTCCTGAAGATCCAATATCGTGCCTTTATGTAAAAATAGTTCGGGGCACCGCGCACACTTCTGCTTAACAAAGCTCCTGCAACCGCCTTCAACTTTTGGCAGCTGTGTCGTATCCGGTGTTAATTTTTCTAACAGCTGTTGCAAATATTGTCTGCTAAACCATTAAAATCCTTCAAGAAAAAGTCAGACTTTTCGTACAAAAGCTGCCTCTTACAGGTGTTAATGTAAACGGTTACTTTTGATCATCAGTTATTTATAGCTGGTATCAAAAATTGAACCTCATTTTTTACACCGGAAATTAAGTCGGTACATGTGAACGGTTGCAATAGAGCGTAGACAAATAAACAGAGCATTATTTTCAGTCGATCGTTTACAAAGCGTCCCTTGTTTTACAAGGGATTTTTATTGAATTGATAGTTAAGAATGGGATGTTTCTGGAATCGGCACATGTTTTAAATGTGTAGCCAATATCAACAGCTTAATCAAAAAGCGCGGACAAATCGGGTAGTATTTGAAATCGTTTACATAAATAGTAAAATCTTCCATTTTCTTAGTGAAAGCTTACATTGTTAATGGATTCTTAACGATCTATTTTTGAAATGTAAACGATTGACTTCTGCTTTTTACTAAACTGCTTTTGTCAAATTAAAACTTTTACCAGCATAATTTTTATCACTGATTGATGATCTGAGAGGTCATATGTTCAGGTGGTTATATAAGTGATATACTGCACACGATGCTGGACGGTATTGGTTCAGTGGGGCAGGTATATCTTGGTGGAAATGTATTGCCCGGTAGAAACGATTACGCCCAATAATTAACGTATTAACTGTTTTATTTTTTAAACTAAAAGCCATATGTATTTCAAACACATTTTGAAATTTACGTGTCTGCTTGTGTTATTAGCGCTCTTCAGTGGTAATGTACATGCACAAACCAGATCGATTACCGGCAGCGTTTTGGATGACGCTTCCGATGAGCCAATAGCGGGAGTCACAATCCGGGTGAAGGGCGGCCCTCAAAGTGCGGTTACTGATGCAAAGGGAAGCTTTACGCTCAATGTGCCTACATCGGGCGGAACCCTGGAATATTCTCATGTAGGGTACGAGATAGGTACCACAGGCATACCAGCTGAAGGCCCTTTAATTATAAGGGCGAAGAAGCTTGATATAAGTATGGATGATGTGGTGGTGATAGGGTATGGAACGCAAAAGCGTTCACAACTCACCGGTGCAGTTGCCAGTATCAAAGGTCAGGAAATACAGGATGTACCATCTCCAAATATTGCTGGTGCTTTAAGGGGGAGAATTGCAGGCCTTAGTGTAAGTCAGGCTTCGGGCAGACCAGGGGCGGGAATAACGCTGAATATTCGCAATGCAGCAAATTCAGATCAGGCACAGCTATTGGGAGTTACTAACGAACCTTTGTATGTAATTGACGGTATTACTGTAACGAAAGATGCTTTTGACAATATTGACCCTGCAATGGTAGAAGATGTAGTAGTATTAAAAGATGCCGGGTCGGCAGCTATCTATGGAGCGTCAGGTGCCAATGGTGTTGTTTTGCTAACTACCAAAAGAGGCAGACCGGGCAAACCTCGCTTTTCTTATAACGGTTATTTAGGCGTATCTGATGCCACAAGGCTTCCAGAGATGATGACGGCTTACGAACATGCACTTTTACTGAATGACGGCTATAAAATTGGTAATGCTAATTCCAGTCAATTTTTCTCTGACACAGACCTGGCTTATCTTAAAACACTTAACAATCCTACATGGCTTGATCAGCTTTGGATACCTTCGTCAATGCATCGCCACAATTTAAGCATGTCCGGCGGAAGCGATAAGGTAACCTATTTTGTAGGAGGAAACTACCAGAATGAAAATGGCAACTACGCAGGTATCAAACAAGATAAATATGGTTTTAGAGCCGGAGTAGTTGCTACAATTGCAAAGGGTCTGAAAGCTGATGTCAATTTTAACGTGGATCATCGGATACGATATAGCGGTAATCCCACAGCCAATGAAGATCAGGCTTTCATAGAGGCCATGGTACAAGTACCACGCTGGATACCTGTAGATTTTAACGGAAATTATGTAAACATTGGCGGCTCGAATCCTAACCCTTTGGCGGCGATTGGTTCTGGCTATTACAGAGAAGATAAGACTGCTGGATATCGAATCAATACAGCAATCTCTTATGATTTCTCCGGCACCCTGAGTGGGCTTACAGCAAGATTTCAGATTTCTCAAGCATCAGATAATGCAGGTACTACCACTTATCGTCCGCCGTATACTTTGTACAATTTTGCTGGTTTTGGACCAGGCAATATTATACCTCGGGACAGTGTAATTAGTACTACTATAGTGAATGCGGCCGGTAACTCGTTATACGAACCTGGTTTAAGTAGGTCTAATAGTTACCAGGGTTTCTTTACCCTGCAATATAAAAAAACGATCGCAACTGACCACAACGTTACTGTTTTACTGGGTGCCGAGCAATCGGAGAACAATAGCGAATCAGTGGGTGTAAGATGGATTAATCAAATATTGCCCGGCTTGGATGACTATTGGGCCTTTGATCAATCAACGATAACGCCTTCTCGAGGAATTACAGTAGGTGTGAGGAGATCTTTTTTTGGTCGCTTGAATTACGACTATATGGGTAAATATTCCCTCGAAGCTGTTACGCGTTTAGATGCATCTTCCAATTTCGCTTTGGGTAAGGTTTGGGGAGCGTTTCCCAGCGTAGGCGCCGGATGGATTGTTAGTAAAGAAAACTTTTTCAAGGATAATATTGAATTTATAAATTACTTCAAATTAAGAGCCAGTTATGGTATCGTTGGTAATAGTTCTATAGATGCATGGCTGTGGAAGGAACGCTATAGGGTAGATGTGGCTGGGTACTTATACAATAATACTTTGCAAGGTGGTTTAAACCCCGATCGCATTCCTAACCCGGATATATCATGGGAAAGTAAAAGGACCTTTAATGTAGGTGTTGAAATGTCGATGTGGCGCGATAAATTAACATTCAATGTTGATGTGTTTCAAAACCGCGGTTACGATATGTTCGATAAGGGAGCAGATGCATCCTTCCCCGCTTTTGCCGGATTTGCAGCGCCGGTAGTAAACTACATGGAGCGTTACAACTGGGGTTCAGAATTTACCATTGGCTACAGGGCGAATCTCGCTAAGGACTTAAGGTTAAATGTTAGTACTAACTTCGGCTTTGGTAATTCTGTCATAACAAGAATGTTGTATAATCCCTTCCAGCTATTTGAGACATCTCCTCCTGACTGGCAGGTTGGTTTTGGAACAAGTCCCAGAAGATACACCAGCGGAAACTGGGGTTATAGATCGCTTGGTATTTTTAGAACACAAGGGCAGCTAGACGATTTCATGGCTAAAAATCCGAATTACCTTATCAACAACGTATCCCCTCAGTTAGGATGGTTGTATTTCGAAGACGTGAACGGTGACGGCGTGATTACTGAAAGAGATAAAGTGCCGATGTTTGACAGGATCGACCCTAAGTTCGCAATGGGTTTACAGCTTGGCTTCACTTATAAAGCTATCCAATTGCGGGCAAATATCGCCGGTCGCTTTGGTGGAAAAGTGTTCTATGATTCCAAAGCAAGGGAAGCAGCTTCTACTACTTCTAACTTACCAGCGTTTATGAACGACAGATGGACCCCGGAAAATCCTAATGGTAAATTCCCGCGGTTCGACTCGCAGTTCTTCAACCAGGACTCTGATTTTTGGGCGGTAGACGGTACAATGGTTAGAGTGAATGATATGACGCTAAGCTACTCGCTGCCACAATCTATCATGTCTCGTATTGGACTTAGCTCGGCCCGTCTGTTAATGACAGGAAATAATTTATGGGTACTTAAAAATCCTTTACCGTATAAAGATCCCTATCAGTCCTATGCATTCGATTATCCTACCATCAGAACGATCTCGGTAGGTTTAAGTCTGGGCCTTTAATAGTACACGAATAAATATTCAAGCAATGAACAAGAAATTATATACGAGATTATCAGCGGTTTTATTTGTTGGCGCATTACTATCAGGTTGCGGTAAAAAGGGCGACCAATTTTTTCAACTAAGAGATAGAGGGGGCATTGATGGCGCTATATGGAGTAACGAGGGCGCTATACAGTATCATTTAAATGAGGCATATGATGTGATCATGCCCCAGTTTGCCTACGAACTTTTTCCTGCAGGAACCAATAGAGAAATCCATTTCGCCAGTGATGAAAATTACTGGTCGGCAACTAATGCAAATGCCCGCAAAGCAATAGGAGTAAATGGTACTTTGACGGCTAATGACATCAGGTATGTTGGCTTTAAGTACCAAGGTGCTAATTACGGTGACAACGTTTACTTTGATATCGCACGTTGTAATAATGGAATCAAATACATTCCGGAGGGCACTATTCCATATGAAAGCAAGAGAAGATTTCTCGGACAATACTACGCACTTCGTGCAATGGCCTATTTAGATCTTACAAAAATTTATGGAGGAATGCCCCTTGTATTGGAGCCCCAAAATCCAGACAATCTGAATTTGTCTGGCAGAGCCAGTGCCAGAGAGATGTTTGTTCAAATCGTTAAAGATTGTGATTCGGCCATGGCAAATTTACAGGGTGTTACCTGGACAGATGGAACAGAGAGGGGTAAACTCACCAGAACTGCAGCAGCTGCACTTAAAGGAAAAGCGTTGCTACTGTGGGCAAGTCCACAGTTTAATCCCCGAGACAATTCTTCCCATCCTTACGATCCAAGTCGTTGGCAAGTTGCTTTTGACGCATGCAAAGCCGCTTACGAAATAGCCTTAGGTGATGGAAAAAGTTTAATGGCAAATTACGCAAGTATCTTCACTACGGAAGGAAACGCTAATACAGAAGCGATTATAGTGCGTTCTTATTCAGCATCTGTTGCTAAGCGCGGCCATAATGTGGAATCACGTTGCAGGCCACTTTCTGCCGGCGGATCACCAGCGGATAACTATTATGCAAGCACTTATTTGATGAATGCCTACACGATGAAAGATGGTACGCCCATTACTGAATCAAATAGCGGGTATGATCCAGTCCTTTTCTGGAAGGACAGGGACCCGCGGTTTGAAGCCAGCATCGCCTATAATGGCGCTACCTGGAACCTGGGAGGCAGCACGAACAGAAAGCAATGGACTTATAACAACGCGATAGGTGAAACCGGAACGAGAGGTGTGTACTGCAAAAAATTTACGACACCCGATTTGGCCAACTCCGCCGTACCTTATTCCAACGATTTTGGTGGTAGTGGTATGGATTGGATAGAGTTGCGCTTACCAGAGGTAATGTTAAATTATGCTGAGGCTGCTTTGGAAGTAGGTAATATGGGTATAGCTAAGGAAATGGTTACAAAGATCAGGCAAAGAGCCGGCATTATGGCTGGTGCAAACGAATATGGTTTAGCTCTAGCAACAACTGTTGAACAGATGAGAGATTTAATTCTAAATGAAAGAATGGTAGAGTTTGCCTTTGAAGGTAAACGTACAGAGGATTTAAGAAGGACCCGCCGCTACCATTTGTTGTCGGGATTGATGACGAGTCCTATTGTTGTGTTGAACGGAACCAACGATGCTCAACGGAATGCATTGAAAGCACAATTGGAAAGAGTTGTAAATCCTGCTACTGGTGCCATGTATCGCGATCAGCTGAACCTCAATAACAAAGATACCTTACAGAAATATTTTTCTTACGGAGTAGGGCAACCTGCAAGTACTGGTGGGTTTAATGTGCTTCCTGAGTATTACTTCTATGGCTTGTCCAATTTCTTTTTGTACTCCAGTCCTTTATTAGAGCAGACGATTGGTTGGGATGGCGGGAACTTTGATCCACTCCGGTAACAGCAAATAATTATCAAAAGAATTAATTTAAAGAAATGAACAATCAAAATAAACTTTGTATTTCATTGGTGTTACTTTTAGCAGTATCAGGAGTTTTTACCTCCTGCAAAAAAACAGCGCCTAACATTTTTAATATGTTTGATGTTACGCTTGACTTGCATCAAAGTAGTCCTTTCAGCGTAAAAGAAAACCAAACATTGAATGAGGGGGATAGTATTTATTTCGATTTTACAATCAACTCACCAACCCAGGAGATGTACCAGGTGGCATTATTTCAGGTAGGTTCCGCACTTCCAAACCTCCGCATCAATTTAGGCGATCAAAACAGGCATACCTACACAGGAGTTATCAAAGGTGTAGTGGGCTCTAATGGATTTGGAACTTTAAAAGACGGAGCGAATACCTTTAGAATTTGGGCTTATGACAAACAAGGAATCTACCTAGGTGATGGATACAAAACAATTACGATCAACGTAAATAACAGAATTATGCATATAGTGAATCGTAAGATCTATTTTCCCGACGTAGATAGTGCTAACGGATCAGCAAATGGCTATATTTCTTTAACAACAGGCGAGACCTTTAATTATCAAACAGGGGCGGCAAACGCTGCAAAAATCGATATGGGAATCTATAGAGTGGGCGGCACAGGCACCAATGCACTGAGGTTTTACTCTCTTAATGCCTCCCCATTACCCTTTACGGCATTTAATATTTCTTCCTGGACCAAAAGAGATACTAAATTAGCAAATCCCCAAAATGGACAGAACACTAATTTTTTACGTAGTTACACCACAGGCGCTGCTTTAAATAGTTACGTGCGCGGTAGAAATCCCAATTTGACTGCTACTACTACTAACGCTACAGTTAACCAGGTCATCCCCTTCACTACAGTGGAAGGCAAATACGGACTTGTTTTAATTAATCAGATCAGTCCTACCGGAGACAGGCCTTTCATAGATGTTAGCATCAAATACGAATTGTAACCGATAACATTTTTGAACAAATTGTTAAAGCTGTCCCAATTGGGGGCAGCTTTTTTTATTTAGTAAAATTTTCCATTTTGTTAGTGAAACCTTGCATTGTTGACCACTGTCCGGCGTTCTAATTTTATCGCCGAATAAAACGATTGCAATGGCTAAAGTTTCAAAAGTATCCGTTCTGTCCCTGTTGACACTGGTTTTAGCGTCGAATGCCCAGTCTCAAACCGGCGGTAATGATGATTATCTCCAGGTGGTGAAAGAAAGGGCTTATAAGATTGCAGCTCCCCTTGAAATCAGCGATTCAGTAAAATTTTACAGGGTGCGCGATCGGATTGCACAGGAGTATGCTGATATAAAAAAAATCGACGAAGATAAAACAGTAGCTACAGCTGCGATCAAATCTAAAAACTTTGAAAAAGCAGTTGCAGAAAGGGAATTAAAAAAGCTAAGCGATGCAACTGAAGAACAGCGAGCAGCATTGAATAAAAAATTTGTTCAATCGCTTTCCAAAGATCTGAATGCGCAGCAAATTGAGAAAGTGAAAGACGGGCTAACCTACAACGTATTGCCCATAACCTATAAGGCCCATCTGGATATGATTCCCTCTTTAAAAGAAGAAGAAAAAAAATATATATACGATGCTTTGTTTGAAGCCCGCGAACATGCGATGGCTGCAGGATCGAGCGATGCCAAGCACGGCTGGTTTGGAAAGTATAAAGGACGTATCAATAACTACCTTGCGGCAAGAGGCTACGATCTGAAAAAGGAACGGGAAGCCTGGTATGAAAGAACGAAGGCTCAAAAAAAATAATCTCTGTTATTCTATACATTTCTTATTAAACGAAAAATTGATATGAACGTGAAGCATGTTTTACGATTTGCTTTCCTTTTTGTGTTGCCGTTGTTTGTAACAATGACTGCCGCAGCACAAACCAGGACTGTCACAGGAACGGTGGTGGACGACTCCACCAAGGCTCCGATTCCGGGTGTTACCATTAAGGTAAAAGATGGGCCGCAAACTGCCATTACTAACGACCAGGGGGCTTTCACATTGAATGTACCGGCTACCGGTGCTGTATTGCAGTACTCTCATATAAACTATGAATTGGGAGAGATACCGGTGAAGTTGGAAGGACCAATGAATATTTCTCTAAAAAAGATGGTGAATAATTTGGATGAGGTAGTTGTTGTAGGGTATGGCACACAAAGCAAAAGAGACATAACTGGGTCGGTAGCTACTGTAGACCTGAAAAAATTGACG
Source organism: Paraniabella aurantiaca (assembly GCF_050309965.1). Taxonomy (NCBI): domain Bacteria; kingdom Pseudomonadati; phylum Bacteroidota; class Chitinophagia; order Chitinophagales; family Chitinophagaceae; genus Paraniabella; species Paraniabella aurantiaca. Next base: position 1,013,732 of record NZ_JBLOSY010000002.1, on the reverse strand, counting down.
GAAATGCCCGTTGCTTCTATTACCGAAGCATTAAGAGGTCAAGTGCCTGGCCTGAATGTGTCGGGCGGAAGCCAGCGACCTGGGGCCATGGCTTCATTGACGGTTCGTCAGCAATTTAACTTCGCCAAGGATGGAGGCACCGATTTACCAATGGTTGTAATCGATGACGTTATTCAATTGGATCCCCAGACTGGAAAATCATCATTAGATCGTTTTAATCAGCTCGATTTATCAGAGGTAGAAAGTATTACTGTGTTGAGAGATGCTAGCGCAGCTATTTACGGATCGCGTGGGTCGCAGGGAGCTATTATCGTTAAAACAAAAAGAGGTAAAGCAGGTCCTCCCAGAGTGACCTATAATGGAAAATTTCAAACGAATGACGCTGTTAGCCATGGAAAGGTGATGAGTGCCCGTCAATACGGAGAATTCGCCAATCGTTTCGGCAGGGCTTTAGGAAACTGGACTGCGGATCATTACTTCTCCAATGCTGAATTGGCGTCCATGGACAGCCTTAATTATGATTGGCTTGGAAATGATTGGAGGTCGGCGGGCGCTATGCAGCATTCCGTAGATGTGAGTGGCGGCTCCGATCGTGCAACTTATTTTACGGGCGCTTCGTATTATAAGCAAGGTGCTAACTTAGGGAATCAGGACTTTGGCAGGTGGACGTACAGAGCAGGAGGAGATATCAAAGTTTTAAGCGGTTTACGTTTAGGAGCTACGATCGCCGCTTCAAGTACTGATGTAGAAAGTTCTTTTACCAAGATAAACTTCAGTGACGGGTTTGCTATTGGTGGTGAGCAGAATGATTACAGCGTTTTGTTACATATGCCCAAATATATTCCCTGGTCTTATAATGTAAATGGTGTAGAGCGATATGTTTCTCCCGCACTAGGACCTAATAAACTGGGAAATATATCGGGTGCCAATGCATTAAGTATGTGGAATTACTATGCGTTCCTGAACAATGGTTCTAAAACAACCAGCGAACAGTTTAACTATAATGCGAACTTTAATTTGCAATATGATGTTCCGTTTATAAAAGGCTTGTCATTTAAACTGAATTATGGTATCACCCAGGCATCTAATAAAACTGAACAGAATCAGTTTCCGATAACCATGGTGAGAAATGAATCCGGTAACCGGGCCAACCAGCATTTATACAATAGTTCAACTAATTGGAGCGCTCCAACAATTAATAGATCAGGGTCGCGTGTGTCTTATTTAGGCACAACTTCAAAAAACGAACAGTCTAACTTTTTTATAACTTATGACAAAAAAATAGGAGATCATAGTATATCTGCAATGGCTTCAGTAGAACGGGCAACCAATGAATTAGAAGATCGCCGTCAGTTTTACGAAAACCCCGACGCCGATATTTATAATGGAACTTCTGGCTCTGCCGGAACATTAAATACGGGTAATACGATTACTCAACGTTATGAAGGTGGCACGCTATCCTACCTGGGAAGGCTTTCGTACAACTACAGAAGTAAGTATCTGCTTCAGTTGGTTTACAGAACAGATGCCTCTACCAATTTTGCCCCGGAAAATTATTGGGGACGTTTCCCTGCAGTATCAGCCGGCTGGATAGTATCGGATGAGAACTTTTTCAAGAATAATGTCAATTGGATGAATTATTTAAAGATCCGCGCTTCAATCGGCCGCACCGGTAATGCTAATGTTAATCCGTGGAAGTGGTTACAGCTCTATAGCTGGGCGGCCGATAAGGGTTTTGGGTTTGGCAACAATGGTGGCTTATACCTTTCGGGTCTTACCCCTGGAGTTACACCTAACAGAAATCTGACATGGGATCAAACATTACAGAGAAACTTCGGACTCGATCTATCTTTTTTACAAAATAGATTATCAATTACTTTTGATCAGTATTTCAATTCTACTACGAATTTACTTACCGATATGTCCGGGGCGCTTCTATCTCCCATTTCTGTAGGTGGGGCATTTGCAGAGCAGAATTTTGCGGCCTTGAATTCATGGGGTACTGAAATAGCGGCAACCTGGAAAGATAATGTCGGAGATTTTTCCTATTCAGTTGGAATGAACTTCGGTACCGGCAATAATAAAATTACTAAGTATTTCGATGTGCCATTTACTTATCCGTCGGCAGCTGCGGCCAGGAAAGCAGAAGGGGTCTATGCAATCAACCCTGTTTATGGTTTCACTACGTGGAAACAAACATCTTCAGGTGATGGGATGTTGAGGACTGATGCCGATATTGATGCCTACTGGAACTATCTGAGCCAAAATGCTGCAAACTCAGGTATTGCAGGTGCAGCACCTAACTTCATGGGTATTACTTCAAAAACAGGTCTTAAAAAAGGTATGCTCGTTTTTGAAGATGTAGCGGGCGACTTAAATACAACCGATAAAACTATTGCGGGGCCAAACGGGAGAATCATGACATCTGAAGATTACGTGCAATTGAGAAAGTCTAATCGTACTTATGGAATTGTAACCAATCTTAGTTTCGGATGGAAAGGAATTTCTTTGTTAACGCAGATTTCCACTTCTTGGGGCGGTGCTAACTATCTTGACTATGTAAAACAAGGCGCATCAAGTTCTAATGCGTTATGGAGCCAACCTTTGCATTTAATTGATATGTATGATTCTACTGACAATCCAAATGGGAGGTATCCTAATATGGCTTACTATGACCAATTTGGCGGAACCAATTCAGATTTTTTCCTGATGCCTACATTTCGCATGTTTGTACGTAGCTTGAGTGTCGGTTATACATTACCAGTTGATTGGGTTAAAAAGGCAAGAATGCAGAGCGCCAGGCTTTACTTGTCCGGGATGAATCTATGGGACTTTTACAACCCTTATCCTTATAAATACCGGAACCGGTATGACGACCCTAAAATTTCCTACCCGACTTTAAGGACCTGGGCGTTGGGTTTAACAGTAGGCTTTTAATAATCAAATCCCGGAATTGTTGATTTTTAATTTTTTTATTATGAAAAATAAATTTTTATACCTGACTGTTTTCATACTGCTGACTATAGCTACTGGATGTACTCAGAAGTTTTTAGAAGATATGAAATCGTACAATCAGTATGGCGAAGAAAAAGTTTTTTCTAACGAAACTTTGGCAAGTTGGTACATAGATCGAATCTTTAATTACTATTTTGTAGCCTATAACAGCCCGTTAAAGCAGGTTGTAGGCCAGTATAATGATAGCCGGTCGAGGATGACTGAAGAATTAGGTGGTACGATCTCGAATTATATCAATCCGAACAGCAACTTACGTTTGGCTACTGACGGAGACGCTTATTATGGTGTAACCGCTGGTAGTGTTCAAAATTACCCATATACACGTATCCGTTTTTGTAACGATGTTATTGCAAAAATGGAAACATCGGAAACTGAAAACTTATCCGCTTTGTATAGAACCCGGGCTAAAGGTCAGATGTATTATTTAAGAGCATGGCAGTATTATGATTTGGTAAGGGTATATGGCGGTGTACCTATTGTGCTAACCGTTCAAAATGCAAGTACCACTGACGAATCGATTCAGATACCACGCGCCACCAGTTCCGAATGTTTTGCTCAAATTGTTAAAGATCTTGACTCAGCGGCTGCGTTGTTGCCCATGCAGTGGGAAACACCAGCAACAAATTACGGAAGACCAACAGCAGCAGCAGCTTTGGCCATGAAAAGCCGAGTATTATTAACAGCGGCAAGTCCTTTGTTTAATACCGATTGGGATAACCCTGGTAATGCGAAGTGGCAGGCCGCGTTGCAGGCTGGTTTGGAAGCAGAAGCTAAGCTGACTGCTGGAGGTTATGGTCTATACGGTTCATCTGCGGCCGACTGGGCAAAAATGACTTACGCGCAAAATAATGCAACTTTTAATAAAGAAGCGATTATTGTTTTTTTATTTAATACGACCCAGACATCGTCTGCTGGTTTTGGCAATTCATGGGAGAATGCTATCAGGCCTCAGGGACTTGGCGGGACCGGCGGGATAGCAGCTACCAAGCAAATGCTCGATCTGTTTCCTCTAGCAGACGGATCAAGACCTGTTAATGGAGTGAATTACGTAGATACTTTTTTCTTTGAGAACCGGGATCCACGTTTTTACAGAACATTTGCTTTTTCAGGATCTAAATGGGCCAATAGCGCTAATGCCAACAACTCCACCTGGTTTTATCGTTGGAGAGAGAATGAAAGTAAATCGGCGGTTTACTATGGCAACAACCAGACAAACAGCCCTGCCTTGGTTTTCAAAGGTTCTAATCCTGCCGGGATATCTGGTAACTATCAGTTTTCGAATACCAGTATTTTTGAGTATAGATATGCAGAGCTATTGCTCAACATAGCGGAATGTTATGCAGCTACAAATAGTATCGGTAATGCAGTAACTTATCTTGGAAAAATTCGTCAGCGTGTAGGCATACCAGCTGCCAATAACTATGGTATTGGTACACCTGGCAATAAGTATGCGGCTATAGAAGCTTGTTTGTATGAACGTCGTGTGGAGCTTGCGTATGAAGGCAAAAGGTTTTGGGATTTGCAACGTTGGGGTCTTTATGAGAACAACAATGCCTTTGGTAATTCAGTACAAAAACTGGGTGTAACGCCTTTAAATGGCACGGTTCGTACAGGATACTACTGGCAGCACAAGACTTTTAGTGCTACAGATCCGCTTACCGCCGCAGAAAGAAATATCTTAGTAGATCCGGATGCATCCAATTTTACTACCCAAATTGCCGCGTTAAAAACTTTATACCGAAACAAATTTGTGATGACACCCCTTGATTTGGCATGGGATAGAGTTAACAATAACGACTTATCAAGTTTAGGAGGTATAACCTTCCGTCCTAATTATTATTTGTCAGGGCTTGCCGCCAGCGCTTTAAGCAGCAATCCGTGGTTAAAGCAAAATATAGGATGGTTAGATTATTCAGGAGGCCAGGGAACCTTCGATTATCAACAATAAAAATCATTTCAATACTGTCAGAAGGTCATCACTAATTAGGCGATGACCTTTTTTATTACGAAAATGTGCAGTAATCTCATTACAGTTAGATGTAGCATAACTTTTCCCAAATCTTTCCGGTATCAGTAAAATATTACAGTTGCTTAGTGAATCATTGCATTGCGGGCAACGGGCATACATTCTAATTTTATTCAGTAAACGTTTGCTATGCAACAACCCCCGATTATTGATGCTTCGCCGCAATTACAAGTAATATTAGGTAATGGCGCAGGAATTGAATCAGGGAATCGTCATAGTTTAGGCGATCATTGAATTATAAAGTGATTTACTATTATGAATAAAAAAGTACTGTTAGGTATTTTAATGGCCGGTGCTACTTCTGCCGTCCTGGCTCAATATCCCAAAATACCCAAAGAAGACCAGGAACGTTCTGCTGCTATTATGAAAGCAGCCGATGCGCATTCTGATTCTATGTGGGCAATTGCCTACCCGATTATTAAGAAAGAGGCTACTGAAGGAAGACCTTATATTCCCTGGGCTTCGCGCTTTGATGAACTGCCTTATGCGGAGATCCCCGCATTCCCCGGTGCCGAAGGAGGTGGTAAATTTGTAAGAGGCGGTCGCGGTGGTAAAGTGATCGTTGTAACGAATCTAAACGATGATGGTCCGGGTAGTTTTCGCTGGGCCTGCGAACAGGGTGGTGCCAGAACCGTAGTATTCAATGTGGCGGGTATTATTAAATTGAAATCACCCCTTATTATAAGAGCACCTTATATTACCATAGCGGGGCAATCAGCTCCGGGCGATGGTGTTTGTATTGCCGGCGAGACCGTTTGGATCAATACCCATGATGTTATTGTTCGCTATATGCGTTTCCGTCGCGGTGATACCTGGGTAGGCAGAAGAGATGATGCCATTGGTGGTAACCCCGTGGGTAATATCATGATCGATCACGTGTCTGCTACCTGGGGACTGGATGAGAACATGAGTATGTACCGCCACATGTACAATGATAGTACGGGTAAGATCGAAGATAAATTTGGCACCGTAAATATCACTATTCAGAATTCCATTTTTGCAGAAGCATTGGATACCTGGAACCATGCATTTGGTAGCACGCTGGGCGGCGAAAATTGCAGCTTCATGCGTAACCTTTGGGCTAATAATGCCGGGCGTAATCCATCTGTGGGTTGGAATGGAGTTTTTAATTTTGTAAACAATGTAGTATATAACTGGGTACATCGCTCTATTGATGGCGGTGATTACAGAGCACAGTTTAATATCATCAACAACTACTTTAAGCCAGGTCCCGCCACCCCTAAAAATACGAACGTAGGGCATCGCATCCTTAAGCCGGAAAGTGGTCGTAGCAAATTAAGTTATAAAGTTTATGGTCGTGCTTACGTGAACGGGAATGTAATGGAAGGTTATCCAAAAATAACACAGGACAACTGGGCCGGCGGTGTACAGGTAGAAGAAGAAGATGGAGTAGGAGAACACCTGGGATATATGAAGCAAAACAAACCTTTGATTATGCCCAAGCTAACGGTTCTGAGTGCAGATGCTGCCAAAGCTTATGTGTTCGCCAATGCCGGTGCTACATTACCCAAACGTGATCCGGTGGATACAAGAATCGTGGAGCAGGCGCGTACCGGTGTGGTAAAACCTATTACCGGAGTAAAATTGCCGGAAACACAGTTCGAGCACAGGCGTTTACCTATCGATTCTTATAAGCAGGGTATTATTACAGACATTAACCAGGTAGGCGGTTATCCCGAATATAAAGGAACTCCTTATAAAGACAGTGATAACGACGGTATGCCGGATGATTATGAGAAAAGGAAGGGCTTAAATCCAAATGACGCAACGGATGCTTCTAAATTGTCGAAATCAGGATCTGGCTATACCAATATAGAAGAGTACCTCAATAGCCTGGTAAACGTAGCCAACGTAGTACCGGCTGTGGCTAAAAAGTAATACGGACAGGCGCGAAATACCAGGGTTTCGCGCCTGTTTTTATAGTAGTTCCATGTTCTATTTATAATCTACAAAAATAATTTTTGTGAAATGAGCGATAAGCATCTTTCCTGCTGAATTATCATTCAGGATGTGATATCCCTGACAATTTACCGATAATACTAATCCTAAACCTACTATAGCGAATTACATCTGACCATTATAAATAATAAACAAGTAAACAGATGAAACGATCCTTTTGCTTGCCGGTATTGCTGGCTTCATTTACTATATTTTCTAAATCATCTTTTGCACAGTATCCTGTTATTCCAAAGTCAGTGGAAGATTCTGCTGAAGCAGCTTCCGCTATAGATAGGAGGGCATCCAACGAACGCTGGTCATCAGCGCTGAAAATAGTAGAAACCGAAGCGAAAGCAGGAAAACCTTATATTCCATGGGCAGCCAAACCTTCTGATTTGCCGCAAGCTACAATTCCTGCTTTTCCGGGTGCGGAAGGCGGCGGTAAATTTAGCTTTGGTGGCCGCGGCGGTAAAGTATTAGTGGTAACCAATCTGAATGACAGCGGCCCGGGCAGCTTTCGCTGGGCCTGCGAACAAGGCGGAGCGAGAATTATTGTGTTTAATGTTTCGGGTATTATACAGTTAAAAAGCCCCGTGAGTATCAGAGCGCCTTATGTAACGATCGCCGGACAAAGCGCACCGGGTGACGGTGTTTGTATAGCCGGAGAATCGGTATTAATAGACACACATGATGTAATCATCCGTTTTATGCGGTTTCGCAGGGGCGCTACTGAAGTAACCCGCAGAGATGATGGATTGGGAGGTAATGGGGTTGGAAATATTATCATCGATCACGTTTCGGCAAGCTGGGGCCTGGATGAGAACATGAGCATGTACCGTCATGTTTATGACAGGGAAGGTAAGGCGGATAAGCTTCCTACGGTGAATGTTACTATACAAAATTCTATTTTCTCTGAAGCATTGGATACCTACAATCACGCTTTTGGAAGTACAATAGGAGGATTGAATAGTATGTTCGCCCGTAATTTATGGGCCAACAATATCAGCCGTAACCCTTCTGTGGGTATGTATGGCGACTTCAACTTTGTCAACAATGTAGTATTCAACTGGTGGAATAGAACAGCGGATGGCGGCGATCATCGCTCGTTCTACAACTTTATTAACAATTACTATAAGCCAGGCCCCATTACGCCGGTAGAACAGCCTATTAGCTATCGAATCTTAAAACCGGAGTCGGGGCGTGATACTGCCAATAGAAATGCTTTTGGTAAAGCCTATGTGGCAGGTAATTATATAGATGGCAATGCAAAAGTAACTGCCGATAACTGGGATGGAGGTGTACAACCCGAGTCAAAAAACTTGAAAGAATTATTGGCATCTATTCGCACAGACAAGCCTATCCAGTTGGCACCGGTAACTGTTATCTCAACAAAGGATGCTTACGAGTACGTGTTAAAAAATGTAGGCGCAACTTTACCGGTTCGGGACGCCGTAGACAAACGTATTGTTGAAACCGTTAAAACAGGTAAGATATATGTAGCGCCGGATGCCCAACCTTATCGCGGCAGATTTATTAAAAGAAGACTACCTGAAGATTCCTATAAACAAGGTATCATTACGCATCCTTCCCAGGTAGGTGGATACCCTGAGTATAAAGGCTCTCCCTATGTGGACAGCGATAACGACGGTATTCCTGATGATTATGAAAAGAAGCATAAATTAAATCCTAAAGATGCCGGTGATGCTGTAAAGATTGCTAAAAACGGATATAGTAATATTGAAAATTATTTAAATAGTTTAGTAGATATTGCAACTGTAAAACCGTCGAATGGAATCAGTAAATATTAATCATTGTAAACCACGTCGCAGTGTCCCAGTCTATTCTTAATCATCTTATTGAAAGGAAAGCAGCAGCAAAGCCAGCTCTTTGTACTACTCATTTTTTGAAAAGTATAGTGGCAGCAACCACGCTGCTATTGAGCAGTGCGGCACATGCGCAAAAGCCCAAACCGCCTAAACCTATCCTGCCTGTTGTGGTAGAGCAGGGAAAGGTTGTTTATAATGCAGATACAGTTACGGGCGATCGTGTACCCGACTTCTCCTATTGCGGTTATAAAGCTTCAGGAGAAGATATACCGATGGTGCCTGTAAAAGTGATAGTACCACTGGTGAAAGGCGATGCTACAGCTACTATTCAGAGTGCGATTGATAAGGTGGCGGCCATGCAGCCCGAACCTAATGGTTTCAGGGGAACAGTATTGCTTTCCAAAGGCAATTATGAGGTAGCCGGACAATTAAAAATTACCGTGTCTGGTGTTGTATTGCGTGGCTTTGGCGCACATGGACAAACCGTAGTTACAGGCAAAGGCGTTGACCGGGATGGGTTGGTTCGGTTTTTCGGAAAAGACGATAGACAAACCGAAGGAGAAAAAGCAATTACTCAGAAATATGTACCCGTTGGGGCTTTATCTTTCGAGATCGCTGATCCCGAAGATTTTCGTGCGGGCGATCGGGTGCAGATCAAAAGACCGTCCACACAGGAATGGATCGCAGCACTGGGTACCGATGACTTTGGCGGAGGTGTCTCAGCACTGGGTTGGAAACCCGGAGATGTGGACCTTTATTTCGATCGAACTATAGTAGCAATAGAGGGTAATAAAATTACTATCGATGCGCCCTTAACTACATCGCTCGATAAGAATTATGGCGGAGCTACCATAGTAAAGTATAGCTGGCCCGGGCGCATTAATAATGTTGGAGTTGAAAACCTGACCTTAATATCAGACTTTAATCGTGCTAATGCTAAAGATGAACAACACCGCTGGATGGCGGTTACTTTTACTAATGTAGAAGATGCCTGGGTACGACAATTATCCTTTAAACATTTTGCGGGCTCTGCAGTTTTTATTAATGAAACAGCAAGCCGTGTTACGGTTGAAGACTGTATTTCTACTGAGCCGGTATCTGAAATAGGCGGACAAAGACGGTATACTTTTTTTACACGTGGTCAGCAAACCCTTTTCCAGCGCTGTTTTGCAGCGAACGGGTATCATGACTACAGTGTGGGGCATGCAGCTACGGGCCCCAATGCTTTTGTACAATGCGTTTCTGAAAGACCGTATAGTTTTAGTGGTGCGATTGGACGTTGGGCTTCAGGTATTTTATTTGATATAATAGACGTGGATGGTAATGCCATCAGACTAGGCAATCGTGGTCAGGATGGACGTGGTGCAGGCTGGTCCGGGGCCAATAGCTTTTTATGGAATTGCACAGCTTCTTTGATCGAATGCGATAAACCGCCCACGGCACAAAACTGGTCTTATGGAGCCTGGAGCGAATTTGCAGGAAAAGGTTTTTGGGCAGAGTCTAATAATCATGTTAATCCAAGGAGTTTTTATTACCTGCAGTTGGCGCAGCGATTGGGTAAAGATGTAAGCCAGAGAGCGGCGATATTGGACATAGGAAGGGAAGCATCCAGTAGTCCTTCGGTTGCGGTTGCACAGGAACTTACGGCAGAAGCCTCAAAACCCAAAGTAACCATGTACGAATGGATTGGCCAGGCTGCAAAAAGAAATCCTATTAATACAAATGCCGAAGGCGTAAAAGTGGAATCGGCTAAAACTCAGGGCAGTTGGTCGATTTACCCCCCGCTTTCCGCTACGGGGCTAAAAGTAAATAACGGCTGGTTAATGCTGAGCCAGGAAGTAGCTGTGGGCAGAAGGCAAAGTGTTCCATGGTGGACAGGAGGGATAGAGGCAAAGGCATTGGAGCAGGCTAAGGATAAGTTATCAGTTACAAGGTTTGTTCCAGGCAGGGTAGGCGCAGGCCTTACGGACGAATTGGACGAAGTGATACAAACCATGAAAAGTAAAAACATAGTTGCGCTGGAGCATAATTATGCTCTTTGGTACGATAGAAGAAGGGATGATCACGAGCGTATACGACGTATGACGGGTGAAGTATGGCCGCCATTTTACGAATTACCGTTCGCCCGCAGTGGTAAAGATTCTGCCTGGGATGGACTGAGTAAATATGATCTCACCAAATACAATGACTGGTATTGGAGCAGGCTTCAGGGCTTTGCCTCGCTGGCCTCGTTGAATAAGTTAGTACTGATTCACCAAAATTACTTTCAGCATAACATTATAGAAGCCGGTGCTCATTATGCCGATTTCCCATGGCGCTCAGCTAATAATATCAACAATACTGGGTTTAATGAGCCTGTTAACTATGCAGGAGATAAAAGAATCTTTTACGCTGAGCAATTCTATGATTTGTCCAACCCGGTAAGAAAAAAACTGCACCAGTTATACATCCAAAAATGTCTGGATAATTTTAAGAATACGCCCAATGTTATTCAGCTAACCAGCGAAGAGTTTACAGGGCCTTTACATTTCGTAGAGTTTTGGTTGCAAACCATTGCTGGCTGGGAAAAGAAAAACCAGGCAAAACAAATTATCGGGTTGAGTACTACTAAAGATGTGCAGGATGCAATTTTAAAAAATCCTAAATACGCGCCGGTAGTGGATCTGATAGATATACGTTATTGGTATTACCAGGCAGATGGTACACCTTATGCGCCCGAAGGTGGCAAGAACCTGGCACCTCGTCAGTGGGCCCGCCAGATAAAGTCTAAAGGAACTTCCTTTGAACAGGTATACAGGTCCGTAAAGGAGTATCGTTTAAAATATCCTGGTAAAGCCGTGATATATTCTTCAGAGGGAGCAGATCGCTTTGGCTGGGCCATTTTTATGGCCGGAGGTTCCATGCCGGTATTGCCTGAAGGTACCGATCAGGAATTTTTGAGAGCTGCTGCCGCAATGAAGCCTTCAGATAAAACAGGTGATTATGTATTGGCTGGCAAAGACGGTGTAATCGCTTTGGCTAAAGATAAGCTGTCTATATCTATAGATCTCTCCGCCTACTCTGGTAGTTATAATGCTTACTTTGTTGATGCATCTTCGGGTGCTCTGCTTCCTGGTTCAAGGCCTCTAACAGCGGGTAAAAAGATCAGCATAGAATTACCAAATCCTGGTGCTATTATATGGATAAAAAAATAACAATACTGCTCTATTGGGTTTGTGAATAACGCATAACCAGTGGATACCAAGATTGCTCCATACTTAGAGATTGAATACTATGTTGGTATTAAGATTATAATAACGGCCTTGAACAAGACAAATTCGTGTAATCGTTTTCATATCTGTGATACTATGGCTATATTTGATGACAGATGTATAGTCAACGATTGCCATACCTGATCCATGCTATAGCCCATAACAGCGACGAACAGGCTTTTGAAGAGCTGTTCAGGATTTATTATCCGGCATTGCTTTCGTATACGGCTTCTCTGTTGAAAGACAACCCGGTGGCAGAAGAAATATGCGGGGATGTATTATTCAATCTTTGGCAGAACCGTAAGACATTGCCTGCTATTAAAAACCTTTCACATTACCTGTATATTTCGGCTAAACATGCGGCGATCAGTTATACAAGAAGCAGGGGGTATAAAGAGTCGCAAAAGAACATATCCCTGGGAGATGTAGGAGAAACTTTAACCTATGAACTAAGTAATCATGAGCTCAGGCTCATTAATAAAGAAACACTAAAAGAAATCAACCTTGCAATAAATGAATTGCCCGACAGATGCCGGCTTATATTTAAGCTGATCAAAGAAGATGGACTTAAATATGCTGAGGTAGCCCGGTTATTGGAGATCTCTGTAAAAACAGTAGAAAACCAGATGACCATTGCAGTTAAAAAGCTATCGGGTATTATCGACCGTGTTATAAACGGCTATAAAAGAAGCGCTTCCTGATCTGCTGATATTTTTCCAAAAAATATTGTTTTCCCTTGGGGGTATTTCATATCCGTTTGCGTCTATATAAATAATTCAAGGTTCTATACGTGTACAACGACAGGCTTATATATTTAATAATAAAAAAGCAATCCGGTGAAATTACGCTGGAAGAACAGCTTGAATTATCAGATCTTATAAAAAGTAAGGAGGATAGTGGGTTATTTATTGACAGCATGAATGAAGTGTTGAGTAGCTCGCTTGTCTACACATCAGAGGCGAAGAATAGTTCCGTTAATAGTGCCCTGGATAAAGTCCGGGCACGAATCAAAACGGCGGGGCCGGAGCCGGTGGTGAAAAGGTATAGACCTGCTAGGACTTATTTTGCTATTGCTGCTTCAGTTGTTTTGGTGTTGGGCTGCGCTTTTTTCTATTGGATGCATTCCGATGAGCAAGCCCAACATGCTCACAATATCGTAGTGACCAAGAAGGGCTCAAAAACCAACCTTATATTGCCGGATGGAACCAAAGTTTGGGTTAATGCTGACTCCAGGCTGTCTTATGACAAGGATTTTGGCAGTACGATAAGGGAAGTATATCTGACGGGCGAGGCTTATTTTGATGTGGTTAAGGATAAGAAAAAGCCCTTTATTGTACATACTGATAATATAGATATAAAGGTATTGGGAACCGCCTTCAATGTGCGGGCGTATATAGATGAAAAAAATACACAAACCACCCTGTTAAGAGGTGCAATAGAAGTGTTGCTTAAAAAGAATAATAATAAAACGCTTCTTTTAGCTCCAAACGAAAAGATGATTGTTCGGAATACAGAGGCTTCAAGCCATCCCGAACAGTTGTCTAAAGGTGGATTGCCGGAAATAGAATTGCTGAAGTTAGCTCCCCGTAAAATTGATTCTTTGTCAGTTGAAACAGAATGGACCCAAAACCGGCTTGTATTTGAACAGGAAACATTAGCCGATATTATTCCGGTTTTGGAAAGATGGTATAATATAACAATAGAATTAAAAAATACGCGAAACGCAGATGTGCTATACCGCGGCAAATTTGAAAACGATTCGCTGGAGGATGTATTGGAATCCTTAAAAATGATTGGAAACTTTAGTTACCGAATCCAGAAAGATAAAATAATTATCTACTAACGTATTGCTCACTTTCATTAAACGATGCCATTATGATTAAATAAAATCCGATAAAATATTATAAAAAGAGCGAAAAATGTTGGAACCATCTTTCGCCCTGAAAAAGACAAAAAGCTGTTAGAACCAGCTATTGATTTATCTTAAACCATTTGCAATATATGAAAAAATATGCTTGCAGGGGAGGGTTATGTACATCCCGATCGCTCATAAAATACTTGTTATTAATGAAGCTTGTTGTTTTTATTATTTTACTTTCATCATTCCAGGCTATTGCCTTTGATGCTGCTTCGCAACAAAGGATCAACCTGGATGTGAAGAGCCTTTCCATACCACAGATCATAGAGAAGATAGAGAAGGAATATAACTACCGTTTTGTTTACAATACCGATCTAAAAAGCAGCGAAGTAAAGCTGGACCTGTATGCCAGGAATGCCACATTGGATTATGTGATGCAAAACATGCTGAAGGCCACGACGTTTTCTTATAAAAAAATAAACAAGGGCTTGGTGGTTATCATTGGCAAACCCGGAGAAACGATGAGTATATCGGTTGAAGGGAAAATAACAGATCAGGCCGGAAACCCACTTGCGGGGGTAAGTGTAGCGGAGAAAGGCACTACCAACGGTGTACTAAGCGGTGAAGATGGGAGTTATAAAATAACGGTAAAAGATGAGAATGCTGTACTGACTTTCTCTATAGTTGGCTATAGCACCATAGATGTATCAGTAAAAGACAACAACTATTCGCAGGTAACGCTTTATGCCGCCGAAAATAAAATGGATGAAGTGGTAGTGATAGGTTACGGTACTACCAAAAGAAAGGATCTTACCGGGGCTGTATCAAGCGTAAAAGCAGATGACATTGTTCGTTCGCCGGCACATAATGCGATGGAAGCATTGCAGGGCCAGGTGCCTGGGTTGGATATTGTACGTAATTCGGGAAAAGCAACTTCTGGCGTAACCATGAACATTCGAGGTAAAAGATCTTTATCTACCGCCAAAGATGAATACGGCAATTTAATTGCAAATAACCCGTTAATCATTATAGATGGTGTGCAAGGAGGCAATATTACTGATATTCCGCCGCAGGAAATAGAATCCATTGATGTAATGAAAGATGCTTCATCAACTGCTATATATGGTTCGCAGGGAGCTAACGGGGTAATTATTGTGACCACCAAAAGGGCCAAATCAGGAAGAGCCAAGATTGCCTACAATGGCTATGTGGGTTTGAATGGCTGGGCTCAGTATCCTAAAATGAGAATGGGCGACGACTACATCAAGCTTCGTAGGGAGGCCTATAAAACTACCGGGCAGTGGAAGTCACCGGCTGATGACCAGATACTGTTTACTCCCCAGGAATGGTCAGCTATTCAAAACAATCAATGGATCAATTGGGTAGATGAAGTCATACATACCGGTATTGTTCAAAACCACCAGGTGAGTGTTTCCGGAGGCACTGAAAAAACAACCGGTCTGTTGTCTGCAGGCTATTACCGCGAAAAAGGATCTCTTAAGGATGATTTGCTGGATAAATACAATATCCGGACTGTAATCGATCATAATTTCAGCAATATTTTTAAAGCCGGTGCCTCTGTCAATCTTACCCACTACAATGGATATGAGCGGGCGGAAAATGTGTTATGGCGTGCTGCTACAAATGAGCCTTTGGGACGGGCATATAATGACAGTGGCAGGGTAATCCTTTATCCACTGGGAACAGCGGGTAAGGTAAGCCCGCTGGCTGATGAGGCGACTGAGTTTACGGCGAAATATCAACGTTTAACTACTAATGTTTTTGCCAATGGCTATGCCGAACTTCGACCCTTTAAAGGATTCTCATTGCGCTCTAACCTCGGAACTAATTTTTCATTCCGGAGAAATAACGATTTCCAGGGTGCCCAATCTATTGATAGAGCCGAACTAAACACCGGGTCCATTGCATCGGTGTTAGCTACAGAAAAGGGTTTTATAACCTGGGATAATATCCTCAACTACACCAAAAAAGCAGGGGACCATTCCTTTACATTAACCGGGTTGACTTCCTGGACACAATCTAAATTCAGAAGCTCTTACAGCGAAGGTGCCGGGCAGTTAATACCCAGCCAGCTTTGGCATAATCTCGCTGCCAACGCAAAAGAATCTTATGTAATCCGTTCAGGTTATGTACAGAGCCAGACCTTCTCCTATGCGGCACGATTGAATTATAACTACCTGGGTAAATACCTGCTTACGGTATCCAATAGGTGGGATGGCGCATCCAGGTTAGCGGAGGGCAATAAATGGGCTGCGTTTCCATCTGCAGCGCTGGCCTGGCGTGTGATCGATGAAGGATGGTTTGGAAATACGAAAAATTTAAATGAATTAAAATTACGGGCAAGCTGGGGTATGACGGGTAATTCAGGGATCAGTGAGTACGGTACCCAATCATATTTAAATGCGTTGACTAACTCAGCTTTCCAGGATAGAGGGTATACCTATTATGTATATAACCCGTTCCTTGGCAATGTGGACCTTGGATGGGAAAAATCTGCTTCAACTAATATAGGGGTTGATTTCGGTTTCTTCGATAACAGAATAATGGGTAGTATAGACTACTACAATACTAAAACTACCGACATTCTTTTACCCCGAACATTACCCACTTCAATGGGAAGTGGTAATAATACGCCTTTCCAAATATATCAGAACATAGGATCTACCAGCAATAAGGGTATCGAACTAAATCTGACCACTGTCAATATCAGGAAACAGGATTTTAACTGGCAGACTAACATCACTTTCGCACGTAATACAGAAAAAATTCTTGACCTGATAGACGGTCGTGATATTATAGGCGCAGTAACCCGCGAAACTGAAAGCCTTTTGATTGGACGCCCGCTAAAATCGTTTTATACCTTTAAAAGACTCGGCATCTGGCAAACAGACGAAGCAGCTGAAGCGGCCAGGTATTTTAAAGACGCTGCCAAAACACAGCCCTTCAAACCAGGCGATATAAAGCTGGCAGATCTGAATGGAGACTTTGTGATAGACGAGATCAATGATGTACAGTATATCGGTACAACATCACCGCGCTGGACAGCCGGGCTGAATAATACATTCCGTTATAAAAATATAGATCTTACGGTATATATTATAAGCAGGTGGGGGCATATGATGACTTATGATTTTACCGGCGCTTATGACCCGTCTGGTAAAGGCAATGCGCCCGCTTACCTGGATTACTGGACACCGGAAAATCCATCGAATGATTTTCCAAGACCAGATAATACCAACTTCTATAATTACAGGGGATACCTGGCTTTGAACTACGTAGATGCTTCTTACGTAAAGCTAAAAACGGTATCAGTGGGTTATACATTTCCTTCTTCGGTAGTAAAAAGGTGGGGGATGTCAGACCTGAGAATTTATGCCTCTGGTAACAATCTGTTTACGCATGCGCGAAGCCACTTCGTAAGAAATTATGATCCGGAAAGAGGCGGGTCTGCCAAATCGCCCCTTCAGCGACAGTTTGTATTGGGCCTGAATGTAAGTTTATAGCATTAGACTTTGCTATTAGGCGTAACGATATAAAAAAGTCTGAGCCTGCCGTTCAGACTGCATTAATAAGCTTTCAAAAATATTATATGAAAAATTGGATTCAATATTTTCCTCATAAAAAACTGATCCCCCTGTACTGCTCAGTAATATTATGCTCCTGCAGTTTAAAAGAGTTTAACCCGGGAGGCACCACAGCCGACGTGGTATTTGCGGCCCAGGAAGGAATGAATGCCCTGGTGAACTCCGCCTATGTGAATTATGGTGGTCAATTTTACGGCCGCGAAGACCTGGTGATGCTAACAGAGGGTGGCACCGATCTTTGGATCAATATAGCGAACAGCGGTTATGGCCGGCAAATGACCAAGTATGAAGAGCTGACTCCAGGTACCGGTCAGCTCAGAAATACCTGGAACCGTTTGTATGAGATTATCAACTATTGCAATGCAGGCATTGAGCGGATCGACGCCGTGCCTTATAATTCAGCCGATGAGAAGAAGGCTAGGAAAGGTGAACTGCATTTCCTTCGGGCTTATTCTTACTGGCATATAGTTGAGTTTTACGGCGGAGTAGATTTGCGTACACAGGAAACCAAAACAGCTGTACTTACTGCACAACGAAGCCCTGTTTCTGCCTTCTACGATTTAATGTTACAGGACCTGGATTTAGCTATCGCTAATCTACCGGTTGATCCGGTACCGGCAACGGATATAGGCAGGGCCACTTTAAAAGCGGCTTACGGATTGAAAGCGAGAGTAGCCATAACAAGGGTAGCATATGAGACATCGCAAGCTGAAAAGGATCGCTATTACCAAATAGCGAAGGATGCTGCTACTTATGTAATTAATAACCAGGCAGCCCTAAAAGTATCGCTGTATGCTACTGCCGCTGAGGTGTTTGCACCTACCAACAATAAAACCAACAGGGAGGCCATGTTTGTGGTAACACACTCTACGGTGCAGTCTTTAAACCCACAGCCCAATAATCCCAACCGCCTGCACATGTGGTTTAAGGCTAAGTATTCTGCGAAAGCAGGTGTTGCTCAGAGCCTTACCTATGGTAATGACAATAATGCAAGGTCAGGGTCTATGTGTATGATGCCTACCCGCAGGTTGCTTGAATTGTATAATGAGCAGGTAGATGGCAGGTATCGAGCCTGGTTCAGAGAAACCTACAACCAAAACAATAATAACTATGCCTGGACAGCTGATGATCTTGCCGCATTTGAAAAACCAGCCAGTATGGTGGGAACGCGTATTAATGCCGGCGAAACTGCACTAATGTATACCAAGCAAAAGGTAGCCGATAAGAGAACACGGCCTTATGCGGTGGTAGATATTGATGATATTTATACGGGTGACAGAGTGTCTACCAACGCAAGGTTCAATATTTGCTTTCCTGCGTTGACAAAATTTGATGATCCGAGTTTGCCGGCACCTAATTCGAATTTTGGTAGTAAGGATGTTATAATGATGAGGCTGCCCGAAATGTACTTTATAGTGGCTGAATGTGAAATAATGATGTCGGGAGGATCAAAAGCAAAAGCTGCAGAAATGATTAATGTAATTCGCAAAAGAGCCGCGGTAGCGGGGAGGGAGAGTGATATGGTGGTTACAGATGCACAGATGACGATTGATTTTGTACTGGATGAAAAGGCCAGGGAGTTTTGCGGTGAGCACATACGGTGGTTTGATTTGAAAAGAACAGGGAAGCTATATGATTATGTAAAAGCCTATAATAAGGATATTCCGCTGATTCAACCATTTCATACATTAAGGCCTATTCCACAAATGTTTTTGGATGCCATTACCAATGCGTCGGAATTTGGACAGAATGCGGGATACTAAGCCTGGTTGCAATTAGAAAAGAGCAGCTCCTGTATAACTGCAGGAGCCATTCTTTCCTGGTTTTCAGTGATTAAAAAATGTTGAACGAAAACCATACTTATTTGGAAGAAGTGCCCATATGAGTTATATTTGGTAACGTTTACATTTCTCAACGATTGTTTCTTATGCCAAAAACTATTTCGTCCAGTTTAAAGGAAGTAGCGCGTTATGCTGCTGTATCTATTGCCACAGTATCCAGGGTGATCAATGCTGATCCTAAAGTAAAAGCTGAGACAGCCTTAGCCGTACAAAAAGCGATCAAAGAGCTAGGATACCGGCCGAATAGGGTAGCACAACGCCTGCGTGCCACAACGGCAAGACGCCGGCTGGTGGGTTTACTTATTCCCGATATCCGGAATCCTTATTATGTGGACATTATAAGAGGGGTGGAGGAATATGCATATAGTCAGAATACAACCGTTATTATCGGCAATTTTTCACAGGATCCCTCTAAAGAAGAATTGTATATAGATATCCTGAGAAGTGAATCAGTGGACGGCCTTATAGTGGCAACTACTCCGTCAACTGAACAGAAAGTAGAGCAATTAATAGAAGACGGCATTCCGGTGGTTTGTATTGACAGAGGACTTAAAAGTTTGAAAGCCGATGTAGTAAAGACAGACAACGAACTAGGCGCTATTATGGCTACCACACATTTGATCAACCTCGGTCATAAGCGTATTGCCCATATTGCAGGCGACCTGGAAATACCTACTACCCATGAGCGGATAGCAGGTTATAAAGCAGCGCTGAAAAAAAACAAAATAAAGATAGATCCTACATTAATCTATAGTAAAAAATCGGATTATGAAAGTGGGGTGGAGCTTACTAAGAAGATATTATCTCTTAAAAACAGGCCCACAGCGGTTTTTACAGCAAACAACCTGCTTACATTGGGCGCCTTAGAAGTGTTGCATGGGCACAAAATAAAAATTCCCAAAGAGATGGCCATCGTAGGGTTCGATGATGTGTATTGGGCTACTTCTTTGAATCCTGCATTAACAGCTGTAAAGCAATTCGGTTACGAAATGGGACAGCAGGCGGCCGAGTTGTTGTATAAAAGACTGGCTAATCCCCAGGCGCCTCCTACCAGCTTTATTATAAAGCCAGAGCTGATGGTAAGAAAGTCCTGCGGTACCCGTTGATTTTTTTTGATGGATAATGTAAACGTTTACAAATTATCCGGTATTTGTCATTAATAATTGTAAAGCATATGAAACCTCTACATTTTTTTAGAAAGGGATTACTGTTGTTGCTGTGTTTTGGCAGCATTGTGGCCAGCGGACAACAACGATCTGTTACTGGTCAGGTACTTGATGAAGCGAGCAGTCAGCCTTTGGCTGGAGCCAACATCCTAATACAGGGAACTACCCAGAATGTCCCCGTTTCCCCGGAAGGAAAATTTACATTCAACGTATCCAATACCCATACGGTTCTGATAGTGAGCTATGCAGGATACGTTACTAAAGAGATCAATATTGGTACTCAAACCAATCTTATTATTTCATTAAGCAGCAGCGCAGGCAACCTCAACGAGGTCGTCGTTATAGGTTACGGCACCCAGCGGAAGAAGTCAATTACAGGTTCCGTCGCATCTGTTAACTATGACCAGTTTAAGGACCGTTCATTTAGTAATGTAGTTCAGTCGCTGACGGGCACGGTTCCCAGTGTCAATATTTCGCAATCACAGGGTGCACCCGGTGTAGCTCCCGTGATACAGATCAGGGGTATCAGTTCTATTACAGCAGGTACTAATCCCTTATTCGTAGTGGATGGCGTGCCGTTAGAAGATTTTAATATGAACATGATCAATCCCCAGGATATACAGTCGGTGGAAATATTAAAAGACGCTTCTTCTGCATCTATTTATGGATCAAGAGGTGCGAATGGTGTGGTAATGGTTACTACCAAACTAGGCAAACCGGGTAAAGCCATTGTTACAGCAGGGTTTGAATATGGTATTCAAAAGGTGACGCGTAAGATCGATATGATGGATGCACAGCAATGGATCCGTTATTTTGTAGCTGCAAAAAATAATGCCTGGGTTGATCTGAATCCGGCTGTGAATAAAGCTACGGATCCTAACAGTGCCCGGGGCAGCTCTACCTTATACAAGATACCCGAAGAATTTATTAATAGCCCGGAACAATTTGGAAAAGGTACCGATTGGCAGGATGTGATGTTCAGGACAGCACCCATGGCTAATGCCCAACTATCGGTATCGGGTGGTACTGATAAAACCCAATACCTGTTTTCTGCAGGCTTGCTCAACCAGGATGCTGTGTTAGATCAGAACTATTATCGTCGATTAGCTTTAAGATCCAATATCAGTCAAAAGATTTCAGATAAAGTAGCTGTTGGGTTGAACCTGAGTTTAACCGGTATTCACGACCGAACGGACGGTATTGATGGGAAAAGCGACGTAATCAGCCTGGCTTTACAAAGCAACGCCATTTTCCCGTTATACAATGAAAATGGCAACCTGGGATTTGTAGATCCCAACTCTGTATGGAACCGTTACCTGCAATACAATCCGGTAAATCTCTGGCATCCTTATGCTACTACCCGATTCACTGATAAAAAGAATAAAGCGTACAATACTTTTGCCTTAGGGTATGTCGAGTACAATATTATAGAGGGCCTCAAATTCAAGTCAAGCCTGAGTGCTAATGTTTCTAATAATTCCTACAACTTCTACCGGTTTAAAAACCAGGGATATGGTTATAATCAGGACCTGGCCACTTCAACCGCTACTGCGAGCGCCGGTAATAAACTCAACTGGCTCTGGGAAAATACAGGGACTTATGATTTTTCTTTATCTGAACATAACTTCAATGTTTTAGCGGGTTATACCTCTCAGAAAGAGCGTACTGAATTTCAATCGCTGACAGCAGCTAATTTCCCTAACGACCTGGTACAAACGATCAATGCAGGTACGGTTACCGGTGGTACTTCTACCGCAACAGAATGGGCCATACAAAGTTACCTGGCCAGGTTGAATTATAATTTCGCTAATAAATATTTTCTCTCCGCCAGTATTCGTCGGGATGGAAGTTCAAGATTCAGCCGGGATAATCAATGGGGGTATTTCCCTTCCGTATCCGCCGGCTGGGCTATTTCCGACGAGAATTTTTTAAAGGATGTTGAGGGACTGAATCTTTTAAAATTGAAAGCCAGCTACGGTAGTGTGGGTAATAATCAAATTCCTAACTATGGTGCTATTGGCTTATTGGGAGGCGTGAACTATGTGTCAAATGGCAATATCATCGCGGGTTTGAAACCCATCACGTTGGATAACGCTGCCTTACGCTGGGAGAAAACCAACCAACTGAACCTGGGTATTGATATCGCTGTTCTAAAGAACAGGCTGTCTGCTACCATTGAGGTATACCGTTCTATCACCCAGGACATGTTGCTCAACGTACCGATACCTGATCTCACAGGTTTTTCAAGCCAGTTAACCAATATCGGTAAAATGCGTAACATGGGTTTGGAGATCCTGGTATCATCAAAAAATATACAACGTGAGTTTACCTGGGCTACCGATATTAATTTTGGTTTGAACAGGAACAAAGTATTGCAACTGGGTCCTGGCAATGCGCCCATTTATTACACGGATTGGGAAACCACCGTACGTACAGCAGTAGGATCGCCCATCTCTGATTTCTATGGCTATGTTTTTAACGGTGTTTATAATAATACAACGGAAATACAGAATAGTCCTCATGAAGCGTCTACCAGACCCGGCGATCCTATCATTGTTGATATAAATGGAGATGGGAAAATTACCACTGATGATAGAACAGTTATTGGTAATAACCAGGCTAAATTTATTGGCGGCATTACCAATCGCTTTGGTTACAAAGGAGTAGAATTGTCGGTTTTACTACAGGGGCGTTATGGTGGTGAAATTGTAAATCAAAACTATCGCTTTCTCGGGTTCTGGAATAGTGGAAGGGGTATGTACGCGGGAGCTGCTAATTTTTGGGAGTCAGAGCAGAATCCGGGTGATGGCGTTAATCCAAGACCTTCTGCAAACAGGCGTCCGTTCCAACAGGGTTTTTCTACTTTATGGGTAGAAGATGCTTCTTTTTTAAGGGTAAAGAACATCACGCTTTCTTACAATATTCCCGAACTTGTTTTGCGTAAAACACCTTTCAATAATTTAAGGGTATATGTAAATGCTGATAACGTAAAGCTATTTAGTAAATACACCGGGTATGATCCTGAAAATACCACTTACAAAGCTACCAATTATAGTGCAGGTACTTCGTCAGCCAATACAGGTGTTTCCAGCTCGTCTTTACCAACGGGGTCTATGCTGGGCGTAGATTATGGCTCGTATCCTTTACCGCTCGTGGTGACTTTCGGTTTGAAAACTTCATTCTAGAAAATTCTCAGCAATCTCTAAAAAATCTATCATGAAAAGAATATCTTATTTCAATAAAATTGCATTTACGCTGTTGGTTGTTCTTTTGGTCAGTTGTGGGAAATCATTTACTGATCTGGCTCCCATCTCCAATGCCAATACCAATAATTTTTATAAGACGGAAGCCGATTTTGAGTCGGGCATAACCGCCGCTATGAATACCTTGTACGGAGTATATGCGCCAGAAGGTCCGGTTTCTTATACCGGAGAGCTAATGGGTGATAATGCCACTTTGTATATCATTGCAGGAGCCCAGGCGGACAAGCATGCTTTCAGGGATTATGCCATTCAAACACCCAACACGATGGTATATGCTTTCTGGAGACAATTTTATAGTGCTTTATTCGCGGTGAATACAGTGCTGGATAAACTTCCTGCCGCTACCCAGCTGGATGTAGAATACAAAAGAGTAGCCGAAGCAGAAATGCGTTTTTTAAGGGGGCTTTACTATTTTAATATGACCCGTTTATGGGGAGGAGTTCCGTTGGTAACCAAAGCTGTTGCTGCCCAGGAGGCTTATAGTATTTTAAGGTCTTCTGAGGCAGAAGTATACAACCTGGTAAAAGCTGATCTGCAATATGCAGTTGATAATCTACCCGTTTCGGCTAATGTAAAATTAGTGGGTCGCCCAACCAAAGGCGCTGCGCAAACTGTATTGGGAGAAGTTTTGCTGACGTTGGGGGACAAGCAGGCTGCGGCAAGTAATTTAATGGAAGTATATAACAGCGGGCAATACGCATTACAGCCAACCTTTGCAGGGGTTTGGGGACCAACCGTTAAGAATACTAAGGAGGCTGTTTTTGAGATCCAGTATGCCGCCAATGCTGCCACGGGTACGCACAGTCCTTATCAGCAATTCTTTTTCCCGAATGTAAACGCTCTTGGGTTTTCGGGCGTAGGTATGAACCAGGTGACCGATGATCTGTACAATGAATATGAGTCGGGCGACCCAAGAAGAGAAATTACTATATCATTGGGATACCAGAGCGGCAATACGTTTCTGCAGCAGAAGTATTTTCAGAAATGGGCGCATCCCAATGCGGCTATTAACGGAACTACCTTATTGGCCAATAACGACTTTATGGTATATCGCTTCGCAGATGTATTATTAATGTTAACCGAAGCCACCGGCGATGCGCAGTATATGAACCAGCTGAGAAGCAGGGTAGGATTACCATTATGGGGTACAGCCGCTTATCCGGTGACTAAATATGGTAATGTAGCATTGGCCCTGGAGCATGAAGCCCGTATGGAGCTGGCAGGAGAATTTAAAAGATGGTTCCAGCTAAAAAGATGGGGTCGTGCGATACCGGTGCTTACAGCTAAAGGAAAGCAGGTTACCCAGGACAAACTGGTACTGCCGGTTCCGGATATTGTGCGTTTGCAAAATAGCCAGATCACCCAGAATGCGGGTTACTGATTCCGGAAAGAAATGGGAATAATTCGTTGAGCAGCAAGGCGAGATGGAATAAATTTCCAAGATGATGGAAATAATTATTAGATATATAATTTCTCTCTCCATCTGCTTTACCTTAGAAACGCCGAATACCGGAATCAGGTATGGGTATGACCTTTAATTTACGAATTCATATTTGCTTGTATTATGAAACGATTCTTTGTGTTGCTTTTTTTAGTTGTTTATTTATGTAATAACGGGGTGGGGCAGTCCATGCAGCGATTACAAATTTCGCAGAATCAACGTTTTTTCCAGACAGCCGATGGTAAGCCATTCTTTTGGTTGGGAGATACCGGTTGGTTGCTGTTTATAAAATGCAGCCGGGAAGACGTATTGCAATACCTAAATGCACGTCAGCAACAGGGATTCAATGTGGTGCAGGTGATGGTGTTGCATACACTGGCAGCAAAGAACGTATATGGGGCCAAAGCGCTGAAAGACGGAGACATTAGTCAGCCTCTTACAACACCTGGAACTGCCATTGGCGATACAACGGCTTATGATTTCTGGGATCATGTAGACTTTGTTATAAGGGAGGCAGAAAAGCGCGGTATCTACATAGCCCTGGTACCGGTTTGGGGATCAGCAGCCAAAGAAAAAACAGTGAATGCAAAGAACGCCGCTGTTTATGCTAAGTTCCTTGCGGAACGTTATAAAAGTTATACTAATATTATCTGGTTGAATGGTGGTGACATAGAGGGTAATGCTAAAATGGATGTATGGGAAGCCATTGGTACTACTATTAAAAAGTACGATACTAATAATTTGATGACCTATCACCCCAGGGGGCGTTATTCTTCTACAGACTGGTTTCACAATAGAAAATGGCTCGATTTTAATATGTTCCAGAGCGGGCACCGTTCTTACGCGCAGGACACCTCCATGAAAGAGAAACATCGTCATGGTGAAGACAACTGGAAATTTGTGGTTACAGATTATAATATGAAGCCTGCCAAACCTGTATTGGATGGCGAGCCCTCTTATGAAAACATTCCCTACGGCTTGCATGATAGTTTGCAACCACGCTGGACTGCTGCAGAAGTACGCCGCTATGGTTACTGGAGCGTATTTGCCGGAAGTGCCGGGTTTACTTATGGCGAAAATGCCATCATGCAGTTCAACAAAATGGGCGATGCCGACGCCAACTTTGGGGTATTCAATAACTGGAAAGAAACGATCAATGCGCCGGGTGCCTTACAAATGAAATACCTGAAGGACCTGATATTATCTTACAGTTACTTTGATCGTAAACCTGCTCAGGAAATTATTGCCGACAATACACAAAAGAGATATAATTATATACTGGCTACAAAGGGGTCTTCCTATGTGCTGGCTTACACTTATACGGGCAGAACGTTTAAAATAAATACCGCAAAGCTGGGTTTTAAATTGTCTTCAGCACAATGGTATAGTCCTGTGGATGGCTCCACACAATCCATTAGTTTAAAAGCAAAAACAGGTGTGGTGAGTTTTGATCCGCCGGGCCAGCCAAAGAATGGTAATGATTGGGTGTTGGTCTTAAAAAAATAGCTTCGTGACCGGTAACATACAATTACTTGTTTGATGATTTTATTGAAATTAAAAACGGATGTCGTGGTGAGCCTGACGAACCACATTGGGGACTGAACAGATACTCTGTTTTATTGGCAAACAAAAAACAAACGATTTGAAAAGAAATATAGCCATATTGATCGCGATTGCTTTGGCAGCAGTTTCCTGCTCCAACAAAGCTTATTTATTTACTTCATTTCATGAGCCTGCCGATGCGGGCCTGCGCATGTTATACAGCTTTGACGGGTATCACTGGAAAGACCTGGATACTACTTTATTAAAACCGGCCATCGGCAATCAAAAAGTAATGAGAGATCCCTCGATGGTGCAGGGGCCTGATGGTACTTTTCATTTAGTCTGGACTACCAGTTGGCGTGGAGACAAGGGTTTTGGGTATGCCAGCTCTAAAGACCTGATTCATTGGAGTGAGCAGCAAATGATCAATACGATGACGCATGAGCCTTCTACAGTTAACGTGTGGGCGCCGGAGTTATTCTATGATGCTGCAGTAGGTGATTACAAAATGATCTGGGCCAGTACCATTCCCGGACGTTTTGAAAGAGGTGCAGAAGAGGATAGCAATAATCACCGGATGTATGTTACAACAACAAAGGATTTTAAAGAATTTACTCCAACGAAACTTTTTTTAGATCCAAAGTTTAGTGTAATTGATGCAGTAATTCTTAATCGGGCACCCAATGATTATGTATTGATATTGAAAGATAATACAAGGCCTGAACGCAATATCAAAGTGGCTTTTGGCAAAACGGCACTGGGGCCCTGGGAGAACGTTTCCAAACCTTTCACAGAGAACTTCACAGAAGGCCCTTCTGTTGTAAAAGTCAAAGACAAGTGGCTGATCTATTTTGATGCCTACCGGAAAAAGTCATACGATGCCGTAGCGACCAAAGATTTTATCCATTTTGAAGATGTGAATAGTAAGATCAGTATACCGGAAGGACACAAACATGGAACGATTGTGCCGGTGAAGAAGAAAGTAGTGAAGCAATTGGTAAAAGCAGTTCATGGGAAATAGGCTTAGATTATGGTACGTGTAGCATAGTTTGGGGCGTTGTGATCGTTTATAAACCGTGAATAATAAACAAAAACAAATGAAAACTCTTTTTACATATTTATTAGGTATTAGCGCATTGACAGGTTTCGCTCAACAGGATACCGCGCGATATATAGGCCCGACTTTATCTAACGTGGATTACCATCATGGACAGTTGACTCCCGTGGTAGGGGTGCATAATATCCAGGTATTCAGGGCCAACAGGGAGCATCCGGAATGGGCGGGAGGAATGAACTGGACCTACAATCACCAGCCCATGCTGGCTTATTGGAACAATACCTTTTACATGCATTTTTTGAGCAACCCGGTTGGTGAGCATATCGCTCCCGGCGCTACTTATTTATTCAGCTCCAAAGATGGTTATAACTGGTCAAAACCTATTGATCTTTTCCCGGTGTATCGCCTGCCTAACGGGTTTAAAAAGAAAGAAGATACAGCTGTAGCCAAAGATATTGATGCTGTAATGCACCAGCGCATGGGATTCTATACAGCAAAAAATAATAAGCTGCTGGCCCTGGGCTATTATGGTATTGCATTATATGCCAAAGATGATCCTAATGACGGTAATGGTGTAGGACGTGTGGTACGGGAGATTAATAAAGATGGCAGTTTAGGTCCGATTTATTTTATAAGATACAACCACGATTTTAATGAGAAGAATACCAGTTATCCTTTCTATAAAAAATCAAAGGATAAGGCTTTTATAGCCGCCTGTGATGAATTGTTAGCGCAACCATTGCAGATGCAACAATGGGTAGAAGAAGCGGATAGAAATGATCCGTTGATCCCGCTGCAGAAAGAAGTGAAGGCATTTAGCTATTATCATTTGCCCAACGGCCGCGTAATCGGTTTCTGGAAAAATGCTTTAACCAGTATGTCTGCTGACAACGGGAAAACCTGGTTATATAATCCGTTGAGAGCACCGGGTTTTGTTAACTCCAATGCCAAGATCTGGGGACAGAAAACGATCGATGGAAAATATATGACAGTATATAATCCCAGCGAATTCAGATGGCCGCTGGCATTATCAGTAAGTGATGATGGGCTGAATTATAAAAACCTGTTATTGGTAAATGGTGAGATCACCTCCATGCGCTATGGTGGTAACTACAAATCCTATGGACCCCAGTACGTACGCGGTATCCAGGAAATGAATGGAACACCTCCCAGTAACAATAACTGGGTTACTTACAGCGTGAATAAGGAAGATATGTGGGTGGCCAAAATACCTATGCCTGTTAAAAGCCAGGTAGAGGGAAATATAAATGACCAGTTTGCTTCGTTAAAAGATGGAGAAGAGTTAAATAACTGGAACCTGTACAGCCCGCTTTGGGCGCCGGTTTCCATTGTGAAAGAAGCCGGTAAAAAGGTTTTGTCGTTAAAAGATTTTGATCCCTTTGACCTGGGTAAGGCCGAGCGCGTAGTACCTGAAGCCAGCCAGGTGAGGATTGAGTTTAGTGTAACACCGCAGCAAACTGACAATGGGCGCCTGGATATTGAAGTGCAGGATGCCCGCAATACACCCTGCCTTCGTTTATCCTTCGATTCTACCGGTAATATTATCACCAAAGCCGGCTATCGTGATAAAGCATTGACAACATACGAAGCAGGTAAAACCTACAATTTTGTTATTGAACTGAATACGGCCACCAGGCTATATACCGTTTCTATCAACGGAGGCAAGCCGAATAACAATATCATATTTGCGCCCATACATAAGGTGCATCATGTGAGCTTCAGAACCGGGGGCGTACGACGTTTCCCTAATGCGGATACACCGACCGATCAGATGTACGATTTACCCAATGCAGGGGAAAAAGATAAAGAAGCGGTTTATAATATCAGCTATTTCAAATACTCGAAACTATAAAAAACTATGTCATCACAAAAAAATGCCACACTGGGCGTCATTATCGGTAACAGGGATTTTTTCCCTGATAAGCTGGTAGCAGAGGCGCGTATCGAAGTGCTCGACTTTTTAAAGGAGCTCAATATCACTCCCATCTTGCTTAGCGACGCCGACTCGAAGCTGGGCGGCGTTGAAACATTTGCTGAGGCACAAAAATGTGCGGCTTTGTTTAAAGAACACCGGGATGCAATAGATGGCGTGCTGGTAGTATTGCCCAATTTTGGTGATGAGAAAGGTGTGGCAGAAACTTTAAAGTTAGCGGAACTCAATGTGCCAGTGTTGATACAGGCATATTCTGATGACTTAAACAAACTCGACGTAGTAAACCGTAGAGATGCCTGGTGCGGTAAAATTTCGGTTTGTAATAATTTATACCAGTACGGTATTAAATATACATTGACTACAAAACATGTAAGCAGGCTGCAGGATGAAACCTTTAAGAAAGACCTGATGGAATTTGTGGGTGTATGCCGTGTAGTAAAAGGTTTGCGCAAGGTACGTATCGGCGCCGTAGGCGCAAGGCCAACAGCATTCAACACGGTTCGTTACAGCGAGAAAATATTGCAGCGCAACGGCATTTCGGTTATCACAGTAGATCTTTCCGAAATATTAGGTAATGCGAATAAATTGACTGCTAACGATCAGTCAGTAAAAGATAAGCTGGAGAAAATTCATGCCTATACTTCTGTAGGAAAGACGCCTAGTGATAAGCTGGTACAGATAGCCAAGCTGGATGTAGTACTGGCGGATTTTATGGAAGCTAATTCGTTAGATTGCACGGCTATCCAATGCTGGACATCTATTCAACAGAACTATGGTTGTAATGTGTGCACGAGTATGAGTATGATGAGTGAAAATATGTTGCCCAGTGCCTGTGAAGTAGATGTAACGGGCACTTTAAGCATGTATGCCATGCAATTGGCCAGTGGTTCACCCAGTGCTTTGGTAGATTGGAATAACAACTATGCCGATGATGACACCAAATGTGTATTGTTCCATTGTGGTAACTGGGCTAAATCCTTCCTGCCTGATATCAGCATCAGTACAGCGCCTATCTTAGGTACAACGGTGGGTACTGAAAATACATATGGTGCTCTGGATGGTCGTACTCCTGCGATGCCGCTGACTTATGGCCGCATCAGTACAGATGACTGTAAAGGTGTGATCAAAGCGTATGTAGGTGAGGGAGAATTAACTAACGATGAACTGAAAACATTTGGTAACCGCGCAGTAGCGCAGATAGGTGATTTGCAGGGCCTGATGAAATACGTATGCCGTAATGGTTTTGAACATCATGTAGTGATGAACGCCAGCAAAACAGCAGGGATTTTGAAAGAGGCCATGGAGAATTACCTGGGCTGGGAAACCTATTTACATAGTTAAGGATTTTAAAATTTGAACATCAAACTTTCAACTTTAAACAATAGTTTGGTATGACAACGAAAGAACTCCGGCAAAAGTCCATAGAGTATAGAAAGAAGATACTCCAATATATTGTAAAGGCCAAAGCAGGGCACACCGGCGGCAGCCTGTCCTGTACGGACATATTGAATGTACTGTACAATGAGGTCATGAACGTTTCCCCCGAAAATTTTGCATCTCCCGACCGGGATCGTTATATCCAGAGCAAGGGACATACCGTGGAAGCATTGTTCGTTGTGTTGGCAGACCAAGGTTTTTTCGCTGAAGAAGAGCTCAATACACTTTGCCAGTACCAATCTCATTATATAGGCCATCCTACGCGGAAGGTTAATGGGGTGGAGCAAAATACCGGAGCCCTGGGGCATGGCTTGCCCATTGCCGTGGGAACTGCTTTAGCAGGCAAATTGGATAAGAAAAATTATAAGGTTTATACGTTGATGGGTGATGGCGAAATGCCCGAGGGGAGTAATTGGGAAGCAGCTCTGACAGGGGCGCATTATAAGCTCGACAATCTTTGTGCGATTGTTGATAAAAACTCTTTACAGATCACCGCCCCAACAGCAGATGTATGTAATACGGATCCATTGGATGAAAAGTGGAAAGCTTTTGGTTGGGCGGTGAGAGAAATAGACGGTAATGATGTGGAAGCATTGAAGACAACTTTACAGCAATTACCCTTTGAAGAAGGAAAACCCAGCGTTGTTATTGCACATACTACCAAAGGTAAAGGAGTGAGCTACATGGAAAATGTGTTGAAATGGCACCATGGTGTTCCTTCTGCAGACGAGTATGAGCAGGCCATTAAGGAACTGGATGAAGCATTATTAGCAATTTAAGTTTTGACTTTCAATTTATACAACTGAACCATGGCAGAACAAATTAATACTTTACCTTATAAAGCCAACCTGGAAGTGTATTCGGAAACACTGCAAAGGTTGGCAGAGACAGATGCCAATATTATAGCTGTTACCAGCGATAGCCGCGGATCTGGCAAATTAGTACCCTTTGGTAAAAAGTATCCGGACCAGATTGTGGAAGTAGGTATAGCAGAACAAAACCTGGTGGGCGTAGCCGCCGGATTGGCTTCATGTGGGAAGAAGGTATTTGCCACTTCACCGGCCTGCTTTCTAACAGCACGCGCATTAGAACAGATCAAGAACGATGTGGCTTATAGCAATAACCCGGTTAAAGTGATTGGTATCAGTGCCGGCGTAAGTTACGGTGCTTTGGGTAGCACGCATCATAGCCTGCATGATTATGCAGCGCTGCGGGCGATCAATAATATTACGGTTGTCGCTCCTGCTGATAATTGGGAGACAGAGCAAGCTATTGAACTGGCTGCCCGCACAGATGAACCCGTATACCTGCGCTTTGGCAAAAAGCCCATGCCACCATTAAAAGAATCAATCGATGAAATTTTTGCTTTTGGCAAAGGGCGAGTAATCACTGAAGGTGATGATGTATTAATTATAGGATGCGGGGAAACGGTATATCCTGCGTTGGAAGCCGCGAGACTTTTAAAAGAAGAAGGCATTTCAGCAACAGTAGTGAGTATGCATACGATCAAGCCGTTGGATACAGATCTGTTGGCAGAGAGAGCGCGTGCCTGTAAGGTCATTCTTACAGTGGAAGAACATAGTGTTTACGGTGGATTGGGTGAAGCCTGTGCCGGTTACCTGTTGCAACAGAGAATCAGCAAGCCTTTTAAAATAATGGGAATTCCTGATGAATATACTGTTACCGGTTCGCAGAGCGAAATTTTGAATCATTATGGTATCAGTAAAAATGGAATAGCCGCGGTTGTAAGAGAATTGCTGCGGTCGAAATAAGACTGGTATTATACCTGCGTTTTTCACTGTAGGATAGCTCTAACGATAAATCAGGAGGATTTTTAAAAATGCCACAATATGAAAAAGTTTTTTTACAACGGATTGCTCTTGCTGATGATTGGCTTACTATTGGTTCAATGCAAAAGCAAAGAGCCTGGAAGCAAGCAGCAAAAGAAAATGGCGATAGTGATATCCACATTAAATAATCCCTGGTTTGTTTTTCTGGGAGAACAGGCTGCTGCTAAAGCTAAAGAACTGGGATACGAAACCAAACTGTTCGATTCGCAAAATAACTCTTCGCTGGAGAGCGATCATTTCGATAATATTATAGTGGAAGGGTTCAATGCAATTCTTTTTAATCCTACTGATGCTGACGGATCAGTAGCGAATGTAAAAAAGGCTAAAGCGGCGGATATACCTGTGTTTTGTATGGACCGGGAAATCAATTCTCTGGATGCGGCTACTTCACAAATCCTTTCAGATAGTTACTCCGGTTCTGTGGCCATTGGTAAATATTTTGTACAAGAGCTAAATAAGAAAGGCAGCTATGTTGAACTGTTAGGTTTGGTAGGAGATAACAATACCTGGGCCAGATCCAAAGGCTTTCATAGTGTTGCAGATAACTATAAAGACCTGAAAATGGTAGCACAGCAAAGTGCAGATTTTGATCGTAACAAAGCTATGGAAGTGATGGAATCTATTCTGCAGGCGCATCCCAATATTGATGGTGTTTTTTGTGGAAACGATGCCATGGCCATGGGTGCCTACCAGGCGCTGCTTTCGGCAGGAAAAGCAGATAAAGTAAAAGTGTTTGGCTTTGATGGTGCCGATGATGTGATTGCTGCCATTAATGATAATAAAGTATATGCTACCGGCATGCAGTTCCCGTTGGTGATGGCGCAAACCGCTGCTGTATTTGCCAATGAATATATAAAAGGGAAGAGAGACTTTCCTCAGAAGATACCGGTAGCGGTAGAGATGGTTACTAAGAAGAATGTACAGGACTATGTGGCTTATGGAAAGAAATAACTAATGGATTGCTGAACGTTTAAAAGAAAATGCCGATGAACAAGTTTTTAAAATACGGGATTATACTGGTAGTCGTTGCGCTATTGGGTTATAACTCAATCTATATAAAAAAGCTGAGTGACGTTAAGGCAACAGCCGGTGAGAAATTTAACGCGGCAATCTATACAGCTAACCTGTGGAAGGAAAAATTGCCTGCCCGCATGCTGGCGGCCGTCGATATCAATACGCTAAGAACAGCTATAGAAACCGATGGGGCGAGGGCATTTGATGAATATACGAACGCGCTGGCAATAGGAAATTACCGGTATGCATTGGTGAAGGGCACTGCAAAGGTGGATAAAGTTGGAGTGGACGATGTAACAATAACCATTAATAGTGATACACCCTGGAAAGCCAGTTTGCTTACCGAGTTCGTGTATGGAAACGCTTTGAGAGACGCTTCAGGTTTGGTTGCATTGAAGGAATTTCTTAATACCAGTGACCTGAACAGTATTTCTGAAGAATTAAATAAAACAGTCCGACAGCAAATAATTCCAGCATTCAAATCCTCTTTAAAGGCTGGTGATCAAATTGAGTTTATCGGGGCTATAGAACTAAATAAAGAGCATATCCACTTCGATGATCTTGAACTGACTCCTTTAAGTGTAAAAATTGTTCCCTGATGCTGATAGCGAAAAATATAACCAAAAAGTTCGCCGGCGTCACGGCCCTGAACAATGTAAACCTGGAGCTGTATCCTGGTAAAGTGAATGCTATTGTTGGCGAGAACGGCGCAGGCAAGTCAACCCTGATGAAGATACTGTCTGGCGTGCACACCCAATACACAGGCGATATTATCTTCCGGGGAAAGAAGGTACAGTTTAATTCAACCAAAGATGCAGAAGATGCCGGAATTGCTATTATTCACCAGGAATTGAACCTGGTGCCGCATCTCAGCATTGCAGAGAATATTTTTTTAGGCAGGGAGCTAACGAATGCTTTGGGAATACTGGATAAAGCGGCTATGCGTAAACACACTGCACAGTTGCTGAATAAAGTAAATCTGGACATCAGTCCCGATACACTGATAGCGAAATTAAAAGTGGGACAGCAGCAGCTGGTAGAAATTGCCAAGGCTTTGCATACGAATGCTGAAGTAATTATTATGGACGAACCTACCTCTGCCATTACAGATAAAGAGGTGGATAATCTTTTTGAGATAATTGATGAGTTAAAGACAGAAGGAAAGATCATTGTTTATATTTCACACAAGCTCAAAGAACTGTTCCAGAAGGCTGATACTTATACTGTGTTAAGGGATGGCGCTACGATCACATCCGGCAATATGGATAGGATTACACAGGATGAACTGGTGGAGAAAATGGCGGGACGCCGGATTGTAATTGAGAAAAATATTTCAGACGCCATTTTTAATGATCCTTTACTGGAAGTAAAAAATATTAATCTGAAAAATGCAGAAGATGTTAGCGGGTTGCTGGTTAAAGATGCTTCATTCACTTTGTATAAAGGTGAAATACTAGGACTTTATGGATTAATGGGTGCCGGACGGACTGAATTGATCGAAACTATTTTTGGTTTGCATCCAAAGCTGGGTTCCGGTGAAATGCAGGTTGAAGGAGCATTGAAGAAGATCAATTCGCCGGCGAGGGCCATTGCTTCAGGCATTATGCTGGTTCCGGAAGACAGGAAGCTCCAGGGACTTTGCCTGGGAATAGGGGTGAAGAAAAATATCAGCGTAA
Source organism: Paraniabella aurantiaca (assembly GCF_050309965.1). Lineage (NCBI taxonomy): Bacteria > Pseudomonadati > Bacteroidota > Chitinophagia > Chitinophagales > Chitinophagaceae > Paraniabella > Paraniabella aurantiaca. The sequence goes on along the minus strand of NZ_JBLOSY010000002.1, from coordinate 977,951 downwards.
CGGTGTTGAAACAGTTGGAAGAAAATGGTATCTTCTTAAATGCGCGCAAAGAATCAGCACTGGCCAAAGATTATATCGACCAGTTGAATATAAAAACCGCTTCACAAAATACTTTATCCAAAAACCTGAGTGGCGGTAATCAGCAGAAAATAGTGATCGCGAAGTGGCTGGCCAAAAATCCCAAGGTATTATTGCTGGATGAACCAACAAGAGGTATAGATGTAGGGGCGAAATCCGAGATCTATAAACTGATTAAAGACCTTGCTGCAAGTGGGGTAGGTGTTGTTGTGGTGTCTTCTGAAATACCGGAGATACTGGCCCTGGCTAACCGGGTATTAGTGATGTGCGAAGGAGAGATTACGGCAGATATCCCTATTGCTGATGCCAATGAAGCCAGTTTACTAACCAAAGCGATCCAAAAAAATTAAGCCAATGTCAACCATTAATTACAAGCAAAGAATTAAGAGCCTTCAATCCCTGATTGCATTAGTCTTGTTATGTATTATTCTCTCCATACTTACCGATAAATTCTTTACTGCTGATAACGGCCTAAATGTGTTAAGGCAAACAGCAGTAAATATTTGCATTGCTACCGGCATGACGCTGGTAGTACTAACCGCTGGTATTGATCTGTCGGTAGGTTCTATACTGGCACTTTGTGGCGCGGTCGCTGCCGGTTTACTGAAAAACGGAATTCCCATTGCTGCTACTGATACTTATATTGGTTTTACGGTTTTGGGTGTGATACTGGCTGCTGTTATTATTGGCGGACTTCTGGGGTGGTTCAATGGCTTTGTGATAACCAAGTTTAATGTGCCTCCTTTTGTTGCCACGCTTGCTATGTTAACCATTGCCCGCGGTTTCACCATGCTGTATACCAAAGGTCAACCGATCAGCAACCTGGGAACTGAATTCACTTTTATAGGTTCCGGCTCCTTCATAGGTATACCTGTTCCGGTTTGGATTGCTTTAGTAGTAGTCTTGTTTGCGGTTTTTATTACCCGTCAAACCAGGCTGGGGCGTTATATCTATGCAATTGGCGGCAACGAGACAGCCGCGAAATTTTCGGGTATTAAGATTTCTAATATTAAGATGATTGTGTACGCTTTGGCCGGGGCGATGGCAGCTATCGGTGGTATTATTGTAACATCCCGTTTGGATTCTGCGCAGCCAAATGCAGGTAATAGCTATGAGCTGGATGCTATAGCAGCGGTGGTAATTGGAGGCACTTCTTTAAGCGGGGGGCGTGGAGCGATATGGGGAACGGTAATGGGTGCAATTATTATTGGTGTTTTAAATAACGGATTGGTTTTGTTAAATGTGTCTCCCTTCTGGCAACAAGTGGTGAAAGGCGGCGTTATCCTTTTAGCAGTGGTAATCGATAAAATTGATAAGAAGGATTGATCAGGTGAGTAATGAGTAGTCAGTAATTAGGATGTAGTTCTTTGGACTTAAATCTGATTGTTAAACTTAAAGAATACCAATATGTTTTTAGAACTTTCACATACAAAAATGAATATATTCAGCGAAACGCAGAATTTAGCTGTGGAATGCTATCAGGTTACCAAGAGTTTCCCGGCGGATGAAAAATTCGCGCTGGTTCAGCAGCTAAGACGGGCAGCGGTATCAGTACACTTAAATGTAGGAGAAGGATGTTCCCGGAAATCTGAAATAGAAAGGAAACGATTCTTTGAGATTTCAAGAGGTTCTCTTATCGAAGTTGATGCTGCAATCGGGATTGCGTTTAAATTGTCTTACTGCAATATGGAAGAGATTTAAAGATTGAGACAGCTCATTGTAACTTGTTTCAAGCAATTATCCGGAATGATTAAACATATTTGATTTATTACTCATTACTAATTACTCCTCACTCATGAGTTACATTCTCTCCATAGATCAGGGCACCAGCGGCACCAAAGCATTGGTATTTGATGCGGACGGTCAGGCAATTGCCAGAGGTACAGTGCCTTTACAAACCAACTATTTTGGAGACGGGTTTGTAGAGCAGGATCCCGGGGCTATTTACAATAATGTTATTACGGCCGTAGAAAATTGTCTGAACGATCTGGAGATTAAAGGCCATTCAAAAGAGCAAATTGCCGCAATCGGCATATCCAATCAGAGAGAAACTTTTGTGCTTTGGGATGAGTTGGGCAAACCTTTACATCCCGCCATTGTATGGCAGTGCAAGCGATCTGTAAAAATATGTGAGGCGTTGACGCAGCGTGGGTTGGGCAATATAATAGCAAATAAGACAGGGTTGGTGATCGATCCTTATTTTTCTGCTACCAAATTAATATGGCTGGTCGAAAATAATCCTTCAGTAAAAGAGGTGGTAGCAGGTGGGAAAGCTTTTTTTGGAACCATTGATACCTGGTTATTGTATAAATTAACCGATGGTAAAAGCTATGCAACCGATCATACCAATGCATCCCGCACTTTGTTTTTCAATATTCACGATTTGCAATGGGATGCTGAACTGCTGGAAGCCTATGGCATAAAAAATCTGCAATTGCCGGAAGTGAAATCTTCTTCCGCTCATTTTGGAGCAACCACCATCAATGACTTACTACCTGTTCCTGTTCCTGTTACCGGTTTAATCGGAGACTCCCATGCGGCAGCGTTTGGCGAGGGATGTTTTGATGCAGGTACTGCCAAAGCCACATTGGGAACGGGTTCCAGCATCATCATGAATATTGGGAATAAGCCGGTTAGTTCTCAAAATGGTATGGTGACCACCATCTGCTGGAGCATTCCGGGCAGGGTGGATTATGCCCTGGAAGGAGTGATCGTTACCTGCGGCGGTACTATCGAGTGGTTGAAGAATGAATTAGGGCTTTTTGATGATTTGAAAGCAACGACAGGGATGGCTCAGTCCGTCTCTGATAACGGCGGTGTTTACCTGGTGCCGGCTTTCAGCGGATTAGGTTCGCCCCACTGGGAAATGAGCAGAAAAGCGTCTATAACAGGGATGACATTCGGGACTAATAAAAATCATATTGTCCGTGCAGCCTTAGAGTCTGTTCCCTACCAGATCAAAGACGTGATCGCAGCAATGGAAAAGGATACCGGTATACCATTAAAACAGCTAATGACGAATGGAGGGTTAACAGCTAATGAATTTGTGATGCAGTTATTGACGGACGTATTGGCTAAGCCGGTATCGAGAAGCTCTATGCCGGACGTCTCCGCGTTGGGCGCCGCCTACATGGCTGGATTGCAACAGGGTATATTTAGGAATATAGCCACCTTAAGAAATCTGGAAAGCAATAAGGTAGTACTGGAGCAATCTGGAGAGCCAGACAATGCAGTGGGATGGTACCAGGGGTGGTTAAAGGCTATCAATCATAAAAATTAAAGAATGAAGTTGATTAAAGACAGGATATTACTACTGGCAGGTGTTTTTGCAGTAACTGCAGGCTTTTCTCAACCTGCAGTATTGAAATTTGAAAATTTCAAACATTATGCAGATCGGTTTAATACGATGGAAGATGAACCGATTGTACAGGCCATTCCGAATAGTGAGTCCTGGCAGTGGATGCAGCACAATATTCCTCTTTTGGAAACGCCAGACAAAAAGCTTGAAGAAATATTCTATTTCCGTTGGTGGACGCTGAGAAAGCATATTCGGAAGACGGAGCAAGGCTATGCATTAACGGAATTCCTGGTACAACGTTCTTATTCCGATAAATACAACCTGATCAGTAGCGGTTTGGGGCATCATATTTATGAATCACGCTGGTTACACGATCAGCAGTATTTGAATGATAATCTTCGTATATGGTATCGGGGTAACGATGGTAAACCGCTTAAAAAACTAAGGGCTTATAGCAGCTGGAATATGGATGCGATTTATAACCGCTACCTGGTAAATGGCGACGCTAATTTCATAAAAGACTATTATCCGGATCTGGCTGCCGATTACGCGGGATGGGAGGTAGAGAAGCGCAATCCAGGAGGGGTTTTCTGGCAGTTTGACGTACGCGATGCGATGGAAGAAACAATTAGCGGCGGACGTAAAGAGAAAAATCCAAGACCTTCAATCAATGGGTATATGTATGGCAATGCGAGGGCGTTATCGGCTATCGCAAAATTGGCGGGTGATCCAACCGGTGCTGGTTTGTATTCAAGAAAAGCAGATAGTATTAAAGTAGGTGCACAGCAGAAACTTTGGAATGCAAAAAGTAACTTTTTTGAGGTTAGAAAAGAGCAGGGAGATACGTTGGCGCAGGTGATGGAAGAGATCGGTTTTATTCCCTGGTACTTTAATTTGCCGGATGCTAAGTATAGTGTTGCCTGGAAAAAGCTGATGGATCCTAAACATTTCAATGCCCCGGTGGGAATTACAACAGCAGATAGAAGTCATCCTGGCTTTAGAACGCATGGTTGTTGCAAATGCGAGTGGGACGGAGCTGTATGGCCCTTTGCCAGCGCGCAAACATTAACCGCTATGGCTAATTTATTAAATAATTATAAGCAGTCTTATCTTTCTAAAAATGACTACTATACCCATTTGCAAAAATATGCGCAGTCGCAGCACAAAGATGGTAAGCCTTATATAGGTGAGTATATGGATGAAAAAACCGGGCAGTGGTTAACAGATGATAAAAGAGGCCGGTATTATAATCATTCCACTTTTAACGATCTCGTGATTAGCGGCCTTATAGGCTTGCGTCCGCGGGCTGATAATATCATTGAAGTGAATCCATTGCTACCTCCAAGTAAGTGGGATTGGTTTGCATTGGACAATATTTTGTATCATGGAAAAATCGTTACTATTATCTGGGACAAGACTGGTAAGAAATACAGTAAGGGTAAAGGTTTGTCTGTTTGGGCAGATGGTAAGTTAATAGCCCAATCAAAAAAGCTGGCCAGGTTAACAGGTACTTTATAAGCAAATCTTAAATTACGCGGTTGAATCCGTTGATGTCTAAAATCAGTATGAAACTTTTTTTCTCCATATTTTTATTCTTTTTCCTTGCACAAAGCGGTTATGCAAAACTGGTGCTCCCCAAAATATTAGGGCACAATATGGTACTTCAGCAAGGCGCTCCCGTAGCCATCTGGGGTTGGGCTGATGCGGGACAGGAAGTGCTTGTTGAAGTTAAAGGTCAGCATAAAAAAACTACTGCTGACCAGAAAGGGGCCTGGAAGCTTTATTTAGATGCTATGGCTGCTTCTTTTGACGAGGTATCTATTCACATTAAAGCAGGTGCTGAACAAATACAGTTAGATCATATCCTGGTAGGTGAGGTATGGCTATGTTCCGGACAATCTAATATGGAGTTTGCCATGCGTAAGCTTGCCAAGCTAAAGCCGCCTGCTGGTGCTAACTGGCCGGTTAATGAAGTAGCCGAAGCCAATAATAACGCAATGCGTATTTTCCTGGTGGAAAGAAAAAAAATGAGTCCGGATTCTTTGCATCGTGGATGGTCATCGGCAACGGCACCCGAACTGGGGAGTTTTTCTGCGGTTGGGTATTTTTTTGCCAAAGAGCTGAATCAAAAATTGAAAGTTCCGGTAGGCATCATATCTGCTGCTATTCCAGGCAGCGGCATAGAGCCATGGATGCCAGCTGATGCCATGTTGAAGGAAAGTTTTTTTAACAATAGTGACTCTACACATAGAATCAAAGATGCGTCTGGTAAGTTTTATACGACGATGATAGAGCCGTTGATACCTTTTTCTCTTAAAGGCTTTTTATGGTACCAGGGTGAGAATAATTGCTTTTTGCAGGAACGATTGGAGTATACCTATAAAATGAAATCGCTGATCAACTATTGGAGAACTAAATGGGAAAATAACAGGCTGCCATTTTATTATGTGCAAATTGCGCCGTACTATTATTCCAAATCTAAAGACAGGCCTTATACGGTATATAGCGAACCCGAGTTTTGGGAAGCGCAGGCAGCTGCACTAAAGATTTCTAATACGATAATGATCGCCACTACCGATCTAATTGAAGATCCGGCTGATCTTCACCCGGTAAATAAATGGGATGTGGGGCAACGACTGGCAGCCTCTGCATTGAGTAATACCTATCAGGTGAACAGCCAACCCGCAATGGGGCCATTGTTTAAGTCAGTGACAAAAAACCGTCAGTCTTTTGTTATAGATTTTGACTATAAGGGAAAGGGACTTAAAAGTATAGATGGTGCTCCATTGAGTTATTTTGAAGTGGAAGATGAAAAAGGCCATTATCACTCAGCGTCGGCAATCATAAAAAATAACATGGTCTGGGTAAATGCTGCGGGTGTAAAAAGTCCGCGTTCAGTTCGCTTTGGCTGGAGGGAAGATGCCAAACCTAATTTATTTAATGATGAAGGATTACCTGCTTTTCCCTTTAGAACTAATAGTAAATTAAAGGATCAATTTGATCCTCAATAGTGCTTGTTGGTGAACATGAATTAATGACAAAATTTTGGAAGTTGATTTAATAAAAATGATGCGTAGTATTTTATATATTTTTCTTTTGGTGATTACAGCACAGGTTCAGGCACAGCAAACCGAAGTGCAGTACCTGAGTGGGAGAGGTAATGACGACATGGTTCAATGGGATTTTTATTGTACGGCGGGGATGAATTCGGGTAAATGGACAAAGATCGGAGTGCCGTCCTGTTGGGAGTTACAGGGCTTTGGTAAGTACGACTATGGTTTTGCAAAGGATAGTATCAGGGGAAAAGAATCGGGGATTTATAAAAAGAAATTTTTAGTGCCGGCTGACTGGAAAGGTAAGGTAATTAATATAGTGTTCGAGGGCGTGATGACTGATGCAGAAATAAAGATCAACGGCCGGTTAGCGGGTGCGAAACACCAGGGCGCTTTCTATTCCTTTAAATATGATATTTCAGAATTGCTGAAATACGGGAAAGAAAATGTACTGGAAGTAAAGGTAGATAAACATTCTTCTAATAGGAGTGTAAATGCTGCCGAGCGTGAGGCAGACTACTGGATATTTGGCGGCATTTTCCGGCCTGTTTGGTTAGAGGTATTACCTCAAAATTATATTGACGATATCAGTATCGATGCAAAAGCTGATGGTAGTTTCCGTACTAGAGCTACTACTCATGGTAAGCAAACCACACTTAGAATCAAAATTTTTGATAAACAAGGGAAGCTGGTAGTAGAAAAGGAAACGGCTACTGACAATACACAGGAATATACACTCAATGTGAAAGAGCCAGCCTTGTGGAGCAGTGAATTTCCCAATTTGTATAAGGCTGTCTATACATTGTCTAGGGCCGGAAAGGCCGTTCATACAGTTGAAAAGAAATTTGGCTTTAGAACCGTAGAAGTAAAGCAGCGGGATGGGATTTATGTGAATGGTGTGAAAATGAAATTCAAAGGGGTGAACAGGCATTCCTTCCGACCAGAAAGCGGTCGAACCACCAGTTACAAAAACAGCGTAGAAGATATATTGCTGATCAAGGAAATGAATATGAATGCGGTGCGTATGAGCCATTATCCGCCCGATGGTCATTTCCTCGATGTGTGTGATTCACTCGGTCTTTACGTGATTGACGAATTAGCTGGCTGGCATGGCCATTATGATACACCGACTGGCTCTCTTCGTGTTAAAGAAATGGTGGAGCACGATCGCAATCATCCGTCTATTGTAATCTGGGCCAATGGTAATGAGGGTGGAAGTAATCCGGAATTAGATAAGCTATTTGGTGAATATGATCTACAGAACCGGGTTGTGATTCATCCCTGGCAGTTGAATAATGGTATTGAGACCCAGCATTATCGTCAGTACAACTATGGGGTTGGCAATTTTGAGAATGGCCGTGAAATAGTGATGCCTACTGAGTTTTTGCATGGTTGGTTTGATGGCGGACATGGCGCAGGGTTGGAAGATTACTGGAATAAAATGTGGAGTAACCCTTTGAGTGCGGGAGGTTTCCTTTGGGATTTTGCTGATCAGGGCGTGGTGCGAAAGGATAAGAAGGATTCGCTGGACACTGATAAACACCGGGGCGCTGATGGAATTGTAGGGCCACATCATGAAAAAGAAGGCAGCTTCTTTACGATAAAAGAAGTGTGGAGCCCGATATTTATTGAGCGCAGAGAAATTGCAGCTGGTTTCGACGGAAGGTTTAATATAGAAAACCGCTACCAGTTTGCTAATGCGAACAGCTGTATTTATACCTGGAAGCTAAAACGAATTGGTCTGAAAGAAGAAAAAGTACTGGATGGCAAGATTTCGGCGCCTGATATAGCGCCCGGTGGCAAAGGGCAGCTCCAGGTAACATTACCTGCAGACTGGAATTCTTATGATGTGTTATACATCACAGTAAAGGATCCCTATCAGCAAGAATTATTTACCTGGAGTTATACGATCAGCCGGCCTGGGCAAAAGACAAGGGAATTGGTATCGTTGAGTAAGGAATTACAGGAGGTTCAGGTTAATGAAAAGGGCGGTAACTATGAAGTGAAGGTAAAAGATGTTGAATTATTATTTGACAAAACCAATGGCTTATTAAAACAGGTGCGTAACAGTAAAGGTATTGTTCCTTTATCAAATGGCCCCGTAGTACAGGAAGGTGTGAATAATTTTGCGGGCATTTCTTACCAGTACGATAAGGATAAGAATTTAGTGATCAGTTCTACTTTTGATAAAAAGAAAAGCTTTAACACGCTGCAATGGATTATTCATCGCAATGGCTGGATACAATTAAAAGTTAATTACTTCCCTGATTCGTTACATACCAAAATGCTGGGTATTAATTTTGATTTGCCAGAGGAGCAAATGCGCTCAGTAACTTATATGGGTAAAGGACCCTATCGTGTCTGGAAAAATAGATTAAAGGGAGGCGAGTTTGGTGTATGGAACAAAAAGTGCAATAATACAGAAACCGGTGAACAGTGGGACTATCCCGAGTTTAAAGGCTATCATGCCAATTTCTATGGTGGTTTTATTAATACGGAAGGGCAACGTTTTACCGTAGCAACCGAGACAGAAGATCTATTCCTGCGCTTATATAGCGCCAACTGGAAAACGGATCAGTGGCATAATTACGAACCCTGGTTTCCCAAGGGAGATATTTCTTTTATGAATGCGATTCCTTCTATTGGCTCCCGTACACAGACCAGCGAAACCACCGGTCCGGCGGGCCTGGATAATATTTATTACGACTACGAGAAAGACCCGACACGCGCACTGAGAATCGTTTTATGGTTTAAATTTGGAGATAAATAAAAACCTATGTTATCCCACTACAAACAAACCATTAAGGAATTAAAGTCCATGATCCTCACCAGCAGGTATCGGGCTGCAGCATTAGCGAATAAAGAGTTATTACTTTTGTATTTTTCTGTAGGTAAGCTGATTGTGGAGAAATCTAAAAGTGAAAAATGGGGATCGGGTACCCTGGATAAAATTGCTACCGATCTTCAAAAAGAGCTTCCCGGGTTAAGAGGTTTTTCAATTACCAGTTTGAAGAAGATGCGTGTATTCTACACTGAATGGGAATTCTTTTTTTCAATTGGTCCGTTACTAACGGACGAATTGAAAAAGACTGCGAGATCTGCAACAAAAAAGAATCCGGCGAAGGCCAATGAATTTGGTCCGTTGTCAACGGACGAATTCAGAAAGGACTTTCTTTCTATCGGCTTCACACATCACTATGAGATACTGATAAAGACGAGAACACTTGATGAACGTATGTTTTATATTATAAAGACAGCTAAAGAATTTTTATCTGTAGATACGTTAATTCACGCTATTAAAAGCCAGGCGCATAAAAAGCGTGGTAAACTTAAAAGCAACTTTGATACAACTATTAATGACGAAGCCCAGAGAGAACAGGCCCTCCAGATTTTTAAGGATGAGTATTTGCTGGACTTTATAAACATTGAAGATCCCGATCTTGTAGATGAACGCGAATTGGAAGATGCCATTGTTCGTAATATCAGAAAATTCATCTTATCAATAGGGAACGACTTTGCATTTATAGGCAATCAGAATAGGCTTGTAGTTGATGAGGAAGAGTTTTTTATTGACCTGCTATTTTTTAATAGGAAATTGCAATGTTTGGTTGCTTTCGAATTGAAAAAGGGTAAGTTCAAGCCGGAGTATCTCGGCAAAATGAACTTCTATTTATCTGCTTTAGATGAGCTGGTAAAACAGCCGCACGAAAACCCGTCAATAGGTATTGTGCTTTGCAAAAGCAAAACGGATAAAGTAGTGGAATTTTCCTTTCGTGATTTTAACAAATCTATGGGTGTCGCCACTTATAAAACCAGCAAAGAACTTCCTGCAAAGTACAAAGGTATTTTGCCTGATCCCAAAGCATTAAAAGAACTATTATAAATGAAATACAGTATTAAATATACCATTCTGTTTTTTGTAGCGTTTGTATTAATGCTACAAAATAAAGGTCGCGCGCAAGATCTGCAAGTAATAAATATACAGATAGAACAACAGTCTCATCCAATTGGTATTGCCACTGCCACACCGCGCTTTAGCTGGCAGATCAGCTCTGGAAAAAGATCCGTTAAGCAGGTATCGTATGAAATACTGGTAGCTACTTCCAAAGCCAACCTGGAAAAAAATATAGGAGATGCATGGTCTTCAGGAAAGATCAATAGTGATGAGGCGCTATTGATACCGTATAAAGGAACTACACTGAAGTCTAATAGATATTATTATACTAAAATAAGAGTAGTTTCCAACAAAGGAGAGGAGGCCTGGAGTAAGCCGATGTTTTTTACCCTGGGTTTTGTTAATAAAGCAGATTGGAAAGCTAAGTGGATCGGTTACGACAAGGCTTTTCCATGGGATAGCGTTTCTCAATGGTCCCGTTTATCTGCCCGCTATTATCGCAAAGAATTTTCGTCAGTAAAGAAACTTAAAAAGGCTTTTGTCAATATAGTGGGGCTGGGTATGTACGAATTGCTCATCAACGGTAAGAAAATGGGCGACCAGGTACTGGCGCCCGCACCTACGGATTACAGGAAATCTGTGTTGAGCAACACCTTCGATGTAACCGAGCATATTCAATCGGGTAAGAATGCTATTGGCGTTGTGTTGGGTAATGGCCGTTTCTTTACTATGAGGCAGGACTACAAACCTCAAAAGATCAACAATTTCGGCTTTCCAAAATTATTGTTCCAGATGGATCTTATTTATGATGATGGGACCACTCAAACCATCATTTCTGATGCAAGCTGGAAGTTTACTGCAGATGGCCCGATACGTACCAATAACGAATACGATGGAGAAGAGTATGATGCTTCGAAAGAGTTAAGCCGTTGGGCAGAAGTAGGATATAATGATGGTAAATGGTTAAAAGCTTTGTTGGTTACTGCGCCAACAGGCAAAGTAATACCCCAGCCAAACAAACCTATGAAAGTGATGCAAAAGCTGGCTCCTGTGTCAATTAAGAAATTAAAGGATGATGCATATATCCTGGACATGGGCCAGAATTTTTCAGGGTGGCTCCAAATAAAAGTGAAAGGTACAAGAGGCCAACAGGTAAAGATGAAGTTTGCAGAGAGTTTGCAGCCTGATGGAGAACTGTATATCGCCAACCTACGCGATGCCCGTGTTACTGATATATATACATTGAAGGGAGAGGGCGAAGAAACCTGGCATCCCACTTTTGTCTACCACGGCTTTCGCTATGTAGAAATTAGCGGTTGGCCCGGAACGCCCACGGTTGGTGATTTTGAAGGACATTTGGTGTACGACCAGATGACCACTGCCGGTACTTTAAAAACTTCCAATGAAGTGATCAACAACATCGTTAAAAATGCCTGGTGGGGAATTGCTTCCAACTATAAAGGCATGCCGGTTGACTGTCCGCAAAGAAATGAACGTCAACCCTGGTTAGGTGATCGCGCGCAGGGTGCTTATGGGGAAAGTTTTTTATTCAATAATGCATCGCTTTATGCCAAATGGCTCGATGATATTGAGGAGTCGCAAACAGCAGAAGGGGCTATTCCTGATGTAGCGCCTGCATATTGGAATTACTACAGCGATAATGTTACCTGGCCCGGCACTTATATCCTGGTAGCAGATATGCTGCATCAGCAATTCGGAGATCAGCAAAGCATTAAAAAGCATTATCCATCCATGAAAAAATGGTTGGCTTACATGAAGGGTAAATACATGAAAAACTTTATTGTAACCAAGGATAAATATGGAGACTGGTGTGTGCCTCCTGAAGATCTTAAAATGATCAGGTCGCAGGATAGTACCCGCACTACCAACGGCCAATTATTGGCAACGGCTTACTATTACCGGTTGTTGGGAATCATGGAACGCTTTGCGAAAATATCAGGCAATGATCGTGATATTGCTGAGTTCACTGTGTTAAGAGCTAATATCAAAACAGCCTTCAATAAAAAGTTTTTCAAAGATAAGTCGGGGGTATACGATAATGGCACTGTGACGGCTAATTTGTTGCCATTATATTTCGGTATGACGCCCGATGGTAAAAGCCAGCAAGTCTTCAATAGTATCGTTACAAAACTGCAGTCGGATAAAATTCATATCAGTACTGGCGTTATTGGTACGCAGTGGCTGATGCGTGGATTAACGCAATATGGAAAAGCTGACGCTGCTTTCACGCTGGCATCTAATAAAACTTATCCGAGCTGGGGATATATGATCGAAAACGGCGCTACCACTATTTGGGAATTATGGAACGGCAATACAGCCAACCCGCAAATGAACTCCCAAAATCATATTATGCTTTTGGGCGATTTACTGATCTGGATGTTTGAAGACCTGGGTGGTATAAAAGCCGCAGCACCGGGATTTAAGGAACTTGAAATGAAACCGTCTTTTGTGCAACAGCTCAATAATGTGGAGGCTGGTTATCAATCAGCGGCAGGTGATATTAAGAGCCAATGGAAAAGAGATGGGAGTGAGTTAACATGGCAGATAGAAGTGCCGGCTAACAGCACCGCAATTATTCATATGCCCGCTACCAGCGCCGCATCGGTAAAAGAAGGAGGAAAGGCGATAACAAACGCAGAGGGTATTTCTTTGTTGAAATGGGAAAACGGAATAGCAACGCTACGGATAGGCAGCGGCAATTATCATTTTACTAATTAATTTAAAATAAACAATAGCCCATATGATCAATCTTAAAAAAAATATCAGCTTAATAGCATTTTCCATAGCAATGGCATCAGGGCAGGTTTGTGCACAGGCATCCGGGCATAACCAGGAATTACAAAAGAAAGCTACAGAATGGGTAAATGAATTGAAGCTATCTGACGAGAGTAAAAAGCAGAAAGTTCAAACTGCCATCACACAACACCTTACCGAAGTGAGAGATTGGCACAATGCGCATCCGGTGAAAGATAATCCGGTAGGTATCAACCCTGGTACAGGTAATACGCTAAGTAATTGGGATTGGGAAGTGATCTATTGTTCGCAGAAACCTAAGACGGTTCATGAAAGCCTGATGAACACGTTAAATACTGAGTTAACGCCTGAACAGGTAGAAATTGTGTTAGATCAGTATACCATAGGTAAAGTAGCTTTTACTTTAAAAGGGTATGAGGCAATTGTACCAGATCTGACTGATAAGGAGCGTACAGAAATTCTAAAGAATCTGAAGCAGGCACGTGAACAGGCAATAGACTATAAAAGCATGAAAGAGATCTCGGCCATTTTTGAGATTTATAAAACCAAATGCGAACAATACCTGAATAATAATGGTCGTAACTGGAAGCAATTATTCAAAGATTATGTGAATAAAAGAAATGCTGAGAAAGCGGCCCAGAATAAAAAATAATATTTCAATGAAAACCAGTTTTTTTTCTATTTGTCTTTTGTTACTGACTATATCGTCCAATGCACAAAAGGACCGTTGGAGGCAGGGCATCACTACAGATGAGTTTATTTTCGATACAGCCAGTTTCCCATCCAGCCATTCGGCAACCATAGCAGAAACTCCCGAAGGTTTGATTGCTGCATGGTTTGGCGGAACAAGAGAGGGATATAAAGATGTGTGTATTTATACCAGTCATTTGAAAGATGGCAAATGGTCCAAACCCGCTATGGCCGCAGATGGCGTATTGAATGATACTTTGCGTTATGCTTGCTATAACCCGGTTTTATACCAGGTGCCGGGCGGCGAATTGATCCTCTTCTATAAAATTGGACCGAACGTTGCCGGCTGGACGGGCTGGTTAAAACGTTCTACAGATAATGGTTATACCTGGAGCCAGCGTGAAGCTTTGCCAGCAGGCTATCTGGGGCCGGTAAAAAATAAGCCTGAATTAATTAACGGCATATTGGTTTGTCCTTCAAGCACTGAGAAAGACGGCTGGAAAGTTCATTTTGAGTATACAAAGGACTGGGGTAAAACCTGGACAAAATCTGATCCTATTAATGATGGTAAAAAGATAATGGCTATTCAGCCTTCTATTCTGAAGTATAAAAATGGCGACCTGCAAACCTTAGGACGCACCAGGAATACGGTGCTTTACCAGAGCTGGAGCAGGGACGGTGGTAAAACCTGGTCGGAAATGACGACGCTGAATATGCCCAATAATAATTCAGGTACCGACGCGGTAACTTTAAAAGACGGGAGACATTTACTGGTATATAACCATGTGTTGCCCGATTCATCCTGGGTGAAAGGCAAAGGACCACGTACGCCTTTAAACATTGCCGTATCTAAAGATGGTAAGAAATGGTATGCGGCTTTAGTGCTGGAAGATTCACCGATCAGTCAGTATTCTTACCCTTCTATCATTCAAAGTAAAGATGGGATGGTGCATGTAGTATATACCTGGAGACGGCAACGGATCAAATATGTGAAGATTGATCCATCTAAATTAAAGCTTACAGAAATTAAGAACCAGAAATGGCCGGGAAAGATAAAAGTGAGTAAAGGTGTGGTAACAGATGATTAACTAATGCCAGATTGTTTGCCCAAGCTCAGTGATTCTGGCTTAATCCCGCCTGCGTCGGGAAGTATCTCTTTCTCGAAAGTAGGATTGTATGCCTTAGCGTCGTAGCGCCTTTGCGGTAGATTATTGCACTGCATAATAGAATTCGATTCTTGTCATATAAAACATAGATGTGAAAAATATACCGCTTATCGATGTTTGCATAATTATATTGTACCTGATAGGTATGATATGGATCGGCTTCTATTTCTCGCGAAAAAATAAAAATGCCGATCAGTTCACCAAAGCCTCAGGCCGCATTCCGGGTTGGGCTATCGGCTTGTCTATTTACGCTACGTTCCTAAGTAGCAATACCTTTTTGGGCGTGCCGGGCAAGGCCTTTGGCAGCAATTGGAATTCTTTTGTGTTCAGCATTTCGATGCCCTTTGCCGCTTTTTTTGCTGCTAAATATTTTGTTTCTTTTTATCGGAGTACCGGTGAGGTTTCAGCTTATACCCACCTGGAGCATCGTTTCGGACCCTGGGCGCGTACTTACGCGGTCGTATGTTTTGTACTGACGCAGTTTGCCCGCATGGGCTCTGTGTTTTTTGGTATGGCATTAAGTCTGCAAGCTTTATTAGGGTTTTCTATGGCATCTATTATGATTGTAATGGGTATCTGTATTATTATTTATACGGTTATGGGGGGTATGGAAGCGGTAATCTGGACCGAAGTGGTACAAGGTATTTTAAAAACCCTTGGAGCTTTATTGATTTTGTACCTGGTAATCAGGGAGATTCCGGGTGGCATAGAAAAAGCTTATGAAATAGGTAGGGTACAGGATAAATTCAGCCTGGGTACTATGCAAATGGATTTTACAACATCTGGATTTTGGGTGGTATTCCTGTATGGGTTCTTTATTAATCTTAATAATTTTGGGATGGATCAAAATTATGTACAACGTTATCATACGGCAACAGATACTTCCCAGGCTAAAAAATCAATCTGGCTTTGCGTCGCAATGTATGTACCCGCATCGTTGCTGTTTTTTATTATCGGCTCCGCGTTGTTTGCTTATTATCAACTCAACCCCGATTTAATTGATGGGTTAAAGCATACAGTGGCAATGGAGAAATTAGGCACCGGTGCAACCGAAGCGCAGGTGCGTTCATTGGCGGCAACCTTACAACCGGCCGATTATGGCGATAAAGTAATGCCCCATTTTATGGTACACAAAATACCGAAAGTGTTTTTGGGACTGATAATAGCCGCTATCCTGTCTGCAGGCATGAGTACCATCAGCTCCGGCATGAACGCTTGCGCTACTGTATTTACGAAAGATATCTATCAGCGTTATTTTAAACCCGATCTGGCCGGCAAGGCTGAATTAAAGCTATTATATATCAGCACCGTTATTTTTGGCTTAATAGGATTAGGAACCGGGCTGGCGATGTTGGGCATTAAAAGTGTGTTGGATATATGGTGGCAATTATCCGGAATTTTTGCCGGGGGCATGCTGGGGCTATTCTTGTTGGGTATTATGAGTAAAAAAACGAAAAGCGGACAAGCTATTGTTGCTGTAATAGTGGGAATATTGGTTATCCTATGGTTAACATTTTCTCCGAAATTGCCTCCGGCTTATGATCCATTTAAATCGGTGCTCCATATCAACATGGTTATCGTAGTGGGTACACTCGCAATTTTCTTTACAGGCGTACTATTAACGGCTTTTAAAAAGAACAAAGCCACTTCGTAAAATGAACTCATACATGTTTATGACCTCTCCAATGCGTTCTTATAATAAACCAGAAATATTGTTGTGTTGTGAAATATTCGATAACAATATATTCCATTACAATAATAGTTTCCTACAGGAGTTTATAGATAAAAATTTTCAACTTTAACCCAAAAAGCGATGCAAACGATTGCCGGAAAATTTGTGCCAGTAATGATCACGCCTTTCGACCTGAAGGCCAATATAGATTTCGATGCAGTAAATACACTTTTAGATTTTTATCTACAGGCCGGTGTAAAAGGAATTTTTGCCAATTGCCTGAGCAGCGAAATGTTCAGCATCAGCGAGGCAGAGCGATTACAGCTGACACAGCATATCGTAAAATATGTAAACGGTCGGGTTCCTATTGTGGCAACAGGATCATTTGGGCTAACCATTGAGGATAAAGCGGACTTCACAAAACGTATTTATGATACAGGTGTCGACGCCGTAATATTGATCACAGGACATTATGCTAAAGTGGAAGATAGTAATGAAGTACTATTGCGGAACTTTGAGAAAATGTTTGCACTTACAGGTGATATTCCCCTCGGTATGTATGAATGCCCCGCTCCATATAAACGAATTATTGAAGCCGATGTATTCAGGAAATTATTACAGGCAGATCGTTTGATCTACCATAAAGACACTTCCATTACCCATGAGAATGTAAAAGCGAAGCTGGATATACTAAAGCAGGTACCTAATAAGCTGGAGTTTTATGATGCTCATACGCCCAATGCTATGTTCAGCATGCAGAATGGTGCTATAGGTATGTCTTCTATTTCGGGCAACTTTTATCCGGAAGTATTGGTGTGGATGGTAGAGAATGCTAACAATCCTGATAAGCAGGCTGAAGTGCAATGGCTGCAGCAGGAGTTGACTGCCGTAGATCCCATGATTCATATTGCTTACCCAATGAGTGCTAAATATTTTCTGCAAAAAAGAGGCCTACCGGTAAGAACGATCAGCCGTGCTTATGCCTTGCATTTAACCCCAGATCAGAAAAGTGAAGTGGATGCTTTACATGATAAATTCCTGGGCTGGTGCGATCGATTGAATATAGAGCCGGTATCAGCAAAAAGCCTTGCATAAATTAAAAGATTAACAGAAAGAACAACTATACGAGTGGAACTGACGAACAACTTAAAGATATTTTTTCCGGGAAAGCTGGTCTTTGCCAACGGAAGTTTGGAACAATTAGCTGCAGAAGTACAGGCGCTTCAGCCATCTAAAGTATTTATAGCAACGATTGTCCCCCTGCATAATGCAATTAAGGGATTTGTAAAGCAATTAGAGGACAATGGCATTTCAGTGCAAACGGATACCAGCATTGTACAGGAACCCACCTTCAGCGACTTTGAGCAACTAATGCAACCGGTACAGGCATTTAACCCTGATGTTGTGATTGGCATTGGTGGCGGTAGCGTATTGGATATTGCCAAGCTCGTGGCGGCGCAGCTGGATAATGAACAACAATTAAGAGACTATGTGGGTATCGGCTTGCTCAAGGGCCGGACAAAGAAACTGATCTGCGTGCCGGCTACATCAGGTACGGGTAGTGAAGCTTCACCTAACGCCATCCTGGTAGACGATTCGGACAATCAAAAGAAAGGTATTATTAGTCCTTACCTGGTACCGGACATTGTTTATGTAGATCCCTTGTTGACAATCTCTGTGCCGCCGGCCATTACAGCTGCTACGGGTATTGATGCGCTCACTCATTGTATGGAAGCGTATACGAATAAATTTGCGCAACCGTTTATTGACATGATGGCTTATGAGGGCATGCGCTTAATTGCAGCACATATCGAAACTGCTGTGAAGCAAGGTGATAATGTGGAAGCAAGAGAGAAAGTAGCAATGGGTAGCTTGTTGGGTGGCTTTTGCCTGGGGCCGGTGAACACGGCTGGGGTACATGCGCTTTCTTATCCGTTAGGAAGTATGTTTCATTTGGCGCATGGTTTATCTAATGCCTTACTCTTACCTTATGTGATGGAGTATAATATACCCTCGGCTACCCAAAAATATGCGGAAGTATCTATAGCGCTGGGCTGTGAAAGACAGTCAGATGATGCAGCTACTGCAGCAGCCGGAGTCGATCGTATAAAGTCGATCATTAAAGCATGCGGTATTCCGCTTACATTAAAAGAAGTAAATGTGCCAGAGGATGCAATTCCTCAAATGGCGGCAGATGCAATGAAAGTACAGCGATTGCTGAAGAATAATCCAAGAGAGATCTCAGAGCAGGATGCAATTGCCATCTACAGAGCTGCCATGGGATAGCACTTGTCGGGTTTTTTGCAACATCTTAAGCCTTGTTTTCCCGAAGACAGGAAACAAGATAAAATATGATCAATGAGTATAGAAAAGAAGTTTAAAGGAGTGATTGTGCCGGCTGTAACGCCGCTTACATCAACGTTCGCTATCGATGAATCAGCTGTAGAAAAAATTTTTAATAATTTCTATGCTAACAATTCATCGCCTTTTATTTTGGGTACTACAGGGGAAGCGCCCTCTCTTTCTTTACAACAAAAGAAAGACTATGTGCAAGCTGCTGCTAAATTTAAAAAGCCGGGTACTATTCTCTATGCAGGGATCTCTTCAAACGTAATAAGTGAGTCTATTGATTTTGCGAATTACTGCGGCGATCATGGCGTGGATGCAGTAGCAGCTACATTACCGTCTTATTATGTATTGACTGAGGGGCAGATGAAGAAATATTTTGAAGACCTGGCCAACGCAATAGCTATACCGTTAATTATCTACAACATACCTGCTACTACCCACATGAGTATTCCCTTATCTATAATAGATGAGTTGAGTCATCATCCCAATATCGTTGCTACCAAAGATTCCGAACGTAGTGACGAGCGGTTGCAGCAATCATTGGAGTTGTGGAAAGATCGCACGGATTTCGGGCATTTCCTGGGATGGGCAGCAAGGTCTGCGGAAGCATTGCTGGGCGGCAGCGATGGCCTGATACCCAGTACAGGCAATGTGTTCCCGGGGATTTATAAAAAAATGCTGGAGGCTGTTGAGGCTGGAAATAAGGAGCTGGCTTACGAAATGCAACAGCATAGCGATACAGGAGGTAACCTGTATCAGTCTGGCAGAACCCTGGGTGAAAGCCTTTGGGCCTTAAAGGTATTAATGCAGGAACGGAGGCTCTGCCAGGCGGTAGTGATGCCTCCTTTACAATCGCAGGGTGAAGAACAGGCGGCGGAATTGGTACAACATTTACAGCAAATAAATTTCAACTAATAATAAATGAATAGTTTACCTATAATAGCTATTACAATGGGCGATCCGGCCAGTATTGGTCCTGAGATTGCAGTGAAAGCATTAAAAGATAAAAAGATTTACGAGATATGCAGGCCACTCATAGCAGGAGATGCTGGCGTGTTTGAAAAGATCATTGCAGCGTTAGGTTTAGACGTAAAAATAAATCGTATTGAAAAACCTGCAGAAGCGGGTTTTGTTTTCGGTACGATCGATGTGGTGGATCTGAAAAATGTAGATGTGGCGAAGCTGGAGTATGGCAAAATAGATGCCATGTGCGGCGAAGCTAGCTTCAGATCGGTGGAAAAAGTAATACAGCTGGCCTTGGCAGGCGAGGTAGATGCAACGGTTACGGGACCGATCAATAAGAAATCGATCAATGAAGCGGGGCACCATTTTGCGGGCCATACCGAAATTTATGCGCACTACACCAACACCAAAAAATACGCCATGTTGCTGGTGGAAGATCATATCAATGTGATTCACGTAAGCACCCACGTATCATTAAGACAGGCCTGTGACCTTGTAAAAAAAGACCGTATAGTTGAAGTAATAGAATTGTTGCGCAAAGGTCTGGTAAGCCTGGGTAAAACCAATTTGAAAATTGGGGTAGCCGGTTTAAATCCGCATGCAGGCGACAGTGGATTATTCGGTACGGAGGATGATCTGGAAATTCTTCCTGCTGTTGAGGAGGCTCGAAGCAGGGGGTACGATGTAGAAGGTCCTGTACCACCGGATACGATGTTTGCCAAAGCTGCCACGGGAGCTTATGGTGGTGTTGTGGCCATGTACCACGACCAGGGTCATATTCCTTTTAAATTAGCCGGCTTCCGCTGGAATGCAGAGAAGCAGCAGATGGACAGCGTAAAGGGTGTAAATATAACGCTCGGACTTCCGATTATACGGACCTCAGTTGATCATGGTACCGCATTCGAGATAGCTGGTAAAGGTATTGCGAGTCCTGATGCTATGGTGCTGGCCATTGAAAGCGCCGTGCAGCTGGCGGGCAATCAGAAATGAGTAATCAGTATTGAGTAATCAATAATCAGTAATGAGTAATCAGTATTGAGTAATCAATAATCAGTAATGAGTAATCAGTATTGAGTAATCAATAATCAGTAATGAGTAATTAGTGATACTTAGCACTCACTATTCATTACTCATCATTCACTTTATGATCGTAGTTATTGCAGATGATTTTACAGGGGCAGCCGAGCTTGCGGGTATCAGCCTGAACTATGGCTTAAAGGTATCCCTTTGCCTCGACGGATCGCTGCAAGGGGATGCGGATGTATATATTATTTCAACGGATACCCGGTCCATGAAAAAGAGCGAGGCTTTGAAGGCTGTGAAGCCTGCAACAGAGGCGGCCGCGGCGCAGAAACCGGATTTCATATTTAAGAAGACCGATTCCGTTCTGAGGGGCTATGTTGCTGAGGAGCTAAATATACAGATGGAAGTGCTGGGGATAGAAAAAGCTTTGATCATGCCGGCTAATCCTTCTTTAGGACGTACCATCAGGAACGGACGTTACTTTATTGATGGCATTGATATCAGTCAAACCAGCTTTGCCAGGGATCCTGAATTTGCTATTCTTTCTTCAGATATTTCAGAAATGTTGGGTCGGTCGGTTAAGATATTGAGCGAGGGAGATGCACCAGCTAAGGGCTTAAATATTGTATCGTCTGCAGCTGGCAGCAAAGAGGTCGATCAATGGGCCGCAATGATAGATGCTTCGTGTATAGCTGCGGGCTCCGGCGATTTTTTTGAGGCTTTGCTGAAACGTAGGCATGTAAAAAAGAATACTGTAGAAAAACCTTTCTTAAGTAAAGCGCATGTATATGTAAGTGGTACTTCTTTTAGTAAAAGCGTAGAGCTGATCAAATATTTCGGTAGCAGCTATACCGCTTATATTGATAGCAGTATGATGGACACTGATAGCAAGCCGGATACATGGGTGATGAAGGCCGCACAGATCCTAAGACAGCATCAGCAGTTAATTGTGGCATTTGATGAAACCATTCATCCATCGGCGTTTGAAGCAGCACATCTGCGGTTGAAAATGGCGGAGCATGTAAGGGCACTGGCTGATCAATTCACCATAGATGAACTGTTGATTGAGGGCGGGTCTACTGCTGCCGCTATTTTCGAGGCTTTTGGTATGAATTGTTTTGAACCGGTATATGAATGGGAGCGGGGTGTGGTGCAAATGAAGGCCGGCGATAGGCTGATTACCGTAAAACCGGGCAGCTATAACCTGCCAGAGCCCATCAGGCAGCTGTATAAATTGTATGAAGATGTGTAAGGTAAATCCCTGTACAGTACTTCAATGCAGAAGCCTGCAAAGGATTACAATCTGGAAATCGTTTTTTTCGATTTTGAAATTTAGCTGAACGATGTAATAAGTAACACGCCAAAAGTTGGTCACAGGCCAGCAAAAATATATAACGACATGAGCCGATTGCATTTTATTGATTTTGCCATTATCATCCTTGTTCTGGGAATTACAGTATTTCTCGGATTCAGATTTGCTAAAAAACAAACATCTACCCAAAACTTTTTTTTATCCAAAGGAAATATCCCTTCCTGGGCCTTAGGCTTATCATTGCTGGCAACTTTAATCAGCAGCGTTACTTTTCTCGGTTATCCCGCACAGGGATATACCAGTAACTGGATCCTGCTGGTGCAGGGATTGATGGTACCCATCGTCCTGTTAGGTTGTATATGGTTTATCGTGCCTTTATTCAGGAAATCAATCGGGTTAAGCACCTACGAATATTTTGAGAAAAGGTTTGGAAGTTTTGCCCGTTACTATAGTTCTCTTTCATTTATTATACGGCAGTTTGCAGGCATGGGAACAGTGCTGTTCCTTATTGCTGTAGCTATTAAGGAGATGATAGATGTGAATCCTTTTTTGGTATTGGCCGTAGTAGGTATTATCCTGATTATTGTGAATCTTAAAGGAGGCATACAGGCGGTGATCTGGCTGGACGTGTTCCAGGGATTTATGTTGTTTTTCAGCGGTATCGTTTGTTTAACGGTTTTGCTGAGTTCCATAAAAGGAGGGATACCGGAAGCCATAAGAATTGCTACCGAAAATAACCGTACCGGCTTTGGGCCCTACGATTTCGATTTTAAGCAACTCACACTGATCGTGATGATCATTAACGGCGCATTTTATGCCATTCAGAAGTACGCTACCGATCAAACGGTGGTGCAACGATATCTTACTGCAAAAACAGATAAAGATGCAATCAAAGCATCCTTCCTGGGTATCTCGTTAACGGTACCTATCTGGACCATGTTTATGCTCATTGGTACCGCATTGTTTGTGTATTATAAGCAGAATGGTGCTCCCGATGGGATGAAAGCAGAGGCTGCTTTCCCGCATTTTATCATGACGCAAATGCCCCCGGGCATTATCGGGTTTATCATTGCGGCGTTGTTATCGGCAGCCATCTGTAGCCTCAGTGCTGACCTGAACTCGCTGGCAGCAGTGGGTGTGGAGGATTATTATAAAAAATTAGCCCCCGGTAAAACCGATAAGCAATATTTGAAAGCCAGTAAGCTCTTTGTTGTGATCTCGGGCTTAATTACTGTTGGCATTGGAGCACTTTACATCTTGTCGGGAGACGAAGGGGTGTTGGGCATTATCTTCACCATCTATGCAATTTTTTCTGGTGGAATTGTAGGCATATTTCTTTTAGGTTTATTCAGTGCACGTGCCAACCGCCAGGGAGTTAATATCGGGATCATTACCTGCATCCTTTTTACCGCTTATGCGTTTCTTACTTCCACACCGATTGGTTTAAAAGATCCAAAGTTGTTGCTGGACCTCGGATCGTATAATTTTACGCATAATAAACTCATGTTAGGTGTATACAGTCACCTGGTATTGATCGGTGTTGGATATACTGCCAGCCTGTTTTATCCTAAACCGGATGTGGCGCCCAATCTGCTCTTTAGTAACTGGAAGAAGAATAGAAAGAATGAAGCAATTGAAAAATAAAATGAATATGAAGTCGTCATTTGAATATGTAGCAACGGTTTTACAAAGGTCAGCCAAAGCGGGTCGCATGCTGCTACCGGGACTAATCATCCTTGTCTGTTCCGTTACATCTTTCGCTCAATTCAATAATAGCGATGGTGCATACGAACTGCCTTTGAAAGAGGTTTTGAAAGATATTGAAAAACAGTATGGTGTTACTGTTCGGGCTGATGAGAAACTGGTAACAGGAAAAAATCTGAAGTATGCTAAGTGGCGTTATCGTACAGATGTAGACGAAACATTAAAAAATGTATTGGCACCTTTTGATTTGAAGGTAAAACCCGATGGCAATAAGAAGTACAAGGTAAGCGAGTTTGAGTATTATCGTTGGCCCGTGGCGGAGGGATGGGCCGAGCTCGATCGCATTGCTGCACAATACAAAAATATCAACGAATGGGAAGTGCGTAAGAAAGTGCTAAGACCTTGCATCATGGACGCATTGCAGCTAGCTAAGTTGCCTGCTTATCCTATCAGTCAACCTATTATAACACCCAAAAGAAAGCATGACGGCTACACCGTAGAGAATATTGCTATTGAAATATTAAAAGGCGTTTGGGTCAATGGCTCCATTTATCGACCGGCGAAAATAAAGGGAAAGGTTCCGGTTATTTTGAATCCTGACGGTCACTGGGCCGATCATCGTTTTCGTGCTGATTGCCAGTTGCGTTGTGCCGCTTTGGCAAAAATGGGTGCGATTACCATTAGCTACGATTTGTTTGGTTGGGGCGAATCAGGTTTACAGTTTGAGTATGCCGACCATCGTAAAAGTCTTTCACAAACCATACAAACATTAGGCGCTATCCGAATTCTGGATTACCTGTTAACGTTAAAAGAAGCAGACCCCAATCGTGTTAGTATTACAGGCGGATCGGGAGGTGGTAGTCATACCGTTTTGATGACAGCCATCGATGAACGTATTAAAGTATCAGCACCTGTAGTGTCGGTTTCTTCCTATATGTATGGCGGCTGCCCCTGCGAAAGCGGCATGCCGGTATTTATGTGTGGCGGTGGAACGGATAACCTGGAACTGGCGGCTATGGCGGCTCCGAATCCACAGCTTTTGGTATCTGATGGCGGCGACTGGACCGATAGAATGCCGGAACATGATTTTCCATACCTGCAGAAAATGTATAGCTGGTACGGTAAAAAAGAAAATGTGACGAACGTGCACCTACCCGATGAGAAGCATGATTTTGGCATCAATAAAAGAACAGCAGTATATCGCTTCATGGCGAAAAACCTGAACCTGGATCTATCAGCCATAGAAAAGAACGGGCAAATAGATGAGTCGGGTATTACGATCGAAAAAATGACTGATATGTATGTGTTTGGTGATAAGGGTGAAAAATTACCGGCACATGCTGTAAAAGGATTTGTCAACCTGGAGAAAGTGTTTGGAGATGCTATAAAATAGCAGGTGTACTCATGTTCATACCTGTTTATAATCATAAAAATTATTGATCACCGGTCCTGGTTTCGCGTCGCAATCAGGACCTCTTTTTATTTAAAAATGAAGCAACAAATTGGTAAGTTTTTTTTGCTAAGCGGGATTATCGCATTATTCGCGCTGCCGGCAATGGCTCAAAAAAGTCGCTACAAGATTGGTTTGATAGACCTGATGTTATTGAAACGACAGAAGCTCAGTGCGGTTGCCCTGGCAAAAGAATTAAAAGCAGATGGATTAGAGGTGGACATGGGAGGCTTAGGCAACCGGCCTACTTTCGATAATAAATTGCTGGCAGATTCAAGCCGTCAACAATACCTGAAGGCCGCAAAAGATAACGGTATAGAGCTCTTCTCATTGGCAATGACAGGTTATTATGCCCAGTCTTTTTGTGGTAGGGAAGCGTACCTGGAATCGATATCCGACTGTATTAAAACGATGCAATTGATGGGTATTAAAACAGCTTTTCTTCCAATGGGCGTTCAATGTGATATTGCTTCAAGCACCAGTATCAGGGATTCGGTGATCAGTCGTTTAAAAGTCGTAGGCAAGATGGCTGAAAAGGCCGGAGTGGTAATAGCTATTGAAACCGCCCTTTCGGCATCCGGGGAAAAGCAACTGTTGAAAGAGATCGGCTCACCGGCTATAAAGATCTATTTCAATTTTTCAAATCCGTTAAAGGGAGGACGGGATCTGTACAAAGAAATGAAGACCCTGGGTGCGAAAAATATTGCGATGATCCATGCCTCTAATAAAGACAGCGTGTGGCTGGAGAAAGACCCGCAGATCGATTTGTATAAAGTTAAGAAGGTACTCGATAAAATGAAATGGAAAGGCTGGTTGGTAGTGGAACGCAGCCGCGACGCCAGTCAACCTACCAATGTGAAGTATAATTATGGGGCCAACGTAGCTTATTTAAAGAAAGTATTTCAACCGGGGCAACAATAATATTGTTGTCTGAGAAAGAATATCGTCTACGATAGAACATTGTTTTCAAAGATGATAGAAACATGACTGATCAAAAAGTTTAATGTAATATTATTGCGGCACCGGACGGTACAGGACACAAAAAAATGATTAGTTTAGTAATCTTGTGGGTTTATAAAAGTTAAATTTGCCCGATCTATTATTATGAGTACAAATTTGTTACAATACAATACCAAATATCCGTCTGTAGCAGACCTGAAAATTAAAGCAAAAAAGAGGATCCCCAAGTTTGCATTCGACTACCTCGAAGGCGGGTGTAACGATGAGTTAAACGTGTGGAGAAACGAAGAAGATTTTAAGAACGTATTCCTGATGCCCCAGTACTTAAAAAAGCACAATGGCGTTGACATGCGAACTGAACTCTTTGGCCACACTTATGATGCCCCCTTTGGTATTGCGCCGGTAGGCTTACAGGGCCTGATGTGGCCCAACGCTCCTGAAATTTTGGCAAAAGCGGCATTGAAGCACAATGTACCTTATATATTAAGTACGGTATCTACCAGTAGTATTGAGCGTATTGCCGAGCTTACTGAAAGCAAATTCTGGTTTCAGCTATACCACCCAACAGATAATGGCTTGCGTGATGATTTGTTGCGCCGCCTGGAGGCTGTGAATTGTGATGTATTGGTAGTACTGATTGATGTGCCGTCTTTTGGATTGCGCTATCGCGAGATCAAAGCAGGTCTTTCCATGCCGCCCAAGCAAACGATCAATAATTTTATACAGGCCGCTATGTGTCCTACCTGGGGTATTGAAACATTAAGAGCGGGTATCCCATCCTTTGCTACATTGAAGCCTTATATGAAGAAAGGTATGGATATGAAACAGCTCGGTAAATTCATGAATGCTACTTTTACCGGAAGGGTAGATGCAGAAAAAGTACAGGCTATAAGAGACAAGTGGAAAGGTAAATTAGTGATCAAAGGAGTGGTAAGCGAAGAAGATGCTGCTATTTGCGCCAATATTGGTGTAGATGGTATCATCGTTTCCAACCATGGTGGTCGCCAGATAGAAGCGGGTGAATCAACCATCAAACCGTTAAAAGGCCTTGCAGATAAATTCAAATCCAAGTACAAAGTAATGATTGATAGCGGACTCCGTTCCGGGCCGGATATTGGCCGTGCTTTAGCTTGTGGCGCCGATTTTACCTTCATGGGGCGCCCGTTCATGTACGGCGTAGGCGCTTTAGGAAAAGAAGGTGGTGATCATACCATTGCGATGTTAAAAGTTCAGCTAAAGCAGGTAATGGAGCAGGTGTGTTGCGAAACCATTCGTGATTTTCCTGCTACGCTGATTAAATAATGCAGCGCATCCGGCTGCAAAAATTATAGTAATGAACCGTTCAGTTTATGTAATAACGCCCACTGCGCAGAGCGGGAAACTTTTGATCAGCCTGGGCCTGATGCAGATGTTGCAGCGTACTACTACTAAAGTAGCTTATTTTAAGCCACTGATCGACAGTCACGAACCAAAGGACAATCATATTGATACGATACTTACCCATTTTAAGATCAATATGGCGTATGAAGATGCGTATGCCTTTACACGGTCCGAGCTAAGTGAGATGGAGAACCAGGGCAAACTGAATGAGGTATATGAAACCATCATCAATAAGTATAAAAAGCTCGAAGAGCAATTTGATTTTGTTTTAGTAGAAGGCAGCGATTTTAAAGAAGAAGGGTCTGTTTTTGAAGCAGATTTTAATGCCTCTGTGGCGCAGAGTTTGGCTATGCCGGTGTTGCTGGTAACCAGGGATAGCTACGCAACAGTTGCTAACCTGGTGCATAACGTAATAGCAGAAGTGCATTCTTTCCTGGCAAAGGATCTAAATATTATTGGCCTGTTTGTAAGCCGGTGCACCAAAGATGTAAAAGAAGTAAAAGAAAAAATTGATAAGCACCTGCGCAATGAGATCGTGGTATCCGTTATTCCCAACGAAGAAGAGCTTACTAAGCCTTCGATGCAGGAAATAGCAGATCATTTGAAAGCTCATATTCTTTTCGGAGCCGATAAGCTGGAAAATGTAGCCAAGAATTCAATCATCGGTGGCATGCAGCTGGCGAACTACCTGCCGCGTATGCAGGAGGATTGTGTGTGTGTGATTCCCGGTGACCGGGGAGATTTGATCGTAGGTACGATGCTGGCCAATATATCTCCGCAGTATCCTAATGTGGCAGGTATTGTATTATCAGCCGGTATTTTACCGGAGCGTTCGATCGTTAACCTGATGGACGGTTCCCAGAAACCTTTGCCTGTATTGGCTGTGCCCACCGGTACTTTTGAAACCGCCAATAAGGTAGCCAATATCAAAACCCGCATTTACCCGGCCAACCAGTATAAGATCAAATTATGCCTCGATCTTTTTGAGGGCGCTGTTGATGCAGAAGCCTTAAGCGAAAAGATCAATTCGGTTAAAACGGAAAGCATTACACCACGTATGTTCCAGTATAATATGCTGGTTACAGCGAAGAAGCTACAGCGTCATATCGTATTGCCCGAAGGAACAGACGATCGCATATTAACCGCTGCCTCCAACCTGGCCAAGGATAAAATTGTTTACCTCACGATACTGGGTAACCCTGATACAATAAAAGCGAAGGTTACACAATTGGGTTTGCATTGGGATGACGAGAGGATCAAAATTACGGATCCTGAGAACAGCGAGAAGTACGGAGAATATAGTAATACTTTATATGAGCTACGCAAATCGAAAGGACTGGAGCTGGCCGCCGCAGAAGACCTGATGCTGGACGTTTCCTATTATGGGACCATGATGGTGTATAAGGGTGAAGCAGATGGGATGGTATCGGGTGCCGTGAATACAACAGCACACACGATCAAGCCTGCATTGCAATTTGTAAAAACACGTCCTGGGTTTAATACGGTTTCTTCTATCTTTTTCATGCTGTTGCACGATAGGGTACTGGTTTATGGAGACTGTGCCATTGTGCCAAATCCAACTGCGGAACAACTGGCGGAAATAGCCATGTCCTCAGCCGATTCGGCCAAGGCATTTGGTATTACAACTCCCAAAGTGGCGATGCTCTCTTACTCTTCGGGTGCATCGGGTAGCGGCGCAGAAGTAGAGAAGGTAAGGACAGCTACAGGAATCGTTAAAGAAAAAAGACCTGATATTTTAGTGGAAGGTCCCATACAATATGACGCCGCCGTAGATCCTGTAGTAGGGCGCAGCAAAATGCCTGACTCCCTGGTAGCCGGACAGGCGAATGTGTTAATATTCCCTGATCTCAATACAGGAAACAATACTTATAAGGCGGTGCAAAGAGAAACCGGTGCATTGGCCGTGGGGCCCATGTTACAGGGGCTGAATAAACCTATTAATGATCTGAGTCGTGGTGCTACTGTCGATGATATTTATAATACAGTAGTGATTACCGCCATTCAATCGGGGCAATAACTAAACAAAATACTCAAAGGGTTTAATGGAAATATTAGTAATTAATGCCGGGAGCTCATCTTTAAAGTATCAGCTCATTAATGTAGAGAACGGTAGGGTATTGGCTAAAGGACTCGCAGAGCGTATTGGCATCGAAGGCAGCAATATCAGTCATTCATGGACTAAGGACGGGCATGAATCAAAAAAGAATGTAACAGTTGAGCTGCCGGATCATACAGTGGCTTTCAATGTTATATCAGACCTGCTGGTTGATAAAGAAACAGGCGTAATACCGCAACGTGAAGATATAAAAGCGATAGGGCATAGGGTGGTGCATGGTGGTGAGCATTATACCCGAACACAAATTGTTACCAGCGAGGTGAAGAAGGCTATTGAGGAGCTCATTCCTTTAGCGCCACTGCATAATCCAGCAAATATTATAGGCATTAATGCGGCAGAAAAAGCTTTCCCGAATGCTACCCAGGTGGCCGTATTTGATACCGCTTTTCATCATACCATTCCGGACAAAGCGTTCCGTTATGCTATACCAGAAAAATTCTACCGGGAAGACAGGATTCGGGCTTATGGCTTCCATGGTACCAGTCATAAATACGTGTATGAGCAGGCATCAAAGTATTTAAATAAAACCGATCTGAAGGCCATTACCATACACCTGGGAAATGGAGCCAGCATGTGTGCGATTAATGAAAAGGGAGAAAGTGTGGAAACCAGCATGGGATTTGGTCCGTTGGCCGGACTCATCATGGGGACCCGCAGCGGAGATATCGATCCCTCGATTATTTTCCACATGGCTGAGGAAATGAACATGTCACTGGAAGAGATAAAAAACACCCTTAACAAACAAAGCGGCATGCTGGGTATTGCGGGTAGCAATGATGCAAGGGATGTAAGTAAGCTGTACCATGAAGGAGACAAACATGCTATTCTTTGTTATGAAATGTATACCCACCGGATCAAAAAATATATAGGAGCTTATACCGCTGTATTAAACGGGGTAGACACCATCATATTCACTGCAGGCATTGGAGAGAATGATGCATTAACAAGGCAACTGGCTTGCCGGGAACTTTCAGCGTTAGGTATTCTTTTGAGTGAAGAAGCTAATATTTCAAAAAATCATCCCAAACAACCGGTAGAAATTCAGGCGGGGAATAGCCGCGTAAAGATATTGGTAGTACCGACAAACGAAGAATTAGAGATTGCGTTACAAACCTATGAGGTGGTTAAGTAGCCCTACCCATTGATATTAATTTAGGTTTCCTGACTATATTATTTTTAGTGATTCACTGGAGCGCTTTTCGTGCCGGAACTCAACCGGTTTCGCGATTTTAAGAGCAATCATAGTTGTAGCAACAAGTTGTTTACCTGCAACGTTCTTTATGAGCCTGTTACTTTGTGCAGGCTTAAAAAAATTCCGTAATTCGTAATTTAATTTTCCCTTTTTCGATAACCATTCTTGCTGATCGCTGTTACATTTACCGATCAACTAATCAATGAGAATTAATTATAGCTGAATGGTAATAAGAAGTAAAATAAAGGGTTTGAACGAATGGTTATTTATTGAAAGTATACCCGATCGCTATCTGCCTCAAAATACAACAGTAACGGAGAAGCGGTTGACTATTAAACGAAACCCGCTCGAAATGAAAAATTTCCAGCTAAGCGCTGCCGGTATGTTTCTCTTATATACCGAAATGAAATGCGATGCGCCGGTGCAGATACATACGGAAGTATCCGGCGAAACCGTATTGAGCCAGTTTATCTTTTACAAACTACCTTCTTTCAAAAAGCTGAATATTTTTGGCAGAAGCCGCCACAACATACGCTATATCCCCTCAGCGGTTCACGAATATGAAATGAAGAAAGATGTGGAATATGGTTACTTCCTGATGGTACTTTCTAAAGACTATTATTTCCACCTGATCAACCGGCATTCTTCACTTCACGAAGACTTCGTTACATCCATCGATAAAAAGGAGTATACCAGCTTTACGCCCATGGACATGCAGGCTACGCCTGAAATGATCCGGATCATCAGCGACCTGAAAGAAGGGCAGAAGAAGGGCGAAGTGAGGAGATTACATGCAGAAGCCAAAGTAATGGAGCTGTTGATTTACCAGTTGGAACAGCTCAGTACGGCCAATGACGGATCTATTAAAACGATAGAGCCTTACAATGTAGCTAAACTGGAAGTGATCAGAACCCTGTTGGATAAGGATTTTATTAATCCGCCTTCTCAAAAGGAGCTGGCGCAGGAAGCGGGCATTAATGAGTCAAAACTAAGAAAAGACTTTAAGGAATATTACGGCATTACCATACATAATTATACCATTCGCCTGAGAATGGAGTATGCTAAAAAACTATTGCTGCAGGAACGTAAAACGATTTTTGAAACGGCTGAATTAACCGGCTTTAGTCACCAGAACAATTTCAGTATAGCTTTTAAAAAATACTTTGGTATTTCACCCAGTGATATCAAATACTAGAAGAATGATTACCGGGTCAGGACCTTT
Organism: Paraniabella aurantiaca; assembly: GCF_050309965.1. Classification (NCBI taxonomy): domain Bacteria; kingdom Pseudomonadati; phylum Bacteroidota; class Chitinophagia; order Chitinophagales; family Chitinophagaceae; genus Paraniabella; species Paraniabella aurantiaca. The sequence continues at coordinate 945,632 of NZ_JBLOSY010000002.1, read as the reverse complement.
TGAAAGCTGTTGTTAAAACGGTCCGCGCTGAGCTGGATTTCTTTGGCAATTACATAGGGCGTGAGGGTGCGTGGGTTGATAACAATATCTACTTCCACCTCATATATCGCATAGATATTAATAGCCGTAAGCACTTCACAGGGTGTTCCATCGTTCCAGCGGCGACCATTTTTCATCATAAATATGCGGTCGGCATATTGGGCTGCCAGGTTGATTTCGTGCAGGGCTGCCAATACCATGTAGCCTTTGCTGGCTAATGCTTTGGCGATAGCCATGGTTTGCTGTTGGTACAACATATCTAACCCCGCCACCGGTTCGTCCAGCAGGATCAGCCCCTGTCCCTGATCCCATAACTGGGCCAATACGCGCGCCAGTTGTACTCTTTGTTGCTCACCGCCCGATAGTTGCATATAAGACCGGTCCTCCAATGCCGATACACCGCAGATATCCATCGTTTCATCTACAATCAATTCATCGGTTTTACCGGGCCTGCTTTTATGATAAGGATACCGGCCCATCATTACGATCTCCCGGCAGGTAAAGGCCATGGTTAGAGGATTATGCTGGCTTAGTATGGCTTTGAGCGGGGCTGCCTGGTCGGGCGTATATTGATGAAGGGGCTTTCCATAAAGTTCAATGCCTCCTTTGCTGGGTTGCTGTTCGCCTGATATCAGGCGCAGTAAGGTAGATTTACCTGCACCGTTGGCTCCCAGTAAAGCAACAAACTCTCCCGGCCTGATGGTAAGGGTTACATCTTTTACGATGGCTCTCTTCTTTATTTCATAACTAACGTTCTCAACCTTCAGCATACAAGTTATTTTAATGCACTAATTTCTTTTTATCCCTGATTAGTATCGATATAAAAACCGGCGCTCCTAAAAGAGCGGTTATGACACCTATAGGTAACTCCATGGGTGGCATCAGTATACGGCTCAGTGTATCTGCCAATGTCAACATCAACGCACCGGTTAATGCAGAAGCGGGCAACACATACCGGTGATCCACACCACCTATAAGTCTTACTATATGAGGAACCAGCAAACCTACAAAGCCAATAATACCCGATACCGACACCGCAGCGCCTACCGCCATGGTAGACAATATTATTACGCGTCGTTTAATCTGGTTGGGTTGCATACCCAGGGCCTGAGCCTGCGCTTCACCCAAAGCAAAAGCATTTAGTTTTTTGCCCATCATCGGCAACACGATTACCGGGATCAATATAAAAGGGCCTACCGTGATCAAGGTTTCAAAAGTGGCTCCGGCCAGGCTTCCCAGCATCCAGAAGGTAATGCTTCTGAGCTGTTGATCGTCTGCTAAAAAAGAGATTAAACCGGTTAAGGCCCCGGCCAGTGCATTAATGGCAATGCCTGCAAGCAACATGGTAGTGATATGCGGGGTTCCTCCGGTTTTAGAGATGCGATAAATCATTAGGGCCGCAGCCACAGCACCAGCAAAGGCACTGATCGTAAGCAGGTAATGCCCCAGGTAATTACTGAGTCCCGACAATAAAGTCAAAGATAAAGTCAGCACTATGGCGCTGGCCAGTGAGGCGCCTGCAGAAATACCCACCAACCCCGGCTCGGCCAGGGGATTCCGGAAGATACCCTGTATAGCAGCGCCTGAAATGCCGAGGGCAGCGCCTACCAGTACGCATAGCAGTACCCTCGGTATTCTTACCACCGTTAATACATTGATGTATTGCTCATCGAGTTGCGGACTTTTATAAATACCCAGTATATCTGGTAGGGATAAAGCCACTTGGCCCAGCGGGATCTTCATAGCGCCCAGAGACATAGAGATCAGCACAGAAAGCACAATGCCAATGATCAGTAACAGGTAAATAGTATTTCTTTTCAAAGTGGTGCTGTTTATTTACCGTAGAGTTTGTGGTGGAGTTCAGCTATTGCTTCGGGTAACCTCGAAGAGAAATTGACCATCAATGGTCCATCTACTTCAACGATCCTTTTAGCCTGGCCCGCATGGGTGAGCTTTACGCCGGGCATATTTAAAATAGAAGCTGGTCCTCCCAGGCTTTTAGCGCCAAAATCAAAAAGCAGCAACACGTCCGGGTTGGCAGCTATCAGTGCTTCGGTACTATAAGGCTTAAACTCGGTAAATTCCTTTACCGCATTTGCGCCTCCAGCCAGGTGTATAATCGCATCCATATTGCTGCCCTTGCCGGCGACTGTCATGTTTCCGGCTCCACGTGCATAAATGAAAAGCACTTTTAATGGCGTTTGCTTGTTGTTGGATACGGTTGTTGTGATAGCATTCAGTTTTATCTGCATTTGTCGTAACAATTCAATCCCTTCTTTTTTTGCATTCAGGGAAATGGCTACTGCCAGTATAAATCTCTCTGCTCCTTTAACAGAAAACTCCTGTCTTAAGCTGATCACATTTATTTTGGCCTTTTTCAATTGAGCCATCACGGCAGCCGGTATGTCTCCCTCAGGAGCGAGTATTAACGTTGGGTTGAATTGCATTAAGCCTTCTACCGATAGGTTACGGTTACGGCTTACTTTGGGTAATGATCTGGTAAATGCAGGATACTCACTGGTGACGTCTGTGGCAACGATATCAGCGCCAAACCCTAATGCAGCGGTGGTCTCTGTAATAGCGGCGCCCAGGGTTATAATCCGTTGAGGGCCGGAGCAGTTTCCCTGCTTCAGCCATCCGGCGGTTAATAATAATATCAGTAAACTGATCGGTAATAACCGTTTGAGCTCCATGTCAACCAGTACCGGTATATATTTTTTGTTCAACTGGATAGTTCGAGTATTTGAATACATCATTTCGCGAAAATGGAGTATGCTGTTGTTATTTGAATCTGCAAAGGAAAGACAAAATACCAGCGTGTTCAGTCCCCGGTTGCGCGGGCAGTCGATTATTTCCGTTTTTCGTAAACGCAATAATAGTTACTGCTGGTATGCAAAGTGAGCTCAATACAAGCGTTTACGGGCGTTTCAGGCGTAAATCCTTTACCGCATTACACTTCAGCCGATGCGTTTTGCATATAAAATTCACCGGCCGGCATATAAAAACAGCGGATTGCATATAACAAAGATCGTTTCGCATATAACGGATTCCCGATTTCGTAAATGATTTGAACCCTGCCTGTTTGACCTTTGCGGTGCTTTAAACAATTATTACAATTTCAGTTTAATACCCACCCATGTTGATCCGATTTTCCTGTTTATTCGCTTTATTGTTTTTATTATCCTGTCAGAAGGATAAACCCGTTACAGGCCTGCAGGATGGTAAAAGTACTATAGTACAAGACCTGGCCGGAGACACTGGCGCTTCCATGAACGACGGCGTAGATGGCAAGGAAAAAAGAGATTTTCGTTTATTCCTTTTCAGGCTCAGTGATCAAAAACAAACCTGGATCCGCACTGCTGCAGATTCGGCGCAATATCTTAAAACCACAGATTGGGACCTGGCTTTTGCAGGCATTTATAACAGCAGCGTCTATGTAAATAATAGTACCCATACTGGCACACCAGGTTTTGGCGGAACAGGTGTAAGCGCAGCGGTAGTGGTAGATCAGCCTTATAATAATGTAATCGAAGCCCCGGCTGACGCGGCTTTTACAGCATCTTCCATAAGGGTAATAGGACAGGAAACGGGTAGTAATACCGGCTGGTTTACCTATAGCTCTTCTACCCACCTGGTGCAACCGGTAAAGAGCCGCACTTATATATTGAAGTTAAACAGTGGTAAGTACGCCAAGCTTGAGATCATCAATGTATATAAAGGTAATCCACCGGTAGTGACCGATCTGTACTGGCCTGCACCTTATTTCACCTTCCGCTATTTTGTTCAGGCTGATGGAAGCCGCAATTTAAAAACCCAATAATTTATTTGAATGTTGAAAGGAGTGATACGCATTACTGCGGTAATAGTAATAGCTACCCTGGTATCCTGTGGTAAAGTATATGATCTGAATGGTTTCGACTGGGAGCCCGATCTGCCACTCAGCGATACTGTATTTAACCGGGAGATACAGATACTGGACCTGGGGGTGAATAATATTCCAGCAACGCATAAGCCCATGGATAATGAAGATCCTTTGTATTTCAGCCTCGAAAAGATCAACTCAGTACATATTGGCTATAAGGCCACCGAACGTTGGGATATAGCTTTCTTTGGCGGATCAAGGGTGAATATAACTGCCAATAATGGTAGCAGGCAGGGGATCGGCTATGGCAGTTCCGGAATAGGCGGGTTGCTGGTGCTCGATTCGGCCTACAGTACCGTAACAACAGTTCCGGACGATAGCCGTTTTCTGACGCCGGGCAATACAGGCCTTGCGGGATTTGGAGAGGAAATATCTCCCGGAGGCTATGCTTTTTATACCTTCTTCGATAATATTTTCAGGAGAGATAAGATCGCTAATATTGATAGCCCCGACCCCGCTGTAGCTGCAGATGCCAATTTGTATATGCACATGATCTATTGTATCTCCGAAGATTTTTCCAAAACCTTTACCGGTGAATATGGTACGGTTAAATATAAGCCAACGCCCAAAACCATCATCATTCGTACAGCCTCAGGCAATTATGCAAAGCTGGAAATGCAAAGCCTTTATAAAGGTACCATGAACCCGATGGAAATGAGACGCGGAACCGATAAGCCGCTTCCTTATGCCAGCTTCAGGTATATGGTGATCAAAAAAGATGAGAAGCGTTTTGGATTCGTAGCCCGCAAGAATAAGTTAACAATCAACCTTACTACTAAACAAAGATTGGTAGGGAATTAATATAAAACAGCAATGAAGAGAATGAAGGATTATATCAGGTATTATTGGCGTATCGGGGTTCTGTTGGCGTTTGCCACAGGTTATTTCTCCTGCACCAAAACAGAGTCGCTTGATTACGAAAAGCAAGCACTCAATAAGATTATAACTTACGAAGTAAAGAATTCACAGCAGCGGTTGCTGGGAGCAATAGACAATGCCAGCAATACCATTACCGTGTTGATACCTTATTATTTCCAGGGAGATTTTCTACTGGGAGAAGTGCAATTAGATAAGGATGCCAGGATGTTGGATGCTACAGGTAACGAAATACTTTATAACGAAGGATTGGAGCCTTTGGCAGTAGGCGATTCAGCCCGGTATATTATTGAAAGTGCCGATGGTGTTAAACGAACTTACACGCTTCTTCAAAAAATACTCCCTTATCCCGATACATTAAAAATCGCTATCAACGGGGTGGCTGCGAATACTACACTCATCCGCAAACCGGTTTTTGGACGCTTCACTATTACAGGCAATTTTGAATCGACCAGTAAACTCGCCCGGTTTACTTTAACCAATAAAACAACGGGTGAAGTGCATACCGATTATATGAGTGTTTTTTCAATGACACCTGCTGCCAATTATACCATGCTGGCCGATATCTCTCCTAATGCAAAAGCAGGTACTTACTCCGTTAATATGGAGCATCAGGGCAGGAAGGTAGCGCTACCGGATGTGGAATTGTTTTATCAGCGGCCGTGGGTACCTATGTTTTTATCAAGTTCCATTTATGCGCCTGGTGATACCATCATTTTTGCTGTAAACCGGCAGGTTCCTGCGAATGATGGATACGCAACGGTATTCGTAGGTCTGAAAAATTTGTATATGAAAATAGGAGCTACTACCGGCAATGCCAATCTGCCGGCAGGATTTCCGCAATCACTGGTGAATACAAAAATTCCTATGAGGCTATTGGATAGCAGTGGTAACCAGGTAAAAGCCATTTTTCCTGATATTCCGGCAGGCATTTACCTGGGTAGTTATACCAGTTATGGTAATACACCAGCTGGTGGCATGTACTATGCTGCTCCTGAATATGGTATTTGTTTTTATGGGGATTTTGATGAACAAACCAATTGGGGTAACGATGTTTTCATCGCCAGCCAGATCTACAGCGCCGGTGGATTTACCGTTCGGGCTAAACAATAATATACTACCAACATACATACAATGAAATTGATTGATAAATATCTTTTTGCAGCAATTGTATTGCTGGGAGGTCTGAGCGCCTGCACGAAGACAGAGTACGAACAACTCAAAAGACCTTATGCAGAGATAGAACGCTTTACTATTGGGGGTTACGGAGATTTAGATTCAATACCCGGCGTTATCCACGGCGATTCTATCCTTATTTACTGGAATGCGAAGAATACGCCACCGGCTACCGTTAAACCTAGCATTATCCTGTCGGGTGGGGCAACCATTGCACCGGCTTCAGGCGCCGAAGTGCCTTTTGGCGAAGCCACAACTTATACCGTAACTGCTGAAGACGGCTCTGTACGGAAATTTATATTAAAACCGGTATTCAATGGTGCTGTGCCAACCGTAATCACGATGACATCAGTGCGTACCTGGTCGGCTACCACACCCATCGCTATTACCGGGGAGTACTTTCTCACTACCGGAAATGCAAAAGATATAAAGTTGTATGCACAAAGGGTAAGAGATGGTTTTGAATTTGATATTCCGTTTGACACAGCCGCTGTAACTGCTACGAGGATCAATGCTTACCTGCCTCAGTTCACTTCAGAGCTGGATACAGGTGCCCATCGGATTTATGTTAAAGTTGGCGACTTTTCTTCTAATGTGGCGCCCATCTGGCTTTCGCAGCCAATTTTGTCTGAAATTATTAAAACGGTAGATATCAGCAACCGGGGAAGTATCAGCCTTGGAGACGAGGTGGAGTTTACATTTACACCTAAACCCGAATGGAAGCTGGCGTTTGAACGATACTACCGAAAAGAGAATTTCGGATCATTAAATATAGGGTTAATAAAAATTGTGCCAGGCCAGGTGATTAACGGGCAGAACTATGCGATGCCGGCGGGACTGGTTACACAACAGGAGCCAGGCGTTATAAAAGCTAAGATCGACCCGGTATTTTTTGATACCCATAGAAACAGCATTTTATTTGGCGGTGTTATCAGGTACAATAATGTTAGTTCAATCAATGGTACCGGAGGGTTTACGAATTATCAATTTACTATTTCAGAGTATACGGCTCTTTACCAGCCGGTTATTGAAGAAGTAAAATATGCGAACGTTAGCCTGCAGCAGGAAGGGCAATCCATTACACGAGGACAGCTCTTGTCGCTCAATTACGCATTCACTCAAAGTGAATATACAGCTCAGAACACAACCTTAGTAGCGGTTCGGCTAAAATTTAAAAATAAGACCACCGATACTTATACTGATATTACCGTGCCCGCAACCAGTGTTACTGATAATGGCGCTCAGTTGCAGTTCGCTATTCCGACTACCGCAAATGTCGTAGGTCAGTCCCTGGTAGCTATCGGCATGTATTTGCGTAGCAATGTCAACCTGCGGATCAATATCGAACCTCGTAAGATTATAACAGCCGAAACAATAGTTACACAGTAAAACAGCTATTAATACATTCTTAAATAATTAGTTAAGCTTAAAGCAAAATGATGAATTCAGCATTGAATAAATTTTATCTGTCATTGGTTATTATCATTTCTATTTTGTCCTCCTGTACCAAAACAGAAATAGTGCCTTATGAGAAGGAGCCCACCAATATCATTACTGAATATAAAGTGATCAACGGTACCGAACAGTTAAATGGTGTTATCGATAATGTAGATAATACGATTACCGTGTACATTCCGTATTACCTGAGCATCGATTATTTAGTACCCACTGTAAAATTAAATGAAGGCGCTACAATAATTGACAATGCAGGTAAGGACATTGATATACGCGAAGTGCTGGAGCCTGTACCCTTTGATACGGTAGGTTATAAGTACCGTGTAAAAGATGTGGCGAATTCAATAAGGGAATACCGGTTGGATATAGTGATTATGCCGCATAAAGAAGAGCTGAAGCTAGGGTATGTGGGTTACTATGATGCCAACAATATCTGGCGTGCCAATGATACGGCAACCAAGGTAAGCATTATTAACGCGAGGATCAGGATCATGGGTAATCTGCAATCCACCAGCCGTAATGCAAAGCTGACACTGATTGAAAAAGGAACTAATAAAGTCATTCCCAACGGCTTGAAGTTTTATGATATTACCAGCGGTGCACAATTCTATACGCTGTTTGCTGATATAGCGCCTGAGGTGAATCCCGGTACTTATTATATAACCATCGAACAGCAGGGACGAAAAGACACGCTGCCGCAGATCACGCTCGATCATAAGATCCCTTACTTCGGTCAGTTGCCCAAGCAAATGAAGCAGGGCGATATCGTTACGTTAACGGCTTACGGACCCAGCTCCAATGGCGAAGTATACAGTGGCAGTAATCCCGGCATTAAAAGAGCTTACCTGATTTTTACCAAACAGCATATGACCGCCTATCCGGCAGCATTCCCCGAGTCTTTGTTTGGAAAACCTATTGAGGTAGAAATTACCAGCCAGAACCGCACCCAGATTTCCTTTAAGTTTCCAGAAACTATTCCGGCGGGCATTTACAGTAGTTCATCCAGCACCAATTCAGGCATAACCAATGGTTATTCGATTAACTATGCGGGCATGGAAATGCGCTTTGATTTCGATTATGCTCCCTGGGCTCCCGATCGCGTACAGGCATTAGGCGCTTTTATCAGTTATGAAGTATTACCCAAATAGTTAGTTCAAAAAAATTACCATGTTTAAAGTTTTATATAGTTCAATAATAATGTTGATGGCAGTAGCTGTTCTTGCTTCCTGCACCAAAACCGAGTACGATCATCAGAAGCAACCTTATAATGATATTAAAGTATTTACTATTGCCGGTAGTTATGGCGCTCCGGTAAAAGGATTGGTGAAGGATGACACGATCACTGTTTACTGGAACCCCGATGTAGCCATGCCTGCTACGATTACGCCTGAGATCATTATATCTGATAAAGCAGTGATCAGCCCGGCATCAGGTACAGCAGTGTCTTTTAAAGATACCACCACTTATACGGTAACCGCGGAAGATGGATCTGTAAGAAAGTACCGGCTTCAAATTGCATTAAATGTCCCCACCCCTGTATTGAAATCTACCAATAATCCGGTGCCCTGGCTCAATACCACGCAGCTAACCATAGCCGGTGAATACTTCCTGGCCAATACCGATACCTCGCAGATCTCTGTATATATGCAAAGGATGTCAGATGGGATTGAGATTCCATTGACATTGATTAAAAATCGTATATCTAATTATACAATTGTGGCCAACCTGCCTACTTTTTCTGCTGAACAGGATACTGGTATACATCGCCTGTTTGTAAAAGCTGGATATCGCATAGCCCAAAGCATTGACGTTCGTTTTGTAATACCTGCTATTACCAATGCCACTTATACCTCCAGCTTTGTACAGGATGGCCAGGCATTACGCACAGGTGATAGTCTCCAGATTAATTATGCACTTACCGATAACCTGGGTGGCGCTGTTAGCCGCTACTATACCAGGAATACAAAAGAGATATTGTTGTACACCAATGCCTATGATATTATAACGGTTTCTGCTGCCAATATCAGGTTTGTAGAGGGTGCGGTAAGGTTTAAACTTCCTGATGCGGGTTTACATAAGGGCAAAGATCTTTTTCAATATCGCATGACTTTTAATTCGGTGCTTCCCGGCGGCGAAGAAAGCTCTTCCTATTCCTTGAGAGGATTTTTTGTGAATCCGACTAAGCTGGCGTTGTGATGAAGAACGATGAGTGATTAATAATTAGTAATCAGTTAGCTGCCAAAGCAAAAGTTAATAGTAGCAATCAAACATACCAATTCAATATGAGTAAATTATTTAAACATATCAACCTGCTTGCACTGGTGATACTGGTAGCAGGCGTACAGGCTTGTACCAAAACCGAGCAGGTCGATTACGAAAAACAGCCTGCCAATAAAATAGCCGCTTACAGGGTTACCAACGCACAACAGGAGTTATTGGGTGCTATTGATCATACCAATAACCTGATTACCCTATACATCCCTTACTACACAACGCTCGATTACCTGGTAGCTGCTTTTACCCTGGAAGATATGAGTTCGACCTTGTTGGATGCTACCGGCAATGAAATAGATATGGATGCAGGCCCGGCGCCGGTTGCCGTTGGCGCCGACCCGGTGAAATATATCGTCAGAAGCAAAGAAGGCGTGGAAAGAACTTATTCCCTGGTACAAAAGATCCTGCCCCATCCGGATGCACTGGTAATGTCCTATACCGGCGCTACTACAGGTGTTTTCTCAAGACCGGCAAATGGTGTGCTGAACCTGACAGGTAACCTGGAATCTATAAGCAGTAACGGAAAATTCTACCTGACTAATAAAGCAACGGGTGAAGTAAACAGCGACTGGATCACCATTACCTCTATCAAACAGGGCGCTCAATATGCAATGGCCACCAAAATATCGCAGAATGCGATAGCCGGCGAGTATGATGTAAAACTGGTGCACCAGGGGCGTAGCTCCAACCTGGCGCCGTTAAAACTAACCTACCAAAGACCCCTGCTCAATGCGCTGCTATCGTCTGCATCTTATGCACCCGGCGATACGATTGAGTTTGGGCCGAATATAGGAGGCGTCTTTTTGCCTGTTAAAAAAGCATACATTAAAGTAATCCGGGGCAAAATTACACCACCTGCCGGTTTCCCATCCGAATTGTATGATACGCCCATTGAAATGAAAATTGTAAGCCAGCGACGCAACGAGCTGAAGGTAATATTCCCCCAGATGCCGGCCGGGCAATATACCATGAACGTGAATACCAGTGCTCCCAACAGCGAAGGTTATACCCAGTACACGGCTGCGGGGTTCGGCTTCTATGCAGATTATGAAGACGCCACCGGGTGGGGTGATGGCAATATCTTCTGTACTGTATCATTAATACGTTTTACCGTTAAATAAATCAATCGATGACTAACTATAAAGATTTTATGCTCACCCGGTTCGTGATTGGATGCTTATTATCCTGCTTATTGCTGGCTTGTACTAAAACAGAACAAGAGACCATCAAACGTCCGTATAATACCATTGAACGCTTTAGCATGCCTGGCTATGGAGATCTCGACTCTATTTCAGCTGTAATAAAAGGAGATACCATTCTGGTATATTGGAACGCAGAGTCGACACCGCCTGAACGGATCAAACCGCTTATCGATATCGCACCGGCAGCTTCGATAACACCCGCTTCTGGAGCCGAAGTAGCATTTAAACCAAATACAACTTACACCGTTACGGCAGAAGATGGCACGGTTCGTCAATATATCTTAAAGCCTGTTTTCAACAAAGCTATTCCTCGTTTGCTGGAAATAACGGCTCCTTTTCAATGGACCTGGGAAGGCAATTTTGACCTTACGATTAATGGCTTGTACCTGTTTACCAATGGCGGGGTTTCGGGCATCAAAGTATATGCACAAAGACTTCGCGATGGCTATGAGTTTAACCTGCCGCTGAATAATAACTTAACGACCAGTACGCAGATCAATTTAAAACTGCCGAGGCTTACTGCCGACCTGGATTCGGGGCTTCATCGTATCTGGTTGCAGGTGGGCGATCTGCCTTCCAACTACCTGGATGTATGGATCAGCCAGCCATGGATCGACCGGATCGTTACCTCGGTAAGACTGAAAGAAGCCGGTGGGCCGGTATACCTGGGTGATACATTAACACTAGTGTACAATCATACGCTGGCTAATAACGAACTGTTCAATAAGTATTTTAAGAAAGAGAATATTCTGTTGAATAACCTGGGTTGCTATAAAACCTTTAACCAGTATATCGGCGATGCGCCCATTGTTTCATTTAATAATGCCGAATTGAAGTTTGTATTGAGTGCGGCTAAGTTCCAGGGCCAGTTGGGGGCATATATAGCCCAAAGCATTTTGTATTATAATTATCAAAGTGATGCTAAAGGCACTATCCAGTATAGCACTAATGCAACCGTGCCTATGCCTGCTGAAACTTTAGAAATAGCACGTAAAACGATCATATCCCAACGACCCTAATAACCCCATAAAGAAAATAACATAATGAGAATTTTGAGAACAGGAATTTGCTTTTTAGTGGTAGCAGTAACTTTATTGTTATCCTGTAAAAAAAACGAGTATACCGAATTTGATAAGGATGCTTTGAATAAGATATTGGAGTATAGTATTGAAAATGTACCACAATCCATTAAGGCGGCGATTAGTCAAACTGAAAATACTATTACGGTTTACATTCCTTATTATATCGGTGTTGACTTTTTGGTAGCTAAAATTAAGCTGGATGAAGGCGCTCAGCTGTTAGACTCGTTGGATAATCCGATAGATTTAAGAGAAGAAAGTGAACCTGTCCCTGTTGGTGCATCAGTAAAGTATAAGGTGAAAAGCAGCGATGGTGTAGAGCGGGTATATACTTTAGTACAGGAAGTGCTTCCATTTTCAGAGCCATTGACAGTAACTTATAAAGATAAATTAGGAACCGATAGTTTTTTAACCAAAACAGTACATACCCGTTTTGAAGTCTTAGGAAATTTTGAATCGGTAAGTAAGAGCGCCAAAGTAATATTAAAGAACCGCACTACCGGGGTGGAGTACGATAATTTTATGACCGTAAATAGTGTAGAGACCGGAAATGCCAGTTATACTATGACCTTAAATATTCTTCCTGATGCTTTAGCAGGAGAGTATGATGCGCGTTTGGTACACCAGGGGCGTACTGGCAAGCTGCCACCAATCAGGCTCTTTTATAACGTAGGTACGCCTGGCTTTTGGCTATCTACTACCAATTATGCCGCAGGCGATACAATGGTATTTAATGCAATTGGTTACACGCCGGCAGCTTACGATGGGGTATTTGTTGGCCTCGAAAGAATGTACCTGAAACTGGATACTGCGTATATATGGAATAAGCCTGCAGCGTTTACAGCAGACTATCACAATAAAAAAATAGAAATGAAAATTGTGTCCTGGAACAGAACACAGGTGAAAGCTATTTTCCCGGATATACCTGTAGGCCAGTATAGTACATCTTATCAATGGGGTTCGTTTTTCCCCAATATTAAGTACTGTGGTTTAGGTTTTTATTTCGACTTTAATTCAGAAACAAACTGGGGCAAAGATGTACTGTTATCCGCGGCATCCAGCACTTTTTTAGTGAACCCGAAGGTAAAATAAACCATACGTAAAGGCTATCAAAATATCAACGACAATAAAATTGAACAATGATTCTAAAGAATACATACAACTATTTTTTTTATCTGTTAATTGCCGTTTCTGTAATAGGGGCATCTTGTACTAAGACAGCATACGAAAAAATAAAACAGCCATACAATGATATACTGCATTTTGAGGTAGCAGGCTACGGCAATCTCGGTAAAGTAATAGGCGTAGTAGAAGACGGGAAAATAACAGTATACTGGAGCGGATCGGGTGAGCGCCCCGCTAGTATTAAGCCCGTTATTAATGTTTCCGATAAGGCCACTATATCTCCAGCCTCCGGTGAAACAGTTCCATTTACCAGCGAAACAAGTTTTACTGTAACGGCAGAAGATGGAACAGTAAAAGTGTATAAGCTGAATCCGGTTTTTAATACGGCTATTCCTGTACTGTTAGGTGTTACCGGCACCCGATTTGTTTGGGTAGAAACAAAGGAATTAAGCTTGTATGGACAATACTTTTTTGCTTCGGCTGACACCTCGGATATTAAGGTATACGCGCAACGTTTAACAGACGGCTATGAATTTGATATTCCCGTAAAAGGTACTACTGTTACTGCTACCGGTTTTAACGTAGTGTTGCCGGCTTTTACTGCCGTTCAGGATTCGGGCTGGCATAAGGTATGGGTGAAAGTAAAAGGCGAGGTATCCGGTTCAAAAGAAATTTATTTTGAACAACCATGGCCCAGAAATGCAAATGCCAACTTTTCATTGGTACAAAACGGTCAAAATATTTATCCCGGTCAGGAGCTGACACTCAATTATAATTTTACAGACAATTATGGAGGTGCGGTAAGCCGTTATTACAATGGGAGGCCAAAAGGATTATACTTCAATTTTGTAGATGCTGCAACTAACCAAAGATCCAGTTTGATCATAACCGATTTTACAGTTACCAATACGCAGATCAAATTTAAAGTTCCTGATGGTAATAATACATCCATTGGCCGCTACCTGGAGAGCATTTACGTTCAGGTACCTCAGCCTATGTATGACAGGCCCGATTATTTGGGTACGGCTATTTATCTAACCGGTAACAAAACTACTATTTTAAAAGCAGCGCAGTAGCCACAGTATCAATTAAAAGCCGGGAAGGATGACCTGTGCTTCCTTACCTCAATAATGGAGTATGAAGAAATTTGTTATAACAATGGTATCATTGGGTAGTGTGCTTTTAGTTTCCTGTTATAAACTACAGGACCTTACCCCCAATTTTGCTGACGGTATTAGTAAGGTAGTTTACGATCTGCCCGGCGATACCCTGGCTACAGATGGCTGGGACGATAACTACCAGGATCGGGATATCTATTTAAGACAGAGGTACTATAATTCGCGCTGGACGGACTCGATACGTTTTGTACCCAATTATCCCGGAGAGATCATTAATGCAGCAGTGGGGGTAAATGCTAGTTCTGATGCAGCTATTCGCTGGCTGTCCACCGCCACGGCTCATCCTGCCGGTGTGGTAGAAAACGATGCCTATAAGAATACTGCAGATGGTAACGATTATATCTATCGCAATGGCACCTGGTATCAAATGAACATAAAAGGTGAAAGAGGTACGGCGGCAAACGACAGTATTTTCGTCAACTGGCGGGGTTATGTGTCAGCGCCACCTGCCAGTCCGCAAACCGGCTGGGCTTATCGTGATAATGATAACCAGCGTGTATATATGTACAACGGTAAAGCCTGGGAGCTGATGGTAAACGACGCCAACTATAACCAGAACACCGACTTTATACAGGTAGAATATAGCAAAAGTGGCAAACAAGCAGGCTTGTATAGCATGTTCCTGTTTCGCTTTAGCGATGGTAAGCAAACCTTTATCAGGGATGCGGCAGATTCAACACGTTATTTAAAAACCGATCAGTGGGATATTGCCTTTACCGGCCAGTTCAACAGTACGATATGGCT
The DNA here is from genome assembly GCF_050309965.1 of Paraniabella aurantiaca. NCBI lineage: Bacteria > Pseudomonadati > Bacteroidota > Chitinophagia > Chitinophagales > Chitinophagaceae > Paraniabella > Paraniabella aurantiaca. The sequence goes on along the minus strand of NZ_JBLOSY010000002.1, from coordinate 930,562 downwards.
GAATAATGGCCGCGCGCGGTTTAGCCCGGCTACGGGTAGCCCGCTTACCAAAACCTCTTTATGGGTATACGATTATGGCTACGATTTTATGAACGAGGCACCCGACGATGAGTTCTTCGATGCGCGCCCGGCAGATGAAATGCAGATCGGCTATGTATCAGAGTTTGGGCAAGGTATTAATTCCTGGTATGAGTATGGAACCACTTTTGTAGCCAAACCTTTTCCCTACAAAGCTTATTACCTGCGCTTAGAGCGTATCGATCCGCAAACCGGTAAAAGCAGTTATCGCTATGGCAAGCTGCAACTGATCAGTATGTACAAAGGTGCACCAGAGGTATTAACCGATCGCAACTGGCCTTCGCCTTATCTCACCTTCCGGTATTTTATACAGGAAGATGGCAGCAGGAATTTAAGAACTAAAAATTAAAGACAATCTAGTTAATGAATAAAGTATATGTTTTATTACTGTTGCTGGCAGCGGCTTTTAAAGTAAGCGGGCAAACTGCAGTATTAAGGGGAACCATATCGGGTAAAGACGGAGAGCCGGTAGCAGGCGCTACTATTACAGCAGGCGCTACCAAAGCCAGTAGTGGTAAAAATGGCGCCTATGAGTTAAAGGGCATTGTAGCAGGTACTATCATTTTGTTAGTAGAAAGTGTAGGTTATGAAACCTATACCGATACACTGGAACTTCCGGCCGGTGCTCATAAAAAGGATATCGTATTATCGAAGAAAGATCAAATGCTAGATCATGTAGTGATCAAAGGAGAGAAGGCAGGCAACCGTAATGCAGAAACCCTGATCAAAGTGGAGAACAGTATTATGCCGGTAACGATTATCGACCGGCGCACTATCGAGCTAATGGGCAGCCGGAGGCTGGATGAAGTGGTAAAAGAGCAAACCGGTATTGCCATTGTGAATGACGTGGGTGGTGGCTCCCGTTCGGTGGGTGTGCAAATGCAGGGCTTTGGCAGCGAATATGTAATGGTGTTGCTGGACGGACAACCGCTGGTGGGCCGCAATGGCGGTAACTTCGATCTGTCGCGTATCAGTGTAAGTAATATTGAAAGGATCGAGATCACCAAGGGCGCTGCCTCTTTATTATATGGGGGTGACGCCCTGGGTGGTACTATCAATGTTATTACCCGTCATAATATTACCCGGCCGCAGGCTTATGCGGCGTTGAATTATGGTACTAACGAAACGGTAGACGTATCGGTGGATGGAGAAACGCCGGTGCTAAATCAAAAAGGTAGTCTGACTTTAAACGGTAACTATTATCATACCGGTGGCTTTAATACCAGCCAGGGTACGATAAAAGGCACTACGGCTCCTCCTTATGATAACTATGGGGCACAGGGCCGTTTCCGCTATCGGTTTAATGACAATAATAGGTTGTCGGTAATGGCACGCGTAGGCTTACGTCGAAGCTTTATGACCAAAGACTTTGGTGTAAAATATACAACTGAAGATGTGCTCGATGAGCAGGATGTAAACCTATCTGCCAATTTCGATCATCGTTTTAGCGAACGTTGGCGAGCCATGACCCGTTATTACCTCACCCGTTACCAATCGGACATGAGCGTGCGTTTATCGCAGGGCGATAGTATCAACCAGTCTAAATTCGGCCAGCTATTGAATCGCCTCGAACAGCAAATTGCCTATACCATTCCCGATAAGCTGGATGTGATCACCGGTATTGGTGGTACTATTGAAACAGTGGATGAGAATATACTTAGTAATGAGAATAAAATAACCGCGCTATTTGGCTACACGCAGGCCAACTGGAATGCTTTGCCGAACCTGGAAATTACGGGTGGTTTCCGCTACGATCATATTGTAGATTACGGGTGGCGACTGGATCCCAGTATGGCCATCAAGTATCAGCTACTTCCGGTGCTTACTTTGAAAGCTGCTTATGGAACCGCTTTTAAAGCACCCGATATGCGCAAGCAATACCAGGTATTTTATAACCCGGCTTTCAACTATATGATGGTGGGCAGTGCAGTATTAAGAAATACCATCAACCAGTTGCGGGAAGCCGGTCAGGTGAGTCAGTATGAACTGGAGTCCGTATACGATGAGATCAAAGGCCTTTCTCTCAATGCAGAGATGAGTAAGTCTTACAACCTGAGTCTTATTTATGAAACCATTAATAAAAAAATAAGGGCAGAGGGAAGCGTTTTTTACCATGATATCCGCAACCAGATCAACCCGGTATTGATCGGCCGCGATATTGCCTCGAACCTTATTTACTCTTATCGTAATAATGCCAAAGCAGTATATAAGGGAGCGGAGATTTCTTTAGCTATCACACCCATCAACGGACTGCAAATCAGTGGCGGGTATCAATACCTGTTGGCGAAGGATCTGACCGTAGGCGATGAGATACGTGAAGGCGGTAAGTTCTATGACCCTTTGTTTGATCCGGTTACCGGTTACGTTAACTATACCCCTACATCGGATGATTATTGGGGCATCGAAAACCGTTCGAGGCACATGTTCAATGCCCGTGTGTTTTATACCTATACGCCCTGGCAGTTAAGTGGTAATATAAGAGTGAACTTCAGGGGTAAATATCCTTTCAGCGATCGCAATAATAACGGGTATATGGATCGCTACGACACATTTGTGCGCGATCATTACCTGCTCAATGCAGGCTTGGAAAAGAAGCTGTTCAATCGCAGGTTATCCCTTCGCGCTACTGCAGAAAACCTGTTGAATTTCGTAGATGTAAAAGTGCCTTTTCAGCCCGGCAGGATGTTTTTTGCCGGACTGGCTTATAATATTCAATAATCTTTATTTCACAATCATAAAAAGAAAACAATCATGCTAAGTAATCACATTAAAGAAGCAACCAAAGCACCCCATCAGCAGTTGGAGGTGGTAGTAGTAAAAAAGCTAAAGTCTATCAGAAGTCAGGCAGATTATGCCGATCTGCTGAAACATTTTTATGCCTACTTCAGTAAAGTAGAGCAGGCCGTTGCTCCCTATATCAATGAAACCGTTTTACCTGATTATGCTGAACGCAGGAACAGTTCTTATATCAAAGCCGATATAGAAGCCTTAGGTGAAAGCGTTGAAACGCTTCCGCATGCAGTCGCGCCGGGTATCGTGAATACTATCAGCGCATTAGGTGCCTTATATGTATTGGAAGGCTCTATTATGGGTGGCCGTATCATTGTGCAGATGCTGGAGAAAGCCGGTATTACCCAGGGCGTATCCTTCTTCTCTGGTTATGGCGAAGCCACCGGGCAAATGTGGCAGCGTTTTACAGAAGTGCTCAACCGTTATGCACCCACCGAAGATGACGAAGCACAGGCCATCGCTGCTGCAAATGCAACGTTCAAGCAGTTTGGTGATGTGTTTGTAGGGGCGGCTGTATCAGCGTGATGCAGCTCCTTCTAATAGAGCGTTCTGCTAATTGATCGTTTACCACTAAGATTCGGCACGGGGTGGGAGGAATTACTGCCACGGATACACGAATAGTTTATTCTTTTCTGTGCATCTGTGGCGAAAGAACCTGGTCCTAAGCGAAGAGAATTAGTGATGAACAATGATAGGTAAATGGCCTGTTGGCATCGTCATCCCTCCCGAAGGTTCGGGACGAAGCGCAGCGTAGTGGAGGGATCTTCTACTAAAAGGTAGAGTGGCACTTTCGGCCTGGGTTGTGCTTTATGTCCTCAATAGAGTCTCCAAAGAAGTTCCTGGACCTTCAATCGAAAAGACGGTATATATGAATTAGTTAAAACAACATTTGAATCAATAGTTTTTATAAACCATGCGTAACAAGCAGGTCTTCTCTATATTCTTAATAACCCTCTTCATAAGCCTCACCACCGTAGCGCAGCAATCCGCCTTTAAAGGGCGGGTAACGGATAGTGCCGGCCAGGCGCTGAAGGGCGCAACCATTACTCTGGAGCCCGACCGGCATATCACGCAAACCAATGAGCAGGGAGCGTTTGTCTTTCCGCAACTCTACGCGGGTAGCTATTCTATTGCAGTAAGTCTACAAGGCTATCAATTATACGAAGGAACGGTAGAGGTAGGTGAAGTAGAGACGCCATTGATGAAGATACAACTAGCCAAAGCCGCAAAGGAGCTAGATGCAGTGCAGGTAACAGCGCAGGCTTTAAATAGCAGTGCAGATAATTTGCTGGATGCCCAGCGTGGGGCTATGCCTGTAACGGTTATCACGAGGCAAATGATCGACAAAATGGGCAGTCGCCGGCTGGATGAAGTGCTCAAAGAGCAAACTGGTATAGCCGTGGTGAACGAGATCAGTGGGGGAGCCCGGGCAACGGGCATCCAGTTGCAGGGCTTTGGGTCAGACTATGTAATGATATTGATAGACGGTCAGCCCATGACCGGCCGTAACTCAGGTAACTTCGATCTGTCGAGGATCAGCGTTACCAATATCGAAAGGATTGAAATTATTAAAGGCGCTTCTTCCTGCCTGTTTGGTAGTGAGGCCCTGGGCGGGGCCATTAATATTGTTACCCGGCATGGAGCGGTACAGCCACAGGCCATGGCTTCCCTGATCTATGGTAGTTTGAATATTGTAGATGCTTCTTTAGAAGGGGAAACACCCTTTCATCACAAGCGCGGATCGCTCAACCTGGCGGCTAATTATTACCGTACTGATGGCTATAATACCGATCCGAATTATATTGCCCGTGGTACTACAGCGCCACCTTATAACGACTTTAGTGTGCAGACACGTGCCCGTTACCAGTTAACACCCCGCAGTACGGTGGGCATGAGCGGGCGGCTGGCCCTGCGCCAGTCTTTTATGGAAAAGGTTTTTGGCGCGGCATCCGGCCCTGCTACCGGTGACCGGCAGGATCTCACCGATGTGAATTTGTCGGCCTATCTCAACCACGATTATACCAGCGGCTTAAAGAGCATGACCCGGTATTATTTTACCCGTTATCAATCGGAAATGAGCGTAACTGGTTTGTCTGCAGCCAGCGCCAATGAAGGGTTTGAGCGATTTATACAAAGTATTCACCGGTTGGAGCAACAATGGGCTTACCAGCTGGGCAGCGCAAAACTCACCGGCGGACTCGGCGGCGCAAGCGAGCAAATGAACAGCACGGCTTTTAATAGTCCGGGTGCTATGTATAACTACTTTGTGTACCTGCAGGCAGATTGGAGACTGACGGACCGCACTGCCGTTGTAGGCGGCGTGCGTTATGATGGCAATAATAATTATGGCGGCGCCATAAACCCCAGCCTGGGTTTACAGCATCGGCTTAGTTCAAAGCTTGAGCTGAAACTCGCTACCGGTACAGGTTTTAAAGCACCTGATTTTAAAAACCGTTACCAGGTATTTGTCAATCCCGCCAGCAATTATATGGTGATCGGTACCGAAGTGCTCAAAGAAACATTAGATCAACTGCAGCAAAATAACGAGATCAGCGAAGTGCGGCAATGGTTGCTGCAACAGGTAGCCGGTAAGCTGGATGCCGAAAAATCTATCTCTTTGAATGCTTCGCTTACCTGGAAACCTACTAACCAGTTGAAATGGGAGATAGGCGGCTTTTATCATAGCCTCCGCAACCAGATCAATAGTATACAGATCGCCACCGGTACGGGCAACCGGCTGATCTTTACTTACCAGAACCTGCCCAGCTCTTTTAATACCGGCCTCGAAACTTCCTTCTCGTTTAATCCCATTTACGGCCTGGAGATCAATGGCGGTTATCAATGGTTGGTAGCTAAAGATCGTACGGTTAAAGACAGCATTGCTGCCGGTAACTATCCCTGGTATAAAGTGCGTAATAACCTCACCGGCGAAACCTTCGATTCGCAGCCATCCGATTATTGGGGTATTGAAAATCGGTCGCGCCACATGGCCAATCTCCGCCTGTTTTATAAATGGGATGTGCCCGATATCAGTTTTTCATTTCGCATGAATTACCGTGGTAAATATCCCTTTGCCGATGCCAATAACAATAATTTCATCGATCGTTACGACCAGTTTGTAGAGGGGTTTTTCCTGCTCAATGCGCATATTGAAAAACGGTTATTCAAAGATCATCTCCGCATCAAAGCCACCGTAGACAATATCCTCGACTACCGTAACCGCCTCATACCCGGCCAACCGGGACGCATTATTTTGTTGGGGCTGAGTTATCGGTTGTTTAGGGATTAGGATAAAGAAGCCGTCGTTTCGAGCGTAACGAAGTGGAGTCGAGAAACCTCTGCGAGAAGCCGATCCCGGTTCGTAATATTAGATTCTCCGGTACACACAACTTCAATACAACAACCTGTAAATCTCATTATAAACTTCTTCATTAAGAAATGCTCTATCAGGGTTTTTCGTAGTAATCAATGCTTCTTTTTTCTCTCTTCTCCAATTCTTGATTTGTTTTTCCCTGGCGATGGCTGTTGTAATATTGTCGAACCATTCATAGTAAATAAGGAAGCAAACATTATATTGATCTGTAAAACTACCTGGCATTTCATGATGTTCGTGTTCCCAAATTCGTCTTCTCAGGTTAGCCGTTACCCCGGTGTAAAGCACGGTTAGTCTTTTGTTGGTTAGGATATAGATAAAGCCGCCTTTGTCCATACTTCTAATTTACGGAATTATGATCATTTGGCACGCGATGCCGTCCCCCCAAATGTCCGTCTTTTCGACCGGAGCGACGTAGGAGCGTAGCGGAGAAACCTCTACGTAAAGCCGAATCTTGCTTCGTAATGCGAGATCCCTCCGCTCACTCCATCCCGGCTCAGCCGGGACTACGTTCGGTGGGGATGACGGTTCCGAGGGGCCACCCCTAAAGAAAAATCCTCCTTTTCAAGGATAGGCCACCATTGCCATACCACCCAAATTTGTACCCGAAACTTTCAACATCTGATCCATTGAACAAAAACCAAACATCATGAACACAAGATCCTTCTGTACCGCATATCTGTCACTGGCTTTGCTGCTTGTAGTGGCGGCGACGTCCTGCCAAAAAAACGACACGCCCGAGAACGAAACACCGTTAGACCTATCGCAGGTGACTATTGCTATTACACCCAAAGGAACCGCTAAAGGCAGCGTGTATACACAGCAGGTAGGGGCCGGTGGCGGTCGCATACAATCGCCGGACGGGCAGATCACCGTTGACATACCTGCGGGGGCATTGAGTGCTACCACAACCATCGGCATTCAACCTATTAGCAATGAAGCGCCGCTGGGTGCGGGCAATGGCTACCGGTTAACGCCGGAGGGAACTACCTTTGCCAAACCCGTTACGATTACTATGAAATACGGAGCGGGCTTACAACCCGGCCTTAGCTGGATCGCTACCCAGAAAGGCGATGGCAGCTGGCTGGGCTGCCGCAACACCGTAACCGATGAAGCTGCTCAAACACTATCAGTACAAACCACCCACTTCAGCGATTGGGTAACCGGTAAGCTGATCGATTTCCGGCTGGCGCCGGAAAAGGCCGTTGTTAAAACCAAAGGACAGGTACACCTCTACGTAAATGGCTTTGCCAAAAGCAAGGGCACGGCACAGGAAGAGGAGGAAGGCCTGGCACCATTAAAGCCGCTATACCGCAAAGATGCCGGCGATGAGGACCTGGCACCACTGCCCCAGATCACCGACCTCAGTACTTTGCTGGAGCAAACCAATCATTACCGCCTCAACTTTAAACAATGGCGACTCTCACCGGCATCGGGTAGTCTGCAGGCTTCGGGGTCCAAAGCGGTGTATACCGCGCCGGACAAAGTGCCGTCGCCCAACACCGTATCGGTATCGGTGGATATTGAAGCCATACATGCCGGTAAAACCACTAAGCTGATCCTGGTAAGTACCATCACCATTACCGATAAATATTTTGCCCGTTTTACGGTGGATGGCGTTACCACTGTTTTTACGGAAGGAGAGATCATCAAACCCAACGGACCGGTTCAATCAACGGGTAATGCAGCGGTATTGTTCGTAGATGATGCCGGCGAACTGGGTATCACTTTTACGCATGCCGGAGAGCAAAAAACGGTAACCATTAATACTGAGCGCCCGCAGGCAGGTACGCTGCCATTTGCTACTACCGCTACGCCGCAGGGCCATGTATTTGCCGTTTATTTAAAAACATCCCCACTGGTAAGTTATAACTGTGTAGATGATGAGCTGCTGAAAGATGGCAACAGTTGTAAAAAGGGCCGGTCGTCCACCGGGTCGTTGACTTTAACAGAATATAAAAATGAGAGCGGCGCGATGGTCTCCGGCAGCTTCAGCGGTACTATCTGGAATATGGGCGATCCCGTTGCCTGCAAAAATCAATCGGTAGATATATCGGGTGAGTTTTTAATGCCGGTGAACAGGTATAATTAATGTGATCAGTGGCGGGATGACGATTGTAATAGGCTGATGTCTCTGTCCATGACGAAGCCCACCCATACCGTCGTTCCGAGTGAGTGACGCAGGTTCTAAGAACTCCTTCGGAGAACGAGTCGAGGAACCTCTACGAAAAGCCGAACCTCGCTTCGTAAGCGAGATCCCTCCCCGTCCAAACTATGTTCGTCCGGGCAGGCGCTGCGTTTCGTTGCACTTCACTTAGTCGGGATGACGTAGCGGATCCGAATCCGTCTTCGTAATATGAGATCCCTCCGCTGTGTCCATTGCAGGGACTTCGGTCGGGATGACGAACCGCCCTACAAATAATCCCTCACAAAATCCCTGCAATACTCCCTGATCAAGTCGCGGGTGTGGTGAAATTGTTGTTGGATGGCTTCCGGGGTGCCCGTGGCTTTGGCCGGATCGGGAAAATTGTAATGGAATTGTTGGGCTTTGCCGGGAAGTACAGGGCAGCGTTCTTTAGCGTTATCACATACCGTAATTACAAAGTCGAAATCGATAGCGGCATACTCGGTTACGTTGTTGGAGGTATGACCGGATATATCAATGCCATCTTCCCGCATGGCTTCAATGGCTTTTGGATTCACTCCATGGGTTTCTACACCCGCACTGTAGACAAGGGCCTTCTCGCCAGCGAAATGTTTTAAATAGCCTTCCGCCATCTGACTACGACAGCTATTGCCGGTACAGAGTACTAATACTTTTTTTGCTTGCATGATTGTTATATGTAAATAATTTGAACGTTAATTTTATTCTGTTCGGGATGAGTACTACCCACGCCGTCCAGGCTGAGCCGGGACCGTAGCGACGCAGGTTCGAAGAACTCCCTTGGAGAGCGTAGCAGAGAAATCTCTGTGGAATGCCGAATCTCGTCTCGTAATGTGACATCCCTCCGCTGCGTCCCTTCCCGGGACTTTGGTCGGGATGATGAACAAAAGTGCCTTTCTCCTTTGTCGGATGAAAAACTTTTTAACAGCTTCCACCACCACAGCAGGATGAAGCAGGTTGCTCAGCCAGGTTGCCCTGCGCATTTTTTGCAGGCAAACCACAGGCGTCTTCAGCCAGGCAGGCAGTAGTTTTGCTTTCCAGCACAAAATGATCGTTGGCGAAGCCCAGTCCGTATTTACCAATGGTATCGCCCTGGTATTCCACTTCAATGTCCAGGTTGGGGATGCCCAGCTTTTCTTCTGAAAGGCGGATAATGTTCAGCAGCCTCTGCGGTTTTAACCGGTGCTCGTAATCGTTGGCATTCCAGAGCTGGAAATTAACCACCTGCTCATTCCTGATGGTGCCGCCACAATCAATAAAATGGCGGGTTACCAGGCCCACTTCTGTTACATGAAAATGTTCGGGTACCCATCCTCCGTTGGGGAGTTCAAAAGCTACGTTCTGTAGCTGCGGCAGCAATTCTTTTAATTCAGAAAGTTTCATAATGATCTTATTAATTGTTATAATGCAATATTGCGATGAATGAAGGCGTGAAAAAGATCAGCAGCATTTTTGAGCCGCCACGTCGTTGGTAAAAAAGGCATTCAGCTCTTTTTTGAATTGTTTCCATACCTTTTCGTCGATGCAGTAGCACACGCTGGTGCCCTCAATATTTCCTTTGATGATACCAGTATTTTTAAGCTCCTTCAGGTGCTGCGAAATGGTAGCCTGGGCCAGTCCCAGTTCTGCCACCAGGTCGTTGCAGATACAGGCATTTTGTTTAATGAGGTGCTGAAGAATGGCAATACGGGCGGGGTGGGCCAAGGCTTTAAACAGCACTGATAAATGATTTTGTTCCGCCGTAAAAATATCTGATTTAGTTAAACCCATTATTTGATCGTTTCATTGCAATATTACGATTGATTAGGGGAGTGACCAATTTTTTTTTGATCGGGTGATGGGAGGGAGCCGCCCCACCCATGCCGTCGTTCCGACCGTAGCGACGCAGGAGCGTAGCGCCCGCCCGTGCCGGTACGGACGAGGAGGAACCTCTACGTAGTTTCAATCTGGCTTCGTAATGTGAGATCCCTCCCCGTCCAAACTATGTTCGTCCGGGCAGGCGCTGCGTTTCGGTCGGGATGACGGTTGAAAGTGTCTACCGTTTTCATTTGTATAACGAGTGAACAGTCTCACTTCCCCAGCTTCTCCACCTGTATCGCAATAAATTCAGGCAGGTAGCTCGGTGTACAGTTTTTAGCCACTACCTCGTCCTTATACAAACCCGTACGCTCACCAATGGCGATGCATCGTGCGCGATGTTCGGGCTGGAACACACCAATTTGCCCGGCGGTGAAATTCATGGCCCATTGTACTTCGGGTGCTTCGTTTTGTATGCGTTCTTCAATGGCGGTTAACAGGGCTTCGGTATTCGGGGGTGACGGCTGTCCCATCCAGCGCAGGCGGGCCTGGTAATACCAAAAAATCCGTCTTTGAAGCGGAGAGGGGCTGTGCTCCCAGGATTCCATCAGCTGAATGGTTTTTTTATCTTTTGATAGCTGGTTGGCCATCAGCCAGTCGATGAGCTGGGTGCTTTCGTCCGGCGGATGTTGCTGTATATCCTGATCCAGCTGGTCGATCAGTTCGGGGGAAAGCAGCTTTTTGTCCATGATCAATATGGCCAGTTGGCGGGCCATATAATGGCCGGTGCTCCAAAGCTCCATCGCCAGGTCATGATCTTTTTTGATATCGGTAGCTATCTTCCGCAGGTCGCCCAGTTTGGTATCGGCCTTACTAATGCTTTGGTAAATGTTGCTTGCTTTTGTTGAAAGTTTCATAGTTATCTTTTTTAAAAGCTCATACTGTTACAGCGTTTTGCGGGATGCGATCTCTTTTTTCACCGCCTGGTAATTATTGTACAGCGATAAGGCGATAAATAAAAATACCAACGGTAAAACGCTAAAGGCACCAAAGCCATTTTTCATCGTTCTGTAAATGCCCACGCCGATCATTAAAGCCACCAGGATGGCATAAATAGTTACCGATGATTTGCGCTTTTTTTCTTCCAACACCAATTCTTCGTTGGTGAACTCACTTAATTGTTTTTGACTCATGGTTTGGTTTTGTTGTTCATTTACCCGAATGCGCTGCTAAAGTAAAATTTTAAAAGCAGGGAACAAGTTTTTGGTTGTGCTCAATGCTCGTCATTTCGAGCGTAACGAAGTGGAGCCCCGCCGGTGCCGGTTCGGACTGGGAGAAATCTCTACGTAAAGCCGAATCTTGCTTCGTAATGTGAAATTCCTTTCCGTCCGTAGTGATGCTACTGTCAGCCCAGCCAAATCTGTAAACAGGTGAGTTGTAAATTTTTCAAAAATTTACAAGCAGGGTGATTACAAAATGATGGAATATACCTTACCTCTAAACCCCGGCGGAGAGATTTTTTACCTTCGCCGTTGAAGCCTGTAGCTGCGCGCGCGAAGGTTCTCTCCCCTCAGCCGATGGTAAACCGCGCAACGCCGAAGCAAACTGCTGAGTGGCCAAAGGGAACTGGAGGGTTGGACTGATTTGGGCATTTACCAGCCGAATGTGACTTAAAATACGTTGACTAGGGGTGGTGGACGAGATAAGTTGGCCGGGAAAATGATCGATTTTTACCGATATTGAATGTTTCGACATTACGGATTGAACATATCGCATTTATATTTTGATAACTTGACTGAGAATGATCATACCCCGCGGGAGTTTTGAGTGCGGAGGTTACGGGAGAAAAAGCTACGGAAGGGAGAGTGATTGACGAGTTCTTGAAACTTCTTAATTCCAGTTGTCTCGTAAATTTAAAACGAGATCATTCCTTATTTCTAAAAGATTTAGACCGCGAATCCATATCGGTCCTTGTTGGCTTCTCTAAAAGCATGCTTTAACTCACTGAATATATGTTTCTGATACCCAAAAAGCATTTCTTCAGATACAATGGTCTTTATGATATTGACACTGCCTTGCTTTTCTCCAAAACAATAACCTTTTGATGTAGCGGCGACAAAGCTGATCTTTTCATCAGTATTGTTTTCTTCGAAGTTGTGATAGACTGACTCAAAATCTTTATTTACTACCGCCGCTATAAACCCCCAATCATTTTTAAAATAATCTTTAATGAGATTTTCGTTTGAAACGGTCATGTTCTTAGCGATTCGTTCTCTAAATCTCTGGAAAAAATGGGGTGGATATATTGTTATGAGATTAAAATCAAGGCTAACAGAAAACGCATATTTGCCTTCAGGGCGATCATACATGCCGAAAATACTTAGGATTGGACTTTTCCAGTGACTTCTTTTCTGAGCTGTGAAGTCTATAGAAAAAGAATTTTTCATCGCTTTTGTTTTACAAGCGTACGATTTTGTCAAAGGGTAACGGCTAGCTTTTAATACAGTTTTTCTAAAATCTTCACGGTACTCAGTTAATTTATTTCTAAGGTTTGGAATGTCCTCAAAGACTTCGTTGTGTATTTCTTGAACAGCCATTGATGGAACTATCATTGTGAATGTTTTTTAATGGAGGTATTTTAGACGTATTAAACTTGTCTTTTCACTAAAAAATATTTTGTCGACTAGGGTCGTAGGGCTTGAATTTCATCGTCTTGAAAAGTTGTTATCCCGTTAGCAATATTTTCATTGAAATAAGTCCAATGATTTTTATCGTTCATTTTGTTAGCTATTGCAGACGGTTGTAAAGCTTCATGTGGATCAGGAACAGTTGGAGTAGTTAATAGGAAATCAAAATTGTTCATTTGCTCCATCCAAGGTAGTTGTAAAAAGCCATCCTGGTCTATTATTGGCGCATCACCTGAATTAATGTTATAGATTGAGGGATTAAAGGAACTGTAGGTTTGATATAGTTTTCGCCATCTATTTCTGATTAGGTCAGCGTTTGCCTTATCCTTCATATCAATTTGAGGATTTATTAGCAAGCTTACTGTTCCCCAACGTTTATTAACTATAGGGGTTATCTCATCCTTCCAAATACCTTCTGCTTTAGCCATTGCAAAGGCATGTTTTTCTAACACTCTGAAGCTCCTTATTTCATCTTTTAGCTCTATTATGAAAGCTTGTCCTGGTTTAGTAGAGGGGTGATTAGAAAAGATCATCGTGTACGTGTCCATTCTGCTCGTAGATTTTCTCCCATATCTAATTGGAACTGGTACAGGTGTCTTTTGTTCCATCTGCAGATATAAAGTTCTCCATTTTTCTCTTTCGGGAGTCATTTCCCAAAGCAGGGAGCCAACGATTATAACGCCACCTCTAAACTGCATCTTCTTCTTTTTCTTCCGGTTTAGTAGCCAACGGATCATATTTCTCGCCTTTTTCCCAGGCTTCAGCAATCTTTGCATAGTTTGGAAAATCTTTTGGTAAATCCTTCGTCCAGTTTTCAATGAATTTCGGATTGTTACTATTCGGACGCGGATTAGCCGTATTCATTTTCGCTTGCACAGGTGTTCTGACCGCATCACCCATAATAACTACGTGTTGTTGCGGCAGGATGGGTAACTGTTGAAGAATATCTTCGTTGGCGGCAGATACCAGTTGACGAACATATTTTTGGTCTTCAGGGTTTTGGAGTCTGTGAATAATAAATGAATTGCATTGTGACAGTACAGTTTTGGACAATTCAGAAGGACGCTGGCTAGATACCAATAAGGATATTCCATATTTTCGTCCTTCTCTTGCAATACGCTCAAAAACTCTTTTTGCTATTGATTCTCTATCCCCACGATTCTTTTCAGGAATATAGTTTTGCGCTTCTTCAAGCGCAATAACCATTGGCAATTTGCCGCGGTCACTTTCGGGAAAACGTGATACAAACTCTAATATAAGCCTTCCTACTAAGCCGGTGATTGTTTCCAATACCTCATAAGGCAATAGAGACATATCGATAATCGTTATCTGGCTTGGTTTGTCCTGAGCTAACTTTTCTTGATCTGTTTTGACTAATTGCTTTTTGTAGAACTCGGTAAATAAATCTGTATCTGCGGATTGGTACACTTTACAGAAATCACCAAGTATGAAAGAAATGAATTTGGCTAATGCTTCTGTAATTTCTTCCGCTTGATTTAGTAGTAAGGGTTGAGCAATTCTTTCGTCACTTAAATACGATTGTAGTCTTAGTCGAAGAGTAGAAACAAACTCTCTTAATCTGTTTCCGGAACTTTCTTGTTCATTAATTGCTTCGTCAAAAAACCTGGAAATTAAATCTTGAAAATTAAACCAAATGGGGAGGTCAATATTTTTCTCAATTGCAATTTGCTCAACATTTTGGGAACTCGAATATTCCAAATATTTCGCTTCCAATGCTTGTAATGCTACCTTTTCGTCTGCTATTGTATTGTTTGCACCAAGTGTCGATAATGCTGTTTGAATATCACTCAATGTCGCATCACCATTAGGAATAATAGAATTCGCAAGTTGAAGGATTTCATTATTGGTTTTATAGTTCCAATTGCCGTAACTCTGGGTACATTTCTTTTTCTTAATGTCATCTGGATCTGCATTAAATAAACTTAGAATGCCCCTTTCCGTGAATTTATCAAGAATGGGTTTCTCCGCAACATCCTTTTGGTTCTTAGCCAGCCCCAAGGCTCTCTTAAATACCGGTGCTTGTGTGCCAGAGGTAGGCTCAAACAAATAATCGAAATCAGCAAAATTCATAAACCAAAACGGCACTTTCATTCCATTTTTGTCTATGTGAAAAGGATTAACTAATTCAAGGTTTTTATAAGGTTGTTCTTTCGTGCCTTGAAAGGCTTGTTTGTATTCTCCATTGGTGTCGAATATAATAATGTGAGCATTTTTGAGTTTTTTACCGTCAAACTCAAAATCAAACAGGCTTTGTATAATGGATGCAAAAGTGCAGGATTTACCAGAACCAGTATTGCCTAAAATTGCTGCATGTTTACCGAAGAATTTATCAGGGTTGATTTTGATTTTATAATCAGAAAATGAAGGTGAAGTGCCGATAGGTAGATAATAATCCTCTTCAAAATTAATTTTATCTCCTGGTGCTTTTTGCTTCTGATCAAAAATATTATCTAAATCTTGGCGCGTCACATACCACACAGGATTATCAAGGATAGGGTAGTTGTAAACACCCTGAATATATTTACCATTATTCTCTATGGTTCCTATCATTGTCGCTACCAGGTATCTGGCAGACTTTGTCAGGAATATGGCTTCCTTGTTTTTTCCCAATTCTGTTTCATCAATTGCCCTGACACTGGTAACCATAGCTACAATCTTATCCGCACCGATAGGGATAATAATGTAAGAATTAATTCTTGCTACTTCATATATATCCTCATAGCCGCTTTTATAAAGGCTTTTCAGATCATCATCTAATCTTATGAAAACCCTGAAGCTGTCTACGGAGATTACTTTGCCAATATTTCTTTCGCTCATACTCCAGAATTTTCAGGTGTTTCTGATGCAGTTGCGGAAGCGTCATTAGCTTTACTTAACAGCTTATTTAAAGTAGAAGCTACATCTTCGTAATTATCTATGTTATTAAAATTGGGCATTAAAGTATCCGCAAACGTCAGGAAATCTCCAAAGAATTCGCCTTCAAGAATAATGATCCGTGGGTCATTTAATTCCTGCATATTTTTGATATAAGGGCTTCTGGTGCCTGCAAAATCAACAATAATTAGGGTGAATGTTGGATTAGATAATGCTTGAAAAATAATATCATTAAAATGGTCATCACCGAATGAATAGCCAATAGTGATAAGAACGGATTGTGATTGGGTGATTGTTGATGCAAACTGCCTAAATAGTTCTGAATAAGGTAAATCTAATGTATAAGATTTTTTTACTGCAGAAGGATAGATTAGAATTTCTCCTTTTTTCTTGAGAGATTCGATAAGCTCAAGGGGCTTTTCTTCAATTCCATATAAATTGTTGGCATCCCTTGCTTCTGAATTAACCCACGAGAGGGAGCCATGCAATTTAAAGTATCGCACAACTTTCTCTATCCGTTGTACTTTACCAGATGTTGTAGAACCAGGATAGAAGATATCATAATCAAAGGTTTCAGGCTTAAAGAAACGTTTATGAAACCCCGCAAATCCATCTATATAATGAACACCAAGCCTATCAAAAGCATACTCAAACGCAAGATCATAATTTGCCGTAAAAATATTCGCGCGACGCAAATTCAGAGGCCTTTGTAATAAGGCTTTAATGAATTTCTCGTGAAAAATATACTTGCTGTGTTTTTCCAATAGAGTACCCTGTTCCTTGCTTGGCGTGTATGAGCTTTTCTTCTTTCGGTCAATGATATTTCGAGGTACCTTTCTTTTTTCGAGATCACAAACATTAAATAATCCTTCTTTAATTGTAGAAATTAGCTCGCCAATATTATCCGTCCTTTTAGAACTTTTGTCCTCGCTAAGTACAAAATCCTTAGCTATCAGATAGTTCAACACTTTTTCGTATTCAATAGCGATCTCCTTGGAATCATTATCTCTTACCAGTTTTCCATCTACAACAAATTTCCAGCCTTTTCCATCTTCAAAAACTTCTTTATTCTTTTTGCCGCCAAGTTGTTCCGTTTGCAATGCTTCAATAGTCGAAACAAACTCATCTTTAAATTTCCCTCCTTCAATGTTAATAACATGTTCTTCGACCTCTATAGGGAAATTCCTGATTGCCACAGCTCCCAAATGAATTGAAGTGCCAGAACCAAAAAGGAAACTTACATTATCTAATTCTAAATAATTTTTTAGCATTAGCCTTATTTTGCTAATAACTTTTCCTTGGTTGTCGTTACTTTCTTCTATCCAGTCTGCTAGTTTATCGGTATTGCCAAAAAATACTCTATTCTTAGCTGGGTCAAAATGGCTCATTGCAATCGTTTGGTGAGGTTGATAATGGAGTGTTAACGTATTGGGATTTTCATTTTATTTCTTTTCAATCAGCTTCTTCAACTCCGCCATCATCTCATCCTTCTCCTTCAGCATCCTTTCATACAAAGCCATCTTTTCTTCGTGTAATTTCTTCAACTCATCTATGGGATGAAAAATTGGGTTATGATTAATCGCATTCAACATTGCATTATCATTAAATGTATTCGCAATCACATTCACCGCCTGTTCCTCATCAAAATTCTGAATAGCTTCTACAGGCAGTTTTAATACATCGGCTATTTGTTGGAGCAGGGCGGCATCAATGGTTTCTTTTTGCTCCAGCAGCGATATTTTCTTTTGGTTCCAGGTTCCTTCGGCAAGCTCAGGACTGGCTCTCTCCAGTTCATAAGCCAGGGCTTCCTGCTTAATGCCCAGCATTTCTCTAAAGCGTTTCACATTGCGGCCTTCGTGTATTTTCTTGTCCATGTTATTCGGTATTTTCAAAGGTTCAAAAATAGGGTGTTTTATAGTATAAAACTACGTAGATAAAGTTAGGTAAAATATCCATTGTACCCCTGTAAATTATCCATTGTATAACTTGAATAGGCATGGCCGTTGTACTTTCTTTGTACCAACAAAAAACAATAACCTATGACCACGCAACAAAAACACCGGTCCATTACCATGCGTATGGGTATATGCAGCCCGTCTTATGTTCCTTTTAAATCGCGCCGCCTGCCGCATCCCGTTATAAGGCTGGCTGGAGAATGGCTGCAGGAGAGCGGTTTTAGTATTGGGCAGGTGGTGGAAATCGCTTGCGAGCCGGGCCGGATCACCATTAGTCTTGCCCGGGCGCAAAACTCGGCCGGAGTGCAGGCAGCGCTACAGCAGCATGACATACAGATAGTATAACTCATTATATCAAATAGCTACCTATGAATGCTACCCGTGAAAAACACCGGGCTTTATAGTTGAACCCACCGCTGGCCGGTGGGTTACTTTTTAGTATTGGATACACGCTTCGTAATGTGATCCCTCCACTTCGGTCTCCAAAAGAGTCCTTCGGACGGGATGACGGTAGTAAGAGGCCTGTCGTTTCGACCGGAACGGCGCCCACCTACGCCGTTATTCCGACCGTAACGAAACAAAGTGAAGTGAAGCCGAGGAATCTCTCTGAAAAGCTGAATCCTTCTCCGTAGCGTGAGATCCCTCCGCTGCGTCCCTTTTAGGGACTTCGGTCGGGATGACGATTGTGAGTTGGCAAATTACTCCGTAGCATGCGATCCCTCGGCTGCGTCCCGATTGTTATCGGGACTGCGCTCTCGAAAGGAGTCCTTCGGACGAAATGACGGTAGTAAGACTCCCACATAAAAACCAATAGGGTCGGAGCGTTTTGATAAAATAACCAGCCATTATGTAAAATAATTTTGATTTATTTAGTTTCCTTATTTTTAGGTAGTCCAAAATAACGCAATGGGAGTTAATGGTCCGCTTAATATTTGGGAGTTTGAGCACTACTTTGATCAGTGGAGTACTAAAGTGTATAACTATGCTTTCAGGAAAACCCAATCCTCGTATTTGGCGGAGGAAACAGTGCAGCGCACATTCATTAAACTATGGAAAAACATCACCGAAAAAACGGTGGAGGCCAGCATAGCATCACAGATATTCTGTATTGCCAGAACAACGATGCTCGACCTGGTAAAAGAAGAGTATAACCGTAAAAAATTGCTTCAGGCAGGAAAACACCTGGTGCAACCCTCTTCACCCTACGACGATTACCAGGCGAAACAACTGGAACTGAAACTACAGTGGATAATTGGCCAGCTACCCGAAAAGCGGAAACAGGTATTTATGTTGAGCCGCTATTCCAATTTATCACACAAACAAATTGCCGACCAGCTTTCCATTTCTTCCAAAACAGTGGAAAATCATATTGCCCTTGCCCTGAAGTACATTAAAAAGGCTTTATTGCTGATGATACTCATGCTGCAAGTTTTTTAATTTTCTTTTGGGGGATGAGCGCTTTTGAATCGTAATGGATATATATGAACATTACGAAAGAAGTTATGGAGCGCTACCTCTCGGGGAAAGCCAGTGCCGAAGAAGCCGAAGCTATACGGCATGCTTTGGACCATAACTTAATAGATTTAAACGATTGGCTACCTGAAACGGAGTGGCACCATACGGAAGAAAATATACCCTTTGAGCGCCGGAACAATATCAGGCAGCTGCTTTTAAGAAAAATTGAAAGGGCCAACCGGCGGCGACTGGTATATACTATATCTAAATATGCCGCTGTATTTATATTGACGGGCCTGGTAGGTTGGGGTCTTTTTGACTATTGGAAAAAGCCTGCGCCAACTGCGCCCATTACGGCACAGCACCAGGAACCAGTAGCGCTGCCGCAACCCCCATTAAAAGAAACGGCCCCGCACAAAAAAGCGGCGGCTCAGCCAGAGCCGAAGGGCAATTTGTATTATATCAATTCAGGTAACCTGCCCATGGCGGTAACGGTGCCTGACGGTTCGAAAATTGAACTCTACCCGGGTTCGGAAGTGAAATTTGCTGATGGCTTTGCTGCATTAACCAGGCGCGATATCTATTTAAAAGGAAAAGCAACTTTTACGGTTGCCAAAGACCGGTCGAAGCCATTCAGGGTGCATAGCACCGGATTAACGACTACCGCTTTAGGCACTGTATTTAGTGTGGACGAGCTGCAGTCGTCGGTTACAAAAGTAAAATTATATGAAGGCCGTATTCAGGTGCAGGGCGTTGGTGATAAGCCTGGCACCGCTTCCCTAAATATGCAATTTGTACCTAATGAAGAAGTGACCATCAACCACCAGGCGCTACAAATTATAGCCGAATCGAGAACCAACTCATCTGCATTCAACAGGAAAGGCTTTTATCAGGAAAAACAAAACAGGCTGATATTTAAAAATATGGCCTTGAAAGATGTGCTCAATATTATTAGCCACAATTACAAACTTCAACTGCAGTTTGATCCTGAAGCGATAGAAAATAAATATTACAGTGGTACTTACGAAAATGCTCCCTCGGTTTATTTAAAAATATTGACAGACCTGCAACAGCTTCACAATATTGTTATAACGGTACAAAATGAAAAATGATCTACTTATTTAATCCCTAATTTATGCACAATTATCAACTCTCCAAACATTACCTGCGTATGATGTTTATGCTAAAAAGCAGGATCGGTACGCCTGTAAACCGGTGCCTGCGTTTTGCATGGCTCGTATTTTTGGTAACCAGCTCCCAGGTAGCCTATGCGCAACAGTATGCAGCCATCAACGGGGTGGTGCGCGACGAAGGGGGTAAGCCTATTTCGTCGGCAACCGTAGCCATTAATAACCCCAACACCAATTTTAAGAAAACAACGATTACGGCTACAGATGGTACTTTTTCTTTTAACGAGGTTCCGGCAGGAGAGGGGTACCAGATCACCGTATCATCCATCGGTTTTAAAACGAAGGAGCTGGCAGATTATAATATCTCTGGCCGGGATAAGCTGGCCATCAATATCAGTATGGAAACCGCAGCAGAGAATTTGCAGGAGGTAGTGGTAACAGCCCTGGGTATTAAAAGGGAAAAAAAGGGATTGGGCTACACCGTTGCCGAGTTGAAAGGCAATGAGCTTACGCAGGGTAAAGAAGCCAACGTAGCTAATGCCCTTTCAGGAAAGGTGGCAGGAGTGCAGGTAAGCAGGGCGGCCTCGGGTGCAGGCGGATCGTCAAAAGTGGTGATCCGTGGTAACAACTCACTTATTGGCAATAGTCAGCCGCTTTACGTAGTAGATGGGGTACCCATTGATAACCAAAATATTTCGGCGCCTAACCAGGTGGGTGGTACCGATTATGGAGATGGTATTAGCAATATTAATTCGGAAGACATTGAGACGATGTCGATATTAAAGGGACCTAACGCAGCCGCTTTGTATGGCCAGAGAGGAAGCAACGGTGTTATACTCATCACCACCAAATCAGGAAAAGCGGGTAAAACCCGTATCAGCTATAGCACCGATTTTTCACTGGGCAATGGCCTGGTGTTACCCGATTTTCAAAACGAGTATGGCCAGGGATTAAATGGCAATTTTACCCATTTTCGAAAAAGCGATGGAACCATTGTTTCTATGAGCGATGCCATCAAAAACAATTTTACCGGCACGCCTAAAATGAGCGCCGGTAGAGACCGTACTACCCGTGCCAGCTGGGGACCCAAAATGGAGGGCCAAACCTACGAAGACGCGTACGGCAACATACTGCAGTTAACACCGAAACCAGATACGTATGAATCTTTCTTTCAAACCGAAAAACAATGGGTGAACAATTTAAGCGTGGATGGTGGTAATGAAAAAATAAACTATCGCTTTTCGTATGGTAACACCGATGTGAAGGGATACATTCCCACCAATACCTTGAAAAGAAATAATTTTAGTTTGCGTACACAGGCTAAAATCACCGATCAGCTTCACATGGACGCCAAAGTGAACTATATTGCTCAAAAGGGAAACAACAGGCCCACCTTGTCTGATGCTGCCGATAACCCCGCCTACTTGTTTATTAGCCAGCCCCGGAGCCTGGGTAACGACATCATGTCGCAATACAAATGGACGGCACAGGAAATAAGTAAACAACTGGGTTTTTCAGGCATCACTGAAGGGGTAGAAAAAACCTATGCCACCAATAGTTCTACGGCCAATCCATTCTGGACCGTTTATGAAAATCATAACGAGGATCGCCGGGACCGTGTTATAGGCTTGCTACGGTTAAGTTATGATTTTGCACCCTGGCTTAAAGTAGCCGCTACAGGCGGAACCGACTTTTTTACCGATCAACGCTTTCGCTACAGGCCCATCAACACGTATCAGAGCTTAAACAGGAAGGGAGATATTCGCGAAGAAGTGATTCGCTCACGCGAAGATAATTACGACATCCTTGCCAGTTCTAATTTTAACCTGTCAGACAAAATAAAGCTTAGCACCAACCTGGGAGCCAGCCATCAAAGCAGGTACCTGCGCATGACGGGCAATTCGGGTAACCAGTTTATTGTGCCCAACCTGTTTGTTATTAACAACACTACCACCAATACCTATATATTCGACCTGATAGAATCAGAAATCAATTCAGCATACCTTTCGGGGCAGTTTAGCTATAACGATTACTGGTTTGTAGATTTTTCGGCGCGTAACGACTGGTCTTCCACTTTATCAAAAGAGAACAATTCGTTCTTTTATCCTTCTGTTAGTTCCAGCCTGGTGTTAACCGACGCTTTCAACTTAAAGTCGGACGCCTTGTCCTTCGCAAAAGTACGCGCATCATGGGCCCAGGCTGGCAACTCAGGAAATCCTTACCAGCTGGTGGGAGCTTATAGTCTCAATCAATATACGCATGGGGGCATACCTATGGCATCGTATACCGAGATTATCCCCGATCCCAACTTAAAGAATGAATTGACCACTTCTATCGAAGCCGGGGCGGATCTGAGGTTTTTAAAAAACAGGCTCTCCTTCTCTTTCACTTATTACCAGGCAAGCACTAAAAACCAGATACTCGATGTCCCCATATCACCTTCGAGCCTCTATGTAAAAAATCGTATCAATGCCGGTGAGATCAGTAATAAAGGAATTGAATTTGTATTGGGAGCAACGCCGGTTAAAACAGCATCGGGCTTTGAATGGACTACTGTTTTTAACTTTAACAGGAACCGTAATAAAGTCGAATCTTTATACCCGGGGGTAGAAAGTTTCTTATTAGCAACCGACAGGGGAATTAATGTTGTGGCTGAGGTAGGAAAACCATTTGGCCAGCTTATTGGAACGCAGTTTGCCTGGATAAAAGATGCAGATGGAAACCGGTTGATTGACCCCGTTACAGGTTTGCCTTTGCGTACGGCGGGCCGTGTGGAAACGGATCTTGGCAATGCACAACCGGATTGGTTGGGAGGTTTTGGAAACACCTTAAAATACAAAGGTTTTAATTTATATGCATTGGTTGATATGCGCCAGGGTGGTGTGATCTTCTCCCAGTCGAGCCGCGAGCAAATTATTTATGGTACCAGTAAAAAAACCTTACCGGGACGTGACGGAACCTACGTTGCAGCCGGTATGGTAGCACAAAAAGATGGCTCGGGTAATTGGGTAAGTACCGGCGTTCAAAATAGCAAACAGGTAGCCGCCCAGGATTATTGGAACATGGTGGCGAGTGACAAAGAGGTAATGGTGTCGGAAGAAATGATCAACGATATGAGCTATGTTGCCATGCGTGAGATCAGTCTGTCTTACACGTTCCCACAAAACTTACTACCGCACCGGGTGATTAACTCATTAAAATTAGGTGTATACGGAAGAAACCTGTTTTATTTTCAGCGAAACACAGATGGCTTTTCTCCCGAAGCCTCTGCATTTAATGTAAATAACAGCTCTATAGGTATTGAGTCTACTTCTTTACCTATGATGAGAACAGTGGGCATTAATCTTACTGTTGGTCTCTAGTATCTTAATGATGAAAAGGAACGTAAAAACCCGTCCAGCCGCAACGCATTTGGCTGGTCAACAAAAAAGAAACAAATGACAAGAAATATACTCCAAAATATATGCGCTGCAGGCCTTATTTCAATGGCTACGTTTAGCGCCTGCACCAAAGACTTCGAAAAAATAAATACGCCACCCACCTCGGTAACCACGGTAGATCCAGGGTTGTTGATGGCCAGGATTCTCCGGGATGGTACCTTCCAGGAATCAGGGGAATTGCCTAACACCAAATTCGGGTCGTGGATCCAGCATTGGGCCGGTGGTCCGGTAGTACCGGTATCCCGTTATTTCGAGGGGCCGGACAACCAGGTATGGTCGCAGCATTTTACGCTGTTGCGTAATATTATCCAGATCAAGAAGGAGCTAAGCGGCAAAGAAACGGCACTGGAAGGGAGAAGCAAGTTAGCTATGACGGAGATCTACGAAGTGTATTTGTACCAGCGATTAACCGATCTGTATGGCGATATTCCCTATTCAGACGTTACTACTAGTGATAAAGAGATTAACCGCACCCCAAAATTTGACAGGCAGGAGGACATCTATCCTGCATTAGTGGCAAAGCTGGATGCTGCCCTGGCGCGGCTTACTGTCGGAGATCCGTCTTACGGCACTTCAGATTTTTTCTATAGCGGTAATATTGATAAATGGAAAAAATTCGGAAACTCGTTAAAGCTCAAACTGGGGATGAGGATGCGGTATGCGAATGCTTCTTTAGCTCAAAAAATAGTAACCGAATCTATGACTTCTCCTTTGGGGCTTATAGCTGCCAACAGTGATAATGCTGCTGTTCCTACCTTTAACAATGCGCAGGCCGAAAATCAAAATCCTGTGCTGCGCCAGGTAACCACCGGTAGTGCAGACCTGCGCTATTTAGCCAACACATTAATAGATGTATTAAAAAACTACAGCGACCCCCGCTTACCCTTGCTGGCCCAGCCAGTTACTGTAAGTGGTGTGGCCACCTACAGGGGCATTGGAGTGGCCTTAACAGATAATGAGCTGTCACAATTAATACGCACCAATTACTCCACGGCCAACACTTCTACCTGGTTTAGTCTTACGTTTGCGCCCATACCGGTTTATGCAATGACCTATTCAGATATCAGTTTTTACAAAGCTGAAGCGGCTTTACTGGGTTGGGGCGCTACCAGTGCCAATGCGCAAACTTATTTTACAGATGGCGTAAAAGCTGCTTTTGCACTTTCTCCTTACAACCTTACCGCTGTACCAGCATCGTATGAGCAAACTGTCATCAATTTAAACGGATTGACCGATGAGCAGAAGATGGAGAAAATAGCCACCCAAAAATGGATCAGTTTATTTGGCCGCAATATGGAAGCCTTTGCTGAATGGCGTCGTACAGGCTACCCCAAACTAACGCCCGGCCCTAATCCCGGCTCTACCAATGGCCAGATACCCAGGCGGGCCATTTACTCGAGTGAGGAGGCGGAGTTGAACAAGGCCAATCTGCAGGAAGCTGTAGGCAGAATGACGAATGGGGATTCTTTCTTGTCAAAAGTATGGTGGGATAAAAAACCGTAAAATCGATAAAGGAGTTTAGCAGGGGGTATCTTAAAAGGATACCCTCTTCGTTTCGACCGGAGCTCATGCAATGAGCGAAGCGCCCGCCCGTGCCGGTACGCCCGCCTGATCGGAACGGGCAGGGACGGGGAGAAATCTCTACGCATAGCCAAATCTCGCTCCGTAATGTGACCCTTCGACTTCGTTGCACTTCGCTCAGGGTGACGGTGGGAAGAGGCCCGTCGTTTCGTCCGAAGGACTCCTTTGGAGAGCGTAACGAAGTGAAGCCGAGAAACCTCTACGTATAGCTGAATCTCGCTTCGTAGCCCGAGATCCCTCCATGCGTTTTGCTAAGGCAAAACTTAGTCGGGATGACGATCACGAGAAGCTGCAGGCCTTATCTTTTTCTTCTTTCGCCCCCACCAGATGTAAAAGCCGGTGATGGGGAGACCGGCGGCAATAAAGCTGGCGCAAAAAGCGAGGATACGACCGGGCCAACCGAGGATGAGGCCGGTGTGTATATCGAAGTTCATATTACGGAGCTGGTCGCCGGGCAGCCGGTCTTTATACCGGTTGAGCCAGAGGTTTTTGCCGGTTTGCTGATCGTAATAAAAACCGGTCCACTTATAATTTTTGTTGAGGGACTGGGCATAACCATAAATACTTTCTGATGAAGTGGCCGGCACACTGATATAATAGGTTTTTTCATTGGGCGCCTGCTGCTTCATGTGGGCCAATATACTGTCATACACAGCTGCTTTGGGCGTGGCAGTACTGTCTGACTGAAAGCTGGGCCACTTGGGTGTATGTTTACCTCCATTTACCAGCCATTGCACGCTATTGTCGAACCAGGTAAATGCCCATACCAGCCCGGTAAGGGCCATCAACAGCGCCAACAGCATCGCATAAAAGCCGAGTATATTATGCAGGTCGTAGTTCTTACGTTTCCATTGCGTGGTGGCTTTCCACCTAAAGGCAAAACGTTGCCGGGCAGCGGCTTTGTTCTTTGGCCACCATAACACCAGCCCGGTAATGAGCAACCCAATAAAAATAACCGTGGCCCAGCCTACGATCTTTTCACCGGTGCGGGCGAGCATGAGATCATAATGCAGGGAGAATACGAGGTAAAAGAATTCGTACTTCGTATCTTCTACATACACTACCCGGGCGGTATAAGGGTTTACATAAACGGTTTTATAGGCTTTGATATGGCTGAACATATGCCAGCCCTCTTCATTGGTTTGGTATACGCCTACCTGTACGTTTCTGCCGGGTTCATAAAAGCGAATGGCATCGGGTTTAAAATCCTTTCCCAGGGCCTGCGCTGCCGAAGCCAGCAGCCGGCTAACAGGCGCCATGGGCTCGCCGGGCTTGTGTTCGGTAAAAATGCGGTCTTTATAAAAGAGGTCTTTGAGCTCGTATTCAAACGCCAGTATGCAACCGGTAAAGCCCAGTATAAAAACCACCAGCCCGGACGAAAGCCCGAGCCAGAGGTGTATTTTGCCAATGCCTTTCTTGAGTTTCAAACCCTAGAATTTGAAAGTGAAGTTGGCTACGAAATTTCGGGTGGGATTGGGCGCGCCCCAGAAGCCCCAGCTTTTCTGGTTGCCGATATTGTTGAGTTTGGCGCCTACTCTCCATTTATCATTTTCATAAAAGGCAGTAGCGCCAATAATATGATAAGCAGGCAGCAGGAACAAATTGGTATCGTCGAAATAAGCATCCGATACATAATTACCACCGGCGCCGATTCCGAAATTTTTTAAGCAACCTGTTTGAAACTGGTAGTTGATCCAGTAGTTACCGATATGGGTAGGGGCGTTGGATACCTTATTACCTTCGAGCCCTTCGGTATTGATGATGCGGTTATCGTTATAGCCATAACCAAGAACCATTGTAAGACCTGCAACAGGATTAGCAGTGAAGTCCCACTCAATACCCTTGCTTACCTGCTTTCCATCCTGGAAGGCATAGAAGTCGGCCGTATAACGAATGGCATTGTTGATGTCGATATAGTAGTAGCTTAAAGTGGTATTGATCTTTTTATCCAGCAGCTCGGCTTTTACACCGCCTTCATACTGCACGGCATAAATGGGCTTTACGGTAAACTGCGCGCCATCGGGCTGGCTAATGGGCGGATAGTTTTGAAAACCGTTCATATAACTGGCAAACAACGATACTTTGTCTTTGATAACCTGGTAAACCAGCCCGAGTTTGGGAGACAAAGAACCCTGTGTGTAGGGACTGGCCCAGGGGCCTTTAGAGCGGGCATCCATATAATCGTACCGCAGGCTTAACATAGCATAGAGGCGATCACTAAAATTGATGACATCCGATACATAGGCAGCATAAGTGATGTTTTTCAAAGTACCCCAATCCATCAGTTTGCCCGGCACCAGCGCGCTGTCCACCAGGGTGCGGTCTACTTTGCCGGTACTGTTTACCGATAGTCTGCGAATGACACCGGTACCACCGCTTTGTCCGTAGCCGGCTGCCTGGGTGAAATTGAGACCCGCCAGGAAGGTGTGTTTTAAAGAACCGGTTTTAAAGCTGCCGTTGAAGTTCTGCTGGAAGTTGGTGTAAGTATTGCTTACCGGCCCGTATTTGGATACATCGATAGCTACACTGTCACGGCTATACCAAACGGGATAGTCCTGGTAGCTGCGTTCTACATATTCGTTGGTAAAAGCCAGGGCTGTAGTGGAAGTCCAGCTATCATTGATCTGGTATTTAGCTTCTGCAAAAAACTTGCTGCCCGTGCTTTTGGCATCCAGGTCGTTGCTTAATAAAGATCTTTTATAGTCGAGCGGCAGATCGGCATAGGAGCGGATGCCCGCGCTTTCATCAATACGGGTATAGCTGGGGCGCACGGAGTTAACACTATAGATCTCTGCATCTACCAATATATTTAACCGGTCCGTTGCTTTATACAATAAGCTGGGCGCAAAGATGGCGCTGTTATAAAAGCCGCGCTCATTATAGCTGTCCTGTTTTTGTATAGCGCCATTGGCTCTGAAGAGTAAGCTCTTGTTGCTATTAAGCGGTGCATTGATATCGGTGCTGATACGGCCGAGGTTAAAGCTCCCGAGGGAAAGATCTACCTGGCCTTTAAAAGTTTCGAAAGGCTTTTTGGTAACCAGGTTCACCACACCACCAAAAGAAGAAATGCCGCCGCCAAATAAAGTTCCCGAAGGGCCTTTAATAAATTCGATACGCTCAACATTGGCAATATCGGCACTGGAGCGCCCGGCAGTAGATTGCAGTCCGTTACGTGCATTAACATCGGTTGAAAAACCCCTGGACAAAGCGCCGATACCACCGCTGGGGTATAAGATGGGCATAACGCCTGGGGCATTGCCAAAAGCGTCCGTTAAGACAATAATATTTTGTTGCTTAATCAACTCTTTACCTACGATATTATATACCTGCGGATTCTCCAGGTTGCGGATGGGCATACGGGCAATCATATCAGAAGCCTTACTGGTAACGCTATGCGAGGAAGATCGTACCACTACTTCCTGCAGCTCTTCATTGCTTTCGGTAAGCTGGAAGTCGGCCGTGGTGGTTTGTCCGGCTGTTACGGTTATTGCTGTTTGCTGGCTGATGAGCCCGCTAAAGCTGGCGATAATAGTATAGGTACCTGCGGATACTTTATTAATGGTATACCGGCCTCCGGCATTTACCGTAGCGCCACGGTTGGTTTTATCGAGGGTGATATTTACGAGTTCGGCAGGTTTACCATCGGAGGTGGTAACCTTGCCGGTAATGGTTCCTGTTTGTGCATGAATAAGGGTTGCAATACCTAGTACTGCCAGTAGTAAGAGGAGTTTACGCATTGATATTGGTTTATTGAGGCGCAAATGTAGGCGCAGGAGTAGCGCACCTGTTTACGAGATGCGGAGAGGGGTTTACGAGATTGGGAAAAAGTTATGAGAGGGTGATTTTTTCTTTGTTGGAGATGTCTATTGTATTGATAAGTGCGTTAGAAGTGTTGGCCTGCTTACTTTTTTGCCTTAACGCAAAAAAGTAACAAAAAAAGTCAAGGCTGTGAAAAAATTTGCTAAAGGCCATCTTGTAAACCTAAACCCGCCAAACTCGCTCCTTAGCTAAAGGTAGTTATATAGACTATGCAGGCTCAGACAATGGCGGCTTCTTAACGGTTTACTTCAATGGCCTTCTTAACGCAATTTTTTCAAGGCCGGATGGCATTTTGATTTTTTCGGTATAGAGATAAGTCTGATTAGTAGTATAGTTGATGTACTATATTACTGGCATTATGTTCATATAGTAGCGAAGTTGTTGATTTTTTGGCGATTACCTAAGCTTTTTCATGGTTTTAGTCAGTATCAGTATTTTCATTTGTGCGATAGCTACGTTGTAAGTTGGAGCAGTCTTTCGATCTGCGGCAATCCTTGTTTGATCAACAGGGCATTAACGCCTGTCTATCATCAAGTAGGTTTTCCATATTGCTTAAAACAAACAGTTGCTACAAAATTGCAGATTTCTCAGGTTCCGGGGGCCTGGCCGAAAAGTCTCCAGATTGGGATAACACTGTAGTTGTAGGTATTTTTACTCATATTGTTGCCGATGCTATTTGTAGCGTCCTCCCAACTAAATTCTCGAAAAGCCTCAGTAGGTATCTTTAAAGCTTTTGCAATTTCTTCTAACAAGCACTCATGTATAGTTTCTTTTTGCTCCAAAATAAACACCTTTATTGGACCCCAGTCATCACCCAGGTTAGAAGCTAAGTCTTTTTGCTTTATTCCCAACATTTCCCGAAAACCTTTTACATTTCGCCCATGATGTATTTTGTGATTTGGCATAGCAATATATGATATTGATAAAGTTAGCTGTTCAAAATAAATTAAAAGAGATAAAGATGATTTTTTTTCGTTGGCATATCGTAATACTTACAGTTGCTAATCCAATTATGATTTATTTAAGTAATAATGGTTGTTTGAAGTTACCTGAGCTTCTTCATGGTTTTATTCTGTATCAGTGATTTCATTTGTGCGATAGCTACCTGGTTGAGTTGAAGCAGCCTTTGACGCTGTGATAATCCTTGTTTGATCAACAAAGCATTAATGGCTTCCATATTGCTTAACACCACCAGTTGCTCTAAGTTAGCCTGATCTCTGAGATTACCTGTTCGGCCTGGGTTGGTGTCCCGCCATTGCTTGGCCGTAATACCGAAAAGGGCAACATTGAGCAGATCGGCTTCGCTGGCATATACATAACCGGCTTGCTGGGGAGTAATTGCCTGCGGTATAAGATTTTCTTTAATGGCGTCAGTTTGTATCTGGTAATTTATTTTAGAAATGGTCCTTTGTAAGTCCCAATCCAGTTTCAAGCGGTTGTTTTCTTCATCTTTCAGGCGTTGAAATTCTTTGATTATATATAACTTGAATTCTATAGAGATCCAGGATGCGAACTCCAGAGCTATATCTTTATGGGCAAAGGTTCCTCCATATCTTCCGGCTTTGGACACAATGCCAATAGCATTGGTACTTTCAATCCACCGCTTGGGAGTCATTACGAAACTGTTCAATCCTGCTTGCTTTTTAAACCTGTCGAATTCGACGGGTTTAAAATCTGGATTATAGATGGTTTCCCAGAATCCTAAAAGTTCAATGGTATTCCTGTTTCTCATCCAATTCTTGACGATGTCATCAGTACTTTTAGCGTCTTTATGACGGGCGATGTCAGTTAGTGAAATAAAGTCTTGTTGCTTGTCCTGGTAGAGGATAATCTCTACACCATTAACATTGATTTTCGTGTTTTTTATCATGGTAGCTGTTTTTATTTTAAAATTGATAGAAACTTCTTGTTCGTAGATACAGGGGGACGTCTTTTTTACAACAAATGGAATCGATCAGATAATTCCCTGTTTGAACTGGCGATAGCGAGATCATAGGTATGAGCTTTGTTTTAGGTGATGGATGTAGCAATCTAAAATTACATAAAATATATAAAATGTTTTCAATTCGAATAGTGTGAAGGCAGCGGGATGAATAGGCTGAATTCTTAGAAAGTAGTTTGTATCGGCGGGTCAGATATACAAAAAAGGATTAAGCGGTGCCAATGATATTCCTGAAGCAATTAAAGAATATACCAAAGCAGCAGAGCGGTTTAATGCGGCAGCCATGTATTACCTGGGAATGATCTATTTTGAAGGTATTGGTGTTACAGCCGATAAAACGAAAGGCCGTAACTGGCTGCAGCAGTCTGCCCACCTGGGCTTGAAAGAAGCTAAAGATTTTTTGGATAAGACGGCTAAAATGTAGGTACCTGTAGTGAATTCTAGCATATAGTCATTACGGTTTCCCCCGAGATAATGCTATATAATCGCTCTATGTTCGCTGCCTTTTAATCAAAAAATCAATAATGAAACAAAAACTGTTAATGGCTTCGGCCATCGTGTTCCTGTTATCCTGTAGCAAGAACGAAACGGCCAAGCCGGAAGCCAATGCAAAAGCGTATACTATTTCCTTAGGATTGAAAGGCGAGCTAAATGTAACCGATGAATCCCCATTAAGTAGTTTGGCTAATAAAACTTTACCAAGATCAGTGTCATCTACTGATTTATTAGGAGTACAAGTTTACTCAAGAGTGAAAGGCAGTCAGAGCGGAGATCTTCCGTATGCTTATGGCTTATTCGATAATAATGATAATACTACCATCAACCTGGTGTCGGGTAATGTCTATCGCTTCGAAGCAATGGTAATTAAAGAAGGAAAAACTAAGATACACTCAACTAGTGGTGGATATTGGGCGCCCTTTAATAACAGCGGTCCGGGGGCGTACAGCACAGCCATTACTCCTAATTTTATAGTATCCTCCATTACAAGTTTGAATAATATGAGTAACGGCTATACCTGGCTGGCAAACTATGGCCCGACCTATACATTCGGAAATCCTTCTGTTGACAGGTACTACGGTATCGCTGCAGACTACGAGCCGAGTCAGAATGGGGCATTAAATATTGCGATGAAAAGAGTAGTATTTGGGGCGAAATTTGTTGCACCCGGACTTACAAGCGGTCGCCTGAAAATTACAATGGGCGGTGCGCCTGATCAGTTTATAGAAACAACAACACCCAATAAAACGATCCAGGACATTTATTCGTTTAGCTGTGCCTCCTGTGCCAGTTTAAATGATGTATACACTAGTTTAAATGATGTATACACTGAAGTATTACCTGTTGCCGTTAAACTGATCCGTGCCGATGGAGTAGAAGTGCCGGTAGCTTCGGGCAATGTGACTTTTAAAAGAAAAACCATTACAACGGTTAACATTAATATTACTGATGCCAGTTCTTCTAACAAAATGAGCGTCTCTTTTGAGCAGGGAGACCTATCTTCAGGAAGCACCATTGACTTGTAAATGGAGGTCAATCGTATCGGGCTTCGGGTTACTCCGAAGCTTTTTTATTTACGCTATTTTATCCAGTACTTACTCCGATGAGGCGATTAATTGCCCTAATTGCCTCATAATTTGCCTTTATTTGAGGCGATTAATTTCGGTAATTGCCTCATTTTTTAGCTATATTTGAGGCAATTAATTTCAGTAATTGACTCATGAATTATAACTGGCAACATGCCGATTGGGCAAATTTTACTTTTGATGATTCTGTTATAGATTCACTGATAATCGATTTTGCGCTGGAAACAGGCGAACTGAAGGGCCTTTTAGATGCACAGCCAGAAGAAATACAACAAGATACGATTCTTCAGTTTATGATTGCAGAGGCACTTAAAACTTCTGAAATTGAGGGAGAATTTTTTAGCAGAGAGGATATGATGTCTTCGCTTAAAAAGCAATTGGGAATAGCAGACCACCTAACTCATATAAAAGATAAAAAGTCCCAGGGCATTGCCACCCTTCTGGTAAATGCAAGAAAATCTTTCCAGGATAAACTGACGGAATCGGCGCTAAAAAGTTGGCACTATGATCTGATGAAAGGGAATGCCTATATCAATGCCGGATCCTACAGAACCGGGAAGGAGCCTATGCAAATTATTTCGGGTGCTTTTGGCAAAGAAGTAGTTCATTTCGAAGCACCGCCATCCAGCCAGGTTCCTCATGAAATGAAGAAATTTGTGAAGTGGTATAATCGTTTTGAGGCTTCGGTAACTGATATTAAAAATATTTTCATTAAAACTTCGATATCCCACTTATATTTTGAAAGTATCCATCCTTTTGAAGATGGTAATGGGCGGATAGGCCGGGCGATTGCTGAAAAATGTCTCTCACAGTCGCTCGGAAGACCTGTTTTGATGAGTCTTTCCAGTACTATTGAAAAGAACCGGAAGCAATATTATACTGCTTTAAAGTCAGCTCAGCGAACACTGGATATAACTGATTGGATACATTATTTCTCCAACATTATCCTCGAATCTCAGCAAAATGCAAGACAGATGATCCTGTTTACTGTAAACAAAACTAAGTTTCTCAATAGACATAGGTCTCAACTGAATGAACGTCAATTAAAAATTATTATGAAGATGTTTGATTTAGGATTGGATCAATTTGAAGGGGGAATGACATCTTTGAAATATGTATCTATTACCAGGTCGTCAAGAGCTACCGCTACCAGGGATTTGCAGGACCTGGTGGATAAAAATATTGTTATTCAAACAGGAGAGGGCAGAAGTATAAAATATGAGTTGAATATTCAGTAGCGGCTTTCATTCATGCCAATCTATACTTTCCCATCTGTTTTATATATAATTTGATCAATGTCTTCCTGGTCTATAGCATCGTCACTAAGTAAGGGTTATTTAAATTCTGAATACAGCTCAATAATATTATCTTAGAGCCCAATTAAAATACCCTTATAACGAGCTTTGACATCAACAAATGAAAAATAGACGCGATTTTATAAAAAATGCTGCGGTAGTATCTACGGCATTTATGATTGTACCCCGCCATGTATTGGGTGGCAAAGGTTTTATAGCCCCCAGCGATAAACTTCAGGTAGCCAGTATTGGTGTTGGCGGAAGAGGCAGTGCCAATACCAATAAGATTGGTGAGCATGCAAAAGTAGATATGGCCTTTTTATGCGATGTGGACGATCAGCGTGCGGCTGGTAGTGTTACAAAGTTTCCTAAGGCAAAGTATTATAAAGATTACCGGGAGATGTTGGAGAAGGAGCACCGGAATATAGATGCTGTGGCTATTTCCTCACCCGACCATCAGCACACCATTCAATGCCTGGCCGCCATGCAGCTGGGTAAGCATGTATATGTTGAAAAACCGGTGGCACATGATATCTGGGAGGCCCGTGTACTAACTCATGCTGCTAAACGTTATAAAGTAGTTACGCAAATGGGCAACCAGGGTGCATCGGATGATGGCCCCAGACTAGCGAAAGAATGGTTTGAAGCGGGACTGGTGGGCGATATTCATACGGTGTATTGCTGGACGGATCGCCCCGTGTGGCCGCAGGGTATTGCCTGGCCCAAACAAGCGGCTACCGTACCCAAGCATCTGGACTGGGATCTTTGGTTGGGTACGGCTCCTCAAAAAGATTATATTGACAAACTGGTTCCCTTTAACTGGAGGGGCTGGTGGGATTATGGAACCGGTGCTTTGGGCGATATGGGCTGTCATATGCTGGAAGTGCCTTTTAGCGTGTTGGGTCTGCAATATGTACAGGATGTAGAAGCCAGCGTGGGTACGGTTTATGTAGATGAATTTAAACGAGGTTATTTCCCGGAGGCTTGTCCGCCCTCAAGCCATGCTACGCTTACCTTCCCTAAAACTTCAAAAACAAAGGGACCAATTAAGCTGCATTGGATGGACGGAGGAATTCAGCCTACCCGGCCGGTAGAACTGGGCGCCAATGACCTGTTTGGAGACGGAGGCAATGGAATATTGATGGAAGGAACGAAAGGCAAAATGCTGTTTGATACCTATGGGCAAAAGGCGCGGTTGTTGCCTTTGTCTTTAAACGAGCAGGCGAAAAAGGTACAACAACGCTATGCACGTGTGCCAAATGGGGCGGGCGGCCACCAGGCACAATGGGTGGATGCCTGTATTGCGGGCTATGGTAAAAAAGAAGTAAGCTCTCCTTTTGAAATGGCAGGTCCGTTAACAGAAGCCTTGCTAATGGCCAACCTGGCTATTCGTGGCGCCGATTTGCGAATCGACAATAAATACCCGGCACGCAACCTGAAATTATTATGGGATAAAAATGCCATGCGGGTGACTAACTTTGATGCCGTGAACCAGTTTGTAAAAAGAACTTACAGACCGGGTTGGGAAGTGAATTATCAATTATAAAAACTAAATAATGAAACTTAAGTTAGTACTCGGCAGCCTGTTGGCTTTATTGTTGGTGGGCATGAATGTAACCGCACAGAAAAAAGGAAAATGGGTGACACTGTTTGATGGAAAAACCATGAAAGGATGGAAGGGATATAATATGACGAATATACCCAATGCCTGGACCATTGAGGATGGCGCCTTAAAGATCAATGCAAAGTCTCCAACGACCAATGAGCGGGGTGACCTTTTGTTTGATAAAAAGTTTAAAAATTTTGAATTGCAGCTGATGTACAAGGTGGACAAAGGCGCTAATAGCGGTATACTATACCTGGGGCAGGAGCTACCGGGCAAAAAGATATATCAGTCTGCTCCTGAGTACCAGGTGCTGGATAATGAGAATCACCCCGACGCTAAGGCCGGTAAAAATGGTAACCGCAAATCGGCATCCTTATATGATATGATCCCGGCCACGCCCCAGGTGGACAAAGGTTTTGGCCAATGGAATGAGGCGCGGATCATCATTAAAGACGGCCATGTACAGCATTACCTGAACGGCAAAAAAGTGGTAGAATATACCCTTTGGAACGAGGACTGGAAGAATATGGTATTGAACAGTAAGTTTAAAGATTGGGCTGACTTTATGAATGCCGGTGGGGACTCTCGCTCAGGCTTTATTGCCCTGCAGGATCATGGCAATAATGTTTGGTTCAAAAATATTAAGCTGAGAGAGCTGTAATCTTGTTGGTGATGTTAATCACGAGATAATAAGAAAGAATTTCAAAGCTTTTTCGCCCGTTCGTCACTGAACGGGCGTTCTTTTATTTACATGCCGCCCCCGCGGGGCTCAAATCCGATATCGAAACGGCATCCCACCAATATACGGTCCCCGATGAGACCCGGCCATGTAAGAGCATTTAAAATTGTTCGCTGGCTTTATAATCAATTGATGTTTCATAACAGGAGCTGTGCGCCTTACCAGGATATGCTCAATCCTATTTCAATAGTCCAGCAAACTGCTTCATCCATCAACAGCTTTCCGATGCCCTTTTAGATAAACGTTGAATATGAGTATTCACTTTGTTGTTGAGGTTCCTTTGTTTTAATATGCCACACTAAGACTGGATAAAATGCCAGCAAACACCGGCCGGATCAATAATATTTACTTCTTTGCCGTAAGGCTGTTGTACCGGTTTCCCAATAGTAGGAATACCAAATTTTGCAGGAAGATCTCTGTTTGCAACCTGCTCATAAAAGGCGTTGATATCAGACACTTTTACAGATATCATCAGGTTTTCGGCAAAAGCCTTATTGTCGTATTGTTGCAGGATGAATTTACAATTACCTTGCTTAAAGCCAGCTAAGCCTTCCTGTTCCCATTCTGGTTCAAACCCCAGCTCCTGGAAAAACAGTTTGGCCTTATCAAAATTGTTGCCTGAAGGAATAAAAGGTTCAAGCGATACAAAATTCATATGGTTAAATTTGGAGTGATTTTAGATATAATGCCGCTTTCAAAACTAAATGAATTCCCGGTATTGTAATTAAACTTTAAAGCAGATGCTATGCAAACAATATTAGGAGGCAACGGATCTATTGGATCAAGCCGTTAAGGCTGTTAAATTTCAGCATAACCCCGTGCTCACTCTTAATGTCCCTTAATTCCTCAATGGTTAAAAAATCAGGGTGTTAAGATTGATCTTACTACCCAAAGTGCGCGCTTAATTGTTCTTAATTTCTCGATGATTTAGATTAAAACACAAGTAGTTAAGGGTAGTCAAGTCATTTGTAATTGTTAGCTATAACTCTTTATATTCCTTAACTCCTGAATGGTTAAAAACATCTTGTACCCAACTCTAAAATAACGCCAATTGCCCCAATGGCTGGGATATCACTGCAGGCAAAGCCTTACTACCACAAACTGTATATACCGGTGTTTCCTGGTAGCGGGAGGCCACTATAATATGGGTGCCGTTGGCCTGCCCGGTAAATAAATCACGAACCAGGTCTGGATGGTTATTATCAGCCGAAAGATGGGAGAGGAGCAGATGGCTCATGTAAGCTGGCTTACAGGAAATAAACAAATCCAGCGCTTCTTTATTCGATAAATGGCCGCGACCACCTCGGATCCTGTTTTTGAGATGATAGGGATAGCGTCCGTTCTGCAACATTACTTCGTCGTAATTGGCTTCCAGGAAAGCCGCATGGCATCGTTTAAAATGGGTACTCAGGTTCTCACAAACCTTTCCGATGTCGGTAAATATCCCGATGCAGGTTGCACTGTTTTCAACTGTAAAGCTATGCGGATCGGCCGCATCATGGTTTTTTAAAAACGCATTGATCAGCAAAGTTCCGACAAGAATGGTGGCTCCGGCCACTAACGGACGCACCAGGTTGGCATTCAGTTTTAGGCCGGAATGCTGAAGCGTGGCTGAGGAAATATAAACCGGTAACTGATATTTGCGCGACATTACCTCAAGGCCCCGGATATGGTCGCCGTGCTCATGAGAAATAAATATGGCTTTCACCTTTTTCATGCTAAGGCCCAGGCGATCCATTCTTTTTTCAGTTTCGCGGCAGGATAAGCCGGCATCTATCAATACAGCCTCCTCATCATTACCTATATAATAACAATTACCATTACTGCCGGAGTTAAGCGAAGTGAAATAAAGACTGGACACAACGCAAATTAGCTCTTTTATTGAAACATTACGAATTGCCGGCCAATAAAAATGAAGTGCTGCTAGCTGCTTTGATTTACGCAACTGATATCCAGTAGAAATTAACCATTTCAAATATAAAACCGCCCCTGTAAGAGGCGGTTCTACTGAGGAGAGCGGCTTATAACTCAGTACTTTTACCTTACATCTTAAATTGCTATCATTGGTAAAGGCAATGATTTTAACGGAGCTTTTTTTAAACCAGCGCATATTATGCTGCCGTATGCTCCTCTTGCTTAAGGTAATTTGCTTTCGTATTTAAAAAGTCCCGGTTCGTATATGCGTCTGGCACCGAAAAGGCACTATTCCATTGTGCATCAAGCATGGCTGTCGGGTTGTTTACTTTTAAACTGTCCTTGGGCATCTTCCTGTCTTTTTTGTGCCGTTTCTTGTCCCGTGGCATCCGGGTGGTGTCGTCTGGTATAGGCCGACCCACGGTATCTGGTACAGGTCTTTCGGTAGTATCGGTTTGAGCAGAGGCTGACCCTGCCAATAACATAGCACAGGCGATAAGTGCCAAATGAGTTGCCATCTTTTTCATTATATGAATATTTAAGAATTATTAATAGGACATGAATGTCCGGTTTAGATAAGGTATCGAAATTTTAATCCAAAGGCGTTTTTGTTGCAGATCCACCGTAAAAGATTTCCTCACTATTATTTCGTTCATCTGCTTACACCAGTTGCAATACCTGTGCCCCATTGCGGGCTTATTGTAAATAGCTGATATATAATACAGACAAATTTTCACATGTGGTGTAGTATTACCTTATGTGCATATAATACCCCCATGAAGGGGAATTATATATACAATCTTTAAAGATCTCCTTACCAGGCCGGCTTACTCCACTCTTTAGTGCGTTATTGTATATAGATAATGACTCATGTGGCCCTAAAAAGCGTGATACAAATGAACAATAAAAAGATACGATTGGTAAAGCTATTTTTTGTAAGCTGCTGTATTTTCGATGAGGTTTTTGAAGGCAATTATTGCAATACAGATGGATTAAAGGTGAGCGCAATAATAAGGTATAAAATAAAGGTTTTACAATTGGTCAAGCTATTTGGAATAAAGAAACTAGAGTTAAGGCTTACAGCAAGTGGAAATCCCGGTTTTTCCAAATCAGGTCTTTCCACTTTTTTAAAAGAAAAAATTGAAGAAATCTAGCGATCAATTGCCCGTATAATAAGGCTGAAAGTTTAAGAAGTTATTATAAGAATTTTGTTTAGAAGGTAGAAGGTGGTCTCCGGGTCTTTTCAGACCAGGGTTTCCACCTCTTTTTTTAGCAGATCGTCATGCCAATATATATGCTTAAATAACGCTTTCTTATTGTAAAACAGCGTACCCGCAAACTTCACCAAGCCCATTCTCCTGGAACCTTTTCCCTGTGGCCATTGCAGCAGAAGTAGGTCTATTAGAAGCTATTAACCCATTTGCGAATTCTCACATTTCTTGTTCAAAGGGAAAGTGTAATAATTTTTCGGGACTTATATCTAAGCCTTTAGCCAACTCAAATACAGTTGACAGCTTTATATTAAACCGGCCGTGTTCAATCTTAGATATCTTGCTTTCATCAATTGAGCAATTGTAAGATAATTGCAGCAATGAAATTTTTTTTGAATCTCGAATTTTTCGAAGATTTTCACCAAAAGCCAGGTTTAGTTTTTTAATTTCCTCCTTATCCATTTTGCCTTATAATTTTTGGCCAAACAAGGTGTCAATTATTTGAAAAAAAATCACGGTCATATATAGCCGTATTAAAATATTCTCTTTATCTTTAATTCGATTTCAAGGAGTATAATGATTAGATAAACATTAACTTTGTTATGAAATAATTTTAAGCATTTGCTTTGAGTCTCGCATTAGAAAACTGGTAATTTTTAAACACACGAGATGATAAGTGGAATGCCCACGTTACGGCGTGGGCTCTCTTATCTGTGTGTGGGTATACCAGTACCTCTAATGCGGTAAGTTGAGTTCCACGCCTTTCTATTACTGCTTGTGTAACTCACTTACCAAAGGCTCATCGGAAACCTATACATGATGAGTATTAAAACACCATATCAAAACGTTTTTTCACATGCCATAGCATTTAAGGTATTGTACGCCTGCAAGCCTAAAATGCCGGTATAAAGATAAAGTGGCCGGGCGGCGACCGCAACGTTCTCATGGTGCGGTATGCCTACCCCGGCTATTTTATTCTTATTGGGAGTTAATATCATTAACATAATCAGGGATAGTAGACAGTTAATAGTTTACCTGAATTAGCTGCGCCTATCCGACAAAGATGATTACAAAATAAACGACAAAACCTATTTTAATGTTTAATGCCGATATCAAAACCGAAATAAATATGATCAAAGCCTAACCTGATTTTTATTTTCTTAACTACTTAATTCAATATGAAAAAAATAACGCTATGCAGCGTAGTGGCCATACTTTGCCTATACGCAACTGCCCAATCCAATATAATTAAACCATTATACACAGGAGACCGCCTGCCTGATATCGTGTTTACGCAGGTGCTTAACTATACCGAATCTAAAGCCACCTTATCCGGTTTTCAACAAAACAATCAAAAGCTTTTATTACTCGACTTTTGGAACACGACTTGTATACCGTGTATCAAATCTTTTAAAAAATTAGATTCGTTGCAGCAGGTTTTTAAACAGGAGTTACAGATAGTATTAATTACTCCTGAGGATAGCAATATTGTTAAAGCTACAATTGAACGTTGGCAAAAAGCCAATAATCAAAAACTACGCATACCTGTTATTACCAACGATACGCTTTTGCAGCAGTATATACACAAACAGTATAATCCGCACTATGCCTGGATAGCACCCGACAATGTGTTGATTGCACAAACTTCATCCTCCTTCGTCACTCCCGAGATTCTCAAAACTTATCTGAGCCAGATGAAACATGATCTAGACCGTCGCGGCTATCTAAAAAGAAATAATCAATTACAACGCTAAATTCTAACCTTATGATAAAACATTTTTGTATTGGAGTTGTATTCCTGTTGCTAACAGGTACACTATCGGCACAAACCTCAATCAGCGGTTCTGTAGTACATGCAGAAACCAAGCGCCCTATAGCAGGCGCCAGTATCCAATCTAAAAACGCTGGCGTTATTACACAAACAAACACGGAAGGTCATTTCGCTATTCAGGTGTCTGCATTTCCGGATACCCTCTATGTCACTTACATCGGTTTTGTCAGCAACAGGATAGTCGTTAAATCAGGCCAGTATGTATACACTGCTACTCTTACACCTGTAGAAGGAGAAATGGAACAGGTTTGGGTAAATACCGGCTATCAAAAAGTTAAGCCTAATGAAATAAACGGATCAGTAACGGTTATAGATAATAAGATGCTTAATCAACAAACCGGAACGAACATCCTGCAACGGTTGAATGGTGTTACAAATGGCTTGTTGTTTAATGTTGGTAAATCTGGAAGCAGCGCCAGTGGCAGATCCCCAAATGATATTTCAATCAGGGGGCTGAGCACCATAGATGGGCCATTGAGCCCACTTATTATATTGGACGACTTTCCTTACGAAGGCGATATCAACAATATCAATCCAGATGAAGTAGAAAGTGTCAGTATTCTCAAAGACGCAGCTGCCGCCAGTATTTGGGGTGCGAGAGCAGGTAATGGAGTAATTGTTATCACTACTAAAAAAGGAAAGCTGAATCAGCCTTTAAAAGTTAGTTTCAACAGTAATGTAATTATCACGGAGAAGCCGGATCCCCATTCTCTGCTCCGAACCCAGATGGCAACTTCTGATTATATTGAAATTGAAAAATTTCTATTTGATAAAGGGTATTTTAATACA
Organism: Paraniabella aurantiaca; assembly: GCF_050309965.1. Lineage (NCBI taxonomy): Bacteria > Pseudomonadati > Bacteroidota > Chitinophagia > Chitinophagales > Chitinophagaceae > Paraniabella > Paraniabella aurantiaca. The sequence continues at coordinate 888,488 of NZ_JBLOSY010000002.1, read as the reverse complement.
GTTATCGATAATGTTAACAGTTTTCCGGCATTAACACCCGTAGTTTCTATACTTCAGCAAATTAAATCGGGTAAGATACCTGAAGCAGAGGGCAACAAGCAGATAGAATTATTGAAAGAGCAAAGCGGTCTTCAACAATTCAGAGAGTTGTTTCAACAAACAGGTATTACCCAACAATATGCGCTGAGCCTCACTGGCGGGAGTAGCTATATGAGCTGGTTATTATCAGGCAATCATAACCGCGTCACCAACACCGATCTTTCTACAACGGGCAGAAGCAATGCGCGCTTTGAAAATACTTTAAAGATTCTTAAAAACCTTAGTTTAAGTCTGGGAGCATTTTATACGAATAGTACTGCAAAAGACGGCGCACCTGAGTATACTTCTCTTACTACGCAGGCCAGCAGGTATGTGCCTTATCAAATCTTTACCGATCGAGACGGCAGCCCGATTGGTATACCGCGATATCGGAAAGAATTCCTGGATACCATCGGAAATGGCAGATTGTTAGATTGGTTATATTACCCTGCTGCCAATTTTAAGCAGGATTTTACCAAACAGCATTTGCAGGAGCTTATCGGGCGGGCTAATATAAGCTGGTCGCCTTTTGAAGGATTCAATGCAACGGCTATGTATCAATATCAAAAACAATGGACGAGTAATGAACGGTGGTCAGGTGAGGAAAGCTATTACACCCGGGACCTTATTAATCGCTTTACTACCCTGGGCACAGGTACAACTCCTAATGTGTATAATATACCAAAAGGAGCTATCCGAACGCAAAGTATTTCTAATCTTATTTCTTATAATCTGCGCGGACAGGTAAACTATAGTAGGAGTTTTGGTAGTCATTATATAAATCTTATTTCCGGGGCAGAAATTAGAGAGGTTGAAACAATCAATGCAGGTAATTTTACTGTATATGGCTACATTGAAGAGCCCTTGTCTGTTGCTTCGGTAAATTATGCTACCAATTACCGGACACTTATAGGCGGTGCAGTGTCAAGAATACCTGGTACACCCGGTATTGGAAATCGCCTCACAAACCGGTTTGTGAGTTTGCTTTCGAACGCACAGTACAGCTATAAAAGTCGCTATCATATTAGTGGTAGCTGGCGCAGAGATGCTGCCAATATTTTTGGAGCAAATACCAATGATAAGTGGAACCCACTTTGGTCTGTGGGAGGCGGATGGGATATTTCTAAAGAAAAGTTCTATCGCTGGCAGGCCATTTCTTTTTTAAAACTTAGAGCTAGCCTGGGTTACAGCGGCAACATCGACTCGCGTAAAACACCGCTCGCTACCAGTGGGTCTTCGACCAACAGTATTACTAATTTCCCGACGCAAAGTATTAGCCAATTAAATAATCCCGATCTGCGATGGGAGAAATCGAGACAGTTCAATATTGGTGTCGATTTTTCAACCAGAGGAAAAGATATAAGTGGCAGCATCGAGTACTATGTTAAAAAAGGTACTGACCTCTATGGCAATACATTGTACGATTATACTACTTGGGGAGCCCAGGGTACAGTAGTAACCAATACTTCCAATATGCGGGGACAGGGTATTGATTTAAACCTCAGAAGCAATAATATAAGTCGCGCTGATTTTAACTGGCAAACAGCCTTGATTTACAATTATAATGCCAGTAAAACCACTCGTTACTTCTCCGACGATGCCAAAGAATTTAACATGCTGCTGGATGGAAACAGCATTACGCCTGTAGTGGGGGAGCCCTTATATAGTATTACTTCTTATAGATGGGGTGGCCTCAATAATCAGGGTGACCCGCAAGGATACCTGAACGGGCAATTAAGCACGGACTACAATGCTATAGATAACTCTATAACAGCTGATGGCGTTGGAGGTGGGAGCCTGGTTTTTATAGGTACTTCAGTACCAACGCATTTTGGTTCGATAATTAATGAGTTGAGGTGGAAGAGGTTGACGTTTTCTTTTAACCTGATGTATAAAATGGGGTACTATTTCAGAAAGACGGCTTTTACCCTGGGCGAACTACATGACTCTGGTATTGGGCACCCGGATTACTACAAGCGATGGCAAAAAGCCGGAGACGAGCTTCATACCGATGTGCCTGCCTATGTCTACTCCGACTATCCTCAATACGGCGGAAGGGATGCATTTTACCGCTACGCATCAGTACATGCCCTAAAGGGAGACCATATAAGATTTCATTATTTGAACATTGCATTTGATTTAGCTTCCGGAAAAACCAAAGGCTTTTTACAAAACGGACAAGTTTATGGAAACCTGGCTAACCTGGGCATTATCTGGCGTGCGAATAAGGATCACCTAGACCCCGATTACCCTAATACGTATGCGCCTCCAAAGCAGGCAACTATTGGATTCAGATGCAGTTTTTAACCTGACAATTTTAACCAACATATCAATATTATAATATGAAGAATACTTATAGACGGATATATCTTTTGATACTATGGCTGACTGGTAGCTGTCTGATTTTTGGCCTGAGTGGTTGTAAAAAATACCTCGACTACCCTTTTTTAAATAATGTACGAATACCCACTAATCTCAGCGATCTGCAGGGCTTGCTGGATAATGCATCTACTATGAATGAGAACCGGACACCCTCTTTTATGGAAGCCTCTTCAGACGACTATTTCTGTTTGCCGGATCGATATGCCGCTCTTGGTGATTGGCCTAAGCAGGCTTATATCTGGAAGCCCTATGATTATCGCTTTCCGAACGACTGGAGCATTTCTTATTCCCCGGTATATGTTTCCAATTTCTGCCTGGAAATGTCCAATAAAATTGTGAGAACTACAGCCAATGCGTCGAATTGGGACCATGTACATGGCGCTGCTCTTTTTTTCAGGGCTTACTATTTTCTCAAGTTAGCCTGGACCTATGCGCTGGCTTATGATGAGGCGAGTGCTTCTTCAGACAAAGGAATTGTCTTAAGACTAACTTCTAACTATAACGATCCTTCTGTAAGAAGCAGTGTAGCCGAAACCTATAAGCAAATTATTAAAGACGCGCATCTCGCAGCGTCTTTACTGCCAAATATACCTTTGCATAGCTTCAGGCCTTCCAAAACTGCAGCCTATGGTTTACTGGCACGCACTTATCTTTCCATGCGTAGGTATGACAGCGCCTATCATTATGCAGATCGGGCATTGTCCATTAAAAGCGACCTGATTGATTATAATGGCGATCCGGATTTAGGTGCATTAACCATCAACTACCCTTTCAAAAGATTCAACAAAGAAACTGTATTCTACTCAGAAGCGAATACTACCGGGACTTCATCTTTGGTATTGGCATCGCGGGCCAGAATCGATTCTGTATTGATGGATACCTACGAAACAAATGATTTAAGAAGAACGGCTTACTTTACAAAATCCGGGAACTACTATCAATTTAAAGGAAGCTACACGCAAACCAGCAGAAATTTTAGCGGTATCAGCACGCCGGAGCTCTTACTTATCAGGGCTGAGTGTCTGGCAAGAAATGCAGCTGGCATCTCGGACAATTTGCAAAAGGCTCTAACGGATTTAAATAATCTCTTGTCTAAACGGTATAAGGCAGCAAATTTTACACCTGTAACAACTGATTCCAGGGAGGCAGTAATTGACAGGATTTTGTTGGAGCGAAGGAAGGAATTGTTATTCAGGGGGCTCCGATGGATGGATATCAAACGCTTGAATAAAGAGGGGCGAAATATTGTACTGAAACGTTTATTGAATGGCAATACCTATACTTTGGAACCGAATGCATCTTACTACGCGTTACCAATTCCTATAGATATCATTGAAGTTACAGGAATACCGCAAAATTGATAAAAGGAAAGGCGATCCGGTAACGGATCACCTTTCAGTTGAAAATTAAGGCCTCTCAATATTTGCAATCTCAGGTTCGAGATCGTTGCTAGGGGTAACATCGTCCAATACATCAGCCACATGATAATTAGTGCCAGTTCCGTTGGCCTGAATTTTCACTCTTGAAGATGGGTTGGACCCTGTAAGATAGCTGGCTTCATCAGCTTCTTGAACTGTGATACTAAAAGAGCAAGCCACGTCATTCTCTTCCTGTTCGCAGGTTGCTGAAGGAGTTACTAACTCCCAGTTACTGTTGGAGGTTACAGAGGTTGAACTGAAGTTGGAAGTAGGTTGATACTTGAAGTATAAAGTAGTTTGGGCCAGCTTAGCAGGCGCTGGTTTAAATGCCAGAAAAGCTACACAAACTGCTACAAATGCGATAGGGAATGCCCATTTTAAATTATTAAGTCTCATGATATTATTGTTTTTTGTTATTAAGTATATGTTTTATGGTGCAAAAGCTGATAAGCTTTTGTTGGCTGTGAGGGTATACCCATTGCTTCACTGCAACGATATACCCGTTCGCGGTATAAATCCGGATAGCCCGGTATGGAAGGGGTCTTTCAAGGTGAGCCGCGGCCCGTAATGTTTATATAGTGTTATCTCACACATGTGGCTTCATTGTTAAAATGATAACTGGTGAGCGCTCCGGATATAATTAGTTCCACCGAAAAGCAGCCTCTAATTATTCTTTTATTTGGATAAAGACCACCAGCTCTTTCAGACACAAAGATGGGTGTCTAAAAAGCCGACATGTGTGACCAGAAATGTAGAATAAGGTTTTTTTAGTCAAATGAGAGGCGATCGCCTGATTGACCCGGGAGTGATACCATAATATCTTTTGAAAGCCCTGGCAAAGCCTTCTCTGGATGTGTATCCGGTTCTTAGCGCTACGTCAAGCACGGAGTACTTGCCGTCTAACAGCAATAACCGGGCCTTTTGGAGGCGTATTTCAAGCCTTAATTGGTTAATAGGTAGTCCAAATGTTCTTTGAAAACCGGTACGAAGTTGATAGATACTTAAACCCACTTTTTCTGCAAGCATAAGCTCTGAAGAGAAGAGGTTTTCATCGTCAAATGTCTTCGCTTCCCATTCTACAATTTCTTTTGCGTGTATCAGCGCATCTACATGACGATTATGATACCTGTACTGTGGGTATGTATTATTCTGAGATCTTAAAAGAAAAGAAGTGAGCAGTTCCATGGACCAAATAGTAAGCAGCGTTTTGCTCGGAAATGGATCGGATAGATAGTCCAGCAACTTTGTCACCATGTTTTCCATTTCGAAGTTTAGAAAGCTACGATGGCCCATTAACTGAAGTATGTTTTCTCTCTGTTGAATTTTTTTATTCAGAAAATGGTTTAGAAATGGAAAGTCTACAGAGAACTTTTCCAACAGTTTTTCGGACGGGTGGATATCGAAGGTTGTATAAGCGCCGCCTGCAGGAAATAATACTTTGTTTTCCATATAAGGTGCATAAGTGACATTGAACTCTCTGTCGTCGAAAATTGAATTTTTCCTTTTGCCAAGGGATTGAACCATGCGGTTATTGAGCGTGATATGAGCTTCCAGGATGGGGTGATCAACTTCTGCATGAAATACGGTTTCATAAGTCATTCTATACTCACTAATCCACAAGGTAATATCAGTTAAGGTTATTTTCTTAAAACGCATACTACCATAGTCGCCCAGGTTCCCAAATTGTTCAATAAAGGGTGATTGGTCTAAAGGATTTTCGATGATGGGGATGAGTTCGACAGCCTCATTGATACTGGTTATTATTTTAAACATGTCACTCATAAATGGACCTGTCTGGTGTTTTAATTATTGAAATCAGCTTGCTGGTTTAGGTAACAGGCTGATTGTGAAACAAAATTATAATAAAATATTAAATAATTTGATTATGCGCTCAATAGTCCCATTCGACGAGCTTAAACGAGCCACGATTCTACATGTGCAGCAGTTTTCGGGCTATGCGCTTGAGGTAAGACCGCTTAGTTTGACAAGAGATATTCCTATGCTACACAAATGGGTAAATATGGAATATGCCAAAACTTTCTGGCAAATGGATGGCTCTTACAAAAAGCTTTATAATCATTATGAACAATTTTTAGCGAGTGGTTTTGGAGGTTCCCTGATGTTTTTTTACCCCGGCAATCCACTGCCTGTTGCACAAATGGATTATTATAATCCAAAGTTAGATGAGGTGGGGAGTATGTATGAAGTGCAGGAAGACGATATCGGGATACATCTTTTAATGGGACCGCCAACAAACCCTGTGAGCGGGCTTACCACCAATGTAATGATTTGTGGTATTTCTTATCTGTTTGTATCCGGAGCCAAAAGAATTATTGGAGAGCCGGACGCAAACAATAAAAATGCAAATCAATTGGTTAAAAGAGTAGGCTTTCAATTTATGAAGCCGATCACACTCTCTTATAAAACTGCCAATCTGTACATTTTAGAAAAAACTGAATTCCTGAAAAGATTATGATGTATTAACTGATTCATAATTTAAAACAAGTAATATGCTTACACCAACACAAAGCAGGGGATTTTCCCTTGCCAGGGGATTTATTGTCTTTGTTATGCCAGCAGTACATAGTGTAATGTTGTATAGTTCAGAAGAGGTAAAGCAGGGATGGCTGGGAAGTATATTGGGCTTTTTAGCCGAAGGACCCGGGGCGCAACTTTTTATGTTCCTTATGGGTGTATTTATTGTTTTGGGACGACGTAAAACAATGAAGCAAATTTTGATTAGATGCCTGCTGATTGGAGGATTGGGTTACCTGCTCAACCTATTTCGTCTTGTAGTTCCGTATTATTTAAATCTTTTACCTGAGAACTACATTAGTTCACTTGTAATAAGCCCGGATTCATCTGTTGCATGGCAATTGTTTATGATCGGGGATATACTACAATTTGCGTCTCTTGCTTACTTCTTTGGTGCTTTGCTGCATAAATTTTTCCCTCGTTTTATTTTCCTCATTTTGATTACAAGTGTAGTGTGGTGGATATCTCCTTACACATGGGATTTTAATACAGTTTCAAATTTTTCAATTTTACATTTGTTCACAGGCGTGCCTCCTCAAGTATTTTTCCCGGTATTTCCCTGGTTGTTTTTTCCGATGCTGGGTTTGGTATTCGGGCGTTTGCTACAATTGTATACCCCCACCCGGTTTTTAAAAGCAATGATTTTAACCGGTATTTTGTTGTTTGTTTTAGGTAAGTTAATGACTATAACAGAACCTGTAGAATGGAATGCCAATTTTTACAGACAGGGCCGGGGAGGTACATTATTCCATGCTGGCGTCGCACTTTTATGGACAGCACTATTTATAGGAATTGCTCAACTTAAAACCTCAAACCTTTTTTTCCGGCTACTGGATTTTGTAAGCAGGCATATTACCATTATATACGTGTTGCAATGGATTATTATTATGTGGATGTTCCGACTATTTGGTTATAGTAGACTGACGTTAGCTCCATCTCTGTTTGCACTGCTGGTCACCAGTATATTAAGTTTCAGTCTTGCCTGGTTGTTTATAAAAAGACCTTCATCTAAAAAACACAGTTATGAAATCTGATAAAAATATATACGATGTCGCAGGGATCGGTATTGGCCCATTTAATCTCGGCCTTGCTGCCTTGGCGGAACCTATAAAAAATTTAAGCACGATCTTTTTAGAGCAAAAATCTGAATTCAACTGGCATGATGGCATGTTGATTCCCGGAAGCACTTTACAGGTATCTTACCTTGCAGACCTGGTTACATTGGCAGATCCGTCGAGTAAATTCTCTTACCTGAATTTTCTTCGATCGCATAATCGGCTCATTCAATTTGGTGTGCACGAGCAGGGATATATTACCCGAAGCGAGTACAACAGGTATTGCAGATGGGTGTGCGGGCAGCTAAACAATTTGATATTTGGCTACAAGGTTAATCATATTCATTACGATCCAAAACAGGATGTATTTATTGTATCCTGTTATGATAAAAAAGCTGATATGACACAAACTATCAAAGCCCGTAAGCTGGTAGTTGGCATAGGGTCGCAGCCCGGTTTACCTTGCAACTCGCATGAGTTTTTAGGTGACAAAGTATTACATGCGGCAGACTATATGTATCGAAGGCCCGAAATTCTAAAGTCAAAGAAAGTGGTCCTAATTGGCTCGGGTCAGAGTGCAGCGGAAATTTTTTACGACTTGTTATATCAGTTGGATACAATTAAGACTCCCTTACACTGGTATACAAGGTCGGATCGTTTCTATGCAATGGAACACAGCAAACTGAATTACGAAATGACCTCACCAGACTATATAGATTTCTTTTATGGATTAGAAAGAGATGAGAAAACCCGGTTGCTAAAAAACCAGGCGACATTATACAAGGGCATCAATCATCAATTGATCAATGCTATCTATGACAGGTTGTATAGCTTATTTACCGAGGGATACGATAAGCATATCAAGATACAAGCCCATGCCGAACTGAGATCAGTTAGCAGGGGAGAGGGAGACTTATATAATCTTGAGTTCTATCATAATGCCATGCATCAGAAATTTACAACCGATGCCGCGTCGATTATACTGGCTACCGGTTATGCCAGCCGGGTGCCCGACTTTTTGGGCTCGTTGGAAAATATAATTAAACGAAATGCCGATGGGTCACTACAAATAAAACGTAGCTACTCACTGGACGATGCCAACCGTATTTTTATCCAGAATGCAGAGCTGCACACACATGGATTTAATGCACCCGACCTGGGACTGGGGGCATACAGAAATGCGGTTATTATTAATACGATCCTCGGTGAAGATCATTACCCGGTTGATTTCGGCACCAGTTTTCAAAGTTTTGGCTGTGCGGTGTAATTCAGCATTCAGTTTGAAAATATAAGCAGGTAATAACAAAACTGTTTTTCATAGGTTAGCAAAGGCCGGCCCTTTCCAGGGCTGGCCTTCATTATTACACAGACAAACAATTTTGTTTGTTATACTGCTTCAATCGGAGCAATAAACACAATGAGCTGTGGATGGAATACGCATACCCTCAAAGCCGGCTATTGAACCGGGGCCGGGCGTAATCCGCGTGTGGCAACCGGCCATACACCTGGACCGGGTACCGATACCCCCTTGGTAGCGCCCATTACCATAGCATCTTCGCCAAAATAGTATAAGGGCCATCCTTTATAAGTGAGCTGTTTTTTACCAAACACATCAATAACGCCAAATAAAGATTTATCTAATGACGAGGGTACCACAATCTTATCCATTTCATAAATAGGCCATACGGCATTTTTACCGGCATCTGTTGCGCTGGTGTAGGTATTTTTATTTTGTTTATCTGGTTTGAAGATATATAGTGCAACACCTTTGGCATCGGTGAAATAAACTGACTTACCATTGCTCTCCGTGTAAGTGGGTGTTGGGGTACCGGTAGTATCAAAAGTATATTTTTTAGTGTCTTTGCCTACCAGCTGCGCCCGGGTTAGCATAATGGTATAGTCGGGTTTGGCTACAAACCACACGCCTCCAAATGCTTCTCCGCCGGTAAGCCCTGCAGCTTCTGGTGTGTTAACACCTGCTGAAGCCGGGGCGTAATAATAAAGTGGCCGGCCTTTGTAAGTAGTTTGTTGGCTGCCTGCGGCAGTAGTGATCTGTCCAAAATCGGAGAAGTTTAAACCGGCGCCCAGGTCTGTTGCCGAAATTCCGGGTGCATTAAAAATGGGCCAGAGCAGGGCGCAATTGCCTGCACAGGTATTAACAGTTGCCGAGTCGCTGGCAAAAAAGTATAAAGTTCTTCCATCCTTATCGGTTAGGTAGCTGCCCAGGGTAGCATTATTTTGTAATTGAACCATATAGGTTTTGGGTGGAGTATAATCATCTTTATGATGACAACTTAACAAAACAACCGCAAAAAACAACAGGGTTATTGGTTGTAGACAGCTTTTTATAGCTGCTCTTTTGATGTTGATAATTAGTGTATACATGATATTTTTTTTTAGATAAACTGGTTGTTATACTGCTAAGCATTTATAGCTGCGATTCTTTAGGCATTTTCTTTTTACCAATAGTAAATACCCGGGAAAGGTTAAAGCCAAACCTTATTTCACCCCGTCCCCAGCTATTGGTTGTATTGGTAATAAAAGCTTTTTCGTTCATGGCAGTGGCATTTGAAAAATGTAACTGGAATACATGCCCGCCGGTTTCTATATCAAAACCAATAGAAAGCGGGTTACTGTAAACATCTTTGTCAAGCCCGGAAATAACGTAATGGTAATCTGCTACAAAAGCTACACGCTTGGAAAGCTTTAATCGCGAGCCAATGCCCAACGCATAAGTGTCATTAAAATCCGTGGTAGCAGCAACTGCATTTCTGTGTACATAAGTAGGGGAGAGCTGCAGGCTAAAAAGTTCGCTAAATTTACGCCCTACAATTACCTGGCTGTAATAGGCCATGCGATGTTTGGTGTCCCGGAGTGTGGCATCTTCAGCCAGTTTTGCCGTAGTGATCGTACTTCCTGCTACCAATACAACAGACACCGGTATATTCCTCTTTCCATTTGATTGCTGTAGCACCCCGTATTTAATAAATCCGTCCAGCTCCTTAGCCAGGGTACTGCGCCCAACACCAATGGTTAAGTTTTTGGTGATGCCATAGTCAAACCCAAGCCTCATACTGGCCTGGTCCAATCCAAACAGCTCGCCAATACCATCTTTAATAATTCCAAACCTGTGCAGGATGCGTACGTCCAGTACGTTTTTGCCAATAAATTCTATGGAGTGACCATTGATGACACGGCTGGATTTGAAGGCGCCTGTAACGGGTTCAGATCTTTCATTGCTTGAGTCAACCAGCGATAAAAGATCATCCTGGGCAGATATTCTTTGCGCAGCGGATAGTATTAAAAACAGGATCAACAGATAGGCCGTTCGTTTCTTATTGATGGTTTCTTTATTTTTTTTCATAGCTATTTATTAAGGGGTGTATAATTACAATTCATTGATACATTAACTACCTGCGATATTTTGTCTTTAACCACGCCGGGAATAGATATGTTGAAATCGCTGGTATTAACGCTGAACCGGGACAGGACCTGTACCGATTGTGCGCTTACCTTAATAGTGCCTTTAGCCGTGGTTTCTTTCTTTACGCCATGCATCTCCAAAATGCCTTTAACAGTGGCCGTGTAAGTACCCGGCTTATTAAAACTAATGGGCTCAGCAAGGGCTCCTTTAAATACAGCCTTAGGATATTTGCTGCTTTCCATATAGTTTTCGTTAAAATGTTCCTGCATCAGGGCTCTCTTAAATTCAAATCCCCTGATCAGAACGGCAAACTCTATTTTGCCTGTAGCCGCATCAATCACACTGGTGGCAGATTTATTGACCGCGTCAATGTCTTCGAGCGAAGTACCGGCGCTAAAGCTGATGATACCCGTTTTGGTAAAATACTTTTGGGCAAAAGCCGGGTAGGCAGTGAATACGATCACTGTGAATAAGGTTAATATTTTTTTCATGTTGCTGTTTTAAATTATTCTACGATACTGCATTTGTTGAGCACCACATCTGTCAACATCCCTGTGCATACGCCTTTAATTTTTATGGTAGTGCCGGGTTTAAGATTTTTTAAAGCAGCGCTTTCTGTATTATAAAAGCTACAGTTGACGGCAGCCATAGGGTTACCTGTTTCAAGGAAAACAGCAGGGCTTTCGCCATTAAGTTCTACATTACTAATCGTTCCCTCAACAATAACTACCTGATCGAGATATTTGGCATTCGCAGTTGACTCATTCTTATTAAAATCAGCCAGCAAAGCCGGGGCTGTTGTCTCATAATGGGCTGCAGCCTTTCTGATATCGGGCGGCTTTTTGTAGTAATAGTAAAGAGCGAAAGCGGTTGCAGTAAGCACCACAAGCAACAACAACGCCCATGCGGGTTTCCGTTTCATAGTAAGGGTATTAATGATTAATTATCTTTCTTGCCGGCATCTATCCAGGCCTTGATGAGTGCTTTTTGGGTGGCTGACAAAGCGGGGCCGCCCTTGGGCATACGGTCTGCCTGTATAGCATTGTAGGCTGCGGTAGCATTAGCCGATATTTGTGCATACGTGGTTAGTGAAATGCCATTGGGCGGATTAGTGGCGCCATGACAGCCGGCACAACTTGCCGTAAAAATAGGCAGCACCTGAGTAGAAAATTTAACTTCAGCTGCCGGCGGATTAGGGGGCGGGGTAACCACATCTTCCTTATCGGCAGAACAGCTAAGGGCCATGGATAGGGATGACAATAATGCGATTTTTAAATGTACCGTTTTTGTTGTTTTCATCATTTATAGTTTTTAGTTTAAAAAATACCGGGCAATAGAGGGCCTGTTGATGCCGTAGCATCAATTTTTTAATTGAACCTGTGCTGTGATTAGTTTAAAAAGGTTTCTTTTCTATAAGTCTCTTTTAATAGATACCTGTGTGCCAATACCACCCAGGCTAAGATTTCCGTAGCCTATTTCGCCCATGGGTATTTTAAGGTAGGGCGCCACCTGCACCGAAGTCTTATTCCATTTTTGTTCATAGCCCACCGATACATTGGCTACGGCGTAAAAATTCTTTCCCTGTCCGGTAACATCACGGTCTATAAGCCGTGTACCATTTTCGTCGGTATAATCGTACACATAGCTTTGCTTTACCATTACCGTGGGCGAAACACCGGTGCTTACAAAAGCTTTCCTCTTTTTAGAATGCACCATATCATATCGCACATTAACCGGTACATCAATCATGGTACAAGCGCCTGAAATATTGGACACTTTCGATGAAACTGGCTTGCCACCAGGGTTAAAGTACTCGTTTTCTACAGCGTACGTCATATTTTCATAAATAACCCCCGACTCAACTGATACCCTTGTATCGTTAATGCGGTGCTGTACCAGGATGCCTGTGGTGAGGCCGGGAGTAGTAGAAACATCACCCTTTACCATAGCTACATTAGCGCCGCCCACCAGGCCGAGCTGCCACCTGCCGGAGCTGCCTCGTTTTGAAGGTTCTTTAGCAGTAGCAAAAAGTTGATTTGTTGGGTAGTTGTTCTTATTGGAGTATTCCTGCTGGCCGGTGGTCAGGTCTACTTTTTTAGTGTTAGCCTGCTGCATATTATTTGCAACAGTAGCTTTATCTTTTTGCTCAGGTAAAGCGGGTGATGCTGGTATGATGGGGTTGGCTACTGCATGGAGAGGAACCTCATTTTCATTCTTGAATGAAGGGTAAATAATGGGCTCCGGTTTATTCCCTGTTGTTATCGGTGATTTTTGGGGTGCAGAAAGTTGCTCGTTGTTATCGAAGGAAAGCGTACTGTTGCCCGCTGTATCTTTTTTAAAATCTGCAGCCACTGATATAACTGTATCAATAGATGAATGGGATCTGGTTTGTGTTGTTGTACGATCCTCATGCTTCCTTTGTTTTGATACTACTAACCAAACGATGGCGCAGGCCGCAAAAAGAATAAATAAAGCTGCCGCAATTTTGTAAGCTTTATCCGGTATAAAAAAGCGAGTAGGTTTTTTATCAAGATCCGGCGCTGGTCCTGTTTCCTTATTCTTTAATTGTTGCTCGTTTTTGGTATAAAATGCCTCCCATGCCCCCTCCGGAGGATTGCTGTTTCTGAAGTTTTCAGCAGCGTCCCTAAAAAGCCGGTCCAGCTCTTCGTCGGTCATATTTTTATACTTTTTCGGCATTGGCAATTTCTAGCATTTTGCGTAAATTTTTTCTTGCTTTTAGTAAGTTTGATTTTGAAGCGCCTACGGAAATACCCATCATACCTGCAATTTCTTCGTGTCTGTACCCGTCAATTACATAAAGACAGAAAGTGTTTCGATAGGCGGGGCTCAATTTCTGGATCAGTTTCACCAGGTCATCATAAGCCAGTTGATCAGAGTCGGTGTGCCTGGCATAGCCCTCTGTATCATCCAATGTCTCAGCTACACGAATAGCTGAAGCCTTGTTAAGCGCTTTAAAGTAGTTGATACCTGTATTGATCATTATTTTTTTAAACCAACTCATAAATAACCTGGATAATTCTTCCTGCGCTGCGGGTTCTATAAATCCCGGAATACTCCTGAAAATTCTCACGAATCCGTCATTGAGTATTTCCATAGCCTCATCATTACTTTTAGCGTACCGTAAGCATATAGATAACCCAAAACCGAAAAAGCGTTCATATAATAGCTTCTGCGCAGCAGGCATATCTTGCTTGCAGCCCAATATGAGGTCATAGAGGCTATGGTCAGTGCTCAGAGCTATTCTCAAAAGTGTTTACGTGATTTAATTAATGTTTCAACATTTGTATATACAGCAAGAATAAATAAATGGTTGCTTTATTCATCTTTTTTTATTGAAACAAGTTTATTTTCTCAAGTTGCACCATTATTATTTGGCATACCCTTTGCCTTTTAGTCTTGTCAGCCATTCAAGCTAATTTTAAAAGTGCACTCATGACTACACTTAATGATATTCTCAACAACGGTTTTATTGAGTTAAAAAATAACCCGGCTACTTTTGACGAGTATGCGCATGGGATGGTTAAGGTACATGTAAGTGCTGGGGTAGTTGTTAACGTGTTTGTTACCGATATTAAAGTAAAAGGGGTTGAAGATATTGATGAATTGATGTACATGTGCAGGCGTGTGAATCAGTATGCTTAGTGTTTTATGGTAGTGATGCCCGGTATCCCGTCTTCAATAACCGGTAGTTATTATTAAAAATCTGTTTCACCTTCCGGTGAAGCAATAATATTAACCTGAATCAGTAGATTTTTTACCAATTTTTGCCAATTAAAACTAATGATGCTAATGATAACCTTTCATCCAGCTTAATCAGGATTCAGAGTACCAAAAATTATTTGTAACAACCCATTTTTAAAAGAAAGGTGCGGTCGTATTCAAAACTACAGCTACAGCTTTTTTATATACATAGTTTAAAACATAAGAGTATTAGTAATACTGTTTTTCAAAGTAATATAGTTGACTAAAATTAATTTGATATTAGGTCGTATTACTTATATTCGTATTGTGTTAATAGAGGGTTAACACAAAAAACCCGGCGTGAGCCGGGTAAGGGCAGGCTCCCCTGTTTCTACAGGGGGGCTTTTTGGTGCTTAAAAATACTTAAATTACACATAATCACACAGTAATAATAAAAAAAAGTAGTACTGACATTTTTTATCCTTCGAAAAATAACAATTGACAGCTTTGGGACGGTAGCAGGAGTAAATTATATACGCAAACAAGCAGTATACGGTTTTTACGGTGGGGCAGTTTTCAAGCTATCTTGACGATTTTTTTGAGTGCCATGTATTCATCGGCAATTAATTGTTAACTTCACCTTTAATGAATGACGAGAATAAAAGTGTAGCCATCTTTGATGATGATGAGGATATTTTATCAATTTGCCATTACGTATTACAAGACCAGGGATGGGAAGTAAACACTTTTTCGAGCTGCGATGATGTGGTGAATAAGCTTAAAGCCTGCAAGCCGAAGGTTATATTCATGGACAACTGGATTCCACCGAAAGGTGGTATTATTGCCACGCAGGAAATTAAGAACGATATTGATTTAAAGGATATTCCTGTTATATATTTTTCTGCCAACAGCGAAATTTCCAAGTTAGCAAACACTGCAGGAGCCGAGCATTTCCTGGCCAAACCCTTTGACCTGGATCACCTCACAGAGGCTATCAAAACTGTTTTGAAATCTAAATAGAAATTATCAAGCTAGATTTAACCGTTGGGTTGTTGATACTACTTCCCCGTACCGCCTGATGAATAGATCGTTTGTATCTTGCTGATGAGATCATCTATTTCAAAAGGCTTGGCAATAAAACCATCTGCACCCGATTCTTCCGCAATAGCCCTTATATCGCTGTTAGCAGACATTAATATAACGGGGATGTGATGGGTATCTTGATCTGCTTTTAATTGTTTACAAATATGACGTCCGTCAGTACCGCCCATCCAGATGTCTAATAAAATAAGACCCGGCGGATCTTCTTTTACCTGCAAAACATGTTGCGGATCTGCAGTAGATTTAACCTCGTAACCTTCCGACTCCAGTATAATACTTACCACTTCGAGAATGCCGGGATTATCGTCGGCTATCAGGATGCTTTTTCTCATGTTCTTAGAGGCTCTTTTTAATTTAAATTGGTATTCGTCGGCTAAAAAAGCCCCGTTGATAATCTGCTCGCTTCAAATGCCATAGCTTCAAAATAATGTTGTTCCCTGGCAGCGCCGCCACAAGCAGCTCTTATTTTTGAATATACAGTTGAAGGCATGTTCAAATTTGCAGTAACTTAGAAGGTTCATGTTTATTGAAGATATATCTTTCTAAAAGAAAGCATCAGCAAAAATACAAAGTTATTTGTCACATTTGGCATAAGGAGGTACTTTGTAAATATTTCTATTGTTCGGTCCTCTTGCCTGGGTATATTCTTTATTAGTGCTTGTATTTTGATATAGTAAGGCGTGGCTATTTTTATAGCAGGATAGAGGCTGGGATTGCAACACAGGCAGATGCATATTTTAACTAGATTTGCGTTCTCTGGTCAATACACTGTGTTATTAAATGCATCCGCTCATACAACATATCAATAAAATCAATTCCCGCTCTGTAACGGATGTGCCAAAAATATTGTCATTTTTCGAGGCTTATTCATTTCGAAAAAAAGAAATGTTACTGGAAGAGGGTAAGCGATGTGCGGCCTACTTTTTTGTTATAAAAGGCTGTCTCCGTTTATTTTTTACCGATGAGAATGGTGTTGAGCAAACGTTACAGTTTGCTCTGGAAAACTGGTGGATGACTGATCTGGAAGCATTTCGATCAGGGAGGATCTCGGGCTATTCTATACAGGCCCTGGAGCCGACTGAAGTGCTAAGCATATCGCACCGGAATTACGAGCAACTGCTACGGGAAAATTCTTTGATGGAAGAATACTTCAGAAGGGTATATGAACGTGCTTATGCGGCTTCTTTGTTACGTATTCAATTGATTACACGTATGCCCAAGCAGGCGTTTTACGAAAATTTTGAGTCAAAGTATCCTGGCTTTCTGCAGCGTATTCCGCAAAAAGTACTGGCCTCTTTTCTCGGATTTACACCTGAATATTTAAGTGAGTTACGCAAAAAAAGAAAAGAGAAAAAGTAATGACAGACGTTTTAATAAAACATATGCAAAGCCTTTTGCCCAATGTTACTGTCAGTAAAGACAGTATATTGCCTTTTACGCGCGCACAGTTTGTAAAAAAAGATGAATTGATTTTAAAGGAGAACGAGCGTTGCGACGCTCTTTATTTTGTGACTAAAGGTTGTATCTACATGTATTATGAGCAAAATAATACACAACAGGTTATTCATTTTGCTTTGGAAAATTGGTGGATGACCGATTACAAGACCTTTGCTACGCAAAGTCCTGCAGTTTATAGTATACGAGCTATGGAAGATTCGGAGCTTATAGTCATGAACCGGCATCAATATGAAGCGCTGTTAAACCAGTACCCGGTTATAGCGGTTTACTTCAATAAAATTCATGAACGTGCTTATGGTGCAGCTTTATTGAAGCAGAAAACCTATGCAACTACCTCTAAAGAGGAATTTTACAGGTATTTTAAAAACACCTATCCAGATATCATCGCACGTATACCAGATCCTATTTTCGCATCTTATATGCAGGTTAGTTTGGAAGAGTTGATACATTTAAAGCAGTCAGGCATTTCTTAAACCAGCTTAAGTTTTTCAGGTTTGCCGCAGTTCATCTTTGTGTTTTACAAAACACCTCTAAAAAAACAAAGATGAAAATAGTTATTATCGGCGGTACCGGCCTTATTGGTAGTCAGTTAGTAAACCTGCTGCAACAAACCGAACACGAAATTATTGCAGCGTCTCCCAGCTCTGGTGTGAACACACTTACCGGTGAAGGCGTAAAAGAAGTTTTAGTGAATGCAGATGTGGTTATCGATGTTTCCAATTCACCATCATTTGAAGCAACAGCGGTAATGAATTTCTTCAAAACTTCTAACGAAAATTTATTGGCTGCTGAAAAGGAAGCAGGAGTGAGGCATCATATCGCGCTGTCGGTAGTGGGTACCAGTCAGCTTCAGGCAAGTGGTTATTTTCGTGCCAAGCAAGTACAGGAAGATATGATTAGGGCTTCCGGTATACCATACACGATTGTTCATGCTACTCAGTTTTTTGAGTTTGCCGGTAGCATAGTACAAATGAGTACTGTAGAAGGGAAAGTGATTGTTCCTGACGCAAATATTCAACCGATAGCAAGTAAAGACGTCGTAGGTTTTCTGGCTAAAACCGCCGTGGACGAACCTGCAAATTCGATACTTGAGATAGGCGGGCCTGAAAAATTTGATATGACTGTTTGGATCAGCCAGTATGCAAAAGCTACCGGTAAGAAGCTGGACGTAGTATCTGATGCGAAGGCCTTGTACTCTGGTGCTCCATTGGAAAAGGATACATTAACACCACAATCTCCGTTCTATTCAGGAGCCAGCTCTTATGCTGAATGGATTGCTGATCCGGCAAACCAGCGCTAGCTTAAAAGAGTTTTAATTGTAACATAAGTAAGCCCGGTTGTAAAACGCCGGGCTTATGCATTGTAACTATACCTTTAAAGAACCCCTGAATCCTCTTGCACCATAGTAAGATTCTGCACCATTATGATAGAGAAAAACAGTATCATATCTCCGGTCGCAGAAAAGAGCACCACCTAGTTTTCTTATTGGAGTAGGTGTTTGAACCCAACTGGAGGTTTTCAGGTCGAAGGCTCCCAATTGTTGGAGCTCCCTGTATTGTTTTTCTGTAAGTATATCAATACCCATGTCTGCTGCCATGCCCAATGCGCTGTCTTTGGGTTTATGTTCTTTTCTGGAGGCTAGCGCATCGCCATCGTAGCAAATACTTCTACGGCCTTTGGGGCTTTCTGCTGAGCAGTCATAAAAAATGTATTCGCCCGTTTTTTTGTCATAATCCACTACATCCGGTTCTCCTTCGGTTATTTCCATTTCATTTAAAGACCATAGTTTGGCCGGGTTAGCTTCAAGCCGGGCCAGCACTTCATCCCAGTTAATACCCTTATGACGGTTTTTGTTTTTTTCAAACCGTGTTTTCAATATCCCCAGCAGCTCATTTTTTACAGAAGTGGGTAGTTCTTTTTTATTTTTCATACTGCATCATTATTTAGTAAGTTTATCAAAAATAACCCATGTCTAACACTTACACCCGGATTTACATCCATGTAGTATTTGCGGTTCGTTACCGGAGGGCTTTGATTGAGCAGGCCTGGGAAGATCAGTTGCACAAATACATCACAGGCATTGTTCAAAAGGTAATGTCTCCGGCATTGTTTCGTGTTTATCTGCTGCGTTTTTGATGCGATCACAAGCTTAAAACTATTCGGGCCTTTTTTAAAAAGAACAATTTCCTGTGACAGGATTTTTAACAGGATGGTTTGGTTCTGTAGGAACAATCTATTTGTAGCCCATAATATTTATAAATGTTTTGCGTGCCGTAGGTACGCAATCATTAATCATCTAATCCTTTTCTTTCGAGAATTTTAGGTATATATTTTTCAACCCTTGCCACCCTTGTTGTTGATTGTTTTGCCTGGGCAAAATGGAACAGATAAGCCCTTTGACGGCCCGGTGTCAGGGCTTCGAATGCTTTTTGTAATGCCGGTTGCTTATCTAAGGCTGTTTTAAATTCTTCAGGAACTTCGAAAGCCGCGGTTTTTTTCAAGGGCACTTTCAATCCGGCTTTTTCCACTTCTATGGCTTCGTAAATGTAGGCCTTGATCGCTTTTGCTTTTTGTTTTACTTCTTTTAAGCTGGTAAAACGTAACTGCCGTGCAGACTGAACATTTTCCGTTTGCTGAATCAATATACCTTCCGGATCTTTCAATAGCGCACCTTTAAAAAATAGGAGTGCGCAATATTCTTTAAAACCATGTATCAGAACGATATTAGCTTTACCCAGGCAATAGCAGGGTTGGCCCCATTTTAATTCTTCAGTGAGCCCGCAATCAAGCGCGAGGGTTCTCATTTGTTCAAATGCTGCCAGCCATGGGCCATCCTTATCGAAAAAGAAATCAACTTTCGGATTCATATCTATTTATTGAGTTTGCAAAACAATCTTTCTGTTTACCGGCCTGAAATACCAGGATACAAATGTAAGTAGCAGCAATAATACGGGCCCAAAGAACTCTTTGGCACCATCACCTATTGCAAAATGTGATAGTATGGCTCCCGACATTACAAAGAAAAACCCGGCATAAGCCCACTCTTTTAACAAGGGAAATTTAGGCACCAGAACGGCCACTACACCCAGTATTTTCCATACTCCAATAATGCTAAGTAAATAGGAGGGATAGCCCAACCTGTTCATCATTTCCGTTTCTTCTTTTAATTGAATGAGCTGCACAATGCCTGTGGACAACATACCTAGTGCCAGCCAAATGGTGGCAATCCAGTAAATGATCTTATTTCTTTTTGACATAACTGATTATTTTCCGTTTTTTAACAATGCTTCCAGTCTATCATGGGCCATATTAATGCCGTATTCAAAAGGCATTTTTAATTGCTGATCGCGAAGCTCTACAGACCGGTATACTACCTGCATGGTTAATTTACTGGTACCATCTGTTAATGCCTCAAATTCCAGGTATTCCAGCTGAACATCAAAAGGAACGTTTTCCATTTCAAAAGTGCGTATCATCTTTCTATTGGGGATCAACGTATGTATGACTCCATTAGCTTTGAACAACACATTACCTTGCGGATCAGTTGTCTCAAACTGATAACCTCCATGTGGCTTCGCTTCAAATTTTAATACTTTATTACCCATCCACTGCTCTATAATTGAAGCATCTGTATGGGCCTCGAATAATAAGTCAACCGGCAGGTCGAACTCGCGGGTTATAGTTAGTTCCTGCTTACCATTTTCGGCATGTATTTTTGTTTTTCTTTCCATTGATAGTTTTATTTAGGATTATGGTTGTTTAATCGTGCTTTTTCTTCGCGCGCTGCTTCATAATAGCTTCCAGTTTATTAAAACGGTCGTCCCACATTTGCCGGAACGGCTCAATAAAATCATCAATTTCTTTCATTTTTTCCGGATTTAATTGATAATACATTTCTCGCCCGGTCTGTTGCGACTGCAGTAGCTCGCATTCGGTGAGTATTTGTAAATGTTTAGATACCGTAGGTCGGGCTGTATCGAAGTTAGCTGCGATAGCACCGGCTGTGAGCGATGGAGCAGCCGCTAATAATAATAATATGGCTCTTCGCGTAGGATCGGCAATGGCCTGAAATACATCTCTTCTTAAATTCATTGTGTAGCTATTTGACTACAAATATACGTGTAGCTATTTGACTACGCAAGTTTATTTTTGAAGCGGGTGACTGAATCTATAAAAAATTAAAATTCTTTTTCGCCCATTTCACTTTGGGGGAGTACTATTTTTCGGTTTTTGCGTGACAGATTAAATCCTACAGAAAGTTGTAGTTGGTCAGGCTCGTAGATATAATGTGTAGTAGTATAAAAGTCATTACCCCAGGTAGTGATGCGTTGCCGGTTGGAGATATTTAAACCTGCATCCATGTTCAGCCACTGAAACTGGAAGTACCATCGCTTATTCGCCGTTGTTTTTTTAACAGTGAAATGAGGAGTAAGAAAGGCACCGTCTTCACCCTGGGCGGTAGCCCGCAGGGAAATATAATTTATACTGAATTGCAGCAACCAGTTTTGAGGCAGGTTAAACGACTGGGTACTGTTGATGCTGTACACCAGGCTACGGTTTTGTACCGGTAATGCGCCGTTGAATATTTTTCCTTTAATCTGGTAATCGTACACATTTCCACCCAATACAAATTGCCATACTTTGCTTAGCGCAATGTTCAGGTTGGCTTCCAGGCCGGTTTGTAAAGCGCGGCCGGCATTGGTAAATACCCGGTTTAGTATTGTATCTGCAAAAACACTATTCACCCTCTGTATCGGGTTAGCAATTCTTTGATGGTAAAGGGTTGCAAACAATGTGTTCTTTCCAAAACTGTATTCAATACCCGCTTCATAAGTGCTGGTAAATTCCGGTAAAAGGTTAGGATCTCCCTGCTCCAATGTTTCAGAATGTTCCCTTTCTGGTACCGGGTTTAGTTCAAAATTATTAGTGCGTTTCACCCTTTTGCTATATCCTGCTTTCAATACAGTTTGTTCCGAAAGGGTATATCTTATCTGAAGAGACGGAAAAAGGTTGGTAAGCCGTAATTGATTTTGATGACCTGTATTGGATAATAACAAATCCCTTTCAGAATGTTCCAGTCTTAATCCTGCCACGTAGTTGAATGCTTTTGACGAACCATTGTATTGCACGTAGCCCGCATGAATGCGGTTATTTACCCGTACTGAACTACTGAAATCAGGATCTGTCTCAAACTGGCTACTGCCGTTGATCAGTGTACGATAAAAAAAATCTCCCTGCTGATGATCGTACCGGAACTGGTAACCTGTTTGAAGGCTGCCGTTTCCTATTTTTTTCTGATAGTCAAGTTTAGCCCGGTAGGCATTCAACGGATTAGTATTGGGATTAACGGTATATTGAATGGTGTCATTAATGTCTGGATATTGAACATTCAAATTATAAGTGGTTCCAGAAAGATCCGCCCGCTCAAATAATCCGGAGAAACTTAACTTCGATCCTTCATTAAAATCATGACTATAGTCCAGGTTTGCCAATGTAAAAATGCCTTCTTTGTTTTGTGTATTCTCATTATAATAGGTAAAAGATGATAGATTGCCTGTATTCAGGTCTTGCCTGGTATTATGGTACACCAGATCCGCCACCCGGCTTTGAAATTTTTTACCACTGTAAAAACCTGCTGTAAAATTATTACGGGTATCCGGTTTGAAATGTATAGAAAACCTTCCGCCGTAATTATAACGCCAAAAGCTACGCTCACCTGAAGATGGGAAACTCGTCCTGACGCCGTTGTTGATGGTATACACATCGCCCTCGCGGTAACCCGCTATATCGTTTCTCAGGTAGTTGAGACCCAGGTTCCAGTTCCATTTCTTTTTGTTATAGCTGGTGGACAGGTCTATCCCATGGCGTTGAGGATTATCGTATCGTTTGTTATCAAAATCATTTAATGGCGGGGTTCCGCCCATTATATTGGCCTGCACCATCCAGCCATCTTCTACGCCGGTTTTGGTAACGATATTGATAACACCGCTTTTACCGTCGGCATCATAAGCTGCGCCCGGACTGGTGATCACTTCAACACGCTCAATTGAGCCTGCTGGTAGCTGTCCCAGCACCAGGGCAGGGTCGGCCTGTGTTGGCTTTCCGTTTAATAAAAGTAAAAAGCTACCCGAGCCTCTGAATGCAATTTCTCCCTGGGCATTAACAGATAAAGAGGGTAAGTTGCGTAAAACATCTGTTCCCGTTCCGTTAGCGGCATTGCCAAACTGTGATGCCTGGTATACCTGCCGGTCGATCTTAAAAGATGACGGGGCTTTGCGGCCATCTACTACTATTGCAGCCAAAGACTGTATGCGTGGAACCAACCGTATCGTACCTATATTCCAGGTTGAGCCAGTGTGGAGCGACAACGTCATTTCAAGTTCCTCGTAGGATGTATGGCTTAGTGTCAGTTTTACGGGTAGCTTGTTCGTTAAAGTTATTGAAAAAGCACCGCGCTGATCGGTTAAGCTGCCGGACAGACGGGTTAGGTTATCTTCTGCAAGATGCACTGTAACGCCGCTCAACGGTTTTTGATCTGAGCTATCAACAACAGTTCCCTTTATGGTAATGGTTTGCGCTGTACAAAATAACTGTGCAAGGAGTGCTGATAAAAAAAGAATAACCCGTGTCATTATATTTTAAATTTCTCTGTACCCGCAAAATTTACGAATCAGAGTATCAAAAAATGGTCTATTTGAAAATACACTGGTATGCCCGAACGACATCACGGTTGCCTGAGCTGCGACGGCGTGGAACCCGTATTTTTCTTAAAGTATTTAGTAAAATGAGAGTTGTCTTTAAAGCCCAACTGGTAGGCAATTTCAGAAACAGACTGCTGCGTATACAGTAGGAGTCTTGAGGCTTCAGATACTATATATTCTGATAAAATGACTGAAGCAGGTTTCCCGGTTTCTTTTTTACAGGCTGCATTTAAGTTCTGAGGGGATGTATGGAGCAGCTTCGCGTAATAAGCAACATTATTGATCAATTCATTCGAAGCCGTAAGCTGTTCGTGGAATGACAGGTATAGGCTTCCCCGCGATTTTTGGCCTGGAAGCAGGGCCTGCTGCAATAGTTTTGTAAATAATGCTTTCATGAGATGTATCAAAACAGTATTTTGTTTTTCTGTTACGGCATTTTCCCTGGTTAATAGGTCAAACAAAGATTCAATAACAGGTGCATCTTCCGAATCTATATTCAGTGCACAATCGGCGCTTAGCCGGGATAGTAAATAGTTGAGCTCGTGATCAAAATATTGGTCAACAAATGTTTTTTTCAATATCAACACATAACCCGCAGGTTCCGAATTTATATTCCAGAAATGTAGCTGCTCCTGTTTAATGATATGTAAAACCGGTGGCTTGATAGTAACGGTGTACGTGTCTATCGTATGAGTGCCGGAGCCTGCTGATAAATAGACCAGTTCGATATAACTATGGTGTTTGTGCGGTACCGTTGTTCTTACGTTTTTTCTGAAGACTTCTACTTTAATACTCTTTGTATTTTTGGCTTTGTCCTTTATCTCAATCGGGTAACTCATTATTTATTTTTATGGCCAGAGTATAAGTAATCCTGGAGTATGAAAAGTACAAAAAAGTTTTCAGCATGATTAGATCTGATATGTACAAAATAGCGCAGGGTTATTTTCCATCCTGGTTGAATTGCTTTTCGCGGTAAATGTCCTTAGGTTTAGCAAAGTTTACTAAATTAATGGCTCCTTTTTCTATGTAAAATAGTCGGGACCGGTTTAGGTATCATCACAGATCCTTAGTCGTCATGATGGGGCATTTTTCTCCTGACAGTAAAAAAGGGTAGGGCTGTATGCTCTCTTTTTCCTGCCGTTCGAAAACACAGTATATCCGGTTAAACAACGTTTTTTAAGGCTTCTTCATATAAAAACATTTTTGATCTTACAAAGCTCATTGTCTCCGTATATACAAGAGCTGGTTGTATGCGACAATCATTGGTGTTGAATGCGACAGATCAATTGAAAGTTGTATTCTGGCCAAAAATATTTTTTAAAAGCATCAATTTCCTATTTTTGCTTTGTATTTCAAAGTACTTTATATTTATTGAGTAATTTTATTAAAAAGATAGTTATGAAAAAGCAGACAAAACTTTCCGGTTCTTTGATGACGGTAGCGTTGATCACTGTTATATTACTAATGATACCCTTTGTGGCAATGCAATTTACCAGCGAGGTAGATTGGAGCGTGGCAGATTTTTTAATTATGGGCGCCCTTGTATTTGGCACTGGTCTTACTTATGTATTAATAAACCAGTTCGCACCCAATTGGGTGTATCGCATAGCAATTATAGTTGCGTTGGGTGCTACATTTTTTATGATTTGGGCTAATATGGCTGTTGGCCTTATTGGCAGCGGACCTAATGCAGGCAATATCATGTATGCTGTTATAGCGCTGGCAGTAGTAATTGGTATACTGGTTTCACGTCTCAGGTCTTCGGCTATGGAGCGTACCATGTATGCAGTGGTGTCCGCTCTGATACTACTAACGGGGATCGCTTTAGTTTCCGGAATGAATCAATATCCCGGCAGTTCCTCTGCCGAAATAGTATCAGTGGGAGCTTTCTTTGCCGCACTTTTCTTTTTGGGCGGCCGGTTATTCCATGCTTCCAAAAGCCCCGGGCTTGCGCAATCAGCTTCATAAGAATAAATAGTAGCGTGGGAGTATGCTAATTAAATTGCTGCCTGAATTCTAATGGTGAAAGGCTGGTTTTACTTTTAAAAAGCTTGCTGAAAGATTGGGCATATTCGAACCCTAATGAATAGGCTACTTCACTTACCGACAAATTGGTTGTAGATAAGATCTGTTTTGCCCTATCAATTAAACGGGCATGTATGTGTTGCTGGGCATTTTGACCCGTATGTGCACGCAGCATGTCGCTCAGGTAACTGGGAGAAAGGTTTAGCTGCCCGGCCAGGTAGGCTACGGTTGGTACGCCCCGGCTTAAAGCTGTATCGCTGTTAAAGTAAGTTTCAAGTAGCATTTCCAGTTTTTCCAACAAGGTACTGTGTGCCGCTTTCCGGGTAATAAACTGCCGTTTATAGAAACGGTTGGCAAAATTGAGTAATAGCTCTACCTGAGCGATTACAATTTCCTGGCTGAAGTCATCAATACGCCCCTGCAGCTCTTTATCCATCATATCGAATAGCGAGAAAATGGTTGTTTGCTCCTCATCAGACAGATGCAGCGCTTCGTTAGCAGTATAAGAAAAAAAACCGTATTGTTTGATAGCGCGCGCCAGCGGGTGGCCGAGTAAAAAATCAGGATGGATTAAAAGGGTGAAATAGCAATCGCCCACGGGTTCAGTTGCCGCTGTATGTCCACCAATTACCTGGTGTGGCGCAGCAAACATTAAACCGCCGCCATTGAAATCATAGTAATCCTGCCCGTATCGAAGCTTACCGCTTACCGGGGGCTTAAATGATATTTTATAGAAGCTGAGCACATGTGAGCCGCCTAAAGCCTGCGAACAGATGGGCAAATGCTTCCCGTTGATCAAACTGATCAGTGGGTGCCGCGGCTGAGGTAATCCCATCAACCGGTGTGCCTCAGATATGGAATCAAACTGCTGGTGATTGAATTCTTCTTTTCTCATTGTTAAATTATGTAACAACAATAACCGGCAACAGGTTTAAATGCCGGTTATTGTTTTAGCTCAGTAATTATTTAGCGGCTCCTTGTGCGGCATTAGATACTTCGGACCAGGCTTCCCATTCTGCCAGGCGTTGCTCATAGGCACCACGTGTCCAGGCAAGACCCTGGTTGCCTAGTAGAAAACGCAAGGGTGGCTGATCGGCATATACGATTTTAAATATCGCTTCAGGTGTGGCGTCGGGATCTCCTTTTTCCATCTGCTGCAGGTTTTCTGCAAAGCTTGCCTTCAGGCTGGTATAAATATCCATACCCGCTGCGAACTTTAAAGACTGCTGGCTACCGAACTCGGTGGCATAAGCGCCTGGCTCTATAATGGTTACCTTAATTCCAAAAGGTTTTACCTCTTCAGCCAGGCTTTCATGAATGGCTTCGAAAGCCCATTTGGAAGAACAGTAGTAACCAATTACCGGCAGGGTTACATGACCCAGGTTACTGGATGTGCCCAGTATATGTCCGTATCCCTGCTCACGCAGTAGCGGGAGCGCGGCCTGGATTACGGCCACTGGTCCGAGCACATTCGTTTCGTACAGCGCACGTATCTCATCGGCATGGGCTTCTTCAATAGTGCCTACCAGCGAGTAGCCTGCGTTATTCAGTATAATGTCCAGTTTGCCGAAATGAGCATGGGCTTTTTGCACCACCGCTTTTACCTGTTCTGCATTAGTTACATCCAGCTCCAGCGTCAATACCTGGTTGCCATATTTTTTGTTCAGGTCGGCAATGCTGTTCACATTACGGGCTGTAGCCGCTACCTGGTCTCCGCGCTTTAAAGCTGCCTCGGTCCATACCCGGCCAAAACCGCGTGAGGCGCCGGTTATAAACCACACTTTACCTGTTGTTGTTGCTGTCATATTGATTATTATTTAGAGATCAAAGGTGGCTGTTGTTGTAAAATTGCACCTAGGCTAATTGCGGTACTTTGTGTTCAAATTGCGGATCGCTTTAAGAATGATGCGACGATGGTGGACAATTAACTATAAAATAATGCCTGGCCTGTTTTATATTTACCTGTCTGAAAAACCTTTTACACAATATTGCTCTCTAATGAAATGGAATAAAGTATTACCGCCTGCATCGATATCATTGTTTGTGAAAGGGATATTAACCTTTGAAGACAACGCGCCCATACCGGAAACCATATTGCCATTTTATGCAGATGGCTACCCTGGCCTGATGTACCATGAAACACCCGGTGGCATGAGCGTGCAGCCGCAGAACAAACAAATGCCATCTGCTTACCTCTACGGTCAAACAATCCATCCTGTTGATATTCATCTAAAGGGTACTTACCGCATTATTGTATTCCAGCTTTACCCCTTTGTACTCAACAGCCTTTTTGATGTAGATCCACAGTTGCTGAATAATGACTGTTATAACCTGGGGCAACATGATCATTGGCTCCAATTCGAACGGCGCTTATCCAATCAGGACATACCTGGGCAGATCAATATCATGCAGGAGTTTATTTCCGGATTGGTCAGTAATAAAAAGAAAGAGCCTGATGCTGAAGTAGGCAAAGCTATTGAATTGATATTGGATAGAAAGGCGCAGATAAGTGTAAAGGAAATCTGTGAAACGTTGTTTTTGACACCCCGCACCCTGGAGAGGCGATTTTTAAAAGCAGTAGGTTTGCCGGCTAAAGACTTTATTCAGATCACGCGGTTTCAACAATCGCTGGAACAATTAGCGGGGAAACAATTTACCAGGCTTACAGATATCGTGTATGCCAATGGCTTTGCCGATCAATCACATTTTATAAGAGTATTTAAAGCATTTACAGGTAAAACACCCAAAGGCTTCCTTTATTTTTAACAGCTCATTTTGTCGTATTTGTTCAATTTCCGGAGACGGCACCTGGATAGTTTTGTTGTATCAATTTAAAAACAAAAAATATGAGCAACAGAATTTTAGTAACCGGTTACACCGGCAAAACAGGCAGCCGGGTGTACACAGCTTTAATGAACAACCATGCTGATGTGAGAGGTGTTTCCCGCAACAGTGTTATTCCTTTTGATTGGTACCATGAAGATACCTGGGCACATGCCCTGGCAGGTATTGATAAAGTATACATCACTTTTCAACCCGATCTGGCAGTGCCGGGCGCAATGGATATTATTCAAGGCTTTGTACAGGCGTGCCGCATGGCCGGCATTCAATATCTCGTACTATTATCGGGTAGGGGAGAGCCGGAAGCCGAAGCTTGTGAACAGCTGATCATAAAGTCCGGCATGGATTGGACCATTGTTCGTTGCAACTTTTTTATGCAGAATTTCAGCGAAGGGTTTTGGGCTGATGGTATCATATCCGGCGAGCTGGTGCTGCCGGAAGTAGCTACCAGGGAGGCTTTTGTAGATGCTGATGATATAGCTGCTGTAGTGGTGGAGTCACTTACTGATGATCGGCACAAAGGGAAACTGTATGAATTAAGCGGACCTGAATTACTTACGTTTAACGAGGCTGTTGCTAAGATTGCCAACGCTTCGGGCAGGAACATACAATTGATACAGGTTCCGCTGGAAACCTATATTGCCGTCTTGAGGGAGCACCAGGTACCGGAGGAAATTATAGCATTGATTGGTTATTTGTTTACTACAACACTTGATGGCAGAAATGCATCAGTAAAAGAGGATATAAACCAGGTCCTGGATCGCCCGGCAGGTAATTTTGATAATTATGTACAAAACACGTTGATAGCTGGTTTATGGTTAAAAAATTAAATAATTTTGTATGAACTTTTATTCAATACTATATGGTATATGCCTGCTGTTGACAGGTCTTTCAGCAGGCTTGTTTTACAGCTATCAATGCTCGGTAACCGGTGGCTTAGGTGCCTTGCCCACACGCGAATACCTCATGGCTTTCCAGGGAATTAATAAAGCTATTCTTAATCCTGTGTTCTTTACCAGCTTTATAGGTAGCCTGCTGGTATTATCGCTGGCTGTGTTGCTCGCCTGGTACAATGGTATCAATGATTTGCTTCCCTACCTGGTTGCCGCACTTATCATTTATGCCCTTGGTGTTTTTGCAGTAACGGCTTCAGGCAATGTACCGTTGAATGAGGCTTTGGTCCGCCTCGATATTGCACATGCTAACGGAGCCGAACTCGGGCAGTTTCGCCGGCAATTTGAAACGCGCTGGAACAAGTTGAACCTGGTACGTACCTTAGCGGCTATACTTGCGTTCGGAGCACTGATCATACCCTGTATCAAAAAGCTGGCGGCAACTACTTAGTTACCGCCAGTTGTATTTAAAAAGATGATTGGATGGTTACTTATTCAAACGGAGCGCCTTCAGGATCTTATGAAATATAGCTGTGTTTTCATACACCCCTCTGAATAATTGAGATTGTGGTCCGTAGGCAAATACAGGAACCGGTATAGCAGTATGATCGCCTGTAGAAAATTGTCCGCTGATGAAGTTGCGGCTATAATCGCCGGCAGTTAATGTAAGACCACCGGTTTCATGATCGCCTGTTACAATCACAAGGGTTTCACCATTGCTGTCGGCAAAACGCATGGCGGCCCCCACTACCTGGTCAAAATCCTTCAACTCTGTAACCACATCCGGTAATACATTGGAATGTCCGCCATGGTCGATTTGTGCTCCTTCCAGCATCAATAAAAAGCCATTCTTATTTTTTGACAGGCGTTGCAGGCTTTTTTCAAAAACCTGTAGCGACCAGTTATTACGGCCTTTCGAGGTTCTTAGTGCAGCCAGGCTGTCAGCAAGGATCAACGGCTTTGCCTGCGACCAATCAGTGCCGGAAATAGAAGTAGATATGGCAAATTTTTTAGCCAAATCGGTATAAGCCGGATCTTTTTGAATGGCCCCGGCACCCGCCAGTATATCTATGGGTGCATTTACCAGGTCTTTCAACATGCCGGGAAAGTCGCTGCGCTCAGCACGATGACCATAAAAGGCTGCCGGTGTGGCATCGCGCATGTCTCCGCTGGTGATAATGCCCGTTTTCCAGCCTTGCCTGGCAACAAGCTCAGTCAGGGAGGGATGGGCTACGCCGGTATGATCTACACCAACAGAGCGGTTATTGCCTTTGTAACCCGAGGATATAGCCGTGGCGCCCGGAGCCGAATCTGTTATATAGTTGTCATAAGAGCTGGTTTTTGATAAACCTATCTGCATCATGTTAAATACGTTCAAAGATTGGTTGTTGGCGGTATAACCGGCATACCATTGTGCGAGCCCGGTACCATCACCGATCAGTATGATGAGATTTTTTACCGGTTTATCCAGGCCATCATTACGATAAGCAGGTTTGTAAGCTACATGTGTGGCATCAGCGACATAGTAACGGTTGGGCAGGGTTTCTATGAACCGGGAAAGCGTCTCTATATGATCGGTATTGATAAAGTCTATACCCATGTCCAGGTAGCTGTACCAGCTGTTCACCATATCGGGCGCATTCCAGAAACGGATCTTTTTTTGCAGGCCATGCGCCCGGGCAATTGCTGCATCCAGCTTTGACTTTTCAGCCGCGGGTAATCTGCCTTTGCCATTCCATTTGGAGTAGTTTGCAAAATTATCACTGAATAAAGCTACTTTCTTTAGCGCTTCCGGTTGATAGTTGATGGCCAGATCGCCATCAAACGATAACCAGGAAGGGTATTGGCCATAGCTTTCTACGGGCGGGCGGTTCCCGGTAATGACAATCCGAAGTGTTGTAGATCCGGTCAATG
Organism: Paraniabella aurantiaca; assembly: GCF_050309965.1. Classification (NCBI taxonomy): domain Bacteria; kingdom Pseudomonadati; phylum Bacteroidota; class Chitinophagia; order Chitinophagales; family Chitinophagaceae; genus Paraniabella; species Paraniabella aurantiaca. The sequence continues at coordinate 856,961 of NZ_JBLOSY010000002.1, read as the reverse complement.
AAGGATACCGCGACAATTCATCCAGCAAAGCTTTTAGCGTGGGTATTGCTTCTGTTTTCAGATCGATCAACAATTGCAGGGTGCGTGAGCTGTCTGCATATACGCGGCCATTGTTTTTATCAATCACTTTTTGAAGTGGTTTTAAATAAAGCGCTTCCAGCGTGCGTTCTGTATCTATTTCTTTGACGGTATGGGCCACTATCAGTTTACCCTCTCTCAGAAAAATATCCGCTTCAATTGAGCCAAACCCTTCATTATAGGCCTGCCAGAGAGGGAATTGCTGCAGGTAGTCGTTATGTGAATGAGCCACTGCGGTTGTAGGAAAGAGTTGTTTTTTTTGTGCGATAGCCGGTGCTGTAATTAATAAAGATAGTACCAGGCATAGCCAGCATTGATTAACTGCTTTATAGTTTAGAAATGATCGTTTCATTAAGTTTCGACTTTGTAATGAATAAACTGTATAATGGCTTTTTCAGTAGTTGCGGGGAAAATGGCAAAAGCCTCGTTGTTAAAACAAACTTACCATATTTAGTGTAAAACCCGGCGTGCGTTTATTACGCAACGCCAGGTAGTTAAAATTTGTATATCGTATGAAGCGTAACAGGCGCCAGCATCTATTAATAGCCCGGGTTTTGTACAAGATAACCGGGTACATTGCTGGCACCGTCGATAGCGGTTTGCGGAATAGGGAAGACCCTTTTTTGCTTATCTGTACTGCTCTTTTCTGTCCAGCTATCCTCGTATTTGCCAAAACGGATCATGTCGGTGCGGCGCAGGCATTCCCAATATAATTCAAACCCTCTTTCCCTGAACAAAAGATCAAGGTTTATGGTAGTTAACGCGGGCGGCGCCGTACGGGCGGTACGCGCTGCTCTTACCGTGTTCACATCTGCCAGCGCAGCAGGAGCGTCGTTGTTGGCCCGTAGCTTTGCTTCTGCCCTCATCAGGTAGATATCTGCCAGTCTTAAAATAACAATATTAGCTTCTCCGAAATTACGGCCGCTTACCGATTTGCGGCTGAACTCGTACTTAGACACCCGATAGCCGGACGGGTAGTTACTGCCGGCTGTGCTAAAGTCTACCTGCTCTGTAAAATTTACAGGAAGGTCGGGCCGGTTACGGGTGTCATGCGCCAGTTTGCTAACCAGCATATCGCCGTTGGCACATTTGACAAAAGCACCACTTCTGCGGATCAGGCCATACTGCTGACCTCTTAGAATACCACGGTTAATATTAAACTGCGCGGCTGGAATACAGGTGTCTCCTGAACCTGGTTTGATTTTCAGGTTGTCTTTAAAGAATCTTGGGTCTACCGCTGGATCAGCGGGCATATATGCATTCACCCAGGTACGGTAAAAATCGGAAGTAATGGCCGGACCGTCGGTGCCATTGGCTGCCACGTATTCGGGAAGTGGAAACTGATCTCCTGAAAGAGAAAAATAAGCCATACGGTTATGCCCGTTCAAATCAGCACGCTGGTCCACCGCAAAAATGATTTCTTTGTTCGTGTTATTATTATCATCGAAGATGGCAAAGTACTCGGGCGATAAAGCATATTTGCCGGAGGCGATGATCTTGTCGGTATACTCAATTACTTTGTTCATGTCTTCTCTCTGAAATACAGGAGTACCATATACATCGCGGTAAATTGCCGCGTTGAGGTAGAGTCTTGCCAGGAGTCCCCAAACTGCTTCTTTCGACAAACGGCCATGCGTTACATCTGATGCCAGGTCGGGTTCTGCCGCCAGGAATTCGTTCCTGATATATTCGTATGCTTCGGTACCTCTGGCCACGCGCGAAAAATCATTGGGATTTTCTTTGATGAATACCACGCCAAACACATCCAGCATTACCATGGAGTAGTAAGCACGCATAGCTTTTGCTTCTGCCAGGAAAGTTTTAGCTGACGAAAAGTTGGAAGTGGGCAAAACGCTGATAGCACTTACGCAACGCGAGATGCCCTGGGTTAAAAAATTCCAGGTATTGCGTCCGGGTGCATCCGTAGTGCCAAAATTATGGGAGTGTAAGGCGATATAGATACCATTATCTCCCCAATCGGTGCCTCCGCGATATGGCAGTATAGCCTCATCGGTCGATATCTCCTGCACGGCCAGGTAGTTGGTATGTAAAAATAAATTGGGTAATGTAGCATATACCGGAGCAATAAATCCTTCAGCGGTTTCCTTCTCTGTCTGGCCACCGGCCGATGATTCATCCAGTATTTTTTCGTTCAGTTTGGTACACCCCGCCAGCAGCAATACTACTGTAAGACATACCGATATTTTAGAAATTATTGTTTTCATATATGAAGTGATTTATAAAGTAATATTTAAACCCACCTGAAATGTACGGGGCTTGGGATAGCTGAGATAGTCGATGCCATAAGACAGGAAGCCGTTCACAGAACGTTCGGTATTGACTTCCGGATCGAAGCCATTGTAGGGCGTTATCACAAAAAGGTTCTGACCTGTTAGCGATATGCGCATGGCTTTGATCCAGTTAGCAAAGCCCAGGGCCCTGGTGTCGAAGGTATAGCCCAGCGACAGGTTATTAAGGCGAAGAAAATCGCCGCTCTTCAGAAATCTTGAAGATACCGGCGCGGCATTATTTACATCTTCCTCCGGATATTGTATCGCCTCAGGCGTGGTATTGACCCCTTTGGACAATAGCAATTTGTAGAAGCTTGCATTGGCTGTATTATCGTAGATCTTGTTACCGGTAACACCATTGAAATTAAGGACCAGATCGATTCCCTTCCAGGTAAGATTACCATAGAAATTATACATATTCTTAGGAAGTGCCGTACCCAGTGCCTGGCGGTCTTTATCGTTTACTACATTGTCGCCATTTACGTCCTTATACCTGCTTTTGCCTTTCTCATCAAAACCTATAAATTCCAGCAGGTAAAAAGTACCTATTGGCTGATTATTTACATAACCGTTGATAGTAGCAGAGCTAAGACCAGAGCCGGATGCAGAACCCGTGGCGATTACCGTATAAGGCGAGTGGGTTACATTATTTTTAATGAAGGTGGTGTTTCCTCCAATTGTATAAGAGAAGCCACCGGCCGTAGTGTTTTTATAGTATAGGTCTACTTCAAAACCCTGGTTGGTGATTTTCATATCTTTCACATTGTTCCATACGCTGGGTGCCGGTTGAATAGGGTCGGCAGGTATTACTTCAAGCAAAATGTTATTGGTTACTTTTCTGAAATAATCCAGCGTACCACCGATTTTTCCATCCAGTAATTCGAAATCAATACCAATATCGGTTTGAGCAGAAACCTCCCATTGCAGATCGGGATTGAAGAGCCTCGCATAAGTAGTTCCACCCGGGTAAGCGCCCGTAGCATATAACGGGTAACTGGCTTCCAGTGTAGAAGTAAACAGGGCCTGCGTGATCTTGGGTGGAATTTCCTGGTTACCTGTTTGTCCCCAGCCAGCTCTTAACTTTAGGTTGGTCAAAACACTACTGTTATAAAAGTCTTCCTGCGACACTACCCATGCACCTGAAAGGGAAGGGAAGTAGCCATACTTATTATTGGCGCCGAATTTCGACGATCCGTCGGCACGGAAAGTGGCCGTAAATAAGTAACGGTTTTTAAATTGATAGTTCAACCTTGAAAAGAAAGATTGCAATTCGTTTTCAAAAGCATAGCCCGAAGGGCGGTTGCCTGCCAGTGTGAGTTCCTGGCCAATACCCGGGTTGTAGATGGGCTCTACACTGGATATTGGAAATTTATTGACACTGTTGCCGCGGCCCTGTATAAATATATTCTGGTAAGAATGACCTGCCAGCACGGTAAACTGGTGGTCTCCCAGCGAGCGATTAAAGGTAAGGTAGTTCTCTATCAGGTAATTTTTATTATGGGTGGTATAGGTTTCAAGGCGACCGTCTCTTAAAGGTACCGTATTAGGCAGCGATTGTATATCTCGTGTAGCAGTAGAATTGTCAATACCAAAATTGATCTTATACGTCAGTCCTTTTAAAAGGGTTAAGGTTCCTGCCAGGTTTCCTATAAGACGGTTGTTAATGGTTTTATCTTTTTCCAGCTCCAGCACTTTCAGGGGGTTAATGCCATTTTCAAACTGGAAAGGCTTGCCGTCACTGCCATAGGCTGGTATCGTAGGATTGGTAGACAGGGCGCCACCAATCAGTCCGCCGATATTGGGGCGCAGGTTGGCTGTATTATTGGCGTTGATGCTGGCATCTATTATAAGCCGGTCATTCAGTAACTTTTGCGAGATATTCAATCGGCCGGTATATCTTTTCAAATCGTTGCCTTTGAGAATACCTTCCTGCAATTGCATACCAAAAGAGCCATAGTAAGTGGTACCGTTATTACCGCCTGATAAAGCCAGGTTGTGGTTTTGTGTAAAAGCAGTACGTGTTATTTCTTCCTGCCAGTTGGTATTGCCACCAAAATCTTCAAGTTTGCCTCCCATCGCTACTACTTCTTTTTTGTATTGTTCTGCATTTAATACCGGTAGCTTGTTGGCTAGTTTGCTTACGCCAGCCACGAAAGAGTAGTTCAGCGAGCTAAAGCCAGACTTTCCTTTCCTGGTAGTAATGATCACCACACCATTAGCGCCCCTAGAGCCGTAAATGGCGGTGGCCGATGCATCTTTTAATACATCAATCGATTCAATGTCCTGCGGGTTTAAAAAACTTAAAGGGTTGATAGCGCCGCCAACGGAAGAGTTGTCCAGGGCTAATCCGTCTACCACATAAAGCGGTGTGTTGCCGGTCCTGATCCCTCCGGGGCCTCTTACAGTTATGTTTTGTATGGCACCTGGTTCGCCGCTTGCCGAAGTAATATTAACACCCGATACTTTTCCCTGCAGGAGCTGTTCGGGAGCGTTAATAATACCCTGGTTAAACTCCGCAGCTTTTATCGACTTTACAGATCCTGTAAGATCCTGCTTTTTTGACTTACCGTATCCCACAATCACAACTTCTTCTTCGGTAGCGTCCTGGCTGAGTTCCAATACTATATTGAGTGATAACGCAGTTCCGGAGAAATGTTGCTGACTCACCGTTCGGGTGGTGTAGCCTACATGAGATAATACCAGCTGGTACCGGTTATGAGGCAGGTTGTAAAATGAAAAATTTCCATTCAGATCGGTTTGCGTGGTTTTACTGTAGGTATTGGTACTGTCTGAAATAACAACAGTTACATTGGCCACAGGAACCGATTTCTCATTTTGTACGGTTCCTTTAACGGAGGGTTGACCATTTTGTGCGGCACTGGTTACCCACATGATGCTGCACCATACGAGTAAGATCCAGGAGGGCATCCGGCCTGTAAAAACATTAAACATCATCTTCTATTTTTTATGGCGCCAAAGTTTCATTATCTGCCGCTAAATGATGTTTAAACAACGTTATGGAACTGTTATGTAAAAAAGAATTAATTGTAAAGAATTGACAGCATCGTGGAAATGTGATTTTTTGGTTGTAAACCGCGCGTGCCCGTTAGAATTCCATCGCGTATTCGTATTATTATTTTATTAAGGTTGACTAAAAAGTTTACGACATAGGAGAGCATTGGTATATTTGAGCATGGAGCTTTCTACCTTCGAAACCCGGTTGAGTGATCTCACCCGTGAAGTATGGCTGATCAGCGAATCAGAATACCCTTTTAGTTACGTACAAACCGGCATCGATGAGCCGTCTCAAGTTGCTGATCTTCTGGCCCAAAAGCACCAGGCAGATGTAGGGCAGGTAAAGGTGGTGACGCCGGAGAGCTTCCTGTCGAAGATCGAAAAGAATACTTCTTCATCGGATAGTGTTATTGTAGCCAACACTCAGAAAATTAAAAGGCTTCTGGACTTCCTGCAGCAACATCTTGAGCATACCCATGTGTACCGTATTGAAACCGGTGTGTCTATTCCCGTTTATATACTCGGTTATCTGCCTGGCAATTCCTGTGTGGGAGTGAGCTCTACCAGCATAGAAACATAAATTAAATCCATACATCATGCGCCCCTACCTTTTAAAACTTACAACCCTCTTCGCCTCTTTTTTACTTTTATTAGCATCCTGTAAAAAGGATACTGATGTCGGCCTGCCCGAAAATCCTGAACTCCCTAAAGATAGCAGCTACCTGGTAGTTGAGAACTTTGAACAGGGGAAGAAAGCAGCTTATGCAATTGGCAGTGTAGACTTAAAAACAGGCAGCTGGTCTTTCGACGACGCGCTCATTGGCAATACGGCGGCTGATACAAAGGATAGCTTATGGTCAGTGCGTTTAAGAAACGGGAATATTACCACTAATTTTAAGATCACAGGTCTGAAGAAGATTTTTATTTCTACTGCAACCTACGGTAATGATGGCGGCTCTACCTGGCAATTACAAACCAGTGCGGACGGGCAAACATTTTCAATGGTGGGACAGCCTGTTACGGTAAACAGTAAAGCTTTCAGGCTCGATAGTTTTGATATACCGGGAAATACACCTATACAGATCAGGATCGTTAAAACCGGCAGCACCCGCATCAATATTGATAATATCATTTTCAAAGGAGCATCTAATAATTCGGGGATCACCGATACAACTGGTAATGGTGGCGATACCTCCATCGTTAACCCGCCCGCTGGTGGCCGCTATGTTACGGTGGGACCAGATGCTCCGCCGGCTACGGGCGACAATTCGAACCTGCTTTTGGGCAATCCTTCCAACGCTGATTCGGTGTTGACCATGGCCGAGAACTTCCTGATCAACCAGCATTATTATATACAGTCCTATTCTAAAACACGTGCTACGCCTAATTGGGTGGCCTGGCATATTGACGCCTCGAATATTACGGGTGCGGCCGACAGGCAGGATGATTTTGCCGCATGGGCCGGACTGCAAAACGGCTGGTTTGTGGCGCAATCCAGCAGCTATATGGGATCGGGCTACGATCGCGGTCATAATGTGCCCAGCGCCGACAGAACCTCCAGCGTTAACGCTAACTCATCTACTTTTTTAATGACCAATATGATTCCACAGGCACCCCAGAATAACCAGCAAACCTGGAACAATTTTGAACAGTATATCAGAACACAGGTAAGCAGCGGACAGGAAGCTTATGTGATAATGGGAAGCTACGGTAACGCAGGTACTATTGCTAACGGCAACATAGTAGTACCTTCCAATGTATGGAAAGTGGTAGTGCTGCTGAATAATGGCAATGATGATCTGGGCCGTGTTACTGAAAATACACGTGTTATTGCGATCAATACACCCAATACCAATACCGTAAATGCAGATTGGAAACAATACCGGGTATCGGTAGACCAGATTGAGCAGCTTACCGGCTATGACCTGTTGTCTAAATTACCGGTGAGTATTCAAAATGTTATTGAAGCAAAAGTCGATAATCAATAATGGATTTAGGATGGCAAAAAAATAGCCCAGGGTATTTAAACCGTGGGCTATTTTATTATGCATGCCTGTTCCTGCAACCCAGATTCGAAGTGGCATAAGGGTAGCATTAATATTGCGGTTCACGATGAGGTTGATCAAGGTATTAAAGCGATAAGCAGCAGAACATAAAAAAAGGAGAAGATAGAAATCCCCTCCGTTGTTTTACATGAGAAAAATATTAGCGGCTTATTTGTCGCCCCTTTTATGTCTTGCTACTAACTCAGTATCTCCGCTGTTATTAGCGTTGATATGCGTGTAATATTTATCGTCTTTTAACACAATACGGTAGTTTACACCGTTTTTATTAGTTACTTCTGTTACACCAAATACTGCTTTGTCCTTATAATCATTTTTTACATTGTACAGTACGTTAGCTGGTAAGTTGTTCTCGCCATAGTAACGAATAGTTTGCAACAGGTTCCCTTTCGCATCAATGGTAACGCGGGTTTTGATACCATCGCTATCGAAAAAAGCCTCGTAGCCAGTCCCGGCATCGCTCCATTTCACATTACTGGCATCTTTAAAAAGCAGGTTAAATGTTTTTTGAGCTTTATCATTAACCGGCTTAGCTGTAGCAGCAGCTGCATTAAAGGTTAACGTAAGGATTACTGCGGCAGAGAGGATCAGATTTTTCATTGTATTATTTTTTGATAGTTATTTATTATTTGTCTCACAAACATACGACTGGTTAAAGCCCGTGTACAAGAGCAAAAGGATGAACAGTATTAAGATTGCCGGTGAATGGCAGTTTTGCCAAGGTGAAGAGCAGTTCTCTGTTTTCGCTCATTTGATTCGGTTGATAAATTGAATTCATTTGCTAATGCTTATATCTATTATTCGCAGAAAACGTTGAGATGTTACACCTGATTGACGGTATTGAGCGGACTTAACAATTATTTAAGGAAAGTAGTTGTTTTAACAGATGGCTGTAACCGCGGCTGTAAAGGCTTCCAATTATGAAAGGATGAATCGTCCAATTAATTTGCAGAAATCACAAAGAAGCGAGAGATTTACCGGCATTATCTACCACGCGGATTATTCAAAATAGACGATGAGACAGATTGTACAATTATTATCATTTTTTGCAGCATTACTATTTATAACCTACAATAGTTCCGGGCAGCCGGTTCTATCTGTAAAACTTAATAAGGAAGTAAGAGATAACTATATTATTCGTACTGATTTTAACCGCTATTTTGATCAATGTGGAGTAAGAGGCTCAGTGGTGATCTATGATCATTCGAAACAACAATGGATTGTTTCGGATACTATTGCTCTTAATACCCGTAATTTACCTGCATCTACATTTAAAATTATTAACCTGCTTATTTTCCTGGAGACTAAAACCATTGCGGATGAAAATGCCATCGTTAAATGGCCCGGTGCTACAGATACAGTAAAATATGGTTACCGGCCCGATATCTATCATGATATCAGTATAAAAAGCGCGTTTGAGCTATCAGCCGGCTGGGCTTTTATCGAGCTGGCTAAAAAGATCAACCGGAATGTATATAGAGACTACCTCGTCCGGTGTGGGTATGGCAATGCTGATGTTTCTTTTAAAGAAGCTGACTTCTGGAATTTTGGTGGCCTGGGCATTTCCCCGGTGGAACAGGTAAAACTGCTTAAAAATCTTTACGATGAAAAGTTGCCTTTCTCGAAGCGTAATATGGACATCGTAAAAAAGGTGATGATCTCCGAGCAAAACGCGGATGGTATCATCCGCTCTAAGACAGGCTGGACTATGGCCGGTGGTATTAATACCGGCTGGTGGGTGGGATACGTCGAAACAAAAGGCGAGGCTTACTTCTTCGCTACCCAACTGTTGCAGGACCGGAAAAAAAATCGCCCTGATTTTTCCCGTTGCCGGAAAGATATCACCAGGGCTGTTCTAAAAGATTTGGAAATACTGCATTAAACAATTTTTAATATTTCATCTCACCGAAGTTTTGTTACCTTATTTCTAAGGTTGTTTGTTATTTTATAAGTACATCCTACTGCTATAAATGGCTATTTTTTAGCCTGTTTGCGGCTCTTTTAACGCCCGGTATAAGCCTGAAATAAGATGCTCCTTCCAATTTACATGTGCTAAAACAATTTATTAAGAGGACGAAATAATGATTTATTTGTATCATTGATGTTTTGTCCTTTATTTTGCAATTGTTTGTCAGAAGATGCTGTTGCCAACAATAGCTTTTTAAAACCAACGGATGCCAGGTGGGTACACGTTGTTCTGAGGGGCGTTCAGGCCGGGCTCTGGCAAATAAGATTACAAACCAAACGGAATAAGATGGCTATCAGCGTTCAGATCGTTGAAAAAAGTAAAGCGGCGTATGACTTGATAAAATACTGGATTGAAAACACCGGCTTTAAGAAATTCACCTTTTTACCTTATGCTGCTCCGGAGGACGCAGGTAGGATTTTTTTATCCGAAAAGCCAGATGTGCTGGTGATCGACCTTTCTATTTCAAAAATTTTTAATTATGCTACTGCCGGGAAGTTAAATAAGAATCCAACTAAAGTAATTGTGTTGGCTGCGAGGGAGGGAATGGAAGCGATACAGCAATTTATTGAAATAGGTATCAGCGCTTTGGTGATGAAGCCTGTTCAGCAGGACCCGTTTACAAGAGCAGTTGCAAAAGTAGTTGACCAGATTAATGCCGAGGAGGAAAAACCAACTCCAGGACAATTCGTGAGCTTTAGATCGAATCAGTCAATGCTTTACTTAAATGAGCTGGATATTATATTTGTTGAATCAGATCGCAACAGTTCAAAACTAACCCTCAAGAACGGCGAATGTCAGACTGTTCATGAAGGAATTTTAGGAATAGAGCAACATCTGAAATCAAGGGAGCTTTTGAAAGTTGATAAAAGCACCATTATCAATTTGTCGCGCATCACTTACCTGGTAGAAGATGTTAATGGAGGGGGGTGCCTGCTGCGACTTAACAATGGAAGTGAAATAAGAATGCCTTTGAGTAAAGTAGCATTAAGCAGCCTTTATAAGATTTTTCCGCAAAAAAATAGCTCGGTAAGTGTAAAAGGGCAGGACTGTAACGGGCACGATAGCAGGGCTGCCTGGTAATTATTTTTAATTATTCAGCGGGCGTTTTTACTTTCAACTTTAATATATCTCCGTAAGCTACTGCAGCTTTATGCACCTGCACCGTCCAATCTTCAGCGGCATCGCCGTCTGCACCATCCGAAATATATTTTAAACAGAGAAAAGGTATATTTTCTTTCATGGCGATCATGGCCAGTGCATGGGCTTCCATATCTACTACATTATAAGCTGTGGTGGCATGTCCCATTTCAAAATTGTCACCCGTTCCGCAAACGGCCTCAGGCAAGCCTTCCATTGCCAGGCCATATTCCAGAATAACCGGCATATCAGATAGTGGCGTTTCATATAACTCATAACCTAATCCTCTTACATCCATATCCCGTTGTATAAATTTAGTGCAACAAACCACGCTGCCTTTGGGGAAATGGCTACTTCCAGCAGATCCGAGGTTTACAATAAGATCAGGCTTACGGGTAAAAATAGATTTGGTTAATTCGTAAGCGGCATTCACTTTACCAATACCGGTAATTAATACCGGATGTCCTGTAAACACTTCAGCTGCTTCTGAAGCCAATGCGAAACAAAATACTGCATTTTCAGCAGGGTAGGACAAAGTAGCATTTATCTTAATCATTATCGTTCTGTTAGAGTGCCTGTTACTTTAAGGCCGGCGAAACTAACAAAAATTAAGATAAATATTGGTGCTAATCATACGCACCATTGTTATCATGCGCTGTGTTTTTGGGCTTGTGAAGCACGCAAACCCACAAATGCTATTTTATTAGCCTCCGTATCTTCGAAAATGATAAAGACACCCTCTTCCGGATAAACATTTGTTTTTATAGAGAGGATATGACCTCCCGACTCAGTAATTCTGCCGGCGACCTCATCTATATCGCCAAAAGCATAAATGTAAACGAGTGAAGGGCGCAGTTCCCAGCCTGCATCGTCTTTCTCCACCATGCTTCCGCAATAGCCGCCGTTAACGGTATCCGGCAAGTAAGATATATTGGTATTCCCGATCCGGAAATCGATAGCTGGCAGATTTAACACCCGGGTATAGAAATTGCCGGCTCTCTGCCTGTCTTCCACAGGTATAGTGATCCAATTCGTAATTTCTAAATACATATATGCTGATTTAATAGAGGGATTGGGCTAACAATCTTTTTAAATATTTAACAAATTTTGGGCCAAAATGCTGGTATTGATGCAAATATGTAGCTGAGGCTTATTAGGTAGGGAAGGCTTAGGTTTGTTAGATGTATTAAAAATAACTCATCCAATAATATGATGATGAAGGTGTCGCTGGAAACGATGTACCTGGTTTATTGAAATTAGTAAAACCCGCAGGGTGTTATCCTGTTAATGGCAAACCTGTTTTAAATTTATTTCAAACCTGCAACAGGCCATTAATTCGCCGGTCTTTACTTTATTGATATGATCGAATGTAATGGCAGGAATGTCTTTTACAAATTGCTCGGACTTTTTGATGCAATAGTCGATCTTGTAAGCCACAGCGATGCACACGGTTCTTCCGTTGAGCTTACCCATCCCCATATAGATATAGGTTCCGGGAGTAAAATCGGCGCTGTTGATCTTATTCAGTTCATTTTGTATGGCTGGGGAGAAGTTCATGATGTATTGTGTTATAATCATTGCAATCATGTTTACCTAGGGAGGTGTAAATTAAAAGAACACCGGTTATCAGGGTATGGTCTCCGTCATATGGTTTAATGGTTTCAGACAGGTTAGTGTGTCTGTTCTTCTACAATGTTGCTTTAATTTCCCATATCAGGAAGCCGGCAGGGAGATGAACAACGTATTTTATTAAAGGAATGATGTTATGAGCGTCGCGGTACGGAATTTGGGGCGGTACTAATTTTATTTCTAAACCATCAATTTATTTTATGAAGATTTTATTTCTCGCCATGAGCTTAGCATTTTTCGCCAGTTGTAATAACGGCGCCAACCAGGATGCGGAAACCTCAGACACAACAATGAGTCCCGGTACCGGTGACACGAACACAACAACACCAGGAGCCGGTGATATGACCACTACTCCCGGAACGGATACCACCCGAAGTTCCGGAGATACCAGTACTTTCGAGGGGGCTGCCAATGATTCAATTGGCAAATAGTCCGTAGCCAGGGTTGGGGTATAATAATGTTCTCACCACAGAAGGTGGGGACATTTTTTTTGTATGGCTGAGCCAATAACGGATCGATGCCCGGTGGACTATAGAACCGGCTCCTCGTTTTTAATAACCGGCTCCGATAGCAGGATAAAAAAACTCCCGGGTAATTAGTCCAGGAGCATTTTGTAAAAGCAGCATTTTATTTAAGTTCCACTTCAGCTAAAACAGGGAAATGATCCGATGGGAATTTACCAAAATAAGTATCGGTTAAGATGCCCCATCTGCTGGCATTGAATTGTTGGGTCATGAAAATGTGATCTATAACAGCATTACCCCGCGGTACCCTGAAACCATTTGCTGACGAGTTATTAGCATAAGGAAATTTCACATGGGTATAAATATCCGACAATAAATCAGAATTAACCAGGTACTGGTACCAATCGCTTTCGCGGTTTCCGTTGAAGTCGCCGGTTAACAATACAGGATGGCTACCCGCTATTTCAGTGATTTTTCTCAGCATCAGCTTGCTGCTTTCGCGGCGGGCGATTATACCTTGGTGATCATAATGCACATTAAAAGCATAGAACTTTTTCTGCGTCTTCAGATCTTCAAGATATACCCATGAGCAAATACGGTTACAGCAGGTGACGTCCCAGCCTTTACCCGGTTGGTCGGGGGATTCAGATAGCCAGAAGTCTCCGCTTTTTAGCAATTTGAAACGATCTTTTTTGTAAAAGATTGCTGAGTGTTCACCGCCCTCCTTACCATCGTCCCGCCCCTTACCATACCGGGCGTATTCGGGTAATGAAGTACTGATATCGTTCAGTTGATTGATCAGTCCTTCCTGTGTGCCTAATATATCAAAGCCGTGAAAACGGATCAGGTTAGAGACCACAGGCGCCCTGTCCTTCCAAAGATTACCCGAATCGCCCGGATTATCATAACGGATATTAAAACTGCCTACAGTAATCTTCTGTGCTTTAATGCCACAGGTAGTGGCCAGCATAAAAGCAGCAACGGTCCATGTTTTTAGATTCATATACTATATTTAAGAGCTGTCTTTATTCCCAGCCAGGGTTTTGTTTTAAATTAGGATTACGCTGCAGGTCGTTCAAAGGAATAGGGTAGTAGTAATTGCGCTCATTCCATTTCCTGGGAATTTCATTCATCCATATTAATTCACCTGATGCGCCGTTTTTGAGCAATTGCGAGTTTACCGCGTTGCCAACTCTCGGTGACACATCTACATAGGTAACGCCCGCCACTCCCGGATTAGGACGTGTGCCCTGGAAAAAAGCTACATCCAATATACCATCTTCATTTAAGTCCATTGGTGTGTTCAATGCCGGTACATAAAATCCATTCCATTCCTGTTGCATTAAGTCGCCCCTTCTCCATCTGAGCAGGTCTGCAAACCGCAATCCTTCGAGGCTGAGTTCAATACCTCTTTCTCTTCTTACTTCCAGTATAGACGGATCTGTAATGCCCGGAAAATAATTGGCTACCAGGTAAGGATCTGCCGTAGTTGGCTTAGCACTTAAGCCACCCGTAATACCTGCCCTGGATCTTAAAGCACCTACCGTTAATGCCCAATCGGCATCAGTTAAGGTTCCTAGCTCGGCTTTTGCTTCTGCATAATTGAGTAACACTTCGGCATAGCGGAACAAGGCAATGGCATTGGTATTTAAAGCTCCCGCATCAAAAGCCATATCGTCCAGGGTCCATTTAATAGGCTGGTAACCGGTAAAAGTATAAGAGAATACCGGTGGCGCAGGCACCTGCTGTCCGTTGCTGATCCTTTTGTAGTCGCCCAGGCGAATCGTTTGCTTTAAACGCAGGTCACGATTTTTTACCTCATCTTTAAATAACATAGTAGGGTAATTAGGATCGTTGGTGAAAGGCGTGCCATCCAGTTTCAGGTATGTGTTAATGAAGGTACGTATGAAACTGGCTTTGGCGCCGTAAGTACCACTGGTCCACCACCAGTTGGCCTCATTCAGTACGCCCAGGTTTACATCGGCTACAGCTGCCTGTAATACTTCATTAGCTACAGGTGCATTACTGGTAAACACCTGGCGGTAAGATACACCCGGGCCGCCTGCGGTATTCAGCGAAAAACCTCCGTTTTTAATGATCTGGTCGGCAGCAGCCGCTGCTTCATTCAGCCATTTGGCTGCTGTACCGGTAAGGTTTAAACCGGTATGGTATTTCCTGAAAGTGCCTTCAAACAAACATACCCTTGATTTAAACGCATAAGCTACCCATTTGGTAATAGTGGTGCGGCTGGCATCGTTCGTGGTAATGATATTATTACAGGCAAAGTCAAGGTCAGCGAGTACCGAGTCCATTACAAGTTCACGTTTATCTCTTCCTGCCATCAGTGAAGGGTCGTCAATATTCAGAGCCTTCCCGATCCAGGGCACATCACCAAAACGCTTTACTTTATCCCAGTAAAAGTACGCCCTAAAGTAACGGGCGATACCCAGGTAGTTGTTACGTGTTGCTTCCGGTACAGCGGGGTCGTTACAGTTTTCTATAAAATAATTGATATTTCTAAGGTTGGTCCATGTCCACCCCGAACTGTTATTAGCCGCAAAGCCTCCTTCACGAATAAAATTCTGAACATCTCTAACGGCCAGGTAGTCTGACATAGCATCCTGGCTGGTTGAGTTTTTAGGCAGGAAGTCCATTCCGTAAAAGGAATTGGTATATAATTTCAGCCCATTCTCTGTACCAAATACAGCCTGCCTGGTAGCGGTTGACTGGGGCACCTGGTCGAGCTTAT
Source organism: Paraniabella aurantiaca (assembly GCF_050309965.1). Taxonomy (NCBI): domain Bacteria; kingdom Pseudomonadati; phylum Bacteroidota; class Chitinophagia; order Chitinophagales; family Chitinophagaceae; genus Paraniabella; species Paraniabella aurantiaca. Next base: position 841,566 of record NZ_JBLOSY010000002.1, on the reverse strand, counting down.
TGCATGCAGCAAAACCCAGGCTGCCTAATAGAATTCCGATATATAATTTTTTCATTTGTTCTTATTTTAGTGCATTAAAACCCAACGTTTAATCCGAAAGAAAAGCTTTTCAACATAGGGTAATTGTAACCGTCGCCATTGGTACTGTTAGGGTTCAGATCCTGGTCTGACGCAACAGCATTTTCTACATCAATCGTATTCTTAACAATTTTGTACATGGGAGAATAAGTAAACAGGTTTTCTCCTGAGAAGAATACTCTCAGCGTACGGGCACCAATCCTGTTGATCCAATGAGAAGGGAGGTTGTAGCCAATTTGAATATTCTTCATTCTTATGTAGGCAACGTTTTGCAGGTAACGTGTCTGTGCCACGCCCAATGTTCGATTGGTATTGCTGGATGCTGCTCTCGACATAGTTCTTGGAAAATATGCATCTGTGTTTTCCGGGGTCCACATATTACCCAGATGAAAGGTGGGGATATTGTTATAAGGCCTGTTGTATTGTCCCCAGAACATCTCTGTCTCAGTACTCGGGTACCACTGTTGTTTACCTACACCCTGGAAGAAAACCGAGAAGAAAATATTATTCCAGTCAGCCCCCAGGTTGATGCCATACATATACCTTGGTGCCGAGTTACCAATAATACGACGGTCACCCGAATTACCCACTTTGTTTTCGCCAATATTAATCAGGCCATCGCCATTCAGGTCTCTTAATTTAATATCACCGGGAAACCAAAGACCAGTAGGCGAAGCCCGCATTTGCGGATTTTGTTTGGCATGCGATGCAATATCGGCTTCGTCAATAAAGAAGCCTTCTGTTTCATAGCCCCAGATTTCACCGAGTGTTTGTCCTTCGTAATAATCGCTCAATAATTTATCGGGGTTATTATACCGGTCTATTTTTGTTTTATTGTCAGATAGCATCAACCTTACATTATAACGGAAAGGTTTTTCTGAATTTCCAAACTGGTCGTTCCAGGTAAGCGATGCCTCCCAGCCGCGCGTGGTTAGATCAGCAAAGTTGCCCTTAGGAAGTTCATTCTGAGCAACACCAAATACCGCAGGTGGCGTCAACGCGGTTGTAAACATATCCGTAGTCTTACGAACATAGGCGTCGCCCATGAAAGTCAGTTTGCCAGACAAGGTAGTCAGGTCTAAACCGATATTGGAGGTAGTAGAGGTTTCCCAGGTAAGGCCATCTGGTATTACGTTAGGATTGCGGGTAGTTTGAGGTCTTGTTCCATTTAAGATAACGCCTGACTGGCTGATATTAAATACTTCCTGGAAGGCATAAGACGCAATATTACCGTTACCCAGTGCGCCATAAGAAGCTCTTATTTTCAGGTCGGAAATAGCTTTTTGTGACACATTCCAGAAAGACTCTTTATTAATTCTCCATCCTGCAGATACAGAGGGGAAGAAGCCGTAACGCTGGTTAGCCGGGAATTTGGAAGAGCCGTCATAACGGGCGTTTACTTCCACCAGGTAACGATCTTTGAAAGAATAGTTTAACCTGGAGAAACCGCCCAGGATGGCCCATTGCTCATAACCGCCACCGGTTGTAATAGCCTGACCCAGTGCCAGGTTTAAATCATTAGCGTCTTCAAAGATGATACCGTTTCGCTGCACCGATGTGCGATTGTAGGTAGATTGCTCGTAGTTATAGCCGGCCATAGCTTTCAGGTAGTGATTATCGCCGAAGTGGTTTTCATACTCTGCATAGATATTGGTAGCCCAATACCTGGTTTCGCGCAGGTCGGATAAAAGGTCATTGGTAGTAGTGCCTATGTAAGCTGTAACACCCTTGAAATTGCTGTAAGGTACCTGAACCCTTTTCTGCTCGCGGTTATTATCAGTATTGCGGAATGTGAAATCAGCATTTACCCTGAACTTGTTATTAAAGAACTGGCTTCTTAAGCCCGTAATATTGCGGAACACTTCGTTGCGTGTATCGATACCATTTTTGCCATAGATGAAGTCCCCCACGGTGTAAGCTGCTGCAAACGTCAGGCTGCCATCGGGATTGAATATAGGCATTGTTGGTTTGCCCTCGTCTGCAATATTTCGCCAGATACCGCCACCTTCACCTACGTTAATAGGGTTGTGGTAATTCATAATAGAATAGTCGGTATTGTTCTCGATACTTAACCAGGGAAATACCTGTATGGTTCCCCTTGCCCGTATATTCTTCATACCGTAATCGTCACTGTTGTACCTGAACAATCCATCCTGCTTTAAGAGGCGGCCCGATACAAGGAACGTAGCTTTATCGCTTCCGCCGCTTACGGAGATATTATTTTCAAACGCAGCTGTATTGTTTTTATACAGCTCGGCATAATAATCGGTACTACCATAGTAGGTGTATTCACCCGTGGTTGGATTTATTTCTATGGTGTTGTAGGGCTGCCCTGATTCTGCTCTTCTCTTAAACTCATCGAGGTAAGCCTGCGAAAATTTTTGTGTTTTGTTAGCGTTTTGCGGAAAGGCACCGTCACCATTTACAAAGGCTTCTGCAAACATTTTTGCCCAGGTATACCCATCGGTTACAAAATCGGGCCTTGTAACCGGCGACTTTAAGGCATAGTTGGTGTTGTAGGATACATTAGTGCGGCCTTTTACACCTTTTTTTGTTGTAATTAATACTACGCCAAATACACCTCTTGCACCATAAATAGCAGCTGATGCGGCGTCCTTCAGTATAGAAACTGTTTCAATATCATTTGGGTTTAAAAGGCTCGGATCACCTTCAAAGCCGTCGATCAATACCAGCGCGCTACCACCCTGGCCGATGGAAGTGGTACCCCTGATATTGTACCTGGGAGACTGCGTAGGTTTGCCATCCATCATTTTTAAATTCAGGTTGGGCAACATACCCTGCAGGCCCTGCGTAAGGTTGGTTATAGGCCTGTTCTCCAGGCTTTTGGAAGTGATTTGGTCAACAGCACCCGTTGCATTTACTCTTTTTTGTGTACCATACCCCACTACTATTACTTCGTCTAATGCCGCACCAGGTGTGGGGGACAGCTCAATAATGATAGGGCTGTTGTCGCTTGGCTTTACCTCGTAGTTATCAACCGGGCGGGACTGATAGCCTATGAACGAGGCTGTAAACCGGTAAAGAGTGCCAGGTATAAGCTGGTTAAATACAAACACGCCTTTCTCATTGGTGATGGTACTGTTTTGTAAAGTGCTGTCCGAAATATTGATGGCGGTAACAGTTACATGGGGCATTACGGCGCCGGCTTGGTCACGTATAGTACCGGTAACTGTTGTATTTGTTTGTGCCCAACCCTGCAACGAAAGGCCGAGAATGAGCAATAGGAGGACACCCCGATAGCGGCGCCGCTTCAGTCCAATTTTCATTTGTTTGATAGTTTAGTTAATTGTAATTTATCTGTATGCTTCGAATGATTTTAGTGGATTATATTTAGATGAAGGTTTGTTTAAGGGAATTAAACTCATGTTTATAAAAGGACCTGAACGCTTAATATTATTAAGTTTCGGGTTAAATATGCAAAGGCTTTGAATTGGAGTGCAAACGTATTAACATAAACGATTCAGTGGTGGAATTCTATTTTAAGAAATTATAAACAATTTGTTACCTATTTGATTTATTGAATGTTCATTTAATTTATGAACGGATCCAGAAATTTTTCTGTAATGGCATAGTTGCTTTTAATAAGTTTAATGAGGTTCGTTAATAAAAGGCGGGAAGGTGCCTAATCAATCCTGATTAAAATTGATCTTATCTTTAAGGAACGTCTTAATAGTATTTAACTTTTTGTCATGATCAGGGTATTTCAACAACAACTCGAACGCTGGTATAAGGCTTACCTGGAAGCCGTTATAATGGACCGTCCTTTTTCTGTCATTGTACTGAGAGGTGAAAAGAACAAGCCCCGTTCTACGGCTGATTTGCAGAAGGCTGTGTTCATGTTTCAGCAGCATGAAAAAAATGGACAAAGGAGGGGATGGAAGATAGAATGGATAGATTGGAGCAGCAGGATTGTTGGAAAACAGAAATGGATTTCCAGGGTAATCGTAGAAACGGAGGAAGATTTTTTATATCTTTTACAAAAGGAAAAAGAAAGCGCCGAGTTTAAAGATCAATTGCAGGTCTTATTGAAGTGGCAACCCGGTATTCGGAATTTTTTAGCTCAGAACCCCGGACGAATTCTAAACCTTAAAGGCGTTTGGAATGATCTGCAAAAAGTGGTGGATTACTTACTCGCTCATGATGTAACCGGTCGCTATATACGGAATATACCCGTGCCGGTTCATACCAAGTTTATTGAGGGATATAAACCGTTAATACTGTCCATGCTAAAAGCTATCGCTCCCCACAGGTTCAATTCGGCCGCCTCCAGCCTGGAGCAGGCTTTAGGCTTAAAATCCAAACCGCTGCTTTATATGGTTCGCTGGCTGGACAAAGATATGGCAGGGCAGTTGATGCATGGAATGGAGTTTACAGGTGTAACGGTAGATTGGCTGCAGCAAATCAGCTGGACGATCGATGAGGTGTGGCTGGTGGAGAACGAAACAAACTTATATTTAATTCCACCAAGGAAAAATGCGATAGCCTTGTTTAGTAGAGGTTATGCAATGAGTCAACTAAAAGATATCGCGTTTTTCAATAAGGCAAAAATATATTACTGGGGCGATCTGGATGAAGATGGATATAAAATGCTAAACGGAATAAGGGCATGGTATCCACATGTCATAAGCATATTTATGGATGAACATACCCTGGTCAGTCATGCAGTAGAGTTGGTAACGCAGGACGCCATATACAGAACGGGTTTATTGCCCTTTTTGACACATGAGGAGCAGGCAGCCCTTAATATATTAATGCATCGCAACGGAAGACTGGAGCAGGAAAGAATACGACAGGATTATATTATAAAAAAATTAACTATGATTGCAGGGTGATTTGTAGTTGGTACCCTCTTTTTATTGAGCAGGAGGAGCAACGTATATTTATAGTCATATTTTTACGGATCATCTGAATAAAATATAACATTTTATTCATCATTAATTAATTTTGCGGCTATTCGACGCTATGGATGATCATTCCAAAACGGACTCCTTTTCAGGCGACAGCGCATTATTGCGATCTGACGACGAGCGTAATTTTCGCTTGTTATACGATCGTTACTGGAAGGATCTATATCAAAAAGCTATGAGCCGGCTGGATAATTCCAGTGATGCCGAGGAGGTGGTCCAGGATATTTTTGTAAGTCTCTGGAACAACAGGTACACTGTGGTGGTGGAAGAGTCGCTACGCGCTTATCTGTTTACGGCGGTGAAATATGCTGTCATAAAAAAAGTGCAGCGGGAGCAGGCAAGAGGACGGATTTTTCCCCTGAATATCGAAGCTATCGAACAAATAACGCTTTCCAACGAGGAAATGCTTTATTATAAACAATTGGAAGCTCTTATTGACAGCGAGGTGCAGCTGCTCCCTGAAAGAATGCAGGAAGTATACCGGCTTAGTAGAAATGAGCATTTGCGTAATAATGAAATTGCGAAGCAACTCAATATTTCAGAGCAAACGGTAAAAAATATACTCTCAGAATCTTTAAAGCGTTTGAGAGACCGGCTTTCCGATTACAAGTTTGCAATTTTCCTGGTATAGTATATACTGCTATTCTTCATTGGCAAGCTTTCTTTTCTAACGATCATATGAATAGGATTGGTGACAAGAGGTATTCTCTTTAGGGGGTGCTTTATTATATTATAATTAAAAAAATGTTATCATTTTTTGAATTCGAATAGTACTATTCTTTCTATCCTGGTATTCTATAAAGTAGCAAAGATGTTTACATGACGAAAGAGTCCTTTAAAACCATACTGATTAAATATTTAGAGGGTAATGCGTCTCCATTGGAAACAGCTTATGTAGAAAAATGGTACGAGCAGGTAGAGGAGATGAAAGGTCTTGATGGCCAGGATGTTGACGCTATTGGCGATGATATATACCGTCGCATTCATGAGCAGATCAACCCTTCTAAAAACAAGCCTGTTATTTCTTTTAAATGGCTGTATAGGGTAGCGGCGGTCCTGGTTCTGGTATTGGCTGTGGCAATTACTTACCAGTATTTTTTCCGTTCAGACCCCGGTATTATTGCCGACACAATAGTGCCCGGTACAGAGAAGGCGCTGTTAAAACTGGATGACGGTACTGTAATTGAGTTAGATAGTACAGGAGCAGGGAATGTTGCAACTGACGGCGGTTCTGAAATAGTAAAATTGAAAGACGGTACTATTGCTTATAACAATGTTGCAACCAATCAGGACGTAAAATTTAACGAGGTAACTATACCGGCCGGGGGAAGTTATAAGCTTCGTTTATCGGATGGTACCAGGGTTTGGTTAAACGCCGTATCCTCCATCAGGTTCCCGACCCGGTTTGCCGGTTCTGAGCGAAAAGTTATTGTAAAGGGGGAAGTTTATTTTGAGGTAACTCATAATAAAAAACAGCCTTTCATTGTTGAAGTACCGGGCAGACAGCAAATATCAGTACTGGGTACACATTTTAATGTAAACGCTTATGAAGATGAGGCTGCTGTTAAGACTACATTACTACAGGGCAGTGTGAAAGTGCTGGCGACGGGCTCGGGCAGGAATGTTGTACTGCACCCCGGACAGCAAACAGTAGTGCGCGCGGGCAATGCAATTGAAACTATTACCGGAATAGATATAGAAAAAGTAATGGCCTGGAAGAATGGCTACTTTGATTTTGATCAGACCGAGATATCTGAAATCATGAGACAGGTATCCCGATGGTACAATGCAAGTATTGAAATGGATCCCAGGTTAAAGGGGCTCACTTTTAGCGGCAGAATACCTCGGACAGAGAATGTACAAAAACTGCTTAAGATGTTTGAAGCTACCAGCACCGTCAGGTATCGGGTAGCCGGAAACCAAATACAGATTTATCAAAAAAGATAGATGCGTTTTTTTTAAGACGTATTGGAGGATTACAATTTAAATGCTTATTTCATTATGAGATTAATGACGTTTCTATTATTCTTTGCCTGTTTCCAGGTGTTTGCTGGCGTGGGCTATGGTCAGTATGTAACCATCAGTTGCAAAAATGAGCGCATGGAGCTTGTATTGCAAAAAATAGAAAAACAGACGGGATATTCCTTTTTTTATAATGACCAGTTAATGCGTAATGCGGGCAGTGTTTCACTAACCGTAACCAGGACCCCCTTAAAAGAAGTATTAAACCGGATATTAGCGCCTGTTGGTTTGGGATATTCAATAGAAGATAAGGTGGTGATCATTTCGAAAGTAACCGAAAAGGTTGTGCTGGTTGATCAGGCGAAAACTGTACCACAAAGAAATCAGCTGGTTCCAGTTGTGACGCAAAATGTGTACCGTGCTTTTATACGCGGGGTGGTTCAGGATGAAAAAGGACTACCGATACCAGGGGCATCTATTATAGTAACAGGCACCAAAAGAGGTACCATTTCAAATAGTAGCGGCGAGTTTCTTATTGATGTACAGTCAGGTCAATCTTTAACCATTACGGCTGTAGGTTATGAGTCACAACAGGTGTCGATCGAAAAAGAAGGCCGGTTGCTGGTCAAACTCAAAATTCTGGAAGCGACAGAGGAAAATGTAGTGATCAACACAGGCCTTTTTTCGCGCAGAAAAGAAAGCTTTACCGGCGCCACTACAACATTTAGCGGCAATGAATTAAGAACCATAGGTAATTTAAACGTCGTTCAGAGTTTAAAAACACTAGACCCTTCGTTTATTGTGCTGGAGAATAACTTACAGGGATCCAACCCCAACGCTTTACCTACTATAGAATTACGTGGTAAAACCAGTTTGGCTGCAGCTACACTAAACGACGAATTTGCGGAAGATCCTAATCAGCCACTATTTATTCTGGATGGTTTTCCAACTACGCTTCAAAGAATTACCGACCTTGATATTAACCGTATTGAATCGGTAACCTTGTTAAAAGATGCAGCATCAACTGCTATATATGGCGCTAAGGCCGCAAATGGTGTAGTGGTGGTAGAAACTGTAAAGCCTAAACCGGGAGAACTAAGAGTAAGCTATAACGCTGATTTTATGGTTCAGATGCCGGATCTTAGTGATTACAACCTGATGAATGCGGCGGAGAAACTTGAATTTGAAAGATTAGCCGGTAGGTATACCCTTTATACAAACACACTACCTGAACAGCAAATTGCTTTGAACCAGTTGTACGATAACAAATTAAAGGAGGTGCAACGTGGTGTTAATACCTATTGGATGAACGAGCCTCTGAGGACTGCCGTGACCAACGGGCACTCTTTGCAGGTTAGCGGAGGAAGTAAGGAATTTATGTTCTCTATTGGAGGTAACTACAGGATGTTCCCCGGTATCATGAAAGGGTCAGGCAGAAATACTTACGGCGCCAATATCGATGTAACATACAGGATAGATAAATTTAGTTTTGTAAACAGGTTTAATTTAAGTGGGAGTAACGCGGATGAGTCGCCCTACGGCTCATTCTCTTTATACTCCCGGGCTAATCCTTACTACAGAAAATATAATGATGACGGTAGCATTTCCAAGTACCTTGAGCAATCGATCAATACCACATTAGGTAGCTACAATGTATACAACCCGTTGTATGATGCACAATTCAACAATATTAATAATTCTATCGGGAACCAGATCCAGAATCAATTAAGTTTGATCTATAGCCCCGTGAAGGAATGGCGTTTTTCAGCCAGTGCGAATGTTATCAAAAACAATGCATCAACTAAAACATTTGCACCTCCTGAATTAACCCGTTTTGATGAAGTGGATCTGTTTAAAAAAGGTCAGTACTCAAGGAGTAATACTACGTCCAACAATTTTCAGCTTAATGTGCAGGCAGCATATGCCAAAATCATTGAACGTAACCGGATCAATATTAATTTGCAGGGAGAACTGGAACACAGGGATAATAACAGGGAAAGCTATATAGCTGTTGGTTTTCCTGCCGGAAGCAATGGCAACCCGATATTTTCTTTTGGCTACCCCGAGAATTCCAGGCCAGGATATGCAAATTCGATAGCCAGGCGAAATAACCTTTTACTGTCCGTCAACTATTCTTTTGACGATACTTATTTTGCTGACCTGACCGGTCGTATGGACGGCTCCACGGCTTTTGGCTCTGCGCGTAAGTATACACCATTCTGGTCGGTTGGCCTGGGATGGAACCTTCATAAAAGGTTGTTATCGGAAGCGGCATGGATCAATTTACTGAGATTTAAAGGAAGTATTGGATATACTGGTAATCAGAATATTGGCTCTACTTCATCTACTTCTACTTATACGTTTGAGCAAGCAGTAAACTATTTCGGGCAGGGTATGAGCCTTACCACTTTGGGTAATAATGAGCTGAAATGGCAAAAAACACTTACTAAAAACCTCTCAATAGATTACACCTTATTCAATAACCGTCTTACAGGCTATGTAAACATCTACGATAAAAATACAGATCCCCTGATAGTAGTTTTAGACTTGCCTGCATCTACCGGCCTTTATGGATATGGTATGAATGCCGGAATGCTGAATACAAAAGGAATTGAGTTTAGTGCCCGTTATGCTGTTATATACAAACCCAAAGACAGGTTTATTTGGAATATAGGCATCAACGGGGCTGCCTTGAAATCGAGGTACGACAATTTTGGGGCAGCGCTTGCGGGAGTAAACAAAAATTTGCTCGATGATAAATCCCTGACCAGATATAAAGATGGCTATAGTCCCGACGATGTCTGGGCCGTGCGTTCCCTTGGTATTGATCCTGCTACCGGAAAAGAAATTTTCTTAAAGATAAATGGCCAGCAAACATTTGATTACAGTACGGATGATATTGTTAGGGTGGGCAATTCAAGGCCTGCAGTAGAAGGGGTGATCAATAACTCGGTAAGCTACAAGGGGCTCGTGGCAAGCATTGCATTACGCTACCGTTACGGGGGATACCTTTTTAATACTGTTTTATTCGAAAAGGTAGAGAACATATCCATAGAAGGTTTAAAAGACAACCAGGACAAGCGTGCATTATATGAGCGTTGGAAGAATCCGGGAGATATTTCCCAATTCAAGTCTATATCCTCTACATCCACTTCTCCCGCATCATCAAGATTTATGCAGGATGATGATGTTTTGATAGGGGAATCTATCAGCCTTGGCTGGCAGTTCATGCAGCAGTATAATCCATGGATCAAGAAATTGAGAGCGCAAAGCCTGGGTGTCACATTATATGCAAATGATATTTTCAGATGGGCTTCAACTTTAACCGAACGGGGTATTGATTATCCTTTCAGCAGAAATGTTTCATTAAAAATATCAGCGTCATTCTAATGGTCAAATCTCTCAAATCTACTACAATGAAAAAGAATCATAAGTATTTAAGTTTTTTTGCAGTTATCACTGTAACCATCACTTTGGGGTGTACGAAGTTTTTGGATGTAAAGCCGGAAGATAAATTTATTCAGGACCAGGTTTTTACCAACCGGTCTAGTATTAACCAGGTGCTGAACGGCGTTTATATGCAACTGGCCTCGACAACTTTATATGGACGAAATTTAACCTGGAGCACAACAGAGTTATTGGGTCAGCGTTATAATACTTCCACCAGCCAAAGCCCCTGGACTGTTTTTTCTAACTATAGTTACGGAGACCAGAATGTGATGGACGCTTTTGAAAGTATTTGGGAAAATGCCTATGTGGCTATCCTGGGGGCTAATAATTTTATTGAATCACTATCGAAAACATCGGGTATTCTTTCAGAAGCAGAAAAAGCCCAGCTATTGGGAGAAGCTTATGGGTTACGTGCTTTTCTGCATTTTGATTTACTCAGGCTATATGGTCCGATGCCTGCTAACGCAGACTCTGTCTTAACGTCGATTCCCTATTATACCCGGCCAGTTGCTGCCGCCGAAGAAATTATTCCGGCCAACCGTGTGATCGATAACATCATTGCTGACCTCAGGCAGGCCGAGGAATATTTGTCAAACGATCCTGTAAGAACAACAGGGGTTAATCCTGTGGTGTTGAATGATGGAAATGATTTTTATCGAACCTTCAGGAACCGGCGGATGAATTACTATGCTGTAAAAGCATTGCAGGCCCGGGTATACTTATACAGGAATGATAAGGCTTCAGCGCTGCTGGCTGCAAAAGCAGCGCTTACCGGGGAAATATATTTCCCGTGGACAACTTTTGCAAGCATTTACACCGAGAAGGTAAACCCCGACAGAATTTTTTCCAACGAAGTACTTTTCGGCATACAGAATCCAACTATGTACCTTATACATGATGCTACTTTTAACGGGGCCATTTCTGATGCTGCCGTTCTCGCATCCCAACCGGCCCGTTTGGCTGCAGTATTTGAAAACCTCGAGGGAGACTACCGGTATACTACTACTTGGTTGTATCCCGAATCAGGAAAGAACTACAGGACCTTTTTTAAGTATGCGGACATCGTTGATAAAACAATCTTGAGAAGAATGTTTCAGCCTCTTATAAGGAAAACTGAACTGTATTATATTATATCGGAGTGTGAACCGGACAAAACAGAACAATTGCGTGTTTTGAATCAGGTTCGATTTAACAGAGGGCTGGCTGATCTGGCATCAACTGTTACGGTTAACACCGAACTGCAAAAAGAGTATCAAAAGGAATTTTTTGGAGAGGGCCAGCTCTTTTTTTATTATAAAAGAAAGGGCATTACTGCAATTCCCAATGGCGGCGCTGCCTCGGGAAACATAACTATGAATGCAGCAAAATACGTGGTACCGCTTCCTTTATCTGAAACTATAACCCGATAATTAACTTTTATGAGAAAGAATATAGTAGGCATTCTGGCTTTTGCAGCACTAAGCATCATGTCTTGCAAGAAGCAGCTATTGATGACTTATGAAAGTGCGAATAGCATCTATTTCGCACCTGCGGTATTTAATATGCCATTAGGATCCAGCCCGCTGTTGGATTCCACTGCGGTCAGCTTTGCTTTGGGAGGAAGCAGTACTAAAGATTCAAGTATTAAGCTGTATGTAGTTGTAACAGGAGCTCCGGCAGATCAGGACAGGGCATATAACCTGGTAGTAGACAGCGATTCTAGTACCGCCACCCCGGGCGTTCATTTTGTAGAACCGGCGCCCATTCAATATATCAGGGCTGGCAAAGTACGCGACACCATTAACCTGAAACTACTTCGGACCGCCGATATGCAGGACTCTAACTATAAAATCATATTCAGGCTACCCCCTAATGAAAATTTTAATAATGCGATGGAATATAAAATGACATCGGCGACCCGGAGGTTGAATTACACCAAATACACCGTTTACGTAACCGACATTCTTAAGAAACCTGCCAGGTGGTTAGATGCCTACCTGGGATCTTTTACAAGAAAAAAGCTATTCCTCATCTGTGAGCAGCTGAATACTACACCATCCTACCTGGACGCACAAATCAGCGTAGCGGATGTTAATTTTTTTGGCAAGTATATGCAGCGATACCTGAACCAGATGGCGGTAGACGGCAACCCGGTATATGAGGATGACGGGTCAAGGATGACCATGGGGCCTTCGGTGCAATAAGTATATCAATTTCAGAAAAGATAAAATAAAGTCGATGAGAGCATATATATTATTCTTACTTTCTCTGGTTTTACTGGCGTCCTGTTATAAGGATAAGGGAAACTACAACTATACCGATATTAACGAAATAGAAATCGGAGGGTTCAAAGACACAACGGTGTTCTACGGTGAACCCTATAAACTTGTTCCGCAGATTACCGGTACCATTGATAAAAGCATAGATACTTCCAGGTATATATTTAAATGGACGGCTATCGGACCCGGGTCATTGCTTATAGGCGACAGGGTAAAGGAGTTGGGATCTTCATTTACACTGAACTTAACTACGGTTACTTTGCAGCCTTCAACCTGGACAGTGTATTTGTTTGTAAAGGACAGGGAAACGGGTATCACCTGGAATAAATCGTTTAAACTGAATGTATCTACATCCATTTTTGAAGGATACCTATTGCTGACAGATGTTAATGACAAGACCAGGCTGGACATGCTTTCCTATAGGGACGGCAATTTTGTGCTGATGAAAGACGTACTGTCGTCTGTTGGTTCTACCATACCTCAGCAAGGTAAGCCTCTTCAGATAGTTAGCTACAACTACGATCCAACCATGTGGGGTATTTACCTGCTGACAGAAACTCAAACTACCAAGATTCACCCTGAAACCTTTGCATGGCAGTTTACCTATGATATCAACTATGAAATGTCAGCAGGGGCAGTACCTGCCACCTTCAAAGGAAAATATCTGAAAGGTGGGCTTAATACGGCCTGGCTCGTGGGAGAGGATGATAACCTGTATTACTATTACAGGGTCTTTCAAATAAAGATGGGATTACCTGTAAATATAGAAGCAGGCCAGGTTGCTCCATTTAGAGTGGCTCCTTTTATTGCTTCCAATTCGGCTGGCGTGGCTATCATGTTTGATAAGGATGCCCGGCGCTTTATACGTCTCGCCAGTGGCGGCGCAGTAGCTACAAAAATGAATAACGGAACCTTATTTGATCACAATAATGTGAAAGGCGATCTGCGTTTTATGGAGAATTTATATGGAACAGATAATGTATATGCTGTACTTCATTATCCCGATTCCTCTAACAAAATTCATGTAGCCAGATTTGCGATGACTGGGGTACAAAGCTACTATGCCCCGGTTCTGGCGCCGAATGTTGACAAGGCAGATTTTTACACCTTTAGCCCTGACCTGGGATATATGTTCTATAACATCGGTAGTAAAGTTTACGAGTATGATCTCTCATTAAAGACGAGCAAAATGATGATCGATTTTGGCATTAAAAAAATTACCCAAATGAAGTTCCAGGAATTTTCCAGGAGGACCTCCAAACCCGATACGTATGGCCAGTGGTATAATAGGCTCATGGTAGCAGTAGAAGACCCTGCTAAGCCCGTTGGAGAAAACGGGGAATTACACCTGTACACAGTTCCACCTGTAAACGGCGATTTAACTTTATTTCAATCCTACACCGGCTTCGGAAAGGTGAAAGATTTCACTTACAGAGAACGCTAGACCCTGCTAATTATATTTAAATACAATAAAAAATGAAAAAAATAACGACTCTTTTGTCATTACTCAGTATCGGTTTTTCGGTATTGATGGCTCAGAAACCCGTTACGATCGAAGGATCTTTTGCCCGTGAAAAATTTGCAGAAGTAAAACTCTTTAAGGTGGTAGACGGCACCAGTAAACCTATTGCTACTGCGCAGCCTAATAACAAAGGGAAATTCGGGTTCCAGTTTTTCCCGGAATACGAAGGCTTGTATATGGTAGGAACAGGAACCAATGCCAATCCGCAGGGTAACTACAAGTTTTGGCTAAAAAGCGGGGATAGGCTGGGTATTGCTATCAATGATACGGCTTATAGCTTAACGGGTGTATCGAATTCGAAAGAAAACCAGGTATTAACGCAGTGGTATAAAATGGCCTGGCTGGTAGAATGGAAATCGGTTTACTTTAGCAGGAATCAAAGTACTTATGTTGATTTTTTTCCCGAACTCGACAAATTGTTGCCTAAAGCTAAAGCCTGGTTAGCTGCGCCAAAGGCAACGGGTAATAAAAAATTTGAAGCCGCTTTAAAAGATATTGTAAACCTGGACCTGGCTTTTTTTGCGGTTAATTTTTTAAATACACCACGTAGTGCTCATCCTGATAAAGAAGAGCTTCCTGACTATTATTCTTCAGTATCAGTTAATAGTGTTTTTCCTACGGCCCAAAAGGCTTACGACTATCCCTGGGGGATGCGCGCTTTTTCAACCATCCTGATGCGCGATCGTATAAAAAGCGGTGAAAAGCCAAAGACTGGGCTGGAAGGAACCAAAGAAGTGTTTGCCTTAATTAACAACGATACCTTGAAAGGTGATTTTGCATTAGATCAGGCTGCTGTTATAAAAGATTATGGTAAATACCTGGAGTTTAAAAACGGCATTGAAGAATATATCCTGACTGAAAATCAAAAGCAACGCGAGTTCCAGATTAATAGCGCGCTGGCTACTTTAAAACCTGGAGACAAAGGCTATGAGTTTAAGTTTGAAGATAAAAATGGCAAGACCGTTGCCTTCTCTGATTTGAAAGGAAAAGTGGTTCTGATTGATACCTGGGCTACCTGGTGCGGACCCTGTAAAGTGGAAATTCCACATCTTAAAAAACTGGAAGAAGCCATGCAGGGTAAAGATGTTGCCATTGTAAGTATTTCTGTTGACGAAGAAAAAGATAAAGACAAGTGGAAACAAATGATTGCGGATCAAAGTTTAGGGGGCATACAGCTTTTCGCAAGCGGGTGGAGCGATATAACCAAGTATTATAAGATTACAGGGATTCCGCGTTTTATGGTTTTCGACAAAGATGGTAAGATTGTAACAGTAGATGCACCACGACCTTCTTCACCTGACCTGAAGCCGTTACTGGAAAAGTATCTCTGATGATTCGATTGGCTTGATGATTTTATAGCGGCGGTTCAAACGCTTAACCGCCGCTCTTTTACATACGCAATTAAAAATATTAGCAATGAAAAAACGATTCATGTTTTTCATCATGCTTCTGCCATGCCTGTTCGCGGCGGCTCAGGAGCAGGAAGTATTACAACATTTTGCAAGCTGGAACGAAGTGCTTGCAAAAGCCAGGCAAAGCAACAAGCTTATTTTTATTGATGTATATTTTACCGGTTGTCATCCCTGTGCCGTTATGGATAAAGAAGTGTTCACCAATAAGCTCATAAAAGAAAAGCTGGAGGCACACTTTATTGGTGTGAAAACCGATATTCTGAAAGAACCGCTTGGCGATTCCATCCTGCGAAAATATCAAACAATGGGTTTCCCGACTTTCCTGGTGCTGTCGAAAGAAGGAGCGCTGATTGATGCTACTAATGGCTTTGCCGATGTTGGAGTATTGATGGCGTTTCTCAATAACGCCGATAGCTTAGATAAGCATAAAACATATCTAAATGGTTTTGCGCCTAACCTGGATGTACCCTATGCACCAGCCTATCTCGATTATTTTGGCAAAGAGCGTAAGCGTGTCGATGACACAATTGCCAACAGGTGGATAATTGAAAACAGGAAACTTTACAAAGAAGCAGCCGATATGCTTTTTATGATAACCCGGAACCCTGCTTCGGGCCTGAAGGAAGATTTTATCAATAACTATAATGCCTACCGTGCACTGTACGGGCAGGCACTGGTGCTGGGTAAAGCAACAGCAATACTTTCGGCCAACCTGAAAGAAAAAGTTACCGGCCGTAATGATCAATTGTTTTCCGGTTTTTTAAAAACTTATCAGAATAAGTTCCCGGCGGCCGATTGGAAAATTATCAGGTTTCTGCTGGCTGATCACTATTACAATACAATAGTCAAAGATGCAGATGCTTTTTTAAGTTTCGCCGCTGCGAACCCGGTACTGTATAAGAACTATTATGGCGCTATGGTGAGTAACCTTACCAATAAACAACAACTCAGTCCCGAAAAACTTTTGTTGCTGGGTAAGTGGGGAGCTGACGCGATAGATGAGCATACGGCTTTTGAAACTATCTTAACTATAGCCAGGGTGTATCAACAGCAAAATAAACCCGAAGTTTATAAGAACTATGTACAACTGGCTATTGATAAGGCACGGAAATACGAAGTAGATACAAAGGCTTATGAAGCCATGCTAACCAATTAAAAAAAGAAATGAGAAAGAAGATTTTTTTAGGTATCAATTTATTGTTATTGGGTGTGACTGTACACGCGCAGGAAGCTGAATTGAAAGCCAGGATAGAAAAAGTGAGCGCTGCATTTTTGACACATACAGATAGCCTGATGCGCCCTTTTCTGGCAAAAGATTTTTCGGTAGGGGCTTACATGGGCCGGTCAGCCTTGCAAAACCTGAAGGCTGTTTTGAACAATTATAAATTAGACGCCCTCGTGTATGACGGCCTGCAGCAAAAGGATTCTAACTGGCTGGTATCAGCAAAAGGGCACAATGCAGATAGTTTCGTTACTCATCTTTACTTTAATAAGAATCTTGAATTGAGACACTTCGATATTGCTGATAAACTGTATGGAATGAATCGCAATAGCGAAAGCCGAAAAGTAGCTACAATTCCTTTTGAAAGCCGCAATGGGTCTATCATTCTTACAGTTACGCTTAACAAAAGTCAAAGGCCTTTGAAATTGCTTTTTGATACAGGCGCAGATGGTATGATGATCAGTAAGGCACTAGCGGATACATTAGGGCTGGTTGCTTCGCATCAGCAACAGGCTTCAGTAGTAGGCGGCAATATTGATATTGGAATATCAAGAAACAACACGGTTCATTTCAATGATTTTGGGATTGACCAACAGAGCATTGCTATATTCGGTAACCGGGAGCCGGGAACAGACGGTATTATCGGAAACACCATTGCAAAACGTTACATTACTTATGTAGACTATGATAAGAAGGAACTGACGCTTTATACATTCGGGAAATGGAATGCTTTTACGGGTGGAGGGAGCCAGGTACCGGTAGATGTGTCCTCAGGTAATATACAAATGGATGCAGTATTAAGCGTACAGAAGGAAAAACCAATTAATGCGAAGTTTATTCTGGATACAGGCGCCGGGTATGAGCTGATTGTTTTTCGCCCGCTGGTTTTAAAGCACAGGTTATTGGTAGATGGATTTAAGGCCGACTCCTCGGGCGCTACCGTAAGTATGGGTATTTCAACACCTGTTTTTTATGGCAAAGCCAGCCAGTTAACATTAAGACCTGATTTTATTGTAAATAACCTGCCTGTTACCCTAATGGGAAGCGGCGCCAGCACTGCATCCTGGAGACCTGGAATGGATGGCTCGCTTGGTATTAAATTTATCTCCCGGTATAATTTTGTAATCAACCTGATGGAAAAGTATGTCGCTTTTATACCTGGTAAAAGAAATAACTTTTAAATAGGTACTGTGGGTTAAGCGATCCATTTCCCTATTGTCCCGGGATATAACACTAACAGAAGTTCCTTTCCTTTTATAAAGGGCCTGCGGTTGTTGAACGGAATTTTCGGGAGTTTGCATCGATTACCTCGTTAGGCGTAGTTCAGCCTGCGTTACAAAGCACGCGCAAATACCTGCGTCCAGTAAGCTCCTGATTTAGCTGCGCCCATTTCAGTAGCATTTCTGTTCATAATGTTTTTACAATGGCCCGTGCTGTTAAGCCAGCTATTCATTACTTCGTCTACGGATTGTTGTCCCATGGCAATATTTTCGGCGAAGAAATTCCACTTGTAGCCCGCTGCTGTAATCCGCGTACCGGGGTTAGAATTGCGGTTGCCGGTATGGCTAAGCTTTCTGCGGCTACTCATATAATTGCTATGCGATTGAGCGGCCGACTCCAGGCGGTCATTCCATTTTAAAGGCTTTACCGGCGGCATTGTAGTGCCTCCGCATTTACATCCCTTACTACGTACCCGGTTAACAGCCTGCAATAAATCGCGTGGGTCGACAGAATATGAATTTCGTCCGGTTGACTGTGCAGTTGAACAACCCAACCATGTAAACAAAATTGCAAAAAACAGGATAGAGGCGCTGAGTTTCATTATAAGGGTTTTATTATTTTTTATGTTCCTTTTTGTAAGCTGCGCTTATCGCTTCCAGTTTTTCAAGGAAGGGGCGGACAGTAGCTACGGCTTCGTTGGAGCTGCTGCCATAAGAAATTGAATGGATATCGTTTTTGTCTTTAACGGTTACCCGAACATCACAACCGTCGGCGCAAACATTGCACAGGTTGATATTAATTTTTTTGAATTCCTGCTGGTTAAGCAGCGATACCAATTCGTTCCATTGCTTTTTATCAGTGGAAATAGAAGTTTCTGTGCCTTGCGCCGGGTCGCAGGAGGGCGAGTACCGGTATACCGATTTACCGGCATTGATCACCAGTGAATCGCCGCCTGTACACCAGCCACAAACGGTACTGATACTTATAGCAAGATCACCGTTGGAAAGCGCAGTAGATTTTTGCTGACAGCCTGTGACTGTTAATATTAAAGAAATGATTAGTGCAGGTATCGAATAGCTCATTGATTGAAAATATTTTTAAGCAGGGATCACCCAATACCTCAAAAATGCTACCAATGTGCAAAATCCAGTTCGTAATTTCCTTTTATCCTTTCCATAGGAGGGTTAAAGTAACCATATTTCAGGTCGGGAAATTCATTACGTATTTCCTGTAATAATTGTTGCACGCCCATGCACTCACCGGTATCGGTAGCGCCAATTTTACCCAGGTACCAATCCGGATCGATATTGAAATTACGCCACTGGATCATTTTTAGATTGGTTTCTTTAATCAGTTTACGCAGTGCTTCATATTCGGCAATGCTATCCGTCATACCAGGGAATACAAAGTAATTGATCGAGGTCCAGCCGCCAAAACTATTTACTACTTTCAGGCTTTCAATAATATCTTCAAATTCGTAGTTGTTAGGGCGGTAGTAAGGCATGTACACTTCCCGGCGGGCGCTGTTAGTACTAACCCTGATCGAATTAAGTCCGGCCTCGCACAATCTTTTTACGGCGTCGGGTTTCGATCCGTTGGTATTGATATTAATGCTGCCTTTATCGGTATGCTTTCTTATTTCTATAATCGCTTTTTCGATGGTTTCCCACATTAAGAGTGGTTCACCTTCGCAGCCTTGTCCAAAGCTGATCAACGGGAAAGGAGCGGTCTGCAGGTGCGGTACGGTAAACTCTACAATTTCTTCTACTGAAGGTTTGAATTTCAACCGGTCCTGTGTAGAAACGATGGTTTCCTCATCGGGTTGCAGCGAGATACACCCTACGCAATTGGCATTACAAGCGGGAGATGCAGGTACCGGGCATTCCCATCTGCCCATAAAATAATTACGCGCAGCCGGACAATGATAAGTTAATGCGCAATTCTCTGCCAAATGCTTTACCAGCCGGTTATGCGGGTAGGCATTGATCAGCTGTTCTACACCAGATTCTACTTTATCGGTATTAAAACCACTGCATTCCTGTCTGATGTCCTGCTCAATACGCATCGCAGGTACATAAAACTTATCGTCTTGCCAGCCCACGGCGGTGTAGCAAAAAAGCGGGAGGGTAGGTGCGTCTGGTGCGGTTTCGTAAGCGGATAAATAAAAGCCTGTATGTGCCGGCGGAATAAAAGCCGCCACAGCCCAGCCTTTTTCGCAAAGCCTCATGTCGCCGGTTGCTACATCAATACCAATTCCCCTGCGGCCCGGCAGCTCATACAGGGAACCTCCATCGGGTAACTCAATCCACTCATGTTCAGGAACAGGCATGGCATCCCAGCCGGTGCGGCCGGTAACATATAAAGAAGTATCCTCGAAAATATTGCCCTTTCCGTCGGAGTAAAGGATATAGGGGGATGATGTGAGGCTGTTCTGTTTCAATTACTCTATTTTAATGATGACAGGTAGCAGATGACAGCAGTACTTTCAACTGCGAACTGTCATCTGTCAAACTAATTTCGTCCTGCAAAAGTCGTTAAATTCCGGCTCATTCGCCGCATTATCTGTATATTCTACCAGATGCTGGTAAATTTTGTTGTTTTTCAGGTCAATGGTGAGGATGTCGTCTTTAAGGATCAGGTTACTGATTTCAGACCACGGAATGATTTTAGCCGGAAATGTGGGATAACTAACTCCCTCTTCCGATACAATTATTTTTAATTTGCGGGTTGAGATGAAATATAAACCCGCCAGTAGCAGGTTAATCCAGATACCCATGTTGTATTCTGTGCGGCTCCAGAAAAGCGCAATGATTACCAGCAGCAGTACATTGGACATAAGGCCCTTTTGTTTTTTATAAGCTCTGTAGTCCCATATTCCCCGAAAAACTGCCAAAAAAAGCAGTAGCAGGTAAATTCCCTGGCCCCATGCTTCCTGTTGCGGACTAAGCAGGTATAAACCGGCTATATTCAACAAAATAATGGCATAGGAAAAGACCTGGTAGGTTACCAGTTTTTTATTGGGAATGATAAATTGATAGCTGGGCAATGAAAAGTATCCTGTTTTTATTACTAATTTAATTAAATATAAAATTCAATTAATTACTGGTTGTTAAAGCATTACAAAGCTTAAATAAAGCTCTGGCTCCGACATTTGCATTCCACTCTGTATCGCCAACGCCTACTTCAACCAAATCGAATCCTATTACTTTACGACCACTTTTAAGTATTTCGTGGAACAGGTAAAACATACGGTCCAATTCAAACCCGCCGGGAACGGGCGTACCGGTATTAGGGCAAAGTTTGGGATCCAGGCCATCGATATCAAAGCTGATATGTACTTTTTGTGGGAGGCTATCAATTATTTCAGCTGCAATTTCTCTAAAAGTATCGCCGCCAAATTGTCTTTCCTTGATGTCCTGGTCGAAATAAGGAATCACCCGTCCGTTGCTGTTCTGTATATATTCCCATTCGTCCTGGCTCATATCCCTTACGCCTACCTGGGTAATGGTTTTGATCTGGGGAATCTCGTTCAGCGCATTATACATGATGCTGGCGTGTGAGTATTTGAACCCTTCATAGGCCTTCTTCAGGTCGCAATGAGCGTCTATTTGCAGGATTCCATATTCATCATGTTGCTCCGCCAGGGCTTTATACAATCCGAAGGGAGTGCTATGATCGCCACCCAGAAGCCCTACGAGCTTTTTGTTCTTCAAATGCATTTTTGCCTGTTGATACACCCAGTTATTGAGATATTCCCCGCCTTCATTCACTTCGCGGATCGATTTACACATAAACTGGTTGGCCTTTAATTCTTCTCCACGGGATATATAATCAATATACAACTCGGCTTCTCTTCTCAGGTAAGCGCTTTTTAATTGTAATTGTTTATCAGTGGGAGTCAGGTAAAAACCTCTTTTCCAGGCATCGGGAAATTGGGGGTCGTACAGGTCAACCTGGAGACTGGCTCTGCAAATGGCTTCAGGAGCTTTTGCGGTACCCGATCCATAACTTACGGTTACCTCCCAGGGAACACTTATTACAATCAGGTCAGCGTTTTCTTCTGTACTGGGCAATCCAAAAACATTGTTTTCGGGATTACTAACTGCATTCTGATCGAAATTTTTTAAATCCAACATTGCTTAAAAAATTTGAAACGGGCCGCAAGATACGCCGATTATATGATAAGACAGATTAAAATATTCTAATTCATGACGGCCCGAACCTGGTTTAGAGCCGGCTCAATCATGATGGCACCTATAAACTAAAATATAAGTTACAATCCTTAATTATATGATAATAAATTAAAAACCTCACAAGTTGTTACCCTGTGAGGTTTTTATATTTGTCCTTCTTGCTCCGTGTTATTATTTCAACAAAAACCAAGCCTAACAGGTTATTTCTTCAATTTATCTTTAAAAGCTATTTTAAATTTATCTACTTTGGGGCGTATAACCACTTTACAATAGGGGTTTTTATTTTCATTACCGTTAAAATACCCCTGATGATAATCTTCTGCAGGATAAAAATTGCGGAACGACTTGATCTCTGTTACAATTGGATCGCTGAAAGCACCGCTTTTATCTAAAGCATTTTTGTAGTATTCTGCTTTTTCCCTCTGATTATCATTATGATAGTAAACGCCACTTCTGTATTGAGTGCCAACGTCATTTCCCTGGCGATTCAAGGTGGTCGGATCATGAGTCTTCCAAAAAATCTCTAGTAATTCATCAAAAGAAACCACCGCAGGATCATATACGATCTGAAGGGCTTCTGCAAATCCGGTAGTTCCGGTGCAAACTTCTTCGTAAGTCGGCTTTTTTGTGTCTCCATCCGTATAACCACTGGTTACTTTTTCCACACCATTTACATCCTGAAAAATGGCTTCCGTACACCAAAAACAGCCGTTCGCAAAAGTGGCTGTATCTTTCTTATTTTCCATTGTTGATTTTTTATTTTCCGGGCCCGTAAATTGAACAGATTCTAATTTACTGTTTTTCTTCTGCGCACAGGCGCTAAAGGCAGTTAAGATAGTCAAAAGAGCCGGCAAAAGAATTTTATGCATTGTTTTATTTTTAATCTAACAATACCTACGGTTAAAAGTTTATTATGGTTTGCTACTTACTGTTAAAGCATTTTTAAACCCTGCCTGATATGAAATTATCGTTGCCTACAGCTATCGAAAATAGGAATTGCAGCAATTAATGCCGTAATTTTGCTGGTTTTACTAGGAGAAGAATCACATGAAATTATACCCCGAATCGGCGGCGTTGCAGTTAGAGTTTGAGAAGGTTAAGGAACTTTTGGTGGCCCATTGCCAAAGCAATTTTGCGCAGGAAAAAGCCAGCCAGCTGCGCATCCATACCCATAAAAAATTTGTTGATGCAGAACTGAGACAGTCTCATGAATTTAAACAGCTCCTGATCAATGGCATTTATTTCCCCAACGACTATATTTTAAATCTTGCCAAAGAATTAAAGCTTTTATCGATTGCGGGTGCTGTTTTGCAGGGGGAAGACCTCATACAGATCCGTAAATTGGCGGAAAGTATGGAGAAAATTTTCCGCTGGTTTAACGATGAACGCAAGAGCGTCTACTCCGGTTTGTACGAAATAGCAAAGCATACTTATTACGAAAAAGCTATTATTGAACTTATTGATGAGATAATAGATGACCAGGGAAATGTAAAGGATTCGGCCTCCGAAGAGTTGAAGGAGATCCGGTTAAGCCTGTACCGTAAAAGAACGGAGCTGAGGAAGATTTTTGACCGTATCATTTCCAAGCTGAATAAGCAGGGGTACCTGGCCGAAATTGAAGAAAGCTTTATGAATGGCCGCAGGGTGCTGGCGGTTTTTGCCGAACATAAACGTACCGTGAAAGGTATTTTACATGGTGAAAGCGATAGCCGTAAAACGGCATTTATTGAGCCGGAAGATACGATGCACCTCAATAACGATATCAGCGACCTGGAAAACCAGGAGCGGAAGGAGGTATACCGTATACTGCGCCAGCTAACTTCCAGACTCTCCAAATATGCGGACCTGCTGAATGTCTATCATGTTATCGTGGGAGAGTATGACTTTGCACGAGCCAAGGCAAAGTTTGCTGTTGATGTGAATGGTGAGTACCCGATTGTACATGACAAGGCTTTTGTGCACCTGGTAAATGCCTATCACCCGCTTTTATATCTATATAATAAGAGAGCTGATAAACCAACGATCCCGGTTTCGATCAGTTTGGATGAAAACAAGCGGATACTGGTAATAAGCGGTCCCAATGCTGGTGGTAAAACCGTAACCATGAAAACGATTGGTTTGCTGCAAATGATGTTGCAGAGCGGTTTGCTGGTGCCCGTGCATCCATCAAGCGAATTTGGTATTTTTAAACAACTGATGATCCATATAGGCGATACCCAAAGCCTGGAATTTGAGCTGAGTACTTATAGTAGTCACCTGATACACATGAAGCATTTTATGGAAAATGCCAATGGAAAAACTTTGTTCTTTATTGATGAGCTGGGTAGTGGCAGTGATCCTAACCTGGGCGGCGCTTTTGCAGAAGTGATTTTGCTGGAGCTGCTACGCAAGCATTCATTTGGTGTGGTTACCACGCATTACCTGAACCTGAAAGTAATGGCGGGTAAAACGGCCGGTATTGTGAACGGAGCAATGGCGTTTGACGAAAAAAGATTACAGCCTCAATACCAGCTGATCGTGGGTAAGCCGGGAAGCTCTTATACTTTCTCCATCGCGGAACGGATCGGGCTGGAAAAAAGACTGATCGAAAAAGCCCGGGGGTTGGTGGAAGAAGATCAATACAGGCTGGATAAGCTATTGAACCGTACCGAGCAGGACTTAAGGGATATTGCTAAAAAAGATAAAGAGCTGGAGCGACTGATCAAAGAAAACGAACGCCTGCAAAAAGAAATGCAGCAGGTAATGGATAAGGAACGCCATAAGCAGCAGGTGGCAGTGCTGCGTGAGCAGAACAAGATAAGTGAAGACCGTATCACTTATTTGAAGGACATGGAGCGTAAACTGAAGCAAATAACCATAGAGTGGAAGAAAGAAGAAGATAAGCAGAAATTGATCAAACAAATGGCTGCCCTGTTGTTTAACCGGCCCGAAGGCAAAAAGGCCAGCAAAATGCAGAAGAAGCTGGAAAGTAAATATAGTGAAGTAGGTGGCGATATTAAAGTGGGTGATAAAGTGAAGATGAGACGTAATCACCAGGTAGGAAAGGTATTGGAAATAAAGGGTAAACGAGCGGTAGTAAAAATTGGTTTGCTGCCGATGCAGGTTGAACTAAGCGATTTAATTGTGGTGAAAGAAAATACACCGGCATAATGCGTCAACCATTTTCGCTATAAATTAATTTTAGGTATTAACCCGACACCGGTATTTTAGGCTTTGTAACAATATCACAACACGATAATATCAATTTCATGAAACAATCGCCCCGCCGGAAATTTATAAAGAATGCTGCAATTGTAGCCGTGGCGCCAACTATTTTAAGTATGGAACAGCAAAAAAAATCTACCATTATTCATCATGTTTTTTTCTGGCTGAAAGAGCCGGGTGATACCCAAAGGAAAGAGCTGATAAAAGGTTTGCAAACTTTAAAAGCCATACCGCAGGTAAAAAAAATGCTTGTAGGTGTTCCCGCATCTACCGAAAAACGCGATGTTGTAGATAACAGCTTCCATGTATCAGAGTTGATGTACTTTAATAGCGTGGAAGACCAGGATGCCTACCAGGTGCACCCGGTACATAAAGCTTTTGTGGACCAATACAGTCATCTCTGGGAAAGAGTAGTGGTATATGATATGCTTACGGAAGGTTAAAGGCTAAACAATTTTTTGGATGAACTAATCTTCTACCCGTATCATTTTTTCTCCATAAAAGGGTTGCCCATTTTCAGCAAAACCCTGTACGGTTATCAGGTATACTCCTTTCTGGTCGCTGGTATGAAAGACCAGTTGATTGTCTCCGTCTTTGCGAAGCTTTTTAAATGGCTGCCACAAAAGTGTGCTCAGGTATTCAGGAAACTCCTGTTTTAATAAGGTTGTATCCATACCTAAAAAAGTACGCGGCAAATAAACCAGGCTGGCGGAAGGCAGGTACATGTTGTTTTCGTAATCACAGCCCTGGTAGATTAATTCACCGCCAAATGTACGATACCGTTGACCCCTTACAGGCCATTTATATGGTATGATGTGATTGGGACAATTAAGGATATTGTACTGGCATACGTAATCGCCACAAGGGTTAGCTCTCCCCATGGCTCCATAATCCCGCTTCGACCGTACAATAACGGTTTCCATAGTGCTGGAGAACTTTTCTGTTTTGTCTGTTTTTAACAGTGCCAGCAAATCGGGCTGTTGCTCCCTGTAAAGAGGCTTGTAAACGGGTACTTCAAAATTGGAGTGAATCATCACCAGTGAATCCTCCGTTTGAACGTAGTAGTCACCATTTTTCTTACCCATTCCTTTTACAAAAATCTTTCTGCCGTCGTTCACGAGCAGCTCATCATTTGAAAGTGGTAATATGCCTTCTTCATTCGTTTTCAGGAATGAAAAATTAGATTCTCTAAACAGGACCAGCTCCATTGCTTTTTTTTCTCGTTTTCCAAACCTGGCCAGCTTTAATTGAACGCCTGGTTTTAAAAATTTTTCGGGCAAACTATTAGCTGTTGTAGAAATGGTATCATCATCTGCCATATTTTTCATCCTGATGACGTGTTCGAGCAGGAGGCTGCTGTCTAAAATATTTCGACGCTTTAAAAAAGAGGGTTCATTGTAAGCAACCACCCCCAGGTCATGGTCCGACTCAACATTTTTCATCATTGCAAAATCGATACGGCTTAGTAAAGCACAGCTTATGGTAGCAATGGAATTGAGCGGGTTTCCGCTTTTATCAGCGATGGTAACTTTCAGCGCAATGCTGTCTCTTGTTTTATATATGGCTCTGTCCGTTTCCACATGAAGCTGATTCCTGCTTTTATAATGGGCAAAAAAGTAGGATCTTGCTAAAACTTTATTTTGTTCGTCTGTTATAAAAACTTTGCACAGTCCCCGGGCGAAATCCTCGAGCAAAACCGTTAGCTTTTTATATGCATTAATATCAAGCTGATGAACCGAGGGAAGCCCGGTTACATCTACCATCGTTAATTTTACGGTTCTTTTTTCCTTTGACCAAAGTTCGATCGTGAGCGAGTCGTTTACCACAATATCCGGTATCTCAAACCGTAGCCCATCGGAAGCAACAGGTGGTAAGGGGAATTTGATGTGATTGCTGTCCGGCAGGTCCAAGGCAACAGCGTATTGCCGTCCGGCTTTGGCTGTCACATAAAAAGAGCTGGCGCTATTCGCAATAGTTTCTATTGTATCTATTACCTGGTCATTTTCCAGTAAGAGCGCGCGCGTGGAGGCCGCGGTACGCTTATCGGCCACTTCCCAGAATACCCTGTTCGGATATCCGGGCGCCAGAAATCCGCCTTCGGGATAAAATGAAGCAGATAAACTGGCTTTAGGCCTGATTTTTTCGGGTATCCTGATCCTGTTTCTCACTGTATCACCATTGTAAACGGTAATAACGGATAAGGATCGGTTTGCCGTTTTTATATCTTTCGAATTAATATAAATAACGCCTTTGCCATAATTATCCAGGTCGAGTGTGCGCCATTTTTCACCGGGTAGCTGGTACCTGGTGCGGGCATCTTTAAAAGTGAGCTGGTAAGATTCGGGAACGATTTCATGCCGGATGGCTATTTTGTCATCAGCAGAAATTGAATCTAAGATATGTAGCGATGTAGTAAAGGCCTTATCGCCCGTCCTTGCGTATATGGTCAGTGGCTTGAAGCCGGTGCCAACCGGAATATTGCGCGTGTCCAGAATATTGGTATACGCAACCAGGCTGTAGCTGCCGGCTATTAGCGAGTCTGGTAAAAGAATATTACCCGTGGCAATGCGGTTATAAATAGGAAATTTCTTTAACGTCATCATCTGGTCGGATACAGGATCATATAATCCTAATGTTAACACATCAGCTGTATCCCGAACCATTAAATGATGTTCGAACAGGTAAGCCGCAAACCAAAGCTGCTCATTGGGTGTATAAATAATTTTATCGGTAGTAAGATATATTTTCTGTAAAACAGATAGGGGGGCAGGTTGTAGCGTTTTGCCGGGCTGCTTTTGTGCATCTGCTATATACGCTACAAGTAGTAGTATAACAAGCAGCATATTTTTGACCATTTCGACAAAGGTTTATTTTAACGACAAGCCAATACCAGCCACTAATCTAAGAAACAAAATGCAATTGGCATAAGACTAGTGTAATATTACGGTGCCCAGCTGATCGGTGATCTCCCGCTCCATATCTTTTAGTGAGCGATGAATGAAATGCAGTTCCTTAAATTTTTCAAAGGCCTTATCCAGTTCCATATCCTGTTGGTTCTGCAATAGCATCCGTTTGATCTTTTTCAGCTTCAGGTATCTTATTGCCGAAATGACGATATCCTTGGTGCGATCCTCAGAGATCAATTTAAACCGGTTAAGTTCATCCTCGTTACCATCAGAAACAGTTCTTAAAAACGATTCGTACTCCTGTTTGAAAAGTGTACGCTGGTAGCCCATATTTTGTCCGGCTTTTTGAATCCACTTTTTACTTTCTTCGTAAGGATGGTTTAAAAGGGAAATGACAAAACTGCTGAGTTGCTTGTCTTCGTGGTAAATAAAATATTTATCATTAAATAGCTTGGGATTGCGTTGAACCAATTCTTTAATAGCATGTACAAGGTTATAAACATCTTTGTCTTCAATGTCTAATTCATCGATCTCGCCAAAAACATAATCAGCAATCAATATATTATCATCCCAGTACCGGTTACCATATTCCAGTAAGATCCTTGCCAGTTCTTTTTCCTGTAGCTGATCTTTAAAGAGCATATCAAACGTAGCGTCATCGAAGTTAGTAGCTTCAGCTTTAGCTATAGCCTGCTGATCAGCTCCCGGAAAAGCTGATTTTCTTTCCTGCGAAGTAATACGGTCTCTTATATATTTATTTACCAGAGCATGCAGCCCTGCTTCATCAATGCTTAGAATGGTAGAGGATTGCTTGATGTAATCCTGCTGCCGTGTAAAGTCTTCTGTTTTATTAACCCGTGATATAGACTCTGCAATTTTGTTTACCAATTCTGACTTTTTAGCCGGGTCATTTCCAATATCCTTCAGGGATAATTCCAGCTGAAAAAGAATAAAGTCTTTTTTATGCTGGTTAACAAACTGAACAAATGCAGCAGCACCCATTTTATTGACATAGCTGTCCGGGTCTTCACCATCGGGAATCAATACCAGCTTTACATTGAGACCTTCTTCGAGAGCAAGATCCAGGCCACGCAAAGCGGCTTTCACACCCGCACTGTCACCATCATAAATGATCGTAAGATTGTTGGTATACTTTCTTACCAGCCTTAATTGATCAATGGTAAGGGAAGTACCTCCGGAGGCAACCACATTTTCAATGCCAGCCTGATGAAGTGATACCACATCGGTATAACCTTCTACTAACAGGCATTCATCTGCTTTGTCTATTGCTGCGCGGGCAAAGTAGGACCCGTAAAGAATCTTGCTCTTTACATAAAGCTCGTTCTCCGGTGTATTGATATATTTGGGGGCCTTTTCATTGGTTTTTAGTATCCTGGCCCCAAAACCGATTACCTTACCACTATTATTATGTATGGGAAAGATAACCCGTCCACGGTAATTATCCTGCAGGTTACCATTGCGTTCGGCAATCAACCCGGTTTTAAGCAACAATTCTCTATTGTACTGCTGAGATAGTGCTTCATCTGTAAAGGCGGTTCTTGCCTCTGGCGAATACCCTAACCTGAATTTTTCTATGATACCTTCCCGGAAGCCCCTTTCCTTAAAATAGCTTAAACCAATATCCCGGCCTTCTTCGGTTTTGAAAAGCTGGTCGATAAAGAATTTCTCAGCAAAACTGTTAATAATAAAAAGACTATCGGCGGTTTGAAACTGCTCTTTTTGTTCCTGGCTTACAAATGTTTCTTCTACTTCAACACCATACTTATTGGCCAGCCATTTTAAAGCTTCTACATAGCTGTATTTTTCATGCTCCATAACGAAGCTGATGGTGTTGCCACTTTTGCCACAGCCAAAACATTTATAAATTTCCTTCGAAGGTGAAACGGTAAAGGAAGGAGTTTTCTCATTATGAAAAGGACAGTTGCCCAGGTAGTTAGCGCCTCTTTTTTTCAATTTTACAAACTCGCCCACGACATCAATAATATCAATGCGCGAAAGAATTTCCTGTATGCTCTGCTGCGAAATCACGCGGCGAAATTACGGAATAGAGATCGATTTTTTTCTTTAACCGCCATGCCGCAATGGCGCAAAGAGAAGATAGTGTCTGGTTATTCATTAGGAAACCTGGCGCCTTCGCGGCTTTGCGGTTGAAAGCCAGGGAAATAATATATTAATATCTATTACTTCTCCAGGTTCTTCAACTGTATATTTCTGAAGTCTATCGGCTGTCCCTCGCTTTGTAAAGCTATATACCCTGAAACCAGCGGTTTTCCTTCCACTTTTTGTTTCGGGTCGTAACGGTTGGCCACACCACCACCGATGCTTGGTTTAGAATATTGTAATACCGTATCTCCGTTGATCATGTGAGTAATAAGCGAGTCGCCTAATACAATCAATTCAGCGGTTACCCATTCGCCGGGCGGATAGGTTTTGGAAGTTGAATTCAGGCAGTGCCCGTTGTATTTAGTGCCCTGGTAAACAATTTCAGTTCCCGGCGAGCACATATTGCCGGTAGGCCTGGGTTGGCCATCGGGCAGGCCCGCCAAAAACTGCATTTCAACCGATATGGGCCAATCCTGCTCTTTGGGCATGGTACGTGGATCCTGCGAATGATACATGACACCACTGTTTAAAATAGTGTAGGAAGGAGCATCTTTCATCCAACCATCCACAAAGCGGTATTCCATTTTCAGATGATATTTAGAAAAAGGCGTCTTGTAGTAAAGGTGTCCGTACCTTTCATTAAAGCCATCGTATTTATCGTAACGCACTTTGATGATACCGTCTTCCACACGGAATGTTTGCCCGTAGTTGTCGCCTACCTCATGATGGTGTATTTTCACAAACCAGTCTTTCAGATCTTTGCCGTTAAAGAGGGTCGTCCAATCATTATCTGATGATTTTACTTTAGAAGTTTTGGGAGAGCAGGCCGTAATTATAGTAACTATAAACAGGATACCCGCTGATACATAGCGCATATGGAAAGTTTAGCAGCAAAATAAGTTTTAAATACCATTTCAGCAATAAATAACTCGCATCGAAATGATCAAACGTTTGCGCAATCAATAGATGCATCATTGTTTTAATTTTATAAGTATTGAACCGAAAGGTCGCTAAGACGCAAGGGTTACAAGCGCATTTCTTTCTTAAAGCATTGCGTCATCGCGCCCTGGCAGTAAAAAACTAATAAGCAACTTCTTCGGCTTCCAATATCTGACAATCATTATTATTTGCACTTAAAGCGCGCTATTATGAAAAGATTTTTATTTGCTATAACCCTCTGCGGTATTATGAGCGGTGCGGCAGCACAAAGTAATTATACCCCGTCTGCCCCTGTTATCGAAGCCCGCAAACAGTTCCAGGATATGAAGTTTGGACTTTTTATTCATTGGGGCGTTTTTAGTATACCCGGTGATGGCGAATGGGTAATGAATAACCGGAAGCTTCGGATTCACGAGTATGCACATCTTAAGGATTTTTATAATCCTACTGCTTACGATCCTAAACAATGGGTGGCAATGGCCAAGGCGGCCGGTATGAAATATATCACTTTTGTATCCCGGCATCACGATGGTTTTAGTAATTGGGATACCAAACAGTCTGATTGGAAAATTACCAATACACCCTACAAGAAAGATGTTTTAAAAATGCTGGCCGACGAATGTAAAGCGCAAGGCATCAAGCTTTGTTTGTACTATTCTCTGCTCGACTGGACAAGAGAAGACTATCCCTGGAGAACAGGGCGAACCGGCCAGCACAGTGGTCGTACAGGCAAAGGCGATTATGCCAGCTACCTGAATTTTATGAAAGCACAGTTAACTGAGCTGCTTACTAACTACGGAGAAATAGGTACCATCTGGTTCGACGGGCATTGGGATCAGACGAACCCCGAAGGACATACAGATCTTTCGTCGAGGTTAGACTGGAAGTATGATGAAATATACAGCCTGATTCATCGGTTACAGCCGCAGTGCATGATTGGTAATAATCACCATCAAACACCATTTGCCGGTGAAGACTTCCAGATGTTTGAAAGGGACCTGCCTGGTGAAAATACATCTGGCTTAAGTTATCAAAAAGCTTCTGATGCCCTGCCTTTGGAGACCTGTGAAACCATGAGTAATTCCTGGGGATTTAACCTGGGCGATAAAAATTATAAAAGTGCCGAAACAGTGATCCGCTACCTGGTAGGTGCTGCAGGACGTAATGCGAATTTACTATTAAACATAGGGCCGATGCCGAACGGCGATATTCAGCAGGAGTTTAAAGATACGTTACAGGCTGTAGGTAACTGGATGAGTAGATATGGGCACACTATTTACGGAACCAGGGGCAATATAATGCCTCCTCAAAAATGGGGTGTGGTTACGGCAAAAGAAAAGAAATATTATCTGCATCTTTTAAACACGGATAGCACCAGCGTTATTGAGTTGCCCTTTGTTGACAAAAAGCTGAGCGCGGTTTCTTTAAATGATGGTAAAAAGGTTGACTTGAAAAGAATACAAAATAAATGGCAGCTTACCATTCCGGAAGCTGCCAGGGTAGAAAAAGTTGATTATATTATTGAACTAAGTGTGTTATAATAAATCTACTTAGCTATAGTTTTTAGCTTGCCAAAGGAGTGGGCGTGTCAAAGCTCAAACACTCTTTTAATTCTTTCTCAGTATAAGAGAAGCCATATTGCTTTAATACTTCATCAGGTACTCCGTTCCACTGGTTGGGACGGTTACCTGCATAACCCAGGTCTTTTACCCCAATCTCTGAAGTGTAAAATCCGGTAACCGTAAGATCGCGCATAGTAGAAAAGAAGGCAACACCCGGCGCCAGCTCTTTTTTATCTTTTGCTTTTTCGGGGTAGGCGATCAGATCTACTATTTCGATGCGTTGTGGATCGGTAATATCTTTAAAGGTCTTTCCAAACTTCTTCAGGCAATGCACATCCAGCCATCTTAAACCGCCGCGCATGGGAACCTGCAAACGGGGTTGATCTTTAACCGTGAATTCAATAAAGTCGGTAACCTTCGCATCGCTGGCGCTGCCACTTACTTCATCTTTTGGAATAATAATATCACCCAAAATCGTTAATGTAGCCAATTCGTGCTCATTAAAGAACTTAGGCATCCGGTTTACGGCTTCTTCATTCAACTGCTCATCTTCGTACCTATGTATACCGGGCTTTGCAGCATCGGTAGCTTTGGCTTCTTCTTTTTGGGCGGCAGGAGTACAGCCTGTTGCAATAGCAGCTGAAGCCAGTGCGGAAGCGGCTATATATTTAAGGGAATCGCGACGTTTCATATCTTTATTTTAAGAATGACAGATGATAGTTGACCGATGACTGTAATCGAAACTGTCAACTGTCATCCAACAACTTTCAACTATAGGTTTTGCTTTTTCATCTCATCAATAATATACTCACTGGCTCTCATACTTAAAGCCAGTATAGTCCAGGTAATATTTTTATCGGCCTGCGAAGTAAACTGGCTGCCGTCCACACAAAACAGGTTATTACAATCGTGTGCCTGGCTCCATTTATTGAGCGCAGAAGTTTTTGCATTGTCGCCCATACGTGCTGTACCTGCTTCATGAATGATATAGCCTGGCTTGTCAAGTCCATAATTATTCTCAGGTCCGTCATCACCCCAGGTAATAACAGCGCCCATATTATGCATGATCTCTTTAAAGGTTTCCTTCATGTGCTTGGCCTGTTTTATCTCATAATCGCTTTGTTTTACATCAAAGCGCAAAACAGGGATACCATATTTATCTACTACGTTCGGATCAATTTCACACTTGTTATGTTCAAAGGCAACGGCTTCTCCGCGACCACCCATACCCACAGTTGCGCCGTAAAAATACCTGGCGTCTTCTTTTAATGAAGCACCATACCCACCAGCTTCTTTCTTTTTGCCATTTACTTCATGCTTGCCATTCATACCTTCCATGCCCATACCAAACCCGTAAGATGGCTGGCCAAAGCCTCCCCAATATTCAATATGATAGCCACGTGGGAAATCCAGTTTTTTATTATCGCCCCACCAGGGTGTATAAACGTGCATGCCACCCACACCATCTTCGTTGTAGCGCTTCCTTCCAAACAACTGTGGCAGGTAACCACCCATGGCTGCACCATTACTATCCTGCAGGTATTTGCCTACAACATTGCTGCTATTGGCCAACCCGTTGGGATGCCGCTGCGATTTAGAGTTCAGCAATAAACGGGCAGTTTCACAGGCGCTGGCGGCTAATATAACCACGCGCCCCTCTACCTGGTATTCCAGCATGTCTTCTTTGCTTACGTAGGATACGCCCGTAGCCTTACCCTCTGTATCGGTTAATACTTCCCTTGCCATGGCATTGGCAATTACATCCAGCTTGCCGGTTTTTAAGGCCGGGTATATTAACACATTGGATGAAGAGAAATCGGCTTTAGCCATGCTACAGTTTCTGCCGCATTGTGCACAGAAAAAGCAGGCGCCCCTGTCTTCATTAATCGTTTTGGTAAGGATGGAAAGCCTTGACGGTATTACCGGTACATTGGCTTTTTCTGCACCTTTTTTTATGAAAAGCTCATGCAGCCTTGGTTTGGGCGGTGGTAAGAAAATACCATCTGGTTCATTGGGAATATTTTCCACGCTTCCGAATATACCTATCAGTTTATCTACTTTATCGTAGTAAGGTTTTATATCATCGTAGGTTATAGGCCAATCGGCTCCTACACCATCATTGCTATAGCCTTTAAAATCTTTCGGACCAAACCGAAGAGATATACGGCCCCAGTGATTGGTTCGGCCACCCAGCATACGCGCTCTAAACCATTCCCATTCGGTACCATTGGCGCGTGTATAAGGTTCACCTTCTATTTCCCACCCGCCATAACAGGCATCAAGGTCGCCAAAAGGCCGGTATTTTGTAGCTCTGCCACGGCGTGGAGATTCCCAAGGGTTCTTGAGCTGGTAAATCTCTTTTTGGGGATTATACATAGGACCAGCTTCCAGCATACATACACTCAGGCCGGCATTAGCTAAAGTATAGGCGGCCATACCACCTCCGGCACCAGATCCTACTATAACAACGTCATATTTTTTAGGTTGTTTCTTAATTTGTAAATCGGACATATAGCAAATATGTTTAGCGAGAAAAAAAATACAATATACAAATATGGTCAAAAATCTGCAAAATCTATTTTGCAAAATTTGGCAAACTGATTTTATTCATTAAACTTTGGGCAACAATCTGGTTTCATGCGCAATCGGTTTTCGTCTTTTTTTATTTTTTTACTGATTATCATTATCGGCTTCCTGGCATTTTTTCTTGGAAGGAAGAGTGCGTCAAAAACCGTGGATAATGTGGTAATGAATGATGTCCTGATTAAACAGATTGCAGAACTTTCTGCACTCGAAGTTCAGGGCAATGCAAGCATTAAGAGTAGCAATATAGCAAATGATGGCAGTATTACCGATAATTTTAAAAAATTGTTTCTTGAGCGAACATTTAATATTTCCGTACCTTACGTAGCCAAATACGGAATCAACCTCGACAACCAGCGGATTAATATTGAGGAGAAGAATAAGCAGGTTTTTATTGTATTGCCGAATCCTAAACTTTTGAGCTATGAGTTGAGGCTGGACCGGACTGATGCTTCTACAAAAAAGGGTCTGTTTGAGGGGAACGATGAAGCCGCCTATAACAAGCTGATACAAAAGCTATATACACAATCAAAAGCACAGCTGGAGGGTAATGCCGGATACCAGGAGCAGTCGAAAGAGAAGATCCGGAAAATTATCAAAGATTATTATGCCCCTTTGAATTTTGAAGTAGAAGTGAGTTTTAGTAACGAATTGAGGAGTAAAGTAACAGAAGAAGTAAGGCAATAAGATGTAACATGTATCTCTAAATAAATAATTAATACTTATAAACATTACATGCAATATGAAAAAAAGTCTTTCCGGTTCTCGTAGAAGTTTTATCAGGAATGCGGCCATTGTTGGCGCGGGGGTAACTATTGTACCCCGAAATGTATTGGGGCGTGGTTTCGTGGCTCCCAGTGATAAATTAAATATTGCCGGTATCGGTGCGGGCGGTAAAGGAGAGAGCGATCTGTCCTCTTTTGCCAAAAGTCCCAACGTGAATATCGTTGCGCTTTGCGATGTTGATGATCGCCAGGCAGCTAAGTCAAGAGAGCGATTCCCCAAGGCCAATTATTACAAGGATTTCAGGGAAATGCTGGAGAAGGAAAAGAATAATATTGATGCCTGCAGCATTAGTACTCCCGATCATACCCACGCTGTGGCAACCCTGGCGGCTATGCAATTGGGGAAACATGTGTATACGCAGAAACCTTTGACGCACGACATTTACGAAGCTCGTATTTTAACGGAAGCTGCTAAAAAATATAAAGTGGTAACCCAAATGGGTAACCAGGGTGCATCGGGCGATGGTGTTCGTAAAGCCAAAGAAATATACCAGGCAGGTCTTATAGGAGATGTATACGAAGTACACTCCTGGACGAACAGGCCGGTATGGCCACATGGCTTGCCTAAGCCTAGCGGTAATCATCCTATTCCATCAGAACTGAACTGGGATCTGTGGGTAGGACCGTCAAAGAAAGAAGAATATAATCCTGCTTATGTGCCATTTAACTGGCGCGGTTGGTGGGCATACGGAACCGGTGCATTAGGTGATATGGCTTGCCACATTATGGATCCGATCTATCGTATTTTACCTATTAAGCATCCTGATTCGGCCGAATGTAGTATTGCTAATCAGTGGAGCGATATGTGGAAAGAGTCTAACTATATCGACAGCGCACCAATGGCGTCTATCATACACCTGAACTATCCCCGTACTGATAAAAAAGGTAACCTGAAAGTTTCCTGGTATGATGGTGGCTTGTTACCTCAACGTCCTGACGAATTAGGTCCGGAAGAAGCTTTCGGAAACTGGGATGGAGGTTGTTTATTTATTGGTACAAAAGGTAAACTGCTGATGGATTGCTATGGTGCTAATCCCAGGTTATTGCCTACCAAATTAATGAAGGAAAAAACAATGCCTAAGGAAACCATTAAGCGCGTACCCGAAGGTCATTATCTTCAGTGGGTTAATGCTTGTATTGCCGGTCATGGAAAAGGAGTAACCAGCTCACCATTCGAGTATGCAGGGCCTTTTACTGAAAGCATATTAATGGGTAACCTGGCCATTCGCAGTGCAATGATGGTAAATCCTAAGTTAAAAGGTTGGGAAGATAAATATTTAGGCAGAAAGAAATTATTATGGGATTCTGTAAACATGAAGGTTACTAATTTCGATGAAGCCAACCAGTTTGTAAAAAGAGAGTACAGAGACGGCTGGAAGCTTACTTTGTAAATCAATATTTCTACTTAATTAAAACTTCCGCAACTGCGGAAGTTTTTTTATGCGGTTATCTGATTGCAATAAATGAATTGTATCAGGCAGATATGCCTGAACAATAGGTATACCCCTAAAAAAGGTCACCGGTTTTAACTCCACTTTCCTGCCATTGGAGGCACTGACCAGGATTATATGCCGAGATTTTTGTCTCCACAAATCAGTTGGATGCTTTTCAATTAAAATTGATGTCGGCCTGGTATGATATTAAAAAAAAGGTCACCAACCGGCGACCTTTTTATTGGTAAATTTATTTTGCTACAATCGTATAGTATCCATCACTTCAAAAGTTACTTCTTTGGGACCATCTTTAGTATTCACTACTTCTGTCATTGTTTTAACTTTTTTAGGAATTAAAACCGGGTTGTGGTTGGTGGCTGCCGTAGCCGGGTTTTCCAGCTGTGCAAGGGTTGGCGCAATCACCAAAGAAACGATCGACATTAATTTAATCAGGATATTCATAGACGGACCTGATGTGTCTTTCAGCGGATCGCCCACGGTATCACCCGTTACAGATGCTTTATGTGGCTCTGATTTCTTATAGTACATTTCACCGTTGATCTCCACACCTTTTTCAAAAGACTTCTTAGCGTTATCCCATGCGCCGCCGGAATTATTCTGGAACATTCCCAATAATACCCCGCTAACTGTAGCGCCTGCTAAAAATCCGCCCAATGCTTCGGCGCCGAGGCCTGGCATAAAGCCTATCACCAAAGGCGATATAATGGCGATAGTTCCCGGAACGATCATTTTTTTGATCGATGCTTCGGTGGATATTTCAACACATTTATCGTATTCGGGCGTAGCGGTACCTTCCATGATGCCAGGAATAGTATGAAACTGCCTGCGTACCTCGGCTACCATTGCCATAGCTGCTTCACCCACTGCTCGTATAGCAAGCGATGAGAAGAGGAAGGGGATCATAGCGCCTACGAAAAGGCTGGCCAGTACATTAGCTTTATATATATCAATACCATCGATTTTAGCCACACCCACGAAGGCAGCAAACAAAGCGAGCGCCGTTAAAGCAGCCGATGCAATTGCAAAACCTTTACCGGTGGCAGCAGTTGTATTACCCACCGCATCCAGCACATCTGTTTTTTCTCTTACCTCTTTAGGTAACTCACTCATTTCAGCAATACCACCCGCGTTATCTGCAATAGGGCCAAAAGCATCAATAGCCAGCTGCATAGCAGTAGTGGCCATCATAGCAGCGGCCGCAATGGCTACTCCATAAAGACCGGCACATTCGTAAGATCCCCATATACCCGCAGCCAAAACTATGGTAGGTAAGAAGGTTGATTCCATACCAATAGCCAAGCCTCCGATTACATTGGTAGCATGCCCTGTTGATGATTTTTTGATAATCATATTCACCGGCCGTTTGCCCATTGCTGTATAGTATTCGGTAATAATACTCATTAGAGCGCCTACAAGCAGGCCTACACCAATGGCTCCCAGTACGCCATACTTGGTAAATGCGAAACCACGCAACTCCATGTGGTGAGGCAGCAGCCAAATCACCAGGCCGGCAGAAGCAATGGCTGTTAATATCATAGAACCCCAGTTGCCCATATTCAGTGCTCTTTGCACCGTTTCAGTGCTGATACTGGCGGTTTCACTGATCTTTACAAACAGGGTGCCTATAATAGAGAACAGAATTCCGATACCTGCGATTAACATAGGTAAGATAATGGGAGAGAAGCCTCCTAAAACATCGGTGCCGTCTACGATATTGATTTGCTGTCCCAGTACAATAGTTGCCAGAACGGTAGCTACATAAGAGCCAAAAAGATCGGCTCCCATGCCGGCCACATCGCCAACATTATCACCCACATTGTCTGCAATGGTTGCGGGGTTGCGGGGATCATCTTCCGGAATCCCTGCTTCCACTTTTCCGACAAGGTCGGCGCCTACATCAGCCGCTTTGGTATAGATACCGCCACCTACGCGGGCAAACAAAGCTATCGATTCGGCACCCAATGAAAAGCCCGTTAGTACCTCGATGGTCTGGATCATTTCATGAGAGTTGAGTGCTGCATCGGGAGCGAAATAAGCCTTTAACAAAATATATAATCCTCCTAACCCTAAAACGGCCATACCAGCCACACCTACGCCCATTACCGCACCACCGCCAAACGATACATTTAAAGCCTTTTTCAAGCTGCTTCTTGCCGCATGTGCTGTACGTACATTTGATAAGGTGGCCGAACGCATACCTATATAACCGGCAAGGGCACTTAAAACTGCTCCAAGAACAAAAGCTACAGATATCATCCAGTGCGAATGAGGATTGGTTTGAGCAAGCACTGCCAATAAAATACCTACTACTACTACAAAGTAGCCCAATATCTTCCATTCGGCTTTTAAAAAGGCCATGGCACCTACACTAATGTAGTTGCTGATTTCTTTCATTCGCGGAGTACCGGCGTCCTGCCTGGCTACCCATTTAAATTTGACATACGTGTACAATAAGCCAATGATGGCCATCACTGGTACGAGATAGATGATGTGTTGCATATAAATTATATATCCTTTCGATTTGGCAAGGCCTACAAATATAGGTGAAGCGATTAAATTGTTATGGTTTATTTCGTTGTAAGTAAATAAATGGTTTCGTTTTATTTACTTCGGTATTTAATGACTTAATTTACAAATCTTCAAACTTAATTTTCTTTTCTTTTAATTTAATTAAAACCGGTTCGTAAATCTCCCTGGTAACAGGAATTTTTAAGCCCGCAATGTTTATTTTTTTCTCAAGTATCAGTTCAGCGGCTATACCTAACGGGAGACCCACTGTTTTGGCCATCGCTGTGTTTAAAGCGTTATCGCCTTTTACAATCATACAACTTTTTGTTGAATATAAGCGATTGTTTTTTTCATAATCAACTTCGTGAAGCATGATGATCATATCTCTGTCATCCCGGGCCATTTTCAAATGAGTTTCCAATAAATAACGAAGTGCATCGGCTGAAGATCTGGCTTGTGGAGGGAGCGGGTGCCTGTTATTCAGCCCCAAATAAGTAAACTGTTTTCGTATCAATGCTCTGTCGGCTTCAGCAACTACGGTGTCGATATAACGATCAAAAGAGGCCAATGGATAGCGCTGCTGAATCGTTTGATTAAACCAGTCAGCAGTATCGCTGTATGGAACAGCTTCTTTAAAAGGAGCAGTATCGGTTAACCCTGCTTCGACTATATATTGCCAGGCTTTACAGAAGTGTGGATGGCGCAAGGTGGTTCGCATAAAAGTATCAGCTGTTTCCAGTCCATATAGAGTTGCATAGGAAAGAGAATCTCTGTTAGGATAATAAGCATAAGATCCGGCACCATTTATCTTAACTGTCGGGTTGTTTTTAAAGATCTCCTTATAACTTTTTTCTATGGTTTTCCCCCCATACTTGTATACTGCGCCTGTTTTGCCAGCGTTGACTACATTGGCGGGGTTCCATGTTATTTTATAATGCCATGGATTATCATCACTTTCGGGCGCTATCAGTCCTCCGCAATGTGATTTAAAACTTCTGATAACTGCTCCCTGGCTTTTGATTCCCTGTATCAGTTGCATAGCGCTCATATGGTCAATACCGGGGTCAAGACCCATTTCGCAAAGAAATAGTAAACCCTTTCGGCTGATTTCAGCTTCCAGCTTTTTTATGGACTCATCCAGGTAAGAAGCGGTCAGGAGATGTTTGCTATAAGCAACACAATCCTGCGCCACAAGATAATGTAATGCAGGAGGGAGCATAGATATAACAATATCCGCCTGGCTGATGGTATGGCGTCTTTCTTCCGCCTCACTGATATTAAAAGACAATGCAGAACCGTTGGGGTGCCCTTTTATCTTCGATTGCACTAAAAGAAGATCGGCATCCACTACAGTTAACTTCCATTTGCAGCGATCAGATTGATCGAGCAAATAGCCGATCAATACCGTCGCAGACTTACCTGCGCCAAACAGGAGTATTTGCTTTATTTCACTGGTCAATCATTAGTAGTTTTCAGTTTGAAGATTTTGACTGCAGGCCATATCAGCAAGAATAGCTTTTATCGCCTCCATTTTTAATAATTTGCCTGCTTTTAAGGTATAAAAAAAGCTACCATTAAGGTAGCCTTTAATTATCTTAAAAACAAGAATGGCTATTTCTTTTTCTTTGTTGCCGTAGGTTTCTTAGCCGAAGCGGCCTTTGTCAGCCTGCTTTCTTCATTGGCTAACTTAACAGCTTTATAGGCATTTACAATACCTCCATATACAGATAGCTCAGACAGGTTAACATCCGGGCCGCCGCCTGGGTTCTTCACTCTGTCGGAAGGTTTGCTTACGCTTTTTTCAATGATATTTTTCACCTGTACCGCAGAAAGATTAGGGTAATAGCTCATAATAAGCGCAGCTACTCCCGATACTACAGGTGCTGCCATACTGGTTCCCTGTAAATCTGCATAGGTATTGCCGCCCGGAACAGTTGAGTAGATCTTTACACCAGGCGAAAAAATATCCACCTCTTTTTTCCCGTAGTTGGAGAAGCTGGCTGTTAGTCCACCCGATTTTTTATCGCCGCTTGCACCAATGGTAATCCAGCTTTGAGGCCTTTTACCATCTGCGAATTTAGCCGATGGAAAATTATAGGCCGTATCCACATTAGCAGCATCATTGCCGGCTGCATGCACCAATAATACATTTTTACTTTCAGCATATCTAACGGCATCATCTACCCATTTTTTCTCAGGCGAGTAGCCTTTGCCAAAGCTCATATTAATAACACGGGCGCCATTATCAACTGCGTAACGTATACCTAACGCAATATCTTTATCATGTTCATCACCGTCAGGAACGGCTCTGATGCTCATTAACTTTACGTTATCGGCCACGCCATCCATGCCTAATCCATTGTTGCGTGCCGCGCCAATAATACCCGCAACATGGGTACCGTGCATGGCAGACTCATTATCTACCAAAACATTATTGTTGCCATAGTACTTATCGTTAAAGTCATTGTAATTGTCTTTTACGATATCAGCGCGGTAGTTAGTGGGCGGCTGTTCTAA
Source organism: Paraniabella aurantiaca (assembly GCF_050309965.1). Taxonomy (NCBI): domain Bacteria; kingdom Pseudomonadati; phylum Bacteroidota; class Chitinophagia; order Chitinophagales; family Chitinophagaceae; genus Paraniabella; species Paraniabella aurantiaca. The sequence goes on along the minus strand of NZ_JBLOSY010000002.1, from coordinate 798,738 downwards.
AAGCGACGCTTTGTCAACATCCTTTTGTACATCGTCTATCAGCATTTTGCTGGTTATATCATAATTGTCATTTCCTTTGCAGGTGGCCATCATGATCTGCTTTACTTTGGTAGCAGCTGCGGCCAGCGGAGTATATGTATTTAGATCTTTACAGCTATATACTTCTTTGTTCAGATCTTTCCTGATGATGGCGTCGCCTTCCTTTAAAACCTGGGCCATCAGTTTCATAAACTCTACTTCTTCTTTATTGGTAGCATCTTTGGTAATTTCCTGTTTTGCTCTCAGCCACAGTTGGTAATCGGCTTTTTCACCGGCAGGTATCTGGCTTTCAGCCTTGCCTTCGAACTTTTGCTTATACTTCCAGTACACCCGAGCCCCTTCAAACGAATCTTTGGTAACATTTTCTTTTCCGTCTTTGCTGCCTAAAAAGTTCCACCCATATATATCATCAATATACCCGTTCCCGTCATCATCAATGCCGTTGCCGGGTATCTCTTTGGTATTTACCCATAAAACAGGCTTCAGATCTTCATGGGTAGTGTCAATCCCAGAGTCTACAATTCCTACTATTACCGGGGTACTTTTTAATCCTTTTGACTTTAAAAAGTCGTAGGCCTGGTCAAGGCTAATTCCATATAAACCATCTTTTTGTAGGTCTTTCAAGTGCCAGCCTTTCGGCACGCTTTCGTTTTTATCGGGAGCTGAATCCTGGGCAGCAACATCAAGAGAAAAACTACCGGCAATCAAAACAAGACCTAACGCACTTAATACTCTAATCATGCAAAACAATAATTTTAATAAAACAATCTGCAAAAATAATACACATAGCTTAAAGAATATCATAAAATGATAAACGGAAAGAAAGGTGTTTTAATGGTTGTTGAGTGGGCGATCATTCAAATAATCGCCTGCTACCATTGCTATCCTCCCTTTTTGAATAAATTAGCCCAGATCGAATTGAATGCCCTGTGCCAAAGGTAGTTGGGTACTATAATTGATGGTATTGGTTTGCCGGCGCATATAATTCTTCCAGGCATCGCTGCCACTTTCCCTGCCACCGCCTGTTTCCTTTTCGCCGCCGAATGCGCCTCCGATCTCGGCTCCGGACGTACCTATATTCACATTAGCAATGCCGCAATCGCTGCCGTTAGCAGCTAAAAACTGTTCAGCTTCTCTGAGGTTATTGGTCATAATAGCAGAGGATAGCCCCTGGGGTACACTGTTTTGAATATGAATGGCCTCGTCCAGGTTCTTATACCGTATCAGGTAAAGAATAGGTGCAAAAGTTTCTGTATGCACAATGGGTAGATTGTGGGCAACTTCCGCAATACAAGGCTGCACATAGCAACCACTGCCAAAGGCTTCGTCGTTCAACACGCCTCCTTTAACTACAAAATGCCCGCCCTGTTGCACACAGTCTGCGATCGCATTAGTGTAGGCGTTTACGGCAGCCTTGTCAATCAGCGGGCCAACATGGTTACCGGCGTCCAACGGGTCGCCGATCTTTAATTGCTGGTAAGCTTTGACCAGTTTTTCTTTAAAAGCTTCGTAAATATCTTCATGAATAATCAGTCTGCGGGTAGTGGTACACCTTTGGCCGGCTGTACCCACTGCACCGAAAACAGCGGCTGGTATTGCAATATTCAGATCAGCGTCTTTGGAAATGATAATGGCATTATTTCCACCCAGCTCTAGCAGGGAGCGGCCCAAGCGTTGCGCCACTTTTGCAGCTACGGCCTTTCCCATGCGGGTTGAACCCGTAGCAGATACCAGGGGAATGCGCTCGTCTGAAGCTATCCATTCACCTGTTTCGGCATTGCCATTAACCACGCAGGAAACGCCTTCTGGTACCTGGTGTTCTTCAAAAACCTTTGCTACTATGTTTTGACAGGCGATGCCGCAAAGCGGCGTTTTTTCTGAAGGTTTCCAGATACAAACATCGCCGCAAACCCAGGCCAGCATAGCATTCCAGCTCCATACGGCAACGGGGAAATTGAAGGCTGATATAATGCCCACAAGGCCTAACGGATGGTATTGCTCATACATCCTGTGTCCGGGGCGCTCGCTATGCATGGTTAAGCCGTGCAACTGGCGACTTAAACCTACAGCAAAATCGCAGATATCGATCATCTCCTGAACCTCACCCAGACCTTCCTGCAGGCTTTTCCCCATTTCATAGGAGACCAGTTTACCCAGGTTCTCTTTATTATTGCGCAGCGCGTCACCAATGCGGCGAACAATCTCTCCGCGCTTGGGCGCCGGCCACAGCCTCCATTCTTTAAAAGCCTGCTGCGCTTTTTCAATTACCAGTTCGTAATCGGCGCGGGTGGTAGTTTGCACTGCACCAATGAGCTTTCCATCAACAGGAGATAGGGATTGTATTTCGCTGTTACCTGATGAGAGCCAGTTACTTCCTGTACCTGTTCCGCTATTGATAGCCGACAGGCCCAGCTTTTGTAGAAATTCCATAGACAATCTTCTTGATTATTATAAAATTAAGGAAATGAACAGATGTTTGTAAAGGGTTGGTATAATATTCTGAGAACGCTGGTGTTATTCCGTTCATCTCGAGCAAAGCCGGCCTCGTAAGCTCACTTTGATTAGGCAGGCACTTACACGCCGAAATCAGAAAATGAACCAGTTTGAAGATAAAATCAGGCCACCTACAAGGTAACCCGGCGGGTAAGCTGGCATTAATTTATTTTGTTGTGGGACATTTAATTTTCATCCTTTATCTTTGATTTTTAATGAAGCTTTCAACGCAACACTTGCTCGGCATTAAAGACCTCACGAAGGAGGATATTTCTCTTTTTTTAGATACCGCCACTCAATTTAAAGAAGTTTTACAACGGCCGGTTAAAAAAGTGCCCTCTTTAAGAGATGTTACCATTGTAAATCTGTTCTACGAGAATTCAACACGCACCCGTATCTCTTTTGAGCTGGCAGAGAAAAGATTGTCAGCCGACACGATCAATTTTACCGCATCAGGGTCTTCCGTTTCCAAGGGCGAAACATTACTGGATACTGTGAACAATATTTTATCCATGAAGGTGGATATGGTGGTGATGCGGCATAGCGCCAGCGGTGCCCCGCATTTCTTATCGCAACATATCCCTGCAGCGATTGTAAACGCAGGCGATGGTGTTAACGAACATCCTACCCAGGGTTTACTGGATGCTTTTTCTATACGGGAAAAAGTGGGTAAGCTGGCAGGAACCAAAGTGGCTATCATCGGCGATATCACCCATAGCCGCGTGGCCATGAGTAATATGTATCTCTTAAAGAAAATGGGCGCTGAAGTAACACTGTGTGGTCCTCCTACATTAATTCCCAAATATGCGCGGGAGGCTTTTGGTGTGAATGTAAGTTATAACCTCGAAGAAACCCTGAACTGGTGCGATGTGGCTAACGTATTACGTATACAGCTGGAAAGGCAAAACCAGGTATTGTTTTCTTCATTGAGAGAGTACAACCTGAGCTATGGTATCAGCCGCAAATTGCTGGAGGGTTTAAAAAAGGACGTAGTGATCATGCATCCGGGCCCTATCAACCGGGGCGTAGAACTGGATAGCGATGTAGCCGACAGCGGACAGTCTATTATTTTACAACAGGTAGAAAATGGGGTAGCGGTGCGTATGGCCGTATTATATTTGCTCTCGAATAAGAATAATTAGTGGGTGGGAAGTAGTGAGTAGGGAATGGGAAGTAGTGAATAGGAGGTAATGAGTAGTAAATGATAAAAATGCTGATGGTGTGGATCTGATATCTAGTATCTAACATCTAAAATCTGGCATCAAGTATCTAACATCTAATGTCTGCATAAATGTCTGAAAGAATCTGTTTATTTCCCGGAACCTTTGATCCTATTACATTAGGTCATGAAGATATTATCAACAGGGCGCTGCCGTTGTTTGACAAAATTATCGTGGGCATAGGATTTAACACCTCCAAGAAGCCTATGTTTTCTACCTCTCAGCGTTTGCAGTGGATTAAAGATATTTACGGAAATGCCGACAGGGTACAGGGGGCCGTTTACGAGGGGTTGACCGTTAACTTTTGTAAAAAAATAGGAGCACGTTTTATACTAAGAGGCATACGCTATGTAAGCGATTTTGAATACGAAAAAACAATTGCAGATGCCAACCGTGCTTTAGATAAGGAAATCGAAACGGTGTTTCTTACCGGTGAGCCCAAATACACATCGGTGGCTTCTACAATTGTTCGTGATATTATTAAAAACGGCGGAGATGCCAGTCCTTTCCTGTCGCAGGTGGTTTGTGAATCATTAAGAACAATACCGTTGGCGGGTTAATCTTTCTTCAATTCATTTATAGGTTAAGGCAATTATGGTGATTGCGGGTTAATCTTTGGCATCTGGTCGGAAACTTCGAATTTTATAAGCTCTGTGCGATATGCCACTACTTCTCTGCCGTTTTGAATGGCAGGTTTCCACTTCCCCGATTTTTTAATTACCCGAACAGCCTCTTCATCCATGCCATATCCTGCTTTTTTACCAACGGTTTTCACATCCGTGACGTTACCTTCTTTTGATACAATGAACTGCACAGCTGTAGTGTAAGAGCCCTTGGGTGCATTATTATTTACGGCCACCTTTCTATCTAAATTTCTTGCAATGAAAGCATTCCAATTACCAGGATAAGCAGCATCTGTTTCTACCCTGGTAAAAACTTCAGGCTCTTTTCCGGAATTGCCGGGAGATGATGGGCGAGTAACAATACCTATATTCCGGGGGCTGCTTTCGTCAGCTTTTGCCGTTTTTCTCATTACATAGAAATTGATGGGCTGAATACGGTAAGATTTTACCGGCTTATTCTTCCCTTCTGCATTATTATTATTAATGGCAGGGTACCATTCCGGAGATTTTTTTAAAATCCGTACCACTTCTTCTTCCATGCCATACCCTTCGTTGGTAATGGGTTCTATGTTTGAAACGGTGCCATCTTCGTTTACAACAAATCGAACCAATACTTCGTAATTACCGGCAGGGGCGCCGTTTTGGGTAGGAATTTGGCCATCGAGATTTCTCTCCAGGAAATTATTCCAGTTACCCGAAAATTTAGCCTCAACATCTACTTTGATTTCTCCTTCTTTCAAAATCTTTTTAGGGCTTTCCTCTTCTGTCCAGCCTACCACAGTAATTGTGTTTAACTTGCGATATCGCCCGTTACCGGTTATATAGTCAGTGCTCACTTCATTAGGCTTTCTTCCCGTAATTTCTTTTGTAGCTTTAGCAGGAACGGTGTCCTTAGCAATGGTAGCAGTCGCTTCACTGTTTACAACCGTAGCAGGAACAGGTAATTTTGCAGATCTGTCGGTATTAACATTCAAATTGTCGGATACCATACTGCTTATTTCCTTTTCGTAGGTAAAAGCAAACAACGCAATGGCCGTTGTTGCAACGGGCAATACCAATAATTTTCTCAGCCATTGGTATTGTGGCTTTTTGGATGATGTTAGCATAGTAATTCTTCTTTTTAATTGATTGTGAAAAAATGGATTGATCAATTGCCGATGCCGGCTGCCTATCGCATGCATCAATAATAGCTCTGCGTACGAAGCATTATTACTGTTGCCTGCCGCATGCTGGTCGGCTAAAAACTCCTGTATGGTTTTTACTTCTTTCCGGTATAAATAAAAGAAGGGATTGAACCAGCAAATGCTTACAATAATTTCCATAAACAGCAGGTCCAGGCTATGTTTGCTGCGGATATGGTACATTTCATGTTTAAACATATAAATGCCTTCTGTCGACTCTAATTCGGTACGTTCATTCCAGAACAGCCATTTAAAGAAGGAGAATGGCGCATCAGGATGGACGGTTCTTATAAATTGGATTTCTTCAAAGGATTCTGTAATTGATGTTTTTTTAATCCGCGCAATTTGCAAAACGGCCCTCAGTAACTTCAGCGCCATCCACAAAACAATGCATCCGTAAACAATATATAATGCTTGCGCATAATCGAAGTCATTAGTAGTGGCCGTAACAACTACTGTTTCTCCGGTACTAACAAAGGCATACACCGGATTTGCAGTCGTGTCTTTCACTATCACAGGTATTTTAAGCAACGGCAGGAAAAGGCTGAGCGACATGGCAAACAATAAGTAAAACCGGTTATACTGGTGAAATTTTTCATTGCGCAGGAAGAAGTGATAATAGGCATATAATACGCCCGAGCAGGCAATCATTTGAATTAAATAGGTAAGCATGCGGCTATTGTTTTTTTTGCTGACTTTTAATTTGATGTAACAGGGACTCCAGTTCTTCAATACTTAAATTGTTTTCCTTTACCATAAAGGATACCACATTGCTAAAAGACCCTTCAAAATATCCTTTTACCATCTGCTTCATCGTTTTCTTAGAATAATCTTCCTTGCTAATGGCCGCAGTATACTGGTGTTGCCGGCCGAAAACATTTACCGTAACAAATTCCTTTTCGGTTAGTATTTTTAGTATAGTAGCCACCGTGTTCTGATGCGGCTTGGGAACAGGCATATTATCCAGCAGCTCCCGGAGAAACTGTGGCCCGTTGTTCCATAAAATATGCATGATCTGTTCTTCGGCTTTTGTAAGTTGTTTCATATTGATAATTTAATCTGACAGCAATTTAAAACTAATTTTTTAGTTTAACAACTATTTTTTTAGTTATAATTTTTTTTATAAAAATCTATCCTGAAAATGATTAAGAGAAAGTCATAACTAATTTATTTGGAATGAAGTAATAAAAAGGTTTTCTTTGGGTTACTTCTAAACCAATTACGATCATGAAATACACATTTCAACTGCTGTGTAGCATAGTATTAGTTATTACACAATACCAGCTTACAAATGCCCAGGGAACCGAAACTTTTGAGGGGGCTACCGTTGGTGCCACATCGTTTACCAATAATGGAAAAACCTTTAATCTCACCACTAATGCACCGGCCTTTTTTGTGGCCAATTTTAGTGGGCTGGGTTATGGTCTTTCCAATCGTTTTATACATCTGACGGATTCGTACGGATCCATATCTTCCATTTCTGTTCCATTGGGAAGTTTTAAGATCAATAATTTTTGGTTTTATGTAACCGGTAATGCTACGCAGTCTCCAGGCGCTCCCAATCCGGCAACAGGCCCCGGCTCGGTGACTTTTACCGGCAAGTTTAGAGGTGCAACCCAGTTTAGTTTTACTAAAACAACCGGCTTTGCCACCACAACCAACTTACCGGGAAACGGGTTTGCACTGATCGATTTTGCCACTGAGGGTGGCACTAATAATACCAATGTTTCAATAGATCAGCTGGAAATAACATTAAGTTCCAATTTTGATTACTTCGCTATTGATAATTTTAACTGGGCGCAGGGCGCCCTGCCTGTTACCTTCGGTTCGATAGCTGCAACGGTTTCCAAAGAAAATGCCCATGTTACATGGCAAACCCTCTCGGAAACCAATAATGACCATTTCGAGGTACAGGTGTCAATAGATGGAAAAAGCTTTACAACCGTAGCTTCTGTAGCCTCAAAAGCTGCAGGTGGCAGCTCGGATGCAACAATCAATTACGAAACCGGTTTTAGCTTTAAAGACACAACAGCTACAGCTGGTATTTACCTGGCGTCTTTGCTGTTCTTAGGAATGGCACCTGCTAAAAGGAAACGGTTTATTCTTGCACTGATGCTTGCTCTTGGTATTGCCGGCTGGCTGGGCTGTTCAAAAAATGATAACGGTGTACCAGCAGATGCGGAGAAGTATTACCTGCGTATAGCACAGGTAGATAAAGATGGTGGAAGGTCTTTTAGCAAGACAGTGGTAGCAGAAACTAATAACTGATGCTAATTATGCCGAGGTGTGGTAAAATTCCAGGTCAAAGTATTATTGATTCTTTTTGGAGTAGAAAAGAATGTAATATTAATGCTTGCTGCTCTCTGTCTATAATGTTCGCACGGTATTGCGCATTTTAGCTTATTTTGCACACTATCAATTTTTAAGGATATTATGCAGCAGCCGATCATAGAAATTAAGAACGCTAATATTTACCAGGGCGATAATTTAGTACTGAAAGATGTAAATCTTACTGTCAGGGAAGGGGAATTTGTGTACCTGGTGGGTAGAACCGGTACGGGTAAATCGAGCCTTTTAAAAACACTCTATGGAGACCTGCTGCTGACCGAAGGCGATGCCGTAGTGGCCGAATACCAGCTGAAAAATATGCACTGGAAGCAGGTTCCTTACCTGAGACGCAAGCTGGGCGTGGTTTTCCAGGATTTTAGACTGCTTACCGACAGGAATGTGGCCAATAACCTCCGCTTTGTTTTAAAAGCAACCGGCTGGACGGATAAGAAATTAATAGATAATAAAGTAACCGAAGTGCTAGAGCAGGTAGGCTTGCAACATAAGGCTAATAAAATGCCCTACGAAATGAGTGGTGGCGAACAACAGCGGGTAGACATTGCCCGGGCTTTGCTCAACAGCCCCAAACTGATATTAGCCGATGAGCCTACCGGTAACCTCGATCCCGTAACTACCGACGAGATCATGAACCTGTTATTATCAATTGCGAAGGAAAGTAATGCCGCTATTGTGATGGCTACACACGACTATGCAGTGGTAAAAAAATATCCGGCCAGGCTAATTAAGACAGAAGGTGGGAGGGTGGTAGATAATGCTACCATAGATAATCTATAAATCGCTGGATGTTTTTGTTATTATCATAACGATTGGCCAGTAATCTTTTCCTTAACTGTATTTCTTCTTCTTCAAAAGGTAGATAATATAACTGGGAAATGATAGATGCCAGGGCACTGGCCGTGGTGCCTATATGACAGGCTTCTTCCAGTCCGGTACCTTCAACCACAGCCGGCGTGGTAATACAATGTCTGCCTCTGTATAAAGCATGTACCAGTTTTAGGCGGCTACCGGTAATATTTTTATGAAAGCCGGGTAATATATTAATATGCGCCTTTTGCACCAGGTCTTCCATTTCCGATTCGCTGGGGTTACTGACCAGGCAGGTGTTCTGGCAAAGCCCTGCGGCCTTTTGAACACTTTTAGGCGGATTTTTACCGGCAATAATAAAAGGGATACGCACTTTATTAAAGACGTTACTCAGTAACCACAAAGCTGCTTTTTCGTTTTCGGGCACCGACAGGTTACCGTGAAAAAGACAAAGACTGCCCATCCCTGTAGGGCAATTAACTTCCTGCCAGCTGGGAAATGCAGGAACGAGCTGTACATCTTCGAATCCCTGTTCTTCAAAACTATACTGGTCTTCCTTGCATACACAGGCGTACATACAGTCTGACGGCAGGGTAGAAGTATACTTTTTAGTAAGCAGGCTTTCCGCCAGGTAAAAAGTTTTTTTGGCAGGATTAATCGTACTGCGCGCGAGTTCGCGATAATGAACGGATTCCTCGTTATGCATACGTACACAGATCTTCCGGCCTTCTTTTTTTATTTCGTTGATAATACCTGTGGTATGCAAGCCTTCCAGCAATACGGGGTGGTTGTCCTTATTCAGGTTTTCGATCAGCGACTGGTTACACCGGGCATTTACAAAAGCCGGGGTGCTGAGCGAGAGGCAGTCCAGCGTATCCTTTTTGGCGTAAGACTGCACCGTTTCACAATACCTGCTTAATTCGGCATTATGGCATTTTTCATCGAGCCGGAAATAATGCAGATGTATTTTAACGCCCTTTTGATGAAATGCTTTAATACGATTCATCATGTCAATGGACCCTCCGCAGTTAGCGGGACAGGGTACATCCAGGCATACAATATGTAGATATTTATCCAAGCTAAGTAATAATAAACGTAAAATCTCTAATCTCCGGCATCCGCTTCCCGGATTGCCGTATTACAAACAACCTTTATTGTAAAAATGTTTAAATAAAGGCGGTTTCAAAAGTATTATAAAATACCAAGACCTGAAAGAGTTGGATAGTATTATTGCAAATGAAGGAGTTATAATGAAAAAACGTGGCAGAAGGGGGCCTGCCACGTTTTTAGTTATGCTTAAAAAATTATATTATTGAGGCATACCCTGCATACCGCCCTGCATGCCTTCCTGCTCTGCTTTCAGGTTTTTACGTTTTAACAGCGAAGCATCAAACTTACCAAACCGGTAAGCGAAATTAATGCTGAAGAACTGCTGGTCCCGAACACGGTACTGGTGCTGGTTAAAGAAGCCTGCATTAGTGTAAATGTCACTTACTCTGGTTTTAAAGATATCGCTGCCGCTTAAAGTAACAGATGCTGTTTTGCCTTTAAGAAACTCAAATTTTACAGCAACATCAACACCATAGGTAGGCATACTATAACCCTGTGCATTGCCACTTACGGTACCACCAAAACCGCCACGACCACCGCCTCCGCCGCCGCTGCTATTACCAGATCCGCCGGGTGCTAAAACCGTCTTGGAATTATAATCTCCTGATACCTGCAAAGTGAAATTTTTGGGTAACTTAAAGCTATTGTTGATTTTAGCAAACCAGCTATAAATCTGGTCAGCCGTTGGTACCAAAGGATCATTGACATTGATTTTCGATGTATACACATTTAAGTTCGTTGTCAGGTCCCACCATTTAGCAGGTGCATTTTTAGATACAATTTCAAGACCGCCGACGAAACTCGAATTAGCATTCAAAAATGTATTCAGGATCACGCTGTCGCCAGTCAATGGGTGAATACCCCTGGTTTGATATCTTGTGATCAGGTCATCTGTATGTTTGTAATAAGTAGATACAATAAGATTGTTCGATTTGTCGAATGTTTTGGAGTAAGACAATTCAAAAGAATTGGTGAATTCGGGCCGCAGGTTAGCGTTACCCAGGCTTAAATTAAGTGTGTCTGAGTAGTCGGTAATGAATGGAAAAAGCTGGAAAAAGCCTGGCCGGTTAATACGGCGACTGTAATTGAGCTGTAGTTGTTCTGATTGGGATAATTGTTGTGATAGAAAAACACTCGGGAAAAGACTTGCAGGATAAGCTATCTTAAAGCGATCTGTTTTGCTATAACCTGCTCCGGAAAAGAATTGGCCATTATACTCAGAGCTTTCCAGTCTCAAACCCACCTGGTAGCCAAACTTCTCGCCAATTTTGCTCGAAAAATTAGCATAGGCCGCGTATACCTGATCAGTGAAGTTGAACTTGGCAGAAGCGTCATTGCTTCTTATAAAATCAGCGTTATCATACCGGTATAGAATGTTCTCACTGAATGTTTTAGTTTGATTGAAACGCACTCCGGCTTCCAATTTGGTTTTATCAGTTAATGGATTTGTATAATCGATTTGCGCATTAATTCGCTCATTATTACCAGCACCTTCCTGCAATTGTCTGAAAGTACCTGTCTGAGGTCCACCGTTTACTGCAAATATGTTATTGTTTAACAGGTTCCTGCTGTTGTTCTTACTTTTATTGTACTGACCATCAGCCGTTAACTGGTGCCCGTTGCGTGGAAAATTGTGAACGAAGCCTAATGCGCCGCCTTTCATATTAAAGCCAAAATTCGCATCAGAAGTTCTGGCAATTCTTGATTGGTCACTGCTGCCACCAAACCTGGTGGTTGTAAGTATGTCGCTGGTATTTACATTATCAAACTTACCGTCAACAGTCATTCCCGATAAGGTTAATGTATTCCGGTTGTCCAGGAAATAGTCGAAACCGGCACGTGCAAACAAAAAGCGGCCATCACCAATAGCCCGGTCGGTCTGGTATAAATTAACAGTAGTGTCGTTCAAAAGGGTATTTCTTTCTGTGGTACCGTCTGAAATTGTTTTACGTTGATTGTAACCGATATTGGCAAACACATTAAATTTTCCCTGGCGTACATTCAGGTTACCTCCAAAATTATACCGGCCCCGCTGATCAATACCGGCGCGCAGTGATCCGTTATAGCCTACCGTACGGGTTTTCTTTAATACGATATTTAAAATACCCGCTGTTCCGCCGGATGCATCGTACTTGGCAGAAGGATTGGTAATTACTTCCACGCTGGCTATCTGGTCCGCAGGTATCTGGTCTAAGGTAAGGGTAGTGGGTCTGCCGTCCACGAAGATCTGTGGACTGGCATTGCGCACACTGATATTACCATCTATGTCCACATTTACAGAAGGCACATTTTTTAATACATCAGTGGCGGTACCTCCGGCAGAAGTCAGGTTGTTCTCCACATTATAGATCTTTCGGTCGATGCCCAGTTGTACGGCTGGTTTGGACGCGGTAACGGTTACACCCGAGAGCACTTCCACATCCGTTGCCAGTTTAATATTGCCCAGGTCCTTATCCAGGGCGGCCATGATCGCCTGCATATCCGGCTTGCCGCCCGACATCATTTTGGGATCAATAAAGGAGAATTTACGGGTATATGTTTTATGTCCCACACCCGAAACCACCAGCTTGTACTGGCCCATAGCGGGGATGTTCTCCAGGCGGAAGTCGCCGTTGGATGCCGTAAGCATGCCGGTTACCAATATATCTTTAGGTGCTTTGGTCGCTGAATCGAGTTTTGTCTGGTAGATCTGTATGGAAGCGGCTTCCATGCCTTTGCCGGTTGCCGAATCGACTACTTTGCCATAAATGGAACCGCCAGGCATTTGTCCACCTCCCTGCGCTGTAACAGTAAATGTAAAAAACAGGCCCAGGGCCATCAAAAAGTATCGCATTGTCAAAAAATTTAGGGTTTGACGCGAAAAACCCTTGTAACTTGTACCAATCATAGTTTTAAATTATAAGCGTGCTCATTCGGGTATAAGTGGAAAGGCAACGCTATGAAGAGAACCTTAAGCGAGTATATAAAAAAGCAACAGGTTGAGTAAGCCTATCAGTAACCCCAGCAGCAACCCGGCCAGGGCAAATTTTTTCGATGTGCCCGACAGTTTTTCTTTGAGCAGGCCAGTTATGTCTATTTTGGCAAATTCATCGGTTACCGACTGCCTGATATTTAAGCTGGTTTTAAAGTCTTTAACAATAGTGCCCATTACTTTGGGAAACAGCGCCCGCAGCTGGGTTATAAAAACTTCTTTGATCTTGTCGGTGGTTTTATTACCCACAAACATGGCCAGCATTGGTATTTCCTGGGGTAGTTTTACAGTTAAAAACTCATCGATATGCGATTCGATCATGGGCATCGCTTTTTCTACCAGTGCCGGATCGCCTATCTTTTCCTCTATTTTCGAAAAGGGTAATAATTGCTCAGCCTTTTCACCCAGCAGGGCAGCTATAGCGTTTTTGCGGGCAGGTAAGTAGTTATTCAGAAATTGCTGATAAACTACCTGGTTGAAAATCCAGCCAATAAGCGCTGATACCAGGGGGATCGAATAAAGCCAGGGGTTCATAGTGAAATAGTTATAAAAAAACAAAACCCTGAACATACATTCAGGGTTTGTTGGGGTGGATGACCGGGTTCGAACCGGCGACCCTCAGAACCACAATCTGATGCTCTAACCAACTGAGCTACAACCACCGTTTAAGGGCTGCAAATGTAGGTAAAAAATTTATTGCTGTAAAATTTTTTGTTATCTTTTTAAAAAATTTTTCTTTTTACTTCATTGCTTGTGACGATCTTCAATGAGCCTGTCTGATATTTGGGTCAACATTTTTAAACCGTCAACTCTTGGCTTTAGATAAATTTAATTGTTAATATTAATGCAAAAGACTACTTCGATTTTTGGCTACTTTCGGTTTGTAGTAGCCTTATATAAGTCTGCGTTTATTCTTTTACTTAGGTAAGGTAGACCCTGTGAGATGATAAAATATTAATTATCAGTTTAATAACATTTTAATGCGTCAATCCGCCCCGGCTGAATTGTTCACCTCGGGTAATATTCGTTTTTTTCGAGTCAAAAGTTTTGTGACAAAAAAATTGTGACATTTTGAAAATGTCACAAAAAAATGTCACAAAAATGACCCGTCCTGAAATAAATTGACACTTTGTTACTGTTAATTCTGTTACAGATTGGCAGTAACCGATAAAACTACCAGTGAAGGATTAAGATGTAAAACAACAACTTTATTGGCACGAATTTTTTATACCAATATTTAAATGGTCAGGCAATTAATTTTTATCATTCATGCCCGGGTTGGTGTTTTTGCCCGCCAGGAACCGGAATAATTTGCCGGTGAAAAACACCGGCAAAGGCCTCAGAATTTTTTATACCGAGGTTGAAGAGGGGCATAACTTTTTTTCTACAGCTCTGCGTTCTTTGCGTAAAACTTCGCATCTCCGCGGTAAAAAATATTAAAAGCAAAAAAAGTTATGCACCCGGTTAAAGTAGTTGGGTGAGTCAAACCTTATCGTATCTTAAACTCGGGTTATGAATAGACTAAAGTGAAAACATACGCTGGTTTTTAGTTTCGACGTTATTTCCAAATCTTTTCTTAAATAGATAACTATGATGGCTTTTAAACGTTAATTTTGAGTGTGGTAAAATTTTTAAAATACATATTTAATATGAAGAGACTTCCGTTTTTGATATTGTTGGTGATAGTGGCAGGATCTTTTTTTGCTTTCAAAAACAAAATAATTCCCAATAAAGATGATGTTGGAAAATATGAATTGATTATGACCATGGTATCCAGGTTGCTCTCGCAGGGCCATTACGATCCCAAGGCTATTAATGATGAATTTTCGCAGAAGGTTTTTAACAAGTATCTCGAAGATCTGGACCCTAAAAAGAAGATCTTTTTGAAAAGAGATGTGGATTCCCTTGCCGGTTTGTATGCTACCAGGATAGATGATGAGATGAACGGGGCTCCGGTAGAGAGTTTTATAGGTATTTCAAAAGTATTTGACCAGCGGATTGCAGAGTCGGTACAATGGAAAAACCAGATCCTTTCACAACCTTTTGACTTTACAGTAAACGAAAATGCGGAGCTGGATGGCAAAAAATTACAGTACCCGGCAACTGTGGCCGAACGTAAAGACCGCTGGAGAAAAGAACTGAAGTATTATGCGTTAGAGCGCTTTGTTGATTTGCAGGACGGAAAAAGTTCTTCTAAATCATCTAAAACGGATGTGCAACTGGAGAAAGAGGCCCGGGAGAAGATCGATACCATGATGACCCGTATGTTCGATCGGTACAAAGTGAAATTTACTGAAGAAGATAAATTCAATCTATTTGTAGATAATATTACCACGGCAATGGACCCTCACACGGAGTTTTTCCCGCCTGCGGATAAAAATTATTTCGATGAGGAGTTGAGTGGTAGCTTTTTTGGTATTGGCGCCGGTTTACAATATTCTGAAGGCCTGATCAAGATCATAAGCATCAATGTCGGTAGTCCGGCAGCCAAATCGGGGCAGCTGGCTCCTGGCGATCTTATTACCAAGGTGGCACAGGGAGCAGATGGACAGCCGGTAGATATGTTAGGCTATGATGTGTCGGATGCGGTAAAGCTGATCAGGGGTAAAGAAGGTACTACCGTAAGACTGACCATTAAAAAGCCCGACGGAACCGTTAAAGAAGTGTCGCTGGTAAGAGAGAAGATTGAGAATGATATAGATACCTATGCCCGTAGCGCCATTTTAAGGGATAGTGTAAAGAATACCAAGGTCGGTATTATTTACCTGCCCGAGTTTTATGTTCCTTTTAACGATCCTAATGGCAGAAGAAGCTTTACCGATGTAGCGCGCGAAGTGCAGAAATTAAAAGATGAGAACGTGGATGGCATCATTATGGACCTGAGAAGAAACGGCGGTGGTTCATTATATGATGTAGTGCAAATGGTGGGTCTGTTTATTAAAGAAGGCCCGATAGTGCAGGTGAAGGACAGAACCAGCGGGGCACAGATATTGAAAGATGAAGACAAATCGGTTTTATATACCGGTCCGCTGGCGGTGATGGTAGACGAATTTAGTGCTTCCGCTTCAGAGATCTTTGCAGCCGCTATCCAGGATTATAAGAGGGGTGTAGTAATTGGCAGTACTTCTACTTATGGTAAAGGCACCGTTCAGCAGAATATCGGCCTCGATCATTCCGGCTTTAAAAGAGACGGCGGTGGCGACCTGGGCGCCGTAAAATTGACTTTGAGGAAGTTTTACCGGGTGAGCGGCGGATCTACCCAGTTAAAAGGGGTAGAATCTGATATTGTGTTGCCTACGCAAATGGCGGCATTGAAACTCAAGGAAAAAGATAATGAGTTTGCTTTGCAGTACGACGAGATCAATAAGGCCAATTACACCCCCTGGGCTTCTGAGTACGACATTAATACCCTGAAACAGTTGAGTGACAGCCGGTTAAAGAAAGATAGTTCCTTCCAGACTATTTTAAGGAATGCGGCCTGGTTGGCCGATGAAAATGAAAGAAGCTACTCTTTAAATATCGATCAGTATAAGGCAGAGAAAAAGCTGGTAAAAGCCAAGGCCGACCAGATCATTGCCGCGCAAAAGCTGAAGAAAAACCTGAATGTATCATTATTGCCCCTGGAGCTGGATAAATACAAGGAAGATAAGAATAAGCAGGAGCGTTTGAAACAGTGGATCAAGATCTTAAGCGAAGACATTTATTTAAATCAGGCCGGCCAGGTAATGGACGATATGATTGTGGAGGCCAAAAACTTCGCTATGAATAAATAAATCCATATATTTAGTTTTCATACGAAATCTGCTAGCCCCGGGCTGGCAGATTTTTTTATGTGTAAAAAAAAACAGGTCGATAAGGGTTCATAACACTAAATTTGCACGCAATTTGTGTATAACACAGCCGTCCTTAATCTTATGACAAATATGAAACGGAGCATGACATTTTTTTTCACACAGGGATATAAACATGCGGAGTTCCATCCGACCAAATCCAAATTAAAAAACTATACGGATGAAACGTAGCGGGAAATTTTTTCTCTCAAAAGGGAAGCATCATGTAGGAGTATTTCCTCGCCTTAGTTCGAACCAACAAAACTTCAGGATGAATATAAGTGTCTTTGCTGTATTGGTACTTCTGTTAGCCGGTTTTACAGGTATTGTACAGGTGAATGCCCAGGTTGACCCAAAGGGGCAAACACCCACTACTCCAACGTCGAAAGATGGAAAATCTTCATCTCAGGTACCCAGCGATTTAGGTAATATTAAAGTAGATAATATGTCTGATGCCCAGGTACAGCAAATGATGCAAAGAATGGGAGAATCAGGCATGACCGAAAGCCAACTGGAAGCAGCGGCCAAAGCCAGGGGTATGGATGCTTTAGAGATTCAAAAGCTAAAAGACAGGTCTAATAGGCTAAGAAATAAATCTTCTGAAGATCAGAATGTGGAAAGAACCGCTTCAGGTGAAGAAGAAATCAAAAAGTCGCAATCAAACCGGGGAGGAGATCTTCCTCCATCCAGGATATTTGGTGCCAACCTGTTTAGCTCAGGTGCATCTCCGTTTGAAACGAATTTACGTATGGCCACTCCGAAGAATTACGTGGTAGGGCCGGATGATGAACTTTTGGTAGACATTACAGGTGATAACGAAGCAAGTTACAAGCCCCGTGTGTCTCCCGAAGGTTTTATTTCATTGGAATATGTGGGAAAGATATATGTAGCGGGGCTTACTATTGAAGAAGCTACCAGCAAAATACGGTCGGCTTTATCCGGAACTTATCCAGCTATCAGAAGTGGCCGAACCAATATTGCGGTTAACCTGGGTAACATTCGCAGCATTAAAGTAATTATGACAGGCGAGGTTACCAAACCTGGGACTTATACGGTTTCCTCTTTGGCAAGTGTTTTTAATGCATTATACGCAGCCGGGGGGCCTAATAATCGCGGTTCATTCAGAAATATACAGGTAATAAGGGGTAGTCGTGTAATTGCCACGGTCGATCTGTATGACTTTTTAGTAAATGGTATGCCCGCCGACAATGTGCGCCTCGAAGACCAGGATATCATTCATGTACCGGTGTATCAAATAAGAGTGGATGTATTGGGAGAAGTGAAAAGATCGGCCATCTACGAGATAAAGCCCGAAGAATCGCTGGCTGATGTATTACGCTATGCCGGCGGCTTTTCGGATATGGCTTATAAGTCACGCGTAAAAATTATTCAGAATACCGATGAGGCGCAGAAAATAGTAGTAAAGCAGTTGATGGATTATCCTAATTTCTATCCTAAAAACGGCGATAAGGTTTTCGTGGATGCCATCTTCGAACGTTTTGAAAACAAGGTGGATATTGTTGGAGCCGTGGGCAGGCCCGGTATGTATGAGTTTACTCCGGGCCTTACCATTTCTCAACTGGTTACGCAGGCAAGCGGTTTGACACCCGATGTTTTTGGCAAAAGGGGATATGTCATCCGCATGAATGCGGATAATACTACCCGTGTGGTGCCTTTTGAGGTGTCCAAAGTAATGCAGGGGGGCGGTGCCGACCTGGCGCTGCAAAAAAGCGATATTGTTAATATCAATTCCATCTTTGACTTGAGGGACGGTTATACGGTTAGTATTAATGGAGAAGTGAGGAGGGGTGGCATTTTTGATTTTGCGGACCAGATGACGATAGAAGACCTGGTACAAATGGCCGGAGGCTTTAGCCAGGCCGGTAACCCTTTAAATATTGAAGTAGCCAGAAGGGTACAAAGCGCTGACCTGAGCCAGAAAGAGGCGCAGATAGCCCAGGTATTTCACACTACGGTAACTAAAGACCTAAGCCTGGCTGATACCGGTTTTGTGCTGCAGCCTTACGATGTTGTAACCGTTAGGCCGGTGGAAGGCTTTGGCAGCCTGAAGCAAGTACAGATACTGGGAGAGGTATTACGCCCGGGGATTTATACGATACGTTCCAAGAACGAGCGGATTTCCGATATTATCCAGAGAGCTGGTGGCCTTACGGCATTTGCTTATAGCGAAGGAGCTTCCTTAAAAAGACCGGCGACCGACAATCCTTTAAATGTCAATAACGAGCCAATTGAAGACAGCCTGCAGTTACTGAATCTCAGGCGGCTGAATCGTAGAGGGGGCAACCTGGACAGTTCTACTGTTAGTCTTAATTCAGATTTGGTTGGTATCAGGCTGGATCAGATACTCAGCAACCCGAAATCACGCTATGATCTGATACTGGAAGAGGGAGATGTGATTAAAATACCCACTATGTTGCAAACGGTAAAAGTTTCGGGTGAGGTCTTACGGCCAATTAATGTGGTATATGTACCGGGCCGTCCTTTTAAATACTATATCAATAGCGCAGGAGGTTTCACGAGCCAGGCGTTAAAGAGAGGTTCTTTTGTTAGCCACGCCAATGGATCAGTAGAAGGCACCCGTAAAGCAGTGTTCTTTAATAATTATCCAGGTGTTAAACCCGGATCAGAAATACTGGTACCGCAAAAACCCATTAGAGAAAGAATGTCTCCCCAGGCCTGGATCGGTATCGGTACAGGTGTTGCCTCATTAGCAGCATTGATTTTTGCAATTATAAGACCCTAATTTTTACAGTACAATAAGGTAATATGCAGGAGAAACTAGAACTTTCAGTCGAGAGAACAGATGAGGAGAAGACTTCTTTAAAAGAGTTGATTCTTACTATCAGGGATTGGGTCAAATACCTGTTATCTAAATGGTATATTATTTTACTATTTGGTTTAATAGGTGCGGCTTTGGGTTTTGGTTATGCCTTAACTAAAAAGCCTGTTTATACTGCAACCACCAGTTTTGTGTTAGAGACAGGCGGCCGTTCAGGTGGCTTGGGTGCTTATGCAGGCTTAGCAGCATCATTCGGTATTGATCTGGGAGGCAGCGGTGGGGGCTTATTTGAGGGGGAAAACATTCTTGAATTATACAGGTCGAGGAAGATGATTACCAAAACCTTATTATCTGAAGGTGAGTTTGATGGCAAAAGGCAGTTGTTAATTGATTGGTATGTTACAACCAACGGATTAAAAGAAGGCTGGGAAAAAAGTCCGCTCTTTAAGAACATTCAATTTCGTTCAGACAATATATACCCAAGTGCTCAACAACAACTGCTGCATGATAGTGTAATGGGCCAGATTGTTAAAATGATCAGTCAGGGAAACCTGAAAGTAGAAAAAAAGGATAAAAAACTAAACATCATCTATGTAGCTGTATCCGGCGGTGATGAATTATTTGTAAAGGCTTTTAACCAGCGGCTAGTGGAGAATGTAAATCGTTTTTACCTGGAAACCAAGTCTAAGAAGAATCTGGAAAATGTGAATATTCTTCAGGCTAAAGCAGATTCTGTGAGAAGGAGTATGACAGGGTCTATTAGCCAGGCAGCTGCTATAGCCGATGCTACGCCCAATCAAAATCCAACACGTATGGCTCAAAGGGTGGCGCCTATTCAAAATGCACGTGTCAATTCGGAGATTAACCAGGAAGTATTGGGCTCTTTGTTGCAGAACCTTGAAATGAGTAAGATCGCACTTTCCAAGGAAACACCATTAATTCAGATTGTAGACGAGCCTATATTACCACTGGATAAGACCGGGTTGGGAAAATTTAAGGGCTTGATTTTAGGTGCCATTCTCGGCGTTATTATAATAGTCTTAGTCTTGGTGGCAAGAAGGGTCATAAAAACCGCCATGAGTTAGAGGTATCTTAAGGGTTACAGTGATCAAAATGATAAATGAATTATAAAGTACTTTGCCGTTATGTTGTCATTAAAAAAGAATTTTTTTTATAATATCATATTGGCAGTAAGTCAGGTGTTATTTCCATTGATTTCATTCCCTTATGCATCCCGAATTTTAACACCGGTTGGTATTGGTCAGGTATCATTTGTTGACTCGTTTACTCAATATTTCATTGTTATTGCAGCTCTGGGTATTCCCTTTTATGGTATCCGTGAAATAGCGAAGGCCACGTACGATAAAGCAATTCTTAGGCAGACTTTTTCAGAGCTTTTGGTGATCCATTTTCTTTCTACTGCAGTAACATTTTTATGCTTTTTGATGATGATCTTTTTAATTGATGATCTTCGCTCAACTTTGATGCTTTCGATTTTGGGTGTAATTTATCTGTTCTTAAGCATTTTCACAATGGAATGGTTTTTTCAGGGTCTTGAGCAATTCCGAATGATCGCAATTAGAACAGTTGCTATTAGATTAATAACTTTGATCCTGTTATTTTTCTTTGTAAGAACACCAGAAGATATTTCAAAATATTACGCTTTGACGGTTATTTCTGTGGCTTTGACTGGTGCCATCAATATGTATTATTCCAGAAGATTTACTTCGTTGACATTCAGGAATTTAAACTTAAAAAAGCACCTCAAACCGTTATTTGTTATTTTGTCTATTGGTATTATCGCTAAAGTTTATTCACTTATAGATTCTGTTCTTTTGGGAGTTTTTTCAAGCCCTGAAAATGTAGGATACTATGCTGCCGCCAGCCGTGTTATAAGTGTTGTTCTGGTTTGTGTTAATGCTTTTGGCGTAGTGCTCATTCCACGAATGTCAGCCCTATTTTCAGCAGGCGATTCGGCTGAAATAGATTTACTTTTGGAAAAATCATTAAACTTTTCGCTTTTTATTAGTATACCAGTTGCCTGTATTCTTTTTTTTCTTTCAGATGAAATAATATCTCTTTTTGCGGGAAATATGTTTCAAAACTCAATCATTGTGTTGCAAATTTTAGCCATAATGGTAGTTTTTACTGGCGTTGCGCAGGTTGCAGTGCAACAGGTTTTAATACCCTCCGGAAAAGAAAAATATGTTTTCTACGCAAGTTTAGCTGGTGCTGTGGTAAGTGTGTCTTTAAATTTAATATTAATCCCGCGCTTAAAAGAGCTAGGCACAGCTTTAAGTTTTTTAACAACAGAAATAATAGTTACCTGTATTTGTTTTCGGTTTGCAAACATTATCTCAAGGCTTAAATTGAGCGGTAAGTTATTAATTACTTCCTTTATATCGTGTGTTCCGATTTATATAATAAAGACTTGCTGCATTAATGTTTTCGATAACAATAACCAGCTTCTTGTACTATTACTTTCATTTTTTGTGGGTGGGTCAATTTATTTAACAGCCCAGCTATTTGTTTGGAGAAATGAGGCAGCAGTACTGATTTACAATAATATTTTAAAAAAATATCGACATGTATAAAAATAGAAAACTTTTAATTACTGGAGGAACAGGATCTTTTGGAAACGAAGTTTTATCTCAATTTCTTGATACGGATATACAGGAAATCCGGATTTTTAGCAGGGATGAAAAAAAACAGGATGACATGCGGTTGCACTATAATAACAGTAAGTTGAAATTTTATCTTGGAGATATCAGGGATTATAATTCCATAAATCTCGCGATGAAAGGAGTCGACTTTGTCTTTCATGCTGCGGCTTTGAAACAAGTACCTTCTTGCGAATTTTTTCCTATTGAGGCAGTGAAAACGAATATACTCGGTGCCGAAAATGTGTTAACATCTGCAATGGAAAATAATATATCGAAAGTTGTGGTGCTTAGCACGGACAAAGCGGTCTATCCAATTAATGCCATGGGTATTTCAAAGGCAATGATGGAAAAGTTAATGGTTGCAAAATCAAGAAATTTACATGGTAGCGGCAATATGTTTTGCGCCACCCGTTATGGTAATGTAATGGGTTCAAGAGGCTCTGTAATTCCTCTTTTTATTAAACAGATAAAAGAAGGAAAAAATGTTACAGTAACCCATCCAGACATGACAAGGTTTATGATGTCATTAAATCAGTCTGTCGAGCTTGTAAAATTTGCATTTGAAAATGCAAAACCAGGAGATATTTTTGTGCAAAAATCACCCGCCTCAACGGTGTTAACAATTGCACAGGCGTTGATCAAGATTTTCGACAGTCCCAAAACCGCGATTGATGTAATTGGGATAAGACATGGCGAAAAAATGCATGAAACTCTCTGTAATGCTGAAGAAATGGCGAAGTCGGAAGACATGGGAAATTTCTATAGAATTGCGGCAGATAACCGGGATTTAAATTACTCTAATTACCTGGAAAAAGGCAAGGATACTAAAATATTCGACGATTACAATTCCTCGAATACAGAAAGATTGGATTTAGAAGGTACTATTGAACTTTTACTAAAATTAGACTTTGTCAAAAATCAATTGTAAATTCTTATTATGATGAAAAGGGTACTAATACTGGGTGCCGCCGGAATGGCAGGGCATGTAGTATATAATACGTTGAAGAATTCTGGGAAGTATGTGGTCACAGGTACATATAATAATACCAGGTTTACAGATGACTTGTTATTTCTGGATATAACTGTAAAAGACAATCTTATTAACCTCATTAATCAGGTTCAACCAGATATAGTTGTTAATTGTATAGGAGTTTTAATAAAGGGTTCAGTAAATGCTCCTGCCAATGCTATTTATGTTAACGCCTATTTTCCACATTTTTTGGAGGAGCTACTTAGCAAACGAACTATTAAGCTAATACATATTAGCACAGATTGTGTTTTCAGTGGTAAATTAGGGAACTATGTTGAAAATAGCCCCAAAGATGCAAAGGACCTATACGGGCAATCGAAAGCGTTGGGTGAGGTTACTTCAGGAAATCATCTGACTATTCGTACATCTATAGTTGGACCAGAACTTAAAAATAACGGTGAAGGACTTTTTGATTGGTTCATGGCGCAATCAGGGGGCGTTAACGGGTTTATTAATGCATTTTGGGGCGGTGTTACTACTATCGAACTAGCTAAAGGTATTGACCGAATGATAGAACAAAATCTCACGGGCATTTATAACTACACCAATTCAGAAAAAATTTCAAAGTACGATCTCCTAAACAATTTCAAGATAATTTTCGGAAAGGATGATGTGGTATTAAGAAAATTTGAAAATGACTTTCTTGATAAGAGTTTAATTGATACCAGAAAAGAATTGAAACATCCCGTACCTAGTTATGTCGAAATGGTGGAGGAAATGTATCAATACATCTTGGAAAATAAAAGTCTTTATCCAAATTATGTAAATAGATGAGAATCGCTGCAGTAACCGTTATCGCGAATGAATGGCATCAACTAGACGAATGGCAGAGCCATTACGACTTATACAAAAGTGCTATAGATGCACATATAATAGTGGATAATAATTCTGAAAATAAGTTTCATAATGAATTACAAAAAAGATTTGGTAACTCAATTATTTTAAAGCGAACCGTTAATGGAGGTATCACCGCAGCATTTAATGACGGTATCCGAAAAGCAATTGAGCTCCGCGTGGATGTAATTATTCTAATTTGCCCGGACATACAAATTAGCGGAGATGTTATCAGGACTATGGCCGATTATATAATGAGTCAAAGCGATGTTGGTGTTGTAGGCCCTATTCTTTTAAAAAGAGATTCTGAAATTATAGAGTGTGTAGGTGGAACAATATCTGCCGAGTTCAGACCAGTCTATAATCACCTTGATACTCCTTTAAACCAGTTCCAGGAAACAAATACAAAGAAATCGCTTCCGGTAGAATTTATTCCTGGAGGCATAAACATGAGCCGTCCAGATGTATATGGAAAAGTGGGCCTGCAAGATGAAGAACTGTTTATGTATGGTGATGAAATTGACTGGGATATCAGGGTGAAAAATAGTGGCCTTAAATTGGAGATACTTACGGGAATAACGGCAAGTCATCAACATATATTTACCTCTTCCAAAAATAGGTATAGGAGTGATTTAGCATATTTTTTAATGGCACGTAATACCATACTGCTAGCTCATAAATATTCTCTGCACAAAGGTGCTTTATTGAAAGTAGCAGCTAAGGAATTCGCAAATTCTTTAAAACCAATTGGAGGGATGATTTTAAGAAAGCGACCTAAAAAGGCGCTTGCAATAATGAGAGGAATATTCAAGGGACTAGTAAAGGATTACAAAATTCCGATATCTATTCTTCCTCCTACTAAGCGTTAAGTATTATGCTTTATTATTTCATTTTCTTTTCACTGTTTTTGCTTGGTTATTTGGATATTTTGCGAATAGAATCAAGTTTCCGAAAATTCATCTTTTGGATATTTATTCTTTTTTTTATTGTAATGGGTGGAATAAGATGGGAAACCGGAACAGATTGGTATGCCTATTTAAATTTTTTTGAGCGCAACGATTCGTGGAAAGAATTTAAGGAAAGCGATTTCGAGATCGGTTTTTCATTTATAAATTATATTATCAAATTTCTTTTCAACAGTTATACAGCTCTCCTGATACCTTTTTCATTCTTTACAATATCTCTTAAAGCAAATATTATTGTCCAAAAAGACTATTTCAAATACGGTATTGTTAGCCTTCTGATTTATTATTCGTATTATCTTGGAGATATGTTTTTTGTGCGGCAATCGCTGTCTTTGTCAATTACTTTTTTTTCGATTAGTTATATAATTAGTAGAGATTTAAAGCGTTTTATTCTCTGTATAGTAGTTGCATCTCTCATCCATGTATCGGCCCTATTATTCATTTTTGCATACCCCATTAGTAAAATAAATATTACGACTGGTTTTGCCGTTGTAATTCTAATTACTTCAGCAATTATTGGCTATTTTTTATCATCATCCAATGCTATAATGTGGATTAATAACATTCCTTTCTTAGGAAGCATTGATCAAATTAGCGATAAGGTAGATGTGTATACAGACTTGGCAAGTAGTGACATTGATGTTGTAGGTAGCAATATTGACCCCAGAATGACCGTAATTACGGGGGCAATAAGAAAAGTTATTGTTTTTGCACCTTTGTTTTTTTTTAGAAAAAGACTTGAACAATACGTGCCTAAATTCAATATGTATCTCAGTTTATTGGTGTTTGGCGCTGTGTTTTACTTTATTTTCGGTTCTATTATTCCTGTATTTAAAAGAGCTGCAGCATTCTATGACTGTTTTGAAATTCTAATAATTCCTTTCTTCTTAACAATTTTCCGTTCTGCCTGGAAAAGGAACCTGACTTATATTGTGATAGGGGCATATGCCTTTAGCAAATTCTATTTAGTAATTAATGCCTACTGGGAAGTTTTCGTTCCTTACTATTCAATTTTTAGCGAGAATATAATCAGACATTTAAAATAGTATCATGAAGAATCGAAAATGCCTTTTTATTAGCCGGGAACTATTAAAATTTACAGGGGGAGGAGTTATCACGAAAAGAAATTTGCAGGGGTGCAAAGATATTTTTTCAAATGATTGTGTAATCCATTATACGTTACAAGAGCAAACAAAATTTAAGACCCTTATGGCTAATTTGAATGGATATATGGGTGGTCTAAATCCTGTGGATTGCAAAAATATTTTTCATATCATTAAAAGCCAGGAAGTATCTCATGTATTTATTGATTCTTCAATACTAGGAAGGCTGGCGAATATGATAAGGCAGAAGTTCGAAGAGTTACGTATTATTACATTTTTTCATAATGTCGAATATCTATATTTCAAAGAACTTAGACGTGTTACAGGAAAAAAGCAGCATATACTTAGTATTCTTGCCGCTAAGTACAATGAGAAAGCTGCTGTAAAATATTCCGATGTTATAGCAACCTTAAATACTAGGGACTCGAATTTTTTGTTTCAGATATATGGCAGAAAAGCCGATGAGAATCTCCATACTTCTTTTGATGACAGGTTTCTAGAAACTAATGTCATTTCAACTCCTAAAAACGGACCACGAATAATACTATTTATCGGCGCTTATTTTTTTGCCAATATTGAAGGAGTTAGGTGGTTTTGTAAGGAGGTGATGCCGGAATTGAAAAATTATATGTTCTATATAGTTGGAAAAGATTTTGAAGTTTTGCAACAAGAGCTTAACTCGACCAATGTTAATGTTGTCGGCTCTGTTGACGATTTGGACGAGTATTACTATAATGCCGACATTATAGTTTCCCCCATTTTTTCTGGAGGAGGCATGAAAACTAAAATCGCAGAAGCGTTAATGTTTGGAAAAACCATCGTAGGAACAACAGAAGCCTTTGAGGGCTATGAGTTAGACTTTTCTAAAGTGGGAAAACTATGTAACACCAAAGCTGAATATGTAAGTTATTTTAAGGATTTGGTGTTGCCTCCCAATAAATTTAATCATTATTCTCGAACTGTATTTTTAAATAATTATCAGTATTCGTACTTTGTAAATAAATTAAAGAATTTGTTCGATCCGGTGAACACTGATATTAATCATATATCATGAAAAGACTCTTTTTTTGGATTTTAGTATTGATCGTATTTAACAAATCCAGCTTTGCACAGACGCAGGCATTGCAACTAGTTGAGAATGGATACAGTAGTTACAAAATTGTGATCTCTAATATAGCAACTACTGTTGAAAAAAAAGCAGCTAATGAACTGCAAGCTTACATAAAAAATATTTCCGGTTATCAAATTCCAATCGTTACTGATCAACAGAAGGAAATAGAGAATGAAATTATCGTTGGAAAGACAAAAAGAAAGCTTCTAGGCGTGTCTAATTCCTTATTCTCAAATGGAGATGCAATTAGTATAGTTACGAGTGGTTCTAAGTTGCTGATAAATGGAGGCAGCAGAAAAGGTTGTTTATATAGCGTGTATACATTTTTAGAAGACTACCTTGGGTGCAAAATGTATACAAAAGATGATACCTACATTCCTAAAACGAAAAATATTAGCATTCCATTTATAAAAAGAGTTGAACATCCTGCCTTTGACTTTCGAACAACTTTTTTTGTAGATGCATTAGATGAAAAATATTGTGATTGGCACAAGATCAATTATTTTTTTGAAGGCATGGGTACTTTTGCGCACACTTTTTCTCAACTTCTTCCGTCGGATCTATACTTCAAGGATCATCCTGAATATTTTGCATACATAAATGGTAAACGCACACCAACGCAGCTTTGTCTTAGCAATAATAAAGTATTGACTATAGTAAAGGATAATCTAAAAAAACAAATGGCCGCCAAACCAAATTTGAAATTCTGGTCAGTTAGTCCTAATGATGTATACGACTATTGTAATTGCTCACTCTGCGAGCCTAAACATAAGCGCAATAATGGTTATATGGGTACTTTGTTGCCATTTGTTAACCAAATCGCTTCTTTTTTTCCGAACAAGGTGATTACCACTCTAGCCTATAATCAATCTGCAAAGCCGCCCAGAGAGTTTATCAAACTCAGGGAAAATCTATTGGTCATCTACTGCCTATCCGATATAAACAATGGTAAGCCATTAGCTAATAGCAGCGATGCCAAGGCAGTTGTCATCAGGGATCAACTATCTGGCTGGAAAAAATTAACCAATAACATTTATATATGGGACTATATTGTATGCTTCTATAACTCGTTAAGTCCTTATCCTAATTTAAATACTCTTCAACCTAACTTGAAATATTATAAAGACAATAATATTCCCGGAGTATTTGAACAGGGCATTGGCAACATTAAGTCTGAATTTTCGGAGCTAAGAACTTATTTAGTGGCGAAGCTGATGTGGAACCCTAATCTCAACTTTAACGATTTGATCAATGAATTCCTTTCAGGCTTTTACGGTGACGCCTCAGGTGATGTACGGAAATATATCGATGTCATTCATGCAGAAAAAGATAAAACGAACGATATACTGAACCCCTGGGAAAATCCTGTTTTTCACAAAGATACCTACCTTTCAGAATCAAATATGGATAGATACAGGCTACTACTTGAAACAGCGGAGCTAAAAACCAAGAAAAAGCAACCGTATTACGACAGGGTTATCCGGGAGAGATTGGCATTAGATTTTGCTACGCTTGAAATTGCCAATATTGAAAAAGGTCGCTTGCAATCATTGTCAAAGAAAGTTAATCCTTCAACATACAAAAAGCAGTTCATACAAGATATGAAAAAAACTAAAATTCCATATGTTAATGAAAACTTCCGAACTGTTGAGAACTTTAATGAAAGTCTAAAGTTCTAACAAGGTATTATAGGGTAATTATTTTTTAATAGATATGAATAGCTACAAAGTTTCAGTCGTAATACCGTTATACAATTCTGAAAAAACTATCCTCAGAGCCCTGGATTCTGTTATTAATCAGACGTATAAATGTGATATTGAAATTATCATTGTAGATGATGGATCCTCAGATAATGGTCGTGCGATAGTTGAAAATTATATAGATAATAACGTAACAAATATTAAAATGCTTATAGTACAAAAAGCAAATGGAGGCGCATCTTCAGCTAGGAACGTTGGATTAAAAATGGCAAGTGGAGAATGGATCGCACTTCTTGACTCCGACGATGAATGGTTACCTAATAAATTGTATAGGCAGTTTGAGGAGATACAAAAATATCCAGATATGGATTTCATTGCTACTACACGAAATGGAGAGCGGATAAACTCAATTTTATGGAAGAGATTAACTAATTTGTCCAGAATTTCAGTTAAGAATCTCCTTATTCGCTTCGTGTTTGTTGTACCGACTGTATTATTTAAGAGAAGTATTTTGGAAGAGGTGGGGTACTTCGATGAAAGGTTAAAATATGCGGAAGAAGGTAACTACTTCATTCGAATAGCTTCTAAGTTCAACTGTTATTTATTAAATGAGTCGCTCGTAATTACGGGAGGGGGTAAAGCGCATTTCGGAGAAAGCGGTCTGTCCGGGAATATCAAAGAGATGGAAAAAGGCGAGTTAAGAAATATTCGGTATGCCTACGAGAGTAAGCTGATAAACTTAATTGAATACTTATTCGTAGTCACATTTTCTTTACTCAAATATTTCAGGCGTGTATTAATCGTCAAATTTTTAAGATGATAAAAAAATACGGTATCTGGGGAGCTTTTAGGTTATCAATAAATCTGGTATTAACCAAAATCTTTTTTCCGAACGCTCGGATAATAAGATTCCCGTTTGACATTAGGAATAAGAGGTTTATTCAGATTGCTTCTGGAATGACGACTGGTATAGGCTGTAGGATTGAGGCTTTTCCTCATGAGCTTAAGGAAGAAGGTATTTTTATTTCAATTGGGAAAAATTTCCAGATGAATGACTACGTACATATAGCGGCGGTAGAAAAAATAACAATCGGCGAAAATGTTTTGATCGCGAGTAAAGTTTTTATCACTGACTGTGCTCATGGTAATTATGGCGGCGGAGGGATTCACAGTCACCCAGATGAACCACCAGCGAATCGAAAATGGATATCAAAACCGGTTATTATTAGAGATAATGTATGGCTTGGAGAATTTGTTTCTGTTTTACCCGGTGTCACCATTGGAAAAGGTACAATAGTTGGCTCAAATTCGGTTGTATCAAAAAGTTTACCTGATCACGTTATAGCAGTTGGATCTCCGGCCCGTCCAATAAAGAAATTTAATTTCGAATCAAACACATGGGAAAAAATTGTTTGAAATGACTGAATTGACTGAATTGACAGCATCTATTGTTCTTTACAAAACTAATATAACGGAGATGAAAAAAGCAATTAGCAGCTTTTTAAATACCTCCATTAATGTCCATATTTTTTTGGTAGACAATTCTCCAAATGATCAGTTACGAGCCGCATTACCTGAAGATAGCCGGATTACGTATATACCTTCACATGATAATCCTGGTTTTGGTTCGGCTCACAATCTAGCCTTAAGGGAAGCTATCTCGCTCGAATCCAAGTATCACTTGATTTTAAATCCTGATATAGAATTTACTAATGGGGTACTAGAGGAGCTTTATACCTTTATGGATGAAAATGAGACGGTGGGAAATGTTATGCCCAAGGTATATTATGGGAACGGAGAACTACAGCGGTTATGCAAGTTATTGCCAACACCATTTGATTTATTGGGGAGAAGGTTTTTGAAAGGCTTTAACTTTTCGGAAAGGAGGAACTCCATGTATGAACTAAAGGCGTATCAATATGATAAGGTTGCCGATATTCCTAATCTTTCAGGATGTTTCATGTTTATAAGAACCAGTGTTCTAAAAAAGATTGGAGGATTTGACGAAAGATATTTCATGTATTTAGAGGACATTGATCTAAACAGAAGAATCCAGGCAGTTGCAAGAACCGTATGTAATCCTAAAGTATCTATTATTCACGGATACCACAAAGAGTCGTATTCCAACTCTAAGTTGTTAGTGCATCATATTAAATCCGCCATTAAGTATTTTAATAAATGGGGATGGTTTTTTGATAAAAAAAGACAGGAGATCAACAAGAAGGCTATTGAGAATCTTTACGAATAATCGAACATTCATGATCAAGCTTAGAGAGCAATTCAATCAGCCGCAGAAGTCGGATAGTGATATGATAGTTCTACTATGCCTTATATTTACAGTAATACCTGGCATTATATTTTATTAACTGATAGAAAAGCCCATTTTTATGTGGCTGAAAAAAAATACATAAATTGTACAGGAAAATGTATGGTCCCAATTTGATTGAAACGAAATCATTTGTAGATAATCGTGGCACTTTAATCTTTGCCAACGATTTTGATATGCTGCCTATTAAACGTTTCTACACATTAGTACATCCCGATACTTCGGTTATCAGAGCCTGGCAAGGCCACAAGGTAGAGCAAAAATGGTTTTTTGTTTTGCTAGGCTCTTTTAACATTAAGCTGGTACAGCCAGACGACTGGTTAAATCCTTCCTTTGATTTACCGATACACTCTTTTAACCTTTTTGAAAATCAGCCTGCCATTTTACATGTGCCGAATGGGTTTGCAACTGGTTTTAAAGCAACTACGCCCGGCTCAAAAATGATGGTATATTCAGATTTAACACTTGAAAAATCGAAAAACGACGATTATCGCTTTGATGTTTCTTATTGGGGAGACTGGCATTAACAGCAGACAAGAATTTTATAAAAACAATTTTAAATTGTCTTACTTAAATCAATAGCAGCACCAATAGCAGCATCCATATTGTAGTATTCCCAATCAGCAAAACGGCCAGTGATGTAAAATCGGGTATCCGCAAGAGATCTTTTTAATGCGGCTATCGTAGCGCGCGTGTCTACATCCTGGATTGGGTAGGAGTATTCGTTATAGCGATGGGTTATGTATTTTGGGTTGAGCGGCATTTTCGATAGCTGTTCTAAAATTAGTTTTTTTTCTATTCGATCCGTAAATTCGACCGTAGCGGTCATTTTACCCTCTTCGTTATTGCTTTTAGCAAAATTACCTGTACAGATTATGCGATGGGCCTGATACTCCTTGCTTGGCAAATAAATCCAACTATAAGGGTTTTCATCAATTTCACAAAAGACTGATGTGGTGCCATGATAATCCAAATTGTTTAAATTTTGAGTAAAGTTTGAAATGTCTATGCCTTTTAAAATAGATGGCAGGTCTTTTACGACACCACAGAAAATTATTTTGTCAAATTTTTCTGCTCCTATATACCAGGCATTACCCTTTTTCAGAATATCATTAACATTATGATTGCACTTTATATTTAGTCCTTCGGATATTCTATCAATAATGAATTGAGATCCGTTTTCTTTTTCATACCAAAACGAACTGTGTACAAATTCCTTTTCTTTGACCTGGGTAATATTATTGAACACAATATCCTCAACCGATGGCATGGGTAACTTCCCCTCAAGCCAGGACAGTGGGATTGTATTTAAAGGGCTTTGCCATATTTTTTCATTGTAGGGTTGAAAATAGTCTTCGTATAACGTCTTTCCAAATCGTCCTTTTAGAAAATCTTCAAAGTTCTCTGGTATGGGATTGGTTTTCCGAGATATCTCAAGCAGATCATTAAGAATAGATTTTATTTTTTCCTTTTCAAACAAATAAATATGGTTTTCAATGGGGTAGGGAATTCTTGTACCATTATCCATAAAAACTACCGCATTTCTTTCCGCTTTTATGAATTCTTTTTCTTGGTCGAAAAAACTCCAGAACCAATCTAAAACATCCTGCCGTTTTGAGTTGAATACATGACCTCCACAAATGTGATAAAGGCTTCCTTCAACACGTTCACATTTAATAAGTCCACCGGGTCGGGCATTGGCTTCAAACAATGTTATATCATATCGGCTCTTTAACAGTTGTGCAATTGAAAGTCCTGACAACCCTCCACCAACAATGGCAATCTTTTCCATAAAGAAATGAATTGTATTTTTTAAATCTCCTTTACCAAATCAGCTAATGCTTTAGCTCTTTCTGAGGTGTAATGCTTTTTAAGGTAGCTGGCATGAAGTGACATGTCAGCCTTATTATTTGTTTTAAAATTTAGCTCTTCTTCAAAATCTTCATAGGTGTCAATGCTTTTGCAAAAAAGATCAATTTCAAAATAACTCGTATCTAGGTTTTGAGGATATCTTCCGATAACATTGCATCCACTTGCAAGAATCTCAAAAAATCTCGGAGTAACAGGATTAAATCCTGAAGTTCGTATTTCACCTCCATCTATTCCAGGTGTGGCATATAAGCAACATCTGCTTTTTTTCATAAGATCGGTATATTTTTCCCGAGAGTCCATATTACCTAAGAGTTCACCGTCCGATGTAAAATATTGGAACTGGTTGTTTTGCTCTATTCTATAAACATACCGAAAGTTTGGGTTTCTTTCGATATAAAGCTTCAGGTATTTTTCCAAAACAGTATTCTGCCGTCCCATTACCACCAAATCGTATTCCTTTTTGAATTCTGTTGTATCATTAATCTTATAAATGTCAGGGATTGAGAGAGGAAGATGTTTGATATTCAGCTGGCAGTCATTGATCCTCAAAAAATCGACAGCTTCCTTGCTGGAAATGCATACTATTGGATTATTACGGTAGGCTTTTTCAAATAGTTTGATATTCGCTTTAGGTAAAAAAAAATCAATGATACAGGGTATTACATTTTGATGATTCATAAATCGCTTACCTAAAAATGGAGACATTTCAAAAGTAAAAACCCCACTTGGTGTCGTAAAGTTGTTTAAAAACGGTAACCTGTTTCCTACTTTGTAGAGATATTTATTTCCGTGAAAAAAATTTACTCCTAATGTCTGCCTGAAAACATCTTCCCATTCGAAAACTATGTCCCAGAATGCCCGTTTTTCATATTTCCTGGAAGTATGTATTAATTGCAAATTCATTTCACTCATAGATACAAAAATAGCTTACCGAATCACTAATTTATCAAAGGAGTTATAAATTTGTATATGAAGTACATAGAAACTAATTTAATACTCCTGTAAAATTGTGCAAATTTAAGCGTTGCACATTATATTTTCGGAATTCAAACAAATAGTTTGCAGTATTAATGGCTGTTTCGTAATTTGGATTAATTGTCAAGGTATTTGGAGTATAATTATCATACGCATTATTTTTGTGTTGTATTCAACTGTTAAACGAATCATTTGCAAGTTTCTATGAAGATTCCTTTCTTAATTTTTATGTTCGTATTCACCGGTTGTTTTTTGAACGCACAAGATTTTATTTATTCAATTGGACAATACGGCAACATCGGGAAATATCAAATAGATCCGCTTACAGGAGGTAGCGGCACTCCTGTGTTTTCCGGCGATGGTACGACAGATCAATCTAAGGCTATTGCAGTTAATAGTTCAGGCGTTATATATTATATTCCTTTTATTCCCATATCTTCCAGTAACCAGCAACCAGCAGAAAACAGGGGGAAAATCGATGTTTATGCTATTGCAGACGGGAGTAGCGTCCCTTTGAAAGTAGTTGATCAATTTGATGTGAATGATGTAAGACAAGGGTTTGAGGATAATACCAAAGTTAGCCCTGATGTATTTGGTATCGACAAAAATGGTGTTGCCTGGATCATATCTACGGGCGCACAGTGGATCTATATTACTAAATTCCAAACTTATGCAGATGGCAGTGTAAATAGCCCTCAAAGAGTTGGCTCAATATCGTTACCTATTTCTTCTGGAGGTAATGGTGTCACAGATATCGCATTTAACTTTAATGGAGATATGTATGCACTTTTAACAGGAGATGGCCCATTTTACTCCTATATTGGTATTGCGTACAAAAATAATTTGGTATCAACGAATGGTACTATTGACATTAAATCCAAATGGATCTTATTCAATCCTGTTACCCAGAGGCCCCTAACAGTTAAGGGAAACGGGCTTTGTTTTACAAGTACCGGAAATTTGTTAATGTCAGCTGATGACGGAATTTATTTTATAGACCAAACCACCGTAAATCAACCTTCTACTGGTTTTGTTCATGCTTCGAAAGTGTATCACACTGCGAATTCAGCAACTATCAGAGATCTTGCCAGTTTATATTATCCATCTCAAACAGCGTTGCCTGTTATGTTAGAAGAAATTAATGCCAGTGTAAGGAGTGGTCATCTGAATGTAAATTGGACGACATTGTCTGAAACGAACAATAGTCATTTTGATATAGAGCTTTCAAGAGATGGTGAAACTTTTTTTAAGATAGGTTCTATTGTAAGCAAAGCTATTGAAGGAAATTCTGATAAAAAACTAAACTATCTCTTCTCTGCCCCTTTTGAAAAACTTTCGGAAATATTATTACTATCGTTGTCATCATCTTTTTTTTTCAACAGGAAAAAAAGTAAATTACTATTAGGCTTGATTTTCATAGTAATTATATGTGCTATTGGATGTAAAAAGAGTCATCAAATTCATTTAAATGATGAACGTAATTGGTTTGTGAGAGTTGTCCAGGTTGACTTAAATGCAAAAAGACAGTATTCTAAAATTATTGCTATACAACAATGATCTTTTTTAAGCTATATTATAATTCAAACAAAATTTTTTAAATAATAGCTGTAAATTAGTTGCTTACCAGTTTTGTTCAATTGAACATGCTTCAATGGTGCAATTCATTTATTGAGAATAAATCAATAGAATTAGCATCAGTATTTTAATACTTCTATATTTGCATCCAATTATAAATTTTATGAAAACTGCATTAATAACCGGTATCACCGGGCAGGATGGCGCTTATTTAGCAGAATTCCTTTTAAAAAAAGGATATGACGTACACGGTGTGAAGCGCCGCACCTCAATGTTTAATACCGATCGTATCGATCATTTATATGAAGACCCGCATGAGGAGAATAAGAAGCTAACGCTTCACTATGGTGATCTCACCGATTCGATGAATCTTACCCGTATCATCCATGAGGTGCAACCGGATGAAATCTACAACCTGGCGGCTATGAGCCATGTAAAAGTAAGTTTTGATACACCGGAGTATACCGCTAACGCTGATGGTATAGGAACCTTGAGAATTTTAGAAGCAGTACGTTTACTGAACCTTACCGAAAAGACAAGGATCTACCAGGCCTCTACATCAGAGTTATATGGACTGGTACAGGAAGTTCCTCAAAAAGAAACCACACCTTTCTATCCAAGGTCTCCTTATGCAGTGGCGAAGCTTTATGCTTATTGGATTACGGTGAATTACAGGGAAGCCTATGGCATGCACGCCAGCAATGGTATTTTATTTAACCATGAGTCGCCTATAAGAGGGGAGACTTTTGTTACCCGTAAAATAACCCGTGCGATTAGTCGTATTGTGCTGAATGCGCAAAAGAAATTATACCTGGGTAACCTGGATGCGCAGCGCGATTGGGGACATGCCAAGGACTACGTAAAAGCCATGTACCTGATTCTCCAGCAAGATAAAGCTGATGATTACGTCATTGCAACAGGTATTACGACACCTGTAAGAGACTTTGTAAATAAGTCTTTTGAGTATGTTGGTGTTTCCCTAAGAAGTGAAGGTACAGGAGTGGACGAAAAGATTATCATTGATAGTATTAATGATACCCTGTTTGCAGAAAAAGCAGGAAACGAATACCTGGAGGCGTTCAAAAAACGGATCAATGAAGTGGTGGTAGAAGTGGATCCCAGGTATTTCAGACCTACGGAGGTGGAATTGTTGATTGGTGATCCTACCAAATCAAAAGAAGTATTGGGCTGGACTCCGGAGTACGACCTGGATGGATTGATCAAAGACATGATGCAGTCCGACGTGCATTTGATGAAGAAAAATGATTTATTGAAACGTAACAATTACGCGGCACTGAATTATTATGAATAAGACCAATAAAATATATGTAGCCGGGCACAGAGGATTAGTGGGCTCTGCCATCTGGAAAAACCTGCAGGAAAAAGGATATACCAACCTGGTAGGAAGAACCAGTAAAGAACTGGATTTAAAAAATGCTGAAGCTACTTCAGCATTTTTTAATGAAGAAAAACCTGATTATGTGATTCTTTCTGCTGCCCGCGTAGGCGGTATTGTAGCTAACAATGTATACAGGGCAGACTTTATACATGAAAACCTGGCCATACAGCAGAATGTAATTGATAACTGTTACAGGCATAATGTTAAGAAGCTTCTTTTTTTAGGCAGCACCTGTATTTATCCCAAAGATGCTCCTCAACCTATTAAGGAAGACAGTTTACTGACAGGGCCTTTGGAGATCACTAATGAGCCTTATGCCATTGCGAAAATAGCAGGTATTAAATCTACGGAGAGCTTTAACCTGCAATATGGCACCAACTATATTTCGGCGATGCCAACTAATTTGTATGGGCCTAATGATAACTTCAATCTCGAAAAGAGCCATGTGCTGCCGGCACTGATCCGGAAGTTTTTACTAGCCAATTGGCTACAACAGGAAAACTGGGATTTGATAAAGAATGATCTGGATAAAAGACCCATTGAGGGAATTAGCGGAACATCAGCTCAACAGGAAATGATAGCCATACTGGCTAAATATGGTGTAACGGCTCAATCGGTAGAGATATGGGGAACAGGCCAGCCGCTTCGGGAGTTTTTGTGGAGCGAGGACATGGCCGATGCCTGTGTATTTTTAATGGAGCGAGTTAATTTCTCTGACCTTCGGAAAGATGAATCGGAAAAAAGAAACTTTCATATCAACATCGGTACAGGACATGAAATTTCGATTAGGGGGTTAGCTGAAATGATAAAAGAGAAAATCGGTTACACCGGAGCTATCGTGTTTAACAGCGATAAACCCGATGGCACCATGCGCAAGCTTACTGATGTAAGCAAAATACATCAGTTGGGGTGGAAACATACGGTAACTATAGATGAAGGGATTTCCAGTATTATCGGGTGGTATAAGGAATCATAGAGAGTTTTGGACCTTCTTAATCCCCAATATTTCCCCTAAATAAAAAAAAGTTAAAAAAATATTTCAAAAGTTATTGGGAAGGTTGTACCTTCATACTGTTTTTCATAGGTTAGCAACGGCTAGGGTGTCTACCCTGGCTTTTTTTTGCTCAATAATGAGGCGTGAATAGTGAGTAGTGAATGGTCAATGTGCGTATAAGAACTTTCTTTTGTATTTGTATCTCCAGAATGTCCGGCAAATAAACTATCAGTTAATTCCTGTCAGCTGCCAGCTGTCAACTCCCATCTGTCTACTGTCATCTTCCCCGAACCGTGTCTAATATGTGCATAGCTTCTCCTTTCATAATCCCCATATTATCTTATTTTGCGTGCCCCGATAAAGTGAGGAACAGGGCATGACAAGCGAAAACATAAACTTTTTAATACAATCTTCCCCGGCTTTACAAATGCTGCGACTGCGCAATGCCAGCTGGGTATTACCATTTTTATACACGGTATTTAAAGAAAACCGCCGGATGGTGGTAAAGGAAGAGCAATTGGTGCCTTTATTGGCTGAAACCCTGGGCCAGCACGACGATGGCACCGAGGACCTGGAAGAAGCCCGTATAGAATTTGGTGAAGATGAGGAGAGCCGCAGCCGAAAATACCTGGTGAGCTGGGTACAAAAACGTATACTGCAGGATTACCCTGATATCGAGGGCAATACCAATTACCAGTTAAGCGCCTATACCGAAAAAGTGTTTCAGTGGATGCAGAACCTGCAGCTGGGGCAAAACCATGTGGGTACCGAAAGCCGTTTTAAAATGCTGTTTGGCTCTTTGCGCGATATGGTGGAAAATACCGAAGACGACAAAGAGAAGAAATTACAAATACTGAAAGACCGCAGGGCGGAAATTGAAAAAGAAATCAAAGCCCTGGAGCTGGGTGTGGCGCCACAGCGCTATAACAATGCGCAGGTACAGGAGCGGCTCGATCTGTTCATCAAGCTTTGTTATGAGCTCATTGGCGACTTCAGGGAAGTGGAAGATAATTTTAAGCAGATCCATCGCAATATCGTAGAACAGCATACCAAGGCGGAGCAACATAAGGGTACGATTGTGGGCTTTGCCTTCGAGTCTTACGATGCTTTACGCAGCAGCAACCAGGGTAAAAGCTTTTATGCTTTCTGGGATTTCCTGATCTCCCGTAACGGGCAGGAAGAATGGCGCAATTTAACGGAGCAGTTGCTGGTATTACTAGAGGATCGGGAACTGGAGGCAGATACGAATTTCCTCCAAAACATTAAGTCCTTCCTGTTGGAGCAGGGCAAATCGGTATACGACGCTAATGATAAAATGGCTGAGAAGCTGAGCCGTATTATTACTGAAAAAGAAATTGCCCGTCACCGCCGGTTAAGGCAGCAGATCAGCAGTATTAAAGAGCTGGTTTTCGACCTGATGGAAGAAGAGCAAATTGACGCCGGTTTGCAGATTGAGGAGCCTGCTGAAATAAAAATAATAATGGACCGGAAGCTGGCGTTGGAGGAAAAGAAATCGGCGGCTACTTTAAAACAACCGGTAGCTGCCGTAGAGAAGATAGCTGATATAGAAAGGTTCAACCGTTTATTAAATACAGCATTTATTGATAAAAAAATGCTGTGGAATAAGGTAGAGCAGGTGTTGAAAGATAAGCAAACCGCCACCTTAAAAGAAATTGTGGAAGCAACCTCGCTGGATAATGGACTGGCCGAAGTGATAGGATACTACAGTTTCCTGAAAGAAAAATCAAAAAGGGTACAGATCATTGGCACGGCGGTAGAACTCATACCCCTGAACAGGGAAGCCACCAAATTTGTGGAAGTACCGTATTTATTGTTTAGCAAATAAGATTAGAAGATGGCCGATAAAATACATGCATTCACCCCCGTATTTATAAAACTGCTAAAGGGCCCCTTAGAGTACCTGGAGAAAACTACCTGGGAAAAGCTGGTGCAATACAGGGCAGAGCTGACGGGCTTTTTACAGCAGCTGGGTTTAACCCTGGTGCTGGATGAGCAGGATGGGTATGCTTATATAAAACATAGTATTACGGAAGAAGATACCACCGGTGTAAGCTGGGCCCAGCGCCGCAGCCTTACCTATGATGAAAGCGTGATGCTGGTATTGCTGCGGGATATGATGGCTGAGTTTGAAGTGGGTGAAGCTACCCATAGAGAACTGATCAAAAAGCGGCGGGAGATAAAAGAATATGCCGAACTGTTTTTTAAAGAAAATGCCAGCCGGGTAAAGATGCTCAAGGATATCGACCGCCTGATCGACAGGGCAGAGGAGAATGGATTTTTGGAGCGATCGGAAAATCATGATGTGGCAGATGAACAAAAGTTCCGGATCAAGAAGATCATCAAAGCCCGGGTAGACAGTGAAATTTTAGAAGATTTTAAACAGCAACTGACAGCACATGCAGCTAAGCGTATTCAGCACGGATAATGAGAAGAGTGGGTTCCGGTTACAATACATGGAAGTATTTAACTGGGGCACTTTTGATGAGCAGATACATACCATTACGCCAAATGGTGAAACCAGCCTGTTGACAGGAGCTAACGGTAGCGGTAAAACTACTTTCGTGGATGCCCTGCTTACCCTGATCGTTCCTGAAAAAAGATACCGCTTTTATAACCAGAGTAGTGGTAGCGAGAAGAAAGGTGACCGTACCGAAGATACCTATGTAATGGGGGGCTACGGCACTATTAATTCTGATACGGGTGTTACCAAAACCCTGTATCTCCGCGAAAACCGGGACGAAGCCTATAGTATACTGCTGGCCAATTTTACCAATGAGGCGCAGCAGGAAGTAACCCTGTTCCAGGTACGTTATTTTACCAATGGTGATATGCAGAAGCGTTTTGGTATTGCCCATAAAAGCCTGCGTATTGAAACGGATTTTAAACCCTTTGACCTGGGCAATGCCTGGAAACGCAGGATAGACCAGCAATACAATAAGGGTAGTCGTAAGCAGGTAGAATGGTTTGATGCGGCCAGTAAATATGCCAACCGTATGGTGGACGTATTAGGTATGCAGAGCATCCAGGCCCTGACCTTATTTAACCAGACCGTAGGTATCAAAGTACTGGGCAACCTGGACGATTTTATTCGCACTCATATGCTGGAGCCAAGGGATATAGAATCCTCCTTCCAGGAGCTGAAAAAACACCTGGCTACTTTGCTGGATGCCCAACGTAATATTGAAAAAGCGGAAGAACAGATACGTTTGTTGCAGCCGGTGCATGAACATTATACCGGCTTTAAAAACCTGCAGGACCAGCAGAAGACCATACAGCAATCGGTGCAAACAGCCAGCATCTGGAAAAGCTATACCCAGGATGCTTTATTACAGGAAGCATTGGAAGAAGATGCTGCTAATATAAAAGCCCTGGAGCAACAGGCAGGTGATCTTAAAGAGGAGATAGACCGGTTGCACGAAGAAGAACGAACTACCCGCAACCAGATAGAGCAAAATAAAGCCGGCCAGCGTTTAAAACAACTGGAGCAGGAGTTAAAAGAGCAGCAACTAAAGAAGAAGGATGCGGAAACCAACCTCACCCTGTTTACCGAATGGTGCACTACCTTGCATTTGGAAGATAAAACCGCTTCGGATGAAGAAAGCTACAAGCGGATACAGAAAGAAACGGCCAGGGCAGCAATGCGGCTGGACCGGGAGAACCGCCTGAATGAAGATGATGATTTTGATGCGAAGAACCAGCACCGCAAAGCCAATGATGAACGCGAGCAGCTGGAAAGGGAGCTGAATATTTTATTGCACAGCAAAAGTAATATACCGGCGCACCTGGTAAATGTGCGGAAAGACCTATGCAATGCGCTTCGGTTGGAAACCTCCGACCTGCCTTTTGCAGGGGAACTGGTACAGGTAAAGTCGGAAGAGCTGCATTGGCAGCCGGCCCTGGAGAAATTATTGCATGGCTTTTCCTTACGTTTACTGGTACCCGATAAATACTATAAAAAAGTAACCCGCTATATCAATCAAACCAATATTGGCGCCCGGCTGGTGTATTACCATGTAAAGGACACGATACCTGTATTGGCCGAAGACCAGACCGTTTTCTATAAGCTGGATTTCCATCCTGATCATTCATTGTCGGAGTGGGTACAACAACAGGTAATACAACAATTTTCTTATGTATGCCTGAACGACGAAAAGACCCTGGAGCGATACGACAGGGCTATTACTATCAATGGGCTGGTTAAAAACCGTAACCGCCATGAAAAGGATGACCGCCCCGGAGTGAATGATGCCGGCCGTTATGTAATGGGCTGGAACAACGAACGTAAAAAAGAAGCACTGATCACGCGCCGTAACAAATTAACCGATGAGTTGGCCAATACGGCTGAAGTTATTGAGCGTTGCCGCAATCGGGCAGGCCGCTTACAAAAGCAGTTTTACGCCTTAAGCAGGCTACAGGAGCATGGTGGATTTGCCTTATTGGATGTGGCAGGCTTTCAACGCAGCTTGCATAAAACCGAAGAGCAGATCAAAGAGCTGAGCCAAAGCAACAACCAGCTGCAGGCATTAACGGCTCAGCTGGATGAGGTAATAGCACAACGCGCGGAGGCGGAGAAAAAATGGCTATCTGCCAACGGGGAAATAACCACACTGCAAAACCGGGTGAATGGCCGCATGCAGCTCCGGACTACTTTGCAGATCTTATTGCAACATATCACACCAGAGAATAAAGACGAGCTGTTGCAGTTTCAGCAGCAGCATGCTATTGCATTGGGTGGTGTTACATTGGACACTATTGAAGAAACCTATCGTTTATTTAAAGAAAAGCTGGATGCTGAAGCCACCGCCATACAGCAGCAGTTGCATAAAACAGAAACCCATTTAAATCGCAGTATCAGTCAGATCAAAAACCCGTCGCCGAATTTGCTGCAACGTTTTCCAGACTGGTATAGCGACGTTCAGTTCTTACCCGAGGAAGCTGCTTATGCGGAAGAATTTAAGGAGTGGCTGGATAAACTGGAGACAGAGAACCTGCCCAAATACCGGAGAGATTTTGAGAATTTCATCAATGATACGATTACCTATAAGATTGGCGGGCTGAATGAAGAGATGGAAAAATGGGAACGCGAGATCAATAACAGCGTTAATAAACTCAATCAATCTTTAGGCGTTATTAATTTTAACCGCCTGCCGGATACCTATATTCAGCTGGGTAAACGCTCGGTGCCAGATGCAACCATTAAGGCCTTCCGTAATGCTTTGCTCGATGCCTTACCACAGGCCGCCAACTGGCAGCAAAGTAAGTTTGAAGATAAGGCCCTTCATTTCCGCCAGAAAGTGCAGCCTTTGATCGATAGCCTCGATGAAAGTGAAAGCTATCGTACCCGTGTAATGGATGTGCGTAACTGGTTCGAGTTTTGGGCCGATGAAAAGTACAGGAATACCAATGAGCTGAAGAAAACCTATCGCCAGATGGGACAGTTATCGGGAGGGGAGAAGGCACAGTTAACCTACACGATCTTGTGTAGTGCTATTGCTTACCAGTTTGGCATTACCCGCGAAGGAAAGAACAGCCGTAGCCTGCGTTTTATAGCCGTAGATGAAAGCTTTAGTAATCAGGATGAGGATAAAGCTACTTACCTGATGGAGCTTTGTAAGCAATTACACCTGCAATTATTGGTGGTGACCCCGAGTGATAAAATACAAATCGTTCAGGATTATATTGCCCATGTGCACCTGGTACAAAGGGTAAATAACCGGCATAGCGTCATGTATAATATGACGATTAAAGAGCTGCAACAGAAAATAAAGAACAAGGAAATGGTGGAGGCATAAGAGGGGTGAGTTATGCATTAGTTGGATAATAACC
Source organism: Paraniabella aurantiaca (assembly GCF_050309965.1). Classification (NCBI taxonomy): domain Bacteria; kingdom Pseudomonadati; phylum Bacteroidota; class Chitinophagia; order Chitinophagales; family Chitinophagaceae; genus Paraniabella; species Paraniabella aurantiaca. The sequence continues at coordinate 754,924 of NZ_JBLOSY010000002.1, read as the reverse complement.
GGAGAGACATTGCCTGAAAGGGACCGTCACTTTGAGCGAAGCGCAGCGGAGTCGAAAGGTCTCATGAACGGGAGGTGATCCCCCGTAAGCATGCAGCTACAAAAACCTGTAACAGCTAGTCAGCCGCTCCGGCCATTTCCTCTTTGCTTAAGCGCCAGGAATTATCGAAGAAGCCTGCCAGCTTAACTCCCGCAGCACCATCCTTCAGCATCTGATCAGAGAATATCATAAAATCGGGAAACCCGCTGCCACCGGCAAAATACTGGTTGGCATAAGCTGCTTTCATTCCTTTTACACCGGTGCCGGCAATAACGCCTACCAATAATGCAGTATCTTTTTGAGGCCATACAAAATAAGTGGCCAGGTTATCGCCCGTCCATTTTTTGTCCCCGGTGCTTAACTGGTTTCTTTTAACCTGTAGGGGGCTTTCGCTTAATAGTATTTTCCAGGCGCTGTTATTATCGGCATTGCCGTAAATAATAATATTTCTTCCCGCATAACGGGCGGGCTTGTATTCGGTATCGTTAACAATATCTACGGCACCATTGCCCCTGTAGTACCAGCTCTCTGCATCATAAATTGCTTTATCGCGGTTGGCCTGGGTTTCAGCAGCAGTGCCGCGGGTACCCACCACAAAAACCATCCGCTTGTTAAAAGCTTCTTTAAAAGTGCCATACCGAAGCGGGTTTTTACCGGCTGCTGCAGGTGGCTTAGTAAATGCCCATCCTGAATGGGTTTTACTGAGGTACAGGCGGTCGTCAAAAGATAAGGTGGTGTATGACAAGGTTGGTGTACTGTCTAGCCGGATGTTGATCGTAGTGCCGGGTTGGAAGTCATCCAGGGACAGTTTCAATAAAGCCACATTTTGGGTATTGCCTGAAATGATTGCTGCGGGCCGGTTGCGGCGCAATTGTATCCTGCTATACTGCAGGGGATGCAGTTGCTGGTAAATGGTAGCCCAGCGATAGCTGGCCGAAATGCCCGGGCTGCTGGTGGTAAAGTCTATCGTGTTGGTTAAAGAATCGGGCAGGCGCCGGTGCCATTTGAAATAGTCGAACATCGGCGGCCAGTCCACGCTCTGATCGCCAAACCAATGTTCTCCACCCGGGTATTCATAATAACTGAAGTCTTTATGAAACCCGGCTAACACTTCCCGCATTTGTCGCGCATAAGTTACCGGTACCACCCGGTCGCTGTCGCCATGTAATATATAAACACCCAGTGGCTGGTAGTTGGCGGCCAGTTTGGGCACATCGCTCTGGTTGCCCGAACGAAGTAATAGACGCTCCACTTCACTGCGCGCGCTGTCAGGTATACGGCCATCTGCCGAACCATAATCTTTTAAAGAAGCATAGCCTGCTGCCGGGCCTATCGCGGCCCATTTGTCAGGATAAGTAGCACCCAGAAACCAGGTACCATGGCCACCCATAGAGTGACCTGTAAGATAGATCCTCGACGGATCGGGTTTAAAATTATCTTTGGTAATTTGCAATACTTCCATGGCATCCAGGCGTCCCCAGTCTTCCCAGTTAAAGCCACGCGGGCGCCGGTTGGTAGCCGCCACCAGGTTGCCCCAGTCTTTAGGTTGATAAGCTCTTGCCTGGCCTATCGCTTCCACACCCGCGCCATGTACCGAAAGAAAAAGCGCCTGAGATTCTTTATTACCCTGAACCTGCGGGGTAACTGCATAATACTGCAGGCTGCCATCTATACCGCTTACAAATGTGGCGCTGTAATGCTCACCAGGTAATACAGCTTCTAATGTAATAGAAGCGCTATGCACCGTTTGGTTCCCCTGCTTCAATACCAGCTTACAATCATATTTTCCCTTCTGGTTGATAGCCGATCCATCTACTTCGAAAAATATCTTGCGGGTGGCAAGGCCTGGTATAGCCGCAACAGCGCTCGTTAAAGCCTTACCCTGTATCGTAGCTGTTACAGAAAGATCTGCAGCAGCGCCTGCGCTGGCATTGCTCACCACCAGTGCTACTTTCAACCGGCTGTTATTTTTATTAAGAACGATATGCGGTGCAGTAATATCATCGGTATGTAAATGGAAGGCTTGATGTACCGGTATCAGCTCGGGCAACACATTGGCTCCCCTGATATAGATTTCATTCAGCCCCTTTTTTAGTAGCACCGGGATATGCATATAACCGGCGCTGTACGGATCGCCCATATGTGGGGCTCCATTGATGTACAAACCGGCGCTGCCCTGTATGCGTAGCAGCACGGCCTGCTGCCGGGGAGCATCGTAGGTGATATATAAGTAATCAGCTCCACGGTCTACCGCACCCGGGTTTAGAAAAGGATTATTACTACGTTGAAAATTGCGGCGGCTGAACACGCGAAACCGGCCGCTTTCATCGGCTGTAACAGGTCGCCATATGATAGAATCGCCATTGCCAGTCTTATCAAACAGGTTACCGGCCCCGGGCTGTAATTGTCCATTGAATAATTGGTAGCTGAGCAGATCCGTATAAATAGCTTCCCTGCCATACCTGCTGCCCGACTGTACCGCCAACGCTTTGTCGAAACGTATGGTATCCTGCGCAGTCAGCGTTTGCGCCAGTAACAATAATGCCAGTATCCCTCTTGCTTTCATGAATTGTGTTTTGTTGATCAATGCTATAAAGTTAGGCCAATCAACATGCTAAAGACAAAGCCTGCCCAAACTTTAAAAAGTAAACGATGCCGGATCAGATACACATTGGTGTTGATGATGTACCAGCCTGCTGCCGATTGAATCTTTCAAGTGTAATGGAAGCCTGGTCGTCACATCACCCTATTCAAATGTTTATTCAAATACAGGGCTGTTGCTGAATGCGGCTGCTGCAATAAGTCCGCCACTGTACCGCTGAATACCAGCTCACCGCCTTGCCTGCCGGCGCCGGGACCTATATCAATGACCCAGTCAGCCTGCGCTATGATATCCAGGTTATGTTCAATCACCACCAGCGAGTTGCCCTGGTGTACCAGCCGGTTCAATAAGATCATTAATTTCTGTGTATCTGAGGGATGCAGTCCTGTGCTGGGCTCATCCAATACCAGCAGGCTACGGGCGTTTCCCAGTTCACTGCTCAATTTCAGGCGTTGTCGCTCGCCTCCAGAAAAATCGCTGAGTCGTTCTCCCAGGGTCATATAATCCATACCCAACTCTATCAGTATATCCAGCCCGGAAACAAAATTGGCTTCTGCAAAAAAAGTTCGCGCCCCGGCAACGGTTAACTGCAATACTTCCGCTATATTTTTACCGTCGTAAGTATAGGCCAGTACTTCCGGTTTAAAGCCGCTGCCTCCGCACACTTCACAGGGGGCTTCTATATCGTCCATAAAAGCAAGGTCAATTGTTGCAATGCCCTGTCCCTTGCAGTTAGGGCAGGCGCCTTCGCTGTTGCTGCTGAAGAGTGCTGCATTTACTTTATTAGCGCGTGCAAACAATTGCCTTACCTTATCGGCCAGGCCCAGGTAGGTAAGCAGGTTAGAGCGTATACTGCCACGAAGTGGCGACTGATCAATAATCTTTACCTGCGGATATTGTTGAGGTAGTACCTTGCTCATTAAGGTACTTTTACCAGAGCCGGCTACACCGGTTACTACTGTCAACACCTGCTGTGGAATGGCCACCGAAATATTTTTCAGGTTGTGGAGGTTCGCTTTTTTTAATTGATACCAGCCTGCCGGCCGCCGGGGTTGCCGGTTAATGCTACGTGGTGCCGCAAAATAAACACCTGTCTTGCCTTTAGAACTGGCCAGCTCTTTAAAGTTGCCCTGGTAAACAATATCACCACCCTGTGCTCCCGAGCCCGGCCCCATGTCTATAATATGGTCGGCTATTTTTACCAGGTCGGGATCATGCTCTACAATCAATACTGTATTTTCTTTAGCCTTAATGCCCTGGATAATAGTACCCAGATTATCCAGGTCTTGGGGATGCAGACCGATGCTCGGTTCATCGAAAATGTACAATAAGTTTTCAAGGCTATTGCCCAGGTGTTTCACCATTTTAATACGTTGCGATTCTCCACCTGATAGGCTGTTGGTAGCCCGGTTTAAAGTAAGATACTGTAGACCGATGGTAACCATATTCTGCAGTTTTTTTAAAAGCTCCTGCAGCACGGTGTCGTAGGCCGGTGCCTTTATGCGCTGTATAAAAGTATGCAGCTCGTCAATTGGCATTGCGGCACAATCGGCAATATTGCGGTCTTTGATCCGGCAGGATAAGATCGTTTCATTCAATCTTTGTCCCTTGCAGGACGGGCAGGTAGTGGTGGTAACGATGGATGCCAGCGCTTGCTGGCGCAGCTTCAGTTCTTTGGAATCTTTTTTCAGGAAGTCGCGTTGCAGGCGAGGGAGTAACCCCTGGTATTGCATCGTCTTTCCCCAGCCCGGAGCAGGGTGAAGTGGTTTATGTGTTTCGGCATGCAATAACAGGTCCCATTCTTCCGGTGTATAATCCCGGAGTTTTTTATCGTTGTCGAAATAACCCGATAAAGTATAGCGGAGCCAGCGATAACCACCGGGCTGAAAAGTAGGAAACTGAATAGCACCCTTATTGAGTGAACGGGTTGTATCAATGAGTGCTTCGGTATTGATAGCGCTTACAAAGCCTAAACCTTCGCAGGATGTACACATGCCCTGGGGATGATTAAATGAAAATACATTGGAATAGCCCACAAAGGGTTGCCCCAGGCGCGAAAAAAGCAGCCTCAAAGACGCATAAATATCAGTAGCAGTACCTACGGTAGAACGGGCATTGCCGCCCAGCCTTTTTTGATCGATGATCACCGGTACATTCAGGTGCGCTATATGGTCTACGTCGGCTACTCCCAGGTGCTGCAGGCGGTTGCGTACAAAACTGCTTTGGGTTTCATTGATCTGCCTTTGTGCTTCGGCGCCGATGGTTTCAAATACCAGCGATGACTTGCCCGAGCCTGAGACGCCTGTAAATACGGTAACCTGGTTTTTAGGAATTTGTAATGATAAGTTTCTCAGATTGTTTTGACGGGCTCCTTTAATTTTTATATACTTCATGGGGTTAGAGGTTATGGTCAATCGAGGTTAACAGGCAAATATCGCACCAGTGGTACTGCTATTCATGCCCGGTCTTTGCAGGCTACTCCAAATCATCTTATATTTACATACTGCAATTGGCATCGGGATAAAAGAAAAGCTAACCCTGTACAACTGCAAATTCGGCAACCCAATCAAACTATTTCATAATGATGACAGAATCGATTCCACCTTACACAGAAGAGCGGGTGCTCGGAATATTAACCAAAGATCAATTTCTTTCCCTGGCCCGGGAGGCAGCCAACCGTTCGGGATTAACAATAGGTTATACAGATGCTAACGGTTTTACAAGCTATACCAATAATGGCGCTTTTTCGTGGAATGGCGAGTTAAGCGTAAAAGTATCAGGCGAAGTGGCGCAGGTTAGTAGCAGCTCCACTGCTTACGAAGCCGCCCATCCGGGTAAAAATAAGGAGCTGGTTCTGGCATTCCTGGCGCAACTGGATGCGCAGCCCCACAGCGATACGGGTGAGGTGCAGCGCCCGGGCGCACAGGTAACGGGAGAGGAGGATGAAGTGGCTTCGCATGAAGCTCCGGCAAAATCGCAGTCCCTGAAAAATTTGCTGTCCCTATTTGTGCCGGTGCCCGGTTTCTTTGTCACGCCTATACTTATCAACCTGAATATACTGGTGTTTATAGCCATGGTGGCTACTGGCGTACATGTGCTGACGCCTGACGGTGAAAGCCTGGTGCGTTGGGGTGCCAATTTTAAACCTGTTACGCTGGAAGGCCAATGGTGGCGTTTATTGACCAACTGCTTTCTTCATATAGGTATACTACACCTGCTGCTGAATATGTATGCGTTGGTTTACATAGGGCAGTTGCTGGAGCCCTACCTGGGCAAGGCCCGGTTTTTAACTGCCTATCTGCTGGCAGGTATTGCTGCCAGTGTTACCAGCCTTTGGTGGCATGATCTTACCATTAGCGCGGGCGCCTCGGGTGCTATATTTGGTATGTACGGTGTGTTTTTGGCCATGCTTACCAGCGACCTTATAGAGCGGGAAGCCCGAAAATCTTTATTAGCCAGTATCAGCATTTTTGTAGGTTACAATCTCCTGTATGGTTTAAAAGGTGGCATCGATAACGCCGCCCATATTGGTGGATTGGTAAGCGGGTTTATTATTGGATACGGATTCTTACCCGGTTTGCGGGATCCGGAAGAGTCGCCATCGCCATGGAAGGCAATTGCATTGACGAGCCTGGTCGTTTTAGGTGTTTCTTTTGGCGTGTATAAAAATTTGCCTAACGACCTGGTTATTTATGAAAAAGGCATCAAAGAATTTACCGATACGGAAGCCTTCGCCCTGTCTGTTTTCAAACTGCCGGAGGATACGCCCAAGAAAGAAAAGCTTTTTTCGCTCCGGGATGAGGGGCTTAACTACTGGAACCAGAATCTGGCGCTTGTAAAAAGCTTTGAGCAGTTAAAATTGCCCGAACACCTGGTTAAAAGAAATGGTTTATTAAAAGAGTACTGCGAGTTAAGAATAAAGAGCTTTGAGTTGATGTACCGGGCTGTAGCCGAAGAGTCTCCGCGCTTTGATGAAGAAATAGCATCCGTTAATCAAAAGATTGAAGCAGTTATTGAGAAGCTGGGGGATGAAGGGTAGGAGATGGATGCCTGATATAAGATACCTGATACTGGATGCCGGATGAAACCTTTTGCAGTAAAGATGAGTTTTTGAAATGATCCACTATTCATATTTATCAGTTGACAGATGACTGTTGACAGATGATAGTCGTATTTCGTACCGCGTACATCGTAGATCCAGCATCGTACATCCAGTATCATACATCATCCTTCCTCTATTCACCTATAATCCTTATTTTGCAGCTGGCCGATAGCCTCACACTACGGCTGTAAAAATGCAATATGAAGAAAGTTTGGATGATGGCTTGCCTGATAATGATTGCCCGCTTGTTAAGTGCACAAGCAAATGTACAAACCCTTACTATATGGGATAATCGCCCTGCTACCGACTGGATGACACAGGCCTATCCCATTGGCAATGGAAGCCTCGGTGCGATGGTGTTTGGTGGCGTAGGCCGTGAGCGCCTGCAGTTCAATGAAAGCAGTTTATGGACAGGAGATGAACAGGAAACCGGTGCCTACCAGGCTTTTGGTGACGTATGGATCAGCTTCGATGATTCAGCAACGGCTTTTACCCATTATAAACGGGAACTGGATCTGAATACGGCGCTTGCCAAAGTAAGCTATGAAAAAAGCGGAACCCGTTTTACGCGTACCTATTGGGCTAGTCACCCGCAACAGGTAATAGCAGTGAATTTTACGGCGGGTAAAAAAGGAGCTTATTCCGGCGAGATCCGCCTTACCAATATGCACCAGGCTGCGGTTTCTGCTTCAGGCAAAGGCTTGCAGGTTGCCGGGGTATTAAATAACGGTCTGAAATATGCAGCAGGCTTGCAGATAAAGCATACCGGAGGGACTGTTCAAATCCTGCAAAAAGATGGTGTTCCAGTGATTCGTATCAATAAAGCCGATGGATTTACTTTAGTGCTGGCTGCAGCTACCAATTATAGTAACCAGCGTAGTTTGGGATGGAGAGGCGCTGATCCTTTACCGGTTATTCAAAAAAGGCTGTATCAGGCTGCTTCCGAAACGGTGAGCCGTTTGCAACAGGCACATATAAAGGACTATCAAAGCTGGTTTAACAGGGCTTCTTTACAATTGGGCACGGCTACAAAAGCTGGCGATGGCCAGCCCACCCGGGAAAGGCTATTGCAATATAAAGCAGGGGTAGATGCCGGGTTGGAAACCCTCCTGTTTCAATACGGCCGCTACCTGCTCATCAGCTCTTCACGTTTAGGCGGTTTACCTGCCAACCTGCAGGGTATCTGGAATGATAGTAATAATCCACCCTGGCGTTCAGACTATCATTCCAATATTAATGTACAAATGAATTACTGGCTGGCTTTGCCTGCCAACCTCCCCGAGATGCACCAGCCTTACCTGGATTATATCAACAGCATGAGAGCGGTTAAAAAAGACAATACGCAAAAACAATATCCGGGTGTAAGGGGTTGGACGGTGAAAACGGAGAACAATATTTTTGGCGGAGAGAGCTTTTTGTGGAATACGCCCGGCAGCGCCTGGTATGCACAGGCTTTGTGGGAGCATTATGCATTTTTACAGGATACTAATTATCTGCGTCAGTTTGCTTACCCCGTTTTAAAGGAGATCACCGAGTTCTGGGATGATCATTTGAAACGCAGGCCCGATGGTACTGTTGTGGCGCCTAAGGCTGGTCGCCCGAACATGGTCCACACGAAGATGGTGTAAGCCATGATCAGCAAATCGTTTATGACCTGTTTACTAATTATACGGAAGCAACAGCTGTGTTGAAAATCGATACAGCATACGCACGTCATATCAGCGAATTGAGAAGCCGCTTGCTGGCACCTAAAATAGGAAAGTGGGGACAGCTGCAGGAATGGGAAACAGACAGGGATGATCCGAAGGACCAGCACCGGCATGTATCGCAATTATTTGGTTTGCACCCGGGTCGGCAGTTTACTGTTACCCATACGCCCGGTTTGATAGCCGCTGCTAAAAAAAGTTTAACAGCCCGTGGTGATGCCTCTACCGGCTGGTCAATGGCCTGGAAAATGAACTTCTGGGCCCGCCTGCAGGATGGGGATCATGCTTATAAGATCCTCAATAATTTTATACGCCTGGCAGGTTCGGGAAATGTAAACTATGATAATGGAGGCGGTGTATATGAGAACCTGCTTTGTGCGCATCCGCCGTTCCAGATTGATGGTAACCTGGGTTATACCGCTGGTGTTGCGGAAATGCTGCTGCAAAGCCATGCCGGCGAATTACAGGTATTGCCCGCACTGCCTGCCGCGTGGCGCGATGGTACCGTAAAAGGATTAAGAGCCCGTGGTGGATTTGAGATAGTAGAGCTAAGCTGGAAACAGGGGCATATCACTAAACTCGTGTTGCGTTCCGAATCGGGAAAGCCATTGAACCTGTTGTTGCCTGATCAGCTGAAAGGAGATTTACCTTTGCGCCGCGAAGCCAATGGTTACCGCGCTACTGCAGCTACCCGGGCGGGACAGGTGTTTAGATGGGGAAATAGTTGAGCAGTGACTAGTGAATAGTGACTAGTGTGGAAATGGCAATTGAATGTAAGCAATAAGATTTGTGATTTACGAACTATCATCTATCTAGCATCTTGTATCTAGCATCTATCATCTAATATCCGTCAACAGTCCTCTGTCCTCTGTCAACTAAACTCTCTCTCAACGAATTGAAACAGGTCTTTAGCGAATCATAAATCACGCGATTGGCATTTGATGGCTAAGCTTATATTTGAAGGTTTAAACAGAACCTTATGCGTTTTACGGTAACCGTGCAGGATCCTTTTGAACAACAGGAGCGAACCACAACTTGTCTTGGTGATGAAGCCTGGCAGCTATTTAAACAGGTAGATTGGGAGCAATTGGAGAAAGCAGTATATGAGCGGCTGGATGATGTAGTACATCATTTCTACTTCTACGAGATAAGTCAGGACTCCTATGATGATAAACGAACCTTAACGATTAGTCCGGGTTTTGAGCGGCAGGGCGATATGCCTTCAGCCAAACGTATTTACATGGTTCGATACGAATACCCGCACCCTGCAAAACCGGGAGAGTACCTTGACTATAAATACCAGCAAAGTGATTACGCCTTTGCACAGGAAGCTGTAAAAGCTTTTGTGCAGGGGGACCGGAAGTTTTTTACAGATCAGTTTGAAACACCGCGTAACAAAAGCCTTAGCAGGGGAAAGCTATTCAAAAAACTATTTCGCGCGTTTCTGGTATTACTGGTAGCCCTATTATTGTTTATCCAGTTTGTTATTGGCTGGAGACATGTACCTGAGCACCTGGCCTCCCTGAGGATGTGGTTATTTCCCAATTCATTTGAGAATGCGGAAGCAGATGGGGCAAATATTGAAGCTACCGTTGCTACAGCGGCTGAAGCGGCAGCAGGCATAACCGATATGGCAGAGGCTGCGCCCCGGGTGTTATTGGATACCGTCATGTGGAAGGCAGCCATAGAACGTGGAGATTTTATACCCGATAATGTAAAAGAAGATTATGAACGTGCCCGCCGTTTTAATTACGGCAAATTACAACCGGCCAACCAACAGCCTTCCAGCGAAGAAGCACAGGATGCTATTTTACATTATTATAAAGAAAAAGTGGGAAAACTGCTGAAAGAGCATCATGCTTACATCCGCATTGGTAAAGCTTATGACGCCCCTTTACAGCCGGATGGAACTAATGGTGGTGAAATAGCACGTGTAACGGCTATGGTATGTGCCTTTAATAAACAGGGCGATAACCTTGGCAATATTCAAATGCCATTAGATATTGCTTACGACTTTGTACAGTATGCCGGTGATCCTGGCGTTTGGTACCTGGCCGACCTGAGCCAGACGATTCCTTATGATTATGTATTGATGAAGGGGAGGTAGGTGAGTTGACGGATGATAGTTGATAGTTGATAGATCATGGTTCATAGATGATAAGTATCGCCACTATACCTATGCCTTCGATATGATGCTCTTTCCAAACTACTATATTACCCTTCTGGCATTTTCTATGGGGAACTGCTTGTTAATAGTTAAAAAGAAGCGCAACAGGAAGAATGCTATTAGTGGTGGCAAAGTCCAGTAGTTTTTTTCCATCTTTATCAAAAATGTAAACCTGGCCTGCACTATTACCGTCTTTCATATCTATTATATAAACATCTCCCGTCTTTTCGTTGGTATAGAGGTATCTGGGGTAGGTTAGTTTGGTACCATCAGTTATAAAATTATCTTTTACCAATGCCAGTGTTGTTCGATCGTAAACAGGTATTTTACCATCGTGAAAAGGATCGGAGTTTTGACCCGAGATAGCCAGGATATTGTTGGTGCCATAAAGAACCATCGTCCTGATTCTCGTATTAGTCCGTTTAACAACGGTTAAAGTGGTTGCATCAATTTTATGTAAAAAAGGTCCATCGTAGGGATTAATACCTCCTCCTGTGTATAAATAAACAAAGCCCTCGTTGTCCTTCAGCATGAACTGCGGAGCAACCCCAAAATTGATATTTTTTTCGATGGTTCCTGTATTCATATCCATTACGAGCAGAGATGTATCGGGACTGAGAAGACCAGATGGTCTTTTGTTAGACACAAAAAGCTTGTTGTTTTGTACTATGATATCGCTGGCCCATTGGGGAATAGCAAATGATTTAACAAGTTTTAAAGTACTGGTATCCACAACATGTACAAAATACCCGTCGCCCGCTACATACAACAGATTCTTATCAGCTACAGCTTTTTTGGGCCATACATGAGATGATTGATAAGGTACCCCGGACGCTATTTCCGCCAGCATTTTACCGCTGCCTTTATCAAGGGCCATAATTTTAGATGCATCATAACTTAGAAATACATAGCATTTTTCACCATATTGAAGACCGCCGTAACAAGTGCCCGAAAGTTTTGCATCAGGGTTTTTATCCTTAAAGTAATCTTCCGTATATTGATTTTTACGAAAGTCGTAGTAACCCACTTTAGAAACACCCAGATAAAATGCCCCGGTAGATAACACATAAACACCGCTATCTTTTTCCACCGCAACAGGACCAGGCGGTGGGGGTGGAGGAGGTCCAACTGGTTTTTCAGGCGTCTTTTTGTCTTTCGAACAACTGGTAACCAGTGTAATCGACACAACTAAAAATAGATTTAATAATAATTTTGCCATAGGTTAACTTAATTATATTTTTAGACAAGCAAGTTCAAAAGTAATAAATTTTCCCATTACAATAGTAGGCACTTAAAGCCATTTTGGGTACTTGCGTCATCTACTTGCCCGCATACCCCGGAATATTCAAACCCGGTACTATATTATTGTTACCTGCAAATTTGCCTGCAACGTAACACGTATCATTACTTGAGTCATATAAGCTCGATAATTCAAAAAATCAATTGTTCTATTCCTGCAATTATTTCTTTTTTAGCGAAATAGACGTGCCTAATTCAATATAGGCTATATTATCCAATGTTCCCATAGGATAATACTGAATGGGATGCAAGGGAAGATAGACCCGTGCGTAAGGCTTAAATCTTTTTTTACCAAGAGCAACCTCGTACAGTAAGCCATACTCAGGCAGGGTGTTCCGGGTAACGGTAGTTATTTCATCCAGCTGCGGGTTCTTCAGCGTTTCGCTAAAAGCAATACGTTTGATACCTCCCAGTAGGCTCAGGGTATGCCGGCTATTCTTGTTTTTACTATATAAAGAGTAGCCTATTCCAAAATTTTGTACTAAAGAATAATTGTAGTTGGTTTGCACATATCGTTGTTTTCTGTGATTAGCCGGCAAAAAACTAAGCATGGAGTACGAAGCCACCGACCACCGGTTGGCAACCGGGTAATTGATCACTACAGAAACAGTAGGCTTCACATTGAGTATTGCCATTCCCACTGCGGGTTTTATTTCAAAAGGGTTACTTTTTTGGGAATAGGTATCGGTTGCTGATAACAGCAGCATGAGCAGCGGTAAAACGGATCGCATAAAATTTATAGTTGTTGAAAGTAAAATGTAAGAGCTTTAGGAATGGTACTATTTTTTGAACCCATATGGTCAAGCCCACGGGCTATATAGAACTGGTGCTTGTAGTGTGGATAATAATCACCGAGCGTTTTTTGAAACAATGCAATCGGAGGTTGCATTACTTCCTGTTCCAGTTCTCCAACAGCCAGGAAAAAGCTTCCGCTGCCGGCTGTATTTTCACTACGCTGTTCTTTTTCATTGATTAATACTACCTGGTCGCCAACCCAAAGCGATGGGCTTAGCGCCATATAATGCCCGAACAGTTCGTTATGGTTAACAAAACAGTGAGCTGCGAACAAGCCGCCCGCCGAGTGACCAATGATCCCGCGATGAGCACGGTCTACAGCCACGGGGTAATCTTTTTCTATTTTCGAAACCAGCTCTTCTTCAATAAACCTGGCAAATGCATCCGCACCACCTTTACCACCCCGTAAGGGTACCGGCGCATAATCGTGTACACGGTCATGTCCCCATCCGATACCAATTAACAGTACACCCTCCTTCTGCTGCACCACTGCCTGTTTATCGCATTCCGATGCTACAAAATCCAGGTCCCATTCAGGATCGAGTACATACAGGGTTGCATATTTTTTTTGTGACGAATAGTTTTTGGGCAGCACCACCTTTATCTCATAGGTCCCGTTGTTGATAGAGGAGCTGATGGTGAAAGTTTGCACCCGTTCAGTTTCAATGCTGTTCTTTTTACAGGCAGCAAAGAGCAACCAACTACAAATAAAAAGCGATAAAGATTTCATATTGATTATTTAGATGATATTATACTGTGACCGGGGAATTACAACAAGGATCGCAATAGCATCATTGCGTAACGCAAAAATGGGTAGTGCATGGCAATCCAGCGCCCCACAGGGCCTTGTGGCACCTTTTTTATGGGCATTTTATCACTGCGGCAACAAAATGGGGTGATGTTGGACCAATTGTTACAGTTGAACGGGGACGCAACCGGTATAGCAGGCGACGGAGGTATTAACTTTATTTAATTTGAAAAGAATCAACCGGCCCCATGAAGACTTAATGATACTTCGGGAAGCTATCAGGTATTTGTTTTCAGATAACCGGATGGCGATTTTCCGGTAAACTTTCGAAAGTTGCGGTTAAAAGAGGATTTGGAATTAAAGCCGCAATCAAAAGCAATGGATAATAAAGTGTACCCCTTATTTCCAGGATCTGCAGCTTGCTTTATAAATGCAGCTACCCTCAGCGAGTTAATATAATCGTAAAAGCTCTGGTTAAACCGGGAGTTAATTACTTGTGACAAAGCAGCTTCCGATACCTGTAAAGCGCCTGCTAAATCATCAAGGGTAAGTTCCGGATTTTTATAGAGCTGATCCCGCTCCATTATTTCCTGCAGCTGTATATGAATACGTTCGGCTTCCGCTTCAGAAAGACTAGACCAATCATATTTTGCTTTGGCGGGTGCAGGAATTATTTCTTCTGTTTCAACACCGGGCTCTGAAATGGCCGGCATTGTTGTTATATCAGCAGTAGCGACATTTTCGTTATAAGAAACCGGTGCCGCCGGCGTTCTGAAAATTTGCTTCTGCCGTACCCCGAAGTAGCCAATAAAACAGATATACAGGGAAGCGCTGAGATAAATGGTTTGCGGCGTTTGATAAAAGATAACAAACAGCCATATTATACCAATACCCGCAATAAGATAACGCAGCCAGTTAAGGCTTATATGGTCAGTAGTAGAGAATACCTGCCCTATTTTATGTTTGTATCTATATAATAATAGGCAAGAGGCTAATACATAACTGATACCCGAAATAGCAATAGCAATATTAAAACCCAGGGCTAACCAACGGTAGGGTAACATACCTGCCTCAAATAATTGCAGCTTTTGCACAGGGGTTTGCACTGAAAAAGGTAACCATACGGCTATTGCCAATACCACCGGTATAAAATGTAAAAGGCTTTTGAAATTAAATTGCAGGGGTCGGGTAAGATAAAGAATGTACAGGTACAAAAAAGGTCCGTGAACAAGGGGCAATGGCGCACCCCATCCTAAAAACAAAGGATAAGAACGGTAATTACCCGAAATCAGCCAATAAAGATCTGCCAGGTGAAGTGTGGCAAGAAACTGCCATACCATCAGTAGTTTATCAGCGATAGATTTATGCGGTTTACCAATAAAAAGCAGCAAGAGGTATATAGATATGGAGATACTGGCGAAATACAACATAAGATCAATGCATGGCGCTAAAGGTAGTTAAAATCAACAATCTTCCATGCCAACCTCACCCTATATGTCTACTTATCGGGGTACCCCGGGATATTTAAACCGAGCACTATATTATGTTCCGCCACCTGCATGCTGTTCTGTAACGATACCTGTACCACGCCGCTACCGCCCCTGTTCTCCGGCGGATATCTTTTGAAATAGGGTATCAGTAAAGGATCATCCTCAAAATTGATCTCGTCGGTGTAGTATTCATTGGGCAGGTCAGGCTCTTTAATAGATAAATGAATATGCGCTGGCAACGAATCGTCAGGGTAGGGTGCCGGCCTTATCGTATACAAGGTGTACCGCCCGTCAGCAGCGGTTTTGAGCCATCCCCTGATATAGCCATGCCGCTTTGCCTTTTCGTTCAGGTAAGGCCTATTGGCATAATAGCCCTCTTTATCCGTTTGCCAGTAATAAATGATCACGCCGGGTGCGGGTGTTGTACCATCTGCCTTTAATACTTTGCCCGAAATTTTTAGCGGTTGTCCTCCGCTGTTCCACCCTGCACTCGTATCCACTGAAACTATTTGTTTGGGTAAGTTAATGTACATCAGCTCACAGCCATCGCAGCCGCCGCCAATAACCTTTCCCGGTTGTGTGTTGGAAGGACTGACTGGTGCACTACAACTTATGGCCAGTGTGTATAACACTATGGTTGTACTCAAAACTTTTTTATTCATTGTTCCCGTTTTGAGAACAAATATGAGCAGTAAAACAGGTAGAAAGCAAATGCAATGGGGTAAGATGAGTCTATTTTAATCCAAGCTGAGGCTTTGCCAGCCATTGTTGCTTAAAATGTGAGGCATAGTTACGGCTTACCCTTAATACGGTTTGATTGGTGAGGGTTACATCATAGTCGCCGTTTTTGCGCGATTGTACCGACACAACGGTATTTATGTTAAGCAGGTAAGATTTATGGATCCTGACAAATACACCGCCATCCAGCTCACCTTCCAATCCTTTTAAAGTAGCCGAATGAAGGATTTTTTTATCAGAAAGATGGATAGTCACATAAGGTGGACTGGCAGAGAAGTAATGAATATCATTTACAGCTAAAAGTGTTTGCGCATTAGGGCCATCGGCAACGAGCAGGGTTTGCAGGAAAGCTGCCGGTAGTGCTGGTGCATTTGTAGCAATGGTTTCGATAAAAGCCTGTTGGGGTTCGGCCTGCTTTGGTAAAGCAGTTGCTGCAAAGCCATAACCATAAATAATCAGCGACTGCACCAGGTAGGTGGATAGTCCGTATTGAAAGCTCTGCCAATAGGCAAAAGTATGGCTATAAAAAACGGCAGACAGTAAACCTACCAGCGCCGGGTAGATAGCCAGGTGCAGGGCTGTAGCGAACAATGTTATGGATAATTGCTGATACCGTTTTGCAACTGTATTCATCCAACTCCGCTGCAATAATACCAATGGTACAAACAAGATCCAGTAACTGCTGAAAAGCGCCGACTCCGGCAGATAAAAAGCCGTTTGCTGGAAGAGGGTATATAAGTAATCTGCGGCAATATTGGCGGCGATAAGCAATAATACTACAGGAGTGAAAAAACGGTAGGCCGTTTGCTTTTGTTCAATAATGGGTATGATGGCAGGTTGAGTCAATGGCGATCCGATTATGATGGCATTATAAATGTACAGATTAATCGGGCTATTTTATCGTCATTTTGCAAACTTCTCTTTGTAAATCTTTGGATCGGGGCGTTGCCAGTCCGAAGTCGCCGGTTGAATCTATCCACCGAAAAATAGATTCAGGCTCAAATAAAAAAGAGGAGACAATGATCTCCTCTTCGTATATATAAAAACCGATGGTTGCTTACCGGTCGCCTCTCGTGTATTTGATAACTAACTCCGTATCACCGGTCTGGTTGGCATTGATATGGGTATAGTGAGTATTATCTTTCAAAATTATGCGATAGTAAACACCATTTATATTGCTTATTTCAGTTACGCCATGTATTTCGCTATTCTTATAATCATTTTTAACCTTGTAAAGAACATTCGAGGGAAGCTCATTCTCTTGATAATAACGAATTGTTTGCAACAACCTGCCTTTGCCGTCAATCGTTACACGCGTTTTAATACCATCTTTGTCAAAAAAAGCTTCGTAGTTATTGCCGGCGTTGCTCCAGCTTACCTCATCCACATTTTTAAAGGTAGCTGCAAAAGTTTGTTGCGCTTTTTCGGTTACAACAGGTACGATAGTCGAAGCAACGGCACTAAAGCTTACAGTTAAAAAAGCAGCTGCAGATAAGATTAAAATTTTCATTGTATTTGTTTTGTTGCCGGCCCGGATGCAGGCGGGTATTTATTATTAATTGTTTCACAAACATACAATGGGCGGGTACCTCTTGTCAATAGCAAAAGGATGAACAGCATAGGTATTACCGGTGAATAGCAGTTTTGCTGAGGCGAAAAGCATGGAACAGGATTCATCCCGGCAGATCTGAAATGCCTTGCCCGCTGTAGCCTTACATTTTTTTGGAACTGACTGAAATATGGCTTTTCTTTGCTACCCTCTAAACGACCCAACCGATGATACCTTTGTTAGCTCTAAACTGGTATGCCTGAGCAGGCTTATTATGTTTTATTCAAAACACAAACAGAATCCTCTAAAAACCTCAACCAAAATTTAAATGATGCACAAAACATTTTTCGTTGCCTGTTTCCTGACGTTGTGCGTAGGCGTACAGGCCCAATTTACCCTCAAAACATCCCTTTCGGCCAACGATAAAAGAGCTGATGCCTTCCTGGGCAGCGCAGTTAGTGTAAGCGGCAACCTGGCAGTAGCCGGCGCCAATGGCGATAATAGCTGGAGAGGCGCTGTATATGTTTATGAAAAAACAGGCGGATCCTGGGGCTTTAAGCAAAAACTACTCTCCACCGATATTGCCACGGATGATTATCTCGGTGCAAGCGTAGTTACCAACGGTACTTATATTGTTGCAGGTGCTTATGGGAAAAACGGCAATACAGGTGCCGTGTATGTATTTGGGCTTTCGGGCGGTAACTGGGTGCAACTTCAAAAGTTAACACCTGCCACCGCAGGAGAAGGCTTCGGCTTTTCCCTTGCCTTAGATGGTAGCAGGCTGATCGTTGGTGCTATTTACAATAACTCAGCTCGCGGCGCGGCCTATGTTTATAACCTGACTGGTGGCACCTGGGTGCAGCAACAGAAGATTGTACCGGCCGACGTTGCTGCAGACGACCTGTTCGGATCATCTATTGCGACGAATGGTACACAGATCGTAGTTTCTTCGGTGGGTGACGATGCAAGGCGGGGCTCCGCGTATGTGTATAGTTTTTCTGGAGGCAGCTGGATTCAGCAGCAAAAGTTGCTGGCCGGTGATGGTGTTGCAGATGACAACTTTGGCCAGTCGGTAGCGATGTCGGGCAATACTATGATCGTTGGGGCATATGGCGACGATAGTTACAGGGGCTCGGCATATGTATTCACCACAACCGGCACCACCTGGACTCAACAACAAAAAATTACTGCCACCAACCGCATTCAGAATGAAGGTTTAGGCTATAGCATGTCTATAAGTGGTAATAACTTGGCCATCAGCGGAGCGGGTGGCGATATTAATGGGGTAACAAGCCCGGGGGCGGCATATATTTTCAGTACCACAGGTTCGGCCTACACCCAGCAACAGCGTTTTTCGGGTGCAGTGAATGAATGGTTTGGAAACTCGGTAGCGCTTAGCGGAGGCAACTTATTAGTGGGTGTTTCGCTGGGTTCTGTAGGCGGTACCCCATCATCTGGTTCAATACAGGTCTACGAGTCCGCACAAGCCATGCCGGTACTATGGGGTACTGTCAACGCTGCTACTCATAACCGGCAACTGGCTGTTTCCTGGACTACGCTTTCTGAAACCAACAATGATCACTTCGAAATAGAAGCATCAATTAATGGTAAAGACTTTACCAAAATTGCAAATATCGAATCGAAGGCATCAAATGGAAACTCTTCTACCACCATTAATTATACTATTACGCAGGATATTAACGGGATAGCAGCTATTGCCGGTTGGGGTGTCCTTTCTTGCCTGGCCCTGGCAATCCCCATCCGTAATAAAAAGGTAAAAGGGCTGCTCTTGCTAATTATGTGCTCTGCAATATTATACAGCTGTTCTAAAACCAGTAACGAGCAATTGGGTGCAAGCGAGACTAAAGTTTATATCCGTATTGCACAGGTGGATAAGGATGGTACAATAACTTACAGTAAAACGGTGCTGGTAAACCGGCAACAATAAGTATTCAGCAAATGATTGAAAGCGTTACCGAATTGGTAGCGCTTTTTTATGTGCTGCAGCTGCATTAAAAAAGCCTCGCGTTGAAACGTGAGGCTTTAAACCAAAACTAACTGCTTATGAGAAAATCTTTATATAAATTTTGTTGTTGTAAGTATGTAATGAATAACGCTGGCTAAATGGAAATGTTTTTCGACAGATTTGCTTTAACGGACTTTTAACCTTTAATCCGTTAGACAAGGAATTGCTGATTATTAAATGTAAGAATTCAGTGGTAATCCAAATATACCCGGGCTAGACCAATTCCCGCTGCGGTGTTTTTTTTATGATCGTTAGCTTTGCTACGGTCTTTTTCTTCTTCTTTTTCTTTTTACCCCACCAGATGTAAAATCCTGTAACAGGAAGTGAGGCGGCTATTAAACCGGCAAAGAATACCAGGGTACGACCTGGAAATCCACCGATACCACCTGTATGAATATCATAAGTCATCCGGTTTGCTTTTTCCCCCGCGTTGGCATCTTTGTACAATCCCCAGTTTTGAGCGGTAAAACGTTCAGCGGTGTATTGGTTAAAATACAGGTTATCTGCAGGTGCATATTTACCTTCTTCAAGATACATAACAATATTAACCGAAGCACTGTCGGAATCGGGCAACCTAACCTGGTAATGTTCGATACCCGGGTAACTTTGAGTAGCCGTAAACAATATTTTGTCTAATGCAGGTTGTGTAGTGCTATGACCTGGGTTGGGGGAGACAAATTTAGGTGGAGCGGGCCTTTCCTTACCACCGCTAAATAACCAGTATTCGGCCTTCATAACACTTTCAAAACTCCAGGCCAACCCCGTTGCTATAATAAATACCAGCACCCAACTGGCATAAAAACCAAGTACCCGGTGCAGATCGTAATTCAGGCGCTTCGGAGACGCGTTTAGCTTCAAGGTGTAGCTGCTTTTACGGGAGTTTTTGTTACGCGGCCACCAAAGAATAAGCCCGGAGACAACAATGACGGTGAATATAACCATACAGGCGGCCACCACTACTTTACCTATTGGTTGCGGCAGCCATAAATACATATGCCCGCGTAGAATAAAACGGAAAAATTCAGTCTCTGTATTGCTGGTTTTTAAGACCTCGCCACTGTACGGATTCAGGTATACTGCCCAATAATAGGGCTCACTGCCTCTTTTAATAAAATGTACGGTTACTGCGCGATCTTTTGCATAATAAATAATTCTTGTGGGTTTTTTACCCGGTAATTGCTTTGCAGCGATCTCACTTAATTGAGAGACGGGCAGGTAAGGACCTCGCTCTTCTTTTACGGTAAGGTAAGGTTGTGTTAGCCTGGATAACTCTGGTTGATAGGCATAAATTGCGCCGGTTAAACCCATGATAAAAAATACCAGCCCGGATACTAAACCGAGCCAGAGGTGAAACCATCGGACAACCTTCCTGAACCTGCCTTTAGAGTTTGAACGAGACACTGGCTATAAAGTTTGATGGTTTTTGTGGGGTTCCATTATTATTCCAGTAACGCTCATTGGATAGGTTATTACCTTTCAAGGCAAAACGGTACCGCTGTGCGTCATAAAATACCGATCCGCTCAATAAAGTGTAGCCCGGAACTTTAAAGCTGTTGGCTGCATCATACCAGGAGTCTCCCACATAATTAACACCGGCACCAAAGCCCAATCCTCTTAGTTTGCTTTCAGGTATTGAATAACTCACCCAGAGATTACCAATATTTTTAGGACTAAAAACTACATTTTTACCCTGCAGCGCAGGCGAGGCATTTCGATACCTGTTCTCATTAAACCCATAACCGGCAACAATGTTCATACCCGTGATAGGATTGGCAATTACCTCCGCTTCTATACCGCGGCTGCGCTGGGTTCCGTCCTGGAAGGTAAAGCTCCTGCCGTCTATCAACTCAGTACGGGTAGAATTGGTAACGCTGATATCATACACGCTTACACTTCCGGCCAGTTTTGTGTTGAACAAATCGAATTTTACACCACCTTCTAATTGGTTACCGTATTGTGGTTTTAATACCAGGATGGTATTATCCGGCTGCGTTACCGGTGCCAGGTTTACAAACCCGTTCATATAGTTACCAAATACGGACAACTTGTTAGCAATAACCTGGTACACCAATCCAAACTTGGGTGATAAAGATGTTTGTTCATAAGCGCCCGTATACAAACCGGTTAATACATTAAATGTGCCTTTGGTGGAATAACGGTCTACTCTCAGGCTCAGCATAGCTAATAAACGATCTGTAATATTTACTACGTCCGAGGCATATATACTGGCATTTTTAGCAACCGTTGACGTGGTAGCAAAACCCTGTCTGGCTGACATCGAATCAATGGCAGGACGGCTTATACCGCGTAGTGGCCGGTTTAGATTAATCACGTCATAATTCACTGTGGCACGATATAGGTCATTGTAGTTATAGTTATAATCAATACCCGCAACCAGGCGGTTACGTACAGACCCGATCTTAAAATCGCCAATAAAATTTTGCTGAACCTCTATATTTCCAAAAGTTTCAGGCGTTTGGTTTCTTACCACACGACTAAAAGTTGAGTCAGTAGTCATATTTAAAGCAGTCCAGTAAAGACTTTTGTAATGTCCCACCGAGTACAGGTAATTGGTTTGTGATTTCCATTTATCTGAAATTTTGTATTCTACCTGCGCCTGTATATTGTTAATGCCGTTATTTACATCGATACTGTTATTAATATATGATTTTTTATAATCCAGGGGCAAGTCTTTAAAATTGCGGGCGGTGATATTAGCCAGGTTACCCAGTGCAAATGAAACAACAGTGTAGTTGCCGCGCGTTAATTCCATGTCGAGGATCAACTTCAGCCGGTCATTTACCTGGTAAGAAAAAGTAGGGGCAATGGTATAGTTTTTATTAAAGCCCTGGTCCTGGAAGCTTCCTTCCGATTGTGCCGCGGCATTGATACGGAACAAGGCTGTTTTTTCTTTATTGATTGGGGTATTGAGGTCTGCTGTTACACGTCCAAATTCAAAACTACCGGCGGCAACGCTTATCTCTCCGCCAAATTCTTCATAAGGGCGCTTGGTTACATAATTATAAACACCACCAAAAGTTACGTTCCGGTTGCTTCCAAATAAAGTCCCCGATGGGCCTTTAATAGACTCAATACGTTCGAGGATAGCAGGATTAAGCGGCACAATGGCGCTGGTGGCCATACCATTTCGCATTCCAATGGTAGTTGAAAAACCTCTCATACTCAAACCCATTGATCCACCTGCGGAGAAATTAGGTACAGATCCGGGTATATTACGATAAAGATCAGTGCGTTCAATAATCACCTGTTCCTGTATCAAAGCACGGCCCACAACATTGTAAACCTGTGGATTTTCAAGGTTCTTTAACGGCATACGTGCTACATATTCACTGGATTTATAAACAAATTTATTTTTAGAGTTGGTTACAATTACTTCCTGCAACTGGCTATTGGAAATGGAGATCCGGAAATCGGCTACTGTGGTTTGGTTAGCGGCAACCGTAACCGACTGCTTAAGGGTTTCGTAACCAACAAAAGAGGCTTCCAGTTCGTGAGCTCCCGCAGGTACTTTAGTAAGATTATAGTAACCCGCTTCGTCACTAATCACATTTCTATTGGTACCAACAAGGGTAATGGTCACATAAGGTGCCGGTTGGTTATCGCTTGTAATTACTTTTCCTTTTATAGTTCCCGATTGCGCTAAAACCGAATTACCCGTTAATAACAAAATAAAAAACACAAGTCCCTGGTTCCTAAACCCCGATAGTTTCATTAAAGTCATTTGAAGATTCCCGAAAAAAATTTTTCGAAGGTATCAAACCGCTGAAATAAGCATTTACGAAATGCGGAAATTTTAAAACTGCATTTTAGATCAGCATCAAAGGCGGATTACCGAAATGAAAAAAGCATCGCCTTTGCGGGCAATGCTTTTAATTTTTTTGAGGTACTTCCAGTTATTCCCTGGTTGCGGTAATGATTTTGCTGTAACTTTTTGAGCCATCTTTATCCACCTGGGCAATACGTATATAGATTTTGTCTTTAGTATTAACCAGGTCTTTGTTTTGCTTATTACAGCCGGTAAATGCAAATGCAATCAGTATAATTAATGATATAGAAGATGGTAATCTTTTACGCCTGGACTTCAGTTGAAGTGTACTTAGTAATAAAATCATAAAGCTGATATTCAATAAGCTGCCGGGTATATCTTTAATAAAACTATAACTAATGGCAATGGAAGAATTACCTTTTTCAGCTTTGCTGTTTATCGTTCCAATTACAGCAAACGACTCACCGTCGGTTGATGCTTCTATGTCAAAATGATCGTTGGATGACTCGGCTAAAGTAGTAAAGTCGATACTCAATACGCCGTTGTGAATGACTGCGGCTAAGTTTCCAAATGTAACCGGAAGCGCAGCTGAGGTGGTGAAGCTTAGAAAATCAGGACTGGATGCAGGCATACGTGCATTAACATCCAGGCTTCCGGGGATGATACCGAGAGCATCTGCAAGGGCTGTACGGGTAAACGTCAAATAATAAGGTGTGGTACTGGATAATGTTGCTTGCGGGTCAATGACAATAGTTGTGGTGCCTGAACCTGTAACCTGCGATCCGGTTGCAGCAATAGTTTCCAATATAGAATTATCTGAAACACGTCGGATGTGAAAAGAGCCGCTACCAGTAAAAACGGGTTTAGAGAAAACCATTGTGATATTGGTAGATCTAACAACATTAATAGCATTACGGGCAGGTGTAGAAGATATAAGGCCGGGAGGTGTACTCGTATTGATTGCATAAAAATCAGCAGCTGTGCTGGCATTCCGCCCCCATATATCCAGGTCGCCGTCTCCATCAAAATCTGCTACAGTCATGTTATTACCTGCAATGGTACCCGTAGGTGTGCCCGTTGAATAACCAGCGAAAGGATTTGGGTTGGGAGTTGAAAATGATCCCAGGTTGTTTTGCCAATAGTTGATAGCGCCTCCCGTTGCAGTCATGAAAAGAATATCCACCAGCCCGTCGCCGTTAAAGTCTGCAACCTCCACTGCACCCAAGCCTGCTGCTGTAAAGTCCATGCCGGGAGGTACAGTCCCGCTTACATAAATACCGGCATCATTACGCAGGTACACATCTGCACTTGCTGCTACACGCACCCATACGTCCGGGTCTCCGTCTCCGTCATAGTCGGCAATATCACAACTTGAATTAAAAACCGTATTGGCCGGTGAGCTGGCCGTAAAATTAACAAAAGGATTGCCAGCGGGTGTGCTAAATGACAACCCGGCATTATTCTGCAAATAGGTGATGCCGCTGCCGGCGCCTGAATTGTAAATAATATCGGGGTAACCATCTTTATTGATATCGGCCACTTTCACAGCACCTGCGCCTGCGCCGGTAAATTCCATACCTGGTATGGTTACGGATGTAAAAACACTTCCATCGTTGCGCAGGTATAAATCATTTAGAGGGCCGTTTGCTACAGGCGCCCAGAAGTCAAGGTCTCCATCTCCGTCGAAATCGGCCAGGTTGGCTGTAGTTAATATAACTCCTGCGGGTGTAGCGCTGGCGAAGTTGGCAAATGGATTTACGGCCGGCGTACTAAATGAATTACCTGCATTATTTTGCAGATAAGTAATGCCGCCGCCTGGTGCTGAATTGTAAATTATATCAGCATACCCATCACCGTTAAGATCGCCTACCTGTACCGAAGCAACTCCGCTTCCCGTAAACTCCATATTGGTTGGCAGGCCAGGGCTCGAAAAGGTTATTTGGGCTTTGGATAAAACGGGGAAGACCGCTATGATCAGGCACAGTGAAAAAAATGATTTTAAGTTGTTGGGTACCTGTTTGGCGGTTCTAAAATGAATAGGTAAAACAACCCGTTTTGTTGTTTGCATATGTTTAGGTTTGAGGGTGACTACAAGGAGCCATTGAGGTGCTTCCCGAAAGTCGGTTTAAAATTATGGGCCTAATTGTTAGCTAAATGGTTTAGTACAATTTTCGGTTCCGAAGATAATTATTGTTCACCGAAATTCACCGGCTGGTGGCTTAAAAAAATAAAAGGAGGAGCTGCAAAGCTCCTCCGGGTATATATAAAAACCATGATGGTTGCCTGTTAGTCGGCCCTGGTATATCTGGCAACCAGTTCAGTGTCCCCTGCCTGGTTGGCATTGATATGGGTGTAGTACCTGATATCTTTTAAAACGATCCGGTAGTTGGTTCCGTTTTTATTGGTTACTTCGGTTATGCCATGAACTTGTTTGCCTTTATAATCATTTTTAATAGCAGCAAGAACAGTAGCTGGTAAATGGCTTTCATTGTAATAACGGATCGTCTGCAATAGCTTGCCCTTGCTGTCAATGGTAGCGCGTGTTTTGATACCATCATTTTCGAAATAAGCTACATAATTATTGCCGCTATTGCTCCAGGTTACATTGTCCGCATCTTTGAAAACAGTCACAAAAGTTCTTTGGGCTTTTTCGTTTACAACAGGTTCAACAGTTGAAGCAGTTGCGGCAAAGCTTACAGTTAAAAAAACAGCGGCAGAAAGTATTAAATTTTTCATTTTTATTTTTTGGTCGTTATTAATTGTTTCACAAACATACACCCGGGCATAGCCACCAGCCAATAGGAAACGGATGAATGACATCTATATGGCCGGTGAATTGCAGTATTTAGGAGGTGAAAACAGGTTACGTTATTCAAACAGCCGACAATCTTTGTAAAAAGTTATCTTCGTTTGAACGGGTAGCAATTGCGATAGCGCTATAAGATATTTTAAGCCCGGACCAAATAAAGGTTTCTCAACTTTTACTTTATTACCAAATGAATCCATTAAAAAACATTTTCAGGTTGATCATCATACTGCTCTTTACAGCAGGTATAAGCAACGATACTGCGGCTCAAAAAGATTCCATTACCAAAGTATTTATTATACGTCATGCAGAAAAAGCTGATGACGGGTCAAAAGATCCGCCTTTGTCGGGGCCGGGAAAAATCAGGGCTGCTGCGCTGGCAAAGACTTTATCAAAAACTCCGGTACATGGTATTTATAGCACGGCCTATAAAAGAACAAGAGAAACCGTAGAGGTAATAAGTGCTCAGAGCGGTATAGCTATTGAAAGTTATAACCCTATGGATGTAGAGGCGATCCAGTCGCTGGTGTTTAGCCAAAAAGGGAAAACCCTGGTATTGGTAGGGCATTCTAATACAGTGCCGTTGATTTTAAATAAACTCACCCAAAGTACTGTATATAAAAACCTGCCGGAAACCGAATTTGACAATATCTGGCTCCTTTTGTTAAAAGGTACCAAGCTGGTTGACCTAATTCATTTGACATATTAACAGGCCTCCCTTTAGACGGTATTTATTGGTAAGATACAGGAATAAGCCCCCCCAATATAAGCAGGCTTCTGGTTAGCAGCCCGGCGGTGATTTTAAAAAATCCTGCGCAAAAGAAGTTTTTTCCTTATTAAAGTGCTCAGGCTTCACTGTTCCATTCCTTGTAAAAACGTTCTAAAAATGACTCCAGGTATACGTGTCGTTCCAACGCAATTTGTTGAGCCGCGGCGGTATTCATCAGATCTTTTAGCTTCAACAGTTTGTCATAAAAATGCTGAATGGTAGTTTGGTCCGGATTTTTAGGATTGTATATCTCCCGTTGTTTGCTGCCTCCAAATGCAAAGACCCTTGCCAGTCCAATAGCCCCGATGGCATCCAGCCTGTCCGCGTCCTGTACAATCTTAGCTTCTAAACTTTCTGCTTTTTTCCCCTTACTAAAAGAAACCTGGGAAACAATTTCGATTACCTCCCGGATCATTTCATCCGGAGTTTTCAGTTTGCTTAAAATTGCTGTGATCTGTTCTTCCGACCGATCCACACCGTTGTTGAGCTTATGGTCTCCTACATCATGTAGCCAGGCGGCCAGCTCCGTCATAAAAAGGTCTGCGTCCTCCTGGCGGGCCAGCCTTAGGGCCGTTTTTACCACTCTTTCCAGGTGAAAAAAATCATGTCCTGTTCCCTCACCTGAGAACTCCTGGTACACATAAGTTCTTACTGCTTCTAAAATTGCCTGCTGATCCATAGCCGGTAAAGATAGGGTTATGCCTGATAGCTTGTGTAATACCTGCCTGTTTTAAGGGTTTAGCGATCTCTCATATATCCTTTTTCTTTTTCCTTTAAAAGGAGGGCTTTTAATGCGGCTACTTTTTCCGGCTTGTCATTGGCAAGGTTCCGGGTTTCTGCCAGATCCGTTTTCAGGTGATATAGCTGATCAACAGGAGCATTGCCCGATCGGGTTTGGGTTAATTCATAAAAGGCCGGAGATGTGTTAGGGACAATATATTTCCATTCGCCATCAGAAACAGACAGTGATGTGGATGATTCTATAATGTATTGCCTGCCTGTATTACCAGTACCTAACAAGGCTTTAAGCTGGTCCTGGCTGTCTGTAACCTGTGCTGGTATTGATTGCTGGCCCACCAGTACCGCAAAAGATGCCAAAAGGTCAACCTGGGAAATCAGGGCTGCAGATGTTCCGTTTTTTACACGTGCAGGCCAACTCACAATAAAAGGCACCCGGGTGCCGGCTTCAAAATTGCTATACTTTCCGCTTCGCGTATGCAATGGTCCCCATGGCTTATGATTGCCCAATAATGCTTCAGCTTCATCCTGGTAGCCGTCGTCTATTACCGGCCCGTTATCACTGCTGATAACAATGAGCGTGTTGTCAAACAACCCGTTCTCTTTCAAAGCCTTTACAATTTCTCCTACGGTCCAGTCAAACTGGAGGATTGCATCGCCACGAAAACCCATGCCGCTTTTACCGGCAAAACGGGGATGTGGATACCTGGGCACATGAATATCATTGGTGCCTACATACAGGAAAAATTGTTCTTTTTTATGTTGTTTAATAAAGGAGGTCGCTCTTGAGGCAATAGTATCAGCAATATATTCATCCTGCCACAAGGCTTTACCACCACCTTTCATGTAACCAATGCGGGATATGCCGTTAACAATTGCCTGGTTATGCCCGTGATTCGGAGAGGGTTTTAGTTTAGTAAGCAGTTCGGGATGGTCTTTGCCCAGTGGTTCACCGGGAAAGGGATTTTTATAACTTACAGAAATAGGTGCAGCGGCATCATAATTAACCACTCTCTGGTTTTCCACCCAAACACAGGGCACCCGGTCGCCGGTAGCAGCCATAAGAAAAGAATAGTCAAATCCAATATCGACAGGCCCGGGGGTAATCAACCCGTTCCAATCCTGGTCGCCTTGTTTATCACCCAGGCCCAGGTGCCATTTGCCAATAGCTCCGGTGGTATAACCAGCCTGCTGGAACATATCAGCCATAGTGAATTGCTCTGGCCGTATCACCATTCCTGCATCTCCTGTCGCAATTCCCGTTCCTTTTTTGCGCCAGTTGTATTCACCGGTAAAAATTGAATAACGGGAGGGGGTGCAGGTAGATGCCGTTGTATGGGCATCTGAAAAAACCAGTCCTCTTTTCGCTACCTGGTCGATATGGGGCGTGCGAACAGCCCTGGCGCCATAACAACTTAAATCACCATAACCAATATCATCGGCGATGATCAGGATAACATTCTGCGGTTTTGCATGATGTTGGCTATAGGAAAAAAAGCAGGATAACAGTAGGACTGCTATTAACAGGATCTGTTTGTTTACTGTAGACATAAGGCCATAATTCGAATGAACAAAACTGATTGACTCCATACCTGACGGCATACAAGGCAAGCGCTCAAACAAATGTAATTCGAATCTGTTGTTTTATTTGCCTGATAAAGGTGCAAACGTTTGCGCTTTTTATTTGTAACATTTTACCTGGCTCAAACGAATACACATAAGTGCAGTCATTTATAGTGTTCAAAACAATAGTGAATGGTTGTGCACAGGGGATGGAAATTTCACCAAAAAGTGAAATACGGCCCTATATTTTTTAATTTTGCAGTCCAAAAAGTTAACTGACTTATTGGAAACTGCTATATAATCGACATGCTATATAAATACATTCTCCTGAGTTTGACGCTGTTTTTAAGCGCTGGCCTATCTGTTTTTGCCCAAAAGGCCACTATTACCGGTACTGTTAAAGACACCAGCTCAGGTATTAACCTGCTCAATGCCAGTGTGGTATTGCTCAACGGAAAGGACTCTTTTATCCTGAAAGATACCCGCGTTGATAAGGATGGTAAGTTCTCCTTTCAAAACCTGGCGGATACAGGTCAATATGTGTTGTTTTTCACTTATCCCCGTTATGTAGATTATTCTCACAGCGTAGATATGAAAAATAGCGTCAAAGGAATATTGAATATGAACAATGTGAGCCTGATACCCAAAGAAAAGCTATTGGAAAGGGTGATCGTTTCTTCTAAAGCGGCCGCTATCAAAATAAAGGGAGATACAACCGAATATATAGCTGATAGCTTCAGGGTTCAGCCCAATGCCTCCGTAGAAGACCTGTTGAGAGAGCTGCCGGGATTGCAGATAGACCAGTTTGGTAATATTACCGCCCAGGGACAAAAGGTAAAAAAGGTTTTGGTGGACGGCGAAGAGTTTTTTAGTGATGATCCGACCCTGGTTACCCGGAACCTGAGAGCCGATATGATCGATAAAGTGCAGGTGTTCGATAAAAAATCGGATGCTGCTGCTTTTACAGGAATAGAAGACGGAGTGAGGGATAAAACGATTAACCTTAAAATAAAGGAGGATAAAAATCATGGTATTTTCGGCAAAGCAGAGGCCGGTGCAGGAACTAACGGCCGCTATAATGCCCAGGGTGTTGCTAATCTTTTTAAAGGCAAAAGGCGAATGTCGGCCTATGGAACCGTTAGTAATATTGGCAGAACGGGATTGGGCTCTGCCGATAAAGAAAAAATAGGTGACGATGACCAGGCAGGTGAAAATTATTCAGGAAAGGGTTTGCCGAGGGCTGTGTCAGGTGGTGTGCATTACGATAAAAAATGGAACACAGATAAAGAATCCATCAATGGTAATTATAAGCTAAACCTGTTGGATGTGGAGGGAGAAGAAGTTACTAATTCGCAAAACAATCTTCCTACGGGACTTATACTGAGCAGTGCCAACAGCAGCTTTAATAACTCAAGCGCCACCCATAAAGCAAATACCAAATACATTCTCAAATCAGATACTACATCTACTTTTACGGTTTTTGCCGATGGCAATATCAGTAACAGTAAAAATTCCAATAATAGCCGTACCAATAATCTCAGGGGAGATAGCACACGTTTATATGACAATGTGAGCTCGGGTTTTAACGACTATGATTTTAATACGTTCAATGTAAACCTGTCCTGGGAAAAAAAGCTGAAGAAATACGGAAGAACCATTTCCTTTTATTCCAGGAACAATTTTTCCGGTGATGCTTCGAAAGGAGAGAGCCGCTCCAACAGCAACTTTTTTGATAACAATAATAATCCTGACAGTTCGGCCCTGCTGCATTTAAGAAGAAGTATGAATGATGACTGGCGTACATTAAGCTTGAATGTAAACTATACCGAACCCCTTACCTCTAAATTGTCACTGATACTCAACTATACATTAAACAATGAAGATAACCGGGACGATAAACGTTCTTTTAACCTGGCGAACAATCCTTCCGGCAATGTGATTGATACAGCTTTTAGTACCAAAATGAATGCACAGGTTTGGGGTAACCAGGCCGGTGCAGCATTGAATTACGCGCTAAAAAAGATGACGGTTAAGATCGGCAATAATGTAAAACGGATAACCATGGATATCGAAGATGATTATACCTTGCTGCAACTGAACCGGTCCTTCACTAATTGGTATCCCAGCGCGAGCTTTAATTATAAATTCAGTAATTACAAGGCCATCAACATCAGTTATAATGGCTCGTCGGTGAATCCTACACGCAACCAACTGATGCCTTTCAGGTATAACAATTCACAGCTAACAACTTTTGTAGCAAATACCAGCCTGGAGAACAGCTTTAATAATAGTTTGAATGGTTATTTCTATGCGAGCAAAATTGTAACCAATGTATATTATGGAGCTAATTTCAATTATACACTCACTTCAAATCCTATTACGCAGTCTATTTTGGTAAATCCTTCAGGTGCTTATACCTACAGTTTTGTAAATATGGATGGCTATACCAACAATAACTACTATTTAAATACCTATTATTCTAAAAAAATCAAGGGAGTAGATATACAAACGGGAGTGGGGTTGAATTTCAGTGGCGGAACTTCTTACAGCCCTATTAACAATGAGGTCAATAAACTGAACTACAATACATCAGCTTTTGCAGTTGAACTGCATAAGACAAAGTTTAAAAGCTATACCGTTTACCTGTTGGGACAGGTAGGTTATACTATTAATAAGTCATCCTTACAACCTGACACCAAAAATAATTATTTGTTTACTACGTTTAATCCGTCGGTTGACGTGTACTTCCTGAAGAAATTTCAATTGCATACGGATGCCGTTTACCTGTGGCAGGAAAAAACGCAGGCATTCGCAAATAATTTTAACCGCACTATTTGGAATGCGTGGATCGGCAGAAACTTTCTCAAAAATGACCAGCTTACCGTCAAACTGTCCTGCAACGATATTTTGAACCAGAACAATGGTTACGAAAGAACAGCCACCAACACTTTTTTCTCTGAAAACCGGTACACAACTATCCGCCGCTTTTTTATGATCGGCGCTACCTGGAGCTTTACAAAATTTAATAACCTCAAACAATAGCCGTTATTAACTTTTATCATCCGTTCGTTTATAAAATAGATTTCATGAAAAAAATTGCATTATATATTCTTCTTTCCTTTTCATCCTTCCTGGTACAGGCGCAGTATGCAGCTTTCGTCAACAGTGGCAAAATCCGCTATGAACGTAATGTAAATACTTTCGCCGCTATGAATATTTTCCTCAGAGAAACTAAACAGGTGCCCGAAGACCAGATACCTACTTTTATGCAGAAATACCGTAGTACATCACCCCAGTTCTGGAAAGATAGTTTTGATCTTTTTTTTAATAACAGTTATAGCCTTTATCAGCCTGTAAATCCTGATATCGACTTTTCGAAAACCTTTGCTATTCCTGTTGCTTATAAAAACCAGGTATACAGCAATTTTGAACAGGCAGAAGTTACAACGGTAAAGCAGGCTTTTGAGAAATCTTTTTTTGTAAAAGATTCTTTGAAAAAGATTAAGTGGAAATTGACGGATGAGACAAGGGAGATAGCAGGTTACCAATGTCACCGCGCCAATGCTTTATTTTTTGATTCGATTTATGTAGTGGCTTTTTATACAGATGAAATATTGGCCAGGGGCGGTCCTGAGTCCTTTAATGGGCTGCCTGGTATGATATTGGGTCTGGCCATACCGCATCAGCACATCACTATTTTTGCTACCAGCGTTACCGGTTTTGATACGGCACCCGATAAATGGAAATTGCCGGTTCAGGGTAAGAATATTGTAACCAACAATAAAGATTTTAATGCGGTTACCTCCAAAATGCTAAAGGACTTTAATCTCACTTCAGCCTGGGTCCAATTCTTTATGGACCTATAGCCTTGTAGCTGGGCATGCTGTATCGATTTTTCATTTTTTTAAAAAATATTCAAAAAAGGTAATGTTTTTAATGCTCTTGCGCTTGTTTTGTGCGTAGGTTGTGATTTTGTTGAACAATTTCTAATAAGATGTTTTCTTCTTTTAATACTCTTTAAGCCAGCCGTTAACTCCATCTCCGGCAAGCATATACATTTGTAGCTTTCATAAAATTCATTTTAAAAGCTATATGAAGCATATTAATACGCCGATAAACCTAACTAACGCTGAACTGAAAAAATGGGTGAGCAAAATGGCCGAACTCTGCAAACCATCGCAGATTTACTGGTGCAATGGTTCTGATGAGGAATATAGCCGCTTATGCAACGAAATGGTAGAAAGCGGCACTTTTATCCGCCTAAATACCGAAAAAAGACCTAATTCATTCCTGGCCCGCTCTCACCCGTCGGATGTAGCCAGGGTAGAAGACCGTACCTATATTTGTTCATTAGCGCCGGGTGATGCGGGTCCTACCAACAACTGGATGGCGCCACGCGAAATGAAAGAGCTGCTGGAGCCTAAACTCGATGGTTGTATGCGTGGCCGTACTATGTACATTATTCCTTTTTGTATGGGGCCCATTGGTTCGCCTATTTCTCAATTCGGTGTACAAATCACCGACTCTCCCTATGTAGTGGTGAATATGAACCTGATGACCAGGATGGGAAACGGCGCATTGGAGGCAATGGGTAATCGTGAATTTGTTCATTGCCTGCATTCGGTTGGTATGCCATTGGCCGATGGTCAGCAGGATGTTCCCTGGCCATGCTCTCCTGATCCGAAAGATAAATATATTGTTCATTTTCCTGAAGAGCGGTTGATCTGGAGTTATGGCTCGGGTTATGGAGGTAATGCTTTACTAGGCAAAAAATGCCTGGCCTTGCGTATTGCGTCTACATTGGCACGTGAGCAGAACTGGCTGGCAGAACATATGCTGATTGTGGGTGTGGAATCTCCTGATGGAAAGAAAGATTATGTATGTGCAGCATTCCCTTCCGCCTGTGGTAAAACCAATTTTGCGATGATGATCCCGCCCAAAGCCTTTACGGATGAGGGTTGGAAGGTAACTACGGTTGGTGATGATATTGCCTGGATAAAGCCCGACGAGCAGGGGAGGTTACATGCAATCAATCCGGAAGCCGGCTTCTTTGGTGTAGCTCCGGGTACCAATTTC
Source organism: Paraniabella aurantiaca (assembly GCF_050309965.1). Lineage (NCBI taxonomy): Bacteria > Pseudomonadati > Bacteroidota > Chitinophagia > Chitinophagales > Chitinophagaceae > Paraniabella > Paraniabella aurantiaca. The sequence continues at coordinate 720,924 of NZ_JBLOSY010000002.1, read as the reverse complement.
AAAACCAACCCCAACGCCATGGAAACGATCAGTGCCAATACCATTTTTACGAATGTGGCGTTAACAGATGACGGGGATGTTTGGTGGGAAGGAATGGATGGCGAACCGCCGGCGCATGCCATCGACTGGCAGGGTAAGGACTGGACACCGGCGAGTGAAACCAAAGCCGCACATCCTAATGCGCGTTTTACGGCGCCTGCAGCGCAGTGTCCTTCCATCGATGATCAATTTGACGATCCTAAAGGCGTACCTGTTTCAGCATTTATATTTGGCGGCCGCCGCAACTCGGTGGTACCACTGATCATGCAGTCTTTTAACTGGTCATTTGGTGTTTATATGGCGGCTACCATGGGCTCCGAAATGACGGCGGCCGCTTTTGGCAATATTGGTGAAGTGCGCAGGGATCCTTTTGCAATGCTGCCATTTTCGGGCTATCATATGGGCGATTATTTCGGGCACTGGTTAAATTTTGGAAGGCAAATACCGGAGCCTCCCCGTATTTTTTCGGTGAACTGGTTTAGAAAAGGAGAAGATGGCTCCTTTATATGGCCGGGCTTTGGCGAAAATATGCGTGTGTTGAAATGGGTGGTAGAAAGAGCGCGTGGTAAATCAAAAGGAGTGGAGATGCCTTTGGGCTGGATGCCCAAATATGAACATATCGACTGGCGGGGTATGGAAGACTTTACAGAAGCCGATTTCGAAAATGTGATGAGCATCAACAGGGATCTCTGGATCAAGGAAATTGCCTCCCAGGATGAGTTGTTCTTTAAATTATACGACCGCTTACCCAAAGAAATGACTTTTATAAGGGAACTACTGCTATCTAATCTCTGGAGATCAAACAAAAAACAAAAGAAAATAGCTCAAGCGTAATAAACATCATTGAAATAAAATAGCCCACGATTTAAACCGTGGGCTATTTTATTATGTAGTGATCCGATTATACTCTTTCAAAATGATTGAAGAAGAAATCGCCTTCGATCTTTGCATTTTCATCGCTGTCACTTCCATGAATAGCGTTTGCCTCGATAGATTCAGCAAATACTTTACGGATCGTTCCTTCTGCAGCATTCGCCGGGTTAGTAGCTCCGATAAGGTCACGGAAAGAAGCTACAGCGTTTTCCTTTTCTAAGATTGCAGCAATAATGGGCCCGCGGCTCATAAATGCTACTAATTCACCGAAGAATGGTCTTTCTTTATGTATTGCGTAAAACTCACCCGCTTTTTCGGCAGACAGTTGAGTTAATTTCAGCGCTACCAGTTTAAATCCTTCTTTAGTGATGCGATCTAAAATAGCCCCTGCGTGGCCATTTTCCATAGCGTCAGGCTTAATCATCGTAAATGTACGGTTACTCATATATTCATTTTTGGGTCGCAAAGGTAAAGAAACTTAATATTTCTTCATGAGCTTAATTTGCCTATTTTTGCGGCACTTTTGTAATGAAGCCTATACACGACATATTCCCGTTGATAACGCAGCCGGCCCGGGTTGTTATTACAATGCATCAGAAACCCGACGGTGATGCCATGGGCTCGGCCCTGGGTTTATGTGGCTTTTTGAAAAAACTCGGGCATGAAGTTGCCGTTATTTCTCCCACTAACTGGGCAAGCTGGTTGAACTGGATGCCTGGTTGCGACGGTGTATTGAATTATGAAAAACACCACGATCGTTCTGCTGAACTTTTAAATAAGGCCGACTATCTTTTCTGCCTCGATTTCAATGTTTTTCATCGCACCAAGAATCTGGCCCCTTTGTTAGCGGATGCTACTTGTGTTAAGGTATTGATCGACCACCACGAACAGCCAGATACAGCGAGCTTCAACTATGGCATCAGCGATATTACCAAAAGCTCTACCTGCGAAATGGTCTACGATTTTATAGTGGCCAGTGGGCATGACAAGTTGATTGACGCAGGTATTGCCAAATGTTTATATTCGGGCGTTGTTACCGATACCGGCTCCTTCAGATTTTCTTCTACACATGCTTCGGTACACCGGATGGTAGCCAGGTTAATGGAAACCGAATTTGATCACTCCCTTGTTCACAGCAATCTTTATGATAATTTTCTGGAAAACCGGCTACGCTTTATTGGTCATGTGCTGAGTAACAGAATGGAGTTTATATACGAATACAATACTGCTTTGATTGCTATCAGCAAACAGGATCTCTTAAAATATGAAATCAAAACGGGAGATACTGAAGGATTGGTCAATTACCCTCTTTCGGTAAAAGGAATTGAATTAGTAGGGTTTGTAATTGACAGGGATGAAGAGCGCAAATGGAGTTTTAGAAGCAAACGCCATTTTGATTGCAATACATTTGCGCGCAAATATTTTAATGGTGGCGGTCATTACAATGCTTCGGGAGGAAACAGTAAAGATCATTTAGCCCAAACAGTCGAACATTTCAGGCAGGCCGTAATAGAAAATGAATACCTGCTGGTCGACAAAAAAAAATCGTAAATTATAATTAACAATAACAAAATGAAACGTTCACAAATTTTAGGAGCATTGGCTTTTGCTACAATAGCGTTTGCTGCTTGCAACAATGCAGACTATCAAACCAGCGCTGGCGGTTTAAAGTATAAAATAATTGATGGGGGAAGTAAAGACAGCTCAAAAGTAGGAGATGTTTTAAAAATGAACGTACTCCAAAAAATTGAAGGAGCTAAAGATACTGTATTAACAGATACATACGGAAGACTACCTGCATTTGTAAAAATACAGGATATACCAACAGGCCCTACCAGTTATGGTCCTGACGAGTTCTTCAAAAAGTTAAAAAAAGGTGATAGCCTTATTACCATTATGTATGTTGATTCTTTAATTAAAAAAGGAATCGTTCAGGAAGCTCAAATGCCTCCTTTCATGAAAAAAGGTGATAAAATTGTTTTAACCTTTAAAGTATTAGAGGTATTCAAAAATGATAGCACAGCTCAGGCAGACTACCAGAAGGAATTGGAAAAAGATGCTCCCCGCCAGAAAAAAGAGCAGGAAGAGATGATGAAAAAAATGATGAAAGACCAGGAAGCAGCGCAAAAAGCTGATGAAGCGGCTCTTGAAAAATCAGGTGAAAAAGCAAAACAAGTAAAAGCAGTACAGGACTTTTTGACCGCTAAAAAATGGACAGCTACACCAACTGCTGTGGGCACATTTGTAAAAATTGACCAACCAGGTACGGGCGCACAGGTTGCTGACGGTAAATTTGTTACTGTTAAATATGATGGTAAAAAAGTAAGCAACGACAGTACGTTTGATGCGAACCAATTTACTGTACAATTAGGTGTTCAGCCTTTCATTAAAGGTTTTGAAGATGGCTTAAGACAGTTTAAGCAAGGTGGTAAAGGAACTATCATTATACCTGGTTACCTGGCTTATGGTAAAGAAGGTAATGGTGGTGTTTTCAAACCATACGAACCATTATACTTCAACGTTGAAATTGTTAGCGTAAGCGACAAAGAGCCAGCGCCTCAACCAATGCCTGCTCCACAGGCACATGGTCCTAACGACGGCCATAATCATTAATTCTTTTAAAAGAAATAAACCTAAAGCCATCGCGTAAGCGGTGGCTTTTTTATGTGCAGGATGCAGCATGACAGTTTCGACGGGTGCATCCGGTATTTTTAAATGTTGATGCCGATTGCATGCCGGAACTCAAAAGCAACCAATCGTTCCGGCTCATTTATAAAATTATTCTGGTGAAACGTATAATCTTACTAATTGTATTGTGGGTTTTGACTATAACTGCGATGTCGCAGCGGTTGATGGAAAACCTGAATCGTGGTCTTGTTGCAATACCTGATGGCAATGGAAAGGTATTCGTTTCCTGGCGTTTGCTGGTATCAGACCCGGATGCTATCAGCTTTAATATTTACAGGAAAACCAATGGTCAGCTGGTCAGGCTCAATCAGCAGCCTATTTCCAGGGTTACATCCTTCCTCGACGACTGGAAGGATACGGTTTCAGAACGCACTTACATTCTAAAAACGGTTCAGCATAATACCGAGTCGAAATCTGAAGCTCATTTTGTCTTAAAAAATCCAACCCAACCTTACCTCTCTGTTCCGCTTCAGATCCCGCCGGGATATGCCGCAAACGATGGCTCTGTAGGGGACGTTGACGGGGATGGTGAATACGAGCTAATTGTACATATAGCAGGTAAGGGCCATGACAATAGCCATGCGGGGTTTACCGATGAGCCTTTGATACAGGCATATAAGTTAAACGGCCGGTTATTATGGACTATCAACCTGGGTAAGAATATCAGGGAGGGAGCACATTATACGCAGTTTATGGTGTACGACCTGGATGGGGATGGGAAAGCAGAAGTAGCTATGAAAACAGCCGATGGTTCTAAAGATGCCAGCGGGCACGTTATAGGTGACGGTGCCAAAGACTGGAGAAATGATAAAGGATATATACTGGCCGGCCCGGAATACCTCTCGGTGTTTAATGGTTTAACAGGAGAATTGATACATACCACCGATTTTATACCGCCGCGTGCATCAACTCTCAACCCAAACACAGCTGAGTTAAAAGCTATTTGGGGAGATGGGTACGGTAACCGCATGGATCGCTTCCTGGCAGCTATTGCCTACCTGGACGGAAAGCATCCCAGCCTGATCATGTCGAGAGGATATTATACCCGTACAGTTATTACTGCCTGGGATCTTAAAAACGGCAAACTGGAAAAGCGATGGACCTTTGACAGTGATACGCCCGGTAATAAAAAATATGCGGGGCAGGGCAATCATAACCTTACCGTTGCTGATGTAGACGGAGATGGAAAGGATGAGATCGTTTTTGGTGCCATGTGTATTGATGACAATGGCAAAGGATTGTATTCAACCGGACTGGGACATGGAGATGCGCTACATGTATCTGACCTCGATCCAACGATACCGGGTCTTGAAGTATTCGGAATACAGGAGCGTTTTGATGACGCGGGCGCTAGTTTCAGGTCGGCTGCAACCGGGGAAATCTATTGGAAGAAGGCATCTGTTAAAGCAGGGGAAGATGGTGAAGGTCCGGGACGAGGATTGGCATTAGACATAGATCCCAGGTACCCGGGCTTTGAATGCTGGGTAGCCGGAGCCGGCATAAGAGGTATGTTCGACAGCAAAGGCAATGTGATCGCCGACCGTACCCCTTCCTGTAACATGGGTATTTACTGGGATGGCGATGTATTAAGCGAGTTATTGAATGGAACGGTTATCGATAAATGGGATTACCAAAACACGAAACCTGTACGAATACTTAACACAGCCAACTTTCAATGCAGCAGTAACAATGGAACGAAGTCTAACCCGGTTTTATCGGCAGATATCTTGGGTGACTGGCGGGAAGAAGTGATCTACCGGACGGCAGATAATAAGGAGCTTCGTATCTTTTCAACTGCTATACCAACCGAACATAAGTTTTATACGCTCATGCACGATCCTCAATATCGCCTGAGTATAGCCTGGCAGAACGTCGGCTACAACCAGCCTCCCCATCTGGGCTTTTTTATGGGAGCGGGAATGAGCCAGCCGCCTAAACCCAATATTGTCTTTCCGAAAAAATAAAATAATCAATGGTTGTTTTCCATACCTGTTTGACAGGCATAACGGTCTGGGAAAAACAGTAGCAGGTATTTAGGTCATGCTTTTTAAGTGCCACGAATTCCAGCGTTCCTTTCAGGATTGATTTTCAGACACAACCATATATTACTAACCCCGCCTGCTGCAGTCGGGCAGGCGCGAAGAAAGGAGGACGCAAAGATTGCGCAGAGGATGTGTCCAGTTTTGATGAAGTAAAAACCTGGAGTATATAATTCAAAGCACTCCGCGTTAACTCTGTTTCTCTTTTTCTTCCCGGTGAATCCCTTAACCGCGCGTGCGAAAACGCAAGGAAATTGCCGCTTGGATAAATTTGTTGTACAGAATACCCGCCTGAACGGACGGGCAGGCACGAATAGCGCTTTGGGATAAGCTTTCGCAAGACGGATGTAGAAAAAATGGCTCAATGTCTGTAAACTTACGTGGGGCTTATCTTCAAAGCCATTGCAGCAATCATTTTGCTAATATTCATCCAGGACAAAAAAGCTATTGCCTTATAAACAGATTTTTAAAATACATTGTCTACATCCGGGCGGCTATACTGTTCCTGTGCATCGCTTATCTTAGGTAAGCCAAAATAGAAATATAAACGACGCTTAACCGGCTTGTCAAAAACCGTGTTCTCACTTTGAGGACCCAGTGCTTTTGTATTGGGACTGATGTTTAATGCCAGTTTGGTACCCATTGCGGGAATAGCATCTAAAAAAGACAGGTCTCCTTCCGGAAGTTCGGGGAAAGGCTTCGATCCGCTTAAGCCATAAAAGTTAAATAGGCGTACAGATAAATTATCGTCTTCGCTGGCTACATAAAACCTGCCTTCTACCGTATTAAACTCCATCCAGGTAATATCGCTGTAATAGCCTTTGAACTCGGGGTATACTACAGGCGAATACCCTGTATGTGTATTATTAAAAAAGTTCTGCCATACATTAACAGGAGTACCATGCGTGCGGTTTTTCCATTGGCGGTAAGGGCCTTTGCCCAGCCATTTTGCTGCCAGCACAAAATTTTCAGGATAGCTAAAGCTGACGCCGGCAAAAGGATAAGCACCTTCAATATGATACTCATAATCGAGTGCCACCCAGCCATTGGCCTGCATGGTCCATTTTATCGAACGCATATTTCCCTCACAGGTAAAAGTTACCGACGATTCCTTGTCCGTGTTTTTAATAACTGCATTGGTAACCCTGCTATTGCCGTTTAACAAAACCGGGCCTTTCTTAAATGATAACTGTTCCATTCCTGCTTTCGGGTTTTTTATTCCCTCGAGGAGTCCGGTATTTTTATTGATAGTAATCTCAAGCCCGTTGTTGGATATACTGATCAGGGAATCCGTTGCTACCGCATGTGATGGCTGTGATGCAAAATTCCAGACACTCCTAAGCAGGTCCCGGTTTGTTTTCAGCTTCCAGCTCCATTGATACAGTTCCTTACCAAAGGGGTCCTTTGCCTTCAATAACAAGGCATCGTAGTTGCGAAAGTCAACGGGTAAATTCAACTGAATCTGTCCCTTAGCCAGCGGCAGTATAGACGGCGCTTTTGCCAGGCCCGTTTTTTCAACAGTATACCCGGTGAATACCATATCGAATGTGCCTCTGAAATTTACCAATGCCCATTCATAAGTACATTCATCAAGATTGGTAAAGTGATACCGGTTCTCCAGCTCAATTGAGCCATCGAAGTTTGCAGGTATCTCCTTTAGGGATACTCTTACCGGACTGAATATCTCACGTAACGCATAAAAGCTGCCTTCTTTTTCGCGGTGGGGTCCCAGTATACCATCATTAGCATTTAAACCATTTGGGTCGATAATATTCCGCATATCTGTACGAACAATACCTTCATCTACAAAAGCCCACAAAAAACCGCCGCCGCTTCTTTTAGCTTTCCAATGTAGTTCCCAGAAATCATACATCGCAGAACCGGCGCCGCCATCGTCCTGTGCGTGAAGGAACTCGGTGGGCATATAAATGAGACTATCGTTTAAAATATTTTGGGTGCTGTAATAATCTTCATAATGATTACAATCGATGCCATTAAAATCATTCCCGGGGCGATGATGCGGATGTATCACCGGGCGGGCAGAAAAATCCCACTTGCTGAAAACCGCATCCAATGCTTTATTAGTGCCGCCTTCGTTACCATTAGCCCAGAAAATAATAGAGGGATGATTCAGGTCTCTTATGATCATTTCTTTTACAAGCGGAGTTCCGGCTTCTGTATTGTAAGCCTTTTGCCATCCGGCTAATTCATTGATCACATAAAGACCCAGCGAGTCGCAAAGTTCCAGGAATCGTTTATCAGGAGGATAATGCGAACACCTTACCGCATTCATGTTCATTTCTTTGATCAGCTGAACATCTAATAACTGAAGACTGTCATTCAGCGTGCGTCCCGTTTCCGGCCAGAAACAATGACGGTTAACCCCTTTCATCTTCACCTGTACGTTGTTTACATAAATGCCGTCACCCTGTCTTACTTCAATCGTTCTGAATCCGAATTTCTCCTTCAGCTTATAGATGATTTTGTTATTCTGTTTGAGGTATATATGTGCCGTGTAAAGATCAGGAGTTTCACCGGACCATAATTTCGGATTTTTTAAAACAACCTGCGAAAGAACGGCAGAGTCTCCTTTATCAACCCGGGTAGTGAAGCTTGAAACGGTGATACCTGTGGCATCTTTGATTTCTGTAAAAATAGTTGCGGGCTGTAGCAGGTTTTTCAGATAAGTCATCATTCTGAAACTGCCATCTGCTTTGGCGTCAATGCCTACGTAGTCAATATGTGTTTTATTAACGGCTTCCAGGTACACAGGCCTGAAAATACCACCGAACACCCAATAGTCAGCCAGCCGCTCTGCATTGTTAACAGAAACTGTTGATGACATCTTGCTCACCTCTGCTTCGAGTAAATTAACCTCACCATACTTAAGCTGATCAGTAATATTATAGCGGAAGCGGTAAAAAGCACCCTGGTGTTTTGCTCCGGCCAGCTTGCCGTTTATCTTCACCTCAGTATCTGTCATGCTTCCTTCAAAAACAATAAATACTTCTTTGCCTTTCCACGAAACAGGAATTTTAAAGGAATGCCGGTATTTCCCTTTTTCATCAGCAAAGCGGAAGTTTTTTCCGTAGGTTTTATAATCACGCCCGTAATTATAAGTGCCAAATCCCTGCTGCTCCCAGCAGGAAGGTACCTGTATGGTCGTCCAATAGCCGCTGTTCCGGCCACCAGTACAGTAAAAGTCCCAGGCAACAGTATGGTCGCTTCCTGTACCGGATAAATACTGAACCTGTTTTTCCTGGGCATAACCTGCCTGGTATCCAACCAGTATTATGCTAAATATAAAAACCCAACGGATGCTACAATTCATTACAATAATATGATAGTGATCGTATAGCTTTGGCAAAGCAATTTTCACCTTAAATTAAAAATATTACCAGCTCCTCGTCCCACTGTAAAATACAGGTTGGCGCTGCTTTCAGCGAACAATAGGTAAATAGTATTTTGTCGCTGCAGGCTAAAGTAGATAAGGTGAGCAACTCTACCATCCTGATGTATCCTGAACCTTCCTGTTGTAATATGAAATCTACACACTAGTTTTATGGGTAAAAAAAATCATATAATAAATTTTGATTAAGAGGTGTTTTTTCTCATCAGCATGCAAAATTTGATAATTATTAACTTTTTATTAAATCAATTTGTAATTTAGACGGGTGGGCTACAATCTCAAAAAAGACTATCTATTACAAAATCAGGTTTCGCAAGGCAATCAGCAGGCCTTCACTACTTTGTTCGATCGTTATCATCCACGCCTGTTTCATTTTATTGTAAATCTTGTAAAGTCCAGGGAAGTTGCCGAAGAACTGGTTATGGACGTTTTCCTGAAACTCTGGTTATCCAGGGATATGATCAGCACTATAGATAACTTTGATGGCTTTCTTTTTAAAATTGCCTACAATAAAAGTATCGACTTTTTTAGGGCGGCTGCAAAAGACAAAACGGTAGCAGATATCATTTGGGAGCGGATGGAAATTCCTGCGCAATCTTATGCAGATGCGCCCTTATTGATGCAGGAGTACGAGAACAAGCTCCGGGAGGCTATCGATTTGCTTCCACCCAAGCGGAGGAAAGTGTTTGATATGAGCAGGGAGGAAGGTCTTTCACACAGCGAGATCGCAGAAACCCTGGGCATTTCAAAAAACACAGTGGCTAATACGATAGTAGAGGCCAAACAATTTATAAGATCCTACCTCGAAAAACACTATGGCCTTGCAGGCCTTGTAGTGTTACTGGCTTATCTGCTTGAAGAAAAATAATTTTTTTTCGATCGGGTAGTAGTAGCAGGTTATTTTTTCGTTATTTATAACAGGCAGCATCTGTTGCTTTAAAAATGGAGCATAATAAGGACACATATTTCATCGGACTGATAGAACGGTATATGAATAATGCCTGTTCCCGGGACGAGATGGATGAAGTGTTGATGCTCGCTGAAAAAGACCCTCAGAAACTATACCATGCGCTAAAAGAGCACTGGCGCGGACTTCAATTGGTGGAGAACGATAATACATTATCAATTGCTCCTGTTTTTGACCAGGCGACAGAGATAGAAGAACGGTATGGTGGGCAAGCGGGGGATGATACAGAAAGAAAGCCCAGGCTGTTACGTAAAAGAACCAGAAGCAGGTTCCGGGTGGGTATAGCTGCAGTTGTAGTGGTTACAATAGGTATAGCAGTTTATTTTTTAAATCAGCGATACAATAATACCCCGGGAACTGCACCTCAAGTCATTACAGACGTGACTGCACCGGTTAAAACAAAAGCTACTGTACGATTGGCTAATGGGCAGACCATTGCGTTAGACAGCCTGCTGTCGGGAACATTGGCAGTACAGGAAGATGGAAAGCTGATAAAGAATGCCAACGGCCAACTGGTTTATGAGGCGCAAACAACTGCAGTAAATCATACGCCGGTTTACAACACGCTGGATAACCCGAAAGGAAGCAGGGTGGTAGATATAAGACTGGCAGACGGCACACAGGTATGGTTAAATGCGGGATCCTCTATCACGTACCCCGTAGCGTTTACCGGCATTGAAAGAAGGATACAATTGAAAGGTGAGGCATATTTAGATGTAAGTCATAATGCAGCCAGGCCATTTATTGTTCAAACGGGGGACCTGACGATACAGGTATTGGGAACCGGTTTTAATGTGGACGCCTACGCGACCGGAGATCCGGTTAAAGTTACTTTGTTTAAAGGTTCGGTAAAACTTTCCAATAAAAGCGCGAGCAGTTTGCTGAAACCCGGCCAACAGGCAAGTGTAAAGGAGGAGATAAGAATCAGTAACAATATTGATTTAGACGATGTACTGGCATGGAAGAACAACAAGTTTATATTTGATAACAGTAGTATACAACAAATAATGCGACAACTGGAGCAGTGGTATGATATTGAGGTAGTATACCACGGAGTGCCAACTACTGAAGCCTTTATAGGCTCTATCTCAAGAGATGTAAAGCTGTCGCAGATACTCTCACTGTTATCCGAAACAAACGCAGTACATTTTGAACAACAAGGAAAAAAAGTTATTGTGAAAAGGTAAATATCACGATGGTAAATTTTTGGGAAGCAGCAGTAAAAATAAACCACTATCTAAACATGAGAAGTATTCGCCGGCCCAACTTTAAGCGTTTTACAATCGGCTGTAATGTAGTGTTAGCAGGCATTAGAGAAAATTCAAGTGTTTTCTTATGTACGCAAAATAAGAAAAATAAAATGTCTACTAATTTGGTAGACTAAGAGAATGACAATATATTTGCATCGTCAAATTATAAACGACACAACTAAACTTAAGCAGGGTAGCTCCTCAAAAGCTTATATATAAATTTTGATAACCTGCCTTATTTCATAGGGAAGGATTCACAAAGAAAATTGACCCGGATAGCAAACATCTGTTCATACGGATGTATCCAATTAGATAAAATATACAGCACGACCTTTATTAACCATACATCTTTTTGGTGTGTGGTACAGGGAGTGCATTGCACAAATAATACAATTAAAAAATATAGCCGGCATGTTGCGAGCACGCCGGCCTGGGATTAGTTTCTAAAAAATTAAATAACAGCTATTACTTATTTATTAAAAACCAACTGTAAAAGTATGATTTTTCTAACACGCGGTAATGGGCAGAATACTGCCGGGGCCCCGGTATGTCGAAGAGGTCACATTACGCTCAAAGTTCTGCGAAGAATGAAATTGACAATTCTGCTGTTGACAGCTTTTTTACTGCAAGTGTCTGCTAATGGCATTTCTCAAAACATTAACCTGAGGGTCAAAGACGCCTCACTCGAACAGGTCTTTAAATCTATTGAACAGCAAACGGGCTATGGCTTTTTATATACAAGAAAAACAATGCGCGGAACTGAAAAGGTAAGTCTGGATTGGAAAAATGTTCCGCTAAAGCAGGCATTACAGCAGCTATTGCGCAGCCAGGGCATGAGTTTTAGTATACCGGCCGGGAGCAACACCATTGTTATCAGAAGACAGGGACAAGTTGCTGAACCTGTACCGGTACCGGCTGTTCAGCCTGTCATGATAGCGCCTCCGGTGCAACAGTTTGTTGAAATAAAAGGTATTGTAAAAAGCGAAGATTCGGGCGAGCCGTTAATAGGTGCTACTGTAACCGTTAAGGGCACTAAGACGGCAACGCTTACTGATACCAAAGGCGAATTTTTGATTAATGCAACCCCTGGCACTGTGCTGGTTATTACCTACGTAGGATTTGTTGAGAAAGAAATCACTGTTAGAAGGTCGGATTTTTATGAGGTTAAACTGGCTACCAGCCCCAGCTCGGTAAATGAAACAGTGGTTACCGGTGTTTACGTGAGGCCAAAATCTAATTTTACCGGGGCTTCCAGCTCTTTTACTGCCGAGGATATTGCGCGTGTAAGTAATTCGAATATCCTTAACGCACTTCAGTCACTTGATCCTTCCTTCCAGTTGATGGAAAATCTAAACCTGGGTTCCAATCCCAATGTTTTACCGGATGTAGTATTACGCAGCGGTAATAGCCTGGTTGATCTCGGGGGCAGCTCAACAGTGCCATTCGATTATGCTAACGGCGCCAATACACCGCTCTTTATATTAGACGGTTTTGAAGTGCCGCTACAGCGTATTAACGATCTGGATATGAACCGCATTGCAAAAGTAGATATCCTGAAAGATGCCGCTGCTACTTCTATTTACGGTTCAAGGGCTGCCAATGGTGTTATAGTAATTGAAACGGTACGGCCCAAAGAAGGAAAGTTAAGGGTATCTTATATAGGTAACATCTCTGCGGAAATTCCTGATCTTTCCAGCTACAACCTGCTTAACGCCAGGGAAAAGTTTGACCTGGAGAATAAGGTGAACGCCTACTCCTTTTACGGCTGGAATTTTAGGGATGAACAGTTGGGATTCTTTTATAATCAAAGACTGGCAGCCATTGAAAGAGGTGTAAATACAGACTGGATCTCGCAGCCGGTGCAAACAGGTATCGGAACCAAACATGCAATTTATGTAGAAGGTGGGGCCAACGATGCCCTATACGGTGTCAACCTCACTTATAACCGTATTACCGGCGCTATGAAAGGTTCGGACAGGCAACTTATTTCGGGTAACACCTTCCTTTCTTACCGGGTTAAAAAATTTCAGTTCAGGAACGACCTTACCATTAATGCTAATACGGCGAATAATTCACCCTATGGCTCATTTACTCAATACACCCGGTTAAATCCTTACTGGACGCCTTACGACAGCGTAGGAAACCTGAAAGTGTATCTTGAAGATATAAGGGACAATGCCGGCAACCGGCTTACCAATTTTGATCAATACGACAATCTGGATGGCTGGCCCGTGGGCAGACCCACCAATCCTCTATACAATGCTTCATTGAATATAGTAGATAAGAAGACCTATCAAAACCTGGTTAATAATTTCTCTACACAATGGCAGGCTGCACAGTGGCTTCGCTTCACCGGCAGATTTGCTTATCAGTACCAGGCTGATGAAAGTGATATCTTTCTTCCTGCCCAACATACTTCGTTTGTGTCGCGACCTACGTTTGAAAAAGGCTCCTATACAAAGGGATACGGTAAAAAGCAAAGTATGGAAGGTATGATTACTGCGGATATGAATAAGCTGATCGGTCAGCACCAGTTTTTCGCTACACTGGGTACCAACATTCAGCAAACCAAATACAATACAGAAACGTTCAGGGTGGAAGGATTTCCTAATCCCCGGTTAGATCAATTAGTACTGGGCAATCGCTTCCCGCAGGATAGTAAACCTACCGGTACCGAAAGTCTGACAAGATTATTCGGACTCCTTAGCAATGTGAGTTATTCTTATGATAACAGATACTTACTTGACTTTTCATTCAGAACCGACGGCTCTTCGCAGTTTGGCACACTGAGACGTTTTGCTCCATTCTGGTCAACCGGTGCCGGCTGGAATATTCATAATGAAGCATTCGTTAAAGAACTGGAGTTTGTTGATCGCCTGAAACTGCGTTATTCTTTTGGTTACACCGGTTCGCAAAACTTCGAAAGCTATAAGGCTATTTCAACCAGCCAGTATTATACTTCAAGTGACTACAGGGGGGTGATTGGTACTTATCTCCTGGGCTTTGGTAACGATGCACTGGCATGGCAGAAAACGGCCAAAAGTAACTTCGGTGCGGATATTACCTTATTCAAAAAACTGGATATTACCGGTAACTATTTCGTAGAAAAAACCCAGGGTAGTATTGCTACCATATCAACAGCTCCATCTACCGGGTTCACCTCTTATGCAGAAAATATGGGAGATGTAATTGGTCGTGGCTGGGAGTTGTATCTGCGATACAATATCCTTAATGATAACGCGAAGCGTAATAACCTGTCTGTATTCGCTAACCTGTTCTCCGTAAAAAATAAAATTGAAAAAGTGTCCAGCACTATTGCGGCAATGAATGCAAGGGCCGATACTGCAAAATCGAGCAGGCCTATTACCCGGTATGCTGAAGGGCAAAGTACATCGGCCATCTGGGCAGTACCGTCATTAGGTATTGATCCTGCTACAGGTTACGAGATCTTTGTTAAGAGAGACGGTAGTTTGAGCAATATTTATGATCCGCGCGACCAGGTGATTATAGGAGACAGCAGGCCTAAATTAGAAGGAACCTTTGGTACTAATCTGGAGTTAAACGGAATCGGCTTCAACGTGTTTTTCAGGTTCCGTTATGGCGGACAGGCGTATAATCAAACATTAGTAGAACGTGTAGAAAATGTTGCCGTTGCTTATTACAATGTTGACAGAAGAGTATATGAAGATCGCTGGCGGCAGCCGGGTGATGTCACTTTCTTTAAAGGGCTGATAGATTATGCCGGCTTTGCCATCACCGAGCCTACTTATACCACCTCGCGTTTCGTACAAAATGATAACCTGGTGGCATTGGAAAACCTGACTATGTATTACCGTTTTTCCAACGCATTGAATAAAAAACTTGGCCTGGAAAATACAAGGATCAGCTTTTTTACTTCTGATGTATTCCGCGTGTCAACCATCAAAAGGGAACGTGGGTTAGATTATCCTTTTGCCAAAACATTCAGCCTGCAGATTCAAACCTCATTCTAACACTCAAATAAGTTATTACAATGTCTTTTAAATATATTTCAAAAAAACTGTTTGGATTACTGTTTGCGGCAACGCTGTTACAGGGACTAACAGGATGCAAAAAATGGTTGGAGGTAAACCCGGCCACCAGGGTATCGGAGGGCGAACAGTTTTCTTCTCAACAAGGTTATTTTGATGCGCTCTTCGGCACTTACCAGAAGATGGCAGAGTTGAACGCATATGGTGGTTTGGGTACCTATCGCTTTATAGATGTGCTGGCACAATACTATGAGAATAAATCAGGTCAAACCAATACTTTTTATGGGCAGACTACCCGGTATGCATACACTTCTGACGTTAATACGCAGCAAAATGTACGAGCCTCCATCAGTGCTATATGGTCGGGCTATTATGGAACTATTGCGCAGGCTAATTATATTCTGAAGAATGTAGCGCAAAGAAATGTGCTGGCGGGTACAGCGCTTAATATTGTGAAAGGAGAAGCTTTGGCAATTAGGGGAGCTGTCCATTTTGATTTATTGCGCATGTTTGCACCGGCTTATCTCAACGGAGCTAACGACACGGCCATGGCTATTCCTTATATGGAGCAGTTTACGATTTTGCCGCAGGCAAGATTGTCGATAGGCGAGGTTTTGACTAAATGTGAAAATGATCTAAAAGAAGCCGAACAATTGCTGTCTGTATATCCGGCGATCGATCAGATTGCAGCCAATCAGGGCGCTACCTCTGCCGAGCTTTTACTGGCGTATCGTCAAAACCACATCAACTATTGGGCTGCAAAAGCTATATTGGCCCGTTTGTATTTATTTAAGGGAGATAAAATAAATGCGCTGAAATATGCGACGGAAGTGATCAATAGCGGCAACTTTAGTTTTATCAATCCCGGAACGTTATCTGTGGATGCAACCACCGATGCTTCTGATCTCACATTTACTCCCGAACATATTTTTTCGTTAAGCGTATCTAATCTCAAACCGGCAGCTGACCAGTATTTTAAAAGTTCACAAACGGCAGCCGCGGATGCCGATGATCTGTTTTCAACAAAAGCTAAGCTGGCTACTATGTACGAAGGAACCCTGCCCAATTATGGTACCGATATCCGCAGCCCGGACGCTGCCAGAAGTATATGGAACCAGCTTACTACGACTATTGTATATTCTAAAAAATATTATTCGGACAGAACTAATAATGTGAAACAACGGTTGGTGCCTGTAGTGCGCCTGCCGGAGATGTACTACATAGCAGCAGAAGCAGCCCCCACGGTGTCAACCGGCGTAGGTTATCTTAATGTGGTAAGGCTGGCAAGACTGATCCCTGCTTTAAGCATTGATGTGGTTAACACCCCTGCATTGCTCGACGCTGAATTGCAAAAAGAATACCGTAAAGAATTATACGGGGAAGGACAGCTATGGTTTTGGTATAAAAGAAAAAATGTTACCACTATCCCCGATGGGGTAGGCAACCCTATGACACAGGCCAAGTACACGTTCCCACTGCCGCTGGGCGAAATTGAATTTGGCGTTAATTAATCTTGTTCATTTACAAATATCATTTAATGAAAAAAACATACCTGAGAAGAATTATTTATATGGTTTTACTGGCGTTATCATTAACGTCCTGTAAAGAAGATCAATCGTTGATATACGAGCAGGACGCCCGTATTTATTTTAGGGAGGGAGTTGCCGTAGAATACTCCTTTACTGCAGAGCCGGCCAGCGTTACAACAGACACGCTTTTCATCCCAATACGTATTATGGGATCGGCAGCCGATCGCGACAGAACCTTTAATATTATAATCGATGACAGCTCAACAGCCAAACGAGGTTATCATTTCCAGTTCGGCCCCCTGGTAATACCCGCCAATGCCTATGAGCTTTCTTTACCGGTATATATTTATCGCAGGGCCGGACTAAAGGATAGTGTGGTGAATGCATACTTAACCATAGGAGAATCTTCCGACTTTAAACCGGGTTATATAGATAAGTCGAACTCTGTAAACCCATACAATAAACAGCACTACCGTATATCCTTACACGATCAGCTGTTGAAGCCTTCCACCTGGGACACACGCTGGGCCACCTATTTCGGTACTTATTCTAAAACCAAGCATCAGTTTATCAACCAGATTTATGGCAGCGCCAGCTGGCCGGCTGTGAACTTTCCGCAGGATATCAACTTTGTAGTGCAAACCATGAAACTGGCTCTTTATAACTATGAACAGGCTAATGGTCCGCTTATTGACGAAAATGGTGAACGTGTTGTTTTCCTTTAACCCAAAAACTATTAAAAATGAAAGCTGATTTTATCAAATATATCCAGGCATCATTACTGCTGATAACGCTGGCTCTTACGGGCTGCTACAAAGACAAAGGTAATTACGACTACAACGAAATCAATCAAATCAGGGTGGTTGATGCAAAAGCGCTTCAACGAATTTACGTAAATCAAGGCGATACACTTCGTCTGACGCCTGAGCTGGTTCAAACCATTCCTTCAAATGATCTTTCTTATGCCTGGTTTATGTACAACAATTCACCGAATAGCTCTTACGTAATGCCAAGGGATACTATAGCACATACGCGGGAGCTGGTGTACCGTGTGACGAGATTTGTTTGTACTGGGTGAGAATTACAGGGTAACATTAAAAGTAACCGATAATAAAACCGGTGTTTCTGCAGTACGGCAATACGATATAACAGTTGCTAACAAGTATGCACAGGGCTGGATGTTTTTAGAGGAAAAAGGAACGGGGGCTGATATATCCATGATATTGCCCGATAACAGTGTAGAACATAACCTGTATTCATTGCTGAACCCCGGGGCAGCGTTAGGAAAACCAGTATCCATTACGGCTACCAATTTTGATGTAACTGATGACCTCTCTACTCCTAATAAACGCATCTATATTCAAACAGAAAATGATGCCATAGAGCTGAGCAGCCTGACGCTTACGAAAAAATTCGACATCGGTTATCTTTTTTTCGCTAAACCAAAGATTATAAAACCGGCCTATATAGGCTGGGCCTCTTATTTAGACAGAGGTAATCCATGGCAGCGTATGGGAGTAGCTATCAACGACGGGCAGTTGCACACCAATATGGTGGGAGGTTTTCCTGGGATCAAAAAATGGGGTGAAGCCATTGTGAATCCCGCGGGTGTTTACGACTACGATATAGCGCCTTACCTCGCTGGCGGCAGCACTTATGCGGCTACCTACCAGGTTGTAGTGTATGATAAAAAATATAAGCGGTTTTACTCAGTAGGGATGAACGCACTTGCCGCTTTTCCGGCACCAGCCAGTACCGTTTTTAATATGAATAATGTCGGCATGGATCTGCTATTACTCGATTCTGCTAACGTTTTAGACCGCTATAATGCAGTAATGAAAGACGGTGGAACTCCCTATCTGTTGCAATTCAGAACCATAGCATCAGCAGACGACCCGGTGGTGACAATCGCTAAAATAGCAATGAATGCTCCGGGTATTGTAAATGCCACGGCGCTGGCTTCATCTACACTTACGCCTCATATTTTTTACGCAATAGGAAACAAATTATTTAAGTATGAGACTACCTCCAATGTAACTACCGAAACATTTAATCTTCCGGCAGGCGAAACGGTTACCAAGATGGACTATGTAAAAGCTGCGCCTGGTACAGGCTTGCAACGGTTGGTTATAGCTACCTGGAACGGCACGGAAGGTAAGGTCTATTACTTTGATATATCATCTGTGGGCGATTTGGGCAGCAACTACACTCATGTATTTAATGGGTTCAAAAAGATAATCGATTTTGTTTATAAATATTAAAACACTGAAATGAAAAAAAATGCCATTCTAGCACTCGCATTATTGATTGCAGGCGGAATTAGCGCCCAGGACGGAGCTAATTCAAAGGGTAAGGTCTTCGGGGAAATCTTTGAAAAAGGAACCGAAGCGCAGAAGGATTCCCTGGTAAAAGCAATTGTGGCTGATGCCAAAATCACCGAAAAGGAAGAAGACCTGCAACTCTACTATAATTTTCTAAACTATCGCAAACAAAACGCTGACGCCGATGCTGTAGAAAAACGTGCACTAAAATTACATCCGAAAGGTAAGATGGCGAGAAGCAGGGAAATATCCAAATACTATGACCTGAAAGATCTGAAGGATAAAGAAAAGCAGTATAATGCCATTCTGAAAAAATTTCCCATAAGTAAGTTTCCCGAGGATGGTATTGTGTACGATTATGTTACAGCTGCCTTTGCCAGGGATTTGATGAAAGAAGGTAAAAAGGAACAAAGCCTGAAATTACTTGATAACATGCAGGAGAAATTCTGGCGGGCCCAGGGGTATATTCCTATTGCAGAAGAATTACTGAAACAGGGCGATACTACTACAGCATTACCTTTGATTCAGAAAAGTATTGATGATGCGCTGGGTTTCATCAATAGCAATGACCAGAGCAATAAAGCTAAATTTGCCGGCGTTGGCTATCCGGGTTATGTACAAACCTATGCTGCCGTATTATTGGCAAAAGGAAAATACAAGGAGGCGCTAACCTACCTGGAAGATGCACGCAAAATAGTTCCGGAACGTGCTGTAGAGTTTGCGCCCGGCTATGCCAAAGCTTTGCAAATGACAGGCAGGGAACTGGAAGCATTTAACCAATACACTTCATTATATAAAACAGGACAGTTCGGATTTCACGATGTATTGAAAAAACTTTACCAAAGCCTGAATAAAGGAAGCCTTACCGGTTTTGAGGGCTTCATTGATCAGCAAAAGGCTGAGCTGAATGAAAACATTAAAAATCACCTGGCTCAAATTATTATAGATAAAGAAACGCCATCTTTCAAACTGCGTAACTTAAAAGGAGAGGTTGTTGATTCCAAATCTTTGTTAGGTAAGGTAGTGGTGCTCGATTTCTGGGCAACCTGGTGCGGACCTTGTATCCGTTCGTTCCCGGGCATGCAAAAAGCGGTGACCAAATTTGAGAAAGATCCGGATGTAGTATTCTTATTTATTGATACCTGGGAGCGTGATGAAGACTACGAGAAAAAAGTGAACGAGTTTATCGATAAAAATAAATATACATTCAATGTATTGTTTGATGATAAAAAAAATGATGAAGAAGTCGCACCTAAGTTCGGCATCAAGGGCATTCCTGCAAAATTTGTGATCGATAAAAAAGGTAAAACCCGTTTTTTCTTAACAGGTTCTTCCCCTTATCCTGATTATATCCTGATGGAATTAACGCAGATGATCGAAAGAGCTAAAAAGGGATAAAACAGTATTAAATACCTGGTGCTTTTTTCATGGGTCGGTTTTTACTGGCCCATGAATATTTATACACTCCAATAATTATGAACTATATAAAGAATATCATTCTACTGTTGTTGGTTCCACTGATTGGCTCTGCTCAGCATTACAGCCTCTCAGTTGAGACACAGTTAAAAGAAGTTTATCGCAAAGTTTACCCCGCATGTGTAAGAGCCTACGGTATAGACTCATCTACCCTTACACAAAACAGTGCACAGTTTAGTGCCGTTGTTGTTAGTTCCGATGGCATCATCTTAACAGTGGCGCATGCTGTGAAGCCCGGACAATTGTATAAAATCAGTTTCCCCGATGGAAGAAGCGGAGCCGCCAGGGCACTGGGACGTATAGCAACGGATCAACAAACGCTTCGTCCCGATGTGGCGATGATGCAAATGATTGAAAAAGGTCCCTGGCCCTTTGCTGAAATGGGATGCAGTGCTTTACTGAGTACGGGACAAGCTTGCTTTGGTATATCGTATCCCGAAAGCCAGAATCTGTTGTTACCTATGTTGAGGCATGGAAATATTATCAACAAATTAAACAGTTGGGGCTTTGTTGAGAGCACCTGCATTATGGAAACCGGTGATTCGGGCGGCCCCTTGTTTGATGAGCAGGGAAAATTGATAGGACTGCATTCTCGTATTGATAAACCTGAAGGAGCTAATTATGAAGTACCCATTGATATATACAGGAAATATTTCACAGCATTGAAGGTTATTAAAAACTATGATAGTCTCCCGTCAAATGCCGACCAGCTCCCGGTTGATAATGTGAAGGTTTTACCTGCTCGGAAAGCAGAGATTCAGGAGAAAGCAATCAATGTATCTGCTAAAACAAATAGTGGGGCTGTAGTTAAGATTTACAGTCGCGGAGATACGATCCTGGGAACTGTCTTTCAATTAAAGAACGGAAAACAAATCATCATCACTAAAAATAGCGAGGTGGGTGATTCGTCTTTTACTATTTTGAAGGGCCGGAATATGCCGTTAAAGCTGCTGAAGCGTGACAGAGCTACAGATCTAGCTGCTCTCGACATCACCCACCGGGTATCACAACCGGTTATGGTTAATAGCTTAAAGGTATTGCCTGCAGGAGATAGCAGTTTGAACGCCCGTTTTTTATACAGTATAATGACTGATGGAATAGTAAAAAACAGTATTGCCGGCTTGTTGGTAAAAGAACTACCCAACAGATTCAGCTCTGGTGGCTTTAATGCTTACCTGCAGGAGCAGAATGGTTGTCCTACCATAACTAAAATAGATTCAGGCGGTGTAGCTCACAAGGCTGGCTTAAAAGAGGGCGACTGCGTTATGCGCATCAACAATGTGCAGATCAGTGCTGCAAAGGATTTCAATAGCGAAATGATAAAATATTATCCCGGGGATAGCGTGTATTTTTCTGTAAGAAGGCAACCAGATACATTGGTTGTTGCATTTGTTCTTGTACCACGTATATTAAGAGAACAACCACACCCTATGAATCATTTTGAGGGTGGCAAATCTTTGCGCCGGGATGGTTTCAAAAATGTGATCCTGCATGATGCAAGAATCCGTTCTTACGAATGTGGCACTCCGCTATATGACTTAAAAGGAACCCTGGTGGGATTGAACATCGCAAGATTTAGTCATACAACCACTATCGCCCTGGGCGTTTCAGAGCTTATGGCTTTTATTGATACCATTCCTTGATGGCCCATTTATCAAATGGGATAAGCTGTGATACTCTTGGTTTCCGATAAGGCAAAGTAGCTGTTCACCGTAGTGATATTAGGCAACTTGGCGAGCTTATAGCGATAAAATTCGTGATATTCTTCCATATCCCTCGTTGATATACGCAGGAGGAAATCAAAGGAGCCGGTCATCTGGAAGCATTCCAATACTTCAGGAAACTTCTTCACTGCTTTTTCAAATTGCTCCAGCACTTCAATGGTATGTTGATTGAGTAATACATGGCTGAATGTAAGAAGTCCTTTACCGATCTTTTTACGATCAAGAACAGCAACGGATCGAATAATGATGCCTTCCTGCTTCAGCCTCGATATACGGTCATGAATGGTGGTGATCGAACGTCTCAATGTCTGAGCAATCTGGCGATGCGTAACAGATGCATCCACCTGTAAAAGCCTTAGTATTTGTTTATCCAGTTCATCTATTTCAAACATATTTTTTCATTTCAAGGGTAAATTAAAAACCGGAAAAATTGCGGATAATTTAAAAATGCAAAAGCAAAATTGGTTGATTTTACGGATTGTATTACAAATAACATATAAAATTCCGGTATTTCCTGAAAATATCAATACAAAAAATAAGTAAATGATCTTTGAATGGCGTTTTTGTGTATCCATGCAAATGCACCCGATCGTCAAAACATGAAATAAAAATAAAAATTATGAGACAATTCTTATTGACAGTAGCAGCGGTAATGAGTACTGTATTATGCTTTTCCCAGGTAAAACAGCCTGCTAAATGGAACTTTACAACTAAGAAGATCAACGCAACGACTTACGAAATTCATTTGACAGCCAACCTGGAAGGAGGGTGGCATATATATTCGCAAACAACACCCGATGGCGGACCAGTTGCAACAAAAATTAAGTTTACTGCGAATCCTTTAATTACCGTTGAGGGAACTGCAACAGAAGTAGGAAAACTGGAAAAAAAGCATGAAGCCATATTTGGAGTAGATGTGAAACAGTTTTCAAATAAGGTAGACTTTGTGCAGGTAGTGAAGCTAAAAGGAAAAGTAAAAACCAATATAACCGGCAGTATCGATTATATGACCTGCAACGACAGGGAATGCCTGCCACCCACTAACCAAAAATTTTCTATAGCCATACAATAAGTGCCGTTTATGAAGAAAAGATTATTTGCATGTTTTGTTGTATGGTTACAATGCATTGTTTTTACAGTAGCTGCAGCAGACACCACCGATATACGTTTTGAATATAAAGCTGAACGCATCAATGATAAAGAAGCGGTGCTTTCAGTTGTTGCCCGTTTGTCTCCCGGTATTAAAATTTATGCAATGCAGCAGAGCGATACGGATGTCTTGTATTCAACTATTCTTTTTGATACTATGGCAGCCAGGCTGTACTCCGGGCGGGTAACAGAAAAAGGCGCAAAGCAATCGGAGCAGGACACGTCTGTTGGTGCTGTGGTGCATTTTTATACCGATTCTGTCATTTGGCAGCAAAAAATCAGCCTGGCAGATAACGATAGCTTGTTAAGCAGGGTACAGGTAAATTATTTATATAAGAAAGCAGAAGCTTATTTACCAGGCGAGGAAACCGGCAAGTTTTATATTAAGCCCGTCTCCGTTGTATCGGCCAATGCCGACATTGCTGACCGCTCATTATTATGGATCTTTTTAACGGCCTTTGGTGGTGGGTTGCTGGCCTTATTAACGCCCTGTGTTTATTCGATGATTCCTGTAACGGTGTCCTTCTTTACCAAGCGTAGTAAAACAAAGCTGGAAGGCAGAAAGAATGCGGTTATTTATTCCTTATCCATCATATTCATCTTTACATTTATAGGGTTTCTGATTACGTTGATATGGGGACCAACTGCTTTAAATGATATTTCTACGAATTGGATCTTCAACCTCTTTATTTTCCTGGTGTTCATTGTATTTGGTATTTCTTTTTTAGGTGCTTTCGAAATAACCCTGCCTTCTTCCTGGTCTAATAAGGCCGACTCCAAAGCTAATGCTTCCAGTTTTCTTGGTATATTCTTTATGGCGCTGGTACTGGTTGTAGTATCATTCAGCTGCACCGGCCCGATACTAGGTCTTCTGTTGCCCGTAATTTTTAAAGGAGGGTACGCAGGTCCATTGGTAGGGTTCTTTGGTTTTTCGCTGGCACTTTCTATTCCCTTTGCCTTATTTGCTTTTTTTCCATCCTGGTTAAATAGCTTAAGTAAACCGGGAGGGTGGATGAATACTATTAAAGTCACACTTGGATTTATTGAGCTGGCATTGGCGCTGAAATTCCTGTCTAATGCAGACCTCGCGAGGGGTTGGAGATTATTAGACCGGGAGATATTTATCGCTGCATGGATCGTCATCTTTATTTTACTGGGTATTTACCTGTTGGGCAAGCTGAAGTTTCATCACGATGATGAATTACCAAAGAATGATTTTGGTATACCTTACCTTTCTGTAACCAGGCTGCTTTTTGCGGCCAGTTCCCTGATCTTCGCTGTATACATGATCCCCGGGTTATGGGGCGCTCCTTTAAAAGGTATTTCAGCTTTTGTTCCGCCAATGGGCACACAGGATTTCAATGCTGACGACCTGCCTTCCGGGTTTAATTTCCCATCGGCAGGATCCTCTGCCGGTAATATGAATAGTCACTTCGCCGATGGTTTGCCTAAGCCTGAAAAGTACTACGGGGAAATGAGGAAGAATGAGCCGGATGTGGTAGTCAATAACGGTATGGTTACCTACTTCGATTACCAGGAGGCGCTTGCGGTTTCGCGTAAATTAAAAAAGCCATTAATGCTGGATTTTACGGGGATCAATTGCGTGAATTGCCGCAAAATGGAAGGCCAGGTATGGAGCGACCCTAAAGTAATGGAGCGTTTGAAGAACGATTTCGTAATCGTATCCCTTTATGTTGATGTACATAATGTTTACATACCTCAACAGGAACAATACTTCTCCAAAACATTAGACAGGCAGGTGGAAACATTGGGAGATCTGAATGCAGACATGCAGGTTACAAAATTTGGCGCCAATACACAACCGTATTATTTCTTCCTGGATGACAATGAGCAACGGCTGGTGCCCGATGGTTACGGGTATGACCCGGATATCAATAAGTTTATCCGTTTGCTCGACGAGGTAAAGGCCAATTATCAGAAAGGTACTCCACAATAATATTTTCATCCTTAGTACAAACAATAATATGAAAACGGCAATAGCTGAAACATCAAAAGGTATTGAAGACTGCGGTTGTTACAACGGATCAGCCGCCAATGCAGAAGAGCAACTTAAAAATAAGTTAGCCCACCTTTGGCATATGGTAGGTAATACTCCTTTACTCGAGATCTCTTACCGTTACAGGGGCAAATGCAGGAAAGTGTATGTGAAATGCGAGCATTATAATCTTACCGGTAGTATCAAAGATCGTATGGCGCTCTATATCCTGCAAAAAGCCTATGAGGAGAAATTGATACAACCCGGCGACACCATAGTTGAGGCCACCAGTGGCAATACTGGTATTGCTTTTAGTGCAATAGGCAGGGCACTGGGCCATAATGTAAAGATCATCATGCCTAATTGGCTAAGTAAAGAGCGGATTGACATTATACGCAGCCTGGGGGCCGAGGTAGTATTGATCAGTAAAGAGCAGGGCGGTTTCCTGGGAAGTATAAAATTGTCTAAAGAAATGGCGCAAACGGATACTTCTGTTTTCTTACCCCGCCAGTTTGAGAATCTATATAATTGTGAAGCACACGAGAAAACAACCGGCAAGGAAATATGGATGCAGCTCCAGGCTATAGATAAAACACCCGACGCCTTTGTGGCTGGCGTAGGTACAGGCGGCACTATCATGGGAGTGGGTAACTACTTAAAGAGCCGAAACCCTGGGATCCATATCCACCCGCTGGAGCCTGCTGAATCACCCACCTTATCTACCGGCTATAAAGTAGGTTCTCATCGCATCCAGGGTATATCCGACGAATTTATACCAGCTATTGTAAAACTGGATCAGCTGGACAAAGTAATTAAAGCTTCAGATGGAGATTCTATTATTATGGCGCAACAATTATCCCGGAAGCTGGGCCTGGCCGTAGGTATATCTTCAGGTGCTAATATGATTGGAGCTATCCAGCTGCAGGAAGAGTTGGGTGATCAGTCGGTGGTGGTAACTGTATTTAGTGACAGCAATAAAAAATACCTGAGTACCGACCTGATGAAAGACGAACCGGTTAAGGATGGTTATTATTCAACCGACGTGGAATTGCTGGATTACCGGGGCATTGGCAGGTATTATTAAAGTTGAATATTGTAATCATATAATACAGCTACGAGGTGCCTTATAAGTTCCTGGGTTTATTCAAAATGCATATCGGTTGATTCGTTAGATTCCGGATCGGCATTATGCCATAACAGGAATATGCAAAATAACGGTTGTGCCATTTTCACTAATGGTGGTGGAAATGCCGGCATTTTTCCCCAACAAACTCATGCGTTCGCGGCTGATAGTGCCTGATAAGGAGCGATGAGCGGCCTCACTAACCTCAGCCGGTTTTTTACCACTGTCCGTTATAGATACTTCCACTGTTTCATTTTTAACGGAAAAATCAACACTAACCCTTCCTTCGCCTGAATTCAGGTCAATTCCATGCAGGATGGCATTTTCTACAAAGGGTTGTATTAACATAGGTGGTATCATTATTGCATCCCAGTCCGATCCCTGGTCCCGGTTGATATCATATTCAAATGCGTTTTCAAACCGCATTTGTTGAAGATTGAGATAATTTTCCAAAGTCTCTATTTCTTCGCATAGGGGCACCAATCGCTCACGGCTTAATTCTAAACTGCTACGGAGCAGCCGGCTGAAGCGGTTCAAATATTTAATAGCAGCTTCTTTTTTATCCAGCCGCACAAAGCTTTGTACAGCAGCCAGGGTATTAAAAATAAAATGAGGCTCCATTTGAGTACGCAACAATTGCTGCTGTAATAATACCTTTTCCTTTTCCTGAACGGCGCGGCGTTGGCGATAATTGTAGTAGAAAAAAAGGAGACCCGATGCCAGCAGAACAGATACTAATATTACAATAACCAGCCAAAGCCTGTTTTGCTGCAGTTGTAGCTGGTTGATCTTCATATTTTCGTTAAGTGCCACAATAGACCGGTCTTTGGCCTGCAACTGGTACAACGCATTCATTTCAGTTACAGCCTGGGTGTTTTCAGTTTCATAATTGCTTTTTTGCAGGTCTACAACTTCATTTAACAAATTCAAAGCTTCTTTAGTATTTCCCTGCAACTCATTTAATGAAGCCAGGTTGCTTTTATAAATGATCTGGTAACCCAGCGCTATATCTTCGGGATGCGCCTTCATTAATGCTGCTGCTTTCTTCAGGTGAAGGGAGGCCCCGGTGCTATTTTTCAGCGCGACATAAGCGCCTCCAATATTCATATAGTCAACAAAAAGATTGGTAATAGCTGTATTAGACGCTGGCATAGCCTGATACGTTTTCTCATCAATGATGCTCTTTAATAATTGATAATGCAAAATCGAATCAGTTTGATGCCTGGCTTCAAAATATTTTACCTTACATTCATAAAGATAGCCATCGTCGTAAGCGTCAGGGTATTGATGGTGTAATGTTTCCAGCTTTTTTAAATAAATAGCAATGCTGTCTGCCGGCTTATGTTGCGCATTAAGCGTTTGTATAATTTGCACTAACACCCTTTGCTGGTTGATGTGGCCAGGCGGTAGCTGTGGTGATAATGCCAGTACAGCCGTATTCATTTGCCGGGCCAATTCGTATTGATACAAGAAGGTATTACTTTGTGATGCCGATAAAAGCATAATGCTGCGACTGAGCGGAGAGAGCTTGAGCGTAGTATCAGCCAGGATGATGGTGGCGGCTTTATTATAATAAAAATTAGCCTGGTGCTCTGTAGTATCATTGCTCCTGATATTGCCCATGCCGTTATAAATACGTGCCTTTAACTCCAGGTTGCCGTTGGCGGGTTCTATTAGTTCCAGCGCCTTCACTATATAAGCTTCTCCCGAATCGCTACCCGCCATCGCGTATAACCGGGCAATATTGTAATTAGTTGTTGCAAAAAGTGTAGTGTCTTTTTGAATATCGGTTGTATTATAGAGTAGTAGCCATACCTTTAATAGCGAATCGCTATTGGCTGGCGAGGATTGAACATTTTCCAGCTCATTGATCTGCTTACCTAAAACCTGGATCAGAGGCGCCTGGTTGGCTGCATTTTTACAGGCCACCCATAGCATGGCCATCAGGATAAAAAGAGCATAGTAGGGTCTAAATTTCATTCAGCAGGAAAGAGTTGGTTAAGAATAAAGTTTTTTCTACGAAGAGAAATGGGGATTTCTTCTTTATTTTTCAGTACAATATACTCTGACCGGTTAACACCCGAAATGTAATTTTTGTTAACCAGGTAAGACTGATGAGACCTTAAAAAATGAGGCGCTTTCAGCAATTCTTCATAATATTTAAGTGGCTTGGAAACCAATTCTTTTTCGCCACTATTTAAATAGAAGAAAGTATAAGGTCCATCTCCCTTGCAGTATACAATATCCTGTACATTAATAATACGAACATGATTAATGGAATGCAGGGCAATACTTTCCGGTAATACCACTTCCTCCTTTAGCAGCTGCTGTGTTAATGAAAGTTGCTGCATCCATTGCGAATTATTATCGCGGCGGCGGCGGTATCTTTCCAATGCCTCTTTTAATTCAACCTGGTCTATGGGTTTTAGAAGATAATCTAATGCCCCGTATTTAATGGCACGTATGGCAAACTGGTTATAAGCAGTAATAAAGATAATATTCTCGGGAATGGGAGTCAGCTGTTTTAAGATGTCAAAAGCTGTTCCGTCACGAAGCTGTATATCCATTAATATAACATCGGGCTTCTTTTCTTTAATAAGGGTAAGCGCTGTTTTCACGCTATCGCTCCAGCCTGCTATTTCGGTACCTTCTTCCTGTAGCACCAGGTAAGAGATTTCTTTACGCACCGCGGGCTCATCTTCAATTATAGCTATAGTTATCATTCTTGTCAGTAGGTTGTAAAGATATTAACGGAGGAGGGAGTGTGTATTTTTATTTTTCACCATTAAGTGATGTATTTCCGCAGAAATATTTCTAAGGCTAGTTTTCCGGTGGTTCAGCCTTTGAGCTCACCCATTCCAGTTTGCTATTTTTAAAGCGCCATACGTCATGCCACCAGCGCGCGCCGCCCCTGCAGGAGGTTCTTAGCTCTTTCTTTTTCTCGTCTACTGTTACATCACAAAGACAGCTGCATTTGATTTTTTCGTTATATTCCGGCTCCTGCAACTTATAAAATTGCTGGTATTTGGGATTGTACAGGTAAATAGTGTATTGCTGATAAACGCCCATTCCTGCGTCAGTAACCGAAAATCCTACATCATCATAACCGTCAAAATTATAGTCGGCGATATGGCTTTGCCTGGCGCCGCCTGGTTGTATAATTTCCGGTAATATAAGCACGCTTACCGTTTTGTTGGGGTACCTGAAGATAAGGGTGTCATTGTAGAAATGATTAAATTCAATAAGGGTACCATGAAGCAGGTATTTGCCAACACCATCGTATTCTTCTTTTTCCTTTGGCTCCTCCAAATCAAATTTGCGGTTGTCCCTTCCGCGCAGGTACCATGCATCTGTAATATATCTTAGCCCTTCTCTCAGGCTGTAGGTACCTGACATTTTTCCGTCAACAATCTCATCCCAAAAATATACCTGCTCATCAGGTTGGCCGTACTCCCGGTCTGTACTATCACGCTTATAGCTTTTAAGCCGAAGCGGGATAATGCCTTTCTGGCCTGTATACTGAACAAACGCTCCTTTGCCTTTTGAGCCGTAGTATATTTTAAAGCTAAAAGAAGGTTTTGTTTGGGATTTCAGCAAAAACGGCTGGGCCTTAGATTGTGTCAGGCTACTATATATAATCAGTAACAACAGAATAACAGTTTTATTCATAGCTTCCGGTTTAAACCTTTTTTTACTTTGTTCTTATAGGATATAATATACATTATTATAATGATGGTAAGCACTACCAGTGCTGTTAAACCAATCATCTGGAAGAAAACCCATGAAAACTCCGCTGTATCGCCAATACAATCCAGCGAATACCCCCAGAATGTTATTACGATTGCCCCTTCGGCCGCAGTGCTGCAGGCGCAATACTCAGGTAATACCAGCAATAGGTCGAATGCCACCAGTAACAGGAATAAGACAATTAAAGCTATATGTACGGCCTTGATAAATCTCATAAGCAAAGATCAGCGATATTGTTTTTGAATCCTGGCTTCCGGGTGAGCGCAAAAAAGATATAATACCAGTAGAAAAACCCACTCCAACGGCTTCATAATAGCATAAGTAATATTAGAAGCTTTTACCGAATTTATCTTTCGGGATAGGTTATAGCCATATTTGTCATATAACTGCCTGATGAACTGGTGGAGGGCCGGCATTATATCCTGTATCCATTCTTCAAACGCATTCGCAATCATTAATTGACGATTGACAATTGCTGGCTGGCCGTGGCGAACGCCTACTCTTAAAGGCTTTACCAGCTTCGGATTACCTCTGGCTGCTACTGTACACAAATAATGTCCACGGTGATCGAGTGGCGGCGGATGCATTTTTTGTGAAAAGGTCCATGTGGTGGTGTCTGTGAAAACTTTTACCAGCGAATTGAAATCCTGGCCCAGTAAAATAAGGATCAGGGTGATTATAAGCCATACCGGCAGCAGCAATAGTAATGCCCCAATTGCCTTATGGTGCCCCCGGGCCAGCAGTGAATTGCAATAGCGAAGAAAGGAGTTCTTAAAAGTTCGCTGCCTGGCCAGCATGCGTTCTTCCTTTACAACCTTAATAATTAATAGCAGGCTGATCAATAGATTGAGCAGGGGAGCGGGCAATAGCAGTATAGTACCATCATTGCATTTATATGCATCTATACTTTCAGTATGATGTGAGACAAGCTGAAGTATTACTACAACATTAACGATACATCCTATAAATAAAACAGACAGCATTAGTACAAGTGTCAGCGGTGGCAGATTCCGGCCTTTAATCCATACACAGAACAGGGCTATATGATATAATAAGAAAAAAGTCAGCAAACTTAAAGCGTGTTGACCTGCAAATGGTGCGTAACAGTTATCGACCGGATCTATGGCCTCCGAATATGATTTGTCATGTATTATCATGCCCAGGGCAAATAGAGCGGAGAAAGCTATATATAGTACCACAATAACTATGGCTCTCCAGGTGAAATTGGGGGATCGTTTCTTTAAAAGCACCCATCCGATAAGGATGCCTGTTATTAGTATAATTATGCCAAACATCAATGTATCAACTATATTAATTCCCTTTTCCTGTTTTAACCAGGTGAATATATTTAAGATCGCACTCTCAGAATTTCACATAATAATTCATGGCATTGCCGGTATTTTGAATCGTAATTTCTTTTTCATACAATACACCCTGAACTTCCCGGGGTAATACAATATCTTCCTGTTACTGTATTGCATCCTCATCGAAATTTACGGCTCCTTCATATTCGCTCCACTCAATATTCTTTAAAGTGATATAATAGCCGTCCCGCTTTTCATTGGGCGTTATCATAACATCGCCATGTAATTGTCTCGTATTGGTTTTAGCTGGTAAGTAAATTCATTATTATTTGATTTTATATTTAATTCTATTTTACAGCTGGTATCATCAGATTGCAGCAGATAGTCGCCCGCAATATCAAATAAGTATTTGACACTGTCTTGCGTAGCTACCTTAGAGTAGGGAGCCTCAATCGCGGTATTTATTGTATCAGGGGGGGGTAACAATACTATTGACAGGGTCATTGATTTGCTTTTCATCTGCCGGCGTACAGCCGACGAAAAACAGTAACACAAGGTATGCGTATAGCATCTTTTTAAGGACCATACCCAAAGTTATAAGGATATTTTAATCGTGCAGAGGCGTATGCTATCTATAATAATTTATCAATCTGTTGTCTCCACTTAGCGTTGATGATCTCTAGTTCTGTAGTGAATTTTCCTTTCTCATCATCGGGTAGGTTTTCTTTCGTTTCAATTACTTGTACGAGCCAGTCAGCATAGGCTGTGGTCAACTCCGGGCGTGCATCCTTATCACCCTTTTCTACCGCAGCAGAAAGCTCATTGTACAATTCCGGAAATCCGGCCATTATTTGGTTAACCGCATCATTGGAAGAAGAAGGCAGTTGAATACCCGTTTCGGCAAAATAGTTTTTTGTATTAGTTTTCGAATCGCAGCCCAACAAGATGATACCCGTTAGCAGTAATGAAAGAACCAGGCTTCCTAATAATTTCATGTTGTTTTATTTATTTGCAATTAATGAACTGGCACAGGTGAAACAACCCTGTTGCTATAAAGAAGGGTATCGATCTTATTTCCCATTATTTTGCGGGACCCCCGAATGGCATGAAAGCCGGTTGCATTAACGATATTGTTTATAATAGGTTGTAATATTTGTGGTTGGTTATTGGGTTGCAGGTATACTAACAGGTTATTTTGCTTATCATAAATATCAAGCCGGTTAACATTTTTTACATTGAGTTCCAGCCGATCAATAGCATTAAAATGAATCATCAGATCTTGTTTTCCTTTTTGCCTGATTGTCATTTTGCGATCATCGATATCAACAGCCACTGTCGGATTCAAAAATCGGAGTAAAATAAACAAAGGCGCTATTACCACAATGCCAACAACAAAACCAGCGCCCTTTGCACTGCCCATTCCGTTTACTTTATCTGCCATGCCGTTGATGCCTCCCAACGAAAAATAGGCAATAAAGAATACAATTACTAAATAGAGTACGGCTATTATGATAGCCTTTTGCGTATGATGTTGTTTAAATTGAAATGTTGTCATAAAAATATGTATTGCCAGGGAAACTAATGCATTAAAACAGTGTTGAAGTAAAGAAGTTTCAGGCGTTTCTCGCCGGAGTTTTTACAAAGCGTTGCCTGTGTTTTACAATTCGTTTTAAACCCCTGTCATAGTTTAAATTCTTAATGCTCTCGCATTCTGGAATAGGTAGATGTAAATACATCATCCTGTACCTGTTTCGCATATTGCTGAACCCACTCTTTATAATAATAGTCAGCATGAAGCATATTATCCTGTAAAGTAAATTTTGCAAAAGGTTTTCCTTTTTCCGGGATTCTTTTCAGTCCGAATGCCTGGTTGGTACCATTGTTAAATTTACAGTCCATATCCCGGTCCCATATCATTTCTACAGTTTGTGTATCTATTTTACGAATAGGGTAGAAGTAAACGCATTGACCATGATACCATAGTGTTAAGGTCTCATTTCCTATATCAATGCGAACCAGGTCATTTTCCCAGCTATCTTCAATCTGGTTAGTGTAGACAAAGGACCGGATATAGGCATTATAATCAAAGCCCTCCATATAATCGACCTTCCAAATGCTGTTTTCCTTTAATGCTTTAATGTGATACACCAATCCATCGCCCCAACTCCAGTTGTACGATGCGGTATCTTTATTAAACGATACCTGCATAATCCATATTTTATCAGCATAGTTATCCGGAACATCCTGGCAATCGCACCAGGGCGAAGCTCCATTGCCAAATGGTGGTAGTTCGCCAACGTTCCAAATAAGAGCCCGATTTTTTATTTGTTTGTCAATTGCCAAAGCAATTTTATTGTAATTATTGATGAATGATTGCGTGAAGAGCCCTGTTTGCCTGATTTCCTTTAGTCTTTGCTGATGAAGATCAGTATTCATCCCCGCATATACAGTATCATTAAGTTCAGTTAAATAGGGTTCAAAGTCTTCCAGCTTACTTTCGTCTTCAACCCAGTGGTAGAGTTTCCGAGTTAATTGTAATAACGC
This sequence comes from Paraniabella aurantiaca, assembly GCF_050309965.1. NCBI lineage: Bacteria > Pseudomonadati > Bacteroidota > Chitinophagia > Chitinophagales > Chitinophagaceae > Paraniabella > Paraniabella aurantiaca. Next base: position 686,736 of record NZ_JBLOSY010000002.1, on the reverse strand, counting down.
CAGGCTATCCGTGTCCTGGTAATTGTTTTCATTCAATTTTAATGGGCTTGTATCTGCAATGGTGATGGTAGCAACAGGCTGACTGTTGTCTGTTTTCACATCCTTACAGGCCACCAATAGCCAACTGCTGAGTATAATAAACGTTATCCGTTTCATTAGTTTCAGGAAAATGGGATCAATTGATCGTTGGCCAGGTCATACTCGTAAAGAGCATGCGTTTCAGAATCAACATATAGCCATTGTATAATATTAGAGTGGGTGCCCTGGTCGTTAGATAGTCCCAGCACGATGTAATGGCGGCCCTTTTCATCTCTTTCTTCGATGGAATAAACGAACTCGGTTTCCGGCATGTCAAGGTGCATTAGTACCAGTGGTCGTTGGGAATATGCGATATAGTATTCAACCAATAAATAAAGATAACTTTTAAATTCATCAGTATAGCTGGCGTCCTTCTCATGCCAATACTTGATCGGTTGGGTGTAATTTTTTCTAAAAGTGGCTACTTTGCTGTCTTTTATTTTCTTTACACCAACCAGCCGCTCTTTAAAATCCAGTCTGTCTCCATCACCCGCTATCCATATACTGTCCATTTTCCATTGTATTGCCAGGGTGTCTCCACGCAGGAAATCCAGTTTTCGTTCAGCCAGGTCGTCATATACCAGGGATACCAACCGTTTTTTCTTTCTTACGTAAAAAAGAAAATAATCGCCGTTGTCATCCCGCTCAGCAAATGTTACTGTGTCGGTAAACACTTTGCCAATAGGCACTTTATTACCCGGGCTCAGTTCGCTTTTGTATAGCACTTCTGGTATTGTATCCCAGATCTGAAGAGGAGCCACCGAGCTACTATCCACAGACGGTTTGCTAGTATCCTTATGCCGAACATCCTTACAGGAACAGAAGATTAAGACCCCAAAAAATAGTAGCCATTGTTTCATAAACAAAGTTTTCATCTGCATAGCTTTCTTTTGCTTTCCATACTTTCCCAGAAATCCATCATGCCTTCCTTGTTTTTGGGTTTTTCAAAACGGATGGTAATAAAACTTCCTTGCTCCTTATTTCCTGATATAAACAAATGAGTCTTCCATCCGTCAGGAAAAGACAGATGAAGGGCCGTGCCTTCATTCTTGTCTTTTTTTATACGACTTGTTTCCAGCTGGTTTACCTGAACAACGGCATTATTAATAACCGTTTTAAAAAGCGTATTGTCTCTTAAAAATTGCAGGTTATAAAGTAATGCTTCTTTCATTGCAGATGGATCGGTTTCCAGTGCAATTTTATATTTAATGGTTCTGCTAAAGTAGAGGTCGGGTTCTTCACATCCGCTCAATGAGGCCACAAACTTAGATCCATCCTTCATATGTACAATTTCTGTATAGTCTTCATTAAACTGGTCATCTATCTCCAGCGTACTGTCTATTTTTAAGTTGTTATCCTTTTTGAAGATCTGCTTTTTCATAGACGCCAGCGGGCAAGCGGCATAACAATCTTCTACGATTTTGTTATCTCTGAAAGAAAAACTAACTGCTACCTGTTTCAGATTGTCTTCTCCTTCACCGTAAGATCGGGACATAGGATTTTCATTATAGGTAGCATATAGTTTCCCGTCTTTTACCCGGTCTATATCCAGGTGGCCGTAAGAAAACTTTCCACCACCAAATAAAGTATACTGATTGATGATCGAACGCTTGCCATCGAGCAGCACTACACGGTAATCGAAACCGTAGGCATTGCCGCCGCCTCCCAAACCTTCATCTGTAAAAAGAAATACTGCATCAGGCCAGCCGTCTTTATTAAAATCAGTAACCCACTTTTGAGAAGATTCGGCCGACAAGCAAGATAAAAAATGTCCGTCTTTATCACGAAGACAATTGTCGCCGGGCTTGGCAATCCCCTCTCTGCCTTTCATTTCCATTTTTACTAATTGATCGCCAATTTTCTGTAAAGTGACAGAATCCAGTACTTGCGCATGAGCCAAACTAACAGCTGTTTGCAGTAAAATTGTGATGGATATTTTTAGTTGTATGTTCATGAAATATTACAATTTTAAATTGTAACCTGCCCACTTGCAGCACTATTAATGGTTTTGTAACCGTTTAACAATCGATTCAGCTTCTTCAGCTGATTGGTTCCCGCTGATATCTATACGACCGTTTGTTATGGGTTCGGCAATAAATGGCATCATGATTACTTTATGATCTGCTACCAGAGCAACCTGTTTTCCAACCTGGCCCTTGCTGAATTTTTCAAATTTGATTGCGCCTGCCTTATTAAACCGTATTTCAATAATTGATTCATCATGTGCCCCGGTTTTATAGATAACTGTATCAAAATCTTTTGGCGTTAGCGATGGATCAGCCGCCAGTACAGTTTGCGTATAGTCGGCATGCTTCTTTTCAATGGAATAAAATCCGTCCCGCCTGTTCACAGTAAAAGGTTTTAAAAGGGTAACTGTTTCATCCGCATTACTGTCTTTTTCAGAACCCGGCAACGGATCCTGGTCAGCAATTTTATTGGGGCTGATTTCCAAAGGTGGGGCCGGCGCCGTTATTATAAGAGGTGTTCTTTCTTCTTCTTCTCTTTCGTATGTTATAAATCCGTTGTAATGATAGGAAGGACGAGTATCTTCTCCGCAAACCGTGTAAAAGATACTATTATTGGCTCCGTTGTCTTCTGTAAAATTTGCAGTGTCCTTATTTTCGGCTACCAGTTTCACATACTTGCGCAATAGGCGATCGTCCTGGTACTGGTTGCTCCGGAAATATTCTTCATTATCATCGGCCTGCCGGCTAATGTATCCATTGGTGGCTTCGCTCCATATATAGTTTAAGGAATCCGGTGTTGGAAAAAGGCGGTAATGTTTGTTGGCAAAAATAGCATCCACTGCTGTGCGTTTCGACTCATCGTACGCTCTCTTCCATTCCAGTACTTCCTGCCATTGTTTTTGCTCTTCTTTGTCCTGCGTTTGTTTAACAAACCCCTCCTCGCCGCCATAATTAGATAGCTGTAGTATAGTTTTTCCTTCAACCTTTGTAAATCTGGCAGCAAAATCTTCATACTCCCGTTTGGGTTCGTTAAAGATCAGGATAAAATCATTGTATTTTTTTGCTGGCTCATATTGCCAGGATGGATTAGATTTACGCAGATCCCACCATAGATTTTCTCTGATAAAGGAAAGTGTGAAACGGGCTAACTGTTGATCGGTCTGATACACAAAAGGCGCGTCAAAGCAATTAGCATCTTCATTAAAAACTCTTCGCTGTTTTTCCTCATTGAACTGTACAAATGTTTTACCCTCTTCAAAACCTGCAAAATTCATCCTGGTACTGTCACCCAGCGTATTATTGTAATGAGCATACACTTGAAATAATTCCGGTTTATCAGGTATAAATTGTAAATACTCCTCTTTAAAGCTGTAAGAGCCGAACACGGCAGTTGCATATCCATACAACATAAAACTTCCGTCATCAAACAGGCATATGCCTGAGTTACCGCCGTATCGGCCGGCATGTTTACGGTACCGTTCACGTGTAGTATTCTGGGCGAAGGTTGCTGAGGTCATTATAAAAAGGCCGATCAATAATAGAACTTGTTTCATACTGTTACGGAGTAGCATTATATTATTTCCGGTATCAAAATACAGGAAATAATGCTATTAATAAGCCTCATTTACAATCCGCTGAAAGTCGTTTATGAATCGTACGGATCAGAGATATCGATCCTGTTACCCACCGGGTATCAACATATATGCGGCCTGATAAGCGGAAATTCCTGATTTTCTGACACATATATGGCTACAATACAATATTTTTATCGCGGCTTACTGCACAATGAAAGAAGTACAAATAACAGGATCGATCGTTTTATATAAGAATGACTACACAATAGTTGAAGCAGCTGTTAACAGTTTTCTTTCGACAAATTTAAATGTATTCCTCTTTTTGATAGATAATTCACCTGGACGTGAACTGGAAACACTTGCTGAAATTGATCCTGCAAGGATTCGTTACGTTTTCAATAACAGTAATCCAGGTTTCGGTGCAGCCCATAATATTGCATTTGAATACAGTAAGCAATTTAATGCTGCTTATCACCTGGTGTTTAATCCGGATGTTTATTTTGGGGCGGATGTATTGGAGCAGCTTTATTATTATATGGAAGCGCACAGGAACACCGGCCAGATAATGCCGCGGGTGTTGTACCCCGACGGAAGCCTGCAATATCTCTGCAGAAAGAATCCAACTTTCTCTAATTTATTCTCCCGTAGATTTTTTCCCCGGCAAGTACGCGATCTTTTAGCAAAAAGGATGGGGAAGTATGAGTATAAAGATCATGACTATCTTCAACCCATTTATAACGTACCGTTCCTTTCTGGGTGCTTTATGTTTTTGAGAACGGATGTTTTAAAAGAAGCGGGAGGCTTTGACGAGCATTTTTTCCTTTACATGGAGGATGCTGATTTAACCAGGCGTATATTACAGCGATCGCAAACCGTCTATTATCCTCATACGTTTATATATCATCATTACACCAAGGGATCTTACACCAACTTGAAACTAACCTGGCATCATATGCGGAGTGCCATCACTTATTTTAATAAATGGGGCTGGCTTAATAATAAAGGGTAGGGTGGTAATTTAAATCAGTAAGGCCAACTCGCGCACTCCTTCTTCCAGTTGTTCTGCAGATAGGGCTCCGTAACTTAACCGTATGCCGTTTGCGGCTTTTCGAAAACTATATTGGTTGGGAGTGATGATCTTTATACCTTTTTTTTGTAATTGTGCTGCTATATGATTCCAATTGCATTTTTTGAAAGGAACAATCCAAAAAGCCAGTCCACCCTCAGGAACAGTATAGCCAGCTTTTTCACCCATGTATTTTATAAGCAAGGATGCTGTCAGATCGCGTTTTGCCCGGTAATATTGGGTCGCTTTCTTCAAATGCTTTTTTATAGTGCCATCGTGAATAAGCTGCAACACTGCCTGTTCCATGATAGCGTCCCCCTGTACGTCTATAATCTTTCTCAAAGCTGCTATTTTTTCAATCAGACCCGGAATGGTTGTAGCAAGATATCCGATTCGCAGGGCCGGAGCCACTACTTTGCTCATGGTACCTACATATACGTATTTTTTCAGCTCATCAAAACTGGATATGGGTAGCACAGGGCGATAACCAAAATGAAACTCGTTATCATAGTCATCTTCAATAATGGTAAAGCCGTATTTGTTGGAAAGTTGAATTAATTCAAGCCTTCTTTGAAGACTCATTGTTACCGTGGTTGGATATTGGTGATGGGGGGTAGTATATACAGCTTTGATCTTTCTGCCCGATTGCAGGATACTTTTTACATCGTCTGTCACTAACCCTTCCTCATCTACATTTACGGGAAGCAACCGGGCTCCAGCCTGCTCAAAGGTTTTCCAGGCAGGTTGATATCCCGGATTTTCTACTATGAGCCAATCGTCTTTTTTCAGTATACATTGGGCTGTCAGGTACATAGCCATCTGGCTGCCTCTTGTAACACAAACCTGTTGAGCTGCCACCTGCAAACCACGGTTATGATTTAACATCCGGCTCAATTCCTGCCTAAACTTCCAATCTCCTAATTCGCTGCCATAGCCCATCAATTGCCAGCGGGCTTTCCGGTTGAATATCTGCCGGTAGGCCCTGGCCAATTCAGCTATCGGCGCAATTTTGCTGTCCGGATAGCCATCGTCAAAATGAATACGTGTCGGTAGCGGTACCGCTGCATTGTCATCTACGGCAACAGGTACTTTTTGATAAACTGAAAGCAGGGGAAGTTGATCCGCTACAAAAGTTCCTTTTCTTTCTTTCGACACCAGCCATTCTTCATTTAGCAACACCTGTAAAGCATCTACTACCGTATTCCGGTTAAGCTTCAGCTGCTCAGATAATTTCCTGCTGCCCGGTAGCGCGGTACCTTGTTTCAGCCGGCCCGATTGAATGTCGGCAATAATAGCATCGGCAATTTGCAGATAAATGGGTTTATCACAATCATAATTAATCTGTAGGGATAATTGCCACGGTCTTAACATCTGGACTACCTGTTTTTATAAATTCTGTATCAGACTGGTAGTCCAAAGATAATTTAGTTTTGTATGGCAATAATGCAAGAGACAATTTTATTACGATTATTATGACACAATCTACTTTTTACCATGCCGGCTGCCCGGTATGTGTTAGCGCCGAAGAAGCTATTCTCGACCTCATTCCTGCAGGCAAGGTAACCGTTGTACACCTGGGTAATGCAAAAGAAAAAGTAGCGGAAGCTGAACACGCAGGAGTGAAGTCTGTTCCCGCGTTGGTACTTCCCAATGGAAATGTGCTGCACATCAATTTTGGAGCTTCTATTGAAGACCTGAAGTAATTTTATACTCCCGTTCTGCCATCGGCTACGGGAGTATTTTTTGCTATTCCTGACAACAATTTTCTTAATGAATATATTCGATCTCCTTATTTCTGATAAAGAACAGGTTCGGTTCGATGAGGTTTTTATGAGCGCTTCTAACCGGCAACAGCTGCTTCAGCTGATTAAAGAGCATTTTTATACGGCTGCTTTAAAAGAGTACGGCTTGACTGTTAATAATAAGTTGTTGCTATATGGCGACTCTGGTTGCGGTAAAACTCTTACTGCAAAAGCAATTGCCAATGCATTAGGCAAACGCCTGTTCGTATTAAACTTAAGCAATATTATATGCGCACGAATTGGTGAAACCTCGCAGCATTTAAAACAGGTTTTTGATAAGTCTGCCCGGGAACAGGCGGTTCTCTTTTTAGACGAATTTGACCAGGTGGGAAAAACAAGGAACAGCGATGACCGGGAAGTTGGCGAAATACGCCGGCTCGTCAACACCCTTATCCAGCTGATCGATTATTACCCGGACCATTCCTTATTGATAGCAGCCACTAATCATAGAGAGATGATCGATCAGGCCTTATTGAGAAGATTTCAAATAACCATACCCTACGAGCAACCATCCCACGCAGAGCTGGATCACTATTACGACCAGGTTATAGCGGGTTTCCCCGCCACCTTACAGTCCGTTGAACGCATATACGGAATATCCTATGCAGAAGCAAGAGACCGTACCCTCACCCAGGTAAAAGAAAACCTTATTTGCCAACTGGAAAAAGAAAAGACGAAAACCCTATGGTAACAGAGAATTTACAGGCCATTAAACAGAGAATAGAGAACGCATGCAAAAAGGCAGGGCGCGATCCGCGTGAGGTAAAGGTGCTACTAGCCACCAAAACAGTACCTGCCGATCGCATTCAATTAGCGTTACAAGCCGGGTACACGTTAATAGGTGAAAATAAAGTACAGGAATTATCACAAAAATATGAAAGCCTGCAACCGCTACAACCTACACATCACTTTATAGGCCATTTACAAACTAATAAAATAAAAGATCTTCTAAAATATAATATAACTTGTATTCAATCGGTCGATCGTTTCGACCTTGCCTGCAAGCTACACCACAGGCTGCAGGCTCAGGGCAGGACCATGGATATAATGATACAAGTGAATACATCTGCGGAGGACAGCAAATTTGGTGTGGCGCCGGAAAGTACTATCGATCTGGTACAGCGAATCGCCGGTTTGCACACTTTGAAAATTAGGGGACTGATGACTATCGGGTTATTATCTGCCGATATAGAGCAGGCAAGGCCTTGTTTCCGGCTGCTGAAACAAATTCAACAACAGATCAAAGCATTTAACATACCGAACGTATCTGTGAGTGAGCTCTCCATGGGCATGAGTGGTGACCTGGAGATAGCTATTGAAGAAGGAGCCACTATCATCAGGATCGGGACGGCCGTATTCGGAAAAAGAAGGTATCCCGATAGTTACTACTGGAACGAATCGGCCTATGTACAATAAAATTTTACCAGGCAGTGCGCCTATGCATGTTCATTTTATACAACACGAAGTTTTTGAAGCACCCGGTGCCTATTTGCATTGGGCATTAAGCCGTGGTTACACCACCAGCTTTTCGAGGGTTTATCAATATGAATCTTTACCCGAATCGCTCACTTCAATCGACCTGCTCGTCATATTAGGCGGACCTCAAAGCCCTGACACCTCAATAAGGGACTGCCCATATTTTGATGCTGCTGCGGAAAAGAAATTGATTCTGGAAGCCATAAATGCAGGAAAAGCTGTGGTAGGTGTTTGCCTGGGTGCACAGTTGATCAGCGCAGCTTTAGGCGCTCCGCATGGTCCAAGCCCCGAAAAGGAGATAGGTGTGTTTCCCATTCAACTTACTGAAGCAGGCCTCCGGGATGAAAAGACACAACAGTTGGGTGCTTGCCTCGCGGTGGGACACTGGCATAATGATATGCCCGGTTTACCAGCGAATAGCCAGGTACTAGCAACTAGCAAAGGTTGTCCGACACAAATTATCGCATACACCAATCTCGTTTACGGGTTACAATGCCATATGGAATTTACTCCTGAATTGGTAACAATGCTGATTAAAGCAGACGCGGCATTGTTAAGTAATTATTATGCTTATCGCTTCGTGCAACCTGCCCACACGATACTTCAATATAATTTTGCATATATGAACGAAAAATTGTCGGGCTTTCTCGATCAGTTAATACGCTCATACACTTCTTTCAAAAATTAATAGAGTATTATCCTATTAATACCTTTACTTCGCGTGGCAATTAGCCTTATCAGTGTAGCAAAATGTTGGTCTTGATTCTAAAGGTTAATTTTTCGGTCAACGAAACCCAATGCCATTCAAGCTTTCGGCTTGCTTTGATTTTGTATTAACAATTTTTAAGAACTGTGGCACGGTATTTTATATATTAGTATATCAACATAAGAAATTAACGCAAGTAGTCTAATGTATCGCATCTTTCAACCAGGTTTGCCTGATACTTTCAGTAACTGCAATAATCTGATTATTAAAAATGAATTAGAGATATTTAAGAGCGTGTTAGTAGGGCTAATACGAAAACCCCAGCTATAAAGCTGGGGGAGGGCTTATACCTCCTGTTTCTACAGGAGGTCTTCTAAAAAACCTTTACTGGTGAAAGGGTTCTAAATTCTTCATTAATAATTTTTTGAAACAATTTCCATGCCTTTTAACCCAAATGGCATTTATTCAATTTTTAATTTTATAATTAAATAAAGAATAAACTGTATCTCATTAAAATACAATTAAAAATACATTATTTTATTACAACTATTATAGGTTGTAAAAAGTTAATGAAGGCTGAAGCGTTCCACAGGATTTATAAGTTAACACCTGCCATCAAAATAACATCGCGTTATATTATGGATTATGGAAAAGGCTGATTTTTTGAGAAGTTCTACTGTAAAATTTTAATGCATCCGGCCGACAAAATGGTCTGCGCGCTGTAAAGATGTCATATTTCAAATACCACGGTAAATGCGGCACATGCTACTAAGTCAGTTCTTTGTTGTATTGATTCGAATGTACTCCTAAACATAAATCGTTACAGGTTATGCGAAAGACATCTGAAATAATAAAGGATTATAATTCACTATTGAGCTCACATAGCTACTAACAATTAACCGAAGCCAATCAACATCATCAGGCGATACTAGATACCTGTAAACATAGCATTAATAACCTTATGATAACGCTGGTCTGTATGCTGATATAACAATTGCAAAAAATTTATGGATGTTGCCCTTTGAGGGTAACGATATTTTTGAACAAACAGTCGAAGTATTGCATTCAGTTTATTTTCGCCAATCAGGTCATGCAATTTAACCATTACGATGGCGCCTTTTGAATAAGAAATATGTGAACTGGATCCATCTACTTTATACAATGGCATTTCCTGGCTCAACCCTTTTTCCGATTCATAAATCTGCTGATGCATTTTTAATTTTTCTCTCATTTTTTTGTCTCCATAAAATTGTTTATAGAGCATCATCTCTGTATACATGGCCAGCGTTTCGGTAAGCATAGCTGCTCCTTCTCTTTCATCAGGCGCTATTTGGTTATTACCCCACCAAAGATGCGACACTTCATGCCCCGCAAGTTCAATAATTACATCCTGCTGTTGGTCGGCCTTCAAGTTGGCATGGAAAGCCATGTGTTCCGTCATAAAAACCACCGAAGGATAAGCTGTAGCGTTAAACCCATTTGTAAAAGAAGATATTTCAGCAAAAACCAGTGAAGGGAAAGGGTATGCTCCAAAATTCTGTGTGCAATATTCCAGGGTTTGCCGGGCGTTTTTCATTAGCTGAGCAACATTTTCACTGTGCCCCGGGTGATAATAAATATAAATGGGAATGTTTTTGTAGGCAGATTTTTGAACTGCATACCTGGCTGATGACAGGGCAAAGCGGAAAGGTACAAGCTGACCTGATTGATACCTGTAAAAGTTTCTGCCCCCGTTTTTCCAGTGTTTTACCAATGAACCGGTACCAATCGCAGTTTGATCTGGCTCTGTTGAAATCGTCATGTCCAACCGGATAAAATTCCGGGGGTTGACAACCGGTGCATCCGGGCCCGGTAAGGATGTAGCCAGGCCGATGCCATTGGCTTTTCTTAAAGAAGTATCGGTTATTTCGCTCGATGATTGATAACCTATAACCGGATAATAGCGGCTGATTCTCATAAAAGATCCGTTACCAACAATAGCGTTAAACGATCGGTGCCCGTTCACCGGGTACCATTTATAAGACATTCGAAATTCCAGTTTCGCGGTATCCCCGGGCAACATGGGTTGAGGAAATAATATTTCTGTAATCTTAGGTGAAAGTGTGATATGTTGATTATTGATGTGCAGCACTGCGTATGCTGTGTGTAACTCTTCATTAAACTGGATCAGCATACTTAGAACAGGCTGCTCCCGGAGATTGCGGATTATATAGGTTCCTGAAATAGTGTAAGCGGCATTGGCCGGATAGAGATCAATTTGGGTGTGCACATCTGTAATGGTGGGCTGAGGCATGAACTGGTATTTACGGTAGGATTTTTCATAGCTGACAGCATTTTCTATTTGTTCCTGATCTGTTTCATGCCTGTATCCCTTAATAAGCTTTTGCCCCCAAAAAAAGCTTATTGCTGCCAGTATTACAATGGCCGAACCGGTTGTTACCCGGTAGGAAGGCTTTTTGAACAACCGAAAAAGTAGTACTAAAGTAAGGATGACACTGCATCCCAATAACCATCTTGAAAAGAACCAGTAAATATATGTACCGTACCCGGCTAAATCGCTGTAGACACCATTGAACCCGGATAAAAATCTAAAAGCAGGTAGTGTTATAAATTTTGCAGAAAGGGGAGTGCCTGTTACCACCGTCAACACTACAGTAATACCTAAAGCGATGTACCGGTTACCGGCTACCGCATTGACGCTAACGACGCCGGCGCTGAGTAGAATAAGGGGCAATGTGCTAAATATAAAGACTCCACCATAAGCGTTATAATCAAAAAAAGGGTATTGGTAAATGTATTGAAAAAGGATTCCTTCAGCAATGAAGAAAAATGTAAAAACAATAATAAGAATACCCATACTGATAAAATGAGCCAGGTGCCTGGCAAACCGGTAGTAAGTTGTATGCTCTATTAAATGAAAGCGCGATGTATGACTACGCCAGCAAATATCATTAGCAAAGTACAGGATGATAAAAGCGCCGGGAACGTAAAAGTTTTGGTTAATGGTTTGAGCCATTAGTCCGGAAGAAGCGTAGAGTTGGGGAAGCCGGATACCTTTTTCAATTTCAGCATATAGCTCCATTCCCAGGTTAAACAGTACTAAAAGTAAGGCTGCAGCGGCGGCTACGTTCTTAAAGAGATAAATCAGGTCAATTTTTATAAATGATTGAAGGGCTTTAAATGATGCTCTCAGATTAAATCGGGAAACTGTGGGTTGAGGGACAGTAATCGTATGATCAAAATCCGAATTAGTAGCAACCGGCTTCATTTGATTTCCTGAAAAGAGGCGACGAGGCCGCCTGGATGAAAAATAATTTGCAGCGCAAAAAACGAGACATATAGATATACCAGTTATAATCAACCTATTCAATAAAAAATAACCGGAAAGGGGTACGAGTGATGTATTACGCTGACTAACGGAAAAATACCTGCTATTCGTAAAGTAACCAGATAAACCAAACGGATCAGCCAGGGCAGAAATATGCTGCGCCATTTCGGATTGTGGCAGGGCGTTAGCCATAAAAGGAGAGCCCGAATATATAAGGGAAACCATGTACAGTATATACAGAAGTATTCCGGCCAATACCATCAGCAGCCTGTTATTACACAGCAATGCAATTGCCGTTAGCACGCTGCATATCATAACCGTATTAATAAGGCCAAACACTAGCACGGGGTATAAATAATAAATAGCCTTTATAGTGGCTCCCATTTCAGCCCCGGTCCGGTAGTGCTGTCCTATTACAAATCCCAGAGACATCCATATAAAATACCAGAAGGTTAATGTGGCAAACGAAATAAATCTGCCGCCAACATATTGCTTTTCCGTAAGGCTGGTTGAAAATAGTAAAGGCTCAAAACGATTGTCACGCTCTTTAAATAACAGCTTACTTCCCAGAACTGTAGCCATAAACACGATGGTGAGACTCATGAATCCAAGCATAAACCCAATAGTGTAAGATCCATTCAGGTATATGCCTTCCCCAAGAGATAAATTGAAGCTGCTTCCGCAAAATACACCTGTTGCCAATAACATGGTGATAGCGAGGTAGTGAATGATGCTCTTCAATGAATGCCTTATATCGAAAAGAAATATATGCTTCATTACTGTTTGATGTTTTTAAGTTGGTGGAAATAGAAATGCTCAAGGGTAGGAGGCAGCGATACAAAGCCCTCAGGTTGGCTGGTTGCATATACAACGATAAAAAGGTTTCCTTCAGTAAAACGGTAGCTGATTAAATCAAAGCGGGACTGATAGATCTCGAGGTCCTGCACATTTATAAACCGGGTCCAAACCTTACCCGTAAGCTTCCTAACCAGCTGAGCAGGCGCTCCGGAAGCTACCAGTTTTCCTTTGTTGATAATAGCCATCTGCGGGCACAACTGATGTACATCATCCACCAGATGTGTTGAAAGGAATACGATGATATCCTTACTCAGAGCGCTCAATAGCAGGTTAAATCTATTTCTTTCTTCCGGGTCAAGGCCGGCAGTTGGTTCATCTACCAATATAACCTGCGGGTTACCTAACAGGGCCTGCGCTATACCAAACCGTTGTCTCATACCGCCCGAAAACGTATGCACTTCTTTATTGCGATCGGCGTATAAGTTTACATGCTCCAGTAAAGACATTACCTGGTGTTTTCTTTTTGCTGTATCAGAAACACCCTTTAATAAGGCTATATGGTTTAGTAAATCATAAGCTGAAACCTTAGGGTACACCCCAAAATCCTGTGGCAGAAATCCCAGTTGTTTCTGTATAAACCGCTTATCTGTTAAAATATCTACACCGTTGAAACGAACCTCTCCCGAATCTGCAGCTTGCAGACCCGCTATAGTTTTCATTAAGGAGGATTTGCCGGCGCCATTGGGTCCGAGCAGGCCAAACATACCGTTTTCAACGGAAAGGGAAATATGGTCAATAGCCTTAGTGCCATTGGAGTAAGTTTTGTTTAAACCTGTTATGGTAAGTGTGTTCATCATCGTTTACATATTTTCAGGCAATACATTGCCCTGTGCCTGCTAAGGCACTTTTTAGATTGATCCGCCTTTATTTGGAATAAGTTATTTTTCTACATATTCCAGGATATCTCCTGGTTGACAATCCAGTATTTTACAAATAGCTTCCAGTGTATCAAAGCGAACACCTTTTGCTTTACCGGTTTTTAAAATTGATAAATTAACGGGGGTAATGCCCAGCTTTTCAGCCAGCTCCTTACTTTGCATTTTACGTCTGGCAAGCATCACATCAAGGTTTACAACAATGGGCATAATCAAATAAATAGTTCTTGTTCGTTTTGTAATTTCACTCCCTGCATAAAAATAACAGCCATAAAGTAGGCAAATATCCCCAATATACTATGTACAACCACCAGGGCAAAAGCGATGCTATCCGTTTCTGCAAAAACACTGCTCAATAACAATGCGGGCAGCGGAATTGCAAGATTGGCAAGATAAAAATTGCGTAACTGTTTTACTCCGAAATTGGTAAACAACCTGGGTTGGTAAAAGGCCTTAAACACATTCCCCGTCAGCCAAAAGAAAAAACCATAGAGGCCTAATGGCAGGAGAAATTCGAAAATGATATAAGGAATGTTGTTGTCAATGTTTAAAAAGGGAACCTGTGTAAAAGGATAATGTATATGCATGTAAGCACCATTGCCATAGGGCTCAGTTGACCACCCCGTAGCAAGGCAAACCAGCGAATATAATGGCATTGAAAAATACAGGACTCCCAACAGCCTGGTAATGTAAAATAATGTTTTTGATATAAGCTGAACTTTTTTCACGTTTAAGTAATTATTAATGTAAATATATTAATTAAAATAAAACGATAATTAATTAATGTTATATTTATTTTTGCTAGCTATCAATTTATATTTCTTCAAATGGGGAATATCAATCGAAGTAATCCTTTTTAATACAAATTAGGGGCCTATTACCAGGTATTCATTTATGGCAGCAACGGGTCAAGGCCACGAATAATATGGTGCAATTCTATCAGCGTTAATATGCTATGTTTTCTGTGGTTATTTCTTTTAAGACCGGTAGTTTGGTGGCTTTGTCTTGCTCTCTTTCGATTGGGTATAATGATAAACCGGCATCAATTCTATCGAAAGGCATCCAACTGGTTGGTGGAGATACAACCCTTAGCATTCCTGGTCAGTGTTTCCACCGGCGGGAAAGAGGAGGTTAAACCATATGTGTTAATAATTTTGATACCTGTTCATTTTAATAAGATAATCTCACCTTGCCACGCTTTATTATTTCATTCTTAAAAAAGTATTTAAATCAAAACTTTGCCGATTTTAGCAGCATGAGTGAAGAGAAACGCAAAGGGCCCAGGTCGGTTAAGGAGATTCCTGCAGCTATACTCAGTCAGCTTAATAGCGGAGTTATTGAAACTGCAAACCTGGTGGAATGGCTGGCAGTAGATCAGCGCAGGTTACTGAGTCATCTTTTAAAAGAAAGCAAGAGGTTATCTTACTTGCCACCCATTGAGCAAGCAATTGATCAATTAAAAAAACAGACCGTTAACACGATTAATGAAGTTATTGGAAATGGCATTCTGGAGCAGTCCCAAAAAAACGGGGATCAGGACTTTCTGCTGATGATAGCTTCTCATAAAGCCGACGTCGTGCGTTGCTGGGCGACCTATACCATTGGCCATAATACTGACTTAACTATTGACGAAGCCTTGAAAATAATACAGCCATTTGCCGCAGATAAACATTTCGGTGTACGAGAAATAAGCTGGATGGCGATGCGACATAAAATTACCGGTAACTTAAAGAAAAGCCTGCTTATTCTATCCCAATGGGCCACACATGAAGATGAAAACATCAGGCGGTTTGCTACAGAATCTACCAGGCCGCGCGGCGTCTGGTGCGAACACATCAGTACGCTTAAAGAAAAGCCCGAACTGGCTTTAAGTATACTGGATCAACTCAAAGCCGATCCTTCCAGGTATGTACAGGATAGTGTGGGCAACTGGCTAAACGATGCCAGTAAATCAAAACCTGATTTTGTTAAGCAGGTTTGCCAGCGCTGGGAAAAAGAAAGTACCGGTAAGGCAACGGCCTACATTATTAAGAAAGCCCTGAGGACCATTAATAAATAAGGCAGTCTTTTTAATGTTCTTAATGTCAGAGATCTTAGGCGAAATAATTTTTTAAAGAAGATTATTATGTAGAACATAAATACGTATTTTTATCCTCTTTAAATATGCTTGTTATGGAAAGAAAGCCTTTTTCCGCCTTATGTTTTTGGGTATTGACCATTGGCTGTATCTTTTGTCTTTGCCCCTTAAACAGCGGAGGACAACAGGTTATCCGGCTGTATAATACCGTTCCTAATGCCATTGAATCAACAGGATTCATAGAAAAGTGGGACACCACTTCTAATGGCAGGATACTGGTGAGGAGTGTAACTCATCCTACATTGACTGCTTATTTACCTGCAAGAGATAAGGCCAATGGTACAGCAGTAATTATCTGCCCCGGCGGTGGTTACTCCTACCTGGTTATAAACCGGGAAGGCAGTGATGTTGCTGAAGCATTTGCCCGTAATGGGGTAACTGCTTTTGTATTAAAATACCGGCTGCCTAACAACCAGATCATGCCCGACAAAACCATCGGTCCGCTACAGGATGCGCAACAGGCCATGAAGCTGGTGAGAGAACGGGCGTCTGAATGGAATATAAATGTTAACAGGATTGGTATTATCGGTTTTTCGGCCGGTGGGCACCTGGCTTCAACGGCCTCTACACATTTTACAACCGGGGTTATTGCCAACGAAAAAGGAACCAGTTTACGACCCGACTTTTCCATACTGGTATACCCCGTTATCAGTTTTGGCGATAGCCTGAGCCATAAAGGTTCAAGAAGAGCCTTGCTTGGTAAAGATACCAGCAGTCTACCGGCAACCAGGCTCTATTCCAACGAGCAACAGGTCACCGGGTATACTCCTCCAACCTTCCTGTTGCATAGTTCAGACGATAAAATAGTGCCTGTGGGTAACAGCATTACTTATTACCAGGCTTTAATCAGGGCAGGGGTAAAAGCCGAAATGCATATTTACAGTACCGGAGGCCATGGATATGGATTGCACAATAAAACCAATGAAGACGATTGGTTTCAAAGATGCATCAACTGGATGAAAGCCAACCAATGGCTGCAGCCTGAAAAATAAGTAAGGGGTATAAATATATTGTCATGAATCGATTCGTGTTTTCTCTTATAATAGCCACTACAATGATTATTGCATCCTGCGAAACAGCAGAGAAGATCATTCCTTCTTTCGAATGGTCACAGTTAAGTGCCGTACCTGATAAAGTTGGTTTTGCAGGCTCTTTCGCCGGCATCAGCAATGATCATCTTATTGTAGCCGGGGGCTCACAGTTTCCTGAAGGGACACGGCCATGGTCGGGCGGAGTTAAGACCTGGAACGATAAAGTACTTGCATTAAACAGCGATGGGAAAGGCTGGAAGGAGATAGGCCGGCTTCCCCGGGCTGTGGGTTATGGTATTTCTCTTAACTGGAAAGATGGGTTTCTGTTAATAGGCGGAGCCAATCAAACAGAACATTTCCGGGAAGTATATTTTATAAGATATCAAAATGACCAGTTATTCATTGATACATTAATATCCTTACCACATCCACTAGCCAACTCCTGTGGGGCTATTATTAATAATATAGTGTATGTAGCCGGGGGGCTTTCGTCCCCCGTTGCATTATCCGCTGAACATGTTTTTTGGGCGCTCGACCTTAATCGGCCCAGGGAACAACAACAATGGAAGACGCTTCCTTCCTGGCCTGGCGAAGCAAGAATGCTGGGTGTAGCAGGACAAATCAATGGCGAGTTTTACCTGTTAAGTGGAACCAGTTTATATATACCGGAGGGAGATTCGCTGGTGCACAGACGATACCTGCAGGACGGTTTTGTTTTTAACCCCGATAAGGGATGGCGGAAAATCAAAGAATTGCCCCACCCGGTGGTAGCAGCACCAAGTCCGGCGTATACCAACGCCAATCAGCAGTTGTTTATTTTTGGCGGCGACGATGGCAGTCGTGCAGAACAAAATGCAGTTCTTAAAGATCAACATCCAGGTTTTCGTACAGAAATAATGATGTATGATGCACCAAAAGATAAGTGGACTATACAGGGCAAGGTTTTTACAGATCAACAACCCGATCCGGAAAACGATCCCGGTGCCAGTACCTGGGCGCCTGTAACAACCCCTCTGGTTGTTTGGAACCAGCAGATCATTATTCCCCAGGGAGAAGCAAGGCCGGGTGTTCGCACCAACAGGGTTTTAGCAGCCCATCCGGAATAAGGTAATTTTTAGTTTACAGGTCAAAACAATAATTATGGAACCATTAACCAAAGATACCTGCCGGGGTAACTGGGGTACTCTTTTACTACCCATCAATCCCGATGATACCATTGACTTTTCGAGGCTTTCTCATGAGATAGATATATTGATTGCTGCTCATGTTGACGGCATCTATTCTAACGGAACGGCCGGGGAATTTCACACCCAAACCGAAACCGAATTTGATCAGATTAGTCAGTTACTGGCCGAAAAATGTAATGCGGCCAGGATGCCTTTCCAGATAGGTGTTTCACATTCCGTTCCGGCTATTGTACTGGATCGAATCCGGCGAACGCAGGCATTAAAGCCTTCCGCCTACCAGGTTATACTGCCCGATTGGGTGGCGGTAACCAACCAGGAAGCCCGGATATTTTTCAACAGGATATCAGAAGCAGCCCATCCCGTTCCACTGGTATTATATAATCCACCGCATGCTAAAAGAGTGTTGCCACCGGCCGGTTATCAGGAATTGCTGGAGACTATTCCCGCATTGATCAGCGTAAAATTATTAGATGGTGATGAGCAGTGGTACGAACAAATGAAGCTTGTTGCTGACCGGATTGCGGTATTTGTACCCGGGCATCACCTGGCTACGGGGATTGAAAAAGGTGTGGCTTCGGGTGCTTATTCAAATGTTGCTTGTATTAATCCTAAGGCCGCTCAGCAATGGTGGAAGATGATGCAGACAGATATAAATGAAGCTTTGCAGGTGCAAAATGCAATCCAGTCGTTCTTTGATGCCTATATAGTGCCTTTTGCAAAAAAGGGCTTCAGTAACCCTGCATTGGATAAACTGCTGGCAGCAGTTGCAGGCTGGGCGCCTGTAGGTACGCGACTGAGATGGCCTTATCAATGGATCCCCGAAACAGACGTTCCGGATGTGCGTAAAGGTGCCCACCGGCATTTGCCTGGCTGGTTCTTCGAAGCCATTTAAATTTCCCGGTTCTATTTTTTTTAATGAAAAATTGTGTGATTTCGAATTAATTCTTACATTTGTTATGTAGAACATAAGAACTAAACGAAGCTTACAGATCAACAATCCACAGACCGGCCAATAGACACGAAAGATAGTCACAGTAGAAGGATCTGCTTCCATCATTGAAGTCTTGAAAAAAACTTAAACATTATATCACGACACTGCTCAACATCAGGCAGGTTGATAATTATTGATAGGCCGCAATGCCTTAATATATATGATTTGTTTATGAGCCTTACACATATCAGTAAATTATTATTAGTAGTCATTTCAATTATCGTTGCCCCGAAATCTTTCGGACAGGATATGCGTTTGAACCATAGAAATTTTACGATACCGGTTATTAAAGAGCGGGGTGTAATTATTGTATCCCGAAGCGAAATTGTAACAGATCATAAGTCCCGTCCCCGTTATCTTAAACAATTGTCGTTAAACTTAAACGGCACAACCGATCTGAAAGATATCGTCAATATTAAAGTTTATTGCAACTCCGATAGCACTTATCTGACGGAAGAAGCCGCATTAAAAGCCCCGCTTTTTAGCAGCAGTTCAACCATTGCCGGTAACACCCTGCTATTGAATGGAAACCTGAGGTTATCTTCCAAAACGAAGTATATATGGATCGGTCTTGACATAAAGGAATCAGCAATAGTGGGTAACAAAATAAAAGTTGGTATATCGGGTTTAGTACTTGATGGTATAGCCACTACAAAAGGTTTATCTCAGCCCTTCACCTATCGCGTGGCAAGTGCGGTTCGCCAGCCCATGCAGGATCATGTACATACATCACGTATCCCGGGCCTGGCCACTGCAGTTAACGGAGATCTGTTGGCTGTATATGATGCCCGGTATGAATCCCGAAGGGATTTGCAGGGAGACATTGATATTGCTTTAAGCCGCAGTACCGACAAGGGCAATACCTGGTTATCGATACAAAAGATCATTGATATGGGAACTTTTAATGGATTGCCCGAGAAATTCAACGGCGTATCAGACCCGGCAATATTGGTGGATCAAAAAACGGGAAACATTTTTGTAGCAGGGCTGTGGATGCATGGCGTATTGGATGATAAAGGTAAGTGGATTGAGGGTCTTACGGATACCAGTACCGACTGGAATCATCAATGGCGCAGCAAAGGCTCACAACCGGGTTTTGACATCAAGCAAACATCGCAGTTCCTGATAGTAAAAAGTACTGATAATGGTAAAACCTGGTCGAAGCCGGTAAACCTTACCCGGATGTGTAAAAAAGAAGAGTGGTGGCTTTGGGCGCCTGCTCCCGGAAGCGGCTTTACCATGGATGACGGAACCCTGGTGTTCCCAACGCAGGGGAGAGATAAAACCAGCAAGGCTTTTTCTACCATAACTTATAGCAAAGACGGTGGTAAAACCTGGGTAACCGGTACGCCTGCCTACGATTTATCAACTACAGAATGTATGGCTGCCCAGCTGTCGGATGGTTCTATTATGCTCAACATGCGCACCAATGCCAATAAGGATCTTACAGGGCCTGGCAACGGGCGCGCAGTAGCGGTAACAACGGATATGGGACAAAACTGGACGGTGCATAAAACTTCGCGTAGTGCACTTCCGGAGCCGGTTTGTATGGCTAGTTTGTATAAACATGTATACAAGGAGAAAGATGGCAGTAGGAAAAATGTGCTGCTGTTTTTTAACCCCAATTCAACTACCAAACGAAGCCATTTAACATTAAAAGTGAGCCTGGACGATGGCAATACCTGGCCGGTTGACAAATTTGTTTTACTGGATGAATTCAGTGGCAGCGGGTATTCCTGTATCACATCGGTTGACAATGATACTATAGGTATTATCTACGAAGGCAGTCAGGCTAATCTCACTTTTGAAAAAATAAGCATAAAAGAAATCATTCAATAAGACATCAGACGTATGTGCTTTCTGCAACTTTCCGAAATCATGTATGCTATTTTGTCTACCTATAAAATATAAAAAAATAAGATGAATATAAACAAACTCGAAGGACTGCTTGCGGCAACGTTTAGTACATTTGATGAAAACAAAGAATTGAAACTGGACCTTGTTCCGCAGGTGGTAGAGAAGCTGATCGCTGACGGTGTAAAAGGCATTTTTGTGGGCGGTACGAACGGAGAGGGTTTAAGTCTTTCCACCGAAGAGCGCATGGCTATTACGGAAGCCTATGTACAGGCCGCGAAAAAAAGAATATTGATATTTACTCACGTGGGACATAGCTCAATAAAAGAAGCCCGTAAGCTGGCAGCACATGCGCAGGAGGCCGGGGCAGATGCTATTTCCGCGGTATCTGCTTTTTATTTTAAACCGCAGTCTGCCGAAAACCTGGCCAATTGTATGGCTCAGATCGCAGCCGCAGCACCTGGTCTTCCTTTTTACTATTATCATATTCCTTCCGTAACAGGATTAACAATAGGGGTGATCGATTTCCTGAAGCATGCTGAAACAAAGATTCCCAACCTCGCAGGTATCAAATACACCGCCAATACACTACACGAATACCAGGATTGCCTGAATTATAAAAATGGCAAATACGATATTTTATTTGGATACGACGAATTACTATTACCGGCCCTGGCCATTGGCGCAAAAGCTGCAATAGGGAGCACCTACAGTTTTGCAGCTCCTATGTACCAGAGAGTAATTGAGCTGTTTAAACAAAAAAAGATAGAGGAAGCGGCAGCGGCCCAATTTGAGTGCATCAGGATGATCAGGGCGCTGGGAAAATATGCTCCTATTCCTACTCAGAAGCAAATTTTAAAATTAAGCGGTTTAGACCTGGGTGGCTGCAGACTGCCGTTGGTGGCTTTGGATGAAGCTCAGTGTAGCGACCTGAAGTCGTACCTGGATGAGATATCTTTTTTTGAAACCCTGGACCAGGCCCGAAAATTAAAGGTCGAGTCGGCTCTTGTTGCATAGAGTAATAGCAAACAACCCGACCTAAAAACGATATTGCATATGAAAATAGAGAATCCCAAATACAAATGGATGGTAGTAGGCCTGCTCTGGTTCGTTGGGCTGCTCAACTACCTCGACCGCCAGATGCTTTCGACCATGCGGCCAGCCATGCAGATAGATATTGCTGAACTGCAAAGCGCCGAAACCTTTGGTATATTAATGTCGATCTTTTTATGGATCTATGGTTTTATGAGCCCTGTCTCAGGAGTAATAGCAGACCGTGTTAACCGTAAATGGCTGATCGTTTTCAGTCTCTTCGTTTGGTCTGCCGTTACCTGCCTTATGGGCTTCGCCGATTCGTTTACCGAGCTAAAGTGGTTGCGCGGGATTATGGGCTTAAGTGAGGCGGTTTATATACCGGCAGCCTTGTCCCTGATAGCCGATTATCATACTTCCAAAACCAGGTCGCTGGCGATCGGCATTCACATGACAGGCTTATATTTTGGGCAGGCATTGGGCGGATTCGGCGCCACTTTCGCCAAAGAATATTCCTGGCATCAAACTTTTTATCTTTTCGGCCTGGTAGGTATTATTTATGCTATTGTACTGGCCGTTCTCTTAAGAGAAAAACGGGTAAAAGCCGCTGTAAGCACGAGAGCAACAGAATCGCCTAACACTAATCTGTTAAAAGGCGTGGGATGGCTTTTGAGCAACCTGTCTTTTTGGGTCATACTATTTTATTTTGCCATGCCCAGCTTGCCCGGATGGGCTACCAAGAACTGGCTCCCCACCTTATTTTCCGAAAGCCTGGGAATAGACATGGCTGTTGCAGGTCCTATTGCTACTATTACCATTGCGGCCTCCTCATTCCTGGGTGTAATTATGGGAGGTATTATTTCAGATAAATGGGTTCAAAAAAATATAAAAGCAAGGGTATACACGAGCGCAATAGGCGTCTTTTTAACCATCCCGGCTATACTCATACTGGGCTTTGGGAATACCACTTTTGTATTGATACTTGCCGCCGTACTTTTCGGTGTTGGTTTTGGGATGTTCGATGCCAACAACATGCCCATCCTATGCCAGTTTGTACCGGCCAGATACAGGGCCACAGCCTACGGATTGATGAATATGACAGGCGTCTTTTTCGGAGCCTTCATCACCAGCATGCTGGGTAAGTCGTCAGACGAAGGTCACCTGGGAAGAGACTTTGCATTAATGTCCGGAGTAGTATTCTTAGTATTGATCATACAACTGGCTGTTTTAAAACCGAAAGTTCAGGAACTCGAAGATTGATGCCTGTTTTAATGATTAGACAAAAACGATTGTTGCAGCTGCCACTGCATAAAGTTTACAATATGATAATTCGATAAGGTGGCCGGTTTTTAGGAAGGATGCATCCGGGTAATTAATTTTGTAGAACATTAATACAAAATTTCGCTGCTCCCGGATACCGGCAACTGACTGTAGTATTTTGTAGTCGCCCGAATTTTTATAACGCATAATATTTTATATATGAAATGAACCATAGCACTTTGCACCACACAGGTAATAAGTATTTGGCGAATTTCCTGCCCGTCGGGTCACGCGGGCATCTGACCATTAAAGAAATCAAAAAAATAAACAGATGAAAATGGTTCGAAAACTGCATGTCATTTTATATGCGTGCCTCTCTTGTAGTATTTTACTGGGTTCCTGTGCCAAGGAGCTCAATCAATATTACAACCCTAAAGGTTCTCTGGATAAGAATATTGTTGAAGTGCTGGAAGCAGACGGGCGTTTCTCTTTGTTTGTTAAAATGATCGATAAAACGGGCCTGAGAAAAACGCTGGGAGCCTCTGCCATGTACACTTGCCTGGCGCCTAAGGATGAACAGGTTACCACCTATCTTTCAAAACTGGGCTATAGCGGTGTTGAATCGGTTCCGGATGCCGTTTTGAGAAGATATATCAATTATCATTTTATCAATGGTATGTACTATGAGTATGATATCAATAAATTATACAACAGTGCCACATCCCTGATAAATAAATCAAGAGCAACCAATTTTACGACCCGCACAGAAGGAACCATACCGGGTAAACGTATCCGGCTCTTCTCCGGGTCGTTTTTACAAGCCCAACAGGATGATTATATGACGCTTTACGGTACACCGGACGGTGACAAAAAGTTCCTGATTGAAGGTGTTGTGATTGCAGAGCCCGATAAAGATGCCAGCAATGGTGTGATACATGTGTTAGGTGAACCTTTAGAGATAGCACCGCGTACGGATGAAGCATTGGCGTCGGATCCTCAAACCTCCATCTTCAGCTCATGGATAGAAAAGCATGTTCAATTTGAACTGGGAGAAAAAGACGAATTCGGATGGGTGGATACTACGTTGTACAAATCTTTTTCATTTGGCCGGAACCTCGCCAATGAATCCGTATTATCAACCGTATTAGCACCCACCGATGATGCGATCCGGGCTTATTTTCAACCTTACCTTCAGTATATCGACAATACGATTGATTCGGTACCAAGAAGAGTGATGTATACCCTCATCCGGTCAGCACTTATAGAAAACCTCTGGTATAAAAGCGATCTGAAAAGGTTAAACCCCGACTGGAAATCGATTTCCGGCTATTCGCGTATGATCGTTGATGTTCCTTCTATCATATCCGGCTCACTTCGCGCCAGCAATAGCTTTATATATAAAGTAAACAAACTGATTGAGTCACCCGAGATGAGCAGCGTAGCCGGTGGCGTTTACCTGAGATACAAAAAATATAGCCAATGGTACTGGATGTTCTTATCTGCCGGCCTGAGCGAAGGGCTTTTCGATTGGCAGTATTACCAGCATAGTCCCAAAACCGTACTGATTCAATCGGATGAAGTATGGGGATTTCCCCTGGCCGAAGATATGCTGGAGGCGGACCGGTTGTATCGCGTGCAACAATGTAAGGCAGGCATCTTTAATATTGATGTCAGGGCTGATGGTGGATTCAGGAAAAAATTCTATCCTACCAATTTTGGATATATTCTTTATGATAACGGTAAATTTTTCGATTATACCGGGAACAGCGTTAACCTGGTTGCTCCTATACCTGAGTGGGAAGCTTCCAATGGTGCTATATATGGCATCGACGGCTTCCTGAAGCCGCTCGATAAACTAAAGGACACTATAACAGTATACAACCTGATGAAAAGAGATCCTGAACTTTCTCTTTACATCTCAGCACTCGACCGTTCTGGTATTGCTTCACAATTGCAGCTCACCGGGTTCTTTACTTATTCAGTGATCGCGCCAAGAAATGCAGCTATTACTGCAGCAGGTATTAATGTAGCTACGCTCAATGCAACCGAGCTAAGAAACTTTGTTCAGGCTTATATTATTCCTAACCGTTACATTTTTACCGACGGTGACTTTAACGGGCAAATTGCCAACAAGAACGGAGAACTACTGACGGTAGGGGGCCAATGGGAAACCTTCGGAATTACCAATACAGCTGGAAAAACAGTAAGACCCGTTGCAGCCAATACGCAGGGAAGTAATGGAGTCATCCACAAAATCAATAGTGTATTCTAAAAACTAAATGCTTTTCAAAATCATGAACGAAAACTTTTTCTATAAAGGTATATTGGTTTTGACTCTTCTGATAGCAGGTATGAGTGCCCAGGCGCAGGATGCTGCCGTTTTGAGAGGAGTAGTTTACGATAAGAAGGGAGGTAAACCGTTGACAGACGTATCTGTAATGATCGTAAACGCCAATAACCTTGCACTAAATGGTCATAAAACGAATGAGGAAGGAAAATTTGAAGTGGTCAATTCGAAGGGAGGCAGTAAGATCGTATTCTCGAATATGGGATACCAGACCCAGGAAAAGGAGATAGGTGATAAAACTTTTTTTACTATCTATCTTTCTGAAGACAGCAGCTCTATGGAGATCGTGAAAGTGGTTTCTACGGTGCAGAGGAAAGCTGACCTTGGTTTTTTAAGTATTGATAAAAGGGAGTTGTCCAGTGCCGTAGCTTCGGTTGACCTTGAAAATACCGAAAAAATGCCGGTTGTAAATGTAGAGCAGCTCTTACAAGGTATGGCGCCTGGTTTGCAGGTAGTATCGGCCAGCGGTGATCCTGGCGCCGCAGCCAGTATACGGATCAGGGGTATCTCGAGTATCTCGGGAATGAATGATCCCTTATGGATCGTTGACGGCGCAGAGATCATTGGTAACAATTACCAGGTAGCCAGTATCACCGATTTTGGATTCAGTCCCATCGGCGACCTGGATCCATCCGATATTGCTTCTATCGACATTTTAAAAGATGCATCGGCAACCGCCTTATACGGATCAAGAGGTGCTAATGGTGTAATTGTTATTCAAACCAAAAGAGGTAAAAAGGGTAAGGCCCAGTTACAGGTAAATACCAAATTCACTTTAACGGAAGTGCCGCGTACGATACCGATGCTGTCGGGCGATGAGCAACGTATTTATTATATTGAAAAAACTACGGGCGGACTGGATAATGGAACTTCCTTTCCTGAGCTGAGAGGTGACCTGACCCGATCTGATGCCTGGATATTTAATAACAATACCGACTGGACGGATGTTATAACGCGGAAAGGTATATTTCAGCAATATAATACTGCCTTAAGCGGAGGTGGCGACCGGATCAATTACTACTGGGGTTTAGGTTATGCCAACCAGTATGGAACGACCAAGGGAACGGGGTACGACCGGTTCAATACCAGATTCAACTTAAATTACAAGGTATCCGATAGATTCAAAGTAACAGCCGACCTGAATTATACTAATTCGCTAACGGATAAAAGAGGACAGGAACATCCTATCACCAATGGTAGCCAGGAGCTCAATCCATTATTATTGGCCCGGCAGATCCCTGCTTATTTCCCGGTATATTCACGCAACGGCTTAAATTATTTCCTGGACCGGAACATTACCATCTCTTCCCACTCCAGGTACAACCCACTTGCCCTCATAGACTATTCTACTTACTTTACAAGAGCCAATCGTTTCATGGCTTCTACTTCTGTAGATTTTAAAATACGAAGTAATATGGATTTCCGTGCGCAGGTATCAACTGATTTCCGGGAGTCGGCTGATGAATACTTCCTGCCGGGTTATGCAACCGACGCCCTGCCCGGTGAAATACTATATAATGCCGGCCTGCAAACAGAAGGATACCAGCTAATGATCAACAGCAATAATCGCTTAACCTGGTCGGCTATTAAAAAGAAAGACCATCGGCTTACTTTTACCGGTGTACTCACTTACAATATAGACCGCAATAATTCTACTGAGATGCAATACTATAATAGTGCCTCGCCTCAACTGAAATCAGCAGACGCTGCCGCCATTATATCAGCGGCCACGGGTAATTATGGAACTTCAAAATACCTGGGGATGTTTGTGCAGGGGCATTATGCCATGAAGGATCGTTACTTCATAACAGTTACCGGAAAAACAGAAGGAGACTCCAGGTATGGCGCTGATAATCCTTATTCCATTTTCCCTGCTATTGGCGGAGCCTGGGAAATAAGCAAAGAATCTTTTTTAGCAGATGCCGGGTGGATCACTTTTATCAAACCCAGATTTGCCTATGGCGTTACGGGAAATTTACCCCGGTTGAATAACCTGTATGATATCGCCTATGGCACCGGAACCGGTTACCTGGGTCAAACCTATACTTATCCTTCTAAATTCGCTAACGATAATATCAGGGAAGAGCGTACAACCGAATATAATATGGGTATGGACTGGAGCTTTTTCAAAGACAGGCTTACCGGGCAACTGGATTTTTACTCCAGAACAACCAACAACCTGCTGTTACAGGAGCGACTGTCTTCTACCTTAGGCTATGCATCTCAATATATCAATTTTGGTACCGTACGCAACTCCGGTTGGGAGCTGGGCATCACCGGCATCATTCTGAAAGGCAGCGATACTAAATTACGTTGGAAATCGTTCTTCAATATTGCCACTAACCGTAACAGAATTATAAAATTGCCTGAGCTTTTTGATGCCAATGCATTTACCGTAAGTCAGTCTGGTTTTACCTCCAAGTTACAGGAAGGCGATGTAGTGGGCGCCTTCTATGGGTACCAGGCGTTGGGCGTATACTCACGCGATGATGATGCTATTTTGAGAGATGCTGAAGGCAATACTATTTATGAAGCCGATGGTATTACACCCAAATATATGCGTTATGGTTCTTCTACCGGTCGCCAGTTTAAAGGAGGAGATATGATCTATGCCGATATCAACGGCGACGGGGTGATTAATGAACTGGACCGCGTACAGATAGGTGATGCCAGCCCGCAGTTCTTTGGTGGCTGGAACAATACTTTTAATTACAGGAACTGGATAGTGACCTTAAACCTGCAATACCAAACCGGTAATGATATCATCAATGCTACCCGCCAATATATGGAGCGAATGACTGTTTCTCATAACCAGTCCCAATCTGTATTAGCAAGGTGGCGCCGCCAGGGGGATATTACCGATATGCCAAGAGCTCAGCCGGATAATTCCTGGAACTCTGCTGCATCAACACGCTGGGTAGAAGACGGATCTTACCTGCGTTTAAAGACAGTGTCTTTAACCTATACAGCCGGTAAAGAGCTGGTAAGAAAAATCGGGTTAGGTGTGCGTCAACTCAGTTTTTTTGTTACGGGATACAACCTGTATACCTGGACGCGCTACCTGGGGCTGGATCCGGAAGTACCTATAACCGGCAGTGTGTATTTGTTTGGTATTGATAATGCCACCACCGCGCCGCCAAGGCAGTACACACTGGGACTAAACATCGGGTTTTAAATAAACAAAAATGATTGAATCGCTGGCAAAACAAAAAAAATAAACAGATGACAGCTAGAATAAAATACTGCCTACTGGTTGTAACAATTACCCTTTCTTTCTCCTGTAATAAACTACTGGAGGTAGATGTGCCGGACAACCTGGTTCATAACGAATTCTGGCAAAACCGGGACCAGGTGTTTGCCTCATTAATAGGATTGTACACTTCTGTACAGAGTAATTTGAATTCATACCAGGTTTGGGGCGATTCGCGCTCCAGTCTTTATGAACCCGGGCCGGGAGATGCCTTTACCACTAACCATGCTCAGTTTCTGTCGCATGATATTTACCCCGAGAACGGTTTACTTTCCTGGAGTAATGTTTACAAATCGATCGGCTGGATTAATTCATTTATTAAAAATGCGCCGCAGGGTTTAATCAATGACCCCACTTTTAAAGAAGAAGAGCTAAAAGCTATGCTGGGAGAAGCTTATGGGCTAAGAGCACTAAATTACTTTTACCTGGTAAGAGCATTTAAAGAAGTTCCTATCATTACAGAACCTTATGAGTCAGATAACCAGCAGGTGAATACGGTGGCTGCTGCCGAGTCCGCTGTACTGGAATTGATAGAAGCCGATTTAACCCAAGCATTGGCACAGGCCCCTGAAACATTTGAAGAAGTAACCTACCGTTACGGCAGGATCACTAAAAATGCAGTAAGAGCTTTATGGGCCGATGTTAAACTCTGGAAGAATGATTACCAGGGCGTATTAACCCTATGCGCGCCTCTGGATCAGCAATATCAATCAAGGCTGTTAGCGCCATTAGAATGGTATAGTATTTTCAATCCGGGCAACTCTCAGGAGGCCATATTTGAATTGCAACATGTACAAACAGGCCCTGGTTCACCGGTATATAATTGGTTTGCCAATTTTTCTACAACCGCAACAGGAGGTGCTACCTGGCTGGGTAATCCCGTTAACCTGATGCTGGCCAACTCAGAGATATTATATCCGACGGCTTTGCCTGGCTATATTAGTTCCGATACCATCAGGTTTAAAGACCTTGCCAGTTATCGGTTAGGGCAGGGCATTGCGAACGGGTATGGCAATGGGGTAGAAGTATACAAGTTCCTGGGTCAACAGGCTTACCAGTTGTCTTACCGGCCGAATAATGATCGCAGAACGGTAAATTATATTTTATACCGTTACCGTGAGATATTGCTGATGAAAGCTGAAGCCCTGGCCATGTTAAACCGGTACGCAGAGGCCGAAGAGATGATCAACCTGATCCGGGAGCACTGCAATATTCCTAAGCTGAACCCGGGCGAAGGGGGAGAAGGAGAAGAATTTTTTAGCAGATTATTAATGGAGCGGGAAGCAGAACTCGGGTTCGAAGGTAAAGAATGGTTTGCCGCTGTAAGAGTAGCCAGGAGAGCGGGTTTGCAGAATGTGCTGCTTAATAAATCAGCAACTAATAATTCAATGGGGTACTCTTACCAGGTTACCAGGGCCAGATTGCTGAATCCCGAGAGCTGGTTTCTGCCCTATCATCGCACAGAGATTGAAAACAATCCCAAGCTTCAGCAAAAAGACTACTATAAGAATAAATAAACTGATCATGGTTAAAATTAATAGTATGAAACGTCTTTCTGTTATACTTATTGTATCCGTTATATTACTTGCAGGCAACTCCTGTAAAAGAGAGATGTCGGGCGCCCGCTACGACTCAAATGATGAAATGCAGATCATGGATTATATCGACACAAGGCAGGATCTGAGTATTTTCAGGGAATTGACAGATTATGTCAAACAACGTAATCTTTTAAAAACTGCGGGGTCTTATACCGTCTTTATTCCGAATAATGCAGCCTTTGAGCAGCTATTCAGAACCCTGTCTGAAACCGGTCAAACGGTAACGTCTATAAAGGACAGGAGTCCTGAGTTCTGGATTAATTATTTCAGGTATCACTTACTGAATGAGAAAATCAATGCCAACGAATTCGAGTTTGGCCCTTTACCGGCTCCAACGGTGTTTAATAACAAATACCTGATTGCCGATATCAGTGAATCTTATAATGCTATTAATTTAAATAATGCAGCCACTATCACAGAAAGTAATATCGAATTTACGAATGGTTATGTGAACGTCATTAATAATGTTTTAAATCCTCCGGTAACATCTGTGTATGAAACATTGAAACAAAGCGGTAAGTACACGACTATGCTGAATATATTTGAAGAGACCGGTTATGCAAGGTATTTGAAGGACAGTACCATCACCTTATTTGTTGAAAGTGATGAAGCTTTGGCAAGAGCCCGGTTTAATAAGGCTGACGTTCCCAATATCGAAGACTGGGTGAAGTATCATATCCTGCCCGATTCCAGTTACTTCCTGAATATTCTTAGTGGCAAAAGGTTTTATTCGTTGTATACCAGGGAGGCTCAGAGCTTCCAGGTAAATGCTTTTGGAAAATACTTTATCAACGAAACTTTTCCCTTTGACCAATCCAGGGCTTTGGGAATTGACAGGGTGTGCAGCAATGGTATCTATCACACAGTAGATACTGTGCTGCAAATCGTAGCCGCTAAACCGGCAACCATCCGTTTTAATTTATACCCGCCCGGAAGTCCTTACGGCGCTCAAAATGTGTTCACAGAGGCGCCGGCATCCATTGTATTGAATACAGGTACACAAAGTTACCACCAAAATAAGGAGCCGAAAATCGTTGCATTCAATGCGATGCAGGTAGGCGACTACTTTTGGTTTACCGTTCCTGATGTACCAATAGGTAAGTACAGGATCAGGATGATACACCGGGGCGCTGCTACGCGCGGAAAGTTCCTGGTCATTTACAAGGATGTTCTGGTTGCTGAAAATATTAATATGGCTGTCAGCAACGGAACATTTGAAGAATGGAATTACCTGGTATATAACAATTGCGGAGAAATTAATGTAACAGAGCGTTCGGATGTTACCCTCTATTTCGCATTTGCCGGGTTTGGCAGCAATAATAGTCCTTCCTATTGCTGCGATATGCTGATGGATATGGTAGACCTGATACCTGTAAACTAACATTTAAATAGCAGAAATGAAATACAGCTCGAAATATTTTAGAATGCTTACCTGGGGCGGCGTAGCGATATTGAGCAACTGGTTGGGCGATATCAATGCCCAGACTGCGGATGACTCGTTGCATATTGTACAAATGGACAAGCTGGGCATACTGGCGCCGGCCCCATCCATAAAATTCCCGCGGCAAAACGATGCCGTTTCATTTGCCGAATTATTACCCGGAACACCGGGTGTTCAGGTTACTGAAACGGGTGTTATTGGTGCGGCTCCGCTGCTCATGATCAGGGGTATCAATACAATTAACCTGAAAACAGGCCCGACCATTTACATAGATGGTGTCCCTGTAAAATATGCAAGAGAGCTGTCTTCCTTTCTTTCCAGCTACGAACCCAGCCGGTTCGGTTTCTTAAATATAAATGATATCAGATCAGTTAATGTTTTAAAAGATGCTAAAGATCTGTCGGCATTGGGCGGACGCGGTGCTAACGGGGCTATTTATCTTACTACCGATAGAGGTGAGTTTGGTGGCACCAAAATTGAATTTACAGCCAATACCGGGTTTTTACACGCCGGTTACAAAACAGGCAGGATGGGGGCAGACCAGTTTAAAACCTACCTTGCATCCTATCTGAAAGAGAATGGTGCTTCGGATGGCGATATTGCTGCTAACCCTGTTTTCAATCCTTCATCAGCTCAATACAACAACAATACCGATTGGGTAAATATGGTTACACGCCCCGGACGTTATAACGACTACCACGTCAAACTAAAGGGTGGTTCGGGCGATGCCAACTATATGTTTAGTGTAGGCCATATGGGCCGCACCGGCACTATCGAAGCATCAAAGTTCAACCGTACTACCATGCGGTTTAATCTCGATTACAAATTGTCTTCCCTGTTTGAGATATCCAATAACCTGAGTTACTCCAACACAGGATCCAGGTATTCGGAAGAGGGATACAACTGGGGTATACACCCGTTTTTTACCGCTGTTACCAAAGCTCCTTTTTTGAATAGCTATTCGTATAACGATGAAGGCGTTCAAACCAGGCTGCTGGCCAATGTTGATGTATTGGGTAAAAGCAATCCATTGGCATTAGTGCAAAATATGAGAAACAGCAATGAAGAGAACAGGGTAGACGGTATTATATCGGGTCTGTGGCATATTGAAAAAGGATTGTCGCTGAATACTTCCTTATCCGTTAGTTATTATAATATGCGGGAAAGCCAGTACAGGCCGGCACTGGGCATTGTGGCCGACAGGAACAGGATCAGGCAGAATGCCAACCGCAATTCCAGTGAGTTTACGTTTATCTGGAATAGCTATTTGCTTAAAACCGGTAGCTGGTCGGGCAATATAAACTACAAGGGACAGTTAGGCGCATGGTTTGAAACCTATGAAGATAAAGCGCTGTATGCCCGTAAGATCAATGCAGGTACCGATGACTATGAAACATTGAAGCAGGGTATTGTGGACAGTGCCTCCAATATCCGGTTCCGGTCGAATTTAAACCGGCTTTATTTCGATGGTAACCTCGATTTCTTTAACCGGTTATCCCTGTCTGCAAATGTAAATACCGAGGGCTCATCTAATTTCGGACCTAAAGGGCGATGGGCTTTATACGGAGGAGCAGATCTGTTGTTTGACCTGCTGGACCGTTCAAAACCCCATCAGCTGGCATTACGTGCGGGAGCTGGCCGAACCGGCAATCATGATGTAAGAGGCTATTACCAGGATAACCTGTATTATGCGATCAGCTATTTTGGTTATGGAGGTGTATACCTGGGCAATGTAGCTAACGAATGGATCAAACCTGAATTTACCAATGCTATTGATGCAGGTATCAGGTTGAGCTTATTCAAGAGAAGGCTGGATATTGATGCCGGGTACTATCACCGTACTACAAAGAACCTGATCACCTTCCGTAATTATCCTATCGAGCTGGGCATCGATCCGCAATTTGAAAATAGCGGCACTATTTCCGCCAGGGGTCTCGAATTATCGGTTACAGGGCGCATTATCGACAACAGTAAAATAACCTGGAGTTTGTATGGTAGTCTTTCTACATTGAAAAATACCGTCGATCAACTGGAGAATGGCGATATCATCAGGAGCATAGCCAATGTAAGTGGCATAGCGCGGCAAGCAGAGCCGATCGGCTCCTTTTATGGATACCGTATAAAAGGGGTGTTTCAATCGGCAGCTGATGTTAATTTGAAAAAGGCGGATGGTACCGCATATAAACCGGGCGATTACATCGTAGAAGATCTGAATGGTGATGGTAAGATCAATGAACTCGACAGGCAAATCATTGGCAACTCACTACCCAACCTTTATGGCGGCTTTGGTACAGGGTTCCGTTATAAACAGGTGTCTTTAGATGCAGGGTTCTCATTTGCTTATGGGCAGGACATTTATAATAGCTTCAAACAACAAATGAACCGGATGGGTGATTACTCCAACCAATCGCCTGATGTGGCCGGCAGGTGGAAATCTGCCAGTGACCCCGGAAATGGTTTAAGCCGGGCGGCCTATGGCGATCCGTCTTCTAATGGAATGGCAGCCAACCTCTGGGTAGAAGATGGTGGTTATACCCGCCTGAAATACCTGACCCTGGGTTATGATCTGCCGCTTAAAACAAAGTGGACCTTTATCAAAGGCATAAAGGTGAACATCACCGGTGAAAACCTGTTCACGTTAACCTCTTATAGTGGCCTGGATCCGGAAGTGATATCCTCTTCAGATCCATTGCTAAGAGGGGTTGATTTTGGCGCCTCGCCTTTACCCAAATCCATCATACTCGGTGTAAAAGTTTCTTTATAAGAATAAAAAATATTGCTATGAACCAGGAACATTTTTTTCTCAAAAAAATCAGCATTTTATGGCTTGGAGCCGCGCTGGGTATCCTATGCATTTGCATTACGGGCTGCTCGGGGTTTTATGATGTAAATCCCTATTCGGTTGTAAAGGATGAAGACTTTAATAAAAACCGGGATGATCTGAATGCCGCGGCTATGGGTATGTATCAGCCGCTAACACAGGAAGTACATAAATTTTTACTATGGGGAGATGCGCGCGCAGACATGGTTACAACAGGACAAAAAGAACCCGATCCCTATATTAACGAGTTTGTGCTGAATGCCGTAAGCGTACAAAATCCTTATACCAATTATGCAGGCATTTACAAAACAATTGCACGTTGCAACCGGCAAATGGAGAAGGTATATGGTGTGGCCAAGCTGGATGACCGGATCCTGGACCGGGACGCCGGTGCCTTTTATGCGGAAGCGCTGTTGTTGAGATCTTATGCTTATTTCATACTGGCGAAGAACTTTAAGCAATTCCCTATTATTCTTTCAGATGTAGCAGAGAATTTTAAGTATGTAAATGAATCGGGAGATACAGTAATAAGAAAGGCCCAGTCGATGACTAATGCAGAGATCCGGAACGGGTTTTATTACATGAATAACAGGGATGATGTTTTACGAATGATCTACAAAGACGCCCTGACAGTACTAGG
This sequence comes from Paraniabella aurantiaca, assembly GCF_050309965.1. Classification (NCBI taxonomy): domain Bacteria; kingdom Pseudomonadati; phylum Bacteroidota; class Chitinophagia; order Chitinophagales; family Chitinophagaceae; genus Paraniabella; species Paraniabella aurantiaca. Next base: position 651,417 of record NZ_JBLOSY010000002.1, on the reverse strand, counting down.
CATTTTGCCCATCAACTACCAGTGGAACCGTAACACACTTCCGGCACAGGAAAGATATGGGCGTGTATCGCAGGCGATGGCAGCAACCTTTGCTTCGGAGCTGGCGTTGTGGCTGGGCGATTACCAGGCTGCTTCAGCTTTTGCCAACTCCCCGGTGCGCAACAATAATCACACACTGGGCACTTCCGGAACCTGGATCAACCAGTTTACCGGTTCGTACGCCTCGCTACATTCTATGTTTTTACTGGGATATATGTACAACAATTCCTTTGAAGTAAACCGGCTGCAGGAATTTACTTCTTCGGTATCAAAAGATGGCGGCAAATATTACCTGAAACCTGCCTCGCAAGTAATCAAAAACATTTTTTCGTACGAGGGAGGCGACATCAGAACTTCATTTAGCTACAAAGTAGTGAATGGTGATACTGTAATATGGAAGTTTATAGGTTCTGACAATGTAGCGTCTATGCGACCTGCCTTCCAAAGCGATGCCAGCTGGAACTTTTACAGGAGTGCCGATGCTTATCTGATTAAAGCGATGGCCGACCTAATGCTCAATGATTACGCTACGGCTTTCAACTTTGTGAATATGCTCAGGGTAGCAAGGGGATTAAAGGAGCTGGATCCACTGCAAACGAATTACCGTGATAAGGAATTTATGCTAGGCCTGATTTTCAAAGAAAAAGCAAGGGAGAACGCTTTTGAAGGTAAACGATGGTATGACCTGATGTTATGGTCGAGGCTTTCGGGTAAAAATCAACTGGCCGACGCAGTGGCGGCCAAATACAGTGCACCGCAAAACGAAACCATCAAAGCACAATTACAAAACCAGGATAATTGGTACATACCTATCGATCCTTTGTTATGGTAAATAAAGGTTTAATCATTTTAATCACTAAGCACAACGGTTCAAATATATAGTATGAAAAAGCTTATCATATTTATCATCCCCATCTGTTCACTTTTTTTGATGATATCAACCAGCGGATGTTATAAGGAGCAACACTTCGATTTTCCCGGACCCTTCGTGGATTCAAGCCGGGCTAATATAACCGATTCGCTTCCCTTTCCGTTCGATAAAAACCGCCAGGCAGGTGTTTGGCTGATGAAGGATGGCCTGCCTGATCATGACAAAATACTCTTTAAAGGTTTTACCGATTACAAGGCGATGAATGATACGGTATCATGGGTAAAAGAGAATTCAGGCATGCGGCTGATTCCGCACCGAAACTATTACCCGCTCAGCAATGCAGACCATTTGGGTGGCGACCCCAATAGCTATACTTACAACTGGGCTATGTCTAAATACTTTGTGCCCGTAGGAGAGGGGAAGAGCTTTTATATGTATGCAAAAGTTACGGTAGGTACATTTAGCGGCACGGCGGCGGGTCTTGAACTCGGCCGTAGCTGGGAAACCGGGGGTAGCTTCGTATTTGGATTTGACGGTAATAGCAATGTAGCGCCTACCTTCTTCGTAGACCTGTATGGAAAGCTTGGTGCATCGGTAAACCCCGACCTGGGTTGGCCAACAGCTAACGAGGTAATTGTACCGGGGGTACCTGCAGAAATGGAAGTAGTGATCCATGACAACCTGTTTTATATGAAGATCAATGGCATATTATGTTTCCTTTTTAAATTGTCAAGAGAAAATCTCTACTACTTTACTCCTATGCTCAGACCCTGGAGAAATTTCATCACGGTGCATGATTTTTACCTGGAGAGCAACGATATGTACACCGTTAATTATGCTATGCATGAAGGTGAAAACGGGTATGCACGTATACAGGCGCCGGCGCTGGCAAAGGCTGGCAATGGCAACCTGCTGCTTTTTGCAGAGGGTAGAGCCAGGCCGCAAACGGCGTTTGAACGTGTGGCGCAAAATACCATGCCGGTCGGCAACACGGATATTATATTGCGTAGGTCTGCCAATAATGGTGAAACATGGGAGGATAATATTACAGTGATTGCGGGAGAAGGCTCAAATGATACTTATGGTTTTCCGCAAGTAGTTTCAACTGCTGACGGCAAAATTATTTTACATTATAACAAGCTAACAACCACCGTAGCAGCCAACGGCACTTTTAGTTATCCTGCAGAACAAACGATATACCAGGTAATATCGGCAGACAACGGTGCTACCTGGTCACAACCGGTTGATATTACAGCTCCCCTGAGAGATATCAGCCGCGGATTTGTAAAGAGCAGCGCGGGCCATGGTATTCAACTGCAATCTGCAGCCTACAATAACCGGTTGGTAATGCCCTTGATCTACGGTGGTACTTCCATTAAGATGGCGATATCAGACGATAATGGCACCACCTGGCGAAAGAGCCAGAATATTGGCGGTACCAATATTGTATCGGGTTCGGTAATTGAACTGGCAGACAATCGGCTGATGCTAACCCTGTCACACAGCAATACCGCACCACAGAGCAAACTGGTATGTTATAGCAGTGACGGCGGTGATACCTGGACAACGCCTGTGGCGATGGGATCAGGTGTTGCAACGTCAACCTTTGGTCATATGTATGGCGGTGTTATCTTAAAAGATAATGCCGGCAAACTATACCTGGTTAACCCGGTAGGCAGGGAAAAAGATCCGCAGGTATACAACGGCCCTAACTATGGGGTTACACCAACTGTATTTGAAAGCAGTAACAATGGTAGTTCATTTATGCAGTCGGGAGTTTTGTTTAGTAAAACAGCCTACAGGGGCTATGCATCACCAATCGGCAATATGGACGCAGTTTTTGCCAATGACGGGAAAATGGTGGTTGCAGGAGAGGGCGGGGTAGAAAGCCCGCAGGAAGGTATTATTATTTACAGGAGATAAATACAGTTAAATGCAGCTATTCAGATTACGTCCCTATTTATTCACTATTCTTTTTCTGATCGGTGGCCTTGGCTCATATAGTCAGGCGGTCAACAGGAAAATGAATGTGCTCTTTATTGTAGCCGATGACCTGAGACCGGATTTAAGATGTTACGGTAATAAACAAGTGATCACTCCTAACATAGACAGGCTGGCAGCCCGCAGCATCGTATTCAACAACGCATATTGCCAGCAGGCTGTTTGTAATCCGTCACGAGCATCTGTATTAACAGGGCTTCGCCCCGATCAGACAGGTGTTACGGACCTGGTAACTCATTTCAGGGATAAGGTTCCTGATGCAGTTACTTTGCCACAGGCTTTTAAAAATGCGGGCTACACCACGATCGGGGTAGGAAAGGTCTTTCATAATACAAAAAAGACGGTGGATACTGTTTCCTGGTCATTACCAAAAGCCGGAAATGTTGTTGTAAGTAATAAAGAGTACTTCCTTGAAAGAAATAAAAGGGGAGGAAAAGCCGATGCGTTTGAATTTACCGAAGGGGATGATGAAAAATATCCGGATGGCCAGATCGCCGGAGAAACCATCAAATTATTAAAGCGTTTTAAAGAATCGGGAGAACCGTTTTTTCTGGCTACAGGATTAAAAAAACCGCATTTACCTTTTTGTGCTCCTCAAAAATATTGGGACTTGTACCGGCACATGAGCTTTGCTACCATCGCTGCTAAAGAAAGACCTGTAGCAGCACCTGGCATTGCTTTTCATCAATGGCAGGAACTCAGGGGGTATACGGATATTCCCGATCAGGGTCCGCTGAGTGTACAACAAGAACAAGACCTGATGCGTGCCTATTATGCCTGCATTAGTTATGTGGATGAGCAGATAGGTAAAATCATGCAGGAACTGGATCGTTTAGGATTGAGAGAAAATACCGTTGTCGTATTATGGGGCGATCACGGTTACCATTTGGGAGAGCAGGATCTTTGGTGTAAGTCCACGAACTTTGAGCTGGACACACGTATCCCTTTAATAGTGTCGGCTCCGGCAATTGATCAAAAGACAGGTAATACAAATGCCATAGTAGAAGCAGTGGATATTTACCCCACGCTGATCGATTTATGCGGTATAGCACCCGCTTCTAAATTAAGTGGCAAAAGCTTAGCACCACTATTGCTGAATCCGGGTATGAAATGGGATCATGTAGCATACAGCCAGTTTTGCCGGCCGTATAAAGCCATTACCACACAGCATCCCACTCATATGGGATACACCGTTAGGGATAAAGATTTCAGGTATACACTCTGGTACAACTTAAGTACCAATAGTATAGAAGCACGTGAACTGTATGACATGAGACAATCGCATGTTGAAACTGTAAACATTGCGGGGCAGCAAAAATATCAGCAGGCAGAAAAAAAGCTGGCAAAAATGCTGCAAGCATATAAACAAAATCAATAGAACTATTTTAAAGGTCCACTAAATATTTCAAAAAATGATGAGATCAGGTATTATAACGATGATTGCTCTAGTATTAATGATGCCTTTAGCAGGCTATACACAATTGAAAGGAGGCAACGCCTATATTCATAAGTCTGTACTTTGGGAAAAGGGTAAAGGCAAGTATAAAAATTACCGGATACCTGCCGTAATCGTTACTAAAAAAGGAACCGTGCTCGCGTTTTGTGAAGCCAGGGAGGCCGGTGACACCGGCGACATTGACCTATTAGTAAAGCGTTCCAGGGATAATGGTAAAACATGGAGCGAAGAATCAGTAGTATGGAATGATGAGCAAAATACATGTGGTAATCCCTGCCCGGTTGTAGATATGGAAACAGGCCGCATCTGGCTGGTAACTTCCTGGAATGATGGTAAGGATCATGAAACAGCCATTGTTAATAAAACATCCAGATCGCCCCGTTTACCTTTTATATGCTATTCTGATGATGATGGCTTGAGCTGGTCAAAACCTGTTAGCATGGGAGCGGCAACAAGAGATACTTCCTGGGGATGGTATGCAACCGGGCCTGGTATTGGTATACAGGTTAAAAACGGTGCCTACAAAGGACGATTGGTGATACCTGCTAATCATAGCTACGACGACCCGGCGGGTAAAATAAGGAAAGGACCTTATGGATATGGTGCTCATGTTTTGTATTCGGATGATCGTGGTAATACCTGGAAGAAAAGCGAATCTATAAAACCGGGATGTAACGAAAGCCAGGTAACCGAACTTGCGGACGGGACGCTGATGATGAATATGCGTTCTTATAATGAAAAATTTTCAAGGGCGATCAGTACCAGTAAGGACGGCGGCGCTACCTGGAGTCCGATAAGTCACGATTATCAACTTACCGAATCCATCTGCCAGGCAAGTATTCTTAACTTCGGGCCAGTACAGGGGAAACCGGCATATCTGTTTCTTAATCCAGCAGTGTCGATTGGCAGAACGCATATGACTTTAAAAACCAGTTTCGATAATTGCCAGAGCTGGTCCAACAGCAAATTGGTATATGCCGGCCCTTGCGGCTATTCCAGCTTAACCAGGCTACCCAATGGCAGGGTGGGCATTTTTATTGAAGCCGGCAAGAAGAAATCTTACGAGAAAATGATCTTTGTATCCTTCCCGGCTGAGACCCTGTTTACAGCAGGCGCTATGCTGCAGGAAAAAGATATTTAAACCAAGCCATCTACAATTCAACATACGCATGCTCCGTCTACTTGTTGTAGTTCTAATATTAGTGGTAAAAGCCTCATTGGCGCAACAACCTGTTGAGTCAGTTGTTTGGCCAAAGGCAGCACCGGGCAACGAAATTAAAGAGCATTTTGTGTATGGATTAACAGTAGCAGCGGATGGTACAGTGTTGGCCTTCTCAGAAGGCAGGTTAAGCCCGGGCGATGCAAGTCCCCATCATATCGTATTAAAACGAAGCACCGACAATGGCAAAAGCTGGCAGGCTTCAGCAATAGTAGTAAAAAGCAATGGAAGCAGTTGTTATGCCAATCCCACGCCGGTTGTAGATCAAAAGGGAACAATCCATTTGTTATATGCAGAGAATTTCCATAACGATTCTTCGGTATTATATCATATAACCAGCAGGGATAATGGAACAACATGGTCAAAACCATCTGCTTTAACCGGTTTATTTGAGAGCGATCTCCACAAAAGAGCTTTTCATCTTCCCGGGCCTGGTCATGGAATCCGGTTAAAAAATGGCCGCCTGTTGGTTCAGGTGTGGCACAGGCACAGCATCAGCTATCCACAGCTTCAGAGAAAATATGGAGTATCAACTTTGTATAGTGATGATGATGGCCGAAGCTGGCAGAATAGTGGTTATATCCCCTTATCGGATAGTTTACAGGGAAATGAAAGTCGCCTGGTTACTTTAAGCAACGGTGATGTTTTGATGGACGCGAGACCCAGTGGTGTTGCCAGGCAACAAAAAAGATTGATATCCCTTAGCAGGAACGGTGGTACAACCTGGAGTCCTTTTTCCGAAAGTTCTAAAGCTGCTTTCACAGCAGTTGATATGGGACTTAATATAATCCGATACGGGAATCGCAGTTACCTGCTTTCCAGCTATCCCTTAGGCCCGGGCAGGCAAAACCTGGTGTTACAGGCCAGTGTTGACGATGGCAGTAGCTGGTATCAGCCAACGCTAATTGCGAAAGGTAAAGTAAATTACTCAGATATAGCTGTTTTAAAAGATGGATCAATATTGGTTTTATATGGCAGGGGAAACCCTAAGGAAGTGGTGGCCTGCCGGTTATCTAAAGATTGGATAAGAACACATTTGTTAGGGGAGGAAGAGTAGAGAATGGTAGCAACAAGTTAAGTGCCATATCATCTATTTCTTTTTGTCCTACATATTCATAAATAATTTTACTTTCGTTTTATTAAAAATTTTCAATATTTCGTATGGCTAATGGAAACCTCAGTAACGACATTCAAAGAATAGAGTCGGCAACAATGGCCGATATGGTAGAACTACGACTAAGAGAATTTTTAAAGAAAAAAGCTTTCAAGCCGGGAGACGCACTTCCTAAAGAGCTGGAATTGGCCGAGGCGCTGGATGTAAGCCGCAATGTAGTCAGAGAAGCCTTAAGTCGCCTGCGGATGTTAGGCATGATCGAGTCGAAGAAAAAAAGAGGAACCATTTTGGCCGAGCCCGATATTATGAACGGGTTTGAACGGGTTATGGATCCCTTGTTACTGGATCAAAAAACTTTACAGGATCTGTTTGAATTAAGACTGGTATTAGAGATGGGCCTGGCCGACCTGTTATTTGCACGGATCACCACCAAAGGCATCGAAGAATTGGAAAAAATAGTAGAAAAAGAAGTAAACAAAATTCAGCAACCTTTCCGGTTAAAATTTGAAATTGATTTCCATAGCAAGCTATACCAGATGACGGGAAATGAAACTTTTTTCCGTTTTCAAAATATACTGTTACCAGTATTTGAATATGTGGTTAAGGAAGAACAGAAATTAACCGGTAAAGCCAAAGTAGGCAAAGTAACGCATCGCGATCTTTTGGAGTTGATCAAAAAAGGCAAACCGGAAGATTTCAGAAAAGGCATGAAAGAACACCTGGCTCCTCATTACGAAAGGGTTAATAAAAGAATAATGCTATAAAACTTTAATTTGGTTAAAAACCATGCGCATGATAGTCATGTTCTACTGATCCATTAGCATAAAGTTTTAATATCGTATAACCTGGCGGTGTCTGTTTAAACCAACCTGGTCCTGCAGATTCATCGCTTCCCGGTTCCCACCAATGACCGCTTACAGCGCCGGAGCTGCAGTAGGTTACTTTATTATAAATGGTTTCGTCAAGCAAGTGGTTGTGCCCGCTAAGAAACAGTCTTACCTTATCTTTATATTGATAAAACAAGTCTTTTAACTTACGGAAATCACTATGTCCGCCACCTTGTAACTGAACAGTGGCGCTCAGCACCGGGTAATGTGACATCAGGGCCACATAATCATCGGCAGGTATCAGTGCCAGTTCTTTTTCCAGCCACTGCATCTGTTCTTCATCCAGCATAATGCCCTTATTATTACCATCGAGCATTATAAAATGCCAATTGCCTTTTTGAACCCTGAAGTATCGGTGAGGCATATTTAATCTTTTACCTACATAAGGCTTGCCATACATTTCGTCTTCCTGGTTGGGTGCCTTCCACCAGGGATCATGATTGCCTATACAAGAGTAGATTTCATATTTTTTGCCGAGACTATTCCAGCAATCATCCCAGATATTCCATAACTGGCGCACTCTGTCGCGCACTACGCTATTGTAGGAAGCGTCATATATAGAATCTCCACCATTCAGAAAAAAATCAGGTTGATGTTTTTTTACGATCTGTCTCAGGCTGTTTTTAAAACGGTTGGGTGCATCGTAATCGGGCCGGATGTGTACATCCGTTATATGGACAACAGTCCATACTTTTTTTGAGCTGCCGGCCCCCTCAAGCGCATGTAAAGTGCTGTTGCCGAGCGTAAGTCCACCGGCAACCATGGCCAGCGATTTTAGTGCATCCCGTCTTTCCATTATCAATACATTTGGATACACGAATATACTTGTTTCCATACACAGAGATGGAATGGCCTGATCAAAGAACAAAACAGGTAACTAAAAATTAATGATGATGTGTTCCCGAATATTTTTTGAGGATAAAATATAACTTCTTCAGGCAAGCCGGTAATATACATTAAAAGCGCACACTATACAGGCACTTATCATTGTTCACCGGCCTTAATCACAGGTATTACTTTTAGTATTATGCTCGTCAGCGTCTTCCTTATATGGTATTTAATAAAGCGTGTTTAATAGTGCCTCCTGCAAAGGCGTTTTAGGATAAGGCATGAAACTGTATCGGTTTGTTGAGATAAAGAAAACAGCTTTTATTTTACCTTACTTTCAAAATGAATAAAAGGCCATTTTATTGGCATAAAATATAAAGATATATGAGTGTAAGTAGCTTTTTATCAACTATTTAGAATTGCAGAATTATTTTTTACCTGACTCTTAATTTAGTTTTAAATTACCATTTATAGTTTGTTTTTAAGGCTTTATACTGAATTATTTAGCTTATTTTTGCAAGCTCTAAAATGGAACATTATTTTGAATTGCCCCTGAGATACAGGGAAGAAGACCGGATATTGAAGGGAAGATTGGTAACTTTTGCTTATTCCTATAAGTTCTTCATTGTAATAGATGGGAAAGAACTGGTTTTTGAAAGAGATGATGAGCATAATTTCAGGGTGGTGGCAACAGAATCTCATCATGAAAACACTATAGACCAGGAATTACTGGCGCATATTATTGAAGCGCTCGAACGCAGGGCAGCCTGATTTTTCTGCAGCATTCGCAATAATTTGTCCATTGGCGTTATTGACACCCAACGAAAGCTTTACCTGAATGGATGCTGCAAAATCCCATCGAAAAATTATTCATATCGACATGGATGCATTTTATGCGTCTGTGGAACAAAGAGATTTTCCTGAATACAGGGGTAAACCCCTGGTGGTGGGCGGCCTGCCTGAAGGAAGAGGCGGCGTAGTAGCAACAGCCAGTTATGAGGCCAGGAAGTTTGGAATACGCTCAGCTATGCCGTCTAAAACGGCCCAACGCCTTTGCCCCCAGGCTATTTTTGTATTTCCCCGATTCGATGCTTACAAGGCCGTTTCAATCCATATCAGGGAAATTTTTCATCGTTATACCGATATTATTGAACCTCTATCTTTAGATGAAGCTTACCTTGATGTTACCAGCGACAAACAAAATATTGGCTCAGCCCTCGACATTGCCAAACTAATTAAACAAGCCATCAAAAACGAGTTGGAACTGACTGCTTCGGCAGGGGTTTCCATTAATAAGTTTGTGGCGAAAATTGCATCCGACATCAATAAGCCGGATGGCTTAACCTTTATCGGTCCTTCACGCATTGAGCAATTTATGGAAGGCCTGGCAGTTGAAAAGTTTTATGGTGTGGGAAAAGTAACAGCCACCCGTATGAAGGCCATGGGATTGCATACCGGCGCAGACCTGAAAAAGCTGTCAGAAACGGAGATGATACAATACTTTGGAAAACCGGGTAAATTTTATTACCAGATTGTTCGCGGTATCGATAACCGGGAGGTACAGCCGCATCGTGAAACAAAATCTGTAAGCGTAGAAGATACTTACCAGGAAGACCTGGTTGACAGGGAAACTATGGTTCCGGAATTAAGCATATTAACCGAAAGGCTGGCCAAACGGCTACAGCGCTCTGGTTTGAGAGGTAAAACTGTAACGGTCAAATTTAAATTCCACGACTTTACATTGATCACCCGGAGTCTTTCGGTACCTGGTTTTATTAACGAAACTGAAGAGATACAACAGGCCGTTGTTATTATTTTGAACAATGCACCTGTTGATGGTAAAAGAATACGACTATTAGGGGTAGGTCTCTCCAATTTTGAAAAAGATAAAGACGGTGAAGATGAGATGCAGCTCAAATTGTTTTAGGCAATCGTAATGCGTGCTGAACGGGGTTCGGGCTCCTCGTAAGGTCTGAAGTAAACAACAAACTCACTTCCTTTTCCAACCTGGCTTTTTACCACGATACGCCCTCCGTTTTCATCAATAAATTGTTTGATCAGGAGTAACCCTAAACCCGTTCCCACTTCTTCATTCGTCCCGGTTTGTGATATCACTCTGCCCGAAGTCTGAAACAATTTCTCCAGCTTTTTTTCTGTCATACCCGTACCTGTATCACAAATGTGAATGGCGGTATAATCCGGCCCAAAACTATACTTCACTTCAATCAAACCGTTATCCGGAGTAAACTTGATGGCATTGCTGATGATATTTTGCAAAATGATCTGTACATGAGTGGAAGCCGCTGAAATAAAAACTTCCTTCCCGAATTGATGTTTTAGAACTTGTTTCTTTTGCCGGGCAGCTGAGTCATACAACGTGAAAATTTTTTCTATGGTAGCAGTAAGATCCGTTTTTTCCGGTTGGGTATTAGCTCCGGCCTGTAAACTTACTGCCCAAACCAGCAGATTATTGATCAATTCAGAAACACTGATGACCTGTCGATGAAAGTTCTCGAAAATAAAATCTCTGTCGGCTTCTTCTAATACGCCCGATTTCACCAGCTCCATCGCCTGTACTACAGAGGTAAAAGGACTGCGCAAATCGTGCCCGATCACAGAAAGAATGCGGTCTTTGACCTTGTTAATAGACAGGAGCTTTTCTTTTTGTTGTATCATTTCTTCGTTACGTTCCTCCAACACTCGGTTAAGCACTTTTTTATGGGTTACATTTTGTTTTAACAGTAGCAACACTGCAACTAATACCATCAAAAAAAGTGAACCCAATACTATGACGATCCGGTTTCTTTTTATGACCTGCTTATTGACCTCGATTTCTGTTTCGAGCTCCGCATTTTCACTTTTTTTCTCCTGTAAGTGCAGGTAGTTAATATTATTATCTTTCTTTTCATTTAGCAGGCTGTCACGATACGAGCGGGCAATATCCTTATAATGATAACCTTCTTTATAATTACCTAAAGCTGCGTAGCACTTTGATAGGATATGCGCCGCCCGTTCAATGTCCCACTTAACATTTAATTTTTGGGCTAAATAAAAGCTTTGTTGGGCATTATTTAATGCAGCTTCATACTGCTTTAACTTATAGAGTGTTTGCGCTTTGCCGGAATAGGCAAAACTTTTTTCCCAGTCATCCTGGTAGTTTTTAAAATATAGTGCTGAATCATAGAATACTAAAGCCTGTGCGTAATTTTCTGCATTATAGTTTAATTCTCCAATCCTGTTCAGTGACATTTGGGTAAGATGACCGTTTTTGTTTTTACGGGCCAGCCAAAGTGCCATACCCAGGTTTTGGAAGGCGCTATCAAATTTTTGAAGGTCGCCCTGGCACAGCCCGATATTAAAATAATTGGCAGCCATGCGTAAGCTGTCCTTCAACCGCATATTAATGATCAACGCTTTCTTAAACTCCTCAATAGCGTCGTCAAACCGGTCCTGACCCAGGTAAACCAGTCCCCGCATGTTTACAGCATTAGCCAGGCCGGTAGGGTAGTTGATGTTCTTAATAATAGCTAACGACGAATCGGTATGAAGCAATGATTCGAAAAAAGAGCCCTTAATGTAATAAGCCTTCGCCAGGTTATTATGCGCTTTTGCAGTTTCTGTAGCTATGCCTGATTGTTTTGCTATCGATAAAGCCTGGTAGCATAAAAGTATGGCGCTGTCGGGATTTTTATAGAAGTATCCTTCAGCAAGTTTATTGACCGCGACTACTTTACCCGAATCAGCAGGTTCACTTAACAGTTCTCCCCAGGCTGGTAGTGCGATAATGAATGTAAGCAGTACGAAAATTATAGAAAGATGATATTTGGACATGTAGAGAAGCAGTTGTTGAGAAGGGGAAGAGGAGTTATAGTAATTACAGCTTCCGGTCATTCTATTTGATCAACGACAAAAAGTACTATCGTAAAAAAGGATGTCATAGCCTGTTATTGAAATTGATGGCACCGGGTTTGGTAATCACCGGTTCTCATTATAAGTTTAGTCTTGAATCTTTGTATACAAAAATAGGTATATATAAGCTAATATATAAAGAGTCATTTGCAGCATACAAAAACAACTTAAACAATATGGAAAAACCTGCGCAGGCAGGCCGCTATCACATTTGCGGGGCTTCATTGATACGATTGGGCTCAACATGCACCAACACATTACCTAAATTGGGAATCTTATTTTTAAGGTAGTCTTTTAAGTGGTGCGCAATATCGTGTCCTTCCCGTACCGATATGGCTCCGTTCACGATAGCATGAAGATCCACATGATACCTCATTCCCGACTTACGAACAAAACATTTCTCCGTAGCCATAACGCCATCCACCTGCAGCGATTTTGCTCTTATTTCTTCCACCAGGTCGTCGTAAACATGTTCATCCATAATTTCTCCCAGCGCCGGCCTGAATATATGATAGCAGTTATATAAAATAAATGCTGATGCCGCTAGTGCCGCCCAGTCATCAGCGGTTTCATAACCTTTGCCCATTACCAGCGAAATAGATATACCTATGAATGCGGTAATGGAAGTAATCGCATCGCTGCGATGATGCCAGGCATCTGCTTTCAGCGATGAGCTATTGGTTTGCCTGCTTTTGCGGATAACGATCTGGTAAGAAATTTCTTTCCAGAGAATGATGCCTCCCAGAACGAACAGGGTCCAGGGTTTGGGTAGCTCATGAGGTGTATTAATATTCTGGATACTTTCATAAGCTATTATGGTAGCAGAAACTACGAGGAAAGCCACCACCAGGAAAGTGATCAGCGGCTCTATACGTCCATGCCCGTAAGGATGGTTTTCGTCCGCAGGCCTTTTGGCGTATTTGAGTCCGAGCAATACCAATACCGATGAAAATATATCAGTTGTAGACTCAATTGCATCAGCAATCAGCGCATATGAGTTACCAAAAAAACCAGCAATGCCTTTTATCAATGCCAGGAGGGTATTTCCTACAATGCTAAAATAGCTAGTTCGTATAGCTGCCTGCTCATTGCTCATATAGACAAATATTTTACAAAGATGGAAAGGTTCGGATAAACCGGCGTGCAAGATAGGGCTTTGAAAAGTTAAAACCTTCAATAACTGAACAACAGTTCTCCCCATTAATTCCTTTTCGTTTTATGAAAAAGGAATTGTTTTTTTGCAAAAACAATACAAAGTGAAACTGGAATATTATCCCCATCATTTAAAGTTCAGGCATCCGTTTACCATTTCAAAAGGTACCAAAACACACCAACCCACATTAATAGTAATGTTGGAGCATTTTGGTATCAGGGGGTACGGGGAAGCGCCGGCCATCACTTATTACGATATCACGGTTGAAAAAATGATGGAGGACTTGCAAGCCAAACATACCCAGATCGAAAGGTTTGCTTTTACAGAGCCCGACCGGTACTGGCATTTCCTGCATCATCTGTTGCCTAAAAACCCATTTTTAGTGTGCGCATTGGATATGGCTGCCTGGGATATTTTTGGAAAGATGTCGCGTAAACCTTTGTACCGGCTTTGGAAAGGAGATATTACCAAAAGCCCGTTAACCGACTACACTATTGGTATAGATACCATAGAGAAAATGACAGACAAACTGAAAGAGCGTCCCTGGCCCATATATAAAATAAAAGTGGGCACTGCCGATGATATCGGTATTGTAAAGGCGTTGCGCAGCCAAACGGATGCTGTGTTAAGAGTAGACGCAAATGCCGGCTGGGACCTGGAGACGGCGCTGCAGCTGATACCTCAATTAAAAGAGCTGGGGGTGGAACTGGTGGAACAACCCCTGGCAAAGAATAACTGGGAGGGTATGAAAGTATTGTTTGAGCAATCCACGCTGCCATTGATCGCCGACGAAAGCTGTGTGGCTGAGGCAGATGTAGCAAAATGTGAAGGACATTTTCACGGCGTCAATATTAAACTCACCAAATGCAGTGGTATTACGCCCGCGCTGCGAATGATACCCGATGCCCGTAAACGCAATTTAAAGGTAATGCTGGGGTGCATGAATGAAAGTTCTGTTGGCTCGGCTGCCATGGCGCATCTGGCGCCGTTGGTAGATTACCTGGATATGGACGGCCCCTTACTGCTGGAAGAAGATGTAGCTACGGGCGTTGACTATGATAACGGAAAGATTATATACAACGGATTACCGGGTTTGGGTGTAGATTATAAAGGATCTTTCATTAAATAAACAGGGGGTTTCTATTTCTTGTTTTTGCAGCCGTTTGAACATTTGCAGGGGGTTACTTTTTCTTTGAAGCTTTGGCCCTGGGGTTATACTCCAGGCAAAGCCTGATCCAGTAGGTAAGCGCTTTTGTGGTTTGCAATACTTCCGGTTCCACATAGCAATAGCCCGAAAGCTCTTTGCCTCTCATGATCATGGGCTGATAACCCGGCGCTTCGGCCAGTAGTGTATCAAGCGCAGGATCATAACGGCACATAAGCCGGTTGCCGGCAACATTCACACACATTTTACCATTTATCATAAAAGCCAGTCCGCTGAACATGGTCTTTTCTTCAATCTCAATACCAGGTTTTTGTTGCAGGTATTGCCGCACACGGTCGGCCAGCCGGGTATCATATGCCATAAGTGATGATTGAGATAGCTAAAATATACAATTTATGATGAAGGACGATTTATTAACCGCCAAGAAAGGAGGACGCAAAGGATGCTCAGAGGAATATTCTGATTCTGAAGAAGTAAAACCTGGAGTAGGATTCTGATAAAATGTATCTTGAGGTTAAACACCTTAAATACGCTGCGTTATCTCTGCTTCTCTTATTCTCAGCGGTAAATTGTCAATCACCCGTTCAGGACTATATCCGTTTATCTAACCTGTTAAGCCTGCTGAAGATGATACCTATTATGACGGCGAAGTCATGACCGCAGATGCTTATATAAAAAATAGGTTTAGTAGGTTGGAGGACAGCCTCAGGATCAGGATAGATGCGGGCTGGGAAGGTACAGCCCATTACAGGGACAGTTTGTGAGACGGTAATACTTCAGATAGTACCCGTTGATGTATAACTTCGACGATCAATATTTCGCAGCATTCGGCATCCCGCGGCTAAACCATTATATTCGTGCTACCATGACCAACAAGGAATTTATCCATTATTTTGTTACTGCTCATTTGAACGTAAAAGCAGGCAAGCCACGTCCGCAGGCTATACCCAACTACGAAAAAA
Source organism: Paraniabella aurantiaca (assembly GCF_050309965.1). Classification (NCBI taxonomy): domain Bacteria; kingdom Pseudomonadati; phylum Bacteroidota; class Chitinophagia; order Chitinophagales; family Chitinophagaceae; genus Paraniabella; species Paraniabella aurantiaca. The sequence goes on along the minus strand of NZ_JBLOSY010000002.1, from coordinate 635,813 downwards.
TAGAAAACCGCTGGCTGGCCCTGTACGGACTGGGCAAACTGGAAACTTTCCGTTACCTGTATAGCGAATGCCAGTCAGAAGCCGGCTTTGTCCAATGGCTGCGAGATACCCGAGGTGCTGACGCGGTAACAGAGGCTGGCCGTCTTTTTGATGGCCTGTCAACCGCTGAAACAGAATCAACCCAACGGATACTTACAGCAGAACAATGGCAGCACTGGCAGGAGCAGGGGTATCTGCGTATTGGCGGATTGGTGCCTCCTGATTATTGTGAACGTGTGAAACAGTTTATATGCGACTACCAGGGCATCGACCTCAATGATGCGGCTAGCTGGTATCCTCATCATCAAGACTGGCATGGCCTGATGCTGCAGGTATACCAGCAACCCGATATGGAAACCATTCGCCGGCACCCGGCAGTAAAGCAGCTGTTTGCCGAACTTTATCAAACGCCCAACATTGTGGCCAATACCGATAAGGTAAGTTATAATCCACCTGAGACAGAGCAGTGGAAATTCCGTCACCATGCCCTGCATTGGGATATCGACCACCGGCGGCCTCCGGAATATTATATACAGGGACTTATTTACCTGGATGATACGCCCGAAGATCGCGGTCCGCTAAAGCTGATCCCCGGTTTTCACCACCGCTACGAAGCCTACCAGCAACAGTTCAGCAACCCGGTGGCCGCGCAACATGCTATTGAGGTGGAAGCCGGAGCCATACCCGTACCCGGCAGGCAAGGCGATATTGTAGTATGGCTGCAAACCTTACCCCATGCTGCCAGCATCAACCGGTCGGACCAGCCGCGGTTTGTGCAGTATTTGAGTTTTACGAAACTGGATTGAGTACCTCCAGCCATTTTGCATTGAATGATTTTGTTAACACCAGGTCTGTTAACACTTTGTACTGTTTACAATTTGCTTGTTAACAAATTGACACGCCTTGAAAAAGTGGACATCCTCTTGTTGTTGGTAATGCTGCAGAACAAGACATGCTAAAGCAGTGGGTGGGGGTGCCGTTTTTCATTATCCCTTATCATCAAACAAATCTAATTGCCGGCCATGCGGCCCCTTTGCCTTCCCAAAAACCGTCCTCCCGCCATATTTCCAGGACTCAGCTCTTTCCCGGGCGATCACCTCGTCAATACTGCCATCCGGAATAAAATCCTCGGCCAGCCGCTCCGTTATTTTCGACAGCGATTGTATCGCCTGCATTTTATCCTTCCGGCCCAGCTTCGCCCTTTGAATGGCCTGCTGTAAAGTGTCGATCGTTTCATCATACACTTTAGTAGGCACCGGGAAGGGGTGACCATCCTTACCGCCATGGGCAAACGAAAAACGCGCCGGATCCTTAAACTGCGTGGGCTGCCCGTAGATCACCTCGCTCACCAGCGCCAGCGACTGCAATGTTCTCGGGCCCAGGCCTTCCAGCAACAGTAGCTCTTCGAAGTTTTGCACCTGCTTTTCCTGCGCCAGCCATAGCACCGCGCCCAGGCGCTTCAGGTCCACATCCTTGGCCCTCACATCGTGGTGACCCGGCATTACCAGGTGCCTCATCTTCGCGATCTCCGGCAGCATCCGGTCCGGGTTTTCGGTGGCCACTTCCATCATAGCGGTTTTTAAGGGTTGCGCCAGCTTGTCCGTCAGGTTGAGGATGGTACCCTGGTTGGCCCCGTAAATGCTGGTATGCGGCGTTTCGGTAAACGATTGTACCGATGGGGAGTGCCAATGATACCGCCGGGCCGTAGCGCTGCTGTCGCGCATGCCTTGCTGTATCACCGTCCACTGGCCCTCGTCGCTCACAATGAAATGATGCTGGTACAGCTGAAAGCCATCCTGCACGGCCGTATTATCCACCTTGGCGCTTAGCTTGCTGCTGCGCACCAGGCCGGGCGCGTTCAGGCCCGTGGTTTCGGCAAAGCGCAGGATATCCTGTGGCGTATTCCGCGAGTGGCGGCCCTTACCGCCGCAGATGCAGATGCCCAGCTCCCTGGCCAGCGGGTTGATGCTGCTTTTTAAAGCCCCCATTACCGAAGTAGTAATGCCCGACGAATGCCAGTCCATACCCATCACCGCGCCCAGGCTCTGGAACCAGAAGGGGTCGCTGAGCTTAGACAGCAGGGCGCTTTTACCCTGGCCGGCAATAATTTCTTCCACAATCGCCTTGCCCAATGCCGCCATGCGCGCTGCCAGCCAGGGCGGCACCTGGCCGTTATGAAGGGGTAAGTCTGCACTGCCGGATCGCTGCATCATATACTAACAAAATTAGCATTTAAATTTGATTGGCCTCATGGATGCGATAGTATATACCCGGCGTGGGCTAAGGGTGGCCTGTATGGATTGGTTTTTAATTTTTTCTTTTAGGGCGTGCCCCCGGTATGGGGCCAATGGGGCAACAGTGTAGCAAGGTACACCTTATAGCCTTCGCGAATGTAATAAAGCGCTGCTCCCCAAGCCCCATACCGGGGCCGGGCAGCAATGCTGGTAACCTTCGCATCAAAGCAACATTTAGTTGCTTCGCCGCTCGGTTATGCTTGTAGTCCTCGCCCCGGCTAGGGCCGCGGCTGTGGGCTACCGCTGCTATCCCTCACGCGGGGGAGAGACTAGAATTGTAAGTAAACTAATTGAGTAATTTAATTTTTAATTAGAGCGTTAAAAATCTCTTCTATGTGAAAATCAGGGGATCCTTGTCTTGAGTAGTAATAAGAGAATCTTGCAATAATATCTTTTGTAAAACTACTATTAATAGATGCAATTCTTTCATAGCTTTTATCAAAATCATTCGCACGAATAGACTTTAATTTTTGAAAGTTGATAAGTCCGGCCCCTATGTGATTGTAAGCAGGTAAAAAATGATACTTATTAGAATAGCTATTACTTATTAAAGCTTTTAAGTCCTTTTCAGCTTGTCCCAGCACATCCTGTGTTGCTTTATTCTTTTTTAGAATACCCACTTTTTCTTTAAATAACCCATCCTGATCAGATTCGATTTCGGCCAGCAAAATATCTTTAGCTTTTGACTGCGCTAAATCACATGATGGAGTTAACACTACAAAACGTTTATTTGTATCAGCTTCTTTTATTAAGTCGCCTGTAAATACTCTGTTTTTTATAGGCGGAGCTATATAAACTTCAGCTGGATGATAGTCTTCAAAATCTGATTCTTCAGTTAATTCTAAGTATTCCTGAATATGAAGCAAAGTATATCTTAGCAAAGATTTTTGCTTTTTTTCAGGAGTTCGGCTTAAATCACTTGTCCACATATCCATAGTTCCAGATAAATGCTTCCAGAAAATTTTACTCAAATATTCGTCGATTGTACCCCTCCTGGCCAATATATGCGTTATACCTGTGTCAAATATTGAGACAAACTCAGCTAGGTAATCAAATGACGCATCCCTTTCCCTTACTTTAAAGAATACAGTTTCTTCTTTTAAATCTTTATCTAAATTGTGTGTAGTACCTGAAATTACAAAAACCGGAAAACGAAGATTATTCTTTATTTCACGAATTACATCATTACCAGAACTATCCACACCACCAGACTGTTTTAAATCTAAATCGACAATAGCACCGTCAAAAATGCCATCGTTCCCTTTTAAGGCTATAAGGGCTTTGTCTTTATCTTTTTCTATTGTGTAGTTAATTCTAATTCGCCCATTTGTTTTATTAAAAGAATCAATATTGCTTTTATAGCCATTGAGCACATTGTCATCGTCTTCTGCGATAAATAATTTAAGTTCTGTCATTGGGTGTAATCTGGTATTTTATTTATTAAATTCAATTTGAAAGTATGCTCCATCACTATATTTCCGGGCGATAAGTTTTCCGTTTAATCTGCTTGCTGCCTCTCCAGCTATAGCGAGCCCAAGGCCCGTTCCATAAAGTTTTTTTGAATACCCAGGCTCGAAAATTACCTCTGACTCTATTTCAAGGTTTGATAAGCCCGGACCATTATCTTTGTAATCAATGACTACTGTTTCTGAATTTTCAGAAACTAATATTTGAACTTGTTTCTGCATTTTATTGGAGATACTTAACCAGTAAACGCTGTTTTCTAGCAAATTAGTTAGTAGCGTATATAAGTCTTCTGACCATCCATAAAGATTAATTCCTTTTTCGCATTCTATAATCACATCTGCTCCCATATCATTAAGACTGCTGGTAAATATTCTGACGCTATCGTTTAGTATCGGTAATATAGAGAAGTTTTCTCTGTTACCTCTTTTCTGACTTGCAAGGGGGTTGATTCTTCTAAATAATCCGGATATGATTTTACTGTTAGTGCGAAAGCCTTCAATGCTTTTATTTAGCTCTGGTAGTATCTCTTCGTCTTTTGTAGCTTTATAATGTTTGATATATCTTTCGATAACACCAGTTTCTGAATTGAAAAACTGAATAGGCTTTCTTCCTTCGTGTAAGATGAGATTAACGATTTTGCCAAGTGTAGCCTGACCTTGATATATTGCAATAGTTTTTTCTATTTCATCTTTTAAGGTTGCTTTTTTTACCTCTTCTTTATCAAGTATCTCATTTATTTCTTTTATTGCATCCTTTGTCACATTTAGTTGGTTCAATTTACTGTCGATAGTATTCTTTACATCTTGTAAACTAAAAAGATCATTAATTGTAGTTTGAAAGCTTGTGGCATTATTTCTGCTTTTTTCACTTTTAACCCGATATGCCAGTCGTCTTGTTTCCAATTCTGCTAAAGCTTTCTTAGCCAACTCTTTCAATCCAAAATAATATTCATTTTCTTTCAATCCATCTCTTGCACTTTTTTCTTCTAAATGAGAAAGTTCTTCAGATTCGATGAATATGAACCCCACTATCTGATTATTGCTAATCCTTAGTGTAAAATTTTGAATTCTGTCTTTATCTAAATCCAGCCAGTCAACACCACCATTTCCATATGGCCGTATTCTAAACGCATTTTTATATATATTAACGCCATATACTTCATCTAATAGCCTCTTTGCTTCACGTTTACCCATAAATTTTTCATTTACAGGATTAATAAGTCCTTTATTTATAAGGTTATCTATCGCTTCTGGCTCTCTATCATAGACACGGTAATCTATTTTTATAGGGCCACAATATCTTCCATTTCTTTCTAATTGATATTTAGCATGTATGCGCTCCGACTGTTTTGCTTCTGGGTTAATGTTATTTTCAAATAAAAGATTTGCCTCTCCACTTTCGCTTATAGTTCCACTTATTCTATAATCATAAAATTTAATTATAGGATATGTTTCAATTTTAAATTCCTGATTATTGAATTGCTCAAAAGGACAATTAATAAATGAAAGATTTATATCAAATTTATCTTTATCAAACTCTTCGAATGGCGATATCAGCTTTCTTAATTCCTGAAAAAGATTATTTATTGAAACTACATCCCAAGTGCTAATTTTATTATTTTCACCTTCATTTTTGGCGATAATTTGTAACGTAGTACCAGGAGCTTCGTTAGTATTTTCCTTTTCTACCAATAATTCAACATTATCAAGAAATGTATTGCTATCAAATACTCTCCAGTCAATTACTGCAATTGATTTTTCACCTGTACTGTCAACAGATGACAACGTCATTTCCTGTCCTAACACCGATGCAGCGAATCTACCTATTCCTTTTCTTCCCTGAAAAGCCCTTTTTCTGCCAGGGCTCTTTTTTCGTTCTAATTTGTCATTTGTAGCGGGGACAAGCCATTTATTAATTAAGGTATCAAAACTCATCCCATGTCCATCATCTTTTATTGTAATAACTAAAGCATTTTCAGTATCAATTTTTTTGTACTCAAAAACAATATCGACTTTAGTGGAATCTGCATCATAAGAGTTTTTAACCAATTCTATTAACGCCGCATAAGCATCTCCTATCAGATCGCTTCCGATAGTGTGAATAATCCGGGCAGCGGGTCTTATCTTATATAGGCCATTGCTTAATATTTCTTTGCTCATAAAAATACTTTTAATATTTTCGCAATCTCATACGCCATTAATGGTGGTACTGCATTGCCTATTTGTTTAAACGCAGGAGTTCGATTAATACCATCTTTTACACCTTCAAAAAAATAATCATCCGGGAAAGATTGTAACCGGGCAGCCTCCCTTATACTTAACGAACGATTCTGTTCAATATCCGGATGAATGTAATAGTGTCCATCCTTTGCAATATGAGCAACAACCGTTTGAGAAAAAGGCTCGTCCTGCGCTACCACTTTAAAACGGTCCATAAAGGATTCTCTGTTTTGATGGGTTTTTAATCTTTCCGGCAGGTCATTATAGTTTAGTCTTGTCCCTTCATTATTCCACTTTTTAACTGCAATCCGGTAGATTTCTTTATCCTGGTCTGAATGTGGCCGGGCTATGTGCTGTGTTAAAATCTCTATACCGTTACGTATTGCCTTCCCAGAAAGGTACTCGTTGGTTTTTGAACTGTACTTAAGATATCTGCTGCCTTCTCCGGCCTGTATTTTAGGAAGATCGCTGAACAGAGATTGTACAGTATGAGCTGTTAACATTTTAATTGCTTCAAGATCTGGCACTTCTATATTCAGCTCATTTTTCCAGCCAATTATTATGATACGTTTTCTGTTTTGTAAAACGCCAAAATCATTGGCCTCTAACCGGAATACTTTCATAGCATAGCCTTTTTTCAGGAAAAGCTTTCTCATATTTTCGAGGTAAACACCTTTTCCGGCAGATAGCAGACCGAGGACATTTTCAAAGACAAACATTTTGGGTTTATATTTTTCCAGATATTTCCCGTATTGTACATACAGGTAATTTCTTTTGTCTCCTTTCATCCCGTTCTTTGAACGCGCACGACCTGCTAAAGAATAAGCCTGGCAGGGTGGGCCACCAATAATTAAATCTACTTGGTCCCCTTTTAACTGTTTTTCTATGGCTTTATGAATAATAGGATTACTTTCCGCACCAACAGGATGGTTTATAACAGAGCTAAGGAGTTCTGTAGGTATCCTGCTGTAAAGATCTGCCCTGGATATCTCCCCTTTCAGATAAGAAACATATTCGTGAAAGCGATTTTGTGATTTCAGATGATGATATGCCACCCGGGTTTGCAACGTATAGCACGCTGCTTTGTCCATTTCCACATGCGCTACAGGGTCAAAGCCCGCACGGATAAATCCCTCGGACAAACCACCGGCACCGGCAAACAGATCAATATATTTAAGACTCATCGTTTTGTTTAAATGTTTTCATTAGACTTTGTAATGTGTCATCCACCTTACCAGGCTTAAGCGCACATTCCCACACTACTATTACTTTCCAGCCCAGTTGCTGTAGCCTGGCAATACTATCTGTATCCTTTTTTACATTGCCATTAATTTTATTTAACCACCATTCTGTTTTTGTTTTGGGCACCACATAATATTTGCAGCCTTCATGCCCGTGCCAGAAGCAGCCATGTATAAACAGCACTGTTTTGTATTTGGGAAAAACCATGTCTGGCTTGCCCGGCAGTGTTTTATCATGCAGCTTATAGCGCAATCCTTTTGAGAACAGAAATTTTCGAACCAGCATTTCGGGTTTTGTGTCCTTACCCTTGATGCGGCTCATGTTATAACTCCTTATCTCTTTAGAATGTACATCGGCCATTAATATACAAAAATAACTCAGTTAGCAGAAAGAAAAAAGAACAGTATTTGAGCTATGCACAGCAATCTTTTGATTCATTTCTCTTTATCCCTCTAGATTCTGCCTTAAAAGTAACAATTAAGCATTACGCCTAGTCGGGGTTTTCCTCATTTTATATTCCTATTTTTCACTTATGAGTTACTCGGGCAGCATCTTCTAATCTTTAGCTACAAAGCTAATTAACAAGATTAAATCATACAATACTGGAAAACCCTACTTTTTAGGGGGCAATGTACAAAAGTGTTAAATAGAAAAAACGGGGAAAACCCCGTTTTTAATTGCTGAATATTTTGTAGTTAAGCTGGATAATGTTGTAAAGCCTGTATGCGTGAGGGATACGGCGGGCGGCGACTGCAAGGAGCCGGTGCAAAGCACGGAAGCGCAGCGCACCCCATAGTAGCCCGACCCTGTCCTTGCCATGAAGTATAGCCATTCGCGCACAGGCGGCAGGGCAGGGGCACGCCCTAATAAAAAAACTACCTATTATTCATCAATTGCTCATACTTCGCCATCATATCGTCTTTCTCCTTTAGCATTCTTTCATACAAAGCAATTTTGTCTTCATTCAATCTTTTAATCTCCTCTAACGCTTCCATCCATTTTTCAGAAGTATTAATTGTAGGGTTGATTTGAAACACTTGGCCTGTGGCATTATCATTAACAGTATTTACTGTGTTAGCAATAATATTAATCGCCTGTTCCTCATCAAAATTCTGGATCGCCTCCACCGGTATTTTTAATAGGGCAGATATTTTTTGAAGTAGGGGAGTATCGATAGTTTCCTTCTGCTCCAGCAAGGATACGGCTTGCTGGCTCATGTTAAGGTCAAAAGCCAGGGCATCTTGCTTTATACCCAGCATTTCGCGGAAACGTTTAATGTTGCGGCCTTCGTGTACTTTATGGTTCGGCATAGCGGTATGTGTTGTCATAGGAGCAAATTTAGTTTTTTCAAATTAGATTATGCAAGCCTAAAGATACATAAAATACAAGCTTTTTGGTGTAAAACACAACGGATTTATGTAGGAAACAAAACCCGGCGGCCAGCTATTTAATGATTGCGCATTAAGTAGTTCTTCTGCTACTTTTTGATTGTCCAAAAAGTAGCGCAAAAAGGACCCCGAAAATCAATCGCGAGCATGATTTTCGATTTGAGTCCGCTACTGAGCACCTCTACTGAGCCCATCAACATTATTGCAACACCCGCCACACTTTCAAAAATATAGTTGTTTGAGACTGGTTTTGAGAAGACACAGAGGTTGAATTGTAAACATTTGCCATGCATTTACAATTCGCTTATATATACGTTGTATCCCCGCGTGAGGGATAGCAGCGGATACCCCGCTGAAGCCTTTGCAGCTTGGATTTTGTGGCGGAGTAGCAGCGAATAGCCCGACCCCTGCCTGCTAATACAACAATAAACAAGCAGGGCAGGGGGCACGCCCTATAAAATACCATTATAGCTATCAGCGAAGATATGCGCGTCATACTGGTAGGCGATGATGATCAAAACATCTACGGGTTTCGTGGCGCCAATGCGGCTTATATGCAGCAGCTCATTAGCCAGAAGGGTGCCGTTAAATACGAGCTCACGGAGAACTACCGCAGCAAAGACAATATCGTATCGCTGGCCAACCAGTGGGCCGGCACCATCGGCCATCGGCTGAAAACGCAGCCCTGCTTTGCCAGCCAGCAGCAAAACGGGCACATTCAAATTACAGAATACACTTATCCAAACATCATTGTACCCTTAACAGCCATCATCGGCAAAGCCGCCCTCTCAGGCTCTACCTGCGTGCTTACCAAAACCAACGAAGAGGCCCAGCTGCTCTGCAGCCTGCTGTTACAGCAACGCTTGCCCGCAAAGCTCATCCAGACCAACGACGGCTTTAGCCTCGGCAACCTGTACGAGCTGCGCTATTTTTCAGATAGCCTCAATAGCGATGCCGACAATCCTTTGATCACCGATGAGGACTGGGCCGATGCCAAACGCCGCTTGCAGGCGCATATCCCTACCAGCAAGCAGCAAGACCTGGCCCTGGCCGCCATCCGGGCCTTTGAAGCTGTGAACACCGCCAGGAAATACAAAAGCGACTGGAAGGCCTTCCTCTTCGAATCCAGGGCAGAAGACTTCCTGGACCTGGATACCGAAGTGATCTATGCCTCCACCATTCATAAGGCCAAGGGCAAGGAGTTTGACAATGTGTACCTGCTGTTGCAACAATTTACACCCCATACCGATGAAGAAAAGCGGCAATTTTATGTAGCCATCACCCGGGCCAAAACCAGGCTGGATATACATTACCAGGGTGCTTATCTGCAGCCCTTCTCCGCAGCCGGGCTTGTTTACCACCAGGATGCTCAGCCATACCCCGAGCCACAGCAAATTACGCTACACCTCGGCCATCGCGATGTGCAGCTCGGCTATTTCGAATATGTGCAGCATAGGCTCCACTCCCTGTTCAGCGGCGCTGCCTTGCATCCCCTGGAAGATGGCCTGGCCAATGCGCAGGGGGAGCAGCTCTTAAAGTATGCCCAAAAATTCAGAACAGCTTTGCAGGCGCACTACCAGCGGGGCTTCAGGGTTACTGCTGCCAAAATAAACTTTGTGGTGTACTGGAAAGACGAGGTGAAGCAAAAAGAAGTGAAGATACTGTTGCCCTCTTTACTGCTACAAAAAGCATAGGTGTTTTTTGTTTTTTTTGGCGTGCCCCCGGTATGGGGTTGATGGATGAAATGCAGCATTGGTGCAGCTTGCAGCTTTAGGGTTATTAATAATTGATCTACTTCCGAAACCCCATACCGGGGCCGGGCTATCCGCTATATCTTTTGCGGTGATCTGCCAGCAGTACAAAGCCCACCCAAAGAGCACCGCAAAAGGATGCCGCTGCTATCCCTGCCCGACTAGACTACGATGGCGGGCCTGCCCGAAGTTACCATAGGCGGTCTCAGTAGGGGAGAGAACACATTTTCCTTCTCCATATTTCAATGACAAATAGGGCAGGGGGCACGCACTCATAAACGACAATAACAATCCGAAATACGCTTGGGTGTGCATAGGTGCTAGCGGCAAAGTCGCGTATTTATCATTTAAATAAATAGTCTATAATCATAAGTTTTACCTTCAAATCTTGACAGCAACTTGCCTATTCTTGCAATTTGGTTTGATGAATCGATTGTAGATGGCAGCTTAGAATACAAATCCAGTGAATTCCAATTCATTTTTGTTAGTCCTAAAATTTCTGTTGCAATAACATCTATGTTGGCATCTCCATAATGTTTTGTAATCTTAATTGGTGCGGGAATGCTTCTCCCTCCTAGATAAAATTTGTAAGTAGGCTGCCTAACAGAAGGGACTATTCCATGTGTCCATAAAAGTGCATTATATTTATCAGTGACAATACAAGTTCCTCTCGAAATCGGGAACCGATCTGTCTGTAAATTACCTTGATAAATGCTCATTGCAACAAAACGAGCATCAACCTCATAGTTAATTTCAATTAAGTCTATCTTTTTAATTCCAGCTTTCGTTAAGCTTGCCTTTATTCCGTTGATTTCATCCTCGGTAAATTTTGTTCGTTTATGAATTACAACTCTTTCTGGCAATTTATCTAACGATTGATAAAAAAGATCTCTAATTGATACGCCAAATTGAAACGCATCTTTATATGATAAGTAAGGATTATTTTGTTTATCTAATACATAATTATCAACCTTAGATAATCTATACTTCAATCCTTGTCCATTTGAATCGTATATGTGACTACATCCTATAACGATTTCCGATCTTTCTTGTATTTGTGAAACACTATAACCAATACCAGCATAAGCTGTATTTCTTTCTTGATTATTCAAGATCCACGGTGTCCTTAATGATTTAACATAGAATGAAAGTGAAAGCCACCAATAAATCTGACATTTAAGATTGTCTAATAATGTACTTTCTCTTATTAATTGAGTGGCAACCCCTTTGGAGGCAGCAAACGCTTTTATATAATCGTGTAGATCAAAAGTTTCTCCTTGATTTATATAATCTTCAAACGGTTGCCATTCATTAGGAATAAAAACTATAATTGTACTTTGAGTTTGCGTGTTAGCAATTTGCTCAATTTTAGCAGTAATTAATCTCGCAACCGCAATAGCATTTGTATGGTTCTCTGATTCATTATTACCTTTGAAATCTATATCAATCCATTTTTCGCTATTTTCAGGATGCGGAATATTGATGGGGAGATTAAATACAGACGTGAACCCCGGATAGTCTATTAAATAGTCTGGATTGATATTTTCCGTGGCATGTTTGACTTGTAGCTTAGAAAGGAAATCATAGAGTTTTGCTGAATAAGTTTTACCGCAAATTACAGTGAGGTTAATTTCATTAGATAGAACTATTCCATTTAAATTAACATCATAAGGCCTATTATTTACTAATCCCCTCATTGGGTGATAATCTTTAAAGTCTTGATTGCTGGAAATGTTCTTGAAAATAAGCTGAGGTTCTAAAAATTGAACACCCTTAAATTGCGTTTTTCTTTTATCATAAGTCGACGGATGATAAGCCCTAAAATTCGAATCTAATACATTAATTTCTCCAAAAGCAGTGTTTGACGAAATTTGAAAATCGAAACCCGTGCCAGAATTAAGAGGATAGTCAAATTTCAAATTTATATCATTGAATAACACCTTTGTCCAGAATGCTAAAAGTTCGTCGTATTTATTGTTAAATAATTTTTCTAAGTAGCTTTTACTTATAGATTGTTTTTGAGCTTTAGATATTTCTTGTGATGATGAGAGATAAACTGTTGGAGTAAAAGATAGATATGCAAAACCTTTATTCTTATCAAAATATAGTGATAAGAATATTGATTTATGCACCGAAATATCACCTATAATTTTTTCCGAAGATTTTAGCCAAATCTTATCTTTTAAATTTGTTTCAATTTGTGAATTGTGGCTAAGGTGTTTCAAAATGGCCTGTAGCATTAATGCCTTGAAGGCTGATACGTTTTGTATGTCATGTTTTGAGATTGGTTCTCTTTTTACTTCTGATTTTAAATGCTCTTTAAATGTGCTACTGATATCGGACAATGTTCCTAATGCAAATACTTTACGTTTGAATGGAACAGCACATATTTTCGTTTCTTTAGTAGCGGTCTTCAGAAAGTTCCAAGGCTTATCACCTTTATAATCGATTTCAAATTGAAAAATTTCTTTAGGAAAAACTACCGCATGCAGATTACTCTTTATATACTTATCTGTTCTACTAAAATTTAAACTGAATTCGGTTTTAATATAATCTTCATCTTTCGATATTTCCAAAACCTGCTGTAGGTATGGCGCAACAGCTACGTTATCCTCAAAAGCCGATTTTGACAGATGAATTAGAGTGTTATCGAATCCATCTGTTGCTACATAATATGCTTCCCTGCCAGACGATCGTATCTGATTTATTAGCTCTAATACTTCACTAATAATATTATCACCATAGCCACACCAATACAATCTTCCAGCACCTCGTTTGGTAAAAGCCTCCTTCAACGCATTCATCAGAGATTTATCTCTACCACTATATCCAATAACAATAAGATTTTTATCAGTGTGATAATTAGCCAAATGTTCCTTGAATATGTCATTTTGGTTATCTAATTCCTTTTCCGTGTTTTTAAGAGTTGTAAACTTATAATCTCCATGTAAGGCAATTGCCAATAACTCTTTAGAGCTCTGATTCCTAAACACACCTTCTGCATTATCTAACGTCACCTCAATAGGAGTTAGTGAATTTTGATAAGCAGACCGTATAGTCAAGCTATCAAAATTTGTTGTCCAAACTGACTTCACAATTCCATGTTTAGCCATTAAACAAATAAGATGATAGCCCACGTATGGCTCTTTATTTTCTATTAAACTTAAAAAGTATTTACGCCTGTCTTCGGCTATCGGATAAGCTTTCTCTGCATAAAATGAATACTCTTCAGGTGTGTCAAGAGCGGGGTATACGCCTTGATTATCCAACCAGATCTGAATACTTTTTCTGACAGCTTCGTCCTTGTGGTTTTTATAAAATTCCGCAGAATTCATGTTCTTGGACAGATATATATCTTTTTTCCATTCCCATATACAATCATAAGCAGATTGTATTCCTGAACTTACCGACGCACCTGCTCCTAATAAAAAGGAATGAGGAACGTCAATATTTCTTTTGAAAGACCTTAAAAAAGCATCGTACTCCAATTGTATATTTTCTGCCATTCTTATTTGGGTGATTGGTTAAGTATCTTTGGTATCAAATACTCAAGTAGGTTTTTAGGTAGACAATTGTGTTTTTAAGAATTTCTTGTACCCTTGGATTATCGATAGACTTATTATCATTACGAAAAGCTGCTATAATTCCTTGTTCTACATTATTAAATGATTCTTTATCTAGATCTCCTTTGATTAGATTCAAGGTATACTCTTCCGCATTTCCGTATATTTCTGGATTTTTATAGGGGGCAGTGTATAACTTAGCAAAAGGTGATAGAAAACTAGGAATATCTACCTTGTCTTTAATTTGTTCAATTACAGTTTCATCAACTACAGAACCAGCCCAGCTTAAATTATCTGCTTTTAAATGTGCTTGAACAAGCCCTTTGCCATAAATAAGGTTTGGGCTATAAATGGCACCAGCCATATTTTTTTGTTGACTAGAAATCATCTCCATTTCATCGTAACATATTATTCCTCGAACAGGAAAGCTATACAATATTTCTCTCCAATTAAATTCATATGCAACTAGGAGAAGTTCTTCAAGGCTTTCGATGCTGTCATCATTTGTCCAGAAGATGACTGTATCAGATATATTAAGACAATTAATACGTGTTGAACTTAAATCTGCTACGATTGCTCCATGTTGTAATGGGAGATATTTACCCTGTCCTAAAGATATTTCAATATCTCTTAAGATATGGCCTGCTCTAGTTTTTAAATGGTCGCTACTGTTGTTAAGAATAAACTCTTTATATCCCAAGTAATCAAAATAGGCAATAAATTTTTTAGCCATAATAGTTTGTTTTATTTCCGACTCTTAGTCTTATCCTCTTTTACAATGGTATATCTACACCATTTTATCAAGCAAATGAAAGCGCAATTTGTACCTGTCTGTGGTTATATCGTATTTTTATCAGTATACAAGAAAACTATATTGAGATCACAGAATTAGCAACTCTTTTTTCTCCACCAATTGGTGTAGTATAAAATCTTTGTTCTATTCCCCATAGAACAAACTTTAAGTCTTCGTCAGTTTCAATATTAAATTTGCCGTTAGCATAAGTAACTTGGCCATACTGATTTGTATAATCGTATATTGCCTGCTTCTCATCATCAGTGAATCGATTTAAAACATCCGAAACTAATGCTATTTTCTTTCGATTAGGTATGGATACATTACTTTTTACAAAACTACTGTTCACATCCAAGAATTCACTCTCTAAAAATTGCTGTGTCTCGTTATCTGTTGCCTCCCGATATAGCTGATCCATTCCTTTAAATATACGATTTGCTATAGACAACTTTTTAAAGTAGAGGATATCATTATTTTTATCGTAAATGGCATCAGCGAAAGAGTTAATTGCGATGATTGGTTTATCTACCTCTAATGTTAGCTCCTCAATAGAAAACCATTTTTTACTAATATATAAACTTGAGTTGATAACTTGAAAAAAATAATATCCTTCCTGAACGGTACATATATAAGACAGCTTCTTTAAATCTGCTTTATTAATTTGATCGTAATTTACAGAATCAAGATCATCAGAAATGAAATTGGTTGCAAAATTAGTTGTTGAAAAATTCGATAACTTATATAATTCCTCGTCTTCAATTAGTGTTGACGGACTATATTCAATGCCTACTAAATTTGGTAATTCATAAATAGTCTCGTCAGAAGAAACTACTCTAAACAAATTCTGCTTACGTTTAACTTTTGCATATATGTAATTTGAAGCCATAGTGATTTTCATTTTAGATCAATGAATGTATAATTATTAATTCTTTTAAGATTAGAAAAACCTTCATTACCCGGAGTTTTCAGCAACTTTTTAGTTATTAAAAATATTTTTACGTTTTTACTTGTCTTAATAAAGTAAAAATGATAACCGAATAATAAAAATATCGGATTGAAATATAGAGTTTGGGATAAAAAGGTAAATACATAAATAATAGCGAACACTACTATTAGCGTTGGAATATTGCTTACCCCCAAGGAGACAAAAAAGTATCCCAAATAAGTTGGAAGAAAATTGTTGTTCGCTAATTCAATTTCGCATACTGAAGCACTATTTAAAGAATCTTTTGGCAACTTCTTAGCAATGAGAAAACTTATTGCTGTAAGAACAATTGGGATCATGATAAAAAGAATCCAAGAGTAATAACTAGAATATCTATCCAAAAAATTGAAACGGTAGTTTTCTCTATATAGAAAGCTCATATGCTACAAATTGAAAATCAACTTCCAACCTCTTTACTTTCAAATATTTTATAGATGAGATTAGTTGACTTTTTTGTGTATATTGATATTTTGTTATAAATGTGTACTATATTACCATATGGGAAAAACTGATTTCGGTTATCTGTTGTATAAACCAAGTTTCGTCCAACAATAACCACAAAGCTAAATCACTCTCACCAACAAATCAATACTGGAAAACCCTACTTTTTTTAAGGGAACAAAGTACAAAAATGGTTAAATAAAAAAACGGGGAAAACCCCGTTTTTAATTGCTGAATATTTTGTATGTAGCTGGAAAGTATTGTGAAACCTGTATGCCTTAGGCCCGCCTGCCCGCCCGTTCCGGATCGGACGGGAATGACGTAGTCGGGCAGGGATACGGCGGGCGGCGACTGCAAAAGGAGCCGGTGCAACGCACGGAAGCGCAGCGCACCCCACAGTAGCCCGACCCTATCCTTGCCATGAAGTATGGCCATTGGCGCAAAGAGCGGCAGGGCAGGGGCACGCCCAAAATAAAAAACTATCTGTAATTAATTAGTTGCTCATACTTCGCCCTTTGCACTATTTCAACCTTTTGATGGCTTTGTTTTGGATGAGCGATTTCATTTGTGTGATAGCCACCTGGTTAAGCTGCAGCAGCCTTTCGCCTTGTAGCAATCCTTGTTTTATCAACAAAGCATTAATACTTTCCATATTGCTTAAAACCACCAATTGCTCTAAAGTAGCATGATCTCTTATGTTTCCGGCAGCGTCAGGGTTAGCATCGCGCCATTCTTTGGCAGTGATACCAAAAAGGGCAACATTTAGCAGATCAGCCTCATTGGCATATACATAACCGGCTTGCTGGCTGGTAATGGCCTTGGGCACCAGGTTTTCTTTAATAGCATCGGTGTGTATGTGGTAATTGATCTTTGAAATGGTTCTTTGCAGGTCCCAATCGAGCTGCAGGCGATTGTTTTCATCATCCTTGAGGCGTTGAAACTCTTTGATCAGGTAGAATTTAAACTCGGCACTCAGCCAGGTGGCAAACTCAAATGCTATGTCCTTATGAGCGAAAGTACCACCATATCTACCTGTCTTTGAAACAATGCCTATAGCATTCGTGCTCTCGATCCAGCGCTTGGGCGTTAATGAAAAACTGTTGGAACCAGACATATTTTTAATTCCATCGAATTCGATGGAATTAAAATCGGGGTTGTAAAATGTTTCCCATAAACCGATAAATTCAATGGTACTACGGTTTCGCAGCCAGTTTTGAAGAATGTAATCACTCCTTTCGGAATCGCGGTAGCGTGCTATATCCGTCAGGGAAATAAAGTCCTGCTGATTGTCTTCATACAGAACAATCTCAAGCCCCTCTACCTGTATCTTTTTGTTTTTAGCCATAGGTTTTGGTGTAAGGTTAGTATTACGGCATTCTACTTCCCCTCAATCAACCTTTCCAACCTTGCCATCATATCATCCTTCTCCTTCAACATTCTTTCATATAAGGCTATCTTTTCATCATGAATTTTTCTTAACTCATCAATCGGATTAAATGTACAATTGATATAACCGGAGTTATTTGCCACAGCACCTTCATGAAAAGTATTCGATATAATATTCACCGCCTGCTCTTCATCAAAATTCTGGATCGCCTCCACCGGTATTTTTAATAGGGCGGATATTTTTTGAAGTAGGGGAGTATCAATCGTTTCTTTCTGCTCCAGCAAGGATACGGCTTGCTGGCTCATGTTAAGGTCAAAAGCCAGGGCATCTTGTTTTATACCCAGCATCTCGCGAAAACGTTTAATGTTGCGGCCTTCATGTACTTTGTGGTTCGGCATAGCAGTATGTGTTGTCATAGGAGCAAATTTAGTTTTTTCAAATTAGATTATGCAAGCCTAAAGATACATAAAATACAAGCTTTTCTGTTGTAACACACAATCAATTTTTGTAGGAAACAAAACCCGGCGGCCGTTGCTTTGTACCAACAAAAAGCTAAGCTATGCAAACAGTAAAAACACCCCGCATTACCAAACCCATCCGCCGCATGACAGTATGCCGATATGCATTCAGGGGCATCAACAGCAGAACGACCACATCATTCCCGGCATTGCGGTTGGCCGGTAAATGGCTACAGGACAGCGGTTTTAAACCCGGCCATGTAGTAGAAATAGCCTGCGAAAAAGGCCGGCTCACCATCACCATTGCCAAAGAACAAAAGTATGAAGCCTTGCAAGAGCGGTTTCAAAAGGAAAAGATCGAAATTGTGTAGCGGCCTACATTATGTTAAGTAGAGATTGTTGAAATGCACAAAAAAGTGGAACTTTAGCATAATGACAGGGGAAGAACACATACAAACGGAAGCCAAAGCTGCATTAACCGGTAAATTAAACCAGTTGGGCTATAAACCGCTACCAGAGCGAGTTTCAAAAGATCGTATCAAATTTGTAGCTGACAATGGCGATACGCGCGAAGTGATTTTATGCTTCCTGAATTTAGATAAATCCCGTAGCGTTCACATCAATCAGCGTGATTTTGATTACACACTGCGCCCGGATCTTTTGGTATTGCTCACCGTGTATATGAATGATATAAACCCCGTGCTCTACCTGGTACCCAGCATGGTTTTTACCACGCCCGACAATATATTTCTGGTCAACGAACAACCCGGAGCTTTGCGTCATTTTTCCACCTGGCAGATCAAAGTTTTTACTAACGCCATCGAAACGCTTAGCCATTACACGCTGGATGCTGTAAATGAGCTGTAGAGCCGCCTGCGTCCGCCAGGCAATTATATTCCACAGTTGATGGCCCAAGTACACCGCCGAATACCTGCCCGAATGAAGTTCCCTCAGGCGGTGATATTCCCCGGGAAACTGCAGTTTGCCGGTGGGTTAATTTTATTTGCGCCCAGGAACTACAATTATTTAACCGCGATGACGCAGGACGCGAGGGAATCTACCTGAGAAAATCTAAATTTTTCATTTGTGCATTCGTGGCCTTTAATCGGCAATTCATATTTACGGCCAATTCAGATTCCAGAGGCGATTAGAACAGTCCCGACCATACCAGCCGTTTAATATGCGCATCCTGAAACTGTAATCAAGCACATTGTAATGAGTTGGTTTGATTACAACCCGGTTGATTACAAAATTTATATTAGCATAAACTGATTACTGGTTTAACGGGCGCTGTAACTGCCCAAAGTTTTAAACTGACTGTCAACCTAAAGATTCCCGGTCAGTTTCTTTTTGGCGAAGATGTTGTCGTAAATAGTACAATCAACAGCACCAGGCTTTGCAGCGGATGCATCAATACAAACAGTAAGGCTGCTATCATTATAAACCGGGCAATCGCGTTTAACATAATAATCGGGTTTGAATCATGTGTTCAGCATATATGCAATGATGAAATTAATCATTTGTCCTATAATTTATATTATGTTAAATATGAATTCAGGATGCTCCCAGGCCTGGCATTATTGGAATAGTTCTTGCCTATTATAGATAGAACCTTTTTGTAAACCCTTAAATCCTACGATTATGCTTAGATGGTCTATTATCTTTTTAATTGTGGCAATTGTTGCCGCTGTGTTTGGTTTTGGAGGTATCGCTTCCACTGCCGCCGGTATTGCTAAAGTTTTATTCTTTGTGTTTTTGGTGCTGTTTGTATTGTCTTTAATTTTCGGCAGACGGGGCGCCTGATTCCTGAATCGGCATTTATATTGGGGTGCGTGCACCCGTTGATGTAATCAGTAAATGAGGCGGCATTTCGTTGCCTCATTTTTATTTAGACAAATAATCAAATACATAGATAGAGACATAGACTTTAGTTGTAAGTGTAGAGATTACAATAGTGGCACCTAGCTTTGCCAGTTTACAAAAGCAAGGTTCAAATGAACCAACCGTTTGATCAATCCATCTGGTGAACTTTTTCTCTAAAAGATCCCGTTGATCGGTAAACAATTTCATAGCCAGCTTGTCTTACTTAAGTCTGGCCTTATTGTTCATCTTATTCGTTCAATTCAAATAATCCCTGATACAAATGATCAAGTCTTATTCCATCCATTTATCATTGTTATTGTTGACTGCTGCGTTATGCTCCTGCGGCACTAACCGCGACCAATCTGCTACCAATCAGTCGTCGATCCTGCTGGAGCACGTGAGGTTGATCGATGGAAACGGTGGTACTCCGGTTGAAAATACCCGGCTGCTGATTAAAGAAGGTAAAATAGCGGCGATCGGCGCGGATATTACTGATGAAGATGCCACGGTGATTAACCTGGAAGGCAAAACGATTATGCCTGCGCTAATATCGGCACATTCACATATCGGCACTTTAAAAGGTACTGGCACAAAGCCCGAGAACTACACCGAAGAAAATATTCTGGCCCAATTAAAAAGATATGAAAGTTATGGCGTGTTGCAGATTATGGCTATGGGTACAGACCGCCCGCTGTTATTTGAAAGCGGTTTGCGCGACCGATCACTAAAAGGTGAAATTTCCGGAGCCCGGATCCATTCAGCCGGTTACGGCTTTGGTGCACCCAATGGCGCACCGCCACTTGATTTCGCGATGGATAAAGTTTTTCGCCCGGCAACAGTCACCCAGGTGACTTTGCAAATGGATAGCCTGGCGCAATTGAAACCGGATATGGTAAAAATTTGGGTGGATGATTTTAACGGGAAATACCCGGCTAAAATGCAGCCGGAAATTTATCAAGCGATCATACAGGCAGCCCATCAACACAACTTGCGGGTGGCCGCCCATTTATATTATTTGAGCGACCTGCAACAACTCGTGGCGAATGGTGTGGATATTATTGCCCATAGTGTACGTAGCGACCTGATTGATGACACCACCATCGCCCGAATGAAGGCAAAACAGGTGATTTATATTCCAACGCTTTCGCTGGACGAGTATGCCTATATCTATGGGCAAAAACCAGAATGGATCAACAATGATTTTTTCAGGAAATCTTTGGAGCCGGGCGTTTATGAAATGATCGCATCGGAGCAATATCAAAATGATCTGAAGAATGCGCCGAACTATGCTTTAAATATAAAAGCCTTTGAAACGGCTAAACAAAACCTGTTGCGCTTGTTTAAAGCCGGTGTTCTAATAGCAATGGGCACCGACAGTGGCGCTACACCTATTCGTGCACAAGGTTTCTCAGAACACCTGGAACTACAATTAATGACCGAAGCTGGTTTAACACCCTTAGAAGCGATTACTGTAGCTACTAAAAACGCTGCGACTGCATTAAAAGTACAGCAGCAATACGGTACATTGGAGCCAGGTAAGGTTGCTGACTTTATAATACTAAATGGAGACCCATCGAAGAATATAAAAAATACGAGGGAGATTTTTTCAATTTATAAAAATGGGAAAGAAGTGAGTAAAGGACCACTCTCCTAATCAGACAGCTGTTTTAATGCCCCTTAATGCAATACCGATATGAATCATTTTAAAACTACTTTTTTCTTTCTGCGATTACCCGTGGCTGTTTCATTACTAGGTCATGGCCTGGTGCGATTGCCAAAGCTGGCTGGCTTTAGCAATTGGATGGTAGGCACTATGGAAAAGTCGGTGATCCCTCCTGCCCTGATTGTACCGTTTAGTTACTTTCTTCCTATTGCAGAAGCCTTGCTGGGACTGGCTTTGCTGGTGGGATTTAAAGTTCGCTATACCTTATTTGCCTCCATTACATTGATGAGCCTCTTGATATTCGGAAGCTGCTCTATTGAAAACTGGAGCGCTATTGAAGCTCAATTGTTACATGCATTTTACCTGATGGCTATTTATTGGTTCTGGGAAAAAAATCAATCCCTACAAACCCCGTGATTACTAGTTATGAAAAATTGCGATATTGGTAGAGTAAACGAATGAATCACCCCCCGGCGAATGAATATTTTAGGCTGCTGGATGATTGAAAGGAATACAGGGTTAAACCATTAAGAGACTGAGTAATATTAAAAAATAGCATTGTTAGCCATCAAACTTAACTATCCTTAACTCCTTAATGTTTTTTCATAATTTATACTTTGCCCTTCTTTTTCTTTTGTGATGACTCCCGAACGATCAGGTCTGAATTGATGATGAGCGTATTAATTTGTTGTAAATTACTTATGCCTTTGATATGATTGATTAAAGTACGGGCAGCTATCTCTCCCATTTCGACACCGGGATAATTGATGGTAGTTAAAGATGGTTCAATTAAATGTGCAATAGCATCATTATTAAAACCAACTACCGCTACGTCTTCCGGCACTTTGATGCCGTTTTCCTTCAGTGTTTTAATGAAAGCTGCCGCCACAAAATCATTAGTAATAAAAGCACCATCAAAACGGCGTTTTTGTTTGAGTAGCTTATGAGCCGAATCGATACCGGCTTTTTCGCTGAGGTTATCTACCAATACAAGATTTTCGTCCAGGTTAAGGCCATTGTCAGCCAGTGCATCTTTATAACCCCGGTAACGCTCTGCATATACATTACGATTAAGGTTCGATGTAATGTGCGCCACTCTCCTGCACCCCTGCTCTATCAAATGTTTGGTAGCATCATACCCCGCCTTATAATTATCGATCACCACCACGGTGTTGTCATTGCCTTTTTCAACCCGGTCGAAAAATATAACCGGAACACCTTTATCCTTAAACTGCTTGAAATGGTCGTACTGTTTGGTATCGAATGATAAAGAGGCGATCAGGCCGTCCACGCGTTTATTAAACAGGTTGCGTGCATTGGCCACTTCTTTATCATAGCTTTCAGATGAGTGGGCTATAATGAGGTCGTAACCCGCCTCGGTAGTCACTTTTTCCACGCCTAATAATACCGAATTTGCGAAATTACTGTTGAGCTCATGAATCATAAAGCCAATAGTATTGGTTTCCTGGGTACGAAGGCTGCGGGCAAAATGATTCGTACGATACCCCATTTTTTCAGCCAGCTCGAAGATCTTCTTCTTGGTTTTCTTGCTTACCACCGGGTCGTCTTTTAACGCGCGGCTTACCGTGGCTACCGAAATTTTTAACTCGTTGGCAATATCATATATCGTTACTTCTTTTCCCTTCTTCATACGGAAATAAAATTAGGTGCGTAAAAGTAGGTAAAAAGAGATGCCGGTAAACAAACTATATCAAAATCTTTTGACTCTTATCGATTCCGGTAATGTGTGTTTGCTCCCGCAATTGATAGAGATTAGATCGTCAGATCATATATATTATGTATGGTTAAGCTTCCTGTAAAATCAGAGGAGCTAAATTTAATTTCTGCTCTAATTCTACTTTCCAGGCTCCATACAATTCATCATACAAAGCAGCTTGTGTTGGTTGTACTACGCTTAAGGGCTGACGTTTTTGAAAAGCCTCTGCCGGCTGCCGGTAATATCCTGCCCCTATACCTGCTCCCAAAGCCGCACCCACACTACCGTCGCAGTCGTACAACTCAACCGGTACATGGGTAGCGTTTACAAAGGCCTCAGTAAACACAGGGCTCAAAAACATATTGGTCTTTCCTGCTTTTATAACAGCAGGCTGCATACCATTGTTACGCATAATATCGAGCCCGTAACGGAACGCGAAAGCGATGCCTTCCTGTGCGGCTCGCACCAGGTGGGCTATGGTATGTTTGTTAAGGTCGATATTTTGCAGATGAGCATCTACTATTTTATTATTGAGCATGCGCTCGGCGCCGTTACCAAAAGGCAGCATTACGAGCCCATCACTACCTGGCCTTACTGTAGCTGCCATTTCATTTAACTGCGCATAGGAAACATTTCCTGAAAGGTTCCGGATCCAGCGGTTCAGAATGCCGGTGCCATTTATGCAAAGCAAAATACCAACCCGGGTTAAATCAGGCTGGTGGTTAACATGAGCAAAACCATTAACCCTGCTTTGCAGATCGTAAGTAAGCTCATCACTTACGCCGTATATTACACCAGATGTACCTGCAGTAGCAGCAACATCTCCAGGTTCGAATACGTTTAAGGAAAGCGCATTGTTGGGCTGATCACCTGCTTTATAGGTAACGGGTATACCTTCTTTTAATGAAAGTTCATCAGCTATTTCTTTTGTCAAATGGCCATGATCGGAGAATACCGGTTGTATATCGGGAATGGTATCATTGCTAAAACTAAATTGTTGCATCAGTTTTTGCGATACCTGGTTTTCGGAAAAATCCCAGAAAATGCCTTCAGAAAGTGCTGATGGTGTAGTAGTGATCTGGCCGGTAAAACGTTGCGCAATAAAATCACCCGGCAGCATCATCTTGTCGATCTTTTCAAACAGCTCTGGTTCCTGTTCTTTTACCCAGGCCAACTTAGCCGCAGTAAAGTTACCGGGAGAATTTAAAAGTCTGCCGAGGCAATACTCCTCTCCCATTTCCCGGAATGCCTTTTCACCATACGGCACGGCACGGCTGTCGCACCAGATAATGCTATTACGTAGCACATTGCCGGCCTTATCTAATAGCACCAACCCGTGCATCTGGTAGGAAATGCCAATAGCTCCAATATCCTTTGTGTAATATTTCCCCGATTGATTGACTTTTTTGATAGCTTCCTTTACATCGCCCCACCACTGTTCGGGAGACTGTTCCGCCCAGCCTGATTGAAGGGAAATAATATCCCGCTCGGCATCCGGGTATTGAGCCGCAGCAATAGTTTGTTGTGTTGCGCCGTCTACCACCGATACTTTAATGGATGAAGTACCTACATCAATTCCTAATAGTAGCATTATTCTGATTTTATGTAAATAGTCCATAGCTCATAAACTATAAACCATCGGCTATAACCTATTAACTATGACCTGTAAAACTATATAAACCTGTTGATGATATTTTCCAGGTATTCCTGCCTGCCACTTGTTACACCAGGCTCTCCGGCTTCAATCGCATAAGCACGCAGGTCTTCCAGTGTTAATTGCCCCTGCTCAAAAGCCTTTCCTTTACCTGCATCAAAGGAAGCATAACGCGTCTGCTTTAACTTCCGGTAATCAGAGTTAGACAGGATCTTGTCTGCCGTGATCAAGGCCCTGGCAAATGTATCCATACCGCCGATATGTGCATAGAAAAGATCTGCTGGATCGGTTGAAGCCCTGCGGATCTTGGCATCAAAATTAATACCTCCGCCCTGCAGTCCGCCTGTTTCCAGGAAGATCAACATCGCTTCTGTTAATTCGTTTAAATTATTAGGAAACTGATCGGTATCCCAGCCGTTTTGATAGTCGCCGCGGTTGGCATCCAAAGAACCCAACACACCCGCATCAGCTGAAACCTGCAGCTCATGCTGGAACGTATGTCCCGCAAGGGTGGCGTGGTTTACCTCTATATTGATCTTGAAATCACCTAATAAATCCCACTGGCGCAGGAAGCCTATCACTGTCTCGCAGTCGTAATCGTACTGGTGCTTGGTGGGCTCCATCGGTTTGGGCTCAATCAGGAAAGTGCCTTTAAACCCATTCTTACGCGCATAGTCTTTAGCAGTATGCAGGAATCGCGCAAAATGCTCCTTCTCTCTTTTCATATCCGTGTTGAGCAGGGTCATATAGCCTTCTCTTCCACCCCAGAACACATAACCATCTCCACCGAGTTCTATAGTAGCGTCAATGGCGGCTTTTACCTGGGCTGCTGCATGAGACAATACATGAAAGTCAGGATTAGTGGAAGCCCCGTTCATATAACGCGGATTGGAGAATACGTTGGCAGTACCCCATAATAATTTCACACCGCTATCAGCCTGCTTTTGTCTGGCGTAATCTACTACAGCCTGCAATCTTTTGTCATTCTCGTTTACGTCCGTTCCATAATCCACCAGATCTACATCATGAAAGCAATAAAACGGCAGGTTCATTTTGGTGATAAACTCAAAAGCCGCATCCATCTTATCTTTGGCTCTGCCTACAGCATCAGCTTTGCTGTTCCAGCCAAAAACATGGGTACCCGGACCAAAAGGATCGTTACCATCATTGCAGAACGAATGCCAGTAAGCACAGGCAAAACGAAAATGCTCTTTCAGCGTTTTTCCTGCCACTACCCTGTTTGCATCATACCAGCGAAAAGCTAATGGATTATCGCTTTCCGGACCTTCATATTTTATCTGTGGAATACCTTTAAAGTATTCCTGATCGCCTAATAATACGCTCATGGTGACTATTGTTTTGTTGTTGTCTTTTTAATTAATTATTCAAGCTTTAATCGTTGGTGTAAAAGAAACACAATATTAGGAAATAAATTGTAATCGGTTTCATAAAATATTTTCTTTTATATTTTATGAATTATGAGAAGTAAATGAAGCCATCGCATGCAATCGGACTACATAGGTGTTTCAATATAATTCATCCGCTTACCTGTATAAAAAAACCGCCCCAATTGGAGCGGTTGATATTTCTAAATCTACGATCTTATCTTAGTTTGCTAAAGATATCATCCCACTTCTTTTCTAATGCTATAAACTTGTCCCTGTCTGCTCCTTTAGAGTCCTCAATTTTGTAAGAGTAGTATTCAGCCAGGTTACCTGCAATGGCACGATAGCTACGTTTCTGACCTGCATCCAGGTTAGACATTTTTGCAAATAGCTCAGCTGCTTTTTCGTAGTTGTTTTTTGCCAATTCGTAATTAGCGCCATACGTTTTTTTAGCTTCCGCTAATTGTGCCTTATCATCTGCTGTTGCTTTTGCTCCTTTTTTGGTTACATTAGTTTCAGCAGTAACCATCGCATCCCTGTACTTTTCAGATTTCAATAAATAGTGGTCACCCAGTAAAAGATAAGGCTGCATTTCTCCCGGTTTCAGGCTGGATGCTTTGTTTAAAGCCGCTAACATTTTAGCTTCCAGCTCTTCAGCATTACCCGGAGGTACTGCATTAGCCTTTCTCGAATCTAAGGTATCATAAATGATTTCAGCCAGAGTAATATTGGATTTGTAATCTTCCGGATTTGCGGCAAGAAGTTTTTCAAGACTTGCCACGCGCTCATTAAAATCAGAACTTCCACCTACAGCGAAGTCAAGCATTGAATAAGTGAAGAATTCACTTTGAGGATATAGTTCTTTACCTATGGCTTTGTATTTTTCGAAATTTGCATTATCGTTTTTACCTGCATAATAACGAACTAAGCCCTGGTATACGCTCTCATACGAAGCATCGTTAAATTCCTTTATTTTAGCATCAGCAATACGGGCATAATACTTTTGAGCTTCATCAGCGTGTTTGGTATTTTCTGCCAGTAAGCCTGCATAATAAATAGCCGCTGTATCCATTTGCTTATTCATGATCTTTTTAGCAATCAAAAGTTCAGAATAATCAACCGTTTTTTTAAACTTATCGTAAGCTGGTTCGTAAGCTTTATTATTGATATCAGCGATACCGGCATTAAAGTAAGCTGCATACAAATTATATGGTGTGTTTTTGTATGTAGGCTCCTCCATCAGTTTTAGATCCGGTTCCATCTCCTTGTATTTAGCCAAAGCTGCATCTGCCTCTGTTCTGTTTTTGTCAGCCTCTGCAGCCTTGCTGCTGTCCAGCGCCAGACTAGAATACAGGGCTGCCTTCAATATATAGCCTTCCGGTTTTGTGAAAAACTTTTCATTAGTTGAGTTTTTGTCGTAAGACTCTTTTGCTTTGGCAATCTGCCCTAACGCCAAAAGCCCTTTAATATCGTCATACTTCTGCGCAAAAGCTCCTGTTGTTGAACAAGCAACAATCGTTGCCAGGAAAATAACTTTTTTCATTCGTATATTTTTTTACTATTTTATAAACACTAATTTTCTTCGGTTGATTCTGTATTCTCACCGCTATCCTTACCAGATTGCTGATCGTCGGAAGAAGTTGCATCATCCTGAGGCGCTGCTTCATTTGGATTCGCAATCTCCACTCCTTCGTCTGCAATTTCCACTTCATCATCAATTTCCTGTTCATCTACTTTGGTAATAGCAGCTATTTCGTCTCCTTCGTCAATGCGGATCAATTTCACGCCCTGTGCGGCCCTGCCCAATTCACTAATACCACTTACCGGCATCCTTATAGTGATACCACTTTTACAGGTAATTAACAAATCCTGGTTTTCAAACACATCCAAAAGTCCGACTAAATTACCGGTTTTCTCTGTTATGTTAATGGTTTTTACGCCTTTACCACCGCGATTCGTAAATCTGTATTCGTCAACAGCTGTTCTTTTTCCGAAACCTTTCTCACTTACCACCAATACTCCTGGTACAATTTCAGCGTTTGTGGGTACACAAATCATGCCTATTACCTCATCCTTTTCATCATCTACCTCAATACCACCAACGCCAATTGCACCACGGCCGGTTGCTCTCACTTTCTCTTCAGAGAATCGGATAGCCCGGCCACTTTTAACCGCCAGCATTATTTCTGAAGTTCCGTCCGTCAGTTTAGCTTCCAAAAGCTGGTCGCCTTCAACAATAGTAATAGCGTTTACGCCCGTTTGCCTTGGACGGCTGAAATCGCTTAAACTTGTTTTTTTGATGATACCTTTTTTAGTACAAAGCAAGATATTATGTCCTTTTACGAATTCTTCGTCTTTCAGGTCTTTGATGTCAATAATCGCACGGATCTTATCATCCGGAGGTAATTGCATCAGGTTTTGTATCGCACGTCCTTTACCTGTTTTTTCTCCTTCGGGAATCTCATACACGTTCAGCCAGTAACATCTTCCCTTTTCGGTGAAGAACAACAGGGTGTGATGTGTAGATGCTACAAACAGGTGCTCAATATAATCTTCGTCCCTGGTTTTGCCACCACGCACACCGCGGCCACCACGCTTTTGTGCCCTGAATTCATCAGCCGATGTACGTTTGATATAACCTAAGTGAGAAATAGTAATGACTACATCTTCTTCCTTGATCAGGTCTTTAATGCTTACTTCATCATTCAGGTAAGTGATCTCGGTATTACGCTCGTCACCGAATTTTTGCTTGATCTCCAGCAACTCGGTTTTGATAATGTCAAAACGCAGGGTTTCATTAGAAAGAATATCTTTTAAATGAGCGATCAGTTTCATCAGCTCTTCATATTCTTCTTTGATCTTCTCCCGCTCCATTCCGGTTAAACGCTGCAAACGCAGTTCCAGTATAGCTTTGGCTTGTATCTCATCTAATCCCCAGCCGGCATTGATCAGGTTTTCTTTTGCAATATCAGGTGTCGCAGAGCTCCTGATCAGTCGGATTACTTCATCCAGATGATCCAGCGCAATTAGATATCCCTGTAAGATATGGGCTCTCTTTTCAGCCTCTTTTAATTCGAATTTCGTACGACGCACCACCACCTCATGTCTGAACTCTACAAATTCAGAAATCATATCCTTTAGACTCAACACTCTGGGGCGACCCTTAACAATCGCTACGTTGTTGATACCAAAGGAAGTTTGAAGATCGGTGTTTTTATACAGCTGATTGATCACCACATTAGCAATGGCATCACGTTTCAGGTCGAGCACCACACGGGTACCGTCTTTATTTGATTCGTTATTAACGTGTACAATACCTTCAATAATTTTATTGTTTACCAGCTCGCCAATACGGTTAGTTAAAGCATCGCGGTTAACCTGGTAAGGCACTTCAGTGATTACAATCTGTTCGCGTCCGCTGGGTTTGGTATCAACCTGTACTCTACCGCGCACTACTACCCTGCCTCTACCCGTGTGCATGCCGGCTTTAATGCCTTCCATGCCATAGATAATGCCACCCGTTGGGAAATCGGGCGCTTTTACATGCAGCATCAATTCATCAATGGTAATATCATTGTTATCGATATAGGCAATACAACCGTCAATTACCTCACTCAAGTTGTGTGGCATAATGCTGGTGGCCATACCTACGGCAATACCGCTGGAACCGTTGATCAGCAATTGAGGTATACGGGTAGGCAGTATGGTAGGCTCTTTCTCCGAATCGTCAAAGTTTAATTGAAAGTCTACGGTATCTTTTTCAATATCATCCAACATATGTTCTGCCAGCTTCTGTAGTCTTACCTCCGTATAACGCATCGCTGCCGGACCGTCACCATCCTGGTTACCAAAGTTACCCTGGCCATCAACCATTCTATACCGCATGCTCCATTCCTGGGCCATACGAACCATGGCGTCGTATACCGAGCTGTCACCATGCGGGTGATATTTACCTAATACTTCCCCTACCACACGGGCAGATTTCTTGTAAGGTTTGTTAGCGTTCAGGCCTAATTCATTCATCGCATATAATATCCGGCGATGTACGGGCTTTAATCCATCTCTAACGTCAGGGAGTGCACGACCTACGATTACGCTCATTGAGTAATCGATGTAGGCCGTCTTCATCT
This sequence comes from Paraniabella aurantiaca, assembly GCF_050309965.1. Lineage (NCBI taxonomy): Bacteria > Pseudomonadati > Bacteroidota > Chitinophagia > Chitinophagales > Chitinophagaceae > Paraniabella > Paraniabella aurantiaca. The sequence goes on along the minus strand of NZ_JBLOSY010000002.1, from coordinate 605,374 downwards.
GCTCTTCTATATTTACGGGAATAATTCGGTTATTATCCTGTGTTCCTTGTGGCTCCAGATTTTCTTCCATCTAATTATTTCTGTTCTTAAAAATTTAAAGTAAAATGGCATTTACAATGCTGGCAAATTTAATCTTTTTATAGCTCAAATATGCTTAATACATCATGATTTTTCACCAGTTTATGCACTATTTGACAGGCGATTTTAGCGGGATAGCTTAATTCCTTTTTGCCCTGGTAACAGAATAAAACCAGGCAAGATTTAAGGTCCCTCCAAACAGGTAACGATTTAACCGTTACCCGCGTAAAAAAGCCGCTTCTACTGGAAGCGGCTTGCTGTAAAATTATCGGTATTATTTAAGCTTAAACGCTTTTTTAACTTTCGCTACGTGGTCTAATTTTTCCCAGGTAAACAGTTCTACTTTTTTAGACACTTTTTTACCATCAGGAGAAACAAACACTTTTTCTACTGTTTTCGCTTCACGTCCCATGTGACCATAAGCAGCAGTTTCACTGTAAATTGGGTTACGCAGTTTCAATCTTTGCTCAATAAAGTAAGGGCGCATATCGAAAATGCCCTCTACTATCTTGCTGATCTCGCCATCAGTTAAGTCTACTTTCGCTGTTCCGTAAGTATTCACATTAATGCTGGTTGGCTGGGCTACACCAATCGCATAAGACACCTGCACTAATACTTCATCCGCAAGACCTGCAGCTACCAGGTTTTTAGCAATATGCCTGGTTGCGTAGGCAGCGCTTCTATCTACCTTGCTGGGATCTTTACCACTAAAGGCACCACCACCGTGAGCACCTTTACCACCATAAGTGTCTACGATGATCTTACGGCCTGTCAAACCGGTATCGCCGTGTGGGCCCCCTATAACAAACTTGCCCGTTGGGTTGATATGGTACTTGATCTTATTGTTGAAAAGATGTTTATACTGGGGATACTTTTTGATCACGCGCGGGATCAGGATCTTTTTAATATCGTCACCGATTGCTGCCAGCATTTTTTCTTCTTTATCAAAGTCGTCATGCTGTGTAGAGATAACAATAGCATCAATTCTCACTGGTTTGTTATTGTCATCATATTCCAAAGTAACCTGGCTTTTAGAATCCGGGCGCAGGTATTTGATTTGTTTGTTCTCTCTTCTTAATTCTGCTAACTCGATCAATAAGGTATGAGCCAGGTCTAAAGCGAGAGGCATGTAGTTAGCCGTTTCGTTGGTAGCATAGCCAAACATCATCCCCTGGTCACCGGCACCCTGCTCTTCTTTCTTCTTTCGATCTACACCCTGGTTGATATCAGAAGACTGTTCGTGAATAGCAGACAGCACACCACATGAATTCGCTTCAAACATGTATTCACTCTTGGTATAACCTATTTTGCTGATTACTTTACGGGCAATGTCCTGCACATCCAAATAAGCTTTGGACTTTACTTCCCCGGCTAATACCACCTGACCAGTAGTTACCAGGGTTTCGCAGGCCACTTTAGACTGCGGATCAAAAGCAAGAAAATTATCAATCAGCGCATCAGAAATCTGGTCCGCCACTTTATCTGGGTGTCCTTCGGAAACACTCTCGGAAGTAAATAAGTAAGGCATGTGAAATAAAGAGTTTATAGTCTATAAAATAAATAGGGTGCAAATATAGTATCTGCACCCGTGTAAATAAAATTTATAATGTGGGCATTAAATTTTTGAGTAAACAATTCTCAGCTTCATTTTTTGTGTAGGATGATTACCGCCGCCAAGTCGTACGCGGCCGGCAGCCGGCCCAGAACCTATTTGAACGATGACTCTGGTGCTATTGCTATTAACATTACCATTATTGATGACCGTATAATAATTCGCATGCAGGCGTAAATCAGCTAAAGGTGTCATTCCTTTCACCACATATTGTGCGTAACGGGTTAGATTAAATTTCCATTCCTTTATGGTATTATTTGAAAGATCCTTCTTAAAAGTATACCCGGAGCCGAATGATATATAGCCCGCAGGCGTGATGCTAAGAACAGTGCCCAGGTCATTAGCCGCCTGAAACGAGCCATTCTCAATAGCATAGGGAATCGTTTTATACTTATTGTTGGTTGCGTCCAGCATATCCATAAACATGAGCCTCGGCGCGTTGAAAAGAGTATCCGCCGGATCATAGACCTGTTCCATTTGTAACTGAGCCAAGTGGATGACACGATTAGTCATTCCTGCAAGACCCGGTATTTTCACTTTCGTGTAAGCTCCAGGGCTATTTTGAATGTAAGCAATTGGATCCTTTGTATTGTCATTCGATGTGGATTGCACCAGGGTACCGTTATGATCTCTGCCGATATAATTGGCAGTTCCTACCCGTCCAACTATATTGTAGTAAGCCACAGCCGTGTCGATATCACCAGCCGTAGTGGTATTGTCGTGACGATAGTAAACTATAAGCCGGGTATTTACATTATCGGCGATATTAAAGCCCATAATAGAATTGCCGCCGCTGGTTGACTTTAATGCAAAACCGCCCATTTTGGTTAAAAATATAGAATCGGTGGAGTATCCGTCGTTTACACCTGTAGTATCATAGTCAAGTAACCGTTGTCCAAAAGAGTTACTCAGTCTTATGCGAAGCGCATTACCGATGCGCGCTGTATCTTTTGCCCGGATATCTATACTGGAATCCTTTAAGGAACGTGGTATGATTTGCCTGGATCCCAGTATATTGGTAGTGATGAAATTATCTTCCCTTATCGAATAAGCAGAATCGCGATTAGTGCCGCTAACTTTGAAATTGTTAGCTGTAGAAAGCTCCGATACAGTGATTATCTGAGGTGTTGTTGTATCTCCATAGGTACTCAAATAAGCAACCTGCAATACTACTGAGTCAATATATCTTTTTCCCGGAACGTTGAGCAAATTTGTTTTCCCATTAGCCGGCGTCAACTGAAAAAACATGCGGGCATCTGTTTTCCCAAAAATCGGGTCTGTCATTACGCCCAAATATTGATCATCCGAATAAATACTCCTGGCCGAATCATCAGCAAAAGCAGATAGCATGTTGTACGTCTCCACCTCCAACGTAGTATCAAAAGTATGGATATTATCAACCGGAGGGATCAGATCCTGTCCCATATCGGTTGCTTGATTGATTTTGTTACAGGAAACCAGTAAAACGATAGCTAACGTGCATATTCCCAGCGCTGATGCAATATATTTCTTCACACAGATATTTTTGAAAATTGATACGGTAAGTTTGAGAAAATTATTCCGCAAGATCGTTATACAGTTGTAAATAGTCTGTTAAATCAGAATCTTCTTTAAACTGGAGGGTTTTTTTACCGCGTACTTTAGTAAACTCAGCCAGTAATTTCTTATCGACGTTGGGTGCACCAAAAGTGATGGCATCTGCATAAGTAGCGCCTCCTCTCATCAATGCTACATTAGTTCCTTCTTTATAAGGCTCCAGATCTTTTTCTTTCAGGGAAGGATGAATAAGCGCTTTGGGTATAAATCCTTTACCCAGCTTCTCTTTAAAAGTGCTTTCACCAATGGTGTATACAATTTTGCTATGCGCAAAAACGGGCTCCTTTTTGTAGATCGTTTTGAGATAAGCAGGAATTAACCCTGTCATCCACCCGCTGCAATGTATTACATCAGGGCTCCAGCCAAACTTTTTTACTGTTTCCAGGGCACCTTTGCAATAAAAAACAGTTCTCAGGTCATTATCGGCAAACCATTTTTCTTCGTCATCATGGAACAGGGTTTTTCTTTTAAACAGCTCCTCATTTTCTAAAAAATACACCTGAAGACGTGCGCTGGGCAAAGATGCCACCTTGATTTGCAATGGCATGTCGTCGTTATCAACGGTTACATTGATACCGGAAAGCCGAACCACCTCATGAAGTCTGTGTCTGCGCTCGTTAATAACCCCGAAACGAGGCATAATGCAACGTACCTCAAAACCATTATCATTGGCTTTTATCGCGAGTTTATTAACAATTTCAGAAAATTCAGTCAACTCTAAATAAGGGGACATTTCATTGGCTATAAATAAAATTCTTTTCTTTGTTGACATGCTTTTGCAATTTTTAAAGTTTGCAAAGTTAAACATTTATGGGCAAACTGCCTTGTATTAGAAATTACGATAATGAAAGTATTTAAAAAGATCAGAGACATACAGGATTATTTACAGCGTCAGGAAGAGAAAAAACTGAACATAGGGTTTGTGCCTACAATGGGTGCTTTACACCAGGGACACCTGAGTTTACTGGAAGCTTGTAAGGCAAGCTGCGATATCGCAGTAGTAAGCATTTTTGTAAATCCAACACAGTTTAACGACAAGAATGACCTTGAAAAATATCCGCGCACTATTGAGAAAGACATGACACTGCTAATTGGCGCAGACTGCGATGTTTTGTTTTACCCCGAAGCAGAAGAGATTTACCCTCCCGGAGAAATAACAAGAATTTATGATTTGCAAAGTCTTGAAAATCTGTTTGAAGGAGCTTACCGACCCGGACATTTCCAGGGGGTTTGCCAGGTAGTGGACAGGTTGTTTTCAATTGTACAGCCCCATACTGTATTCTTTGGCCAAAAAGATTACCAGCAATGTATGGTGATCAAAAGATTGATAGCAACAACCCCATCCTTTCATTCCATTGAGATGACTATTGTACCTACGATGCGGGAACCGGATGGTTTGGCAATGAGCAGCCGGAATATGCGGCTATCTGAGGAGGAAAAGCAGGTAGCTCCAACAATTTACCAGACATTGTTGTTTTTAAAAGATGCAATTGAAGCGGGAGCCTTGACACATATTAAGAAGACTGCTACTTTGAGATTAAGCGAAAAAGGATTTACAGTAGATTATGTGGGAATAGCTGACGCTTATACATTGGAACCCGTAGATGAATGGGATGGGCAAAAGCCCCTGGTAGCCTTAATTGCAGCATTTTTAGGGCAAGTAAGGCTAATAGATAATTTGGTTATAGCTTAGTTGGAAAGCTGATTCAATTAAAATACTTTTGCACGCGCAATTGAGACCAGTGCAACAATCTTATCAGAACCTTTAAATAAATATATACCGATGAATACAGTAAAATTAAAAAGGGTGAATGGCGAATATGGTTTTGACACCATTAATGAGAATGGAACAGTGGTGAAAACAGATACCAACCCCAATATGGGTGGCCTTGAATATGGTGCACGCCCTATGCAGCTTTTACTGAATGCATTGGCCGCATGTTCAAGTATAGATGTGATCAGCATTTTGAAAAAACAGCGCCAGGAAGTTACAGACTACGAAGTAACCGTTAACGGAGAACGGGAACCAAATGTAGAGCCTTCTTTATGGAAAAATATTGAGATGATTTTTGAGATTACAGGTAATGTAGATGAAGATAAAGCAAAACGTGCCGTTGAGATCTCGATTACCAAATACTGCTCGGTAGCTATTACCCTTGCTAAAGCGGGTGCGGAAATTAAAACACAGGTGATCATCAAACAGCCGAGCTGATAGATACCCGTTTCGAATAACAAAACAGTTAAAGACCCCGAATAAAATAATAAACGTTGAGTAACAAACGACAACTTCACCCATCGACCATCGCAGTAAGAACCCAAACAGAGCGCACCCAACAAATGGAACACTCCACGCCCCTGTTTTTGACCAGTAGCTTTACTTTTGAAAACGCAGAGTCGATGCGTGCTGCATTTGCAGATGAGTCTGACGATAATATTTATAGCCGTTACAGCAATCCTACAGTGGATGAATTTGCGCATAAAATTGCGTTGTTAGAAAAGTGTGAAGCGGGTTTTGCAGTTGCCAGCGGCATGGCTGCTGTATTCAATTCTTTTATGGCGCTTTTGAAAACGGGTGATCACCTCCTTTGCTGTCGCTCTATGTTTGGCGGCACCAACACCGTTGTTACCAAATTCTTAGGGAAGTTTGGCATAGAATTTACGTTGGTTGATGCGGCTGATATTGATAACTGGGAAGCTTTCGTAAAGCCCAATACTAAAATGCTTTACCTGGAAACGCCCACTAATCCTCAATTAGAGCTGATTGACCTGGAAAAAGCCGGCCGGCTGGCTAAGAAACATAACCTGATATATAATGTAGATAATTGTTTTGCTACTCCTTTTCTACAGACTCCGGCTGATTTCGGAGCCGACCTGGTAATCCATTCTGCTACAAAGTGGATTGATGGGCAAGGACGTGTTTTGGGTGGTGTTATTGCCGGTAAGAAAGAACTGATCAACGAAGTGTACCTGTTTTGCCGTAATTCGGGTCCTACCCTTTCAGCCTTTAATGCATGGGTATTAACCAAAAGCCTTGAGACATTAGATGTTCGTATTACCCGTCATTCGGCTAATGCATTGAAAGTGGCGGAAACGCTGGAAAAGAATGCTCAGCTGGAATGGGTCAAGTATCCTTTTCTCCCTTCTCATCCTCAATATGAAATAGCCAGAAAACAAATGAGTGCAGGCGGTGGTATTGTTTGTTTTGAGATAAAAGGCGGCGTTGAAGGAGGCCGTAAATTTATGGACGCGCTTCAATTATTATCGCTGACCCCTAACCTGGGCGATTCGCGTAGTATCGCTTCTCATCCGGCGAGCACTACACATTCTAAACTAAGCGAAGAAGAGCGTTTAAAAGTGGGCATTACACCCGGTCTTATTCGCATTTCAGTGGGTTTAGAACACCCTGACGACGTGATTTATGACATCGAGCAAGCGTTAAACAGCATTCATTAAAACCCAACTAACGATATAGATGATGACTAAGAAAGTAAGCAATGTTGTGACTGACTTAACCACAGAAGAGCTTCTTAAGCAAAAGAAAACACTTACGGGGGTAGCTTTTGGACTAGGCATCGTTATGTTGGTAGCCTGCCTGATCCTGTTCTATCTTGTATTGAAGAGCAAGAACTATATGATTATCTTTGTAATTCCGGTTGCCATGCTATCCCTGCTACCCAGTTTTATGAGATTAGGTCAAATAAACGCAGAATTAAAATCGCGTAAGAATAAAAAGTAAAAGCCTACCAGCCGCTGGCTAATACATCAGCCAGGTGCATAGGTTTGATACGGTACCCCTTGCCATTGATATAGCCCTGCAGGTGCATCAGGCAGGAAAGATCGGTGCTGATGATATAATCCGCGTCTGTGGCAATCGCATTTTCTACCTTTTGTTCTCCCATACCTACTGATATGCCCGGAAACTTTACAGCAAAAGTACCACCAAAGCCACAACAGGTTTCTACATCATTCATTTCTGTAAGATACAGGCCTTTTACATTTTGCAGTAATTGCCTGGGGCCTTCCTTTATTTTGCATTCCCTTAAAGCGGCACAGCTATCATGGTAAGTGGCTAGCCCGTTTAGTTCGGCGCCACAATTGTTTACCTTTAATATATTCAGAAGAAATTCTGAAAATTCGAATGTACGCGAAGCCATCGCCTTCACCTCGTTGTGCAAAGATGAGTTATCGAACAATTTCTGATAATAATTACGAATAAAACCCACGCAGCTGGCGCTGGGGGCCACTATATATTCAGCATCTTTAAAGTCGCTGATAAATTTGCTGCATACGGCCTTGGATTGGTCCCAAAAACCGGCATTAAAAGCGGGCTGACCACAACAGGTTTGATTGCTGTTATAATGAACGGTACAACCAAACTTCTCCAGCACTTTTACCATACTAAAACCCGTCTCGGGATATAACTGGTCTACAAAGCACGGAATGAATATATGAACATTGTACATGATTGGTTAATAGATAATTTCAGAATAGAATGCTACGAAGTCAGTTGCAGGATGCGCACGTAATCATACATCTAATATTGTAGATCGTACATTATTCCAACATTTTTAGCGCTGTTATAGCAGCTTCCTCCCCTTTATGTCCATGTTTGCCGCCTATTCTTTCAATAGCCTGCTCTTCGGTATTTACCGTTAAAACGCCAAATATAGTAGGCACAGGTAACATCAGGTTTAGCTGCAGGATACCATCAGCCACCATTTTGCATACATAGTCAAAGTGCGGTGTATCGCCTTTGATAACTGTTCCAAGTGCAATGTAAGCATGTGGTTCATCAAATTGCTGCTTGGCTTTGTTCCAATGCCGGTTGATGGCGAAAGGTATTTCTACACATCCGGGCACAATCAATACTTCTACCCTTGCGTTATACTGCTGCAATACGCGTAAACAGCCGGCTTCCAGCTCGTCTACAATATGCGCGTTCCATTCTGTTTTTACTAAAACAATAAAGGCATCCTGTTTAAAGATGCCAGTATCGGTATTTAATAAATTACTGTTGCCAGTTGATGCCATATTAATTAACGTTATATACCCCTAACTGCGCCAGGTACTTATCAGCTTCAAAACCTTGCTGGGTACGGGGATACTTTTCTTTTAATTCCTTAAAAAGCGCAATTGCTTCATCTTTATTATTCAAAACATGCTGTGCTAAAAACGCACCTCTAAAAAGCGCATCAGAGCTTTGTTGAGGATCTGCTTCGAAATGATGAGCTGCTTTCTTATAATAATCCAATGCTTCAGCTCCTTTACCCAGGTCGCCATACGCATCACCGAGCAATAGATAAGCACGCTGCTGAATTTGCTTGGAATCTGTGTTGAATTCCTTTAAATACTGAACCGCTTTATCGTTCTGATTCAATTTAATATAACAGCTACCTGCATAAAAATTAGCAAGATTCCCTTTTACTGTTCCGCTGTAATTATCAGCCACTTTGATAAAGCCAGGATTCACTCCATCGCCGTTTAAAGCGAGGTTGATAGAATCCATTTCATAATATTGCTCTGCTTTATAAATCTTATCAGCTGCCTCAGCTTCCTTAGGCCCCTTTACAAAGTGTTTGTAAGCGAAAAAACCGCCTACAGCCACCACTACTACACCCAGGAAAAGAGAAATGTTCTTACCGCTTTTGTTCCAAACCTGTTTTGCTTTCTCTACGGCTTCGTTTTGCTCAAGCGTTTCATTACCAGCTTGTTGGTTTATGTTATCTGCCATTTTATTCTTGATAGAAATTTAAATATTAATCAACGATGAAAGGATAATTCTGATCCATGTAAACATCCTTTAATACTTCGTCGTCATTAGGAATCGGACTTTCTTCCGCAAATTTTACAGAGTTGGCCACTACTTCTTCGCAACGCGCGTCAATTTCACCCAATATCTCTTCCGTTGCATAATTATTGTCCAGGATATTTTTTTTCAGAATGGAAATAGGATCCTTGGATTTGTACTCATCTACCTCGTCCTTTGTCCTGTATTTTTGAGGATCACTAATAGAGTGACCTTTATAGCGGTAGGTTTTTATCTCCAGTAACGTAGGGCCGCCTTTTTCACGTGCACGTTTTACTGCTTCTGCAATAGCATCATGTACAGACTCAGGATTCATGCCATCAACAACAGCCGATGGCATATCGAAACCAGCACCCAATTTGTAGATATCTGTTACATTGGACGTACGCTCTACAGAGGTACCCATTGCATAGTTATTATTCTCGCAAATGTAAATTACAGGCAATTTCCAAAGCATAGCCAGGTTAAAGCTTTCATGCAAAATACCCTGCCTTGCAGCACCGTCTCCAAAAAAGCAAAGTACCACGTTATCTGTGTCCTTATAATGCTCAGCAAAAGCTAATCCTGTGCCGGTACCAATCTGTGCACCCACAATACCATGACCACCGTAGAAGTTTTCTTTTTTACCAAAAAAGTGCATACTTCCTCCTTTACCTTTTGCACAACCTGTAGCTTTTCCGTAAAGCTCGGCCATGCAACTATCAACAGATACACCTTTGGCAATCGCTAATCCGTGGTCACGATAGGCTGTAATGAACATATCATCAGGTCTTGTTGCTGTCATACAACCTGCTGCAATAGCTTCCTGACCCACATACGCGTGAAAAAAGCCGCGTATTTTGCCTTCCATTTTATACTTTTCTTCCGCTGTAAGTTCAAACTGGCGAATCAATTGCATTAATTCGTACCAGTATAAATATGTTTCTTTAGAAAATTTTGTTGCCACTCGCTAATTTTTTGTCCGAAGAACCCCTTCGTGGAGTGCAAAGTAAGGGAAAAAAGCGTTTAAAACCAATAGCTATTCGTGAAGGTTTCGCGTTAGATAGCAGGTTTTTTCTTTGTTAAATCGGCATGGTTACACCCTGCTTCTCTTATATAAAAAAATAATAAATACTTAAAGTAGGATTTTAATCCGCTAAAAGCAGGTGCCCTATATTTATCGGATATTTTTTATATATTGAAAACTTAAATTACAATGTTGAAACTTATTCCAAGAGATATCAGCTGGCTATCATTTAATGAAAGGGTATTGCAGGAGGCATCGGATCATACAGTTCCTTTAAGAGAGCGGGTTAAGTTTCTGGGCATTTTTTCCAATAACCGGGATGAATTCTTTCGCGTTCGTGTGGCGTCTCTTAAAAGGATGCTGCAAATAGAAACCAAAATGAAAATGCATTCTGAGAAAAATCCTCAGAAAATATTGAATGAAGTGCAGCGGGTGAATACAGAACATCAGTTGGCATTTGAAAGAGTATGGGCCGAGGTGCTAACCGAAATGAATAATCAGAATATTTTTCTTAAGAATGATAAGCAACTGAATTCTGAACAGAAAAAATTCATTTTAGATTTTTTTGATAACGAAGTGAGCGCTAATATAATACCGCTCATGGTTGAGAATATTAAAAAATTTCCTAACCTGAGAGATAAGTCGATCTTTTTAGGGGTGGTAATGTCTAAGAGTTCTGATAAGGCCGCCCGGAAATATGCGATTATAGAAGTACCGGTAACTGCAGTTGGCAGTCGTTTTATTGTGTTGCCCTCAAAGGAGGGTACGCATGATATTATGTTGCTCGAAGATGCTATTAAGTTTAACCTGCCCGATATCTTTAGTTTTATGGGGTACGATGAATTTAAGGCTCATATTTTTAAATTTACCAGAGACGCCGAGCTTGATATTGATAATTCAGATACCACAACGATTATACAAAAGCTGGAAAAGGGGCTTAAAAATCGTAAAAAAGGCAAACCGATCCGCCTTGCTTACGACGAAAATATGGATCCGGGATTTTTAGAGCACTTGCTGGCCCGCCTGGGACTAACGAAAAAGGATAACCTGATGCCCGGAGGAAGTATTCATAATTTCAGACATTTTATGGATTTTCCGTCACAGGTTTTTTCCTACAAGGCGAAGCGTAAGCAACCTTTTATGCACCCCTTATTACAGGATGAACGTGTAGGAGATGTACTGATGAACCGGGACGTATTGTTGAACTTCCCCTATCATAGCTTCACGCCTGTTGTGGATATGATCAGGGAAGCCGCTTTTGATCCGGATGTAGTATCCATTAAAATAGCTTGTTACAGGCTGGCCTCTCAGTCAAAAATCGTTAATGCGTTGGTAAATGCAGTGCGTAACGGCAAAGAAGTGACGGTTATGATGGAGCTAAAAGCGCGTTTTGATGAGGAAGCCAACCTGCAATGGCAGCAGGTGCTGACTGATGTGGGCGCTAAGGTACTAACCGGCATACAGGATATGAAAGTGCATGCAAAGATTTGCGTGATCAAAAAACGGATCAAAACAAAAACGCATCATTATGGTTTTGTGAGCACGGGTAACGTAAATGAAAAAACAGCCAGGCTATACGGCGATCACTGCCTGTTAACTTCAAACCGGTTTATTATGGCTGATGTGAACCGCATTTTTAATTTCCTTGAAAAACCAGATACAGGATTTCATTTCCTTGAAAAATGCAGAACTCTAATTCCCAGTCCCGGATTCATACGAACCGAGTTAAACAAGTTGATTGACGCAGAGATTGCCGCGGCGAAAAAAGGCCATAAGGCTGAAATCATTCTCAAAATGAACTCGATGGCAGATGTTAAGTTGATTGAGAAATTAACTGATGCGGCCAAAGCAGGTGTGGTTATAAAACTGATCGTGAGAGGCATTTTTTGTATGCAATCGGAAAGTAAGAAATTTAAAGAGCCTATAAAGGCCATTAGTATTATTGACGAATACCTCGAACATGCCCGGGTTTGGATATTTCACAACCGCGGAGATCAGAAAGTGTATATTTCATCTGCAGATTGGATGATCCGCAACATTGAACATCGCATTGAAGCCACCTGCCCTATCAAAAACGAAGATTTAAAACAGGAATTGATCGACATTTTAAATATCCAGCTTAAGGATAATACTAAGGCAAGAATTTTGAATAATGAACTTAGTAATGAGTATGTAAAAAGGAAGAATAAAGAAGAAGTAAGATCTCAGGAAGAAATTTATAATTACCTCGCTAATAAATCTTACTGATATTTGCAGCGTCATTAAACTGAAATGTCAATATTTTTGGATGGTAGCCCGGATGCCCTTATAACCCCAGGCTAGTCATCAGGCTATAATTAATAAAAGACGAACAGATGAAACTGGCAGCCATCGATATAGGAAGTAACGCAGCAAGATTATTAATCACAGACGTATTTCATAGTAAAAGAAAGCAACCGGAATTCATTAAATCGAATCTGATACGTGTACCATTACGTTTAGGATTTGATGTGTTTGAAACGGGTGAAATATCTGAAGAGAGAGCCGGACGACTGATTTCCACCATGAAGGCTTACAGGAATTTACTGGATGCCTACGACATCAAACACCTGAAAGCTTGTGCCACTTCAGCCATGCGGGACGCCAGGAACTCTAAAGAAATTATAAAGAAGGTTAAAAAGGAAACGGGGATTGATATCGAGATTATCTCAGGCGATGTGGAGGCGGCTCTTATTTACGAAACACATATTGCAGAGGGATTGGAGAAAGATGTGCTTTATTTGTATATTGATGTAGGCGGTGGTAGTACGGAAATTACTTTTTTTCTCAATGAAAAAGTAGTCTTCAAACAATCTTTTAATATAGGAACCATTCGTCTTCTAAAACAGCAGGTAAAAGAAGAACAGTGGGAGGAAATGAAGGAAACGATCAAAGTACAGGTAAAGGATGCCAAAAAGGTTATGGGCATTGGTAGCGGGGGTAATATTAATAAAGTATTCTCGCTCTCTAAAAGAAAAGAAGGCCGCCCCTTGCCGGTGATGCTGTTACGTGACTTTTATAAGGAAATGAGTAGTTTGAGTTTACAGGAACGCATGAGCGCTTACAAGCTTCGGGAAGATCGTGCTGATGTAATTATTCCTGCCCTGCTCATTTATATCAATGTACTAAAATGGGGCGGCGCGGAAGAAATACTCGTTCCAAAAATTGGATTAGCAGATGGCCTGACCCATGCCTTATATGATGAGGTAATTAAAAGTTTGGAATAAGCAGTTCCTAACGTAATAAACGCTAATTTCACTCTTCAATTTTATAATCGTGTCCATAAATAAAGAAGTAAAACGTATTACCACCAATACCCTGATGATGATGAAACAGGCAGGTGAAAAGATCTCTATGCTCACCGCATATGATTATTCATTTGCCCGCATTATTGACAGTGCTGGTATTGATGTGATATTGGTAGGAGATTCGGCATCGAATGTAATGGCAGGTCATGAAACTACTTTGCCCATTACTTTGGATCAGATGATCTATCACGCTTCCTCCGTTATACGGGGTGTGCAACGCTGCCTCGTAGTAGTAGATCTTCCCTTTGGCACTTACCAATCTAATTCGGAAATAGCACTAGCTTCGGCAGTGCGTATTATGAAAGAAACAGGTGCGCATGCCATTAAGCTTGAAGGAGGCGAAGAGGCGATCGAATCGATTAAGAAGATCGTATCCGCTGGTATTCCGGTGATGGGTCACCTGGGCCTTACCCCCCAGTCTATTTATAAATTCGGTACTTATGCAGTAAGAGCTAAGGAAGAGGCTGAAGCTGAAAAATTGAAGGCCGATGCTAAATTGCTGGAAGAAGCTGGCTGTTTCGCTACGGTATTGGAAAAGATCCCGGCTCAGTTAGCAAAGGAAGTTACGGAGAGTTTGCATATGCCTGTGATTGGCATTGGTGCAGGTAAGTATTGCGACGGACAGGTTTTGGTAATGCACGATATGCTCGGTATTAATACGGAGTTTAAGCCTAAGTTCCTGCGCCAGTACCTGAATATTTTTGACCAGGCTACGGAGGCCGTAAAGTCGTATGTGAATGATGTAAAAACCAATGACTTCCCGAATGAGAAGGAGCAATATTAGTGCATAGACTATGTTCCACTGTAAACCTAAATTCTGCTGACAATGAAAAACACGATCTCATTTGCGCTATTGTTTGTGGCTTTATGTACCGCTTGCAATAGTGCAAAGAAAAATATTGAAGAACCATACACAGTGCAAGAGGTAACTATTCAGGAAGTTACCAGAGAAGATTCAATAGAGGAACCTCCGCCACCACCACCTCCCCGCCATACGTCAAAATTTGCAACGTTTAGCGAATGGTTAAAGAATCTTTGCAACATAGAAAATCCCGATAGTCGCGTTCAGCACTACGAGTTTTTTTTATCAAAGAAGGAAAACCCGGAAGCTGCTGATAAAGTTCAATATTTTATGGGCATTACCAGTTCCGAAAAAAATGGAATTGAGGATACAGTTTATAGTAAAAACCGGGGCCATTTCTATCCCAGGGAAGTTTATCTTTCGCCGCCAACCAGCATTTATAGCAAATTAAGTGAAGAACAGGCTATACAAAAGATAAATGAAGAAATAAAAACATTCATTCAATCTCCTTTATTTAAAGATTGCTTTGTAGGAAAAGCAAAATCAATTCGTTTTAGAAACAAGGTTATTTTATAAGGACTTTCAATTAAATCTGCCCGGCTTAAAAGCGTTCACATTAATGCTGGTTTTTTTATGCTGAATGATCTCATTAAGTAATATACCCGTTCCGGTAGCGCAGCTTACTCCCATCATCGCATGCCCCCCTGCGTAAGTTAAGTTAGTGTACTGGTTATCTCTGCCAATATACGGCAGTCCGTCTGGCGTCACGGGCCTGTAACCAAACCAGGCTTTGCTGGTATCTGGCTGAGCCAGGTTCATTTTGGGATAATATTTTTTAAATGCATCATAAATGGATTGAACTCTTTTAGGAAGTATATTGTCACTATGGCCACTCATTTCCATGGTGCCACCAATGCGCAGCCACCGATCAATGGGAGCCGTAGCAACGCGATCATCGACGAGTATGGATGGATATTGCAGGTTCTGCGCAAGTTGATCATAAACCATACTATAACCCTTGCCTGGTTGTAATAATATCCGGATGCCTAAGAGCTTTGAAAGTTCGCCCATCCAGGAACCATTGGCAATAATGACCTCATCGGCTGAAATAGGCTGTGTATGGGTAACAACCGATGTGATTTTATTGCCGGTTTTCTCGAAATCGGTAACCTCCGCATTTAAATAAAAATGAACACCCATTTCCCGTAAACGTTTGTATAACGCCTGCATCAGTTTAGCGGGGTTTACATGGCAATCGTCGAGATACAACACACCACCAGCCACATCTACTTCTGTTTCACTTTCATAATCCTGCACCTGTTGTTTATTGCAAATAACAGTTTTGAGTCCAAATTGCTTTGCCTGTTCAGCCATCTCCTTCTCATGATGGCCGGTGACCTCAGATTTGTAAAGCATAAAAACGCCTTTTTCCAACAAATCAAAATCATCCAGGTCATTTTTCAAATCTGTCATTTGCTGACGTGAAAGCTGCAGTAAGTTATTGAGATGTGGTGCATTTCTTTCCACCAGCGACTTATTCGCCGATTTACGGAAAGTCAGTCCCCATCTTACTAAGTCGGCATTTAAACGGGGTTTTATATAAAAGGGAGAAGAGGAACTCATCATCCATTTCATACCCTGCTTTATAATGCCAGGCGTTGCCAAGGGAATAAAATGAGATGGCGATATATAACCAATATTACCAAACGAACAACCGTCGGTAAGGTCATTCTTATCAACCACAGATACTTCCAGGCCGGCTTTTCTTAAATAATAAGCCCCGGCCAAACCGATTATACCGCCCCCAATAATTACAACATTCATCTTATAACAGTTTTACACCTTATAACTCATTACCCATCACTGCTTGTGTCTCAGATCACCTGGAATCCATGCGCATAGGGATCATCTTCTTTATCAATCCAGATTGTATTATAGCCGTACAGCCTGGCCCATCCTTCAACGGAAGGTCTTATAGCCGCCTTGCCGGCAACAGTAGTCTCCTCTTCAATCCTGCCAATAAACTTACTGCCAATAATGCTTTCGTGTACAAATTCATCTCCCTTTTTCAATTTGCCTTTTGCATACCACTGTGCCATACGCGCCGAAGTGCCTGTTCCGCAAGGACTCCGGTCTATAGCTTTATCACCATAAAATACCGCATTACGTGCCGTAGAAGTTTTATCTATCGGATCGCCGGTCCATAAGATATGAGAACAGCCATTGATGGTTGGATCATCGGGATGTATAAACTTGTATTGATCATTGATATTTTTGCGCAGTTCCCTGGCCCAGGCAATCAATTTACCGGCACTGTAATGATCGATTCCTTTATAGTTTTTTTGAGCATCCACGATCGCATAAAAATTACCGCCATAAGCAACGTCTACTGTCAGCTCGCCTAATTCAGGGCAATCGACAACTAACTCCGTTGAGTGCAAAAAGGCTGGCACATTGGTCAGCTTCACCGTTTTCACCTTTCCATCGATCTCTTTGTACTCGATCATTACCAGGCCGGCCGGAGCTTCCATCCTTACTATACCGGGAGTCTTAGGTTGGATCAATCCTTCTTCGATAG
This sequence comes from Paraniabella aurantiaca, assembly GCF_050309965.1. Classification (NCBI taxonomy): domain Bacteria; kingdom Pseudomonadati; phylum Bacteroidota; class Chitinophagia; order Chitinophagales; family Chitinophagaceae; genus Paraniabella; species Paraniabella aurantiaca. The sequence goes on along the minus strand of NZ_JBLOSY010000002.1, from coordinate 588,570 downwards.
CTATTGTAATAGTACCAATGGTACCATGACCACACATGGGCAAACAGCCACTGGTTTCGATAAACAATACGGCTACATCGTTGGCGGGATCGTGGGGTGGGTATAAAATACTACCGCTCATCATATCGTGACCACGCGGCTCAAACATCAGACCGGTTCTGATCCAATCATAATCACGCAAAAAATGTTGTCTTTTTTCGCTCATATTATGACCTTCCAGCTCAGGACCACCTTTCTTTACCAGCCGCACCGGATTGCCACAGGTATGGGCATCTACACAATCAAAAATATGCTTCATCACTTAATTGAAATATTAGTTTAGCAGGAATGCTTTTCTTATCACTTTACATTCCCTTAATTAAGGGGCTCTTTGGTAAGCGTATCATTTATCGTTCGCCAAATATTTAAAGGATTCTCATTTTTTAGTTCGTCAGGCAACAATTCGTTCGTCCAGTTTTGAAAAGCCACGGGCCTTGCAAAACGTTTGATGCCATCTGCTCCTACCGAAGAAAATCTGGAATCTGTAGTCGCCGGGAATGGCCCGCCATGCTGCATACTTAAACAAACTTCTACGCCAGTCGGAACACCATTCAAAATAAAACGGCCGCAAAGATTTTGAACTGTATCAACCAGCTCCGGATTGTTGATAATATCTTCATCGGTAGCCATCAATGTAGCTGTTAACTGCCCCTCGATATGCCTGGCCACTTCCTGCATTTGCTGCAAATCTCTACACCGGATAATTAATGAGTACGGTCCGAATACTTCCTGGTGCAATACCGGGTTACTGATAAAAGTTTCAGCACTTACAGATGCGATAGTAGGCGAACCCTGATTGTCTGCAGCTTCAATTTTGGAAACAGATATAGTATCAACACCGGTTTGAGCCAAGGCCTGTTCTCTTTTTTGAATGTAGTTCTTACTGATACCTTCGTGCAACATGGTTGCCGGAGCAATGGCTTCTATTTCAGCAGCCAATGTGGTAGTGAAATGGTTAAGCGCATCTCCTTCCACTCCTATCAACAAACCAGGATTGGTACAAAACTGACCTACACCTAATGTGACAGAGCCGGCATACTGTTTGGCAATTTCTAATGCGGAAATTTCCATTTTTCCCGGCAGCAGAAATACAGGATTAATGCTGCTCATTTCTGCAAATACAGGAATAGGCTCTTTTCTTGCATTAGCCCAATCGAACAGCTGTTTTCCGCCAGAGAAGGAGCCCGTAAAACCAACCGCTTTTGTAAAAGGGTGCTCTATAAGGGCCTGTCCAACTTCAAAACTTTTTCCATGCACATGCGTAAAAACCCCGGCAGGCAAGCCACTTTTTTCTACAGCTTTTGTTATCGCTTTAGCCACCAACTCGCTTGTTTCGGCGTGTGCCGGATGCGCTTTCACAATTACCGGGCAACCCGCAGCAAATGCAGTTGCTGTATCACCACCCGCTGTTGAATATGCGAACGGGAAATTAGAAGCACCAAAAACTACTACAGGTCCCAATGGCACCAACATTTTCCGGATATCTGGTTTGGGAGGATTTTTGTCCGGCACAGCCGTATCAATCCTTGCTTCCAGCCATTCTCCTTTTTCACAGGCTGCCGCATAAGAGTTTAACTGAAAAATGGTTCGGGCCCGTTCACCTTTTAAACGGGCTTCAGGTAAGTTGGTTTCTTTTCCGGCAACAATGATCAACTCATCACCCAGTGCTTCAATTTCCTTAGCTATTGCACGCATAAAATCAGCTCTTTCCCTGATTGAACGTTTTCTATAAACATGAAAAGCGCTCCATGCGCTTTCCATAACCTGGTTAATTTCTTCTTTATTTATATCCTGAAACATTCGTATAATTTATAATATCGTAAAATTGGCTAAACCAATTCATCTGTTTATCGCAATATTAGTACCATTAAAATGATGCTGACTCGAGAGCCGTTTCTTTCTCGTTAATGATATGCGTAACATCAGGACGATTCGAGATGCCCTCGTTAATGACATGCAGGATTCTTTCTCTCTCTTCCCCTATTAACGTTAAGCGGGGAGCGCGCACGTATTCACTACCGATGCCTGTTTGTTGCTCGGCTAATTTAATGTATTGTACCAGTTTTACATGAATATCCAATTCCAGCAAAGGAAGGAACCATCTATAAATTTCTATGGCTTCTGCAAGACGGCCGGCTTTGATCAATTTATATAAGGCTACGGTTTCTGCGGGAAATGCGCAAACCAATCCTGCCACTAATCCATCTGCACCAGCTACTAACTCCTCTAACGTTAAGGTGTCAACACCACAAAGAACAGCATAACGGTCGCCAAATTTGGTCTTCATGCGCGTTATATTTGATACATCCCTCGTACTTTCTTTCACCGCAGTAATATTAGCACATACGGTCAATTCCTCAAACGCATCAAGGGTAACGAAGGTCTTATAATCAACCGGGTTATTATAAATCATAATAGGCAGATCAGTGCTGTCTGCCACCGTTTTAAAATAGGTAACCAACTCTCTGTGATCGGGAACATAACGCATCGGCGGCAGCATCATCAAACCGTCTACACCCCATTGTTTTCCCAATGCAGCCTGTTCTAAAGCCAGTTTGGTACTACCTTCTGCGATGTTTAAAATCACAGGAACGCGGCCCTGTATTTTTTCTATGGCGAATTTGATCAGTCGCTCCTTTTCGTCGGTTGTTAAAACACTGGCTTCGCCTAAAGTGCCACCTAAAATAACACCCTCAATCCCCGCGGCTAGCTGCGCGTCCAGATTTTTTTCAAACAATGCAAAATCTAACTCATCATTTTCTGTAAACTTGGTAGTTAAGGCAGGCATCACCCCTTTCCATTGAAATGTCATAGCGTTTAAATTTGTTTCAACAAAAATAGAATGGTGTCATTGCAGCCGCTAAACAGAATTTATCCTTTTTAAACCATATTTTATCAGAAACTGAAAATTGAATAGTCATCTAATTACCGGAGGCAGCCCGGTATTCTTTCAGGTATTCAAGAGGTGATTTTCCCGTTACAGTTTTAAAAACACGATTGAAATTAGTGATGCTGTTAAACCCAGATGTATAGGCAACAGTTGAAACGCTTTCAAAATCCGGAGCGGTTAATTTCTTACAGGCTTCATTAATTCTTACCTCATTCAAGAATCCAACAAAAGTATGTCCCGTTTGCTTTTTAAAGTAACGGCAAAAAGCCTGCGGTGTCATATACGAAACAGCCGCCACATTTTCTAGTGGGATATCGCTGTGGTAATGCTGCATAATATAATCATAAACCTGTCCTATCCGAATGCCCTCGGTATCGCTCACTTTGTCAGGAACCCGGGTTGAAAGAGGCTCCAACTCTTTATTAATGGCGTTCAGGTATTGAAGCAATTCAAAAAAGTAAATGAGCCGGTCTGCGTTGCGGGCACTGTTAAGGGCCAGCATTTTGTCAGCAACATGATCTTTATGTGCATCAGGAATTTTGAAACCATTATTATGCCGATCCAGGAAATTTTTCAGCACTTTCATTTCGGGGGCACTGAAAAGAAACTTCAATTTTTCAGTGGGGTCAAAAAAAATAGTAAGAGAACGGATATGTTTGGCAGGATCTGCTGTAAAATATTCTGGCCCGCTTTTAAAAAGATGTGGCTGGTTCGCACCTATAAAAAAGATATCACCCGGATTAAAAGAATATACATTGGTCCCGGCCACAAAGCTGCCAACACCCTCAATTATCCAGGTCAGTTGAATTTCAAGATGCCGATGCAGGTAAGGATAAAAATAAGGGAGTTGCTCTTCCTGGCTGATTACAGATTTATCATGGGAAACGGGTATTGTAAACTGTAATACATTCATGCAGTGAATATACGAAGCTTATATAATAAAATAATAAGACCTGATGTTTCGACGAAATATCAGTTATAAACTATACTGTTGCGAATATTTATTAGCAACTGGCGAATATAAACCAGTTGATCAGCCAGTATATTATATTTTTATATTTGAGAATTTACAATTTTCAAATTGAACTTATCTGATTACAAAATGTTGAATACAAAACGGATATCCCTGCTTCTTGTTTTACTGACGGCAATTATATCCTGCAGGTATAACAGCAGGCACGAAAGACGGCTTTCAGTTTCAAATGAAAGGCGATACATCGACGTCGCCCTAAGTGTAGATACTCTGAATACATCCCAGCGGCGGGCATTAGTAGATTCAGTTCTTAAAGATAGGAGAATAGCGGATGTAGAAAATGATTTATACTTCAACTACTTCAACGGATATAGCTATTCCCTGAAAAACAAACCTGATAGTGCTATTTTATACTACGACAAGATGGGCGTTTCATTAAAATCAGGTGAGTGGGCTATACTTAAACAATACCAGGAACTAAGCATTCTCATCAATCAACAAGGTATCGTAGGCTCGGATTTAGTCATCAGAATACTGAATGTTATAAAACAGGCCGAATTCTCTAATAGTTTATTCACTTACAGGCTGTATGATTTACTTGCGAAAGCTTATTACAATAATCATAACACTGAAAAAGCAAAAGAATATACGGATCTCTATTACAAACACCATCCCTTTAAATGGCACCCGGTCATAGCGCAGCGCTATCACGATATTTCTTTCATGCTGGCCGAATCCAGAAAAGATACTTTAGCCATGCGTCAATCGCTGGATAGCAGTCGCAGCCTGGCAATCCATATTAAAGACAGCGTTGCATTAATGCGCACCTATGATTACGAGTCTCAATTATATGCCCTCAAGGGGCAAACAAAAGAGGCGCTTAGCAAGAGCCGGATGTTTTTTGGATATTTCTCGCGCCATAATTTGCTTTCAACTTATTGGTTCAATAACCTGGCTACCAGTTTTAACAGAGATGGTCAAATCGACTCTGCTATTTACTATTATAATAAGGGCATTCAATGGTCGGCTCAATTTGACCCCAATGTTAGTTTACTTCCATTTTATAACGGACTTAGAGAAACGTATAAGGTCAAAGGAGACTATAAAAACGCCATGATAGCTTCTGATTCGGCATTACAGATATATATCAGGAATACTGCAAGGATACAAAATGAAAAAATTGAAGCAATAAACGCCCAATACCAAACCGAAAAGAAAGACCAGCTCATTGCGGCGTTGAACACGACTAATTCCCTGAACCGGAAGATTATTTTTCAGCAAAGATGGATATTTATCTCTATAGCCATATTGCTTGCCATTATGGGGCTGTTTCTCTATAATAATTCTAAAAGAAAAATTTTAAAGGAAAAAAATGATAAGCTGCAAATTGAAAATAAAAGGCTGATCCTGGAACAAAAAACCAGCCAGATGCAGCTCAATCCCCATTTTATTTATAATGCCATTGCCAACTTACAGGGATTGATCAGCAGTGATAATAAGGTAAAAGCAAATAACTACCTGGTATCTTTTTCAAAGTTAATGCGTAATTTTTTAGAACTAAACCGTAATGAATATATTACACTGTCAGAAGAAATCGGGTCTTTAAAAAACTATATACATCTGCAGCAAATGCGGTTTGAAGATAAATTTGCATATGATATAAATACCGGAGATTTGGATGTAGAAGAGATTATGATTCCCCCGTTGTTATTACAACCATTTGTTGAAAATAGTATCGAACATGGCTTTAAGAATATCAGTCATTACGGGAAGCTTAGTATTCATTTCGATACCAACGCTGACCAATTGTTTATAAAAATAATTGACAATGGAGCCGGTTTACAACCCAAACAAACGCATTTGATCACACCCAAAAAATCTCTGTCAAAAGTGATTGTACAGGAACGACTGGATGTGCTGTTTAACCAAACGGAAAAAAAAGCATGGTTTGATACAAGTACCAGGGAGGATCTTTCCGGGTGGATCGCTCAAATAACTATCCCTTTAATTATCAATTAAACCTGATCTATGAAAGTATATATAATGGAAGATGAAATAAATATCTTAAAATACATCCTTTCTTTACTAGATAAAATACCTTATCTACAGGTGGTAGGCTACGCTGCCGATGTCGGCAAAGCCCAAATTGAAATTTCCAGATATCAGCCGGAGTTGATTCTGGCGGATATTCAGCTAAAAGACGGTAATAGTTTTTCTCTGCTAAGTACACTGGAGACAAATGCTTATGTTATTTTCATAACGGCCTATAATCAATATGCTATTGATGCTTTGAACATAGGCGCGTTTGCATACCTGTTAAAACCAATAGACCCTTCTGCCCTTGAGGAGACAATTGACCGATGTTACCGGAAAGATCAGGCATATAAATTTAATCAACAGCAGGCGGAGATTGCGGCCACTCGTTACAAGGGTGCCACCCAAACAGATCGGGTTGCGTTGAAAAGCCTTGACTTTACACAGATCGTACCTATAAATGATATTATTTATTGTCAAAGTGATAAAGGGTATACTACTTTTTTTTTAAACGATGGCAGTAAAGTAATGGTAAGTAAAATATTAAAAGAGTACGAAAGTATTTTACCCGAAACCATTTTTATCCGTTGTCATCAGTCCTATCTTGCCAATACTGTGTATATCAGGAAATACTTTAAGGACGGGTACCTTGAAATGACCAATGGAGATCAAATACCGGTATCTGACCGGAAACGCCAGGTTATTATAGATTATATTGAAAGTATGGGTTAGCGTTGCCGGGTGAATATTTTTTTGGGGATAGCAAATATTAACCAGCCAGCTGCGAATATCAATTGGCCGTTAACTACGTTTTTCATCTATCTACTTTTGAGGAAATTCTTAAACGGTATGAAAAAAATAGTCTTACCAATAGCTGCTTTCATGATTTCGTTAACCTCATGCGAGAGCGGCAACAGTAAAACTGATAAAAATACTGATTCTGTTCCCGTCACTAAAACATCCAATACTGCTCCATTGATCCCAAATGAATCAGCAAACAAAGCGGATAGTAATATACCCAAGCTTTCGTCACCAGAAGTGCAGCAATTAGCTGATGATAATACAACTTATATGAAAGAAACTGTAGCCGCGGCTAAGGCTGGCACTCAATAATGCTCACGAACCGGTTATTTGAAAAAAAATTAATCATTAAAGAAACAGCTAAACCCAATCATATATGTACATAAAAAAAGCAATAATTATAATAAGTACCGCGGGCCTGTTATCGTTTGACATGGCAGCACAGGTTAAAAAAACTGCCTCAAAATCTGCTGCTAAACCGGCGGCATCGGCATCTAAATCCACCAGCGGTAACGGCGGTGTTAATGCCGGTAATTACGGCAAGGTGGTGTCTTACCTCAATTCAACTATAGACTGTATGAATGAGCAAAGCACGGCAATTGCTGACAGGAGGAACCCAATAAACCAGATGTACGATTTTTATGTGAAAGATGACTATAGGGATGGCTTAGGTAAGAAGCTGGATTACTATGTTCCCGGCCGGCTATCTTTCAATTATGCTGATGAAAAAGCAGGACAAACATGCCTGGATGTAAAGCCGCCTGCATTTATGTCTGCCGACGATATCCGGTTTTATGCTACGAATTACCAGGCTCTAAAGGATGCTTTCATCGTTTTGACCAAACACTGGAATGATGTAGCGTCTGCCGTAGAAAAAAATGGAGTGTCCAACTACAGCAAAGAAGCGGGTAAAAAGAAAGCTGAAACGATAGAGGCAGATATGGAGAAATATTATGAAATAAGAAAGGCTATCGGAACCCGCACTAAAACCATTCAAAAGGCAATTTTCCCATTTTCTGTTGATAAATCACCCGATAAAAAGCAATATATCAATATGCATGATGACTTAATTGCGATAGAAGATTTCTCCTATAATATCAGCAGCTTTGAAGAGATTGAAAAAAACAAGGAAACCATTGCAAGAGAATTAGGAGTTATTGAAGATGCCGTTATTAAACACGGTACGGAAATGCCGCCCGCTAACGGCAGTATAGGAAGTTTCAATTATAAATCTTTTTACTCCAACGTAAATGATTATATCAAACACACTAAGGAAATTTTAAATGGTACCATTCGAGAAAAAGACCAGGCAAAAATGCTGGAACGCAATAATTATTTTTATAAAAGTATCATACGATCATATAATAGTATTATGAGTCGTTAAGTATATACTTAAACTTAAGAACTAACATATAGAAATTACCCTTCTCCTTTGGGATATCTGTTAAACCGGGTATCCCTTTTTAATGAGGAATAAATTTACTTTGATGCTCCTGCGAAAAAATACAGCCCGGCAAAATACCGGGGCTGTATTGGTGGTTTTCATAGGTTAGCTCATTTTACCAACGTTTTTACCAGCTAAACATATCCGTTGCAATTCAAAACCTTAATAGTCGGATCTGATACTCCCTAACTAGTCTGCAGCCTTGCTTCCAAGCATTAATAGTTCGTTGGCATGTACTTCCGTAATGTATTTTTTTACTCCTGCCTTATCTGTATAATTTCGACTGATCAGTTTTCCTTCAATAGCTACTTCTTTTCCTTTCGTCAGATATTTATTGGCAATTTCGGCTACCTGGCCCCACGCTACTACATTGTGCCATTGGGTTTCTTTTACACGTTCACCTTTACTGTTTTTATAGGTTTCGCTGGTGGCAACGCTAAAACGAACCATTTTTTTACCGCTCTCCATAGTTTTAACTTCAGGGGCTGCTCCTAAATTTCCAATTAACTGAACTTTGTTTTTTAATGCGTACATAACTTTAAGTTTTGTATCCGCTAAAAACGGACGGTTATAAAATTTTTTATTTCAATCTCTCAGTGGCGCCGCTGATTGACAACACAAAGATGCGATCACTTAAAGCCCTTAGTCGTATTTTAAACGTTTACTTACGACAATAAATGCTTACAAACGTTTAAAACGGCTATCAAATTTCAATCACCTGAAAATCAATCGTTATTTTTTTTTAGTACATAATCATTTTCGTAATTTTCAAATAGATTTTCAGGGATCAGCATTCAATTATATAATAGTTTGAATCGGATTCCGTCAATAACCTAAGAATTTCTTTCAAAAAATGGCTGATTATGGAAATACAACCTAAGAACTGTCTAGCTTGCGGTAAACCTGTGAAGGGACGCAGTGACAAAAAATTTTGCGATGACTACTGCCGGAATTCATTTAATAACCATGCGCATGGCGTTAACAGTGGAATCATCCGAAATATAAACAACGATTTAAAAAAGAACAGAAAGATTTTGGCATCGCTCCTCCCCAAGGAACAGGAAACGATTAAAACCCTCAGATCAAATCTTATTGACCTGGGTTTTAAATTCAGGTGGATGACTCATCAGTATACTACTTCAAAAGGGCATGTTTACTACTTTTGCTATGATTATGGCTATCTTACTATAGAGAATGATCTGTTGCTCGTAGTTAGAGGCAAAGAACATATATTATAGTGTCTTTTGTTCACGTGTCATTGTGAATAGCCATTAGCCATACCTGCCTTTAATAGTTCGTTACAGTTTTAGGGTATTTGCCGTGGAAATAATTTCCCGTTTATCAGCGGTATGTCTCTGCTGTTCCATTGTCCTTACTTTTTCGATAGCCGTAGCGGTACCCGGCAGGAATTTTGAATCCGATATGGTAGTATCATGAATAAAGGACAATACTATATTGGAACTTCAGGATGGAAATGCAACACTGGAAAAGAACTTTTTACCCGGAAGGTTTGAAGGATAAAGATGAGCTTAATTACTATGCTCAACATTTTAACACCGTCGAAATCAATAGCTCCTATTATCATTTACCTGCTGCTACATTTGAAGGCTGGAATTTAAAATCTCCTGCATCTTTCACCTTCGTTGTAAAAATAAGACGGAACACTACCCATTTGAAAAAACTTGAAATCGAACAAGACAGTATTGATCTTTTTCTATTAAGAGTAGCCCATCTGAAAAATAAAGAAGGCCGCTATACGGAAGGAATGAACCCTGATAAAACCGGCTCAATCACGTTTGCAGATTTCAAACTGGAAGATACCTGGCTGGCGGCGGTGGATAGTGCTCACCAGCATGATTTTGAATTCAATGAATCCGTTTCATTGATGATAAACTGTGAAGATCAGGCAGAGATCGACTATTACTGGAGCCAATTATCTGCCATTCCGGAGTCGGAACAATGTGGCTGGTTGAAAGACAAATTCGGTCTTAGCTGGCAGGTAACCTCGGCTGAAATGGAGGCCCTGATGAAAGCAGGCAGCTCTGAGCAGGTAGACCGCATTACCAGGGCATTTTTGAAAATGAAAAAAATAGATATTGCCGCTATAAAAGTGGCGGCGGCCGGTTGAACCAGCGCAACCTGCTCTATTTCTTTTTCAAAGGAATTTTAATAGCCTGCGCTACTTCAACCGGCAAATCCGACTCCAGTATATCTGCTCCCGATCTGAATATATCGCGATAAGCTTCGGCCCTTTCCTCAATCGTAATCAATTTATCGTAAACCGGTGCTGCAGATATCATACATTTTACCTTTCGTTGATGTAGAAGATCCAACATGATTTTGTTCTCAGGTTTATTCTCTGAGCCAATATAAGCAATCATATTTTTCCAGGGAATACCAGCCGCTTCATATTCTTGTAGTGCTTTTTCTGTTTTAACGAAAGCTGACATCATGCGGTTCGGATCTCTATTAAAGTAAAATCTTGCCTGTTCTGCATTATGTACTGTCACCATTACAAAGGATCCGGCTTTATGCTCTTTAATGATTCTATCGGTTATTTCCGGCGGTACATCTTTTCTATCCAGGTTCAAAATAGTCTTACCCCTGCCCCACTCTATTACCTGTGCTAAAGTTGGAACACGGTAAGGAGTTAATTTACCGAAACGGTCTTTTAGTTGCAGCTGCTGTACTTCAGCCCAGGTATAATCAGATAGTTTACCGGTGCCATTGGTAGTTCTGTCCAATGTAGCATCGTGCATTAAAACAACCACACTATCCTTTGTCATGCGCGGGTCAATTTCGAAGAAGGCCGGTGTATGCCGGAGCACATACTCAAAAGCTTCGATGGAATTCTCCGGATAACCTGCCATATCACAGCCCCGGTGCCCGCTGATAACCGGTGCATTGTTTTGACTATGTTTAAAAAAGGCCTGCAGCTGCTGCGGACTTTTCATATTCAATTGATGCAATTGCTGTTGCGAAAAGCCGTATACGGTCATGAGCTGTAAACCTGCCAATAGTATTATACTTTTAAAACGGAGCATTTTATTTCAGTTTTGTATTTAAGTATTCCAAGGTAAAAAGGCCATTGCTATCCAGGGTAAAAAAAGTAATAGCAGAATTATGTTGTACAATCTGGCGGTAATTGCGCAGGGGCATACCTAGTTTATAGGCCATATACAGGCGGTTGACTCCGTTATGGGCTGCAACCAATATAGTTTGACCCGCATGGCGTTGGTATAATTCCTTAAAAAAATCGTCCACCCTGGTTACTATTTGCCTTGCTGTTTCACCGATTACCCCAGCCCTTACGTCAGTGGGGTCGGCGTCCCAGTTTTGCCAGGATAAGGGATTTTCTGCTACAAACTCCTCCCTGGTTTTATATTCCCATTGTCCGAAATCCACTTCAATTAACCGTTCATCAGCAACGGGCTCTAAACCCGACGCAATTTGAGCCGTTGTCCTCGCCCGTTGTAAAGGAGAGGTATAAACACCATCCAGCCGAATACCTTCAAGCTGCTGGCGTACTGCATTAGCCTGGGCCAGGCCTTTTTCCGTAAGTGGAATATCTGTTCTGCCACAATAACGGTTATTATCCGCATTCCATACGGTTTGTCCATGTCTCAACAAATACACTTTAAGTAAAGCGCTTTCACTCATTGATATATTTTTTTTCTTTTAAAAGTTCAATAAAAGCCTCATAACGGGTATCATAAGCAGTTACCAGCGAGGGTTCTGGCAACATTATTTTTTCTGGGTGAACCATCTGCGCCGCTGCCTCTCTGATATCTGAATACCATGTTTTTGAAGCGGCGATTATCGCCGCACCCGCAGCACCGGTAACATTTTTCATTTTTCGCACCGGGGTGTTCAATACATTGCTCCGTATTTTCAGCCAGGTTTCGCTATTACTTGCGCCGCCGGCCGAAAAAACCTGGGTAACAGGTTCACCCGACAGTTTCCTGATCCTGTCAAAAGCGTAACGTTCTATATAGGCCACACCTTCCATGTAAGCGGTAAACAATACTTCGTCGGAAAGACCTTCGGGCGCAAACCCTACCGCATATGGAGCAATAAATGGAAAACGCTCTCCTTTCTGCATGAGCGGCCAAGCCAGTTGCTGACCGGGAACTAAAGCAGCTGCTGCTTCAGACAAAGCAGCCAGATCAGCTCCGCCAAACCTGCTGCTCACCCAATCTGCGCCTGTATTGCTGGCACCACCGGGCATCCAGAAACCCTCCGGATGCCGGTGGCAATAAATAACGCCGCCGGGGTCCTGTATTTCTTCCTGGGTAACACCTTTTACAACTAATGTAGTGCCAATGGTGGTATTCCAGTCGCCCGGCTTTACAGCGCCCGAGGCGATTTGCGAAGCACAGCCATCAGTAATACCAGCAGTAATGACAACAGATTCGGGTAACCCAAAATCTTTTGCCCACTCTTTTTTTAAAGTGCCAATCGGGGTGCCAGAAGGAACCACATCCTGCAGCCACACCCTGCGAATACCTGATGAAGCCGTGATATAATCCGGCCAGCGATAATTATGCAGGTCATAGCCCGACTTCAAAACATTGGTATAATCGGTCACTCCAAAATTACCACTAAGCGTACCCGTAATGAAATCAGATGCATGAACAAAACGTTTTAGCCTTACAATTTTATCTGGATGATTACGTAAAAACCAAAGCATTTTAGGCAAACCGCTTGATGTATTAAAAGCAATATAGCCCTCTGCGCCTGCATTTATCGCTGCTTCCTTACAGGCTAAAGCTTCTTCCACCGACCGGCCATCGCTATACATAATAGCGGGATATAGTGGCTGATCGTCTTGCCCCATGGGAATAATGGTGCCCGATGTGGATGTAACGCCTATCGATTTAATCAGGGAAAGGTCAATTATAGCTGACAGCTCTTTACAAACCTGTTGAAGAGAACGATAACAGGAGTTCCACCACAAACGGGCATCCTGCTCCTGCCTTGACATTGCAGACAGCGCGAACACTTCGCCATGAGCAGCTAGCTGAGCGCCGCGGGCGTCAAAAACCGCCACTCTTGCTCCCTGTGTGCCCACATCAATTCCTATAAAGTATGCGTCGGTCATTTTCCTGCAGCTGTCAATGTTTTAAAATAGTCGCGCGTTTGCTTCCACTGATCTCTGTACTGAACGAGAGCATCATACCGGTGCTCCTGTGGTATCACAGACTCAATTTCGATATTCATATCTCCAATGTCAACCCCTAAAGCCTGATTACAGATCAAGGCCCCGCCGATGGCAGAAGCCTGCTCAAAACCTCTGCGAACCTGTACTTTTTTCCCCAATATATTGGCAATAAGCTGTCTCAACGTTTTGCTCTGTAGTCCACCCCCACATGCCCATACATAATCTTTGTCATGTCCTGACACTTCCTTCAATACCTCGTAATTGCCTGCAATAGAAAAAGCAATATCCATCAAAGTAGCCCATACAAAAGAGCTCCGGGAAAGCTCATGTGATACCGGAACAGGGAAAACAAACCCGCCGGTTAGTACGGGTGTGTGCTCCGAAGCTACCAATGATCCTAAAGAAGCTACACAATGCCTGTGCGCGTTAGATGCCAATTCGTTTTCAATTACGTCATAATCTTCGTTGGGATAAAATACCTCTTTCAAACGCTGATAGTTTAACCCGGTTACGCCTGCGTTAGCTTCAAAAACGAAACGCCCGGGTTCTATATCACGGCTGGTCCAGGTTCGCTCCTGCTGGTCAACGATATAATGGTCGGTTATTTTTACAATAGGTGTGGTTGTACCCGATACAATTACGATATCATCCACCAATGGCTGTGTACTCTTTATAGCCAGTTGCGTATCGCCCCCCCCGGTTATTATTACTGCATCCTTATTTAAACGCCATGTATTGGCTATATCAGGAAGTATAGTACCCAGCTTTTCAGCTGAGTTGGTTGTTGCGGGACAATAAGACGCTCCTATATCAAATATACCAGCCAGTTCTTTACTCCAGGTGCCGGCAGCGACGTCATATAATAAGGTTTCTGAGGCCTGTGAATGCTCGTAAGCCGCAATGCCAGACAATTGGTAGGCGGCCCAATCGCTGATACTTAGAAAATACCGGCACTGTTGCCAGATATCCTGCCGTCTTTGACGGATACCTTCCAGCTTGTAGGCCGAAAATAATGAGGTAGGAAAACGACCTGATAATTGGTATACCCGGCTTTTATCAGTCACCTGGTCTTCCCATTCCCTGCCGCGGTGATCAATATTGGGAAGACCTGTTAAAGCCTGGCCGTCTGAATTCATCAGTACAATTCCTTCCCGCTGGCTGGTAGTGGTCAGGGCTTTGATGTTTACTTCGCCTGCCTGTTGTAGAGCGTCAGTACCCAATTGGACAATCTGTTGCCATAGCTGCTCAGGTTCAAAATAAATGGATTCTGGGTACAGTTCATCTCTTTTATACAAAATGTCGCCTCTGCCAACGCCCAGCACATTCCCCGCAGGCGTTACAACAGCAACCCTTACATTTCCCGTACCAATATCTATAATGATGTATGCATCTTTCTTCATGTACAATTGATTTAGATAACAGAAGCTAATACCTCTTTATTATAAATTTTATCAGCGGTTTGATTACCGTGTATATACCAATCGATCAGTACTTTGTTCATAATGCGTACATGATGATCCTCTACCTCAAAAGTGGCGCCTGCAATATGCGGTGTTGCCATCACATTAGGCAGGTCGATTATTTTATAATCCAGTTCATCCGGCGGCTCATTATCGAATACATCTAAAATAGCGCCTTTTATGCTGCCGGAAGCCAATACTTCATACAGATCATTGCGGTTCACCACAGAAGCCCGGGCAGTATTTACAAATAAAGCATCCCGATGCATTAGTTGTAGCAAGGAGTGATTAATTAATTGTTGTGTTTCGCAGGTTACCGGCAGATGAACGGATACAATGTCGCTGGTACGGAACAGATCTTCCAGGCTTGTCTTTTTATAATCTGGAAAAGCAGACTCGTTTACATAAGGATCATAATACTGAATGGCACAGGGATAGTTTACAATCATGCCGGCAATCAGCTGTCCTATGGCGCCAAAACCAACCAGGCCAATTGTTTTACCTGCCAACTCTGCTCCTTTAAACTGCAGGTAAGAAGTGTGGGCCCCGGCCTCCCATTTCCGTTCTTTTAACCACTGCATACCTGGCAATACCTGCCGCATAAAGCAGATGGTATTGGCGATAAATAATTCAGCTACGGCCTGTGCATTACGGGCCGGTGTATAGAAAACAGGAATCTTTAGCTCTGTGGCTACAGTTAATGCAACATTGGAAGGGGTGCCACGGCAAACACCAATAAATTGGAGATGCCTGTTGCTTCTTAATACTTTTTCAGTTACGTGGTCGTGTTCGGTAATCAGAGCTTCTGCGCCGTTTTCCTTAAGCAGCTCAGTTAACTCATCTTCATTAAATGCCCGGTCATTTTCTTTCCAGGGCTTGTAAATCACTTCCCTAAAGTTCGACTTTAATTCCAACAAACCTTGTTCATGATAAGGTGCGGTTACTAGTATTCTCATTTTGTATTCTTTTATATTTAAACCGATGATAACTGTCCATTATCATGCATCATTCATATTGTTTCTATCGCTTTCACCCCGGTCCCGAAAACAGCAGCCCGTGGTTTTATAAAACAGGTGAGTATAGCGCTGATAAAGTACAGCGCCGCCAGGATCCATATTACTCCCTCGTTACCCAGGGGCGCTATCAATAAACCCACTATAGCAGGACCTGCAAAAACAGCCAGCCCGGCACCCAGGTTTAAAATAGCCATGGCCGCTCCTTTATCTTTGCTTACTAAAGACGGCGTCAGGGCCGAAAGTGGAACATAACCCGCAAGGCAGGCACCCCATAAAATTCCGGCCAGCATTACGAGCCAGTAGGTACCAGGACTATACTGTGGTATATAGTAAAGTAATAAAGTAGTGATACCGCAGCCCACGCCACCGAACCAGATGATGGTTTGACGCCAGCCAAAGCGATCGCCCACAAATCCAAATATCAGGTTGAACGCTATGTTACTGGTAAAGATGGTGCCCCAGATATACAACCACTCTGTAGTATCAAAACCATGTGCCGCCATGTAGGTGGGCAGAAAAACCGGGAAGGCAAACTGTGCCGTGGTGTTGATTACCCTTACGATACCCGCCAGCAGCACTTTAGGTTCTTCTTTAACAATAGTTAAGCCCTTCCCAAGCTCAGCCAATTTGCTATTGGTAGTTTTACCTGAGGGAAAGGGTGCTTTATTCCAGACAAGGGCAAACAGCGCTCCCAGTAATACCCAGAATACGGCACTCCAAAGCGCATTGATATGCCCCAGTTCCCGGATAGCCCAACTGGAATAAAAAGCACCCAACACATTCAACCCACCGGTAAATACAAACCAAAACCATCCTACCGCCCGTCCCAGCATTTTTTGAGGTGTTACATAAGATATCCATACCAGGAAGGAGTAGGCAAATAAGGGATAACCGAATCCACGTAAACCGTATGTAACCAGCATTGTTGGGAAGTTCAGCGATTCCATACCCATGCCAATAAACCCTACCGTACCCAGCAGGTAAATAATCAACCCGATCAACATTGTTTTTTTAGGCGTCAGGGTTTCTGCCAGCACGCCCGAAAACCAGGATGCTATAGCGATAGTGACACCATAAGCGGTGAACAGGGAAGCTGTTTGCTGTATGCTCATTCCTTTTTCAATAAGATAAGGACTTAGCCAGCCCTGCTCCATTCCATCCCCCATCATAAAAAGCATAATGCCCAGGTAGCCCGACAGCAGGGGTCGTGGTATACCCAATTGACTCATAATTGTTGTTTCTTTTTTCATTGTGGCTTAATCGTTATACCTGTGGCAACAGGTTGTTATAGGTATCGTTGTTCAACTTTATACATTCCTAATCGAACTTCATTTGGTATTCATTGCGGGCATCTTTTTTCCATGCCAGGTGCCTGGTGGAAGGAGAAGCACCGAAAAAGGGAGAAAAGGTTTTTACTTTAACGGTTTTCCCATCGGGTAAAAATTCAAGTATGCGTAGCCAGCCATCGCCGCCATTTCCATCGCGATGCCCCCCGCCCATTGACTGGGCATCAAATAACATCTGGTGCACTGTCTTACCGGATGTGTTTTTATCAGTACGGTACCCTTCTCCGGATATATGACCGCATAACACCAATTCAATATTAGATGCAGGCTGAACCAGCTTTTGCCAGATCTGTACACCATTATTGGCAAAGGGCATTTTTATATGTGGCGCTTTCTGTATCATATTATCGATATTATAGGGTTCCCAGAATAACCATTTGATCTCGCCCGATGTATGCTGATCTTTTTGAGACAAGTAATTATGTGTGGCCAAAACGATGCGATGATTTTTGTACTGTTGCAAAGCGGCCACTTTTTTAGCCCAGGTAAGCACGGAGTCACGGGGACCATACTCCACGGTCATAAACAAATAGTCCTTTCCGTTCAGATTCTTCAACTCGTAGGCCGAATTCTCCAGGGTAGGCTGCCCATCTTCGTTACGACTGTTTTGCACTAGAAATTTCTGGTTTAAGAAATTCTTTTCGGGATGAAAGAATTCGTGATAACGCGAACTGCGGCTACCCTGCCGGTCAATGCTGTAATCATGGTTACCTGTAGCTGCTATATAGGGCACTTTACCATCAAGCTTACCAAATGCACGCGCAGCCGACTCCCACTGCTGCTGCGTGGTTTGATTGCCATCATAATCAGTAGTGATCTTTTCATTGTTTTCCACCAGGTCACCCACCCCTATCACCATCTTAATATTAAGGCTGTCAATATTATCTTCGACCCATGCCATCATCAGATCGAGAATGGGTTGGTTCCGGCTCCATTTTACATAGTTCTGGATATCCGGTACCATGATCACTGACCATGATCCTTTTTGCTCTAAAACCGGTTTTCGGTATGCATCCTGTGCGGAAACCAGCTGGGCAACCAGTACCAGGAGCAAAGTCCAAACTATTCCTAATTGTTTCATATTACTTTTTTACTATTTGAGCGATACTATTCAATTGTGAGCGATCTATTATCTATCATCTACATACTATACTTCAAAATCGGAAAGCATAAAAAAATGATCGCTGGGAAATTTTCCTTTTAAAGCATCTTTTATTATTTTACTTTCCACAGGTTTGATATTACCTCTATACCATATATAATCGATGCGTCCCTTTGATGCTGCTTTTGTATAAGCAGTTCCTTCAAATTCATGACCTGTATGCCCCGCTTCTTTTTGTCCGTGTAATGTTTCATAGCTTTCCTTCCAGTCACTGGTTCTTAATGATGCGAGCACGGGGCTGTCAAAACGACTATTAAAGTCGCCGGTTAACAGCTGGGCAAAAGCGGTTGAATATTGCGCGCTTTCTTCGGCAACGATCCGGGCTTGTTGCTTTTTTGCTTCATCTGATATATGGTCGAGATGCAGATTAACGATCCGTAGCTCTTTGCCCGTTTTGCGCTCTTTTAGCCGCACCCAGTTGGCATGCCGCGCCCTCGCCGTGTTCCATGATTTGCTGCCAGCGACCAAAGGTGTTTCGGATAACCAATAGTTGCCACCGGTTAATAATTCATATCGTTCCTTGTTAAACAATATGGGATTTTTTGCAATGCCATGATAACCTGTTGGATGGGCATCCATTTCCGGGCCTTCAAAACCAAACAGGCAGAACCGGGGAAAGGCTTCCCTGATATCTTCCGCCTGCACTTTTAATACTTCCTGGAACCCCACAATATCCGGTTGCTGATTTTGGATCACCTGGATGCAGATATCTTTTCGCTGTGGCCAGCCTACTCCTTTCGTCTCATCTTCAGGCAGCGCAACACGTACATTACAGGATAAGACCCGGTGAAAACCGCGAGGAGCCTTTGTTTCAGTAGCGCTGCCCCCAAAAGGCAACAGGGTAGCAGAAGCTGCGCCGAGGCCTAACTGGTGTATAAATTTTCTTCTTGTTGCAGACATATCCTTTAATATTAAATAGTACTTTCCTGTGGAATACGCAGGTGAGCTCCTTTTTCAAGCAGTTCCTGCTGCAATGCTTTTACATCAATCGCATCCGGCTGAATGCCTTGTTTAACCGCCATTTTAGCCGCACGACCCGCTGCTTCTCCCATGGCCATACAGGGCGCCATTACTCTTATGGCAGACATGGCTTCATGTGTGGTAGAAATAGCCCTGCCTGCTACCAGTAAATTTTTAACGTCTTGCGGCACCAAAGAGCGATATGGGATATCATAGCAATCGCCACACCATTCGAGCGTACATCCCCCGCCCACCGGGTGATGAATGTCTAATGGATAGCTGGCAACCGCAATCGCGTCCTCAAAATGGCGGCAACTCATAATATCATCGCGATCCATGGTGTATTGCCCTTTGATGCGACGCGTTTCGCGAATACCGAGGAATGGCGCCGTTTTTAAAAAGTAAGCGTTTTCAAAGCCGGGTACATAATTTACCAGGTACCGTTGAATATCTTCGATCTGCCTGCGTCCCTCTATTTCTCCCCAGGTAAGGCTGGCGGGATCGGTGCCGTTTACACCGTTCACGCGGGTCATGTTCACCCATATTTCGCCCTTACGCAAGCCGGTTATCAGAATGGTTCTTTCTGTAGGCAATAATAAGCCCTGTTCTTTAGCCTGGTTGATCAGGTTGCGCATGCCTACCAATACAAACTGGTTGTTTTGACCGAAGTATTCGGCCGGAATAAAATCGGTGAGATAGGTGCGGGGTTCTTCTGCAATACTCAGGCGTAATTTTTCTGTGTCAACACCACCCAGGCAAAACATTAATGTGGGAGGTTGAACGCCGCCTTGTTCGTTGCCAAATTCGCAGGGTACGCCGGCCTTAAAAGCCACGTCCGCATCACCACTGCAATCAATAATTACCTTTGATAGCACTACTTCCCTTCCGGCCTTGCTTTCTATGATGACACCTTTTAATTCGTCACCTTCTTTTACAACTCCTGCACAAAAGGCGTAAAACAATATGTTCACACCGGCTTCAACCAGCATTTGCAAGGCTACCGTTTTTACTGCTTCCGGTTCAACCAAAGTAAGGCTCATATGTAGTGGGCAGGGCCGGTGCTCACTGGATGCCTCTATAGCTTTTAACCGGTCGATATATTTTTGAGGAAGTCCCTTAATGATCTGGTTACCTTTCTGCCCCAGGAATCCGAGGACTGGTAATCCGATAGTCATATTGCCACCTACAAAGCTGCGGCTTTCTATAAGCATTACATTAGCGCCGTCTTCGGCAGCAGCCAGTGCTGCCATAATGCCTGATGGACCGCCACCAATAACCAGCACATCCACTGATGCTCTAACCGGAAGTTCCTTTGCGGGTTCTATTATATTATTTGTCATTATAATTGATTTGTTTTTGAAATAATTGATTTGTTTTTGGGCTGTTCTTTTCTGATCATCGTCCATAATATGAAAATGGCAATAGGGTGTAATACAGCCATTGCTAAGAATACTTTATCAGCGCCAACCGTTCCCATTAGTGACCCTACAAAACTGTTGAAGAGTACTGCACCCAGTGCGCCAAAGCCTCCTGCGATTCCTAACACACTGGCCACATTTTTTACAGGAAAGGCTTCCGCGACTACCACACTGATTGTAAACAACCAGCTCAAACATGCTACGGCTACAATACTGAATACGGCAAGCGTACTAGCTGCATTGGGCAGGTAAGGCGCCAATGCGCAAAGCGGGGCAAAACAAGCAGTCACGGTCAACATTAATTTACGGGCCCGTAACGGGGCATACCCTTTTTTTACCAGCCGGTCTGACCAGGCGGATGTGCCAATGGCTCCCAGGTCTGCCACCAGGAAGGGTATCCAGCCAAACATACCTACCTGTGCCAATGATAGGCCAGACTGTTCCTGCAAATACCCAGGTAGCCAAAACAAACAGAAGTACCATACAGGGTCGCTCACAAACCTGATCAACAACACGCCCCACAAGCTTTTGGTGGTCCAGAGCTGTTTCCAGGAAAAAGCTGCAACCGGTACGGGTTGATCAACAGGCCCCGTTTCATCCTGCACGGCTTCCTGCATAATATGTGCGGGAGGGTCTTGATATACCAGTTTCCATAGCACTGCAATGACCAGCCCAACAGCTCCTAATACAATAAAGGCCGTTTGCCAACTGTATTGAATGGCCAGCCAGGCCACCAGCGGTGGTGCTATAATAGCCCCGATAGAACTACCCGCCACGCATAAACTGTTAGCGGTAGCCCTTAATTTTCCCGGGAACCAAATAGCTACCACTTTCAGTTGGGAAGGAAAATTAGTAGGCTCGGCAGCTCCGAGCAATCCCCTGAAAAAAGCCAGTTGCCCTAAACTGCGGGCAAAACCGCCACCAATACAGGCAATGGACCAGGTTAATACACCATAGAACATCACCACTTTCGCCCCGAAGCGATCCACCATCCACCCGGTAACCGGGTACATCAACGCGTAGCAGATCGTAAATACATTAATGATCACCGCATAACCATTATCATCCAGCTGAAACTCGTTTTTCAAAACGGGTTTCAGTATAGATACTACCTGCCGGTCTACATAATTAAAGACGATCGCAATAAAGATCACCGCGATGATCCACCATCTCCTGTTTTCGGGGCGAAACAATTTCGTCATTTATTTTTATTTAATATACTATCAACTATTGATCGTGAAGTATCAACCGCTTAATACCCCGGGTTCTGCGTCAGCTTATTGCTGGCATCTATCTCCGATTTGGGCACCGGCCATAACTCATCTTTATTTACCCGGTACACTACCTCCTGCGTGGTAAAATATTTAGCCGCTTCAGAGTGATTATAAATAGGCGTATAATTATCATCGAAACCTGTTAATACGGCACTGGTCCATGCTTTGGCATCACGGTTCAGGTATATTACGCCATTCATTACTGTCTTTGCAATATCCCAGCGGCGCAGGTCGTACCAACGCAGACCATCATTGGCCAGTTCTATTTTGCGCTCATATCTCAGGGCTTTACGTAATTGTGCCTGGGAAAGGCCGGTGGGTAATGAGGGCATTTTCGCACGCGTACGTATGCGATTGATGGCAGTATACACCGTAGCATCAATTTCATTGGCTTCAATCTTGGCTTCTGCATAAATCAATAACAGTTCTGACAGCCTGAAGATACCTACATCCAGGTCGCAAACACCACTAACGGATGTAGAATTAAAGTCGGCCAGGTCTGTATGTTTGCGCCACAGATAGCCGCTGAAAGACCTGAACGCATTGGTAGCATCTGTATTAGTAACAGAAGAAGGAGTTGTAGCCTGTCCGTTAATTACAGGCCAATAATTAGCCACCGTTTTAGAGGTTGTATTAGGCTCAAACTGGTAACCCATATACCGCGATCCCGGACGAACACAATACATGTCCAGTCTTGGGTCCCGGTTCTCATAAGGCTTTGTGGGGTTATACAAAGGAGATTCAGTTATAGGCAAACCATCTGTTGCCTGGAAGGTGTTGATAAAATCCTGTGTAGGCCCCCAGTAACAAACCCCTTTACCTAATCGGGATGCAATATAATATTGCTGATTATGGGTATTGCCTACGATGGCTTTATTGTATTCTGCCACCCATATCCATTCTTTGCTGCTCAGGTACCCTTCATGACCGAATATATTGGCTGTGCTGGGTTCGCCGGTAGTATGATCTTTTCCTACAGTATTTATGGTAGTATTAAACGGTGTCAGGTCATTGACTCCTGCAGAAAGATCCAAGGCTTTTTTACTGGCTTCTATAGCCTGGGGGTATTTTTTTGCATACAATGCAATGCGGGCTTTTAGCATATAAGCCGATATACGCGATGCACGAACATTACCATAAACCGATTGAGATACGGGTAGTCGTTCAGCAATTTCTGTGAGCTCGTCTAATAAAAATTGCTCAATGGTAGCTTTAGGTGTTCGCTCCACATTCGAATTGCCGAGGCCCACGGCTTGTTTGATCAGCGGAACGGCGCCATATAATTCTATTAGCTGCGAATAAGCGTAGGCGCGAACAAAACGAAGCTCAGCGTCTAACTGGTTGTAGGCCGCTTCGGCCATGGACGCTTTTAAATCAGACAACTTATCCAACACTGCGTGGCAACGGGCAATAGTACGATAATGAACCTGCCAGGGTTTTACAGCCAGCGCATTGTCGGTAGTTAATGCACTGGTTATAGGTGAAGTATAGTTGTTGCCGGGACGGGCATAGCCGATATCGGTAATATTATCCATTACATGCCAGATCGGTGTGCTGGATGCATCCAGTTGACTGATGGACTGATAAGCCGCCAGTAATCCCATCTGTGCTTCTTTTTCTGATGCGGGAAAGGTTTCGGTTGAGGGGCCATTGAGTGGGAAACGGTCGAGGTTGCACGAGGCAAACACCAGGCTGCAGACCAGCGCAGTTCCCAGGAATTTTTTTATTATATTAAGATGTTGCATGATTTAAAATTTAATGTCGATACCAAATGTGAATGTTTTAACCTGGGGATAGTAATTGCCCTCTCCCAGCGATACGCCGTCGGAAACAGCTGCATTGTAATTGATCTCCGGATCGTAACCCTGGTAAAATTTAGTTTTGGTCAGGAGGTTCTGCCCATTCACATAGATGAACATATTCTTAAGCTTCATATTTTTTACCAAGTGGTTTGGCAATTGATAGCCCAGCTGTATATTTTTTAAACGCAGGTAGGATGCGCTTCTCATCCATAAGGTGGAATTTTGTGTATTGTTGGTAGAAGTGATGGATACTCTCGGTAATGCAGCATCGGTATTATCAGGCCTCCAGTAATCCAGCTGCCAGGGTTTGATCGCACTCGAATTGGCGGCAGGTATTACATAGTGTGCGTTCAGGTAGCCATCGGCCTTACCCACACCCTGTATAAAGGCACTGAAGGTGATACCTTTCCAGCCCAGGTCGAGATTGCCACCGTAGGTATAGCGTGGAATCGTACTGCCAATGATCACTTTATCCAGGTCGGTGATCTTACCGTCCGGGATCGCATTGCCGCTTTCATCAAAGGCGCCGGCTATATCTTTATAACGTACATCACCGGGCTTTAAAGTACCAAATTGTACCGGGGCCTTTGCGACCTCTTCCTGCGACTGGTAAAACCCTTCTGCTATATAGCCATAAATCGAATTAATGGCATAACCCTCCTGCTGGCGTAACAAGGCTCCCGAGGTTTGTCCCTTCATATCCGTGATCTTATTTTTTACATCAGAAATATTGAAGCCGACCCCTAATTTAAAATCGCCAAACTGGTCGTCGTATCGGGTAGAGAACTCCCAACCTTTATTGGAGACCACTGCGGCATTCTGGTAAGGGGCCGACAAACCTGTCAACTGCGAAGTGTTCAGTTTAAGCAAAATGCCATCCGTAACCTTATCATACCACTCGTAGGTAAAAGACCATTTGTTGAACAGGGTTGCATCGAGCGCAATACCTTTCATCGTGGTTTCTTCCCAGCGTAAGTTAGGGTTCGACATATTCGTTTGAGAGATCATCTGGTAAATCTGGTTACCCATTGATATACTACCCAGGTTTAATGTTTCTGAGAATGGATAATAAGAACTACCGATGTTCTGGTTACCCAGTTTACCCCACGAACCTCTTAGTTTCAACAGGCTTATTACCGGGCGTAAATCCTGCATAAAAGACTCTTTACTCAATACCCATCCTGCAGAGAAAGAAGGAAAAGCTGCCCAGCGATTAGCCTTGATGAAACGGGATGTACCGTCGTAGCGCATGTTGGCTTCAAAAAGATATTTGCCTTTAAAATCGTAATTAAAGCGACCAAAACCCGATACCAGCAACCATTGATCGCGCGAACCATTGTTGTCTTTTGTTGCATTATCTGCACCGGCGCCAATCACTTCATAATCATCATAAGTAAAATCCCGCCGGTATGCCATCAGGTACTTTTCATCATAGGTTTCTCTTGATGCACCTGCCATCAGGTTCAGGTTATGGTTTTTTATGCTTTTTTGCGCATTGGCAAAAAACTGGTAGGTACCATACAGGTAACGATAAGACGTTTCGGTGAGATCGGTAAAAGTATTGGCGGCACCTGCCTGAGATCCGTCTTCAATATAGGTCATTACGCTCTTGGTAAAGTTGTGCACATTGGTTGTTACATAACGTGGTGCAACCATACCGGTGAAAGAAAGCCATGGTGCCGGTTTGTAGTTCAGGCTTAAGTTGCCATACAGATCCAGGTTATTGGTACCACGGTTGCCGCCTTCATCGATATAAGCTACCGGGTTGATCTTTACCCATCCATCAGACCAGCGGTCTCCATAACGGATGGGAATATTAGTGGGCATGCGTCCCAGGTAGTTCCAGATAGTACCCTCGCTGGCCACCTGCCTCCGGTTCTTGTTGGTGACAGCAATATCAAACTTGATATTGAATTTATCATTAGGTGTGATATCCATATTATTGCGGAATACATATCTTTTAAAGTCTGTATTCTTAATAATACCATTTTGATCAGCATAGCTTAAAGACGGATTCACTCTTACGATTCCGCTATTAGCCATTAAGGAGATAAAATGGTTATGCGTAAAACCGTTGCCCTGTAAGATAGCATCCTGCCAGTCGTAGTTGGAAGGATTTTCAGCATATTTTTTCTTAAACTCTTCGATATCTTCATCACTATAGACCTTGATGCCATTGTCATTCATGCTGGCATCGTTAAACACCTGCATATAAGTAAGACCGTCTGTTACTTCGGGAATGGCCGTGGGTCTTTGCTGACCAATATACCCCCGGTATAGTACCGACATTTTATCTTTGGCCCTTTTGGTGGTAATTAAGATAACCCCATTGGCAGCCCTCGATCCGTAGATAGCGGAAGAGGCTGCATCCTTTAAAACCGATATAGATTCTATAAGATTAGCGTCTATATCATCTATAGAACCTGCTACTCCGTCAATAATTACCAGCGGAGCGCTGTTAGAGCCTCCGAAGGAATTGATACCCCTGATGCGTATCTGTCCTGCATCACCACCGGGCGAACCGGTTTGCTGGGTAACTGTAACACCGGGAGCCAACCCCTGGAGGGCTGCTGAAGTTGAAAGGTTAGGTCTTCTTTCTAATTGGTCACTGCCGATCTGCGATACAGACCCGGTTACATTTGTTTTCTTTTGAGTACCATAGGCTACTACCACCACTTCGCCCAGGTTGGAAATATCAGGCTCCAGGCTGAGGTCGATTACCGTACGGTCGCCTACAGGCACGTGACGGGGCAAATACCCGATTCCGGTAAAGCCAAGTGTAGCGCCGGAACGGTCAAAGCTGATAGCATAACGTCCATCTGTGTTGGTGGTGGCGCCGATACCGGTGCTGTCAACTGATACAGAGATACCCGTTAACGGCTGTCCTTTATCATCCGTTACTTTACCGGTAATCATGCGCGTTTGAGCAAAACTTGTTGCCGGCATTAACAGCAATAGGAACAGTCCCATAAAAACACTGATAACCCGGATTGAAAAATTTGTCATAAAAAAGCGGTTGGAAATGATGGTTGAGCCGGACCTTAGCCCGGTTTTTACAGAAGTATCGTCAGTTGGTGGAGGCAGGCTCCTTTTCAAAAGCATGATCTTTTTTTGTGGCATTACTTGTTTTATTAAATTTTATTTCAAATACTGTTTCAAAAGTTTTAAAAAACAAAACAATGAAACATATTTAAACAAATTGTTACCGCTTTGTAAACAAATTATTAGGGCTCAAACCGGTGAAAACAGCGCAATCGTTCTAAAAACAAGGACACCCTGTTGCCAGGCACCTTTTATTTCACACGCACAATCAATATCAAATGTAATAAAATTTAACTTAATTAAACAAATTAAAAGATAAAAAAACTTTTTGAAACTGTTTTTTACCAATTATTAAGCGTTTATATTAATTTTAAGGAAAGTTTTTTGAAGCGTTTGAAATTCTAATTATTTCCATTCAAATTTGCACATAAATCAAAATGCCGGGTAGAGCCGCCATCTGTCAACCTTTGATTAAGATCAAACCAAACCGATAAAATGAAATCAATAACAGAACGTCACCAACTTATATTGCAGAAGCTGCAGGAAAATGGCAAACTGAGTATTCCCCAGTTGATAGAGGAAATGAATGTAAGTGGGGTAACAGTGCGTAAAGACCTTAAATTACTGGAAGATAAAAAGCTCTTATTCCGCACCCGTGGTGGCGCATCCATGCAAAACCCCTATGCGATTGAGCGACCGATCAACGAAAAAGAATTCATCAAATCGGATGAAAAAAAGCGTATTGCTAAAACCGCATTGAGTCTTATAGGTCCTAATGACTCTATTATGATTGGCTCCGGCACCACCGTATATGAGCTGGCGCGTGCTTTACATCCCGAAAAAAAGATCATTGTGATCACACCCGCCCTGAAAGTTGCATTGGAACTTTGCAATCGCCCTAATATAGAAGTGTTGCAATTAGGCGGGCTGGTGCACCAAAGCTCCTCCTCTACTGCCGGCTCCTTTGCCGAAAAAATACTGGAAGAGCTATCCTGTGGCGTTTTGTTCCTGGGTGTGGATGGTATTGACCTTGATCATGGCCTTACTATCACCAATATAATGGAAGCCAGCCTCAATCAAAAAATGATCGCGCTTGCGCAAACTGTAGTGGTATTAGCCGACAGCAGCAAGTTTGACCGGCGCGGACTGGGCAAGATCTGCAACCTGGAACAGATCGATTATATTATTACCGATAAACAGGTCAACCGGTCTACAGTATCTCAGATCGAAAAGATGGGTGTGAAAGTAATTGTAGCGGAATGATAAGCTAAAGATTATGATGGTTGCTGCATTTACTTTATAAACGCATGATTTAATATTTCCGGAACGAAATAGCTATCCAATATATTAGCTTACTACTACCTACATTGTTGTAGTGAACGTAATTCGGGTTCTTCATTGTATGGTTTTCGCTATGTGCATTCGCCGTTAACCAAAGCATCAAGCCTACCCATACCTATTGCGGGTTGTTATTGTCGTGTGTCCGTTAGGCACATTGTTGTTGATGAGGGCGTGCCCTCTGGCCTGCTTGTTTATTATTGTATTAGCGGGCAGGGGTCGGGTTATCCGCTATATCTTTTGGTGCTGGCTAACGAGCATCTTTCTAAAAAATAAGATAAGAAGAAAATAAAAAATAGTTTTCTTTTTAATAGCTAAAACCCCAGCGCCCAAAGGATGCCGCTTCTATCCCATCACACAATTAGCCCACGCACAGAGGCAAAATTTTAAAGGATCGATTATTGTAACATAACGCGAAATTATAGGACAAAATCACAACATTATTTATTAGATTTACCACGACAAACGTAACTAATTCATTACATAACCCTCTTATATACCGGCCATAAAAAACGACTGCGAAAGCCCTCAGGAAAAGTTTGCATCAGGACTTATCGTTTTAACCAGCCAGAGAAAATAAAAACCCGATTGAATAAAATATTATGGATACTAAGAATCAACCCAACCCAATGAAACGCCGCGACTTTTTGCAAAAAACTGCGGTGTTTGCAGCTTCTGCAATTTTTTTACCGGCTTTGGGTAATCATGTATATGGTGCTGTAAAGACTATAAAAAATAAAAGCTCCATTCCCACCGTTAAACTCAATAACGGTTTATTGATGCCCATGTTGGGTTTTGGCACTTATTCACTAAAAGGTGATATATGCCAGCGTTCTGTGGCTGAAGCTATTTCCCTGGGGTATCGTCTTTTCGATACAGCCACCCGATACGGAAACGAAACCTTTGTTGGGGCCGGAATCAAACAAAGCGGCATCAAAAGAGAAAACCTTTTTATCACCTCAAAAGTTTGGGTAGATGATTCCGGGTATGAAAAGACGAAAATGGCTTTTGAAACCTCTTTGAAAAAACTGGGCACCGATTACTTGGATTTATATCTTATTCACCGGCCAAGAGGAGATTTTAAAGGTTCCTGGAAAATGATGGAAGAGCTTAACAAAGCCGGTAAAATAAAAGCGATCGGCATCAGTAATTTTACCCCGGCTCACTATAAAGACCTGATGTCAGTGGCGACCATTAAACCCGCAGTCAACCAAATTGAAACGCATGCCTTCTTTCACGAGATGGACTCCTATAATGATTTAAAGAAAAACGATGTACAAATGGAAGCCTGGGCGCCATTTGCTGAGGGTAGAAACGGACTTTTTACCAATCCAACTTTGGCTGCTATCGGCAAGAAGCACAATAAAACCAACGCCCAGGTAAGCTTGAGGTGGCATTATCAACGTGGTGTAGTGGCTATACCCCGAACAGTGCAAAAAGCACATATGATGGAGAATTTAAACATTTTCGACTTTAAGCTCAGTCCTTCTGAAATGAAAGCCATTGCAGCTCTGGATCTGAATACCTCTCAATTTCCTGAGTGGACCTAAACATACCGGCGCTGGTCGGTGACTGTACTGCTAACCTTCGTGCTCAAGCAACATTTAGCTGCTTCGCTACTCCATTATAGTAAATCTTCTGGTGACGGATAACAGGCATCTTTCTAAAAATCAGGATCAAAGCAGACAAACAATACTTTTCCTATTAACGGCTACAACACAATCTATAAAGGATGACGCTGTTATCTTTTAGCCACGCTCCCACCCGTCGAAATGGCTGGAAGAAGGGATCATCCCTGGGTTAAAAAAATATTTATATCACTATTTAGTGATATAAATATTTTTATTCTAACTTCGCACAGCTGTTTACGAGAAAGACTGGCCTTCCTTTCCTATTGCAGCAAATCACCCTCTAAATCATCAACATGAAAAAGTATTTACTTCTAGCTATCAGCGGCTTGCTGGCTGCTACGTTTTCTTCTGCACAAACCAGCACAGTTCATTTTGTGGGCGAAGCTGATGGAAATAGCAGCTTCACCAACAATGGTGTTGGTTTCAATATTATTTCTCACCGGGGCGGCTTTAGTATACAGGCAAGCTATCCGGGAACAGGTTGGACAGGGATTGCCAACGACGATACGTATATAGATAATTCAGGAAAAACTAATGGAGCCGACAATGCTTTGTTAAACTCTTCTTTCAGCATCAAAACCACTTCTAATCTTTTTAAGGTTAACCGCTTCTGGGTATATCTGGGTGATCTATTTGCCGCGCTGGGGACAGTGACGGGAACCCTTAATGTTACCGGAAAACTAAGTGGGATAACTAAATTCACCCAAACCAAAACTACCGGATTTGCAACCTCTTTAGGTACTACTAATGGTTACACACTTATTGACATGACCAATTTGAATGGGCAGAATTACAGCAATATTGTAATTGACGAACTCCAGCTAACTCTTGGAGGAAATTATCAATACATGGGTGTTGATGCATTTACCTGGGTAAAGGACGCTGGCCTGGTATTGCCTGTAACATTTGGAGCAGTAACCGCGTCAACTAAAAACAATCAGCTGAATGTAAGCTGGACTACAGAAAAAGAGACAGCTAACGATCATTTTGAGATAGAAGCATCTGCCGATGGTCAACAATTTAAAAAAATTGCAACAGTTACATCTAAGGCTACCAACGGAAACAGCGATACAGCATTGAACTATAATTGGACTTCCAATGGTAGTTTACCTATTGCGGCCTTTTCATTAGTTGGATTAGCATTGATTCCTTTCTCCAATTCAGGTCGTAGAAAAGCGTGGATAATTGCTTTGACAATACTAAGCGTTGGAGCATTTACGATAGCGGGTTGCAGCAAATCCGGTGATGCCATCAGCAATAATTCGTCTTACTATATACGTATTACGCAGGTTGACCAGGATGGTACCAAAACCTACTCAAAAGTAGTACGGGTGGAGCAGTATCAATAGGGAGTGCCTGAATTCTTATAAGGCTGCCTTACGGGGCGGCCTTTTTAGTTTTGGTCATTCGTATTTGTTGGGTACATGGCATTTAATGCAGAAATTTTTGTTAATCACAGATGCACAAATAATAATGAGTGTTTATATTATTCTACAATTATCTGTGTTATTCTGTACAATAAATTTATCGAAGCGGCAACTTCCTTGCGTCTTCGACCTTGCAGTTAAGAGGTTTACCGGGGAGAAAAAGAGAAACAGAGTTAACGCGGAGGAGTTTGAATTATGTACTACAGGTTTTACTTCACCAGAACCGGACACATTCTCTGCGCATCCTTTGTGTACTCCTTTCTTCGCGGTTAAGAGATTCCAAATGTGCGGATATATTTTATTCATTTGTGTATTGTGCCTGAAAATCAATTCTGAAAGGAACGCTGGAATTCGTGGCGTTAATAATCCCTGCCGAGCCATGAAGCATGCAGATTAAGGCCCCCTCCTGTAGTTGGGGGCGCAAAGACGCCAGGAAGCCAGACAACTGCACAAATCTGTTGCATAGCGTAGTACCCGAATAGAGGTTTACCTATACCCTGTTCGTTACAATCCTGTATCCAGTTCCTTTATATAAGCTGCAAGATCTCTTTCTACACCGTAATCACTTTGCTGCAGCTGCTCCACAATTCTCCGTCTTTCATCCGCTGTTTTATTCTGACTCAGCTTTTTCTGTCCCTGCAACTCCGCTACTTCAATCTCAAAAGCTACTATGCCTTTCAGCATACCATGCTTAAATTTATCCGGCAGTTTACTCCATTGTTGGTGGTACTCCGGTTCATAAAAACCGATCATCTGCTCCAGCAGCTTCATCTTTTGTTCCGCTTCGCTCACAATCTTTGCAATTCCGTATGCGTGTACAGCCACATAATCCCAGGTAGGAACGCTTTCTTTTTTATCATAGTGAGCTGGAGAAATATATGCATGAGGTTCTGAAAAAATGATCAGCGAATTCTGCTGTTCTATATGTCCGGATTGTTCATTAGCTAACGCAAAGTGTGAGCTCAACAACAGCCGCTCGCCGGTAACCTCCACAACAAAAGGCAGCTGCGTGGCCACAGGTTTCCCATCAATATTGGTAACCATGGTTGCAAAGCTGTAGCGTTTCATAAACGATACCATCTCTCCCCGATCGTTAAATTTGCAGTTATTAGGCGTGTACATATTGAGCGCTCTTAGTTGGCTGATTGATCAGCCTGTAACGTTTTTTTCATCATAATGTCTGTTTGCTCATCATCGCCCAGTTTAAAAATATGCCGGTCAAATGGCACGAAGCCGTTTTTGGTATAAAAGCCGATAGCTTTTTTATTTTCTTCCCAAACACCCAGCCATATATAATCAACTTTGTAATGAACGGCCAATGCTATCGCCTTTTCGTATAGTACCTGTCCTACCTTTTTGCCCTGGAATTCCTGTAACACATAGATCCTTTCAATTTCAAGGCTATCACCATCCTGCAGTTCTGTTTGAGACATGCCCAGGTTAACTTTCAGGTACCCTATTATACGGCCCTCCAGCAGCGCGAAATAGAACAGCGAATGCTCATTATTGAGTTCAACTGCCAATTTATACTCTGAAAATCCCTCTTCCAGATATTGCTCCATATTCGCGGCCGTATTGTTTGCCGCAAAAGTCTCGTAAAAAGTTTTCCGGCCTATCTCCTGTAAAGCTGCGAGGTCACTTATTGTTACCTTCCTGGTTGCTATCTCCTGCATTATTTAATATTTTGAAAGCGCCGTTGCAGATCTAATAAACCCATACTTACTTCGCTCATGAGGGTTGAATAGTATACTCTTTCTTCCAGTAAGTGATCTCTTTATTATATAAAGCCTGGTTGGCAAGGTGAACACATATCGCAGTTTTCGCTCCTGTATAAACATTGGAGTCTGGTAGCTGCCCTGCTTTAACAGCCTTATAAAAATCTATTAGTGCATACCAGGTACCATCTTTGGTAGGCTCGGGCAAAATAGGAGTACCCCCTTCTTTATTCCAGGATATTTTGGACGCGCCGGTTACACCATCTACGACCTGGTTTTTAGGTACCGAGCTTTTTTCAGGATAAAAAACACCCTTGTCTGTCAATAAAGAAATAGTACCTTTTGATCCTTTTATTTTGAATAAATAGCCATCATAAGCATTTCCACAGGTAGAGCCGAAGTTGCCAATAATACCAGCTTCAGCATACCTGAACATTACCTGCACATTATCGTATGTTTCCCGTCCGTCTTTAAAAATGTCGATTCCCCCGGTTGATTGAAATTCGGTGGGATGCGTATCAAAAGCCCAGTTAATAAAATCAATCTGGTGCGATAACAGCTCTGCAACCAGTCCGCCTGAATACTCTTTATACATTCTCCAGTTGATCTGGCGCTCCAGGGAAGGATCTGGTACCGGCCTGCGCCAGGTGCCGTTTCTATCCCAGCGGCAGTCAATCTGGTTTACCTTACCCAAAACACCATTCTTTATGATGTCTTTTACTTTATAATAAAGTGGCGAATAGCGGTACTGGTGCCCGATTTGTATCACCTGTTTAGGCCGATGCTTCGAAAGCTCCACTAACTTCAAAGCCTGAGGTATATCAAAGGTCATTGTTTTCTCCAGGTACAGGTGTTTACCTGCCTGTAACGTGGCTTCGGCAACCGGAAAATGCATATTTAACGGAACGGCTACCACTACAGCATCCACGTTTTTATCATCCATCAGCCTGCGGTAATCTTTGTAAGCAGCTACTTTGGCTTCCTTCGTAATCTTACGCGCCTCGTCGAGCCTGAAGTCAAGCACATCGCATATAGCCGTAATCTGGAATTTGTCTTTCAGGTTCTGTATCACATGCATCATGCCTTTACCTCTGTCTCCGCAACCAACAACGCCTATTTTTATAACCCCCTGCTGGTTCAAAGCAAAGGATTCTGAATGATTGATCAGGGCGCCTCCGGCTAGTAACCCCGCATTTTTAATAAAGGATCTTCTTTCCATATTCATTTCTTAGTCTTCTCATCTGGTCTGCCTCTATTTAGTACTACTACAAAGCTGACTGATGCCTGTCAAAAAATAATGCTTTCGTTTTTCAAATTCCACTTTAAAAATACCATTGTCTTCTCCATCGCGAACAATGGTAAATGTATTACAATCCGTCCAATACTTTAGTCAAAACCAAATCTTTTCCTTAAGACGGGCAGTATAATTGTATGGGGATTTATGCTCCAATTATATAAACGCTATACCCGGAACATCATCTTTTGCCAAGTGATGTTCCGGGTAAATAATATTAAGTAAGCTATTGCCCTGCTGTTCTTTGGAAGACAGGCCTGCTACCATTCAATAGCCTGATCTTCGTCTGGTATCAGGGTGTTGGTTAAGCGCGCCATAGTCATCGATCCGTCAGCGCGGTATCTTACCTTTTTGCCTGGTACGGTACTGATGTCATCATATTTATATTTCAGGTTTACTGTGCAATAACGTGTTACCAGGTATTTTTTGGTGGGGTCTGCTACTTCACGGATCTGGTAAGTAGCCGGAGCAGTCAGTTCAAAATTAATAGCACTGCTGGGCGCATAAACATTGAGGGTGCCGGTTTTCGTGCCATCTGCTTGCGTAACCGGATCAGAGAAATCCATCACTACTTTATATTCACCGCGTGCTTCAGACTTCTCTTCAAACACCCCTGCGTAAAAGAATACAGACCTTTCATCTACTACCCATGCCGTTCTGGTACTCGACACCAGCGGAAAAGTTGTCTGTCCGTCCAGGTACACGTTCATCGAAGTAGCCGAGTAGTTACCCGAAAAATCATTAAATGGTCTTACATATAATAGTGCTTTTCTCCATCCTTTACGAGTATTGGAAATGTAGGAAGGATCATCTTTTATAGTAAGAGGTAATACATATCTTTCCACGAGGTCGAGGTTATCGAATTTGAACTTAACAGGATAATTCTCGGTATGTGATCCTTTCGGGATAAAGCAGGTAGACGATGGCAATTGGTAAAATTGCTCCGGCAATTGTTTGAAATAAAGATCGGTGCGATGCTGATATTTCTCCTTATTGAAGATATTGAGCGTATCAGGATCCACTTCAATTTTAACGTAGAGGTCCTGGTGGTTGCTTGTTGAACCACTTACAATTACCGGAAGATTATAAATTCCCTCCCCGTTTTTATTATATCTAAGGTATACTTCAGAAACACCCTCACTGCCCAGTCTTGCTTTAAAAGATACCATTTGTGTATACAGTTCCTCCTTCCACTCGTCATTACAAGCGCCTAAGGCAAAGGCTAGTCCTACGATTGCTAAGTATATGCGTAACTTTTTCATATTATACGTTTTTAGTTTTTCAGTATCACTGCTATGTTTACCACTTTTATGTAAGTATGCAGTTTTTTAATTAATCGAATGAAGGCCAGCCCGGAGCCTGTGTCATTCGCTTGTTTTTTTGCAACTCATTCCAATCAATAGGCCAGAAATACATTTTCTTTGAAAAAGTCGTTTGTAAAAGTGGTACGCGTATTGGAGTGTAAAAATCGGCAGCTCTGTCCTTAGTCATCATTACATTGTAACCATATATCTGTTCAGCCTCATCAACCGGGGCATCCTTCCACCGACGCAGGTCGTAGTAGCGCTGATTTTCGGCTAATAGTTCTATCTGGCGTTCCCGTTTTATCTTTTTCCGCAACTCCTCCTTACTACCATATACTGACATATCATGGTCAGGCACGCCTGCACGAATACGTATTTGTCCAACCGCTTTTTTCATTTCTACTATATTTCTGGATATAGCGTGAGAGCCTCCTCCGTCCCATGTCGGAATATTGTAGTTTCCGCCCAATTCGTTCAGGGCTTCGGCATACATCAGCAAAATATCGGCATAACGGATTGTAATTTCTACTTTCGGGAAAATTTTACCACCATTACTGGTAGCATTATCTTTAGGATTTACATACTTCATTATACCAATTCCGGTAGGCAGCCAGCGATCTCCGTTAATCATGCCTTCATTTTCACCCCTATAATAAAATATTTGTTTATTGGTTACATCTGCAGCATTATTAATGGCACTTGACATGGTCCAAAATGCACCACTGTAAGCCACCGATGCATAAAAACGGGGCTCACGATTAGCAAACTCTTTCCAAACATTGGCCATCAAGGGCTTAAAATCATTGACTTCGTTTGCCTGCACAAACATGTTAGCACCATACTTTTGAAGAATCGCCTGACGGTTAAAGGATGTGCCATCATTCATAGCATATGCATCACACTGTTTTAAGGTAATACCATGACAGTTGTAGCCACCGCCCACCTGTGGCATCTGGTGCCTGGCCAGCGATATAATGCCGTGTGCTTCATCCGTTTGATTCTCTCCCCTGGTAAAGATCATCTCTGGGTTTTCACCGGCATAAAGGTCGCCATTAAACAGCGCACGATAAGATTCAAAAGGATCCACATTCGCCCATCCCTCGGGAAAGTCTCTGTGTGAGTATTCCGGATGCTCCGGAGGGAAAATAGTGGCCGGGTAATCTGCTGTACCTTTAAATTTAGGAGCTGCAATGTAAAGCTTGTATTGATTAAGGTCTATTACATCTTTAGCCGCTGCTGCCGCTTTAGCCCATTTCTCTTCATTGTACTGCTGGCTAATTAATATCCGGCCTGCATCATCCGTAAAGTCAGCCATCTCTGCGTTCCCATTAGCCAATGGGCTTGCAGCAAATAGCAGTGCCTTCGCTCGGGTGGCCAGGGCCGCACCACGGCTTGGCCGTGCAACATTGCGATTATCTCTTTTTAATGGCAGATCTTTAGCAGCCAGGGCCATTTCATCAGAGATAAAGGTGGCTACCTCGTCATAACTATTGCGAGGATAAGACATGTTGGCATAGGCATCGTCATAATTTACTCCTTTGTCAGGCATGATAGGTACGGGTCCATATTTACGCAATAACAACCAGTAAAGGTAGGCCCTGATGAACCTTGCCTGGGCTTTGTAATCAGCTACCTCTTTATCTGTAAAGGTGCTTCCTTCCTTTAAGCTGTGTATCATGATAGAGGCCTGTCGAATACCATCATAGGACTGTGTCCAGGAATCTCTTAGCCAGGTGTAATCATATTCTCCAAATTTAAACTGCCGGTACTGCAAGCCATTAGCACCGCCCGATTCATTGAAGAACATATCATCGGAGTAATTGGAAAGATTATAGGTTCTATGCCCTATTTCAAGATTGTAATTCAACAAGGAACTGTAACAGTAGCCAAGCCATTGCTCGGTATAATCCCTTGTTTTAAAAATACGCTCCTCGCTTTGGCGATCATCAAAGTAATGTTCGACGCTCAGGTATTTTTTGCAGGAACCAAAAAATGAGATTACTGCTATGAGCAATACACCTAAAGTTATTTGTTTTTTCGTCATGACTTTTATATTACAGGTTTATGGTTAAACCCATGGTGATTGTTTTAGCCAGCGGATATTGCTGACCGTTAGTGCTGTTCATTTCGGGATCCCACAGCTTGAATTTAGAGAACGTCAGCAGGTTGGTCCCTAGAAAGTATAGCCGCATGGTTTTGATGCCCATTCGATTGGTGAACACTTTAGGGAATGTATAGCCTGCATCCACTGTTTTCAGACGCATGTAAGAGCTTTCACGTAACCAGTAGCTGGAAGCCCGGTAGTTATTAGCACTTCCGTTGTAACTTAACCTTGGATAGGTGGCATTTATATCCTCATTTTCACCCAATATCCAGCGATTGGATTCTACTACATCAGTGAGTATATTACCCCAGTCTCCTGCACTAAATGGATAAACAGTAAATCCGTTAATAAAGAAAGACGACTTACCTGCTCCCTGGAACAGTACGCTAGCATCAAAGCCCTTCCAACTCGCAGATAATCCAAAGCCATAGGTAAGATTAGGATAGCGGGTAGCACCCACAGGAACAATATCGTTATCATCAATAGTACCGTCCCCGTTAATATCCTTGTACTTTATATCGCCGGGGGCTACCCTGCCAAAATTTTGAGTTGGACTATTACGAATGTCCTCATAATCTTTAAAAAGTCCCAAAGCTACCAACCCTTTGTTTTGATTTACACGGTACCCCGCACGTCTTCTATAGGGATAGTTACTGAACTCTTCATCCGCTTCCAGTATTTCGTTGCGGCTATATACCATGGTGCTACGCACAGTAAAATTTACTTTATTAATTTGCTGTGTAAATTTCAATTGCCCGTCAAAACCTTTGTTCAAAGTAGAACCTACATTAGCGCGAGGTGAGGCTCCGGAAAGAATACCAACACTAGGCGGTAAAAATTCCCTGATTACATAGATACCATCGCGTTGATCGTGAAAATAATCAAGAGCACCACCGAATTTATCACCAAAGAAAGAAAAATCAAGACCCAGATCATGCTTAGTAGATACCTCCCAGGTAATAGAGTTGGACGCGATTCTGCTGTACGAAAGACCCGGAAAGGTATTATTGCTTTCAATATCGCCCCAATTATACCCTCTGTCAGCATTGGTACTAAATTCAGCCAGGTAAGGAAAGCGAACCTGTTGGTTGTTGTAAGAAATGTAATCATTTCCCACTTTACCGTAAGAATAACGGATTTTGAACATATCCATCCATCCCATATTATCCTTTATAAATTTTTCTTCGGCTACGTTCCAAGCTCCTGAAACTGCCGGGAAAAAACCGAACTGCTCTCCGGTAGCAAAATTTTCTGAACCGTTATATCCAAAGTTGATATCAAACATGTAACGGGAAGCATAACCGTAAGTGAAACGGCCTGCCAAACGTTGGTTACGACGCTCTATTCCCTGCATGATATCTTCGCCATAAGTACCGGTATTTACTTTTTTTTCCTGAGTGTACTGTAGCACTCCGCCTAAATTGTGTCTTTTGATATTTTTGTTATAATGCAGTTCTCCCTGCAAGGTTTCCAAACGGTCGCTGGAGGCGCTGGATTGTTGCGTGAGTAACTGTTCATTTATAGTTCGCGTAAGTTTTAACTCACCTGTAGATTCACGTTGTCTTTGCGCTATCCATCCCTCGGGCCATTTCATACGACGGATATAATTGTTATTATTATTATCATAACCAAAGCGTCCCACAAAACGCAATCCCGGAGTTATAAATTTCAGGTTTTGCTCCAGGGTAACATTGGTCTGTATTTTGTTCTTCCAGTTTTCAATATATCCCTGCTGTGTTATCAGTACCCAGGGATTCTGCCTCTCGCCACCACCTCTTGATGCTACCTGACCTGTAGAGTATTTAATAGGAATGGAGATGGGATTTGACCCAAGAAGAGTAGCCCATATTTCGTTGTAGGTTCCGCCAGGCAGATTTTGTTTTTCCAAAGAACCACTTACCCCCATACGAACCAGGGTTGTTTTAGTAAGATTCATATCAATATTTGCCCTGTAGTTCCATCTTTTATAATTAGCGTTGGTATTATAGCTTTTCAGGTTCTCATCGGTTTCGTACATACCGCCTTCATTAAAATAACTTCCGGATACAAAATAACGAGCTAAAGAACCGCCACCGTCAAAGTTCAGTGAGGCGCGTTGTGTAAAAGCTCCTGGTTTTAGAAACATATCCATCCAGTTAATATCAGGGAACATGTCGGGATCCAATTGATTTTGGATCAAGGTTAAATCATCAGGGCTATAAAAAATTTCCTCGTTCCGGGTACTACGAGCCTCATTCATGAGGCTGGCGTAAGTATGTCCATCCACGAATTTTGGCGTAAATGTTCGTGTATTGTAAGATCCTTCGTATTTGCCGTTAATGGAAACTTTATCCAGTTTACCTTTTTTAGTAGTGATAAGCACAACCCCATTAGCACCCCGCGAACCATAAATTGCTGTAGTGGATGCGTCTTTTAAAATAGAAAAGGTTTCAATGTCTTCTATATTGATTTCTGTAAGTGACCTTTCAAAACCATCTACCATTACGAGGGCTCCTGTTCCGGCGCCAAAAGTAGAAATACCCCTGATCCAGAACTCTGAGGCATTACTACCCGGTTGGCCGCTTCCCTGCATCGCTAATACACCGGCTACATTACCTGCCAATGCATTGGTAATACTAGATGAAGAGGTTTTTATAGTGGATAGGTCCACCGTGGTGATAGCTCCTGTTACCGTAGCTTTTTTCTGGCTTCCCAATGCGGTGACAATAATTTCCTCCATCGCATTTTGTTCAGCGACTTTTAGGGTTACGTTCAGGTTTACCGAATCTTTTATCAGCACTTCCAGTTGCTGGTAACCAATAGAGGAGTAAACCAACCATTGGTATTTATTAGCC
Source organism: Paraniabella aurantiaca (assembly GCF_050309965.1). NCBI lineage: Bacteria > Pseudomonadati > Bacteroidota > Chitinophagia > Chitinophagales > Chitinophagaceae > Paraniabella > Paraniabella aurantiaca. The sequence goes on along the minus strand of NZ_JBLOSY010000002.1, from coordinate 548,101 downwards.
TTAATGGAATACTCTCCTTTATTGTTGGTAGCAATTCCCAAACCAGGTTGATCTTTTACTGCTACGGTAACTCCCCCGATGGGCTCTTTTTGTTCGTTGGTAACAACACCTGTAACAGTTACGGCTACCTGCGCCGTATCCTGGGCATAGGTGCAGGCAAGGGCTCCCAAGATTGCTACTAGTATAAAAATAATTTTTTTCATGAATTGGTATTCAGTAACTGCCTAATGGCTTGCCGGTAGGGCATGAACTGCCCCTCGACACAAAAGCAATTGGTTAAAAAATGGTAATAAGTGGGTGATTATTCAACGGTTATGGTACGTATCCGTTTGTTAAAACGTTCTGCAATGTAGAAAATCTTATGTTCCACGTCATAATCGATGCCAGAGGGTTCGCCAAAACGGGCTTCCAGCCTGGGGTGGCCATCTATATAACCGCGCTTGCTTCCGTCAGGCGTTGGACTTCCTTTCCCGGCAAAAGTAGTAACCATGCCATTAGGAGCCAATATGCGGATACTATGATTATGCTGGTCGCAGAAGTAGAAGTCGTATTCATCTGCCTGCCCGGCATAATCCGGATTTTTCACAAACACACCTTGATAGGCTCTTTCTATTCTGGCTGAAGTGCCTATTGCATCTACATCGCCGGCAACTCCACCGGCGAAAATAATAGCTGGTTCAAGTTCCTGTTTTTGCCAGTTATACATGCTTTTATAAATGCGGCTTTGCACCTGGATATAGGCATAATTGCCAGAGGGGTGAAAAAATAGTAATGTACCGCTAATATTGCCGCCTATCCTATATAGTTCTTTCGGAACTAACTCACCGGTTACCGGATCAGGCACTCCTTTTTTAACGGGTGTTCCATTAGTCACTGTGTAAAATAAACCGCGATCGACAGGGTGCTGCGCGAAACCGAATGCTCCAACATCATAAAGAACGGGATGCACTCGTCTATAGTTTTCTGAGCGAAGCGTATAAGCTATGGCCACTTTGTTAGGGGTGCTTCGATTTCCGTTATCGTCCACCAAATATAAAGTGTCTCTGTCAGTACTCAACGTAGTATTTTGCAATTTATTGAAGCTGGCCTGACCATTGGTAATCAGAGTTGATACCATTCTGTTAGCAAGGTCTATCCGCCTTACAGCGCGATCAAGCTCACTCACCAGCACCACGTTGGTAGTTGGTTCATAGGTAATCCAGCCTGCATAGTTAAAGCCGGCCTCCTCAAAGGTTCCGTCAATAATCCCCGAGTTACCATTCTCATCCACCTTGCCCACAAGGGTACCAACACTTGTACTTTTAACGTAGCTGAATGAGTCTGCAAAGGTATGATCCACTGTTTTTCCAGAGCCTTCATCTATAACTACCCTTACTTTACCTGTAGAGGTTTGACCCGGAACCCAGCAGTAGATCTGTTTGCCGTTAACACCTACTACTTTCAGCTCGCGTTCACCGATGTATACATGTATTTTTGAAACATCATCGCCAAAGTTGTCACCACTAATGTATAAGCGGGTTCGTATAGCCCCTTCCTTAGGCGAAAAATCGGAAAAAACTGTGGGCTTACCTGGATCGCGCTTCCCTGCAATAATGTCTTTGTTGTTACAGGAAGAAAAAAAACCTATTCCTAATATGAACAGGGCGATAAAGCAAGCATTTTTTTGTACAAATTTCATACTGGCGTTGTCTTGTGTTTATAAATAACTAAATCGTTTTAGCAAAAATGGCATAGAGATCCACCACTCGTCGTAACCAACCCTATCATTATCACATGATACCTGGTAACGCTCATTTAATTGACTGATATAATTTGTAACTTACAGATGCAGTTTTGAATATATTTCCTATTCATCGGGGCAATTCGTCATCTTCTCTAAGCTGTAGTACAATATTTCATTCAGCAAACAATATTTTAATCCTTCAAAAGCAATAATTTATTGTTAAAACGAAGAAACTAAATACCTGGGAACTATATTGTTCATTGTTTTGTCTAATTGTACCAAGGGCTACGGATCATTAGTTTCATCAGGGTAATGAACCGCTTTCGAAGTTCGTGTGTGAACAAGAACATTGTAAGCACAACTCCTTACTGTAGAAATGCTGCTTACCATTTGCAAACCGGTAGCAGGACTAGAATACTGTTAGCTTTTTTCAGGATGAGGCCATGTCAAAAAAATGGGTCATGAAAATCTGACACAAAATCAATTGATAGAACCATATTATTAAAGCTTGCATAGCCTGTATAGCCAGTAAGTCCTCTGTCTGCAAAGAGGTATAAAGTTTACTTTAATTACCATCGGCAGATCAAAGGCAATAGAGCTACGCTGTATATAAAAGATATTTAGCATGCCGCATTTGCCACACAGCTTTTACAGGCCAGGTAAATGCGCCGGGAGCGTTGGTTTTTGATATACTATGATCATGGATGCATCGGAAAATACGACCCATAAACAGGAATCGTATTTTCCGGAGTGTATTATTTTGATGTATGTTGTTGCAGAGGCTAAAGTGCTTCTACTGCACCGCCTCTACATTTTTGGCGGTGATATAAGTGTTGCCGGCATCGTCTTTCCAAAAGGTTCCTTTTGCTTTTATTTTTTGGCCTGTTTCGAACCGTTTAAATGTGCTTCCTGATTTTTGCATGTTTGCCAAACTGATAGTTACGATGTAGCTTTTATTATTTTTATCGTTTACAGTTGCCATATACCCGTCCTTACCATTTTCGATCTTTACAATTGCTCCGGTAATTTCGATTTCTTTTTGCTCCGCTGTTTGAGTGGAGGTCGCCGCTACTTTTTTCTGATTATTACATGAAATAACTGCTCCTGCTGCTATCAACAATCCTATCGATATAAAAAGATGTTTCATTATTATTTTTTTCAAAGATATTGGTTCAGGCAAATTCGTTGCATACAATTCTGTTAAGTAACAATTCCACGCGGCGCCATACCTCTTTTTGCAGATGAACAGGTGGTTATTTAGGGAAATATTGCGGTGTACATAGTTATCACTCCTACAAAACTTCTGCCTTTTTAACAGCGCGGAAAGAGCAAATATGATTAATAGTACACAAAGGAAACTAACGTCTGGCTGATCATATCGATATGATTTCCCAGGTTACGATAATTGATTTTTTTATGAATTTGTTCCGTTAAGGTATTTTTGTATATGGGTGATCCAAGTCATCGCCCATATCGTCATCCTACCATTTTTGAGGTGTATACATGGACTTTTGAACGAATTACAGAATGCAGGCTTTATTATTAAACTTAAATTTTAAATAAAAAATATATTTATTTAAAAACCAAGTATTTATATAAAATAATATTGTTTTAATATTGAGATATTTTTACGATTTATCGATCATTATATATCAAGTGTCAGCCAAAAATAAAGTAGCATCCAAACAGTGATAAATTTTAAAAGAATTAAATCAATATTAATTTAACTTAAACATTTTAAGTTACTGTATTTAATTATCTTAAAGACATTCATCTGCCAGATTAAATATAGATTGATAGTTCTTATCCGTGTTATCAGACATGGCTATTTCACATGTTTTTGACGAGGAATAGCAACCGTCCAGTTTTTTATCTACTACATCCGCAGCCTCCAATGCAGTGGCCGATTTTGTTAGTTCGGGAAATAGAAAGCCCCTGTCTCCCGCCATTCCGCAACATCCGGCGAAGATTGGAATCGTTACTTTATGAGAAAAGAACTCAGCCACTTTTCTAAACTTATCATCCAAACCCGGTATTTTATAAGAAGAGCAAACCGGGTGGAGTGCGATATGATTCTTTCGTTTTACGCTTCCGGCCCGGGGCAGAATGTACTCGTACAGGTAGTCGATGCTGTCGATGATCCGCATTTTATCGAACCTGTTCCTGTTTTCCTCGGACAAGGCAGGCCTGCAATTTAACAAGGTATAAGTGCAGGAAGTGATATCTAAAACAATGGGATATACACCCTCGTTGGTATGTTTCCATAATTCAGCCATAGTAGCATTGACCATATGCGTATATGCATCGCTGAAGCCTTTTGAAGAATAGATCTGTCCACAACAGTTTTTCCCGCTGTTACCAGCCAATACTACCCCAACCCCCACTTTATGCGACACACTGATAAACCGCTCCATCATACCAGCTTTAGGATTCAGCTTATCGCCCATCACCCTCGAAATGCAACTGGCAAAATATACTACTTTGGTGGTGGCATCTATACCTGATATATCTGCCGCCCTGGCTGACCGTGCACCCGTAAGCTGGGGAGACCATAAAGGAAATGAGGGAGCTACTTTCTTCATCAGCCTGGTGGCTTTAGTCATGGTATTAGCACCGAAGGTATGGTTGACAGCTGTTCCAAAACGAACGGCTGTTTGTACCGTTTTCAATACAACGCCAAAATTCTTACTGGTCATCAACGCTAACTTATTGTTCCAGGAAGAATGATTCTCTCGCCGAAGCCGCTTCACCAGGTCGCCCGTATTGATATCTACCGGACAAACGGTAGCGCATAAACCATCGACCGCACAGGTATCCAGTCCCTGGTATTGATACTGGTCTAACAGCTTTTTGTAATCGTTGTCTCCTTCCTGCTTTAACTTAACCAGCTCACGTCTCACCACTATACGTCGCCTGGGTGTTAACGTGAGGTCCCTGCTGGGACATTTGTGTTCACAAAAACCACATTCAATGCATTTATCCACTTCACTTTCTACCGAAGGCAACTCTTTGAGATTGGTGATATGCGCCTGCGGATCGGGGTTGATGATCACCCCGGGGTTCAAAATATTACAAGGATCAACGAGATTTTTTACTGTCTTCATGATCTCATAGATCTCACCACCCCATTCGGTTTCCACAAAAGGGGCCATATTTCTGCCGGTACCATGTTCAGCTTTTAAAGCTCCGTCGTATTTATTCACCACCAGGTGTACCAGTTCCGCCATAAACTGTTCATAGCGTAATACTTCGGCCTCAGTGTTAAAGGATTGCGTAACTACGAAGTGAATATTGCCATCCTTCGCATGTCCGAATATAATGGCCTGGTGGTAATCAAACTTTTGAAATAATTGCTGCAGATCAACAATAGCATCTCCCAGCATCGCAACAGGGAAGGCCACATCTTCCAGTATGACTGTAGTACCACTTTTCCTTACGGCTCCCACCGACGGGAACATACCTTTTCTCACTTTCCATAAAAGCGCCTGTTGTTGCGGAATACTGGTAAAAGCCGGTTGTTCCAATAGCGAAAACCCATCTGCCTGTTCTTGAAAACGGGCTAGGCTGTCGTTTAGATGCTCTTTGGAAGGAGCCCCGTATTCAACTAAAAGCGCTGCAGCAGTATCGGGTAAATCTTTAATAATAGTGGGCAGGCCCGGCACATGCTCTACCGACCTGAGAGAAGCCCGGTCCATTAACTCTATGGCAACGGCACCTGTCTCACTTATAGGAACAATGGCCTGGCAGGCTGTATATATATCGGGGAAGTATAATAAACCGGTTGCTTTTTCGGGATAATCCGGCACGGTTTGCATCACCGCTTCTGATATAAAACCCAGGGTACCTTCGGCCCCTACCAGCAAATGTGCTAATATGTCTAAGGGTTCAGCATAATCAATAAAAGCATTAACAGAATAACCAACTGTATTTTTAGTGCGGTATTTTTTCCTGATCTTATTATAGATCTGCTCATCGCCTAAAACCTGCTGCCGTATAGTAGCCAACCGGGCAAACAACCCAGGACATTCTTTCGAAAAACGTGCATAGTCTTCCTTTACTTCAGTACTGTAAGTTTTTCCATCGGGAAGTGTGAAGCGCAGGTATTTAACGGTATGATAGGAATTATTGGATACCCCGCAACACATACCGCTTGCATTGTTGGAGATGATACCGCCCACCATAGCAGCATTGATACTGGCCGGATCCGGACCGATCTTCCGGCCATATTTTTTTAAATACACGTTCGCTACAGCGCCAATTACGCCAGGCTGCACCCTGATAGAAGCACCTTCATTTTCTACCACAGCTTTTCTCCAATACTGACTTAAGTCTACCAGTATACCATCGGTTACCGATTGCCCGGAAAGACTGGTACCGCCGGTTCTGAACACGACCGGTATATTTTGCTCATGGGCGAGTTTAAATAAACGAATCACTTCCTCCTCCGAAACCGGCAACACTACAGCTCTCGGGCGCAGGTTGTAAAAGCCCGCGTCTGAGGCGTAAGCCACCAGGTCAATCAGGGTCATTTTTATCCGGTCTGAAGGAAATATATCTGCCAGCATTAGATCCAGGCTCATAGTTATAATAGTAAAAGATATCAATATTAAGAAGGTAAGGGCGATGAAAGCCGCTACCGATGCAAAATGCCATCAAATTTCCGACATTTCGGATAAATGTATGAAAATTTGAAAAACAACAGGCTTGTATTTGGTAAAGGTGCCGTTAAGAGACTTTTATGGTACAAATATCATTTGAGGGCGCATCAGCATAGAGCGGCATGATTTCCTCAAGGGTGGCATAGGCAGTAAAATGACGCGTAAAACTGAGCGGATTGATCCTTGCCTCAACATAAAAATCATCGACCTTAAACAAGCGGTAAGTGATATCCTGTTGATGACGCTCGGCAATAAGCTTGCCTCTCCAAATGGCTTTGATCCTGGCTATTTCAGGGGCTTCTATAAATTTCTTGATTGTCATGGCTGCTTGGTCCTGAAAGCAATGTACGAAGCAAGGCTATTATCCTGGTTTGTAATTATTAAGAACTTATACACTTCAATAAAAATTGAAGTGTTTGATATTCGCCCGGTGAGATCTAAAACAGTGAATAATTAAGAGATGCCGGCTCGGGCAGATAAGGACGCATTGCGTTATGCTCATCTTCGATCGGCCGGAAATCCCTGGCAAACCCCAGCAGCGGGTTTATTTTGGCTTCTACAAAAAACTCATCAATCTTAAAAAGACGATACGTGATCTGCTCTTCTTTACGCTCAGCAATCAATTTGCCGCGCCAGATCGCCTTGATCTTACTCATCTCAGTTGCGTTAGTAAATTGCTCGAGGGTCATCTTCCGTTTAAATTGGAGAGCAAAATACAAATCAAAAGAATTAGTCAATTCCCCTGTTACTCAGAACTTATTAACGATTTAGATTAAATTAATAATACAATTGATGTGTGTCGAAAACGGCCATGTAACAATTGCTAATATAAAAAGCCAGACCATGTGACTGATCCGGCTTTGGTCTCTTCTTCTGTGATTGAACTAGTTCAACAGATGTTTATACTTTTCTACCATTTGCTGTGCAGACTGCTGTGATAATTTCTCTATAGTAAAAGTTTGCAATGCAGCTTCCAGTTCTTTTAATTTTATGGTTTCATTTTTCTCCCCGTATAATTTTCGTAGTGCATTTATTTTTTCAAAATCCTGGATACCTTCGATCAGTTTTTCAAAGCGAACCGAGGACAAAGGTCCCGGGTAAACCTGGTAAGTGTCGCCGGCAGGCCATGTAATAAACCGGCTGTCGGTTAAAGGAGAGCGTGTCCAGCTGTTATAGGCCCAGCGAAGATAGCCGTCCATGCGGGACGCGGCTGTATACCAGCCTGCCCAAACGGATTCGTCAGGCGGCGAAAAGGTAAACATATTGGGGTACTTCTCAGTGCAGCAGGTGTACCAGGTGCTGGTTTTGCCTGCCTGTTTACGTTCTTTCAAAATGGCATCAGGAAAGGTGCATTTAGATGCTACACAATAGTCATAAATATCCTTTTCAATTTCAGCATGCCACTCTCCTGCCAGCGATATCTTCCATTCCGGATCAATAGTTTTCAGCAAACTAATAACAGATTGCATGGCCTTCATGGGGCGTTCATCCATTGCAATAGTAGTAATGCCGAACCAGCCTTTTTTCTTTAAGTGACGGGTAAAATCAATCAACATCGTTCTCCAGAAATCGTTGTACTCCGGACTTCCTATGGCCCCGGTGAAGAAGGCATCTTTTTGCAAAGACGCATCATAGTATTTAAAAGCTATTTTCCAGGGCACCATACTGTAACAATTAATTCTGTTTTTAATCCCGCAGCTCATTACAAAGTCGATGTATTGATCAAATAAACTATAATCATAGCTCCATGTTCCGTCTTTTTTCTTTGTCCACTGTATCAAACCCGGATAATCGTCATAGGTTTGATGTCCCCAGGGTTCATCTACAATACTGGCGGTAATAACCTTTTGGCCTGCATTGGCCAGCATTGTATAGTATTTGCGCATCCGTTCAAAATGTGCATTGCTCCAAAGCTTATCATCATGCACTCTGGCTATGGCCGCCGGATGTTGCCAGTAGTCTAATTGAAACCTCCAGTCTTTAGGAGCAGGCAGGGTCCGGTCAACTACTGTCAATATTACCTGCAACGGATAGGCAATGCCGGCATTAACAGTTATTGTACCATAGTATTTACCGGCCGGAAGTGTTTCAGGTATATGTATGGTGAGCCAAACCGGCTGGGTTGTATTTTTTTGAATATCGACTACTTTAAGATCAGTATTGATAATATCTGCTACCATTGAAGAATCAAAATCAACCGGTTTGCGATGACCACAACCATCCCGGAATTCATCCGTCATTACATATTGTACGAAGCCAACCGAAATGTGTTCTTTTTTAAGTACATCGCCCCGGCTGCTTTTTAAATTGCCGGCAACAACATTTATGGCTTTTAAGTCTTTTTTGGAATAGGCTATTATCTGTGTATGTACTTTTTCATTTTTCCATCCCGATACCTCCCAGGTATCCGTTTTTGTTTCCCGGGGAGGAAGCTCCCTCGCATAGCGTGTTCCTGAAGAAGCAAATTGAACGTTCACGTCTTTTGGAACGTTCTTCCACATTTGAGCGCGCTGAGCTTCACTCAGTTTGGGCGCTTTTTGCAGTTCAAGACTTACATCCTGCGAAAAGCCTTTTAAGAAAAGCAGCCCAAAAAATAATAACATCTTTGTTTTTAGCATAGCAATCTATAGTATTTGATTAGTCAGAAATCATCTGGGTTTTTATTCTGTGAACCCAATCCAGGCGCATATAACCAGCCCCTCCCTTTAATGCTTGCTTTGGCTAAGCATTGGTTTTAAGGAATTTAGTTTAGGGCCTCATTCCCATTTACCTCCAACATCCCTAAATTAGGGCAAAACCTGTAGACCTTATTGTGCTATCGATTGCACATTTTAGGCGTCACCACGAATCGTTAAAAACCTGTTAATCTGTTTAAACGTTTAAACATTGTTGCTATATTTGTGTCATAAAGACACGACATTTAAATTTTTCTCATAAGCAGTTAGTTTTGGTTTAAAATCCTGTGTTTCCACACGGGATTTTCTTTTTTCAGTATATGAGAGGTGTACACAAAGAAAAACCGGTACATGCCCGGCAATCTTTTGTCTTTTGGTGTGGCTGCAAGTTTGATAAAGCTAACTAGTACTTTTACAGTAAGCAATTACATTATTTAATTGACAGCTTATAAGCAATAACACTGTTTTGATTAAAAGTTGGAATATAGATAATACCCGCTTTAGCATTATAGCCCAGATCAGCCGTATTCATTTGCCCCTGTACATCCTGTAGCTTATGTAGTTCACCGCTGGCTTTTATATGGTAAATGATACCTGGCCAGCAAGTGGCGATGAAATCTCCATTGGCCAGCTGCTCCAGCCCGTCCCCCGACTTTTCCAAACCTTTGGCCAAAACGGTTATACGTTTTTTTTCATCAACCTTTATGAGCTCGGTGCTGGCTAATACGTAGAGATTTTTATTGATCCATTTTAACCCGTTAGGTCCCTTTACATCCCGCAGATACACTTCCTGTTTGCCATCTTTAATACGGTGAATCTTATTGGTACGGGTATCTGAAATAAATACCACCCCTTTCGCATCTACAGTTACATCATTTAAAAAAACGGCGCTGTCAATTTCCAGTTTATTAAGAATTTTCCCGCTCGGGATATCGATACTTACCAATGCCGTAAGATCGGCTACAAAAAGTACATTTTTATAACGGGCAAGTCCTTTGGGCGCATGTAATCCTTCCACCCAGGTTTTATTTTTGATGCTTCCGTCTGTACCCAGTATCGCGATGCCACCTTTACCATCTTTCTTATTTCCCTCACCGTCTATAAGGCTTACGAAAAGCTGGTCTTCTTTTTCGCTGTAAAGTACAGACTCAGGCACCGGTAATTGCGGGGTTTCCCATATTTTGTTTAAAGAAGATTGTGCATTTACAAAAGTGATGCTTAAAGCAAAAGTGGTCAATAGGGTAATTGATTTTTGGACAAACATTGTTTAATATTTAAAATTGCTGCTGCAAGGGCAACAACAGGCTTACACAAAGCAGGTAAGTGCCGAAGTTATCGATACTTGCCCATACGTTCAAATACCGTCGGTAATTTTTTAGCTGAGTCCGCAGCGCTTTAAATGATCAGCGAACCAGCGGTTAATCCTCAGCCTCGATCCATTTAATAATCTCCGGATCTTCCGGATCTGTTTTGGGAGAAAAATGTTGTACCAGCTTACCAGTTTCATCTATCAGGTATTTCTGAAAATTCCAGGTAATGGCAGAGCTTTCTACACCATTCAGATTTTTGTTCGTCAACCATTGGTAAACCGGGGCCTGGTTCTTCCCTTTTACTTCCACTTTTGCAGCCATTGGAAACGATACACCGTAATTGCGCTGGCAAAACTCCGCAATATCTGCATTGGTGCCCGGCTCCTGAAACAGGAAATCGTTGGAGGGAAAGCCGACGATGATCAACCGGTCACCGTATTTTTTATACAGGCTTTCCAGCCCTTCATATTGCGGTGTCAGGCCACATTTGGAAGCGGTGTTCACTACCATGATCTTTTTACCTTTAAAATCTGCAAAATCTATGGTAGAGCCGTTTAAAGCCGCAACTTTAAAACGATGAATGGAGCCTGATTTTAAACCGGCATTTTCTTTCACATTACCATTGGATCTCAGGTAATAGGCAAAACCGCCGGCAATGGCCAGTAGCAGAATGATGATGGTGAGGATCATTTTTGTACGCATTAATTATGGGGATAACAAAACCAAAAGGGTCAAACAAAATTAGTCAAATTGCCGGCAATACTTGCCAAATGATCTTATAGGGAGTAATTCAAATTTTCGCTAAGGTCATGACCTCCCGTGCCGGTACGCCCGCCTGACCGGAACGGGCAGGGACGGGGAGGCATCTGCTAAATAGCAGCGGTTTGCCCGTGGCGGCGGACGCATCAGTCATTAATAATAAACAGGTATCAAAATTATTATTACGTGTAGTTTACCCTCCCCTTCCAGCCAGTGAGGACACTGGCCAGGGCTATGTCGAGGTTTTTGTCTCACAAACCAGTCGGACGCATTTCAGTAAAATTGATGCCGGTTTGTTATAATATATCACCGCCATGCAGCGATACCTCCTTTATAACTATTCTTTTACTAATATATCGCAGCTACGGTGCTTTGATTATTGTGATCATTGCCGCATAGCGGCATCGTATTACTAGAGGTCATAATAATTCATTAGTTACCGGAGCTGCGTAGCAGTGATATATTCTGTTTCAAACAAATAGGAATTGATGCGATCGCTCTGTAGACTGCCCCACAGGCGCGAAAGGACCAACAAAAGGAGCTATAGCATAGGCAAAAATTTGAATTGCATCATCTTATATGGCATCAACCGGGCAGAATACTTTATTCAATGTTTTGTCTTTTTGTGCCAAATTTAAAAATCGGTACCCGCAGCGCCGCTGTTGTAGGCATAACAATATGAAATTTAATGCAGACCAGCTTTAGGCCTGACAGACAGTCCCTTTTTTATAAAGGCCATTTGATATATTTGGATCAACGAATTATGCGCCGTTTCTATTATTTTTTTGTTGGCTTCTTCTTACTAAAGCTTATCGCTTCATCCTGTTACGGGCAGTATTATTTTAAACATTACCAGGTTGATGATGGGCTGGTACATAATGCGGTCATTACTATCCTGCAGGATCGGAAAGGTCTGATCTGGATGGGAACACGAGGCGGCGGCTTAAACCGTTTTGACGGGTACACTTTTAAATCCTTCAATAATAAGAACAGTAAGCTGGGTAATATTGGCAATAATATTATAACCACTATTGTTGAAGATAGCAAGGGTATGCTATGGATAGGTACCGGTAAAGGCATTTTTAAATACGATCCCTACCAGGAGGTTTTTACAGAGCTTGAGATGGCATCGCAAAGCTATATCAGCCACCTGGTGATAGATCATAAAGATAAGTTATGGTTTTTGTCGGGGTACCGGCTTCATCAGTATGATCCGGTGCAAAAGAAAGTGACAGACTTAAAGGTACAGGCATCCTGTATTGCGCTCGACCAGCAAATGAACCTTTGGGTGGGCAGCGATGATGGTACTATTGGCATATACCGGCAGCCTGAAAAAACAATCGGTTATGTAAGAATAGTGGGCCAGGAAGTGGCGCCGGATCTGCGTTCCATAAGTAAGATATATGCGATGAACGCGAACGAGTTGATGATCGGTTGTTTTAAGCAGGGCTTAAAGACTTACAATATCAAAACCGGACAGGTAAAATCTTTACCCCTTACTCCCAATAAATATGCATCCATTTATGTAAGAGATATTATAAAGGGATCGGAGCAGCAATACTGGGTGGCGACCGAGTCGGGTATCTATATCTATGACATGGCTTCCGGTAAAACGGAACATCTTCGCAAAAGAGCGGGCGACTCCTACTCTATTGCAGACAATGCGGTGTATACCTTTTGCAAGGATAACCAGGACGGCATGTGGGTGGGCACTTATTTTGGAGGGTTAAACTATTATTCCAAAGAGAACTCGAAGTTTAAGAAATATTACCCCCTGCCTGGTGTTAACTCTATTTCGGGCGATGCGGTAAGGGAGATCGTGCCGGATGCCAAAGGCCATCTCTGGATAGGTACAGAAGATGCCGGTATCAATCAATTCGATCCGGCTACCGGCCGGTTCATTAATTATACAGCTACCGGTAAACCAGGGGATATATCTTACCCCAATATTCATGGCTTGCTGGCATGGGGCAACCAGTTGTTTGCGGGTCCGTTTTTTCACGGCCTGGAAATAATGGATATCCGAACCGGTAGGGTTACTGAAAGGTTTCCCCAGGTAAAAGACAGTGGCAATGCCACCAGTGATTTCGTCTCCAGCATTTATCTCACCAAAGACAGCACTTTGCTGATCGGTACCGCGTACCATGGTTCAAGTCTCTTTACTTATGACCGGAAACTCAAAACTTTTAAAAGCGTACCGCAAATACCTTTTAATGTGTACACTTTTGACATAAAAGAAGACAGCCAGGGAAATATATGGACGGGCAGCGTATCGCAAGGGGCCTTCTTTTATAATCCCAAAACCGGGAAGCAAGGCAATATCCGTTTTGGCAATAAAGTAAAAAATAAAATGGTTGATGAGTTTGCGGTATACAATATTATGGAAGACAGTGATCACACCCTTTGGTTTGCCACCAATGGAGGCGGTTTGATCAGGTTGAGCAAAGACCATCAATCTTTTAAAAGGTTTACTGTAAAAGAAGGCTTACTCAGTAATGTAGTATTTAGCATATTGGAAGATGATGCAAAACGTTTATGGGTGAGCTCACTAAAAGGATTGATATGCCTGGACAAACGGACAGAGCAGGTATGCATGTATACGCGCTCCAATGGGTTGATCACTGATCAGTTTAATTATAATTCGGCCTACAGGCATGTGGATGGCACTATGTATTTCGGATCAGTAAAAGGTATGATCTCTTTTAATCCGGCACAGCTTGGTCAAAAACATGCTAGTCCTCCTACTTATATAACAGGCTTTCGGGTTAACAGCAAAGAACTGGTGCCTAATGAGTCCAATAGTCCATTAACACGCTCCATCTTATATACTGATACTGTTGTACTTGCATACGATCAGAATAATTTCAGTATCGAGTTCGCCGCACTCAACTATGCATCGCCCGATGTTACCCGTTATAAATTCAGGATGGAGGGGCTGGATAACGCCTGGACCTACCTGAACACTAACCGGGATGCTTATTTTACTGACCTGGCACCGGGTAATTACACTTTCGTTGTTCAGGCCGAAAGCAATACCGGCAATTGGGTGGGCCAGGAAAATGAAATTTTTATTAAGATCCTTCCACCTTTCTGGAAAACCAATATGGCCTACGTTTTCTACGCTTTACTGTTAACAGCCATCTTATATTTCTCTATTCGATACTACCAGAACTACCTCGATCGAAAAAATCATAATAAGCTGATGCTGTTTGAGCATGAAAAAGAAAAAGAAATTTACCAGGCAAAGATTGAGTTCTTTACCAATATTGCGCATGAAATACAAACGCCACTTACATTAATCATGGGGCCTATTAAGTGGGTGGTAAAAAAAGTAGATGATCAGCCGGAAATCAAGAAGAGCCTTGTTTTGGCAGAACGCAATGCACACAGGTTAGCCGAATTAACCAACCAGTTGCTCGATTTCAGGAAAACAGAGGCCGACCAGTTTGGATTGAGTTTTGTGAAAACTGATATTTCGGCTTTGTTAACGGAACAAATAAATAACTTTAAGGCCGAAGCAATAAAGAACGGGGTTCAATTAGAGGCGAACTTTCCGCCCGAGCCTGTTGTTGCTTTTGTAGATATCGAAGCCCTGGTTAAAATTTTATCCAACCTGCTATCGAACGCATTGAAGTATGGCAGTAGCCAGGCTAAAGTGATGATGCATCCTGTAGGTGAAGCGGACGACTATTTTGTTATTCAATTTATGAATGACGGGAAAGGCATACCCGAAGAGTTCAGGGATCGCATCTTCGAACCTTTTTTCCGGGTGCGTGGTAATGAAAAGCCGGGTACAGGTATTGGTTTGTCATTAGCTAAATCGCTGGCAGACCTGCATTACGGTAGTATTCGTTTGCGATCGGGTGAAACCAATTTAATTATTTTCGAACTGAAGTTGCCGCTGCGACAAAAAATTGAGTTTAAATTAAGCAGCTGGAAAAAGAAGTAGTTACATGACAGAAAGTATACTTATTGTAGATGACAACGAAGACATATTGGAATTCCTTTCCCAGGTATTAGGCGATACCTATATCCTGCACCTGGCGACCAATGGAGAAGTTGCACAAAATATTCTTGACAATGAAACGGTGCATTTAATTATATCTGATATAATGATGCCTGGTATCGATGGTTTTGATCTCTGCAGATTGATCAAATCAAAAGTTGAATACTGCCATATCCCGATCATTTTATTGACTGCCAAAAATACCCATAAGGCGCATATCGAGGGTTTGGAAGTGGGCGCTGATGCCTATATACAAAAGCCTTTCTCACCCGAGCTTTTACAGGTGCAGATTGCTAATCTTTTAAAAAACCGTTTAAAGATCAAGGAACATTTTGCCAGCTCTCCCTTTGAAGATGTGCGTGTAATGGCACATTCCAAAACTGATGAAGCCTTTTTAAAAAAGCTGGATGATTATATCAGAACCAATATCAAGGATCCTAATATAGATATTGATGACCTGGCGGAACATATGTTCATGAGTCGCACTACTTTTTACCGGAAGATAAAGTCATTGTCTTCTCTTTCTCCCAAAGAGCTGATCGATATTACCCGGCTGAAAACGGCAGCCGGCCTGATTGCGCAAAATGAATTTTCGCTGTTCCAGATATCAAAGATGGTCGGTTATAGTTCGCAAAGTCTTTTCAGCAGAAATTTCCAGAAGTATTTCAAAGTGTCTCCTATAGAATACCTCAATTCATTACCCCGGGAATAGCAAGGGCTTATGAAGATTGCCGGTTTAATGGTAACGTAAGCTATCAGAGCAATAGGTAATACAAATACCATGTTCAATCATTTGCGTATTTGTTCCAAAAAGGGGTATTGTTTTAGTTTTAAAATGTTGTTTTTCAGATGTATATAGTTATGATAGCCAAAATATCATTGATCATTTATCGGTTTCCTGCCCCGTTTTTACTAATTTCATCCCAAATTGTTTGCATGCCATGAATGTAAATGCAGAGCAATTGCCATCTTATTGACCACTCAAACTAGTATCAATTCAATGAAAAATTCGCGTCGCAATTTTATCAGGCAGGCTTCCATAGCAGGCGCCGGGGTGTTAGTGTCCAACAGTGTATTCAGCGCAAAAAGTTACAACCGTATTATCGGTGCTAACGACAGGGTGCGTGTTGGTGTGGTTGGTTTTTCTGACCGCCATCGCTCTTCGCACATGCCCTGCTTTATGAACCATTATAAAGAGCTCAATTTTGAAGTAGTGGGTGTTTCCGATATATGGAAACTGAGACGTGAGCAGGGTGCTGCCATGTGGAAGGAAAAAATGGGCAACGATGTGAAGGCCTATCGCAATAATGAAGAGTTATATGCAAGTAAAACTGTAGATGCGGTATTTATAGGCACTGCAGATTTTCAGCATGCGCTTCACACTATTGAAGCGGTAAAAGCAGGTTGCGATGCTTACGTGGAGAAGCCCTTTGCTGAAACCATGGAAGACAACAGGGCTGCTTTGAAAGCCGTTAAGGAAACCGGCAAAATTGTGCAGATCGGTTCCCAGCGCCGTAGTGGTACCAATTACCATGCTGCTAACGATTTCATCCAATCGGGCCAGTTTGGGCCTATTACCATGGTTGAGTTAACCTGGAATGTGAACCAGCCCGGGCGCTGGCGTCGTCCTGATGTAGTAAAGCAGTTAAAAGAAGCCGATACCGATTGGAAGCGTTTTATCATGAACCGCCCTTATGAAAAATTTGATCCGCGTATCTACCTTGAGTATCGTTTGTTCTGGCCTTACTCCTCCGGTCTTCCTGGTCAGTGGATGAGTCACCAGATTGATACCGTGCATTGGTTTACCGGCTTAAAACATCCGCGCAGCGTAGTAGCCAACGGCGGTATTTACCAGTGGAAGGATGGTCGCAGAAACTGGGACACCCTACTGGCTGCTTTTGATTACGGCCCGCTGGATGATCTTTCGAAAGGCTTCCAGGTTACTTTCGGATCCAGGATGCATAACGGCGATGAGCGTCCGGCGGAGATCTATTATTCTAATGGCGGTGAGTTAAACCTGATCACTAATAAAATATCGCCCCAGGGTGGTCTTACCGAAAAGATGGCTGCAGCCATGGGTATGAAGGCTAACCTCCTGCCCAAAATCAGCCTGCCTAATAATGAGCAGGTAGTAGCTTCGGCCAATACCGGCGGAGATGTGCTTACCTCTAACCACGTTCGTAACTGGATGGAGTGCATACGCAGCAGGAAGCAGCCTAATGCCCCGGTGGAAGCGGGTTACAGCCATAGCATTGCCAATATCATGACCACCGCTGCGGCACATACGGGTTCCAAAGCCACTTTTGACGAGAAAGCGCAGGAAGTAATGGTGAACGGTAAAGTTTTTAAATACTAATTGCGATCACAGACAATGACACATTTATTTTACAACACGAAAAAATATACATATAACAGGATCAAATATTATGAAAATCAGGAAATTTTGTACAACATCAGCTCTGGCTCTTTTATTACTAGGTTCAGGTAATTTTCTAAATGCACAGGTAAATACCTTAACATCTAAAGAAAAGAAAGAGGGGTGGAAATTATTATTCGATGGTAAAACCAACAAAGGCTGGAGAAGCGCAAAAGCCAGCACCTTCCCTACTTCCCCTAAAGGCTGGGTTATTAAAAATGGTATCTTAACCATACAATCATCTGACGGAGCCGAATCGCAAAATGCCGGTGATATTGTAACCACGAATCAGTATGGTGCTTTTGAATTAAGCTTCGACTTTAAACTCACCCGCGGCGCCAATAGTGGCGTAAAGTATTTTGTTACTTTGAAAGAACAAACAGGTTTGTCGGCTATCGGCTTAGAATACCAGATACTCGATGATGCGGTGCATCCGGACGCCAAGCTGGGGCGTGACGGTAACCGTACACTGGCTTCTCTTTATGATCTGAAAACCTCGTCGAAGGCAGGCGCAACGCATGCTATAGGCGAATGGAATACAGGTAAAGTAATTGTTTACCCTAACAACCATGTAGAACATTGGTTAAACGGGGTAAAAGTATTGGAGTACGAACGCAAGTCGCCTGAATTCAGGGAACTGGTTAAAATCAGTAAGTATAAAAACTGGAAAAATTTTGGTGAGGCCGACAAGGGCCACATCTTATTACAAGATCATGGTAACGAAGTCAGCTATCGCAACATCAAGATCAGGGAACTGAAATAAATACTACAAGAGCAACTACGGTTGCTCTTTTTTATGGAGCATGTTAATGAATGAAGCCATCTGCGCCGGTTTCAACACAGCATCAGCATCCAGGTTGAGAAGTGTTTGCCTGGGCATATAACCAAACTCGGCTGATGCAGGGTCTTGTACCAATACCGTGCCCCCGTAATGTGCAATGGTTAGTAGCCCTTCCATTCCATCGGCATTGGCGCCCGATAATAATAAAGCCGCTGTATGCTGTTTAAATAAAACTGCTGCCGACCGGAAGCTTACATCAATCGATGGACGGGAGTAGTTTACTTTTTCTGAGCTATCCAATGCTGCCAGCGACTTGGTTTCCAGTAAAAGATGATAATCAGCCGGTGCCAGGTAGAGACATCCTGCACGCAATGAGGTTTTGTCCTCCACCTCTGCTACCGGTAAGCTGCTGTGAAATTTCAGCAGGTCGCTCAGGTTACTTTCGGGGTGAGCTTTCCTGTGCAGTATAATAATTATGGGGAATGAAAGTTCCTTATCCAGCTGGGGAACAATTTCCAGCAGTACGCTGATACTGCCTGCGGAGCCACCGATCAATAATATTTCTGTTGATGCTTTGTTCACAGTGCATTACAACATTAACTTGTTTTTCTCCATATTTTTTCTCCCTGCCACTGCTTATACCGGGGTTCTATAGCAGAATGCCTCAGGGTTTCCTTCGATCCCAGCGCCAGCCAACCCAAAGATTGCAGGCTGTCGTCAAAAAGCTTCAGTACTTTACCCTGCAGGTTTTTATCAAAATAGATCATTACATTCCTGCATAGAATCAGTTGAAATTCGTTGAAAGAAGAATCAGACACCAGGTTATGCGTTGAAAAGATCATCTTTTCGCTTAATGCTTCATCAAACTTTACCACATCGTAACGCGACATATAATAGGAAGAAAAATCCTGCTTACCGCCAGATAACATATAATTCTCAGAGTACTGCTTGATGGGCCCGGCCTGGAAAATACCCCTGGACGCCTTTTCTATAACGCCCGGATTGATATCAGTAGCATAAATTAAAGACTTATGATACAATCCTGCTTCTTTTAACAAGATGGCTACGGAGTAAGCTTCTTCGCCAGTAGAGCAACCTGCTATCCATACCCTTATAAACGGGTGGGTTCCCAGGGTGGGCAGTATATCGTCTCGCAGCGTTTTATAAAACCCCGGATCCCGAAACATTTCGGTGACATTAACAGTAACCTCTTCAATAAAACGTGTCAGGTAGGCGGCATCCCTGGTAATCCTGTACCTCAGTTCTGCAAAGCTCGTAAACTTGTCCAGCATACAAATGCGGTTCAGCCGCCTTCTTAAAGAAGACCGGGTATATTGCGTAAAATCGTAATCATAGAGTTCTGCAATATCCCGCAGCAGCAGTTCCATTTCCTCGTCCTTAATGATGTCCGGTTCTATCATCTATAACCATTTTTCAATCATATCCAATAATTGGTCCACATTAATAGGTTTGGAGATATAACCGTTAGCTCCCGCTTCCAGGCATTTTTCCCTGTCACCGCTCATGGCATTGGCGGTTACCGCAATAACCGGAACATCAGGGTATTCGGTAGAGGCACGTATAATACGGATGGTTTCATAACCGTCCAATTCGGCCATCATCATATCCATCAGTACCAGGCCAATAGTTTTGTTGGTGCGTAATATCTGAAGTCCTTCGGCAGCGGTGGTGCAGGATACATAACGGTATTTTCTTGCCTTCAGCGTTAACTCCAGGGCAAAAATATTACGGTTATCATCATCAACTATGAGAATGGTTTTTTCTTTCTTGTCCATGCCTGATCTTAGTTTTCGTAAAGCCAAACCCTTAATAATGACAATAGCTGGTCTTTATCTACCGGTTTCGAAATATAGTCCGAAGCCCCTGCTCTTATACAGCGTTCCCGGTCGCCCGTCATGGCCTTAGCGGTTACTGCAATAATCGGCAGCTTTGCATACCCGGGCTTGCTTCTGATACGCTGTATCGTTTCATAACCGTCCATTTCAGGCATCATCATATCCATGAGTATGATCGATGTTTCCGGATGTGCTTCCAATTGCATCAATGCTTCTTTACCATCAATAGTTGATACCACTTTCATCTGGTATTGCTCCAGGGTTTTGGTTAGTGAAAAGATATTTCGCACATCATCGTCGGCTACCAGTACGGTTTTATCTTTTAAAACTTCGTTTAATGAGCCCAGCTTATTGATCTTGCGTTTTTCTGTTGCCGGATGATGTTCCTCCACCAAATGCAGGAACAACCCTACTTCATCCAATATACGCTGGAAAGAATGCGCGGTTTTAATAACGATGGAATCTGCGTATTGCTTTATTTTCAGCTCCTCTGCATGCGACAGGTTTTTACCGGTAAAAATAATAATGGGCAGATCTTCCAGTCCCTGCTTTTGTTTGATCGCCTCCAGGGTTTCGTATCCTGTTTTGTCGGGTATCCCCATATCCAGTATGACGCAGTTCACTTTATCCGACATCAGGGCTGCTATACTGTCATCTACGTTATCTTTTATTTCAGATACAATATTAAAATTGCTGAGGAAATAAGACAATGCAGTGGCGTGCTTGGGATTCTCTTCAACGATCAGCACTTTTTTAGGATGGCCGGTTAAAGCATCTTCTATCTTCCGGAAGATCTTGCTGATCTGCTCCAGTGCTACAGGTTTATTGATAAAGTCAATAGCTCCCTTCAGCAGGCTTTCTTTTTTAACCTCCAGCGATGACATAATATGTACCGGTATATGACGCGTTCTGGGATTGCTCTTGATCTCATCCATCACCTGCCAGCCGTCTTTTATCGGTAACTGTATATCCAGCAAAATGGCCGCGGGCTTATATTGCAGGGCAGCCGGTGCTGCCAGGTCGCCTCTTACAATAATAATTCCTTTATAGCCGCGCTGATGCGTATACTTTAGTAATGCCTTTGCAAAGTTGGTATCGTCTTCCACAATCAGTATTACCTTGTCTGTAGGCCCTATTGCGGCCCGGTCATCTGCTACTTCTTCTGGTATTTCGGCCACTACCAGGTTACTATTGTTTACCAGCACCGGTTCTTCTTCCACGGCGTTAACAGTAATTTCAACAGTTTTTTCGGGTGCCGGTTTTATAGGCGCCGCATGCTTGGATCGGGGAATAATAAAGCTAAACTCGCTGCCCGCACCTAATGTGCTGCTTACTGTAATTTCGCCGCCCAGTAAGCGTGCCAGCTCGCGGCTGATCGAAAGCCCGAGGCCCGTACCACCAAACTTCCGGCGGGTAGAGCCATCAGCCTGTTGAAAGGCTTCAAATATAATTTTCTGGTTTTCCGGGCTAATACCAATACCGGTATCCTTAACCAGGAACTGTAGATGGTCGCTGTTATCCGCTGCCGGTTGTATCGTTAAACTTACCGAACCCTGGGTGGTAAACTTAAGGGCGTTAGACAGCAGGTTGCGGATCACCTGCTCCAGGCGCAGCTTATCGGTGATGATATCTTTGCCGGATTCGTCTGCATGCAGGTTTACAGAAAAATTTAATCCTTTTTCTTTTGCCACAGGCGCAAACATGTTCTGCAGATCATTTTTCAGGACGCTTAAATGAACAGCGCTTAATTCAAGCTCCATTTTGCCGGCTTCTATTTTGGAGAGGTCCAGTATCTCATCTATTAAACTCAAAAGGCTGGTGCCGGAACTTTGTATCACCCTGGCCGATTCAACCTGGTCTTCGTTCAGGTTATCTTCCCCGTTTTCCACCATCAGCCTCGACAGCAAAAGAATAGAGTTAAGCGGCGTACGCAGTTCGTGCGACATATTAGCCAGGAACTCCGATTTATACCGGGTGCTTAAAGCCAGCTCCTCTGCTTTTTTCTGCACCTCCAGGTTCCTGCTGGCAATCAGCTCGTTCTTTTCTTCCAGTAATCTTGAGCGTTCTTCCAGCTCCTGGTTCGACTGTAACAGTTCTTCCTGCTGTACACGCAGTTCTTCTTCTGATGCCTGCAGTTTTTGCGTTTGGGCTTCCAGCTCGGTATTCAGGTTTTCCAGTTCTGAGTGCTGGGTTTGCAGCTCTTCTGACTGGGCCTGTGTTTCTTCCAGCAGGGTTTGTACCTGTTTACGGGCTTTGGCCGCCAGTATTTCCAGGGTAATAATGCGGGCCGCCTCCTGGTAAAAATCAAGGTCCGCTTCTCCAAATGAATGACTGGCTCCCAATTCAATCACGCCAAAACACTGGCCTTTGGCCAAAAGCGGCAACCACAACAGGTTTTGTACTTTTATAGCACCGGCCGAAGCAGTAACTGTAAAATCTGTTTCAGACAGGTTGTTTAACTGGCGTACTGCCCTGTCATTAAACACCTGTCCCACTATACCCTCACCCGGTGCATATTGCTGCTTCATATAGTCTTCGAGGCCGTAGGCACTTTGCAGGTGAAGGCTGCCTGTATCCAGGAGATAGATAGCCCCATTTAAACAATCGCCGTATTGAACCAGGTGAGTAAGCGCATCCTTTGCAATAACCTGTTCCGATTTATTTCCTGTTGTTATCTCGTTCAGGTTTACCAGGCCGGCCTGTTTCCATTCGTTAGTATTGATCTCGTTAAATGATTTTTCAAGCGATGCTGCCATTGCATTCAGCGAGGCGCCAATACTGCCCAGGTCATCCTGTTCGGCGTCGCTTGCTCTTACCGAGTAATCCCCGGCTGATATTTTCTGAGCAATATGCTGAATGATCGCCAGGCGTTTTGATATGTCCTCATCTTTTTGTTTAAGGGCTTGCTGCATTTGTTCGCGCTTCTTAAACTCTTCACGTATCTGCAAATAAAAGTATAGCGTAATAAAAATGGATATTAACGCGGCAGCAACAATAAATATAGAGGTAGTATTGGAGCTGTTATGCATTTTCTCACTTCTAACCTGCAGCAGCGCCGTTTCTACATCAGTAAACCGGCCTATCAGAGCCCTGCAGGCATCCATAATGTTTTTTCCCTGCACTAACTGATCAACTCTTATGACGGTGCCGGCATTTTTAAGCCCCATCAAACCTTCCATTAAATGGAGGCTGCTATCTACCAGTACCTTTACACTATCCATGCGCCTCGTCTGCAATTCATTATCGGTAACCAGGCTGCGCGCATATTCAATTGATTGGGGAAGCAACTTTACGCTCTGATAGTAAGGATCGAGAAAACTATAAGTACCTGTAAGTAAAAAGCCTCTAAGGCCGGTCTCAGCATTCTGCATATCCATCAAAACCTGGTTGGCCGACCTGATGGTGCGCTGGGTATGAATGACCTGGGTACGGTTATTAATCTGCTCCCTGATACTGATATACGAAGCCGAAGAGCTTAGTAATAAAATGAGCATAGAAATTCCAAATCCGACCTGAAGTTTACGAATGAGTTTTTTGGACATATTTTTTAACTGGTTGGCAGTGTAAAATAAAAGGTGGTTCCTTCACCTAAGGTTGACTCAACGCCATAAGTACCCTGGTGCTGTTTAATAATTTCGGCACATATATATAAACCAATGCCCAGTCCCTGAAACTGAACGGATGATTCCTCTACGCGGTAAAACTTGGTGAACACATTTTTCTTTTTATGATCGGGTATGCCAATACCAAAATCCTGTACACCTATATATATATGATCGTTGTCTTTTGCGGTATGTAAAACAATTTTCTCTGCCCCCGGCGAGTATTTAATAGCGTTGGTAAAGAAGTTGATCAATATTTGTTCAATGCGAAAAGCATCGCCATATATTTCACCGGTGATCAGGGGGCCCTGCCTTTCAATTCTTAAAGCCGGCTGTGCGCTGGTATACTGAATGGTTTCCACAACGCCCGCAATCAACTTTTCCATGTCGAATGGTTTCTTATTGATCTTAAGTTTACCGTTTTCTATTTTGGAAACATCCAGCAGATCATTAATCAAACCATCCAGTTTAGAAACCTGGTCGTGGGCACGGTGTATATAAGTAGCCACTTTACTTTCGGGCTGCTTATCTTCCAAACGTTCTATTAGCTGTATATAGGCTTTAATGCTGGTAAGCGGCGTTTTCAGTTCGTGGCTGGCTATGCTCAAAAACTCGTCCTTTTTTCTTTCTTCCTGCTTTTGATCATCAATGTCGGTGAAAGTTCCCACCCAGCTTTTAATCCCTGTTTCGCTTTTTACAGGAATAATCCTCAACAAATGAAAACGGTACGCGCCAGACCTCAGTTCGCGAATGCGCAGTTCTACCTCCTTTGGTTGCAGGTGTTGCATACAATCGCTCCAGATCGCTTCCATGGTAGTATCATCCGGGTGCACTTCAGGATAGGTTAAAGGATTGGTTGAATAGTCAAACCAGTTCTTATTAACGAAGAACACATTGCCAAAAGCATCTGCCCTGAAAGCGATCTGTGGCAAACTCTCCAGGGTGGTATGCAGGTGCTCCACCTTATCATTTAAATCCTGTTGTGCTTTTTTGCGGGCTTCAATTTCCTGTTTCAGAATTTCTTTCGAATCGTTTAGCGCTACCGTTTGTTCGTATAGGCGATAAAAGGTTCTTACCTTTAAGATCAGTATATCCGGGTCAACCGGTTTGGTGATATAATCAATACCGCCTGAAGCATATCCTTTAGTGATGAATTTTTTATCGGTATTGACAGCAGTTAAAAAAATAATAGGAATTTCCTTGGTTTTGCTGTAACCAGACAGGGTTTCAGCTACCTCAAAACCATCAATGCCCGGCATCTGTACATCCAGTATAATAAGGGCATAATCGTTCTTTAAAACTTTTTTAAGCGCTTCTTCGCCCGATTGGGCTGTATCTACTTCAAAATCCCAGGACTTTAATAGTTTATTTAAGGAGTAAATATTTTCAACCTGGTCGTCAACAATTAAAATCATGGGACACTACAACTTTGATTTGTTTAGAAAAGCAAAACGCTATTCTCCCATTAAATGGGCTGAATTATTAGCCCCCGAAAATAGTAAAAAACCATGTCTTGCAACGAAATATAATCACACTAATTCACAAAAGCAGCCGGTTACTTGTTGACCTTGTTTAAACTTTCCAATATCCCGTCCCTACAGGACTCTATTGAACTTGTTCACCAGTATCGTTACCAATATAAAGTCCCGAAGGGACAAGATGTGGGTAGAGGAAAAATTACATTTATCAATATTGAGCTTTGCAGGGGCGACCTATTGTCGTTCGTTCTAAAAGTTTAAACAAGTTCTTTATTTCTTGAGGTATATTGTGAATATAAGGGCTGGACAACACTGTTTCTTTTTCGCCGGCGCCATCTATTAGCTTTTTTGTCCGGCTTCTGCCTTGTCGCGCAGGGTCCTGATGGTATTGTGCGATTCCTGTAGTATCGATTGTTGCTCTTCAATTAATAATCTTACGCCTTCGGGCAGTTCTTTATGGTCCAGTGCCTGCTCATATACCTTCTTCACTGCATCTTCCCCGGTGTCGCAACTGCTTAAAATGGTACGCCTGCCACCTGCGGTTAAAATAGACTTCACGCCCATCCAGGCCCTGTATAATTTGCCGGTAACCAAAGCACCCTTTGCAATTTCGCCGTCGTTAATCAATACAATAGCTTCCAGTTCTGTTTTAAACTGTTTGCTCTCGGCAATCATACCGGCAAACAGGGGTTTTAAATCTTCCCCATCGGCATCATTTATTTCAGTTACTGCTTTTTCGTAGCCCTCAATACGATCGTTATTGATCTTCACCAGGTCATTGATCACATCGGCAATAGCTTCTTTTTTTTCATATTCTTCCATATTCCCCATAGTCAAAAACTTGAACCATTTATTAAATTATAAGTTACCAGAGCAGCTCAACAACTATACCAAAGCGTCTTCATTAAAGCGCTAATCATTTACTATTATTTATATTATCCCGAACCTGTTTATATTTACTAATCAGTAACAGCCCTGTTAATGCTCAACAATGATCATTTTGCAAATAAACCAATTGTATTATATGACTATTAAAAGGATTTTTATAAGAACTACCCCAGCCAACCCATTTAAAAGCATACAATATGGGGTATTTTTTCTACACCTCCTGGTGTTTTCGTTGGGCGTTGCAGCACAACAAAATGGCAAGGGGCAGGCTTTTGATTATGCTGCAATAGCACCGCATCCCAGGCTCTTATTAAATAAGGGAGAAGAGCGCCAGGTTAAAGCTTCCCTGGTACGTAGTGCGGAGTTAAGAAAAGTGGACGGTTATATACAAGCGGTTTCTACGGGTTTATTAACGCAGCCGCCATTGGTATTTAAAAAAGAAGGAAAGCGATTACTGGCCGTTTCAAGGGAAGCACTCACCCGTTTGTTTTACCTGTCCTACAGTTTTCGCCAAACCGGTAATATAAAATATGTACAACGTGCGGAGCAGGAGCTGAACGCCCTTTGTGATTTTGAAAGCTGGAACCCGTCTCATTTCCTCGATGTAGGAGAAATGTGCATGGCCGTTGCCATTGGTTACGATTGGTTGTATGATCAGCTAAGCGAACGCACCAAACAAAAGGTACGCAAAGCCATTGTCGAAAAGGCCTTCCAGCCATCGTATAATAAAAAAGAAGCCTGGTTTTTAGATGCACATAGCAACTGGAACTCGGTATGTAATGCCGGCTTGGTTTTTGGCGCCCTGGCTATAATGGATGAGGAACCGGAGGCTTCCATTGCTGTTATTGAACGTGCTGTTCAATCGAACCTGCTGCCTTTAAAAACATTTGCACCTGATGGTAATTATCCCGAAGGACCGGGTTACTGGAACTATGGCACCAGTTTCCAGGTATTGCTATCGGCGGCGCTGCAGAGCGCCCTGGGCTCTGATAAAGACCTGTCCAAAGCACCGGGCTTTATGCAGTCTGCCTACTATATGCTTTTTGCACAGGGCCCTTCGGGCATTTATTATAATTACTACGATTGCGGTAATGCGGTAGCGCCCTCTCCTGTTATGTTTTGGTTTGCCCATCAGCTAAAAGATCCTTCTCTTATCTATAACGAAATGGCGCTGATTCGAAACGGCCGTTATACGAAGAAAGGTGCTGATGAAGATCGTATACTACCTGTAGCCCTGATATTTGCCCGTAATATGGATGTATCAAAAACGCCGGTGCCAGTAAAAAAAGTATACGCCGGTCATGGTATTACACCGGTTGCTATAGTACGCACCAACTGGCAGAACAACCAGGGCAAATACCTGGGTATAAAAGGCGGCAGCGCAGCAGATGGACATGCGCATATGGACCAGGGTAGTTTTGTGTATGATGAAGGAGGCCTCAGATGGGCGATGGATTTTGGCATGCAAAGCTATATCACTCTTGAGTCGAAAGGGGTTGATCTCTGGAATATGAAACAAAACTCACAACGGTGGGATATATTCCGGTACAATAATTTGAACCATAATACTATTAGCATCAATAACCAACGGCATAATGTAAAAGGCAAGGCTACCCTGGTTCAAACTTTAGAAAGCGGAAAGGAACTGGGGGCTATTATTGACCTGGCTCCTGCATTAAACCTGAATGATGAACTACGCTCAGCTACGCGTAAAGCCGTTATTGTAAATGATGCTTATTTACAGGTGGAGGATGCTATAGCAGCCGGACCGGGGCCCGTTGATATACGATGGAATATGGTAACCCCGGCAACGGCTGCCATAGTAAATGATCATACCATCCGTCTTACCCAAAAAGGTAAAGCCATGCTGGTAACTTTTAAAAGCGATGTGCCTTTTAAGGTAGTCATCAGGCCTTCAGAAAATCCCGAAGCTTATAAATGTGAATATGGAGATTACAATTATGCCAGCTATAATCAACCCAATAAAGGCACGGTGATGATTGGCTTTGATGCAAAGCTGCCCGCCACTCAAGAGGGTAAATTTACGGCGCTACTTAAAATGGAGGAGAAATAAGGCGGTCTCCCTCTCCCTATACATCAGGCTTTAAAATAGCCTGGGTACACCCCACCATAGTTGTCCGTGGTTATCTACAACAAATTTGCCCGGGTCTTAATATACTGGCGTCTTTGCGCAATGGCGGTAGCGCACTGTCTGGTTACATCAGCAAAAATCCAGGAAGGATCGATAGCGTCCCTCGCTAATTTAAAATACCCTATTAAAACTTAGAAGGAAGATGACTAAAGTGCAAAGCCGCTGTGGCGGACTATGCCTTTTTAAAAGTCCGTTTTTTAGGTGCTGTTTTTGCCGCGGCTTTTGGTGCTGCCGATTTCTTAGCTGCCTTTTTCACGGCTGGTTTTGCTGCGCTTTTGGGTGCCGCAGTTTTTTTAGGAGTTTCCACTGCGGGTTTGGTTTCGGCGGCCAGGTCTTCTTTGGTAGCTTCTTCAAATTGCAAACCCTGTGTAATTAGTTTAGCCGACTTTTTTAGTCTTTTCGCAAATTCTTTCTTACCTACTAATGTTTCCAACTGCTGAAACTCCTGTAATAAATGCGTAATAATTTTGTCTTGTATTAATTTCTTAGGTGCTTTTGCCTGTTCTTTTGATTTTTTCGCCATAACTATTGATAACAATTTAATAATATAAAATTAATGTAGAATCATCAAACCCAATGTTAAGTTTTAGAAGGGAAGATTGTACCTGAAGCTAAGATGAGGTAAGCAGATATGTTTTTATAAAGAACATAGCCGTAATCATAAAGTTAAATGCAATGATGATGTTTCTTAAGAGTACGGCGTTAATGCGCTTACTGTAATAGCCACCGGCATACCCACCCAATACCGTTGCTACTATCAGTACGGCTGTTTCATACCAGGCAATTTTACCCGCTATAATAAACAGCAGGGCGGTAACCGCATTTGCTGCTGCCACCAGTACATTCTTATTGGCATTGATCTGCTTAATGTCCGTCATCCCAAATATATTCCATACGGCCATCATCATAATACCTACGGCCCCTCCAAAATAACCACCATAAATGCCCAACAAAAACTGCCCGGTGATTACCGTAGCCCTGCTGATCTGCCTGGTTTTGCGATATGGTTGCCTAGCCGTTTGCCAAAGGCAAAGGTTAAAGAGCTTATTAAAAGCAGCCAGGGAATGAAGATGGTAAACTTCGATGGAGGTGTATACAACAACAATAAGGCTCCCACTCCTCCCCCGATGGTAGTTAGTAGGATCATTTTGATTAACGAAATTCCCTGTAAGTTACCGGCATATTCGCGGTACTGCCATGCCCCTGCCAAACTGCCCGGCAACAGCGCCACGGTATTAGAAGCATTGGCCGTAACGGGAGCTATACCGGTTGACAATAATACCGGGAAACTCACAAAAGAGCCGCCACCTGCAATAGCGTTCATAGCGCCAGCCAGTATGCCCGAAGCAAACAATAGTATACTTACTTCCATAGTTTTTGCAGCGGCTCATACCTCGCGCATAGGCCGATCCCTTCAAACATACTATGCAGTTTGTAAGGGAACAAATAAAGTTGTTTGCAGCAATGACCTTCTTACATGTTTCCAGTTCGTCGTCTCCTTTCTTGTCATCGTCCCGACCAAGCGGAGTGATCTCCTCATACGGAGTTTGATGCAACCATCCATTGCATGATTTCTTGCTCCGAACTATTCGCGCCGGGCCTCTTCAGGAGTTGGACCTGTTTGTTGTGTTTAGGGTTAACCTGGCAGAGGTTGTTATTTGAAGAGCCTTTCATTTTTTATAACGCTAATTCTTTGCCTTACTTTTTTGTCTTAACACAAAAAAGTAACAAAAAAAGTCAAGGCTCTGAAAAAATTTGCTAAAAACAATTTTGTAAGCCTAAACCCGCCAAACTCGCCCCGTGGAAGCAAAAAAGTTAATAAAATACCACGGGCTCGGACAGTGGCGGCTTTTTAACGGCTTACTTCATTTGTTTTCTTAACGCAATTTTTTCAAGGCCGCTTGGCATCCGTTCGCATTGTCATCATCAGGTATTCAGAACCTTACAATGAATAAGCGCTTTAGATAATTAAGCATAGATATTCACAGATCAGCGTCCGCCCTAACACGGTAGGTAATGTGGGGCGGACACACCACTATATTCATAGTTGATAGTAGCACCCTTCCCGGCGGCAGGCCGGTAAGTGCCGCCGGGGGTCTTTTTTGGGAACCTTTTTGGACAAGCAAAAAGGTTCGAAAGAAACTAAAATACTTACCGATATTTCTCGAACCCTTTTATCAATATGCTCTAACAAATATCAAAAACAAGACGTCCTTCTTATCGTTATCACGCACTATGCAAAGCCACTTCCACAGCTGGCTTTGCAACAGCCTTCCCCCTCTCCTGCACCACCCAAACCGCCTCCATAAGGCATGTAACATGCCAATACACCGGCAGCAGGTTCATGGTGTCATCTACAGCCGCACGGCTCAGCGCATAGCCCAGGGCCCGGTTCAGGTCCTGCTTCCAGAGAATCGGGGATTGATGCTTAAAAAACCGGCGGAACACGCGGTAAGGGTCGGCCCTGTCCTTACGGCTCAGCAGGCGCAGCTTTGATGGGAGCGGATCATTGAGGTTGGGCAGCGGCTCCCCTCCCGCTTCGTTTTGTTCTAATAAGGCTGCTGCCGCCAGCATTACGGAATTGATTACCTGGAAACCTGCCATCAGCAGGCCTGGCTCCTCTTTGGTGCAGATGCGCAGCTCGGCTGCTGCCTGCAGCGCCCATCGTATATATTTACGAAAGCGGCCCAGGGTAGCATAGTCAAAGCCTTCTGCGAGCAGCTCCTGCGGGTGGCTGATGATGCGGTAGGCCCAGCATTGGGTTTCAAAAACATCGGGGTTGGGTGTTTGCATAATAGTTGTTTTTCATGAACCCGAAGTTGCGATAGTATTGGCTGGTAAACTACTTATATCCAAGGTATTTTACGCAACCTATTGCGTATTTTACTTATATTTATACCAGCACTTTTGCGAGTAAATAACCTGTTCGGAAAGCAACAATCCATAATGGACAGAACAAGTTGAGGCCAAAAACTGTGACGGAAAGCAGCTTTTCGATACAAACACTAAACTATACCTATGGCAAAAGCAACATTACAAGCACTGGTAGCAGAACAAAAGATATTGAACCGCATTTACGTTATTCGCGGACAAAAAGTAATGCCTGCCCCTGCCGGTCAGGCGGGCTCGATCGTGACCTGGCTGAGATGTACGGCGTGGAAACAAGACGTTTAAATGAACAGGTTAAACGCAATAGTAAACGCTTTCCTAACGATTTTATGTTGACTCTAACTCAGAAAGAGCTTGACAACTTGATGTCGCAATTTGCGACATCAAGTTTACCTGGTTGGGGTGGAATACGTAAGCTGCCTAATGCCTTTACCGAGCAAGGTGTAACAATGCCTGCCCGTTCGATCAGGCGGGTTATCCAGTATTCTCAATAGCGATACAGCTATTGAAGTTAATATTCGCATCATCCGCGTATTTACCAGGCTTAGAGAATATGCCCTTACCCATAAAGACATTTTGCTGCAATTAAGCCAATTGGAAAAAGAGGTAAAAAACAATACCCGCGATATTGATAATATTTTTGCCGTATTGAAAGAGCTGATAGAAAAACAAAGCAAGCCCGGCCGGAGAAACATTATTGGGTTTAAAAATTATAATAAGGAACAATGATAGCTCCAACTGTTATTATGAAAATAAAAGAACTGATCCAATCCATTACTGAAAAGCACCGTAGTTATGGCATTGATATAAATCCGCCTGCCACTGCGGAAATGCTCAAATTATTTGAGCAGCAAATGGGATTCCCCTTACCGGCAGATTTTGTTGCCTTCTATACCACCTGCAACGGTTTTGGCTGCACCCAAGATATCTTTGACATGACACCGCTCCACGAAATCAGAACTTATAGCTCAGATTACGGCTCTAACTGGTTTGATTTTGCCGAGTATATGATAAGCAGTGATAGCTGGGGACTTCGATACACTAATAACGGCCGGTATGAAATATTTAATAGCATTTACCCTGGTAAACCGATGACCCATTCGTTAGAGGAGTTCCTGGAACATTTTTTAGCGGGCAATGTGTTTGATAAAGGTGGTTTGTATGATTGGCAGGAAGAATTAGGGATTGGCCCTGAGCACCTTTGATCAACGGCGCATAAACATTTATAATAGCATGAAATCACCGTTATTAATTCTCGTATGCATCACATTAGCTATGTCCTGCGGTCGCGCTAAGCCCGCAGGTTTTTGGACCAATTTCCACAAGGATCTACTGATAAAGAACACTAGCGATCATGGACCCTGGGGCGGGCATAGTACCTGGGTTTGGGAGAGCAATACAACTACTTTCACCGATGCGGCTGTAATTAACTTTGCTACAAAGAACGGCTGGACGATTACTGATAGCCTCACGCTTTCGGCAGACACAATCAGTAGTACAGATTTACCGGTGCTAAAAGGCGACGCTTACTGCGTGGATCTATTAAAAAGCACCGTTATTCCCACGCTCGAACCGGGCGATTGTACAATTATTATTTTCAAAACCGGCTGGCTGGCGGTAGAGCCGGGCAATGCCCGTGAAACCCTTGCTAACGGCTTTGCGGTTTTAAACGCGGCCGGCACCCGCCTTAAAATTTACCACCAGTGGGGAGAGTAAATGACAAGTGCACTAAAAGAGTGAATGCGACAATACCCCGGGTATTTTATCCGCCCTATGGCATATTTTACTTACATTTATACTACTATGATTGCTAATAAATAACCTATTTTTGAAAAGCATAAAACCCATGAGCGATGGAAAAGAAAATACACGAAGGCCGTAACGTAAAAAGGTTCCGCGAAATGTTAGGTATGAAACAGGATGCCCTGGCTTCTGAACTCGGAGAAGATTGGAACCAGAAAAAGATTTCCCTTTTAGAGCAGAAGGAAACCCTGGATGCCGCTATACTCAAAGATGTAGCCACTGCACTTAAAATACCGGTGGAAGCCATACAAAATTTTGACGAAGAGCAGGCGATTAATATTATATCAAATACATTCCAGGAAGGATCATTTGTGAACACCGGCCACTCACCCACCTTTAATATTAATCCCATGGAAAAATGGCTGGAATCCATTGAGGAGATTAAGCAGTTATATGAACGTTGGTTAAAGGAAAAGGAGGATACGATTAGAACGCTGGAGGCGATATTGGAGAATACGAGGAGGTGAAGTTGAAAGCTGAAATTATTAACAAATCTAGTTTCAGGATAACTTTAAAATCAGTCCTCTTACACTTATTAAAAAAATATGAGTTTAAAAAAAGTGCTTATTGAGAAAGTAGATTATGCCATCCAACTAGCTGACGATTCAATGAAAACTCATTATAGCACAGGTGGAGATTTCATAAGCCAGGATTGGGTTAGCAATGAATCATTTCAAAAATTCAAATCGTTTTCATTATCATTTATCAGTTCAACTTTTGCCGAAAGTCACCCATATTATGAACAATTTAAGAAGACCGTGACAAATCATTCTTTACACGCTGTAGAAGCAGGAAGAGGTATTTTAACATCGGTAAAAATTGAAATTGAAAAAGACTGGGTAGCGGACATAAGAAGCCTTATAAGTTCTGAAATATTTTCAGATTTTCTTGAGATGGCCGAACACTTAATCGATGAGAAATATGAACACGCTGCAGCAGTGATGATAGGAAGTGTTCTTGAAGAACATCTAAGAAATTTATGTCAAAAGTATGGTATAGATACTACAGAAGAGAGGCATGGTAAGGTCCTCCCTAAAAAAGCTGATTTGTTAAACTCAGATCTGGCTAAATCTAAAGTTTACAATATACTCACTCAAAAGAACATAACCGCTTGGCTCGATTTGCGGAACAAAGCAGCTCATGGGAAATATAACGAATATAATTTCTCGCAGGTGGACTTGATGTTAAGAGGCGTTTCGGAATTTGCAGCAAGAGTTAATTAATATTATTTTGGCTACCACATATCACCGAAAACTTATAGGAGTCTATTTGTAATTTTAGATTTCCTTTCCCCACAAAATCTGAATTTGTTCTAACTCCTCCTCCTCAAAATCATTATTCCAATTATCAGTTATGGAAAATTCATGATTTTCAAGGCTATACCAAATAATAAAAATTTCCGGCTGTGTTAAAAAACTAATTTCATAAAAACGCTTTGCGTTTTCTTTAAAAATTCTTCTAATTTTTTTTTCATTACTGGCAATAAAAGAATCTATATTTTTTATTATATCATTTAATTCAGCTTGTTCAAAATAATTGACTAATTTATTCAAAACATGAAGAGAGAGCTCTCTATCAAAATCAACCTTAGCATATTTGTAAATTTTGCCTTCGGTTTTTCTTAAGAGGGCGTACATTATGTTGTCTTTATTTTCGCATAATTTAGAATTAACCGTTGAAAACTCATCGTCTGCAATTTCATAAAGAGACAATAGACGAAAAATTTTTCTTTTGTAAGAGTTGGAAAGGTTAGCTTCTTGTTTGTATGATAAAGCATGAGCGGTATTTGACCAAGTATGTTGATTCAATGTCTTCACCTGTACTTCAAAAATAAGATCACCAAATTCCAATAATTTTTTGTATTGTTTATTTGATGGATCAATGGAAAGATCATAGTGATTGGATATGTAATCCAATTTATCGGGATCAAGTAGCTCTTTTTTCTTGTCTGATTTTTTGACTATAAAATTTTGGATAATATAGTTGTCGATCACATCCATATCATCTATAAAGGAACAGATAATCCTAATCCCCAGTTTATCGTTTAAACTTTCATAATTATACACTTTCGTTAGTCTTTTCTTCTTTATCTTTCGTATAATCGATAACAAGTCTTTTACTCGAGAAGAAATTTCCGGAAAAAGCTCCAAATCATTAACTGCATTTTTTAGAATTGGTATCAGCCCCTTGCCCAGCTTTCTAAAACGAGGTTCATCCGTTTTCCAAACATTTACTATTTCTTCTATATCAAGTTCCATGTTACTTGATTTTACGAAGCTTTGAGGTTATTGTAGCCTTAGTCTGTCCTTCTGATGTTTTCTCAAGTTTAACTTTATCATTTATGTTTCCACTATCGCTACTTATTGTAATTCCATTGGCAAACTCCATCGTCATTTTTCTTATTTTTTTATCGATCTGAGTGATATCCTTTTGAAATCTGCTAAAGTCAAACTCTTTGTTTTTTAAATAGTTTTTATAACTGTTTTTTTCGGCCGTAGTAGACAGATAATCATTGGCAAAATCTTCTGGATTTAGATAGTCAATATTCTTTCCGATATAAGAATTTAAGTCTTGATGATACTTAGCTTTCTTTAAATCGTCATCGATAGTTTCAATAAAGGCTTTCGTGTAATTATAAAAATTTTGGGTAAGCACTTTTGGATCCTTGAATGGTTTACAGCCTAGGAAGTCGTTAATAAACCAACTCTTAATCTCTACTTTAGCCTTCATGTCAATCTGATTGTCTGTGACAAGAGCGTCATACTTGACACCTTGTAAACTTTTTTTAAGTAACAAAGCAACCTTATAAACTCTAGTCTTTTTTGTCATCATCAAGTCCTCAATCGAATTTATATCAAACGATTTTGTTTTCTCATTCAGAACAAGCTGAGCACCCGAGTCCATCTCTAGCTTTATTAATAAAAGAGCACTGCTTTGATTGACTTTAGTGGGGATTATAATTAAAATACCCTCGTTGTTATTTCCCTTTTGAATATCAAAAAGATTCTTAGCAATTTTCTTTGAATTTGCTACAAAGTGCTCAGATTTTCCAATAGCTAATTCTTCAATTACCTCTTTGGCAATAGTCGATATCGTTGAAGAGCTTTCAGGATTATAAAGAAGCTTTAATGATTTATCACTTCTTAGAGCTTGTACTATTTTATCTTTAAAAATACTCTTAAGGGAAAGTGTAAGAGGGCTCATCCTCTCGCTGAAACGCGGTTCTACATCATCTTCGTTCTTTTTATGTTTCGGCAAAGTGTGTACTATTACTTCATTGAATGAAATTGATGAAATATCAATATATTTTCGAGTCATGATCACTTGGTTTAGTTAGTTTTTATAATTCCTCCAACAATATTTTTTCCTTTTAATTCCAAATCGTCAATAAATTCGCTTGAAGAATACCCCACAAAGAAGCCAATTAATATAATTAAATAAGGAAATTTTTCATTTAAAGTTCCACCAGTAGATATAAATTCAGCTCCTGACCTAAGTGCTACGCAAACTATTATACTTAAGCATGCTGCGTATATGGGGCGAGATACGTAATATACTGTAACTCCTAATTGTCTTATCCGGTCGGTCTCAGTCAAAGGAATCAACATATCCTGATTGATGCAAGCTTTGTATAATTTTCGTGAATAATAAATACCTGCACCGACCAATGCAGAAAAAATTGCCAACAAAATTGAAGTGGAAAAAATGGAAAGCTTTTTTAAGAAATTTATTTCTTCAATCAATACAACTGCAAGCATAGAGGCACTTATACCTGTTATAAATAATAGATAGAACAGGAGAAAATTGGCTCGCCCCTTGGTCAAACGAAACCATTGATGTTTTTTATTAGTAGTTGGGTTTTCGGTTATAAGGTTGTCTGGCTTTTCTGTTGACATAAATTAAGTTAGTTTTTATTTTCTAATGTTTCTATTTAACCGGAATGACTAAAAGTAAATGAATTTACAACAACTTGTTTTAAAACAAGTTAAATTAGTAGCATCATGTATAATTATGTACTTATAACACTTGTTGGGAGAATGCTTTGATCTGCCATGCGTACAAAATCAGAATTAATGTAATAAAAGCCAGGTCTGCATTTCTTCCTCCTGTCCCTTAAGGCGGCTATACCGGCGTTTAGGCCTTTCTGTCGGGAAATTCTATACACATATTGACTGCAGGTCTCTTTAAACAAGCACCGTCGCCTGCTTTTCTTTGGTATTAGCCAATATAATCGTATGATAAATAGTAGAAAATATCGCATCTAATCTTCTTTGGAAAACACGACTAATTGAAAGAAGCTGGTTGACGTTTTAGCGTTAATACCAAAACATCCGGGGTCATCGACTATGGTTTCAAATTTCTCTACTGATTCGAATGTCCAACCTTGTGAAGCAAAATCGTTGATAAGTACTTCCAGCTTTTGTGCTACACTTCCGGTGGTTTCTTTCACCGTTATATTTGCCACATAAGGCACTACTTTGTATGTTCTCATTGTCTGAATTTTCAAACAAATCTAATAGCACCAAACAGCAAAAAATTACGGGATACCGTAAGCAAGGAGCATATTTTATAGCTTTCTTTGGAGTATATTCATTTAAATTAAAACAATACCATGGCTAAACATAATATATACGTTGATCTTCCCAAATGGGAACTAGGAAAAAATGATGCTAACTTTCATGTTTTTAAAGACGAGGCGAAACTGGGGCAGATCACCATTTCTAAAGGTGGTGTAGAATATTATCCCGCCAATGCTAAAAAACCCATTATCATTTCCTGGTCAGATTTTGATAAAATGGTAAAGGACTGGAACGAGGGATAAAAACCAGGACAAACTAAATGGGTTGAAATCCGCTTGAGGAAGTTCCATATACACACCTATCTTTATCGACTGTAAACCCTTAGCGCCAGTGCATATAACACCGGTATGCCTATTACCCATAGTGTGGTTTTGAGCCATTTTTTCATAATTATTGTAGCATATTGAGGTTACGCTTACATCCTTGGAATTATTATCATTTAATAAACAGGGACACACATTCCCCGTCGCCCGGCAATGCTATTTCTGCGCTATTTTTCCAGTATTTAGGTTTGTGTATAAAATTGCCGTATTTATCAACTCTGAAACTAAATCCATACGTATAAACATCTGAGCCATGAACCAAAATACCATGTGTGAAATACTCGGCATCGGTCACATTCAGTCGAACCAGTTTTCCATTTTTCCAATATACGGGCTTTATCACCCTGGTTTCTCCTACATATTCGCCTATAGTGCCCGATACATATACATTGCCACCATTTACCGATATGCCTGAAGTTTGATAGAAAAAATCTCCATTGGGTAGTTCCAGTTCCTGCACAATGCCATTTCTCCAATAAACCGGCATGAAATTAATGGCTCCTGATATATATACAGTACCGTTTTGTACTTTGATGTCTGTAGTGTATGCGGGGTTGCCCGGCAATATTACTTCTTTGCCGTTTTTCCAGTATTTGGGTATATGCGTGCCAGGATTTTCTAAATATACCTGCTCATAACCTGATACATAAACATCGCCATTATATACCGCAATGCCGCTGGTAGATGCGCGCGTCACTGAATCGGTGGTTAAAGGAACCCGGATGTTATTACTCCAATATAGCGGCGTTTTTAAATGATCTAACGCATTAGGTTCCCTATAACCTGATATAAAAAAGCTGCCACCGCTTATGCATAAACCTGTCGACCCTATACGGTTGATGGAATTATCTACAAAAACTTCAACATCGTTTTTCCAACACTTGAGTACGCCATATACAGTACCCGCTACATAAACATCCATACCATCTACATATATATCAGATGCACTTCCTGCGTCAGTATCTTCCAATATATGCAAAACTCCATTTTTATAGTATTTGATATTACGGTCGATACCCTTTATCAGGGCGTAAACATTAGTACTAGTAGTACTATCTAATTTTCTATTGCAGTTGTAAAAGAAGAGTGCCAGAACACAAACAGCAATTAAACAAAATTTCCCATTCATCATAGCGTTAGCATTTTACAACAAAATAAATTAAAATAATGCATTTAACTCGCAAATATAGTTGCCACCAAATGGAGTTGTATTACGTTACGACATTGTAAGATTAAAAACTAACAGTTGACAGATACCGGAGATTTTATAACACATCATTGATATTAACCAAGGAAAGCCAACTGCCCACCATTTTCCCAGCTCTCCCAGTTCTTCGCCCAGTTCGCGAAGGTTGGAGCTTCGCCGGCGAGGCAAAAGAATTCCCCTGCGGGGTTTACAGGTGGGTACCCACCCATAATGCTTCGTCGACGGGGTTCATCCTTTGCTGGTAACACCGGCAAAAGCCCCCAAGCCGGCCCCACCTTACTCATCAGTAAGCTGGTACCAGCCCTCCCGTATTTTACGGTTTTTACCGGGATGTTGGGCCACCCGTTGGTCCATCTGGCTTATTTCGGTTACATCTTCAGAATACACAAAAGACCGCGAACCTCCTTCAGGCATTCCCCTGAATGTCCAGAATGCCACCGTTAGTGCATTATTATTCTTGTTGCGGTAAATTTCGATTTCGTTGCCCCCGTCAGACACAGGCGGTAAAGCAAAAGAAAGTTTACAAAGACTGCTGCTCCACTCCCGGTTGGGTTTTAATTGTCCTTTTTTCACCTGTTGTATGATCTCACTTCTTTTGTTGTATAACATCACCCAATCGAGCCGCTCTATTACACTTTGTACGATCCAGGGAGCAGTGGTTAGAAAAAGCAGCAGGATAAAACTGAGCAGCTTCCCTATCCTGAGCCCGGTTACAGCAGGTATTTCCTTTATTAGTTTAACCAGCTGTATGATCACAAGAACGAAGAACAACGGTGTCAATATTGCCAAACCCATCATATCCGTCAACAAATCACCAAAAAAATACAGCACCAGCTGCAAGAGGCACCAACCTACCCAAATTGCGATTAAACCTTTCTTTTTCATAGATCACTTAATTTACTATTGGCAATAACCACTGCAAGATACATAAAGCCTGTAAGCTGCAGTAACCAGCCCTATACCAAAAGTTCGTTGGTGATAACGCCAAAGAAGGACGGAAGCCTCTTCCCAATCGTCATCCCGACTAAGTGAAGTACAACGAAACGCATGGAGGGATCTGCTGCTACGAAGAGAGACTCATGCTGATGTTTTTTCTCACATCGTATTAAAGCAGTGAAAACATATCGCCCCAATAGCCTCAACATCACCCACATTTATCAAAACTTTATTAATCATTGCGCAAAAACACATTAATTTATTGTCGTATATTTATGATGCGCTAAATAGTAACTTATGAACCCGCAGTTAACCCGTGAGCTTGTATCAATTTTTGCACGGTCCCCGAGCATGTAATCAGTGCTGTTGTAATCACCCGAACTGATTACAACACCGGCGATTACAAGTGTTACAAAAGCCGCATCGTCTTCGTCTTAAAAAGTATCACCAGGCAACAGGTCAGCAATTATAGCCTGGGATTACATTTAAAATAATAAACTATGAAATCAGTAAGAAAACTACTGCACCTAAGCCAGCGCCAATACGCCATCTTAATCGGCGTATCGCAATCTACCATAGCCTTATATGAAAAAAGAGAACGTAAACTGCCCGGCGAAGCCTTTGATAAGGTATTAGCACTGCAATCGCAAATAGAACAATTAGATCTGTCGCCGTCTATCACCCCCCAACCTCTTACACATCAACAACAAGAACAGTTTTTAAAAGTAGAAGACCTGTTAGATACACAGATGCGTAGGGCTGCAGCCAAAGCTTTAAAATTGCAGCGCCGGTTGATGAAGATTAAGCAACAACAACAGCATTTTCTACAGCTGCAAAAATTGGCACGCCAGCTGAAAAAACAGTATGTAGCCGGCAGCTTGCACCGTAATTTGTTCGATAAAATAGATCGAAAGGCAACAATGGCGCTTGAATTTTACGGAGGGCCGATACAAATGATCCTCGCCTACAAAATAGGCATGCTCCTGGCCCGGGAGCAAATCGCCAAAAGCCTGTTATCGGGCAATAGCCTTCCTCTTAAGGATATGAGCGATAGCCTGGAAGAATATATTCAAAGTGATTTAAATCCTGTAAAACTCAACCAATGACACACTATTCATTACAACTATTGGTCGATACAACTTCCTGTGACGAGCTATTGGAAAAAACAGTTGACCAGCAACAATTACTGAGAGCGCAGCAAATTGAACTGGAAGCCGATATAAAGACATTTCGAACAAGTTTAAGAGATGTCGGGCAGCAACTGGATCGGGCTCTTAACCGACTCAAAATTTCAGAAGAGGTCATAAAAAAACTGGAGGAGGGGCCGGTAAAAGATGAATATATTTTGAACAGAACACACCAGGAACATACAGTCCTGCTATTAAAAGAACGTCAGGAAAAAAAGACGCCTCAACAACTATTATTAAAGGAATTACTATTGGAAAAAGTGATGCAGGAACTTGCTATACAGAAAGATTTCATTGCTGTTATCAGCGCCCATCGTATTGCTCTTCAAAATTTATTGCCACCGGACTCAAGCGGCAAAGATCCAGATACTGAAACAAGGGATGACTTTTGAACTCTATTCCTGTTTTTCACCAATAGGCCAAGCTGCAAGGAGCATGACTTCGCTTGTTGTATGCGTTTACCGGTAAACAGCAACGCTGTGTAAGAAGGCTCGTTGGCTAAAAACACCGCCGAAGGTATAGGGTTAATAGACAGTATTCGTGCCTGCCGGCTGGTCAGGTATTAGCTGCCAACTAAATAATGCCACGGATACACTAATAAAAAAATCGATAAAACACCAACGAAGGTAGAAGCCTCTTCCAACCGTCATCCCGACTAAGTGAAGTGCAACGAAACGCATGGAGGGATCTCCTGCTACGAAGGAAGGCCCCCGTTAGTGTTCCTCCCTACAGGCCAAGCCCATCATTTGTGTATTTGCAGCTAATAAATAATGTCACGAATACGCTATAAAAGAATCAATAAGCTATTACTTGTTATCGACCTTGTCGTGGTTAGCACAGGCCAAGGACAAAAAAGCGTCATTTGAAAGTTTGTTGGGGAGAAACATCAACGAAGGCGGAAGCCTCCTTCCAATCGTCATCCCGACTAAGTGAAGTGCAACGAAACGCATGGAGGGATCTCCTGCTACGAAGAGAGGCTCCCGTTAGTGTTCCTCACTACAGGCCAAGCCCATCATTTGTGCCTGCCGGCCGGTCATTCGTGTATTAGCGGCTAACTAAATAATGCCACAGATACACGAATAAAGAAATTAATAAGCTGCTATTTGTTTCTGATCTTTTTGGTCTTTTAAAAATGACTAAGCCCCAATGAGCATTACTTAAAAAGTTCGTTGATGAGAAACACCAACGAAGAGTGAAATTTTAAATAGGGATTGCCCGTAATGGTGCAGAACCTGCTTATGGTATGGCCCGGGCTTTACGGATGAGGGTATTGATATCACGCATCTGTGCATCTGTTAAAGGTAAATCCGGGTGCAGGTTATTATCAGGAGTTTTGCCTGCCGGTCTTATATGCTCTTTTACCCCAAAACGCACAAAGAGCTGCGTATGGGGAAGGTTGGTATAAAACATTTCTCCAAAACTGGTGGGATGGCCGTTAACAGGTGTTTGGCCCATCAGCGGAGCTATATTATTGTCTTTGACCAGCGTGGCGAAATTCATGGCGCTGGAGAATGTGGCGGCACCGATAACCACAACGGTTTTCCCTTTAAAAGGGTTGGGAACGCTTTCAGGAGTAATCCTGTCTGACGCAAAATGCAACACCTTACCTACCGGCTCCGCGGCATATGGTGCATTATCAAAACCCCAGGAACGAAGCAGCTTTAAATATTCATCGCTCCTTTTCCAGTTAGTTTGATAACTAAGATAGGGCTGGCGGTAAATATAACTAATGAGGTAATCACCTACAGCAGTGCTGCCGCCTTCATTACGACTAACATCAATGA
Source organism: Paraniabella aurantiaca (assembly GCF_050309965.1). NCBI lineage: Bacteria > Pseudomonadati > Bacteroidota > Chitinophagia > Chitinophagales > Chitinophagaceae > Paraniabella > Paraniabella aurantiaca. The sequence goes on along the minus strand of NZ_JBLOSY010000002.1, from coordinate 505,088 downwards.
TCAGCCGATTAACACCATCCAGTTTTATTTGTTCAAAAATACCGTCAACGGTTGCCCTGATGGAGTCAACGGAATACTTGCCCTTTGGCTGTACGTCAAAGGAGCATGCATTGATATAGCCGGTAGTACCATGGCGGGTATAGGATACCCGCTCGGGGCATGCCGATACCTGCTGTGCGGCAAGAAAAGTCTCCCACTCTTTTAAACCAATACCCGGTACAGTGATTGCCTGGCCCGTTGCACCAGTGATGGTAAACTCGGTGGCCTGCGCATCGGCAGCCCAGGGATACAGGTAGCCAAACCGGTGTAAGGCAGTCGCCATTCGCTGGTCGGGATAGCCGGTGGTGGCAAGCGCACATTGGCGCAGCAGCTTTTCCAAAGGCATACCGTTTATACTAACCGGTTGCAACTCTTTATAGCTGGGAGGTGCATTGCCGAGCCAATAGCCGATACGATAGGTGTTGCCTTCCTTCTTTAATGTAAAAGGTGGGTATACCGGTTTGCTGCGGTAAATGGGATCCAGCAGTTCTGTTTTAAGATTCAGTTGCGCATGCTCATCAGAAAGCCGGGCCAATACGGGCCGTATTTTTTTAAAAAGATCTGTTGCGGTAGCCGAATCTTTCAATGAGGCGGAAATATGATTAAACAGGGAGTCGTATTGAACGGGCGTTAATTCGCTGTAGGGGTTTACATGCACGGTAGTGATAAGGTGCCGGAGATGGTTAAGATCTTCCTGCAGTTCAGCCGGGGAAAAAAGTGCGGGACTGGTTTGCGCATGGAGGGATAGGCCGGTAAAATGGATAACCGCCGTAAACATCAAACAAGTGATCGATCTCATATACCAGCAAACGCAGCATTATTAAAAATGTTACAGTTGCGTACTATCTTTAGTTGATACGCCGGTAAGCGGTGGTAGTATCAGCCAGGCTTAAACAAGGCACTTATTGGGTAAGGTTCTATGGATGTTATCCATACCGGCAGATACAGCAGGTATTTGCGGCTAATAAATAATGCCACGAATACACTAATAAAGAAATCAATAAGCTACTCTATTTCTTATCGGCCTACCTGTTGCACAGGCTAAGGACAAAAAGCGTCATTTGATAAGGTCGTTGGTGAAAAACACCAACGAAGGTGGAAGCCTCTTCCCTATCGTCATCCCGACTAAAGTGAAGTGCAACGAAACGCATGGAGGGATCTCCTGCTACGCAGGAGGCTCCCGTTAGTGTTCCTCCCTACAGGCCAAGCCCATCATTTGTGCCTGCCGGCCGGTCAGGCAGGTGTTTGTGGCTAATTAATAATGCCACGAATACACTAATAAAGAGATCGATAAAACACCAACGAAGGGTAAAAAATTTGCCTTTGTTTAGTTTTAGATCAATTCTTCTTCAAAATTTTAAATAAGATAAATGGCACCAGCACCATTAAGCCCAAACACCAATAAGTGAGCGGTTGGTTTTTGCCATTGCCTGCAAAAAAGTAAATCATCAATCCCAAAATAACAACGGGCAAAAACAGGAGGAGTTTGCGCAGGTAAAACCTGTTTTCTGATTCTAAATTTTCATGGTACGCTTCCTCATTTTCCAGAAGATGCGGAAAGTGAGCAGATAGAAACGCCCTGATTTCTTTCAAATCATTTTGATTCAACTCCCTCGGACGAATGATATCATTCCCGATACTGATAAGTAAATGATTCCCTTTGAAAATGATTGATTGTATAAATACTGCATCGTAGGCTTTAAGGAAATTTTTAGGATCGAGCGCATACCCTTTGTAGTCAGCGTCGTTGGTGGAAAGACATTTTAATTTCTTACTATCCAGGTAAAACAATTCAACTGATTCCCGGGCTTTTATTTCTTTAAAAGAAGATGTCAAAAATAAACCCAATGATAAACCAACCGCCGTTAACAACACTTCGATAAAAGAAAAATCAAAAATATAGCTCAGTGAAATAATGCCCAACAAACCAATTATTGCAAGAACTCCCCATTTAACCTTCAATACTCTATTAAATAAATAAATTACAATGATAATCCCAACCGCCCCAATGCCCTGCCGCCAATTTAAAATGGCTCCCATTACTCCCAATAAAAAAAGCATGATCAACATTATGAATGAAAATACATTGCTTTTTGTCCCGAAATTTTTCCTGGTAATTGAAACTGAAATTTTATTTGCCAAAATAAAGTTGCTCTAAGTTAGGTTCGAAATCATGCTGCATCATAAGTTCATATCGTATTCCCGGTTCTACAGACAAATTTGTATAAAAATTAAAGTACCTTTTCACATAAAAATTTTTCACCGTTAACGATTAATTCTTGGCATAAAAGTAGTTAAACCAATTTAAATCCTTTTGACCCTGTTGGTGTTTTCAGGAAAAGACAATAGGCGTCACCCCAAAAGGTTCGTTGGTGAAAACACCAACGAAGGAGAAGGGTCGCACATTACGAAGCGAGAGTCGGCTTGCATTGGAGATTTCTCCGTGCGCTTCACTTTGTTTCGCTTAGTCGAAATGACGGCTTGCGTGGAGGTCAAACTAAGCATTGTCTCAGAATGTTCGTTAACGATGGCGAACAAAGTACTGGGGCTACATGGCCACAGCGGGCTTCTTTAAAACCATGCGCAAAGCATGCTGCTCTTCAACGGAAAGTTTTATGGTTTGTGCCAGCAGATGGGCAATCTGCTGCCGTTTATTGCTTTTCAGCAAAAGGTGAATAAAACCGATGCTCATTTTTTGCTGCTCCCTGCCCAGGGCCATAAACAGCCGGGGCTCAATGGTGTAAATAGCTTTGAGCACATTTATAAGGTCAGCCTTTGCCTCCTGTTCTTCTTCTGTAAAGGTTGGCAGGAGACCTGTTTTTTCAAAGCCGGCTATAAGTCCGTCTGCTGCCTGTAGTTTTACAAAGTCCTTTTGCTTCCCGCCTACCAGATCATGCAGGCGGTGCTGCAGCATTTTAAATACAGGTGAGTGCCTGGAATGTATATCAAAAAGATTCAGGCTTTGCTCTTTATCGTTTCCGTTGAAACTATCAAAGAAGGCAGACTCCACGTAAACACTATGATAAAAACCAATGGCATTATTGTTAAACGAAGTCAGCTCTTTCACTACTTCCCTCTGTCTGCTGTCTAAGAAATAAAAATAGAACTTGTCACCAATTTTTTGTACCCATCTTATAAAGGTGGCTTTAAAAATGGTTTCGGTGTCATCTTCCACTATGGGTACCAGAAACACTTCCTGCTGTGCCATTAAATGATCGTAGCTAACAGGCTGGCCATTGATATAAATAGTGACCCCCTTATCCTTATTCAAAAAAAGAAACCAGCCAAACTCCTGGCCCAGGAAATTGATAAATGCGGGAGACGAGAAGGAATAAGCCGTCACATCAAACAAATCATGAAAACTCACCCTGGTACCTGTAGCAGATGCCCCGGATATAACGGGCTCTCCAAATTCAAACCGGTCTTTAGAGCTGCTTTTTACCGTAATGGTGTATTGCAGTATATGACCTGATTGAGGATCGCGGTAACGGGTTTCCCAGCTGGTACGGCCACTGAATGCTGCAAAGGAAAACCGGCCTTTTCCCTTATTACCTTTTAAACGGGATGAAGTTTTTTGAAAACCGGCTCTCTTCATAGAGTCCATAAAACTGCCAAAGCTCTCGTCAATGGTAGCCCTGTTAATGCCTTCGCCATTATCAGTAACCGATAAGGAGCTGATATAATCGAGCTCGTTACTCTCAAAATCAATATGAATGGAAGTGGCGCCGGCGTCAAAGCCATTCCATATAAATTCGGCAATGGCCTGCATATAATCGGCGGTTAAACCGGCCGAATCGATGCCTGTATTATTTACACTAACCTTCTTTTCCATTAATATCTTTTTTATTGAACTATATCAAAAAAAGCAACGCTCAGGATATGCGCTTACTTGTCCATTACTTTTCTAAAAGTCATATTAATACGGGCCCTCATCGGGAAAGTAGATTTGGCAATACGGTGTTCCCATTTTTTTTGAAGATCGGGCTGCATGAGCAGCAAAGAACCATGCTGCAACAATATAGCATGCTTTTTAGTATGATCCTGCTGATGCCGGAAGTCGAACATGCGCTCCTGCCCTACGCTGAGCGAAGCAATAGCTGTTTTAACACCGGGAATAGTATCCCTGTCGGCATGCCAGGCAACAGAATCGTTACCATCCCTGTAATAATTCAGCAAAACACCCTGAAACTGTTCCCCGCTGAAACGTTCTATGCGCTCTTTTAAGTTGTACAGCTCAGGCAGCCATGGCAGAGGCTGTGTTTTACCTCCATCGTTTCTTGCATCTCCATACCAGGCCGAAAGACGCGGCGTTACCACCTCGCGGTCGTACATCACCTCTCTGTGCTGTTGCCAGGGAACTGTTTGTAATAATAAGCGGAGCAGATCATTGCCTTCTTCGGGGCTGATAAAACCCGGTATATAAGACAATAAATCCAGGGGTAAATCAAACTGATCCGTATCGTCAAATAATTTTTGCTGCATGAAAGGCCTGTTAAATATGAAACGCATTAGGTATATGTAAAAACTACACCCAATAAACACATTATCACGCAAGGTATTTCTAAAACCCGACAATCACAAATAATTTAGTAATTATTTGCTAAATAAATTAGTTTACCAGGCTGCTTCATTGAGATTCAATAGTTCATTAAAAAACACGAACGAAGGCTTGAAATTGCGATTAAATAAATATCTTTGTTGCTAAGATAATTAATTAATAAGATAAATGAGTGATTCTTTAATTGCAGCGCTACATCGGCTCAGCCAGCTGTATGCCTATACTTCTTTACAGATGCATGAAATGATGGCGGCGCAGGCGGGTCTTTCGGGCACTGACCAAAAGTACCTGGGATTTTTTATTACCAAAGGCACCATGACGGCCGGTGAACTGGCCAGCCTGACCGGCCTTACTACCGGTGCTGTTACGGGGCTGATAGACCGGTTTGAAAAGAAGAAGCTGGTTAGCCGGCAATTTGATACCACCGACAGGCGAAAAGTGCTGATTGTACCAGACAAACCTAAAATAACAGCCTTGCTGAAACCCTTATATCAATCGTTCAGCAACGAGTCGCAACAGCTGATTGCCTCTTTTTCTGATAAAGAAAAAAAGATCATTGCTGGTTATTTTGAAAAAGCCATTGCGCTTATGACTGCCACTACTGAAGGCATGAGCGGCAGCCCGATCAAAAAAATAAAATCATCAACCCCATCTAAATAATCAACAATGGAATTCAGTCCTAACAATCCCGTTATTCAACGCTGCATGCAGGCCATGGCTGCCCAGGCAAAAGGCCAGCCCGAAGAAGCAGCTGCACTGTTTGTGCAGGCATGGCATGAAGCTGCCTACGATTTTGAAAAGTTTATAGTGGCTCATTTGAAAGGCCGCCAGGAGCAGGAAACCCGAGAACAATTAAAATGGTTTGATAAAGCTTTGGAAGCTGCAGAGAAAACCGGTAGCATTTCCGTACAAACTGCATTGCCGTCTTTATACCGGGACATGGCGCGGTGTTATGAAGCCCTGGGAGATAAAGACAAAGCGAAGGTTAACGAAGAACTGGCCGACACCCTCAAAAGCCAGCTAAAAGATGAGGGCCCCTTTTATCATGGTACCAAAGCTGACTTACAAACCGGCGATTCGCTGGTAGCCGGTGGCCGGTCGAATTACCAGGCGGAAATAGTTATGAACCATATTTATTTTACCGCATTGATGGATGGTGCCGGGCTGGCTGCTGCCCTGGCCCAGGGCGATGGCGCCGAACGCGTATACATAGTTGAGCCTACGGGCAGTTTTGAGGATGATCCGAATGTTACGGACAAAAAATTTCCGGGTAACCCTACCCGGTCCTATCGCAGCACTGCTCCCTTAAAAATAATTGGAGAGGTTATCAATTGGGAAAAACTAACCAACGCTGAAAAAGAAGAATGGAACGAAAAACTGGCTAAAAATAAAGGGGAAATTATTAACTAAAAAGCGCAATAGTGCAGAGTTAAATAACTCCATACTATTGCGCCCTTATTTTATCCACCATTACCCACATTTATAAAATAAGCATCCGGTGCATACCATCAGTTATTGACCACTGCATGTACCACTTTTGAAAAAGAGCTGGTACCATCTTTATCTACCTGTGCAATACGTATAAATATTTTTTGATCTGCGGTACTATCCGGCGCCTTAATGCTTTTAGTGCAGGATGTGATGGTAAGTGCAGGTAGAAATATACAGGCACTTACCAGGAAAAGTATTGACTTTCTTTTTTGCAGGCGCAGCAGTAAAACACCTCCCAGCAGGGTTAAAATGCCAAAACCTGATAGTAGCAAAGAGCCATTGGCATCCGCTATAAATTGATAGCTGAGCGGCTCTGAGGAGTTTCCATTGTTGCCCTTTGAAGAAACAGTGCCCAATTTGATAAAGTCCACCCCGTTTGATGAACCCTGCACTTCAAAATAAGCATTGTTATTTTCGGATACGGTGCTCCAGTCTACTATCAACTTACTATTTTTCAGCTCTGCTTTCAGTCCGTTAAATACTACCGGTAGCACTACATTGCCGGTGAAATTGGCCAGCGTAATGGTTGTAGTGGGAGTGGTTACCGCATCCCAGTTGGAAGGATTATTCATCCTCGCTATGATCTCTGCGCGCGATCCGCTTAAGGCCCCTGTATACTTTGCATAGTTTTCGTTAGTGCCTGCAGCACCTAAAGAAATACAGTTGGCGCCATTGGTCAATCCCGGTGGAACGGTAGACTCCTGAACCGAAGTAATCCCATCTACTCTTCCGTCCTGTGTCCCTGATGTCCATTTTGTAACCGAATTAATGGTGGCACTATTATAATCTGTAGTAATACCGGTAATAAAGTTGATATCGGTTAACGGTAAATTAGCGTCGTTTATCTGCGTAAAAGTTTTGGAGGGTGATTTTGTCTGAAAGATTAGTAACGGGTCGCCACCTGAGCTCATATTGAACGTAGCAGATGGAGCAACAGAACCTGCAAATTCTGATGTTATCGTAACTGTAGCACCGGCCGCAGTACGCATATTGGCAACCAAACCGCCTGTAGTTTGCGGTGAAACAACGCTTACGATTGCACCCGGTAAAAGATCTTGCCCGGTGCTGTTGCCCACGGTCCATTTAATATAACCTTCCGGAGCTAAACCCCAACCTGTGGTACCGTCTACTCCCATTTCTGTGATGTAAATCACCGTTCCTCTTGATATACGATTTAGCGTAACAAAAGAAAAGCCGGCATTGGATGCACTTACCCTGTAATAACCCACAAAACAAATGTCGCCGGGGTTAAGCGCTGTTTGTGCCTTTACATCGTTCAACCACAACAAAGAAAAAACGGCAAAGGTTAGTAAATACGACTTAGCTCGCCTGGCCTTTAAGGCGGCTTTAAAATTAGTTTTAATCATTAGAAGGATTGGGCTAGCTTTGGCTCGGTTCAGAGGGTTAACCCGGTGCAATATACTTAATTTAACCTGATAAAAATGAATCAGTTAGCGTAAATAATGGATGATAAATCTGTTTTCCTTTTGTTAAGTGCCCGGCTGCCCTTATTTTGTTACGTTTTAGAGATATTTATTCCTGACCTGCAGCAGCATTTTGATTTTAATAACCCTCACTTCCACCCGGAATTTTAGCAGCTTTTAATATATTATCAGGGTTTAATATTTATATTGTAATATGGTGTATCGAACTATGGGGCCGGCGCCCCTTTGATAGTGATGTAATTAAAAAGGTAAAATATGTTCCCTGAAAGAAAACTTCCTGCTATTACAAGCTTTATTAATAACCCAGCATTAAAAACAGTAATGGATAATTGGAGCGGCACTCCTGTAGATCAATCGGGCCGGTTTATTAACCTGGACGGACCTACCGTTTTAAGTATGGGGATGATCCTGAAGCATTTTGTTGAAAGGAACCCGCAACGGGACATGAAAAAAAAGGACACCTGGCGGATTCCCGTTTTAACTGATGATAACTGGTTGAACGATGAAGCGGATAAAATTGTATGGCTGGGCCACGCGAGCTTTTTTATACAGATGGCGGGCCTGCGTATGATCACCGATCCGGTTTTTGGCCGGCTACCTATGGTTGAACGTCACTCTCCCCTGCCGGTTGATCCGGGTAAATTGGTAAACATAGATTATATCCTGGTTACTCATGCTCATTATGATCACTGTGATAAGAAAAGCCTGCAATTGTTGTCGGCCAATAATCCACAGGCCCATATACTATGCGGATTGAACCTGGATCGGTTGATCGGCAAATGGATTAACAACCCGGTTCATACAGCAGGCTGGTACCAGCAGTATGATAATACCGGCGGGGTGAAAATTACTTTCGTACCGTCGAGGCATTGGGCCAACCGCGGTTTATCGGATGCCAATACCACTCTGTGGGGCGGCTTTGTTATGGAGAAAGCGGATGGCTGCATTTACTTTAGCGGCGACTCGGGTTATGGCTCGCATTACAAAGCTATCGGACATTTGTTTCCCCGTATCGATGTAGCGCTATTAGGAGCAGGAGCTTATGCACCTGCCTGGTTTATGGGAAAAAACCACCAGGATCCGTACCAGGCCCTGCAAGCTTTCAGGGATACCGGGGCACAACTTTTTATTCCTTTCCATTATGGCACATTCGATATGGCCGATGAGCCCATGGGTGAAACAGAACAAATACTGAACCGTCTGAAAGCGGAGGGAAAAATTAATAATGAACTTAAAATTTTAAAGCTCGGCGAAGCATTACCGGTATAAAGCTATCGCCTGTTAGAATACTTCTCGTGTGTAAATCAAATTTTCGCTTATGCTATACTTTCTTTGTAGATTTTTTCGAGTCTGTTGGAAAATCTCCGGGGCGATCGCATCAAATCTGCTTTGTTTGAAATAAAATATATCACTGCTATGCAGCTCCGGTAGCTAACGAATTATTGTGGCCTCTATTAATACGATGCCGCTACGCGGCAATGAGCACGATAATAACAGCAGCGTAGCTGCAATATATTAGTAAAACAATACTCATAAAGACAGTAGAGCTGCATCGCAGCGATATATTAATGATTGATGCCTCTGTACCAGGAGAATCTCTACTATTTAGAAGATAGTTCCACTTCGGACCGCATAACTTTAGCGAAAATTTGAATTGCACCTACTTCCCTGCACTGCATTAAAACGGTGCAGATACTGTTTCTATTAAGCGAATGCAGTAGCTTAGCGGGGGTATACTTTTGTATAACATGTTATTAATACAATGCCTGGAATATTATGGACGCTGAATCAATCATCAGATATGGAGGACTGGTAGTGGTATGCCTTTTGGTATTTTGTTCCATAGGTTTATTTTTCTGTTTCTTTTTGCCTGTTGGCGCGGTATTATTTACAGTTGGATTACTTTCTGCAAAAGAAGACCTGTTGCCATCCCTGCCGGTTGTTTGCCTGTTGCTGATTGCATCGGCTGTAGCGGGCAGCATTACCGGTTATGGTATCGGGCGCAGCACCGGCAAGTTCTTTTATTCAAGAAAGGAATCCCGTTTCTTTCGCCGCAGTTACCTAAGCTCTACAGAAGCTTTTTATAAAAAGCACGGATCGATGGCCATAGCAGGCAGTTATTTTTTACCCATCGTTCGCACTTTTGCCCCTGTTTTGGCAGGCATCATCAAAGTAAAGATTCAACGGTTCATTATATTGAGCACCATGGGATCAGCCGGTTTTACATTGACATTTGTTTTAACCGGATACTTAATGGGCAGTGTTCCTTTTTTACAACCCTGGCTGAAGTATATTATTGGAGTATTTGTTCTTGTAGTAACGATACCACTTATCATAAAAGTGATCAAAACCATGAGAAAGCCCGCTGACTCTTAAGTCAATCCCATTCAGCGGTGACCGGCTTGCCTGTGATGGGTACCACTTTACGCGGATATTTACATACGTAGGAAATGATCAGCTGCATAATATAGTGATCGCCTGTATAACGGGTAAGACTGTCCCTTACATCATACAAAGAATAAATGTCTGCGTTATTGTCAATATATCCCATTCCATAAAACTGCCCGTTCTCTACCCAAACACAACTTTTTTCACCGGCGTTTCTGCCCTTATCGATAATATAAAATCCCTGCTCATCTTCCTTTAGAAAAGAGAGCGCCCGTTCAACTTTTTGATTGTAAATATCCGGCGATTGATTGGCCGTACATAACAGATCTTTTTTCTTATCTACCAGGTCGCACAATTCGCAGCTGTTTAAGCGGCATAGCGAAGCACATAAGCCAAAACGCCTGGATAGCTCACGCAATTTGTTCATGCCTCCCTGCCGCGTAGTGAATACCTGGACAGGCAGCCACCCTTTTTTTGATTTGGCGATGGTCATCCTTTGATAGCCATTCTCATCTTCATAAACAAAAAGCCCAGCCTTTGCTTCATACTTTTTCAGGGCGGTATTATACTTTGGATAAATTCTTTTGATCTCCAGCACTTCGAGTATCAGAGCCATTAGTTCGGTTCCGCAGGCTTCATAACTGATGCGTGCTACTTTTTTGGCAAATCTGGAGCCCTTGCGGTTAGGACTATGGATGGCAAAATGCTGTGCCACCCTCTTTTTCAGATCCCTGGCCTTGCCGATGTAAATGACGTCTCCGCTGTCATTATAAAAATAATAAACGCCGGGCGTGTTAGGCAACTGGTCAAAATCGTTTCGGAGCGCTGCGGGTAGTTCCCTTTCTTCAGCCACTTCATTTAACATAGCCGGAATAACCCCGTCAAGGTCCCATGCCAGCAGTTTTGAAAACAGCAGGGTTGTGGCATCTGCATCGCCGCCCGCCCTGTGCCGGCTTGCCATGCTGATATCCAACGAATCGCATAAATTGCCCAGGCTGTACGAAGGCAGGCCGGGCCTGATCTTCCGGCTCATTCTGATCGTGCACAATTTGGGAGCCGTATACTGGTACCCCGCGCTACCCAGGTGATGTTTCAGAAAGGAATAATCGAAGTTGACATTATGCGCCACAAAGGTTCTGCCTTCCAGCATAGCAAACACTTCCCTGGCAACGCCGCCAAAAGGAAGGCAATTTTCAACCATGGCATCGTCAATACCGGTGAGCGATGCAACATAGGGAGGTATGGCATGATGAGGCTTTACCAGCGTTTCATAACTGTCAATAATACGGTTGCCATCAAAAATACGTATTGCAATTTCGGTAATGCTGCCCGAACTTGCATTGCCCCCTGTAGTTTCAATATCTACAATTGCATACTCCATAATTATCGCTCAAAAATTTAGCAAATTTATACTAAATTAATTTGCAGATAAAATGATTTATCAGGCAGCAACCTGGGAGCCCGGCTTTATCGGGCAGCCTGATTCAATGGATAGCAGGTAAAGCACCAGTCATTCATTGAGTAGTCCGGTGGTTGATAACAATTTCTTACTATTCTTTTAAGTTACTCCAACCAAAACTCCCTCTGTGTAAATTTGTTAGCTCACTTGTTCACTGGCGAAATCGAAACCGGCAACGCCGTTACCATTGATTTGAATGGTTGTGATTTCCGGAGCAACCCATTGCTTTTTTACTGCCGGCACATTATTGTTTAGAGGTTTCATGTGTAAGGGGCTTTAATGAGGAACAAACTTATCATTTTCAGCCAGCACTTCCAATTGTAACAATGATTTTTTATAGGATGCTTATTGTGATGGCATCCCAAGCATTAAGAAAATATTGGCTAACTATCAATGCCAGGCTTTTAGATATATCAATATCTTTATTATTGTAAATACATAAGCTGCACAAGTAGATGGATAGGTGAACAGCACTTGTTTTACAAGCTAGCCTGACGGTAATGAACTGTATTGACTAACCAACTTACATACTATGAGATCATTTTTATTTATCCTGTTGTTTGCCTGCACTCTTTTTTCATGTAAATCGCCCCGGCAATCAGGCGGCTATAACCTAGGCTTTGAAGATATTTACAAAGATTCCGCTATCGGCTGGAAGGGGAATAGTATCAATGATAGTACTATCTATACTGCGAAACTGGATTCTAAAATATTTCGATCGGGGGCCTACTCTGCTTCCATTGCATTCGACGGCGGAAAGCCGCATTTCAGTACCTGGGTACGCTCTATAACAAAAAAGTACGCAGGCGATAGTATTACTTTTTCAGGATTTATAAAAACCGAAAATGTAACGGATGGCTATGCCGGCTTATGGATGCGCATTGATCCGCAAATAGCTTTTGACTATATGGACCAGCGAGGCGTAAAAGGCACCACCGATTGGACCGAGTACAGGATAACACTTCCTTTGGATCCGGAAAAAACGGATAAGATTTTTTTTGGCGGCATGTTGGTCGGCAAAGGAAAAATGTGGCTGGATGATCTTAAAATATCTATTGATGGAAAAGATATTTCAGAATTGCAACCTATGATAACTGCTCCTGCCGAAGAAGATCGTGAATTTGACAGCGGGTCGTTGGTAAAGATAAATGATAACGATAGCAATACCATTCACACTTTATATCAAATGGGTCTGGTATGGGGCTATTTAAAATATCATCATCCGAATGTAATTAAAGGCGATTATAACTGGGACTATGAATTGTTTAGAGTATTGCCTGAATTGTTAAAGGCTCCGGCCGGTAATAAAGATGATGTTTTCCTGAATTGGATTGATACACTGGGTAAGGTGCCCAAAGCCACCCCAAAAACGGCCACCGATAGTATGAAAGTAAAACCTGATTTAAGCTGGATTAAGCAGTCTGGCTTTTCGGAGAATCTCCAACGGGTATTGCTAAATCTGAGTAAAGTAGAAAGCCCGGGTGCCGGCCAGTACTATGTAAGTAAAGCTCGTGCTTCTAATGTTCAGATAGAGCACGAACGCCCCTATATACAGATGCTTTATACAGACGATGGATACCGGATTTTAGCTTTATACCGCTACTGGAATATTATCCAGTATTTTTTCCCTTATAAAGGTGATATCGGAACCGATTGGAAAATAACCTTAAAGAAATTCATTCCAAAATTTCTGAGCGCAAAAAATGAATTGGCCTATAAGCTTGCCTTACTGGAGTTGGCTGGCCAAATACACGATTCACATGCTTTTTTTGACTATGATTACGCCATACATAACTTTTTGGGTGCCAGGCAATTGCCCGTCAGGCTTAAATTTATCAGTAACCAACCAGTTGTTACCGGCTTTTCAGACGAAACCCTTGCTCAAAAAAACGATCTTCAAATAGGCGATATACTGGTTAAAATAAACGGACAGCCGGTTGAAACTATTGTTAATAAGCTAAGACCCTATACACCCGCCTCAAACAATTGGACACAGTTAAGAGATATTGCAGGAAGTCTTACAAGAACCAATGATTCTATAATGAGTCTCGACATTATAAGAATGGGAAAACAACAGCACAAAACGGTATCAAGCTACAACCCGGGAATGTTTCAACCCAGGAAAGAATTCAGTATGCTAAATCTACCCTACAAATGGGTGGAAAATAATATTGGCTATATTGATCACGGAAAACTTAAAACCAGGGACCTCACAACAATTTTTGAAAAGTTTAAAGAAGCGAAGGGTATTATTATTGACTTAAGAAATTATCCATCAGATTACCTGGTATATACACTTCCGGAATTCCTGTTGCCCGAACTAAAACCATTTGTGAAAATCCTGGCGCCCGATATCCAAAGTCCCGGCTCGTTCTCCTATGCCGCTCCACTTAAAACAGGAAATGTCAGATCCGATTACTACCGGGGAAAAGTAGTGCTGTTAATTGATGAAACCACACAAAGTTCTTCGGAATATCATGCCATGGCTTACAGAACCACTCCTAACTGTGTGGTTATTGGAACACCTTCAGCCGGTGCAGACGGAAATGTTTCTGAGATTATGCTTCCCGGCTATGTAAAAACCAGGTTTAGCGGCACAGGGATATTTTATCCTGACGGAAGACCGACTCAACGAACTGGAATTATACCAGACATTACGGTAAAGCCCACTGTAGCAGGAATAATGGAGGGCCGGGATGAAGTACTGGAAAAAGCGAAAGAAGTGATACTGCAATAAAAGCAGCTGCAATCATTTACAGTCCATAAAAAATGCCCTGTTCAAGGCTTTACGATATAAGGCAATTAGCAGGTATCCAGAATAAAGAACGAACCTGGCCTTAAAAAAAATGGGATGCCAATTCAGACATCCCATTTCTTAAAAGCCTTTTGAATAAATATGATGGCTATTGCCGGATAAACACAAATTTGGAGGCGGTAATACCACCGGTGCCCAGGTTGGTACCGCCTGTACGGATTACCAGGTATACTTTACCCGTGGTAGGTGCTGTAAAGATGGGGCCCGATCCAACACATCCTACTTTGGATAACAGGTCATCAAATGCTGTTTTACCACAACCGGTCCAGGTATTTAAACCCATACGTACGCCCCCTTCGTTATAGTCTGCTCCTGTAACGGGCGCACCATAGCCAATATATACTTCAAACCAGGTATCGGTTGCGCCGGTTCCCTTTACATTAAAAGTGAACGAATATTTTCTGCCGGCCTGAACGTCTACAGCCTGGTAAATGCCAATGTGACCACCGCTGCCACCAGCAAAAACAAATGACCCGTTGGCTGCAGGTGTGGCGGTTACATTATCATTATTAGCAATCTTCAGTACCTGCCATGCATCGTTTAGAATCTGGTTTTTCGGAGGAATGATGGCATCCATTAAAGAATCTACATTAGCATAAACCACAATTTTGCTGCGGGCATCATTGATACTAAATTTCTCTGCCGATGCAATGGAGAGGCCGAGGGCGATATACTTACCCTGGTTGGCGCTCAAGGCCGACATTTTTATTTTGGGTAATACCATTCCCTTCATCACACCATCCTTATACTCAATTGTTGCCAATTCATCTAATGTATAATCAGCTGCAGCCAGCTTCACGGTATTTGCAGGTAATTTGCCCGCACCAATCAACTTATCCACCGCACTGTTATCTGCCTGTATTTTTACTGTAAAAGGGGCTAAATCTGTAAAGCCTCCGCGGTAGATGGCGGCGGCAATCATCACTGTTTTAGCCACCGTATCCTGTGCCCAGGTGCTTACACCATTAATACCTTTTGTACCAGAACTGTCTGCCAGCCCGAAATATACTTTCCCTGTTTCAGGCACTTTTTCGCCAATAATTGCATCCTGCTTACAACCGGTAAACAGCGCTGTTAGGGAGCATGCTATTCCTAAAAATGCTACTGAAAGCTTATTGTTCATAATAGTATCTTTTAAAAAATTTATACTTAACGGTTACCATCCTGGATTTTGTGTCCAACCGGTTTTAACAATTTCATCCTGTGGAATAGGATACCAATCCATTTTAGGATCGAATTTGCGGTCTTCTAATTTGTTGACCTGGTAGGTAAATGTGGTACCCGTTTTAGTTATTTTGATCCGGTTTACAGGCTGGTTAAAATAGGTGCTTCCCTTTTTCCAGCGTCGTACATCCCAAAGGCGCTGGTCTTCGTAAGCCATTTCTACATTACGCTCATGTTCGATACTGGCCTGGTTTAACTGGCTTGAAGTAAGTGCGGGCATGGCCGACCTTGCACGTACCAGGTTGAGGGCCTGCAAGGCTGTTAACGAAGCACCTGAGGGCTTACCATCGGCTCCATACGCGTTAAAAGCAGCTTCAGCATAATCCAATAATAGTTGCCCATACCGGAAATAGGCCCAGGTGTGAACCGCGCTGGTATTGGTTACAAGATTGATAGAAGGATTTACCCATTTCTTTAAATAATAACCCGTTTTAGTAGCATTCAATTTGGGAAATCCGGCCGCTCCCCCATCAAAGGTTTCAATGACAGCGCCCGAGAAACTGGTATTATTTAAGATAACCGTATTATTTAAACGCGGGTCCCTGTTGGCATAGGGATTGGCAGCATCATCTGCATTCAACCAGCTAAACGGCCGGGAGCCGGTTACCGCTCCCGAACCATCTTTGATCAGTACTTCAAACTGGTCGACCAGGTTTTGTGTGGGAGTTACGCTGTTTCCGTTAGCTCCCTGGAAGCTGATCGGGAAGTTGGCATACTCTACCGAGTTGGTATTACCATATTGCCTGAAGAAGATCATTTCTTTTGAGGTGAGTGCATTGGCGCCAAATACACTGTTATAATTGGCGTCGAGCGTGTAGGCATTTAGTGCAATAACATCGTTGAAAGCTTTTGCAGCGTCTTCCCAGGTAGCCGTAGTGCCGGCACCTTTAAACAGCGGGCTTGCGGCGTACAGTAATGCCTTTGCTTTCAGGGTTTTGATAGCGCCGTAAGTTACACGACCTACATCGTACCAGGAGTAACTACTTAAGTTTTGCGGGATAATAGCTGAAGCAGCATCACACAGCTCTACAATGTATTTCACACATTCATCCAGCGTATTCCTGGGTACATTCTTCCAATCCTCCGATTTATATTCGAAGGCATCCCTTAAAACAGGAACGCCCCCATACCGTTTAATGAGCTCCAGGTAAAAGTAAGCCTTCAGGAAGAGCACTTCCCCTTCCATAAACTTCACATTATTGCGTGCATTGAAATAGGGAGTGGAATCGCTGGTCACAATCCGGTTTTTGATATATTCAATATCTGCCTTATCCTTATTTTTCAGGTAAAGATTGGCCGCACGAATCGCATTAAAATTTTTACTCCACACATCATCCGGATTAACGTATTGGTTCCATACCCCCTGGTTAAATACATTCGACAGGTCCGTTACGTTAGTGGCTTCGGCATTGTCGGTAATGGCTTCATAGCTAAGCGAGGCCAAACCATTGGGAAGATAGCTATAAACGTTCCATACGGCCTGTTGTGCATAGTTATAATTGGTATAAAACTGGTCGGAGGGAATAAAGGCATCTACCCTGTTTACTGTCATGAAATCTTTTTCACAGGAAGAAAGAAGCAGTACAGTGGCTAAAAGCTGAACGATTAATTTATTTCTTTTCATGGCTGATAATTCAACGTTGTTCTAAAATTTTACATTAAATCCAAAATCTACCACACTGGTCACGGGATAACCCATTGACAGGTTTTCAGGCTCCAGTCCGTCGATCTTATTGGACACAAACAAATTGGTTCCATTGGCAAATACGCGTATGGCGCCCACCTTCTTTAATACACCCGTCTGCGGAATGGTATATCCCAATTCGATACTGCGCAGCTTAAAGAAATTGCCATTGCGGAACCAGAAATCGGCACCCATATTATTGTTTAGATTGGCCAGAGTGGACAGCCTGGGAGAAGTAGCTGTAGCAGCTGTTTCGGGAGTCCAGGCATTGTTGGAGAATGCAGAAATATTATTATTGTTGACGAACGGATGTGTGTAGTTATAGGCAGCTCCCAGCATGCTGATGGTACGGTTCATTACCCCCTGTACAAAAGCGCTGAAATCAAATCCTTTGTAATTGAAGCCCAGGTTGAATCCCAATGTAATTTCAGGTACGCTATTATATCCCCAGGGCGCACGATCGTATTCATTGATCACACCATTACCATCGAGGTCTTTAAATTTCAGATCACCGGGCCTTACCTGTGTATAAGAAGAATTGGTGATACCCTGTTTGAGGTTGCCGTTTGCTTCAAAGTCTGATGCCTGGTAAAAGCCGTCAAATACCAACCCCTTAACCTGTCCAATAGCAAATCCTCTTTCGTAAAGGCGATCGGAAGGTTGTGCGGTTTCTGATTTCTCCATGATCTTATTTCTGGCAAAAGTGGCAGTGCCCGTAATAAAGTATTTGAATTCGTTAACCTGGTTATTGTAGGTAAGCGCTGCTTCAAAACCTTTATTATCTACTTTACCCGTATTCAGGTAAGGCAGGTTGAAGCCTGTATAGGCTGCTACATTGGCATAAGGGATCTCATAAATACCGCTGCGTGTTTCGCTAAAAACATCAATGGTTGCAGACAACTTGTTCCATAGGGTGGCCTCAACTCCTAAGTTTAAGGTTTTCTTTAACTCCCATGTAGCATCTGGGTTTGCAAAAGCACCGATGGCCATACCTCCGCGCCCGGTATTGCTGGTGCCGGTAATCCAGCCCGATGCTCCGCCGGCCCGTTCCTGGTACAGGAAGCGGTAGGCATCATTAATACTACCGGCGCTACCATAAGAGGCCCGCAATTTCAGGAAGTTGATCACTTCGTTATTCTTTAGAAAATTTTCATTAGATAATATCCATCCTGCACTTAATGCAGGGAAGAAACCGTACTTATTTCCGGGAGCGAAATCGGCAGACCCCATATAAGACGAGCTAAAGTCAAGGATGTACCTTTTATCATAGTCGTAGGTAAAGTTGCCTGCTATCCCCTGTACCCTTACCGCGTAGGTCTGGCCGATACGGGTATAGTTTACCCGCCTGCCCAGCACTACCCCGCTCAATGTGTTTTTGCCAAAGCTGCGGTTATAATCTAATCCGGCCTGAAAAGTGTTGCGGTTCCAATGCCCGTTTCCGCTCTCGTTAGTAGTTTGAGGTGTGTTAGTGCCAATAGTACGATAGGTTGGATTACCGGTTCCGTCTAAGATGGGCTGATCATTATTATCTTTCAGCAATTCGTAAGACATAACAGAATATAATGTTTGCCGTGTACCGGTGTATTGGTTATTAAATGATACGCCACCAATTGCTGCCAGGCCCGGAGTGATCAGGTCCAGTTTTTCACGTAGTTTAAAATTGGTTTGGATGGTACGGGTGTGTGCGCTGTATATACCATTTTGTTGCAACAGCTGTATTGGATTGAAATTGTATACTGAGCTGTTGCCCCAGGTACCGTTAGGATTTTTTACCGGAAAGGCAGCAGCCGGAATACGCATGAGGTTATCGAATACCTGCGAAGCCGTAAAGCCTGAGGGAGTATTGCGATCTTCGATAATACCTGACACATTCGCCGCTACATACAAACTTTTTGTTAAATCTAATTCTACGTTTGCTCTTAAATTGATCTTACTGTATTTGGCATTGGTTCCAAAATCTTTATTGATAGCAGTGGCATTTTTATATAAGCCGTCGTAGTTCATATAATCCATTAAAACGAAGTACCGGGCTGTTCGGTTACCGCCTCTGAAAGACAGGTTATAATTCTGAATGGTTGAATTTTTCTTCAGCAGTTCGTCGTACCAGTTTACATTGGGATGAAACGGATCATTGGACGCTTTATACAAATCAGGATTAGGATATTTTTGAGGAAGTCCGTCATTCGCCAATGCCTGGTTATACAACCTCGTATAATCATAGGCATTCATTACTTCGGGCAGGTTTACCGGCGTTTGTATACCATAACGGGCATTGATGGTTAACTCATTTTTGGATGATACCCTTCCTTTTTTCGTAGCTACATTAATAACACCGGAAGCGCCTTGTAAACCGTACATGGCGGTTGCTGCTGCATCTTTTAAAAGCGTAATCGACTCTATTTCGTAAGGCGAAAACGCGCTGAGAGCACTCAGGTCTACCTGGAAGCCGTCCAACAAAATCAACTGTTGAGCGGCACCACTATTCCAGGTGGTTCTACCCCGCATAAACAGGTTAGGATTATCATATCCCGGCTCGCCCGAACCTGTGTTGACAGTAAGTCCCGGAATGCGGCCCTGTAGCGTATTTAATAAGTTGCCTGAGAACATTTTTTCAAGCTCCTTGCCTGAAAGTGTAAAAGTAGCCGCGGTGTTTCTCCAGTTCTTTTCTTTACGTAAACCAAGGTCCACCAGGCGGTTTAATTCCGTGCTGTCTTTAAATTGCTCCTGGCTGGTTCCGTCTGCAGTAGCTGTTTGTGCCTTGGCAACACCCACACTGCATAACCAACCCAATAAAGCAAGCAGAGGTCTATATTTTTGTATCATTTGATATTAAATTAGAATTGTGTAAATGTTTACCGATTACCAACCGGGGTTTTGTCCCAACCAGGATGCACCGTCTCCTAAATAGTTGTTGCTTACCTGTGCATTAGGAAAAGGGAGGTAATAGTATTTTTTGGGCCAAACCCTGTTCATAAATGAAACAATCTTCCAGTTGCGTTGAAGCGTACCGGAGCTGTTGTTGGCCCTGGTTTGAAAACCGTGTAAGGCTACGTTGAGGGTAGCATAAGCTTTTAACCAGCGCTGCAAATCATTCAACCGGTGTCCCTCGTAAGACAATTCAACAGACCTCTCGTTTTGTATGGCTTCCCTGAAAGCTTCTACAGATGCGGGATTTTTGTCGGGCATACCGGCCCTTTTACGGATCATATTCAGATAGGTAGTCGGTAGTCCGGCGGGTCCGGCATACTCATTCATGGCTTCGGCGTAGTTCAGGTAAAATTCTGCCAGGCGAAAAATGGTCCAGGCAAAATTGCGATCATCGCGGTTGTTGATACGGGCTACATACTTATAAGTTTCCAATGCATAACCATCTTCACCGGCATCGCTACGCCCATAATCTGTAGTAGGAGACTTACCTCCATCCCCTATATAATAGGGAATGGTACCGATCTGGCTGTTATACCACATGCCGTCATAAGCAAATGTTTGATAAAACCTTGGATCTAAATTCTGTTCCTGGATCCAGGTGGTAAAGTCATTTCCGGTTGCGGTCAATGGTACCGTCCATTTGGTGCCATCTCTTTTTTCATATAGTTGGGCAAATTCAATGGGTACATTATTTTTAACCGCCCAGGCTCCCATTCTTACTTTTGACATCAGGTATTTACCGAACAACCACCCGTTGTTGGCTACCCACATGTGAGCGGTGTTTACCAGGATCAGCTCGCTGTTCGCATATACATTAAACACAGCTTCATAATCACCCAACCCTTCGAAATTATCAGTTCTGGGCGTAGTTTCAGCCTTTCCGGTCTGGTACAGTGCGCCACCGGCAGCAAGAGCAGCATCAATAACATCTTTTGATGCATCAGCTGCAAGCTTCCAACGTTCTTTATCATAATTAGGATAAGCCAGCACTGAATCCCGGCCATCGCCATAACGGGCTTCTGCAATTTCAGCCGCCATATTTGAAGGCGTATTGTATAACGGACTGGCCACATATAATAACATACGGGCTTTGAGCGCTTTGGCAGCAACGCTGGTAACGCGGCCAAAATCAGCAGGTCCCCATGTAGCCGGCAGTAAAGCGGCAGCCTTATCGCACCAGCTAACAATACTATCCGTTACCGTTTTTACGGCACTGCGACGTACATCGAGTTGCTTGGTGCCATCTAATGGTTCTACAACAATAGGGATACCACCGTATTGGCGAAACAGCTCAAAGTGCTGGAAGGCGCGACAAAATAAAGCCTGGCCCTTTACCTGGTCCTTCCATAACTGGGAAGCATCGCTTACTTCGTCGATCTTTTTTAAAATAATATTGGCCTGGCGAATACCCGAGTAGTGGCTGCCAAACCCGCCCCGGTCTACGTTTCCATCGGCGGTTTGGTTACCGGTAGTATAAGCTGCTGCATTATTCGTTAAACCTACCCAGCTATAGGTTGGATATATATAATAAACGGCATCGGTCAACATATCCGGGCGTGGCATTTCGTTACCATTGTCGCGGGGAAACCAGGAAGGAATACAAAGATTATACATCCTTGCTACGGCCATATCGGCATTAATTTGTGTGCTGAATACGGTGTCTACTGTAAAAGTGCCGCCATTAGGTTTCTCCAGGAAATCCTTATTACAGCTCATACTTATTAAGGAAGCTCCTATGATAACAACTGCTGTCCAAAGCAGGTGTTTCGCTTTCATTTTTGCCGGCAAATCATCCGATCCGGAACTAATACCCAAGCTGCCTTTGTTTATAAAATTGTTATGCGGATTATATATGTTTCGTTTCATTTGCTAAGTTTAAAAATCAGACAATCGTTTTTTGACAGGACTTTTACCCTTTTAAAAATTCAGGTTGATACCCATGTTGTAAGTCTTGTACAGGGGGTATCCCTGGTTCCCGAGATTCTCCGGATCCCCCCAGATCTTCGCCTTTGACCAGGTGTACAGATTGTCGCCATTCACATAAATACGGGCCGATTTCACTCCTAAACGTGTCATAAAAGCTTTTGTAAGCGTGTAACCGATAGTCATATTTTGTAGCCGTGTATAGGAAGTGTTGACCAGGAAATAAGTGTTACCGGCGTTTTCTGCACCAAACCCGGAAGCGCCTTTATCGTAACTGGGTGAAGGAAAAAGTATTTTTTCACCGCTGTTGTAACGATCCAGGCTAAAGCGATACATATCTACTTCAAACAGCGCCTGCTGTTTGTCGAAGTGATAGGTGTTCATAGCGCCCCTGGCTACGCCTGCCATGCCTGCAAAAAGAGCTGACACATCGAATCCTTTTACGCGGAATCCTACCGTTACTCCATAGCTGTAAATGGGAGCAGTTGAATACCCCTGCCTTACGCGGTCTTTTTCATTGATCAGTCCATCTCCATTCACATCTATAAGGCGAATATCGCCAGGCTGTAAAGCACGTCCACCAAAGCCAAGGTCTTTTACATACACGGGATTGCCATTGATATCGGTATAAGGGCTG
This sequence comes from Paraniabella aurantiaca, assembly GCF_050309965.1. Lineage (NCBI taxonomy): Bacteria > Pseudomonadati > Bacteroidota > Chitinophagia > Chitinophagales > Chitinophagaceae > Paraniabella > Paraniabella aurantiaca. The sequence goes on along the minus strand of NZ_JBLOSY010000002.1, from coordinate 482,497 downwards.
CCGTCTTTTAAAGCCCGTACAGGTTGAGAAAGAATAGGATTACCATTACCATCCATAGCATACAACTGCGACCAGGAAGTGTACAGCCCATCAGCCGTTAGCAACAGTTGCTGGCCATTAGGTCTGCCCGTGGAAGCCTGGTACTCTAAACCCGGGAATACTGCTTCATCGCGGTAGATAATTTCATTTCTTTGAATAGCGCCATTGGCATTTACAAAGAGGTTGAATGCGCCGATGTTTTCATTGTACCGCACTTCGAAATTATGCCCCCAGCTTTTTACTTTACCCAGGTTATAAGGAGGCAGGTTTGCAGCAACAATAGCCGGAACGGTTCCCCGGTAAGAAAGAATATTGGAACGGTTCCTGATAAAATATTCATAGGTTACCGAGAGCTTGCTCCTGAAAAAACGCGTATCCAGCGCCAGGTTTATTTCCTTCGATACTTCCCAGGTTACATTCGGATTTCCTAATGCGGCTTCATCTACCCCATTGATGTAACGGGCTGTATTGCGATCGCCGAAAGTATATCCTGTATTATTTTTCCAGGTATCCGGTAAATACAGGTACCGGGCTCCGCCAATTCGGTCATTACCTACTTCTCCATAAGATCCACGCAGTTTCAGGAAATTGAGTATATCATTTTTCTGGTAAAATTTTTCATTGCTTATGATCCAGGATCCGGAATAAGACGGAAATAATCCATAACGTTTACCTTCAGGAAAATTTTCTGACCCGTTATAAGTAACGGCATATTCAAAAAGATATTTGCCATTATAGTTATAGCCCAATCGCCCTGTTGTACCCTGGTAGCCTGCGGGTAATTGAAATTGCAGGTTGGGATCGAAGCGCTTCTCCCTGTTTGCCAGTAACATACCGGCGATAGCATGTTTGCCAAAGCTGCGGTTATAATTAATAGTGCCCTCTAAATACATTTTACGCCATTTACCCAGGAAAAAATCGGCATTGATGCTGGGCGGCTGTAGTTCGTTACGCTGGGATAAAATAGGATCGAGCGGATCGCCATTCGGATTGGGACGCATATCATATAATAGAGGCAGGTAACGCCCATAACTTCTGCTGGCAAAATAACTGTCGTACGATCCGATTACACGCACCTGTAAACCAGGGGTAATTTTATCGAGTTTATAAGTTGCATTGATGGCCGAGTTTAAAATGCTGTTATTGGTTTTATTCCAGTAGTTCGAATTCTCTGTTGCATACATAGGGTTATATCGGTCATCGCCATTGGCGCTCAGCGGAACCACATATTTACCATTTACCAGGCCCGGCGAACTCATAGGAAAAGCCCATAAAATTCTTTTCTCCCAGATATAAGCGTCATTATCCATTCCGCCGATGGTTACGAACTGTGTACCCAGGTTCAGTTCGATTTTAAAATCTTCAGTTACATCAAAGTCCAGGTTGCCACGCAGGTTATATCGCTTCTTGTTAAACTGCATATCTTTATCATAGGCCATATAGTCGGTACGGAATAAGCCATCCTGGCTTAAGTAGCCTAACGATACAAAATACCGCATGGCCTTGCTGCCTCCCCGCATGTTTACATTAGCCTGGGAGGTGCTGGTAGCATCTCTGAACAGCATTTTTTTCCAGTCCGTATCCGGGTGAAAGTAAGGATCATACCAGGGATTACGTTCTCCGTTTGCTAAAGTAGGTGTATGGGCGTTTTGAAAATAACGAAGGTCATTGTCACTAAAATTGATAGCCCCATCAGTGCGCCAGTTGGCGTCACGTTTCCTTACAAAGTCCTCCCAGGTTTTTATATCCGGATCCTTTGCATGTTTTACCCAGTAATCGCCCAAAGCCTGTTCATTCAACAAGGTGGCATATTCATAAGAATTAACAAAGCGGGGTAAATTAGTAAAAGAAGATCGCGCGGTTTGACCGGTAAAGTTAATCGAAGGCGCTGTGCTGTTCTGGCCACGTTTAGTAGTAATTAAAATAACACCGTTTGCACCTCTTACACCAAAAACCGAAGTAGCGGCTGCATCTTTTAAAATGCTGATGTTCTCTACTTCATTAGGGTCGATATCATCGTAGGTATCCCGGGCAATTCCATCTACCATTATGAGTGGGGCTGTTTGACCTGTATAGGTACCCGTACCGCGAATGTTTAAAGAAGCTCCATCCGAACCCGGCTTACCCGAGCTCTGGATGGCTACCAGGCCGGCCAGCTGGCCCTTTAATGCAGTACTGATATTGGGTACCGGTGCTTTTACCAGCTCAGCGCCGGACACCGTACTTACAGAAGAGGTTAAAAATTCTCTGCGCTGGCGGCCATAACCTACGTTAATGATTACCGCATTTAAACTATCCTCCACCGTTCGCATTACTACATCAATACGGCTTCTCCCCTGAACGGGTATTTCCTGGCTGGTATAGCCAACATAAGAAAATACCAGGGTGGCGGTTTCATTTACACTAGATAATGAATACTGCCCTGAAGAATTGGTGGCTGTTCCTATGCGGGTATCTTTTATAGTTACCGTAACGTCGCTCAATGCAATACCCGAGGTATCGGTAACACGGCCTACTATATCCAGCAACCGAAAGGGGGTTTTAAGTTTGATTTTGGATATTGAAGGCGGAATGGGTCCGCCATTTATTTTGATCACCTCATTTTTAGCATGAACCTCCTGAATGCCGGAGACAGCAGTCAATAATGCCAGCGATGAAAGAAAAATCAGGAAGAACCCATGGGGCTCCCTTTTTGTTTTTCGCTTTTTTAAATCAGCATACACCTTATAAAACATAATTTCCTTTGTTTGTAGTTGTAAAGTGATTCTTTACATTTTTTGTTAAAAGTTTAGCTTAAGCAATGCAAATGTTCTGCGCCAAGCAGAACCGTGGTTAATCTGAATGCAATTCATTTTTGGTTTTTTCTCATTTTCTCAATTTTGATTTATTAATGGCAGTTCTTATCGTGCACCTAAAACTGACAGCCTGACCCTTGACTCCGATCAACAGCCGGCTAACCCGATCAGGTTCAGGCTACTTATTTCCTGGTTGTAGACTCGAAATTTTAAACAAGCAATTAATACCGGGCTTTAATTTGTTTTAAGAGGATATTTTTCCCCGGCACCTCCTTTTCCACAATTCAGTTTAATCAGTTAATTTTTGTTTGCGGGATTATATCGGTATCATCTTTTTCATACAAAAAATATGGTGCAAGCGTTGTTGTACCCGGTAATCATTTCCATTCTTACCATTAATTAATCCATCGGGAAAAAGCATTGGTATTACCAGTTTATGACAAAGCACCATCGTTAAAAATCAGATACAAATTTGGTTTTCCAGAGGCCCGTTTCCAAAAAAAGCACTACGTTAAAAATACGTTAATGGAAAATTTAATTATTGATTATCAATTTTTTATGTCAATGAGTGCGCTTTTCTGACTACGTTTTGGTATTTTCTGCTCGTCTTCGTTTTCCATAACTAATTTCCTGCCTTGTATGTAGGAGGATCGTGCTCGTGTAGATTGAAAGCTATCGTTTTTAATACATTTCGCTTTCAGACATCATATGTTAATTATAACGAGCAATTGACAAGAGTCAGAATGCAGCAATAAGATATTACCGGTCACATCGATAAAAACAATGGTTTAAAAAGTAGTCATCGATACCCGGCGTTCCTATAATCTTTAAAGACGGTAATACTTCTCTAAACTATCCATGTCACTTTAGCAGGCAAGCTTCGGCAATTTGAAACTATCGGAACCTGCTTCGTAGAAAACGATGGCTTAATAACTCCTTTAAATAGTAAAACCCTAGCGGGTACTCAGATCCGTCAGGGCTTTACCAGGTTTGCTGTTAAACACAAAGCTGCTATATCATAACTTCAGCTTAATATAAATTTTTGATAATACATGTGCCAGCAATACCATCAAAACGGTCCAGCAAATGGAACCTCCGATAGCCAATGTCATATTTTCGCTTTGTTTATAAAAAAACAGGGGAATGCCCCAACCCCAACAGGCAAAATATATAAGATCCGGGGCTAAATACGTGGTCAACGAATTACGGCCGGCTATATTAAAAAGAGCAGCCCACTTGGTTTTATTTAATATATCGGTACAATAATATACAAGAGCAAATAGCAGTATGCTGATACCATTGCAAAGCATGGCCCAGCTGGGCGTACCCTGAATCTTGGAAATAATAAACCAATTGCGGAGTATAAAACCGCCGACAAGTGACAGGGCTCCCATTACTATGAGCCATTTTAATAACTGGTTCTTTTGTTCCTGTAGCTTTTTGACTAATATACCAATGGTTAAACCAGCCAGCACAATAGAAGGCACATTACCATTAAGCACTACTCCGAATATCCTGTTCGCGGAGCCTCCTATATGTACTATGCCTGATTGGGACAATATGTTCAGAACAACAAACACAGCCCATGATATAACCGCCAAACCCAATCGATCCCCTATCAGCAAATAAACTAAGGCTGCGGTAAGATATCCCCAACCGATGAGCCCCAATATGCCCCACCAGCCCGTTTCCAGCCATTTTACATCCTCAGCGGATCCGGCTTTGAAAATAGTAACCAGGTATATTAGTCCCGCAAGTCCAATGAATTGCAGTGCTACAAATAATGGTTTTAATTCCTTTTTACGGGGATATGTATTCCATACGAGGAATACACTTATATACATCAGTACTTTCCATAATAGCCCGGGCATACCTGTTAAAGCTTCATTGACCCTGCTGCCATTCAGCATCAAAATGCCAATGCTCAATAAACTGGCGGAGCGAAATAAAACATGCAATAACAATTTAAATCGTGTATCGCCTTTTTTCTTCCGGGCTGCCATAGCATAGGGAATAGAAAGGCCTGCCATAAACAGGAAGCCGGGAAATACCCAATCCGCTAATCCCATACCATCTGTTTCTGCTTTGGTATGAACCATCCACGATGGAACACCCGGTTCAAAAAGGTCGTTAACAAATAACATCAGGCAGAGGGTTATACCCCGCATAATATCGATTGAGAAGACCCTGCCGGAAGATAGAGTGGTTTGAGTCATGGTTTTACTTTTTAAATGGATCTCCTTTTTTATCACTGGCTGCTACCCATCGAAAAGCATCTATAATTAATTTGTTTTGCGTAGCATCGGAGAAAATATTGTCACCATGCCCCATGTTGAGGTAGATCATACGGTAGTCTGTATTGGTCCAAACCACCGGGGTGTCTCCATCGGGCAAAATATCTTTAAGTCCTAATGGATAGTTATCAACTGATAAGCTGGCCAGTACTTTTACTTTTTTATTTTCACGCGGGCTGGGTTTCCACTGGTACCATTCATTTAACGGAGCAATGAAAGTAGCAGGCAACGCTTTTGTTACCGGATGTTTATTGTCTTCAATCACCAGTTTGGCTGGTAAGGGAGGCCAGCTGTTACGGTTAAATACACTTCCTCCCAGGAAGTTTACAAACCAGGGCCAGTTGGTGCTGCGGTCATTGTAGGCAGCTACATGAAAACCAAACCATCCGCCACCATTTTCCATGTATTGTTCAAAAGCTTTTCGTTGTTCGGCACTGTGAGGAAAATCATTGATCATCATTAGCAGCTGGTAATCTTTTATCTTTTCATGGGTAAGATCGGACATACTGCTGGTGGTATCAAATACAAAACCATTCCCGATAGTCAATCCTTTAAAAAATTTTATTGCATCATCGGCAAACTCCACATGAGCACGTTCTACATGTTTATTATAAAAAGCAAGTACTTTAAAACGTGGATAACGCTGTGCCTCTGCAATAATGGAGACGCTTAGCAAAGCAATGGTTACAATCCATGAAATTCTTGTTTTCATTTTGATGTCTGTATTTAAATTGAATGGATAATTAGTTTTGGTTTCCAAAAAGGACCTGACTTATTTCTTTAATCCCCATGCGATAGCATTGGCAAACATTTTAGTAAAAGCAGGTGTGGTTACCAGCGAAGCGCTATGCCCGATCAGGAAATATACATTTTTCGCTTTCTTTTTGCCATTACTCCAGATAACAGGGTGATCGCCCATTTTGATATCGGATGCGGGTTGATAACTGGTCTCATCTACGGTTGCCAGTACTTTTACATTATTGCGTGGATTTTTATCGAAGGTATACCACTCATCATCTGGAATGGAAAATATACGCGGCAATCCTTTCATCACCGGATGGGTGGAAGCTTCTACCCACACATTTCCTGTAGCTTTTTTAGCTATATAAGATTTGAACCGGATACCGCCCATGAAATCAGAGAACCAGTTCCACATAGGATAGCCATCAAATTCTCCCAGCAAGGTGGCATGATGAAAACCGATCCAGGAACCCTGGCCCTGGTCAATATACCTTTCAAAAGCAGCCATTGTTTGGGGTGTCCAGTTATAGGGAGGATAATTGAGTTGTATAAAAAGCCGGTAAGCGCTTAAAGAGTCATTTTCTATTTCGCGCGGGTGGTTAATTACTTTTAGCTCGAATTGGTGCTTCTCAGAAAAGTCCTTTAGCCAATCTAATGCCGCAGCAACAAAACCTTCATGCCCTCCTCCCCGCTCGGTTAATACCAGAACTTTGGCTTTGACCGGTGGCTCCGGGCGAGCCGCTTTTATTTCAGTAAGCAACAGGCCCCAGAAAAGAAGGGTAAGCAATGTTTTCATTTATTTAAGTTTTGTTGAAAAGAAATGCGCACTATTTTTTACGCGGCGCCAAAGCTGTAACAGCCTGCAAAAACCAGCCGGTATGCGGGATCCATTGCTCGCTCCATCGCCATTCGTTTCCGTTATCCTCTATTTTAAAATCGATGCCTGTTCCATCTGCAATGCCATCCTTACCTGTGATTCCATTGGATATGCCACCTTCGCCAGACCCGTGGCCATACATCGAAGCCATATAAGGCACGTTTTTGTGACCATAGCCATACATCATACACATGCCATAAGGATTTTTCCCCAGTATCCACGAAACCTGGTTGAATGCATACTTTATAATCCCAGGTTGAACGCCCCATTCATTGTTAGCCGGGTACACCAGGCGACCGCCTGATACCATCGCCGCTGTTAAAGATGCCAGCCGGGCATCCTCGCCCTGCCACCACCAGCCGCTTTCATTGTCGTGCGGGATAAAAAAGCCTGATCGGACAAAACCACCTAAACTGAAATGCTGACGGGCATAACCGAAGGGATTGATCACACCTGCCGTTACACTCAGGTTATAGTCTATTGCCGTTTTAATGGTTGCCAATGCGCGCTTCCGCAGGTTCACAACATTTTCAATATCCAGGTAACGTACCAATGCCACAACCGGTAAACCCGCATCAGCAGCATGCCAGAAAGGTCTGTTTTTATCATCGGCTATAAAATAGCCTGTCGAGGATAAGCGCTTGCTCAGGTTAATAGCCCTTTGCCTTGCTTCTGCCTGATAAATTGGTTTGCCGGTAGCTATCCATAGCTCGCTGGCAGCCATGAGTGCACAGTAGTCGTCGATGATATTATCTTTGCCGTCATCGGCATACTTTAAGCTGTTAATAGCTACATGTGCAAATGCCCGTTCGGCTCCTGCAAGATATTGAGCTGAAGTATAATCCCTGTTCTTTTTCCATTTGGATATTCTTGCCAGAGCCGCAATAGCCATTCCTGCACCCTCCCGCCATGCGCATTGATAATCAGAGGTTGTTTTGCTATCGGCCAAAAGGCCCACTACCCGTCTTTCTTCCGGATCTTTTTTGAAATAAGAAAACAGCGTCATATAAAAATAGCCTTCTTCAGCAAGCGATCGTAGCAAATAATCAGCTCCATATAAAGCTTCGTCTTTAAATGCGTCTTCAATGCCGGCCGTCTGCAGGAAACCCGTCAGCTGTTCGGCTGTATTAATAAAGGACCAGGTAACCATCGGTATTTGCTGGGGTAGCATAAAATTGGTGTAGGCCAGGTGGGAGAAGTACTTGCTTACATCGCCCGAAGCATCACACCAGCCGCCCCTGAGATCCACCCTTTTATCCGATCCGTACAATAATACATGCTGATCAGCGTCGAGCTCTTCGGGGGAATTTGCTCTCTGGTGCTGAAAGAATTTCAGGATAGCCGGGATGGTTATATCCGGCAATGCACGAGGTTGAATGGAGAAATGATATGAGCTGTCCACATTTCCATCGAATCTTACAACCAGGTAGTAAGTTCCCGGCGTTTTGAAAGCAGAAAAATCGGCAACAGTATACCAATCATTGGCGGACCAGTCTTTTACCTGTTGTGAAGCTTGCAATAAACCACTAAACACTGTTTTCCGGCTGTTCTTTTCTAGCAGCTCAAAACGGGCATGACGGTTAACCGGGCTACCTGTTTTGAGAATGCCGGTTTTATAACCGTTTTGTTCATAAGCCACCTGGTTAACAAAGATCTCAACGGGACCAGCACTCGCATAGACAAGACAGGAGCTCAAAACATAAAAAATAAATGCGGCTACAGTATTTTTCATGTTAAAGGGTGATCGTTTGAATAGAATGTGCCGGAGACTGAATTTCGACAGCTTTATTCGCTATCCATAAATTATAGGCCATTGCCTCATTGCCTTTATTCATTACAATAACGGCAATGGTTCCGTCGGGGTTTTTAAAAGCTGTCGTTAGCAAATTGGTGCGGTTTACCGAGGCAATAATGCGTTCGGCGCCGGGTCTTATAAATTTCGAAAAATGGCCGATATAGTAATAAGCATTCGTATAAATCAGTTCGTTGGTTTTTGTATTGGCATGCACCGGTGCAAAACAAAAATTGCCCACATGATTAGGACCCCCGTTTTCATCCAATAATATGTTCCAGTCCGTCCATGCAACCGTTCCTGCATTAAAATCATTGATCATGGAAATCCCGTATCGCTCTCCCAGGCTCCAGTTATTGATGCTATCCATAGAAAATTTCTCTTTGCAACCTTCAGTAAAGATCAGGTTCTTGGAAGGAAATGCCTCGGCTGTTCTTTTCAGGTTGTCAAACATCATATCGCTTCCTGTCCAGGTTTCGTACCAGTGAAAGCCGATACCCCAGACATATTTGGCAACGGCCGGGTCTTTTAAAGTAACGCTGGCCCGTTGATATATAAGATCGCGGTTATGGTCCCATATAATTAGTTTTTTATCGCCCATGCCTGCCTTTTGCAAAGCGGGTCCCAGGGCTGTTTTGATAAAAGCGGCTTCATCTTCGGCCGTGTAAATACAGCTTTCCCAACGTTGTGTAGCCATGGGTTCGTTTTGTACGGAAAGGCCCCAAACAGGAACGCCTTCCTTCTTTAGTGCGTTGATGTATTTAATATAATAATTAGCCCAGGGTTGATAATATTGTTTTAATAATTTACCTCCTGTAAGCATATTATTATTGTTCTTCATCCAGGCGGGTGGGCTCCAGGGACTGACATATAAATTCAGCCTGCCACCGGTAGCAGCCATAGCTTGTTTGATCATCGGGATCTTAAACTGCTTATCGTGCGCTATATCAAAACTCTTCAATGTGATGTCGTTATCTTTTACATAGGTATACATGTCGCTCGAAAAATCACAGCTGTTGATATTGGTTCTTGCCAGCGAATAACCAATACCATTGCTTAAATCATAATAGGCTGTCAACAATTCCTGCTGCTTATCTTTTGAGAGTTTGGCAAAGGTCTCCGCCGAAGCGTCGGTAATAGCACCTCCGATACCTACAAATTTTTGAAAGGTTTTAAAAGGGTCTACAAAAACGCAAACTTCAGTTTCTTTGGGTTGTTCCATTGGTGAAAACCCCTTACCAGACACGGTTTGAGCAATCCTTTCTTTTGCATTTTCTGCAGTGGTAAAAACATTAATCGTTCTTTCAGACAGCGGCGCCTTTTGTGCATTTGCAGCCAGGCATACAAAGGCTGTACATAGTGAGATCCATTTGCTCATAAAAATATTTATTGCTGATGTAATAAAAGTTGAGTTTTGATGTGCTACCAAACTATTGTGGCAACCGTGTTGGCTGTAATGGTATAGGAGGCCTGTTGACCATTAAAATTGATGCTAAAAGCTTTATCCATGTTCTGCTCATTGAGTACCACTAGTACTTTCTTTCCCTGCGGAGTTACAAATGCAACATTGGATAAGCCGTCCAGCTCAGTGCTCGAAACGCGCCTGGATCCATCCGGTACAAACTTCGATGCATGTGCAATAATGTAATAGCCTACATTCCGGTTTACCTGGTCGCCGTTAATGGTTAAGGCGCCTTTGCACTGTGTACAGCCGCCTGGCGTATGAGGCTTATAGGCCGGGTCGCTGGCCAGGTTCCACTCCAGGGCCACGCGGCTCCAGTTTTTCATGGTTCCTATAACTACATTTTTGATATGCCATTTCAGATCCCCATTGAAATGGCTCGTAGAGCCGGTCCATTGTTCCGTAAAGTAGAGGTTTTTATCGGGATGTGCGTTATACACCTGGCTCATCGCATTTACATTTCCTGCATACAGGTGAAAGGCCGAGCCATCTATATATTTTTTGGCTTCCGGATCATTGAGTATACTGATGGGATAATCTGGTCTGTCGAGGTTATGATCGTATAAAATAATTTTTGTTTTGATATCAGCAGCTTTAAAAGCGGGTCCCAATGCTTCTTTGATAAAATCTCTTTGCTGGTCGGCAAGCATCAATAAGCTTGGATTATTACCCGGGTGCAACGGCTCGTTCTGAATGGTGAGGGCGTCAATAGTAATCCCTTCCGCTTTCATAGCCTGTATATATTTTACAAAGTACCGGGCGTACGATTCATGATATTCTCTCTTCAAACTTCCGCCCTTGGTAGCACCGTTATCCTTCATCCAGGCCGGCGGGCTCCAGGGCGATGCCAGTATTTTGATTTTAGGATTAATGGCCAGGATGCTTTTTAATACCGGTATCAGATCTTTTTTATCTGGGGCGATGCTGAATTGATCCTGTTGCACATCGGTTTGTCCTGCAGGCAGATCATTGTAACTAAAAGCTGCCGGGTCAAGATCGGATGCCCCAACACTCACACGCAGGTAGCTAATACTGATGCTATTTTCGTCATTGCCGAAAAGCTCCCGCAGCAAAGCAGCCTTTACAGAAGAATTAAGCTGGTTGATCAGGCTGGCGCTGCCTCCGGTGAGTGTATATCCAAAACCGTCTATTCCCTGAAATGCCTGGGCACTATCTACCTGTATGGCAGCGCTGGTGGCTGTGCCGGGTACAAAACGAAGCGTATTGGCTTTTTTTAGCAGGACTGAGGAGTCTGATTTGGTTATCCAAACAGCTAAACTACCGTCACCCGCAAACGATGGTGGTGACGCGCTGCCTCCCGGATGAGCTGATTTATTGCATTGCGCATAAATAGAGACCAATGCTATCAAACTAAAAGCCGTTATATTCCGTTTATAATTCATACAGTTTATTTAAATTATTGTTGTTATCGAATGCCGGCATAACAGTACTGGCTTTGTAAACAACCATGGTGTAAATAGGGTGGTTTTACCTGGATGCGCCAGACACCGTGAAATCAATCCATTCAAAACCTCCCTTTTCTACATATATCTTTAACCGGTGTATTCCTTTTGTTAATCGCACTGATGGGATTTTGGTGCTACTCCATTTTTTCGCTGATGTAACCGGCAGATCAATCCTTGCCAGTTTTTTTTCATCACCCAAAATGGTTACAGCACCACGGGCACTGTCTGACCGGGTACGAAAAACAAACTGGTAATTACCCGTGTTTTTAACCGACACAGTGTATTGAAGCCACTCACCCTCTTCGATATGAAAAATATAAGTGTCATCGTTTTCCCGTTTAATATCAACGCCATCATTCCGGTAGGTCCAACCCCGGTTACCTGCAGTGTTAATACCCGGAGTATAATGATAGCTGGCTGTATCCGTATCGAAATAAGCCACCCCTTGTGCCCCCATATCAAAATCTATAGCTTTAATAGTTGTAGCGCCCCTACTTAGTTCGTGCTTTTTAAAAGGTACAGCTATATTGGATTGCACCTGCCTGAACATCGCATCGGCAACATCTGCATGAAATATATTATTCTCCAGTGCTGTATTGTGTAGCCATTCATCCAGGATATCCCAGGCTTCTTCCTCAGACAGCTTAGGCCCTTTACCCGACCAATCAGCCAATAAGCGGTTATAGCCTTCGGGCTTTTTTATTTCAAAAGGATTATTAATATTCATTTTCTTATGTTGCCACCAGGCCCATCCAATACCATTTTCTTCTGATAGTTTTATAGCCTCTCTAAACCAGGTATTCGAATTCTCTCCCGATTCGCCCAGCCATATAGGAATATTATATTCATCCCGAAGATCGAGGAAATGCTGAATGGCTTTCGGGGTATTAAAATTTCCATACTTGTGAAAACTTAGGGCCATATTGTTATCCCATGGAGGAAGCATACCCCTGTAATTATTGCCGAAACCATTGCCTTCAATAATAATCAGGTGTTTTTGATCAACGGCTCTTATAGCCCGGGTAATATCTTGTGACAATATTTTCAAAGGACCATTTTGCTGCTCACTGGTGCCACGTGTATCTTTTTCATCCTGGAATCCCCAGTTGGTTTCGTTCAGGATATCGTATCCACCGATCCAGGGTTCTGATGCATAACGTTCAGCCAGCTTTTTCCACAAGGCAATGGTCTTTTTCCGGTTGGCTTCACTTTGCCACAACGAGGGCTTAGATGGATCCCGGTCGGCAATAGCCAGGTCATTGCCCTGGCCGCCAGGCGCTGCATGCAGGTCGAGGATCAGGTATATTTTATTGACGGCACACCATTTTAATAAACTATCTGTGAGTGCAAAACCTTTTTCCAACCAGGTATCGCTTCCGGCAATTGGTTCCTTTTCTACCGGTAGCGTGTATAACGCATAATGCATGGGAAGCCTGATGGAGTTAAAGCCTAAAACGGCCAATGCGTCGATATCCTTCTTAGTGGTATGCGTTGCCAGCCAGCGCTCATAAAACTCCGCAGCTTTCTCCGCACCAACAGAGGCTTCAATTTTTTCCCGGATGCGGTATTGTTGGCCTAAAGAGCTTAAGCCATACATATAGCCTTCCTGCAACATCCAGCCACCAAGGCCCATTCCCCTTAGAATAACTTCCTTACCAGTTTCGTCTACTATTTTTTTATCATTCGCTTTTAAAAAGCCCTGGCCTGAAGAAGACAAAACTGACCAACTCATAGCCAACAGCATTAGTCCCCTGGCAAACTTTCTCATCATATCGTTAGATTTTATTACGGCTGTTTCTCTGAGACAACCACTTTTTACACTGTCTTTAATTTTTGGGATTACAATGGCACTACAATCAAAAAGAATAAAGACTATTTAGAGACTGCAAATTTGCCGGCCATTTCATGCTTTTCCAAAAAATCAGCTACGTCAAAAATGCTTCAGGAAAGAAAAAGCATATTGAAAACCAATATATTGCGTCATTATTTTTTATTTACGGGCCCGCCATTGATTCTGTTGATCATAAAGCCGGATCAAAACTATTTTTAGAATATCTACAAGCCGGGGTCTGTGGGCAGCTATTTAAAGCCGAAAAGGAATTCCGGATTTTGAGTCTCAATACAAGATTCGGATTAGTAGTTATTTCTATCCTTCTCCTTCAAAACGAATAAGGAAATCTGCCAGGTGTACGTCACCCGGCAGAAGAAATTTTTTACGTAATCGGAACCGGGCAGTTTCTACGCCGCGGACAGAAATATTCATCAATTGTGCTATTTCCTTGGTAGATATATTTAATTTCAGGTAAGCACAAAGCTTGAGATCATTGGCCGATAAGGATGGGTAACTGTCTTTTAAATGCTGCAGATAATTGTTATGCACCTTATCGAAATGAAAAGCAAACTGTTCCCACTCCTGTTGCTGATCCAGTTCTTTATCAATTGTTTTAATAATCTTTTGAAATTCCTTCCCTGATTTTTCGGTATCAGGCATGCTTTTATAAGATTGCAGGCTTTCTTTTAAAGTGGACATTACCTCAATTTTCCTTACGAGATTCATTGCAGAGGAGGCAAGCTCTTTATTGCGGTGGTCCAACTCTGATTGTAGCTTATCAGCCGTAAGCTGTATGATCTTCTTCTCATTTTCCTGCACTTCCAGTTCATGTCTCAACTCCAGGGTGCGCTGCTTTTCTTCATGCTCCCGCTTTTGTTGCAGTAATTTTTTCTGCTGATCTTTAAAATCACGTTGACGCTGGTATTTTAGGAGTAGCCAAAACAAGCTGATGCCTGCAAAAATGTATAAGATAATGGCCCACCAGGTTTGATACCAGGGCGGTAATACCACAAAACTGTAAGACACCGGGTCGGATTCTGTCTCACCTATCCTGCATTTTACCCTGAAGGTATATTTGCCCGCGGGAAGATTACTGAATTCCTTTTCCGTTTTTTCTCCCCAGGCGGACCATTGCTGATCGAATCCATCCAGCTTATAGCTGTATTCTACATCATCGGGGTGACTATATTCGAGAGCACTAAAGCTTAAAGTAATACCTGATTTGCTGTATTGAATCAAAGGGCTTGCGGTGCTGTCTATATATCCCCCATACAGTAAACTGTCGCTTTCATTGATCTGGGTTCTTACGCCCCTGATGAGCACCACCGGCTTCTTTCTCTTATTGTTATAGGACCTGAGGTTTAGATGAAAAAAACCTTTTTCGGCGGCTATAAAAACATTACTACTATCTATAACATTGATATGTTCAAAATTAACGGTGAATTTGTCCTCAAGTTCTGTAAAATAAGTTTTGCGGGAGAAACCGGAAGATTTATCGGCTACACCAATCCTCTTCCCCTGCGTAAACCATATATTTCCATACCGGTCTTCCTGCAGGTAATTGACCAGCGTTTTACCAAATATTTTCTCAAGGTATACCGAACGTATAAATTTATCTTTATTGCTATTGTATTCAAAAATGCCGTTATCATCTGCCAGGATCAGTTTACCTGCTATTTTGAATATGCGGTTATTATTGCTGCTGATGACTCTTTCTTTATCTGTATAGGTTTGTGCTACCAATTTTCCCTGTGCATCCGGTACTACCCGGTACACCCCTCTATATGGATGCCCTATCCAGATTACGCCATTATGCTGTACCACAAACCTGGCAGATTCGCTGGAGATGCCGCCAGGAATGCGTTTTATAGTTCCATCCGCTTCATCCAGAAAGCTGATATTGTTATAGGTGCCTGCCAATATTTGTTTTTTGTCTCCTTTACCATATGGCTGAAATCCCCAATAGCCAATACTGTTATCAATCAAAACTGCCTCGTCGTTGTTAACATAATAAGCGCCGGAAGCATGTGCGATAAACAATTTATTGTGAACAACTGAAAGTCCCCATACTTCACCTTTCGAATTTTTAACGAGCTCAAACTGACCATGGGTTCTGCTAATGTCGGGCTCCGTTGATAAAGGTGTTCGATATACACCTGCAGAAGTGCCCAGGTATAAATATTGATTATACACTGCAGAAGCAAAACCGGTGTTATGATTTTCTTTTTCAGGAAAAATATGTTTAATGGCATCGGTATAATTCACCACGTCTATGCCATTATCCAATCCCAGCCAGATATTACCTTCCCTGTCAGCTTTTATCGAAAGGGTGTTCTGGCTTTGCAGGCCTTCATTTATGGTAATTCTTTCGAGTAATTTCCCTTTTCCGTCCAACACATAACAACCACCCAGGCGGGTAGCAACCAGGAGATTTTTATCAGGCAATTGAAGTGCCTGGTATATACTTTTGGCCGCTATTTCTTTAATAGAAGGCGTTTCGAAAGCGGTGAGTCCTTTAGGATCAAGGATAAAAAAACCAAACTGTTGGGTGGCAATCAGCAGGGAGTCTGTACCAAATGGTATGATAGAACGAACGGCTGCGCCCGCAGGCAGTTGGTTTCCGAAAGGTACCGGTTTCCAATCCTTCCCATTCTCAAATAGCAAAAGTCCCTGGTTAGCATCGTGAGCTATAATATGTCTTCCGGCTTCACCCAGGAAAGACCAGTAATTACCGGCATATACCTTTATCTTGCCCTTATTAAGTAAAAACACTTTTGAGTTGATCCTGAAAAAAACGGAGTTGTCTTTCTCACAAATGTTCCAGACATCCGTAAATGTATTATCCTCCGGCGAAAGCAACGGATTTAATGAGTGATAAACCAGCCTCCCTTGCATATCAGCTTTGAAGTAGCCGATCTGCCCCTGGCCTCCAACATAAATATTGCCGTCCTTTGAAACCATAACCGAACGTAATGCAATGCCATTGGGTAAGCGGTAGGTTTGCCAATATACCCCGTCAAAAGTGAGCAGTCCATTATTATTGGCAAAGTACATTATACCTCTTTCATCCTGGTCAATGCCCCAGTTCTGGTTACCTCCCTTATATGATTTTTTTGAATAGTTTATGATGGATGGATTGCCTATTACATTTTGCCCGGTGCAAGGCAATGCCCCTATTAAAATGCAAAGCAGCAAGAAACCGTAATATTTGTAGTCAACCATTGGCTTAATTCTCAAACGATGGTAAATATATTCAATTCAGAAATCCGCTCCATATCCATTTATAATATACTCCATTTTATAATGAACAGATTTCATCACAATACCCGTTGAATTATTATTGCTCTAAAGAAAATGATCCTTTTAGCCCGGAGTCGCTGCTGCCTCCCACCCATACATTAAACATGCCGTTCTCAGCCTTTTTAACGAGATCTAAACCATAGAAAGCTAAATCATCGCTGCTTAATTCAAATGTCACCAGTTTTGTTTCACCGGGTTTTAAACTGATCTTTTGATATCCTTTTAGTTCTTTAACCGGCCGTGCTATCGATCCAACCATATCCCGGACATACAATTGCGCTATTTCTGTCCCTTCATATTTGCCGGTATTGGTTAATGTTGCAGACACTTTCATTTTCTCCCCGGGTTTTATTTTGGTAGCTGAAAGCTTCAGATCTTTATACTCAAAGCTGGAATAAGAAAGCCCGTAACCAAAAGGGAAAAGCGGATCTCTTCCTGAGTCCAGGTAAAAGGAACTGTTACCCAAAGAGCTCTGTTTGGCCTCCAAAGGAATATCATCCAGTTTCATGGGATTCTTGGGTCCGGGTCTGCCGGTATTGTTATGGTTATAGTACATAGGGATCTGTCCTACTTCACGTACAAAAGTAACCGGGAGTTTACCGCTCGGGTTGGCCTTTCCGAAGAGCAGGTCCCAAATGGCTGGCCCGCCCATAGTACCAGGATGGAAATTGTATAGCACGGCATCGGCATTGGGTAAATCGCGTTCAATCGTTAAGGGACGACCCGCCATAGTTACCAGTACAACCGGCTTATTTGTTGCCTTCAGCGCAGCCAGCAAATCTGATTGCACACCTATCAGGTTGATATTGGATAGCGAATGCGCTTCGCCCGAAAGAATGGATTCTTCTCCAAGGAATACAACGACAACATCAGCCTGTTTGGCGGTATTCACTGCTTTTTCAAAATTGGCTTTGTTTTTATCCCTGCTAAATGCCAGGGCCTGTTCGTAAACATAATTAATATGCTTGTATTCGGTTTGTAATGCTTTGAGAGGTGTTACCGTATATTCTTTCTGGCCATCAAAAACCCAGGTCCCCATCTGGTCATGTGGCGCATCGGCCATGGGGCCAATAACAGCAATCTTTTTACGGACATCAAGTGGTAATAACTGGTTATTATTTTTTAGTAAAACTGCTGATTTAACGGCTGCCTCTCTTGCAGCATTTAAATGCGCCTGGGAGTAGGTTTTGCCCGGCCCGGTTGGCGCAAAAGGATTTTCAAATAAGCCCATACGGATTTTAATACGCAGGATATTTTTAACCAGTTCATCAATGACTTGAACAGGCACTTTCCCTTCTTTTACCAGCTGCTCCAAATTTTGAATATAGGTTTGGCTTACCATCTCCATATCCAGCCCGGCATTGGCTGATAGCGATGCTACTTCCTTTCTATCCGCAGCAAATCCATGTGAAATCATCTCCGACATGGATGCCCAGTCTGAAACCACAAAGCCGTCAAAATTCCATTCTTTCCTCAATACCTGTTTCAGTAGAAAACCATTTCCCGACGCCGGTATGCCATCATTATCGTTAAAAGAGGTCATTACTGTAGCAGCGCCCGCTTCCACTGATTTTCTGAAAGGCTCCAGGTATACATTACGCAGCAAGTGAATGGGTATATTGGTGCTGTTATAATCCCGGCCACCTTCTGCAGCGCCATAGCCGGCAAAATGCTTCAAACAGGCTGCGATAGAAGTAGCGTCTGATAACTTATTACCCTGGAATCCTCTGACCATAGCCGCGCCCAAGCGGCCGGCCAGGTAGGGATCTTCTCCCAGGCTTTCTGCGATCCGGCCCCATCTTGCATCACGGCTGATGTCCAGCATGGGAGCGAAAGTCCAGTTAATACCCTTTTCCCGGGATTCCACGGCTGCTATATGGGCTGCATTTTTTACCAGCTCATCATCAAAGGAAGCGGCCTGGCCAAGCGGAATGGGAAAGATAGTATGTAATCCATGAATCACATCGCGACCTATAATTAAAGGAATACCGAGGCGACTTTGTTGTAACGCCACCTGCTGTAGTTGATTTACTTCTTCGGCGTTGGTAACGTTTAGTAACGAACCGATCTCTCCTTTTTTAATCTTTTCTTCAAGATCTTTATTGATCTGATCAAAATTGAGTTGGTTCATTTGCCCGATCTTCTCAGCCAGCGTCATCTTACTGATTAAATCACCGACCCGTTCGGATTCGGATCGGGTCTTGTCTTTATAAATACTTTTATTTTGACTATACAACGACATGTTAATTGAGAAGGCTAAAAAAGCAACTGAAAAAATCCTGCTACTCCACTTATTCATTGAATATACTAATTGATTTATTAATAAAGGCAATACCTGCCCGGTAAGTAGTAACCGGCATCCTTCGTATCAGGGTATTGTGATTAATGATTGATGATTTGTTGCGCTATTACCTGTTCCGAGGCGCTTTTGTAATTACTTCTTCAAAAACGGTCCTGCTTAAAAGGCCATCATCCGTATCGCCGGCATATTCCCAGTACATAGCGCCCCGTAAATTATTAGCATTAATAAACGCAGCTTTTATTTTAATGGACTCGGGCGATTCGTAGGTACATACCATTTCTCCGGCGGCATTGACCAGGTAAGGCACTTGGGCAACAGCATCCCATTTGGTTTCGAAGTCGGTTAGTTTAATAAGGTCCCTGTAATGCACAAATCCCTTTATATCTTTATTATTGCCTCTTCCATAAAAAGGAATGCCCAGTACGAGTTTATCCATAGGCATGCCAGCTGCATGATGCGCTTTAACCCCTTCTTCTCCTGACCCGGAGCCAGTCATTTCTGACCGGTGTAAGGCAGCATGGTGTTTAGGCGGGTTTCCTGAATCATACGCCATAATATTTACAAAGTCGACCAGATCCTTAATGGCAGCAAAATCTATGTACTTTCCACTCATCACCGTTGCCAGTGTCAGTAATTTTTTATTCCCAATAGCTTTTCGTATATCCTCCATCAGTAAAGTGAAATTTTTGGTATCATCTTCAGAAGCGGAAATACCTCCGGCTTTGCTGGTTGGATATTCCCAGTCTATGTCGATTCCATCCAAGTCGTATTCTTTTACCACGCGGGCGCAATCGCCTGCAAATTTTTTACGGTTCTGATCATCAGCAGCCATCTCGCTAAACCTGCCGCTACCCCAGCCGCCGATGGAAAGCAACACTTTAAGGTCTTTATTATCGGCTTTTAAAGCGGCTACGGTTTTTAAACGCTGCGGGTTGTCAATCCTGACCCCGTCAAAAGTTTCAGTAACATGTCCAAAAGCATAATTAATATGCGTTACATAGCGGGTGTCTGGCAGGGCCTGTGTCCAGGAGGTAACATAAGCTACAATAACCTTTTGCGGCTTTTCTTTATTTGTATTACGAGCCCAAAGCGAAGCTCCCGATAATAACATTACTAAAAACAAGCTGCTGATTCTTATCATCGTTAGTTTTTTTATAAACAGTTAACAGATATTCATACACCAGGAACGATTTGTATATTATCGCAGGTTGTCATCGTTATAGATTAAATCTGTGACAGGCAAGCCAATTACTTTGCAATACGCTCAACGCTTAGCGAGTATATGGTAAGCTTGAATCTTTCGCCAACATCTACTATAAATTTTGTCTCAACACATGACAGGCGTACTCATCGTTCACGGTGCACAAATATCCATCAACACAAGGATGTTTTCCAAAAAACCGGCTACGTCAAAAATGCATCACAAAAAATAAAATTTATTGAAAATCAAATACTTAATAAAGTCAGACGTATTTTACAATACGCTTATTTCAAAAATGCCGCTATGGTCAATTTCTTGCTTATCGTGGTCGAGATGAGGGAAAAGTTTATTGTTAATGCAGCTTCATGATAACATAACGCTATAAAGAATAGCTGCATTCTTTTATGCCTGAATGCTAACTGCAACCTTTTACAGAACGGCTACTTCTTTTACATAAATGCAGCTTACTTATGCAAAAAGTCCTGAGTATTTTATTGTTTCATTTCGGCGTGGCCATAACCATTAGTGCTCAATCGGTAGTAATAAATGCAGACGGCACCCATTCCACGGTCGTTCAAACGGGTAACACGGTTATAGCTGTTAATACCGATGGCACACACTCGGTAGGTATAGTTACAGGTAATATGATTACAGTTGTCGATCCGCAGGGCAGGCATTCTGTCGGCTTTATTCCCCATAATATAAATTCAAATACGGTCAGTAATAATACCTCTTCATATTGGGACAAAAATGTACTGAGCTCATGCCTTAACTTTCGAAGCCGACATGCAGAAGCCGCGCCCAACCGTTTCTACCCATTAACGGGCAAAAGAATAACCCCAGAACCGGGGGGACGAAAGTTCCGGTATTCATTCGTATCTCAAACTGCCCTCGGGCAAATTATGTCGGCCGGCAAAAATACTTTAGACGGCCTAAAAACGGATCAACATAAAAAGCCATTTTAATAATTACAGGTAATAATCAGGAGCCTGTTAAATATATTACGACTGAGCATCTAAAAGCTGCGGCCCGGTTCTAAAATTTGGTAAAATCCCATTTCCCCCGGTAGGGCCTCGATCTCATCATATTAGCACTGGCATCATTGAAGATCTCTTTCTTGGGATCCCATTTTAAACTGCGTTGTAGCTCGTAAGCAATATTTACTGCATTGCAAATGCTGGCTGTACGATGACCTATTTCTACATCGCAGATCGGTTTGGATCTTTTCTTAATAGCATTAATCCAGTCCTGGTAATGATTATCGCTAAAATACAGGCGTTTGTCTTTAGAGCTGATTTTAGTATTTACAATATCAGCAGGGTTGCTTCGTAAGAATGAGCGACTTACTTCAATGGTACCCTTCTCCCCTATAAACTGTATTGCATTGCCTTCTCCCCATTGCTTGTGGTGCACTTTAATGCCGTTAGCATATACATAATACAAACCTGTTTTTGCTGCCGGTTCATTAGGGGGTACAAATTCCACCGGGCCCGACCTATCCATTCCCAGGGCCCACTGCACAATATCAAACATATGGGCACCCCAATCAGTGATGTATCCACCTCCAAAACCCTGGTAACCCCGCCACCAGGCCCATTTGGAATCTTCTATGGGTGGCGACAAAACAGGGTTATAACTCCTGTACATAGAAGGACCTATCCAAAGATCCCAATCCAGGTATTCCGGAGTTGGCAGAGAAGGCAGGTCGCATTGCATTACCGGCTCTCCTACCGACACATTAATTTCTTTGATCTTTCCTATATAGTTGTTGGCAACCAGCTCTGCCGCTTGCCTGAAATTATAGGAAGAACGTTGCATACTACCTGTTTGAAAAACGCGTTTATGCTTACGGGTAGCGTCTACCATGGCTCTTCCTTCGGCAATCGTGAGCGCCAGAGGTTTCTCGCAATAAATATCTTTACCCGCGGCAGCCGCGTCTACAGCCATTTGTGCATGCCAATGATCAGGCGTTGCTATAACTACAGCATCGAGATCTTTCATTGCAAGCAGCTCGCGATAATGTTTAAACCGTTCAATACCGGCAATACCTTTATTCTCGTTGACCTTTAAAGCACGCTGATAAAAATGTTCCAGCTTCTTTTTATCAACATCGCAAACAGCGCTTACATAGGCTTCTTTACAACCGCTTATTCCCCTGAGCAAAGTATCTGATTGTTTTCCCAATCCTATATATCCAATATTGATCCGGTCGCTGGGCGCAACATGAGATTTACCTCCCATTACATACGAGGGCAAAATAGTGAGGGCAGCGGCAGCTTTCGCGGTTTGGCCGATAAATTTTCTTCTTTTCATCAGTTGGTTTTAATGATATAAGCAATCAAAAATAAAATCGTTAAGAGACGGGGTCGTTATTTCGCTCATTAGGTAAGCTCACAGGTGTAACCGCGAACTTATTCCCGATATTTCCAAACAAAGAAATGCGATCCGGTCACCTGTAATTATGAGGAAAGCTACGCTACACAAGCCAATATTCCCCTGTGAAAATGATAAAGTGCAGGACCCTCAATATTCTTATTTCAATTTGCAACCCATTCATCGCCGGCAAGCGCAATCTTCGTCAAACTTAATAAAAAATACCGCCTCAATTTTCCTGAGACGGTATTTTTTATTGCTGAGGTCTCGAGCGGATTCGAACCGCTGTACGAGCTTTTGCAGAGCTCTGCCTAGCCACTCGGCCACGAGACCTTTTTTCTACCTATCCGCCAGTTGACGGACAGATACCTTTTCTTTGAAGGCTTGCAAAAATAGGGTATTTTTGATAAATTTTCATCATTAATACACTAAAATATTATGAGCAGGATAGCTGAAAGTGAATTGATATTAAATAGCCGTGGTGCGATATACCATTTAGACCTGAGACCGGAAGAATTGGCAGGTACTGTTATCACGGTTGGCGACCCTGACCGCGTAAAGGAATTCAGCAAATATTTTGATCATATAGAAGTGCAGCAACAGCACCGGGAATTTGTGACCCATACCGGAACCATTGGAGGAAAGAGATTGACTGTACTTTCTTCCGGTATTGGGCCAGACAATATAGACATTGTGATGAACGAGCTGGATGCACTGGTAAACATTGACTTTGAAACCCGCCAGGTGAAGGAGAACCTTACTGCACTGAATATAATCCGGGTGGGCACTTCAGGCTCTTTGCAGGGTGATATTGGTGTTGATGAGTTTGTGGCCTCAACACATGGCCTGGGTATAGACAACCTGCTTAATTTTTACCTGCACGAAAGAAATGACGAAGAAGCACAATTGCTGCAATCGTTTATAACACATACCCAGGTTAAGGTAGATCCATACATTACCGGTGCAGCCCCCTCCCTGCTTAAGCATTTTGCCCAGGGCTTTCACCAGGGTATTACCGTAACCTGCCCGGGGTTTTATGGCCCGCAGGGACGTGTATTGCGATTAGGTATCAGCAATCCTAATTTAATAGACCGCCTTACCGATTTCAGTTTCGGACAACATCGTATTACCAATTTCGAAATGGAAACATCGGCTATCTATGGCCTGGGTAAATTACTGGGGCATCATTGCCTGGCTTTGAACGCCATTGTTGCCAACAGAGTGAAAAAAGAATTTAGTAAAGATGGTAAAGCAGCTGTAGAAAACCTGATCAAAACATTCCTTTCTACATTTGTACAACATTTTTAGGAAAAGAACTGTTAAAGTAAACAACAAAAGACTCACTCGTTTATTTCTCTTAAACACATAGAATATAGCTTTCCACTGTTTTAGGGTAGATAGGGGATATTGCGAGGACCATAATTTCCATCAGAGAAGAACGGTTATGATATGCGATTATATGCTCAAATTATGATCACCTCTCTGTAGTTCTAATTTAAGAAGGTTGAGTAAGTTTGACATTAAAGAAAGAAACAAATAAATAAAAATGCGCTTTTATAAATACCAGGGAACCGGGAATGATTTTGTAATAGTAGATAACAGGGAAGTAAACCATAGCGCTCTTTCGCAGGAGCGCATTCACCAGATCTGCGATCGCCGTTTTGGTATTGGAGCGGACGGATTTATGCTGCTCAATAATAAACCCGGATACGATTTTGAAATGGTGTATTATAATGCAGACGGACGGGAAGGCAGTATGTGTGGAAACGGGGGGCGCTGCATTGTTCAGTTTGCACATGACATTGGAATTGATAGAAATAGTTTTAAATTCCTGGCAGTTGACGGCGATCACCTTGCCGATATTACTGATGGATTGGTTTCATTAAAAATGATGGATGTAACCGGTATCAGTCAATTTGATACACATTCTGTTTTGAATACCGGATCGCCTCATTATGTTAAAAAAGTAACAGGCCTTGCAGAGATGGACGTTTATACCGAGGGCAGGAATATCAGGTATAACGATGAGTTTAAAGAAAAAGGCATTAACGTAAATTTTGTTGAGGTACTGGACATAGGGTCTCTGAAAGTAAGAACCTATGAACGCGGTGTGGAAGACGAAACTTTTTCCTGCGGAACAGGCGTTACTGCCGCTGCGTTGGTCTTTTATCAAAATGAAACAGGGCGCAACTCAATAGATATTGAAGTGCTGGGCGGGAAACTGAATGTAAGTTATAACAGAAATGCTGATGGATCTTATGACGACATTTGGTTAAAAGGCCCTGCAGTAAAAGTATTTGAAGGAAATGTTGGTTTTTAAACGGATAAAGAAAGTACGATGATCACTACAATCAACCTGCGGGTATATGGCGTGTTGCTAAATGATAAAAAGCAGGTTCTGGTAAGCGACGAGCGGATTTACTATAACAACCAGGAAGTAACCAAGTTTCCAGGCGGCGGATTGGAACTGGGAGAAGGCACCCGCGACTGCATTATCAGGGAATGTAAAGAAGAAATAGGGATCGATGTTGAAGTGGTAGACCATATATACACTACCGACTTTTTCCAGCAATCGGCCTTTAACCCCGAACACCAGATCGTATCCGTTTACTATCTCATCAAACCATTAGAACCGCTGGACATACCCGTTAATAACGGAGTGGCGGTTTATCCTGACCGGGTATCGGAAATTTTCAGGTTTGTAGACTGGGAGTACTTTAATGAAACAGTGATGACGCTTCCGATTGATAAAGTAGTAGCGAAACTGATGCGTGAAAAATATTAGCCTGGCTGATCGGGTCAGGCTTTTTGGGGATTATCTTCTACCAGTTGGGGAGATAAAGGTTCCGGTTTGGGCTCTTCATCATCGTCAGGATGATTATGTACAAATTCGTTCATATAAATATCATACATCACAATCACATAACTGATCAGTAAAGGCCCGAATACTAAACCAACGAAGCCAAACAAACTTAAACCCACCAACACCCCCATTATGGTAATGACAGGATGAGTATCCCCTATTCTTTTCAGTAAGGTAATACGTGCAATATAGTCCACATTACCGGTTACGATAGCATGATATAATAACAGCAAGGTAGCATTCAGCGTGTCACCTGTTGCAAACATATATATAACCACAGGAACCCATACGATCATGGTACCTACCACGGGAAAAAAGGCGCACACACCTGTTAAGAAACCATATAACCCCCAGTCTTGTACGCCAAACAATGCATAACCAATGGTTGCAATAATACCCTGTATAATAGATATCATTGGAATACCCAAGGCATTAGCTATTACTACTTTCTTGGTTTCATCTGAAAGTATTTTAATGTTCCTTCTTTTAAGCGGTACGGCCTTGTTCAGGTATTTCTCAATGGCTGCACCATTATACAACATATAATATAAAATAAACAACATAATAGCCAGATTAGACACCAGGTTCAATGTGCTGTTTAATAATTTGGGAACAAAGGCAGTTATTTTATTTACAGCATTGGATATGGAATTATCCGATATCAGGTCAAAACCTACCTTTTTTTGTACTACGTCAATTGTTTGCTTCGCAGAATTCAGGATCTGTGTCGGATTTTCCAACACGCTGTTAATCTTAGGACTGATCAGTGTAACTGCCAGGCTTATAGGTATACCAACCACTATCAGGTAAAAGAGGATGAAGCCCATGGCAGTCCACCCTTTTTTCCATTTCTTATCATAAATAAGCTGAAAGTATTTTTTACGGCTTACTATATACAAAGTAACAGCACCAAGGAGGCCCGGTAAAAATCCAACCAATTCTTTTATTACCGTAATGATTAGCAGCAGTATAATCGCCAGTATTAAAACCTGTTTGATTCGCTCGTTAAATGTTTTCTGAGGCATATAGATTTGGATAAGATTTATAAGTTATTTAAGATAAAGATATATATTAAAAATCGTACCAATCCAAATAGACAAACATCAATTGGCTTGAAAATACAGAAATAAGTAAGCGCCACCGGCTTTACTTAACAGGCAAACTAAAACCCATATATCGATGCTAAATGCAAGGGTTATTGTATAGCAAAAACAGCTACAACCGGCAAATGGTCTGATGCATAAGTTTCATTGACTACCTGGTGACTTTTAACTTTCAGCAATTCTTCCGGCTTGTATGCGATGAAATCAATGGCTTTTTTAGGATTAATTACAGGGATGGTTGGCGCACAACTACTGCAGGTTCTCGTAAAACCCCTATCCAATGTTTTTATCACTTCCGAACTTTCTTCTGCATTAAAATCGCCGGCAATAATGAATGGCAATGACTCTGATGCGGCGATACTGTCAATGGCTTTTATTTGTAACAGCCTGTTTACAGGCTCTTTTTGCGCATCGAGATGCGTACTGGCTATCCTTATTTTTTTGCCTCCGGGAAGTGTTGCAATGGCAACTGCTAAAACCCGCGGCTCAGCTTTTGTCGCAGAGTCCATCGGCAATCTGTACGTGTTGATATCATCGAGTGGATATTTTGAAAGAATGGCTACACCATAATCTCCCCCTTCATGATCAATGGCTTTGGCAAAATAGAAGGACTTCAGCCCCGTTTTAAGAGCCAGCTGTGCAGCCTGGTTCACCTTTCCACTTCTGGCCGTATTAATATCAACCTCCTGTAAAGCTACTATGTCGGGATCTTGTTTTTTGATCGTATTAGCTATTGCTTCCAGATCAATAATACCTGGCCTGGATGGAGGATTACAATGGTGTATATTGTAGCTCATTACTTTTATAGTTGGCTGGGCATACAATGAAAGACACGCTAATAAACCAATAGCCACTAAATAAACAGGGTAAAAATTCCTTCTCATAATGAACGTTATTTAAACTATGTTAAAAGTATAAAGAAGATTCAAAACACAGAATTGTATTTTCGTTAATTTTGGCAATATCACATTCAACGTAACGTACTTATGAGCAATTTACTCGAGCGCCATCAACATATTATTGAGCTGATCAAAAAAGAAGGAAGTATTAAAGTTACCGACCTCTGTACTGACTTGAATGTATCTTCCGTAACCATCAGGAAAGATCTGCAGTTCCTGGAAGATCGAAAATTGTTATTTCGAACTCATGGTGGCGCTACACTCACTAATCCCTATATAGCAGACAGGCACGTAGATGAAAAAGTTACTTTACAGGCCAACGAAAAACAAAGAGTTGGCGCTTATGCGGCTTCATTGGTTGAGCCCAACGACTGTATCCTTATTGCATCGGGCACCACCGTTCAATTTTTTGCCCGTAACCTTTTGGCAAAGGAAGGCTTAACTGTGGTCACTTCCGCTTTAAATGTAGCATTGGAGCTTATGAACCGGGATAACGTGGAAGTAATACAGCTCGGAGGCTTAATGCGTAAAACTTCGGCTTCCGTTACAGGCATGTATGCTGAATCGATTTTACAGGACTTTTCCTGCAGCAAATTATTCCTGGGTGTAGATGGAATTGATACAGACTTCGGACTGACTACCTCGAATATGATGGAAGCTCTTTTGAACAAGAAAATGATCGGCGCTTCGCAAAAGACCATTGTGCTGGCCGATTCAAGCAAATTTGGGAAACGCGGATTCGGGAAGATTTGTGGTGTCGATGATATCGAGCAAATTATTACAGACAGCAATATATCTGCCCACACCGTAAAAACGCTGGAGGAAATGGGCGTTGAAGTGACTATTGTTTGATGATAATGATGGTGAATTGTGAATACTTATCTCCAGCTGCCATCTATCAACTTTCCCCGGTCACCTTCTTCAGTCTTTATTCACCGATCTGTACTTTATAGGCGGCATGCCCGTTACCTGTTTAAACCTTTTGGAAAAGTAATAGGGATCATCAAAACCCAGGGTTAAAGCAATTTCCTTAATGGATTTATCAGTAAAATCCAGTTGCTGGCAGGCTTGCTGTATTTTCATTTGCATAAAGTAATCCATGGGGGCATAGCCTGTTTTTTGCTTGAATAAATTTGAAAAGCGAGATACGGAATAATTGGAATAACTACTGATATCTTTCAGCGTCAGCATATCGGTAATATGTTCCTGCATATATAAAATAGCATTGTCAACGCTGTCGGTTTTTGTAGCTATTGAAGCAGGATGATGGCGGGAGTTATAAATAAACAAAGACAAAAACTGCGAAAGGCATAGATTTGCAAACAACAAATTATCCAGGCTATAGCCCAACTCCAAAGCCTTGTACATTTTATTGAATACTGTTACTGCTTCCCCATTGTCTTTTATATGCCGCGGCTTAAAATGCTCTTTTACCGTGTGCAGGTTATTTAAATCGGGTAAAGTGATGCCACCAAAATGCACCCAGTAAATACTCCAGGGATCATGCGTAGCGCTTGCGTAAGCATGTTCTACATTTTGGGGAAGAATAAAAAACTCATTGGGGCCAACCTCATACTTTTCACCGTTTATTTCGTACCAGCCGTAACCATCCACACAATAAAAAAGAAAATTTTCATGTAGCCCATGCCTTCTTTTGGTAAAATGTCCTTTAGCCTTGGGATAAAATCCGAGACTTGCTATATATAAAGCATTGAGCAAAGGGTTATTAACCACATTAGATTTAATAACCGGACGTGGAATTTCGATCCGCTGCCTCCCCACTCCATACCAGATATTTTTATGAGAGCCTTGTTTTATTTCATCCATACTTGGCAATATATGTCAAACAAAAGTTTTCCTTTAAACGCTTCCTGCAAAACTAAATTAAAGTTTTTTGCAAAACCACGATAAATTAACTTTAAATATTTAGGTATCAGGTTGTAGTTGTCTATTTGCCAACCAAAAATAAATGCTATTAACACAAAACAGACACCGGTTAATAAATGTTAACTACACTTTTAATTTTCTTATTTTCGGGCCTCTTTTTAAAAAACGATTATGAAATTTCTTACAGCACTCTGCCTTTTACTTACCGCGCCTTTTATATCGCAGGCCAAACTAAAATTACCCTGGTTTTTTAGCGACAATATGGTACTTCAGCAACAGTCATCTCCGTCTATCTGGGGGTGGACCGATAAAAAAAATACCGTCACCATTACCACTTCCTGGAATAATAAAAAATATACCGCTCAGCCGGACAATAAGGGAAAATGGAAAGTAGCTGTAGCGACACCCAAAGCCGGCGGTCCTTATGAAATTACCATCACTGACGGACAAATAGTGAAAATCAAAAATGTTCTTATTGGAGAAGTATGGATCTGTAGCGGACAGTCTAATATGGAAATGCCCTTGAAAGGCTTTTCCAATCAACCTATCAATCATTCCAACGACATCGTCTTGAACTCTACTAATGACCAGATCCGGTTATATAACATCCCAAGGTCTACCCAACCGGCTCCCCGCGATACCAGCAAAAATTTCAGCTGGAAGATCTCTAACCCGGAAGATGTTGCCAATTTCAGCGCTACCAGTTATACCTTCGGAAAATTTTTATACGATCAGTTGAAAGTCCCAATCGGCCTGATCAACGTAAGCTATGGCGGCACCCCAGTGGAGTCTTTCATGGATGCAGCATCCCTTAAAGAGTATGATTTTCCTTTGCCCGACCCGAATGATCAATCTCGATTAAACAACAAAATTGCCACTGTGGTGTATAATGGCATGATACACCCGCTAATAGGCTATGGTGCTAAAGGATTTATATGGTACCAGGGTGAGTCGAATGCAGATCGGCCGAAACAATACGAAACCTTATTTCCCGATTTTGTACAAATGTTGAGAACGCAGTTTAACCAGGGTGATCTGCCTTTTTATTTTGTACAGATCGCACCATTTGACTATAACACGAACAAGAAAAAAGGTGATACTTTGCTGAACTCAGCTTTCCTGAGAGATGCGCAGCGAAAAGCTTTGGATAAAATTCCGAATAGTGGCATGGCTGTAACCATGGACATTGGAGATGCGGACTTTATACATCCACGCGAAAAGCAGGAAATCGGCAAAAGACTTGCCCTCCAGGCCCTTGCTAAAACGTATAACTATAAGGGATTTGCCAGTGAAGGTCCTTTGTATCAATCTTTGACCATTAAAGATGGCAAAGCTACCGTAAAGTTTAAAAACGCGCCGGTTGGACTTACTTCTTACGGAAAACCTATTACACAATTTGAAATAGCGGGTCAGGATCAAAAGTTTTATCCGGCTACGGCACAATTGGTCAATGGCGGTGTAGAAGTAACGTCTAAAGAGGTTAAAAATCCCGTTGCTGTTCGCTATGCTTTTAAAGATGATTCAACCGGGGAATTATTTAATACGGCCGGATTTCCCGCGTCTTCTTTTAGAACGGATGATTGGGAAATACAGGTAGAAGTTAAATAAATAGCTGATGAGGAAAGGACACAGGTACTGCTTATTGCTGATGTTATGTTGCTGCACAGCCGGGCTATGGGCCCAGGATGCGTTAACGAAAGCATACAATATTACCTGGTTAAGCCAAAGCATAAATGCCGGGGAATCTATGCCGGTAGGCGGTGGCGACATTGGATGTAATGTGTGGGTAGAAAATAATGAGCTGCTATTATACTTTTCCCAAAGCGGCAGTTTCGATGAAAATAATGCCTTTTTAAAAAGCGGCAGGCTAAGATTGAAGCTTTCACCCAACCCATTTAATAAAGATGTATTCAGGCAGGAACTGGTTTTAAAAAATGGCTATATCGATATACAATCCGGTCATGGAGGTGTACAGGCATCACTCCGTATATGGGTGGATGTATTTAGTCCTGTTGTACATATAGACATTTCGGCCAATAAAGCTATCAAAGCGGAAGCTGTTTATGAAAACTGGCGGTTCGCCGACCGGGTGCAAAAAGGGAAAGAAAATAATGCTAATTCCTGGAAATGGGCCTCTCATGTGCCTGTTATAACGAGGCCTGATCAAATAGGCTTCAACCAGGATGAAGTTCGGTTCTCTCATCAAAATATAGCTCCTACCGTATTTGATGCTACAGTAAAGCAACAAGGATTAGATTCGTTAAAAAGCCGGTTATTCAATCCTCTCGAAGGCTTAACAAGCGGAGGTTTATTGAAAGGGAACAATTTCGTCAAAGGACAAGAAGGTGAAGGGCAGTATCTTAATACAAAATTTAGAAGCTGGAGTCTTGTCAGCAGGCGGCCTACAAAAAAACAATCGTTGCAGATCTTTTTGCACCATAGCCAGGTGAGTAACATTGAAGACTGGAATAAGCAGCTCAAAGGAATTGTCAACAACTATAAAGCAAACCCCAATAAAACAATTGCATGGTGGAACGACTACTGGAAAAGAAGTTTTATTATTATCGATCCGGCGAAAGCAGCAACCGAATCCTGGCAGCTGGGACGTAACTATCAGCTGTTCCGATATATGCTGGGCTGTAACGCCTATGGAAAATATCCTACAAAGTTCAATGGGGGCTTATTTACTGTAGATCCCGTATTAACCGATTCGTCTATAAAAGGAACACCGGATCATCGTAATTGGGGCGGGGGAACATTTACTGCTCAAAACCAAAGACTGGTTTACTGGCCAATGCTCAAAAGTGGCGACATCGATATGATGACGCCGCAGTTTGATTTTTATAATCGTTTACTTCCTACTGCAGAGCTGCGTACCAAAACATATTGGGGGCATGCCGGAGCTAACTTTAATGAGCAGATAGAAAACTTTGGTTTCCCCAATCCTACTGAATATGGCTGGAAGCGTTCCGCCGGCTTCGACCCGGGTGTTGAATATAACGCATGGCTGGAATACGAGTGGGATACTGTACTGGAGTTTTGTATGATGATCCTGCAATCTCAATCTTATGCAGGAAAAGACATTGCAGCTTATCTGTCGCTCATAAAGAAAGCACTGGTCTTTTTTGACGAGCATTATCAATACCAGGCCAAAAAACTAAGTAATAAAGCTTTGGACGGAAACGGTCACCTGATACTTTATCCGGGTTCCGGCGCCGAAACCTTTAAAATGGCTTACAATGCCAGCTCTACTATTGCAGCCTTAAAAGCAGTAGCCACTGCATTATTAAAACTGCCGGCCTCTTATTTGAATGAAACGGATCGAAAATATTTTGAAGGGTTGGTCAACCGTATTCCCCCTATTCCATTCACAACTTTTAACGGTAAAACCACCATTGCTCCTGCAACGGTTTGGAGCCGTGTAAATAATGTAGAGTCTTCACAACTATATCCCGTTTATCCCTGGGGCCTGTACGGAGTTGGAAGATCTGGGATTGATACTGCAAGAAATACTTATTGGAATGATAGCTTCGCACTTAAGTTTCGTAGTCATATAGGCTGGAAGCAAGATAATATATTTGCTGCCAGGCTGGGTTTAACGCAGGAAGCAAAACGTTTAAACACCCTTAAACTTAAAAATAGCGACCGTAGATTTCCAACATTTTGGGGACCGGGCTTTGACTGGGTACCCGATCATAACTGGGGAGGTAGCGGCATGATAGGTTTACAGGAGATGTTAATGCAAACCGTAGATAACAGGATCTACTTATTTCCCGCCTGGCCCAAAGAATGGGATGTGCATTTTAAACTGCATGCACCTCAACAAACAACAGTAGAAGCTATACTGAAGGACGGAAAAATAGTTTCGCTGGAGGTGTTGCCTCTAGAAAGAAAGAAAGATATTATAGTACAACTTCAATAGATACCAACCAAGCGCCTTTAACCAAAACAAAAGAAATGAAACTGCAGCAATATTTTCAAAAGCCGGGTATGGTCATCGCCCTGATCTGGATTTTTCTTACTGCTATTAACATTGGTAAAGCCTTTCAAATGGATGACGGGTTTCATTTGGAAGCTGCGCGGCATATAGCTAACGATCCGCTTCATCCAATGTCCGGAATGATCCGGTGGGATTACGATGAGCCTGAACCTATGTACAAAGCCAATCAACCTCCCTTATTATTTTACATGATTGCGGGCTTGTCTACCCTGTTCGGTTTTAACGAGATCGCTATGCATTTATTGATTGCTGTTTTTTCTTTACTGGCTCTATATTGGTTTTACAAGGCATGCGGTCTTTTGAATGTGAAACGCCCCCTGTTGTTGACGGCATTGTTCGGCTTATGTCCCGCATTCGTTGTTAGCCAGAATGTGATGACAGATGTGCCCATAATGTCTTTAATGATAGGAGCTTTTTACTATCTTTTACAATCATTGACCCGGTATGAAAACCGTAATACGATGATCGCTATGGTACTGTTAACGATCGGTATGTTTATTAAATACACGGTATTACCTGTACTTGCGGCGGTGGCATTACTGTTTGTATTACGAAAGGAATATAAAAAGCTGTTATGGTTACTTATACCTATATTATTGATTGCCTTGTGGACGCTATGGAACTATTGGGAGTTTGGTGGTAGTCATTTGTTTGAACGCAAACCAGGATTAAGAAGCACGGTGCAAGACAGGGCCTGGACGTATTTCTCGGCCTTGGGTTGTATAGCTACATTTGGAGCTTTGTTTCTATCCTATATTTTTAAAGGTAAAAGGGGCAATTATATAGTGTATAGTATTACAGGTTTGTTTTTAGTAGTGGCTTTGCTACATTACGGGAGTAATGGGGACAATGAAGGCCTTTTAACGGCAACCCTCGATATTTCCTTTTTTATCCATGGCTTAATGATTATACTGGTCATGCTTATGTTCCTGTATAAAAGCCACCAGAAGCCAGCTGCCATTAAAACTTTGATTCAAACGCCCCAGGCCATGCTAATATTATTTATAGCAGCATTATCTTCCTTTTTAATATTATTTGCTCCTTTTATGGGTATCCGGCACTTACTATTGATCATACCCTTTCTTTTATTACTTGCAGCACCTATCATCGAAAATACTAATCGGGATTTGATCCGGTTTTCATTAGCAGCTTCAATTATACTGAGTCTTCTGCTTGGGATATCTGATTGGAAGTATGCTTTCTATTATAAAAATACGGCGCAAGGTATTATGAAAGGAATGCCTCCCGGAAGTACCGTATGGGCTACGGGGACCGGTGCATGGCAATGGTACGCACAACAAAACGGCATGATCATGCATACGATACTAACCGAACGGGGAAAGCCGGGAGATTACCTGGTTATAGCAAGAGGATTACCTGCATATAGAGTAAGCCCTGAAAAGAAGTTCAGCCTGCTGGCCAAAATATGGGGTGAGCCTTCGTTGCTAAGCTATTTTTGCGTAAGCGACGGAGCCAGCATTTACAGCAGCCAGTTTGGAAAACCTGCCTGGAAATTATCCAAAAGAGCCATCGATACGGTTTATGTATGCCAGTATATAGCTGACACGCCATAACGGATAAACATGGTAGGTTAGGGAAAACTACTTCTCAAATGAGGAAAGTTGAATCCAAAAATGAAGCATGTCTTAAGACTTAACAAAAGATCCTTTTGATCTTGTTTTGATCCGTTTATAAAAAAAATGCTCGCAATAAACCTGGTATGATTGGATACTATATTTGTGGCGTACCTATGGCACGCAATGGCCGGTAGTTACCGAATCGGATATAAATAGATTGTTTCTACGAGACAGGAAGCTCTTGCTGACTCACGCTATTTCTGCAGCTGCTGCGCGTGTCCTCACGCGCAATTCTTAAACACTATTGCCAAATCTTTACTTCGCCCTCTAATCCGGCTTTTAATAAAGGCTTGCCCTGCAATAAATTTAAAGGCGCTGTTGTCCAGGTAACTCTTTTATTTTCCGGTAAGCTCATATCACCCATCAGGCGATTAGCCCATGTATTAGCTACTTTAATTTCTATCGTATTATTTCCCGGCTTAATTGCTTTTGAAATATCCAGTTGATAGGGCGGCGTCCAGAGCGTACCACAGTCAACACCATTGATTATAACGGTAGCTATATTAAACATGCTATCAATGGAAAGATGTACAGGCCGGCCTTTTATTACATTTTGCAATTCAAAACGATTGGTATAAGTAGCTATTCCGGAATAGTATTGTATTGCAGGGTTCTCATGAACATTCCATACAATAAGTTTAGGAAAGCTAACCGGTTCTGCCGGGCCGCCAAAGTTGGTATCAAATTGAACCAACCAGTTGGTATTGATATCAGCCAGTGACTTAGCCTCTACTGTATTTGAAGGCCCCGGAACTTTTTCAGCTGTTTGTTTAAATACGACAAACATAGATTCATTGGCATCCAAAGAAAGCGTCAAATATGTTCTTTCGCCGCGAACTTCCCATTCCGTTCTTTTTATTTTACCCGATACGGGATCCCACAACTCAGGCGTTAAATCTGATACTCTGAAAGAAACCGGGACGGATACGCGTTTGTTCTGCTGGTTTGATATAAAGTATACATCACTATTGTCGAGTTTCCGATGTGCCCAGGCTATAGGGGTTGTTCCGGCAGTGATGTCAATATCTCTGGCAACTCCTAAACTTTCAAAAGTCTCCTCCATGTATGGCGTTTCTATCACACGCCCCTTACCCGACTTTATGAAGAGCTGTGCCCATGCTTTCTGAAGCGCTGCATCCTTTTCTTTTAAGCCAATAGTGTTAACGGCTCTCTTCTCTATGATAATGGTAGCTCCGGCCTCTTTTAACTCCAAAATCTTTCTGGCAACAGCTGCAGACACCAGGTTGCTATTCGGATTCATGAGCATTTTACCCGGAAACACTACTATCTTATAGGTCGCTCCTGAAGGGAACACCACTTGTCCATCAACTACTTTTGCTTTTAACAATACGTCCGGGTTAAAGCAATCGTATTTATAACCCCGTAATGCATCTGTCCAGTCTTCAGGATCGGCCATATTAGCCGAATGCCCCACACCAACAGGCATAACTCTCTGAGGCTGCCCTTTATTTTCCAGCCTGAGCTTTTCAGAGGCCACTCTTTCCTTGCCAAAAATGCCTGGCAGACTACTTACCAGCCTGTCGGGTAATATCGATCGCCGGGGTACTTCCTCCCCGATAAATACTCCAACATCGGCTACAGGCTTACCCTGTTGCAACAAAGCAGATACCCTAGCCATATAATCTACCCATGCCTTGCTTTGATTAAACCAGGTTTGATCTCTTTGAAAAAATAAGCCAATACTGCCCAGTGTCATGCCTGGTTTGCGATCAATCCAGGGATTATGTGTCATTACATGCACAATCGGTTTGTTCATGCCCAGGGCAAAGTTGCGGTCGCCAACCACTTTGATATTACCCGGATGCTCATTCCATTCCATCCGCAGGTTCGTAAAAGCCTCAGCCTGCACAATATTTTTTCCGTAAATATGCCCTGCGCTAATCGCATCAAACATATCATTGGGTTTATCATGAGTTGGACTTTTTAGCCAAAATTCGCCGGTTGGAAAATCTACGGTTTTAAAATGCAGTAATCCGTCGCTTACCATTGTTGGTGCTACATTTTCAGCGGTAAAGCCGAGGTTTTTTTGATCGGCTAATTTTCGCAGCGTTACATAAAAAATATCATTCACCAACTCAGCCAGCGTTTCCCGTACATCATGCAATACCTTTTCTGAAGTAGCCGCATCATTAACAGGCGTACCGGTCATTACCAGCAGGTAAGGCATCAGGTCGTAGCCTCTTCGTTTTTTAAATTCAGCGGCAAATGTCTTACTCCAATTCTGGCTGCCTGCCTCCCAGCTATCGATATAAAAGATCTTCAGCACTTCTTTGGCCAGTCCCGGGTCCGTTTTCTCGAATGCCTTTGCATACCAGTTATCAAACTGTAATTTGATAGCAGCGGGATCAAACTTATCGCATTCCAGACCTTTGGCAGCACCGCCGGTGGCATTAGTATGACCGGTTGAAGTATGGCCAATACGAACGATTACCCATTCACCTGAAGATGGCTTCCATTTAAGATTGCCCTCTTTATCCATTTTATGGGTGAGGTTAATAACACTTTTGAGCGGAACAGCATCACCCGCTGGCACCATATGTTCACTGGTATTTTCCGCTACTCGCCAAACACTGCCATTTTTTGCCTGGTACTGGTTAACAACCGGCTCATCGCTGAGGTAAATACCCATTACTTTCAAAGTAGGTTTCCATTTGGCGGCATCCAGGTCTTCCGATCCCGCTTCTGTTCCTTCTTTGTCAAATACAAAACGGAAATACTTTGCAGTCGTTGGAGGGATAGAAAATGTATTGTCTTCATCATCATTTTGCCAGCCATGCCGGGGTGGCGTTAATTTAATCACTGTATTGAAAACAATGCCGTCATTACTGGACTGTACAATAAATCTCTGGGCCTGGTATTGCCTGGACCCGGTATGTGTTGTTAAGGAACGAAGTGTGAATGGCTTGGGATATTTATATTGTATCCAGCAGGAACTGTCGCTTCTGAATGTTTTGCTATCATCGCCTGGAAACGCCAGGTAAGGCGCCTTCTCTCCTGTACTGGTGGTTACTGAAGGAATGGTTACTGTTTCACTAAAAGCATTAGACGAATTAGCCGGGTAAGCATATACTGCTACATCTTTGTAAAAGCCTTCTTTAGTTTCGGGCTGCTCCAGTTGTATGGTAGCTTCGGCGCCCGCCTTTATATAGGTTTTGGTCCATACCAGCTTTTGCATAGATTGTTCCGGCTTGATCCATGGGCCGCCGGCCAAAGCAAATCCATCGCTTACATGAAAAGCCATTTTTAATCCCAGCCGTTTACATTCTTTCATCGCATGGTTGACCATTCCCCACCATTCGGGACTTAATTGCCGTGCCGGCTTATCAAAGGGAATGCGTGCTACGGTATCATAAATGCAAGCCAGGTAAACACCCCCTATTCCAATCTTCTGTATTCCCTCCAGGTCTGCCGTAATTCCCTCTTTCGAAACGGCACCGTGCATCCAATACCAAAGCACCCAGGGTCGCGCCGATTCGGGCGGATTCCTGAAAACATCCTGCAAAGAAGCGTTTGTTTTTACCTGCGTTAATCCACTAAAACCAACAAGCATCAAAACAATCGCTAATCCTATAACCTTTGTAATTCTAACCATTCACTGTTTATTTGACAAGCATGGCGCATCTATCGTTTAGCCACATTATAAAATCTGAAGGCAAAAATAGCCTTATTTTAAAGCGGGCGAATATAAAAACTATATTTGTAATGCCCTGCCTTAAGCTGGTATTGTTCCAATGGCGCAGCTACTTCGCTCCAGCTATCGTTTCCGCCAACACCCATTTGTACCAGGTCTATATTTAAAGTTATATAGTTTGCCGGGTATAATTTGTAGGTATGCTTTGCTTCAATGATATTTCTTTCCGAATAGGGCCACGCACTCATGCTTAATAAACTGTCTGCAACAATGCTTATTCCTTCTTTTGTTCCTTTCCTGTATAAATTCAACCAGCGAACCTCAGTGCGGTTCCCGTTTTCCTGGGGTACCACATAAGGTTCCATGAAATCATAAATATCCGCATCGTAAATGCCAGCATTGAATCCATAATTCCGGTCGATATAATTCTCCAGCGGTCCCCGGCCAAAATATTTAATTTGAGTAAAAGTCTTGTTCACTCCCGTTTGCATACCTACCTTAGGTATATTCGGTAACCCGGGTTTTGCATTTAATTCATAGTTCACTTTTACAATGCCTTCTTTACTTACGGTATAAAACACTTTTACTTCCACACTATCATTAACCATCGTGTAAACACTTTGAATGCCTTTCAAGCCGCCTGTTTCTGCAACTGTTACAGATTTTAATTGAGGCTGATTATCGTACCACTGCTTTAATACACGGTGTGTTTTCCAGCCTTTACGATCATTATCTGTTTGCGGCCTGGTAAAGTGAGGAAGCAAAGCCTGCCCGATCAACTCGGTATTTCCTTTTTTATAAGACACCAACGCTCCATTCGATTTATCGATGCTTACAGTTAAGCTTCCTGCCTGAGCCGTAAACTGATGCTCTTTCTCAACAAAAGCTACAGAAGAGTTAGGCCCGTTTGATTTTGACAAAGGAGTTAATGCGAACTGATTACTGGCGATCACGAAACCTTTAACCGCCCAGGGTTTATCCTCTTTCGTGGTGAATTCAATATCGGCATGGTATTCAGCTCCTCTTTTAAACTTGGGAAGATATTTGCCGAGATCGAGCTCTTTTGAATTGCCAGCTTCTATTACCCCAATCTCCAAAGGTTTACGCGAGATCAATTTACCATTTTCCCTGATTGATATCCAGCCGTTATAATGTGCGGTGGATAACACAGGACTACGGTTAATGACTTTAAGGATGCCTTTACTGCTATCTGCCCACTCGCATTGTATAGGTTGAAAAACACGCTTGCACTCATACATAGCCGCTTTAGGCCTACCATCTGCAGCCACCACACCTTTTATCGTAAAATTGTCATAGTATCTTTCTCCAAAATCACCGCCATAAGCATAATAAGGTTTTCCTGTAGCAGAATCGTATTTCATTAGTCCCTGGTCTTTAAACTCCCATATGGCGCCGCCTATAACGCGTGGCAGGCTGCGCCATTGGTCCCAGAAATCTTTGATATTGCCTGCACTATTACCCATCGCATGCGCGTATTCGCAAAAGAAGATGGGACGATGATCCCCATTTTTTTGGTGAACCAGTAAGGGTGCCGTATACAAAGCCGGGTACATGCGGCTGATCACATCAATATAATACTGGTCTTTGGGATTCTGTATCCGATGTGAATGATCGTTAGATTTTAAGTAGCGGGGATCAGAAGGATCGATATATCCCTCTTCTTTCGGACTTCCCATAGCCGGCTCATAATGCAGCGGGCGTGTCATATCAAAGTCTTTGATCCACCCAGCCATGGCGGCATGATTGGGACCACTACCCGCTTCATTGCCCAGGCTCCACATAATAATGGAAGGGTGATTTTTATCGCGCAAAGCCATACGCGCTACGCGTTCTACATAGGCGGCAGTCCAGCGGGAATCATGATCCAGCTTGCCTCCTAATCCATGTGTTTCGTGATTGGCTTCATCAATAACCATAATACCATATTCATCGCAAAGATCCAGCAGGTAGGGATCAGAGGGGTAATGACTTAACCTAACCGTATTAAAATTAAATTGTTTGATCGTTTTAATATCCTGTAAAATATCTTCCCTGGTTAATGCTTTACCCCGTGTAGGATGGTGATCGGGACGGTTCACACCATAGAGATAAGTTTCTTTTCCGTTCATCAGCAATTTGCTGTCAGATTGCCTGAACTCAATACTGCGAAAGCCCAGCTTGCAGCTCTTGGCTTCCCATACTTTCCCCGTACTATCTTCGAGGCTTAGCACCAGGGTATACAAATTAGGGGCCTCTGTACTCCATTTTAAGGGATTAGTTACTTTAGTTTCCAGCAAACCAAATTTCACACGATCCAGGCGGGGATGAATTTCATTAATAATAGCATCAGCGCTGATATTAAGGTCTTCTTTTAAAACTGCTTTATTGGCGGCATCGTACAACTGGGCCTTCACTCTATAACCCGGCACTTCCTTACCGGTTAAATTCTCCAACCGCGGACGAATACTTAAAACAGCATCTTTATACTCTTTATCGAGTTTCGCCTGATAAAAGAAATCGGCAATACGTAATTTAGGTTCTGCCATTAAATAAACCTCGCGGTGAATACCGCTCAAACGCCATTGATCCTGGTCCTCAAGGAAACTACCGTCACTCCAGCGGATTACCCAAACAGAAACAATATTCTCTCCATCTTTCAAATAAGGCGTGATATTAAATTCAGAAGGCAGGAAACTATCTTCAGCATAGCCAAGGAATTTTCCATTCACCCATACCTTATACGCCGAGCTCACGCCTCCAAAATGCAGCGTAATATTTTTATCCTTCCAGTGTGCCGGCACCATAAAAGAACGCTGGTAACATCCTACACCGTTATAATCTTTCGGAACCAGGGGCGGATTTACCGGGCGAAAAGGATATACTGCACTTTTATAGATCGGCTTATCATATCCCTGCATCTCCCAGCTCGACGGTACCGGTATTTGTTTCCAGCCCGATACTTTTTGTTTGTAAAAATCTTTGGGTTCATCTCCGGGTTTTAATGAAAAGCTAAAATTCCAGTCACCATTTAGTGATATATACCGGCCGCTTTGCTCACGATCACCATTTATTGCATCACCGACACTTTTAAATGAATAAGCGGTAGCTCTGGATAGATCGCGGTTGATGCCGCTTACCAATGGATCCTCATAAGGCTCCGTTTGATAGATGGCCGGCGCGCTGGGAACAGCAGCCGGCGTCTTATCAACCAATTGCGCTTCAGCATTCGAAACAGCCAAAGCGCCCATCATACTTATAAAAAAACTACGGTATACCTTAATCGAAATCTTTTGAATCATGCTTGTTTTACTTCTATAATGTTCTTATTTAATTCCACTCACATCGAACCGGGTATTCAAACTCGGCGCATTATCCCGCGGCTGAATTATTCACCGCTGAGTAAAAGAGAAGCAGAGATAACGCGGAGGGATATAAATTAATTTTCACATAATTATTCGCCACCATTGAACCTGCCATTAACCTCTGCGTCGTACTCAGCGCACTCACTTCTCTGCGGTTAACTTTTCCTTTGCAGACTCCACAGGCCTCTTTCTCCAGTAATTAGCCAGTATGCTGCCGCTGATATTCATCCAGGGACTGAACACCGCTGCCGCAAGTCCGACAGTGCCTAACTTTCCCATCGAACCCGCCAGGCCGCTTGCCATACCGCCGTTTTGCAATCCCACTTCAAAGGCCACGGTGCGACTGGAATTTTTATCCAACCCAAAGAACCGGCTAAACCAATAGCCGAAGAAATAACCAGCCGCATTATGAATGACTGAGGCAATGAATAATAAAAATCCTACTTTCATAAGGTTATCCCTGCCTGCTGCTGTTGTAACAGTAGTGAAGTAGATAATACCAAACATCGAGATGAAGGGCATCAGGCGATCTATTTTAGGATAAGCCTTATATAGCTGATGATATAATGTACCTGCCACCACTGCAGCCGCCAGGAAACCCGATAATTCAAGAGATTGCAAAGCTGCATGCGATGCGCCGCCTTCTGCCGCACCCGGATACAACCACAATAAAACTGCCAGCGCATACACGGCGCAAATAACTGCAGCTATAGCAATACCCCTTGCTCTTGCTTTATTAGCGCCTTTCAGATAATCGTGCAATAAAGCTGCACCAATGGGTACAATAACGATCTTGATGATCTCGATCATCATGTCCACAAACTTTACCTCTATTAATGTGCCTGCAAAGGTCTTCATTAATAAAGGCGTTAAAAAGGGGGCCGCCAGGGTTGCCATTGCTGTTACAATAACCGATAACACCAGGTTAGCCCTTGCCAGGTATACCATCACATTGGAAGCCAGGCCACTACTGCAACTGCCAATCAGTATGATACCTGCCGCAATCTCCGGCTCAAAATCAAAGACCTTAGTGAGCAATACTCCCATTAAAGGCATTACAGAAAAATGACACAGCAGGCCAACAATAACACCTTTGCCCGTACTCGCCAATCCCTTAAAATCTCTCAGGCTCATATGCGTACCCATACCAAACATCACCAACTGTATAATGACCAGTATCAAAGTCTTATCTCGCAGGTTCACAGGGCCCCAGTTCATAAAAGCCTGCGGGTACACCATTCCGGCCACCACTGCAGCAATAATCCATGCTGTATATTGATAACCTTTAAGCGCAGGTACCGAGCCCAGGCCCAAAGCCAGTGAAACGGCAGTAAGAACCGCAAGTATTTTGCTCAGATCTGTTTGTTGCAGTAACAGGGCGATAACCAATCCTACAGCAGCAGCAATACAAATCCATAAACTAATCCGATATAATTGGGTCATAGCAGCAATCGTTTCGATTATTTTAATACTTCAGACAGATATTCCATTGCTAAAGGAGGGCTCGCTAATATCGGCACTTTTTTGTCGGCTTCAGATAAAGTACCTACCACGCGGGCCATAGAAGCCTGAGCTAAGAGGACCACATCCACTTCCTGCGATAGTTGTTTTAATGCAGCGCCAACAATATCGTCATGCTTTTGCGCATCACCACCCATGAGGGCCTCAAAAGCGCCTTCGCAAAGCCGGGGAATCAGCTCAATGTTTTTACCGGCAACTATAGCGCGTCTTCTTACCAGGTCACTTGTTGGTTCTAATGTAGTAGACAAAGTAGCTACTACGCCTATTTTCGTACCTGAAGCAACTGCCTTATCTGCCATGGGCTGATCTACACGCAGTACAGGTACACCTGCCAATGTAGCCGCCGTTTCAACAGCAGGGCCAATAGACGAACAAGTGAACATGATATAATTGGCGCCTGCTTCTTCGGCTGAATGGGCATAGTTTACCACACGTTTTGACGTTTGTGGGGTTAGTTCCCCGCAGGCGATTGTGTTCTTAATCAAACTATCGTCTACGATATTAAATACTTTTACACCCGGTAAATACTTTTTACAAAGTTCATCAAACACCGGTACCAGTGTAGCCGATGTATGAATCAATCCTAACGTTTTGCCTCCAACCCCTGCAGAGGTGTTCTTATTCTTT
Organism: Paraniabella aurantiaca; assembly: GCF_050309965.1. Taxonomy (NCBI): domain Bacteria; kingdom Pseudomonadati; phylum Bacteroidota; class Chitinophagia; order Chitinophagales; family Chitinophagaceae; genus Paraniabella; species Paraniabella aurantiaca. Next base: position 438,473 of record NZ_JBLOSY010000002.1, on the reverse strand, counting down.
TCCATATTTTTATGTTTGGGTGATAGCCAGTGGGATTTGTCATTCACTACTCACTATTTCACCACTGATTATTTACTATTTATTATTCATCATCCGTCCTTCGAGCAGCACGCCAAAATAATCTGGGGCGCCTACCTGTCCACCTTTAAAATTCACTTCCAGACCATCAATAGCATTGTTGGCTGAGTAAGCTTTACATAAAGGGGCTCCTGTAACTAAAGGGGCGATCATTTCTACTGCTTCAATCTGCATAGCCCTTGCAGCATAGCTGCTGGTGTCTCCACCAGCAATGACTACTCTTTTGATGCCACAGTTTTCTACCGCTTGCTTTGCAATTTCTCCTAAGGCGGTTCCTAACTTTTGTGCCGATAGATGGCCCCCATCTTTGGTTCCTGTATGCACCAGCACATTTTTCTGATTATTCAACAAGTTGTTGACGTCTTGCTTAACTAAATCGGGAAGACCCTGATCACAGATGGTGGCGGCATCTAATACTATTTCTTTAAATCCGTTTTCTTTGGCCCATTGTATCTGGCCGGCTGTAACAGGAGAACAGCTTCCTGAAACTACCAACAAAGGTTCCGCTTTACCCGGGTCAGGCCAATTAACAGCGGCTTGCCTTTTTTCGGTTTTATTCCATACAGTGCCCAATGCTACTTCCACGGCCGAAGAACCTATAGAAAACAATGGCCTTTGATCGTCAGCCAGTGTATCCAACCATTCGCCAATTTTATTCAATTGCGTTTCTTCTGCCGCATCTAATAAAACGGCCTCCTCATCCCCTATCGCTTTGCTCCAGGCACCTATCGGTTGCTGCATTTGCACCATGTCGATCAATGCAAGTCGCTTACAGGTTTGCTTTTGAATATGCAGACGAAGGTCACTTTCATATGCCGGCGTAACGGGGTGTTGGGTCATAGACGGATGACGGTCTAACCGATAGATGGCACCATTACTTCCGATCCCCATTCTGGCAAACAGGTTTCCAAATACACAGTATCTACCTAAAGACGGCGTTCCACCTAAAATGGGTATCACCTTACCTTTGAAAACAGCGGTTCCTATATCCAGCACACGCCCTATGCTTCCTGTTGAAGGTGAAGAGTCAAACGTAGAACATACTTTATAATGTATATGTTTCGGACTAAACTGCTTTAATTGATTAAACGCTTGGGTTAATACCTGCTCCATTTCGTCCGGCCCCAGCGACCTTGTTTTTCCAGCTATACCAATAACGTTAATGCCCGGAAACCGGGTTAATACAGATGCATCCGGGGTGTCGATAAATAACACAGCTTTAGCTCCTGCCCTGCAGGTAAATTCAAGCGCATCAGTAGACCCGGTGAAGTCATCCCCGTAAAAAGCCAATTGTATTTGAGATGGAACCGACATATTATTTTTTACCAAATTTCTCTACACTCTTTGCAAATTCAGGATAAGCAGCGGCTGCTTCTTCCAATGTCAGGCTATCAACAGCAGCTGTCCATGCCTGTTGTAATGCAGTCACACCGGCAGCGGCTCCCATGGGATGCGCCATAATACCTCCGCCGGCCATATATAAAAGATCCTGTGTTTGTGTGCGTCTCCAGGTTTCAAAAGCCTGCCCACCCCATTGGCCCGAAGAGACAACGGGAATAACGTTTTTTTGATCGAATAATGGGGTCAGACAGGCCTCAATAGAATTGACTACGCTATCATCCGTCTCCCAGAACTTGTTCTTTATACCGTTTACATGCAATTGATCTACCCCTGCCAGTCGCCATATTTTTTGATAAGCCCTGAAATCAATTCCTAATAAAGGGTGCCTTGTAAGCATGCCCCATCCGTTCCGATGCGCATGTATTGCCAGCTGACGTTGATCGCATATCTTTTTAACTGCACTTAAGCCCACACTATTAATGCTGATCATGGCACAGGTGCCTCCATGTTTAAAGATCGTTTCATAGCGGGATAGCATTTCATCGATCTCACCACTCAGGTTAAAAGCATACATTACTTTTTTACCGGTTTTATCCGCGTGCCTGTTGATCACGTCCATTATCCCTGCCACCCGGTCTTCAAATCTTGAATTAGCCGAAGATGATAACAGCTCATCATCTTTTATAAAATCTATTCCCGCTTCTGCCAATGTTTTGACCATAGCGGCAGTATCTTCGATAGTAAGGCCGATGGAAGGCTTAATAATGGTACCAATCAATGGTCTTTCCGCTACGCCGGTTAATTGCCTGCAGCCGGATATTCCAAATTCAGGTCCCCTGAACTGCTCTCCAAAAGATTCAGGAAGTTCTATATCCATCAGTTTTAAGCCGGTGAACTGTGTGATCTCATAGAGGTTTCCCTGCAAAGTCGATATCATTACAGGCAGGTTATATCCGAAATTTTCAATACTCCAGGATACTTTAACCTTTGCCCGATGATATTTTCCGGTGCTGCTAACCGCACCAGGAATAGCTGAGAGATCAACAGTCTCCAATAATGCTATGTCTTCGACCCTTGCTGCAAATCGCTGCTTGAGTTCTTCTGTCTCGCCGGGCACAGCCACAAAAGTCCCCGAGGATTGCTCGCCAGCTAATACAGCCGCCGCTTTTTCAGGATCGTAGGGCGTTTCTATATAATAAGTTCCAAATATCCGCTCCATTATTTTCGTTTATACTGATAAGAGTAAGCTACTTAACTAATTAAAATATTTATCGAACTAACGGCATCCATACGCTCATATCCGTTTCACCACGGTTGGCCCAGGCGTAGTATGGAATGAGTTTCACCGTAACCGGCGTTTGTTTTTTGTTTACCTGCTTATAAAGTGTATTGGTCCAATCGCCGGTATTCAAAACCCGAGCCTCACCGGTAAGCGCCATCATCGTACCATTGGCAATAGTAGTTGGAACCGGCTTCAGCTGAATATTGGATGGGATAGCAATATTGAAAACTTTTTGCGCAGGGATATCCGGTGATTCAATACAATAAACCACGGGGCCTCTTTTCACCGCTACCTGGTTACGGGTTTCTTCTACCATAGGATTAGACTCGATCAGGGTAGCCGGCATATCCAGCACCAGTTCGATTCTATCTCCCTTTTTCCATGCATGGTTTAAGGTAAAGTATTGTCCACCTGTAAGATTCGCATTAATAGTCTTGCCGTTTACTTTAACCGAAGCTTTGTTGCACCAACCCGGAATACGCAAATGAACCGGCAATGTTTTGGCAGGAGCTTCAGTGATAGCCAATGATACAGCCCCATCCCAGGGATAATTGCTGGTTTGTTGCAATGCTATTTTACTGCCATCATTTAATATGGTTTGCAAGGTATTACCGCCATACATGTTAATATACAGGCCGTCTTTACCTACACTGTACATATAATTGCTGATCTGGGCAATGGTACGCACTACGTTGGGAGGACAACAATTGGACTTGCTGATATAAGGTACACGACCACCTTCCCAGCGAAGATGATAGGGATAACTTACTGTATGCGCTAAAGGGTTTGTGTAGAAGAACTTAGTACCGTCCATGCTGATACCACTTAACACGCTGTTGTATAAAGCCAGCTCTACAATATCAAAATACTTTTCTTCCCCGGTTAATAGAAACATGCGGTAATTCCACAGTACATTACCGATATTAGCACAGGTTTCGTTATGAGCGCTGAAATTAGGCAACTGGTAATCGCGGCCATAAGACTGGTGTACTTTCTGAACGGTATCAGGGATATAAGAAGTACCATCTACGGATACTCCATCATATAAAGCACCACAGGCACCGGTTACATACATTTTGGTATGGATCACATTATTCCATAAGGTATCGAGAGTGGTCAGTAAAGTTTTATCGCCTTCTTCAGCATACAAATCTGCTACTCCCGCCATCAGGTAGTTGGCTCTCACCGCATGTCCCACAATTCTTTTCATATCCCTGAAAGGTGCACGATCACTGTTATCATCGGTTCCTTCAACCGTACCCCTGATGTCGATCAGCTTATTCAGCAGATCCAGGTATTTCTTTTCTTTGGTAGTCCTATACATTTCTGCCAGTCCCATGTAATGAGAAGGACAGATGGCATTACGGGCCTGTTCGGGAGTTGCTCTATTATAGAAAACAATCAGGAAATCAGAAGCCTTTTTTGCAATATCTAGCAGGTTGGTTTTACCGGTAGCCCGGTAATGCACACAACCGGCGGTCATCAAGTGACCAAAATTGTAGGCCTCAAAGCTCAGTTTGTCGTCGAACATTTTTTGTTCGCCGCTTTTCTTTTGTTCAATGATATTCTTGGTATAAATATATCCGTCAGCACGCTGGGCTTTTCCAATAACCCCGATAGCTTCTTCCATCCAGGCATTCAACTTCGGATCTTTGTCAGCAGCATACAATGATGCTACTGCTTCGAGGGTTTTATAAAAATCTCCATCGTGAAAGGATGGTCCCCTGAAACGACCTTCCTGCATACCAGCAGCTACCTTGAAATTCTGGAAAGAATAGCAAATCGTATCACTGGTATAAGTACGCCATAAGGTAGGCACCATAGAATTTTTCAATACATCAAAACGTTCTGCCCAAAATCCTTTGGTCCATTGCACATCGCCTAAGCCCACACCCGACAATTTCGCATACTTACTTTTTGCCGTGTTGACTAACGCAGTCTGCGCATTTAAAGCAACACTACAAACTGCACCGGCAACTACTAATTTCAATCCTTTTTTCATCCGTATATTTTTTTCAAATCCATTCACCATTGATTACTCGCCATTAGCTCCTACAATGACTGATACTTTATATCATACTTCTTATCCTTCTCCAAAGTCAGCTCGTACACGTTATTACCTTTATTGACGAAGTTGCCTTCTTTCGAAGACGGAGCTTTTTTACTTTTCAGCACCAGCTTACCCGTACCAACCGGTGAACTAACTTTTATATTGGTTGTACTGCAATACAGATCAATATTACCAGCAGGTGTTGGCACTTTACCTTCCATCCATTTTAAACCGCCTAATGCCGGTTCTATAGTGTAAGTGCTATAACCAGCGCCTGTTGGCTTCACACCCAAATAGTATTTACCCAGCAGGTACAGCGGACTGGCGCCCCAGGCGTGGCAAAGGCTTTTACCATATTTACGGCCATACATTGCATAATGTTCGGCACCTGATTTTTTAGGATTGTACTCTTCCCAGAAAGAAGTAGCTCCCAGCTTTAACATACCACCCCAGTAAGATTTCATTTCTTTGGTTACATAATCCTGTTCGCCTAAAGCACACAGGGCCTCCATTTCATAAAACCGCATGTAGGGTGTTGTAATGGGGGGTACATTATTATTTAATAGAACGGTATTCTTAATATTTTTCTTCTGCGCATCGCTTAAGTAATCAAAAAAAATAGCAAACATATTAGCGTATCGCGTTACATGATCTGTCGGTTTGCCATTTACATAACTGTGTACAATAGCTTGCTTCTGTTCGTTCCAATATATGTCAAATAATTTCTTCTTAACATCTTTAGCCAGACCGGCATACATCCCGGCATCTTCTTTTTCCTGTACCAGGTCGGCTACTAATGCCATTGTTTCGAGGCTGCGTGCGAATAACAATTGTTCGAAACTTACCGCCCCTTTTTTGCTTAATCCTTCGGCCCAGTCTATAAATACCCAATCGCCCGGCAAGCCTTCCAGTAAGCCGTCTTTATTCCGGCGATCTAATACATAAGCCATCAGCGACTTCATGCGATCGTAATTATCCTTCACAAAAGCAGCGTCACCGCTGTAGAGATAATAGTCATAAACACCCAGGAACCAGTATAAGGTGTAATCCATAATCGTATTGATATGGCTGGTTACGGGGTCTTTTCCCCTCAGTGATAAAGTTGTTCTTTTTACAGTACCATTGTCATTAGTCAGGTAATAGTTCATCAGGTAACTTTGATAGGCATCACCGCTCCAAACCCAACGATCTCTCTTAATACCATCTATAAAAAACTCTTTAGTACTTAAATGGAACGTGTATTTGGCAACATCGTAAATCTTATTGATCTCCTCATCATTACATTTAAAACCTCCCTTATCCTGCAGGTCGGCATACTCATATAACATCGACGCTTTATCAAAGCTAATACCTGCATCTGCAATAATATTTACAAACCGAAAGGCTTTGGACAGATCTACCGTATAGTCGCCTCCAGCCTGATCGATAACCAGTTTATCGTAAGTCTCTGTATATGCCGTATCCAGCGCTTCCTCGCGACTTTCTCCGTAATAAATTGATAATTTCCCCTTTCCTTTTAAATTATGAAGCTTAATGTAACCGAATGTTTCCTTTCCAAAATCAATCAGTGTACCGCCTGCTTCTTTAGTGGTTGCTACTGCTTCCGCCGGTTTTACAGGGAGCTTAAATTCAGAAGGTAATTGTTTAGGATCCGTAAAACTCCAAACACCTGCATTCATCCATTTGGTAGTAGAAACATCGGAGGTTTTCCCGGTTTCGTCAATCCATTCTTTATCTTCAAATGTCACCAGCCAGGTATTGTCACTTACAACTTTCTTCCCTCTTACAAATATCGCCGGGACCTGTGCCTGGTTAAACACTTTGATATTGATCTTGTGTTTTCCAGCCGGAACGGTTATCTTTTTAGGATAGCCTTCAAAAGCCTTTCCATCCAGCTTCACATTATACTGTCCCTGCACATAAATTTCCACTTCTTCAGGTTCAGTCAGCTCAAATATTTTATGAAAATCGATCAACGGATAATGGTTATCGATCTTCCAGAATACAGGGAAAAACACGCCTCTTTCCGTGCGACGGTTCTGCATCTGGTTAGACAACCAGATTTCATAGTCACCCGGATACCAAACCCATTCAGCTTTTTGAGCAAACGAAAACTGGTATAAAGACACAAAAGCTATAAGAATAAGAAGTTTGAGGTTTAACGTTTGAGGTTTAGCCACAACTGTACATATAACATTATTATTGTTGTTAAGGAGCCTATCGACATCTACAGAGATTTCTCCACGCGCTGCACTTTGTTTCGCTTGGTCGAAATGACAACTAAAATTTTGATGTTCTGAAACTTTATTCATAAAAAGTAACCGTTATATTTTTAGAATATGATATAAATAATAAGAATAACCACTCCCAATAAACCCAACAGCCACTTCACTTTGTTACTGGTAGGCGGAATCGCCTCTGCATCTATCGTTTTAAGCTCTGGCGTTTTGCCCAGTAATGATATGATAATAGCCAGCACAAACAGGATAGCGAAAATGTAGAAGGAAATCATAAAAGGATGCGGCCAGGTAAAATAAGGATTACCATCTTTAGGTAAGATCCATAAATAAATAAGGCCTACTGTAAGGCTAAAAACTGAGCCCCAGCTCAATGTGAAATTTACGGCTAGTCTTGTTAACCGCTTCCAAAAAACAGCCAGTAAAAATACTACCGATAAAGAAGGTGCTAAAAATCCCAAAATCGACTGGAAAATATAGAACAGGCTTTGTCCTTTAACATTGTCGAGCGCTATTGCCATGAGTACAGCAATGACACAACCCGCTACTACAACCATCCGTCCTACCTGTATTTGCTTTTTTACAGATGCTTGCGGATTCATCTTCTTTACATAAATATCATTAGTAAACACAGTGCTTAACGCATTTAAAGAAGAGCCGATGGTAGCTACCAGTACTGCGATTAATACACATATCACCAGCCCGATAACACCGGTAGGTAATAACTGGGTTACCATGGTCATGTATGCTTCATCCGGTTGAGCCGCAGGAAACAAAACAAAGCACAATATGCCCGGCAATATAAATAAAGGCAAAGCCAATACCTTCAGCCAACCAATAAGGTTAACACCCAACTGGCCCTGTTGCAGGTTTTTTGCACCCAATACGCTTTGCACCATCGCCTGATCGGTACAAAAGAAAGCTACTGCAGCTACAGGGTATCCTAATAGTACAGCAGGCCAGGGGAAGTCGGGATCTGAAGCGGGTTTAATTAATTCCCAATAGCCCGCCGGAGTTTTAGCCATCAGTTCTGAAAATCCACCCACATGCTGCAATCCGACTACTGATATAATGATAGACACGGTGATCAATAATAACATCTGGAAGACATTTACCCGGGCTATTGCTTTTAAACCGCCTGCAAAAGTAAATAAGCCCGAAAACGCAACTAATACAATTGCCGATTGCCACATGGGAATTCCTAAGATCTGTCGTACTAAAACACCGCCGCTAAATAATCCTAATGATAACCAGCTTACCAGTATTTTAACCAGCGCATACCAGGCAAGTATATTCTGCGTGCTATCGCCGAAGAGTTTACCCATATATTCCGGCATAGTTGCTACCTTGCTGGCTATATAACGGGGAGCAAATACCATTGTTAATAATAACAGGAACAAGAAAGCGTATAGCTCTACATTCGCCCCCGTAATACCGGTAGTAAAACCGATCATGGCGAACGTGAGCAGGGAGGAAGGCCCTACATTGGTACCCCACATATTAAAACCGATATTATACCAGTTCAGGGATTTATTCGCCAGAAATAATGTTTCGTTTTTCTTGCGACTGCTAAAGCTGGCCAGGTAGCCTATCACCAGCAAGGCAATTAAGTAAAATGCCACGATGGCCAGATCAATCCCTGTTATTTTATCGTATATTTTGTTCACTTTCTTTTAAGTATGAGTGATGTGTTATTATTGATGATTAGGGAACGTCCTGCTAATTTTAACCTGCACCTATAGCGCCAGGTCATAGCGATTCAATAATTCTTTTACCGACACCGGTTTGCCGGTTTTCAAACTTTCATCCATCGCTTGTAATAATGCCACTGTTCCAATACCTTCCGCCATATCAGGATAAGCTGTAAAACCCTGTTCAATAGAATCAACAAAATACTCCAGGTAATTCTGGTATTCCCCCGCATGATGGCTTTGTCCCTCAAAACGGAAATAATGTTTTAAAGTACTATCGCCCCAGGTAATCGTTTTCTCCTCTCCTGTTCTATCGGTGATGGCATAGCGCAGTTCATGGTAATCGGCCTGGCTGGCGCCTTCCGTTCCGCGCAGCACAGTAGTCATGCCACTTTCACGATAGGCCGGCTGAATGGGTGATGTATATACGCCACTCACCCGGGCAATTCTTCCGTCGGTTGCCTTAAAAATAAAGTGCATGGTATCCTCATTCTTCAGACCGGCTTTTTTACCATTGGCACTGATCATCCCATATCCCATTACCTCTTCCACATCAGGCAGGTACCATCTTATAAAATCAACCGGGTGACTTAACCCGCCATATAACCATTTAAAAGCGTCTTCCAATGCCCATTTCTTTTCTAAAAACCAGCGATGGTCGGCATGATAACTACTTTCAATCGTGATCAGCTCTCCTATCTCCCCTGCTTCAAAATCCTTGCGCTGTCGCTTTGCGGGTTCAAAAAAGCGGGAACTTTGTCCCACAAATACTTTTTTACCGGTTTGAGCCTGTAAGTCCAGCAGCGCTTTTGCATCTTTCAGATCATCAATAAACGGCTTGGTGCATACCACATGCTTGCCATGTTGTAAAGCCTGTGTTACGTGCCTTGCATGCAAGTGATCAGGTGTATAAATTGCAATAATATGAATATCCGGATCGGTCAGCATATCTTCATACCGGGTGGTGTAATGATCAAAATCGAACTCCTTGCTACGTTGTTTGCAGGCTTCTTCGCTGATATCACAAAGTGTTTTCAATGCCAGCTTCTTACTCGCGAGAGCCGCACTGATCAGGCTACGTCCTTCGCCAAGGCCCAGTATGCCCAACACCTGGGTATTTTCTTTTTTGTCTATATCGTTAAATCTCATTGTTATATTCTAAATTTTTTCTACCGTCTGTCCTCCTTAAAAAGATTTCTCACTTCGCTTTGCTACGTTCGAAATGACGGAACCAATAAAATACTCGTTTCAGATTTCAATCCCTACCTATTTACCATTCACTATTAACTATTCACCAATCCCTACTTGCCAATCACCTTCTTCAAAAACACCCAAACCTCTCCTTTTTTTGTACCTTCAATTCCTTCCTGGTATTGGGCCATCAGCTTGTTCCACTCGGCTACCCTTGGGTTATTTTCTGTAGTTTTCGGATTCAATTCATCTAAAGTCTTTCCTTTGGGGATACTGATCACCAGCATCAGCTGTCGTCCGTTACGAAACATTACCAGTCGCTGGAAGTCTGCATTACAGAAGCCTTTGGCTATCTCAGGCCATTGCTCGAACTGTGTGGCGTGGTAATTTAAATATTCCTTCTGCTTTTTGTTGTCTGCAACCAGGTTGGCTGTCAGCAGTATATGTTCCCAGTCTTTAGCGGTTTGCTTGTTGTCGCAGCGACTTCTATCGAACTGGTAATACATATCATAATAAGGTCGTACCGTTACATCAGGGAAGGCCTTTTTCAGTTTTCCCTGGAATACAGACAGGTCTTGTACTTTATCAAAGATCACATACCGGTTATTCCATTTATAGACGCTATTAGGATCCACTTTATTTTCCTTGAGGAAATTACGCAGCTGCACCAGGTTCAGCTTTCCTTTGGTTACCACCAATTCCACCAGCTCTTCATGCTCTGAGTTTACAGGAAGCGTAATATTCTTATAAGTACTTTCTTTTAGCAGGTGTTTATAACTATCCTGCAAACCAGCCTTTAAACGGATCGCTTCATTTACTTCAGGGCCATTATTGATCCACTGATTACCTGGTCCATTATTGTTCTGTAAATATTTTTGAGTTCTCGTCCAATTGTCTTTAATAGTAATATGCGAAGAACCTTCATCGGTGTAGAGGTAGAACCAATGAGAAGGCAGGTGCGCATAAGGTGCTTTATAAATACTATCGATATAATTTCCGCTGATCAGCGATCCCGGTTGTGCGCTTAAAGTATAAATACCGGCGCAGTCATAGTTCTGTTTGCCAAAATGATGAATTTTATTAGCCAACACTTTGTTGTTACGCATCACATTGGGTTTCGGGCTCCAGCCCCATCCCATACTAATGCCTGAGTAATTTACGTTCTCTATATCATTATTCGCAACCGTTGAATTGCGGGTGTAGCCTAAGCCGATACCTACACTACCCCAGTCTTCGTTGGTGGCGTCGGTAACCAGGTTATTTGTTAAAGTAATCGAATCCGTTACTACTCTTTCATCCTTTGGATTATACGGCAAGTGTATCTCCATTCCTTCGTCGGCAAAGGAACCTGCCAGTATTGCTGTACCACCAATATCTTTAAAAAGACTACCATTTACCTTACTGCTCTTTATCCCCATGTGGTAGTCCAAACCAGTGGAAGCTATATGTTCAAAACGACAACCGTTAAAAGATATATCACGTGCGAAAGACGCCGTAACCGCCGCCCCGGGCCTTGTGATCCATGCCTGGTTGTCTAAAGAAGCTTTTTCGGCAGTACCTGAAGGGCGCAGTTTATAGGCTTCTGTCATGGGCATACCGGCCTGGTGCGGTACATGCCCCTGTAACGAAGGCCGGTTCCAGCCAACATGTTCAAAGCCTATATTTTTAAAATGTATATGGCTTACCGGTTCATCAATCGTTCCCTGTATGGCAACCAGGTTTTCCAATAAAGGAGCTGTTACACGGGCAGTAGCCAGCTCTTCACCAGTACGCGGCCAGTAATAAATTTTCCTGTTCATCCTGTCTATATACCACTCGCCCGGCTCATCTAAGAATTCTATGGCATTAGAGAGATAGAAGGCCGAATTACCGGTTTCTTTGGATATCCATGGAGCCGGCCAGGGGTGTTCAGACTGTATCCGGCTTTCGGGTTGTTTAAATAATAGTTTCGCACTATCGCCGGCTGTGGTCATTTGCTTTATCCGGAGATTAGCGATCTCCCACCATTGATGGATGAACATTTCCAAACCATTAATATCTTTTATAGCTACAGGGAGCTTGGGGATCTGGCAGGATTCATCCTTTTTATTCCAGCTGATGATACGCTCCATCTCTCCGCCATTAGGCCATTTGGCCCGGGTGGCTTTTGTATTATTTACCCAAAGCTGTCTAAAACCGGGTAACCCATCGAAAGCGTCGGGCAATGGTGCTTCCCATACTTGTGCCTGCGCAATAGAAGGCAAATTTGTTATTGTCCCGCCGGGCTTTTTCCAACCGGTGATCACTACGCCACCGCTCAATACTACACTTGCACCTGGCGCAGCCTCAATAAATGTTGGACTTTGAGCAGTGCCCGCGTCTTCCGCCCTGATCACGACCGGTTCCTGCAGCGCATAAATGCCATTCTGTATAATAATGTGTATGGGCGATTTTGTTGCGGCATCATTTAAGCGTCTTAATTCCCTTACCTGGCGCAGAGCTGATTGCAGGCTGGCCTTGGGCTGTTCTTTAGAACCTGTGCTGGCATCATTTCCTTCCGGTGAAACATATACCTGTGCTCCTGCTACAGCAGTTGCCGTTATTAATATTAAAAGAAAAGCGAATTTATACAATCGTTTCACTGGCAAATGCATATCAATTATTAGAAAAGGTAAATTTACCAAAGGGCTTTTTCAACATCATGGTGGTTTTGGTTGATATGATGGATTTTTTTCCTATTAAAGTGCCTTATTCTATTGGGATATCCTCTTCGTTTAGAAGAAGTCAGGATTACCTGATGTTTTAATTGCCTGCGTAGATACTCCAGGGCCATAACTGAATACTGTTTTTATTATTTTTATACTTCTAAAAATCCATTCAAAAATGGTTGGAATCATCATCGTACTGCTTATTTCCTGGGGCCTTCTTTGGCTTATCGAAAAGAAACATATCACTGCCCTCGGCATTGCACCAACTGCCAGGCGAATAAAACAGCTTGGCTGGGCCATTTTATTGTCAATCATTTGTTGTAGCACCTACCATATATTAAGAACGCTTTTTATTGACAATAGCTGGTACTATAACCGAGGCTATACCTTCGGTGGCTTCCTGGTTAGTTGCTGGTGGGTACTGAAGTCGGTATTATTTGAAGAACTAATTTTCCGGGGGGCTTTGCTTTTTATAGCTATTCAAAAACTAGGTTTCAAAAAGGCATGCCTGTTTTCGGCTATTGCATTTGGTATTTATCATTGGTTTTCGTACAATGCTTTTGGCAATGCGGGTCAAATGGCCGTCATTTTCCTGATAACCGGTATTTTGGGCTATGTACTGGCCCTGGCTTTCGCCAAAACAGGTTCCATCTATCTTCCGGTTGGACTGCACCTGGGATGGAACCTGGTTAATATTATCTTGTTTTCTAACGGGCCATTAGGACATCAGATGTTGGTAAGAGTTAATGAGCTTCAGCTTCACGGGCTTCCCTCTCTGGCCGTTTTCTTATTCCAGGCCCTGGCCCTGCCCGCTTTTACACTTGTCTATTTACAGTTTTTTGTCAAAAGCACGGGCAGGATAAGAATCAAAAATAATTCAACTGATTAGCCATAATTTTCATAATCACCCCTCCTATGATTAAGCGGTATGCGAAACTGATTGCAATGATCAGCGTCTTATTGATAGGTTGCAATAGTGATATAAACTCATTCTGCGAGTCTGAGCAGCAAAAGTTTAGTATCAGAAATAAAAGGGAATTTATAATAGATAGCCAGCTGATGGCCGATTTGAAAGCAAGGCGATTCATTACATCTTCTCATCAATTATTCGACACTACGATCGGAGCTCCTGTTTATTTGTATTCCTGGCAGGAAAGAAATGACTCCACCAGGGAGTTTACAGTGATCAGAGATGAGAGAAAACCGGAACATGGCTTAGTACTTTATTATTATATCCTGGATGCAAATGACGGTTTATTATCCTGGAAGCGAATTGCGGAAACGGGGACAGAAAGTATTTTCCGATTTGAAATTCAGAGCAGGTTTTTGAACATAGATACTTTGGTAACAATAAGTTCTATAACTCAATGGTACGATCTGAAGCATAACAGGAAAATGATACCGACCAGAGGCGACACCACTTTTAAATATCTTATTATAAGCAAAGATGGTTGGATCACCGACACCCTTTTCCGGGAAGTAAAAGCTTTGAATTTCCCAAACAGTTACCTTAACTCCTGAATGTTTTTTTGTATTTAAAACATTCAGGATTAAGATACACGAAGAGCTTGATTTCTTTCTTATCATCTAACTTAACTATTCTTAATTCCTTAATGGTTTCTATTTTTCAAACCATTGAGATATTGAGGAACATTAAGAATAACATTATGAATGGCAACATATAGCCCTTATATTCCATCTCCTCTAATAGTCTCATCTCAAAACGCCGAAAGCTCAACACTACTATAAATGTAGTAGCAAACTAACCAAACCGATCAAAAAAATACATTATCCGGCTGATTGCTACACCGGGATTATTGGTGGACCTTTGTGGCTCCTTTTAGACCTTAAAGAATGTAAAACAAGGTAAACAAAAGCATACATGCAACAACTAAAAGGCAACTACCGGGCAACCGGCATATATCTTCTGATCAAACAATATTATCCCGGCATTAAAAACTGCCATACCCCCGCTTCTAACAATCATCCTGTACGCATATCTATTTTTTAAAAAATGAAAACTAAAATCTTACTATCAGCTTTTTTATTTGCATTAGCAAATACCGGCCATGCTCAATCTACTATTGAGCTTTTGGGAAATCCGGGCGCCGGCGGGCCGGTCGGCAATGGGCCGTCAACGGCTAACCGAACTGTAACACTGTATGTAAACAATACTACGGTGCATAATCCGCTTATTACAGCTACTTATGTTTTGTCGAACCAGCAATTCAGTTCTATAGAGGGTAACCCAACGGTTCCGGGTGTGGTATTCGGGAGTAACCTGCCTTCCGCCACCAACCCCAATCTTGCACCCGCCCCTGGTGCCGGAGCGCCTTTATATAACTTTATGAGTTATGCAGGAAACCCGCAGGCAGCACATTATACAGCCTGCAACTCCTGTGCGCCGGGAACCGGTATAGTGCCTGGCAGCAACCGCGGTATCGAAATGCAAAGTTTTGCTGATGCGCTTATAGACGCAGCTAACAATAATTTGTACCCGGTAAATGCCCGGGTTCAATTTGCTGATCTTACCATTAACTTTAACAGGCCGGTAACCAACCCGGTTTTGCAAATTGCCGGTATGGGAGGTGATTTCTTTTATCCAGGGCCTACCGGCAACAACTATACTCATGGTTATGCAACCGAACTAGACCTGCTTACCCCCGGCCTCACCTTAAAAAGATTATCCGGGAGCAGTAAGTTTGATGTAATAGGTAATACTATTAAAGATACAGCAGCCTACCTGGGAGCCAATTCAATGGGAGCCACCAGTTCAACGATGCCATCAATACTGTATGGTGTAACAAGGTATGGTGCCGGGGGTAGTGTTGCAGTACTCGGTAATAATATTACTACCGTTTCATTCAGGATATATATTCAGGGCGACGCCGGTATGGTTACCACTTCTGCCGGCGTACCTACAACCCCCGACGCAGGCTATACTATTAAATGGGCGGCTGCATTAGGTGGTGTTGAGCCTGAAGGAAGTCTGCGTGGCGATGCTATGACTATTGGCCTGTCAATGATGGATCCGGTTGATATCAGCGGTAATGTATTTAATGATCCTAACGGCGGAAATGTAGACAACAGCTCCGGTGTAACCAATGCCGTTCCAGCCGGCATGTACATTAACCTGGTAGATGCCAATAATGTAGTGGTTGCTTCTGCACCCGTAGCTACAGATGGTACTTATACTTTACCGGCTATTTTTGAAGGTACCTATACCGCTGTATTGTCTACAACCAACCTGCCTTTGGGCAGTACGCCTGTAAGCAGTACTTTGCCGGATGGCTGGACGAGTACGGGCGAATATACAGGACTACCCAATACGGGTAACGACGGCAATATAAACGGTACCAGCATTCAGCTCAATGTGGATGCAACCAGCACCAATATTACCAATGTTAATTTTGCTATTAAAACTACTACTTTACCGGTACTCTGGGGTCCTATAACAGCGACATTAAAAAATAACGACTTACAAGTCTCCTGGTCTACGCTTAAGGAAATCAGTAACAGCCGGTTTGAAATAGAGGCTTCTACTGATGGTAAAAACTTTGTAAAGATGGGTACAGTCGATACCAAAGCTAAAAACGGTGATTCGGATATCGAGATTAGCTACCAGTTCCAGGCCGCGGCTTCCGCATTGAAAGCTTTTGCTGCTATTGGGTTACTGGCTTTATTGCCGGCATTTAAAAGGAAAAAATGGCTGGCTACAGGCATTGCTGCAATCATTTTCACCTTACTGAACATGTCATGCAATAAGAGCAATGCAGACGCCATTGGCAATACAAACGATAAAATATTTATAAGAATTGTTCAGATAGACAAAGATGGTACCAGGAGCTATTCGAAAACCATTGGTGTTACGAAGAACTGATAAACATTGCAAACAATACTTAAACATCTTGTTTAGAAGCAGAGCGGGAGCCACCGGCTTTTCCAGGCTGGTATAACCCGCTCTTTTTGCTCGAATCAAAACTTATAATCGTCTCAGCATGAGGATGCCCTGTACAATCCAATGCCCGCGTATTGGCCCTGGATCTATATAAGGAAATGCTCATGCAAAATCTCCCGGCAAGTATCTACCTGCTTAGGATTTTTTAACCAAAACATATCTAAGGGCAAAAAATGCCCTGCTCCTAATAATTAAAAACTCAGCTCATGTTGATAGAAATTCTATTGCTGTTATACCTGTTTTTTTATATACTGGTAGTCGTTTATGTTGGTATAAAATTAATGATAAGATAGAGGCCTGGACGCAGCTATTGTCATCCTACAATACCCAAAGGGCAATTACGTCTCTCATTATAGGAGCCGGAATACCCCCTATTAGTTCACATTTTTGAGATTTTGAAACAGGTTTATGTCTGTTGTCTGCCCGGAGGCCAAGGCACCAACTAATGTACCGCAGCCTGTATATCAGAACCACTACTTATACTGTTGGTAAAGTTATCTAACATGGGTCGCGTAGACACCTCAAATAAGTATAAAAAAAATAGCTTATCTACCGGATTGACGGGCTTTAAAAATCAAAGAATTTTGCATTTCCTTTTCATCATCGTATAGCCGAGGGAGCTTATCCAAAACCTGCTTATGTGTTTACAACTAATTATGTGGTGCTACATTTGTTTTTACCTGTTATTGGCTATATATATATGCATAAAATTATTGCAGAAGTAACCGGACGGGTATATAAATATAAATTCCGTCAATAACAAGTCTGACAGGGACATCACGTATAAGGCTCGTATTATTGCTGATGCAAGGGTAAAGCTACTACCAGTTCCGTTCCTTTTGTATCAGGAGTGATTTCCATCTGTCCATTCAACTCCGCTACCCCCTTCCATGATGGACTGCATACCCAGCCCATAGCCTATTGGTAGCTTAGCATCAAAGTATCTGTCATTATCGCTGAATGATCCGTAACAAATGATTTGAGTCGATCGAAGTATTTGCTTTTAGTCTCGTCTCATCAATCTCAGCATTCTTATCAAACAAGATTTGGGGAAGCTAACAAGGCCGTTGGAAACTTCTCATTTTTTAGTGTTGAGCGTCCCGATTGGCACCAATGTAAATGATGTATTTCTTTTGCTGGCAGCAACAACGTATAGCGGCAAAGCCGCAACAGGTTTGCGATTTACCTTAAATAAGGTAGTTTTCTAAGTATTAATGTAAAAAAAACACTTCAACAACGGGATTGTGTACTGACCTTAACTAGGTGACATTTGCATTCCCTTTACACCGGTAATTAAATCTATATAAACTAATTAAAAGGGGCAATAGTGAAGCTACTAAATAAACAAGGAACAATAACTGATTACCGATCGGATTCGACTACTACTAAAGTGATAGTTCAATATGCAGACAGAGGATTTTATTATTGAACATCTGCCGAAGTCAGTTGAAAAGTGCGGTTGAGAATGAGAATAGGCAGATATCTGACGCTCCATCTTTACCTTATCCTGACCACAGTTATCCGCCAAGGATAGGATCAAATCCTATTAAGAGAAATTATGAGTGACACATTCATTATTACGTGTTCATAGGTCAGTTTTTTGTTTAGAACATAAAACGCGGATCATCGGCCTGTACAGGTTAGTGTTCCTTCTTAGTTCAAACTATTATTCTAACAGGACCTCTGCATTGTTGCAGATGTTCGTTTAACTAAAATGCTGTAAGGCAATAATTTAAAATTTCATGAAATTAAAACATGCGGTTTCGCAAAAAAAATTACCACTTTTTTTAGTATTCTTTCTTATTATTTCAACCAACCGCCTGACAGCACAACCCCAGATGGCGCCGGCGTGCGACGTACCTACAGTTAGTGCGGGTCAGTTTTCAAATGGAATCGGGATCTCCTTAGGCTCTGCAGTTCAGGACCCCAACCTTGCTATTGACGGAAACGTTGCAGACAATTCTGCCGCGGTATTTTATAAAGGGATTGGAGGTGGAATTGGTATGAGCTGGAAGCTAAATATTACAGAACCAACGACCCATACAGGAGATGTTTATGCTGTGATGCGGCTGTCATCCAGTGCGATAGATGCAAATATTCTTGGTAATGTTACCATAACCGCTTTCAACGGTACAACCCAGGTCTGGAGCATCAATATAGGCAGCAGCCTCGGCAGCTGGTTTTTAAATATAGGGGGTACGCAATCAGGATATTTTACACCACCTAATAATCTGCCATATAATAACCTGGAACTAAAATATACGTCCGTTGCTTCACTTGGCTTTTCGGGAGAAATGATGCGTGTAATGGAATTAAGACGCGTTCCTTTTAAGCCTGTAACAAATATAAGTACAACATCTGTTACATGTGGCACTGCAAAAACGCTCACAGCCGGCATCACTAATCTCGTGTCAGGTAATCTTGCCTACCAATGGTACCTGAACGGCATTGCAATTCCGGGCGCTACGGCAAATACTTATATGGCCCCTGCTACTGTAAATACCACTGATTACAGTGTAGTAACCACCATTGATGGTCAATGCCAGTTTGTACCTACCATACGTAAAGATACTGCCGAAATCCGCTTTAATGCTTGTGCGCTTCCTGTAGCTTTTGAAACAGTTGAGGCTAGTGTATCAGGCAATCAATTATATGTTCAATGGTCTACGCTTTCGGAGGTTAATAATGATCATTTCGATGTAGAAGTTTCTTCTAACGGAAATAATTTTTATAAGATCGGAGAATCTGTTTCTTCAAAGGCCGCAAACGGAAATTCTGATTCAATCCTGGGATATAGTTTCACACACACTATTACTGCCTCCACTTTTGCAGCCGGAGTATTTGCAGCTTTGTTTCTTACAATACCAATGTTATCCCAAAGAAGAAAGTCTCGTAAATGGATGACAGTAACCCTGGCACTACTGCTAACTGTTGCTACCTACTCCTGCTCAAAGCAAGATGTAATAAGCACACCTGGCGGAGATAAGCCGTTAGTAAGAATAGTACAGGTGAATAAAGATGGTACCAAGAGCTATTCTAAAACTATCCGGGCCTTTTAAAGATCAGGTGCTTATCAACAATGATACTGAAATATCCCGGGGCGCAGACAAAAACACGCTTCAATCTTTTACTGCAAATACCGGTGATTTTACTTATGTGCAATGGATCGACAATCAATATTTCATTACTTATAAAAGGAAATAATGATAGTGCTTAACACGTTGCAGAAAGAATAATTTCAAAGATGTTTTTACCTGGTTAATGTTTTCTTTTGGTAAAGAACAGGGGAAGTCCGGCCTTTCCAGGCTGGTATAACCCGCTCTTTTATTTAATCTGCCAGACCCAATAAAAATCAACAAAATTTCTTAATCCTTATCCTTCCTATATCCGGCGTCATCTATGAGGGATGCCGGATATTCTTTAATCTACTAAAAGCATGTTTAAAAATGTTTTATTAAAATCCTTATAGCAGATAATTTGACCATTTCTGCAGAAGATCCCACTAGTATTTTGAACGGGCAAAATCATCTCGGCATACGGGCTCCATTAGTCTGTAGCATTTCCTTTTGTAGCAGGCTGAAAATGCTACAAGGAAGTTTGCTATTTTGTAGCATTCATTCGGAAAAAATAAAAAAATGCTACAGCTCACACCATGCATGCTTTCAGCAGCGCAGGTCAACACCTGGCTCATAAAACATTTTTGCTTCTGGAATCGATAAATACCGGCAGGAAAGCCCTTATAGACCCGAATGGTCTTTCCGTTTCCGAAAGTTGTTTATGTCTTTAACATTAAGTAATTCAAAGAAAATATGTTACCGACTTTTTAACAAAACCCGTATTCCTTTTTACATTTTATTTTTAAACAGGCTCTTAAAGTAATAAACAACTGCTTTTTTTACTTGTTACCAGCTATATACATATGCGTAAAATTATCAGAGGATTAAGTTTGTTGCGCACAGAAATATGAGCATATTTGATAAGCAGGCCGGCGTCATCGTTCATAGAATTGATGTTATTCCTGATTCAGTGGTAAAGTCACTACCAGCTCTGTGCCTTTTTTTCCAGTCATGATATCTATTTGTCCATTTAATTGCGCTACACGTTCCCTGATAGACTGTATACCTAGTCCCAGGCCCTCAACCCTTGATTGTTTAAGATCAAAACCCTTACCATTATCGCTGATCTCCAATATCACAGAGCCTTCATCTTCATACAGGGATATCTTTACCTGGTTAGCCTGCGCATGCTTTAATATATTGGCAATAGATGCCTGGATGATCCTCAATAAGTGAATTTTAACGGGGTGACCCACCTGCTTAAATATAGTTTCATCAATTTCTACCGTGGTACTAAAGGATGTTTCAGGGAGAGCTTGATCAACTATTTTATGAATGCTTTGCGAAAACGCCAGCTGCTCATCAGTAGCCCCCTGCAAATACCATAAATGGCTTTTGTGACGCGTATTTTGATACACCATCCTGGCCTGAGATGCTATGACTTGTAACCGCTCCCGGTTTTCAGTATTGTCGGTTTCTATAGCATTTTTATCTATAAAATGGCATAAATAAGCCAGCTCGCTCGTTACATCGTCATGCAACTCCATTCCCAGTTTGCGCTGTATCAAATTTGCTTTGGCCTCCAGTTCTGCAATTTCTATTTGCGTAAGTTTATTCAGGTCTTCAATTTTTTTTGAAGCTATTCTTTCTTTGTGTCGCATTCTTATAACCAGAAATAGGATAGTCACTACTGCTATAAGCGTCATTATAAAAACCGTAACATTTCTTTTCTGCCGCTGTTCCTGCAGTCTTACCACCTCCTCTGCCCTTTGTTCGGCCATCAGTTGCGCATACAGGTTATTGTCGATATCCGCCGTTTTTACCCCAATGATAGAGTCATTCTTTTCATAAGCTTCCCGCAAAGCCTGATAAGCCATATGATAGTCTCCTTCCAGCGCATACAATTTAGCATCATATTCGAACCGTATTGTTGCATAGTCCCGGTCAGTTTCATCAATTTTTTGAACAATCAGGTTCAAATAATGCCGGCTGCTATCGGGTTGTTTTTGCTGAATAAAAAAATCGATATACTTCTTTAATAATACCCGCTCGGTCGACCTGACCCATAGCTGATTAACTGTTGCCTGCTGTTTTAAAAGCGTATAACTACTATCCAGGAGCTTTTTAGCAACGCCCATATTTTGTTGGAGCAGGGCATTCGTATACAAAATCTGTTGGTATAAATAAAAGCATTGTATCTGTCTTCCTTTTTCTAACTCACCTCTTTCCTTAAGCTTTGTCCAGATATTGCCGGACATGTTAACTATAAGCTTTACCATTCCCGAATCCCCAACAGCAGCATAAAGGCGGGATGCATGATTCAAAATGGTCATAGCATTTATACAAGTAACATCCGGTATTTTCTGTACATCTATAAGCTGTGGCAATTGTTCCAAAAAAGGAAGTACTCCTTTAAAAACCTGTTGCCTTCTCTCGTAATTGAACCGATCGCCTCTTCCATATACACCGAGTAGCATTCTGGGTTGGTTGAGGGAGTTGACATAAGGTGTTCTCTTCCTGAGTTCTTCTTCGTGCATTTCCAGGTAATAAATTGCGGCACCTGCCTGGTATGCAAAGACTGCATTGTTGGCCAGCAACAAAAAATATTTTAAACGAAAGTCATGATACGCTGTTTTACTCCAGGCTAGCTGCCGATACAGGGTGAGCTTTGTTTTTAAGGCAGTATCTTTAAAAGAGCGCTCAGCCAGCTTTTGAGCGGCACCAAAGAAACCAGTATCGTTTAACAAACCCGCCTTATAGCTACTGATCAAATCCTCCCATTTTTTTTCTTCAACCTGTGCCAGCAATCTATTACGGGAAAACAAGAAAATAGCTGACATAAACAACAAACAGGTAAACCACTGCCGACCTATTATTTGCCATCGGGCGTCAGGCTTATACATATTGGCTTGTTTTTAAAGATCATATTTAGGCTACTCATCTGTAAAACGCCCCCGATAAACCTAAATTAAATGATTATCGTATGCGTATTTTACCAGCTCCACCGCAGAATGTACATTAAGCTTCTGCATCAGGTTGCGCTTATGGGTCATTACCGTAACTGAGCTTATATGAAGCATTTCTGCCACCAGTTTTGTTTTATGGCCGGCCGCCAGCAGGCGTAATACTTCCAGTTCTTTTTTAGTAAGCGCTGTACTATCTGTAGCCAGAACACCGCTGGCAAACTTGCCGGTAAGATCGCTGCTTATATATAGCCGCCCTTTATATACATTTTCAAAAGCCAGTTTTATCTCGTGGGGTTCTACTCCCTTGCTTAAAAAACCATGGGCGCCCAGCGATAAACATTCTTTTACAGTATTGATATCAGTAACACTGCTTACTATCATAATGATAATACCCGGGTAATGGGAATGTATATAGCTAATAAATGGCGGGATTTTTTGCCCGGGCATCATCAGGTCGGTTAATACATATTGATAGCTCTGTATTTCCAGGTCCTTTTTGGCCTTATCAACAGTGTCTGCGGTATTGATAATACTGGTTTCCGGCAGCATTGTAACCAATAAAGACTTTAGTCCTTCTGATACCAAAGGGTGATCATCGACTATTAGGATATTTACGGCTGGTATATTAATGATGGTTCCCATATCGATTACAAAGCTACAGCAGTTTTGTCATTTATGATCTACTATTAAATAGGTAGTATTCTATACGAAATACATCATAAAAAAACAACGTATTATAGTATTGCTTATTGACTTTTTCTCCAGGATATTTGCGTATCCCTTTTAAACCTCATAAACAATATTTCTTATTACTAAAAAAAGAAAAATGAGGTTATTCATCAAATCCGGGAATCAAAATACAACCGGAACCCAACTAAAGATTACAAGGAAAATATGTTTTTTTATTGTGGCTTTGGCCATCACACCATTTGTAAATGCACAGGAATTTATAACAGTTTGGAAAACAGATAACCCGGGAGCATCCGCCACTAACCAGGTTACTGTACCCGGGCCAGCCGGAGCCTATACCATTTATTGGGAGCACACTACAAACCCCTCCATAAACGGTACCACAACCGGCAGTGGTAATATAACCCTTACTTTTCCGGCCGCTGGGCTTTACCGGATTAAAATGATGCCTGTTGCGCCTAACATACTAATGGATTTCAATACTATTACCAATCCATCAACAACAGATGCTGAAAAGCTGATAACAGTAGAGCAATGGGGAACCAGTAAATGGAATGCGGATATGCGGACTGCATTTTTTAACTGTGTCAATATGGATATTACGGCCACTGATATCCCTGATTTTAGTGGTGTTACCAATATGAGCGGCATGTTTACCGGTTGTAAATCTTTGATTGGAAATCCAACTATTAATAACTGGAATACCGCTTTGGTTAATGATATGGCCCAGATGTTTATGGGCGCTAATCAGTTTAATCAGCCTTTGGGAAGCTGGAACACATCAAACGTAAAAAATTTTGGATTTATGTTCGCTTCTGCCAGTCAGTTTAACCAGCCCCTGGCCAACTGGAACACGGGCAGTGCAACCAGTATGGCCGCCATGTTTTCCCATACCCCCTTTAATCAACCTATTGCCAGCTGGAACACATCAAACGTACAGTATTTCTCTACAATGTTTAATTACGCAGTTAATTTTAACCAGCCGTTGGATGCCTGGGATATGGGCAAAGCAATAGATATATCAGGAATGTTCCAGGGAGCCCATTCATTTAACCAGCCTTTAAATAGCTGGAATACGGTTAACGTTACTAATATGAATAGCGTATTCCACGATGCTCCTGTGTTTAACCAGCCATTGGATCAGTGGAATACAGCCAAAGTTACCAGTATGGTATTTATGTTTCGAAGGGCTACCGTATTCAACTTTCCCTTAAATTCATGGAATACTGCCAACGTTGTTTATATGAAAGAAATGTTTGAAGAAGCTTCAACGTTTAACCAGCCTCTTGATCAATGGAATACCGGGAATGTAATTGATATGAATGCCATGTTTTACCAGGCAACAAGCTTTAACCAGCCGCTTAATACCTGGAACACCGGGAAAGTTACCAATATGGGTTATATGTTCGCCATGGCATCAAGCTTTAACCAATCCCTGGCCAGTTGGGACCTTAGCAGTATTAATCTCTCCGGGGGGAGTTACGGTTATTCTCTTTATGAAATGCTAACACGCTCAGGTCTTGATTGTATCAATTATGATGCAACACTCACCGGATGGGCCAGCTCAGGTTCAACTCCCAATAATATGGTTCTCGGAGCTATCGGGCGTATTTATTCCGCAACTACTGCAGTTAGTGCGCGTAATAGCCTTATTAGTACAAAGGGATGGACTATTACCGGCGATACCTATAATGCAACCTGTAATACATCTTCTTTACCGGTAGTGTTCGGACCTATTACCGCCACTTTGAAAGGAGGCCACTTGAATATCTTATGGTCTACACTTAAAGAAACTAATAACAGCCGCTTCGAGATAGAGGCATCTGGTGACGGGGTTCATTTTGTAGCACTGGGTTCCGTAAATACTACTGCTGTTAGCGGCAATTCGGATGTTGAAATCAACTACCGCTTTCAAACCACCACACCGGCAATTGCAGTCATTGCTATTGCAGGTTTATTATTATTTACACCGGTAAGGGGTAAACGCAAATGGATTGGCCTCGCCATTTTAATGGGTATATTGATTTCGCTAAATATCGGGTGCCAAAAAAGCGGGAAAGATGTACTAAACAGCGAAGGCGATAAACTATTTCTCCGTATTGCTCAAATAGATATTGACGGTACAAAATCGTTTTCAAAAGCTATTAGCGTTACTAAAACGAATTAACAACTCTATGTTTGCCTAGCAGTAGTGATATAGCTGCTTTTATTTTTAATAGCTGGTATTCTTGAAAGAATATACCAGCTATTTTTTTCTATCCTTATCAAAACATCCATAACAGGGATTTCCGGGTGCCGCGAAATCGGTATAAAATATTATTCTGCATACGAGCCTTGCTATAACACTTTATAATTTTCTATCTACCGCAGGCTTACCAATAATGATGGCATCAACATGCAATGCAAATACCACAGAATCTACCAAGTCAATCTACTATAAAACCATTAGTATTCTAAGCAAAATCATCAAAAAAAGCGTCTTATTGCAGTATTGCCGGCAGGCCTTTACTATAGGATATTTGCATATCCCTTTTAACCATTTATTAAATAGATGTATTCTTTAAAAAAGGGGATGAAAGTGATTTTACGCACGAGACTCAATAATATATGTAATCGTCCAATCGGAGTCGCAAAAACCAATGGCACCCGTATTAATTCAGTTTCCCTGAATTGCGGATGCAATGCTGCTGTACAAAATTCACGACAAATGCCAGCTTACATTCATCCTGCTTACGGGTACAAAACCTTATTGCCACCGGTAATGGGTATAGATAAGGCCGTTGCAGCAAATCATCAAAGACAAATAAAATATTCAGGAAATTATATTTATATGGGTTACACCGGCGGATGCCGATGCAATCGATCCCGCTTAGGTGCTTAAGGATCATCTAAAATTAGTTACAAGATACTTCAGGCATGAATGTTTATCCTAAAGTTTGTTTAGAAGGCAGAGAAGGGGCCACCGGTCTTTCCAGGCTGGTATACCCTCTCTTTTTAAAAGCTGATGGCATTTAAACATACTATTTAACAGCTATTAATAACAGGTTAATGTTTAGTACCGGGCAAGATAAACAAGCAGGAAAGCCGAAAACTGCGATTAACAGAGTAGGCAATAAAAAATGTAATTACAACATGAAAAATTGGATGACCTTATTATTTTTTGCAGCAGTCTTGTTATTTTCCTGTGATAAGGATGATAACGTAAATAACGTAAGCCAGACAAAAAGAGATTATTTAATGGCCAAAACCTGGACCTACGACACATTAAATACCTATCCGCTTTCGGTGTACGAAAACCTGGAGCTGAACGAGTATTATGCGTATGTAGAAACAGACAGATCTTTAGTGGGAGCCCAGATTCATTTTAAAACAAGCGGACAAGTAACAGTTACATTACCATCGTTACCAACCGAAACTTTTGACTGGCGGCTTGTTAATAATGACAATGATATTGAGATATCCCAGGGGACAGATAAAGATACTTTAAGGTCTTTTGACGCAAACGCTTCTAGATTTTCTTATTTGCAGTGGACGAACGGAAAGTATTTCGCTACTTACAAATGGAAGTAATTAATATGCCCGACGCATATCAAAAAGACTACTGCCTGATTTTTTTGTTTTGATAAAGAGTACGGTTCCACCGGTCTTTCCAGGCTGGCATACCGCTCTTTTATTTTTTAAATTAGTTTTTTAATAAGTGAAATAGAAGCAGGCGAAAATATTCAATTACGTACATATTTTCTCATGTAAAACATCCGGTGTTGTTTCTACAACTGCCGGTTTTTTTAATTATGTATTCTTCACTGTTCTAAAGTGAAGAACGACTACGATTCCCTTTAAGAGTTTGCCAGATTACCCGGATGTAATGGTAGGGAGGATTTATTCAGCGGCAGGGTAATCACCAGTTCTGTACCTTTCTTACCGGATATTATTTCAAAAGTTCCATTTATTTCAGTTACCCGATCCTTTATAGAGCGAATGCCAATACCGGCCTTAGGTCCCGGCTGGCTGCTATCGAACCCTATGCCATCGTCTTTTATCTGTAAAATAACTTCCCTGTTGTCTTCATAAATAAATATGGAAACCTGGCTGGCATGGGCATGTTTTACAATATTGGTAATGGCCCCCTGTATAATACGCAATAAATGCACCCTGGTGGCGGGAGCTATATACTGCAGTACCGCATCATCAAGCTCTATCACTTTTTTAAAGTTAGTATCCGGAAGAGCATAATTGGCTAAGCGGTGAACACTTTGTGTAAAGGCAACATGCTCATCGGTAACCCCCTGCTGGTACCACTGATGGCTTTTATCACGCGCTTTGTTATATACTTCCCGGGTTTGCTCTGCAATTACCTGTAACTGGTTACTCTTTTCAAGATCTTTTTCTTCTATCACTTTCTTGTCAATCAAATGGCATATATAAGCTAATTCACTGCTTACTTCATCATGTAATTCCATGCCCAGTCTGCGCTGAATGATATTCACTTTGGCTTCCAGCTCTGCAATTTCTATTTGCGCCAGCCTGTTTAGTTCAGTGTTTTGCCTGGCCAGTCTTTTATTATGTCTCGCTCTTACCAGTAATAAGCCAATACATATAATGCCTGCAATCGCTGCCAGTAAAATAATGATGTTTCTTTTTTGGCGCTGGTCTTTTAGTGCCTGTACTTCCTCCGCTCTTTGCTCCGCCATCATTTGCGCATACAGGTTATTATTAATATCGGCAGTTTTTATGCTTATAATTGAATCGTTAGTTTCGTAAGCCTGTGACATATATTGATAGGCTTCCTCAAAATGATCCTCCAACGCCGATGCTTTGGCATTATAAGCCAGGTATGCATTCCCGCTATCCGTCGCGTCTTCGGCGCGACTTTGATTCAATAAATGCATATAATGCCTGGCGCTGTCGGGCTGTTGCTGTGTTATAAAAAAATCCACATATTTTTTTAACAGGGCTACACGGGCCGACCTGGCCCAGGCCGGCCTGATGCCTGTTTCGGTTGTAAGCAGGGTATTACTATCGTCCAGTAGTAGCCGGGCTTCTGCTTTGTTATTCAGTAACAGCGCCCTTGTAAGCAGCACCTGTTTATACAGGTAGTTGCATTGCATGAGTTCGCCTCTTGGCAGGAAGCTTTTTTCCTGAAGGGCTGACCATAACTGACCTGAAATACCAACAACCTTTTCTACCATGGTCGTATCGCCGACACCGGCATAAAGCCGGGAAGCCATATTTAAAATGGTCATGGCGTTGATACAGGTTGGTGCCGGTATTTTTTGCTTAATAATGAGTTGAGGAAGTTTTTGTAAAAATGGCAGGACATTGAGAAATATCTCTTGCCTTTTTTTACGGTTGGCTTTTTCATTGCGGCTATAAACCGCCATTAAAAACCTGGGCTCATTTAGAGAATTAATATAAGCCGGCTCTTTTTGCAGCTCTTCTTCTATTTTTTGCAGGTAATACATAGAGGCCCCCTCCCGGTGTGTATAAGTTGCATTCGTACTCAGTAAGGAAAAGTACTTTACCCGGAAAGGCTGGTACTCTTTGTTACGCCAGGCAATTGTTTTATAAAGGGTCATCCGGGTTTTCAGCGCCGTGTCCTTAAACGACTGCTCAGCTAATTCCAACACTTTTTTCAGATAGCTGGTATCGTTGAGTTCTCCTGATTGATACCTGTTATCCAGTTGCTGCCAGTCATTATTGCCGGGTTGGCCTACCACCCTGGCGACCCACAGCAAAAACAGTATAGCCATCCATATATACTTAAAAGGAAACCCTTTCCGGGTACCCGAAATGGTATTTGTTATCAGCATGTTGCTTTGAGTATCTGTAATTTTATCTTCTAAGTAAGGCTTTCAGCACTATTTCAAATACACAGTTCACTATTCTGCCCCGGTCTCGCCCTATGTTTAGCCTACTGCTTCGTTACTTTTAAGTAAGGTGATTATCATACGCATACTTCACCAATGCCACTACCGAGTGCAGGTTTAATTTCTGCATTAGTTTTCGCTTATGCGTCATCACTGTTATTGGACTTATATATAACATTTCGGCAACGGTCCTCGTTGGGTGCCCTGCAGCCAAAAGGCGCAATACTTCTAATTCCTTTTTGGTTAAAGTGGTATTTTCCAAAGAAAAAAGACTGCTTGCAAAACGGCCCGTCAGGTCACTGCTTATATATACTCTCCCTTTATAGGTATTTTCAAAAGCAAGCTTTATTTCATCGGGCCCTACCCCCTTGCTTAAATACCCATGAACACCCAAAGCCAGGCATTCACGCACGGTATTGGTATCTAGCACGCTACTCACTATTATAATAATAATTTCGGGATAAGTTATGCGTATATAAGTAATAAATTCCGGAACCTGCTGCCCGGGCATCATCAGGTCAGTAAGCACAAATTGCCAGGGACGCTCTCGCAGCGTTTTTTTGGCTTTCTCAATCGTATCAATCGTCTCAACAGTGCTACCTTCCGGAATCATGTTCATTAACAAGGCCTTAAGTCCCTCCGATACAAGAGAATGATCATCAAGCAATAAAATATTCACGGCCGGTATATCAATAGCATGATCCATATTGATGACAAAACTACGCCATATTGATGATTTATAAGTTAATACATTTATAGTAGCTTATAAATTATTCAAATATGCGGCAAATAAAACTTTTAGGTTAGTTCAACAAATCATGTCGCCATTCAAAAAAAGCCTAAAAGCTTCTGTTTACTTTAGTTGCAACAAAAATAAAATATCTTATAAAGGCATTGAAACAACCAGCTTTGTACCAACTGAAGTGGAAAATACCTCAAGGGTACCATTCATTTCGGCAACCCGGCTTTGCATAGACTGCATACCCACGCCTCTTTTTAAAGTTTTGGTATTAAAACCCTTGCCATTATCTTTTAGTTCCATAATCAGGTTGTTCTCATCTTCATAAATAAATAACTGAACGAGGCTGGCCCTGGCGTGTTTAAGAATATTGGCAACCGCTTCCTGTATAATATACAGTAGCTGTATCCTGGCATTGTAGGAAACTCTTTCCAACGAAGCATCATCAATACTTATTTCTTTTTCATAGGCTTTATCCGGCAAAGCATACGCTGTTATTTGACGGACACTTTCAACAAAAGAAGCCTCCTCTTCTTTAAACCCTTCTGAATACCAGTCATGGCTTTTATGCCGTACATGCTGGTATACCTGATTCGTCATATTCCAGATTTCCCTTAGCCGTTTTTGATTTACCGGATCAGTTTCATCCATACTATGTGTTTGTATATAATTACAAACATTAACCAGGCTTCCTGCAATATCATCGTGAAGGTCCATACCGAATTTTCGTTGTATCATTATGGCTTTTGCTTCAAGTCCATTTATTTGTACCAGGGTAATTTTGTTTAGCTCCTCAATTTTTTTTGCAGCAGTGGCTTCTTTCCGCTTTATGTAAATAAGCAATCCGGCTATAAAGATGAGAAGGATCACAGCAATAGTAACTCCAGCCATTGTCTGGTTCCTCTTCTGCGCTTCAGCCACCGCAAGAGCTTCACTTTTTTGTTCTGCCACGAGCTGGGCATACATATTATTATTAATATCAACCGTTTTTTCTCCAATAATAGAGTCATTGTCTTCATATGCCTGCATTGCAATCTCATAAGCTGTCTTATAGTTGCCCTCCAGCGCCTTTAGTTTTCCATATTGCAGGTTAAAAGAACTTCCATCTCCCGGAACCGAATGATTTTTCTTTTTTTCCTTAAGTAGAGTCAAATAATATTGAGCGCTATCTGCTTGCTTGTGGAAGGTAAAAAAAGAGAGATAGCTTTCCAGTACTTCCATCTCCGCCATGCTTCTCCAAACAGGATTCATTTTATTGTCAGTCACATTCAGCATCAGGTAAGTGCTATCGAGCATTTTCTTAGTAATATCTGCAGGGTTTAAGAGGTTGCTTGCCACATATTTTACCTGGTACAGCAAATATTGGCACTGCTGTATTTTACCTTTATCCGGTACATTTTTTTTTCGCAAACTACTTACCAGGTCTTCGGCAACACTGAGTATAGCGACAACTTTTCCCCCGTCTTTTTTAAAAGCATATAACCTGGCGCCATTTACCAGTATGGTCATAGCATTGGTATAAGTAAGGGCGGGTATATTGTCTTTAAGTATCCGCTTCGGCAGTGTTTTTATAAAAGGGAATACCTGCTCAAAAATGGCGGCTCTTCTTTGGTTTCCACTCTTATGTCGTCCATAAATAGCCATCGATAACCGTGCTTCATTCAACGAGTTGATATAGGAGTTTTCTTCTTTTGCTTGTTCTTCTAGTTTTTGCAGGTAATAGATAGCGGCGCCCTCTTTATGGGTAAAAGTGGCGTTATTAGCCAGGAAGGCATAATATTTAATACGATAAGATCGGTACATAGCCTTACTCCAGGCTATGGATTTATAGTTGCTCAATTTTCCCCTTAGGGCAGAATCCTTAAAGGAGCGTTCTACCAGCAACTGGGCCCTGTTAAGATAAACAGTATCATTAATTTCTTTTTTTTCATGTTTCGTTAATAGGTCCTCCCATTCTTTAGCTGCCGGTAATTGACTAGAAACGGGGGACAAAAAAGAAAAGAAAAGAAATATAGAAATCAAATGCCTTCCTGCCATTTGCATTACCCGTAGTTGTTGGCCGGCTTTTACCAGGTGGTTCTTATAGCGCATCGGCTCAACGTTTTAAGGTGATCATTACTACACCAGCGAATTATCATAAGCGTATTTCACCAACTCGGTTGCCGAGTGTAAATTCAGTTTCTGCAGCAGGTTTCTTTTGTGCGTCATGATAGTAAGGGGGCTTACATGAAGCATCTCTGCCATTACAGATGTTTTATGTCCTTTGGCAATTAAACATAATATTTCCAGCTCTTTGGGAGTGAGTCGGGAAGTGTTTTCCGCTAAAAGGCTGGTTGCCAGGTTACTACTTAAGTCGCTGCTCACAAACCTGTTACCCTTATAAGTATTTTCAAGGGCAAACTTTATTTCATGATGAGTTACAGCCTTACTTATATACCCATTGGCGCCTAAAGCCAAACAATTTTTTATATTATGAACATCAATAACCGTTGAAAGTACCAGTATGATAAGATGGGGATATTTGCCCCGGCAATAGCTAATAAAATTTTTTGCATTTTGTCCCGGCATGAGCAGGTCAACCATTAAAAAATGATACTTCTGCTGCTCCAGGCTGAGCATAGCTTTTTCTATAGAAACGAAAATCTGAATAGTAGAATGCTTTGGCAAGATCTTTACAAGCAACTCTTTAAAGCCTTCAGCTACCATCGCATGATCGTCCAGCAGCAAAATATCAGACCGGGGTATATCTACCATACGATCCATTTTATTTAGTACAAAAATAACGATTAAACAATATATGCATATCTCATTTTTATAGTATGGAAATAAATCATTGGCAATATAAGCCCACCTTGATTTAAAAAGAAACAAACGGGCTGGGAATGAAAAAATTTACCTTTTTTAAGGTATAAGTGCACTTATATGGTAGTATAAAAAACACATTTTTAAGGCGATTGTTAAAAATACCCAATAGCCGGAACTTTGCGAAGTTTACAAGTAATGACAATAACAAAACTACTGATAACCAGATAAAGTTCAGAATATGCAACTGCTGTTATTGAGTATTGGAGGCATTGTTAGTTATATAACTGCATCACATCAAACAGGACAATTCCTGTAAACCCGGAAAACTGTTTTCAGCAAAAGAAAAAACAGCTAACCATCCACAATCAATCATTAAAAATGAATCAAAAACAATTACAAAGGTTATGATTATGAACAAAAGTCACATCAGGAAAAGAGCGGCCCTGCTATTA
Organism: Paraniabella aurantiaca; assembly: GCF_050309965.1. Classification (NCBI taxonomy): domain Bacteria; kingdom Pseudomonadati; phylum Bacteroidota; class Chitinophagia; order Chitinophagales; family Chitinophagaceae; genus Paraniabella; species Paraniabella aurantiaca. Next base: position 405,383 of record NZ_JBLOSY010000002.1, on the reverse strand, counting down.
TGTTTTGGCACTGTTGCCGGTTTTGTACATGCCCAGTACGGTTCTCCCTTTTCCAACCTGGCTACAACCGGAAGTGGTAGTAGTCCAATGGGTCTGACTATAGATGCGGCAAACAATCTCTACGTGTCAAACTATAATACCGGCTCTATCAGCAAAATAACACAAGCCGGTGTTGTAAGTACATTTGCTACCTCAGTTGGAGCCCGTCTTGACCAAATGACTATAGATAACGCAGGCAATATTTATGCGGTATCATCAACAGGATCATGGAGCTCCTCCGTTAAAAAGGTAACGCCGACAGGTAGTGTGAGTACATTGGCCAACGTGCCGGGAGGCGGCCTGGGACCAACCGGCACCATAGGTATTGCGGTCGACAAGACATCGGGTAATATATATACTACGGATAATACCGGCAATACGGTTAGCCGGATTACGCCGGCAGGTGTCTTAACCTCCTTCACAGTCGGTTCTAAGCCTATAGGCATTGCATTAGACGGAGCGGGAAATATTTATACGGCCAACTGGGGTAGCAATACCGTTAGTAAACTATCGCCGGCAGGCACCCTTTTGGCCACCTACCCGGTAGGACCCAATCCATGGGGAGTTACAATTGAACCGGTATCGGGCAATATCTACGTATCAAACGCCGGTCCATACGACGGCGGAGGAAGCCCCTCTCCCAATGGCACGGTTAGTAAAATAACACCGGCAGGCGTTGTTACCACTACCTGGGCAACAGTTGGAAATGCGGCTGACGCCATTACAACCGACGCTGCCGGCAATGTGTATGTGGTGAATAGTTATGGCGGAACGGTTAGCGAAATAACACCGGCAGGCGTTGTTACCACACTTAACTTGCCAACCGCATCAGGAACACCGCAGACCCAATTATACCCCTGGAGTATTCTAATCTCGTCAGGTCGTGCTTATGTAGCCGTTTCCGGCACCGACATGGTTGCTGCTACCCCTCTTGTTGCATCATTACCGGTAACCTTTGGCTCCATCAACGCAACACAGGAGGGCGATATGCTTTCTGTGAACTGGCAAACTGTATCTGAAACCAACAATGATCATTTTGATATAGAAGTATCCCAGGATGGTGTTCATTTTGTCAAGGCCGGTACTGTTACCAGCAATGCTGTAAATGGTAACTCCCATAAAGCATTAAGGTATGTATTCACTACCCCGCTACATACTGCACTGTCATTAGCAGGTCTTTCAGTTCTGGCCCTGGGTATTGGCCTGCTGGCTTTTAACAGGAAGAACAAGCTGCTGATGCTTTGTCTTATAGCAGCAGGCACCGGCTTATTTACCGTTTCCTGCAGCCGTAACAGTGACCTGGTAGACACAAATAAAGAGGCTAATTTATCGGTACGTATTGCACAGGTAGATAAAGACGGTAAAAAAAGCTACTCCCCTGTTGTAAAGGTTATAAGAAAATAAAACGCAAAAATTTTTGTTTAGAAGGTAGAGTGCGGTTCCACCGGCTTTTCCAGGCTGGTATACCCACTCTTTTTTTCAATTCCTGAAGGCTATAACTATATAGGTCTTTTTGATGATGCTTGTTATTGACATAAAATCAGTTCTTAATAAATAATTCAGATTTTCTCATGTAACTCGGCGTTGTTTTTATTTCTGCCGGCTTTTAATGAGGCCCTGGTTATCCTCCTGCATTTGACATATAAAACTTTACCGGTTATCAATAAGCAGCATGCTAATACTTGAGGCTTAGGGATTTGTATGAATCATTTTATAAAATAAGCCTGATACCTTTTCCAGCATATAATTCGGCTCTACTTTCCAGTGCCTTTCCAAGGCCCATCCGTATTTATTTATTATTATGGCTGTAGCTACTAAAGCTGTTCAACAGTTATCCTATATACTTACTCTTCTATTTTTTTACAAACGATAGCAGACTTATTGCAAAAACTACTATAAATATAGTAGACTGTTCACATTTATGGCGTAAAAAAACAGATCATTTATATGATTGCTCTTACCTTTTTCGCATTATAGCTTTGCAGTTCCCTTCAAACCTTGTATTTAAACTTATATCAATCAAAAACAAGGAAACAAATGATACTACAAAGAAGCACAAAAAGGTAAACACCCGGCAAAATATTAAAACGGAGCAACAGCTTTCCTTCGAATTCCTGCATTAAGGGCAATCTAACCAGGCGGATCATTGGTTGCAGAAAATGCAAATGTCACCGGATTTGTCTGGCAAGTCTCCCTAGTAAAAATAGATAAACAGTACTATATAAATGAAAAAATCAGTTCAGTTAAAAATAAGTCTTTCTCTAAGCCTGTTATTCACGTTTTTTGCGTATAATCATATAGCCGCCCAATGCGTAGCGCCATCTGTGGGTTGCAGCGGGGCAGACCGCAGCAATGCGTTTCTCAATGCTACCAACCCCAACACTATCGAGTACGATAATATCGTATCAACCTTCCATGGCACCCTGGCCCGCCAGGCAGATGGCAGCGTATGGGTTTGGGGGGAAAGAATGCATAATAACGGGAACGCCCATATTTTATCGCCACAGGCGCTAAATGCAACCAATTACCCCGGCTTAACCGGTGAGATACTAAAATTTACCGGAGGCTCCAATGAACTAAATGGGGGGCAGTATGCTGTTTTAACCACTACCGGCCTCTTTATCTGGGGTTCAATTGGAGATGCCCCTTTTGGAGGAGCGTTGAGAGGATTAGTGTCTCCACTCGTTAAAAGTACTACTGCGTTTGGCCCTGTATCGGTAGCGGGCAAGGCAGACGGGTTGCCTGCGGGCGTATCTCCGGCCGATGTAAAAATGCTGTTCGGTTCCAGTCACACGCTGGCTATTATTACTTGCGGTGGAGATGCCTATGTTCTATCTTTTTCTGGTAGCAAAAACGGGGACGGCACACCAAACGATGACGCTAATAGCCAGATATGGCACCATGTGCGTACTAACGAAGCCGGTAATCCATTTCTTACGGATGTGGTAGCACTAAGGGGCGTTTCAGGTGCGTTGGTTGCTTTAAAGCGCGACGGCTCCCTTTGGACATGGGGCGCAGCAACCTATTTGGGTGACGGCAGTGGATGGGCAGCAAGACCCTATGCTACAAAAATGACCTTACCCTCGCTGTTAGCAGGCGAAATGCCTAAAATGATAGGGATTACAACAGCGGGTGGCTCGCAAACTTATTATTTACTTACTACCGCAGGCAATTTGTTTGCCTTAGGATACAATGCCAATTATCAATTAGGAAACTTTAGTACTGCATTTTTTTCCAATTCGTGGGTACAATGTAAAAAATCAGCCGCTGCCGGCGATTATTTAACCAATGTAACCTGGATCAGCCCGCAGGAACATGATGCCAATATAGCTGCCATGAATGCGTTGACAGCGGACGGCACACTGTATGCATGGGGAAATAGTCCTTTTCAAATGCTGGGCACCACAACTACCAAAATGAACCCCACCGCAATGCCGGGCGGGTTGACCGCTGCTGATAAAATACTGGCTATAGAAACCGGGGGTCATACCAGCATTGTAGTAAAACAGTGTACCGGCCAATATGGATATATAGGACATAGAGTAAATGGCAGTATGGGCGATGGAACTGACGTGAACGAAGAAGAAAACACCTACAACTTTACCGAAACATCAGTACTTAATTTATGTGGCGCCATTTCAGGAGCCGCTGTACTATACCCGGTTACCGGTGATCTTACTATAGGGCAACCAACGCAACTCAGGTTTGCGCCAACCGGTGGCAGCTTTACTGTTACCGGGCCGGCTACAATAAGCAGCACAGGAGAGCTAATTGCAACCGGCACAGGAACTGTAAGTGTTACCTATAGCGTATACGGTGGTTGCGGTACCACCACCTCCTCTATTACTGTAAATGTTACCGCCAGCCTGGGTGTAGACTTTAGCGATATACAGGCCCGCCTCGCGGGTAACAGGCTTTATGTGGACTGGTCTACGATGAAGGAAGAAAATAATAGCCACTTTGAAATAGAAACTTCTGCAGACGGAAAAAATTTCACCAAAATAGGCGAAGTAAAAACCCAGGCAAACAATGGCAGTTCTTCCGTAACCCTACATTACAATTTCAACCAGGCCATAAGCAGTACGGCTATGAAACTCGGTGGCGGCCTCATTATCCTCGCTGCCTTGGCAATGGGCTTTAGAAGAAAGTTATGGGCTGCTATAGTGCTGGTGGTGGGCTCCGGCCTGTTCGTGGCCGGATGCGCCAAGAGTGATGGTGTAGAAAAAAATGATACTGAAGTGTTTGTACGTATTGCACAGGTAGATAAAGATGGTACAAGGTCTTACTCGAAAATTATAAGGGCCACTGAATAAGGTGCAAACTTTTTGTTTAGAAGGTAGAGTGCGGTTCCACCGGCCTTTCCAGGCTGGTATACCCACTCTTTTTAAGTTTTTCTTTTTTAACGGAGATGTTACCAGTTCAGGTTCGATCAAATGACATTAGATATAGCCGGTTGCCTATGAAAAAAGATACTAACCATTATCAAATAGAGATCAAACAAAAATTTTTTACAGGTTAATGTTTTGTTTTGATCAAAGTGGGTACTGCCGGCTGTTACAGGCCGGTATACCTGCTTTTTTATTGCGGCCGTTGCCCGCCTTAGTTAAACACTTAACAAGTAGAGATATAAAGTTGAAGAAGACACCAAAAAATATAAAAATCTCTCATGCAAAGCTCCCGGTGTTGTTTTTACATCTGCCGGGTTTGTTTTCAACACGCTAAATACTTGCCGTAGTAGTTTCATCCATTTATCGAGGCAGATCCATTCTTCAAAAGCCAACCCGCTTGCCAGACTTTTTACTTAATATCAATCCCTCAAACGTCTCTAATAACAAAAACAGGGTTTAACAAAAAGTTTATTAGCACCATCCTCTTGCCTACATAGCCAGTCAGTTGTGCCATTATTTCGTTGCTTCAGCAACACCCAATATCAAATAGACTTGAGATTGAGAATATTGTCAAAAACTAACTTTTAAAAAAGGGTGTTTTTCCCCTTGTATAACTCTTTTCAAATTCGGAAATTCAAACAAAAAAATATGGCAAAAAAGCAGAAGTACATTAGAATGAGGGCTCATTCTTTTTACCGCCTCATGCGGGCAATTAAAAATCATGAACTGGAAAATGAAGCAATATGGGTGGGCAAAAGAGCTGTAAGCGATTTTTTAACATTAAAATCCAACTACAAAATTTCTAGCGAGTCGGTTAAAGATGAAGTAAAAATAATGGTTCTGGAAACGGCGGGCGAAGCTGATCCCGATCCGGATCAGCTTGCTGATGATACCAAAATGTCGGATTTTGGATTTACCAATATACAACATATTGCTTTAACAGGAAAGCTAAATATCGTTATAGAGGATAATAATCCCTCTGCCACTCCTATTTCGGTAAATGAGGTTAAACAATTTGAAACTGTGCAAGATTGTGTTGATGCCGTATTAAATGCTATTAAAGAAATAAGATAATTAGTATGAAAGAATTTATACTGGCCCTCGCGCCTGGCTGTATAGCCAATAATATTCTTGCGCAAGCCGTAGAAAAAAAGAAAACTCCTACTCTCTGGGAGAGACTGGAGGTTGCTGAGTCGATGTCTACCGCCGAGCAAAAAGATGCACCGGCACAGTTTCAAATAACCCTTCCAAAGAAAGATACTGCCTCCTGGTTATTAAATCTGGGTGTATCGTATTTAATAAATCTCAAATCCCAAACAAGTATTTCAACGATTGAAGCAGAATACCACAGAAATACGTTAACCGATGAAGAACAAAATAACTTCCAGATCGGTTATGGATTAACACAAAAATTAGAAACATGGCTTTATTTAGACGCTGATGCAAAGTATGTTTATGATGGTGTAAAAATCAAAAACTCCCTTGCTTCCAACCTACTCTTTTCCCTTTATAACGATGGTGGACAAAATAGTTTGAATTTAAATGTGCCTAATTATTACAATGAGAAAAAACAAACACTTTGTATTACGCAATATTTCGGAGCACAGATTCAAAGTATATTTAAGGCGAAAAACGTAGCCAACGAGGGATTTATTTTGCGGCCATTATTTAATATTGGCGTTCAATATGACTTTAACAAGAAAAAAGATTCAACTGAAGGTAAATACACCAAGCCAAAACCACTAGTGGGTTTGTTTACCGACTACACCGGTAGAGTTGATGCCGTAAACTCTACTGACACCAGAGAGCATTACACCCAGCTATTTAAAGCTGGTATTGAGTATTTTCTTGCCTACCAACCTTTAAAAGTTTCAATAGGCGGTAGCTTTAATTACGGATCCGATCCCCGTGCCGGCTTAGAAAAGCAACAGTTTTGGCTAATTAGTTTAAACATAAGTAAAAGAACCCAATAGCAGGCAATCTTAAATAACTACTAAGGTGAGCAAAATTTAAGGAAGTTAAAACAAGATAGCAAGAATAAAGGCCCGTCCTGAAAAGAACCGGCCTTTGCTAACCTATGAAAAACACTATCTTTTATTTATTATAGTTCTCGTCTGTTTATGCTACTTACATTGTGACTATTCAGCCAGCTACCAAAGTCGTCAGCAGATTCTGGAGTGTAGTGAACAATTTTGCCACATTTTAATAATATGCTAAAGAGCCTAGAAGCTTGAATATATTTTTCTAATTCACAGGCCTCATACTCAAAATCCGGATAGGTAGCGCTGGGTATCATTCTAATGGTTACTTGCCAATACAAATATAATGAAAAAAATATATAATTAAATAGATCGTTATCTTTTTTTCAATCTTACATTAGGTATCGGGCCTTGCGAAAATAACTGATATAGAGAAGGTATACTAAAGGATAAAGCAATTTCGAATGATACTACAATTAGACAATATTTTAAGAACAGCTAGGGTTTTATGGGCGCTGTTATCAATGAAAATTTTGAGTCGGTATACCATTGCTTCGAGAATGGTGTAGGTGATAAAGTCGATTTTGTTGCCGCTACATCACAGGGATATTCTTTTGGAGAAAAGCACGCAAATATTAGTATTGTAAAAAAAATTATATGGGAGGAGATGCTGTTTGAAAACCACAAACCTATTTTTTATGATTTAAGAGAGGCTTTCGACACAGCAAATAAAGACGGTATAGAAGTAGGTCTAATATACACCTACCTGATAACCTGATCGCTAAAAATTCTTAGGTCTACTCCACTTTTCAATGCTGCAAAATTTTGTAGTTCTTGTTGGTGCCGACATGCCCCAATCTTTACATATCAGTTAGCCTCACTAACGCAGCAAGAATATAGTCAAGAATTTACAGTGCTCCAGGCGGGACTTGAACGCCTTTAATAATCAATTATTTACACGACCAATGTGTCAAATGTGTGTCGTAATTCCTAAAAGAACCAAGTACTGTGCTCCTTTCGCACGCTTTTCAACGCTTTTACCCGTTGTCGTTGTAAAGATAGAAAACCAATTCTTGTCTTCAAAAAATTTAGGTCGAAAGTACAAGAAACACGTGGTGTTCACCTAATCAGGCTTACTAAAAATAATCGTTTACCCTACGACGGTTACACTAATGAGATAAACCTCGATTATATATTTAGTAAATTAATCCTCCCATATTATACTTAAAGCTTTGTCTTGATATGGGATGCAGTGTTCATAAAACGATCTATTGATTGCATCGTCTTTTACATAATTGAACCAATCGATGGCCCATACTTTTTCAGTGGTGTAAATGTCTTTGGTATTGGCCTTATAAAAGTACTCGCCCATAACTGTGTTTACGGGTACTTCCCACCCATTAATCAACCATTTATATGGGAAATCGTCACTTTCGAGTTTCCATTTAATCTGTCCCTTTTCTGAGTAAACGATCATAATAGGATGGTTTCCTATTTGGGCAAACCTAAAAGCACACGCTGTTCTACTAACTTTATATCGCTTGCAAAGACAATCAAGTAAATCGAAACTAAATTTTTGTCGAAAAATGTCTTCTTTAAACCTGGACTCAGGCATTAAAAGGCATGATGCAAAATAATCTGCTTCTCTTTCAATAGTGTTAAATTGCTTAATTCCAATTTTTGAGGGATGAGGTTCGAGGAGCCCTTGTTTTAAACCTACGCGATGAGCATCGATGAAGTAATGCCCTAGCTCATGTGCTAATGTAAATCGCCCCCTTTCGGAATCAATTCGATTGCCATTATCCGTATTGAGATGTACGTAAAAACAGCCGTCATCATACACCGTCATGCCATCAAACGTGCCCTTTTCATAGCTGTCATAGAACAGTTTCAAACCTTCTCTTTCGGCTATAAAGTTAATAGGGGTTACTTTATCAACATGTTGTAGTGCAATGAACTCCGCTAACTCTTTGATATGCTTTAAGGGAGTGTTATCAATCATTCTTTTTATGGTTGGCCTTCATCTTGTTAATGATATGTTGAGGCAAGTTACTTCCTTTCCTCGCTACCATTTTCAATTCCTGTATTTCTGAGGCAAGCTGTTCACTGTTTCCAGTTTTCAGTTTTTGTATTTTCTGAAGGCCTCTTCTTATTATTGCTTCGGGATTTTCCCAATCATTTGGGGTTTCATTAAGATCAATAATATTGAACTTTTCAAATTCCTCAACTTCCTTAGCCGTTGTGGGGAAAATCAAACCTTTAGCCTTGAATAAATCGACCAACCGTTTTTTATCTGACATCTTTTAAAGGTTTTAATTGGGAATGTTTTGCAAAATATTCTATGATTTTCTTTTCACTTCGCTTTTTTATTTGCCTAATGTTCTCTCTGGTTGTATCATGGATTTTGCACAAGCGATCCAAAACGCCGGATGGTGTATTTTTACCTTCTTCGTAGTACAAATACAGGGTCCATAATATTTCTCGATCTCTTTCTGATAACGTATTTAATGCATCGTTCATTGTCTTAAGATTCACGCTTGCGAAAAAAGTCTCGTCGATTTCTTCACTCTCCAGTGATGAGTCGGCGGTAACCATCGTCAATGGAGTAGACTTTCCGAAGTATTCGTCTAGTAACCTGGTCAGCTCATTGCGTGCCACGGTTGATAACCACCCCTTGAACGGCCTATCGTCAGTCGCGGTATTAGGAAAAGTAAACCTGCGCGGATTTTCGTATAAAGTATAAAATGTGTTGTTCAAAACAGTATTTAATACTTGCTCATCATAAATCCCCATCCTTTGTAAACCGGCCGCTACAACTGACGCGAGAAATCGACTATACTCTCTATACAGCGTTGTGAAGGCCGTAAGAGCGTTACCTTCTGAATCTGTCTTCTCAGAAAGAGCTTGCAACATGTTTTCTATCTCAATTACAGTCATTCCGGTGAATACGTAATAAAATTCCGTGACAAATTACATTTTTTTGATCAATGTCACGCTTTTTACTTTAGTTTTTATATGCACGTGCATATGTTGGCAGAGACTCTACGCCAGTAAGTTAGAGAATTTTAAAACCTTAAAATTAAATCAACATGGCAACTAACCCGCCCAAAGACAATTCACGAAAAGGCGCTGTCCGGGAGCGCTCCCAAACCTATAACCCTAAAACGGATACTTGGGTAAAAAGGGATACGAATACCGGCCGGTTTATGGATCAAAAGACATCCGACAACAAGCCATTCAAAGGCGTTCGGAAGGAGAATTAGTATTTGACTTGTAAGCGAGAGGGGCGAAAAAAGCCCCTCTCTTTAAAAACAATTATTTATGGCGGGAGGCTTAACGACAATAGCAGCGCTTTTCAAACCACTCCTCAGCAAAGGGGCATCTGTAGCCTGGGAGAATCGTAAACATTTGAGTTTGTTCTTTAAAACGAAGCTGGGTAAATACAAAAAAAAAGACATCCGCTTCTCGATGAGCGGTTTGTATAAAATACAAATCCCTGACACTAATAAGTACTTGCTTGTTATGAATCGAAGAATAGAGAATCAGCTTCAGCCAGTCGGTGGATCTTATAAGCGTTATGGAGATGACAGCCTATTCAATAAATGGGGGTACCGGCCGGACAACAGGAAGAATGGTTTGGACGTAGACGAACAAAGTGCGTCAGATCTTAGATTTATGATAAATGGTAAACATGTAGTAGACGTATTGAACTGGTTCGAAACAAGTAGAGAAAGGGAGACCGAGCCGCGTAGAGAATTTAAGGAAGAATTACTCGACACAGGGATACTTGATCCAGCAGTTTTCCAACATATCAACCAAAAGCATATTAGGAGATATTCAAAGACTCTTTCGTGGAGCGAGTATTTCAGTTGCTTCGAAATACTAATATACGACGTTTTTGAGCTACTCCCGAATGACGACCAAAAGAAGGCGCTTATCAAACTATCCGAACAAAAAAATGACTTATCGAAGGGCTTCGCAATAGTCAGCTGCGACGATATTGAACAATTAAGACTTATAGAGGGTAGTAAGCAAATTGCTCGAATAGGGCACCATACAAAGTTATTAATCAATAAAAATTTTTAGGATGATTGACATATTCAATAACTATCCGCTACAGCGTGAAGAACTATTGGCGAGGATCGCACAGGAATTGCAATTGGACAAAACAAGATTGGATCGGATGGAGTCCGCCTACCATGCCATCGCCGAACTGCTACGAAACGACGAGGATTTTTTTGACGGCTTAGTCATTGAGGTCTATGCACAGGGATCAAAACGAATAGGAACAACAGTGAAGCCAATAAATAATGAAGATTTTGACCTCGACACGGTGTTGCATATTTATGATCCTTACTATAACCACTCTTCAGAGCAAATATATAATGCGCTCGTAAGAGCATTGGAAAAGGACGCTTATTACAAATCAATTATGCAGAAGAAAAAAAGGTGTGTACGGCTTAATTATAAAGGCGATTTTCATATAGATATCCTACCGGCGTGCATGCCTAATGTAAACGAGAAAGAAGTGATTATGATTCCAGAGAAGGCGCTTAAAAGCTGGTCGTCCGGCAATCCGAAAGGTTTCGCGAATTGGTTTATAACTATTGCGAATTCGGTATCGCAATCTATGCTCAGAAAATTCTCGACGGTATTACTTGAAGCCCAAATCGAAACTGAACCACTACCAGAGGAGCTATACTTGAAAACTCCCCTTCAACGAGCAGTTCAGCTGCTCAAGCGTTATAGAGACATTTATTTTCAGAATAAAGACTACAGAGTTTCGAGCGTCGTTATTACAACTTTGGCTGCTCAATTTTATCAAGGAGAAAACTCGATTTTCGAAGCGATTGACAATATAGTATTGCGAATAAAAGCTGAATATTCAGAATCTTTAAACAAGGGATACAGGTTTAAGGTATTAAACCCTGTTAATAAGGAAGAAGATTTTACCGATTCTTGGACCAGCGTTCACTACCAGTGCTTCTACGACTTTGTAATTGATTTTCATAAAAAATGGCAGAAACTGAAAACCTCTTTTGAAACAAGCAAAGATGATTACATCCAATTATTCGGCGAAGGAATTTATAAAAAATCGCTCAATGAACAATTTAGGGCTTTTTCAAAGTCGACCGGTAATTCCTTCGTAACATCAAGCAGTTTGATTACAAGTGGAGTCGCTTACACAAATTCGCAAGGAAATATAAATGCCAGCCAAGGAATTAAAAATGGATCACATCACAATTTTGGAGGACAGTATTAGAAAAGACCATCGGAAAAATTGGTACATTTTCCTAAATGTTCAGAAGCTTTTAGTTGAACGACATTTTAGCTGGTTGAAGCTTGAAATTAATACTAAAGAGAGAAGTTTGGAAGGTAAAGGCATTCTCTGTATCGGAAAAAATAGATATCAGATCAGGCTTAGCTATTCACCATATCACGTTTATAGGTATGATCGGATATACCTTGTCGATTCTTCCTTGATTTATAATGACGATATACATTTGTACGCCGATCTTTCGCTTTGTTTATATCATCCGAAAATTGATCAATCGCCATTGTGTAAAATTTCTCTTTACACTATGATACCCTGGATTAGTGAATGGATCATCTTCTACGAGCAATGGCGTAAGTATGGCGTTTGGTTCGGGAAAGAGATAAAACACACTTAGATACTGACAACTGTTCATCCGCTTGAGGAGCTGACAGTAGGACGGGCGTGAACCATATTGTTGCATTATTGATTCCATGTAAAATCAAAGTAACAGTCAGATTGGATCAGCTTAGAAACGATGTCAAATATCATTGATTTTTTTGTTCAAATCCAACTCCAGCTCTTCTACGGTTGGTAAGCTACTTTTAAAGTTATCTGGAAGATTTTCGAGCAGCTGAAATTCGCTTACTCCCATTGGTTTGTTAACGTCGCGCAGAGCAAATTCTGCTTCAATATTATTCTTATCGCGACATAGTAAAATGCCGATAGTTGGATTATCATTATGCTCTTTTACTTGGTGATTAATCTAACCACTTATCTTTACTGAAAACATAAAGCCTTAAAAACTAATTAATGACAAGATTTTATTAATTTTATATTACACCAAACTATATACCCAAACATGACTATACCATTCCTTATGATTATTGACTACGTGTTCAGCCTTCAAAGGTTATTGGAGAGATTCTCCAAATAGCTCTCATTTCGTGTACTGTTATTCTTCACTAATTAAAAGGGGAAGTACAAAGTAGACCGCTAGAACGAGCCTAATAAATATAAAATCATGAGATGTATTTACATACCCTGACATACGGGATCGTACAATTGCGGCATCTATTGTCCAGGTTGGGTAAGGTGCTCTTCAAAATATTAAACTTGTTGACGTTTGTACAGAAAGTAGGATTATGCAAATCACTCTTGCACATGGTGTACTGGCTGACGGAGAGTCATTGAATCAAAAGAAGAATAAAATGAACGTTTATATCAAAATATACCCAGCCAAAAACGGCGATTGCTTCTTGATAAGTTTTGGAGAAACCACAGCGGAGAAAAAGCATTTACTTATTGACTGTGCCTACGTTGATACTTTCCAAAACTATCTAAAGGATGATTTAATACAAATTGGTAAAAGCGGAGGAACCCTTGAAAAGCTAATTCTGACACATATTGACGCGGACCATATTCAGGGAGCAATAAGACTTTTCAAAGACAATAATGCTGAAAAGTTTATAGTAATAAAAGAAGTTTGGCATAACACATATCGCCATCTCTGTGTGCAAAAGGAAGGTGAAATAGATATAAAGCAAGAGCGAATTTTACAACAGATAATTCGAAGAGGATATCCCCAAAGCGAAAGCAAACAGGGAGATAAAGGAATCAGTGCAGAGCAAGGAACAACAGTGGGCGCATTACTGCTGCAAGGAAAATATTCATGGAATAGCGACTTTAATAATCAGGCCGTTTGTATTGAACAAAGGCCCGAAATTAAACTAGATGCCGATACTAATATCTATCTTCTCTCCCCTGACAAGCAAAAGTTAGAAAAGTTGAAGGATCTATGGACTGATGAATTAAAAAGGTATGGTGCTAATTTCAATTCGGGCAATTCGCAACTATATGATGATGCATTTGAAATGCTTGTGTCATGGGAGCAAAAGAAGGCTAAAGTAGCCCCAAAGCCAATTTCCGGCGCAAAAGAAACACTCGAAGAATTATTAAAAACACCTTTTGATGAAGACAATACGGCTACAAATGGCAGTTCTATTGCCTTTATTTTACAGGTTCAAAACAAAAGAATACTTTTTCTTGCCGATGCTCACCCTGGCTTGATAGTTCAGTCCCTTAATGAATACCAAAACGAAGGCACAATAATCTTTGATTTAATAAAAGTTTCCCATCATGGCAGCTTTGGTAATATCAGCCGTGAGTTGTTAAATAAAATTGATTCGGAAAGGTACCTTATCTCCACTAATGGCCAAAAGCATAGTCATCCGGACAAGGAAACGATAGCACACATCATTACCAGGAAAGCGGATTTTCATAGGAAATTATACTTTAACTATATCACTGCTAATTCAACATATTTTGATAGGGAAGATTGGAAGGAGAAATGTAATTACTCAATCCACTACTTAGATCAGCAGCCTTACACTCTTACAATATGAATCAAAAAATATTAAACCCAAAGCAAATAGAAGTAGCAACCGTGCAGCTCTGCGGAGGCAAGTCAGGCACGGCCTTTTTTGTTGCTGCTGAAGGAGATAAACAAATCTTACTTACATCTGAGCATAATCTGTCGGAAGGACAACCAGTAAAGCTATATCTAAATGGTAAGGAAGTAGAGGCGGAAATCTTGGAAAGAATATCAGATCGTGATGTTGCGATACTGGAACTTAAAAATAAACCTGAAACTATTATTCCTGGCCTTCCTTTAAAAAAAATAGAAATTTCCTACGATGAAAATTGGGAAACTTATGGATTCCCAACACAAAGGATAGACTCTGGTGGAAGATATACAGGTAATGTCTCTCGGACTAATAATAATGGTACAAAATGGAATGTGGAATTAGAATGTGAGCAATACAACAATCTCGATCAATTTGATGGATTGTCAGGCTCGCCATTGGTAATGAATGGGCATGTAGTAGGTGTTATTGGCTATGATACCGTAGGGACACTTGGCGCAACAAGTATCGGTAGTATTGCTGAGATATTGAACAAGCACCATATCATAGTTACTGTCGATAAAGGGCACGCTATACCAGATTCGATTGAAAGCGATATATCAGACACCACGCCCAATGAGGAAGTGTTGCAAAATATAAATGATGTAGTTGCGGCGCAAATTGATGGGAGTTATTTTTTGGTAAGTGGTAGCCCGGGTTCAGGCAAAACTACAATAGCTGCCCAATTGGAATTTGAGGTTGGCAATCATGTAATAAGTGACCGATTTTTTGTAAAGGTTCCGGAGAGCGAAGAAATTCCAACACAAATCAGGGCAACACCGGATTTCTTTATGAAATGGGTAGAGGAAGTTTGTCATCGTACTCTATATAACAGTCCGCCACCCAAGCCCAAGGCTGAAAAAACATTAAATGACAGGATAATAGAAATTCACCAGGCGATACAGCAGTTATCCTTGCATTATCAACAACAAGGGAAAATAGCTTTTTTGATCGTAGACGGTTTGGATGATGTTAGCGAATCCAAAATAGAGAACTTTCTCTCCGTGTTGCCTGTTAAGTTACCTCCACGCATCAAGGTGATTTTCTCATGTACATCAAAAGAGTTATTACCTAATGCATTCCAGACCGCAATTGATGCATCAAAAGAAATTAAGGTTACGCCACTGTCAATTCAGAATGCGGAGAAATATCTTTCCGAACATGTAGCAGAAAGAGGACTCAATGCAAATCAAATAGCTGCACTGGCACAAAAATCAGAAGGGCATCCTCTTTATCTAAGGTATTTGACAAAGTATATTTTGGGGATGGAAGAAATACCTTCCATTGATGATTGGATCAGTTCGATTCCTGTAATTGGCGGAGAAATAGAAAACTATTATAACAAAATCTGGCTGCAAATAGACGATCACCCGGAAGAAATCTGGCTTGCGGCGACTTTATCAAGGTTAAGAGTACCGGTAGATAAGAAAACCTTATCAGAAATACAGCCGGACGCTACGAAACACAGTTTCCTGTCGAGTTTTAAGAAGATCGAACACTTGTTAAGAGACAATGAAGCTATAAGTATCTATCACACCTCTTTTTCTGATTTTGTAAATAAAAAGACAGATGAATCAGACGAACAGGTACATAAAAACATAAGTAATTATATTCAAAAACACCCTCAGACAAATTTTAGTCTGTCCGAGAAAGTGTATCACTTGGCACATGGAGATGAGCAAAGCAAAAGAAAAGCATTAGACGAGTGCAACCAGGCATGGATTGATGACTGTGCACTGAACAGTATTAACCCTGATATTGTTTTGGTAGACGTTAAAAATGTAATTGGTCTTGCTGCTGAATTGGGGATAGCTCACAAAGTCATTTCTTTATTGCTTCTTTCGCAGCGGGTGAATTTTAGGTACAATACACTTTTTCAGGAAAACGCCATTTTCCTTGTAAATGCTTTATTGGCTTTGGGCAGACCGGAAGAAGCGATAAGGTATGTTGTACGCAATAAAACACTAATCACTGCTGATGGAGATGCATTATACCTTCTACAAAAATTTTACGAGTATGAGGCAGATGAAGAAGCTGAGATCTTACTGAATGCGATTAACCAAACCTGCAGAAATATACTTGACTCAGGTCTGGAATCTGATTCATTCAATCGATTTATTCATTTAAAATGTAGTGCTGTTACCCTATCTTCAAATGCAGACTTTAAAGAGGCGTACCGCGAATTTGGCCATATTAAAAATATTGCCATTAAAATGATTCAAACAAGCGGGAATCCACCTGAAGCGGTTCACAAATTTAAAGACGATGTTGGCTCGTATAACAGCGGCTATTTCATTTGGCGATTTGATATACCTCCATTCACTAAACTCACAGAAGACAAATTTAAATTTGATGAAAAGTCAAGCGGCTTTATCGCACTGAGTATCTATCATGCATTAGAATTTCAGGAAAAAAGCCCCATAGTTAAAACAGAAGATAATATTCCTGCCTGGATAGAAGATTTAGAGTACGTGATTGACAAGTATGGTACTCATCCTGACTATCATTTCTTTTTGCTTTATCTTCTATTGGGAAGATCAAAGAGGTTTGATCTCATCGAGAATGTTTACAAGAACGTCTTTCCAGGTGCCGAAGAATTCGATTTGCGAAAAGAAAATGGCGTTGACTTAAATCATCAATCCATACATCGGTTTACGCTCAATGCAGAATGTCTTGGGTATTTTGATACTATAAACCAATATCCGGCACTTCCACAATATGGATACTCATCCAATTGGGAAGAAAATATAAAATCTGTTTTTAAATATCTATGCTTCCTGGCAGGAAAAGTAAAGCGTTATAAAATTGATGGCAGGAATGAAGAAATTAAACAGCTTCAGAGCAAACTAACTGCTTTAATTGAAAAGCTAATTCCGGACTTAAGGGATAGGATAAATTGGAAAAGAAGCTATGCCCTTCCTGAATTGATTTACCCGGTCATCTACAAAAGCCTGATTCATTTACTGATTGATGCTTTCCCCGATTATATTCCTGTTTTTGTTGAGCAGATAGTCAACAAGAAGTCATATCAGCTTGGGGTATACACCGAAGGTTATACCGATATCTTGTTTGTTATTGCCAGGGCATTAGCTAAGCAACCTGAACATGAGGTTCCGGCCTTTAAAGTGGCAAAAGTGTTAGAAGAGCATATTGTAAACACTGTAGAAAATAGATGGGAAAGAAATGAATACCTGTTGAGATTAGTTGAATTGTATGCGTTCCTGAAGAATGATGATAAGGCTAAACAAGTTTTTAAGGAAATGATTGACACCTCAATGGGGCCATCATGGTACAAAGAAGCTCAATTGGGAATTATTAATACTGCTGTTTCAAATATTGTCCCTAAGGATGGCAACCTTTCCTATCTTCAGAAATTCGCAGCGCATCTTCATAATGCATCCGGCGAGATGACATTTCAACGATATGTGAAACAGCAACAGGAGGAGTTTGTCGGTGACTTGGCTAAGGTCGGGTTTTTAAATAAGTCAATAGAATACTTTAAACACTTGTTGCTTCCGGATCACCAAACTATTATAACCAATGCTGAGTCGGGGGAAGTCGATATGCCTTACACAGGCGAGGGATACGTATTAGGAGCCAGGGCAATCGAGGAGCAGAGTGCTATAATGGACATGCTGCGGAATATTAAAGATTCAGGTTCTCTTATCGTTTGGGGACTAAGTGAATTGTTTATGCTTGGGGATGATAGATATATCAGAGGTTATGCAAAGATTCAGGCAGGTATTCTGAACCATTTAGAAAACAGTGAACCAGGAAAGTCAGACATAGTATTTAAGCGCCTAGCTCGGTTTGTGGTTGCCGAAATAAGCGATGAATTTCGATATGAATACCTGCGGGAATTGTTTAGCGAATTGAGTACTTCAAATTTTGAGAAGGTGAAACCGTATTTAGAAGCGGTTGGAATGCAACCAAATCAACCCCAAAAAGAAGAAGCTGAAGAAGAAAGAAAACCTTCAACTCGTACAAAAGAAAAAGAAAACCCTCTGGATGGATTAATTATAGCAAAAGAAGAAGCGCAGAGGAAGATTAACACAGAAAATAAAAGTGGTGCAAGAAAAGTTATAGTAGACGCATTGCAAAAAGTTCAGGATGAAAAATATGGAATATGGTCGTTTAACTACTCAAATAAAATCAATGACATAAGAAATCTTTTTTCCGAAACTTACAATAACTCTGCAGAATTTATCAAAGACATAAAACAACTGATTATTAATGAGCCCTATTTTGAAGAATGGGTAATCGCCAATCAAATCATTGCTTTGCTTCGGAACATAAATGATGAACACGAAAAGCAGTTAATCTTAGAAGCTGTTCTTGAGCATATTAATTTGATGGTGAGAACGGGCCAGCATTTTTATGACAGGTACCAATGGATGAATAAAGGAGCCGATAAAGTAAACACCCATGAACAAGATGAGCATTTACTGAAGTTCCTTATTTGGTTTTTAAATCATCCGTCATTAATTGTAAAAAATAGAGTTATTGAAACTTTGGTTTGGCTCGGCTCCGTTAACCCAGGCATTCTTGTTCAAGCTCTAATGAAAGAAATACTTAGTGACGGCTATAGCATTTCAAAAGAACTTTCAGCTTCTGTTATTCATCAGCTCTCAAATTTAAATCCTGATGGTTTTGCCGAAAATCTGAAAGCTGCTTTGGAAGAAAGGGAACAAGAGCTATTGAAACTTAATCACTTTATGATAATAGAGGCCATTCTTGCATCTCTTACCGAGCTTAAAAATAAGGGCATTACTTATCTTGATGAGTTGATTGCAAAGTTTAAACAAACTTTTGCTGCATCTAATAAGAGCAAAGGGGAAATAGTGTTTGAAGAAGAGTATTTGGAACCTATAAGTGACCCAATATATGAGCTTAATGAGCTAAATATTTTAACCAAACAGTTTGCTGAAACATTGGTGGGACAGGTAAAAAGATTAGCCCCAATATCTATTGAGGATAGTCTGAAAGCAAGTGAGTATATTGATCGAAGTTTTAACGATCATAACGACATCTCCCTTGTTTCGGATTTTGATACACTTTTGAGATATGCTTTGAATGTTGCTGTGTATACTTGCACTACACTTAGTGACACAGAGAAAGTTGCTAATATATTGCGGTTTTATCAGCCAACCTTTCCCGAAAACAACTTAATACCCCAGTTTAATAGTAGTAATGAAAGTTTTGAAAATGCCGTAAAGGATTTTTTTGAAACTGGAAATATTGCTTTTGACAAACTATTAGTTAACAATGAGCTTCCATTAAACTATTATGCTGAAGAACACTCGGAATCTCGCCGCAGCGCTAAAGAGAAAATAGAGCTCACGGCATACTTGATCCCAGTAGCAAAATTCTCTGAAAAACGCCACTCTTATCCTTGGCCAACTTTCCCTGCGAATGGTTACCCAAGTAGCGTCTTGCATGAGGAGGAAAATGTAATTCCGTTATTCATCAAAAGTGAATATGCAGGTAATGTTACCGGAAGTGAGTTAGTACCAGCTGTAATGAGTGAAATTTTAGGTACTCTAATCCCCAATCTCAAAGACAATACTAAATCGGGATACTGGCGAAAAGGAAGAAATTGGGACAACAGGGAACAGGGCGTTGCTGAAAAAACAGGTTATTGTACAACCGTGACCAAAGACAAAATGGAAGCACTACAATCTGGGTATAAATTGATTTGGCAAATATATTATAGAAACAATTCCAGATACATTGATGTGTTTGAACAAAAGGAAATAAAATGATGATTACTCCAAACAACAGAAAAGAATTTGAAAGGAATATTTTTCTATTAACAGAAAGAATTCGTATCGGCAAACTGCATTTACCGCCGGATAAAAGTTTAATGCGAAGCTTAGTTAATATGAAACGGATTCCCAACAAGCGAGTTGCTTTTCATTCAATTAATGAATCAGCAAGATTAATGGCAAACTCTACAGCAAACTTCGATAGACCAGAATTTAAAAACAGAAAAAATGCCGAACAGTAGAAAAGAATTTGAACGTAATATGCATTTTTTGTCCGAAGGTTTTGAAAGAGATCAGGTAATGATCAACAGCTCGAACATCAAATCAATAAAAGGAATAGAAAATGCAAGATTAGCGCCTAACAGGAGAGGCAATCTTCATACAGTTGATGAAATGGCCAGGTTGATGGCAAACACAGTTGCCAATATGGTGCAACAAAAGGAATTAAAATCAAAAGAAAATGGAGAAGAGTAAATATGGAATGCCTCCACCAAAAACCAGAAGGGAATTTGAGCACAATCTTTTCCTATTGGCAGAGGATACCCATCGAATTGTTGAAAGCGGTGACGATGATTTATTCAGAAATTTTTTGTGGTCTACATAGCCGCATATAAAAAACATAAAAAACCATCCGAATGGCCGGCCGAACTTTTTGACGATAGATGAGCAAGCACTGTTACAAGCAAACATGAAAAAATGGATGACTGAAATATAACGACAACCATACCTTCCATTTCCTTGCAAAAATTGCAAAGAAACAGACCTATCGCCTGCTTTTTCCCGATGCAAAAGCAGGCATGGCGATAATATGGTTGTATGAAAAGCTAGAGCATGGGGCTTTCCCCGACAAGTTCTTTAAAGAGTCCGACATACACGATGCATTGCTAAAAGTATCTTCCATTAATCTAAATAATCGGCAATACCATTTAAAAGAGCAGTACAACAGTATTATCAGCGATTTGCAGGAATATTTCTGCGTTATGATCGCTAGTCGCCTTTACGGGTAGCTACAATATTTTTCAGCTATACTTTCTTTTAAATTATTTAAGCTAAGTGTGTCTTCCAATAGATTTTCGTTTATCTCCTGAGGTGTTAAAACCGCGATAACGAATATGAAAAATCCAAAATCTAAGCAAGCCAATAGCCCTCGATGGGTTTCATGATGATTTTCCCCGTAAAGACTTGCGAGACTAATTGCACAATGTTCAGGGTAGGTATCCGAGTCTATTGTCACATGCCCAAATACACTTCTAATATTTGGATGTGCGCCGAAATCGATAGCACTATCGTATAGTTCACCAATCAAGGAATCAAAACTGGGCATTTTTCGTTTAATTAGATCTCTCGCGTTCTTTACAGTGAATTTTCGTCCACAAGCCTTACGCTCTGCATCTCCTTTATGCCTATCTATCCACACCTGCGCAAGCTCGGGATCACTTTCAACAATTACAGCATAACAGGCAGATTCTAATGCTGTTCGTAACAAAGGAAAAACGGACGCAGTGTGACCACTAAGTGCCATTCGAACGGCCGATAAAAAGCAAGTATACGCATTGTGAAACAGGAACATGCCTATCGGTCCCATTTGGGAATTATTGGATACAAGTTTATTCCGGTAAAATTCGTCAAAGTGGCGAATGCCTGCGACTAGATCGCTATCGCTAGCTAATAAAGCGTTTGCAGTCTGGTTGGCAGCTGACATATAAGCGTCAAATCCAGGTACAATAACTTGATATTTCTCCATTGCTAAGGTTGTTAACTTTATAATTTTCCAGCAAAATAATTATCCTGCTGCGCAATACATCTGCGCGGTACAATTATAATAGGGAAAGTTTGTTTATTAAAGAAACATATACAGTCCTGGTATGGAGATCAATCACGTTTGGAACATTCAGCCAACATCGTATATCATACCGTTTTCCGAAAGTAAGTAGCTTTTTTTATCAAAAATTTCTTTCATGATCATCCACACCTGATCAGTGAGCCGAAACGATCTGTTTACACTTGCGTCTATTTCAATTAAAAACCCGGCAAAACTGATCTTTTCGATAATTATATCGTTATTATTCCCTCGCTCAATTTTCCCAATAACTGGCTGATACTCTCTGGAAGTTGTCTGCAAAAGGGGTTGTCGATGTAACTCCTCACTGAAGGACATCATATAATTCTTAAATGGTACTTTCTTACCTTCCGATATAAGTACTGTAGAATAATGCATGGCCATGATTTCATGCTCGTCAATAATCTGCTCGCTCCCCAAATCGATTCTTGTGATTATTGGACGCCGAATAATTGCTTTAGTACGGATTGCCAGAACACCTACATTCATTGTTTTTTCAACGTTCATATCCTTGACGGCGGCTTCCCTAAATTCCACCAACTTTATACCTACATGTTCTGCATATGCTAATGTGTCCTTTGTAAAACCGGACTTACAAACAATAATGCCACTTTCGATTTCTGCATCCTGCATTTCGGAATGCAGCTTCATTACAGTTTCCTTGGTAACCTTTTGATTTAAAAACTTGCACTCTATCGCCGTAAGGTGTAAACCTCGACTGTCCGATTGCTCTGTCAGCACGTCTATCTGGTGTTCGACTCCAGACTTTCCCCTCACCTTACAGTCCTTACCATACCCTCTTATCTTGATCCCATACCTTTGCCCCAGGATTCCGTAGATATATTTGGTAATCTGTTCATATTTCTTCCAATCAAGCTCACCCATGTTTGTCACTTTTGTAAAATTCAGCTTCAATATTTTTGTATTGAAAATGGGGTTTGGTAATCAAAAAAAAGTCTCTTTAGCTTTAAGATACGCAAATAAAACTGTAAAAAGGTAAAATAGGGCCTGTACCCTGGTAGACAAAGCAAAAGGCCAACCTAATAAGATCGCCTACATCATGTGCCGTAGGCCGGACGTGAACTCTATTACGCACGACCGTTTCAAGTGTCAAATATGTGTCGCGATTCCCCAATGGCAATCAACAATAGCAATACTTTAGTAATTTTAAATTAGAAACATCTAGAAAATAATTTATAATGACTGGACGCCCGCATTCGAATACTGTAAATTACCGTTTTAATTGTTAATAATGAATCACATCCTAACCGAAACCGAAGAACTACTCAAATACAAACTGCTGCAAAAAAGCAGGTCTGTTGCCATTATCATCTTTTTCTTGCTTGGCCTACTGCTCGGCGCTGCTACTATATACAGCCTTATTTATTTTGGCAAAATAACATTACCTAGTCAGGCGATAGAAAACCAGTTGAACGAAAGTCAGAAAAGTACCGATGAAAGCAAAAGTGAGTTTCAGTAGAGAAAATTTATTTTTTAGTTGATATTGACTTGTACAAAACATCTATTCGTTTCCTAAGTTGTACGTAATAATCACTTTTTTCCTTTGTAAGTTTATTGTCTAGGGTGAAGCAATCATCTACTAAACTGAGAAGATCTGCTTTTGTCTTTAGGATAAAAAGTGAAGTAAAATCGAGCTTTAAATATTGAGACATAAGTAATACCTTATCCCAAGCAGAATAGTGCTCTGCTCTTTCAATTCGTCCAACCGCTGTATTGTTGGTATCGATAGAATTGGCAAATTCTAGCTGCGATAGTTTAAGTGTCAATCTACCTAGTCTTATTGATAAGCCAATATGAATGTTTACTATTTGAAGCTCTTCTTCGCTGAAAATTTTCATTTAGTAAATATTCCATTTGCACAAAAAATTATTCGATACAAATTTGTATTGAATGTGAATTTTGCATATATTTGTTTATATGTAATAGTTAAACTGTATTTTGCGATACTTCTTTAAAACGCATTAAAGTTGTTCGCTTTGAGTCTCGCTCTGAAAACTGGTAATTTTTATGTACACGAGGCGATAAGATGAATAGCTCACGTTACGGCGTGGGCTCTCTTATCCGTGTACAAGGTATACCAGTACCTCAGAGCGGTAAGCTGAGCTCCACGCTTTTTTATTGCCATAAGTGCAGCTTAATTACCGCCAGAGACTCATCCAAACCCAGAACAGATGAGCAAACCTATACCATATTACCGATTGTTTTTACCCATTAAAAGCTTTAGTGCTAAAGCCGCATTTATGCATGCCTGCAAACCACGACAGCCGCAGTAATGCAGGAAGCGGGTATTAGTAATTGGTGATAGGGAGCGCGCTTCCTATATTACTGCTATTTACCTGCTAAAGATGTGGAGTGTGCCGGGTGCGGGGCCAAAAAGCCCTGCCAGGCCGCCGTGCTTTATCCTCATTTACGCGGTGGCCAGCCCGGCCTTTTTAAGTAACCTATTGCCTAAATATTAAAAGATCAAAAATGAAAAAATTAACGCTCTTAAGCGTAATGGCCAGCCTATGCCTAGTTACCAACTCCCAGACCAGTCATATTCAACCGCTACTAACCGGCGAGCGATTGCCTGACATACGTTTTAACTCAATAATTAATTACGGAGGCCACACGGCTAGCCTGGCGGGTTTTCAAAAAAACTACACCAGGTTGGTTTTGCTCGATTTTTGGCACACCACCTGCATACCCTGTATTAAATCTTTTACCAAACTTGATTCGCTTCAGCTTGAATTTGGAGAAAAAATGCAAATATTACTGGTAACAACTGAAGACAGTAATACAGTAAAACATACGCTCGCCCGTTGGGAAATTGCCAACAAACGTAAGCTATCCATTCCTATAATAACTAACGACAGCCTCCTGAGTAGCTATATAAGACGGGGCTACAATCCGCACTATGCCTGGGTGGCTCCTGACGGAGTACTGCTGGCACAAACTAATATCACTTTCATCAATCGGGAAATGATCTCTCAATACCTAAAAACTACAATTAACGCTGTGGAACAAAGAGGGTTTAAAGAACGAGATATAAAACGCAACTTAAAAACTAATTGACATGAAAAATAAAATTGCACTACTAGCCACTTTTAGCTTTTTATCAGTTATCCACTTACAAGCACAAAGCATTACAGGAAAAATTACAGATAATAATAAACATCCGCTTGAAGCTGTAGCTGTAAGATCGCTTCACAAGGGAGCTGTTGTACAAACCAATGCCAATGGCTTGTTTACCATTAGGCTCAGTTATTTGCCAGACACCCTGTATATTTCGCATATAGGATTTACCACTAAAAAGATAGCGGTTAGCGCTTACGGCTTTGCCGGGGAAATATCTTTATTACCAGACGAAAACACGATGGAAGGTGTAACGGTAAATACCGGGTATCAGCAATTAAAACCTAATGAAATAAACGGCTCAGTAACCATTGTAGACAGTAAAATGCTTAACGAACAAACCGGCGCCAACATTTTACAAAGATTAAATGGCGTAACTAATGGAATGATTTTTAACAGTGGCAAAGTTGGCACTGAAGCCCAGAGCAACGATATTTCCATACGGGGGTTGAGCACTATTAACGGGCCTTTGGCCCCTCTTATAGTTGTAGACAACTTTCCTTATCCCGGAGACATTAATAATATTAATCCGAACGATGTTGAAAATGTAACAATTTTGAAAGACGCCGCTGCCGCCAGTATTTGGGGTGCCAGGGCAGGTAACGGGGTAATTGTTATCACTACAAAAAAGGGAAAGTTTAACGAGCGGTTTCAGATAAGAACAAACTCCAACGTATTATTAACACAACCCATCAACCTTTATTATAAGAAAGAAATTCCCGTTGGCGATTATTTACAGGTGGAGCAATACCTCTTTACCAAGGGATATTTTAATGATGTTATTAATGACCTATCAAGACCACCACTGTCAGCAGCAGTTGAAATTTTTTTAAAACGTCGCAACAGCCTCATTAGCCAGCAAGACTCGGCAGAAGCTTTACATATACTGGCAAATATTGATGGAAGGCAGCAATACAGGCGGCTATTTCAACATACCGGAGTTCTTCAGCAGCACTCATTAACCATGAGTGGCGGTACTGAAAAATACACCTGGTTATTAGCCGGCAATTATAATAGAACCAATGCCAACGATCGGTCTCAATCACAAAAGGTAAACGTACACATCAGCAACCGTATAAGGCCGATTAAAAAAATTGAGGTTACGCTGGATGCCTACTATACCAATAGCAATAACCTCTCTGGCATGCCTGGTTTTAGTTCGTTATCACAAATAAATAGCCGTTATGTACCCTATCAACAATATGTAAATGAAAACGGCCCCATACCCTTGCCCCGGTACAACAAACTATATACAGATACAGCCGGTGGCGGGCGTTTACTAAGCTGGAACTACTACCCGATGGAAGATTATAAACATGATAAAACGATGACCAATTTACAGGATATAGTACTTCGTGCGGGTATAGATTATTCCGTTTTTAAAGGCCTATCCGTTCATATAGAATATCAATATCAAAAACAGTGGACCACGGGCACGCGATTAAGCAATACCAATAGCTTTTATAACAGGAACCTTATTAATAAATTTACTGTTTTGCCTGCCAATACTAATCAACCGCCAATTTATGCAGTACCTGTTGGCGACATTATCAGGAAGTCTCATGGAAGCCGGGAGAGCAACAATGCAAGAGGGCAGCTTAATTACTCCCGCACATGGATGCGCCACCAGGTAAATATTATTGTGGGAGGAGAATTAAATGAAGCCATCAATAATGCATCAGATGGGTTTACCGGGTATGGTTATCAGGAAAATCCATTATCGCAGGGGTCGGTAAATTTCAATACCCCCTATCCTACCTACATTACGGGTACTTATGAATATATACCCGGCGCACCAGGCCTAAGCTCATGGACTTTAAACCGATTTGTTAGCGCCTATTCCAATGCCTTTTATACTTATCTAAAAAGATATACCGTCAGCGGTAGCTTTCGAAAAGACGCCTCTAATGTATTTGGCCTAAAAACAAACGATAAATGGAACCCACTTTGGTCCACAGGCCTTGGTTGGGTAGTTTCGCAGGAGCCATTTTATAAATTGGGCAAAATCCCCTACTTAAAAATGCGTCTTTCTTATGGTTATAGTGGTAACCTGGATACCCGAAAAACACCCTTACCAATAAGTGCAGCCTTAACAAATGGTTTTACAGGTTTGCCTGTTCAACGAATCAACGATCTTAATAATCCCTCTCTGCGTTGGGAAAAATCTCGACAAATAAATGTTGGATTAGATTTTGAAATTAAGTCGAAGGCTATTGCCGCTACCATTGAGTACTATCTGAAAAAAGGTACTGACCTGTATGGAGTAACCCCCTATGATTACACTACTTACGGTGCTACTCAATTTATCACCAAAAACGTAGCGGATATGAAAGGCCATGGCCTGGATGTTTCGATTACTACAATCAATGTTAATCGTGCTATGCAATGGAAAACCTATTTCATCTATAACTATAATACCAGTAAAACAACACGGTATTTTTCAAAAACCTCACAGGATTTTTACAATGTAGCAACCGATGGAAGCATGATTACTCCTATTGTGGGCAAGCCTCTTTACGCTATTGCTGCTTACCGCTGGGGAGGGCTGGATGATAAAGGAGACCCCCAGGGATATCTCGACGGCAATTTGAGCACCGATTATATGGCTATAAACAATGCAATTACCGAAAAAGGAATGACCAGCGGAAGTATACGTTATTATGGCCCATCGGCTCCCGTTCATTTTGGCTCGGTTATTAATTACCTGAGTTGGAAAGCTTTTAGCTTTTCGGTCAATTTCATGTATAAAGCAGGCTATTATTTTAAAAAGAACTCTTTTACTTCATTAGAGCTAATAAAAGGTGGAGTTGGATACGGTGATTATATTGCAAGATGGCAGCAGCCGGGGGACGAACAGAGAACTACAGTTCCCGCTTTTGTATATACGGATTATCCGCAATTTTCAAACAGAGATATATTTTACATGAATGCAGAGCCCAATGTGGTTAAAGGTGATCATATAAGATTGCATTATGCTAACCTAGCCTATGAATTGAAGCTGAAACGTAATAAAGCACAGAATATTCAGCTATATCTGAATGCTGCAAACCTTGGCATTTTATGGCGGGCTAACAAATTCAGGCTCGACCCCGATGCGTTAAACGGATACCCCTTGCAAAAGCAATATACAGTAGGAGTCAGAGCCAATTTTTAATCTTAAAAAACAGCAATATGCAAAATACATACAAACTTTACCTGTTTATATTTTTCCTGGCTACAGCAATTCCATTTTCATCCTGTAAAAAATATCTCGACAAAAAACCAAGCAACGGAATAGCCACTCCCGAATCGATAGATGACCTACAGGCGTTGCTTGATGACGCCACGCTCGTAATGAACCAAAATGCCACCCCTAGTTTTGGCGAAACTTCGGCGGATGACTATTTTGTTTTGCCTGCCTATTATAAAACTACTGCAGTAAATAACCAGCATTTTTATATATGGCAACCTTATGAGTATAATTACCCCAACGACTGGTCCAGATCATACACAGTTATATACAATGCTAATTATTGCCTTGACATGCTTGGCAAGCAAGAGGTAAGTGATAAAAATAAAGCTCGCTGGAATAATGTATATGGTAGCGCCAAATTTTACAGAGCTTATTATTACCTGCAACTGGCCTTTGTTTATACCAAAGCCTATGACGCAGCAACTTCTAAAACTGATGAAGGCATTGTGTTACGGGAGTCGTCCGACTTCAACATTCCCTCCAAAAGAGCAAATGTAGAAGACACCTATAAGCAAATTGTTGAAGATACGCGTGAGGCAATCAATTATTTGCCCGATTTGCCGGTACACGTGTTCAGACCTTCAAAAGCTGCCGCCTATGGTTTGTTGGCCAGAACCTTTTTATCAATGCGCATTTATGACAGTGCTTACAGATATGCTAATCTTTGCCTGCAATTAAAAAATGACCTCATGGATTTTAACGCAGATGCAGATGTGCTTGCATTTACTACAACTTACCCAATAAAAAAATTCAATAAAGAAACTATTTTTTATACAGAAATGTATACAGGCTTCAACTCCTACCCTATGGTGTTAACAACCCGCTCTAAAATTGACTCGCTTCTATACCAAAGTTTTGACGCTAATGACCTTCGCAAAAAAGCATGGTTTCTATTATCAGATGGCTATTATAGATTTAGAGGCACTTATTCCCAAACAAGCATCCCATTTACCGGTTTGGCTACCGACGAAATGTATCTCATTCGTGCCGAGTGTATGGCAAGAAAAGGGGATGATGCATTATCCGGAGCAATCAATGACCTAAATATACTATTACAGAAACGTTTTGTGAAGGCAGCATTTGTGCCTTATGCATCTACCAGTAAAACTGATGTGTTGAACAAAATATTGGACGAACGACGTAAAGAACTGTTATTTAGGGCTATCAGGTGGAGTGATATTAAACGGTTAAATAAGGAGGGCAGAAACATTATGTTGCAACGGGAAGTTGGCGGAAAAATATACTCGTTACAGGCAAATAGCAATTATTATGCCTTGCCTTTACCCTACGACATTGTTACTCTTACCGGGATAAAACAAAATACTTATTGAAAAAACCGGTAAAAATTTACCGGCTTTTAGAAAGAGTAGATTTGGAAAATCTATTCGCTTATGTTTTCAATGGATTTAGCGATCGTTGGAGGTGTAGTCCCAACATTATCCCTTACATTACTCACATAATTACTGGAACCACTTGACGCCGCGTCAATCAGCACTCTTGAGGAAGGCTGTGTGCCATTAAGATAAAGCGGTTCATCAGTGTCAGGAACCTCTATAGAAAAAGTGCAGGCCTTTTGATTACTTTCCTGTTCGCAGGCTTCGGAAGGTTCAATTTGCTTCCAGTTCGCTTGCGATGACACTTGTGCTGCCGTATAAGTATTTAGCTGATACTTGAAATATAAAGTACTCATTGTAGCTGTTTTTTGCTGGGGCTTAAAAGCTACAAAAGCAATGGATGCTATTATAATAGCCGAAAGTGATAATAATAACTTCTTCATTTTTTTAAATTTAATGTTGAAAAAATTAATACGATAATAATACCCGGTGTTTGCGATACCGCGCCAAACTGTGTCTGGCTTTTTAAACAGGCCAATGGTTCTAAAAAAAATGCCTGCTTTTATAAGTATAGGAGCACCGTACTGTTGCAACAGTTGCTATGCACGGCGCTGAAACCGGGACACAATGCCTTGTATATGCTGTATAAAGTTGAATACAAACAATAAAAAAGACCTTGTCATTGCAGGAGTGCCCACTTAACAAAACTCAAACCTTTTTTATTTTTGTTATTCATTTCTTGTAAGTACTTAAACTATACTATTATACAACAATTGTGTCTATAAGGGTATGTCGTGCTAGTTCGACATACCCTTTCTTCGCAAGAAGCCCGGCATACCAACGTGCTCTTTAGTGGTAACGGTACGGGCAACTGGTTTATATATAGAGTAATACATCATTTACTTTTTTATAGCTATTTACATAGCTAAAAGTAGATGCAAGAGCAGTACTTAAAAAGACGTTGATCAAAGAAAATAATACCCCTAAGGAATAAACAAGGCGCTTCGGCGTCAACGCTATTATTGTGCTACCAGCTTAGTAGCCGCAGATGGATTTATACCGTATTGCTTTATAAATTGTGCGCTGAAATGGGTGGTATGTACAAACCCCAGGTTATGGGCTGTATAAGTAACACTGAGTTTTTCTACAACCAAAAGGTATAATGCCATATAAAGACGCATTTGCCTGAAGCTGTTTTTAGGAGAGCTGCCACTATACCGCAGCCAGTGCTGCCTTAATGTGGCGGGCTGAAGGTAAAAGGCTGCGCAAAGCCTGTGGATTAATTGCGGCACAGGCAGTCGAAGATGGGTGGCTGCTAAAACAGCAAGCGCAGCCCTTAGCTCATCACTTTGCACCGGCAGGTCACTACTTATAGTTTGCTTATGGAACTGGTATATTAAATCATTAACCATTGAGCGTAGCCGGTGGGCCACTGTTGCACTATTACCGTTGGGATGCAGCAAATTCAATAAAACACCCTTAACGGCAACTGACACCGGCAAATGCGCAGCCAGAAAAGAGTCGGTGTGAAAATTACTAAAACGCTCCAGCATTTGATTAGTGGTACCATTGTTTTGGGAGAAAAAAGGCAATAGAGCACCAGGTATTACATACAGGTAATGATGAGTGCCGGGAGCAAGTAGCAATTGATGAGTGCCGTTAGCAAGGTACAGCAAGCTGTAGGTGTTGTAAAATAGCGGCAACATGCCATAACCTGATAAACGGGCAAAGGATTGACCTGCTAATGTATACTGTAATAAACAACAGGACGTAGCACTACTTATAGTAACTACAGAAAACTCATGTACCTGTATGCTCACAACACTTGCAGTAATACCCTGTACCTGCTGTACCTGATGTACCAGGTAATTGTTACTGCCAGCCCCCCATCGCTTACCCTGTACTACGGCATCAGGCAGGCAATACACCTGCTCATTGGGCAATGTATGAAAGTGCTCAATAGAATCTTTCCATTTTTGGGGTGGGTTAAAATAGAATTGTGGTGTCATTCAATTGCAGATTAAAGGCATATCGTTTGGTAGCCAGTATTATTTTACATTTCCTCGTAACAAATTTTTACGCTTAATGTCTTCCGGTTTTAAAATGCCGTATTCCATAGCAAAAGTTAACAATCCGGCAAACCGGTCTGTACCAATTTTAAATTTCAAATTAGCCCGGTATTTATTCACCGTATTGGGTGACAACGACAGCATTCTGGCAATTTCGCTTGTTGCATACTCCTGGCAAATAAGTACCAGTACTTCTCGCTCGCGGGCTGCAAAAAAATCAGGCGGAAGGGGTTTTACCGGGTTCTCGAAAGCACCCTGTACTACCATTTGCGCAATCATGTTATTTGTGTGCTCACAGTAATAATTATACCCACGCAATACGGTATTAATAGCCATGCTAATTTCTTCCAGCCTCGCACTTTTATATAAGTAACCCCTTGCACCCGCTTTCACTGCCTTTTGAAACAGCTCATTATCCATATATTGCGTCCAGGCTAATACTTTAACATCAGGGTGCACAGTTTGCAAAATAGAAATAGCTTCCAGCCCCGGCATTCCCGGCATTTTAAGATCCGTGATAACAACATCAGGGGCCAGCCGGGTGCACATTTCTATCAGTTCAATGCCATCTCCGGCTTCTCCACAAATAACAATTCCCGGCATATAGGTTAACGAGAGCCTAAGAGCTTCCAAACTATGGGGGTGATCATCCGCTAATAAAATGCGTTTGTCAGGTAGAGTCCTCATTTTTTAAAAGTTGTGGTGGAGTGAAAAATCAGAACAGTGGAATACTAATGAGAAAAGAAGCTCCCTCTCCCACCTGCACTTCAAGCCGACCTCCCATTTGCGATACCCGGTGCTGCAGGTTGCTAATACCGCTACCCTCTGCCTCTTGCATTTGCTGCAAATTAAACCCGTTGCCATTGTCAGCGTAAAAAAAGTATAGGGTTTTATGCTGCTGCCTCAACGTAATAAAAGCAATGGTAGCCTGGGCGTGTTTAATAGTATTATTAACCAGCTCGAGCAAAATACAATACAATGTAACTGCTACAAGAGGCGCAGGCTCGCGGGCCAGCTGGTAGCGGAACTGAAAATATAGTTGCACGGCCATACTATGCTGAGAAATAAATTGCTGAATGCTTTGTTGAAGGCCAGCTTTCAGAATGCGATGATCTTCGAGATTTTTAGAAATCTCGCCTATCCTCCGAATGCTAATTTCGAGCATATCCCTGGCTGAAAGCGCAACTTGCTGAAAATCGCTTTTATTAAATGCAATTACATTCAACTGACGGTATACCAACTGTAGTGTTGGTGCCAGCTCATCATGTAAGTCCCTGGCCATACGTAATCGCTCCAACTTTAATGTTTCCAGCTCTCTGCTGCACACCTGTTGCCGTTTGAGAAAATACCTTCGTTGAGCCCTAAACACAATGAGGCCCAGGCTAACCAGAATAACACCAATACTAACAGCGGTTAGTACCGCGGTAAAAAAAAGCGGATTTTTAAGGGTATACATAGCACGGCGATTAGAAAAAATATATTTGCTATTAAATTGACAACAGAAAAAACAATGGGAACATAATACCCCCATTCCATAGCTGAGCGAGTTGCAAACATTATAAAACACTCTGAAATGATGGTGTAAGTATAAATTAATGTAATGCCAATACAAATTAGCGACTGCGTATCCCGGTATAAATAATCAACCGTATCGCTAAGCCGATATGATAAGTAAAAAATGGCTATTACTGCAATTATCGTGGAGTTTACAATTATAAGATTAGAGAAAAACTGCGATAAGCTTTCTTTAAAAAACCATTCAACAATAAAGAGCAACACAGAAAAAATCACAAAACCGCAGCATAGCAACATCATGGCTAATGAACGGCGCCATCGGTAGATTTGAAATGTCAACAATACTGGTGCTATGGTTTGAAACAAGTTATAGTTAACAGCATTGGTATGATACCTATTAATACACCAAATACTTACCAGCTCATTAATTGTACCTAAGGTAAGCCATATGAGAAAAGGATAGTATGCGGGTTGAATACGTTTGCATCGCATCCAACCCACAATAGTTGGTACACCAATGCATAAGCTTACCAGTTCGTTAATGACAAACAAATTGAGAATGTTTTAAGGTTCATTCAACTCACTCGCCGGTGGACATAATGGAGGACATCTGTTGGCATTTTCGAGTATTATACCCTCTTGTTCTCCATCGTCTGATTTAGAGACATGTATAATGTCGGCATTGTTAGCATCTGTAGCTACCAATATGGCATGCATTTTTAAAGATTCATCCATACCATAATAAATGCGTAAGCCTTTACAGCCCGGTTGGGCCAACAATGCATCTACAGCCTCCAAATCAAATGTTTCATTCAAAGCTAAAAGATTCTGATTTTGATGCTGAGGTAAAAGAACCCCTTCGCGGTGACTTCGGTAGCGTGCGGTCATTGCAGCAGCTTCCTGTAAACTGATAAAATGTGACATAATATAGGTTTTATTGTGCGTGCAATTAAGATTATAAAAACAGTAAATCCTATACCACTTCTGATATAGGAAATTAATAATTTTCACTATATATTCGATCTTCATTTATAAACTACTGTTTGTATGATGTGAAATCGGCCCCTAAGTCTAAACTGTCGTCTATGAAAAAGTATCAAAATGCTCAGCCCTTTGCCACTAAGAAGATCGTAACACTAATATCTGTGAGTAAATCATTGACAAACTTTATAAGGCGAAATGCGGAATACACCACAGCTGCGCTTGTCAAAATATCGTTGATACAGCTTAAATAATTAATATGAAGCTTTAAAATTTGCTGCCATAAACCAGCATGAAGTACCTGTACAAAAATAGTAATCAGTGTTTTGTAATCAAATAAAATGGATTACAAAAACACAATTACAAAAAGCCCCTCCACCTCAAAAAAAATGCGGCCATGGAAAAATTTTTCAGACAGACGGTCCATCTAAACCAGCAAGAACTGGCAGATCTGATAGGTGTTTCAAAAAGTGCCATTGGCTTATATGAATGCGGACTTAGGCAACTATCTGCAGAAGCCTATACCCGGCTGCAACTACTGAATAATGCCTGGCTACTTTTTGTTAAAGAGGGACTACCGCCAGGCGCTTTAATTACTACAGCGCCGGAAGACTTAAGCCGGTACCAAAAAATGGTAGAAACCGCTCTACAAAAGGCTTCTACCAATGCTATAAGGTTTAGTCAGCTACTCGAAAAGATGACGAAGTATAGTAATTTGCTGGAACAGAAAAAGCTTTTTTTATACTATTTGCGACTGAAGGCCGACAGCGATTTGTTTCCTGAGGCTGTACTGAATAAAATACAGCGCGACATAAAAAAACAATTAAAACGTTGCGATGCGAACCAGCTGCAGATGATGGCTTTTCGCCTTAAATGTTGTACCGCTTTGCAACAGCTGGCCGTGGAAACCCGGCGCAGCATTCGCTAAAGCAAGGGGTGTTAAAGCTATTTAAAAATGGGCAGCATCCAAGCGTAACACATAGAGCCGGCTGTAGGTTTGGCTTATTATTCACCCGAAGCCCCGAAAGCCGTAGCGGTAGCGCCGGTAGTAACCGCGGACTAGTGGTTGTACTGTAACGGTTAGGGGGCTTCACAAAAACAAAAACTATGGTAGAAACTGTTCAAAAATTTGCAACGATAGCCGAATGCGACGCAGCTATACAAACCTTTATTAAAAGGCAGAAGGACCTGGTAAGACGCCAGATGAACCTGGCAGGGCAAAAGGAAACCTATGGAGAAACCTCTGAAGTGATAGCAGCCCAGATCGAAAATCTTAAAAAAGATATCGCAAGCTTTACAGAAAGGCTGGCATCTGGCCCCGGTATAAAGGAAACGGAAGAGCTGGAAGACAAACTGGCTACTGCGGAGTATCAATTACACCGGGCCCTGCGCCGCGAGCGAAATTATGGCCGTCCTGGTTATGCTGGTAAAGAGTTTGACCTAGACCTTTTAGATTACAGCGTGGAAAAAGCAGCCGAATTTATACAGGCAGTAGAAGCACGCAAAGCCCAGCTCTAAGCCCATCAAAAAAGCAACAAACCGCCTCAGCGGTTTGTTTGCTTTCTTTTCCCCAGCGATGCTCTTTAATCAACATTTACACCACTCGTTAATAACTAAAACATCATCTCATGAATCACTTCATACATTATTGGCCATCCGTTCACCTCCTCATCTGGCTGCTGATCTTATACACACTCGATTTTGTTTTCGGCGTATCAAAAGCCATATTAAAAGGCACGCCCCGTACTTCGCAGGGCTTCAGGCAATCGATCATAAAGCTATTGCAATATGGTGGCTGTATAATAATAGCCATGGTAATACTCAATATCGTATACGCCTCTCACGAACCATTTGGACGACAGTTTGCCTGGATATTTGGCGATATTATGCTGTACCTTATGATCTACATCGAAGTGGTATCAGTATTAGAGAATATGGAGGCTATGGCCCCTTCAAGCATTTTCATAAAGATTTTTGTAAGGCCGGTTAAACGTATGATTACTTTTCAGCTAAAAAATCTCCTTCAGGATAACAATACCCATGAAGTAAATTCAAAAAAAAATACTTAGCAGCTATGGTTTAGGTGGACCTAGACGCGTTCAATTGATATCAGATCATCTGAGTCAGTACACCATTAATAAACATCCTTCATCGTATGGCCCATTTGTAATTGCAGCACCCCTCCCTTTTTCATCTCGGCCCAGGGAATAAATGGCTGACGAACCGGTTGGCCATTTAAACTGATGGCCTGTATATACTGATCTCCTCCCTCTATATTTTTAGCGATGATAGTAAAATCTTTTCCGGGATAATACTGGCTGTTAAGCCGGATCCTGATTTGGTTGAACAATGGCCCTGATAGCCCCAGGGAGGTTTCAGGCGCTGTAAATCCCTTTACATCAAACAGGCCCATTGCCGCCATAACAAACCAGGCGCCCAGCTGCCCCTGATCTTCGTCCTGTCCAAAGCCATAGCCATGTATTCCCTCCGTTCCATAAAACTGATCGCAAATGGCCCGCACCCATTTTTAGGTAAGCGACGGTCTGCCTGAATAATTGAATAACCAGGAGACATGTAAGTTTGGCTGATTACCATGGTGGTTCTTGCAGCGCTGGAGATAAAATAAAATCGTTTTATAAGTATCCGCTAAAGCATGCTGGTCATTATTATTTTAGTTGCTCCAACTCGCTGAAAAGCGATTGTACATAATCGATACGCGGTTGAATTTGAGGCAATGCATGAGTACCTGACCGGCCGCCAGTTACAGAAAGGGCTATCCCCACTATTAGCGAATTGGCCCTGTAAGCTATAGACTGGTATTGTGATTCGCGCGTCCAGTCCCTCCTGTTGCTCCCAGGTTCATTACGAAGCTGATTTAAAGTATCTGAAAAAGAAGCTAAAGCGGTATGTGCTTTTTTGCGGGCCAGGCGAATATCCTGGTTATTAACAGATTCATTATTGAGACAGCTGACAATAACAGTCAAATAATCCTGGTTCGTCTGTATGATATCATGTTTCAGCTTGCTGAGCTGCCGACTTTGTTTCACAGGAAGCAGGAACCAACCGAGTATGGCCAGCGCCGCACCCAACAATGTAAACCCCGCCCGGCTTCCCAGCAATTCCGGGAAAGCCCCCTGGTGCATATTTAGCAATACCATTGCTGTAATGGTAATAAAGAGGACACTTATAGTATAATTAGGTTGATTGAAAAGGAAGAAACCATACAAAGAAAATGTTGCGATAATTAGCAGAAGCCATGTATTATGCAGCAAGTAAATAAGAGGGAGGCAAATCAGCAGCCCCAGCACGGTTCCTTTCATGCGTTGGAAGTTTCTACGCTGCGTAACGGCAAATGTAGGCCTGGCCACAATTGCAATAGTTAACAATACCCAGTAAGTATACCTGAAATCGGGAAGCAGGAAACCGACCAGTCCTCCCGCTCCAAATAACAATGCCCACCTTATCGCAAAACGAAGAACATCCGATTTCCAGCTAAAATGACCGGCAATAACCTTCCAGTTAAGAGAACTGGCCGGGATAAAGTGCTTATAATCTATAGCTTCTGACTGACCGGCACTTTTTGCATCAACATCTATAGAGTATCCCATGCTATCCACCTGATCCAATATCTCCCGGAGATTAGCAATAGTGGCCGATAATACTGCACCAGATGCATCCGGTGCAGTATCGCTCAATTCGTTTAATTCTGCTGCAAGTCTCTGTATCTCCAGCTTATTGGCCTTTGCTGATCCTGTATCATCCCTTTCGAAAATCATTTGTACCCGATCTGCTAATAATAAAACAATTTTTTGAACCAGCTCCAATGCTCCGGTTTTTATCAACGCTTCTCTTATGGTATCATAGTCATGATCAATAGCAGTTAATACTTCATGCAAATCGATCATTGCATACAGCTGGTTCAACCATTGCTGTCCTTTTTCATTCTCCCTTTTTAACAAATCCCTTTCTCTCAATAGTAGCAGTCTTACCTGGTCTTGTTGCTCACTTACTATTACATGAAGTGCACTCAACTCTTCGTAGGCTTTTTCCACTGTTGTATTAGCGTCATAGAATAGTGCTTTGGCTTTTAATAAAGCAGCTATACCGCTAACGCTTCTTTTCAAGGCATGCTTCAAAGACCGGTAGGGCGCATAATAGGCTAAAAGCATGCTGATAAAAAAATACCACCCGGCGCCTGAAATAAACCAGCAACTGTAGAAAAGCGGATCAACCGGCCACAAACCAATCGTAAAGCAGGCCACAATCAAACTGAGTATGCCCACTATCGCTACCCTGGGCCCAAGCGCAAATAACATACCACCCGCAAAAGCAGCTACCATTAACCAGGGTACCAAAATCCACGCATAATGCAGACTGGCAGCCGTTGTAAGAGCAACTATAAAGAAAGCGGGTATGCACCATTTCGCGGACAGCCATTTATCAGCCCGGCTACCGGGCATGTCGGTTAGCGAAGCCAACAATGCACCAATGCTTACCACAACGGCTACATCCAGCTTAACCAAACAGGCTACTACTATACCCGGTATGATCGTTGCCAGTGTATTCCGCAATGCATCGCCACCATGTTCACCCGTGAGGAGTTTTTTTGTTCCGCTTCCCATTACCCGACAAATTTAAATATTAGGTGAACACGCTATAAGCAATATACTTTTAACCCAAATGCAGCTACTCTTCCGATCTCATATTTAGTCCGTCTTTCGGATGCAGTCTTCTGAATACAAGTCCTGATAAAATAGTTAAAGCCCCTACTGTTACAAAAGTGTAGCGGAAGGCGTTATGGATCTCATTTTTTATCAAACTGGTATCGCCCTGGAATATCTTCAATACAATTAAACCAAAAGCCACACCAAAACCAATCGCCAGCTGCTGATTAACCGAGATGAGTGAATTACCGCTGCTGGTATGATAACCCCGCAGGTCGGCAATGGAGATGGTGTTCATAGACGTAAATTGTACAGAGTTAAAAAATCCTAAAACGGCGATGATGGGTATATACCAATAGATAGAATTATGCACATCGGGAATGGCCAGGCAGCAGATCAGTATACCGATTACAAATGTATTGGTCATTAATGTAGTACGGTACCCAAACCGGTTCAGTATACGGATCACAGTTGACTTACCAAACATCGCTGTAAGTGCCATGGGTGCTATGATCCAGCCTGATGTTACTGCCGATCGCCCGTAAGCGATCTGTATCATCATGGGTAGCAGCAACGGAATAGAGCTGATACCGAGACGTGTAGCCAGGTTGCCCAGTATCCCTACTCTAAAGGTTCTAACCTTAAATAAGTTTAAAGGAAAAATGGGATTGTTATCTTTTTTGGCATGCCGGTAATAAAAATAAACCATCAGAAATCCCAGTACTGTAATTAGTAATACCGGCGTATTGGTTACCGTGTTGCCAAATAATTCGAGGGCAATAGAAAGTAATAAAGACGCTGCCCCGAATATGAGAAACCCTTTCAGGTCAAAGTCGATAATAGGTGATTTATAAACGGGCATAAACTTAAGGCTAAGCAGAATGCCGATAAGACCAATAGGTATATTGATTAAAAAGATCCAGTGCCAGGATAAATAATCTACCATATATCCGCCCACCAAAGGCCCCAATACAGGGCCAATTAATGCCGGGATGATGGCATAGTTCATTGCTTTCAGCAGTTCCTTTTTCGGAAAGGTTTTGATCAGCGCCAGTTTGCCTACCGGTGTCATTAAACTTCCACCAACGCCCTGTACTACTCTTGAGATCACCAACTGCGTAAGATTTTGCGAGAGCGAACAAAACAAAGACCCTATACCGAACATAGCCAAAGAAAAAATGAACACTTTCTTAGTGCCGAATTTATCGGCCAAAAAACCACTTACCGGCATCAGCAATGCCAGGGTTAATACATAACCTATAATGGCATTCTGCATATCCAGTGGAGACTCATTTAAGTCCTTCGCTATAGATGGCAGCGATGTATTTAATATAGTAGAATCCAGCATCTGCATAAAAATAGCCGTTGCCAGAATTGCTGGTAGTATCTTCTTTGTATTGTTTGTAACGGTAACTGTTGTTTCCAATATCCTGTTTTATTTAAATCTCGACAGCGGTAATCTCCAGCAACTCCCGGGCCAACCGTACCATGCCAGCATTGCCGGTTTGCTTGCCCGGCTCGTCAGACAACTTTACGGTAGGTGTCCAATGCATATCCGGTGCTGCAATTTCCACCAGCTTCATAACTATATTCATGGGTTGCAGCCCTACATCATTGGTGAGATTGGTGCCAATTCCAAATGAAATACCTATTCTGTCTTTGCAGGCACGGGTAATTGTAGCTACTTTTTCGGGGTTTAAACCGTCGGAAAATATAATACTTTTATGAAGCGGGTTGATACCCAAACGTTGGTAATGCGCGATTGTCTTTTCGGCAAACAACAGCGGATCACCGCTGTCATGACGTACCCCATCGAATAATTTGGCAAATTGTTTACTAAACTGGGTAAAAAAGACTTCAGTAGTATAGGTATCGGTTAGGGCTATACCCAGGTCGCCTTTAAATACCTTTACCCAGCTTTTTAAGGCAAAAGCATTGGCAATTTTGTAGCCGTAGCGTGCTCCGTGAAACATAAACCATTCATGAGCATGGGTGCCAATGATCTTTACATCAAATAGCATCGCCAGGTGTACATTGCTGGTACCTACAAATTCACCGGCCGAATACTCCATCATAGTGTTCAGTACCTCCTTTTGCACTTCATAAGAATGGCGTCGGCGCGTACCAAACTCTGCCACCGTAACTCCCAACTCTTTAAAAACATTCATTTTACCTCTTGTACGCAATGCCAGAGCCTCATTGCTGATGCGGTTCATACCCTCCATTTTATAGAAAAGCTCGCTGATCAAAGCCAGCAACGGTACTTCCCATAAAATAGTACGATACCAGTATCCTTCAACACTTACTTCCAACTCTGTTCCGTTT
This sequence comes from Paraniabella aurantiaca, assembly GCF_050309965.1. Classification (NCBI taxonomy): domain Bacteria; kingdom Pseudomonadati; phylum Bacteroidota; class Chitinophagia; order Chitinophagales; family Chitinophagaceae; genus Paraniabella; species Paraniabella aurantiaca. The sequence goes on along the minus strand of NZ_JBLOSY010000002.1, from coordinate 364,398 downwards.
TGGGCGATAGTCACTTCTGCAGGGTCGTATCTGTAACCCTGTAAAAAGTCGAGGTAAGCGGGGTTCAGGTAGGGACATCGCACACTCAGAAAATCTTTCTCCTGCTTTGACAGGGTCAGGTTAGCCATAGCATTTACATGACGCCTCAATTCATCACCAAACCCTTCAGGAAACGGGTGCTTTCCCCGGTTTATAAAGCGGTACCTTCCTTTAATATCCGGAAACAAGCGGATTACCGCGCACTGCATGGTGATTTTATAAAAATCATTATCAAGGATCGACCCCAGTATAAGAGGAAATTGTTGCTCCATATAAGCAATGTACAAATTTTAGGTAACAATAACATTCTTTGGCAATTAGAGAATACTACCTGGAATAGCTGGCATAAGCTAACAATTGCTTAAAACTGAGTTCACAATTTCTTTACATTGCGCTGATACTTTCGCGCTTCATACTAAAACCAGATAATGAAGCATAATACAAAGCTGCTTATTGCCGCCCTTATAGCTATAGCGTCCTGCAAAAAAAATGACAACAATGGGGTAACTCCCGAGCCGGAGTTCTTTGTGAATGAAGACCCGGCAACATTCGCTGAGATTGGAAAAATAAAAATCGGGGGAACTGCAGCAGCCGAAATTTCTGCTTACGATAGTATTACCCAAAGGCTTTTTGTAGTTAATAATGAAGGCACCGATGGAGCAGTGAACCGTATTGATGTAGTGGATATTAAAAATCCGGCAAACCCGGTGTTTATACGATCCATCAGTATGGCACCTTATGGTGGCGCTGTAAATAGTGTTAGTGTTTATAACGGCAGATTGGCAGCTGCAATACAATCTATCAACAAAACGGATGATGGAAAAGTTGCCGTATTAAAAACAACCGACTATAGCGAAATCAAATCGGTGACTGTGGGCGCCCTGCCTGATATGGTTACCTTTTCCCCTGACGGGAAATTTATTATGACTGCTAATGAAGGTGAGCCTAATGCTGATTACTCAACAGACCCTAAAGGAAGTATCTCCATCATAGATACGGATAACAATTATGCTGTTACAACCTTATATTTTGACGGGTTTGCCGGCCAGGCAACCGCTCTGAAAGCAAAAGGTTTCAGGATTTTTGGACCGCAGGCTAATCCTGATTTTGCATCGAATATAGAACCTGAATATATTACGATATCTGCCGATTCGAAAACCGCCTGGGTTACTTTACAGGAAAACAATGCGATAGCTAAAGTAAATATCGCCGGTAAAGTTATTACAGACATTTTCCCCCTAGGTTTCAAAGATTACTCTTTGGCCGGTAACGAGATCGACGTTACTGATGACGATAAAAGGTACCTGGCCGCCAAATGGTCTCATGTAAAAGGGATTTATATGCCGGATGCTATCGCTGTTTTAGAACGTAGTAGTATACCCTACCTGTTTACTGCCAACGAAGGCGATGCACGTGAATATAAAGATGCAAATGATAAAGACATATACGTGGAGGCAAAAAGAATTGGCAATAAAAGTATTATTCTCGATCCCGTAGTTTTTCCCAATGCAACCGATCTTAGGCAGAATGGCATATTGGGACGTTTAAATATCACAACAACTTTAGGTGATAAAGATGGTGACGGCGATTTTGATGAATTATACTCTTTCGGTGCACGTTCATTCAGCGTGTGGAATGGCCTGACCGGTGCACAGGTTTTCGACAGCAAAAATGAGCTGGATATTAAAACATACGATATACTTGGCCTGGGCAACAATGATAATAAAATACCAGGCTACGATGACGGCAGAAGCGACGATAAATCTGTAGAACCTGAGGGCATTGCTGTTGGTAAAGTAGGAAAAACCGATGTAGCTTTTGTGGGTATGGAAAGGGCGGATGCTGTAGCCATGTATGATATTAGTAATCCACAAAATCCTAAGTTCCTACAACTGGTCAAAACCGGAGACGCTCCTGAGGGTGTATTGTTCGTCCCTGCAAGAATGAGTCCTACTAAAAAGTCCTTACTGATTGTGAGCAGTGAAGGTGATGGTATGGTAACTATATACACACCCAAAACCATTTAACAGCATAACATCTACCCAGCTATAACAACCGCGGTGCCCCTGGTGCTGCGGTTTTATTAATGACTGACGGGCAACCTTATTACATAATCGAAGACGTAAGCTTAAATTACTAACATATCCCTTTTATGCTTATTGTTTTATTACATATTGCAGCTAAAGCGCTTTTATTATGGTGATTATAGCGGCGTAGCTGCGATATATTCTATTGCCAACAAAGAGTTCTGGATGCGTTCAGCCTGATTATGTAGCCTGTATTTATAAATATTTGAAATCCTCAATTTAGCTTTCTAAATTGCAGCACAATTCAAACAGATGGCTGCAATAGATGATGAAATACACGATGATAGTCCGAAGAAATTTGACCGTGTAGTGGCTATCTTAACCCAGTTACAGTCCAAACGCATCGTAAAAGCGCAGGAGCTGGCTGACCGTTTTGGGGTTAGTCTGCGCACTATTTACAGGGATATCAAAACACTGGAGAACTCCGGCGTTCCCATTAGCTCTGAAGCGGGTGTTGGTTACTCTATAGTTGAAGGTTATAAATTGCCCCCTGTTATGTTTACCCGGGAGGAGGCTGTAAGTTTTGTGGCAGCCGAAAAACTGATGGAGCATTTCACCGATCGTTCCCTCGGCAATGCTTTTCAATCGGCTATGTTTAAGGTAAAATCTGTTTTACGCTGGACAGATAAAGACCGAATTGACGAGCTTAATGCGAATATTCATGTATCTCCTAAAAAGAACCTGTTTAATAAAGAAGTACCGAATGCATTGGAGATCCTTATGAATGGCATCGTTAATAAGAAACAGGTATTTATACGGTACCAGTCCTTTGATGCGAGCCAGCCGTCAGAAAGGAATATTGAGCCCATTGGTTTATATCATGATAAAGAGTATTGGTACCTGGTAGCTTATTGTCATTTAAGAAAAGAGCATCGTAACTTCAGATCAGATCGCATTATAAGGATAACCAGCCTGGAAGCCGGCTTTACCTTTCGGCACAAAGAGCTGTCAGCCTACCTGCAGAAACCACAATTCGATACTTACGAAATTGTTAGAATTACGATGGATACTGCATATGTAAAGTACGTTCAGCATAGCCGTCAGCAATACGGCTTTATCTCTGAAAAAAAATTAGGCAACAAAACGGAAATGACCTTTCACTATCCTCATGAGCCGGAATATTTTCTCCGCTGGTTTATTGTATTGGCTGACAAATCGGACCTCATTGAACCCGAAAGTCTTAAACAACGGCTGAAAGCACTTACGCAGGATATTGGTAAGCGGATCAAGGGCGGTTAGCTGTTTGATAACGGATATTAGATATTGGATGCTGGTATTGTCTGTAAGTCGACAACAGTACCGTGCGTTACGGGAGTGTATAAAAGCGGAGACACCGGCTTCAATCCGGCGGTCTCCGCTATATATTGTCTCTCCTATTTTTTATGTTCGGGGTTTGGGCAAGTTATTACAATTAATACCTATCCCAGAAAAAAGGTGGTTCGATACCCAATGCACGCAGATATACATAAGCCTGGGCCCGGTGGTGAATTTCGTTATCAATAAAATACTGGATATTTTCAATAGCAGGGAATTTATACTCACCAAAGAGGTTAATATCCTCATGAAACTTTTCGGCACTGATCTGCGGAAAGTAAACATTGATCTGTTCGCTCGCTTCATCCCAGGCCTGTAACAAATCAGCCTTTTCTTTGATCTGTGGCATAGCATCTTCAAAAGGGGTGATGACGCCTGTTACAATTTGTTTCAATCCTACAGCAGATACAGTAATAATCTCTTTGATCAGCTCTGCAAATGGGCGCATGCCGCCAACAGAAAAGGTAAACATATCTTTCTCTGGAAATGCTTCAATAACCTTACGGGTAAGATTGCGATGCCCCTGCCAGGCAGTTAATAACTCTTCAGCGCTAATGATGGGACGTTCAATTGTAGTTGTAGTGCTCATATTTTTTGTTTTTTAATGATTGATAACACAAAGCTCAACCCCGGTTGTGACAACAGTGTGTCAACAGCAAAAAACAATCTCATATTTATCGGGAGAATATATAGGGTTAACCTGACTCGGGGTTATAAGAGCTTTTAATGAACAGCATTAGCTATTTCATAAAGGGAGAAAGCAGGATCCCCAAATATTGACCTAAAAAGATCTCACCGTCATTTCCCCCATATTAAAAACTATAGTTAATTTAGTGGGGCGATAAAAGCTATGCATATGAATATTTTCGAAACATTGTATAATGAATTCATCGGTTTTTTTGGTATTGGTGGAATTATAGAAATGGTGAAGAAAAACGATTACAGTTCGCTCACCACCTGGGCTGGAATTCAAAACCTGGTATATCCCATCATACCCTTTCTGCTTCTGATAGAAATCATCCGGGCCATCGTGTACAAACGTTTTAAGATAGAAGATTACAAATTATCATTTATGGTATTTGTGCTTAACCGGTTTATCTCGAGGTTTATTTCGATAGCTGCGGTGGGCTTTTGTATCGGTCTTTTTGAGCAATGGGCCATTTTCAAAACTGATATCACCTGGTATTGGCTCTTGTACGGTTATTTGGTATGGGAGTTAGCACATTTTGTCTACCATTTTTTAGCGCATAAGATCAGGATACTATGGTGCCTCCACTCAACCCACCACGCGCCTCAACAAATGAACCTGTTCGTAAATTTTGCACACTTCTTTCTGGAAGCTCCTTATGCCGATGTTATACGCACCTCCATTTGTATTATACTGGGGGTAAGCCCTCCATTGCTATTTCTGATTATGTTTATTGATGGATTGTGGGGATCGTTTATACATGTAGGTGAAAATATTATTAAAAACGGGCGCCTGGGTTTTTTAGGAAAAATTTTGCTAACACCATCCCACCACCGTGTTCATCACGCCCGTAACCCGTTATATATGGATACCAACTTCTGCAACCTCTTAAATATATGGGATAAGGTATTTAAAACCTACCAGGAAGAGCAGAACGAGGTCAAAATTGAATATGGCATTACCCGGAAGATCAATCAAAACAATGTACTGGACGCCTACTTCGGAGAAATTGTGTGCTTGTGGAAAGATGTAGTAAAAGCACCCGGACTGAAAAACAAACTATTATACATCATAATGCCGCCAGGCTGGAGTCATACCGGCAATCATCAAACAGCCAGGATCGCCCGCAACGGATTTCTTGCAGATCAAGATAAAGCTCCCGAAAATGATAAAAGCAATGAAGCAACTGTTTGAGTTACATTTTGACCCCTGCAATTAGAAAGTGTTTACATCCACTCTTCAATTTCTATCGTTGATGATGCCTGATATTTTACTTACGGAAAAAGGTTTAACCAACAGTTCTTTTACAGCCGGGTAAATGCGGGTCCGTTCGCGGTCCAGATCATCGATCGACGAACTGGCAACATATATTTCAATACCTTTAATGGCTGTTCCGGGCAAAGACGAAAAATTTCTCAGAAACTCCCATCCATTCATCTCCGGCATTTCAATGTCCAGCAGGATAATATCCGGCAATCTCATAGACCGATCCCGAATAGCGCTCTGAAGTAAATCGATGGCTTCGCGGCCATTTTCAGCGAAGATAATTTCTGCATTGCTACAGCAGATACTAATCATCCTTCGAGTGACTAGTTTGTAAACGTTATCATCGTCTACAATAAGAATAAGCTTATTGACGTTCATTTGTATTTAGAAGGTTGCCAAATACCGGGCTTGTATATCTGGCGGGTCAAAGGTAACTTTATCTTTCTCAAGAGCATCGAATTTTTATTTTTATAATACTTTTACTCCGATTGCTATCCATGTATACTGCAACGAATCGTATTTTCTGTTAATTCAGTTCAGCAGCGGGTAAGAGGAAACTAAATTTAATAAGATCTCCTGCAATTTCCCTATGGAGTGAGCTGCCATTCCTGTGTAAATAATCTTCGCACAAATTGATACCTAATCCGGTAGTTTTTACCTTAACCCGGAGGCCGGCGCTCGCTGCGAAACTATTTTGTATACTAAAACGAACCGAGCCGGAGATCTTGTCAATTTCGATCAAAATATCCCCGGAATGATCTGTATATTTCACTGCATTATCCAACAAATTCCTTAAAACTAAACGGATATGATTTTTATCTGCTATGCAAAACTGGGGCTCGGCCGGGCTTTTGAGATGTATCCTCACTTTTTTGTGTTCCGCTATTGGTTTATAGACTGTCGTCAAAAAACTGGTTGTTTTGATAATATCAAAATGTTCCCTGCTGATCTGCACTTCCTGCATCTGAGACCGCGCCCAATGAAGAATATTGTCCAGCATTATCTTTAGCTGCTGAAATTGATTGCTATTGGAACGAAGCATCATCTTTAATTCATTTTCATTCAGGGAATCAATAACATCAGTTGACAATATAGATAGCAGGCTATTAAAGGGTGTTCGCAGATCGTGAGCTATAATTGAAAAAAGTTTGTTCTTAACTTCATCGGAGGCTTTAAGTTGATCAATAAGTTCTTTTAAGTTCTCAGTGCGTTTCGATACCTGTTGCTCCAACTCTGTATTGTGTACCTGTATCAATTTGAAATGCGCTGCTTCTACTTGTCTCTGCTGTTCAAGAATAGTTTGATATCGACGCCCCAGGGCCATTGCAAGTAGCATAAACTCAAGCAGCACCCCACTTTGAAGAAGCAAAGGACTATAAGATTGAAAAGTGAATATTCCCTGCAGGCAAAGTACATAATAGATGACAGCCACCACGAAGGCAAGCCAGGCAGCTCCCAGGTAAACAATAACCGTTCGTTGAAGCCGGTAAGCGCATATGCTGGTAATAATTAAAGTTATCGGAACCAACAAGCCAAAAGCCTGTGCCCCCATTGCTGCCTGGGCTTTAAAACCAAAAGCACTTAAGAACAGCAAAGCAGAAAGACCGCCGAGTAATATCTTAGTCCACCTGAAAAGAAAAAGCGATATAGACCGGATATTACTGAAACGGTTAGTGATTAAAATAGAGCAGGCGAAACCGACGCAAAAGAAAATATGTGGATAATTGTAAACAAAGGTTTTAATTGAATCTCCTAATAGGTAAATATGACCGCAGAGGTAACCGATGGTATAAATACCAAGAGACAGTATGAACAAACAGTAGTAGAGATAGGCAACATCCTTTACAGTAAAGTAAAGAAAAAGGTGAAAGATAAGCAGTGCGAAAAGGAAGCCAACAAAGCAAAGCTCGACTATTCTGTTTTTGGAGTTTTCTATATGGTATAAATTGTCAGCGCGGGCCAGCTGCAAAGGCAGCAGCATAATATTCCTGCTTTGAACACGAAGCCATACTTCTGCACTTTCTTGTCCTTCGGGTATATTGATCGGGAAAATATACTGATTGGTACTTCTGACACCGTCAGAGGGATCGGTTAATGATCCCGCCTTATAATGATTCCACTGCTTACCCCAGCTAATATAACAATCCACGCGCTCAATATTGGCATGGTCTACAACCAGGTAATCGGCACTATTTTCTGCTTTATTTACTGATAGTCTAACCCAAATGGCGGCAGACGTATTACCGAAATTAAGTATACTGGTGCGCCCTTTGGCAAACTCTCCATTTCGATAGGCTTGTTGCACCCGGGGTAATGCTAACCGGGTGGAAGTGTCTCTGAAATAGTCAGTTAAATTACCGACATACCGGATTGGGTTTCCCTGATCGGGGTTCGTAGACCGGGACCATGAAAAAGTGACGCAAAACAGCAGTATCAGCAAAAAAACAAAACGCTTCCACTTCATAAACATCTGATAAAGTTAAGCATTACAGCCTACCATATATTCTCAGCCAGGCTGCACAGTCAAAAAATTCCGCTGGTGACGATATTTCTGACGGGCGTCAATAAATGGTCAATAGCATTATAACAATTATTAATATATCAACACGACACTATGGCGACAATCCCAGATTGTATAATTTTTTCTACATGTTTTACAGGAAGTTGTTTACTTTTCAAATTCAACCTACTCTGGTATAAATATTGAAAAAATATTAAAAATCTGCTTTTTACAATCCGACTTGTAAAGTTATTCAAAATTGCAGAGCTTGATATCGGTGGATATATTAATAAAAATCAATCTAAAGCACATTTATGGAGGAAGTTTGCGTTGATATAATGATTCCGGCAAATCGTAGTATACCGGGTCTCGCGTTTAAAAGAAAGGTTATTCAGTGGCATGGGCAATTATACCCACAAGACCTTGTTCAGGCACAATATGAGTATTTTAAACTTACGATGGGACCGTTACCCTTCTTTGTACCTTCCACTCTGCCCGGTGATCTTCAGGAACAGCAATGGCAATGCATTTCTATTGAATATGACGACGACAAATTGCCTGATCATTTAGCCTCCCCGGCCGACATTTTTGGAGAACGAAGCATTTTCTTTGAACTAGTGACGAAGCTAATAAAAGAGGTAGATAAATGGGTGATTGTCTTCACACCTGATTGCAACGACCCGGAAGAAAAAGGTGGAGGCAATCTGGAGGCTGCTCTCAAAAAAATAAAGGAAAGCTTTAATAAAAGAAAAGGTTTTATTATGTATCATGATAAAACGTCTGTGTTGTAAGGGGAATACATTCCATCTTTGGGGAGAAATTTATAGAAAGCTGCAAAACAAGCGCGCTGCTGACTTATCTTGCAGCCATGACATTTACAGATATACAGCTTTTTGAAATTGAGAAGTTTTTCAATGAAATTACAATTCCCGAAGTCGTAAAGATTGATGCGGCCACTACTTATACCAATGCGCCATTGTTTGTACAGGAAAACATTACCTTACTTAAGACGAAACAGTTAATACCGGTTATTGCCACGCAAAGATGGAATATGTTATGTGAAGTAAAAAAGGCTATCCTCGATCCGGTAAAATAAACAACATGTCTTCCCTTCAGCTACACAAGAGTCCAATGCAAAGCTGAAGCAAAAAATTACTGGTTATTGATCAGGAGATTTCATTCTCAAATCATTTAAGTACCGTCGTATGTCATTATCCAATTTTACCGGATACTTATAGCCTAATACCTCCGCTATTTCCATACCCATCTCCGTCACCAGGTCGGCCATTGAAAATAAAGCATTCCAATTGTCGGCCAGGTCCTTTCCGGAAAATGTCAGTAACGTTTTTTCCCACATATCAGGACTAAGATATTTTTTAAACAGTCTTCCATACTTATTTGTTGTCATACTCCAATTGTGCTGACCTGCTATATACCATTCGATTAAAGGAATTAAGTACTGCGTGCGGATATTGGTTTCCGACATAAATTTTGCATAAAATATTTCGTCTCTTTTGAGACATTTAGCCACATACGTCGTATCCCACCAAAAGTCGTTGACTATTCGTCGAAATTCATTTTCGCTCGGCTTTTTAATGATGCTGACCTGATAGGTCGGAGCCTGCATAGCCCTGGTTAAGTTCTCTTTGTCGATCAAAACTTTATACCCGATATCCCAGTCTTCCGGTAATTCATTCTGGCCGATATCTTCTAAAAACTTTGATTTACTATATAATTTAAAGTCGACCTTAACTCCGTCCTCATACAAAACCATTTTCATGGCGTGTTTATAATCAAAACAGCTCTCATCTTCTTCAATCATGGCAATAGGATTGCCAAATTCCCCTACCCAATTCTTATTAATGATATAACTGAGGTTATCTTCAAAAATAATTTCTATATCCAGGTCACTGAATTCATCAACCGGTGCATGTGGGTTTACAAGCGAACTTGTGAGTAAAACTACAAGTACATCGCTATTGTGCTCAGCCCATTTCAGGATGAGTTGTAACTTATCATCTCTCTGTTTCATTTTATCATTTTAATATAAACATTAACCAGATTACCCATGCAAAAATAAAAGGCAAGGATATAACTATGCGGGGTTATTTGACGGCTCCTACCGCCTGGAATTCTTGTAAAAACACCCTTAAACTATGATTTCCTAACAATCAAATGCTTCCCCTCATTTTTAAGTACCAATATATCTAAAGATACTACAGCCTAGTAAACACTTTTGTTTACTCGTTAACTTTTAGTAACTTTGTATTTATGCTGCCAGCAATATCAAAAATAAAAGGCATTCATCCGGGAGCAATCTTAAAACGGGAGCTGCAAATCAGAAACATGCCCGCAGTTGAATTGGCTCAACACATAGACGAACACAAACAAACGATCAGCGCCATTTTAAATGAGCGCCGTGGAATTACTCCAACGCTGTCCATTAAGCTTTCGCGCGAGTTTAATGTAGATAAGGATTATTTTATGCTTTTACAGGCAAGCTACGAGGTTGAGCGAGCGGAGGCAATAAGTGCAAATCCAAAACCAGATCTTGCATCATTTAGAAAAGTACTTTTTTGGGATACCCACATCCACAAGATTAATTGGCATAAAAGTAAAAGGTCTATCATTAAGCGCATATTGGAAAGAGGAAATGAAAAAGAAATATGGGCCATGATAAATTTTTATGGTAAAGAGATTGTTAAAAAGGAAGTTCTTTCAATGAAAGAATCCTTTTTACCTAGTTATAAAGATAATGTATCTAAATATCTCAATTAATGCTTACTGACTATGAAATTGCATGATAGTACGGTTTCACGTACACTGTTAAAGCAATTGCGGCAATTGATGTCCCTCGATACTTTGCGCTCATTTAGACTGGTTGGAGGTACCGCACTTTCCCTTCAGCTTGGACATAGAGAGTCTGTAGATATCGATCTGTTTACCGATGCGACTTATGGAAATGTTGACTTTGAGTTGATTGAGGATACTTTAAAACTTAATTTTCCATTTGTGAGTGGGGCTTTTAGTGGGCAGCAAGGAATGGGACTATCTTGTTTGATTGGTAGGAATGATAGTGAAGCCATTAAACTTGATTTATTTTACACAGATCATTTTGTTTTCCCGGAACTAATCGTGGACGGCATCAGGATGGCAGATATAAAAGAGGTTGCTGCGATGAAATTGGAGGTGATTGGCCACGATGGACGAAAAAAGGACTTTTGGGATCTGCATGAATTGTTAGATCATTACAGTCTTGAGCAAATGCTTAATTTCTACGAAAAAAGATACCCGTATAGCTACTCCAGGGCAGATCTGCTCGAGAAGCTTATCGATTTCCACACAGCAGACGATGACTTTGAACCGCGATGCCTGAAGGCCAAATACTGGCAACTGATCAAGCTGGATCTGGAGGAAGTATTAAAGACATATAAGCCAACAAGGTAGTACCAATATTAATTATAGCATGCTGGATTGTCATCTCAATGTTCAAGAGTACACCTTTTACCGCTCACTACAAACCTGTACTGAACGGGGTAACCGGTAAGTGATCCCCGCTAACCAGGTTGGGCATCGCAGTTTCGTGCCAGCCTAAGCGAACTCTTGATGGATTTTTGATATTGGGATGAAAGACAACGACTTCATTTTTCCCTCTTATTTCTGCTAAAGCAGGATGAAATTGATGATCAGGTCCGGCTATTTCAAACCAACTTAAGCGCTTTTGATCTATCGTCTTTAAACCATCTCCGAAGTGATCAAAAGTTACTACGATTGAATCCCCTGTAATATGTGTACTTTTCATTCGGGGACCAGAGCAGGGTATGTTTAATATACCATAAGTCTTCGCAAGTGCAAGACCCGCCAGCCGCCTGCCTACTTCCCACTTATAGGAGGGATGAATATCTTTAAGGTCATCTACCAGGTCACTGATCACGATATAATCTGTATTACTGGTAATGGTTGCGCCTTTCAGCTGCTGTTCCCTGAACAACGGGAGATCTTCGGCTGTTACTGCGTTCCGGTTTTTATTGTGTAATCTGTCAGAATAAATATGAGGGGCTAATAATACATAATAAAATGGAGCTGCTTTGAGATCAAATTTTTCCCTCCAGCCTTCCACCAATATTTTATATTTTTCAGTATACATGGTGTCGCGCTTGGCACAATTATTCTCACCCTGGTACCATAAAAATCCTTTAACCGCATAAGGTATCAATGGTGCGATCATCGCATTATACCAGGTTTCGGGTATCTGTTCACCAACCTGTCCGCCACCTGCTTCCAGCAACGGAGCAAATAAGGAAGATCGCCTGTAATCCTCAGTAGCTGTCCATGCTTCAATATGTGTGCCCCCTACTGCAGCAGTAATAATACCAACAGGCACATTGAGTTTTTCCTGGACGTTCCTGGCAAAAAAATAACCGGCTGCAGACGAAGCCTTCAGGCTTTCTCCATTAGCAGGGCTCCAAGATGTTTTACTTCCATTGCGCGAACAGTTATAGATCCTTATCAGCGAATTCTCCGGTTTACCGAGTTCTACAGCAGCCAGGTTGTCTCCTTTTAAAGGTTGTGCGTAACCAGGGTAAAGCTGCATCGAATATTCCATATTAGATTGGCCTGAGCAAATCCACACTTCTCCTACCACAACATTATGATAGGTTATACTGCTTTTCTTTCCGGTAACCCTCATCTCACGCTGTTCAAATGTTGCCTTCATAGGTTTGAGTTCCACCTTCCAGCAACTATCTTTTCCGGTACGGGTGCTTACCCGCTGTTCTCCGAAAGCAACCTGGATGTTTTCATTAGGTAGTGCCTTGCCCCAAACGGGAACTTTTACACCCTGTTGAAAAATCATGTCGGAGGAAAATACCGGGGGCATCCTTAATTGTCCGTATCCGGCCAATGAAAGCACCGATAAAATAAATATCATGATTGGCCGGATTCTTCCTGCAGGTACTTTATTTTTCATAGTTTTTAAAATATTTTGGTTGGCGGCCATTAGTGATATCATTTATTGATGCCTGTAAAAGTAAGCCTGCTAAGATATTATTCGAGATAAAAAGATGGGCTTGTTGGCTTTCAATTTACCAGGCGTTCATGCACGCCCTCAGCACTATGAACAAATCAACGCCCGAACCATTAAGCTATACCGGTAATGCAAAAGAATTTTTTACTTCGGATATTACAAAAACGGTATTAATAAGAGAAACTGCGGATAATATGGAGAGCTTCTTTTGATGGAAGGTATGATAGCTTTCCATATCCGGTACTACTACTTTAAGCATATAGTCATAATTTCCCGATATCAGGTTGCATTCCAATACCTCCGGCAGATTCCTGATTGCTGCATTAAAAGCTTCAGAAATATCAAAAGTCTGCTTCGCAAGACTTACCTGGCAATACACCATTAGCTGCTTACCCAGTTTATCTTTATTTAAAACAGTTACATATTTCTGGATTACGCCTTCCCGTTCGAGTTTCTTGATGCGATCGTGAACCGGCGTTAAAGAAAGATTGATCTTTTTTGCAATGTCTTTGTAAGTAAGATGTGCATCTTCCTGTAAAAGACGCAGGATCTTTTTATCTGTTTCGTCGAGCATCATACACTAAACATATTTTGGTTTTAAAAGAATAGAAGCAACATTTTTTCTTTTTAAGATCTTATTCTACTATAAATTTAGAAATTTTTTCTTTATAGATACTAGCAATCAGAAATAAATATTTATTTTTTTAAATAAATACAGAAACTTTTTTCCTGTAAATAATTTTGTATCAAATTAATTCAAAATATGATTATAGGCGTCCCCAAAGAAATAAAGAATAATGAAAACCGTGTAGCTCTTACGCCCGCAGGTGTGGCTGAAATGACAGGTCGCGGTCACAATGTATATGTACAGCACAATGCGGGTGCAGGCAGTGGTTTCAGCGATGAAGATTATTTGGCTGCCGGGGCAACGGTTCTGAATTCTATAGAAGAGGTTTATGCTGTTGCTGAAATGATCATGAAAGTAAAAGAGCCCATTGAGCAAGAGTATAGCCTGATCAAAAAAGATCAATTGGTGTTCACCTATTTCCATTTTGCTTCTTCGGAACCATTAACGATGGCTATGATTGAAAGTGGCGCTGTTTGCCTGGCTTATGAAACAGTTGAAAAAAGAGATGGGAGCCTGCCTTTACTAATACCGATGTCTGAAGTGGCGGGCCGTATGTCTGTTCAGGAAGGTGCAAAATGCCTTGAGAAGCCACTAAAAGGTCGTGGCGTTCTGCTCGGTGGCGTGCCAGGCGTTCCTCCCGGTAAGGTTTTGATTTTAGGCGGCGGCGTAGTAGGTACGCAAGCTGCAAAGATGGCTGCCGGACTGGGTGCACAGGTTACGATCATGGATATAAGTTTGCCCAGGCTGCGTCAGCTTTCTGATATCCTGCCTGCCAATGTAACCACGATGATGTCTAATACCTATAATATCCGGGATATGATAAAGGACGCTGACCTGATCATCGGCGCTGTATTAATTCCGGGGGCCAAAGCACCATTACTTATTACACGCGATATGTTAAAAGAAATGCGCCCTGGAACTGTGCTGGTAGATGTTGCGGTTGACCAGGGCGGTTGTATTGAAACCTGCACTCCTACCACGCACGAAAACCCGACATTTATTATCGACGACATCGTTCATTATTGCGTAGCCAATATGCCTGGCGCTGTACCTTATACCTCTACCCTTGCATTAACCAACGCTACTTTACCTTACGCATTGCAACTGGCAGACAAAGGATGGCAAACTGCATGCAAAGAAAATAAAGAGCTGGAAAAGGGACTGAATATAGCCAATGGAAAGGTATTGTATAAGGGTGTTGCGGAAGCCTGGGATTTACCGCTTAGTGAAGTACTAGAAAATGAGCTAGTAGCGCTCTAATTATATTATCTCATCCGTACCCGGTGACGATAAATATGAAGCTGCTGTTATTGATCATGTAACGATGACAATGGACAGTAGCTTTTTTATTTGCAGCCGGATCAACATGCCAGCCATTGGTTTTAATCCTCGTGTCAGAAGCAGGTAGTAGCTTTATATAAAAGTTGCTTAGCTAAAAACCAGTTTGTGTTTAAAAGGTGTTGTACCCGTAATATACACATGATCGCCACTGGTACGCAGTGTTCCGAAATGGGTGCTATAACGTTCTCCTTCAAGATTAGTCACCTGTTTATGACTAACTGCGCCCGGCCCAAATTTAATAAAGTCATTGCCATTACGGTACTCACCCGTACCCTGTTCCAAAAAAGAGTTACCATTGGCATCAGCAGCAGTTACACCGCTAAGCTTACCTCCTTCTTTAAAACACAGTTCTATTGTCAGCGGTATATCCTTCATGCCCTTTACATCAAATTCCAGCTGTACCCTTCCTTTGTTTTCGGTGAAACGGATAATGGTTTCCAATGTTTTTACATTACTTACAGGCCTGTCACTAAAATCCATTTTATTCCAGAACCTGCCATCTATGCTGGGCGACAAAGCGTAGTCACCATCCGCCTTCCGCTTTGCTTCAGGCAACGGTTGATAATAGGGCACTTCGAGCTTTTTCTTAAGTATGTAGCTATTTCCCTCTTTCTCAACTCCATCACTATAAAAATATCCCATGCTGAAAAAACCGGACGACAGTCGCATGTACTTAAGAATAGCCTTACCCTTCCTGTAGGCGAAAAAATCAGGAGAATTCGATCTGCCGGAGGCTATAATCAACGGCCAGTCAACACCCCCGAATAGTGTAACAGAAGTATCGTTATCTTTTATTCTTAGCAGATGGGAAGTTGAAAATAATCTCTCATATCTATCGGGTAAAGGTGATGCGGCAGGCAACTGCTGCTGTAATATCACTTCGTCCATAAAGTTAAAAAGCGAACGACTGAGGATATCCTTATCAAAAGATTCAGTGGCTTCTATCATTTGGGCAATAGCGGAAAAGTTCTTATCCCCGTCGTGAATAGCCATATAGCGGTAGGACAAATAAAGAAGGGTCGCGGGCCTGGCAGCAAACTCGTATTGATCCTGCCTTCTTGAATCATTGCGAACCAGGTCTCCATTGGCTTCAATGTAATAGTAATACATGGCCAGGTTTTTTCTCACCGGCTTATATAACCAGGGTTGATCAGTTAACCGGGCTATTGTTATTAGTGCTGCATTTTCAACCCCCGAATAAATACCGCTTCTTTCCGGGTAATGACCGTCCGCATCTGAAAAAACGCCTTCGCCTAACCAGTCATTAATACGGTCGAGGTATTTCCTGTTCGGGTATAAATGATTGATCTGGGCCAACGCTGCAGAAATTACCCAACGATGGTTAGGCGTATGAACTCCTCCTGTTACTAAACCTTCTCCTGCCTTTAGCATTACCTGCTTCAACTCATGCTGCACCTGTTGCAGGTCATTACTATTATCATTTCGCATAATAGCAGCGGCAGGTCCCAATATCTCTATTAAGAAAGCGGTATCCGGTGGCGACTCCAGGTTACCTGCATTAACCGTTCCGTCTTCCGACTGCGCGGCTGCAAGAAATTTGACCAGGATATCCAGTTTTTCAACAACAGCTTTCTGATGGTAATACGTAGAGCCCTTTGCACAATATGCCGCTGCCAACGTAGCTATATTGTAAGCGATCATCCGACTAAACTGAAGTTTGTTTTTTTTTAATGATTGCAGCAATAGTGTAGCCTGATCATCATTGGCCTGAATTAACCGGCTCATCAACACTTTATCTATCGATATTGCCCTATTGCCGTTTACCGCCTTTACAGCTAATGGACTCAGTGCTGCCATGGCGCCTATTTTTAAGAAATCACTTCTTTTCATAGTTAATTTTAAAGAAGACCTGCTACCAGAAAACTGTGTATAAGGCTATTAAAATGCCACCAATAAATATAGAACCTATCACAAATTCTGTTGACACTTTAAACCAGTTTTTATCAACCCTGATAGCATTATCCGCCTGGCTTGCAGGCTTTAGTAAACTAATCACGATCATCAGTATCGTTATTATAAAAAAGGTAATGGTCATTCGATCGAGAAAAGGATAGTCGGGAAAGCTTCCTTTGGTCCATACAGGCATAAACTTTAATACAGCGGATATCGGTATGGTAAGCAAGGCTCCGGCTAACGCAGCAGCTGCTGTGGTACGCTTCCAGAACATGCCTAATAAAAATATGGCTAATACCCCCGGAGAAAAAAAACCCACATACTCCTGGATGAACTGGTAAGCCTGGTCGAGCGATTTTAAAGCAGGTGTTACCAAAGCGGCCATCAACATAGAAATAATTACAGCGTAACGGCCTACGCGCACTACCTTTTTATCAGAGGCTGTTTTATCAAAATACTTCCTGTAAATATCTAACGAAAAGATGGTGGAAATACTATTGGCTTTGCCGGCAAGTGATGCCACTATAGCCGCAGTAAGTGCGGCAAAAGCTACCCCTTTTAAACCGGCGGGCAAGAGATTCATCAATGTTGGGTAGGCGTGATCGGGTTTGATGGCTCCCGTTACAGCATCTTTCATCTCTTGTTGAAACATACCATTCTGATGCATCACATACATGGTAATACCCGGCAGCACAGCTATAACCGGCACCAAAAGTTTTAGAAAAGCAGCAAACAAAATTCCATTGCGGGCTGTCTTCAAATCAGCACCCAGGGCACGCTGAACGATATATTGATTGCATCCCCAGTAGGCCAGGTTATTGATAAGCATGCCGCCAATTAAGACAGACATGCCCGGCAGCTCTTTATAATGCGGACTCGTTTTATCAAATATCATGTGAAAATGATCAGGCGCTTCTTTTCGCAGTATGCCCAGGGCTTCGAGTATATTGCCTTCCAATCCAAATTTATCTGCCAGTAAAGAAAGCGCAAGATAGGTAGTTACCAAACCGCCTGTCAGCAACACCAGTACCTGTATCACGTCGGTATATCCAATTACTTTCATGCCTCCTAAAGTGACAATTACAGAAAATACACTTAATCCAACAATGCTCCATTCGAAACTTACGGGAGAAATGGAAGATATAGCCAATGCGCCCAGGTAGATGATAGAAGTAAGGTTTACAAATACATATACGAGCAACCAAAAAACAGCCATTATGGTACTTACCTGGTCGTTATACCGTTTGGCTAAAAATTGCGGCATCGTGAATATCTTATTCTTCAGGTATAAAGGAATAATGAAGACGGCAACAATAATAAGTGTGGCCGCAGACATCCATTCATAAGTAGATATGGCAAGCCCTAAAGCGAAGCCGGAGCCGCTCATTCCTATAAAATGTTCGGCAGATATATTTGATGCTATCAACGATGCACCGATAGCCCACCAGGTAAGCGATCCTTCTGCCAGGAAAAAGTCATTAGAACTCATCGTTCCGGACTTTTTCTTACGATATATATAATAGCCGTAAGCAGCTACAACTATAAAGTATACAAAGAATACCACATAATCAGCAGGCAATAATGTATGCATGGGCGAAGGTTGTCGTCGTTACAATTTTAAAAATATCTTTTTCTTGTATAAGCCATAAAGTACGGCAAACTGGATGAGTGCAACACCAGTCCAAAGTATGGCCTCGTGCCACCTCACATCCACCCGGTGCGTTATACCACCCAATATAAATTCAGAGGTTGACATGAAATTAACCAGGCCATGAGCTGCGAGATAGATGAGTATTGAATTACAACCCAGCCATACAAAAGGCAGGCTCCATTTTATAATACCTCGTACATCTATTATAAAATAAAAAAATGCAAATAATAGCAGGCTACAGCCGCCGGCATATAGAACAAATGAGCTGGACCAGATGTTTTTATTGATCGGAAATACAATACCCCATGCCAGTCCTGCGAGAAGAAAAAAAACGCCGGCAACAGATAAACCTAACACTTTCTTTATTGCTGTATACCGGGCATTACGTAGTATCTCGCCCGTAAAAATGCCCAGCAAAGCAGTGGCCACAGCAGGAATGGTTGAGAGCCAGCCTTCCGGGTCATAAACGCCCCGGTGTAACTTTCCGGGTAACCATAGCCTGTCTATGTAGGCCGACAGATTACCTTCGGGAGTTAATATACCAGGACCAAATCCCGGAACGGGAATGAGTTCCATTGCCATCCAATAGCCTGCAAGAATCAATACAAACCAGGTGATACGCCAGCGAAATGATGCATTCAAATAAATGATGGCGGCAAAAAAACAGCTCAAAGCTATACGCCCCAGTACACTGGCAAAACGGGTTTCTTCAATGGGCTTCCATTGCAACAACCCATTTACGACCATGCCCAGCAACAACAGCAACACAGTACGCTTTAACAACGCCCGGTAGATCTTTTTCTTAGCTCCCGGTCCGGCCGACAATTGTTTGCCATACGAAAAAGGCATACTAATGCCTGCGATGAAAATAAACAATGGAAAAATAAGATCATAAAATGTAAATCCGTTCCATACAGTATGATGTAACTGGTTACTGATGCCTACCCCAATTTTCTCTATCCAAGTAAGCTCATTGGTAACTTCGATTTGCCATGTGTGTTGATCCTGTATCAATCCATACTTTTGCTGTATAGCTTTGGCAATTCCATGGAATATACCTTCCCCGCTAACAATCCAAAACATATCAAACCCTCTTAAGGCATCAAGAGACAAGAGCCTTTTGCCCGGAATGATGGATTGGTCATTATCGATATTTTTCAATAATTATTTTTTATTGCTTACTTATAATAACTTTCCTGTCATTTGCCGCCTTAATGCCTGTTATGGGGAAAGCGCAAAAACCGTTTTCAAAAACAAATGCGTCTAATAAATATACTAAATAAGAAGATTCCCGGCCCGTCGCTCCGGGAACTTCCTTTAGTTCGTTTATGATCAATAGCCCGGGTTTTGAACCAGTTTCGGATTAGTATTCATGGCCTGCGTAGGAATCGGGAAAATACGGCGATAAGTATCGGCATTGCTCTTAAAACCGTATGCATTTTCATACCTCCCAAACCTGATCATATCATTACGGCGCCAACATTCCCAGGTAAACTCACGTGCTCTTTCCGCATACAGATCGTCCAACGTTACAGAAGTCCAGGCGGGTGAAGTAGTACGGTTACTACGTACCATATTCACCAAAGAAAGAGGCGTATGCCCGGAAGTAGCAGCACCGCCGCGGAGAATAGCTTCAGCTTTCATCAGCAAAATATCTGAATAGCGAAATATAGGAGCATCATTGCTTTGATTGCGGCTGGAGGAATTAACATCGGGAAGAAACTTGATATTACGTATGCCCATGTTCCACGCAATTTCGTCATTACCCAAATCTATCGACGCCAATGTTTGTCTCGCCGAGATGATCGAATCTATATAGAGTTGGTAGGTATAAGCATCCCCTCCATCGGCACCGGTGTAAAACTGATCATATCCTTTTTTTGTAGTTCGCACCATCATCGGACTGCCATCTGACCAAAATTGGTTGCCCACTAACCATTGGTCCCTGCGGATATCGCCTGCATCTGTTTTAAAATAACTGTTGTAAAAGCTGGAGAGCGTAGCGCGTGGCCCACTGGGCCTTGCATTGATCAATCCATTGCCTGTTGTTAGGTTTAATATAATCTGGTTGAAAGAATAACTACCGGGTGTACTTCCTGAATACCGGTATTTAATGCCCAGGTTCCGGTTAAGATCGTAGCGTGCATGGTACAAATATCCATTGCTGGTAGACGGATCGTAAGGTATCGCAAAAATAAACTCCTTGAAAGAAGGCCCATTGGTGGGGTAAAACTGGCTTAAGTAAGATGTTCTTGGTTCAACTGCAAAATTTCCTGAGCTGATAATGGCATCACAGGCGGCTATACATTCATTGTATTTAGCAGCACCCGAATATACTTCTGCGTTTAGATAAGTCTTAGCCAATAGTGCGTTAGCCATCCATGCGGTTACCTTACCATATGTTGCACTCCCGGTAGTAGTTTTTAAAAATGGCAGCGCTGATTTTAATTCAGATACTACGAAGTTGTATACTTCAGCCCTTGTAGCTTTAGCCTGTACCCCGGGGCTCGGGTAAATGGTATCCAGTGGCACATTGCCAAACATATCCAGCAACTCCCAGTAGGCGTATGCCCTCAGCGTTTTTAACTCCGCCATTGCTGTATTTTTACTTTCACCTTCCGGGGCATTTTTAAAGATATACATAGTCTGGTTACAAAGGCCGGCAATGGAATTGGCATCGTTCCATACGGTGGTGATCCATCCATGATCTTTATTCCAATCGTGCCGGTGCAGTTGTATATAACCCTGGCCATCGAACCAGTTACCTCCGTATACGGGCAATATGGCTTCGTCGGAACTGAGCTCCTGCGCAAACCAGTATGCCAGGGAATAATGTCCCCGAAGGCTGGTATAAATAGTACCCATTACTGACTGAAATTCAGCGTCGGTTTTAGGAAATACATCTTCCGTATAAAGAGAATTGGGAGTTACCTCGATTTTGTGACAGGAGCTCATTATCAGAACTGCTGCCATCATTATTAATAAATGCTTTATATTATTATTCATAAAATGCTTTTTAATCTTTAAAAACCAATTGACACTCCAAAAAGAATGGTACGTGTTTTAGGATAAAAACTATTGTAGTCCACGCCCAGCGATGCACCGCCCTGGTTAATCTCCGGATCAATACCTTTATATTTTGTGATAACGAAAAGATTATTTACGGTGCCGTAGAATCTTACATTACTGATATACTCACTTTTAAGATTTAAGCGGTAACCTAAAGTAGCGTTATCAAATCGCAGGTAAGATCCGTCCTCTACATATCTTGATGAATAATTATTGTTTCGTGTATCTGTTCTGGCGTCCTCAGCCGCATGTGGACTGATATTGGTTTGCCCCGCCGTTACTACGTACGAGAGATCGGCGCGGGTAGCATTAAAGATCTTATTACCCATCACACCCCTTAAGAAGAAATTAAGATCGAAATTTTTGTATCGGAAGCTATTGTTAAATCCATACATCAATTTAGGATGCGGGCTTCCGAGATAATGATAATCTGAAACCTGGGATGGATTGGTCGTTTCCGTTCCGTCACCTTTTAAAAACAAGGAGTTACCTGAAGCATCTTTACCCATGTACTGGAATGAATAGAATTGGCCTAACGGGCCACCCACTGCAAAAATTTGTAGCCTGCTGCCGGTAACACCAGGACCGTCAATCTGTGTATAATAAGTAGAGTCTGCATTGACACCAAACTGCTCAGGACCTTTTAAATCGAGAATAACGTTCTTATTGCTGGCCAGGTTTAAACCGGTAGTCCAGGTAAAATTCTTCTTATTAACCGCAGCAACATTTACATTAAATTCAATACCCCGGTTGCGTATTTTACCAACATTCAACCACAGAAATCCACTGGGATCGATGGATTGCGCCACGCTGTAGGGAAATATCATATCTGTAGTGATTTTTTCATAAATATCAATAGCTCCTGATATTCTCCCTTTGAGGAAACCATAATCTAACCCTAAATTTTTAGTAGCGGTCACCTCCCATTGCAGGTCGGGATTAGCTCCCTGGCTGGTCCTGAAGGATGCGGCAAAAACGCCATTGTTATAATAGGTTCCCGATTTATTATAAAGACGCTGTGCATTATAAGCGCCCAGGCCAAATGCATTACCGGTTGCACCATAGCTTAAACGAAGTTTTAAATCGCTGATAAAGCCCGCATTTTTAATAAACTCCGATTCTGATATACGCCAGGCAATACTTGCAGCGGGGAAATAGCCCCATTCTTTGTTTTTACCAAACACCGAGCTTCCATCTCTTCTTACAGACGCCTGCAGTAAAATCCGTTCGTTAAAATCATAATTCAAACGGAAGAAATCAGAAATAAAATTAGTCTCTTCATAAACAGATCCTCCATAGTCTACTGCAAACCCATTGACTGTTTGATAATTACCCAGGCCAAGGTTATAATAGGTAGTGTAGTCATTTACAAAGTTGGTCTGACTGGTTTGTAAACCATCGTTATTCGTATTCTTCTGCCAGCTATAGCCTACAACCGCTTTTAAATTGTGCAATCCTAACTTTTTACCCCAGGTAAGAAATGTTTCAAAAGTTTTGGAAGTGTTTTGATAATAATTGCGGTAAGCCAGGCCATTTGAATAAAAATTCCGAAGACTTCTGGTACCACCCGGATCACCATTCGTATAAAAACTGCCTGTGCTGTAATTTTGTGAATAATAACTATTATAATACTCACCATGCAGCCAGGTACCACGCTGGTACGACAGGTTGGCATTGTAAGTAAGGTTGAAGGGAAGCTTTGCTTCTAAAGTAAAGTTACCTTGTAAAGAACCGTACTTGGTATCGTCAACCGCATTCTTAATAATGGAAACCGGATTAAAATACTGTGTATTATTGAAGTTCTCAAAAAATGTTCCGTTCTCATTATATACGGGGGACATCGGGTTATACTTTACTGCCTGCTGAAACACCATATTTTGCAAAGGCACATTGGAAGCCTTGCTATTACTGCTCATGATGTTTAAGCCTAAGGTAAGCTTATCATTAAGCGCGTGGTGCTCTGCACTGATTCTGCCAATAACCCGCTCCAGGTCACTTTGAAGTATAATACCTTCTTTTTTAAGATAGTTAAGACTGGCACTATACATGCTTTTCTCAGTTCCACCACTAAACGAGATATTGTGATTATGCGATAAGGCAGACTTTTTCTGAATGGCTTCCATCCAATTCGTATTAGCCCCTTTGTCATCATTGGTACTGGGTGTATAATTATTTTTTTGAGAATAGGCTCTTAACTGATCGGCATCCATCAGGTCAAGCGTACTGCTTACATTCTCGAATCCGATATATCCATTATAAGCTGCCTGCAATTTGCCGGCTCTACCCTTCTTGGTCGTTACCATAATAACACCGTTAGAGGCCCGGTTACCATAAATTGCGGTAGCAGATGCATCTTTTAAAATATCCATAGAAGCAATATCATCCGGTGCCACTCCGTTAATGTCTGCACCGGGTATCCCGTCTATTACATAGAAAGGTCCACCGGGGCTATTAATGGTAGAGTGGCCCCTCAGCACCATTACAGCCGGGCGATTGGGATCACCACTGGCTGTAACATTTAACCCGGGCACCTTGCCCTGCAGCAACTGGCCCACATCCCCGATAGCGCCCCGGTTCAGGTCTTCGGGTTTAATGGACGTGATGGCGCTGGACAGGGTGCGTTTAGAGCCTTTTCCGTAACCCACTACTACTACATCCGTCATGGCAACCGCATTGGTGGCCAATACTATTTCATAATTTGTTACGTTAGTAACAGTTACTTCCTGTGTAATATAGGACACAGCTGAAAACGCCAGCACATCATTGTTACGGGCAGCTATGGTGAAATGCCCGTCTTCATTGGTTTTAGTTGAAATACCTTTTCCCTTAACGGACACAGTTACCGAGGGAATTGCAATACCCTTATCATCGGTGACGCTACCTGAAACCTGCGACTGTTGTGCTATTGCCGACAGCTCCGAAAGAACCAGGATTATTACCAATAGGGCACTGAAAAGGTAGCCGGTGCACTGGCACCGCCTGTAGGTTTGTATCATATGCAGTTTTTAAAACTTGAAAAAAATTAATTAAGGTTTAAAACAGTATTAGTAAGGTTGCTACTAGAATTTTAAAGTTGATGGCAGATATTTCGATACCAGGTCTTCATAATAAAGCCTGAGCTTCGTCCAGTCCGGCGGTTCGGGATTTTTGGAATAAAGATCATAAGGATTAAAGAGCTGCACCCATTTCAGCATTTTTCGATCATGATCGTCGAGCAGGTGATCGTATCCTCCCTCTCGGTGCCATGCATAAAATGAGTGGTAACGCAGCATGTACAGCCCCTCTTCCGGCAGATAGTCTTTTAGCATCTGGTAAACATACTCATCGTGACCCCAGGACATATTAATATTTTTGAGACCGCAATTGGGCTCATATACTCCAAACTTGCTGTTATACGCTGTGTTGGTATTATCGGGGTTTTGAGAAAAGAATTCGGGGAAAATCACTTTATCGGAGAAGGCACATCCTACCGGGAACGTATCTCCTACCACCGCCCACTGCGGCTCACCGAAAAGACAAAGTACTTTACCCATATCGTGCATTAACCCAACCAATACCATCCAGTCCGGATGCCCATCGCGGCGAATTGCTTCTGAAGTCTGCAGGAGGTGCTGCATCTGGTCCAGGTCGGTATCCGGATCAGAGTCATCAACCAGCTGATTCAGGAAATCAAAAGCCTCCCATACGGTCATTTCACGCTTATTGAATTGAAGAAATTCATTTCGTTTTTCCTGAACAAAATCGAAGGTCTGGTATTTATGATTGAGCCGGTAAAACTCTTTTACTGTATCACGTGCAGGCGTATCATAATTGCGGTATTCATCAGTTGCTTTTGCGGTGGCTATAGCATCAGGATCTGGATAACGTCTTAACAGATCGTCTTCCCATTCATCGAGATTACCAAGAGGTACGGCCTCAAATTTGTCTTTATTCATAACTGGCAATTTGTTGTTTTATTAATGGCAGAAGGAAAATTTTTACTAATCGTTTTCCTGCTGGTTGTACAGCGCTAACGGAACCTGATTATTGTTTACGCAAATCGTTTTCGAAGTTCAAGTCAAAAGTCAATGTTTTAACTGTAATTTTTATTATTTCGAAAATCTTTATTTACGAAACCGTTTTCGTAAAATTGTAATCGATTTAAGAAAATGCATAAAAAGACCGTAGCCCATGGGTAATATTACAATAAGAGAATTAGCGCAGCAACTCGGGCTTTCTATTGCAACCGTCTCAAAAGCACTTAAGGATAGTTATGAAATTAGTGATGCCACCAAAAAGAAAATTGTTAGCCTGGCTAATGAGTTGAATTATAGTCCCAATCCGTATGCCAGCAGCCTGCGTAAACAGCAGAGTAAAACGATAGCCGTAGTTTTGCCGGAAGTAGCAGACAGTTTTTTTTCTCTTGCCATTAATGGTATACAGGAGGTAGCATTGGCAAAAGGTTATCATGTGCTGTTCTATCTTTCTCATGAAAGTTTCGAGCTGGAAAAAAAAGCCATCAACCATTGCAATAATGGCCGCGTAGATGGAGTACTTATTTCTGTGTCGAGCGAAACAAGAGACACCGCCCATATTTCAGGCTTAAGAAATAAAAATATACCGGTCGTATTTTTTGACCGGGAGCTGGAGGGTTATTCGGCCCCTAAAGTAGTTACTAACGATTATGAATGTGGTGAGCTGGCAGCAAAGCACCTGTTAGACAAAGGCTGTCGTTTCCCGGTTTTTCTATCTACTTCCGATGCGCTGGCTATCTGCCAAAACCGGTTCTCGGGCTTTGCAAATGAAATCAGCAGCATTCAAAATGAAATCGCCACTTATCCCTTTATCATTAATTGCAGCAGCGACAGAAATATCTACGACCAGATCGCTTCGATCATTGAAAAGTTCCCGGCCATTGATGGCATCGTAGCATCTGTTGAAAAACTGGCTATACAAACACTCCTTGTATGTGCCGACCAAAATATTTCCATTCCCGATCGCATTAAAGTACTGGCTTTTTCTACGCTGGAAACAGCGCCCCTGCTTAATCCATCGCTTACTACTATATCACAACCTGCATTCGACATCGGAAAACATAGTGCGGAAACCCTGATCACTATGATCGAAAAGAAAAGGCACAGCATCACAGATGATTATAAGGCTGTTCTTCCCTCTTCCCTGAATATCCGTAAATCTACTCAATAACTGCAGACATCTTTTTGATACTTTGCATTCGCAATGGATAATCTTAGCCTGCCATGTATTGAACACATACAACGGATCAGCATTTAATAAAGACTTCCCGGAAATGGATCTTTAAACCGGAATCGCATATCAAATAAATATTGTTCTTCGTCCTGTAAAAGACACCGTTCCAAATCCAGGATCATGCGCTCTTTGTCCAGGTTCTGTCCTATAAATACCAATTCATTCATCCGGTCTCCCCACTGCCGGCTCCAGCGTGCTTCAATTATATCTTTGTTATCGACATACGCCACATAACGTATTCTTTCTTTAAAAGACATACTGCACCACCAGGCACCGGCGCTTTCCACACCTGACACTGCACCTGCCTGTGAGAAACTCAGGGCATCGTCGGGTCGGGATGCCAGCCAAAACAGCCCTTTGGCCCTGATCACTCCTTGTGGATACCGATCATTTAAATAAGCCCACAACCGCTCAGGATGAAAGGGGCGCTGTTCTCTGAACACAAAGGAACTGATGCCATATTCCTCGGTTTCGGGTGTGTGATTTTCACCCTCTAACTCTCTTTGCCAGCCGGCAGATCTTTCCGCATCTTCAAATTTAAAAAGACCTGTGTTCAGAATTTGGGCGGGATCTGTTTTACAAAATGAGGTTGGAATAATGGTAGCACCAGGATTGAGCTTGGTTATGGCAGCACTTAATACACCTACCGACTGTTCATTGACTAAATCAATCTTATTTAGAATAATGACATTGGCAAATTCGATCTGATCGATTAACAGGTTGACGATGGATCTTTCGTCATCAGCCATATCTGTAAGGTGTCTGTCTTTTAAGGATTCTGTACTACCAAAGTCTCTCAAAAAGTTAAAACAATCAACCACTGTTACCATGGTATCAATATAGCTGAAACGGGATAAATCGATGCCATTGCTTTCATCGGTATAAGAAAAAGTCTGTGCCACCGGTACAGGCTCACTGATGCCGCTGCTTTCGATCAGCAGGTAATCAAATCTTCCTTCTTTTGCCAGGCTTTCTACTTCCACCATGAGGTCTTCCCTAAGCGTACAACAGATACAGCCATTGCTCATTTCAACCAGTTTTTCTTCCGTCCGCGATAAAGTATTTTCGTTCTCTACCAAGCGGGCATCGATATTTACCTCGCTCATATCATTTACAATCACCGCTACCTTTAGCCCTTGTTTATTGTGCAGGATATGATTGAGAAGAGAAGTTTTACCTGCACCCAGGAAACCGCTTAATACCGTTACAGGAAGTTTTTTTAAGGCAGATTTATTGAGCTGCGGAGAAACGAAACTGTGGTTTTGTGTCATAAAGTATGTAGATATTTTAGTAGTAGTAGTAGTAGGCGATGGTGATCAATGCAACCCTATTAGGTGTGGTTAATAAATTATCAACGATGAGTTTGTATACTGCATGTTTTCGCTCAATAAACCTTGGAGACTCATTAGAATACTGCAATTATATAGCCTATATAAGTTCGAGCCTGTTTTCGCTATCGATGATATAAGATCCGTTACCCTGGCTCCTGTTCAGGATGGGGTGGAACGACCGTGTTTATGATTTTTGAAATTGATGAGGTGCGCAGTTATCAACACTGCCGCCCCTACATAAATAAGAGGATTATGAACATGAAAAAGCAGATGCAGCAGAACGGAAATTGCAATTAACCCGATAGCTGACCAGAAGGCAATTTTCAAGCTTTTAGATGCTATTCCACGGGTAACATTATAGACAACTGCGGCACCAATTAATAAAAACCCCAGATCGATATAAGCGTCATGAGCAAATCCAAAAGGAATGATCATTAATACAGGAAACAATAAACAGTGTATCAAACATAATACAGCAGCAGAGATACCTAAAAGGTCAAACATTTTCGATTTCATAATACAAATATTATTTTATGCAACAATGTTGCAAATATATGGAGTTTTAAATAATTGCAACATTGTTGCAATTATTATTTTCGTTTCCCTTTCCATGCATGCCATGCACGCTCCTTCTAGCATGGTGTTCATTTCTCACGGACACGTCAGAGGGTATTATTTCTTAACCTCCTCTGTACTTTTAAACAGGTATATAAAATCATTTACATTGTCATCGTTAAGCATTAAAACACCTTTCATTACGCAATACTCATCCGTTTTGTAACGCCTGGGTTTCGTCTTAAATTTTAAAGACACAACAGACTCCACTCCTGCCGCGCCACAAAAGAAACATGCGGCATAGGGATTCCTTGACACTGCATATAGTCCGCTTTTTATATCCAGCGGGATCATATATCCTTCTATTATCCACTCTTTACCAGCTAGCTTTTTTACAGCTGCACCAAATACAGGGTACATAATATCCCCATCAAACTGCTTGTTATATTTTAATACATAAGTCACATCAGCAAGTTGTTTCCAGCTTATTTCACCGGCTGTATTTTGTGACTGACCGTTACCGGTCGCAGGATTACCCCAACCGCTCTGCACGAAACCGGTATTATAATGAAAGGCATTTGCGCCTTTCAATCCGTGCCTGCACGTGGAAGAAAAATCGGTAGTCATCAATAAGAGGATCACTGCCGTCCATATTATTGGTTTGCTAAGTTTATCCATGAGCCAAAGCTTTTGACAGATTAATAAATCCAGCTTTCAGTGCCGGTATTAGTGCTGCAAAGAGGGTAATGAGCATGGCTCCGGCTATCAGATACAACTCCCTGTTAAGCAGCCATCCGGTAACTGAAATATGCATATGATAGCCGGAAGAAAAATAGCCTGTTATAAAGAACAAAAGGCACCTGCTAAGGAGTATACCGGTAATAACCCCTCCTATGCCCAGCAGCAAGCCCTCACTTATAAACAATAAAATAATTTCCCATCTGGAAGTACCGGTTGCACGAAGCAGTGCAGTCTCGTACTTTCTTGCTGTTAAAGAATTATAGAGCGCCACGAAGATGCTGAAAGCGGACAACAACATAATACCTGCTCCGACATAAGTCAATACATCAATTCCAATACCCAGGATGGAAAACATGCGGTTTAATTCTATGGCCGGGATAGCTGGCATCAGGTTGGTTTGCTTGTTAATGATCCTGGGTAGTTGTACTATTCCCATTGGGTTTGTAAAGCTGATTAAAACTGCGGTTAATTCCTTTTTAGCACTCTCTGATCTTTCCACTTCGTCGTGTTGGTGCCCACCCGGGCCGGAGCCCGGTACCTGGTGTTCAGGAATAACCTGTACCTGTTGGTTATGGTCATGGGGTTCATGCATTTTCCATACACTTTCAATATTGCTCACTATTATATCATCTAAAACAGTTGCGGTTGGGGCCAGTACGCCTGTAACAGTGTACGGATGATCCCGGTGCTCCTCACCATGCTCATCGTGGCCATGTGCACTATAAAATTGTTGCCCCTGTTTTAACATTAGCTTTTGCGCTACGTTACTCCCGATCACTACTTCAAAATCGCGGTTAAATATGCGTCCCCTCGTAACCCTGCCACCATAGTGTTGCAGCAGCGAATGATTGGATCCGACGATGGGCGTACCCTTATATGAATCGCCATAAGCTAACGGAATGGCTTGCTTTACATATGGATGGTTCATCCATTTTTGAGCATCCTCAAAAGAAATGTTTCCGGTTGGAGCATCTATATGAAAAACCGAAGACAGTATTAGTTGCAGTGGGCTGCCCTTAGCGCCCAGCACCATATCAATACCCTCTATATTCTTTAGAAATTGCCTTTCATAACTATTTTGTAATACCATTAGTATCGATATGATACAAATGCTTAGCGATAAAGAGACCCAGCTTAATACAGAGCTAAGTCCGTTATGTGTCAGATTTTTAAAAGCCAGCCTGATCATTAAAGCATTATTTTTTGATTAAACAATGATTGCAGGCGTTGGTCATGCGAAACCACTACCAAAGAGGCATTGGTACGCCCTGATTCCATTAGCAATAGCTCGGTTACTTTCCGGCAATTATCATCATCCAGGCTCGAAGTAGGCTCATCTGCCAAAAGCAGGGTTGGGTAATTCATTAAAGCCCTTGCAATGGATAGCCTTTGTTGCTGGCCCAGGCTAAGCACTCCGGGCTTTTTCTTTGCCTTCTCTGCAATCCCCAATAAGCTGAGCAGCTCCATAGCGCGTTCTCTTTGCAGCTTTTTATCAGTATGTTTTGAGGCCAGCAGCAAATTATCAACAACTGATACAGAAGCTATATAATGTGCCTCCTGGAAAATAATGCCTATATTATTCCTCCTGAATTGATCAAGAAGTTTACCATTTAAGGTTGTTATATCAGTTCCACGGATACCTACCAGCCCGGATGCTGCTTTCAATAACCCGCCCAACAGGTGCAACAAGGTTGTTTTGCCTTTGCCCGAAGGCCCGGTAATCAATAAAGCGCTCCCCCGGGAAACATGGATATCCGGGAAATCAAATTTTATATCACTATAAGAGAAACGCAGATTTTTTGTAAATATCATTTCAATCAGATTGAAGGATGGCGGTACAATTATTTTTAGCTATTGGTGCTTAGTGGCTGTTGCTTCAAGCATCAGCTGATGTAACTCATAATTTTTAATAAAAGGCTTCAAAAGCTCGCTGCCAGGACCATACAGGGCCAGTTCTACATAATCTCCCGAGTGATCCATGGAACCCCATCCTACAGATGTATGCTTTTCCTGGATCTGTGCGAAACGTTTAAACGGGAGATGTCGTGGATTGTATAAGCCCTCATCTGAAAGACGGGCATAGTATGTCAACAGTTCCCGGGCTTCTTCATCTTTCAGAGCCCATCCCTGCGCTTCCATTACCCGGTCTCTTAATACACTGGCAGAGGTTTGATGATTAATTCCATTCAAGATCCATTCATTGGTGAACCTGTATTTAATAATCGTATCAAAATTGCTGTTTGCTTTACTGCCATAGAAGAGCCCAGGATTGGCATTACCATGGTCGGTGGTAATGATCACCAGGGTTTCTTTGTCTTTTTGAGCAAAATCTAATGCCACTTTTAATTCTTCATCAAAAGCAATCTGATCATACAGTAGCGCACCACAGTCGTTGGCATGTGCGGCCCAATCTACCTTACCGCCTTCAACCTGCATCACAAAACCCTTCTTATTACCGCTTAAAACTGAAATAGCTTTCCGGGTCATTTCAGCAAGGCTTGGTACATTGGCTTTATCCGGCTGGTGAGCGGCATCCAAAGCAAAAGGAAGTCCCCCTTCATGAAAAACGCCTAATATAGGTTTGTTACCGGCTGTCTCTTGCATTGCCTTTTTATCAAGCACCACATCAAAACCTTTTTCCTTAAAAAGCTTTAATACATCCTGCTTATCGGTTCTTTTTGCTTTAACGAAATATTCCATTCCACCGCCCATCATAACATCGAAACGAAGCGACAAATATTTTAGCGCAATTTCAGCCTGGTCATCTCTTTTCTTACTGGTAACGCAAAAACCGGCAGGTGTGGCGTGGGTAACAGGTACCGTTGTAACGCAGCCAACGGCCTTACCGGCATCTTTAATTTTTTGCAGAATGGGTTTATTCTCCGAGCCATCTAGGTTTACATTCAAATTTGCAGAAGCGGTATCCATTAATGCACGGGATACCATTTGTTCGTCATATAAGGTCAACCAGGTACTTCTTTTACCCAATTTGCGTTGCATCAGTAAATCGGCCATGGAAAGCGTACCATTACTCATGCCATCACTTACTAAGAATATGATGTTCTTGGCTGTGCGGGCCGGCTTTTGACCTACCCGGGAATACGCAGGCATCTGTGATATTAAAGACGTCCCTAAAAATGCGAGAGATGAAGTTTTAAAAAAATCTTTTCTTTTCATTTTGCTTTTTTAATAATTAAAGTTGTACCGAATTGGCTATAGAGGATTAACCGCACCATCAATAAAAGTTTCCTGGTACCCGAATTGTAAGTGGTATTGAGATAAACCACACCCTATATAACTGATAAACTTATCGCCAGCCGAAGCATTTGTTTAATGAAACCTTACACCCGCTAAACACCCTGAACTTCGTCCACAGGTAGCTTCGGGTTCTATAGCAGTAATATGCTTTAGCCCGGGTGAATCATTGTTCGAATAAAGGCTGTACAACAGTCATCAGCTGTTACATTATCAGGTGTATGTAGTAGGAATGGAAGTTACCTTATAATATTATGGGGAATTCTGAGATCACATTTTACGACAACCGTCATATAATAATACCCACCTCCCGGCGCGTCTGCAAAAGTGATTTGATACCTCAACTGTGGATAGCTTTCATCAGTAAAGCTTTGCTAAAGTACAGCAGGGATGTTGTAGTATACCATCCTTATGCAACCGGGGTAAAGGGAGGCCCTTTATTGCTGAATCCCTGTAAGGTAAATTTATAAAAGCCGATATAATAGCGCCCACCGTGAGCGGGAATGCCCGGGATCCGGGAAGATATTTCCGGTATACTAACTGCAAGGTCAAAAGAGGACTGGTGCAGGATTTGATCACAAAGATCACAATGCAGATTACTATTTCCTTTGACGAACGTGATTTGACGATCCGAAGTATGATTTTGAGGGGCTTCATAATGATGATGCAATGCCTGTGCCCCGTATGAAAAAAGCATGACGAACAGGAACAATATCCCTATCGCTTTTTTTACCGCTATGCTATTATGTAAAACAGGCTTTATCAAAATTTGCCACGAAGTTGCATTTTTTTATTTCATGAACCAAATAAGTTTGGCTGCATGCGCTCCCGGAAACAATTATTTAATTCGGCTATTGCAATATTATTCCCTGGCACGAACAGTTTTATGGTTGCCACCTCACGAACGGTATAAAGCTCATTTCCGTATAACAATGAAGGTGTCGTAAATTAAAAAGTGCAGTAGCCCGATTTTATGAAGTATAAGGCCGCGGTTAGGGTCTATTAAGAGGGCTGATCAGCTCCCTTTATTTAAAATATAATTCAGCTTACCTGCTGAAAGGGGCTTGATCAGCAAGTCTTTTACGGCTGTATAAATCCTGGTTTTTTCCTGATCAACCTCATCGATAGACGAACTAACTATGTATATATCGGTGTTCCTGGTAGCCTCTGGTGGCAGGGATGAAAATGCGTTTAAAAATCCCCACCCGTTCATCACAGGCATTTCAATATCCAGCAAAATAATGTCTGGCATCCGAAGGGGAACACCCGGCAAGGCAGGCTGAAGTAGATTCATCGCTTCCAGTCCGTTTGCTGCCACTATAATTTCAGCGCTGCTGCAGCAAAGATGAATCATCCTTCGCATAACCAGTTTATAAACATGGTCATCGTCTACAATAAGAATAAGTTTGTGGGTGCTCATTAATCAGATGGTTGAAGCTGTTCTCAGTAAGCTGAAATGATATATCTCATTTTTTTCACTGTAATTGATCATCCCAACTTCAGTAAATTGCTCATTGCTTTGCCTGGCAAACACTTTCTATTATTTAAATAAGATGCCCATGTTACGAAACAAACAAAAATATATGTGTTTTCCACTTGTACACTTTACAGGCAATAACGTTGACACACGACCCCAAAAAAGCCGTTTCAATTACTCGAAACGGCTTTAGGGTTGGCAAACGGCCGGTTACTTTACAACGGCGCGGATCACCTTACTATAAGTATATTTACCATCTTTGTCAACCTGCTTGATGCGTACAAATAAAGATTTGTCTCCTGTAACTGTTGTAGTATCTTGCTTTGAGCAGGATACAGACCCTATCAGTACTACGGCTGTCAGAGCAGACAAAACCCAGGTCCTTTTCCGGCTTTTACCTGTTGCCAATGCAATCAGTGCCAGGGAAAGAGATACACCCAACAATGCAGATGTTTGGCTGGCATCCAACGTAAACTGGTAATTTAAGGCAGTATCGGAGTTGCCATTTAAAGCCTGGCTTTTTAAAGTACCCACTGATTTAAAATGATCCCCGTCTGCAGATACTTCTATATCAAAATGGCTGTTTTCATTTTCTGATATGGTGGTCCAGTCAACCTTTAAATTTCCCTGGGTTAAGATGGCTGATAACGCATCAAAGCGAACGGGTAATACCGTCCCATCGGCAACGAAGGTTCTTACTGAGGCCCGGTTGGATACATTACCATTGGTGTCCCGTACAGTGTACCAAATAACAGCTTCACCGGTAAATCCTGCCACAGGTGTAAAGGTTATGATACCGGTTGATGGATTGAGGGTAAAACTGCCTTTGCCGGTAAGCGTAATGGTATTTGATCCTGCGGCGGCTCCGTTATCTGAAGGGTAAAGAACAACTGAAGTAATATCCAGCGGGTAGGTGCCCTGCCCGTCTTTACCCATACCGGGAGTGTTGCTGTTGATAACGTCCAGTGCTACGGGAGCGAATTCGGTCAATTCTCTTTCATCATTGTTCGCGGCCGGAGGTACTACACTGGCGCAACGGGCGCCGTCGAAAGGTTGACCATCAAGGCTGGCAAGCGCGGTTGAGAAAGAAGTAGACGTCCAGGAGCTGCCGGCAGCAGGGTTACCAATACGATACAATGTTCCATTGCTGTTTTGGCCCACATACATATTTCCGGCTGCATCCATAAAAGCGGTGCCTTTGGTTCCGGTTGCAGCCAGTGCGCCACTTACGTTGCCTTTGATGCTAAGCACATTGGTAGTAACATTAAAAGTAAACAACTGGCGGGTGCTGGTAACCCCGTAAATATTGCCATCTGATGGATGAAAAACAAAGTCGTCAATGGTTCCGGTTAAGGTTTGCCCGGCAGCGATCGTGTAATTGATGAGGCTGGCAACCGGAGTTCCTGAACTCAGATCGATGGATACAAATCGCTGGGCAGCATTATTATAAATGTAGTATATGCCGGTTGCTGAAATATCGCCAGCTGTATAACCCGGACCCAGGAGACTATTAGGATCTGATACAGATACAGCGGATCGGGCACTATTAGCGCCGATGCGGTATATTTCTCCAGCCTGGTTAATGGCATACATAAAATTATCAGACGCATTATAACCAATGGCATTGAAGGCTGTAGTACCCAGCGATCCAACCAAAGTAGGAGATGTTGCCGAAAGAGTCATAGAATATAAACTGGGACCTCCCTCCCCATTGGTTAATATGTAAGCAAGGCCATCGACACAGTTTACAGGTGTGGGGGTTTGAGCATTGGACTGGTAGCCGCATAGTAATGTTACCAGAGCCAGAATTTTAATACGCATTTGAAAGGTATTTATGTTTAGAATTTGTTTAAGTGCCTGTTTTATTCGCAGATTTTACCGGTATTCATGTACGACAGGGAAGTGTACCGTTACATCAGATATATGAGCATTTGAGTTGGCGGAGCGAAAGTATAAATCGATGGTATTTGAAAAAAGCAGTTGTATGGCCGTATTCGGGAAAACAGATAGTATAAATCTTAATTTAAAAAAATGGAATGCAGCAATTAAAGTATTAGTAACCTTGTTTTGTAAGGAGTAGGCGTTTTTCTACCCATACCAGTTTGTCAAATTCCGGAAAATGGACAGACAACTAATTGGACTTTAATGATTTGATTAGAGTTCACCCCGACAAAGTTCATACATTTACGATCTAAACATGTTCACTGACAACGATCGCGTTGTTATTCTACCTCGTCTTATGAAAAAAATTTCATACTTTATAATTATCACTGTTTACAGTATTTTTTCAATTCAAGCTGCCGCTCAGGACCCTGAGGCTTATAATAAATTATACACAAAAGTGTACCTGGAGATCTCTCCCAAAGACATGCCACTCGCCTTGCAAATAGCCGATTCACTTTTTTCCATTTCGAAAACACCCCTGTTTCAAACTAAAAGCCTGATGCTTTCTGCATCGTTGTACCAGCAACAGCAAAGCCTTACAAAGGCTGCTGAACTCGCAGAAGAGGCTTATAAGATCATCAGTAAGACATCCGACTATAACTGGATGGTAAGGGTCAGTGGATTTTTGGCTACCCAATACAGGATGCTGCAACTCTATGGTAAATCCAAAATGTATTGCGACCGCGCACTTGCCCTCGTGTCCAAAATCAACAATCCCGAAATGGTGAAGAGTACCATGGGCCTCATTCACCAGGAGCTGGCCTACAATGATATCGCTGCGAAGGACTATCACTCTTCCATTCAACATATCAGGGAGTCGCAAAAGAACTTTGACCGTATTTCCCAGAATAAGGATTACCTGACCGCTGATAATGAACAGCTGTTAGGTCTTAGTTATTTTCATCTGGCAGATTATAAGCGCGCACTGTATCATTACCAAAATAGTCTGAATTTAATGAGCAAGATGCCGGATAATATCGTCAAAGGCCTTTGCTATAACGGCATAGCGGCGGTACATATTCAAAGGGAAGAGCTTTCCCAGGCAAAGCATTACCTGGACAGTGCCGTAAAAATTGCAGGTGACTCCCGGCACCTGCCTTTAAAAAGTGAAATTTATAAAACCTCACAGCAATATTATTTAAAAGTGAAGGATCTTGCCGGCTTCGAAAAAGTCAGGCAAAAGCAGGATTCAGTAAGAGATGAAATGAGCTCGAGTCGTGCTCAATTCCTGGACAGCGCACTTATACGAATGGAAAACAAGAACCAGGAGGCGCAGCGTATTATTAAAGCCAGGAACATTCCCATAGCAATAGCAACGATATTTATTATAGTAAGCATAAGTTGTTTTTTCTTTTACCGGCGACGTCAAAAACGAAGATTTGCGCAGTTCATGGCTGATTTTGAAATAAGAAGGAAAATACCCAGTTCCGGTTCACTAATAACAGGCTCGACGAACACTACGCCTGAGCCGGCTACAGAAGTTCTTATTTCTGACGATTCCCAAAATCATAAAGCAGAGCAGGAGCAGTCGGCTACAAAGAAGCAGGGAAACCAGCAGGTCATACCCGAAGAAACCTTACAAAGAATACTGGCAAGTCTGGATTTGTTCGAGGAAGAACACCTTTTTACATCTGCCAATGTTTCGTTGTCCTTCCTTTCAACACATCTGAATACCAATTCAAAATATCTATCCTATATTCTCAAACAGTATAAGCAAAAAGATTTTACCCGATACATCAACGATTTACGCATTAACTATATACTTAAAAATCTAAAGGAAGATCCCGAATGGAGAAAGTATAAGATCAGTATTCTGGCTGAAAAAGCTGGGTTTTCTTCTCACAGTAAGTTTACTAATATCTTCAAAGCTTACACGGGTTTGTCTCCGTCTACATTTATACAATACCTTTCGGGTGAAGAAACTGCAGGCATTACAGCTGGTAACTTATTATAGAATATTTCGAATCCAGCCGTATCTTATTTACGCTGAATAATTTTTTCTTGTCTGTTGGGGAAGTGCAATTCCAGCATTTTTGAGTTCGCTGAGAT
This sequence comes from Paraniabella aurantiaca, assembly GCF_050309965.1. Classification (NCBI taxonomy): domain Bacteria; kingdom Pseudomonadati; phylum Bacteroidota; class Chitinophagia; order Chitinophagales; family Chitinophagaceae; genus Paraniabella; species Paraniabella aurantiaca. The sequence continues at coordinate 326,276 of NZ_JBLOSY010000002.1, read as the reverse complement.
TCCCTATCCATCAATTACCCGGAACAGATGAATATTTATATCTAAAAAATAAGTTTATATAAAAAATTATATAATATTGGTTATTAAAGATATAATATAATTTACATTAAATTTTAAGTGACTAATTTTTAACTCTTGCTATCCTTTTATGCTCATTGAAGACTTCCCATAATATTTTCTTTAAATATTCCGGGTCGGTAAACATCAGTGCGTGACCTTTGTTCTCCATGACATATAATTTTGAGTTGGATATTTTTTCTTTTAAAAATTCAGCGTTAGAAAAATATACGAGGCGATCCTGATCTCCATGTACAATTGAGGTAGGTGATATAATGGAATCCCAATTTTTGAGCAGGGCGAGTTCTCTGGCATGTGAAAATTTTTCTTCAGAAGACATTCTGAAAATGGCAGGGAACAGGTACTTTATAACGGGTGCTACCATTAGGTGACTAATACCATAGGTTTTTTCGGCCGTCGGCTTTACTGATGCTGAGAGTAGTATCAGATGTGCTACTCTTTCGGGGCGCTGCATGGCAACTTGTGCTGCTACCGGGCCACCGTAAGAAGTGCCTAAGAGCGTTGTAGCCGATAGCTCCAGTGAGTCCATGACCGCCTCCACTATTTCGGCTTGCTTTGCAATACTGGTTTCAACCTTTCCAAAGTTTGAATAACCATATCCTGGTCTGTCCACTGCGATCATTCTAAAAGTTTCCATAAAAGCAGTGTCAGAGTACAGCGGCATCCAGGAAGACAGAGAAGAAGGAGAGCCATGAATCAACAAAAGATTATCCCCGTTGGGATTACCGGTAATCAAACACCGGATCTTTTGTTTTCCTACCTGGAAATATTTCACTTCCGTTGGATAGCCCAGCTTCAGATTGGTGGAAATATGGAATTCGTCGCTCTTGCGTAGTTTTAATGATTTGCAGGAGGAAAATATTATTGACAAAAAACATGCAGTTAAAACCAGTTTCGTAAGCGGGAGATCAATTGAAAAGGAATGAACCATTATTTTCCGTTGCATATTTACCGGTTGTCATTAAAGTTTGTACAAAACACTCACTTTTTTTCCAAAAAATGATAATTGTTGCTACATACTTTGTTGTATTGACTTAAAGATACTGGTTCCAGAGGTTTAAGATTAATACCTATATTTTTAAAGAGCATGTGCAAACCCGAACTACCAACTATAGTAATCCTGTAATAGCATGAATTAGTTCCGCTCCCATGGCTCGAACACACGAATTGGGTTTGAAGATTATGATAGACTTTACTTTTCTGTGTTTTTTGACGTATTCATCATTACATTCAGCTTTTTAATACATCTTTGATTGCTTCGGTTCGTTTAAACATGGCTGCTGCAAAAGGGCATAGGGGGATTATCTTAATATTTTTATCCCTGGCCATATCAACAATCTTATACAGCATTTGCTGACCAACTCCTTTACCATTGAAACCGGGCTCCACTTCGGTATGATCGATAATGATCAACTCCTCCCCGGCAATGGAATAAGTCATCGTTCCTGCTCTCTTCCCATTCTCTCTTGCCATTGCATAGCCTTTACCTTCCAGCTCTTTTACAATTATTTCCATAATGATAATCTACATTTTTTTTGAGTCAGCCTATTTATATAAAAAATGATACACATTCATATTTCAAGACATTTCCTGCCTGATATATTAATTATTACAAAGCCTGTTTAATGAATGGGATAACCCTGGCTCCAATAAGTTCGATGGACTGCAGCAGTTGCTGATGCGAGAGCCCGGCATTGTCCATCTGGAAGGCAAACCGTTCGATGCCACCAAGTGCTTTGCTATGCCTTAATATCTTTTCGGCCACCTCTTCAGGCCCGCCCACCACAAGGGAGCCCTTCGGAGCAGTTAAATAATTGAATTGCGCCCGTGTAACAGGCGGCCAGCCCCGCTCCTTGCCTAATTTAGTCCATAGTTCTGCATAGCCCGGAAAATAATCGGCTATGGCCTGCTCGCCTGAAACGGCCACATAACCAGGCGAATGCAAACCCACTTTTAGCTGCTCAGGCGTAAAACCGGCTTTATAGCCCGCCTCCCGGTACAGGTCGACAAGGGGACGAAACCGTTCCGTTTCTCCTCCGATAACGGCTACCATCAACGGCAAGCCTAAAGATCCCGCTCTTATAAATGACTCCGGTGTACCGCCCACACCCAGCCATACGGGCAATTTTTCCTGTAAGGCTCTTGGGTAAACAGGCTGGTTGGATATCGGAGGGCGGAACCTGCCTGCCCATGTCGTGAATTCATTATCTCGCACCTGGAGTAATAAATGTAGTTTTTCTGTAAAAAGGGCATCATAGTCTTTAAGATCAAAGCCAAAAAGCGGGTAGGCTTCTACCGATGAGCCCCTGCCTACTACCAGTTCGGCTCTTCCCCTTGAAATCAGATCAAGCGTAGCAAAACTCTGGTATACCCTTACCGGATCGTCTGTACTTAAAACTTTTACAGCGCTGCTAAGTCGAATCTGCCGGGTACGGGCGGCGGCGGCTGCAAGGATAACATCCGGCGCAGAATCGAGAAATTCCTTTTTATGGTGCTCGCCAATGCCGAAAAAGCCAAGTCCCGATTCGTCTGCCGCAACGATCCTGTGCAGCAATTGCTCCATAGCATCTGCAGCATTCAGCATATCGTTGCCATACATTGCCGAGGCAAAACTGTCTATTCCTATTTCCATTACTATTGCTGGTTTAATGATTAGATTATGAAAGCGTATTCGGCGGCGGCTCACCTCCATGCTTGTATTTATCTTCGGGCAGCGGGATAAACTCATGATTATCGTTAGGAGGAAGTATAATGCGTCCTTGCTTCCAGTCTTCCTTTGCCTGCTCAATACGCTCTTTACGGCTCGACACAAAATTCCACCAGATATGCCGTTTGCCCAGGTGCTCCCCGCCCAACATCATCAGGGTCGAATCCTCTTTGGCAAAGAGTACCGGATCAACGCCTGTTGAAAAAACAAGTAATTGCCCCCTGGTATAAGTAACTCCGTTTACTTCAACAGTTCCTCTCACCACATACACCCCTCTTTCGGAGTGCCCGGTGGGAAGTCCGAAACGTGTGTTTTTATCTAGTTCCACATGAACATAAAATAACGGGGAGGAGGTTTGTACTTTACTATTCAACCCGTAGGCATTCCCTGCAATAAGGCGCATCCATATACCCTTATCAGTAAATACAGGTAATTCCTCAGCCTTATAATTCATAAAGGAAGGATTGGCTTCCTCATCTTTTTCCGGAAGCGCCACCCATGTCTGCATCAGTTCAAGCGATCCGCCAGCCAGCATGGCCGGATCTTCAAAGCGTTCGCTATGGGATATACCTTTGCCGGCAGTCATCCAGTTCACTTCGCCAGGCTTTATAACCTGTTCAATACCGAGACCATCCCGATGGGTAACATTGCCGCTCAACAGATAGCTTACCGTTGAAAGGCCAATATGCGGATGCGGCAGAACGTCCAGGTCGGGCATATCCGCTCCCCCAATATTTACCGGTCCGGCATGATCCATAAAAATAAAAGGACCCACCATTCTCCGTAGCTGGTACGGCAATATGCGCCTTACGGCAAATCCCGGAACCAGATGAGCCTCGCGGGCCTGTATAACAATATCAAGCATGAGTAAAATCTATTTAGTTTCTTTTAATATTGTTTAGGTATGTCCATCCTGATCAGGGCCTGGGATCCACTACGCCTGCCTTCGTTCCTTGCGCATTTACGTTTCCAGGTAAACCAGGATCATACATTTGAATGTCAAAATTTGAAAATTAACAACAAAATTCTATAGCCAAAAGAGGCATAAGCATATCCAATTTACGCTTTCCTTTTCATTTTTGCTCATCATTGCATAACGCTTTTGTCATCACTGCTAATAGCCAGGCATATACAGTAAATCCAGGTGTGCATTCAATTCAGAAATAAACACGAGGCATCTCTTTCTAAAGGGCTCAAATTATGGTAAGGCAAAGCATCTTGCAAAGACCTTTTGTGGCCTTGTTACGCAATGTACACACCTGCCAGGCTTATTTAGGGTTTAGCTTAACAATTTGTCGTTATGCCCGCTACTTTATTGTTGACCGGAACTGTGATGGGGACATCCCGGTTTGCTTTTTAAAGAACTTTGAAAAAATAAACTGATTGCTGAAATTCAGTTGATCAGCTATGTTTGCAACAGTTAAAGCGGGAAAAACCGAGAAGTATTTTAGCATCGGGGTACAGCATGTATCGGGAATGGCAGTTCATCGGTTCTGGTTACATGAAATTGATTATCCAACCTTCCCCTGCCCGGGTATGTATCGATTAAACGGATGTATAGTACAGGCAAGGTCATACACGGGATTTAATCCCAAAATGGGAAAATAGTATTAAACCCCTGCCTGCTGAAAATGAAAAGGCGCATGCTCAGCCTGTGTTGCTAAATCATCGGGCCTCACATGCGCCAACAAACCATGTTGTAAATGATATACGTAATTAATTTAAAAATGGTTGTGGTTTTTACTGATTTATCAGCATTCCTGCCAACATTGACTACAGCATTCCTGCTACCTGAATATGATTACCGCAGGTGTCGTTAAAAACTGCAATCAACCAATTTAGCCGTATTGGGACAACAATTCTTATTATCCTGTTATTTCACTTAAATAATAGGTCATATATTACGGTCATCGATTAAACTATCACTGTTATAGAAGATACATCACCAACCAAACACAAAGGAAATAGTATAATTTAAAGTCTATAAACTTCACCATTACCGGGTATAGTATTCTACAGCCGGCAAATTTTACCACATCCTGTTGTAAGAGCGGCTCTGCTTATCATTGCAGGTTTAGGACTATACAATACCATCCCATTGACTCTTAAATTTTTGAGAACACTGATCTATTTCCGACTGCCGGTGGCATGTTTTTAAGACTACTCAGACAACAAGAGAGACCCGCCCTCAGGAATCGTTATAAAAACACGATCTTATGAAAAATGAGCATTTCCAAAAGTCAAACCGGCATAGCCGGGGTGTTATATAAATAGCAACAGACGGGTTCCGCATTTTTAAAAGCTCATCGAACCTGCCGGTAACATTTTCATGCGTATTATTGCTAAATATATATCAGTACGATGAAAAGAAAAGTAGGGATCATAGGATGTGGTTGGTTAGGTTATAGAATTGCGAAATATTTGAATAATAGCTTTGAGATACATACAACGGTAACTACAGAAAGTAAAATACAGCTTTTAAGCGATGAAGGCTTACATCCCGAAATCATCAACTTTGACAAGCCACCTGAGGAAGCTGATAGAAGCCCCTGGCAAAAGCTATCGTCCATTGATCATATTATTATTACAGTACCTCTTTTTTCAAAAAGAGTAAGTCAGGATGTGTTAGACATAAGAATACGGAACTTATCTGCCTTCCTGGCGCGGTATCAGGGAGCGCTTACTCTAATGAGCTCAATCGGGGTTTACAAAGAAGCGGCAGGTAAAGTTACCGAAGAGCTGTTACCTTCCGAAAGCTGTAGTGGTGAAAAAGAAATCAGGCAGTTATTTAAACAGGTCAATATCCTCAGGCTTGGAGGTTTGATGGGCGATGACAGGTTGTTATCAAAATATAAAGTTTCGGACATGGATGCTGCGGTAAACCATATACATTTTTATGATATATGCCGGATCGTTCACTCACTTATTACACAATCGGTAACGGCTACGGTTTACAATGTAGTAGCACCATTACACCCATCAAAAAGACAAGTCATTGAATCGCAAACGGGGGTTAGTTCCGGCCCATCGTCAGCAGCCGCAACCGGTAGAGTAATTGTATCTCAAAAAATGGTGAAGGAGCTGGGCTATCAATTTATGTATCCCGATCCCAGGCAATTTCATATACCCAACCATCCTGACACAAGATGAATAAAAGGTTTTGACATGTACGACTTCTCTGAACTTCGTTTGGGGATATTTTTATAGAATCAGGTATTACCCTATCGATTAATTCACCACATAGTGACAAATGTAAAAACTACAATAATTTAATTGAGCGTATTTTTCCACATCGGTGATTTGTATATTAGCAATCTGTATATTTGGGCCTTAGTCTAAGGAATCTCTTACTACGTGAAAAGCCCTCATGAACTGAGAAAAACCCGCGACTATGAACAAGATAGCCCTTAAACAAGCTGTAGCCCGATCAACCAACAGCAAAGTTTGAGCTCTTTCATAAACTATCAGAATTCTTAAACGAAAAGCCCTTAAATCAATTATGAATTTTAAAAGCCAAACAGTAACATAGCGGAAAGTGATTACCTGGTAATTGCATATTGAGCTTAGTAATTATAGCCAGAGTAAATTATCCGGTCAGGTTGATGTTGCCTGCATAATAAAGCATAAGTCGCTAAGCCCGATTTATAAGTCCTTTATTACCTTATGCGTTTGCAGGCGTAAACGTAAACCAGTTTTCATATCAAGCCTGATCTGTAGTAGTGACTACAGCTATTCATGGTATGCCCTGGCAAGATGTCAATGCATGTATGAACTGGGTATTGCAGCTGTTTTCAAGCCCCGGCAGCTGTAACCAGGAGCTGTATTGCTCTGCCCTACAGGACGACGGAGATCGTGTTTGTTAAAAGCAAGGTCTCTGTTCATTACATCAGACAGGCCTGATATGAATTTTATTGGAGGCGCAGTGTGTATATCTACTCCCTATTCACCTGTCGCATTAAGTTCACCATTTTCTCCTTTTGTAAATGCGATGATATGCCTGTTAGCGTTAGCATATGATAATAGTCTTATCAGGATGAGATATGTGGATAGACAGCGCCATGTTCTATCCAAAGCAGGTCCAATACTCAGGCGATGAGATTACCTTGTATAAACCTTCCATCCAAAGAGTCTAAAAGAGTCTAAAATAGTTTAGTTAGGTTTAGTTTTGCCTGGCGTTTTTACGTCAGGCTTTTTTTGATCGGGCATCCTTGAATGAGAACACAACAGGACAAAAATCGCAGCAGGGAACAGCGCAAGCTCCGAATAAGATTGTAATTGATCATAGCCGGCAGACCAAGCCATACATTACCATCAATTCATCCCAGGCTAGTCTTCGCTGCTTATCTCGCTTTTAAGAAGCCGGAAATCATGCATTACACCACCTTTTCCCCAACGTTCCAATAAGGGTTGTTCTAACCTTTGCTCACGGTATTCATCAGGACTCATAATGGGTATTCCGGAAACAATAGGATAAACTCTCCTGCAGTTATTACAGCATAATATGCCTTCAACAACATTGTCCGCTATGTCCCTTGTAATGATTGTTAACTCCAGTTCAGCTTTATCAAATGAGCAACAAAGTTTTTCAATAGTACTTATTTTCATTTTTTTATTTCTTCTATACGTTTTTGATATCTTTTTAGCTCAGCCAGGGGATTTGCAGCACTCATTATTCCTGATACTACTGCAATACCCGAGTAATTGAGCGCACTTAGGGAAGGCAGGTTTTCGGGATTGATTCCACCGGCTAAAAATATAGGTATATCCGTTATTTCTATTGCCTTCCTGACGGTGTCAAAACTCACCAGCTCACAACTATTTGCAGTTGATGAGGGGAACATGGAACAAAAGGAAATGTAGTCTAACCTGTTTTCATCAGCCCATTTAACGGCAGACAGATCATTATTACAGGTAATACCAGCAATCACTTCGCGACCTATTTGTTGTTTCAATTGAACGATGTCGCCAGGAGCCTTATCAAAATGAACGCCATCTAAGTTCATTGTTTTTAATAGTTCCCATTGGTTGTTTATCAGCACCGGAATGTTTTGAAGATGGCATAAACGCAGTACCTGTTCAATAAGTGCTGGCTGGTTGGTGTCAGGCGAAAAATTATCCCATATCTGAACCGCTGCAATCTTTTCTCTTACGATCTCTTTCAGGGTGCTTAATAGCACATCCTGGTCCATGGAAGGATCTATAATAAGATAAACGCCACCCTGTATTTTCCTTTTCATTTCCAGCCTTTTTTTAATGCCTTATAAAACGCAGTCCAATAAGGATCTGTTTTCATGTAATCCAGTTCCTTTCTTTTATCACCGTCAACCAGGATCATACCGCTTCGTTTTTCACACAATTCACCAACGGCGACACAGGGAATATGTTGGCCGGCCAACCTTGTAATAATATCAGCCGAGGCTTCTTTTTTACAGCTGATGATCATGGCGCCGGCGCCTATGCAATATCGTGGGTCCAGATCGAAAACGTTACAGATCTGTGCAGGAGCTTCAGCTACAGGTAACCTGTCATTATATACAACCGCACCATTTCCGGATGCAGCGCATAGTTCGTAGATAGCACCCAGCACGCCACCTTCCGTTACATCATGCATGGCAGTAACACCAGCCTTATCACCGTTTAGCTGCACCGCCGTTAAAGCATCGGGTAGCGATGATGTAAGGTAGAATGATTCGCATGCCTGTTGATATACTTCCACCCCCACCCTGTTCTTAACTGTTTCGGGGTAGCTCATTGCCAGTATAGCCGCAGACGACAGCGCACAGGTTTTGGTAACCAACAGGATGTTCCCTGGTTCCGCCAGTCGCGATACCAGTAACCTATCTTTAGGCAGCACCGCTGCCAAAGTTCCACCTCCGGCAATGGAAGAATGCTGCCCTTCAATAAAACCTGTATGTCCGCCGGTAATAGCAACCCCTATTTCCTTGCAAAACTGATGAATATAATCCCAATAGGTTTTAAAGTCCTTCTTTGACAAAGAAGGAGGAAGATTTAACACAAACTGACCGTACATGGGCGCATACCCTGTTGTAGCCATATCATTAGCCATTAAATGAACAGACATCCAGGCAGACTCCTGCAAACCAAGTGAAGGTATTAATGATAACGGATCGCTGGTAAGCGCCAAAGCCATCCCCCCGGGCAAATCAATAACAGAAACGTCCACACCGAATCGCGGGCCGGTGAGCACTTCATCACGCTGCCGGCCACATTTGTTATGAATAAATTCTTCGAATAAATGATGGTCTATCTTACCCGGCGGCTCACTCATTAGTTAACATCTTTAAACTGCACATACAATCCAAAAAAATCGCCCAACGGAAGTCCCCATTGTTGTACAGGAAACCAGGCGGGAAGCCCCGTACAGGTCCATCGTATGGTATATTCCCGCCCTTCCAGGGCTTTATGAATAATACTGGTTAATTGTTTTGGCGTATAAAAAGTAGCAGTTATATAGAACGGATTTTTGCCAAACAACTGTTGCACCCTTCGTCTTGCCACTTTGGGGGAGTTACGATTCATCATGCCCATTGCTATGCCATACCGGCCCACTCTTGCCGCTTCTCTGATAACTTTTACAGGATCTTTATAATATTCAAATGTGGTAATAAATGCCAGTGCATCAAAACTATGATCCTTAAACGGCATGTAATGAGAGTCGGCCATCACCAGGTCGCCCTGAAAAAGATGTTTTGCCTGTGAGAGCATAAGCGGTGAGATATCTCCTCCGGTAGCTTCGATCCCTATTTGTTGCCACCACCTGGTAAAACGCGCTGTTCCGCATCCAAATTCCAGTAATGATTTTACACGCCGGTCAGCGCCCACCAACTGTTCCATCACTTTTTTCTGCCACACTTCAGCAAGTTTATATCGTCCTTCATACCATTGCTCATAAGTATCTGTATGTTCACGATTGAAAAACCACTCGGGTCTCCCCTGCCAGTTTTGTTGCTCCTGTGGTATTAAGTCTGTGGAAAATTTTTCTATATCCATTTCTTTTATTTTAGACCATCACCTGATAGAAATCAAACGATGGAGCTTGAAACAGATATTTCAACTTGCATCCCTACGTTGGCATTATCCAAATCAGGTAACGGGTATGATCTCAGCCATTCAAAGGCACCCCGTGCTATGTCTTGGCAAACGTACATAAAATTGTATAAAGAGCCAATGAAAATTTGCGCTGCCGGTTATGCACCCGTAAACGAATACTAGGGTTCAAAAATAAAAGGGAGTTATCGAGGATCATAAAATCACCGGCAGCCCAACCGGGTGGTTGAGTGGGCTTATCGTTCATATTCGCAAATAGAATTGATCTTACTTCCAGCATTGATATTTAGCCCGCCGACTAATTCAGTTACAGTTCAGCTTTATCTGGTGCAATTCATAGCCGCATAATGTTACTCACCGATTTTATGTCTTTAGAGTAAATAGCCATTTTAATTTTGCCAAAAAGTTTTTTTCATGAAATTTAAGAAAGACGCAGACCTCTTATGTTTGCTGTTCAGCAGGGAAGTGCTGATTGTAACAACCTGCAGTAGTACGGTACCAGCCACAGATGAATAGGATGCGAAGATCGTAATCACAACAGGTGAAACCCTGTACAAGGGTTACACCATAAGTTCTTTGATCAGCGGCTGATAATTACGGCCCACGTTGAGTTCGACACCATTTTCCATCACAACAAAGATCTTTCCCACATCGCGGTAAACTTCTTTTACATGATTCATGTTTACCAGTGTTGAACGGTGAAGCCTTACATATAGCCTGGGATTAAGTCTTTCCGCCAGGGAGCTGATGCCCACCGAGCTCAGGTAGGTTGCATTTTTAGTATATATTTCGGCGTGATCGCCACGTGCTTTCAGGTATAAAATTTCATCAACAGCAATATTTTTATATCGCTTCTGATGTTCAACGAGGATGCGGTCTGCAAAGCCTTCCTGTTGTACCGGGTTGGTGAAAGCTTCCAATGCAGGGAATATATGCTGCTGCTCCAATCTTGTCATCGTTCTGTCGAAACGTTCTTTCGTATAGGGCTTCAGCAGATAATCAACAGCACTTGCCTCAAAGGCATCCATAGCATACCTGTCGTAAGCCGTCGTAAATATTACATGGGGAACATGTTCAATGCGCTTCAATACTTCAAAGCCGCTGGCGCCGGGCATCTGCACATCAAGAAATACAAGATCCGGTTCCATTAAATTAATATTCCGGATGGCTTCCAGGCCGTTTGAACATTCGCCTGCAACCCGGAAGTTGGTATAGGGCTCAAGGTATTGTTTCACCAATCTTCTTCCGGGCTCTTCATCGTCGATGATTAATACGGATTTTTTTGACATCAATCATGGCTTTAGCTACTGATATAAGATATATAGATTTGCAAAGATAGTTTTATTGTTAAATGTACAATTGGAGTACTCTAATTAAATATTGTTGAAAATGAGCCTGAGTCTATCAAAAGAAAAAGTTGCCGGCAGGGAGATTGGTCTCTTCATATTCATCCTCCTGTTGATGAGTATACTCTATGGAACGCCCCGTTTGTTTTCCCAGGGCTTCACCATTTCCTTCATAAAAGAAACTATCGTTGACTGTGTTATCATGGCTATCGCCTGTCTTCCGGTATGGTGGCTTCATTTTAGAAAGTGGACCGGCCTGCCTATGCAAACCAGGTTTGCATTGCATTTTTTAACAGCACCCCTGTACTACCTGATCTGGATATTATTGTACGTTGCTTACAACCATCTATCAGGACTTCCGCGCATGACGGGCAGGCAGGTACTTCAAAACAGCGGGCCCAACCTGCTATTCTACATACAGGTATTTAGTTCACTTCATATCGATCTTTTTTTCAGGGAAAGAGAAGCCCAGTTCCGAAAACAGCAGGAACTGCAGGATTTAGCGCATGGAGCAGAGATCAATGCATTAAAAGCACAAATTCAACCTCACTTTTTGTTTAATACCCTTAATAGTATCAGCGCCTCGGTTCCATCTTCGGAGGAACATACCCGGGTTTTAATAGCAAGGCTGGCCGGCATTTTCCGTTATGGGCTCGACTCTATTAAACAGGAACTGGTTAGCCTGGAAAAGGAGCTGGAATTTATTGCCAATTATCTCAGTCTCGAAAAAGAGCGCTTTGGAGACAGGCTTCATTACAAGATAGATACGAAACGGGAAATTGCGCACTCACTCATCCCGCCTATGTTATTACAGCCCTTGGTTGAAAATGCTATCAGGCATGGCATTGAACCTTCCATAACAGGAGGCTATGTTTCTATTAGCGGCTCACTGCAGAACAAAAAGGTTGTCATTGAGATACAAAGCTGCGGGGCACCTTGCGCAAAAACTGTCCAACAAATGTTTACAGGCACCGGCCTCGGTTTAATCAATACAGCAAAGCGCCTGAAAACTCAGTTTGATGAAAATTTATTAATAACTATTGAAGGCAATGAGGTAAAGGTTCAGTTTGCGCTACCCTATTCTCCCAATAGTTAGAGATCCTTACCCGGGCTTAATGCAATTCAACGGCTTTAAAAGCTGTTGGCAGCTCTATCCTGTCGTTTACCGGAATATTAATAAAGCAGTATAACCCGATGGTAATTTCGGGTATGAATCAAACATCACTGATTATTGCAAGTTGGTTAATTATTGCTGTGCTATCGGGATGCAGCAAAAAAGATACTACAGCTGAAGGCCAAAAGTTGTCTTTCGATCGGATTGAGAGTGTCAAACATCTGCCCGGGTTTGGAGACAGCGACGGATTACCCGAGGGCACGCCCTTTAAATTACCTGATGGCTTAAAGCTTGTATCAAGAAAAGCCCTGCCTTTTGACCCTGCTCCCTCCAAGGTACATGGTATTGCCAATACATTTTATGTTGATATTAATATTGTAAGTGACAGTACATGGGGCGGCGGAGAAGTAACTTTTCCCAAGGGTCTAGTAATGTTAAATATTGCACCTAGCAGAATCCAAAACGGTATGTTGATGGGAAGAGTAAGAATAAACGTTCCTCCTTACCGTTCGAATGGCGGAAGAGATACCACCACTCTTTACCTTGGTGTTGCTTGTATGAACTCGTCAAAAGGTATGCCCTGGGCGGATAACTTTGGACCAGACGATAGAGAATTTCCTATCGCAAAAGGTTTACACAAACCTTATATAGTCATTACAAACGACGAAGTACTTAAATTCCTATCTATTTTGGAGAACAAGCCACATCTCGCACTTACCCGCCACTATAATCCGTGGGAAAGGATGAGGGAGGACTACAAAGAACCTGAATGGCTAAAACCTTACAGCGAAATACAGGACAAATTCTGGAAACTTACGGATGGCGACGGCCTGAACAAAGAAGATTTACAGGAACTGCTTAAAGCCATTCAACCCAGATGAAATTACAAATAAAACCTTTGTCAAGAAGTGCCGAAATGCTGCTCGGTTTGACATTTTTATTTGGAGCTTTTAACGGCCTGATCTACTTTATGGGTTTTGAAGCTCCCATTCCGGTGAACCCCGATTCTGATTTAGCCGTAGCGTTGGCCAAAACCAGGTATATCTTCCTGCTTCAAAAAATAGTTGAATTGGTAGCGGCTATACTATTGTTGTTTGGAAAAATGCGATTTGCAGCCCTAATAGCACTCGCTCCCATTGTTGCCTGCATTGTATTGTATCATCTATTCGATGATCTCAACTGGGTAATTTTCATTACCCTAACCGTGCTTTATATATTGGCCCTATCAGGTCATCAGCGCAGTCTGCTCCTGTTCTTTAGAACCGGTTAATATATTCTTACATTTTCAATTATAACAAACATCTTAAACCAATTAAATGAAACCTCTTTACCGTCACATGATCCCTGTTATCATGTCCTTGCTGTTAATTGCCTGCTCTAAATCTGACACTTCCCCGGAAGATGGAGACGAAAATCCCGGCAATGGTTCGGGTAATGAAACAAGAACCCCCATTCCCTACGATAAGCTGCCAGCTTCCGGCAGGGAGTTTACCATTCTGGGTCCACAGTTTTATGTAGATCTTATGGGCAGGCAGCGCCCGGTACTCCCTGCATTTAAAGCTACCAACGTAAAGCCAGGCACCTTGAAAGGTTACGTAAAAGACATATATGGCAGGCCCCTCCCGGGTGCGCAAATAGGCGTCAGATCTTCAATAATCGGCGGCGGCTATAGTTCGGCCAGCGCAACCAGCGATGCTAACGGTTTCTATGAAATTCTTCTCCCGGTTGGCAATGTAGAAATATGGGGCGCTAAATACTTAATGGACTATGAATCGGCGAAAGCTCCTGTATCGCTGTTTCCGGCAGACAGTAATCTTAATAGTTTTAATTCAACCGATGGAGCCGTCAAAAATTTTGTTCTGTTGCCTTATGGGCAAGGAAGACCCGACCAGATCAGCAAAGGTCCCTATTGGCCAAGCAGCTATCTTGGAGCAGCCATTCACTTGTCATATACCCTACGTACTCAATCTTTGCCGTTACCCGGCAGCTTTCCCGTGGGAACCATTATTGTTATTAAACTCACTCCGCTCGACCTAGTGCATGCAGACGAAAAAGTTAGCTTCACCATACGTAAAGTTATAGAAAGCAATGAGCTTTACATTAACAACATCCCAATTGGAAAGTACAAAATCGAAGTAAAACTGGAAAGCGGGGCCAACATACTGATGAGAGAAAACATCAATCTCAAACCTTTGTATGGTATGAAACCTAAGCAGGCCACGGGTGTGGCTGAAGTCACTTTCATTCCCGGCGAACCGGAAATACTTGCCTGGTATGGTAACTGGTGGATCGTTCCTATTATTATTGAGCACCCATAAGGGTTGCCACGATAAAAATTATCTAAACTTATAAGGAGACTTATATCAGCTCACATTATTGAATACTTTCTCATGTTTAGTTTGCGGAGGAGATTTCTATCTTCTCCTTTTATCATACATTAATTTAAACAAAGGGCATTTACTGCAATTCATTCGTTATTGGCATATTAGTTATTTTAACTCAATGAAAAATTGATAAACATGGGATCCTCCTGGTAATTATTCCGCCGGGATATTTTCAAAATCAAACGGGTTTGAGATGGACAGATAATCATAACCTGTACCTCCGGATAAACAAATATCGGTATCCGTAAGGTGTCCAAATACATTTTGTATAAAAGCCAAAGCATCTGCTTTTGTTGGAAAAAATTCTGAACACGCAAAACGCTTGTTGAGCAGGTAATACCCGGCTACCGGAAGGGATGCGGGAAATGCTATTAAATAGCTATTTTGACCTGTTTGCCGCTCTATGCCTTTTGCCGATACCAGGTACAGCGTCGGGCCTCCATCAAAACAAACAGCCATTATCCTGAGATCAGATAAAGATAATTGCCTCAGGATGCTATAACAAGTGGATACAAATACATCAGCAGAAACATGCGCTCCAACAAAATTTGCTGCACCCAGCTTTAAGTTGAACTGTTGTATCTCGCGATATTTACCGGTTAAGCTTACATAAAAGATCTGCGGCTCTAAATTGTAAACGAATATACCTGTAACACAGGCATGCGCGCTTCCTTCATTTTCATCGTTTAATTTTGGAATGTTTGATGCAATAATGACTTCATCATTAAAGATCAAACCCAGTATTGTACTCATGTATCTGTATTTACATAATTTTCATTAGTTATAATTTAGTCCATTTCTTTTCCGGCATCAATCCTGGCTATAGCAATGAACTCCGGTCTTATCTGCTACATTTCCCGCCAGTCTACATATATAATCCATCAAGCTGTTGGCGATTTACTTTTCCATATTGATTCTAACTATAAAAAAATAAGTATTTTTATAGCTAAGTTTTATGCAAGAAAAAGAAATAACTATATATGATATTGCCAGAGAATTGGATCTGGCTTCATCAACAATAAGCCGTGCCTTAAAAAACGACCCAAAAGTCAAGCTGAAAACACGTAATAAAGTGCATCAGATGGCACAAAAAATGGGATACCAGACTAACCCGTTTGCGCGTAGCCTGAGAAATAAGAGAAGTTTCCTGATTGGAATAATTATACCCAGGCTTACCAACCATTTTGTCTCCTCTGCAATATCAGGTATAGAAGACATGCTGAGTGTTAAAGGTTATAATATCATCATCGGTCAAACTTATGGTCAGTCCGACAAAGAAATATCGGCCTTAAAAATGTTGATGGACAACCGGGTAGATGGGCTGCTGGTATCATTAGCTGACCAGGCTAATAGTCCGGATCATATCGATCAGTCTATAAAAAAGAAAATACCATTAATATTTTTTGATCATGTGCCAGATATAACGGACAATTCTGTAATCATAATAGATCATGTGCAGGCAGCTTATATGGCCACAAAGCATTTGATTGAAACAGGCTGTAAAAAAATAGCGCATGTAACAACCGGCGTGAACCAGGGTATTTATGCAGAGAAATATACCGGGTATAAAAGAGCATTAGCAGAGAGTGATAAAAGGCTGAAAGAAGAGCTGTTGATTTTTGATGATTTGAGCAGTATTGAATCCGGCAGACAAGTAGCAGATCACCTGCTAAAGATGGGTAAGCGTCCTGATGGTCTGTTTTTTGAGAATGATCTTTGCGCGGCTGGTTGCATAGCGGGTTTGAAAAAAGCTGGCCTAAATATTCCCCGGGATATAGCGATTGTAGGTTTTAACGACGAACCCGTTGCAACGCTTATTGAGCCTAATCTCTCCAGCATTGCTTACTCAGGATATGAGATCGGGCGAGTAGCTGCTCAAAATATATTGCTGCAGATTGAAAATCCAGAAATGCCAAAGATCTCTAAAACTGTTTTACCGGCCCGCTTGATTGTGAGAGAATCCTCTATGCGATAACTATTCTTTTCAGCCGTCGAGTGAGGTACAAACAGTTTTGCTTTTGAAGAGGTAAATATTATACTTACCTATTTTTTAAGCCCTGGTTACCAATACAGGTTCAATTACCGTCAATTCGCCCGTTACTACAAGATGCCCGTCACCTATTTGGTCCAATAACGTATGTAGCGCTGTTGATCCAGCCAGCTCTTTACGAAAATCTATAGAACATAAAGCAGGCTCGATCATTTCGCATAATGATTCGTTGCCAAAACCCACTACAGTAGTTTTTGTGGTGAGACTTTTCTCCATTTTTTTTAAATACTTCATAAAGCCAGCGGCTACCCAGTCGTTAGTGATGAATACACCATCAGGTAATACTCCCTTTTGAAACATCTGAGCGGCTATCTCCATTCCCGATTCTATACCCGGCTCCGTAAATGTTAACGGCTCCTGCCAATCTTTGCCTGATTTTTTCAATGTATCTCTATAACCCAGGTATTTATCCAGGTTGGCAGATGTATTTTCTGAAGTAATCATCAAGACTTTTTGACAGCCCTGATCGATTAAGTGATTGACGGCTAGTTGAGCTCCTGTTTGATAGTCGGTTTTTATACAATGATGCTCGCCGGCATTTTTCACATTGCCCACAACAACAACCGGTTTACCCAGCTTGTCGAAAAAGCCCTGATCTAATACAGCCTCATCGGAGCAGCAAGCAATAAATCCCTCAAAACTATCCAGGCCTGTCAGGGGCCGCTGCTTACCCAATATATTTAGAATGGCAATTTCATACCCGGTTTTTTCCGCCGCTGCTTCGATGCCCGAAATAATTTTATTGGTAGCATGATCTGAAAGGCCCTCAACCAATACCGCAATACGGGCCGATCGCGAAAATAGCGGGATGTTATCAGCAATACGGGTGGCCGATTGGGTATTATCTGAAAAAGTGGTTCTGCGACTTCTTTTACGCCGTCCAGGTTGAAGCGAATGAAATGCATTATCGGGCTCCCCGATACCGTTACTACTTACTAGTCTGAAAAGATCGAAAACTGCAACTTTAGGCTGTTGAATAGAATGACTTTTGTTTGGCACGTGTAATCGTTTGTTGACAACAAAAGTGCAGGTCTGCGCCAAAAAGTTGAAAAACCCATGTTGAAAAGATTGTAACGCATGTTGATTTCACGCATAAACAGCTTAAAAATCAGCCTATTGACGATATTGACTGGGCGAAACACCGAATTTTTCCTGGAAGCTTTTGGAGAAATAAGAAACACTGCTGAACCCCACGTCTTCAGCCACCTGGCTTACTATCGCATTCGGATCCCGTAATAATTCGGAAGCTTTGTTAAGGCGGATGGTTCTTATAAAGTCTCTTGGAGACTGACCGGTTAAAGCCATCAGCTTTCTGTAGAGACCGGTACGATCCATATGCATATCGGCACTGAATTTTTCAACAGTGTATTCTGTATTAGCCAGGTTCTGGTTTACACAATTTACAGCGCGCTCCAGCAGGTCTTTATCCAATGGATTAGTGCTGAGAGGGGTATCCGCTTGTATATCTTTTCCTGTACTGAACAGTTTTTGCCTGTCTAAGAACATCTGCATCAACTTACGGATACGTAATTTGAGCATGTCCATATCAAAAGGTTTTACCAAATAGGCATCGGCACCAGCTTCATATCCTTCGTATTGAGCTTCATCTGAACTGCGTGCAGTGAGCATGATGATGGGCGTATGCGATATATTAATATTTCTCCTTATAGATAAACATAGGTCAATACCGTTCATTTCAGGCATCATCATGTCGGTAATGATAAGGTCCGGTTGCTTTTCTATTGCAAGATCTAATCCTTTTTTTCCGTTGCTGGCTGTAAAAACAGTATAGTAAGCCTGTAGTTCTGCCTCTAAAAACTCCAGAAATGAAGTATTATCTTCTACAATAAGAATAGATTTTTTAGTATCCAAACCCGGTTCTTCCGTTTTTTGCCCCAGCCGTGCTACATTTAAAACCACCTTGAATATAGTTGCATACACGTCATCGTCAGACACTGTGACATATCCGTCATGTAATTCCGCGTATTTTTTTACCAGGTAAAGTCCAATACCACTTCCTGTATTAGCGTCGTCCTGGTTATGAGCTTTGTAAAACCTGCCAAAGATCAGTTCCTTTTCGGCCGAAGGAATGCCGATGCCCGTGTCAGCTACGGTTATGATTAATTCATCTCCTCCCTCAACTAACGCCTTGAAAACAATGCTTCCCCCATCCGGCGTAAATTTAAAGGCATTGGAAAGCAGGTTCATTACCATACGAATCACCTTCTTCTTATCAAGCCAGACACCCGATGTTTCAGCTATATCTACCTGAAAATCGATTTGCTTCTCTGCAGCCAATTGACTGTAATTTAATGCGATCCCTGATAAGAATGACAGATCGTCGACATAGCCCACATGGAGCAGCTCGCCCGATTCATCAATTTTTTTGAATTCCAGTAATTGATTAACGGTATCCAGCAACAGGTCGGCATTACTTTCAATACGTCGCAAATTATTTCTTAGCTCATTGTCTGATATTTTTTGGATCAAAGACCGTAGCGGAGTTATAATTAATGTTAACGGTGTTCTAAGATCATGGCTGATATTGGTCAAAAACCTGGATTTTTCCCGTTCAATAGCTTCTGCTTGTTGTTGAGATCTGATTTTTTTCTGCCTTGCATTGTAGCTTTTAGCCAACCCATACAATATAGCGGCGAGTAGCAGCGTATAAAATATTTTTGCATAAACGGTTGCCCAGATGGGCGGCTGAATGGAAATGATCAGTTCTTTAGCTGCAACCGGCCAATGATGTCCGTCGAAACTTGCCATTACACTAAACTTGTATTCGCCCGGTGGCAGATTAGTATAAATTGCCTCACCTAAATGCTGTCCGGGTATTTCCTCTCTCCACTGCTTATCTACCCCCGATAACTGGTATCTGAAATATGTTTTTTCAGGATTTATGTAATTTAATCCTGAAAACTGGATACTTATAAAATTCTGACGATGATTTAAAGTGATTTGACCGGTTTGTGATAAGGGAGCTTTTAAAACAACCTTTCCATCATATACCAGGTTTTCCTCAACAGGCCGGCCAAAAAGCTTCAAATTAAAGATCACAACGGGTATTTTCGGCGTGCCTGGTTGAACGGAATGTTTTAAGTAATTCAATCCGTCCAAATTGCCAAAATACAATTGATCGTCTTTAGACAAATAACTGGCCCTCCCTACAAAAGCATGTCTGCTGACTCCATCATTTTCATTGTAATTATGAATGGCAAATTTATAGTCGATGCCCGACCTTTTCTTCTCAATGCGACTGATACCTTTTGATGTAGTGACCCAAATCGAACGATCTGCATCTTCGATAACGGACTTCACACTGTTATTAACAAGCCCCTCTGCAGTACTCAATCTGTACAAGCGCTTTATTGCCGGGTCCCAAACATATAACCCTCCATAGGTACCCAACCATAATAAGCCTTCTTTATCCGCAAACAGGCAAACCAAAACACGCACATCAGGCGGCAGGTCTGCAGCCATATCGCCGCGTTTTTCGTACGCATATTTTATTGTTTTTGTTGAGGGATCGATAAAAAACAAACCATTGCTACAAAACCCAACCCAATGCCGGTTCCAGCTTACCACCTGTCTTATATCAGGTAAAACACCAGGAGCAAACAAGGTGGTTACCTGTTTTGAAGCTTCTTCAAATTGTAATAATCCATGATTAGAAGTACCAATAACCAATGTTCCAGCCACCGGCTCTATGATCGAATAAACAAATTCATCCAGCACCCTGGATACAGAACCATTAGAATGCATCGAATACAAACCGTCTTCCGCGCCAATCCAAACAGTTCCGGATTTACTTCTGAACATGGTATGGCATCTTAAACCCGGTACCAGCAATCTGAGCCTTGACCGGTTCTCCTGATCAACCTCTTCAGTGTACACCCCGTTTAGTGTGCCAATCAGCAGCCTGTCTGCCAGTTCTTCAAAACAAAAAACTTTCAGATCATCCGTTCCTTTAAACTGAAAAAAGGAGGTACTGAAACCTGAGAAGCTAAACCTATACGGATTGTAATAATATAACCCTTTGTTGGTGCTCATCCATATTCCCTCCTGGCTATCGCAAAAAACATTTGAGATAGCACTATGCACCTGCTGCCCGTCATTAAGCAAAATCCCTGAAAAGAAACGCCCTGCAACAGCATTGGCTTCAAAATACCAATACCCATCTGTGCCTGCAACCCATAGCCCCGCGTGTTTGTCAAATACCAGGTAGTTCAGCCTTTGCCTATAGTTTGTGATTAAGGCGGTCTGCTGCCGGGTTTGGGTATCGAATTTTATAAGGCTGCAACCACCTCCATAGTCATCTATAGCTATATATAAAAATTGCCCGGATGTAGTTACAAAATTGACTGCCGATGGAATGGGCTTTTGCTGATTAATATTGATGGCATATAGTTCCCTGAACGTAGCCCGTTCAAAGCACCTTACCAGGCCCGACCGGTAAATAAGAAAAACCTGTTCGCCCCAACTGGCAACTTCGATCACAACATCTTTAGAATGTCGAGCTGTAACATCCGACAGGGCCAACCTTACTTTGTTACTGTTGCGATCATAGCAATACAGTTGGTCTTTAACCGATATCAGCCAGATATTCTTCTGTCCATCCAGGAAAATGTTCTTCGGTTTTTCTGAAAAGCCTAAACCCTGTAATAATCTACCCGGGCTGTTTTCATATTTTTCTGATGCAATATTTATTACACTTAAAGTTCTTTGATTTTTTATCCAAACCCATTTATCATCAACATAGCAAAAGTGATTGTTGGTATAATCATTAATCGGTAGAAAATTGACCGTATCGAGAGGAATATTCTTTATTGCTCCTACATTGTATAAGTTGGTAGAGCTTTCGGTTAATATAACCAACCGATTGTCTGGTAGCTGATTTACAAACCGGATCTGATCTTCGTTTAAATCGGCCCGGCGCTCAAAAGGAGAAAAAACAAATTGCTGAGTAAAACCAGGACGGTACAATACCAGGCTTAATACAATAATCAGAAAAGATTTAATAAGCAGTATTGATTTCATATTTTCTATATCCCGAAACGTAAACGATTGAGTGGGCCATTATCTTAATACCCGGTTCAACACAAAAGTAACTGATATGATCGCAGCTACACATTATTACAATCGAAATCATTTAAAGATTGCTTTCAATTGAATTTGAGTAGCTGGTTATAAAAAAGGCGGATGATTAGACAATCTCCGCCCGTTTGCTTTGCTATCCGAAAATATTTTTAAAATCCCGTTGCTCGCCGATGATAGCTATTAGCTATCCAGATGTTGGGAATGCCTTAAAGCCTTATCCTTCTGAAGTCAACAGCACATGATAAGTCTTCACGACACCTTTATAGTCAAATTTCACGGTCGCTTTTCCTGAGGTCGATGTCGCCTGCGTAACTGTAACCTTCACACCTGGATTATTGGACGAAGCTGTTACCTTAGGCAGCGCTTTTATACCAGAAGGAATTTTATAAGTTGCTTCATAAATATCGTAACCTGTAATGCCATTCGCATTGGTAGACCGTACAGGCGTTAAAGGCAGGCTGATGTCTTTTCCATTAACTGCTACCTTAACTACCGGTACAACAGGACGGTTTATTTTCTTTTTATTGGAGCTGAATCCAAGACCCGTTAAATCAAAAAGCTCATCCGTTCCCTCCCCTTCTGCTACCAGGTAAATGGCATGTTTTTTATCAAGATGGTCCACATGTTTGGCAACATCTATCTTAAATTGTGTTACTTCCTGCCTGGCATTGGCCGGGACAATTATTTCACCGATTTTTTTTCCTTTCCATGTAGCGTTACCCCATGGACCATCCAGCCAAACATTTACCTTAAAGCTCTTGGCTGTTTTAGGTGTCAGAAACAGGTTGAACGCTGTTTGATTACCTGCTTTGGTTCCCTCGAATGCCTTTAACCCGTTTTTATCTTGTTGTAATCCGCCAAAACCAAAATACTTATACCCGATAATATTACCATTCTTCACCTTCTCAATAGGCATATGATTGTCCCAGATGTCCCACGAATCCTGTTGAAGACCCACATTAGAAAGATAGCAGGCATAACCGGCAGAGTAGTATTGATAAGGGTTAAGCCCGTAAAAATGGAATCCTTCAGAAGTCACTTCTGCCCCTTTGTATTCCCGTCCGGACTTGTCTTTTGCGGTCCAGATATTATCTTTTGCATAAGGATCATAAGCTCTGATGGTAACAGCGCCACCATCGGCCACTTTTTTTTCATCCCAGGCAACAGTTACCGGAGCTACCATGGCCTGACGGGCAAAACCAAATCCTCTGGGAGGCCGGTGATAAAATGCATACCACTGACCATTGATGTCCTGTATGCTTCCATGGGTATTATGACCTGCATTGGTTCCCTGTATGGCAGTGCCATCCTCATTTAGCACAGGCGCCCTTGAATCAACCAACACGCCCCCGCTCTTCCACGGACCTAATGGTGAATCGGCATAAGCATAACGCAGGGTTGAATTGGAACTCCCCATACCATAGTCCGGCCCGGAGTACCCACTATAAACAGTAACAAATTTATTACCCACTTTACGTATCGAGGAAGCTTCAAAAAAATTGAAGGTTCCCAGGTCTTCCCCTGGAAAAATATGAGGATACTGGGTACCGGCAGGCTCACGCAGCGGCCCTCCATACCTGACACTGGCAGGTAAAAATGGCCTTGAAATAGTGGTGCCTGGCCTTAGCGAATACATAGTGTTCTGGTCTAATTGGGCAGCCGACGATCCCTGGAAACCCCAGTAGCCATAGGCCCTGAAACCAATTTCATAATCCGGGTCCTCCGGATCGGTGATATATTCCACATATATAGCCGGGTCAAATCCTAAAATACTTCCGGGAACAGTACTCTTCCCATCGGGTGTCAGGTTAACGGGTGTAAACGGCCCATCGGGACGGCTTGCTTTTGCTACCATTGCTTCCCTGTTGCGGCCACGGCTATGCGGGTACAAATAATATTCCCTGGTACCATTTTTTCGTTTTACTTCAACCAGGTCCGGCGCATACATCACATCCCATTGCCCGTCGATAGGATAGATAAAAACAGGTCCCTCATCCCTCCAACTGGTCAGGTCTTCTGCAGGAGCCGACCACATCCTGATATCAGGACCACAATAACTGTTTACCCGCAGGTCATGCGATCCTATAATATAAGCCCGGTACTTCCCCGGATTATCGGGATCTTCAAACACACGCGGTTCGCCATCGGGTAAATGCTCCCACAAGGGCAGGTAAGGATTGCCCGCTGCTGTATGCACGAATTTCGCCGGCGTATTTTTAGAAACCGGCGCCTTTTGACCATGGGCCTGGAACATAGAAAATAATGCAGCTGTTGCAACAACCAAACCTGCAGCTGGCTTTCCTAACAGAAATTTGAATCTTTTCATAAATATGTTATATCATGTTATCCTAATAATCGTAACCAGCTTCTGTAAGCATTCCGGACCAAGGCCACTTTGAATTCAACCCGGTAAAATATGACAGACAAGCGGTGTACCTATTTTCTGATGCAAGCTCCGCCCTGTTATTTATCTATCAAGCAATGCTACTCTTACCACGATCTGGCCATACTTTAATTGTACTAAAGACAAATAAAGATAAAACAATATTGCAATCGATTGCATTAATTGAGATATTTTTTTCTCCTTGCTATCTCCTTGTATAATGAGCGTAGTTATATGTGCAAAAAAATTGGGCCGCTGATTAGACAACCGCCGGCCCTTTGCTTTGCTATATGAAGAAATCTTTCCTTATTTAAAATGATGGAGGTCCACCCTGTGGCCGTCCCTGAAATGGTCCGCCTCCACCGCGCCAATCACCACCCGGCATGGAAGTATTAGCCTTACCGAAGTTGCGCAAGCTATAGGTAAATGTGAGCATAAAATACTGTTGTAAAACGCGGGTGGTTGTTGTTTGAATCAGATTAGAACGATTAAGAGTTTGACTAAAGCTATTATTTTGCTTTAAAATATCAAAAACAGATAGCTTTAACTCAGCCTGTTTTTTTGGCATAAATTTTTTGCCCAATGCAGCATTCCATAACGCAAACCTTTCATCGCGCCCATTTTCAAGCTTATAGTTTTGATAGTTAATGTTCGTATTAAAAAACCATCCCGATTTGGCTAGTAAGTTAAGCGTTCCTCCGGGGCTTTGTTGCAGGTAGTTTTGACCAGCACTTGCATTGTCCAATGTGCTACTTGTCTTTGTATAATTGATGTCATAATTCAACGTAAAATCAATGAACTCACTAATATTACTGCTTAATACGATGCCGCCGCCAAACGTATTTCTGGTTACAAAACCCGAATTGCCATTGTACTTACCCGGAGTCTTATCATAACTATAATTAGTAGTAATATTAAAGTTGGATTTAATGAATTTTACAGGAAATGCATATACCAGCAGGCCTGAAAAATTACGATACCCGTCAAGATTAATATAGGTTGTATTGGTAATTCCCTTGTTGTTCACCACGTCGGTAGAAATATAATTATCTATCAGGTTGAAGTTTATGTTAGCGGTTATGCTGTTGCTATTTTTGGTATTAGCATATATATACCTGATCGCTCCTCTATGGTTGTATGCCTGTTGCAGATTAGGATTACCCACAATAATACTGGTTTGGTTAGAGCTGTCTATCACGTCCTGTAATTGATCGATGGAGGGGAAATCAGTACCCGAGCGATAGAAAATGCGTGCATTACCGTAACGTCCTACTTTTTTATTCCACATCAGGTTAGGAAGAAATGCAAAAAAGTTCTGATCTACCTTGCCTATAGTAGGCTTTGTTCTTTCGCTGTAAAGATTTGAATATTGAAGATCAAACCCGGCGGAGAGCTGGTTATCCCTTCCCCTGCCCAGTCGGTAATTGAAGCCGCCATTATGGGTCACTACCGTATTTTCGAACTGGTTTGACTGCGCAATATTGGGTATTGTATAGGCTACACCATCATAGTCAAAAGTTTCCTGGTTGCGTTTATTGATACGTTTGGCTGGTGTATAACTCAGCTCCAGGATACCATTTTTACCTAATGGCTCCGTAAAATTCATCCTGGCAGAATAGTTAGCGCTGTTGGTTGGATTAGTCCGGTATTGATTGCGCACATCGGGCAGGTTAATTTCTTCGTACTTATCAATAGTAGTGAGATTGAAATTCTCACCATCGTTTTTACTAAAGTTAGCTTGTAATGAAAGCGATAAACTCCGGCCCGCTTTTTTGAAAGCACGGCGGTACATTAAACTGTTGCCTATATTAAAGCCATCGCGGTTGGAGCTGCCCGAAGCATCGCTGATATAAGAACTGTCTCCATCGGCGTAAATAGCCGATGTATAGTTGGTAGACCTGCTACTGTTATTTTGAAAGTTCCAGCTTGGTATATAAGTAATCGTATTGTTTGAATCCAGCTTATATTCAAACCGCATATTAAACCGATGATTGTTGTTGTTGGAAACAGATGTATTTCTGGTTGTAAGATTCAATACCCTACTTTCATCGTTAGTCACAGAAGGTGAAAATGTTTCCGTTTCATTTACGTTTTTGCCATTCGAGAAAAAATAAGATCCGCTTACATTAATTTTCTTGCCCCATTTATCAGAATAATTAATACCAAACGCATTGGTGGTATTGATTCCGCCGGCCTGGCCAAAAGATATACCGCCTCCACCGAAACCACCCCCAAAGCCCCCTCCGCCAAAACCTCCACCTCCACGACCGCCACCGCCGCGTCCACCACTCATCATACCCAATAAGTCTTGCTGGGCAAAGTTTTGAACATTTATGTTATTGAAATTACCGATAAGTGTTACTCTACGATCTCCTTTAAAGAAACTGGTATTGCCTCCCGCCGAATAAGTGTTGTCGGATCCGTAACCGGCGAAAATGCGACCAAACTGACCGTTGCGCATACCCCCGCGTGTTACTATATTTATAGCTTTCATAGAATTCCCGTCATCAAACCCGGTAAGCTGGGCCTGGTCACTTAAACGATCAAAAAGTTGTATTTTATCCACTACCTCAGCAGGTAAATTTCTTAAGGCCATATTGGCATCATCGCCAAAAAAATCCTTTCCGTCTACGGTCACTTTTCTAACCTGTTCGCCCTGGCCCGTTACTGTACCATCCCTGGCAACAGTTATGCCCGGCATTTTTTTAATAAGATCTTCGGCCGTTGCATCGGGATTCACTTTATACTGCGAAGCGCTAAACTGCGTGGTGTCGCCCTTTTGGCTCACTGCCGGCGCGTTCGCCACAATTATCACACCTTCCAGTGTTGTTGTTTTTTTGGGAATATAAACATCATCCATATCAACCGACGGCTCAGAAGCAGTTAATGAAAAGGGCCTGGAAAAATTTTCAAAGCCTATCGCTGTTGCCTTCAACACATAATTCCCGATAGATAGGTTAGAAAACAAAAAGGTACCGGAGGAGTCTGAGGTTGTAGTCTTCAATATGGTACTGTCTGAAGCATTCAATAATTGAACAGTTACTCCTTTTACCACAATACCTTCAACAGGATCCATCAAGGTACCTTTTACAGTTTGGGCATATCCGCTAATGCTGAGCATTATAAAAAAGAAAAATCCAGCTAGTCTCATAAAATTTGTATTGCCGGTTTGACGTTTAAAAGAACCGGACCTTTCGCTAATTTTTACAAAATTTTTAAATCGATTGCAATTTTTGAAAACGTCTAATAATTGAAGACCTTTGGCGATAGTAGCAACAACCTATTATCAATAAAATGATATCGGTTTCAAAATTATCGAATACTCCAACCGTTGATCAGGTGCCTGCTTTTTTTACTGCAATCATTAGTTTATAAACCTCCAGTAGTCGAAGTATAAGATATTTGAAGGCGCTTTTCCTTTAAAAACAAAGAACAGATCATGTATACCCCTAATTTTATTGTCCAGTTTGAGATCTGTTATTGCCCAACGATCGCTGCCTCCGGTCATGGGTATTTTTAAGATTCCGGCGAGGGGACCATCTGGTTTGTCCAACCGGATTTCCATGGTAACGCCACCATTATGCGTAGTGCCTGCCCTTGCTGAAAACGACGCTGCGCCCCGGGTGCCGAAGTCAACATTTTTAACGCTGGTATAAGCCCCGTCTTTGGTTGCTGTAATAAAAACGCCGACTTTAGGGTTTTGGCTGGCTTTGACTCCCTGCGACCAGGATATGGTTTCGGCCTGCACCATCTGGTAAGGGTTTAAGGGCGCTATGCTTTTGGTAATGCCTTCGCTCATTTTAAAAGGTGTAATAGAACCATCTTTATTAAATTTGAGTTCATCCACGCAAACCGAGCGGGTAAATCCACTTCCTCCGGGCAAGGCCCCGTTATGATAAAAGAAATAAGTTTTACCTCTGAAATCAATAACACCAGGATGATTAGTGAAAGATTTGCCCTCTGCGGGCATTATGATGCCACCATATTTCCAGGGTCCTTCAGGGCTTTTGCTGGTGGAATAACCAATGAACTCGGGCAACGGGCCTCCGGGCCAAAACAGGTAGTAGAGATTATTGCGTTTATAGAGCCAGGGACCTTCTTCGTACTTTGTAGGCCGCTTCGGATCGCCGTCCCGCTTCCCGAAAGAGGCTTCAGTCATAGGTACTTCTACAATATCACCCGAATAGGATATCATATCTTCATTTAACTTCACATATTTGAGTTTAGGATTACCCCAATACATATGCGCCTGCCCGTCATAGTCAATAAAAACAGTGGGATCAATATCGCCCCACTCGCTTTGCACCAAAGGTTTGCCTAACGGATCATGAAACGGTCCCATCGGGCTGTCACCCACTGCAACACCGATAGCGCCCCTGTTATTTGTTTTCGAAATCATGGGAACGTATAAGTAAAACTTCCCGTTTTTCTCAACGCACTGTGCTGCCCATGCGTCACCCTTTCCCCATTCAAAATCGGAGTAAGAAAGTATAACACCATGGTCGGTCCAGTTGACCATATCGTTTGTTGAATAAACTTTCCAGTCGTTCATAGTAAACCAGGTAGAAGCATCCTCATCATGTGTCGTATAAACATACAACCTGTTGTTATATACCATTGGTGCAGGATCAGCGGTATACATGGTTTGTA
The DNA here is from genome assembly GCF_050309965.1 of Paraniabella aurantiaca. Taxonomy (NCBI): domain Bacteria; kingdom Pseudomonadati; phylum Bacteroidota; class Chitinophagia; order Chitinophagales; family Chitinophagaceae; genus Paraniabella; species Paraniabella aurantiaca. Next base: position 297,396 of record NZ_JBLOSY010000002.1, on the reverse strand, counting down.
TGATCGGGTTTTGAGCCCTTAGGCCAGTCAGGCTACCACACATTATTGCTGCACCCATTATCGTCTTACTCAAAAAACTCATCTTCAAATATTTATTTTTTTTAAAGTATCGTTACGCGCAGCCTTGAGCTTAAAGCTTTACCTGCGGCTAAATTGATGGCGGAAACATTCAATTCCTGTTCATAAGCAGTTAACATATATAACTTCAGGGCATTGAACTTTAGTAAGAGCCTGTTCATAGAAGATGAATCAAAGCATCCAAAACTATTTATTAAACATCCAGTAATCAAAATTAAAAAGCTCGCGGCCGGCAGTAATATTCTCCCCCTTAAAAACCAGGTAAACATCCCGTACTCCCGTTACCGGGGTTACTACTGTTTCTGTCAGCGTTTTCCATGTTTTCCAGCCGCCGGTACGCGGTACTTTAACGGCGGCCAGTTTTGTTCCGCCAACACTGTCTATATGTACTTCCAGCACACCACCGTCAAGCCCGGCAGCAACAGCAGCTGAAAAACTTTTCGGAGCCGTATTTCCAAAATCAACTGAACGTACTTTCACATAGCCGCCATTACGAATACCGGAAACATATACACCAATTTTTTCCATTTCGCTTGTGGTACATTTTTCTGACCAGGCAATAGTTTCGGCTTCAACCCGGTTATATGGATTAAGCGTGCCAACGGGTTGAACTCCTTCTTTAGTTATTGTAACCTGTGGTATGGTACCATCACTGTTATACTTAAAGGTTTCTATTGCGGAGGAGCGGCCATAGCTTCCGCCGCCCTTTAACAACCCGGTATGATAAAATAGATAAGAATTTCCTTTGAAATCAATAATACCTCCATGATTGGTAAAGCTGTTAGTGGGCTGATCCACCATAATACGTCCCTGATATTTCCAGGGGCCGGTAGCGCTATTGCTAATGGAATAAGACAGGGTTTCCTTTCCCTTATCCATGCCAGCGAATATCTGGTAATAGATGCCGTTACGTTTATAAAACCAGGGACCTTCTACGTACATATCCTTGTTGGGTACCGCAGGCGTCGCCTGCGCATTTTGATTATGCTGCGCTCCTCTGGGTCTTCTTACGCCGCCAAATGTTTCAAGCGTTTGCGGAACTTCAACAATATCGCCTGAATAAGATATCATGTCTTTATTCAGTTTTACATAGTATAAGCTGCCATTACCCCAATACATATATGCCTGCCCGTCGTTATCGATAAAGGCTGTGGGATCTATATTCGACCAGCTTCCGGTAGTAACCAGGGGCTTGCCTAATGCATCCTTAAAAGGCCCTGTGGGACTATCTGCCACTGCAACCCCGATAGCCATATTATTATCGATTGTCTGAGCACACATGTACCAGTAAAATTTACCGTTGCGCTCTACACACTGTGCAGCCCAGGCCCTGTCTCTTGCCCATGAAAACGACTCCAGGGCAATGGGTACGCCGTGATCTGTCCAGTTCACCATATCGGCAGAAGAATATACTCTCCACTTTGTCATATAATAAAAATCAAAACCTGGTATATCATCCCCGGTATACATATATACGCGCCCCTTATATACCATTGGCGCAGGATCAGGCGTATAGTTTGTTTGTACAACGGGGTTCTGAGCCGTTAAAGCCCCGGTGGTCAATAACAACGCCAGCGTACTAAAGAAAAATCTGTTTTTTTTCATACCTATATGTATTGTGTGCAATAAAAATTTTATAATAAACACTATTATCCTTGTAGTGCTCACTCTTTGTTATCTGTTTTCAGATTCTAAGCCCCCTCGTCGAGGGCTAACAGGTGAAACTTTATCCCTTTACTTTTTTACCGGTGTAAGGCGATACAGACCTGCACCATGCAATGGTAAATCCCGTCCAAATTTTTTCTCAAAAACACCGAGATCTTTATGGCTCCACAGATCCTTCACCTTGATTTTACCTTTCATACCAATAGCGTTGAAATCGACAGATACGGAGGCTTTCCCGGGCAGATCAATGCTACCCTTATCTACCCATACGCCAAATACAACCGACCCTTCATCTTTGGTAACTACTCCGGTAGCCGAAAAAGTATCATAACCCTCAGGCAACTCATAGATAATAACCGATTCCGCATGGGTGCCTATACCATTCGCAGGCTGGTTATTGACGCGAAGCGGCTGACCGTCGCAAGTACGATTTACACGTGCCTCACCCCAGCCGGCGGAGGCACTGGTCCATTTTATATCCGTAAGTTTCAGTGTTCCTTTAGGGCCTGTTAATACGGGATCTATCCATGCCACATGATCCCAGTCAAATCCATTACCGCCATCTTTAACAAATAGCACCAGCTTTTTGCCATTCTTTACCGACACTTCTACTTTTTGTGAACTGCCATTTCCCGCGATGACCGGGCTTGCATAATCTGCATTATCAAAATTGATGTTATCGCCCTTGCTTTGCGCATTGAATAATGCCACGTATTTGTCCTTACTTCCCGGAATGTCTGCGGTCCAAACCACTAAATTCTTATCCCGCGAAACCTGACGATTATTGACACTTTCCTGGTTCACCTTAAGCATTTCGGGGTTCGTGAGCATTTCTTTTGTAAAAGCATCCAGTTTTGTCATATCTCCGCCAAAAATGAGCGGCGATTTTCCAATGGCCCACAGGCTCATGAGGGTATATTGCTCATCCGGTGTGAAATTAGTTTTGCGGTTAAAATCAATGATGCCGATGGGTAACATGTCTGCATCAGGAAAATGCCCTGGTCCGCGAAAAGGTGTCCAGGCGTCCAATCTTTCAAACATAGCAAGCAGCAATCCCCATCTATCCCAAAAATCATCTGTGATCCGCCACAGGTTCGCATGTGTCTTTACATGGTCACCAGCTCTAACCGGCGTAGCACCCGGGGAGAGGCTTAATAAAATGGGCCGCCCTGTTTCATCGATCGCTTTTCGTATCGCCTCAATTTCTGCCTGCTGCACTTTATCATAAGGCCGGGAAATATCATCCACTTTAATATAATCCACGCCCCAATCGGCATACATCCTGATGATTGAATTATAATAAGCCTTTCCTTCCGGCTTAGTGGCATCTACCCCATACATGTCGGGATTCCAGGGACAAATTGAATTTTTCAAAGCTATGTCCTGCGCCTTTACAGTAGTGCCTAAAACGGGCGTATTCTTCTCAACAGCCTGACGTGGAATACCTCTCATAATATGGATACCAAACTTCAATCCTTTTGAATGAACGTAATCGGCAAGTGGTTTGAACCCTTTTCCGTCAGCTGCCGAAGGAAACTTTTTTAAGCCGGGAGTCAGCCGGCCATATTCATCCATGGTAAGGATCGCCTTGGGATTATAATAGTGCCCTTTTGCTTCGGGTTCGTACCACTGTATATCTACCGTCAGGTATTTATAGCCGCTGGGAAGCAGGTGTACCGCCATCGCATCAGCCTGCTCTTTTATTTGCTGCTCTGTTACCGTGGTACCAAAAATATCCCAGCTGTTCCAGCCTAAAGGAGGATGCGTGGCAAATTTCCAGAAACCGGTATTGTTCTGGGCCTTTAAACCAGTTGCTGTCATTAATATACCTAGTACAAACACCGATATCAATCTTCTTTTCATGTAATGGTCAATTTTGTAGCATGTTTAAAATGGTATCGTTACTCTTACTATTGGGGCAACATAACAACACCTTGGCTTCTATTTACCTGCAGTGCGAAACTTGTAATACAATACGCCATGCACCGGAACTTCCAGCGACAGGGCATCCTTACCAGCATTTAACCGGGTTATATCTTTTTGTCTCCACAGATCACGTACAGTTTGTTTTCCTTTGATGCCCAGTTTGTCAAAATCCTTGTATGAAATGTTCACCTTATCTCTTCCAAAGTTTGCGAAGGCTACCGCCCTGCTCCCGTCCTCCAGCTGCTTTACATAAATGCGAAGGTCACCGATGGTCTGAAGGCAGGTGCCCTGCAGCCCTAACGCATCCTGGTTTACAGCAATCACTTCATCGTTTGTTAATAGATTTAAAGTGAAGGCATCCAGCTTTTCAAGGTCGCAGCCAATGAGCAAAGGTGCTGAGAAAATACTCCATAAACTGATATGCAGGTATTGCTCATCGGGCTTCAGGCGGCTGGGGTGTGCATTCCCCCAACCTACAACGCCTACCACCAACATATCAGGATCGTTCCAGTTACCTGGCTTCGCCCATACCGCTGCTTTATCCTGGGCAAGCGCAATGCTTCTCACGCTTGACCAGCTGTCGGTAATATCGTTAGTGGTACGCCAGGATTGCGCGCCGGCTTCATTTCCCCATTTCCAAACATCGCCCATCCCATATTGACAAAGATTATACACAATATCTCTCGGTTGTTTTTTTAATAAATCGCCCATTAACTTAAATGGTTTCACGCCCTTATCCAAATCTCCTCCACCCTGAAAATTGAGTGAAGAAACTTTGTTCGGGTCATTATCGGGCAAACCATTCAACACGCCTCCGTAACTGCACCAATCGTATTTCAGATAATCGAATCCCCATTTTGCATAGCTTTCGGCATCCTGTTTTTCATAACCGTAACTTCCTGCGCAACCACCGCAGGTCCAGGGTCCGGGTGATGAATATATGCCGGCTTTTAATCCGAGACTATGAAAGTAATCCGTTAGCCCTTTCATATCCGGAAATTTGGAATTGGTAAGAATATAGCCGTTTTCGTCACGCATTTTTCCTTTGAAAGACGGGTCTTTTCCGTCTCTGTTAAATTGCCAGGAATCATCGATGTTGATGTAATTCCAGCCGTGATTTATCAATCCTGATTTAACCAAAGCATCGGCTGCCCGTTTTACTTTATCAGCAGAAACCTCGTGTCCGAAACAATTCCAGCTATTCCAACCCATTGTTGGTGTTAATGCTATTTGATCTCCGCACTCAATACGAAGCTTCTTAGTGATCTTACCTTTTGCATTTTTTGCACGCAGTACTACGTTGTATGTTCCCTTTTGGGAAATGTGGCCCGTGATGATGCCGGTTTTAGTATCCAATTGCAGTCCCTGCGGAAGATTGGTCGCCGAAAAAACCATCGGCCTTTCACCGGTAGCCGGAATTCTAAACAAAAACGGGGAGCCGGGGCGCACCCCGAATACAGTAGCAGCATTAATGCGCGGTGCGGCGGGCGGCGCTGGAGTAAGAATGTAAGGCTCCGATGCTACGGGATTAAAAGTTGCCAATGTTTTCAGGCCATCGGTTTCAAATACAGCATCCACCCAGTTCGCATGATCATAATAAGGACCATTCCCTCCATCAGTCACCACCAATTCCAGTTTACTGATGCCCGCTAACGATACCGACACGGGTTTAGCAGCATCACCTAACCGCATAACACCGCTTGACCATATTTTTTTATCGTCAGCATAAATCTCAAATTCGACAGCCGGCCTTTGTCCTTTCATTTCATCATCTAAACCTACCAGTGCCGAAAACCTGGATACTTTTTTGTCCAGCCTGATGAATAAGGAGCTTTCAGCATGGGTTCCAAATCCTCTTTCAAATACTTTACCTGCGATGGTAAGCGGCCTCCCGTCTACTGACTTGTTAACACCCGGTTTTCCGTGGCCCTGTGTAGCTACGCTTAAATCCAATTGGTCTAGCCATACCCGGGCCTGGGCCTGCAACTTACTGCCTCCCAGCATTAAAAACACTGCTAACAGTGATATTTGAAATCTGTTTCTCAACTCCATATAATTATCTTTTGTACAGAACATTGCGTTTACTAACGTCACCATTCGAAACACACGATTCTCTTTACTTTAAAACAATATGCTGTTAGTATATCTTTCGTACCTATGGTATCCGTAGGATTTACCTGTATCGAAGGATAAACACTATTGCCCTCTGCTGCTTGCTATTACACGGTACATGCCCGGTATAGCCGCCTGATGTCCTATAAAAAATAAAAGTAAAAATGACTTTTATTAAAACATTCCACAATATTCCCAACACAAAATACCCAGGCGATATACAGCGCCCCCATTAAAATGAATGAATATCCCGAAATCCTTCTGTGAAAGATTCCGGGACATAACAAGGTTACTTTTTTGTGTAAATAGCTTTTACAGTGCTCTCTCCTCTTGGTGAGTTAGACTGGGTAACTACTGAAAGCTGGCCGTCTTTAGTAATGCTCCAGCTTTCGGTGGATTTGAACTCAGATGTTTGTCCGTCGCGCTCAAAGCTCATGGTGCTGCTCACTACCAGTGTTTTGGCATCCTCAGACCACTTTGCGGTTGATTTTCTTTTAGATCCGCGAAAGCCTTCCGATTCTACTACTTTGCCATCAAAAGTTAAGGTTACGGTATTTGTCATGGGATCGCCACCATTAAAGCCGGGTGTTACCCTGGTAATAGTAATTGCATCGTCTTTCTGCTCCGTTTTAATGGAAGTTGCAGCCCTGGCAAACTCGCCTAATTCACTTTTTTTCTCATCCAGTTTCCACTCGCCCGAAAGTGCAGCGCGTTGTGCAAATAAAGTGGAGGTAGCTAAAGTAACCATGGCTACAAAAAAGATACGTGTAAATGTTTGTTTCATACTTTTAGATTTATTGTTTTTAATAATGACAAGTTCCAGAGATATTATTTTATTTTCGAAAAGGCTGGTATCAGGCGATATGCTCCGTCCGGATTTCTTTCTACTCTCCAACTTTCTTACTTAAATTTTATCCAATCCACTTCAACGTCTTTCCCTGTTGTTAGCGTAATCACCAAATCATTTACGTCCTTCGGCGCTTTCTTCACCGGAATTTCCACATCATGCCATCCCGACCTTTTAATCAGTTTGGCTTCAGCAATTATTCCATTTTGCTTAGTACCTATTTGTAATACTGCATTTGCATCAGCTTTCACGCGAATGGTGACTGTTCTTGCCTTAAAGCTACCAAAATCAACACTATTATATTGTACCCAATCTCCCCCTTTTGCAAAGACGGTTTTCCATCCTCCAAACGTATTCACCGTATCTATAAAATCAACGGTTGCGCCGCTGATATGACTGTAACGGTCTATTTGTATTTCTTTTAAAGCATTAGTTAACCCTACACCTCTCAACGTTGGTATTACTTTTTTGATCGTTCCGTCGGGGTTGAAAAACAAACTATCCACTCTTACAGAACGTTTTTTATCAAACCGGGGTGACAGATCGTTATGGTGATAAAACAGGTACCATTGGTTTTTGAACTGAATAATTGATTGATGGTTCGTCCAGCACCCGGTGGGCGATTCATCCATAATAACTCCCGCGAATTTGAACGGCCCGAGGGGATTATCGCTGGTGGCATATTCTAATCTTTCAATGTTGTTTTCTACATGTGGGTAGGTCATGTAGTAAATACCGTTTCGCTCAAAAACATAAGGTCCTTCTTTCAAACCCTTTGTTGGAAACTCTTTTAACGTAAACACTTCGGAGTCCAACTCCAGCATATTAGCTTTCAGTTTGGCGCCATATAGGTTCCCCTGCGACCAGTACAGGTAGGCCTGCCCATCTTTCTTATCAATAAAAACGCCCGGGTCGATGCCGCGAACGCCTTTAATGGGCCTGTCTTCTGGTATATAGGGCCCTTCGGGTTTATCTGCTATGGCTACGCCAATAGTAAAGCCACGACCGATCGTTGAATCTTTAGGAGTAGCGGGAAAGTAGAAATAATACTTGCCATTACGTTCAATGGCGTCGGGCGCCCACATCGCATAACTATCGCGCTTTACCCACGATACTTTGTTTTGTGTAACAATCACCCCGTGATCGGTCCAATCGACCAGGTTTTCCGAAGAAAATACGTGATAATCCTCCATGCAAAACCAGTCCTTGCGTAGGTTTTTACCATCGGGCGCCTGAATATCGTGCGAGGGAAATACATATACCCTGTTACCAAAAACCCTTGCCGATGGATCGGCGGTGAATTGGTTGGTGATGAAAGGATTTTGTGCCGAAGCTGTAATTGTAACCGCCAGCGATACGATTACTGCAACTGCCTCTTTAGTATGCTTTCTCATCATGGAAATAATCAACTTAGTTATTTATTGTCAATCCTGAAATAATCAAAATCGGCATACCCACCTGTCTCTTTAGTGGCATAATTAAACAGGCCATAACGGTAACCCATAAAGTGAGGTATTGTATAAGCCATTTTCAACTGTGTGCCAATGGGAATCCATGTTTTACCGTCCAGGCTATAGAAGAAATCAGCTACGTCCTTTTTATTAGTGAAATCGCAGGCTACTTTCAGGTGAACAACGTTTTGATTGAGCGGAACGGTAGCGGCTACGACCGGATTGTTATTGCTGGCGTTGATCATTACAAATGTTTTTTTATAGCCCTCTATTTTTACGCCTACTATTCCATAGTTTCTTTGCAATAATGTTATGCCTGCAAAATCGCCGTCTTTCATATTCGATACATCTATCGAAGTGGTGCCCGAAGAAACGGGACCTATGGTACGTTGTGTAAGTGTATTGCGGGCCTGGAGGAAGGTAGTATCGATGCGACCGGTAGTTAGCCTTAAATAACCTTTACGGGCGGTTACTGACCACAGTTCATTTACCGGATTATGATTCCACTGCCATACCAACGGCAGGGCCGCATCATTCTTTTTACGTGTAAATTCATCAGAAGCTACAATGCCCGGAATTAGTCCTTTACTGGCAGGCAGATCGAGTGTCATAGGTACTTTACCATTTTCATCGCCTATCACCGGCCATCCATCCACCCATTTCACCGGAACCAGGTAGGGAATGCGGCCCACAGCACCATTGTCCCGGAAGAGATAGGCAAACCAGCGGCCGTCTGGTGTATCAATTAAACCGCCCTGCGCCACGCCTTTGTCCTGCAAGCCTATTTTACCCTGCCACGGACCGCCAATTTTATCGGCCCGGTGAATAATTACAGAACGTTGTCCACCGGGAGGCCATGAAATATTGAACAGGTAAAATTTGCCATTTACTTTAAACACCTGCGAACCTTCTGCAGGTAAACCTCCACGACTACCTTCAGGAGTTGTGGGCAATGTAGCATTCTCAATTACTACATGGTCGGTACCTTCCTTTACACCACTCAAATCCTCTTTTAGTTCAACCAGCCTTAATTTACCACCGCCATATAACATATATATTTTTCCATCATCATCAAAAACCAATGAATGATCGTGCATCATCGGTTTAAATTCTATCGCCTTCCAGGGGCCTTTTTCAATATCTTTTGTAGTATAGATATAGGTTTTACCGGTAGTTTGCGCAAAGGTGGAAACATAGTAAGTTCCTTTATTGTAACGAATGCTGCTGGCCCAGGAGCCACGCCCGTAAGTACTTTTGCCATTGTCTAAATTCATAGCGTCTACCCCCACCTTGTTCAACGTATCGTAGCAATAACCAATGAGTTTCCAGTTCACCAGATCGGTAGATTTCATAATAGGCACACCCGGACTCATGTGCATGGTAGTACTGCTCATGTAGTAATTCTTTCCTACACGAATAATAGAGATATCAGGCACATCAGCAAAGATGATAGGGTTCTGCGCTTTTTGAGTTTGCTGCGCATGAAGGCTGGTCGTTAAGGATATTGAAACCAGCAAATAAAAAAAGAAGGTTTTTTTCATCCGTGTGTATTAAAAATCTGAGGATTTATTTTTTTAAACAAATATTGCAAGGGTGTCATATTGCAGCTTGTTAGTGCTACTTTGAAGCTTGCCCTGGCGCTATAGTTGCTGTTGATTACTATTTAGATTTCACCAACCTGACATAGTAAACAGGTCCGGCTGTATTTGATTCTGTTGCCTGAAACTTAACCCGCACATATTCTTTCCCGCTTAACATGGAAACCGGTATAGCGTATTCTACATCGATCATATCGGGTCGGTTCCATTTTTCTTTAAGATTTTCTGTTACCAGTTTTTGGTCATCTATATAAATGTCAAAACTCCGGTTCCCGTTTTCGGCTCCCCAATATCTCACCATCAAAGCCAGGTTAGTTGCTTTATTGGTAGCCAGGCTGTAGCTGAAATAGCCACCAGCAGCAGATTCTCTAAAAGCCTGATTATGCGCATTCCCTTTGCGGGACCGCTCAGTTTGCATCTGGTGATCTACTTCTGGTTGCTGCTCACCGGGTGCCACAAAATCCACTGTTCGTTTTTCTAACTCCAGCTTTTCTTTTTCAGCGTGAGCAATCGAATCCATATAGTTGTTATACTGTACAGGAGTTAAGGCCATCCAGTACATCATGTAACGCGAATCGTGTATACGGAAGAATGGCTCTAATACTAATTCAGCATTGTTAACCACGTTTAAGTTGCGCGCAAATGTAAATTGCAAAGGTTTTCCTTTTACCGGAACCAGTTTTTGAGAAACATCTCCGATCTGTTCTGAAACAATTACAGGCGCCTGGTTCACGGGCAATTTTTCGCCATGGGCAATATGGCTCCAGCGGCCGTCGTCGGCGATCAATCCCCTGATATTTTTAGTTTCGGTTTTGGCACCCAACAGAAGCGGACCGTGCATAATAGCTACGTATTCTGATACATTCGGCATTGGTTCTATAGTAGTGCGCATTGGTAAATCTATCCGCACCACATCCCCTTTTTTCCACTGGCGGTTGATAGCTATATAAGACGAGGGTTTTTGCTGATAGGCAAACGGTTTTCCGTTAACCCAGAGTTTTAAAGCCCCATCCTTTACCCATGCCGGATAGCGAACCATCAATGTAAATTTTCCGGCGCCGCTCGTTATTGAAAGCTTTGTGGCAGCTTCATCAGGAAAAGATGTTTCCTGCTTTAGCTTCATTGCTTTTTGCTTCCAGTTCAACTCCGATGCTATAAACAGGTTGAGAAATAAAGAGTCTTTTACATGTGTATATATCTGCTCACCATACTTACCATGATTCTCCATACCACTGCCCACACAACACCACATAGCTTCGTTAGGTGCTGAGTAAACCCTGTAGTGACGCGGACGTGCCGGCGTAAAATACACATACCCTCCGTGCTGCGGATGTTGGGTAGACAGGATATGATTGTATAAAGCCCGCTCGTAAAAGTCCATATACTTTGCATCAGGACTTAACCTGAAAAGCCCTTGTGACAGCTTGAGCATGTTATAGGTATTGCAACTCTCTGGTCCCTCCACATCACTTATATACTCCCGATAAAAAGGAACACTCGGGAAAAATTCCCTTCGACTGTTACCACCAAAAGCCAGCGAGCGATTACCGGTTACAGTCTCCCAGAAAAAACTACCAGCCCGTAAGTATTGTGCATCGTTGGTCAATTCGCCCACACGCTCAAACCCAACTGCTTTAGGCACCTGCGTATTGGCATGTTTGTTATCCAGGTTATCTATACCTTTTGATAAGGGTTCTAAAAACTCCCTATGTGAAAATCGCTTAGCGGCTGTAAGATACCTGGCATCTTTTGTCATTTCATATGCATCAGCCAGCACTTCATTCATACCGCCATGCTCATTACCCAGCATACTTTCCATTTGTGCGTCTGACAAGCCATTTGTAACGTCAACAGCCCAATCGCAAAAAACCAGAAATAGTTTTCTTGCTTCTGCGCTTCCGGCATACATCCAGGCATCCCTTAACCCAGCATACATTTTATGCACGTTATACCAGGGTACCCAATATTTCCAGATAGGAGCGATATCACCAGCCTTAATTTTAGGCCATAATGCTTTCCCGTCGGGAACGGCACCAATATAGCCTACCGCCCAGTCAGGATATAATTTACTATTAGCCTCCATACAGGCTTTTAGTTCAGCGATCATGTAATCCATCCGTCTCTTACACTCCGGATTACCGGTAGATGCATAATTCATGGCCAATGCTGTTAAATAATGACCACACACATGGCCATCCAACCCTTCCCAGTTGGGATATATCTTGGCTTTGGCCGGAAGTCCCGCTTCCTTTCTATATCCTGCCAGCAAACGGTCCATATCATATTTTAACAACACCTCTACGTTCAGGTCTTGTGCATGCTTAAAAATGCCACTGGTTAGTTTAACATCGTTTAATGAAAAAGCATTTCCATAAAGCTTATCCTGTGCTGCGCCGCAGTAAGACATTATAGCGCATATGCTGGTAAGTACCCCAACCTTAACAGTTATCTTACCCGCTCTTTTTCTTATAACTACCGATAATCTTAATTGCTTCATACTATTTTTTTTAATGACACGCCCACCTCTTGGTAATACGCTTCAACTAATTCACTTTACTAACGCCCTTCTCTGTTTCTACAATTTTCCTGATGGTCCCATCACTATTATAATGCAGGTAATCTACTTTAATAGAACGCCTGTAGCTATTGCCTGAGGGCATTGATCCGTCATGATAAAAGAAATACGACTTCCCTTTAAAATCAATCACCCCGGGATGGGTAGTAGTGCTGTTGGTAACCGGATCCTGTATACGCCCGCGATAGGTCCATGGGCCTTTTATATCCGTGGCTATAGCATAATCAATACTTTCAGGAAAATTAGCTGCATAAAGCAAATAATACAGGCCGTTCCGTTTGTATACCCAGGGCGCTTCTGTAAAATGATCGGGTTTGAATGTATGAATGGGCCCATCCAGTTCAATCATATTGTCTTTCAGTTTAGCCCATTTGCAACTTCCATTACCCCAGAACAGATAAGCCTGTCCATCATCATCAATGAAAGCAGCCGGATCCAGGTCATCCCAGGAGTGCTTCATATCTGTGGTCATTTCATTAGTTATCAGGGCCTTGCCAATAGCATCTTTAAACGGTCCCGTTGGACTTTCAGACACTGCTACCCCAATTGCAACACCGCCTTTACTAACTTCATTATTCTTATGCATCACTGAAATATACCAGTAAAATTTACCGTTTCTCTCAATGCAATGTGCGGCATTAGCAGCACGCGCAGCCCAGGAAAAATCCGTAGGTTTTAAAACCGGGCCGTGATCTTTCCAGTCAACCATATTTTTTGAGGAGAATACATGCCAGCTGGGCATCTGGTAGGTTTTAGCATCAACCGTTGCTGTATCACGCCCGGCATATAAGTATACCGTATTCCTGTACACGAGTGGTGCAGGATCAGCCGTAAATATATGCCGGATGATAGGATTTTGTGCTGTTACAAATGCTATTTGCAACAACGCCATTAATAGCAGCAACACATTTTTTTGCATTTCTTATTCGTTTATACCGATCTTCTGCAACTCATTATATGCCTCGTTAAGGTCATCCGTTAGACATAAAATATTTATCTGGTAATGCTCTTTCAAAAATCGATTACATTAAGTTCGGCAATATTCTTACAAAGATGATCCTGCATAATTGGAAAAGTAACTAACAGCAAGCGCAACTGACAAATACTCCGGAAATAATAGTTGTCATTTTTACAATTATTAAGCTAAGATAAGAAATAAATACAATCGGTTGCAAGCATTTTTAAACTTTTATTTTGATAGAAGTATTGTTATCAAAACGGGAAAAACATAGCTGCTTTTTTACAGGTTAGCAGCGGGAAGTATCCTGTTTTCGGCATGAAAACGATATTACTTACCTGGGTTTACCATTTACGATTTCACCCAATGGATAGCCTGACACCGGCATAGCTTTCATGTATTGCTGCAACCATACCAGCGACGGATTAGGTGTTCCTTCTTTGCTTAGGATGCCTGTGCCGGACATCCAGGTAGTGCCGGCTATGTAACCCCATAAGGTAATGCCGGCCACGGCAGGATGTTCCCAAAAAACCGGTACCACTTTTTTAAAGCTGATGAGCTGCAGGGAATCATTGGCCTGCCTGCCCCTGATACCTCCGTTCATATCCAGCTCGGTTACATAAATGGGCAGGCCTGCGGTAGCCATCATATCCAGTGAAGCTTTGATCGTGTCGGCCGCCGGTTTGTCTACATTAAATGCATGCGCCTGTGTGCCAAAGCCATCTACCAGTCCCCTGTCCCGCAAAGCCTTAAACAGCTCCAACTGCGCTTTAATCGCTTTAAAATCGCCTTCCAGCCCGTAATCGTTGAGCACCAGCTTGGTATTTTTGAAAATTTTTCGTCCCTCTTCAAATAACCATATCTGCCAACCAAAATCTGTCTCGGTGGTACCTGGTCCACCCAGCAACTCTCTGAATTTCTGGTTATCCTTCTGATGCTTGAATAGCTGTTCATTCAGCAAATCAATCTGATCGGCCAAAGGAAATCTTGCTGCAATGGTTTTTAGGTACTTAATTATTTCGGCACGGGCTTCTTCTTTAGAAAGGGTAAGCAGCCACTGCGGATACTGACTGGCCCAAACGCCGGCATGATATCGAAATACGAGGTTACGCGATACTGCGTAATGGTAAGCCTTGTCTGCAACCTCCCAATTATATTCGCCACGAACAGGTTCAATGGTGCCCCATTTACAGGCATTTTCAGCAGTAACACCGTTCCAGTACTTTTCATACCCCGGCTCATCCTTATTTTGATAAATATTAGCAAGGTATTTGCCCTTGCCGGCACTTAACCCCGCTGGTATGACTTTGTTAGCCCCTACCGCAATTACCACTCCTGCTGATGTAAAAGATACGCCGGCACTATTGGTAGCCTTTGCTTTTATTGTATAATTACCTGCCGATACTTTCGACCATATAAATGTATAGGTATAATCTTTGTGCTGATCGGCCTTGCCTAATAATTGCTCACCGTTATAAAATTCTACGGAATGCACAGTTCCGTTGTGAGCTGTTTTACCAAAATCTGTTGCGTACACTTTTATCAGCACATCGGTACCAGACTGAAAATAGGCATTGTTATAGGGCATCGTTATTACACAAGATGGCGGGTAATTTTGAGCCATCAATTGATTGGTGAGTAATAACAAAATTGTGGCAATACATAGGTTTGTCAACCGGCGGCTTAAACCGGTTGACTGAGGAGAAACACTTTTATTCATTGTTATTTTTTTGAAATGATTTTACCAGGTTTTCAGTAACTATTTAGATTTAAAAAAGAGATAAAAACAAAGCAAGCCCTTGCCTTCCAGGCCTTACCTCGCTATTTACTGAATATTATGTACCTGCCCCCGGCCCTGGTGGTCAGATCGTACTCATATACCTTTTTCAAACAGGTACCTTTAAAAGATGCTTTATCGGAAATCAACGGATCTGCTATCTTCGGTTTTGTAAATAATGTATTCGGATTAGATCCCTTTGCAGGTTGCAGATGGGCAGCTTTGAGCTCGTTGTAAGCACGCAGGCGCAGGTTACCTCCCAATTTCGATAATACGGAAACCTCTATCACTTCCCCGTTTTTCCATTTGATTGCAAATTCGTATCCACCGCGGGCTACAATACCGGATACCGAACCATCTTTCCAAATGTCGGGTATCGCCGGTAAAAGATGTACTGCTCCATCATGACTTTGCAGGATCATCTCTGCAACACCTGCCGTTAACCCAAAATTGCCATCAATCTGAAAAGGGGGATGCGCTGTAAACATATTGGGGTAAGTTCTTCCGTCCCGGTTATCGCCGCCTGCCAGTGTAAGCATATTATTAACGATTGTATAAGCATGATTCCCGTCGAGTAAACGTGCCCATAAATTCACCTTCCAACCTATAGACCAGCCGGTAGCTTTATCACCCCTGTAAATAAGCGAATTGCGTGCAGCTTCGAATAACTTCGGATGCGTGTAGGGAGACACCTGGTCTCCGGGGTATAATCCGTACAAATGAGATACATGGCGGTGTTCGTTCTTTGGATCATCTATATCTTCCAGCCACTCCTGCAGCTGCGTGTACTTACCAATTTGCATCGGCGCCAGTTTTTTTACCATAGCTAATAATTTCGCACGATAGGCGGCATCGCCCCCCAGGATCCTGTTGGCTTCTGCGGTTCTTGTAAGTATATCGAAAACGAGCTGATTATCCATAGTAGTTCCGGCTGAAAGCGGTCCCTGTTCGGGAGAAATCGAGGGAGACACCACCATCCAACCATTCGAAGGATGTTTGATTAAAGAGCTAAGGAAAAAGTCAGCTGAGCCTTTCATAGCCGGGTACACATCGGCAAGGTATTTCTTATCGCCGGTGTATAAATAATGCTCCCACAAATGCTGACTCACCCAGGCACCGCCCGTTGGCCACATGCCTGCTGCCGCAAAATCGATGGGGCCAGTCACCCGCCAGATATCAGTGTTGTGGTGTGCGGTCCAGCCATCAGCGCCATACATTACCTTCGCTGTTTCGCGACCAGACTGGCTGAGCTCTTTCACCATCTGTATAAATGGCTTGTGGTTATCTGACAGGTTAGTAATCTCAGCAGGCCAGTAATTCATTTCTGCATTAATATTGATCGTGTATTTGCTGTCCCAGGGCGGATACATAGCATTACACCAGATGCCTTGCAGATTGGCTGCCTGTCCACCGGGCTGCGAAGAGGATATCAACAGGTAACGGCCGAATTGTGCCAGCAGTGTTACCAATGACGGATCCTGTGTAGTATGATAATTAATGATCCGTTGCGTGGTAGGTAATTTTGATGCCTCCGCATTTTTACCCAGGTCTAACTTAAAACGGTTAAACTGTTTCGCATAAAACGACGAGTGATTTTTGATAGCGATATTATAATCCTTCGTTATAGCTGCTGCGAGGTAAGCATCAGCTTTTTTTTCATAATCGGCTCCCACTGTTTTATAATCGATAAAATTGGTGCCAATAGAAATATATAAAGTGGCAACAGTAGCGCCGGCAACCGATATTGTACTATCGTTTAACGAAACTTTACCATCAGTGGTTTTTACAGCCGAATGCGTTTGATATATTATTTTGGCCTCAACACCTTCGTGGCTTGCGCCCTTACCTTCCATTATCAAAACACTGTTTTTAGCAAACACTTTAAACGGCGCCGGTTTGGTATAGCTAAGATCGAAATTTACTGATCCTTTCTTGCTGGCTGTAATACGCATAATGATTACATTATCAACAAAAGAAGAAAAAGTTTCGCGCGTATAAGTTACACCGTCTACATTATAGCGGGTTAATGCCACCGCACGGTTGATGTCCAGTTCGCGGTAGTAAGACGCATTCTTTTCATGCCCGGGGAATTTAAGTATGACGCTCCCGGCTGTTTGATAAGGCATACCATGTATTTTGGTGAAGAAGTTCTCATTCACCAACTTGTCTGCTTCTTTCGTTTTGCCCTCAAAAACCAGTTTTTGTGCCTCTGGCAAAGTCTGCAATGCGCGGGGATTATCATTGCGATGCGGACCTCCGCCCCAAATCGTTTCTTCGTTTAATTGCAACTCTTCACGTTTGGGTATACCATACACCATTGCTCCTAAACGTGAATTACCTAAAGGCAGTGCCTCCACCCATGCCTTGGCTGGTTCATTGTACCAAAGCTTCATATCCTGTCCTTTAGCGTTATTAATCACAAAGAAACAAGTCAACAGCAACACCACACCAAAGCGACTTCTTTTATAGTTGATGCACCTTTCAAATGATGAAATTATTGTAGCCTGAATCATAATAATCTATTTAAGTAATTAAAGGTCTTTCTTTAATGTTGCTTTATCACAAAGCCTCCGCCAGACTGCATCTCAACTTCCAATTCACCATTTTTCTTTATGGTTACTTCTTTTAAGAAGGTCACTTTTTCTTTATCATCATTATACATGCTTACTTTTTTACCCGCAAACATGGGTAATTGAATTTTTATTTTAACCGGCTCTTTTTGCCCGTTTACACCTGCAACATACCACTGGCTATTGTGCCTCCTTGCAATAACCGCGTACTTACCCGGATATCCATCTATATAGAGGGTTTCGTTCCATGTGGTGGGAACCGTTTTCATAAAGTCAATTTCAAATGCCGGTACATCGGTGAGATTATTGGGTGTCAAACCAAACATCTGAACAGGGTTTTGGAACAACACTGCTGTAGCTAACTGGAAGGCATCCGTGGTTAAACGTTTATTACGTCCTTCATTGCTTTTCACCAGGTATTTGTTCAACAAGCTACCGCCAAATTCCATGCTGGCAACCGTGTTGCGTATAAATGGATGCAGGGAAGCATTGTAAGCTTCTGCTTCGCGTACACCCTGTGAAAAAATGAGCATTTCAGACGCGACCACTGCCTCTGCACCAACAAAATTGGGATACATTCTTTCCCACCCACGAGGCAAGGTAGAGCCATGAAAGATAATCATCAGCCCATAATCGTTGGCATCAGATAATATATCTTCATAAAGGCGCATAGTTTCCTGCTTATCGCCGCCTAGGAAGTCCACTTTCAAACCTTTTACTCCGGCTTCTTTCAACCATTTCATTTCATGCTTGCGGGCAACCGATGTATTCATTTTGTTTTTAGGACCCTGGGGAGCGTCATTGAAAGATCCGTTAGAGTTGTACCATAGAAAAACATCTACCTTTTTAGAGTTGGCATATTTTATCAGTTCCTTCATACGTTCTTTACCTATATTGCTATCCCAGAAAGCATCCATTAAAATATACTCGTACCCTAAAGCAGCCGCCAGATCAATGTATTTTACCTGGTCGTTATAATTCATACTGGCATCCTGCCAAACAATCCAGCTCCAGGTTGATTTGCCCATTTTATATGGCTGCGAAGCTTCATAGAGCGGATCAACCACATCATAAGGTATCGTGGTTTCTACAATAGGTTTAAGGTTGCTGCCTACAGTAATGGTTCTCCAGGGCGTTACGCCCGGTAAGCCTATTGCCGCACCCGTGCTGCCAAAACCGTTATTTTGTTTGACATTAGGATAAAGAATGGTGTATAAACCCTCTTTCGTTCCATCGCTTAAATGTGAAGCGCAATACAAGCTACTTACACCGGTTTCTGACAGCAACACCCAGCCATCTGCTCCGATGCGAAACAAGCCCGGGAACACATATCCATCGTTATTGCGTGTAGGTTTACCCAGAGAGCCATCTGCCTCATAAGCACTCTCATAGCTTGGTGCGGTACGCGCGAACCCGGTCATAGCCCCCATCATAGCAGAAAGGAAAGTGGTTGTTTGCGCAGGAAACTTGTAGCCTGTAGTTTCTGACTCTATTACACAGCTCTGGCGATCTTTCCAAACTGGCAGCTCATACCTGAAGGCAATATCATTATTACTTACCTGGAAAACAATATTTACTTTCTGCTGTTTGGCGTTTTCTACTGAATAAGTAAGTTTGTTAGCATGATATTGAATTTCCGATTTCTTAATACGATCCTGCGTATAGCTCTTATTTACGGTCGCCTCTTCTTTACTTAAATACTTTATACCTGTTGAAAAATCACCTTCGTTGGTTTTAAATCCCAGCGGAGAGTTCTCCAGCATCACTTTACCTTTGTAGCTCACCGCATACTCAGCCCTGCCATTATTTACGGATACACTTACGCTTAACTGTTTATCAGGACTCATTACTATTGCATCCTGAGCCCTGCTACTTGCTGCTAAAAGCACTACCAATGCAGCTGATAAGATTGAAAATTTCATTTATTGAACGTTATGTTTAGAATTCGAATCCTGCGCGACCGGCAGGCAAAAACATTTTTATCAAAACTTTAATATGCCATTTAAAAAGTGAAAGCCCACCGTATTTTCATTCACATCTATATACTATTTACTAACACTTGAGCGCTTTAGATAAATCATTATGTGCAAAATGTATGTTCAGCCCAACATGATCTTTTTTCATGCTGCTGTTACTTATGGCTGTATATCATTACCCGATGTGGCATATAAACCTATTAAAGCACCGGTAAATCCTCCCGCCACATTGGTGGAGAGTATATCGCCCGATACGGCGCCGCCAACACTCAGGAAATTAACTCCGTCTGTTGAGTAGCTAAAAGTATATTCATCCTGCTGAGATGCCGATACCTTCAATTGCACGGGCTTTCTTACGTCAATTTTAGTACTGGCTATGATCGTTGAGGGCACAACGCTACCCTGGCGGGGAGGACCTGCCTGTCTTTCCCTTGCATTTTTTGCGAGTACCAGGTAGTAGTCATTATCTTTTTTAGTAACACCGAATACATAGTTGAATGCCTCGCCCTGGTAGCAAACAATACCGGCCATGTCTGTGCCGGATTTAGGTACATAGTTCATCGTCACTGCCGTTTCAAAGCTGGCATGCTGCTGCCTGTGGAATAAAGCTGATACCGGAGCTACCGCTTTAATATTGGCTTCAAACGGTTTGATGCTTACGCCACCCTTTGGGGAGGTAGTAATAAATTCTTCACGCGGACCTCTCATTGCGATCCATCGGTAATCCAGGTTGGCCGCCGTGAAGTTATCCGTGAATGTAAAATTACCCGAAGGGAAAAAGCCGTTTTTACCGGTTTGGTTAGTTACCCCCTGAGGCAGTTTCAATTTCGGCTTCAAGGGAACCAAGCCGTTTTGATAAACGGGAAATGTACCTGACCAATCCACGGGAATCAGGAATGTTTCCCTGCCCGTATTTACACGATCTTTGGCATTGGGACGGATACCTAAAAATACCGCATAATACTTACCATCTTTTCCTTCAACCAGATCAGCGTGACCGGCCCAGTCAATTTTATCTTTTCGGTCGGCCGGGAAATATCTTTGTGTAAGAATGGGGTTATTGAGTGCTGGCTTAAAAGGCCCTTTTGGACTATCGCTTATAAAAATAACCTCGCTGTGGTTGTCACCAGTTCCACCCTCTGCGCACATCAGGTAATACTTACCGTTCTTTTTGTACATGTGGGGAGCTTCTATCCAAATAGGCTTTTGAGATATATCAACACCACCATCTACTAATACTACATCAGTACCCGGGATCACTTCATCCTTTTCTAAATCATACTCCCACTGCCTGATAATACGGTGTCCGTTATACAAGATCTTAGACCGGTCAGCATGCTCATCATTATGAACCACATAAGCCTTACCATCCTCATCAAAGAACAGAGAAGGATCTATTCCGGGAAAGTTTAACTTCTTTACCTCACCCCATCCTTTAAAAGGATCTTTGGTTTTAACTACCATATTGCCAATACCGCCTGCAATCTGTGTAGTGATCATGTAAAAGGTTTCGTTCTTCTTATTATATTTTATAGAAGGTGCATAGATACCTGCAGAGATACCCGACTTTTCGACCTTCAATTGAGAAGGGCGGTCCAGCACATGCCCAATCTGCTTCCAGTTCACTAAATCAGTGGAATGAAAAATAGGCACACCGGGAAACATGGAAAAAGAAGAAGCTACAAGGAAGTAATCGTCTCCCCTTCTAACTATGCTGGGATCAGGATAACATCCTTGCAGGATAGGGTTATAAAATTCGTCTTCCTTTAAAGGATTGTTGGTATATACAGCGTCATTTCCTGTATAAGAGAACCGGGTAAAAACAGGAACGTTTGTACCCGACGCAGCCTGCTCATTTTTTTTCTTTTGTGCAGTTGCATCCAAACCAAGCAACAGCAAAGCGGCCATGGCCAGCAATTGTAATTGAGAGAAACCAAACTTAATCATTATACTCTATTTAATACTTTATAAAAATGTGACGGATATTATTTTGCATGAATAATCTGGTATTTACCACTTAAATGCATCAGGCAGAACAAATACAGTAAACCGTCATAGTAGGCGTCGTAATAACCATCCTCAAAAGGCTCCAGCTTCGCATTCCATAACTTATGAACGAAATCGAGACTGTTCTTGTCCGGGTTCATCAATGATGCAGATGCTGCTGTAGCTATCAATCCGATGGAGTGCCTTAATTTCTTAACCGGGCCTGCCTGCAAAATGAATTCGGGCCGGCTACCGTCTAACTCAAACTGGTCTTCGAAACGATCTATGCCCTTCGATCTTAGAAAATTCTGAAATCGCTGCGCGTAATCACGCTGCCAAACCCTGTCTTTGCCGTACCAAACATAATCCATTGCAATATTCATAGGTACCCGCCAGGAATCATATCGAAATGCCGCAGGCATCCATCTGGTGGAATGAGGCGCTCCGCTGAATTCGGCATAATCAGGATTAAGAGCTGTTACAGGATGAGTGGTTCTTTTAAAGAAAGCTCTTGATGTATCGGCGCAGGCTTTATAGAAATCTTCATGTCCGTCCTTTGCATACTGCGCCCATACTTCGTAGAAGGCTGGCAGGTGATACGAGGGATCTGTCCAATTATAGTTATTACCCTCGGGAACAAAACTAATCTGCTTATGCTCCGTATTGATCAGATTATATATGTTATCCGTTCCGTCTTTTTTCCACATTTCATCTAATATAAAGCGGGCTTCTTTATAGTAGTTGATGCCTGTGTTATTTCCCCACTTATTGGATGCAAACAATAAAGCGGTAATAAAATAAAATTCGCCATCCGAAGCGGAGCCAGGAGAGTTGGGTTTGTTAGTCTTAGGATTAATGCTCCAGGCAAAATATCCTTTGCGGGGTCCTTCATGGTGCTGGGAATACTTTTTTGACCACCGCCAGATCTTGTCAAATATTTCCTTTTTATTGAGTTGAACAGCAACCATCATTCCGTAAGACAAACCTTCGGTTCTGGCATCCCGGTTCTTTACATCCGATACATAAGCCAAAGAGTCTTCCACTTCAAAGTAAATACCGTTCGGGCTTTCGAAAAGATCGCTATAGGCTTTAGCTACTTTGGCGTCAATGTCTTTTTGCCGGTAGCCTGCTTCTTTGAAAAGATTACGGTACTTTCCGGTTACAATAGCAGCGTCTTTGGCGGCCTTGTTACCTGTTTGTGCCTGCAGCATGACCGGTGATCCGAGGACTGACCATAGTAAAAGAGTAAAAACTTTTTTCATATCCAAAAACAATGCGTTGGTTATCTATTTAGTAAATAAGTTCAGATCAATGGACTCTCCCATTTTTTTATACCCGGCCTGGTTGGGATGTAACCAATCTCCGTCGTGCCAATCGGGACTTATTTTTTTAATATCACCCGGGTTGCATATGATCTTATCAAAATCGATCACGGCATCAAATTTATCCGTAGTACGAATCCATTCATTGACAGTATCCCTCGCCTGCTGACGGAAGGGCGTATCATAGAAAGATTTTTCAAATGGCAGAATAGTACAGCCATATACTTTTATTCCCCTGGCATGGGCTTTGTCGGCCATAAGGCTATAGGCCTCAATCAGCTCCCGCGCCACTTTAGGAGCGCTCTCCGCATTCCTGATGCCGCCAATATCATTAATACCTTCTAATATCAGCAACCACTTTACGCTGCTTTGCGATAGAATATCCCTATCGAACCGGCTCAAGGCCGTAGGCCCCAATCCCCCACGCAGCACACAGTTGCCGCCAATACCCAGGTTCAACACACCGATATTTTTCGTATCCCTATTAGTTAACAGCCGCTGCGACAAGATATCAGTCCACCTGTTCTGTTTGTTAGTTCCGGAGCCCCGACCATCCGTTATAGAATTTCCCAAAGCCGCTATCGCAAATGCCCCTGCGTCAGCTATAACCTCGATACTATTAATCACATACCAGTGATCGGTTGCAACCGCCCCTGCGAAATCGACTGAGCCTATTTGGTTACCGGCAAGTATATAAGAAGTGGTTCTTGAACCGGGGTGCCCCGTAGTACTGGGCGAGGTATTGCCACAATAGATGGTAATAGCCAGCGTTGATCCGGGAGTAAGCGTAAAATTCAACGGATCTGAATATACTTCGCCGGAGGGTGACATCGTTACTGTTTCTCTTCCATTAAACTTAAGGATCTGCTGCGTGGATGGATCAATCACACTTCCTTCTCTTGCCACAGCAACAGCAACGGCCTTCATAGTTACCGGTTCTTTGCTAAAGGCATTGGAAAAACGAAGACGCAATCTTTCTCCGCCAATTGAAACCCTTACCACCTGTCTTATCGTATTATTGGTAAGTCCTGGCGCAGGTGGCATATTATTAGGCTCTACCAGCTGTGGGGCGGTTGCCCAGGTACCTACCCATTTCCCTGTATGTACTGTTTTTGTTGTACTTTGTTGACGACTACCGCTGCAAGAACCAAGCAGGGTCCACACCAGTAGTACTGCGACAGCATTTAATATTTTTCGTGCGTGTTTAATCATTTAATAACCCGGCAATTTATTCAACGGTAATTTTTTTGCCCATCAATGCCAGCATGGTGGCAGCATAGCGTCTGCCCAATTTCCTGTACCCGGCGGCGCTGAAATGCAACCTGTCTTTAACACCCTCACAACCAACAGAAGAAATAACATGAGCGTTAGGAATCACCTGCGGCAAAGTAGAGATGATCTTATTCATACTGGCGCAGGCTCCATTCTGATCTTCGGAAACCAGGTGACCGGCCAGCAAGGGCACTGAATTAGGTTTCAGATTCAGGTCCTTTAATAAATTATCATAAACACCCTTTACCTTTTTGGTCCACAAGCTGTCGCCGGTATTCGACTCTCCCTGGTGTAATAAGATTCCTTTTATCACACCTGATTTCTGAGCAATACGCGCCATATCTACCAGACGTTGATAAGGATTACCGTCGTAAGCTTTTACGGTATTCTTTAGCCAATCCGGTGAGCCATCTACGTAAGACTGAAAATTATCTTTATCGAACAACTCTATCTTACAGCCCCCAACAGAAACGTTAATAACACCTACGGTAATATTTTTGGATAAATGTTCCAGCATCGTTCTTCCGAAGTAATCAGCTGGTGTGAGCCCGGTATTGCAGCGTGCCAGTGGCGGTAAAGCTGTATACAAATTGCCCTGCAGTCTGCCGCGATTATCGCAATTTACAGCAGCTAACACTTTGAACCTTTCGCTAACGCCTGCACTATCCTCGGCTTGTGGCCGGGCATGCCCTTCCATATTAGACTGTCCGAGGCATAAATAGATATGAAAGTTTTTATCCTGGGCTGTTAAGAAATTTACTGCCAGGAGTAATGTCAACAGGAATACGCCTCTTTTACTGTTTTTAAAAAATGTCTTCATTGTTTTTATTTGAATAATAACTGAGAAAATTGATACAGATTGTTACGCCACACGGGCCATGTATGACCACCCGGATACTCACTATAAGTATACTTAATGCCTAACTCATCAAACCGCGCTAACATAGCTTTACAATTGTTAAAAGCAATGTCTTCTTTTCCACCCATTGCGATCCAGAAACTCTTAATATTCGAGTTGATGGCAGCTACATGGGCTTTCATAAAATCATACTGGGGAGCGGATAATTCCGGTTGATTCGCCCACCATCCTGAGCTGAATACACCGATATACCCGAATTGATCATGATTTTTAATTCCCGTATGCAGGGTTTGTAAACCACCCATCGACAATCCCGCCAATGCGCGGTTTGATGCGCCTTCCGCAACGCGATAATTTTTTTCTATAAAAGGTATGACGGCGCGCATCAATTCATTTTCGAATGTTCGTAATGAACGTTCGTTGAATGCACCGCCGGTACTGAAGTTGCCATCAGCCATTACAATTATCATAGGAAGCGCTTTCTTTTCAGCAATCAGGTTGTCGAGTATCAAATCTGCCTTGCCCTGTGCAGCCCATCCCCGCTCATCTTCGCCGCCGCCATGCTGCAGATAAAGAACGGGGTATTTTTCGTCTATATTTTGATCATACCCTGGCGGAGTGTAGATGTATAACTGCTTCCAGCTGTTGCTCACAAATGAATAATATTTTTTGATCCTGATATCACCATGCGTCACTTCTTTTAATGCATAAATGCTATCCCCCGCAAAAGGAATCTCTATACCGGAAGCCATGCGCCCCATACCGTAAAAAGTTTCGCTCGCCGGATCGGCTACCGGTAGATCATCTATCAATAACGAATAATAATTAAATCCCGGGTTTACCGGCTCTGTTGTAACGGACCACACACCATCTGCCCCCTTTACCATGTCATATTTTTTGCCGAGATCTACCTGTACTTTTTGGACTCCCGGGGCCCTGGTACGAAATACCACACGACGGTCTGCCATTACCTGTGGATAGGATGCAGATCGTATGTTGGTCGCAGCCCTCTCACCCAGCACCGTGTATTGGGGGAACGCCGATGGATCCACCGGTTTGAACAGAAACTGGGAGAACATATACAGGTCATTCTTCCATACTTTAAAATCGTGCCCACCGGGTTCTAAATAGTAAATATGAGGTACACCATTTGCCTTCATATAATCTGCAGTTCGTTTGGAATTGCGTATTAAACCATCCTGATCGCCGCAGGATATCCACAACAACTTCAGCAAGCGCTTTGCTTTATCTGTATCAGGCAACAGTTCCTTAGGCTGTTTGGTATTAGGTGCTGAAGAGAAGCCGCCTATCCAGGCAAATTGATCGAGGTTGCCTAAGCCAAAATTCAGCGACTGTCCGCCGCCCATGGATAAGCCGGCCACCGCCCTGTTCCCGCGGTCCTTTAGTACCGGATATTTCTTTTCAACTAAAGGAATCAAATCATTCAACAGATCCTTTTCGAAAATGGCGAATGAAGCGGATTTTTCCTGTTGGGAGGTTTCTTTACTATTCCAGCGATCGTCCTTCAGGGCACGTCCATTTGGAAATACCACCATCATAGGCTGTATCCTGCCTGCGGCAAAAAGATTGTCCAGTATTACATGAGGGGAGCCCTGGTTCAACCATTCTTTTTCATCCCCTCCTATACCGTGTAGCAGGTACAGCACCGGCAGCTTTTGTTTTTTTGAGGCACCCGGAGTGGTATATACCAATGCCCGCCGCTTACTACCTACTGTTTTGGATGGATAAATGATGGTATCTATTTTCCCTTTGGGTTGATCAACCTTTAGCTGGTCAAATCCGGCAGGCGCCATCAACTCAAGATCCTGCGCCTGTATAACCGAATATGTTATCAGAACGAAAGTTGATAACAAATATTTTTTTGCAATGTTGCCTACTATTTTACTATACCTCATAGTGTTGAGTTATCATTCTATTTCTATCGCGTTGTTGTTAGCCGCGACCGGAAAAAATCGGTCATCATTTTGAAATACTGATCAGTAAACATCCCCGGGCCATGCTGGCCTCCATTTACCAAAACATACTGTGATGGCACTTTGGCCTTTTGCAATGCACTATACAGCAATTCGCTCTGGCAGGCGGGTACCACCACATCCCTGTCCCCATGCAGGATTAAGAAAGGCGGTGTTTTTTTATCAATGTAAATAGCGGGATCCAGCAATGCACATTTATCATAGTTATCATCTACTTTCCCGCCAATAAGCACTTCCTCCGGCGTATTGGGTTGGCGGGCATCTTTACCCCTGCATGAATCTATCACCCACAAATTTGTAGGACCAAACCAGTCTACTACTGCATGCACCTTACTGCTGTACCCGTTATAATTACCCAGGCTACCTTCTATGTCCTGTGTCACTTTTCCAACGGTAAAATTTTTAACGGTACCGGAAGTACCGGCCAGTGCCGCCAAATGTCCACCAGACGAATATCCTGTGATGCCAACAAAAGAAGTATCCAGGTTATACTTTTTTGCCTGGCCACGTATAAACCTTATCGCTGCTTTTATATCATTAATCTGCGCGGGAAACTTTGCCTCGTTACTCGATCGATGATTAGGGGCCACCACTGCAAAACCAGCGTCCAGCAAATGCTTTGCCATCGTTTGGATAGCCGCATCTTTTAAATTATTGGCAAACCAGGCACTCCCGTAAACTACCACAATAACCGGGTAATCTATTTTCTTTGCCTGGGGTATATAAATATCCATATTATGATAGGACATACCATCATCTGCATAATTTACATCTTTATACACCGATGAATAAGTAACCTGCGCCAATGCCCCGGAGGCAATGAATGATAATAAAAAAATGATATTGATCTTCATTAAAATGGGTTACTTTTTAAATAACAAAGGAGCGAATTCGTATAAACTTCTTCTCCAGGAATGCCACTCATGACCGGTTTCGGGCGATACATAAGATACGCCTTTGATGCCTATTTTATTCCACTCTTCAGCCGCTGCCGGAATACGGGCCGCACCGCCCTCTTTGCCGCCGAAGCTCATGAATACGAGCTTCCCATTCTTCTTAAATGCATTGATATTGGCAATTTCAGAAGGCACGAAAGTGCCGCTACTAAACATGCCTACGTAAGCAAACTTATCAGGGTTGGCCATCACCAACGAACGCGTTTGCATACCACCCATCGAAAGGCCGGCCATCGCGCGGTTCTCTGTATTGGCGATAACACGGTAATTGGCTTCAATGTAAGGTATCAGGTCGTTGAACAATATCTTCTCAAATTCAGCGGCAAAGTTCATACCTCCACCCGGGCCACCTCCGGGTCTGGGTGCGTTACCTGGTGCGCCCTGGGCTGGTGGCGTCTGTCCCTGAGGAGGATCAGCGGGGCGACGCATGCCACCAAGATTTACACTACTGTTTTCCATTACAATAATAAATGGTTTAGCCTTGCCCTCAGCTATCAGGTTATCCATAATTAATCCCGCATAGCCCTGGCTACCCCACCCGGTTTCATTTTCTCCCATGCCATGTTGCAGGTATAATACCGGGTACTTTTTAGCAGTCTCCTTTTCATATCCCGGCGGTGTATAAATGTAAACCGGGCGCATGCGGTTGGAAGCTTTTGAAAAGTAATAGCTTTTGCGGAGATCGCCGTGCGGCACATTCTTTAGCGCAAAGAAAGCAGAATCGGCAGCCGGTATTTCAATGCCACTACCCCAACGGCTGGCTCCATAGTAATAAAAGCTTCCGGGATCGGGAACCGAAGCTCCATCCACATTCAACTGGTAGTAGTGAAACCCTACGTCCTGGGGAGCCGATTCACCTGTCCAGATTCCCGCCGTGTCTTTTTTGAGGTCATATTTCTTACCGCCAATATCCAGTTGCACAAGGTTGGCCTGTGGTGCCGCAATGCTGACTCTAACAGCGCCCCGGCTGTTTACCTGGGGAAACTGCTTGCCCTGTTGTGTAGTAGATGACACTTTAAAATCACCGGTAATGGATTGTGCAGTTGTAACAGTGCCGGCCAATGCCGCAACCATTAAAAGGGGAAAATATTTTTTAATCACGTTGAGTTTTTATATTTTTAAAAAACACTGGATGTTTGTATATGCTATTTTTTAAACAACAGGGGCGCCAGTTCCTTTAAGCTTCGACGCCAGGTTTGAAATTCGTGCGCGGTATTAGGAGATACATAGGAAACGCTATTGAAACCAGCCGCTTTTAATTCATCTGCTGCTTTCTTTACGCCATCTGGGTTCTCTTTACTGCCACAACTTAAAAAGACCAATTTTACTTTTGATTTATCTTTTATATCAGCAGGCGCATAGGTTCCACCACTTAATAAAGCATAGTGTGAAAACACATCCGGGTTAGCCAGTGTAACCATTTTCGTTTCCATGCCACCCATTGATAAACCAGCCATAGCTCTGTTGGGCTGGTCGGCCTTTGTACGGAAGTTGGCATCTACGTAAGGAATCAATTCCTTTACCAATACCGTTTCAAATGAATCTATTTTAAAATCCCTGATCCGGCCCCATTTAATTTCATTGGTCATACCATAAGTCATTACAATAATAAATGGTTTGATTTTTCCTTCAGCAATCAGGTTATCCATAATCAGATGAGCCAGACCCTGATTCGTCCAGGCAGTTTCATCTTCTCCCCAACCGTGCTGCAAATACAATACAGGATAACGGCTGCTCAAATCCTTGTTGTAACCCGGCGGTGTGTAAACAAAAGCACGCCGCGAGGACTGAGTGCTTTTGGAGGGAAAAAGAATTTGAGAAACATGCCCATGCGGCACATCTTTCAAAGCATAAAAATCCTGGTCCTGAGCAGGTATTTCAATACCGCTTTCCCAACGTGAAGACCCGAAAAAGTTCAGCGCTCCAGGGTCATTAAACTTGCCTCCATCCACGGTAAGATTATAATAATGGAATCCTTCATCCATGGGACCTTCGGTAGTTCCGCTAAAAAATCCGTCAGTGCCTTTAGTTAAAACCGTGCCCCCTCTTCCACCTAATCCCAAACTCACTTTAACACTGTCGGCTGCAGGAGCGTGTACCCTGAAACGTGCATAGCCCTGGGAGTTTACCTGGGGATAGGCCTGCCCCGGTTGATTAAAACGGGACGGTTTAAAATCTTCTTTTATAGCCTGAGCCATTAACAAGCTACCGGAAAAAGTAGCTATTAACAACAGAGATGTCATTTTCTTATTCATAATGGCGTGTTTATTCTATTTGAAAAGTAGTGATGCAAATTGATTCAGACACCTGCGCCAGGTCAACCATTCATGCGCGGTTCCTTCTGATGTATAATATTGATATTTCACACCGGCCTGATCCAGCATGGATTTGAAAGCTGCGATCGAAGCCGGAAAAGGAACCGGTTCTTTGGCACCGGCACCCAGCCAAAGCAACTTCAATTGCCGGTTAAGCGAATGAGCATCTTTAAAAGCACCATTCATGAAGGTAGATACATCAATCGGATCAGATTTCGGATAATTAGCAGTGCCGCTGAAAGCACCTAAATAGCTAAACTGATCCAGGTTTTTTATAACGATTTGCATCGTTTGATTAGCTCCCATGGATAACCCAGCCATTGCGCGGTTGTCTTTATTAGCTATTGTCTTATAGCTTTTATCGATCATTGGGATCACTTCCTTAATCAATACCTGCTCAAAAGGAAAAGGTCCTGTGGGGGTCGGGTTAAAGGGCTTATTGTCGCCCGACAATGTAGCGTAACCGTTATCCATTACAATGATCATCGGTACGGCTTTCTTTTCTGCTATTAAATTATCGAGGATAAGGTTGGCTTTTCCCTGAACCGGCCAACCTGTCTCATTCTCTCCGCTACCATGCTGGAGGTATAATACCGGATACCGTTTCGTTGTATTATTGTCGTATCTGGCAGGTGTATAGATAAAGCAACGGCGCCAGGTGTTGGTCAAATTTGAAAAATAAAGCTGTTCCCGAACTTGCCCGTGCGGTACCTGTTTAAGCTCATAAAAAGCCCTGTCATGTGCAGGAATTTCTATGGCACTGCCCCAGCGACCGGCTCCATAAAAATACAGGCTGCCCGGGTCCGGCACAGACGCTCCATCGATGTTTAGCTGGTAATAGTGAAACCCTTCATCCTGGGGCTCTGAATCGCCGGTCCAAAAACCGTCTGCGTTCCTTTTTAAATCATATTTCTTACCTCCTATGTCAAGCTTTACTGACTGCGCTTCAGGGGCCAGGATACCGGCGCGTACTTGTCCTTCACTGTTTACCTGAGGAAACTTTCGGCCGCTCTGGGTAGTTTCGGAAGATTTGAAATCGTCCTTCACCATCTGGGAAAAGCAAGCCTGCCCATAAGTCATAGCCAGGTACCCTAATACAATCAGCCTGATATTATTCATCGTGGTTCTATTATACAAAAACAGCTTATAACAATTGTTTGTGCACCCTACTGCTGTGGTCTTCCTCCGCCAGGCCTGCCCCCAAAACCATTAGGGTTTGCCGCCGGCTCTACCGACATTTTTCGGTATTCCGCAAAACTTGCCTGGTTAACCGGTTTAAATAGCAATTGTGAGTACATATAGAGACCATTTTTCCAATGTTTAAAATCGTGGTTGCCAGGTTCAATAAAGTAGATATGAGGCACGCCCTTTTCTTCGAAATAATCATGCGTACGTTTGCTGAAGCCAAGCAAACCATCACTGGCGCCACAGGAAATAAATAAGAGTTTCAACTGCTTTTTTGCCTTGTCAGGATCTGGTAATAATTCTGCAGCAGGCTTCGTATTAGGCGCCGATGAAAAGCCTCCTACCCATGCAAATTGATCCAGGTTGCCTAATCCGAAGTTCAACGACTGGCCACCGCCCATTGATAAACCAGCAATAGCACGGCTCTCCCTGTCGGCTATAGCCGGATAGTTTTTTTCTATAAAGGGGATCAGATCGTCAATCAGATCTCTTTCGAAAGTAGCAAATGCCTGCACTTTTGCCGGCTCCATAATATTTCCGCCTGCCCGGTCATCCTTCATAGCTCTGCCGTTGGGCATTACTACGATCATAGGTACTGTTTTTCCGTCGGCAATTAAATTATCCAATATCACCTGGGGTGTGCCGCCGTTCAACCACTCGAATTCATCGCCTCCTATGCCATGCAGCAGATACAATACCGGGTACTTTTTTTCTTTTGAAAAACCGGGAGGTGTATACATAGTCACTTTTCTATCTACCCCCACCGTTTTTGAGGGGTAAGATATTGTTTCAACTTTGCCCTTGGCAACAGACGGGCGTACCACGTCGAAGCCTGCAGCAGCGGGCTGCACCGCATTTTGGGCCAATGAATAGCTTGCCACGGCAGCTAAACATAAAGAAGTAAATATTTTTTTCATTATACTGTTTTTAAAGATGTCAACTTACTAAAGCGATAATTTGAATGATGTGATACTTTCGGGAGAGATACGCACCCGTACAGATTTTTTGTCACGGCTTAGGCTATTATCCAGCGAAATCATATTCTTTGACGATGTTGTTTCAATAGCTGTAACCGAATTAATAGCAGCCGGAACCACAATATCAAGAATTTTTGCAGATGTGGCTCTATTGATCAGCACCAGGGTTATGTCATTATTTCCCTCGTATGCAGTAACCAAAAAACTGGGCTGGCCTGTCGTATATTGAGCCGATGCTATATTGCTGCCAAGGCTTGCTTCTATCCTTGTGCGACCCGTTGCATATTTGGCATAGTGAGATATAATATACCCGCGTTTAGTTATTTCACCATTGGGATATATATACCAGCCAGCAGGGTTAGCAGCGTCCTTATCTTCACCCATAAATCCGTAATATCTTTTCAGATACCAGTAGACGTAGGCATTGAAGTTATTATTCATGCAATCATGCAGCTCTTCTGCTAAAGTAGTTTTTAGAGACGGCAACCACTCCCAATCATACTTCCAGGTAAAAGGCCAGTTTCTGGATTCACTATTGGCTGCCAGTTTATCAAACTCTTCATTAAATAGATGTTCGGTAACCCACATTTCTTTATTATGCTGTTTGGCCAGGAGATAGTTGGAAACCATTGTTCTGAAGTTAAAACCATACAAATGGGTGGCTACAATATCAAAGCTATTTACCGCCTGCGGATCGTTCAATAAGATATCGGTATAATCCTTTCTGAATTGAACTGTTTCACTGGCCATTAATTTTGTACCTACCGAACGACCATGGCCTTTCACAAAGTCCCGCATTTGTTCAGGGCTGTAAGAACATCCGTCGTACCCCACTTTATAATCCGGCTCATTCTGAACAGAGACTGCCTCAATCGCTATTCCCTCAGCTTTATAAAAATCTACATAAGATTTTATGTGTGTGGCAAAAGCAGCATAGTTCCCGGGCAGTAAATACTCTCCATTCTGGTTGCCGTTTGTATTGGCGGACTTGAGATGGGTTGGAGGTGTCCAGGGAGAAGCAAAAAGAATAGCCCCATATTGTTTTGCCCTTTTAGCAACCGCCACTTCCCTGCTCCAATTGGCAGTGTTTGGATAAAGCATCAGCCGCCCTATATTCAAACCTATTCCGTCCGGTCCATACAGCTTATCAATGTCCTGAACGGATAATTGAGTGCTTCCTGTCCATGTAGGATTGATCATTCCGCCAAACCCCGTAACCTTTTGGTATTTCACCGATGGATTAATGGTTATTTTATCATTACCGGAAAGCGGGGTTTGGGTCAATACCATTTTCTCTTCCTTACCGGTTGCGATATCCTTAATAACTATATCCTGCTGGCGTGGCTCTTCACCTAAATGGGGCTTTAAACGCACATACAGGCTACCAGCTATTGACTGATCGGATGAGGCACCTCCGCTATTGCGAGAAAAACCTGTAATGAAGCCATCGGCCTGCGTTGTAACAGTCCAGTTGGTGGCCGACCAACGAATGCCAACGCTAATGCTGTCCTGATCTGCTTTTGCGGTAACTGTATTCGTAATAAATGATGCATAAGACTTACCACCTGTGCCTGTTCCGGCTGACGACTTCTCCTTAGTGCAGGATATCAGCACTAAGATCTGGGAGAAAGCCAGCAATATACCTGGGAAAAGTAGACGAATAAAACCTTCTTCCGGATTTTTACTTTTTTGATACCCCTTCATAAAGATATTTTAAGGTGGTTCTCATCACTAATGGATTAAACAACCGTCAACGGTGGCAGAAACAACAATCGAACTTATAATTATCAAAATGACAATTATAACGCTAAAATAAACAAATAGATTGATAAAAATGATATCGATTGCATTATTTTTTACAGCTTATATTTAATCGGAAAATACAATCAAAGAGATCAACGATTCTTAGAGTTTATTGGTTTAATAAAAATAAAAGGTTGCCGAGCTACTTAGACATCGAATAAAAAATACAATCGTTTTCAACTTCTCATTTATAACGAAAAAACCTCCACCGCTTTTGCATTACCGGTGGAGGTTTTAAAGAATAAGTTTAAAAAATATCCTTTGATTGTATCAAAAAAGCCTGAGACTATTTCCCCTTCGCTTCCAGCGCTTCAACTACGGCCTTATACCCAACTTTTCTAACCCACTGCCCGTTCCAGATACCTACAGGCTGGTTAGCTAACCATGTAGCACCTGAAGGCCTGTCCTGAGGGCTCCAGAACGTGATGCCATATCGCTGTGCCGGTGGTATTAGTTCAAAGTATTTTTCGATAACATACTTGTACATATCTGCCTGGGCCTGTAACTGCGTAGCAGTAGCTGACGAAGTGGTAGTACCGTTGAGGCTGACGTCTAATTCAGAAATTCTAATCAGCTTCTGAGTTGCTGCTAAAAGACTAAGGTGTTGGGCAATATTGCTTTTATCAGTAGAAATGCTGATATGCATTTGGGTGGAAATACCATCAATAATAGCACCCTGGCTTTCTGTATTCTGAATATAGCTAATAAGACCATTGCATTTGGCCAGGTTACTTTCGAGACCATTATCACTTATAAATAGTTTATCTCCGCTGTTAACATGCTGCCTCGCATATTGAAAAGCTTTTGCAGCGTAGCTTGTACCCATATAATCCTGCCAATAAAACTCGTTAGCACCCTGTGATTTTCCAATTCCGGTTTTCAACTGAGTAGGATTACTATCATCCATCGGATCTTTTACCACATCCCATGCTTTCACTACTGATTTAGTAGAGTCTACAATACCTGAGATGAAGCGGTTCAATTCTGCGGAAACAATGGTATTTTTTTCAGCGGCTGTTTTTTCAGCATTCCAGGAAATAACAACATTATCAATATAATAATTGCCCGAGCCGGTACCTGAGCCCAGAACCAGTGTAAAGCTGGTTAGTTCCTTTTCGGCCGGTGTTAGATTCATGTTAGAAAAGGGCAGTATTATTCTACCACCTGTGAACCAGCTATTATCGGTAGCACCGAAGCTGGACGGACTTCCATAGACAGTCAGGGCCCGGTCATTAACTCCCAATCTCATACCGCTGCCAAACAAACCTCCCGAACCTGGTGCCAAGATATCTAATACCACCTGTGAGCAATTACCCAGCTTGATACCCGCAGGCAGTGTTATAGGGAATTTCGGAAAAGACTGGTTCGCCGGTGTGGTTGAATTACCAATATGTAAAACCTTGCTAGCTCCACCTTTAGGATCATTTTCAACAACAGAAGTACTGTTGCCGGTCATTACATAAGTTTTCCCCAGCGCGTCTGACTCAAAATTGATTACCGTAGTTCCGCTGGCGCCTTTTAGTAAGCCGTTCAGATAGGCAGCATTTTGATTAAGGTGATGCGTAAGCACCTGGCCATAAACACCTACATTTTTTTGCGCTGCAAAATCAACAAATTGTTTTACACCCGATATATTTAAAGAGCCATCAGTTTGCACAATGGAACCATGTTTCATCTCTGTTTCCAAAACTACTTCATCAAAATTCCTATCTGCTATTTTAAAGATAGCGCTTCCCCCCGTTTGATAAGTATTTGCGGGAACCACTGTACCCAGCCTGAAATTAGGACTTGCGGTTCTATTGATTAAAGATTTTAAGCTAGGCAAGGCATTAATTGCTTCCTGATTAAGTATACTCTCTGGTTTATCCACTGAAAATTCCCGGTCAGAAAATTTTGCGCACCCTGTTACAATGAAAAGCATCATTGCCGAAAGAGCTGCTCCGGAATAACTGGTAATTGTTTTTCTCATTTCAATACTTTTTTATTTTGTAACTGCAGGTTGAAATTCAGCTGATACAGCGCGATCCCGAATAATAAGCGTATCAAGTGTTGTAACACTATTGATGCCAGGCGCTGAAACCTGATAACTAAGATATAGTCCATCTTTTTGTTTCCCATCCATCGTTTCACCGTTTTCTTTAAAAGAGCCGGATCCGCTGGCTGTAACGCCCGTTGTTGCCGAAGTAATAGTGCAATTACCAGAACCATCGAAGGTAAGGCGTAAGGTACATGGCACATTCGTTCCCGTTTTGTCTTTATACGTTATGGGAAAATCAATGGCCTGTAGCGAAACTGTTGACAGTTTTCTCAACTCATCGTCTTTACGATACTGTGCATGTCGTACTACGCTAGCAGTACTGGCATCAGCATAGGTAACATTATCTTTTCCGCGGCGTAAATAATTTCCGTGCCATTTGTTCACAAACTTAACGCCGTACAGTACATAGTTTTTATTCGCCAAAATTGAGTCGGCATTCTGAACAGAAGCCATTTTCAATGGTATAACATAGTGACTTTTTATTGCATTAGGGTCGGCAAAAAAAGCATCGGTAAACTGTACCTGTACCCCATTTAGAATACTTCCCGCAGGTATCTTCATTTGATCGGAAAGAAAACTGTAATGTGTTGAAGGCAGCAATACCATTTTCCCGCCACCGTAAGCATCGTCGAAGTATTTGTTTTGCAAAAGCGATTCATCTACCACATAACCTATCGATACATTTGCTTTGTTATCGCGGGTACCACCCAGGGCAGCTTTGATCTCCACCTTGCGTTCGTTATCTAAAGTATTGTCGATAAGCTCCTCTTTGCCAAAGGTAACTGTGCGCCCAACCGCCTGATAAGAAAAATACACAGATGTATAATCAAAATCCTGCCAGTTGGTGTCAGCATTCTTGTTACATGAAAGTACCAATGTAGTTATGGCCACCATCATGTACAGATATATTGTATTTGTTTTCATCTTCCGTTTTTTTAAGTTTTAGGTAACACTACCAGCCTGCATTTTGTTTAAGATTATTATATTTTAATACTTCTGAAAGAGGCACCGGTCCATAATACATATAATCCTGATAGGCCCTGCGCTCAACATCAATAGGGGTAAATGAAGATCCGTCTACATCTAGTCCGCGAGCCGTTTCGTTAAGATTTAATTTCCAGCGACGCAAATCCCAAAAACGAAAGCTTTCAAAGCTCAGCTCAATCCGGCGCTCATTTCGAATAAGTTCCCGCATCTTATTTTTGTCTGAGGAACATTCCTCCAGGTAGGGATCCCCGTTTTGAAGACCTATGCCCCCTCTTCTGCGGATGGCTTTAATAACGTCGTAAGCCGAGTAAGCATTACTGCCTGTCCCAGTTGGTCCCCAGGCCTCGTTTGCAGCTTCAGCATAATTAAGATACATCTCAGTATAACGGATGCGTGGTTCTAAATGATTTTTACCTACAGTAGCTGCGGGATTTGGATTTACATCCATGCGTAATCTCTTCTTCATATAGTAACCTGTGCGTGTAGATGTTTCCCTGCGCAGTAAACCATCGTCAGTGCCTGCGCCACTACCCGTGCGTACCACTGTGTTATTTATCCCTACTGCGCTTCCATCATAAACAATATATTTTGCTAAACGAGGATCTCTGTTAGCATAGGGGCTACTTGCATTGTAACCGCTATTGGTATTGTTAATAGGATACCCGTTGAGCATTGGAAACGCATCTACCAGGTTCTGGGTTGGGTTCATTCTGCCCGATCCAAAAAGAGAAGGTGGAAAATAAGCAGCTTCCTGATCAGAAGTGTTCGTTTGAAGATTTTTACTCCAGATATACTCTGGGGGAAGCACCCCGTTCGAGACACTACTTAATTCTGCATCATTGGCGTAATACGTACCCCCGGTAGCAGGTAAAGCACTAACGCCGCCCTTACGATCTATAATTGCAGCAGCCGCATCGGCAGCTATATTCCAGCTATTATTTGCGCCGTTTAAAAACGCTGGGCTAGCTGCCAAAAGCGCTACTCTGGCCCTGAATGATTTGGCAATTAATCCATTAAATAATGATCTTTGTCTATCACCCATCACATAATTATATATCTCTCTACGTTTACCCTCGGGCGCCTTGTCGAGTATCGCATTAAAACGAGCGGGAATTACACCTCCTGCAGCTATTGCTCCATACTCAACAGGCAAATAAGCTTCAGCACTGTCCAGGTCCTTGTAAATTTGTGCTAAACAATCTTCAAAGCTTGCACGCGGCGTGTTAAAGTTGGAACTGGCATCTACAAACTCTGTCAGTATAGGCACTCCCGCCAGCTGTCCATCAGTGGTATACCCGCCATGATTTCTTAACAAATAATACATATACATGGCACGCAGGCCATAAGCTTCACCCCTGAATTTCATATTATAAAACTCAGATAGAACAGGATCTAATATAGACCAGGTAACCTTCTGCGAATTTTGCAAAAATAGATTCAGATACTCAATAGAACTATATGCACTGTTCCAAACGTTGAAAGGATTGTTAGCAGAAGTCCATGAGCCGGTTGCCAACTGTAAAAAACCATTGCTTCGATCGTTGGTAACGGCGTCATCCGTAGCATATTCACTATTATCATAGTAGCCGGGAACAGCCACATAAGCGCTCAAAATCAGCCCTCTTGCATACTCAGTATCCTGATACATAGCCTCAATTCCGGGAAGGTTTTCAGTATCAGCATCCAGCAATTTTTCGCAACCTGTTAATGCCGAGAAAGCAAAAAAACCTGCTATTAATATTTTAAATTTCATCTGTTAAATTTTTATTGTTTTAAAATTCGCGCGATTCATTTCACCAGGAAAAGAAAAGGCTCATTTTACAGTATCTCCATTTAATTCACATATTAAAACGTAGCCTTAACTCCCAGGTTATAGAACCTATATTGTGGCGCACTGCCAAAATTGGTTTCCATTAAGGCACGCTCCCTGGCCAAAACCAAGAGGTTATCACCCTGAACGTATATTTTCAAAGCATGCAGAAAGGACGAGTTTTTAAACAATCTTTCATCAAAATCGTAAGTGAGCTGAACACGGGATAGATTGAAGCGATCTGTCTTGTACATCCAATAAGTTGAATTTCTAAAATTATTGCTGTTCCCCGTTGTAGTAAGCGCAGGATATGAGCCTTGCTTTACGACTTCCCAACTACCATTTGCGTTTTTGTCAATAACTGTTCTGCCTAATACAACATCTGAATATTTGGTCGCACCGTTTACCCAAAAATAACTGCCGCTTTTATAAGCAATGGCACCTGTATTACCTGATCCCAAGGCAAACAATGTAAATCTCTTCCAGTTGACCGTAAAGTTTACGCCAAAAGTAAAAGGAGTTGCACCCCAACCAGCTTTACCTAATTGTACCTGGTCGTTGTTGTCTACTATGCCATCACCATTTACATCTTTATACTTGATATCTCCTGGCTTGTAGGCGCTGAAAGTTTGTCTTGCATGATTGTCTATCTCTTCCTGATTCTGGAAAATCCCTTCCGCAATCAGGGCAAAAGAGGCATCCAGTGGTCTCCCTGCGCGATACAAATAATCGTTATTATATACCTCGTCTCTTTTCAATACTTCTGAACTAAAAAACATACCAGCCAACCCTAAAGAAGTGCTCACCTCTCCGAACTTTTTATTCATGTTCACCGAAAAATCAAGCCCTTTACGCTGTTCATTATTGTAATTTACCCAGGGAAGTAGGGAGAAACTGTTACCACCGGAAAAGTAGGAAGGGTATAAAGAAGAGGTTTGACTCAGCAGACCGTTGGTATTTTGCCGGAAATAGTTGGCTTCCAAATTTACGACGTTATCAAAAAGTGAAGCTTCAAAACCAGCCCTGAACTCATTTCTTTCAACATAGGTAAGATCGAAATTACTACCCCGGCTTATAATGGTACGCCAGGTTCCTGCACCCACCGGCCAATCCCCATACCAACCTTTTGGATTAAAATAGCCCTGATACAAATAATAATCGCTAATATCGATATCTTGTTTCAAAGAACCGTAGGATGCAAAAAGCTTCAGATTCGTCACCACATCATTTTTAAAGAATTTTTCATCACTCACGCGCCACCCTAACGTAACTGTTGGAGAAATAGCGTCTCTTTTACCAGGAGGAAGCTTGGCAGAATGAACTGCTGCGGCGGAAAAGTCGAAATAGTATTTCTGCCTGAAATTATAGGCTGCCTGAAACCCTAAGTTTGTATTCCTGGTCGGATGATACACACTGCCCTCATGCCCTTCGTCTCTGGCCACACGTGCCTGATACCCCCAGGCAAGTAACTTACCGGTAACGTTGTGTCCACCGGTGAAGGAACGTTGATAGTCAAACTGGCCTCTCGCAGACATAGTTGATGTGTACGTATTTTCGCCGATATACTCGTTTGTCTGATTTCCGTCCAATCCAAATTGGCTGAGTCCGGTAATCATCGCAGGTTGACCGTCAATATCAGACCATGTGGGTGCAAAGGTGGCGTAATCGATCCGGTAAGCTTCGTTATACATATAAGTATAATCCATATTATAACTAGCCTGAAAGCTCAACCCCTGAAGTAACGAGCCCAGATCGGCTTTTGTACCCACATCAAACATAAACGTTCTATTTCTGTACTTAATATAACCTGCTCGAAGCATATCAGAAAAAGCATTGGTCGTATTGGTAGAAATACCTCCCAAAAGGTACTTTCCGTCAATAATATGTTTACTGTTTTGTACTGCCGTCTGAAGATCAGGATTAGTTGGATCTAACTGATCTATGGGAATGAGAGGTGACATTCGGTTGGGCCACATTGATGCTGCTGCACCCCAAAAATCGCCTCGTGCAGTATAGTTGTTGCTTAGGCCTGCTATAGCATTTGTATATGCGGAAAGCCATTTGGTCAATTTCATATCTACATTACCCCTTATATTCAACACCACATCATTATTGTTCTTGGCATCGCCGTATTTCAAAATGCTGCTGTTATGAGAAAGACCAATGTTACTATAATAGCGGGTGCGCTCATTACCTCCATGAATTTCGGTGGTAATATCCGATCTTGAAAATGCCTTTTTCAGGTAATCAGAAGTGAAAAACTTCAAATCGGGATACCTATACGGATTAGATCCTGACGCCGTATTATAGATCTGTTCGGGAGAATATATTTGTGTAACACCATCATTTTTTGAAGCTTCATTATACAAAGTCATATACTCGCCTGCATTCAGATACTCAGCATATC
Source organism: Paraniabella aurantiaca (assembly GCF_050309965.1). Classification (NCBI taxonomy): domain Bacteria; kingdom Pseudomonadati; phylum Bacteroidota; class Chitinophagia; order Chitinophagales; family Chitinophagaceae; genus Paraniabella; species Paraniabella aurantiaca. The sequence continues at coordinate 255,952 of NZ_JBLOSY010000002.1, read as the reverse complement.
TTTTAGGTACGTTAATACCGGTATTGGCCCGTACATCAATTGTTAAAGGCCTTTGCTCGCCGCGCTTGGTGGTAATCAATATTACGCCTTTAGCAGCGTTACTTCCGTATAATGCCACCGCACTTGCTCCTTTAAGCACAGATACAGACTCTACTTCTACCATCCTCACATCCTGCGCCCGGCGAGGCACACCGTCTATAATTACCAAGGCATTTTGGCCCCAAACGCTGCCTGTATAACCGCCAACGAAACTTTGCAGGTTATCCAAACTATAGGTTCCATAGTTTTTTTCCAACAACTTAGAAATACTTACGGAAGTTACACCACCCAACAAATCTCTTTGAGCTACTTTTCCAAAGGCTACATTAACAAGACTGTCTTCCTGCAGCAATTTTGTACTGTCGAGTATTTCAAAATCTTGTGCGTTTGCATTTGATGCCCCCGTCAGCCAAGCCGTGAAAAAAAGACAATACACTTTTATGTTATTTTTCATCATTTCTTTTTTTAATTCCAACCTGGATTTTGTTTAAAATCTTCATACTGATTCACATCATCTCTCGTAAACGGAAACCAGTAGTGTCTGTCCTGTAATTGTCTTTCAATAATTACCGTCTCCCGGTAATTCCTCACCTCCGCATTTTTAGGATCGGCATAAATCTGGTTCTCAGATGTTACCCGGTCAAATTCAACACCCTTTTTATATGTATAAGGGCGTTGGGTAAGTAACAACCATCTCCTGAGATCTACAAACCGGTGTCCTTCAAAAGCCAATTCCACGGCTCGTTCACGCCTCAGCTCGCTCATGAACTCAGCAGTAGAACCTAAAAATCTGGCATTTACTTCTCCCACTCCAGCTCTTAGACGTATTTTATTTACTGCGTCTACTGCAGATAGATTGTAACCTGTAGCACTGCTTTGAGGACTACCATACCCGTTGGCTGTAGCTTCAGCATACATCAAATACACATCAGCCAGGCGCATAAAACTCAAGACTAACGAATTATCATCTTTATAACCATCATAATCATTCATGTACTGATCGGTAAATTTTTTGTTCAAAAAGCCGGTTATTGCTTCCTTGGGTTTGCTATCTGTTCTGTAATAACCACCGGTGTATAGGCTGGCGTACTGGCGTTTCAAATTGTTATTCACAGCAGAAGCATTTTTAACACACTGTACTCCATCATAAATAATATCGTTGTAAAACCGGGGATCTCTATTTCTCCAGGGATGTGTAGGGTCATAACCAGACTCAGGGTCGGCTGCTGCGGGATCTTTGATTGGCATTCCGTTAGCCATACCATAATAGCTGACGTAATTTGCGGTAGGATATACTTTTACACCTGAATTATTGATAGCATTGGGTCTGTAGTCGTTTACCTGATTCCAGCGGAAAGAGCCTACGTTGTTAGCAGTAAGGTTCTCATAAAAGATGGCCTCCTGCAAACCCGGCACTTTGCTGCTTTGCCTCCAGGTGTAAAATAATTCCCTGTATTGAGAAAATTCTGCCAGTTTGTAGCGTCCAGTAGATTCAACAATCTGCAAAGCCTGAGCAAAAGCGTCTGAGGCTCGTTTGCAGTAGTCTGCATTATAGGTAGCAGCACCACCAGATTCCCTATTCATTAAAGGGCTACCGGCCCAAAGCAGGTTTTTACCCAGATAGGCTAGCGCCATTACTTTGTTAATACGGATGTTATTGTTGCCTAATGTTTGCTTACCTACTGTAGTTTCGTCCCAGTTTACCGGTAGTAGAGCAGCTGCTCTTTCAAAGTCCTTGGCTACGCTATCTGCTGTAGCCTGGTAGCTCAGACGTGGCAATCTTGGAGGTTCATTGATGGGTAACTCGGTAGAAATATATGGCAACCCTCCCCAGTACTGCATTAACATGAAATGAAACCATCCCCTGAAAAAGTAGAGCTGTCCGGCTAATAAATTTTTCTCTTCGGCCGTAGCCCCCATCAGTTTGTCGAGGTTAACTAACCCTGAATTAATTTTACGGATTCCATACCAGGAGTGGCCCCATAATTTTTTCTTATCGTTACGGTTTTGGCTTCCTGCACCGCTTCTATCTGGTAAAAACCATCCCGTACCTTCGTAAGTCCATGCCCAATAATCGCCCTGGTCGATTTTAAAAGCAAAAGGGTAAGTTATTCCATACTCCCAGTATTCATCTTCTCCGTAGTTCCAGCTATTGTGGTAGTCATGGCTCGACATGTTAGGGATACAGTTGTAGAGTTCCTCAACAAAGCCCTGAAAATTCCGGAAATTTTTAAACATTTCCTCTTCGGGTATCACTGCCGGTCCCGGACGGTCGAGGTACTTTTCGCAAGAGGTTAGTCCCCAAACGAGCCCCGTAAATATCAAAAATGGTACTATTATTTTTCTGAATTCTTTTTTCATATTCCAGTACTTTTAAAAATTTATATCAATACCAAGGTTAAAACGCCTCATAGTAGGATAAGCTCCGTCGCTTGAGTTGCCACCGGTGGCAAAGTTTGATTCCCTATCGTCTGGCATTTTCGTCCATAAGAGTAAATTGTTTCCGTTTAAGAATAGCTTGCAAGATTTCATCCCCATTTTATTTACAACGCTTCCGCTAAAGGTATATCCCAGCTCAGCATTCTTCAAGCGTATGTAAGAACCGTCGTACTGGTAACGTGTACCATTTCCCCCTGTCGAGCCCAGAACTGACCAGCGAGGCAGTGGTGTACCCGTTCCCGTATTCTTACTCCAGTAGTCTCCTTCTACATAAACTATATTAGAGGCGTTATGTAAGGAAGGGAACTCCACATATCGGGTAACGTTGTTAACACCATAAAACTGTACAAAGAAGCTAAGCCCTTTCCATTCGGCACCTACCGTTGCGTTATAAGTGTTTTGAGGAGTACCTGTATAACCATAAGGAACAACATCGTTATCATCAATAATACCATCAGCATTATAATCTATAATATTAAAGTCTCCGGGCAATTTGTTCTGCGTAGAAGGGCTGAGTTTCGCAGTGCTTCCATAGATATCATCCCAGCTTCTTAAATAACCGTAATCTAAATGCGACCTTACCTGACCAATCGGATAGCCGGCATCCTTTTGATACGTTGGTTCTAACTCCGTATCATTACGAACAATAACTTTGTTCATTGCATGAGTATAGTTGGTATTGGCCCATATCTTAATTCCGTTTACAAAGCTGTGATTAAACCTCAGTTCAACTTCATACCCGCTGGATTTTACCCTACCCCAATTGAGCGGAGGCAGAGAAGCTCCGAAATACGAAGGCACAAGTGGTGTAGTGTTAATGATGTCAGTTCTGTCTTCGTTGAAAAAATCCACGCTACCGGATATTTTTCTGTTCCAAAGACTATATTCCAGTCCGATGTTTCTTTTTTCAGCATTTTCCCACGCGATATCCGGATTACCAAACCTGCCATACGAGAAGAAAGAATAGGGCGTATTAGCGGGAGGAGTACCCATTAATGCATTACCTCCTGAGTTAATTATACTTTGATAAAGCCATCTGTCTCCGGCCCTGTCGTCACCAATCAAACCCCATGAAGCTCGAAGCTTCAGGAAGTTGATAAACGTGGCGCTCTTCATAAATTTTTCGTTGCTAATATTCCAGCCGAGCGCAACCGAAGGAAAAAAGTCGAAACGGTAACCAGGCCCGAACTTTTCTGAACCATTGTAAGCACCGTTAGCATCTAACAGATATCGGTTATCGTACCCGTAGGTGGCACGGAAAACCCAGTCTTCCCTAAACGTATTCCACGCGCTACCGGTAACAAACCTTTCCCTCATGAAAACACCGGTACCGGTTACATCATGTTTGCCAAACTTGCGCGCATAGTTAAGTTGAGCCGCATAGTTCAAACGCCTGTAAGTAGCACCCGAGTTAACACTTCCTTCATTAAGTGCCCAGGTCACTTTATTCAAAGGTAGTTCCCACCCGTCTATAGGCTTAGTTTGGAGTATAACTTCAAAAGTGTCAGTATCTGGATTATACCAAATACGCTGAGCAGAGTTGTTCGCATCATCTACCCCTCTGTTGGTTTCCTGGAAAGTATTATCTACGGAATAGTTAAGCCTCAAAGAAAGACCGTTTGTAAGCATTTTCAAATCCTGCTGCAGCACAAAATCGGTAGTGAGCTGGTTGGAAGTTGTTTTACTGGTACCCGAAGTAGACAATTCATATACGGTATTGGGAACGTCGAAATTGCGCGGATCATAGTAGCCCCAAATCCCGTTAGAGTATATAGGTCGCATAGCATCTGGTGATGTGCGATAAGCTGACCGCCACGGATCGGAAGCTGTTCTAGGAAACTTACGTGCTCCATTAGAGCCGAACAAACGAGTAGTAAATTTGGTAGTTTTTGTCAGATTGAAATCCAGGTTACTGCGCGCATTGATACGATTATAGCCATAACCTGCCTGATATCCCCTGTTATTAGCGACTACCTTAAACAAATCACCTTCTGTTACAAAATCAACACCGGCGAAGTAGGTGACAAAATTGGTGCCCCCTGAAACATTTGCACTGGTATTGTAGGCCATTGCGTGACTCTTAAATAGTTCTTTTACCCAGTCTACATTCGGATATTTATCCCATTCTTCTGTAGATAGAGGGTTTCTATATTTATCAATTATTTCCAAAGGTTTGTATCCACCCCATGCGTTGGGGTTATAGAGTAGCTCATTTGTTATAACCTGATTTCTTATAAGCAAAGCATCATAAGAATCATATTTCTCAGGCAATTTAGAGGCAACCTTCATGGTCATGTTCGACCGGATACGAATATTCGCTTTTCCCGCCTTGCCCTGTTTGGTAGTAATTAATATAACTCCATTTGCGCCTTTTACGCCAAATACAGCTGTAGCGGAAGCGTCTTTTAAAACACTGATACTTTCAACTGAAGCAATATCAATGGCATTCATATCGCGCTCTATCCCGTCTATTAATACTAAAGGAGCGCTGCTATTCCAGGAGGTCTGCCCACGTATTACTATTTGGGGAGATTCTTGACCAGGCATACCTGAAGACGCCGTGGTTACCAGCCCAGGCAATGTACCGGTAAGCGCCATGCCTAAATTGGTAACACCTCCGGCACGTTCCAAAACTTCGCTCGTAATTTGAGAAACGGCACCCAAAACGCTTTCCTTTTTTTGCTTACCATATCCAACAACCACAATATCCTCCAAGGCCTGAGGGTCATTTAATTCCAGCCTGACCTGAATATTTGTTTGAGTATTTTTAATAGAGATTTTTTTTGTTGTATAACCCACGGAAGTGACAATTAAGTCAGACTCGGTATTTTTGACATTAAGTGTAAAAAAACCATTCTTGTCGCTCGAAGTGGATATGCTGCCTCCCTCTTGTGTAATACTTGCCCCAATCATAGGTTCTCCTTTCTGATCAAGAACTCTACCGGTAACTTTTATGCCGGTTTGTGCAATCGCAAACACAGCATTTAATAACATCACAAAAGCAGTTATAAGAATTTTTTTCTGGAAATAAACAGAGGCTAAATCATCTTTGATTTTAGACCAGCTAGAACTGTATTTTTTCATATCATATTTATGTTTGAAACATTCGTTTTATCAATGGCAATACTTTGATAACACAATTAGACCGGAGAAAAAACTTCCCACAGCACCGCAGCATTTAAAGTTTTGTAAGCAAGCATGGTTTAAATATTAAGAATTATAAATGAGGCCGAAGCCGAAACCTAACTTAATAACCTCCTTATTGAAGCGACACAATTATTTTTTAGTAAACGATAGTAATAAATGGCAATAATATGCCCCATTAACAAGCAGCCATATCTAGCTAAAACAACCGTTACCTATAAATGTCATTAAAACAATTATACAGCTAAGATAGAGTATTTTAACAATAAATACAATCGATTGTATTTATTTTTTTAAAAAAATACATTTCAAAAACAAAAACGATCATACAAAAAACTTTAGTTATTGATTTACAGCTATTTAAATAATATCTACTCTCATATTTTTTAAATAATTCATAAAAACGATTGTATTGAAAGCAATTAAACTGCCTTGTTCTAATTAATATTGTTCGACCTTGAGCAGTTTTTTGTTAGTAAGCATGGGATCAATCATAAACTAACGAAATAAAAGTAAAATCGATTGTGCTATATTAGCTATAAATGATCGAAAGATCACTACCAAACCATTATTCCATCACGAATAATAGTCCTAAAACAGATCATGTGTTTAATTATACAATTAATAAAAGAGCCGCTCAAATACATAAAAAATACAGGTTTAATAATGGTTTGAAAGAAAAGAAGGCACAAGTTGCGAACATGCAATACATTCGTCAGGCACTATTACACATCTAAAGTAGGATATAAAAATAATTAAGGCAACCGATTGCAATTATTTTTTCAATATCTTTACCAAAATCACATATTTATTGCCATATGCATAAGGGTAAAGACATTACCATGTATGACCTTGCCAAAGAACTGAATGTTTCTGTAGCAACCGTTAGCCGTGCATTAAAAGACGATCCGGCTGTACATAAAAAGACAAGAAAAAGAATTGTTGAACTGGCCAATGAGCTGGGCTATCAAACCAATCTTTTCGCCCGGAGCCTCCGTACCAAAGAAACCAAAACAATCGGTTTCATGATTCATGAGCTTAACAGCAACTTTATAAATGCGGTGCTGGCCGGGGTGGAAAGAGTTACAGCGAGGGAAGGATACGACCTTATCATTGCCCATTCTTCAGAGCGTTTAGATAAGGAAGTTGCCAACGCCAGAAATCTTTTCCATAAACGGGTAGATGGCCTTATAGCATCCCTTGCATTTGAAACACGAAATCTTGATCATTTCAGGCAGTTTAGCGACAGGGGCATACCGATCATCTTCTTTGACAGGGTTGAAAGAAATAACGATTATACTGTGGTGGTCATTGATAATTATAAATGTGGCTACGAGGCCACCAAACATCTTATCGACCAGGGTTGTAAAAGAATTGCCCACGTAACGTCCAGTCTTACCAGGAATGTATATGCAGACAGGTATCGTGGCTATAAAGATGCACTATTCGACCATAACCTTGAATTGGATGAAAGACTTGTGATCATCAACGACCTGAGCGAAAATGCGGGTATTCTCTCTGCAAAGCAACTCATTAAAACAAAACCGCTGCCAGACGGAGCTTTCATCACCAATGATTTTGTTGCTGCTGCTTTTATGAAAACGCTTACAGAACACAAGATCCGGGTACCTAAAGACATTGCCGTGGTAGGATTTAACAATGACGCTATCGCTCATTTAATTGCCCCCACCCTCACCACCATTAATTACCCGGGTATTGAAATGGGCGAAGTTGCTGCCAGGGCTATCATTAATCATTTAAAAGGTATCAGCAATATCAACCAGATTAACACCGTTATCATCAGTTCCAAACTGGTGGTACGCCAGTCCTCGCAAAAGACAGAACAAAAAGCCAAATCTTCCATAGCTGTATAAATATTTATGAGAAAAAGCATCTTTACTTTTCTTATTCTTTTTTCATGTATCCTGGTAAAAGGCGATGATGGCTATAAGCTATGGCTGGGGTATCAAAAATTGAACGAGCCTGTACTGCTAAAGCAATATAACGAGGCTATTTCCGGCATCGTAGCTAAAGGTCAATCGGCGACGTTAAAAATAGCTGAAGATGAGCTCCGGCTGGCGCTGGAGATCATGCTGCAAAAGAAAATTCCAGGCTTAAATATTCCTGCAAATAATGCCATATTGCTCGGAACGCCTGAGAATTCCAATGAAATAAGGAAACTTCTCCTATCAGGTGATTTGAAGCTGGGAAACGAAGGCTTTATCATAAAGAGCCACAAGATTAATAATATTAATACCATCATCATTGCGGCTAACAAAGATATAGGAGTGTTATACGGGGTGTTTGCTTTCATTCAACTCATTCAAACACATCAGCCAATCGGTAAATTATCTATTATCAACGTTCCAAAAATTAAAAACCGGGTTCTCAATCATTGGGACAACCTCAACCGGAGCGTAGAGAGAGGTTATGCAGGTATCTCGATATGGAACTGGCATACTTTACCCGGCTATATCGACCAGCGCTATATTGACTATGCCCGGGCCAATGCGTCTATTGGTATTAATGGCACTGTGCTGACCAACGTCAACGCTAATTCACAAGTACTGACCCCAGCGTATCTTGTAAAAGTAAAAGCCCTTGCAGATGTATTCAGACCGTATGGGATTAAGGTGTACCTGACCGCTAAATTCAGCGCTCCTATTGAAATAGGGGGCTTAAAAACCGCCGATCCTTTGAACGATGATGTAATCAGGTGGTGGAAGAATAAATGCAGGGAAATTTACAGTATAATCCCCGACTTCGGTGGCTTCCTGGTGAAAGCCAATTCTGAGGGCCAGCCCGGGCCACAGGGTTATGGCAAAACCCATGCTGATGGCGCCAATATGTTTGCAGACGCACTTCAACCATACGGAGGAATTGTAATGTGGCGCGCCTTCGTATATGATGTTCGCGTGCAAAAAGAAGAGGAGCATTTTACAGAAGGATCTGTTGGCGCTCATACACAAACAATAGCATCGAACGACCGGTTTAAACAGGCCTATAATGAATTTAAACCGCTTGACGGCCAATTTAAAAAGAATGTGCTGGTACAGGTAAAAAACGGGCCAATCGACTTTCAGCCAAGAGAACCTTTTTCACCTTTATTTGGGGCGATGCCCAAAACGCCCCTGATGATGGAATTTCAAATTACGCAGGAGTATTTAGGCCAGTCCACTACCCTTGCCTACCTGGCTCCCATGTTTAAAGAATGCCTTGATTCGGATACGTATTCAAATGGTAAGGGATCGACAGTTGCAAAAGTTATCGACGGAACTCTTGACGAACATGCCATCAGCGGCATTGCAGGTGTGGCCAATATCGGCAATGACAGGAACTGGACAGGACATCTTTTCGGACAAGCGAATTGGTATGCTTTCGGAAGGTTGGCCTGGAACTATGATTTACCTGCTGAAGCAATTGCAGACGAATGGATCAGGCGCACATTTAATAACAACAACCACTTTATCAAACCGGTTAAGAAGATCATGTTGGCCTCAAGAGCAGCTGTCGTCAATTATATGACGCCGCTTGGCCTTAACCATATTATGGCAACCAGCCATCATTACGGACCGGGACCCTGGGTGAGCAATGCGGGCAGGGCAGACTGGAACCCCGTTTACTATCATAAAGCTGATTCAGTAGGCATTGGCTTTAACCGAACGGAAAGCGGAAGTAATGCGCTGGCACAATACGCGCCGGAAGTACAACAACAGTGGGGCAATATAAATGCCTGTGATTACAAGTATCTGTTATGGTTCCACCACGTTCCCTGGAACCAAAAAATCAATACTGGAAGAACACTATGGGATGAGCTATGTTACCGCTATAATTCGGGCGTAGACACGGTTAGATGGATGCAGCATACATGGAACGCATTGGACAAGCAGGTAGACCGGGAACGACATCAGCATGTAAAGATGTTATTGGGAATACAGGAACAAGAGGCTATCTGGTGGCGCAATTCGTGCCTGCTCTACTTCCAGACTTTTTCTCAAATGCCTTTCCCTCCGGGTTTTGAAAAGCCTGATAAGGATCTTAGTTATTACCAATCACTAAAATTTCCTTTTGCCCCGGGCATAGGAGGAAATCTGTAATCAAAAAAAAATAACAGCTAAACTGCATTAAATCATTCAAAAACTACAAACTTATACGGCCTGTACATTTCACTCCCGGAAAAAGTAAAAGATGAAAAGAAGTTTTTTAACACTTGTAGCTATTATTCTATGCTTTCTGATAAAGGCACAGCATTTTATCGCCGAAAAAAATAGCGGCGCCAATTTTCCAATTGCCACCGTGTCAAAAGCCACATCCATATATGTAGATCCGGCTGATGACCAGTTGGTACATAAAGCAGCAGCATTACTGCAAAAAGATATTGAAGCAGTTACAGGTAAAAAGCCTGCTGTCATCGGCTCATTATCCAAATCAGAAAAACAGGTTATCATCATAGGTTCACTGCCTGGTTCAGCTATCATAAAAAGCCTGGTCGCCAAAAAGAAAATTGATGTCAACAACATACAGGATCAATGGGAAGCCTTCAGATTACAAACAGTAAATACCCCGGTTGCCGGGTTGCAAAATGCACTGGTTATAGTGGGAAGTGACAGACGTGGAACCTCGTATGGAGTATTTGAGCTCTCTGAACAATTGGGTGTATCGCCCTGGCATTGGTGGGCTGATGTGCCCGTAAAGAAGAGGCCAGCCGCATATTTTAAAAATGGTTCTTACGGCTACTCATCACCTTCTGTTAAATACAGAGGCATTTTTATCAATGATGAAGAGCCAGCCTTTGGAGGATGGGCCCGCGAGAAATTTGGCGGCATTAACAGCAAAATGTATGAGCACATGTTTGAGCTGATACTGCGCCTGAAAGGGAATTATCTGTGGCCTGCTATGTGGGGTAAAGCTTTTAACGAAGATGATGAGGTAAATCCGCGATTGGCTGACGAATATGGTATTGTAATGGGTACTTCTCATCACGAACCTATGATGAGGGCACAAAAGGAATGGACAGTACATAAAAAAGAATATGGAAATGCTGCGTGGAACTATCACACCAACAAAGAAGGCTTGCAGAAGTTCTGGGAAGATGGATTCAGACGTAACAGGAGCTTTGACAATATGGTAACGATTGGCATGAGGGGCGACGGAGACGAGGCCATGCACGATATGGGCAGCATGAAAGCCAATTATGAACAATTGGAAGGTATCATAAAAGATCAAAGAGGCATTATTGAAAAGATAACTGGAAAGCCGGCGAAGGAAACGCCCCAGGTGTGGGCGTTGTATAAAGAAGTACAGGAATACTACGATATGGGTATGAAAGTACCAGATGATGTAACGTTGTTATTGTGTGATGACAATTGGGGAAATATCCGGCGGTTGCCTGCAGTTAATGCCCCGAAAAGAAAGGGAGGATATGGTATATATTATCACTTTGATTACGTTGGTGGCCCCAGAAGCTATCGCTGGCTGAACACCAATAATATTGCCAGGGTGTGGGAGCAAATGAACCTGGCTTATGATCACGGTGTAGACAAAATATGGATCGTAAACGTTGGAGACCTGAAGCCAATGGAATTACCCACCTCTTTCTTCTTAGACCTGGCCTGGAATGTAAAAAAATGGAATGCCGGCAACCTGGACAGCTATTACACACAATGGGCCGCCCGGCAATTCGGCAATACCTGGGCTAAAGAAATTGGCCAGATCATGAAGAAGTATGCATTGTATGCTTCAAGAAGAAAACCGGAACTTTTAGAAGCGCGAACCTACAGTATAGAAAACTATAATGAAGCAAACCGAATATCAAACGACTGGAATAATCTGCTGAGAGAAGCTGATCAGCTGAACGAAAAGATACCTGAAGCATATAAAAATGCTTTCTATCAATTGGTATTACACCCGGTGAAAGCATATGGTAATCTGCAAAACATGTATATAGCCCTGGCATGGAATCAATATTATGCAAAACAAAATAATGCGCTGGCAAACGGGTATGCAGACCAAGTAAAACAGTTATACATTAAAGATTCCATAATTAATGTAGAATATCACCAGTTAAATGGCGGTAAATGGAACCATATGATGGACCAGAAGCGCATTGGATACACATCCTGGTCTGAACCACGTGTACAAAGAATGCCAAAGGTTAGTTATGTAGAAAGTCCCGGATCCAGTCAGTCCGCATCTTTTACACAGGCGTCTACAACTTCAGCTTCACTCATTCCGGCAACAGCCAAAGGGAATTTATTCTACGAGAAGGACGGCTATGTTGCCATCAATGCAGTTAATTATACCCGTAAAAAAGATATAAAAAATTCAAGATGGAAGTCTATTACTGGTCTTGCAAGAGAAGGTGATGCCCTGGCATTATTTCCCGATCTGTCAAAAAATGCTTTGGCCGATATTATCCAGGCTCCCTACGTAGAGTATGAAGTGTATACTGCCGGCAAAGGCGATGTTGAGATACAGGTATTACTTTCACCTACACTTAATTTCCAAAACACCAAAACGGGGTTGCAGTATGCAATAACAGTAAACGACGATAAACCACAAAATGTCTCTATCAATCCTGAGAGCGTTGATTCAAGAACCTGGTCGCAATGGGTTACCAACAATGTGAACATAAAAACCACAAAGCACCGTTTAGCTGCTGCAGGTAAGCAGATCATCCGGATTTATACGCAGGATCCGGGCGTGGTAATTCATAAGATAATTATTAACCTGGGAGGCCTCAAACCAAGCTATTTGGGTCCTGAGGAGACACTCCTTAAAAAGTAACTTTAATAATCAAAAAAATGAGCATGTATTTTAAAAAATCAGCCGCATATGTAGTCGCAGGTGCGTGCGCTGTTTTAATGTTAGGCAGTTGCAGCTCTTCAAGAAATGCAACAGGCAATAGTACCCCCTCTTTAAAAAAGATTTTTAAGGATGATTTTTTAATAGGTACTGCTTTGAGCTGGCCACAGGTGCAGGGCCGTGATCCCATCGCAGCAACGCTGGTTCCTCAACAATTTAATGCAGCTACGCCCGAAAATTTAATGAAGGCTGAAGAAATGCGACCATCATGGGGTGAATATAATTTTGCCCAGGCTGATGCACTGATCGAATATGGCAAAAAAAATAATATTGCTATTAATGCACATACACTGATCTGGCATAGCCAGATGCCGGCATTCACCCGCCGCATACAGAGCGCCGATTCTTTAAGGACTTTTTTTAATGAGCATATTAAAACGGTAGCCGGCCGGTATGCGGGCAAGGTGCAGTCCTGGGATGTGGTGAACGAAGCGCTGAATGAAGACGGAACCCTGAGAAAATCAGCATATCTCAACAAGCTTGGAGATAACTATATCGTTGATGCATTTCGCCTTACTGCTGCGGCCGACCCCCATAGCGATCTCTATTATAACGATTACAATAATGAACAACCCAGAAAACGCGCAGGCTGTATAGAAATCATCAAGAAAGTTCAGGCCGCAGGTGTAAAAATTGATGGTGTAGGTATACAAGGTCACTGGCATGTAGGAAAGGTTCCTTTCAGGGAAATAGAGGAAAGCATACAACAATACGCCGCGCTGGGTGTAAAAGTGGCATTTACCGAACTGGATATAGAGGTACTGCCCAGGGACTTTACCGGCGCTGAAGTGAGCCAGCGTATGCAGGCCAACGAAAAATCGAATCCCTACGTAAATGGCTTACCTGATTCTATACAAAAGCAATTGGCCAACGACTATGAGAACCTGTTTAAGCTGTTTTTAAAATATCGTAATCAGATTTCCCGTGTTACGATGTGGGGAGTGCATGACGGGCAAAGCTGGTTGAACGGGTGGCCCATCAGGGGACGTACCAACTACCCATTATTATTTGATCGCCAGGGAAAGCCCAAACCGGCATTTTATCGTGTCATAGCACTTAAGGGCAAAAAATAGTTCATTAAAGAAAAGATTTATTTCATCTGGTTTTCATTATCAACATTCAAATTTAATCTTATGAGATCGGGCACTGCAAAGCTGTCAGTAGTAGAGAAGATAGGTTATAGTTTGGGAGATCTGGCGGCAAATCTTGTCTTCCAGACCCTGGTTACATACCTGGCTTTCTTTTACACAGATATATACGGACTTAAACCGGAAGATGCATCCGTTATTACGCTGATAGTAGGTTTAATAGCCGGCTTTGGCTTCAATCCTTTGATAGGAGCCATGGCGGACAGAACACGTTCCAAATGGGGAAAATTCCGGCCCTGGATTTTATTTACGGCCATACCGCTGGGTATTTGTGCACTACTGGCTTTTAGCACTCCGGATTTCGCATATAAAGGAAAGATGATTTATGCGGCTGTAACCTATTCTCTGCTCTTACTTTTATACGCCGCTAATAACCTGCCCTATGCAGCCCTTAGTGGTGTGATTACAGGAGATATGGGAGAAAGAAATAGCCTGTCCTCCTATCGCTTTGTTGCCGTAATGTTTGCCCAGTTCTTTGTGCAGGTATTTATGCTTCCGATCATTTTATCGGTTGGGCAAGGTGATAAAGCGGCAGGAATTGAAGCGGTAATGACCTGGTTGGCGATTATTGGAACAATAATGTTGCTGATCACTTTTTTTACCACCAGGGAAAGAGTGATACCAACTGCAGAGCAGGAATCTACACTTAGAAATGATTTGAATGACCTCACAGGAAACCGTCCCTGGGTGATCATGCTGCTGGTTACCACCCTTATTTTTATTACCCTCGCCATGAAAGGAGGCTCCTATGTATATTACTTTAATAATTATGTTGATGAAAATAGCCTGAAGCATTTTATAGCGCCTGTTACCGGCTTCTTTAACTCGGTCGGCATGAATTTCTTTGGAGAAGATCCGAAGTCTGCCGGTTTTGGGCTTTTCAATGCCGGGGGTATCATTATGATGATCGTTGGTATTACCTTTTCAAAAAAGTTTGCAGATAAATATGGCAAGAGAGATGTATTTCTTATCTCCCTGTTCATTTCCACACTGTTTGTATTGTTCTTTGTGTTTTACCCGCCACAATCAGTCGGTATCATGTTCTTATCACAGATACTTCATGGCTTATTTTATGGCATCAGCACGCCTATCCTATGGGCCATGATTGCTGACGTTGCAGACTACTCTGAATGGAAAAATAACCGAAGGGCAACAGCCATTATTTTCTCTGCCATGATGGTGGGCTTAAAAGTAGGCTTAAGTGTAGGTAGTGCCTTGGTAGCCTCAATAATTGGCCGTTATGGGTATATCTCCAGCGATGCAACTCAAGTGATCATGCAGCCTGAGACCGTTGCCACCGGTGCTAAAATGCTGGTAAGCGTATTTCCTGCTATTCCGTTTTTACTGGCATGTGGATTGTTGCTGTTTTACTCCATCAATAAAAAAATGGAGGTTCAGATAGAAACCGACCTGAAAGCAAAAAGAAATATTTCCTGATATCTTTTATAATCTAATAACCCACTCCGCTCTCACTATTCACCATTCACCACTCATTACCATGCCTGAAGAAAGTATACAACATATCAACTTCGACGAACTCGACAGGAAAGCCATTTCTAGTCCTTTGGTTTCGCATATTTATACTGCAGATCCATCGGCCCATGTATTTAATGGAAAGATCTACATCTACCCTTCACATGACGTAGATGCGGGCGATGCGTTTGACGACCTGGGAAGCCACTTTGCCATGGAAGATTACCATGTGATATCGATGGATCATCCGGAAGCCAACGCTGTTGACAATGGGCTGGCCTTACATGTTAATGACGTTCCCTGGGCCGAAAAACAAATGTGGGCTCCTGACGCTCATGAAAAGGATGGCAGCTATTATTTATTTTTTCCCGCAAAAGGATACGATGGCGTTTTTAAAATAGGAGTAGCCATATCCGATAGTCCAACAGGCCCTTTTACACCACAGCCCGAGGCTATTAAAGATAGCTTTTCGATTGATCCTGCGGTATACAAGGATGATGATGGAAGCTATTATATGTATTTCGGCGGCATCTGGGGCGGACAGCTACAGCGCTGGCGTACCGGCAGCTTCAACGCCGCAGAACCCGAAAGTCCGTTTGCACATTTACCCGGTAATAATGAGCCTGCATTATGTGCTAAAGTAACCCGTCTTACTGATGATTTACTGGAATTTGCAGAGCCGGCAAAAGACGTTTTAATAGTGGATGAAGCTGGCCATCCCCTATTGCAGGGGGATAATGACCGTCGTTTTTTCGAAGCGTCCTGGCTGCACAAATACAATGGAAAATACTACTTCTCCTACTCTACCGGAGACACTCATTATATCTGTTACGCAATCGGCGACAACCCCTATGGACCTTTCACTTATGCGGGACGTATTTTAAACCCGGTAGTGGGATGGACCTCCCATCATTCAATTGCCGAATATAAAGGAGACTGGTATTTATTTTATCACGACAGCAGTTTAAGTAAAGGGGTTACTCATCTGCGCAGTATTAAAGTTGCTAAAATTGAACATGATGAAAATGGATATATTAAAACTTTAGATCCCTACCAGGATTTAAAAGTTTTGGTATAAAAGCAGGCACTTAAAATTTTTTGATGGCATTATTTACATGGCCAGGATGCCCCGGGTTTAAACAACTTATTCAAATAACAGTCAATGTTTAAAGTCTTTTTAAGTAGTTTCTTTTTATTGATATCCACCGTGATCTTTGCCCAGGTAAAACTTCCCCGTATTATCAGGGACAGTATGGTTTTACAGCACGATTCAAAAATAAACATTTGGGGATGGGCCTCTGCCGGAGAAAAAGTAACCGTTCGGTTTAACCATAAAACCTACAAAACAACAACGGATACTAAAGGTAAGTGGACATTGCAATTGGCTCCTGCCAAGGCTGGCGGCCCTTACAGCATGGAAATATCCGGTAAAAATAAAATTATACTGGATCATATCTTAGTAGGTGAAGTATGGCTATTTTCAGGGCAGTCGAATATGGAGCATATGATGCGCCAACACGATGTTATTTATGCTACTGAAATTTTGAATGCCAGCAACCCCAACATCAGGCAATTTAAAATACCTAATGTAACCAGTATGGCGCAGCCCCAGGCTGATTTACCAGGCGGATCATGGAAGGATGTTAACCCGGCAGATGTTATGGATTTTTCAGCAGTAGCTTATTTCTTTGCGGAGAAAATTGCTGCGGCTCACAACGTGCCTGTTGGAATTATTAATGCCACCTGGGGCGGCACTCCCATTGAAGCATGGACCAGCGAAGAAGGCTTTGCAGAGTTTCCCGGCCAGCTTGTTACAATTGCAAAAAACAGGGACACTGCCTACTTAAATAATTTACGAAGAAGACCTGGTAGCAATAATGGAGGCCTGACTGCTAAGCGGCCGATAGATAAGGGCCAGGAAGAAAAATGGTATGATGTTTCCTATCAGCCTAAAGGCTGGCGCAACATGGCTATTCCGGGCTATTGGGAAGACCAGGGTGTGAAAAACCTGGATGGTGTAGTATGGTTTCGTAAAGAAATAGAGGTACCGTCATCCATGACCGGTAAGCCCGCAAAAGTTTTTCTAGGCAGAATTATTGACGCTGACGAATGCTACCTGAATGGGATCAGGATAGGCACAACATCCTATATGTACCCGCAGCGCCGTTATCCCGTTCCTGATGGCTTATTAAAGCCGGGAAAGAATATTTTAGTAGTCCGGATAACCAATAATGCAGGTAAAGGAGGTTTTGTTCCGGATAAGCCTTACCAGTTAATCGCGGGTAAAGATACCCTTGCACTTACGGGTTACTGGCAGTATAAAGTAGGCCAGGTTATTGCACCGCTGCGTGGTATGGCCGGCGGTGGGAACATTGCAGCCCATAGCCAGCCTGCTGCTATTTTTAACGCGATGTTAGCACCGGTGATGCCCTTCTCCGTTAAAGGATTTGCCTGGTACCAGGGCGAAAGTAATACAGGTAAGCCGCAAGAGTATGCGCGGATACAACCTGCCATGATCAAAGACTGGCGTACGCAATGGCAAATGCCTGATGCTCCTTTTCTATTTGTGCAGTTGCCGGGTTTTATGGACTACAACTACCTGCCCGGGGAATCGGGTTGGGCGATGTTTCGCGAAGCTCAGGCCCGGTCATTAACCTTGCCCCATACTGCCATGGCAGTGGCGATTGATTTGGGAGAGTGGAACGATATTCACCCGGATCGTAAAAAAGAAGTGGGAGAAAGACTGGCGTTGGCAGCAGAAAAAATAGCGTATAAAAAAGATATTGTTTACACCGGTCCTACCCTGCAATCATCGGTAAAGGATGGTAATAAAATGATACTCACTTTTTCTAACACCGGCAGTGGCCTTACCACCAACGATGGTGAACCTGTTTCAGAATTCGCCATTGCAGGAGCCGATAAGAAATTTGTTTGGGCCAAGGCGGTTATAGATGGAAATCGTATTATTGTTGCTGCAGAAGAAATTACCGACCCAAAATATGTTCGTTATGCCTGGGCCGATAATCCCGTAAATCCTAATCTATTTAATAAGGAGGGACTACCTGCAGCTCCGTTTAGAACGGATGAAAATTAAACGAGCTTTAACCTGTTTAAAAATACTAGCATGCTATGTTTTTACTAAAAAGCCAATGGTCCATAGCCTATAGACCATGGACCATCGACTATGGACTCAAAAACTATATAAACCTGTTGATGATATTTTCCAGGTATTCCTGCCTGCCACTTGTTACAGCAGGCTCTCCGGCTTCAATCGCATAAGCACGGAGGTCTTCCAGTGTTAATTGCCCCTGCTCAAAAGCCTTTCCTTTACCTGCATCAAAGGAAGCATAACGCGTCTGCTTTAGCTTCCGGTAATCAGAGTTAGACAGGATCTTGTCTGCGGTGATCAAGGCCCTGGCAAATGTATCCATACCGCCGATATGTGCATAGAACAGATCTGCAGGATCGGTTGAAGCCCTGCGGATCTTGGCATCAAAATTAATACCTCCGCCCTGCAGTCCGCCTGTTTCCAGGAAGATCAACATCGCTTCTGTTAATTCATTTAAATTGTTGGGGAACTGATCGGTATCCCAGCCGTTTTGATAGTCGCCACGATTGGCATCCAAAGAACCTAACACACCCGCATCAGCTGAAACCTGCAGCTCATGCTGGAACGTATGTCCCGCAAGGGTGGCGTGGTTTACCTCTATATTGATCTTGAAATCACCTAATAAATCCCACTGGCGCAGGAAGCCTATTACTGTTTCGCAGTCGTAATCGTACTGGTGCTTGGTGGGCTCCATCGGTTTGGGCTCAATCAGGAAAGTGCCTTTAAACCCATTCTTACGCGCATAGTCTTTAGCAGTATGCAGGAAACGGGCAAAATGCTCCTTCTCTCTTTTCATATCCGTGTTGAGCAGGGTCATATAGCCTTCTCTTCCACCCCAGAACACATAACCATCGCCACCGAGTTCTATAGTAGCGTCAATGGCGGCTTTTACCTGGGCTGCGGCATGAGACAATACATGAAAATCAGGATTGGTGGAAGCCCCGTTCATATAACGCGGATTGGAAAACACGTTGGCAGTACCCCATAATAATTTCACACCGCTATCAGCCTGCTTTTGTCTGGCGTAATCTACTACAGCCTGCAATCTTTTGTCATTCTCGTTTACGTCCGTTCCATAATCCACCAGGTCTACATCATGAAAGCAATAAAACGGCAGGTTCATTTTGGTGATAAACTCAAAAGCTGCATCCATCTTATCTTTGGCTCTGCCTACAGCATCAGCTTTGCTGTTCCAGCCAAAAACATGGGTACCCGGACCAAAAGGATCGTTACCATCATTGCAGAACGAATGCCAGTAAGCACAGGCAAAACGAAAATGCTCTTTCAGCGTTTTTCCTGCCACTACCCTGTTTGCATCATACCAGCGAAAAGCTAATGGGTTATCGCTTTCCGGACCTTCATATTTTATCTGTGGAATATCTTTAAAGTATTCCTGATCGCCTAATAATACACTCATAATTGAATTTATATTTTTTAATTTCTAAATATTGATAGCAAAATCGTTTTATCAAAAAAACAGCCTGATCCCCCCTGATAGGTTCAGGCATATATCCCGGTTATACAGCACTGCCACTAACTGCAGTAAAAATATATAGACTGCGAACTTTCAAAAATCGATTAAGGACTTCACACCTTAATCGATTTAGTTTATACAATTTGTCAGGTGCTATTTACGCTGCATCGCTTTTTGAGCGGCCCTTACAATACTGGCAGCATTGAGACCATATTTCTCCATTAGTTCCGCCGGTTTACCACTCTCTCCAAAAGTATCGTCAGTAGCTACAAATTCCTGCGGAACAGGATCATGTTTGATCAGTAGCTGAGCAATGCTGTCTCCCAAACCGCCAATTCTGTTGTGCTCTTCGGCACTAACGGCACACCTGGTTTTAGCAACCGATTTAAGAACAGCCTCTTCGTCCAAAGGCTTGATGGTGTGAATATTTACTATTTCAGCTTTAATTCCCATCTCCTCTAATTGTTCAGCAGCTTGTATGGCCTCCCAAACCAAATGCCCGGTAGCAAATATGCTTACATCAGACCCTTCATTCACCATCCATGCTTTGCCTATTTCAAAAACCTGGTCTTCCCTGGTGAAGATGGGCACTACAGGACGGCCAAACCTAAGGTAAACCGGGCCTTCAAAGTCAGCAATAGCTATTGTTGCAGCTTTGGTTTGATTATAATCACAGGGGTTAATCACCGTCATTCCGGGTAACATCTTCATCATGCCTATATCTTCGAGAATCTGGTGCGTAGCACCGTCTTCTCCCAATGTCAATCCTGCGTGTGAAGCACATATTTTTACATTCTTCCCGCTATAGGCAATGCTTTGCCTGATCTGATCATACACCCTGCCGGTTGAAAAATTAGCAAAGGTTCCGGTAAAAGGTATTTCACCTCCTATAGACATACCGGCAGCAATACCCATCATATTGGCTTCCGCGATTCCCACCTGTGTAAATCTTTCGGGAAACTCTTTAATAAAGGCCTCCATTTTCAGAGAGCCGATCAGGTCAGCACAAAGTGCTACTACTTTATTATTTCTCCTCGCAGCTTCCACTAAACCGGCGCCAAATCCTGACCGGGTATCTTTTTTTTCTGTAAATGTATATTTAGTCATTACTGAGTTTATTTTAAATGATAGGGATGGCGCAATCTTAGTAATCGGCCAATGTTGAAGGAAGTTCGGAAAGTGCTATGCTAAGCTGCTCATCATTGGGTGCAATACCGTGCCATTTATGCGAGCCCATCATAAAGCTTACACCCTGCCCCATATTGGTATGCATTAAAATAACAACCGGCTTACCTCTGAAAGCCCTGCTCTTTGCAAATACTAATCCTTTCACTACTTCCTCCATGTTATTTCCCTCGAGTTCAATCACTTCCCATCCAAATGCCATCCATTTAGCTCTTAAATCGCCCAAAGACAATACATCGTTAGTGGAACCATCTATTTGCTGTCCGTTCACATCAATGGTAACAATCAGGTTATCTATCTTTTTGGCAGGGGCAAAAAGCGCGGCTTCCCAAATCTGGCCTTCCTGCAGTTCACCATCGCCATGCAATGAAAAAACCAGGCTGGTTTCATTTCTCCTTTTTTTTGTGATAGCCGCACCTATAGCTACCGAAAGGCCCTGACCTAATGAACCAGACGACATCCGTATACCCGGCAATCCTTCATGCGTGGTAGGGTGCCCCTGTAATCTTGAATTAATCTTCCTGAATGTGCTGAGTTCCGCAGGATCAAAATAACCGCTACGGGCCAGCACCGCGTATAATAGTGGCGATATATGCCCGTTGGATAGAAAAAATAAATCTTCATTCACTCCTTCCATGCTGAAAGAGGTATCATGATTCATTATTTTAAAATAAAGCGCCACTAAAAAATCTGTACAACCCAACGATCCGCCCGGATGGCCGGATTGACAACCATGGACCATGCGTACAATATCGCGCCTTACCTGAGTTGCCAGATCTTCTAAACCGGCAATTGAAAGTTCTTTACTCATTTGAAAATTGGTTAAAAAATTTAATTGATTCCGACCAGGATATGACTAAGCAGTATTGCCATGGGCAAAAATATGTATAATTAATCAAAAATGCAATCGGTTGCATTTGTTTTAATAATATTTCTTTTTAATTGAAAATTGCCAACCAGTATGTCGGCCTTTATTCAAGTCAGCAGAGCATCTTATTCAACAGCCATGCCTATTTCTGATGCCGTATGATTGGGCTAAAAATAAGCTATCCTTATTTTTTAAATTTTACTACTTGAGATTTAAATCGATTGCATTTTTAATGTACTTTTGATTTTCAATCGTTGATTGCATATGTTTCAATCGTTTTTACGCAATCGTAATGGGCCAGGGAATTTTCACTCTCTGGCCCGTATTTTTATAACGGATAAATTAACCGTTGGTGTATAAGACAACGTCGCCTCTGTTTTAAGAAGATAATAGACCTTATACTGCTTCCCGGGTTAAAATAAAAACAGCCCGTTACGGAACTAAGCTCTTGCTCCTGCCTTTAAATACATCCATTTAGAAAGGGTTTGAGTATTTTTACGGCTGAACTTTAAACAAATTAGAGATATTTAATGCTTACAGAAAAGAAAGCCCCGATAGACAAACTCGTACGTCCGATACAGCGATTTATTCAGCTGGAAAAATCAGGCGGTATTGTCCTGGGCATTAGTGTTGTGGTGGCACTTGTTTTAGCAAATTCGGGTTGGTCAGATGGCTATCATCATTTCCTTGAACATAAACTTGGTTTTAAATGGGATGGCCAGACTTTTTTTGAATATAACCTGCATCACTGGATTAATGACGGCCTGATGTCGGTTTTCTTCTTCGTGGTAGGCCTGGAGCTCAAACGGGAAATTATAGCAGGGCAATTATCAAATGTACGCAATGCCTTATTGCCCATTGGTGCTGCTTTGGGAGGTATGCTGGTGCCTGCGCTTATTTACCTGGCCTTTAACTACTCTGGTGATGCACACAGCGGTTGGGGAATTCCCATGGCAACAGATATTGCCTTTGCATTGGGTGTATTATTTCTGCTGGGCAAAAAAATTCCACTATCGCTTAAAATATTTTTAACTGCGTTAGCTATTGTAGATGATCTCGGCGCTGTTTTGGTTATTGCTCTTTTTTATACCTCGGATATTTCCCTGATGCATTTGGTTATTGGTGGCGGTGTATTACTGGCAATGTACCTCGGCAACAGGCTGGGGATACGCAGCATCCTGTTTTATGCGGTTCTTGGAATTGGTGGTGTATGGACAGAATTTCTACTCTCGGGAGTTCACGCTACAATAGCAGCAGTATTGGCTGCGTTTACAATACCTGCCGATGTAAAGATCAAAGAACAGCTCTTTACCGGGAAGATTCAAAAGTATCTTGAGGTATTTAAAGGGATAGATCCCAGCGATGACCAACCAACGCTTACCAACGAACAGCTTCATGTGGTAGAGCAGATTCAGAAAGCAACAGAGGCAGCCACGCCTCCCCTGCAACGTCTCGAACATGTAATGCACCGTTTAGTCACTTTTATCATCATACCCATATTTGCCCTGGCTAACGCGGGCGTTTCTTTGCAAATTGATATGGAAAGCCTTTTCAGCAATAATATCTTTTGGGGCGTATCGTTAGGATTATTAGTGGGGAAATTTGTCGGTGTAGTTGGTTTCACACTACTGATGATCCAGCTTAAAATAGCATCATTTCCCGAGGGCATGAACTTTAAAAACCTGCTGGGAGTAGGGCTTTTAGCGGCTATCGGGTTTACCATGTCGCTATTTATTACCTCACTCGCATTTAGCAACGAAGTATATATCACCCAGGCCAAGATGGGCATTTTTGCGGCATCTATTATGGGAGGTGTAGCCGGATACCTACTGCTGAAAGGAGGAAAGAATAAATAAGACCGATAGCAAGCACTGATGATAGTACCCAAAAATGAGGCTGCCTTTTATTACCTGTGCGCCTATTTTTAGTTTATAAATATAATATATCTATATAAACTACTTAATATCAATACAATAAAAAGGATTTTTAGATATTTGTTTTTTCTTATAAAAATTTTCCTATTTTTACCACTGGTGTTTTTCATAGGTTAGCAACGGCCTGTTCTGTCTAGAACCGGGCCTTTTTTTTAAGACCTGTTAAACAAGAGTAAAGCAGGCTATTGCTTATGTCCATTGCGGGCAAATCAACTGACGCCCCATTTTGAAAATTGATTGGCATTTGCAAAGCTGTTAAGCTGTGTATTATTATCTTTTTGTCCTTCGATCCAATACGCAGGTTGTATCGATATACATCATTTTTATTATAGCTTGTTTAGCCTGTAGGAAAGTTATCGCCGGCTATGATGTGCAAAATTCAATTGATGTTGATGCGTCCTTAACGCGAGATAAAAAGTAGTGCCTTTTCCATCCTGGCTTTCAGCCCATAGTTCTCCACCGTTCTGCCTTGCATACTCCCTGCCCAACATTAATCCTATACCATTTCCCTTTTCTTTGGCAGTCCCTTCTGTACTGGCACCGAAAGGGAAAAAAACCTGTTGCAGCTTTTCTAATGACATGCCAACCCCGCTATCCGTTACTTCCATTACCACAAAACCCTCCTGGCTTTCGCCGGAGGTGTTAATGGTAATCGTTCCGTCTGTACGGGAAAATTTTACTGCATTTGAGATCAGGTTTCGTACGATAAACTTAAAATGATCGAGGTCTGCATATACAGGCAGATTAACTGGAAGTGAGTTTACAACTTTAATACCTTTACCTCTTGTGGTGGCCCCGGCTAAACCAAGTTCTGCATTGATCAACTCAGTGCTGTTGAAGGTATTTGGGTTGATTGCAATCCCTTTAAAAAGTGATTTTCCCCAGTTCAAAAGACTCTGCAGCGTTACTGATGATGTATAGAACTTTTCTTCGATCCCATCCAGGATCAACTGCTGATCTTCGACCGATAAATTTCCCGACCTGTAAAGCTGTAATCCTGCATGTCCCATGTTAACGAAGTTGTTGAGATCGTGACCAATTACCGTAAACAGTTTGTCTTTTTCTATATCCAATGCCTCGAGAAGGCGGATACGACTGCGTGCCACCTGTAGTTGCCTGTACCTGTATATAATACATGCTATCAGCACAATAATCAGCACCAGCAAGGTTAGCCAAAGTAGTACCATAAATATTTCAATAATCAGATTTAAAGTTGGTGTATACATTACTCTCCTTTGACCGGTCGCTTCAACCCATAAATTTAGGTAATGTGTACTATTACATGCAGCCATAATGTGTAAAGTTCTCCCCAAGCTGCTGACAATCATAATGATCATTGTTAAAATATAGTACATATTTTTTATTCCCGATACACAGTTTTGGGCATCGATTGCCTGGACCAGCATCAAGATGAACAGTATTAGTCATTTCCAGGAAGCATTTCGTATTTAAGGCACGGTAATTGTTGCATCATGCTGAAGTTGAATGATTTATAATACTTCAAACCCTTCTTAAAATGACCTCCTGTTGAAACAGGAGGTATAAGCCCTCCCCCAGCAATCTTGCTGGGGGTTCGTATTAGCCCTACTAACACGCTCTTTAATATTTTTATGTGTTTCGATTAGATTTGCTGAGATGACAATATGTAACAGTCATCTAACGGAATTGGCCAGGTGGCAAAAAGCCGGATTTGACTTCAATGTTGCAATCATATAAAATACCGTGCCACAACTAATATATTTTGCTAATATACGTTAAACAGTACTTCAAGCTTGCAAAACAATTCATATTGCCTTGAATTTCTAATCGTATTCTAATATTATTAAAATATATAAAGTATTAACATCCTGGCTATAAACTTCGTGGAATAAAGGGATCATCTTCGAAAGCATGCAAATGATCCATCTGAAATAACGATAGATGCTTAGTGTTTCAGCCATACTGCCGGGTTGTGTCTGACAGTCCCATGTGGTACAATCAGTAGCCCTCCATTCGGTCATTTGCGGAAGAGCATGATGTAGATGAGAAAACCATCAGACAAATTGCTGAATCGAAAAATACGCTCTACAGAATTGGTTTGTACACTTTACATAAAATGGGCGTGGCCAGGGATTTAACGCCGGAAGATTTTTTAAGGTTGATTAAGAGGTAGAATAGTTGTCCTTTTTTATATTTTTCGCCGCAGCTGGCTATGTCACGAATCAAAGCCTGGATACAGAAAGGTGTCTTGTCCTAAGATAGCTATACACCAAACAAGTGTATATGGAATCAAATCAACCAACAAATTATGTTTCCAGATCTGACGGACAGTCACGTTATGACAAACGATTGATTTTAAAAATTGTAAAAGAAGTGGAAGAAGGATTGCCCAGAAAAGAAGCCATGCGAATTTATGGTTTTGGAGTATCCACCTTAAATATCTGGTTAAAAAAATATGGTTCAACAAATTATCATGAGCATATCAAGCGAAAAACATATACAAAACTTCAAAAACGCACCATTGTCAGTGCTATCGAGCAAAAACGAATGAGCGTCAAAGAAGCTCAGGATGCCTATAAAATCAATTCTTCAAGCACCATCAGGTCATGGCTTCATCAATATAAAGCAGAAAACGTAGAGATTTGTATAGAAAAGCATGAGTCCATGAGTAAAAAGAAAAAAAGTAAAGAAGTGTTACAAACAGCGGCTCTGCAAAAAGCATTGGAAGAGGCTGAGCTAAAGATAAAAGCGCTGAATACTTTAATTGATGTGGCCGAAGAACAATTAAAAATTGATATTAGAAAAAAGTCTGGTGCCAGGCAGTCATAAAAATGAAACAGGATCACCCGGATAAAGGGATGGTTGTGTTATGCAGACTGTTTGGCAAAACAAGACATGCTTATTACGATGCATTATGGCGCAAAGAAAACTGCCTGGTCAAAGAAGATGTTATTATCCAGGAAGTAATTAATATCCGCAAAGAATTACCGGCATTAGGTACCCGCAAACTTCATTACCTATTACAGCACAGGCTTGTTTCTCATAAAATCAGTATAGGAAGAGATTATCTTTTTGATTTATTGGCAGAGCACATGCTGTTGATCCGTCGTAGAAAAAGAAAAGTTATTACAACGGACTCAAGGCACTGGATGCGTAAATATGGCAACCTGATAAAGTCTGTGTCAATAACCAGGCCCGAACAAATCTGGGTCAGTGATATTACCTACATCCGTATAAGTAATCAATGGGGATATCTAAGTTTAATTACAGACGCTTATTCCAGGAAAATTATGGGCTACAGCTTCCGCAATGACCTGTCCGCTGAGGGGTGTATAGAAGCTTTAAAAATGGCTTTAAATAACAGAATATATAATGAGCAGCTTATCCATCATTCTGACAGAGGTTCTCAATATTGTTCCCATCAATATGTAAACCTGTTGCTGGAAAATAAAATAGCAATCAGCATGACTGAAAATGGCGATCCATATGAAAATGCATTGGCAGAACGAGTAAATGGAATAATAAAAACGGAATTTAATTTGTATAATAACCAGCTTGGTTTTGAGCAGACCAATTATGTTATCAATAAAAGTATCAATGCGTATAATAGCTTAAGGCCGCATGCCAGTTGCGACTACATGACCCCTGATCAAGCCCATTTTAAATCCGGAAAGATTAATAAAAGATGGAAGAACTATAACCAAAATTATAATTTTGAAAAAGCAACTGTATAGTCATTACAGGATTGAAAATTATATTCGTATAACTATATCAGGACTTATTATTTAACCTGTATAGCTAATTTAGGACGATACAAGGATACACGAACGATACAGCCAGGATACAGAAGCGATATACAAACGATATACAAAGGATACAGAAAGGATATAGCCAGGATACAGAAGCGATATACAAAACCTTCGCTAAAAAGCTTTGTTTCGCCGCAGTTGGTGATTGTCACCAACTGCATGTAGTACCACTTTAAATTAGTTATAAATGTTTGATGTAGCTTGAACGCTAATGTAACAACCTATCCATGCCTCAGTTGTATAGAAAAAGACACAACAACGGCAGCGCAAAACCTTCACCTAAATGACTGGTAAGAGGATGGATTTTAGTAATGCAAAAACTTAGTAAAAAGTTCTATTACAACTGCTGCACTTCTTTCGAAACTCCGGGCTGTTGTTCTTTAAACAATCCGGCAAAAAGCAGCAGGCATACCGTTGCCATTGCTGCCGGGGTTAACCACAGGTAGCGCCAATACCGGGTTCCCTCATAAGCCATAAGCGCGTCGGCTACAAAACCTGCGATCCAGAACCCAATCAGCATGCCGACGCCATACATTGCAACAGTGACCAGTCCCTGGGCGGAAGACCGGTATTGTTCACCAGCAATGTTATTGGTATAAATCTGTCCTACCACAAACATAAAATCATAACATATACCATGCAATACAATACCCAGGATCAGCATAAATGAAAGGTCCTGGCCGTTGCCATATGCAAACAAAAGATAACGTAATGCCCAGGCGGCAATACCCAGCAGGATCATTTTTTTATATCCCAGTCGGGCAAATAACAATGGGATCAATAAGAGGCACAGCGCCTCAGAAAGCTGTCCCAATGCCATTTTAGCGGTAGGATTGGGCAAACCCGTTGCCACCAGAAACGGGTTAGTGTGCTGGTAGTAAAATGAAATAGGTATACAGATAACGATGGCCGTCAGGAAGAAGATAAGAAAGCTCTTTTGACGTAATAGTTTCAGCGCTTGTAAACCCAGGGCATCCTGCCAATCAAATGACGATTGATTTTTCTTTAACGGTGGTGTAGCCGGCAGTAGGAAACAAAGCAAGCCCAGAACCGCAGAGCAGGATGCCCCCAACAAAAAGGTTTTGTGCAATGCCCCCGCGACAACCGCTTCTTTGGAATCCCAGTGAAACAGGTAGCTGATAGCAAAGCCTGCAACCACCCACCCTATTGTGCCAAAGATGCGTATGGATGGATATTGTTTTTGGGGATTGGTGAGATTTCTGAATGCTACCGAACTGGTGAGGGCCAGCGTAGACATATAACCAATAAAGTAAAGCAGCACATATGGATATATACCAGCAGCGCTATCGGCCCGGTACATCATCAGTAATAAACCGGCCCCTATCAAATGCAAAACACCCATTACACGCTCTGCATTAAAGTATCGGTCTGCTATAAAACCGATGAAGAACGGAGCCACCACCGCACCCAGTGACTGCGTTGAAAAAATGTTTGAAACCTCCAGCGCTGAAGCTCCCAGGTTGCTTTTTAAGTAAGTGCCCAGTGTAACGAACCAGGATCCTTTCATAAAAAATTCCAGGAACATCATCAGGGACAGTTGGAAACGTAACCGTAAAGTCATACAATATCCGGGGCTTTGCTTATCGTTAAAACTTCCAAGATAAGACAGTTTATTCATCTACTCAACAACCCGGACACACTGCTTACAATTATGCTTGATTTTTATAACTTCGTGCATGTTTTCAACTGAGTCAATACAGGATTTTTATCAACGCCATTCAGGCAGTACTATTCAATCTGAGGTTATTAATAATACCGGAGCAGGGCATTTTAATGTATTCCGTCGTGAAACCTGCAGCACCAAAACCAGTTATAGCCGGAGGGATTTTTATAAAGTGTCTTTTATTATCGGAACCGGCAAACTTCATTTTGCTGATAAATGGATTTATATTGACAGCCCTGCCCTATTATTCTCCAATCCATTGGTGCCCTACTCCTGGGAAGCAATATCCAGTGAGCAAACCGGTTGGTTCTGTTTATTTACCGAAGACTTTCTTCAGCACGACGAAAAGACCACAACCCTTTCTGACTCACCATTCTTTCGGATTGGAAGCAACCCGGTATACTTTCTTGATCAGCAACAGCAGGAGGAAGCCACCGGTTTTTTTCATAAGATGGAACAGGAAATGAGTTCAGATTATCTGCATAAATTCAATGTTTTAAGAAATTATATGCACCTGCTTATACACCTGGCTATGAAGAGCCGCAGGGAAGCGATCTTCGAAAGAAATATCAATGCCGGCACGAGAATCACCGAGCTTTTTTTTGAACTGATGGAAAGACAGTTTCCTATAGATGCTCCTGACCGTA
Source organism: Paraniabella aurantiaca (assembly GCF_050309965.1). Lineage (NCBI taxonomy): Bacteria > Pseudomonadati > Bacteroidota > Chitinophagia > Chitinophagales > Chitinophagaceae > Paraniabella > Paraniabella aurantiaca. The sequence continues at coordinate 226,156 of NZ_JBLOSY010000002.1, read as the reverse complement.
AACTTGTGTTACGCAATCCTCAACAATATGCATATGCCCTTTCAATACATGTAAATCATCTAAACCGGGCAATAAAGCAAGCTACGGGCCGCACCACAACGGAGCATATTGCATCACGGATCACCAAGGAGGCGCGTGCGCTTCTGGTACATTCTGATTGGAATATAGCAGAAATTGCCTATAGCCTTGGCTTTGAATATGCTGCGCACTTCAGTAACTTCTATAAAAAGCATACAGGCCTAAGCCCTGTAGCACAGAGAAAAACCCTTGTTTGATTTTTGTAAGTATTGGTTTGATTCCGGTAATTCTGTTGTAAAGAGATCCATCTACTTTTGGGTAACAAAACAAAAGTACGATGAAATACAAAACACTTTCGGCAACCAACAACCGGGTTTCGGCAATTGGCCTGGGATGCATGGGTATGAGTTTTGCCTATGGCCCTGCTGATGAAAAAGAAAGCATAGCTACGCTTCAAAAAGCATTGGAACTGGGCATTAATTTTTGGGACACAGCAGACATGTACGCTAACGGTGCCAACGAGGAATTGATATCCAGGGTGCTGGTACCTAACAGGGAAAAAATTTTCATTGCCACCAAATTCGGGTTCAGGTTCCGCAATGGCATTGCCGGGCCCAGCGGCACAGCAAATACCTATTTTGACGGATCTCCTAAATGGATGAAAATAGCAGTAGAAGCCAGCCTTAAAAGGCTAAAAATTGAGACCATCGATCTTTATTATGCGCACCGTATTGATCCGGCCATCCCGGTGGAAGATATGGTAGGCGCAATGGCAGAACTGGTAAAGGAAGGGAAAGTCAGATACCTTGGCTTGAGCGAAGCATCGGCGTTGTCTATTCGTAAAGCACACGCAGTACACCCTATTACGGCCCTCCAGAGCGAATACTCCCTGCTAAGCCGCGACATTGAACAGGATATATTGCCTACGATACGGGAACTGGGCATCACCCTCGTTCCCTACTCGCCTTTGGCACGCGGCCTGTTTGCTAACATTAACGAATCAGACCAGCTCTCCGAAGGGGATTTCAGGCGCAGCTTACCTCGTTACCAGGAGGAGTTCCTGGACAACAACCGGAAACTTGCGGCCAGCCTGAACGCCATAGCAGCGAGCAAGGGTATTAAAGGAACACAATTGGCTCTTGCCTGGGTACTGGCACAGGGCGATGACATTGTTCCCATTCCCGGCACGAAGCGAGTGAACTACCTGTTGGAAAACGCAGCAGCTACAGAAATAGCACTTTCCAAAGAAGATTTGCAAAATATTGAAGACCTGCTGGCTCTTTATCCTAATACCGGTGAACGGTACAACGAAGGTTCCATGAAAATGGTGAACCGGTAAAAGAACCCGAAACCGACCATAGCAACCAGTAAAGCAACAATTTTACTGGTTGCCTGGTCATATTGTTCAGGCTGGCCATAATCTAAATATTGCTAATGAAGATTTATAAGTATCTCTTTACGCATTACCGCCTGCAGAAAAGATATGATAATAAACAGGTATCAATATTATTATTACCTATAGCTTACCGTTTCCTCCCAGCCAGTAGAGACACTGGTCAGGGCAATGCTGAGGTTTGTATCTCACAAACCAGTCGGATGCATTTCAGTAAAATTGATGCCGGTTTGTTATCAGACTCACTTTAAATTCAAGCAGTCTTTTAAGGTAATATGCGTTGCGTTATGTTCCTGGATTTACCATCAACTGTCAGGGTAAGCCGAAGGGATCTGTTTTCATAATCGTTTTCTGAATGCTCTTTTAATGTTACTACCGGCGGCTTTTGACCACTGAAAGGATACAATACCGTAACAAATGTTTGGGCTGCGGCTCCCTGTTTGTTTTTTTCAAAAGCAAATGCCGGACGCGTCAGTTCCTGCCGATAGGAATAGGATACTTTGCCTTCTTCTTCCTCTAATGAAACAGGGCCGGTACTCAGGTTCTGGATCAATAAATTATTCCCGTCGTTAAAAGTGGTGTAAACCCTTTGTTGTTGCCTGTCAAAAACAGGGTTACTTTTTTCCTTAAGCAGAAAGTGAACACCAACAGTACCCTTAGCTTCACCTACAGCACGGTCAATAATTATAAAATATTTCTGATCCACAAATAATACGGTTCGCTGATGAGCGAGCTGGCTGTAGCTTGGATTGGTATAGCTGAGTACATCCAGATCTTTTTTAGTTTTCCATTGCTGCTGAACCGCTTTTGTGATCACCATATTCTCATTATTCAGTGTTAAGGTACTATGTACGCGGCTCTGCCGATACCAATCGCGCAGCTTCATGATGGTTGAATCACCGGCGTATACATAACATCCTGCATCTGGTGTAAAGTTGCGGCCCTTTACCCAAAGCTCAAAAGTTCCATTATCGGGCTGGGCATGGAAAGCGCCGGGCGGACTGGCTTTTAGTACCATTACCGTAGCATCTGTATTCCACCCATTCCTGAATGTATAAAAACCGGAAGTAGTTAAGCCATGTGAAAGATAAGACGGAGCTTTACCTTTTTTGCCATCCGTTGCATAATACCGGATCACTTCATTACCAGGAAAAGCTTTAGCCCAGCTCGCATACGACTTCAACATGGATGACTTATCTACCAGCTTTGCATCACTAAATACGGGATAAGTATAATCAGGAAAAGAAAAATTGATCGTTGCCAGGATCATTTTCTCTACTGTTTCCTTATAGCTGGATGGAAACAACTGATCCATACCGGCCTTTTGTGCAGAGCGAAGCGCACTTAAAAACGTATTGATCATAGCCACATGGTAGTTGGGCGACAGCTCCCACTGTACGCCATCAGGGTACACCTGCTTCTTTATTTCATCGTTCAGAATAGCAACACCTCCATCTCTCCAGCTTGCTGAGTTTTTGAATTCGGGAAAAGAAACCCCGGCAAATAAAACGCGCTGCGCCTCAAAAAGCCGGTGATTCCCCCTGTCTGCGTAATTATGCGATAAATAGTCTGCCTGTTGTTGATAATTTACCAAAAACTCCATCAGGAAAGCCGGCGTGAAATGGCGGGAATGTACAAAAATATTAAAGGAAGGCGCGAGATTCAGGATCCGGTCCGACACTTCTAATGGACGCCAGGCATATTTATCGTTGTCCTTTGACAACCCCAGCGGATTCTTCCGGGCCCAGTCGCCAAACTGCAACATCCACTCCTTTGCATAACGCTCATCTTTAGTAGCCCTGTATACCAGTGCCATTGATTGCCACCATTTCACCCGGTGTAATTGCCAACGCACTTCGTTATCTTTTACCGGCCAGTATTGCCAGTTAATATCCTTACCATAGTTAAAAAAGCCATAGCCTTTATGAGGCTGAAACCGGTGCTGCAACGCACTGTCAGCGGCAGCCTGAGCAGATTTGGCAACCGGCTGATTTAACTCAATCTCTTCTTCAGCAGCACTAAAATCGGGCTCTTTGCTCTTGTTCCGGTAATAGGCGAGCAGCGTAATAGCCGCCTCTTGGTAATTACCGGATTGTACCTGCGCTTTTACTTTTTCAAGACCGGGATAATTGAGATTAATTTCATTGAAACTTTCTTTGGCTATATGCTGCTGGGCATGGGACAAAACACTAATGATCAGCATGGCTAATAGCAGGAAATACCTTGTTTGCTTCATTGTACTTTTATTCTAAAGCCCGCCACAGCAGTAGCTGTGGCGGGCTTCGATTATTAATTTAATGCTATAATTCTTATATCATCATGATAAGCAATACCTGTTATATTGTCGGGCACACCATATACACCCCATTTGGCGTATCCAAATTTTCCACCTCCATTTACAGTAGTATCGCCGGTATAAGTTCTTATATTTTCAATTGAAGAACTTTGCGTATAGCCCGATTGCCCCGGAAGCTTGTTATAGGTTTTGATATACCCCGTATTATCCATGGTCCATTTTACATCTATTCTAAAATGCATCCACTGATTGGCATAATCCATATAGTTGGTTACAAGCGTAGCAGTTGATGCGTCGGCCCTACGTATTTGTATGGAGTTTCTTTGCAAACGGACCATTACCGGTACGTAGGCACTGCTATTGCTAACACGGCACTGGAATATATTAGAGCGGGTAGCGCTTTCTGCGCTGGTCCAGGCCGGCCAATCCTTCAGGAGCACGCTAAATTCGTAACGCCGCTCCTGCCCCGGGGTAAATTGCGTGTAAGTTAGAAACCGGGCGGTGGTTTCGCTTCTCCAATTACCATCAGAATAATAGGCAGAATCGCCATATACTACTTTATGAGCTATGGCATAATTACCGGTAGCGCCGGGGCTTACCATGTAAGCAGCATCCGGCGCGGACGCATCACTACCCGGAAGTCCCGGGATGCCGGAGTCAGTGGTTCCACTTTCGTAAGTTACATTTAAAATAGTGTCGCCTGCCGTAACCGACCTTGCAGTTGTTTGAAGGCTTGCCTGCCCCTTCAGCGTATTGTTTTTTGTACAGGATGATGCTCCTGCAAGCAGCACGGCAACTGCCGCAACCGGAACGGAAAGTAATCGTTTATTCATGTTGATTGTTTTAAACTAACCTTCAATAAATTAAAACACCTGTGCTATGCGGTAAGGTCTTATTGCAATGGCAGTGCAATTTTCTTCAGCGCAGCATATTTTTTCAACGCCTCCAGGTAATAATAATCTGCATAATTCAACGGCGTATCAATTTCTGAGTTGTAGAGAAATGCCCCCACACTATGCTTCAGGAGAAAATAATGATTATCACCGGGTGCAGCCAGAAAATCGGGAGATGATAGCGCTTCTAATATATCTTCAGCATAATCAGCATATATTTTACCGTCTTTTACTTTAGTGCTCAGGTCTAACAAACCACAGGCGATAACAGCAGCTGCAGAAGCATCACGGGGGGCACGTCCGTCGGCATCCAATGCATTGTGTGCATCAAAGTCCCAAACCGGGATCTTATTTTTCGGCATTCTCGGGTGCGTCATAATAAAGCGGGCAATATGCTGTGCCTGTTGTAAAAACCGCGCATCGCCACTATTATTATAACACATAATATAACCATAAAGACCCCAGGCCTGACCTCTTGCCCAGGCCGATTCGTCGGTAAGACCCTGGTGCGTTTCTTTACCGCGTACTTTGCCTGTAACCGGGTCATAGTCCACAACGTGGTACGAACTGTAGTCTTTTCTAAAATGATGCTTCATCGTTGTAAGCGCATGCGTATTGGCAACCTGGCTGTATACCGGCTTTTTGAATTGGGTGCCTGCCCAGTACAGGTATTCCAGGTTCATCATATTATCGATGATCACAGGAAACTTCCAATCACCGAAATCCCAGGACCGGATGACACCTGTTTTAGGGCTGAATCGCTGATAAAGATGTTGGGCGCCGTCTTCCAAAACCGGTAAATACATTTTATCACCGGTAATGCGCCAGGCATTTCCGTAAGAACAATAGAGCATAAACCCCAGATCATGGGTTTTGGTGACATAACGGATAGAGTCTAGGGCCAGCGTGAACTTTCGGGCTGAGGTAGCCAGGTCTTTATTGCCGGTTAATTCATACCCATACCAAAGCGATCCCGGGAAAAAGCCGGTGGTCCAGTCGGTATAGGGAGCGGTACGCACCGTACCATTTGGATTTACGGACCGGGGGTTTAAGCCTGGCGTGAAGGTTGCTGCGGCTCCTTTCAGCTGCTGTTCAATAACTGAAACCGACTGACGGAACCAGTTCTTTGATGGGGCTGATTGCGCATAAAGTTGGGTAGCAGCAAAAAAAGAAAGGCCTGAAACAATGGCATAAAATCGTCTTTTCATGTGTTTTATCTTTTCTTAAGTGTGTGCTGTAAAAATAGATTTCACCCCAAGCAAACCCTTTCAATATGGAGTTTAATATTTTAAAACTGGATGAAATTTGAAAAAAGAATATCAAAACAAGATCAACGGGGTGCAAACATTTTGCAATGACATTGTTTTGCAACATAATTGATAATCAATAACATAAAATAAAAAATCTTATAAAAATCCACAAACAACCTGAAAAATAACCCAAATCGAAAAAAGAAAAACCCATTTTTAAAGCCTTCCGTAAAACTGCATTCTATATTTATGAGGTCTAAAGCAGCAATTTGTGCCGGTTGATTTTTTCAAACAATAAAACGCCCGTACTTAAACTTAACCTCACGACAGTTTGTCGCATTTAAATTTTGAGTACCGGTCAATTGAATCAAAAGCCAACTAGCTAATAACAAAAACTGTTTATGAGAATTGACATTAACGTTAAAATGTATATTATGCCATTTGTTACAACGGTCGACGGCCGGCCTAACTGCGATTTTCCAAAGCAGGAACCGGAGACTATTACGCAGCCTCTCTATGAATTACCCCGGAAAAAAATCATTTCACCCGGATTAAAATTTAAGCATCTGATGAGATCAACGTTTATTCTTTTATTGGTATTGATGGGAATTTCCACAACACTGACTGCCCAAACCACTAAGATCACCGGCACCATTACCAACCCGGCCGGAGAACCGCTGGCAGGCGTTACCATTAGTGAAAAAGGTACCAACAAAACCGTATTTACACAGTCTAACGGCCAGTACTCCATCCAGGCTGCCCCTAATGGAATATTAACTATTTCCTATGTTGGCTACGATACAAAAGAAATCGACATTAATAACCGCCAGCAGATCGATATCAGCCTGGTAGCCCAGGAAAAGAGCCTGGAACAGGTGGTAGTTGTAGGTTATGGTACGCAAAAAAGAAAGGATCTTACCGGGGCTGTTAGTTCCGTTAGCGGAACCGAACTGGCTAAGGTTCCGGTGCAAAATGTGGGACAGGCATTACAGGGCCGTTTGGCCGGTGTTCAGGTAACCATGGCGGACGGTTCGCCTGGTGCAGAACCCACCATTAAAATCAGGGGCGGAACCTCTATTACCCAAAGTAACCAACCATTGTATGTGGTAGATGGAGTACCTCAAACAGACGGTCTGGCTTTCCTGGATCCTATGGATATTGAGTCGGTAGACGTATTGAAAGATGCTTCTGCAACGGCAATTTATGGAGCAAGAGGAGCAAACGGCGTAGTATTGATCACCACCAAACAAATTAAAGCAGGCAAAGTAACGGTGAATTATGATGGATATGTCGGCGCAAAAAAAATAACCACCGAAATACCCGTGATGGGCGCTTATGACTACCTGTTGCTCGATTATGAACGTCGAGTAGGAGATTCCGCCAGGGTAGCTGGTTTTACCAACCTCTACGGACCCTTCGACTCCCTCAAAACTATTTATGGCGGAAGGCCGGGTAAAAACTGGCAGGATGAAGTTTTTGGAAATACCGTTTACAACCAGTATCATAAAATAAGTATCAACGGCGGTAGCAAGGATACGCGCTTTAATGTGTTCTACTCCCGCAATAATGATGAAGGCATTATGTTGAACAGCGGGTCAACCAAAAATATAGGTAAAATTACTCTGACCCATAAAATAGGTGATAAGTTTACGATCAATGCTATTGCGAATTATTCCAACCAAAAAATAACCGGCCTTCCTCCTACTGAAGGTGGAAATGCACGGTTAACTTACCTGCAAACCCTTTTGCAATACCGGCCTGTAAGCGGCAGAAATCCCGCAGACGATGACGCGCTTCTTGACCTGGAAACAGACCCCCTGGACAATCAAAGTTCACCGGCATTTCAAAGCCCGATCATCGGTGCGCGTTCGCGTTTAAGAGAGCGTGTCATTAACACCCTCAACGCCAGTGCCAATATTCAATATAAACTGTCGAAGAGCCTTACTTATCGCGGATTGATCAGCTATACAGCAAAAGGCAATAAGTATAAGCAATTCAATACATCGGAATCTATTGTGGCTATTCGCAGCGGAGGCCCTTTCGGAAGCATTGATGAACAAAACGACAGTCGCCTGAACTATAATAACACGCTTACCTATGCGCGTAACTTTGCAGGCGCCCACAACCTCGATGTCACAGCGGGGCAGGAATATATTTATAACTACTTTGAACGTTTTGGTACCAGCGCTTCAGCATTTCCTAAGGTAAATAATGGTTGGGATGACCTTTCACTGGGAACTATTTTCGGCACACCCAGCTCCCGCGCTGAAGACGACAAATTACTGTCCTTTTTTGGCCGCGTTAATTATGGTTATAAAAGCAAATACCTTTTAACAGCCAGCCTGCGGGCCGATGGTTCTTCTAAATTCGGGATCAACAACCGCTGGGGCATCTTTCCTTCAGTAGCTGTTGCATGGAGAATGATCAATGAAGACTTTATTAAAACAATGCCTGCATTTTCAGATCTGAAATTAAGGATAAGCTATGGACAGTCCGGAAATAACCGCATCAGCAACTACGCTGCGCTGGGCATTTATACTACGGGGTCTTATCCGCTTAATAATACCATTACCACTTCTGCCTACCAGAACAACCTGCCCAATCCAAATTTAAAATGGGAAGCCAACCAGGCGGTAAATATCGGGTTAGACCTGGGTTTATTTGACCAACGGATTACACTTACTACGGAATATTATGACAACCGTTCGAAGGATTTGCTTTTCGACACCCGCATTCCTTCCAGCTCCGGTTTTATTACCCAGTTTCAGAATATCGGAACTACCCTTTCGCGCGGACTTGAGTTTACACTAAATACTGTAAATATTAAGAGCAACGATTTTAACTGGAATACCAGCTTTAATATTGCATTTCCCAAAACAAAAGTGCTGGAGTTGAGTGATGGAGAAACTTCAAAAATCGTAAACAGCTATACCACCTTTAATGACTACATCCTGCAGGTGGGGCAACCTGTCGGGATCATGTACGGGTATGTAGCTGATGGGTTATACCAGGTGAATGATTTCGATTTTAATGCTGCCAACAATACTTATACATTAAAAGCAGGCATCGTAAAAGATAACCGGGCCGTACAACCCGGCTACCAGAAGTTTAAAGATATCAGCGGACCTGATGGTGTACCCGATGGTGTGATCAACGACCTGGACCGTACCGCTATCGGCAATGCCAACCCGAAATATACAGGAGGTTTTACCAATACATTGAGCTACAAAAATTTCGACCTGAGCGTATTCTTAAACTTCGCTGTAGGTAATGATATCTATAACGCCAATGTGCTTAACAATGCCGCATTGAGCAATGAGCTGAAGAATACCTTATCACGCTTTAGCGAACGCTGGATGACTATTGATGCGGAGGGAAAACGTGTTACAGATCCTGTTGCGCTGGCGGCCCTGAACCAGGGTAAAACCATCCCTTCCTATATTGGTATGGTTTCAGACAGGCCTTACAGCACCATGATCGAAGACGGGTCTTTTCTGCGTGTAAACAATATGAGCCTGGGTTACACCCTGCCTAAAACCCTGATCCAAAGAGCCAGGATCAATAATGCCCGGGTTTACTTTACCGCTTATAACCTGCATGTGTTTACAAAGTATACAGGTTATGATCCTGAAGTGAGCGTTATTAATAATGCCATCACTCCCGGTGTTGATTTCAGCGCCTATCCGCGTGCCAGGTCATTTGTACTGGGTTTAAACCTATCCCTGTAACCATTAAAGTAATTACTACAATGAAACATAGAAATATAATCAGACAGGCAACTACTATCGCGGCATTTTGTGGCCTTATCATAACGGGTGGTTGCAAAAAAGTACTGGAAACCCAACCTTACTCTTATTTCACCAGCGATAACTTTTATTCTAACATTGACGAAGCCAATATGGCTACATTGGGTATATACGGAGCTGTATCTACCTGGAGCGGGTATGGATGGAATATCCCGATGGTTTTTGACAACGACAGTGACATCGGGCAAACTTCAGGTATTGCGGCCGATAACTGGCGGATCATACCCCATTATACCGGGATTCCCGAAACAGATATGTTTTATGGCAGCTGGAGCGCCCTGTACCAGGGTATTGACAGGGCTAACGTGGTATTGGAGCAAATTCCACAGATGATAGCTTACACCAACGGAACAGAGACGGAAAAGGCTCAATTGAACCGTATGCTTGGAGAGGCAAAATTTCTGCGTGGCTTTTACTATTCCGAACTGGTTCGCTTGTGGGGCGACGTGCCTTTTAAAACAACCGCATCCAAAGCAGGCACTGATTTAAAACTGGGACTGACTGACCGGTCTGTTATCTATACACAGATTATAAAAGACATGCAGGAAGCTGCCGAACTGCTTCCTGTAACAACCCCAACCAACGAGCGTGTCAACAAATGGGCCGTAAAAGCCATGCTGGCGCGTGTTGCTTTGTTTGCCGGAGGTTTCTCTTTGCAATCGAACGGGCAAATGCAGCGACCCACTAATTACAAGGAGTATTATACATTGGCACAGCAGCAGATCAATGATATTATGGCAGCCAATCCGTATAAGCTAAACACAAGTTACCCGCAGGTATTTATCAATCAATCCAAGCATGTATTAGAGCCTACGGAGAGTATCTTCGAGATAGCTTTTTTTACACCAACCGGCCCTGCCGGTGAAGCACCCAATGCTTCTCGTTACGGGTACTTTAATGCACCAGCTACAGCAACAGGCGTGTATGGCGGTACTTCTGCCAGGTGCCTGGCGGTGCGTCCTTTTTATGAAAGTTTTCAAGCAGGAGACTTTCGAAAAGATTTTGCTATAGCAAGGTTCAGGATTGACGCAACAGGCAACCGGGTATACCTTGTTACAGGAACCGGCGATCAAAACTGGACTGTTGGTAAATGGAGCCGTGAGTACCAGACCAACGCTCCAACAGAAATAGGCAGTACCAATATCAATACCGTAATCATGCGTTACGCCGACCTGTTATTGATGCAGGCAGAGGTAGAGAACGAATTGAACGAGGGACCTAACCAGGCAGCCCTGAATGCGATCAACCAGGTACGCAGAAGAGCTTATGGATTGGACATGCCGGGTAATGCGATCACGCTTTCTATCACTAATGGCGGATCCGGTTACACATCGGCGCCCACTTTAACGATTACCGGTGGTGGCGGAAATTATGCCAATGCAATTGTATCTGGTCGCAGCGGCGGACGCATTACAGAAGTAACGCTCTATAATACAGGCTTTGGTTACACTTCAGCTCCAACAGTTACCATCACGGGTGGCGGCGGAACCGGGGGCGTAATTACAGCAGCGCTGGCGCCAAAGCCTGATGCCGCAAGTATCAATATTCCTTCGGGCTTAAGCAAGAAAGCCTTCCTGGATACATTGATCAGCGAGCGGGCTAAAGAACTTTGTTTTGAAGGAATGCGCCGGGCCGATCTGATACGGTGGAACATGTTGGGTACTAAAATACAGGAAACCTATAAAAAGGTACAGGCTATAAGGGCCACTTATCCTTATCCTGCAGGCGCCAATTTCGTACCGGGCAAGCATGAGTTGTATCCTTTCCCGCAAAATGAAACTGACGTTAATAAAAATATCGGTCGTCAAAACCCGGGCTATTAACAGCAGGTACTATCTCATTATTTAAAACTTATTTGAATGAATAAAATAGCCTATAGTAATAGGAACCTGCGATGGGCGATCATTACTGTCGCTTTAGCAATAGCGGGATGTACAACGCCTGCGGAAAAGGAAACTAGCAAGCGTCCCAATATCCTGATCATCATGTCCGACAACCAATCGGCGATCCATGCAGGTGTTTATGGAGACTCAACGGTGCGCACACCACAAATGGATAGCATTGCCGGCGAAGGCGTGCGCTTTACCAACGCATTTTGTAATTCGCCTTCTTGTACCCCTTCCAGGGCCGGTTATTTAACAGGACAGGATATCTGGAGATTGAAAGAGGGTGCTAATCTCTGGAGCATTTTACCTACCGAATATCCTTTATATACCGATTTACTCGAAGCCTCCGGGTACGAAGTGGGCTTCCAGGGAAAAGGCTGGGGACCCGGCAACTTTGAAGCTAATGGCCGCAAGCATAATCCTGCCGGTAACCCGTATAAAAGTTTTAATGAATTTCTACAACTAAAAAAGAAAGATGCACCCTGGACCTACTGGATCAGCAGCCTGCACCCTCATCGTCCTTACGAGGTAGGCAGTGGCGAAAAAGCAGGTATCGACCTTTCAAAGATTAAAGTGCCGAAATATTTGCCGGACAACGACTCTGTGCGAAAAGACATTGCTGATTACTATTACGCTATAGAAATGTTCGATAAAGAGCTGGGCGATGCTCTTAGATTGCTGAGAGAAAGCGGAGAACTGGAAAACACCATCGTTGTAGTATGTAGTGATAACGGCTGGCAAATGCCCCGTGGACTGGCCAACCTCTATGATTTCGGTACCCATGTTCCTTTGATCATTTCATGGCCGGGTAAGTTTAGTAAAGGTACTGTAGCTAATGAACTGGTTACTTTGAATGACCTGGCGCCTACTTTCCTTGAATTGGCGGGTGTAGCCATACCATCAACCGTTACAGCTAAAAGCCTGTTGCCGGTTTTAGATAAAAACAGTAAGGATACGATTGCCAAAAGAGACTTTGTAGTATTGGGTCGCGAAAGACATGCTTTCGTTCGCCAGCATGGTATGGGCTACCCGGGCCGGGCTATACGTACCTCGCAATACTTATACATTCGCAATTACGAACCTAACCGTTGGGCTGCAGGCGACCCTCCCCTATATGGAGATATTGATCCTTACATGCTCAACTATCCCGGTCCCGCCAAATTTTATCTGATCGCCAACAAAGATAACCCGGCAGTTAAACCGCTGTTCGAACTGGGCATGGGCAAACGCCCTGCAGAAGAATTATTTGATATTCTTCGCGACCCTGATGAGTTACATAATTTGGCCGCTGATCCCGCGTATAAAAATGTAAAAGAAAAGCTTGCCGCACAAATGCAGCAATACTTAGTACAAACCAAAGACCCCCGGGCAACAGGCGGCGATGTAAGCGTTTGGGATAAGGCACCTTATTTTAGTGATATTGACAAACGGGCACATCCCAGTGCGGATGCAATCCGACAGTTTAAGCTGGATTCAGTATACGATTACTTAAAATAATTGCAGTCAACATCAATTTTAAGACGACAGCTTTTAGAATCAAAATTTATCCGTGAATCAACCATTAGCGATAGGAATAGATGTAGGAGGCTCTGCACTGAAATGCGGCCTGGTAGCTGAGGATGGAAGCCTGCTCCTATCTTTCTCAGAACCACTTGAAAAAAAAGAGGGTGAAGCAGGCATTATTGAACAAATAGTATCCTGCATTACGCAGGCTGAATCAACCGCCAATAGTTACAACGGCGTTGTTTGCGGAGTTGGAATTGGCTTTCCCGGTATTGTAGAAAACAACATAGTAATTGGCGGAGCTGATAACCTGCCGGGATTTGAAGACCTGCCTCTTGGGGCATTGCTGGAAACAAAAACGGGTCACAATATTTTACTGGACAATGATGCCAACATGATGGGCATGGGCGAGTGGATCTATGGCGCCGCAAAAGGATGCAGCGATATAGTATTCCTCACCGTTGGCACCGGTATAGGCGGCGCCCTGGTGATCAATAACCAGTTATACGGTGGTTATAAAAATCGTGGCACCGAGCTTGGACATATCATTATCCGGCATGAAGGCACACCCTGCTCCTGTGGCTCGCGCGGCTGCTTCGAAGTTTATGCTTCTGTAACTGCTTTAATCGATCGCTATCAGTTGCTGGCCGAGGAAGCCCCTGAATCAGCAGATGGTAAATACATCATGGAACGTTATTGGCAAGAAGATCCTGCAGCCATAAAGGCAATGAACTATCACCTGGATCATATGGCAGCAGGCATTGCCGGATACATTAATATTTTTAGTCCCGAAATGATAGTGATTGGTGGCGGTATCAGTGAAGCCGGTGACTTTTATATCCGGGCGTTGCGTGAAAGAGTAAAAAACCTTGCTATGCCTGCTACCAGCGGGCAAACCACTTTGATGGCGGCTGCATTAGGTAATAAAGCAGGGGTACAAGGTTGCGCTGCAAAAGTGTTCCGGTCTCCCGCAGTACATCCTGTAATCAACTTTCTATAATCCTTAATCGATGCTGCATGCAACAACCTAACCGTTTTTTAGTAGGTGTAATTTTATTGATATGGTTCGTCATATCTTTTGTAACCAACATACTAGGGCCACTTATGCCCATTATCATAGAAACCTACCGGCTTAGTTTAACGATGGCGGCCTTTCTTCCATTTTCCTTTTTCCTGGCTTATGGAATCATGTCGGTTCCGGCGGGCATCATGATCGAACGGTTGGGAGAAAAAAAATCGATGTTGATTGCTTTTGCATTGAATCTTATTGGAACCCTGCTCTTTGCCTTCAATCCTCAATACGGCATGGCGCTGGCCTCACTGTTTATTATTGGTATTGGCATGGCCATGTTACAGGTTATTATTAACCCGCTGATGCGTGTGGCCGGTGGTGAAGAAAATTTCGCGTTTTTTTCAGTAATGGGACAGCTGGTTTTTGGACTGGCGTCTTTTATAAGCCCTTTTATCTTTACCTACCTGATGCGGGAGCTATCCGCTCAACCCGTTACACATCCATTAGCTAACCTGCTGGGCGAACTGGTGCAAAACGGGCTACACTGGACGGCTTTGTATTGGATATTCAGCTTTATATTTCTTATCATGCTCATACTACTGGCGGTAATAAGAATGCCGAAAGTAGAATTAAAAGAAGATGAAAAGTCTGGCGCAGCCTCTGCATACCGGGAGCTCCTGCAAAAACGGGATGTATGGTTGTTCTTCCTGGGCATTGTAGCTTATGTGGGTACCGAGCAATCACTGGCCAACTGGATGTCGGAATTTTTAAAACAGTACCACCAGGTAGATCCGGCCGGCGATGGGGCTAACGCAGTGGCAGGGTTCTGGGGATTGATGACCATTGGCTGTTTATTGGGCCTGGTGGTATTGAAACTCTGGGACTCCCGAAAGGTATTAAAAGCAGCCTGCATTTTATCGGCATTAATATTAAGCATTGCTTTGCTGGGCAACAGGCAGTTATCATTATGGGCCTTCCCCGCCGCAGGCTTTACTATTTCGGTAATGTTCTCTGTAGTTTTTTCACTGGCACTGAATTCCATCAGCAAGCATCATGGTTCTTTCTCTGGCATTTTATGTTCAGGCATTTTTGGTGGAGCACTGGTACCTTTTATTGTAGGTGCGTTGGGAGATCTCATAGGCCTTCGCTATGCCCTACTATTTCTTTACATAACACTGGGATACCTGTTTTTTATTGCGGTGTATGCAAAGCCCCTGGTTAATAATAAAACGCTGGCCCTAAGGGAACTTTTTGCTAAAAAGTAATCCTGCAAAACCAGTGAAACGATTGAAAATATATCACAAAAGATTGCAGTTAATCAATATAGAAATACCGGCATCCGCAGTTCGGGCCGGTAACAAAAATCACGCATGAAAAAAATAATCTTAGGCATCGCGCCGGTATTATTGACATTGTTGGCAACAGCCCAGAAAACGGCGTTAGAGGCAGTGTCAACCCGCGTCAATGTACAGGCTGATACCGCCAGGAAAATTGATATAGTTGATAAAGCATGGGTAGCCGTGGGCATCAATAAGCCTTATTCTATACAAAAAGATGCAACCCTTTCCTTTAACGGCAAACCTTCTTACCGTTTTGAATTAAAAGGTGAGGATAATTCACTGGAAGGCTATGAAGAAGGTAGTACCAAGGGACGTGCAGAACTCTGTTATTGCTACGCTACAACAGATGATTATAAGGGCCTTCCCTCCCATACTTATACAACAGACCAGATACTGAAAATGGTTTACGACAGGGGTAAGGGACAATGCCCGCAGGGTTCGAAGTGGACGTATACTTTTTCAGTTTACGTTCCGGCTAATTTGTCCGCCGATGCTAACACTATTTTCGCACAATGGCATGGCATGCCGTCCCGAACGCTTGTCCAGGACCCATCAGGCAAAATCATGCAAATTACACCGCAACAGTTTGCCGGATTAAGCGATAGTATGGTATTTGCAAAAGACCAGGGACATGAAAAAATAAAAACGATCAGCCACAACGGCAAAGAGGATTTCAAAGCAGGCAAGAAAAACGGCTGGAAGATCGAACAGGGCGGATACCCGCCGCTTGCATTCGGGTTTTCCAATAATATGTTTTATATTAAAGCTAATTCAGATAGCAAATGGATGACCGATAAAACCGATCGAACATTGGCCAACCCGGCTAAAGATGCAATGATGAAGCCCGTGAGCTCTGAATATAAGATCTCGACCATAGCTTATAAAAGTGCATTTAATTCTTTTCCTAAAAATACCTGGGTTACATTTACAGTAGCGATCGACTGGTCGGTATATGATGGAGCCGGTAATAAAATGAAACAGCCCGGTAAACTGGATGTGGTAATGCAATACGATAACGGTAAAAAGAAAGTGAGCAATCATATTGTCAACAACCAAACTATCGCCATTGGAAGAAATGACGATAGCGGTTATTATTTTAAGTTTGGCATTTACCGCGTTGGGAGCAGCACGGTACCTGTTGTTTACAATCTCGCGGGATACCAGCAGGAACAACGATAAAGGAAAATAAAATAAAAAGATGAAGCATTTAAAACTACTAACCCTTGTAAAGCGAGCTTTACAGCCTGTTTTGCTATTGTTATTACTAAGCGGTGTTGTGCATGCCCAGCGTCCGAATATTGTATTGATCCTTTCAGATGATCATGCTTTTCAAACCATTAGCGCCTATGGTAACCGGCAAATACAAACACCGGGTATAGACCGGTTGGCGAAGGAAGGCGCTTTGTTTAATAGAGCTTATGTAACCAATTCCATTTGCGGACCCAGCAGGGCCAGTATTCTCACCGGCACTTACAGCCACATCAACGGGTTTAAGGACAACGTAAGTTTTAATTTCAATTTCAACCAGGAAAGCTTTGCCAAAGCTTTACAGCAGGCAGGTTATCAAACTGCCTGGATAGGTAAAATGCACCTCGGTGACAGTATTCCGCAAGGACTGGACTATTACAGCATTCTTCCGGGACAGGGACAATACTATAATCCTGACTTTATACAAACCGGTAATACTACCCGGCGTTACCAGGGTTATGTTACAGACATAATCACTGAAGAAGCGGAAGGCTGGCTGCAGCGCCGCGACCCCTCCAAACCTTTCTGCCTGGTTATAGGCCATAAAGCAACACACCGCACCTGGATGCCCGCCCTGGAAGACCTGGGCAGGTATGACAACATCAAATTCGATTTACCGCGCAATTTCTTTGACAATTATAACACACGAAAAGCAGCAGCAGCGCAGGATATGACCATTGCCAAAACGATGCGCATGGCACATGACCTGAAAATATATGAAACCGGCGATTCGCTGGCAATTGAAAATAGTGTGAAGCGGATGACTGCAGACCAACAAAAAAAATGGTTTGCCTACTACAATAAAATAAAAGCAGACCTGCATGCCGAGGCGCCTAAGGGAAATGCATTGACTGAATGGAAATTTCAGCGCTACATGAAAGATTATCTGTCAACAGCAGCTTCGCTGGATCGCAATATCGGAAAGACCCTGGACTACCTCGACCAAAACGGCCTTTCGAAAAATACACTCGTTATTTACATGTCTGATCAGGGATTTTACATGGGTGAACATGGATGGTTCGACAAACGTTTTATGTATGAAGAATCTTTCAGAACACCAATGTTAATGCGATACCCCGGTGTGATCAAACCCGGCAGCGTGATCAACAACTATGTGATGAATATTGATCTGGCCCCTACCTTTATTGATCTCGCCGGTGGCGTAACTCCTAAGCGGATGCAAGGCATATCCTTTTTACCCCTGCTGCAAAATAAAAAATACACAGGGCGCAATACCTTGTATTATCATTATTATGAAAACGGCGAACATGCCGTATCGCCGCATTTCGGCATTAAAACCAACCGGTATAAACTTATCCGGTTTTACAACAAAATAGAAGGCTGGGAATTATTTGATCTTGAAAAAGACCCGCAGGAAATGAAAAATATTTATTCCGATCCTAAGATGATGAGCGTTGTAACATCTTTAAAGAAAGAGCTGGCCCAACAGATTGAACGTTATGATGATAAAGAAGCCGCAGCTATTTTCAGAACCGGGAAGTAAAAAATCTAAAAAAGTTATATGAGACCGATACAAGTGTTTGATGATAAAATGGAAGGTTCAAAGGCCATTGCACGGCATATTGCCCATTTGGTGAAACGCAGGCGGGAAGAGCATAAACCCGTTGTACTGGGTTTAGCTACCGGTAGTACGCCAATCGGCGTATATGAAGAGTTGGTAAGAATACATAAAAATGAAGGTCTTAGTTTCGAGCATGTAATTACTTTTAACCTGGATGAGTATTACCCAATGCGGCCGTCCAGTCAACAGAGCTATTCATGGTTTATGCACCATCATCTTTTTAATCATATTGATGTACCTGCTCAAAATATTCATATCCCAGATGGCGCCCTTGCCAAAAATCATATACCTGCTTTTTGCCGCGGGTACGAGGCCGCTATAAAAAATGCCGGCGGTATAGATTTGCAGCTACTAGGCATTGGCCGTACCGGGCATATTGGCTTTAATGAGCCACCTGTCAGCGCTGACTCCATTACAAGATTGGTGTCTTTGCACCCAATTACAATTGAGGACGCAGCCCGGAACTTTGGCGGTATATCCTTTACCCCTACAGAAGCCATTACTATGGGCATATCCACGATCATGCAGGCAAGGGAAATTGTTATTGCAGGCTGGGGACCCAATAAAGCAGCTATTATTAAAAAAGCCATAGAAGCTAATATTGATGAGCAAATACCAGCGTCCTACCTGCAAACACACGCTTCGGTAAAATGGGTACTGGACAAAGAGGCAGCGGCTGAACTTTCGGAAATGACCGAGCACGCCGATGCATAAAAGTTTCACATAATTACTAAACCATGCAATAAATATATGCAGTTAAAGATAAAAGTGGCCCTGTTAGCGGCGTTGGCTTTATTTGCAACAAGCGGCATTGTAGCACAAAAAAACACAGCAGCAGAAAAAATTGTTACCGGCCAATATGGTTTTGAAACAGACGCTGATGCTGAAAACTGGCAGGCCCAAAAGAGTACCCTTCATATTTCATCGACACACTATAAAGAGGGACAACACTCGCTTTGCTGGAACTGGACAAAAGATGCCTCACTGGAAATTAATGGTCTAAAGGGATTGAAGGAAGCAGGCATGCCCTATCCCGGAGGTATTCCTGAAATATATGAGCCGTCGTTTTATGCCCGGGACCGATTCGGTGGTATTAAGATCTGGTTATACCAGGAGCAGCCTACATCCGGTCAGCTGGTTTTCCAGGCAGGAAGCAGCCTGACGGCAGCCAGGCAATCACCCAAATACCGGTTTTCTGTGAACCTGGACTTTACAGGCTGGCGAACCGTATGGGTTTGTTTTGAGGAAGACGCTAAAGTACCGGGATATAAAGGAAGTGACGATTTGCAGGCGATGGTTATACTCCCTAAAAATGTAAAGCCAAATAAAGGGAGGCTGTTCATTGATCACCTGACTTTACTCAACTTCGTTTCCAATAAAAGAAGCTCAGACCTTCAATTTGAAAATAAAAAACGGAATCTCCGGTCTGCTGACGGCTACGAAATATTAAAACCCTTTAAAGCATATAAGAGCGGTGTTTTTAACAGGCAGGTAAATACAAATGATCTCGCGGCTGAAACTGGCAGGATCGCTGACCGTTTGGAATTTTTGATACTGGGAGACCAGAGCACCGACTGGAAACAAAGAAATACGGGGATAGAAAATGTAATGCAGGGTAAATTAAAAGCAGCACGAAACACCTACGACCAATTAAAGATAAAAAGAGAAAACGGTACCGTTAATGGAGTTCCATTGTTCGCCATACGCGACGAACATCCGACTGCAGAGGGCCAGGTATTTGATAATGTTGCGCAAACCCTCTTGTTTCCTTTAGCTATAGATTACCGGCTCAACAAAAACACTTCTTCCAAAGAGCAGCTGCTGGCAGCATTGGATTACTTTCTCGACCAGGGCTGGGCCTCCGGGAGTGCTATCGGGACCGTTGATCATGTGATACGCTTAACACCTATAGCTACTGCTATTTTCCTGATGCGGGATGAATTGAAGGCACAAAATAAGCTGAAACCACAATTAGATATGCTGATCTGGCATACACGTATGGGCAGCCTGTTAGAGCTGGATGCTACGCGCGGTGAAAACTCTGATAAAGTGCGCGGTGGTGCAATGGTGAAGCTGATTACCATTTTACTGATGGAAGACGGAGCCCGTAAACAACAGTTGCTGGAGCAGTTTCAACAATACATGGATTATGTGGCATCTTTTTCGCCTGGATACAGCGATACTTTTAAACCCGACTATTCCATTTACCATCATAGGGGCACTTACCTTAATGCTTACGGCACCAACGCCTTAAATACTATGGCACTCATTCACTGGTTGCTGGAAGGCACCCAATTCAGCATGAATGCCACATCTACCCATAACCTGACAGCTGCATTAAAACAACAGGCGGCAATAGCATACGGGGTACAAATACATTATGGGGTAAGCGGCCGCTTCCCTTTAAACAACAGCTCTATAGATGGGCATAGTATGCCCGCTTTTGCGTATATGAGTATGGCCGGTGATAGCATCCGCGACCAAGAGCTGGCAGCACTCTACAACTACATTTACTCCATTGCAAAGCCCGAAGAAATCAATAAAATGCTACTTCCTGCGCTCACTTATTCGGGCACTTATGGCACACTGAACCTGATGGTACGTCTACATCAAAAGATGGGTGATACACAACATAAGCCTTCGGACGGCGTTACTGTAATGCCCTACTCCGGCCTGCTTGCTTATAGGCGTGGTAATGCCTTTGCAACGGTAAAGGGCTACAATAAATATGTTTGGGATTATGAGGGCGGTAAGGGAGAAAACAATATGGGACGTTACCTGAGCCATGGTATGTTAGTTACAGCACAGGGTGCCGAGAAAGATGGCTTCGATGGTATGGGAATGGCATTAAACGAAGGTTTCGACTGGTCTATGCTCCCCGGCGCCACTACCAAAAAGCTACCGGCAGACAAAGTACTCTATTATCCGCAGGCAGACCAAAAATACGTGGAAGGCAAACACCGCAACTTTTCGGAAAGCATAGTAGCAAGTGGTTTGAAACAGGGAACGAATGGTCTTTTCGCATTGGATTTAAGAGATGATGTTTTCCCCGATGCAGACCGGTCTCTTTTTGACAATAGTTTTCGCGCCAGGAAATCGTGGTTTTTCATAGGCGATGAGATTATTTGCCTGGGTTCAGGTATCCGCAGTAATGACAGCCGATACAATACAGTAACAACACTATTCCAATACCAGGCCAACGAAAAAAGAACTAATTATTTTAATGGCAAAGTTATCGCTTCGCCAACCTTACAAAAAGCAGATGGCGGTTACTTCACCGATCAGAACGGACTTCAATATATCATTCCTAAAGGACAGACTATTAATTGGGTACTGGCTAAACAACAGTCTTATCAATGGAAGAATGCCAGCTATAGCCCGGTGGAAGGCGCTTACCTGAAAGCGTGGCTGGATCATGGCACTCATCCCGCCGGAGTTGGCTATGAGTATATCATCCTCTTACACAATCAACAACCAGAGCGCTATATTCAATCTAAAACTTATCAAATATTGCAGAAAGATCAAATAGCACATAGCATCCGGCATATTGCTGCAGGCATCACGGCTTATGCAGTGTTTGAACCCAATATAGCTTTAAAAGGCGGACTGTTGCTAAAAAGTGATGCACCTGTGTTAGCCCAGTTTAAAGAGACCAATACCCGTCTTCAGTTAACGGTTGCCTGCCCTGATATAGGCCAGGCCCGTTGGAATCATAATATGTCTCATATGCCAGATAGTATTACCAATGCCTGGGCCAAAGGAAAAGTAATTACATTAACCGTTAAAGGTGAATGGTATGCTACCCAACAAATACCAACGTTGGTTTCGTCGATGGTAAAAAATGGCCATACGATCCTTTCCATCTTCTGTAAAGATGGCGAAAGTATTGACCTGCCATTGCAGCATCGCGGAGAAAGCGCAGCGGAAGAAGATTAATTGAAAGATAACAGGTTCAAAGTTTAAAGAAACTACAGTTCTTACCTTAAACCTTTAAACATTGAACGTTTAAATACTATTATATGCATAGATGGTTGTTATTAGTCCTGACGGTTCTTTGCAGCATGATGGCCCGGGGCCAGCAGAACAGTCGCCCCAATATTCTGATCATTATGACCGATCAGCAAACTGCCGATGCCATGAGCCATGCGGGAAATAAAGACCTGTATACACCGGCGATGGACCGGCTGGCGGCAAATGGTGTTCGCTTTACAAGGGCTTATTGCGCCCAGCCCCTATGCACGCCGTCACGCAGTTCCATATTCAGTGGCAAAATGCCTTTTGAAACAGGCTTTATTGGCAATGCCCCTGAAAAAGATGGCCAGTGGCCGGATAGCTTACTAATGATGGGAAAGATCTTTCAAGAAGGAGGATATCAAACGGGCTATGTAGGCAAATGGCATTTGCCGGTACCGGCAGAAAAGATCAGCCAGCATGGATTCGATTTTATACAAAATACTAAATTCCAGGATTACAACGATGCAGCTACACCCTCCTATTGTGCCCGGTTCATTAAGGAGCATAAGGATCAACCCTTTTTACTCGTGGCATCCTTTCTAAACCCACATGACATTTGCGAATGGGCTCGCGGAGATGCTTTAAAAATGGATGTATTGGCCGCCGCTCCCCCTCCTCATCAATGCCCGCCACTGCCGGCTAACTGGGCTATTCCGGCCAATGAACCCAGGATTGTACGGGATCAGCAGGCATCTAATGTACGTACTTATCCTTCGGTAAACTGGACGGGTGATCAATGGAGACAATATCGCTGGGCTTATAACCGGCTGGTGGAAAAAGTAGATCAATATATTGAAATGGTACTGACTTCACTTACCAAATATGGCATCGAAAAAAATACGATCATTCTTTTTACAGCAGACCATGGAGACGGATATGCAGCCCACTCCTGGAACCAGAAACAAGTATTGTATGAAGAGTCGGCCCGCGTTCCGTTTATCATCTCTAAGCTGAACAGCTGGCAACCGAAAACTGATGAATTGTTGGTTTGTAACGGCACCGATATCATTCCTACCATTTGCGGACTCGCCGGCATAAAAGCACCCGCCTATCTGAAAGGTGCAGACATCAGTAAAAGATTAAATAACCCATCCGCGATATTGCGGGACACCCTTGTAATAGAAACAGATTTTGCCGATAACGATGTATTGCTGGGCATCAGTGGACGTGCAGTGATCACTAAAAACCTTAAATATATTGTATATAGCAAAGGAGAAATACGCGAACAGTTATTTGACCTGCAAAAAGATCCGGGTGAAATGGATAACCTGGCCGTAAAGCCAAAATATAAAAAGCAGCTACAACAAATGCGTCAATACCTTAGTACATGGTGCAGGAAAAATGGCGATCCTTTTGAAAAGCTATTATGATCTGTCTGCAGCTATTATGCCTGTTTTATCAACGTAGCTCATTGGAGCTTAACAGCATGGGCGTAGCAAAAACACGGCTGGCGCATCCCAGCAGGCAAGCTTCGTAACCCATTCCGGCACGTACGATCATGGAATTAGTAAATGTATCAGGCATTACGCGTTTCGCCACACGGCTGCTGATTTCTTTCTCATAGAAATCGGTACCGTCCGAAATGCCGCCACCAATGATCATTTTTTGAGGACTGAAAATATGGATCAGGCTGGTAATACCAATGGCCATATACTCAAAGTGCCTTTCCATCACTTCTATGGCTTCAGCTTCGCCTGCTAAATAATTGGCTGCGATAATTTCTCTATTGACTTCAGAAGTGTCAATGCCTTTCAACCGTGAGTAATCCTGTATCAGCGCCTTTATAGAAGCGTAAGCTTCAAAACAGCCCCGGCCGCCACAGGAACAGGGAGGACCGTCGAAGTTGATGATAATATGGCCAAATTCCGTACCCTTATTCTGGTAGCCGCCATACAATTTATTATTGATGATAGCACTCCCTCCGATACCTGTTCCCAACGTGAGAAAGACCGCATCTGAACAATTTTTGCCTGCACCAAACTGCATCTCTCCCCAGGCCATCATATTAGCATCGTTGTCTACCACTACATTCAAGCCGGTTGATGCCGTAATTACAGCTCCCAGATTTACCTGATGAAAACCGGGTAGATTATCTGCGCCGCCAAGGATTACATTATTTTCAACAATGCCCGGAAACCCGATGCCCACACCCAGGATTTTGCCATCGGCAGCACCGGCACATTTTCGAACCGCCACATTAATTAACGCAATTATTTCTCCTTCAGATAATACATCTTTCGAAGGCATTTTAAACGAATAAGCGATCTCACCTCTTAAGTTGATAAGGCCGCATCTTAAATAGGTACTGCCTACATCAATGGCAATGGCATACATTCCTGTCGGTTTTTATTGAATAAATATGGAAGAATACAACTACTTCCTCTACCTCAAAGTAACATCACGCGGCAATCACAGTATTTAAAAAATGGTTTTATTTATTTAAATATGGTTGATTTTCATTCATTCAGGACCCGGCATGTTTACCGGATACATATTCGGTTGGCAAAACACCATAATATTGCTTAAACGATGTTGAAAAGTAAGACAGCGAACTGAAACCCGACATGTAAGCAACTTCTGTAACCGAATATGCTTTAGTTTCCAGGAGTTCTGCCGCCTTTTTAAATTTGATACGCTTGATAAAATCAGTAGTAGATTCACCGGTTATAGCTTTTAGTTTAAGATAGAGACTGGAACGGCTCATGCCAATGTTCCTGCTAAACTTCTGCACAGAAAATTCAGCATCGCTCAAACTCTCTTCCACTATTGTTATTGCTTTACGCAGAAATTCTTCATCCAGCGTATTGAGGGCTATATTTTCCGGAACAATTTCTGTTGCCGACGAATAATACTCTTTTAAACGCCTCCTCGACCGGAGAATGTTCTGCACTTTAGCATCCAATACCGGAAGGGAAAATGGCTTGGTCACATAATCGTCGGCACCGGCTTCCAACCCCTTTACCTGGTGGGCTGGTTCACTTTTGGCTGTGAGCAGTATAACCGGGATATGACAGGTGATAATATTTTTCTTAACTTTTTTACAAAACTGTATACCATCGGTACCGGGCATCATTACATCACAAATTACAATATCCGGGGCCTCCTCTTCTACCTGTTGAAAAGCTTCCTCACCATTATATGCCCTGGTTACCCTGAATTGATTCTCAAAATATCCGGCCAGGTAATCTACAATCTGAACATTATCGTCCACAATTAACAAGTGTTGCAGATGGGCTGCAGCTGTTGCAGACGCCTCATCCTCGTCCGCATCATCTGCGTCTGTAGCGGGAGCCACATAATTATCCACCAACAGGCTATAGTAATGGCTGTTGCTCATTTCTTCGGTTTCGTGCTCACTGTGGCTAACGGGTAGCCTAACGGTAAAGACGGTTCCTTTATCAGGTTCGCTTTCAAGAGCTATAGTACCGCGGTGTAATTCTGCCAGGCTTTTTGCAAATGCCAGGCCTACTCCCGACCCCCAATTAGCGTCGGAATAGTTGACCTGGTAAAACCGCTCAAAAACCCGCTCATGGTCGGCAGATGCAATACCCAGCCCGGTATCGCTTACCGTTAGCAGCATCTGGTCATTTTGCTGTTCGAAACCTAACACCACCGTATCACCAGGGCGGGTATATTTAAACGCATTGGACAAAAGGTTGTTGCATATCTTTTCAATGGCATCTCTATCAAAATAACAGGTGAAATCAGGCCGGTTAGCTTTGAACGTGTATTGAATATTTTTTTGCCTGGATAGTTCCAGAAAGGAAGCATAAATATCCCGCATCAACCCAACAATATCGCCTTCGGCCAACTCGAGCTTCTTCAAACCGTGTTCGGTTTTCCTGAAATCCATCAGTTGGTCTACGAGTTGATACAATCGCTGCGCATTGTTGAGCATACGCTCATGATACTTCCGGGCCTTCTTCTCCGGAACTGAACTATTGAGCATTTCCTCCAGTGGCGCCACTATAAGCGTCAGTGGTGTTTTAAATTCGTGCGAAATATTCGTGAAAAAGTCCATTTTCATCTGGTTCAGGTGCTCCGACCTTTCCCTGTCATTCCGCTCTTTTCTCAACGCAGCTTTTGCTTTAACACGTTCCCTGATAACGCGATAAGCGATAAACCCTAAAGCGCCCAACACCAATAGGAGGGCTAAATAAAAAATATTGCTTCGCCACCAGGGAGGCTGCACCCTGATAGGCAGTGAGCGAACCGGGCTCTGTTCTCCCAACGGCCCCGTGGCCTGAACTTCCAGGGTATAGTTACCCGGCTTCAGGTTCGTATATACTGCCTTGGGAATATTATCGCATAGTTGCCAGTTGTTATCAAAGCCCTTTAACCGGTAACGATATTGAATACTTGCCGGAGCAATATAATTGAAGGTGCTGAAATATACCGTAAACTGTTTATACTCGTGTGAAAGGCGCAGACTTTTAGCTTCGTTGATAGATTGGTCCAGTACATTGTAACCACTGCCGGGGGCAACACGTGTATTCAAAATATCAAGGCCGGTAAAACTAATGCGAAGATCGAAGGGTTTTAATTGAATTGACTGGGGATAAAAATAAATCAGGCCGTTTATACCGCCAAAAAGTACCAACCCATCTGCAGTTTTACAGAAGGCGGGCAAACTAAACTGCATGTTACCCATACCCGTGTAATTATTAAACACCTGCAATTTCCTGAAGCTATCGTAAAGCTTGACCAGCCCCTTACTGGTAGATACCCATAAGCTGCCCTGGTCATCGGGTTGGATGCCAAATATAGCTCCCTGGATGGTATTATCTGCACCCGTGTAAGGAATAAATCGATGCTGTTGCTCATCGAAAAGATTTAACCCGTCTCTTGTACCTGCCCATATACGCCCCTGCTGATCCTCTGCTATGCAGTTCACCAGTTCATTGGAAAGTGTATTGCCCGAAAAAACTTCAAGTCGGTTCAAATCGGCGCTAAGTACATTAATACCATTGATAGTACCGATCCATATCCGGCCTTTTCGATCCTGCAGCAGGGAGGTAATACCCTCCGAACTCAGCTGCCTGCCTGCGGGGTCCTGTTCAAATTTTGTAAACCGGCCTTGCTGCCTGTCGAAGTTATTGAGTCCCGAACGGGTGCCCACCCAGGTTCTCCCCTGCCGGTCATAAAGCAAAGCGTGAACCATGTCGCTACTCACTGAAAAAGGGTTCAACGGATCGTGCTGGTATTTTTTTACGGCACGGGTATTTTTCTCAACTACATTAAGACCGGCATTGAATGTGCCAACGAGGGCATTTCCCGCGGCATCAAATTCAATGGCCTTGATATTGTTCGAGCTGATGCTATTTGGATTGTTCTCTGTATGGTATAAATAGGTAAGCTGGTTTGCTTTCCTGTCCCAGATGTTCACGCCTTTATCATTGGTACCTATCCAGATCTTTCCGGTGGGATCTTCACTGATTACATTGACTACCTGGTCGTTTAGCAATACATTACCGGTGGTTTGGCTAAGAATATTAAAGCGGATATCATCTTTATGGTAATAATTGAGCCCTCCAAAAAATGTTCCCAGCCACATCCCATTTTGCCGGTCTTTAAAGATGCAGCGTACAGAATTCTGGCTCAATGTAAGATGCCGGTTAGACTGGTGCTCAAAATTACTGAATGTTGTAGTGCGGGTGTCCAAAATAGAAAGCCCCCTGAAGGTTCCTATCCAAAGATTACCACTCTGATCCCAGGCAAGGCTACGGATATCATTATCTATCAGGCTATTTACTTGCTGTGGCTGATGCAGGTATTTTTCAACCTGGTTATTTTTCAGGTTCAGACACAGCAGGCCTCCGTTTTCGGAGCCCATCCACAGCCTGTCATCCTGCTGTACCATGGCGTTGATCCGCACATTAATCTGAGCAGGCTGAATGGCTTTGGCAGTTTTGGTAATGAGATCGAGTTGATATACGCCCCTATCCGTTGCGAGGTATAAAAAGCCATTGATAAAAAGTATCTGCTGAATGGTATGAACAGGAGTACCACTAAACCGGTAAGAAAAATTTATAAACCGATTGGAGGCCTTGTCATAGTAGTACAACTCGCCCGAATTTGCAGCAACCCATAGTTTATCATCACGGTCAGCTGTAATACCCGAAACAAACCACTCTCCCGGCTTTACTGTCAACGGATAGTTATCAAACTGTTCCTTTTTGTAATTGTAGCAACTCACGCCTTTGTTGCCGCCAATCCATAACATGCCATCCTTATGGATATATAAGCTCCTGATATAACTGGAAAATAGGCTGTGCTGGTCTTTTTTATCGGGCCTGAATATGGTAAAAGTTTTACCATCGTAGCGATTCAGCCCATCCTGCGTACCTATCCACATAAAACCCTGAAGATCCTGCTGCACTACAAAGACAGTGCTTTGCGACAATCCCTGATCAACAGAAATAGTTCTGAAATACCTGTTTTCGGTAGTGCTTGATATGGGCTGACCGGAAATAACAAGGGAGATCAAAAAACAACAGATCACCACCCACAAATGTAAACTTCTCATTGACACATTCAGTATTTAAACCTCCGGCAAAACTTATTGACAAACGATGCTGCAATATTACGTTAACCGGCTGTGCCTGTATCATTTTCAACCGTAAAATGTATCACAAACTGTTCACACTTTTAAAACAGGCTTTTTACATTAATCCGGTCTGCATGCTTTGACGCGCCCGGCATTTCGCCTCTTACCCCTTTCTGAGGCAGGGCTTCACCGGTTTTCCTGTCATACCAATCGGCAGTTAGCTGAACCGGTTGCGTGTCACCGGTTTCCTTTTGCCATCTCGCCAGAATTTTCCTGTACTGGTCCACACGTTTCCTGTGCAAGGGATCCGATGCTATATTGATCAATTGGGCACTATCTGTTTTTAGGTCATATAATTCTTCTATGGGACGTGGGTTAATGAATACATCAGCCTGAAGCGGTGTGAGCGATCCGGAAGATTTTAAGTTCCGCAGGGAATATGCGGCAGGACTCTGGTTGGCGTCGATCGGTCCTCCATTATCAAAACCCGGCCTTCCGTTAAATAGGTATAAAAAATCTTTGGAACGCACGCTTCTTTCGTAGGCCTCGTAATCGTGCCAGTTATGCTCACCAAAAATGAAATTGCGAAAAGCAGCTTTCGGATCTTTTAATAACCGGGTGAAATCGGTGCCCTGTATTGTTGCAGCGGGTTGTACACCTGCCAGGTGCAAAAATGTAGGAGCAATATCGATGCTGCTGACCAACGCGTCCACCACTGCTGCCGATCGTATTTTTTGGGGCCAGGAAAATATAAAAGGAGTTTTCAGTCCCCGATCGTTCACCCGTGTTTTGCTGCCCGGAAAAGGTCTTGCATTATCCGCTATAAAAACAATAATCGTGTTATCTAACTGACCGTCCTCTTTTAGCCGGCGTACTAATACACCTACCGATTCATCCAGTCTTGATATTTCGTTATAATAAGATGCCAGGTCCCTCCGGGTTGCTTCATCATCGGTTAATGTTGAGGGCACCCTCACGTCGGAAGGTTTGTAAGGATTTTGAAACAGGTGGTCAGCAGACCAGTCCCGGTGGGCATCGTAAGCAGCCAACCAAAAAAAGAAGGGTTTGTTTTTAGGCCTGTTCAAGTATAGCTGCTCCCACTGGCTTTCACCCCCTTCCCCGTTGGCTGCTTTATCGGCTAAGATGGTATCGTATGCCCGGGCCGTATTGGGGCCTTCATGCCATTTACCGGCAAGCGCGGTATAATACCCGGAAGCCTTTAACTGTTCAGGAAAGTAAACCAAATGAGCCGGTACCGGTGCATGAAGTTCAGCAGCACCGGTATTATGCGGATAGCGTCCTGTTAAAATGCTTACCCGGCTTGGACTGCAAGAGCTGGAAGTAACATACATATTGTTAAACCGAAGCCCCCTGGCAGCCAGGCCATCAATATGAGGTGTCCTGATATGGGAATTACCATAGGCTCCAATATCGTCTATACTGATATCATCGCCGATCACAAAAACAATGTTAGGACGGTCTTTGCCAGACTGAGCACTACCCTTCAGGCATAGGCTGGCCGATAAAAAAAGTAAAATAGCGTACCGGATCATTTTCATATTAAACTCCTATTTGCAGATTTCGACTGCTTTTTTAATAAAACGGAAATTCTTCAATTCATTATTGCAGCCGTTGTAACAGGAAGTTGGCGGCCTTTTTATCATATTCGCTCTTATTGTTGCTTATGGCAACCAACACCTGTTTAACCTGTTTCAATTCCTCCGGTGTGGCCAGCTGCAATGCGTTTAAAGCCTGTACCCTTGTCATTGTGCTGTTATCCTTTATGGCCTTAAATAGATACTCCAGTGCCGGCTGTTTATCGCCCAATTTATAAAGGGCCTCTGCGGCTACGGTTGCAATATACACTTCTTTATCCCGCAGTGTTGCCGTTAATAAAGGTTTGGCGGCACGGGCTTCTTCACCCAAAGCCAACAGACCGGTTACAGCCCAGTAGCGGATTACCGCATCATTACTTGTTGCTTTCTTGACCAGATCCGGCAAATTGTTTTTATCAAAAGATGAAGCCTGGTAAGCCGTATTGATCACTTCGTTTATATTATACTTTCCCGACCTGGCATAATCATACAATGTAGTAGCCTTAGTGATTTTCTCAACCGCCGGTTCGGGAATAAATCCTACATCCCTAATTTTAACTAACCAGTTAAAAGTTTCTTTCCTTAGCTCTGAAATTACATTTTTAAAAGCCGGGATCGCAGCCAGGTTGTTAATATTGTCCGGATCCTTCTCTATGTCATAGAGCTCTTCTGACGGCTTGGGCTTGAAAAAACGCGACTGTAGTTCATTCAATTTGCCATCCTTATAATCCTGCTCCCAGCCCCGGATCGAACCAGCCATCCATAAAAATTCAATATGCTGTCCGTAAGGACGGTGTGGCATAAAGTTCTTTACATAACGGTACTTTTTATTCCGGATAGACCTTACCAGGTCGATACCCTCATCCATTCGTCCCCTGAAATTAAAAACCTGCGTTCTTGGAGTTGCAGAATGCTTACCTAAAAATGCACGTCCCTGTAAATACCCGGGAGGCACTATACCCGCAAGACTTAACACCGTAGGTGCGAAATCTGTAAAATCTACCAGCTGCTCTGCACGGCTGCCAGCCAATGGCACTGCCGGTGTTCTGAATTTGTCCGGTATGCGCACCACTAACGGGATCCGTAACCCGGATTCAAAAACAAATCTTTTACTTCTGCCCAATACGCCACCATTATCTCCATAATAAAATACAATGGTATTGTCCGACAACCCCGCAGCTTCCAGCTCTTTCAAAATCGTCCCCACTTCACTATCCATTTCCTGTATCTTATCATAATAAAGCGCCCAGTCGTGCTTCATGGCCTCGTTGGCAGGCAAATAAGGCGGTATCCGTATTTTTTCCGGATCGTGAACCAACGGCTTATTCTTCGGCAATTTGATGCTATCAAGTGGTTGGCCGCTGAAGGCCGCGTACATTTTCTTTCGCGCTTCGTAGCCAAAGATAGAGCTCTCATGAGATGTACCTATGTTAAAGACTGCAAAAAATGGCTGGCCGGGCCTGCGGTTTTTATAGGTTGCCTTATTGCCGGACTCGTCCCATGCTTCGGGCTGATCTACCGTATTGTAATCTTTTTTAGCATTGTTGGAAGTATAGTATCCCGCCTCGCGTAAATACCGGGGAAAGAACTTAACAAACTGAGGTAGCGGATATTCGCTGCGCATATTTTCTGTACCAAAGGCAGGTGGATACAAACCGGTTATAAGCGTAAAACGGGAGGGCGCGCATACCGGAGCTGTGCAGTACGCATTTTCGTATAATATGCCTTGCCTGGCTAAAGCATCAATATTCGGGGTACTTGCCGCCTGGTCTCCGTAAGCGCCTATAAACGGGCTGTTATCTTCGCTCACGATCCACAATATATTCGGCCTTTCGGTACTTACCTGCGCCATACAAGCACCCGTTATCAACGCAAGTGTAAAAACAAAGGATATGCGCTTTAATATTATTTTCATACAATAATTAAGGATTTTGGGTAATTCGTGGATTCACATCAATAACCGATTGAGGTATCGGGAAAACCAGCTTATTTTGAGATGTATTGATTCCCTTCGATTGCAATACGGCAACCGCGCGGCCCGTTCTCACCAGGTCGAAGAACCGGTGAAATTCGAAAGCAAGCTCTATTCTTCTTTCATGTTCAATAGCTAAAGCCAGTGTTGAATATTTTGCCGAAGGATAAGCAGCACTGCCATAATCAGCCAGTCCCGCCCTTCTGCGCACCTGATTTAAATAAGCGGCATCATTTGTCAATTCCGCATAAAGCAACAGTACATCCGCATAGCGGATAATCTCTACATTTTGTCCGGGGTAAAGAAAGGTAGGATCATAAAACTTTAATGTGTATGGATAAGCTATAAAGTTGCCGGTTTGAAGATCATTGAACCCTGTGGCAAGCGACAGATCTTTTCTCGGATCACCTGTTTCATATTCATTGATGAGATCATTGGTGGGTGTATTTAAACCTGTACCTCTAAACGTAACCGTACTCCCAGGCAGATGAAAAGCAAAGTCCCAGGGAGCGTATTCAGTCTGGTGGGTACTGTTTACCTGGTTCTGACCGGCGATATATTGTATCTCAACAATTGATTCCTTAGAGTTCTTGGTCGTTGCCTTAAAAAGATGTGCATAATCTGCTGCATTGATCACGCCATCTGCATTGGCATCCAAAGAAAATGCATTGCTTTCTATAATGGACTTTAACTCCTGCGTTGCATTGGTCTTGTCATTCTGTGCGAGATAAACATAAGCGAGAATGGCACTGGCACCGTATTGTGTAATACGTCCCACATTAGCTCCTGTATACAAAGACGGAAGGTTCAGTTTTGCAGCTTTAAGATCGCTTACCAGCTGTGTAAGTATAACCGCCTTATCTTCCCGTAAGTAGCTATAACTTTCCTGTGGTGATACCACTTTAAGTGGAAACGGCACGCCCCCCCATGCCTGCACCAGGTTAAAATAGATCAATGCGCGGATAGTCTTCGCTTCCGCCAGTAATCTTTCTCTTAATCCATCAGTGGAAAACACTACCGTTGTTTTCTCCAATTGTTCAATGGCATTGTTAATAATATAAATACCGTTATATGCGGTGTTCCATGCACTTGCCAGTTTACCGTTATCCGCATCTATATCATGCCTGTTAATATCTTCAGACCAGGGGTTTCCACCGGATGTTGCTTTTATGAATACATTGTCGGAGGCTAGTTCTCCATAAATATCAGGGATCCCACCCGCATCGTATATACGCTCGAGCTGGCGATACCCGTCGTTTACAGCCTGTGTTAACTGGGTTTCATTTTTATAAAAAATGCCTTCGGTTAAAGTAGTTTCAGGATACAGGTCCAGCGAGCCTTTTTTGCAGGAAGCTAAAAACAAAGACAACCCAACAAGAAAAAAGACCGGCACTAACTTCTTTCTTTTAAGTAATAAATTGGAGGATGATATAAAACGTTTCATCAAAGTATTTTTTAGATCGTTTCAGATTAATTTTTTAAATTTTACAGGCCTACTGTTAGACCCAATGAAATTACCCTGGAAGTAGGATATGAATTACTGTTAACCCCACGCCTGGAAGCATCAGCGGCACCTCCCGAAAAAGCTTCCGGATCGATCACCAGGCTTTTGGTACTCGTAAAAAGATTCACCCCATTCAGATAAACGCGCGCTTTGGAGAGTTTTATTCTTGATAAAAGACTTGCAGGAAGGTTATAGCCGAGTGTAAGACTTTTGAGTTTAAAATAGCTTGCATCCTGCAACCAATAGCTGGACGGCGTTTTTTCATAGCCATCCAGGTCCACCTTTAATTTATAATGATAGCCATCTCCCGGATCTTCTTCAGAGCGCCACCTGTTTACTAATACCTTTGAGTAGTTCCGGCCTTCATGATAGAGCAACGAGCGGTGTATATTCTCATCTAAGAGTTTACCACCCTGCACACCCTGGAACAGGAAACTCAGATCAAATCCTTTATATGAGAAATTGTTGGTAATCCCCCAAATGAAGTCTGGTTGCGGATTTCCTATAATCGTTCTGTCATCTGCATTCAACACACCGTTTCCATCTACATCAATATATTTACCATCACCAGGCGTAGCCGTAGCATAGTGAGCCGGATCAGCATCGATCTGCGCCTGGTTCATATATACACCACCATACTGATAACCATAGAAATTAAAGATCGGCTGACCTACTATATTAATTTTCTGCATACCGCTGAATGCCGCAGATGTAAATATCATAGGGGCATTATCTTCTCCCAATGCCAGTACTTTGTTCCTGTTAGCGGAGATATTAAACTGGGTGTTCCATTTAAATGCATCTGTAAGGTTTTGAGTACCTAAATTCACCTCCCATCCTTTGTTTTCCAGCTTACCAATATTTTTGAAAACACTGGTAAATCCAGACACAACAGGAACCGGCACATCCAGCAATAAACCGTCGGAGGTAGACCTGTACCAATCGGCTTCCAGCGTAATCCGGTTATTCAAGAACGCCAGGTCAATACCAATATCCAGCTGCCGGGTACGCTCCCATTTCAGATCAGGATTGGTAATACTCGATGGATAATAAGTTGTAGCAAGGCCCGACCCAAAGGCGGTTCGTCCCTGCGTAATAATACCGATCCATTTATAGTCGGCAAAGCGATCATTACCGGTAAGTCCATAACTGGCTCTTAGCTTCAGGTTATTAACAACCCCGGTATTATCAAAGAAGTCCTCGCGTGATATAATCCAACCTCCCGATACAGCAGGAAAATAGCCCCATTTATTATTAGGCGCAAATCTTGAAGATCCGTCACGACGCAAACTTGCAGATAGCAGGTATTTTCCTTTATAATCATAATTTAAACGGGCGAAATAAGAAATCAGCTTACTTACTGCCGCGTTGTCATTAGCCTGGAATACCGTTCTGCCTGCAGACAATGAATGCAACAGATCGTTATCATAACCACGACGCTCCTGTACATTATAGCGCCAATTGTTATAATTGTATTCAGTTCCCAACAAGGCGCTGATTGAATGGTCATTCCAGCTCTTATCATAAGTCAGCAGGTTCTGATAAGTGTAGTTAACGATGTTTACCCCACTTACTGTCATGATCCCTTCGGTATTGTAAGCCGCTCCCAGCTGATGATCTACCGCCTGGTAATTGCTGCTGTCAATACAATTGAGATAATAGTTAAAAGCTGTTTTAAAACCAAGGCCGGGGGCCAGCTGTAGCTGCGCATATAAATTGCCAATGGCATTTAATCTTTTTTGCTGTATATCATCAGTAATACGATATAAGGGATGCCCGTTTTGTGGCCGGAAAAGTATGGCATTATATTTTTCAAAGCCCGGTTGATTATTAGGCGCCCCCAGGTAACCATTGGCGCTGTATACCGGATAGATGGAAGGATATTGAGCGGCCCATTCAAATATCCTGTAATAAGGTTGTGTTTCATGATCATAGCTTACCGTGGCCAGCCCACCTATTTCCAGCCAATTGCTGAGGCGGGTTACATTTTTTAACGTAAGGCTGTATTTTTTATAGTTTGAATTTAAAACAATTCCCTTTTGATCGATATAGCCGCCCGATAAATAAAAAGTTGATTTATCACTACCCCCGGAAACATTAAGGTTAACGCGGTGAACAGGTGCAGTACGATATATGGCATCCTGGAAGTCCGAATTGGGTAGTGTTTCGGGGTGTTCCAGTGCAGCAGGCCATGTATATTTGTATTGTCCACGAGCTTCAATGGTATTAGGTGCATTGGGGTCTCCGCCTTTCTGCACCCAGCTATTCTGAGCCGCATCAATAGCAGCCTGAGCGTATTCAGTGCTGTTCATTACATCTACCTTATCTATTACATTTTGCAGGCCGGCTACATAGTTCAGTTCTACTTTTGTACGGCCTGCCTTTCCTTTTTTTG
Organism: Paraniabella aurantiaca; assembly: GCF_050309965.1. NCBI lineage: Bacteria > Pseudomonadati > Bacteroidota > Chitinophagia > Chitinophagales > Chitinophagaceae > Paraniabella > Paraniabella aurantiaca. The sequence goes on along the minus strand of NZ_JBLOSY010000002.1, from coordinate 189,902 downwards.
TGGTTACCAGCACCACACCGTTGGCCGCCCTTGAACCATATATAGCAGATGAGGCAGCATCTTTAAGTATATCAATCGACTCAATGTCATTACTATTGATGAGATTCAGGTCGTAATTGGGTGTGGGCAAACCATCAACTACAATTAATGGAGCACTACCCGCCGAAGCAGAATTAATACCTCTTATTTGTATAGAAGAGGATGCACCCGGCTGGCCCGAACCTGATATTACCTGCACGCCCGCTACTTTACCATAAAGAGCCTGGCCAAACTCTGCATTCGGACGGGCACTGATATCGTTATCAATTTTTACAGTACCCACCGCTCCGGTTATATCACTTCGTTTGCGTGAGCCATAACCCACCACTACAACATCATCCAGGTTACCTGAAACAGGTGCAAGTAATATTTCTATACCAGGTCTGGTAATAGCCACTTCTTTGGCACGATAACCTACGAATGTCACCTGTACACGAAACGGTGTATTGATTTTTGTATCAAAATCAAATGCGCCGGTATTGTCTGTCGTCACCTGTTGCCCGGAGCCCGGGATACTGACTGTAGCACCAATAAGAGGTTGGCGGGTAGCTGAATCAAGCACCCGCCCGCCGGATTGCGCATGAGCCATTTGAGCAACTAAAAAGCTGATCGTAAAAGTTACAATTGTTACTAATTTTCTCATTTTCGATATATATAATTTTTCTTTTGAACAGCAGGGAAATAATATCCAGTCTTCATATTTAGATGGTATTGAAAAGCTTTATTTATTCCTCATCCACAGGTAAGTACATAAGCCGTCCGCCTGCAATTCAGGTAGACGTACTTAACGGAACGCCATTATCAGGTATGAAAAATGATAAATCTAATTTGCAGGAAAGCCTGTGATAAGATAGTTACTAATAAAGCAACAACACAGGTTGTTTACAAAAAAGGATTGATCCTTAAAAGAAAACAAGAACTTGTTTTCCTTCTTAACAATGGAAAAACCTGACTGTATCATTGGTTTCTTTTTAGAAATTACAGCTATCAAAACAAATAGTCTACTTATTTGGTGGACAAAAGTATATTTTTTTGCGGACATTTTTTTAATAGCTGCAAAATTTCTTTTTCGTACCTGTATAACGTACCTGTATAAAAGGTAGATCCGCATAAACGCATGCTTGTATCCGTGGCTTGCAGATGCTGTTGAGTATATGATAAGCTAAAGAGTTAGCGGGCAGAGTTACTTGTTTTTTGATTTCCTACAGTCCTAATAATTCACGCTTAGTATCCAGTTGATGCGATAGCAATCAACAATATGAACCAGGGGGTTAGTATTTTCAATTGAACAAAAATTCCTGTTAATGAGTTTATTGATCAGACGGGTTCGCTCGGTAAAGGAGTAGCATTCGATCAGGATGCTTATATTATTACCGGCAACAATATTTCCTTCATCTGTCAGATCGGTTCCCACCAGGCTAAAGTATTTATTCTTTAACCGAGCTACTATAACCGCCCTGCGCATTCTTTGATTCATTAGTATGCCATCAGGAGTATCTGCTAAAGTTTGTATCGTTAATGATCCCCCAAAACAAGCCTTATAGTAGTTAAAAGCCTGACTACAATTTCCATTAAAGGAAAGGTATACTGAGAAAGCTGGTCCATCGTTCAACATTGAATTGGTTTGATATTATTGTTACGCATACCCCAACCCGGAAACTTAGTCACATCCCAAAACAATACCTCTAAAGGTTGACGTCTTCGACCGGCAGGTTGAAAGATTTTACTTGCCATCATGTATCATTTAAATTTTTTTCTTCAACACAAAGTTGATTTAAATGTGTTGAGCAGATGCTGTATAAACACGACAAACCAGCGGGGGAAAAATGACAGGCAAGTGTTATCTTTATTTTTTAAGCAATTAAGTATATGCGAGTAACCGTTTTTGCACCGGAGAAAGGCGTCATTGAAGCAGTAACCCCGCCATACCGGGCTTTCAAGGCAGCCAATGACTTTCTTATTGCGCTGGGAAAAGATGCCATCTTCGAGGTCGAATATGCCGGTCTCACCCCATTTGTACCAGCCAACGATGGTGAATATACTATAAAGACAGACCTCTTGCTCCGGGACGTGCCCACAACCGATTTATTAATTATCCCGCCCGTATATGGAGATCTTATTGAAGGCATTCAACTGAATAGCGAAGCCATCCCCTATTTCCAGCAACTATATAAAAAGGGTTGTAGCGTTGCCAGCCTCTGTTTAGGCGCTTTCCTGCTGGCCGAAACGGGACTACTGAACGGTAAAAGATGCTCGACTCATTGGGCTTACCTTGATGAATTCAGGACACGATACCCCGAAATAGAAGTAGTAGATGGCGCCATTATCACCGAAGTTGGGAATATATACAGCAGCGGCGGTGCCAGCAGCCTCTGGAATCTGGTGCTATACCTCGTAGAGAAATATTCGGATCGCGAAACTGCAATACTCATCTCTAAAAATTTTGCGCTGGATATCGACCGTAACAGCCAGGCTGTATTTGCCATATTCAAAGGACAAAAAACACATCATGATGCGGAGATCATAAAAGTTCAGAACTATATTGAAAAAAACTATACCGAAAAAATCGTGATAGATGAGCTGGCCGCCATCGTCAATTCGGGACGCCGGACTTTCGAAAGAAGATTCCGCCAGGCCACTAATAATACGCCTCTGGAATATATACAGCGAGTACGTATAGAAGCTGCTAAACGATTTTTCGAAGCTTCCAGGAAAAATGTGAGCGAAGTAATGTTTGATGTAGGTTACACTGATACCAAAGCATTCAGGGATACTTTCAAAAAGATAACGGGGTTAACTCCTGTAGACTACCGGAACAAATATGCTAAAGTCGCGGTAGAAGTTTAAGTGGCCATGTACCTCGAGAAAGCCGGCGTTCCCTTCTTCAGGTACCATTGAATAGATACGTCTATTTAGAGGATGTTACACAGCGTAACCGGTAGAAGTAAATAGCAGGTAAAGCAATAGATCATCGGATTGTCTCGCAGCAATCAGATTATTGCCACAAGAGTTGTGGCTATACATTTTAGCTGCTTGCAGCACTAATCAACTGAGATCTTATTATAAAGGGCTATTCTTTTAGTTTGGGTAACTGGTTCCACCAATTTTGCAATTTTAACCGCAGTTTCGCAGCAAGCTTTTCATTGGCTGTCACTATATTGGTTTTTTCTCCGGGGTCTGTAAGCATATCATATAATTCACGATTGCTTCCATCTGCATTCATGAGTAATTTCCAGCGACCTGACCGAATCGCTAAAGCAGGACTTTTGTCCATTGCCTTTGGATAATTGTAAGCAATATCATTACGTCCATATTCCCAAAAAATATCAGCGGTTCTTTCCGAGGGCTTACCTTCTAACACAGCTGCCCTGTTAATGCCATCGCCTTTATAGCTGACAGGCAGGTTAACATTGCACATTTTACTTAAGGATGGCAACAGGTCTAACGCGGTGACTACGGAATTATTGTCGATACGGCCAGCAGGTACATGACCCGGCCAACTAATGATAAAAGGCATACGGATTCCTCCCTCGTATAAAGATAATTTGGATCCTCTTAACCCACCCGACCGGCTACCTTTGAAGCTGGGCATGGGGCCATTATCACTCGTAAAGATCACTATCGTATTATTCTCGATATTTAGTTGTTTAAGTCCCTCCATCAGTCGCCCTATCTGCACATCCAGTTCTTTCAAAACACGTTTAAATGCTGCTTCTCCTTCCCGGTTTTTAGGGTATATTGTTCCATCATCATCCGCTTTGGGTACCCAGGGGGTGTGCACATCATCGGGCCACAAGTTGATAAAACAGGGTTTCGATTTATTTTTGGCCAGGAACGAAAGTGTTCTGTCTACAAAATACCTGGTTCGGTCCCAACGTTTAATACTGTCTTTATCAGACCAGATCCAGTCCGTGGCTGTAAGCAAAGGATCGGGCTCGGGACTTTCATAGGTACTTGCATGCTCATCAAACCCGTACTCGCTGAAACCTGGTGCATTCAATACATCACGTCCACCCCCCAAATGCCATTTTCCAAAATGACCGGTTGCATACCCGGCGTTTTTGAAAAACCTGGCTATGGAAGGGGCTTCTGTAGAAAGAAAATCCGTTTGCTCTGCTTTTTTATTATGCTCTTTGGTGGCTAAAAAAGTACAGAAGTTCCACCGGCCAGGGTAATTTCCGGTTAATATACCGGCTCTTGATGGCGAACAAATAGGTGCTGCGCTGTAATAGCGCTTCAGTTGAAGGCCGCCTTTTGCCAGCCGGTCCAAATGGGGTGTCGGAACAAAATTTCCGCCAAAACTGCCTATATCGCCGTATCCCATGTCATCTACTAAAATAACAATAACATTGGGCTGCTTTGCCTGTGCTTGGGCATAGGCGCTACTTATAAGTAACAATGCCAGCAACAGCATCAGCAATATCGATTGTAATTTCGTCTTGGTAGCCTGAATCGGTTTATACATTTAATCTTTTTTGCGTTTGAAAATATGTAAACGTGTTTAGTAACCTACCGCAGTTTAACAAATAGAATCCATATAAACACCTGATCTTTATTAATTATTCAGGCTGCCTGTAGAGCACCTGAAGCATCTTTACGTACAAAGATATTTAGTCAACAATAAAATGTATCAGGCTTACCCAATGAGTCGGGTATTTGAAATGAATTAAAGAAATGACAAATGTTGGCCGGTATTAAAACAAAAAGGGAAGATTGGGACCTTCCCTTTGAATCTCACTGATAGCAGGGCTAGTAAGACCCGTGCTGTAGGGCTAACACCGTGGGCTTTACCCAAAGATCGCATTGGACCTTAAGGCATAACTGAAAGTTAGCACAATAATTTGAATTTTCCAATAGTCTGTGACCAGTTCCAGGTTTTTATTTCATTGGGGGCTGACCATATTTATTGGAGCAAGTTCCGCTTTACCTTAGCGAAAGATTAAATACGGAGGTTTAGTGCAGGCTTGTACCAAATGATATCAAATAGAGCTATGTCTACACCATGATCATAAAAGACCTTGTATCATATCACTCTGATTTTATTTGTGTAAGATCAATACCTAGTTCGGAAAATTCATGCTCTCCTTTTTCCGTTATATAAAAGTGCTTGTCAGCGGACCCGTACTTTGAAATCCATCCTTTGGCCACGAATTGTTCCATAAGAAGTTCACCTAATTTCCCTCCAATATGTTCGTAGCAGATTTTGGCCGGCTTATGTTTTCCAGATTCTTTCATATTTAAATTGTTAATCGTAGCAGGAACTGCTGCTAGCTGGTACGGCAAAGATAATCACTCGCGTTCGCAAACCGGCGATCAAGACGGCAGCGTTTATAGCAAAGCTGCCTCTGGTATGTATGCCATACCTTATTCGAAATCAAAAACAGGATATTTAATATTGTTTTATAAAATGCCTTCATTTGAAAGTATAACGGTCTTCTTTAATGCCCGTTAAAGAAGTTCAGCATCGTTGACAGGGCTGTTTCACTATGCATCCGGTCTCCGTTATCAAGGGAAGCCTGCGCCACCTTTGCTGCTCTTTGAAGCATATTCATTTCGTAGGCTGCAATGGCCTTCTTTACAGTGTTGTACTTACCGGATGTAAGATTTTCACTCAGCTCCAAAGCATCCTGCATTGCCATATTTACCCCTTCACCTGCAAAAGGAGGCATTACATGCGCAGCGTCGCCAATCATAGTAAGGTTAGGTAATGTTTCCCAGGTTTGATCTAACGGCATGCAAAATATCGGACGGGGAATGAAAGGTGTTGCAGCAGCTTCAAATAACTCATACCAGATACTGTTCCATTTCGGATACTCTTTTTTGAACCACTCCAATATTTGTGCTTTATCAGAAAAATCAAGTAAGCTGTCAGCTGCCCAGTTTTCGCCCGCCCGAAAGCTTGCATAAAAACCGATCTCGCCATTTGCCTTTTGTCCTAACAGCACATCCTGCCTGTCTCCAAATGCCATTATTTTTCCGCCACGAAGTAAGGCTGTAATATTGGGTGCCGTTGTACCGGCTTCATAAATGGCGCCTTCCAACATCGTAATGCCAGAATAAAATGCTTTAATATCTGTGATATAGGGACGGATCTTTGAGTTGGCACCATCTGCAGCAATTACAATATCTGCATAAACTGTCTCTTTATTTTTGAAATGAAGCAGCCAGCCATTCTCTTGTTTTGTCATTGAAATAAAGTGACTATCCCATGCTACAGTTTCGGGTTGCAAAGACTCCAGCAATAGTTTTCTCAGCACCCCCCTGTCAATTTCCGGACGAAAATATTTGCTGTCGAAATTTTCAATTTGCTTGGTTGTATGGTCGCTAAAAAACACTTCTGCCTGCTCGTTCATGATTTGCATGCGGTCTGCGCCCGGAAGAAAATTTTGTTTGAATGCTTCAAATAAACCAGCTTTTCGCAAAGCAGCCAGACCCGAATCTTCATGCAGATCAAGTGGCGAGCCTTGTACGCGGGCGCTTTTATCCCTGTCTCTTTCATATACTTTTACATCAACATCGTTTAGCTGAAGCAATTTTGCCAGTGTAAGCCCACCGGGGCCACCGCCAATTATGGCTATTCTTTTTGAGTTCAATAACATCATTGCACTATTTGATTAAAGGACAAAATTGCAACGATGGCAGGAAAGCGAATAGTAAAAATCAGCCGTTTTTTAAGAAGGGAAATTTTTGATGGCTGTAATATTTACAAACCGTGCATTCTTATTTTTGCTCAGCACCTTGGGAGTAACGCCGGTATACCTCTTTACTTCTTTGATAAAATGATTCTGGTCTGTGAAATTCTGTTCAGGAAAAAGCTTGCCTTCGCTGATATGCCTGAAGGATTCACCAACGCGAAGTACATTACAATATGTTTTTAGAGAGATACCAAACTGCTCATTGAAGTAGCGATTAATCTGGCGACTGCTCCAGAATACTTTTTCAGAAAGCTCTTTTACTGTTATAGAGCCCTGAGCCGCATAGATAAGATCAAATAATTTCATCTTCCGGTCATCCATCTTTCCTGTTGCTACAGCTTTTATCTTTTGCGCTGCCTTCTTGCAAAAATTCTTTAAACTGTCTAAGTCCTTATTATCAAATTGCCAGAAGCTGTCTGATAGAGTTCTCCCCTCGTTCAACACATCCTTTACCGAATCTCCCAACAAATATTCCACCGCTAGTAATTTCAATCCGATAGAGAACATTTTGGTCCCGTTCTCAATGTTTACCTGTGACGGTTCTGTGTCAATACCTCTTACTATTATTTCCCAATGTTCAGCATTTACCTTTGACACAACCAGATCCACCATTCCATTAGGCAGTACGGTAGAGGGAATGGCTTTACCCGTGTTATTCTCCAGCATCCAGAAGCTGTGAACAAAATGAGAGATAGAGCTATCCGGCAATTCCGATTGAATGATCAGGCTCATAGAGAATTCTTTTGCATTTTTATGGATAAAAACAGGATACGTCGCTTTTAAAATTTTAAGGCAGATATCCTATTCGTATTACAGCAAAGCCACGGAGTATTTACAGATTTAAACCATTCTTCAGATAATTTTAAAATAAAAATTGACCGCTTTGGTTTGGCTTTACGCTTCCCCGAGCACACCTGTATCATCACCGGGCAGTTACAAGCAAAGGTAATGTAATGCAATATTTTCAAATAGCTGATGCAGCTGGTTGGCATAATTTAACTGACGTGTAATTTCAAAACGTACTGTAGTGGAAAATGATTTATTGTAAAGCCAGTTAAAGGAATTTCCTTTTGCAAAAAGAATAAAAATATCTATTTTACAAATGTTCTTTTAAAAAACCTGTCAATGCAGTAAAGGGTACAAATGCTTAGTGAAGATAAAATCATACATTACCTGAAGCTTTTCAATGGTCTGACATTCGATGACCTGCAAAAATTGTTTGAGCTGGCCAGCATAAAAAAATTAAAAGCCGGCGATTGTTATATCGATGCGGGTAGTACTTCCCGGAAGCTAACCTATGTAAAAGGCGGTTTAATAAGGGCTTATTCTATTAATAAGCAGGGAGCAGAAATAACAGTACTCCTTAGATGGGAAGATCAATTTTTTTCAAACTTCGACACCATTTTGTGGGAACGACCTTCTCAGTTTACTTATGAAGCCTTTGAAAATTCGGTTGTACTGGAAACCGAATACCGTGAATTTATGAAGGTTATTGACAGCGACCCAAAATTTGCTGCTGCCAAAACATATTTCTTCAACAGCATGCTTGCCGAAGCATTGGAGCGAATAGAAGGCTTTGTTTTACTAAGCCCGGAAGAACGATATCTTAATTTACTGGCTCAGAAGCCAGGTCTTACGCAACGTGTATCATCAAAACATCTTGCTACCTTGCTGGGTATTACACCTGTGTCTTTAAGTCGCATAAAAAAAAGAATTGCCGTCAGGTTTTCCTCGAAAAATAATTCGAAGCAATCCCATCCGTAAACGTCTGGGCAATCAATCGGCGGCTATTCATCCTCCGTTCTATTTATTATCTTTTGTAAATTTCTCTGTTCTGATTTGGGAATAATTTTGGATAAAAATATTCTATCATGAATGACATTATCCAATTCTTTGTTTCCTTTTTTACCATTTCTATTGCCAGGTATTTTATTATTGCTGGCATTGCTTTCCTGTTGGTTTATGTGTTGTTTGCAAGGGCTATGCGCAAAAACAAGATTCAACAAAAAAAAGCAAGTGCCTCCGACTTTAGAAGAGAAATACTACACTCCTTTTCATCCAATATAATAATGATTTTTGTAGCGATCCCATTTATGCTTACCCCTATTAAACGATACACTTTATTGTATAGCAATATTAATGATTACGGGATCTTTTACCTGCTGGCCAGTGTTGCCATTGCTTTGATTATTCACGACACTTATTTTTACTGGATGCACCGGCTACTCCATCATCGCCGGATATTCAGGTATACGCATTTATTGCACCATAAATCCACCAATCCATCGCCATGGGCTTCGTATGCGTTCAGTATGTTCGAAGCTTTTACCGAAGGACTTATTCTGCCTATCTTATTGTTCATGCTTCCTATGCATCCCATTTCTATATCACTTTTTGTTACGGCAGCCTTTATCATCAATGTATATGGGCATTTGGGTTATGAGATTGCACCCAAATGGTTTCGAAAGAGTTTTCTCTTCCAAATTTTAAACACTTCGGTACATCATAATCTCCATCATAGTAAATTCAAAGGCAACTATGGGCTCTACTTCAGGATCTGGGACCGGATTATGAAAACAGAAAATCCGCAATATGTGGCCTATTACGATCAAATTCAGGAACAGCGTTTTGGCTCAAATGCCATTAGCTTAACCTTACAAATGAATAACATTTCCGAGCTATCTTCAAATACGGAGAAAGAAACAATAGAAGGCTCCCGGGCCATTTCTGATCGAAAGCGCTCGGCTTAGTATAACGGAGACATAACCATCCTTATAAAAAAACTAAGATTCTTCCGGCCTGCTCTTTAGGATTTAACACAGTTAATGCTGTTACCAACTTATTGGCCGGTACGGACTTTTTAACTGAATAAGTATCCATTTCAATGTAGCCGGTTATGCAACCCGGATAAACTCATTTAACGCATACTTTATTGCTATATATACTTAGGCGCTAAACAGGTTATTGATCAAAAAACCGGCGGTGGTAAAAACCACGCCGGAACATATTTCATAAACCTAATAAAAAAAACGCAATCTTCAGGATATTGGGATAAGGCAGACTGGCTTTAAAACATATTGCAAAAATTCCCGGGAACTATCGCGATAGAATCACTTCTTTTACAAAAGTCATTTCAGGGTCTTTGCCGTCTTTCATATAGTTGATAAATTGTTCAATTGGCAGCTCCTTGTCTGGCATTACACCCCGTCCTTTATCGGCAACTGCATTAAAAAAATAAAGCTCCGACATGGGAACGGTTAAAACCGATTTCGTATGAGGCAGCTCATAGGTCAGGAACCAGGCGGCTGTGGTAGCATTTTCCCCGCTTCCTGTTTCTTTACCCACAATCAGGCCCCTGCTGTTTTTTTGAACCAGGGAAGCGAAATAGGTCGCTGCAGACACGGTTCCTCCACCTGTTAATACATAAACCTTTCCATTAAAAGCGTCCTTATCGGGCGGAAAATTCTCCAGCTGCCCTTCTCTCAAACGCGTGTTGCCAATATAAAAACCGGTTTTATCATCCTTATCATAGCGTTGGTATAAAAAATTCTTTTGATTCTGAATATCCTCGTCTGACATTTTACGGCCATTAGTGACGGCATATTCGGGATAAGCAATATCAATAGTTCGGGTTCGGTAATTAAAAATATTATGAAAAGGTTTTAAAGAAATAAAAGAATATAGCAGGGCAGATATATTGGGATTACCGCCACCATTGCTACGAATGTCAATAATAACATCTTTATAACCGCGCTTATTAACTTCCCTGAAAAAACCGCTGAACTCTTTATAGGCATATGACTCATTCAGGTTAAAAGAATTGACGGTTAATACAGCCGATTTAGCCGAATCATCAAAATCACTGTAGATCCAGAAACTGCGCTGCAATATATTTACCGGGAAGAACGCGTGCCTGGAAGAATGGGTACCTTCAGAAGCATTCTTTGATGACAGCGTGGCCTGCTTTACCTCTTTTCCAGAAGCTTCCTTATAGTCGATTACATAAGTTTTACAATCATAATTATTCAGACTAAACGCGGTTTGAAATTCTCCAAAAAAGCGATCCGTGGCTGTTTTTATATAACCGTCTGCATAAATTTGCGGGCTCATTTTGTTTAAAATTGATGCTACGGGCTGATGATTAACGGCGATGATCTCTGATCCGAAAGGCAATGAGGTCTCTTTCGTATTCACAAACATCCTTTCTCTTTCAATTAATACCGGTATCGGGAAAAAGCGGGTTGCTTTAATAGCTTCTTTCCCGTTATCTGCCGACCATCGCAAATTCAGATGAACATCTTTAATCAGGTAAACGGGCGAATAATTGGCCAGTGCCAATATATTATCCTGACGAGCAGCCTCTTTCATCAGGCTATCCGTTTTGCGATTGAGCGTAAGGGAATCGATAAATTTATAAGGATTGGGATGCTGTTTTTTGAGGATATCCATTGCCAGCCTGTAGTCTGCAATGATAGCTTCTTTTGACAGGCCAGGAACTTCCTTTACCTGTGCCTGCGTGGTAAACCAACAGAATGACAAAAAAATTCCGGCAGCTGATCGCAGCTCGTTCTTCATATTAAAAAATTTATAGTAATTGAAATTAGTTTTATCTTAAGCGATCATAGCACTAGTCTGCCGCATTTAGCAGTTCCAGAATTCCTTCATTATTAATGATCATCATTCCCTGCCGGTCTTCCGTGATGCCTTTTTCCAACTTGTAAGTATAACGTGGCACCAGGCCTTCCATAACTGTTGGCATATATACAAACTGTACATTATCCTCATCATTCAGTGCCGCTGCCACTTCTATGATATGGGTAGACACAATAAAGAGACATTCCTGGTAACTAGCAAATCCCTTTGTCACTGCCAGGGTGCCGTCATAGGCGTCTTTAACGTTAGTACCTTTAAACAACTCATCAAACATTAACAGGAGCCGCTTGCCGCTGGCTGCTGCCACTGCTGCCTGTTTAACGCGTACTACTTCTGCATAAAAATGACTATAGCCTAACCCGATATTATCTGCCACGTTGATTGAAGAATACATGCCCTCTCTTACAGAAAAAATCATTTCCGTTGCAGCCACCGGGAATCCCATATGGGCCAGATAGAAATTAATACCTATAGCTTTCATCAGCGTAGACTTGCCCGCCATATTAGCGCCGGTTAAAAACATTACATTATTTTGAACATTCAACTCCAGGTCGTTGCCAATGGCTTTGTCTATACAAGGGTGCGCCAAGCCCTTTGCCGACAGCAGGTTGCCCTCGGGCGCCAACGCGCGTGCATAACTAAACCCTTTAGCCCTGGCTACATCACTTACGGCTATATATAAATCAACTTCATAAACAAAGTTTAGCAGTTCCTGCATTTCTTTGTTTAATACTGTTTTCAAAAGATGATTGTAATAGGATAACTTTTTAACCGGCAAGGACTGATAGATATCAGTTTCCCTTAATCGCATCAATTCTTTCTTTGCCAGTATTTGTTGCACCGCATGTATATGATCAGCATAAGCATGATTAGCAGCTGGAACGGATTGAACAAAGGTGTTACATTTTTGTAAGGTTATAATGGTAGCCTGAAGACCCTGCACCATTTTTTTGTAACGCTCATCCCGGGTAAGGGACGAAAGCATTTTCTTAATAAGCGTATCTCCCAGAACCAGTAAGCCATTGCCAGCGGTAGCGGTATCCTGGTATTCGCGCATCAGCGTTACCTGTTGTACATCAAAAGGGAAAACAAGCCTGGCCGATTGAAAAAAAGAAAATATACTGCTGCGCCGGTTGATAGCCTTCGCATCTACCAGCAGATGCCTGAACATGCCATCGAGCAGCTGCTCCCCGCCACGTGTTTTTACACGGTTGAATAAATGGCTTACAGAACCCTGGCGAAATTTGCCCATCAGGTTTAGCTCATCTATGGTTTGTTTATCAGTTTCAAATACCATGTATTTTTTATTTAGAATTTATTCTTTAAACAACTCCTGAAGTTTTTGATCCAGGGCCGATCCCCGCAGGTTGGATGCAATGATCTCACCTTCAGGAGATATCAAAAAGTTTTGCGGGATGGCATTTACGCCATATAGCTGTGCGGCTTCATTTAAGGGGCCATTCAAATCGCTTACCTGCGTCCAGCTTAACCCGTCCTGTTTGATGGCCAGCAACCAGGCCTCTTTTTGTTCTATCTTATCCAAAGACACTCCCAGGATTTCAAAACCTTTTGAACGATATTTTGCATACGCTTTTACCAGGTTGGGATTCTCCATACGACAGGGGCGGCACCAACTGGCCCAAAAATCCAACAGCAGGTATTTGCCTTTAAAATCAGAAAGGTTTATATATTTACCACTCGCATCGGACTGATTAAAGACCGGAGCTATTGCACCTACTGCCGTCCGTTGTAGTGTTTGTAATGTTTTTTCCAGCTTACTTCCTGCCGGTGATTTACGCAAAGGCTCTTCCAGGCCCTGGTACAGAGGCGCTATTTCCTTAACATCTGCTTTGTTTTGCACCAACGTTGCTATAGCAGAAACGCTGAAATAGGACGAAGGATTAGAACGGGCATACTGCTTTAGAACCTCGTTGGTTTCGTGGCGAGCCGTTATTAGTTTTTGTTGCACCTCCTGCTGAAAGACAGGACTCTGCTGTTTTTCCGGCAGCGTTTGAGATAGCTCCTCCTGCAGGGCAGCCTGTTTCTTCATCCCGTTTTTTAAAAAAAGCTCGTAACGCAATGCTTCAGCATTTACGGGCGAGCCTTGTATTCTGGCCTTTTTTAAAGAATCTGTAACATCTATTTCAATTGCATCATTTGCCAGGTAAAAAGATAAAAAATCAGTATTACTTACAGTAAGCTGATCCAGGCCCATACCGGGCTGTCCTAAAACAAGATTGGCTGGTAAAGGCCCGGCAACCTTTCCCCTGAATTCAAATATGCCGTTGCTGATAACCGTTGAATCAGTAATGGTGACCCCGGAATCATTGGCATAAACAAGATAGATTTTTAAAGCATCTTTTTTACGATCGACGTTTCCTTTGATAGTAAAGCCCGCTGGTGTTACAGACGAGCCGCACGCATATAAAGCCATTACAATAAAAAAGCCCGCGGCTATTGATAATATTAATTTCATGATTGATTGTTGCTTCTTGTTATTGATGCTACATTATCATTTACTATTTTATATTGATTTCTTCCCCTTTTTTAATATATCCAGTATGCCCTCGTTGCGAATAATCACCATGCCATGCCTGTCGTCTGTAATACCAGTCTCCAGTGTATATGGATATTCCGGCACAGTGCCATTCATGCGGGTAGGCAGGTATAAAAAATCTATATTGCTTTTTTCCTTTAATTGATCGGCGGCTTCAATTATATGTGAGGAAATAACAAACATACTATTGCGTTTACCTGCAAAGCCTTTGGCAACAGCCACTGTAGCCTCATGCGCATCTTTAACATTGGTACCCCTGAACAGCTCATCAAATAAAATAAAAAAGGATTTGCCCGTGCTGAGTTCCTGCGCCATTTTTTTTACCCGCAACACTTCTACGTAAAAATGGCTGGCACCAATGCCCAGGTTATCCGGCAGGTTTACCGTAGTATAAATACCATCCAGCACAGAGAACTCCATGGCTTTAGCCGCCACAGGAAAACCCATATGGGCTATATAAAGAGCCGTACTTAAAGCCCGTAAAAAAGTGGACTTCCCGGCCATATTAGCCCCTGTTAAAAAAATAAGGTTTTGAGAGGCATCCATGGCTATATCATTAGCTACCGGTTTTTTTAAGGAGGGGTGGTACAACCCTTCCAGCTTTAATAAGCATTGTCCTTTTTCAAGCGCTTTGGGAAATACAAAATGCCTTTCCCGCGCGGTTATTGCCACTGAAACATATACATCCAATACGTATATAGCTTCCAGCAATTGTTTTATCTTTTGCTTTTCCGATACCCGGAACAGCGCGTCGTAAGCAGTGACTGCGCTATAAGACATTTTCGGTTTAAGCGTTTCTTTTAATACGGGTGCAAATACAGCTGCATTCACCAACCTCTCCAACACTTCCCGTTCGGCATTGTAAGCATTGATATCTTTAATTTCCTTGCGTTCTGTAAAGGTTTTAGTAAGCTGTATAATCTGTATGACAGATTGCACACCATTTTGTATTTCCTTTTCACCTATCGCCGCCTGGCTGTTCTTGCCTTTGCCTTCATCATCAGCACTTATTAAATACTTTTCAGCCGTATCAAAAAAGGCGCTGTCATAAGGAAATTTCAATTGTAAAGCAGCAAAGCTTTCTATAACACTGCTGCGCCTGTTAATGGCTTCCTTATCTGAAAGGGGTTGACGAAAAAGCTCACCCAACAGGGTCTCGCCCCCACGGGTATGCGCCTGGTTGTATATATCAAAAATGCCGCTACCTGTTTTCTTACCAAAAATTTCCAGGTCTCCAATGGTTTGCTCATCCGTTCTTAACAAATGCATAATATCCTATTTTCTTTTTCTCCTGATTAATAAAATACTTCCCAGCAATAATATCAGGCCGGGAAGCACCCATATAAAAGTTATCTTTTGCACTTTAGCCGCACGTTCTCCAATATTCAGTAAAACATCCTTAGGCATCACAATCGGGATGTCTATGGGAAAATGATTGTAGGTAAGCCAACTGTGTGCTGCCCTGATAAAATCAGTGTTTTGGAGTAGTCTCATATTACTGATAAAATCAGCACCGCCAAAAACCAACACACGTTGTTCTTTATCATTTATCCTGCGGGTTAAATGTGTAGCTGTTGCCAAACTGTCCTTCATAACATCACCGGCAGCAGCATTAAATGGGGGTAATGTAGAATCAATCACAAGACTACCTGCTTTCAACCAGGTTTTTCCCTTTTGTGTTAGCAACAACGGTTTGTTGGTATAGTTGGTATTACTGTCACTAACAACAGCAGTAACAGTTGGTGTTCCAATAGGTCCGCCCCCTGCTTCAAATGAAAGGTTGATTGCTTCAGGTGTAAAAAGTGATATTACTTTTTCATGCGTTTCGTCATAACTGGGTTGTACAATCTGTCCCTTATGTAACTGTACCCCTAATTGTTTTAATACAGGGTTCATCACATATTGTTTGCCGGGTTTGCCCAATATCATCATATTGCCCCCTGCATCAATATAGCTTCTAATTTTTGCCTGAACCACGGGGCTTAAATCCATTATTGGATCTGCCAGCACAAGGACTTTTGTATTACCTGGTATGTTTTGAAAGTTTAGGTTGAGTGTATCCACATCCAGCCCCATGTTGATTATAGATTGCCGCTCCCACTTAGCGGTATGGCCCGAATAGCCTCTTTCGCCCATTATATGAATATTACGCTCCAGATCGCCCGTAACAAAGTATGTTTTTGAAATCTTTTCCGGCTCCAATAACCTCTTGAATACTGCCGCAACATTCGACAAGCCGGGCCAGGTTTGTAAATCATCCATGGTTCGTAGTATTTCCGTGCGTCCGCGGTACTTTAACTGCATCACCATACGGTTATACTCGGGGGTCATATCTGCCACTTTGCGTATTTGTTCCGGAGTTTTAAACTGTGTAAGATCAATATCGCTTCTCTGTGCAACTTTGGTAGCTATTTCTCGGACAGATTTCCCGGGGTATCTTTGATACCAGATGCTATCTGAAGTGCGGGGATCAATATCATAATAATATTCATATTTAAAATTGATATCGGGTTTAAAGCGCAGGTATGGCTCCCAAAAGCCCGCAAAATATTCAGGATTTCGAGATACAGGGAACCCTTTCTTTGTCATTGAAGTTGTACTCAACAGGTTATCAAACAGCGTCACCTCCAGGCTGCTGTCACCCATTGCCTTTATCAGGGCCTGCATTTCTTTGGGTATCGTGTTTTTTTGAGCGGCGGTAGTATCCCAGTAAGCTGTCAGCATAGGCCTGGAGCTGGTATAACCCACTACTAAAGCTAATACCATTACCAATGCATACCGCCCTGCTTTGATATACCAGGGCTTAGACTCCCGCTCTGACCGTAATTTGATGATGGTAAAACAAACAAAAATAAAAGCCACTACCAGGAAGTAAAAAATATCGCGGGTAATAATCAATCCCATTACCATTGTTTGGGTACGATGTTGCAGCGAGAGGAACCAGGTAAGATCCCTTATAAAATCATACTCCTGCCAGAGCATACCAATACGATCGAGCACAAATATGACCATAAAAGTACCTATGCCCGAAATAATAAAATGTATGGAAAGCGAAGACATATAAAGCCCGATGGCTGCATAGGCACATACCAGCAGGTAAAAGCCCAAAGCACCGGAAAAAAATAAGCCATAATCTGCATCATGTATATTTAAAAAACCCAGTACCATAAATACTACTATTACAGCCACCAGCATTAGCAGGTAGCAAACAATACCCAGGTATTTACCCAGCACCACCTGGCGGGTAGTTACCGGCGAGGAAAAGAGCAGACGCATCGTATCTTCATTCCTTTCGCGACTTACCAGCCCCATAGTTAAGAGGGGTATAAAAAGGTAGAGATAGGATGCTGCATTTTTATAGATACCACTAAAAAGTCCTCCGGTTAATGAGTTGGGCAGCCAGTTCCACCCGGGATTGCTGTTTTTAATCATTATTTCCTGGGTATTGGCCATACTGTATAAATTATTGCAATAAGTTAAAGAAGCTATTACCCAAAACACCAATAGGGTGAGCCATGCAATCGGCGAATAAAAAAGATTGCGTAATTCATTCTTGGCAATTTTAAATATGAGTTTCATTTTTGTTTTTATTTATATGCAATAGCTGTGTCACTTTTAGGCACTATATAGATGTATTATTTATCGTTCAGATCCCTGCTCATTATTTTCTTTTTCTTCTCGTAAGCAACACAATACCCATCAAAAGCAGTATAGATGGGATTACCCAGGTATATAATAATTTTTCCAATTTTGCCCAGGCAGGTGTCATTAGGAGTATATTGTCTTTAGGTATAGGGAAAGGCGTGTATACGGGGTAATGGTTATAGCTAAGCCAGCTAAAAAGCGACCTCGGGAAATCATATCCTATCAAGGTAACCCTCAATATGCTTAAAAAATCCGCATCACCGACTATAATCATACGTTGTTCCTTTCCGTTAAGCGGTCTTGCCAGTTGAATAGCTATTGGCGCCGAACTATCTTTTACATCCCCCAGGAGAGGGTTGAATACAGGTGCTATTGAATCTAATACAAGTTTATCCATCTTTCGCCAGGATTTTCCTGGTTTTATGGTCCATAAAGGGTCGATGGTATAACCATTATTTTGCTGATAAGACAATGCAGCAACGCCTGTAAATACTTTATAATTAGTATCTCCTTTAGGAAGACCTTTACCAACATATTTCATGAAATTCAGAAGCCCCAGGTTCTCATATTCTTTGGCGAGTAAATAACTGTATTGGGTTTTATAAGCAGATATTTTTTCTGCCGTTTCATGTTGTGATGGCTGTACCAACTGCCCGGGTAACATTTGAACCCCCATTTTTTGCAGCAACGGGTTTAATATGCCCTGCTTGCCTGGTTCGCCCAATACCAACATATTTCCACCATTATCAATATACTTCTCCAGTTTTCCTGTTACCACGGGGCTGAGCGCTTCTTTAGGATCAGCGAGCATTAGCATTGTCATATTCGCAGGAATTTCCTGCGTTGCCAGGTTAAGGGTATCCCCATCAAAACCCAGGGCGTAAAGGGAGTTCAACCAGCTATATTCCCGTTCCCCGGTTTTAAGCACACTGCGCTCGAGCTGGCCGGTAATAAAACCAATACGGGGCATTTTAGCGCCGCTCAATCGCCTGAAAGCGGCATTAAAAGGTGGTTCACTGGTGCTTCTTGCAGCAGTAAATACGCTTTCTCCGGTTTGAGAGGGGAAATAGTCTATGAAAAGAGAACGCTCCTTCCAGCTTAGTTTGGTGCCCACACCATAATCAATTTTTTGAAGATCGACTATTTTACTTATTTCTTCCGGCCCCATGAACATGGAGGAATCCACTTTTAACATCCTGGCAATAAGCCCTGCTATTTGCTTCAGGCTTTTCCCGGGAAAGGTCCTGTACAAATTATCATCGCCTGGTTTAACAGCATAGTAGTATACATATTTAAACCGGATATCTTTTTTAAATCTCCGGTATGGCTCCCATAGATCCAGGTAAGAGTTAATATTTACAGGAAAGCCTATATAGGCATAACGTGCCTCATCGGGATCTCCAAACAGGTTGGTATAAAGGGTTACTTCAAGCGGAGCACCCCGCAACAGGTCCAGGTTTTGCCGTGTGTTGGGATGAAGTGTATTGGTTTGTCTTGCAGACAAATCAAGATAACCTGTTAACGACTGGCGCGAGGAGATATATCCAATACCCAGCGCGATAATAATAACCACCAGGTAACGGCCCATCTTTAAGTAACGCGGCAGCGCTTGCATCTTACCTTTCAGCACGAATAGCGTGAAAACGATAAACATGGCTATTATTACTAAGAAATAAATAATATCCTTAGTGGTGAGCAACCCGTTTAAAATACGGTTGGTGCGGTTTTTTAAACTGAGGAAATAAGTAAGATCTCTTACAAAACTATATTGTTGCCATACCTGGTCTATATTGCCTAACACAATAAGGATAACAAAACTGATAAGCGCTGCAGCAATGGGGTAGCGGGTAAGGCTGGATGCGAAAAAACCAATGGCAGCGTAGGACGAGAGTAATAAGAAAATACCAAAGGCCGCTGACACTAAAAGGCCTGTATCAACAGATTGGATATCGAATGATGCAGTAACCATAAATACAGCCAATATCAGCAAGAATAACAAATTGAAAATAGTAAGACCCAGGTATTTGCCTATTACTAACTGGCGCAAACGTAAAGGTGAAGTATATAACAATTTAAAAGAGCCCGAATTAAATTCCCTGCTAATAACACCCATAGTAAGCAATGGTATAAACAGGTAGAGGTATTGCAGTATATTGGCGCACATTCCTGATATAGGGCTTGTAACTAAACCGGCAGTAAGGGTTGCAGGCGATATGTACTTAACGTGTGGGTATTCCTGTAATGCATTATACATGCTGTTAGCCAGGCGCGAAAATCGTTGCACATAAAATAAGGAACATAGCACCCAAAATAAAATCAACAGGAACCAGGCTACAGGCGTATAAAACAGGCTCCTTAATTCATTTTTTGCTATTTTAATAATCAATCTCATTTGATAACCTTTAATGTTTTATATTAATATCGGCAACAAAAAGCCTGTACCGCCTGGGCGAACCAAACGACTGTATTTAATTATAATAGTATGTTGGAGTATTTATTGTCCTGAAGTATCTGATAATTGCTTAAATACTTCATCGAGCACACCCTTATCAAGGTTAATCTCTTTTAGACGCCAGCCACCGGCCACACTGGCTGCAATAAGACGGTCGGTAATTTCTTCCTCGCTTCCCTCAAAATGAATCCGGGCCTGTTTATCCGAAATAAATTCTACCTGGTTAACGCCCGGTATATTTTCAAGATCAGCCTTTGCAGGCGGATGATCCATACGCATTAATACTGCGTTTGATGATGCATAATTATTAAAGGCATCCATGGTGTCAGAAAAAACAATTCTTCCACCTTCAATCATGATCACCTCTCTGCAAAGCAGGTTGACTTCGGAAAGCACGTGCGAGGAAAAAAGTACCGTACGTTCTTCCGCAATTTCTTTTATAATTTTCCTGGCTTCGATCATCTGGTTGGGATCGAGCCCATTGGTGGGTTCATCCATAACCACAAGACTTGGCTTATGAATGATAGCCTGTGCTATTCCAACCCGTTGGCGGTAACCACCCGAAAGATTTTTAATAAGCCGTGAACTGAAATGCGCCACACCGCAACGTTCTTTTACCTCTTCCACGGCAGCCTTTATTTTACTCTTTTCTATTAATCGCAATTCGGCACAATATACCAGGTACTCATCAATAGTAAGATCGGTATAAAGGGGCGCCGTTTGTGGTAAAAAACCAATTTGTTTTTTTGCTTCCAAAGGATGTTTCCGCAGGTTGATACCATTGATATATACATTCCCCTCTGTTTGATTAAGGGTACCACAAACAATATTCATGGTGGTGGATTTACCGGCGCCATTAGACCCCAGCAATCCAATAATGCCGGGGTGCTCAATTTCAATGTTGATATCCCTAATGGCCCAGGAATTGGTATATTTATGGGACAGGTTTTCAGTTTTTAATATCATAATTCAGGTTTCTTGATACTTGATGTTTGTTTCTTGATGCTTGATATCTGTAACGTTCTATTTATTGGGTAAAAGACCACTACCTTCTCTCTCCCGACATCTATCATCTTTTATGTTTTATAAATGGCAAAACAATTCCCACCGGGCCATTGAACCCGTTTTTTGATGCTGCCATTTTTTGTGGTAAACTTTAAGTCTTACTATTATTATCCCGTAATCGCACCTGAAGACTTCTTATTGCTGGCGCCGGTAAATCATTTTTAAAACCATAGCTGAATTTTCATCCATATCTTTTTCTGAATACCAATTGCCGGGATCTTCATAACCCGACTCATGTATTATATATAAATCCTCCTGGAGCGTTTTTGTATTACTGATATTGAAATAAAAAATGTTAAAAAAGCAAAAAATACAGATCAGGGTCATATTGCTTTTCACAAAACGGTGCGCCCGCATCAGGTGCACTTTTACAGTGTTAGCCGATATATTAAGGAAGCTCGCAATTTCATTACGGTTCAATCCTGCTTCACGATTAAGCCAATACACTTTTCTTTGCATTTGTGGCAATCGTATCAATATATTTTCGAATTGTTGCAACTGTTCTTTATACAACAACCGGCTTCCGGCTTCAACAGACAAGAGTTCAGCCGTTTCTTTCACAACCTGCACTCCTTTTATATGCCTGGCTTCTTTTTTAAGATGCTTATAGGCTTTATGTGTAGCCACGCGGTACAGCCAGCCGCCGGGGTTATCATATACTAGAACCTCCCTTTTACTCCACAATTTCAAAAAGCTATCCTGCAAAATATCTTCTGCCGTATGCATACATTTTGTAATAGCATATAAAGCAGGCAACAGTTTGGGTGTATATAATTCAACCACCTCCCTGAATATATTTTCCTGGCTAAAAGCAATACCAGTATAGGAATTATGTTCCTTCATTGTAATCATTTAGTTATCACATTGCAGTTGCAATCATTTTCGACCCGCTCTCCTGATTTATTATTAGTCAGCAAAGCTGAAACCTATTTCTTTTGCCAGCCCTTTAACAACTTTAAACTTTTGAAGTACCAATGGGTATGCGGTATAGACAGCTTCAAACTGTGCTGTAGTATCGTAAAAAAATAATGCCTCCAGATAAGCAATTAAATCGTCTTGCTGATAAGGAGTCCACACCGCTGAAAGGTTAGTGGGGTTACGTTTAATAAAACCAAAATCTTCCAGTGTAAGGGATTCATCCGGAGATAATGCTGATAGTGGCTGAACATAAACCGACATACCGGGGGCACTGTTCACAGATATGTTGTAAAAATCGGCGTTTAAGCGCGTGCTGTACTCAACATGCAGTTTTTTCAGCATGAGCATTGCCAGTACAGAGGCTGCATTGCTCTTCTGGCTCAATACCGACATAGTATCTGCGCGAACTGCTTTTATTATAACCGTGTTAAAACCCACATAAGGCTTATTCACCGTTGTTGTGGTACCGGAACCGGAGGTTCCCCTTAACCGTATAGAATCTACGAGTAATATGCTCTGTACGGGTAATGCACCGTTAATACGGGGCAATACTTTATCCTCTAGAAAAGGTAACATAGGTAGCACCTTTTCTTTTTTTGATAATAGTCGAAAAAAAAGGAAAGTATTTATTCCTGAGGGAGAGTAAGCTGTTGCCAGTTTAATGTAAGAGTAGCGTGGCACACCGTCATTGTCGCCTATCTGTTCGCGCGCAATGGTATCGTTATAAAATACCGGTACTCCAGTGGCGTGGTAAAACTGGTAAATAGCGTGCTCTACCGGGTCTGAGGGGTTATCTTTTACTACCAGATAATTTTCATCCTTATTGCTGGGTTGCAAAGTCGCTTCCTTTTTGCAGCCAGCCAGCAACAGTAGCAAGAACATTGTTGGTATATAGTAATTCAATTTATACATAGTTTATTATCTTCTACGATGTAAGATGTATAGTTTAAAATCTCTTGGACTCGACATTTGCTATTTAATCCTTTATCACGCATCCACTACTCTGCCACTTATTACTCATTACTCCTCACTTATCAGTCTCCCGTTATCAGCGGCCGCTCCGGCCTTGGTTCGTTGGTAATTTCTCCTTTATTAAACTCAACTTCTGCTTCAGGTATGGGTAACACGTATGCAGCTTCATCCTGTGCGTACGGCTTTAGTTCATAATACCCCTGTATGTATCGACCGTCATTATCATAGGCAAAGGATCGGTGCCGGATAGTTTTACCAAAGGGGTATTTGCTATTAACACCGTAGCGCCGCAGGTCAAACCAGCGATGTTGTTCAAAACAAAGTTCGCGCCGGCGCTCCTCCCGTATAAAATTCACAAGACCGGCCCCGTTCAGTTGAACAGTTGTCAGGTCCTCCGTTGTAAACCTGTTTTTGCGTAACGCCTGCAAAACTTTGATAGCTTCGGCATTAAATCCCTGAGCAGCCAGTGCTTCCGCCTGGTTCAGGTATAATTCGGGCAACCGAATCGTGGTCCAGTCGTATAAATCGCCTGATTTCCTGACTAACCAATCGCCCTGATCTGTTTTTATGAAAAACCACTGCAGCCGCAAGTCCCGGTTTGAATAGATATTCAGCAAATCTTCGGATACCCGATAATTATTAGGACTAGTAGCGGACAGGTTTATTCGCATTATATCTGCAATTCCCAAAGGATCATTCTCGTAAGCCGGACCATGAGGTAGAGTAAAGATTGTTTCGGACGAAAGCCGTATGTTAAAATAGCTCCCTGCAGCCATTCCATTCATATCCCGCAGCCGGTACTGTTTTTGTAATACTTTATTAGCGTAGGTTTGTGTCTTTTCATACTGCTCCATATACAAGTATACCCGGCTTAGCAAGGCCTGCGTTGCGGCCTGGTTAGCTCTTATAACAGATTGGCTGTTCATTCCTTCCAGTTCTTTCTCAGCGTCCAGCAGGTCCGCCTCTACCTGGTCATACACCTGCTGTACCGTAGCCCGGGAAAAGTATTTCAATTCCACATCAGGTGTCACTTTCAAGGGTACGCTATAATCCGTACCGGCAGTTGCTATGCGGTAAGGCTTACCATATGTGTTAGCTAATACCAGGTAAAAATAGGCCCTTAAAAAATGGGATTCTCCTGCAATACGTTGCAGTTGTTTTTCAGGTCCGCCCTTTTCCAGCAGTAAGCGTACGTTGTATAAAATGGTATTGAGTGCCGCAATTCTTTTATATAATGTACCATAAGACTCTCCGTAAGAACTATTAAATTTCCCATCGTCCTGTATAGAAGGCATCCTTTGCCAATTATGCACACCAAATAAATTGTATGAAGATACAGTTTTTACCGGTGGGTTTTGCTCCATGTCATCATCCAGGAGATCCTGTTCTGCCCAAGACACAGTTAAACCGGGAGCGTATGCCATTCCAACCAGCAGTTCATCCAGGTCGGACGCAGACTCAATAAAAGTTTGGTTTTGCGAATATTCAGCCAGAAATTTTTTGCAGGAAGCTGCTGTTAAAAGCAATATCCCTGTTATCAGTTTTATAATTGATTTCATGTATAAATAATTGGAAGGAGTAATCAATAATCTCTAATGAATGACTCAAGATTTAATATTCAAATGGTCTCTCCCGGTCAGAAGCTCACATTGACTGCAAATACGTATACGGGACGCAATCCCAGGTTGATATTAGCGCTTGAACCCGATTGAGTAGGATCCTGTCCCCGTAAATCCCTATGCACCCAGGTAACCAGATTGGACCCGGAAAAGCTTAAGTTGGCAGCCTTTAGAAGCAGTCGCTGACATAATTGCCGGGGACATGTATAATTAAGCGTAGCTGACTGCAGTTTGAGGTAATTGCCACTTACTACCCGTATATCTGCGTTGTCGTACATCTGGTAATAATCTGAACCAATACCCAATGATTCATCCCACCATCTTACGGCCACGCCCTGCGGAGCCAGACCGGGGATATTGGTTTTTTGCTCATCGCCCGGATAACGCCAGCGATCCACAAACTCCCTGCGCAGGTTTTGTTGTGCATTGGGCCGATAGGTGCCGTAATTTCCCGAGGCAATTTTAAGAAGACGCATTTTATTACCGAAACTATAAGTAAGCATTGTATTCAACGACCAGGGACCATAAGCAATATAACTGGATATGCCCCCCTGTACCAACGGCTCCCGCCTGCCGGCCTCTACCATCACTTCCCTGAAAACCTCCTCAACAGCCATATTACGGTACTTATCAATAAGCGCTGCCGCATTATCTGCTTCAGCTCCGTAAAAGGACGGCTGACCATCCCTGTTAAGTCCTTTAAGACGGTAAGCATAAAATGTATTGATGGTTTTGCCATTCACTGGTACCTGGCCTTCTAAATAGTCGCTATAACTTATGTCACCAAGATCTATTATTACTTGTTGCTGATTCTTATTTAGCGCCTGATCAAGTAGTTTATTAAATACCTGTCCCAGCTGAGGATCGATACGCCATACCAGCCTTTTTTTCTGGCTACCCAATGTTGTATTCAACGGGGTAAAATTGAAGCTCAGCTCCATGCCCTTATTTTCTAAAGTGCCGGCATTTACTATATAATTATTTATTCCGTTGACATCAGATACTTTTCTCGTTAAAAAGGCATTGCTGGTTTTTTTGTAAAAAAATCCTACAGAACCATTTAATCGGTTGTTAAAAAGTGCAAAGTCTAATGCCGCATTATAGGCATCTGTTTTTTCCCATTGCAGATTGGGGTTAGGAAAATAAGCGATAGAAGATCCAAATGCTCCATACAAGCTATATAAAGGTCCCTTTTTCATAATGGTATAGGGGGTTTGTCCGGGTAACATATTGCCCTGAGTGCCATAAGAAAAGCGCAGGGCCGCCAGGTTCACCCATTTTATCTCTTTCAACAAATCCTTATCCATATTCCAACGGGCTGAGAGTCCCCAGGTGGGCAGGAAACGTTCATTGCTGCGGCTGCCAAAAGCGTTAGAAAAATCGCTTCTTGTATTAGCACTCAATACATATCGGTCGTCATAAATATAGCTGGCTGTAGCATAAGCAGAAAGCAGGTTGGTAAGTCCTGTAGTAATTACAGGTTGCGCATTAGTTGCCAACCAACCTGCATAAGCGGTATAAACAGCGGTATTTATTTCTGCAAAACTATGCCCTCTTTCCGGGTAATACCCCCGGCTTACCTGCTCTATATCATTGCTTTTTACAGAAGATATTTCTCCACCCAATGTAACATTTAAAAGATGCTTTTTATCGGCATCAACAAAGCGACTGAAATTGGCCTGGGCACGTGCTGTATAGGCCGCTTGCCGCGTATTTTGCTGCTGCAGTTCACCTCCAAAAGGTATCTGGTTTTCGCTTGGTGCTTCAGGAGTGGTACCACTCAATATATCTACCCAATTTGTTTTCTCACCAAACCAGGTTTGTTGTTCTGTATTTGAAGAGGTGTAAGATAAAACAGTTTCCAGTTGCAGACCATGCATTACCTGGTAATTGATATTAGCTATTGCCGTATAACTGCTCCCATCTACTGTATGACCGGTGTTATCCATCTCATTCAACACATTGAAAGAAGGTTTTGCAGAGGCATAAGTGTTAATGCTTTTGGTCGAGGCAAAATAATACAGGCTGCCATCTTCATTATATAAGGGTATGGCCCGACTGGTTCCGTAAGCATAATTTAAAATGCCCAGGTCAGCGGGCGTATACTCGCGATTATTTTTGTTGGCCATGATGCTAAACTGCGCTTTGAGGTTTTTATAATTTACATCAAATTTTACCTGTCCGGTATAGCGCTTATTAAATTCTCCTTTGATGACACCCCGCTCATTGGTATAGCCGACCGATGCATAATAGCCGCCGCGTTGGGTGCCGCCAGATATCCCCAGGGTATGATTAGAGGATAATACATCCTGCGTTACCGCCCCCAGCCAGTCGGTGTTCATGGTCTCCGCTCTATCCACCCGTTGCTTATACGTATTATAATCAATACTGCCATTGTAATAATCGATTATAGCTTTTTCGTAAGCTTCGGGAATACCTTGTACCGGAATCTGCCGCTGTATCAGCTCGCGGGATACATCCACCCGTTCCAAAGAATTCATCATATACACATCCCTGTCGGTATACCGCGGGCGACGGGTCATATTTACGTTGGCATTATAAGTAACAGTTGGCGGGCCGGGCATACCTCTTTTAGTTGTAATTACAATAACCCCGTTGGCAGCCCTTACTCCATACAACGCAGTAGCTGCGGCATCTTTTAGCACAGCGATGTCCTGGATATCGGCTGGGTTAAGACCGGAAATAGCATTCCCCACCAGGTTTACAAAATCGAGGTCGTTGATGCGGTTAGCAGCAATGGGCACGGGGTCCACCTGAACAATGCCGTCTACTACCCAAAGCGGTTCCCGGTTGCCCAAAAAGGTGGAAGTACCACGGATACGTAGTTTGGGCGCGGCCCCTGCCTGCCCCGAGTTCTGCATCATAATCAACCCAGGAACCCTTCCTTCCAGCATTTTATCTACCGTGGTAAGGCCCGGCTGATAAATGGAATCCATATTCAAACGTGTTACAGATCCAGTCAGGTATTTTTGCTCAATCTTCTGGTAACCGGTGGAAATGGTCACTTCTTCCATACTGTTTACATTGGGCGCCATTACCACATCAATCACACTGCGGTCTTTCACCGCTACCCGCTCCTGCTGGTAGTTTACAAATGAAAAGATCAATTGCTCATCAGGTCCTGCATAGATCCTGTATTCTCCATTAGCATTTGTGATCATCGTCCTGGTCTTACCTTCCACCTGAACCGAAGCACCTTCCAGCGGTTCCTTATCCCTGTTGGTTACCCGGCCCGTGATCAACTGCGCCAGGCTCTGGGCAACGGCTACCGAAATAGTGACCGTAGGTTTATCTTTTATAATAATGATACGATCTGCCGCCTGTATTTCGTAGCTTATTTTCTGATCATTAAAACAGAGATCCAGCACCTGTGTCAATGGCTGGTTAGTGACGTTAACGGTTACCGGTTTGGCCGCGTCCATTTGCGATTTGGTATACACAAACCGGTAAGAAGTTTGTTTCTGAATCGTTTTTAATACCGCAGTTAAGGGTTGATTTTTGGCTTTCAATGTTACCGTTTGCCCGCTCGCATGGTATCTACAGAACAAGACAGCGCAGCATACAAAAAATCTCAACGTAGCAGATTGTGACATATAATTAATAGTGGCTTTATATCAACGACATAAGTTTCTCCTGAGCTTATCATAAGCTCCTTCTTCCTATTTCAACTGTTATAAAAATCTGATTAAGGTTTTACAATCACTTTTTTCCCTTCTACTGTAAAATGAATACGCCCGGTTTTTTCTAAAAATCCCAACACTTTGGAAAGCGGCGCATCCCTGGAAATAGCTGCGGTAAACAGTTCTGTTACTTTATTGCCGCGGTACTCCACTTCAATATCATACCATTGTGACAGCAGGTTCATAATAGATCCCACATCTTTATTTTCAAAGAGGAACAAGCCTTCCTTCCAGGCAATAACTTCCTCCATATTTACGTTCTTAGTCACTTCAAGGATATCACCTGCTGCTACCGACTGCTGCCCGGGATTCAATAATTTCTCCCTGCCGCTGTTGAGCACTTTTACAGCACCTTCGAACAAGGTAGTACGTACCGCTGCTTCATCCGGATATGCGTTGATATTAAAATGTGTACCCAATACCTCCGTAGCAGTACCATTGGCCATCACCACAAACTTTCTGGCGGGGTCTTTGGTTACTTCAAAATAACCTTCTCCCTCCAGCTCTACCGTACGATTGGCACCTACAAAAGCAACTGGATACCTGATAGACGACCCGGCGTTTAACCACACATGTGAACCGTCAGACAGTATGATATCGATAACCTTACTGCCACGTGGATTAGATAGTGTATTGTATTGCAGTTCTTTCAGTATTTGTCCCTCAGCTGTCTGATAGGCAATTTGCCCGTTGGCCAGTTTTACCAACCTGATATTACCTACCTGCCCCAGTTGCCCGTTGCCCGCACTGTCTAAGTACACCTGGCTACCATCTGCCAGGGTAATCGTAGCCCTGTTGGTAACAGGCGCTACAATATTTTCTATCGAACTGGTGACCGTATGATCCTGTGATTTATTATTCTCCTTATAATAATACACCCCCAGGCTTAATAGAAGGAGAACTGAAGCCGCCGCCCAATACCATCGTGCTTTCCTTACCGCTAACTGTTTAACACTACTACGTTCTATCTCAATTTGCTTCTTCAAAGAAGCCTTTATACGCTTTTTTACTTCCGGAAAAACAGCCTCACTCTGTTCCCACTGTTTTATGTCGTCGATCATCAGCAAATCCAGATCTGCTTCATACTCCTCATGCTGAAGTAACTCTAACAATACCGCAGCTTCCGCTTCGGTCAACGTACCATTCTGGTAACGCTCCACATAGTACGATAGTGATTGTTTAGCCATGCTCTAATGTATATAACCCCGGTTTTTAAAAACAGGACAGGTCAATGTTAATTTTTTTTAAACAAACAGGTCGCAGATCAGTAATAACCAACCGGAATGGCTTACGATTATGCCCAGTTTCTCCTTCAAATAGCTCCTCAAAAACACCAATGCTTCAACAATATGTTGACGCACAGCGCTCCTTGAAATGTTTAATTGAGCTGCTATCTGGTCGTAGGTAAGGTTTTCCACCCGGCTTAATAAAAACACTTCTTTTCTTCTGGGAGGAAGATTGTCTATAGCTTGTTGCAACACCCGTTGTAATTCTTTTACTTCAAGGCTTACGGCCTCCGGGTCGGCCAATATATCATTCAAGGGGTCAACCAGTTCTGTAGTCCGGCTGGCTAATTGCTCTTTAAACGCAGTCTTTGCCCGGTTGCGTGTGATGACGTAAACATAACCGGCAAAGTTTTCAATGCCGGCCAACTTCTTACGGTTATTCCATATTCTCAAAAAAATATCCTGGGTGATCTCTTCCGCCTTCTCTGCATTTTTTATAAAAGATAAAAGATGGGGGTAAATAATATCAGTATAGTGATCTACTATAACAGCAAACGCCTTTTCATCTCCTTCGGCTACGCGCAAGAGAATCTCATCTTCATTATTTAGATAGGTAGAAGCCACAATGATCGCATGAAAAATATGATTTTTTCCCCTAATACTTTACAACAAGGGATACTCCTTAAGCAGTTGTCAATGACTTGACATACCAAAATTAAGGTTTTCAATTAAAATATGGCTGCTTCCAATAAGCCGGGGGAAACGAAAATTTAATAGCAAGGCATCGTTCTGAATCGTTTGATGTACAATTTATATAGGGAAAGAAGTGTACGTTTCAAAGAAGTTGGCTGTCTAGTAGCAAACAAATCAGACCTAAAGGATCACTGGAGAATGCAAGTAATTAAGGCAGCCACAACATCATTGTATAGAAAAGCGGTATGCGTCCTATATGAAGGTTCCTGTTCAAATTAAAAGATAAATACCACCGGGTTTTGTTTTAAATTTCAGCACATAAAATGCTCCCTCCTTTTGAGATGTTGCACCGGTTGCAGCTATTTTCAACGGTCTTGCTGACCTGACAATACATTCGTTGCCATTCAAGGATTTGATCTGGGCCTGCTCTATTTCACCATTTTGCCATTTCATATCTACTTCAAAGCCGCCCCGGGCTTTTAAGCCCCGCACACTTCCCTTTGCCCAGGCCTGCGGCAGTGCGGGTAATAAATGCAAAGTACCTGAATGGCTTTGTAAAAGCATTTCGGCCATTCCCGCAGTGCCTGCAAAATTTCCATCTATTTGAAAGGGCGGGTGCGCATCAAAAAAATTGGGATAGGTACCGCCGCCTTTATGCATATCCAATTTCCCGTTGTCGGTATATTTCAGTAGCTGCCTTACCAGATAGTAAGCATGATCACCATCCTGTAATCGGGCCCACCAATTAATTTTCCAGCCGCGGCTCCACCCCGTGCCTTCATCCCCACGCATCTGCAGTGTTTTCTTTGAAGCCTCAAAAAATCCAGATGTTCCATCGGCTGTTATCTGGTACCCGGGATAAAGCCCAAACAAATGTGAAACGTGCCGGTGCTGCGGGTCTGTTTCATCAAACTCTTTATACCACTCCAATAGCTGTCCCTTTTTACCTACCTGCATGGGGAATAATTTTGAACGTTTTTCCAAAACGGAATCTCTGAAAGCTTTATCGGTGTTTAGTATTTTAGATGCTTCGGCCATATTGGTAAAAAGATCCCAAATAATCGCCATATCCATTGTTGATGCAACAGACACGCTTTGAGATTTACCGTTCACATCTTTGAACCTGTTTTCAGGCGATACCGAAGGGGCCGTAACCCAATACCCGCTACCGTCTGGTATCAGCCAATCGAACATAAATTCCGCTGCACCCTTCATTAACGGGTAGGCTGTTTTTTTTAAGAACATTTTATCGCCGGTATAATTGTAATGCTCCCATAAATGCCGGGCCAGCCAGGCACCGCCCAATGGCCAATTGGCCCATACCGGGTCGCCCGTCCCGAAATCTCCTACCGGATTGGAAAGCGCCCAGATATCTGAATTGTGATTGGCGGTCCATCCCCGTGCATCATAAAACTCCCGCGCTGTACGGGTTCCGGTTACAGACAGGTCTTTTAAGAAATCGAGCAGGGGCTGATGCATTTCAGAAAGATTAGTGACCTCAGCCGGCCAATAATTCATTTGCGTATTAATATTTATCGTGTAGTTGGAGCTCCATGGAGCTCTGAGTTCCTTGTTCCAGATGCCCTGCAGATTAGCAGGTGGTGACCCGGGACGGCTGCACGAGATCAGTAAGTACCGGCCATACTGAAAATATAATATCTCTATGAAGGGGTCGACAGCCCCTTTCGAATAGTTGAGTAATCTTTTATCGGAAGGAAGTTTAACCTGGGGGTTGTTGCGTCCTAAACTGTCATTAATTTCCAGTGACACCCTGTCAAAAAATTTTTTATAATCAGCCAGGTGTTGTTGTAACAGTTGCTTATAACCGGTTTTCAAGGCACCCGCCAGGTAAGATCGAGACAGGGCTTTCTCATCTTTACCCTCGCTATCGGGACATTTATCAAACCCATTAAAACTGGTTGCGGCAGAAAAGTACATCACTACCTCTGTGGCATTTTTAACGGCTAATTCCTTACCCTCCTGCTTTACAGTACCAGTGTTGGTTACTACCTTCAACCTGGCCTGGAAACGCATACCATTGCAGCCAGATGTATCCAGTTGAATTATGTGCTCCCGGTCCTTGGGATTATAATAGCTGGGATCTACATGCGCAGGGGCTTTACCTGTTAGCACCAGCTCATTATTTTCAAACGTGGCCAGGGAAGATTGCAGCGGGCTGGCTGCACTAACATTAAACGCAAGAGCTCCAGGCCTACTGGCTGTAATTTTAATGACTATTATGTTTGCCGGCGCCGAAGCAAATATCTCACGCGTATATGTCACGTTTCCGGCTTTAAACCTGGTAGTTGCAACTGCTCTTTCTATATCCAGATCTCGATAATATTCCGTAACGGCCTTTGAATTAAATTTCTGAGTAATTTTCAAATCACCTAAAGGCATGTAGGATTGTGTATAAGGCCCCTGCATGCTTCGCGCCAACCTATCAGCAGTTCCGTAATCTTCATTTTCTAACAGTGCTTTTCGTATTTCGGGCAAGTATTTAGAAGCGCCGGGGGCAATTTGCTTCGGTAAGGGTCCCCCACTGTATAATGTACTTTCATTTAGCTGCAAAAGCTCCTCCTCTACCCCGCCAAAAATCATAGCACCAATTCTACCGTTACCTACGGGCAAAGCTTCTATCCATTGCGTTGCAGGTTTATCGTACCATAATTTAAGAGGTTGAGTATATCCCTGTTTCATTGACAGAGTAACAACAACTGTAAGCAAAGTAAAGAGTCTTCCTTTTTTCATTCGTAACGGGTTTATTGATTTCAGCCAAATGAAATTGACCAGGATACAACTTTCGTTCTCCTGTGCGAAAAATAAAAATTTCTACATGAATCTTTCACTTTGACAACTTTCAATCCTTATGTATTTGTAGTTAATAGAGAGGTTCAATTTTTGTTAGTTTCGAAGTTACCAAACTAAACATCCGGTTCTGGCAATGTATAAATCGAAAGTACGCATGAAGCAACCTATAACGGCCATATTTGGTCTTTGAGTTATAACCATAATGACTTGCAAATTTAGCCGAAACAACTTACATGGATCATTCTGTATCCTTTTTATATTTCTCACTTCAACTATTGCCGATAATCACGCAATGTTATAGCGAAAAATAATTTTCATAAGGGAGCAAATGACAAAAGATAGTGGATAAAACGATATTTAGCAAAGATGTAAATATTTAATTGTTGTTACGAGTAGAACTACATTCCAGAAAAATAAGCAACTATGTTACTGTTTGCAGAAGGGTTCATCGGCTGAAAATTAAACCGGATAATATCTGACAGCTAATACCATTTCGTAGACTATTACAATAATGAGAAGAAATCAACGGCTGACAAAGAAAAATATGTTGCTTTAAAATATTTTGTAAGTCAATTTATCCTATAACTGAGCGCTCCATTTTTTCGGTTTTGTTCCCAGGTGCCTTTCAAATAAACGTCCAAAATAACTTAGGTTTGAAAAACCTAACTGATAGCCGGCTTCCGATACAGATAAATGCTCTTGCCGCATCAGCCTTGCTGCTTCCTGCATGCGAAGGTGCTGGTAATATTCATAAATACCTTTTCCAAATACCTGGGTAAAAAGTTTACGGAGTTTAAGAGCATTCATTCCGCTCATCTTTATAAGCTGACTCTGTTCAAATGGCTGATACAATGAGGAAGCGATTTTATCACGAACTTTGTATAAAGCTTCTATTTCATAGTTACTAAGATTTTGATGCACCCTATCCTGCCGGCTTAACAAATTCCTGAAAAGATTATAAAGCAGCTCCAGCGCCTTCAGTTTATAGTATGCGTCGGACAGAATGACTGCTGATAAATTGGCGACTTCGTTAACAACAGTTGCCACTTCCGGGGACATAAATTCCTCGATAAAAAGGGTTTTATCTTCAATAAAAAGATAATCAAACTTACTATGATCACGGCCTATAAATTTTTTTAAATACTCAAGCTCAATTAAGATCGTTACCTGCCTGATATTTATCCCCCTGGGAAAAATGACTTCGCTGTCTAAATGCAATAGTGTTATACGAACATGTGGTTGTAATAATAGCCTTTCATGAGGTAAAGCTTTGCCCGGTACATTGAATATATTTTGAAAGGAAACCAATAAACCGTTTTTAATTATATCAATGGACTTCCTTTTATACGAAAAAGTTTCTCTGGCAATAACGGAACGTATCATTATCAACATTTCGGGAAGTAGGTCTATTATTTTCACTTCGTTAACCTGCAGTAGTTTAAGGTCTGCCTCCGAGGCTGAAACAGGAATGCCCATTTGCCCGGCCCAGTAGAGCATTTGTTGTTTACTATCTGTAGCGTTCATTTTTTAGGACTATTTTTAGTACAAATCGGACTATTTTATTCTTAAATGTATAAATAATTTTGCGCTATCGTATTTAAAATTTATAAAAATGAAGAAAAATATTCTGATATCGGGTGGTGGTATTGCAGGACTGACAGCCGCCAAATTTCTCTCAAAACAAGGTCACAACATAACAGTAATTGACAAGGCCTCTTCTTTCAGTAAAGTAGGGTTTCTGATTTCTCTTAAAAGTTTTGGCGTGAAAATAATGGATGAGCTGGGCCTGTCGGCAAAAATACTGCAAGAGTCATCGCCTTCAGAATTTGTTAGTTTTCTGGAAGCGAATGACGAAGTCATCCAACATATAAGTTATGAAAAGATGAACGAAAACATTGAGCGTTCTGTACTCATCTCCCGGGGAGGTCTTCACCATGTTTTATATGAAGATATTAAAGATCATGTTACCCTACTTTTTAATACAACAATCAGCCACCTCGACCAGAAAGAAAATAAAACCAATATCACACTGTCTGATGGTAAAATGATTGAGGCTGACCTGGTGATTATATCAGAAGGGCTGCGTTCCCCAACCCGGGAAAAATATTTTAAAGATTGTAAAGTGGAGGACTTCAATACCCTTTACATGGGAGGCAGACTGAAGCAAGCTCATTCTTACAATGTTGGTGCATTCAAAATTTATATAGATGTAAACAAAATGCTCTCCATTTATCCCATTGCCCAAAATGAAATTGCCGTTCAATGCTATATTTACGATACAGGGACGCTATCTGCGAGTTATGAAAATGCCTCCGATCTTTTTCAAAATTCTTTCAGAGGGTACAGCGGGGAAGTACAAGACCTAATAAGCAAGTTTGCGAAGAATGGGATAATGTTTGTCGATAAAATGGGCATGGTAAATGCACCTGATTTGGTGAATGGAAATGTTGTTTTGTTGGGCGACGCCGGTTACTGTCCAACAGCCCTATCTGGTATGGGCGCGTCTTTATCTATATATGGCGCCAAAGCACTGGCATATTTTATCAGTATTAACGCTGTAGATTTAGCATTAGCATGTAACAGATATAATGCATTAATGCAACCTATCATTAAAAAATTTCAAACTAATGCAAAAAACAATGCATCATCTTTTATACCTAAAAACAAAGAACAACTGCACCATTTCGTCAGTTCTTTCAGGAACGCATCAGATGCTGACATAAAAAAAATAATGACTGAACCTATAGTTCTAACAGAAGAACAAATAAATTTCATTCAATAATAGCTAGCCCTTAAAAAACTACACCAGTTTTATGGAGTTCTGAAAGAATCGGTCTGCTAAATTGTGTCTCAGAAATACCGGAGTGCCCATAGTATCGGAATGTTATCTACACTAAAAAAGTTATTCCTTGATTTGCTTACAAGCTTCAGGGATTTGCATACATGTGTGCGATTGAGCTTACCGATCTTTGGATCATGGAAATAAAACAAATTAAATTGGGCAGCCAGGGTTTGGTTGTACCGATGATCGGACTGGGTTGTATGGGCATGACTGGCTTTGAAGAAGGTAATATGTACGGCCCAGCGGATGAGCAGGAAGCTATCGCAACGATTCACCGCTCGCTCGAGCTGGGTGGTAATTTCCTGGATACCGCCGATCTGTACGGGCCGTTGAAAAATGAACAACTCATTGCGAAGGCAATCAGCGGCAAACGCAACCAGTATATTATAGCTACCAAGTTTGGCTGGGAAATCGATGACAACAATAAAGTAACCTGGACCATTAACGGCAAAAAGGACTATGTAAAGAAATCTTTAGAGCGTTCACTAAAAAACCTCAATACCGATTACATAGATCTGTATTATCTGCACCGCCTGGATAAAAATACGCCGGTCGAAGAAACCGTTGAAGCTATGTCCGGGCTTGTTAAAGAAGGCAAAGTAGGTTACATAGGCTTATCGGAAGTATCGTCTGAAACGGTTAAGCGGGCGCATGCCGTGCACCCGGTCACCGCCGTACAAAGCGAATATTCTTTATTTGAACGAACTGTAGAAGAGCGCGGAGTGCTAGCAACATTACGTGAATTGGGTATCGGCTTTGTAGCTTACTCACCATTAGGCCGCGGTTTTTTATCGGGACAGATCAAAAGCATCGATGACCTGCCGGAGAACGATTTCCGAAGAGCGATCCCCCGTTTCCAGGGCGAAATGTTTCATAAGAATATTGAATTGGTAAAGGCAATTGAAGCTATGGCTGAAGCAAAGAATGTCACTTCCTCACAGCTGGCATTGGCCTGGATCATGAGCAAGGATATTTTGCCGATCCCGGGAACGAAACGCAGCAAGTACCTGGAACAAAACCTTGCTGCAACTGCCATTGAGCTAACGGAAAGGGATCTTTTACAACTGGAGCGCATCGTGCCTTTAGGTACGAATACCGGTGCCCCTTACGATGAGTTCAGTATGGGCTTAATTGATTAATTTTAAATATGAACGCCATCAATTCCATATCAGAATTTCACCGGTTGCTGTCATTACCCGAACCGAGCCACCCACTGGTAAGCGTGATCAACCTGGCCGAAAGTGTTTTTTTGGAAGACGATATCTGGAAAGGTTTCGTCAACCGTTTTTATTGTGTAGCGCTCAAACGCGAAGCTAAAGGCAAGATCCGGTACGGACAACAGCATTATGATTACGATAAGGGAGTATTGAGTTTTACCGCGCCTAACCAGGTGCAGCAACTGGACCTGCAAAACATGGAATGCGGGTCCGGTTATCTATTGATCTTTCATCCCGATTTCCTGTTACACCATACGCTGGCAAGCAGCATTCATCACTACGGCTTTTTTGATTACGCGGTTAACGAAGCGCTACACCTGTCGGCTGAAGAGGAAGCTGACCTGATATCAATTCTCCATAAAATTGATAAGGAATGCCGGCATATCGATAAGTATACCCAGGAGATCATTCTGACACAGATTGAGAGTCTGTTGAAATACTCAAATCGTTTTTACGAGCGGCAGTTTCTCACTCGCAAAAATAATAATTCAGACCTACTAACCAGATTTGAACAGCTGATCGACGACTATTACAACAGCGACGTGAAGGGTTTACTCACCGTACAATACGTCGCTGCACAGATGAACCTGTCGCCGAATTACCTGAGCGACCTGCTTCGGGTTCATACGGGTCAGAATACACAGCAGCATATTCATGAAAAACTGATCGCGAAAGCCAAGGAAAAACTTTCCACGACTGATCTTTCAGTTGGCGAAATAGCCTATGCCCTGGGCTTTGAGCACGCACAATCCTTTAGCCCCCTTTTTAAGAAGAAGACGAATGTATCGCCGCTGGAATTTCGCCAGGCTTTTAACTAAGCCGACGTAATAAACTGTATCTGTGAAATCTTAATTGAGATACACCACTACAATAAAAGAGAGCGGTTTCCGTTGGATACCTCAGCGCGCATTCGTGCAAACACCGTGGCTAACGGCAGGCTGACCAAATGTGCAGATGTTTTGCACAAAGTTTCCGGGGCATATCCTGATGGTATCAAGAAAGCACCTGACCTGATTTTTTAAAAAAGATAGGCTGGCTAAATTAGCATATCGTCATTGTTTTGAAGTGAGCAAAAGTTTCGACGAAGGCTATACTATCTTCAATGAAATCCGGCCGGGAGTCTATATTGTTGTCTGCAAATTTTCCGGATTGCGTAAACAGGCTATCACCTAAAGATGGAATTTTGCTGCCGGTTTAACAACGCATAAACTCCTGATGATGAAACTTACATTATGTTCCTGTCTTATCCCGCTTTGTCTTACGTGTATTTCGGTCTTTGGACAGAACAATCCATCAAAGACAGACACGAGTACTGTGGATACCACTGAGGTGTTAAAGGAAATAATCGTATATGGTCAAAAACGGGAGATCGCTTCCATTACAAAAACATCTACGCCGTTGATTGACCTGCCTATTGCTGTACAGCTTGTAGATAAGAGGCTGATCGAACAGCAACAAATTATAGATGCCCGCGATGCGATCAAGAACGTAAGCGGCATTACTGTAACCGGCACCTACGGCGATGGCTACGCCATGTTCAATGGCCGCGGCTTTGGGCTCAACTTTAACTCCAACTACCGCTGGAACGGTATCCTGATGCAAACCACCGGCAGGTTGTACGGCGATAATGTCGAAAGGCTGGAAGTTTTAAAAGGACCAGCTTCCATACAATATGGCGATGTGGCTCCCGGTGCAGTGCTGAATTTCGTATCTAAAAAACCTCTGGATTATGAATACCGCCGGTTTGAGGTGAAGGTCGGAGAATATGGCATGGTGCGTCCTACCCTGGATCTCAGTGGTGCACTCACAAAGGATAAGAAATTACTCTACCGCCTGAATACAACATATGAAAGCAGCAGGCACTTTATTGATGAAATAAGGGGTAAAAATTTCCTACTGGCCCCTACGATTACCTGGAAAGTCACTCCCGACCTGGACTGGACCGTTGAGCTGGTAGCCCGCAACGACGACCGAACTTTTGCACCTGGCCTTGTTTCTCCCGATGGCACCTTTGAAGGCCTGAAAAAGTTGCGGCGTGGACTTTTCCTGGGTGAACCGGATAACAAACACCAGGTAAATGACCAGAGCGTGTATTCCACCCTGAACTACAAGATTAATAAGAACCTGACTGTCCGCAATGTTACCTTTTACTCCAGGTCGCAGGAACGTGAAGAGTCGGTGTTTTTTCCCGATCGCAGAGCAGACGCCAAAGACAGCCTGAACAGGACTACCGAGTTTTTCCAGACTTTTACGTATATCAAAGGAACTACGCTCGACCTGGTTGGAAAGTTCAGCACCTTCGGTGTACAACATGATTTTGTTGTGGGTGGGGACTATACAGAAAGGGATTATACCATCTTTTACAATGATCCCGTAATCTTAAAACCCATCAATATATACAACCCCGTTTACGGACAGGATGTTTTACCTAAGATCATTGGCTTTGAAGGCGACCCGGACAAGCCTTCCCAGTTTATCAACAGGCAGGGTATTTATGCGCAGGACCAGCTGAAGTTTTGGAATAACCGCATTCAGGTTATGTTAGGATTACGTTACAACAGAACTTCCAGAGGTACTAACTATACTCACAATGCACCTGCGCCGGATACTTACAAGGATGATGTGAAAAAGCCACTGTCGCCCAGGCTGGCCTTATTGGTGAAGCCCTGGAAAAACCTTTCTTTATACGGTTCTTATACACAATCCTACGAGCAGAATGGTTGGGATGAGATCACAAATATTATGCTAAGCGCAACCAATGCTAAACAAATAGAGTTCGGCGCCAAAACCAATCTGCTACATGAAAAGCTGGGTATAGGCCTGTCTGTTTTTCAGATAGATAAGAAAGATATAGTAGGTTATGTTTTTGGATTGGACCAACCGCCGGCATGGGATCATTTGTATTATCACACTTTTTATAAGTGGGCTATGTACCAGGGCGGGCATCACCGCAGCCGTGGCATTGAACTCGACGTAAATGGTAAAATCACCAATCAGCTAAGCGTTAATCTTGCCACCTCTTATATAGACGCCATTGTTGTGGAAGACCCTGCATTCCAGAAAGGAAACCAATTAGAAGGGAATGCCAGGACGACTCTTAACATCTGGGGCAATTACACGTTGAATAAAGGTCTGCTAAAAGGGATGGATTTCGGTTATGGTTTTTTTTACAAAGGAAAGTTCTACGCTACTACAGACAACAGCCCGCTGGATGAGGTGAAAGCCTACTGGAGTATGGACGCTTCCGTTGGATATAGTTATAAAAGCTTTTTTACCCGCCTTAATCTTTCCAATTTTACTGACAACAAAGGCTATCTTGCCCGCAGCGGTTTATACGAGCCACTTTGGGGACGCCGGACCATCCTGAGTGTAGGTGTCAAATTTTAAATATGTGCATGTGTGGCTATCATGCAGCGATAGGAATATTGAAAGAGCTATCGATAAATGAAAGACAAATACAATAAAACATTTCTTCAGACCCATTCTATTGCAACCGGAAAATCGTTAAGCGACGTAAAAAACATAATTGGAAGCCAGAAAATTGATTATTTCATTTATAAAGTTGGTATCTGGGAACGAAATACCTTTACCGAAGAATTTGATTTTTCACAAAGCAGTACCTTCTTAATAAACGAGCATGGGCTTGAACCATCCGGGAGCAATCGGTAAAAATACGACCAAGGTTCAGTTGCTCTATTTTAAAGCAATGTAACCTGCAATGTATGTTTCCCGGCAGGTAATTTCACGAGTCCTTTATCTCTTGCGTTTGCCGGAGGATAAAAGGTAGCAGAAGCATTGGCTGGAATCTGTACTTCATACGTTACCTTTTTATTCAACTTCGTCCACCCGGAAACGATAGTACCATAAGGAGACTCATGAGTTACCTTAGCATGATCCATTCCCTCGGGGAATATAGGTCGTAGCAAAATATTTTTAAATCCAGGTTGACGGGGATCCGGTAAAATGCCTCCTACCGATTTAAAAAACCAACCTCCTATTTCCCCGAACATCATGTGATTATCAGATATATCTCTTTTCGCTTTTAAATCCCAGTTCTCCAGCAAGGTAGTAGCACCGTTAACCACCCACCATCCCCAGGAAGGATACGTGTCCTGTACGGCCACTTTGTAGGCTGATTGTTCATAGCCATTTTCTTTAAGCGCATTGAGTAAGGCTTTAGCACCCAGCACGCCTACATCAAGATGAAAATTGGTTTCCTCCACTTTTTTATTCAGATTAGCGGCAACCTTTTGTATCATATTTTCAGGCACTACCTTCCAGTATAACGGAACGCTCAATTCAGTCTGACTTCCTCCGGCATAGATACCGGTGGTACGATTCAAAAATTTTTTATTAATCGCATCTTTTATCTTTTGACTTAACGCTGTATAACGGCGATGATCTTCCACCCTACCAAACAGTTGAGCTGCAGCTGCCAGTATAGACGCATCTGTATAGAAATAAACCGAAGAGGTTAACTCAAGATTAGAGGTTGTTTTAACCGGCACCCAATCGCCACGCCCGAATGTAGTAAGGCCATCCGGGCTGATCCGGTCAACATAATCTACGTAACGCTGTATATTTTCGTAACAGTTCTCCAATAACCTGCTATCACCGTAAAACATATAAACCTGCCATGGAATAATAGCAATCGTGCTTGTCCAGTCCAGGCCATTAGCGGTACCATACCCCCACCCACCAGTGGGTATAATGTCGGGTAATACGCCATTGGGCTGCTGTTCATCTCTATGATCTGCCAACCATTTTTCATAAACTGTAATGCCGTCAAAATTATATAATGCTGTTTCTATGGCGAGATGTCCATCACCCGTCCAGCCATTTTTCTCCCTTTGCGGACAATCAGTAGGATATCCCATGAGGTTGGAGAGGTAAGCATTATTAGTCACTTTCCAGAGACTA
The DNA here is from genome assembly GCF_050309965.1 of Paraniabella aurantiaca. Classification (NCBI taxonomy): domain Bacteria; kingdom Pseudomonadati; phylum Bacteroidota; class Chitinophagia; order Chitinophagales; family Chitinophagaceae; genus Paraniabella; species Paraniabella aurantiaca. The sequence goes on along the minus strand of NZ_JBLOSY010000002.1, from coordinate 147,877 downwards.
TTTACCAGCGGTACTGAAGTATTTACTTCACCTAAGGGTTTAACATCGCTATGAGTAAAATAGGCCGTAACATTGGCTTCCGTCATTTCTATAGGCTCGCTCGAGGTAACTTCTATGTAACGAAATCCCTTGTAATTAAATTTAGGCATGAATTCATCCTCTTTCTTACCGCTTAGGATTAGAATATCTGTTTGAAAAGGATCGGCTTCTTTATCTCCCCTGTAATATACATCTATATTAGACATGTCAACACGCCCGCTTTCATGTATCCGCTCTCCATGTTTTATTTTAAGAATAGTCCCCTCCGGTCCTTTTATACTGATACGGGTTACTCCCGACATGTTTTGCCCCATATCAAAAACGTAAGTTTTCCAGTCTATTTTTTTCAGGAGTTTAGGTTTGTATGGAGTAACAAGCCGAATAGGAACCATTAGCTGTGCAACTACCTGGTTTGAAGGTACGCTGCGATATCGGACACCGCCCCATTTGGCATCATCAAAGCCGGGCTTATCCCATCCCGGTTGCTCCAACCGGGCATCATAGTGTTCGCCTGTATAAATACTATTGAAAGTAATGGGTCCTGATGCTGTTTTCCAGTCCCTTTCGGAAACAATAGTCTCTTCAGTACCATCCTTGTATACGATTCTCAGATCCAGGCAAAAGGCCGGGCGTGCCCGCCATGGCGCATTATGAAAATCCCATACAGCCAGCGACTGATGATTATACCAGCCATTACCCAGCACCATTCCTATAGCATTTGCACCTTTTTTAAGCTGCGATGTAACATCATGTGTTACATATAAAGTGCGCCTGTCGAAGCGTGTATACATAGGATCCAGCTGATGATCTCCTACCCGGTCGCCATTTATTGAACACTCATATAAACCGGCAACAGCAATATAAGCCCTGGCATATCTTACGTCCTTTTTCACCTCGAATTCTTTTCTAAAATAAGGTGCGGATTTATGGTTAATATTATTGTGATCGCTGATCCATGTCCCCTTCCAATGATTAATTCCCATCATGCCGGTTTCGAAAGCCGCTACTTTTGACGATGAAGGATTACCATCTTTATCCCAAACAGTTACCTTCCAGAAATATCTCGTTACAGGTTTCAGGCTTTTGCCGTTATAAGCAACCAGCATTTCATCACTCCCTTGTTTACCACTATTCCAAAGAGTACCCTTACCATTAAGCACTTGTATTGAATCAGTACCCACTATAATCTGATAAGCACTTTGACGGGCACCGTTACGATCATCCTTTAGCATCCATGTTAGCCGCGGGCTCTGTGCATCCACTCCCAAAGGGTTGACCAAATGTTCGCACTTCAATTGTATGGGCTGCACCTCACGGGCTGCCACCTGTGCCGGTGAGGAAACAGCAGCCAATATCAATGTTACTATTATATTTTTTATCATTTTTGAACTATATTCAATTTGTTGCCTGATGGCTTTATTATTTATTCTATATGTTCTCAAACACCAGGTTCATTTTTACCCCTGGGGATGATACTAAAACAAGTATCGGCGTCCTTTTAAATCCGCCAAATTCTGCAACAAACTTATACGGTATTTTATCAAAAACAATATTTATCGATTCGGATGTAATAAAAGCATAAAGCTTATTACCGTTCATCGTAAAACGCACGTCAGTAGCTTCAAAATTGCCTTCATTACTTAATCCGCCGAAGTAACCTTTTTTCTGGCTGGCTTTTATGGTAAACGGGGGAATTTAGCAACGCGGAACCATTGCGGATAGCGGTATTCCTTAAGCGACTCTACCGTCGGCTCGAATAGCACCTTATTAATGGGCATATCCTGCGCCAATGAGACCACCGCCGCACCTGATAGTGTAGCGGTCAGTGCTATAATTTTTACGATATGCATATTGTTATAGATACTTATCAGATGGGGGAATATATAGGATGCAGTACAGTAATCGATGCAATGACTTTAAAGCTGAAATATCCTTTTCATGGTCACCCACTTTTCATTATCTCCCGCCCAGGGTAAGGGCGCCTGAAACCGGCTCATCAAACCTTCCCATTTTTTTACATCCGGGTTTGTTGCATCATTCGCTGCTTTTTGTACAGGATCAAAAACATCCGAAGTTTCTATAATCATAAACAGGCGATTACCCGTTCTGTATATTTCCATAGATGCAATTCCTGATTTCTTGATACTTTCCTGTACTTCCGGCCAGCTATTTTCGGGCAAATGCCATTTTTCATATTCGGCGATAAGCTCCGGGTCATCCTTGAGGTCAAGAGCCAGACAATATTTTTTCATTTATCTGATAGTTTTGATATTAACGACCTTCTCAGTATAACGCCTTTGCAGCGACTAGCTTTTAGAATATCGTTGCTGTTCGGAAATTACACAATCTTTAAAACGTTGGCGTAAGTAAATTGCGGCCTGTTATTGGGCAATGTAACCAACAACCCATCTGTTCTTCTTTCAAATTTCAGATCGGCTCCCGATTCCAGCCAGCTCACCCCGTTAATCTCTTTTGGATATAAAGAAGATCCGGCTGCAAGGCTCCTGATCAAAACAGTGCGCTCCTCCGGCCATTTCATAATAGTGGCATACAAAGCCTGTGGCTTACTGTTGAACCGGATATCCACTGAGGAAAACCTGGTCTTTCCTTCATTGAAACCCTGCCCCATAAGTGCGGCCTGGTTTTCTGTCGAAGGACCTTCACCATATACATTCCACGGACGGGTATCATAGATGCTCTCGCTGTTTACCTTCATCCAGGCTGTAATATCTGCTACAATTTTCCTTTCGAGTTCATCTATACTTCCGTCGCCTCGCACGGGGACATTCAGCAGGTAATTACCATTCTTACTTACTACATCTACCAGGGTCTGAATCACCATTTCCGGCGTTTTATACCTGTTTTTTTCATAAACCAGCCGCTCATAGTGCCAGCTGCCCAGGCAGGTATCGGTTTGCCATACGTAAGGCATTATGTTGCTTGCCTGTCCCCGTTCGATGTCCCACACCATGGCCTTGCGCTGCTCTTCATTCAGAATTTTTCCATTTAGAATTGCCCTGAGCTCACCATGCTTCTTAATGCTTTTATTATAATGATGGGCTGCTATACGCAGTCCGGCATCGCTGATGGGCCAGAAGGGAAGCTGCGAATCGTCGAAATATAATAAATCAGGCTCGTATTTGTTGATCAGGTCTATCGTTCTGTTTACGAATTTTTCGATATATTCTTTTGAAGGAGGATATACGCCCTCGCCCCAATGCCATTGCCGGTGTATCGAACCGTTGTCCCAGCTATCCTTGCTCAACGGATGGTTTTGTGCATATAACTCCTGCGGATCCAATCCTTCCCACCATTTTCCTTTACCATTTTTACGCGTTATATTTCCATCGTAAGGGATGCCGGCATATTCGCCTTTTTTATCATGCCGCTGCGCTGTTTCAAACCATCGCCAGGCATGTGCCGCGTGCACACTACAGCCGAAAGGCAAACCGTTATTTTTGGCGGCCTTTGCCCAGCCGCCTATAATATCTTTTTTGGGACCTACTTTGAGCGAGTTCCAGTTTTTCTGATATTTTGAACGGTAGAGATCAAGATTGTCATGATGATTCGCCATGGCAAAAAAGTACTTGGCCCCTGCATTTTTGTAGAGAGCTACCAGTTCTTCCGGATCCCATTTATCTGCCTTCCATTCATTGATCACGTCCTTGAATCCAAACTTTGAAGGGTGTCCATACTTCTTTAAATGAAAGTTATATTTATAACTTCCCTCTTCATACATTTCCCTTGCATACCAGTCGCCAGCTTCAGGCTGGCATTGGGGTCCCCAATGCGCCCAGATGCCGAATTTTGCATTACGAAACCAGTCGGGTACCTTATAAGCTTGCAGCGATTCCCAGGTTGGTTTGAATGGCCCGTTGATGATCTTCTCTCTTTCAACAGCACTGAAAGTTAAACCTGCAGCACGGCTAAGATCTGTAATTGCCGCAGCGGATAATGCCATACCCATCTGCTTGATAATTGTACGTCTTTTCATTACTTTTTAATTACGATTATTAGTAGCCATTATATTTTGCAAGATTTGCATTGACATCTCTTTCTGTTTGGAAATAGGTGACCAGCTGAAGAACCGTTTTTTTATCATATGTGCAAGTTTTTAAAAGTGGATATACTACCGTACTATCACCACTGTAAGGGGCCGGAGCGTTTTAAGCAAACCGGCCTCAAACAACCAGATAATGGCAGAAATAACCCATACAAAGCTAAAGATGGCCCCCTGTACGCCGCTATACAAAAGCGACAAAAAAATATACAAAAACGACTTTTACCTCAAGAGCCTCTTATCATACCGTAACCGCACTTTAAATGATTTCCCCAGGACTACTTCTATCCGCAACAACAGGAGAAAACCTGCTGTATACCAGTCGCAGCAGCCAGCGGTGAATTGCGCAATACAAAAATTATTTTAAAGATTTTTTAGGTACAAAACCGATACTTTTTCTGAATGAAGTAAAAAAACATTAATTATGTAGTGACTAAACCGTTGCAACAATGATAAAAAGAACGTTACAATATTCGTTTTCCCTTCTTAATATAGATTACGTGCATTTATCAACAAAATGGAATTACCAGAACGTTATTAGCCCTTACTACAGGATCTATTATATTGATGGCGGCCAGGGAGAAATTTCCGATGCTCATTCCCGCGTTTGCCTGGAACCCGGCTATCTGTACATGATACCCAGCTTTACACTTTGTAACCTGAGATGCGATAACTTTTTAAGCCAATATTTTGTTCAATTCTTTGAGGAATCTACCACGGGTATCTCCTTGTTTGCCAACAGCAGGGTACTTATTAAAATAAAGGCCACGGATCTGGATATATTATCCTTCAATCGTTTACTAGAAGTCAACCCCAATCGGGGAATTAACCGGTCAGACAATCCGAAAGTCTATGAAAAAGAAATTTTTTATCAGGAGTACCAGGAATTAAATAACCGGCAAAATATGGAAGATTATATGGAGACCCAGGGAATATTAATGCAATATGTTTCCCGGTTTTTATCTAAATGTCCCAGCACCTTCCACGAGCAACAACACATCCCGTCTAAGATCGTCGACTCACTTAATTATATTATGGCTCACCTGAGTTCAGAGTTATCTGTGTCGCTTCTTGCTGAGCGCGTTTATCAGAATGTAGACTATTTTTCCAGGCAGTTCCAGGAGTATACCGGCATAAGGCCTATCAACTATATCAATCAAAAAAGAATTGAGCGGGCTCAGCATTTTCTATCCACCACTAACATGTCTTATTCTGAGATTAGTGATTTCATCGGGTTTAACTCGTTGTCCTATTTCTCAAAGACCTTTGCTAAAATCACCGGTATGACGCCCAGTCAATATAAAAAACAATCTCAAATTGTTCAATGATCGAATAAACACTATGATATATTGCTAATGTTAAAATACCTCATCTATAGTATCGTCCCAAAAACGCAAGTGGCTTATATTACAGGGTACACTCATCCTCTGAATGCGCACCAGGTTTGCTTCTTAAACATTATCGTATCCAAATCAAATCTGCCTGATGTTCACTTTGAGGCCTTTCATGCGCAACTCCATATGGATACCACAGATTGATCCAATAGCCTTAACAGCACAGGATTTTCAAAATCATTCGTTGTATATATTTTGTCTGTTACATTGGAAAGTCAACGCTCCTACGCCAGCGAGGTACGCATATTAAAAGGAACAATAACAAAACGACAGTTACTACCTGGTAAAAAAGGGCTTTTAAAAGGCTATAAATATTTCATGACCGCTATAGGTGTCTATTTGAAGCAGGCAATTCCGTCGACTGACAGTAAGAAGGCGGTATCTGCAACCAGATCAAGAGTAATAAAAAACTCTTCGTTTATTATTATTCGTCAGTAAACATTTTGGAAAGCGCCTTCCACAAGAAATTCATTTAGCGTCAGCGTTCAACAATCTTTTATTCATCGCCTATCTCCTGTAATTACAGTTGGGCTATTCCATGACGGCCCATTGCTTCGTAGCGAGTCCCAGGTTTGCCTTTATATTGGAAATAAATTTCTTAGTCTTTTCTTTTCAATCCTTACATTCCCCCCTTTAGCAATTGCTTGCCATACAACAGCGCAAAATTTTTACAACTAAAACAACAAAAGGGGTGTCAATATCACCATGACACCCCAAGGAATATCAAAAAAATTATCTACAAATTTAATTTATGCTGAAATTTAGTTTAGTAGGCAATAGTAAAGCGTTGACGGCTATGTTTGTGATTTTCAATTTCGTCCACAATTGCTACCGCTGTATCTTCAACTGAAATAATGCTCCTGTTATCTTCATCAAAAACCGGATGATCCAGTCCGGTTCTATAGACTCCTTTTCTCAATCCTGAAGTACCCTGGTGCATTTCTATAGCGGGGCTAAGAAAGGTCCAATCAAGCTGCTGCTCGTCTTTTAAGATGTTCAGATAGTCTCTTGCAGCCAAAGCGCCGGGTTTCCATTCTGCCGGAAAATCCGGTGTATCTACCAATTGTAAACCATCTGCTACGAAGAGGCTTCCTGCACCACCAACGATAAGAATCCGTTTAACGCCCGATTTTTTCACGCCTTCCTGAATGGAAGCAGAACCCTTTAAGAATTCATCATAAAGGTTTGGATTGCTCCAGCCTGGGTTATAAGCGCTTATGACAACATCATGCCCTTCTATGGCATCAGTAACTTCCGAGGCCTTCAGTACATTTACTGCCTTTGCCGTTACCAGCGCGTGCGGTTGTATCTTTTCAGTGTTACGTGAAATGGCTGTTACCTGATGGCCTCTGTCCAGAAGCTCTTTTAAGACTGCTGTTCCTACGAAGCCGCTGGCTCCAATTAATGCTACTTTCATTTTTATTATATTATATTTTAACAACTAACACTGTAGCAATAACTACTACAGTATTGGATAAAAAAGTTAAGTAAACTTTGCGGCAAAATCTTTTACCGTGATCTGCCCAAGCTGTTGCAGAAATATCTCATCTGCTGTTTTGAACAGACTCTCGAGGTGAGTATTAATTTGTCTGCCCACGGGACAACCAGGATTAGGATTATTAGACCTGCCCAGTAATGGTATGTAGTTCACAGCCCTGTAAAGCTCGCCCAGCGTAATCGCCGACGCTGGTTTTCCCAGCGAGAAACCGCCACCTTTTCCTTCCTTACTGTCAACAAAGCCCAACTCCCGAAGATTACGGATCTCTTTTCTCACTACAGCAGGATTGACATTGATACTGCCTGCGATATAACCGGAGGCAAGAAGCTCGCCGTTTTTAATCTCCAGGAGCGTCAGTATATGTAAGGCTGTAGCAAATCTTCCGTTACTCATACTGTAAATATTTTTATTACAGTACAAAATTACACACTTAGTTTTATGTTTCGAACTTTTTTATCAGGTACTTAAAGGAGCTTGCGTTTTTGCAAGTATCCACTGCCTTCCAAATTGCGACCAGTATAGATGCCCGCTGCAACGGCGTGAATAAAAAATCTTCTTCTTTTTAAGGTTATACGCAATAAAGTCGTGTATAAAATCTCATTAATACTGCTATGGTTTCATCTGAGTCAATGCAAGGTATAAGTGAAGGATCACTAGTACATAACATTAAGAAGGCAGGTAAACATTATTAAACCATGTCCGCAAGCATCGATTCGAGTAGGCGGGTTTCCTTTTTATAAGATCGCCTTTGTACCGAAAATTTGTAAAAGTACATGCAGATAATTAAGAAGCTTAAAAAATAAAATTAACCCGGGAAGACCAAAATCATCCTGAAACATGTTTGTAGTCATCTATAACCCTCCGCCCGGAAAATACCTTTATAAAACCTCAACAAAGTTCCATTTTATGAAGACTATTATTGTTCCTGCAGACTTCTCAGAAAACTCCGTTAACGCCGCCATCTATGCAGCCCGGTTAGCGGAACAGCTGGATATGCATATAACTTTGCTTCACGCCCTGCCCCTGCCATTGAGCGCCGGTGAAGCTGTTTTTCCTCCTTCGAGTTATGAGGATGACTTTCAGCAGACGGATCAGTTAATGAAACAACTTAAAGTAAAGCTGGAAGGCAGCAGTAAAGCCATAGTCAGTTACCGGATTATCATGGATAGTTTCCTGGCAGAGATCGAACGACTCAATCACCGGCAGGATATCTTTGCAATGATTATGGGTATGAGCGGGTCCAACGGCGCAGAAGCCTTTTTATTCGGCAGTTTCAGCCTCATGGCAGCTACCCATTTCAAGTATCCCTTACTTGTTATTCCGCCCGATTGCACTTTTAATGGTATTCAAAAAGTAGGTCTTGCCTGCGACATGCTGAACGTTTCTGAGACCTTGCCGGCGAAAAGCATTATTGACTTCCTGGAGCATTTTGACGCCCGGCTGCATATCTTGCATGTCGCTAAACCTGAAGCACAGGAAACCGCGCAAATAGCTGTGGCAAGCCGGTCGATTCAAAATATGTTACAGTCGCTGACACCGGAGATGCATGTAGCTAAACATATTACAGTAAAAGAGGGACTGGAGCAATTTGTACAACTCAACGGCATCGACCTTTTAATGGTCATACCTAAGGAAAGGACTTTTGTAGAACGGGTTTTCCATAAAAGTATTACTAAAAATATGGTGCTTCATTCCAGGGTGCCGGTAATGATACTACATAAGCAATAGCGGGTCTTTTAATGAAAGTATCCAATATTACCACTGTAGATTAAAGTGTCTTGAGGCCTGCTATAGATCGGTCAAACCGTCACAGAGGTGAACTAATATTTATACATATCATCAACTTAACCCGATCATTGACGAGGTACAATTTTTTTTTTTAAAATCATGATCGCCATTATACAGGGTTGTGTCTTCACTCCCCTGCTACAGCCTTGAGATAGTTAAAAGATGTTATAAAACTTACAATTCATAAAATCTGTACAATATTGAACTTCGCGATCCAGCAATATGAGCTACCAGGTACAGATATATTCTCGTGATCACGCCAATGTACACCCCAAAAGAATGCCTCAGTTTAATTTAACGCCTATCAAGCACTAAAGATTTAAAGACCCCTTATATTTTATCTCGCCCAAGATTATAATCCTTAAACAAACAAACATCTAAACTAAAATGCCTCAATCAAACTTCATGCGTTTCAATTCAATAAAAAGATGGTATGCCTGCATACTGTTCAGCGTTTTTCTAACAGTTTCCTACAATTCGAATGCTCAGTTATTTCCCTGTGACGGAAGGCTGTATTTCACCAGACAGATTAGTGGTACCCGAATCAGCGAAGTAACAGTTGCAGGTATAAGTACTGTTGCAGTTAATGATGTTCGCACGATCGCCAATTATAACACTAATGCTACTGTTTTCTATAACGGTTACCTTTACACGCAGCGTTGGGCACAAAGCAGCTTTACCCTGTTGAGAGTTGACTATAACGGAAATATTGAGTCGAAAACTATTGCCACCTCCAGCATTCCTAATGCTGACTATAACAATGCCGGGGTAGATAAAAACGGTATTATGTATATCCTAGGTACACAGGCGAGTCCCGTACTTTATAAAATTGATTTAAAACAGTGGCCTACGGCTGGGAGTACCCTCACAGCTACCAGTGTCACCTGCACAATGGCTGCGGGTAGCCGAATCTGGGGAGATATAGCATTTGATCCTACAAATGGAAAAGCTTATGCATGGTACCACCCATCTTCGGTAAGCGGTACAGATGCCGTGCGTGGTCTTTATGAAATTCAGAATATTACCGGCAATAATCCGCAGATTGTAAAGGTGGGCGCTGCTGCTGCCTTCACCATGGGTTCTCTCTTTTTTGATGAGCGGGGAAGAATGTTTGCCTATGGTGCCGCTTCCGGTAATCAAAATACATTTTATTACGTAGCACTTAGTGGTGCCAACACCGGCCAACCACAGGTAATAGGCACTTCAACAGCAGCTTCACAGTCAGATGGATGCGAGTGCTCTTATCGCCTTAGCCTTACCCTTACCGGTGGAGATAACGGTAACGGCACTGTAGATATTCCCTCCTGCTCCGCACCTTCAAATTTCTATTTCCAGTTTACTGCCACTAATACAGCGTCGGGTGGCTTTAGCGGTATCACATTCGACTTCCCGGTAGATAATCGTTTTTCTTTTGTAAAAACGGCTGCTGAACTAAAAGTTATTTTTGACAACACTTTTCCGGGCTCCAATACAACTGTTAACCTAACCAATGCCGGCGGAGGCTCCAACAACCGGTTACAGGTGAGCGGTCTTACCATTGGTGGCACCATTGCCAACAATGGCAACGCTGTAATCATTCCGTTTAGTGTAGACGTAAAAGTAGCTAATGCCGGTAACATCGCCAATAACGAAAAAGTACAATTTCAGGCCGTTGTGGGTGGTCTCGATCCATATTACGGCACAGCAGAAAACTCTTCAGACCCGCTGTTATTTGGCAAGCAATCTACAGAGCTAACGTTCAAAAAAGTAGACGATTGCAATCGTTCCATCTCAGGTACAGTTTATAATGATCCCGATGGTCCCAACAACGGCGTGAACGGCTCTGTACTGGAAGGCATTTCAGTTACGGCATTTCTGGGTGATGGCATTACACAGGTGGCTACCACCACCACTAACGCCAGCGGTGTATATAGCTTTTCTAATCTTCCACCGGGCAACTACATTATTAAAGTTACGTTACCCGATAATACATTTGCACATGTAAGCTCCACAGACTCCGGTAACAGCCAGAACGATGGTAGCACACCTGTTACTGTAAGCACCATTGATATTGCTAATATTAATTTTGGAATACAAAAAAGTCCTGAAGCATATAATGCGACTACGCCGATAACCGGCCCGCCTACACCAAATGTAGCTATACCACTTACAAGTTTAGTGTTACAGGGCAGTGATCCGGATGATAGTCCAACACAAGGCGGCTGGACGAACCGGAAGTTAATAATTACCAGCCTACCTTCAGATGACAATGGCGATTCCAATGGCTTTGAGCTCGCTTATAATGGCCATATTATTACAATAGCAGATATGACTGCGGGAGGCTATGTGATCGAAAGCTACGATCCTACCTTGCTGGTACTTACGCCGAGAACGCCCGCAGGCAATGTAACAAAAACCACATTCAAATACAAGACGGTAGACGCAGCCGGAGCTCCCAGCCCGGAAGCCGACATTGTCATTAATTTTTCTCAGGCATTACCTGTAGTATTCGGCACTATCCAAGCAAGCTTTTCGGACGGTGTTCTAAATATTTCCTGGCAGTCAGTAAAAGAAATTAACAACAGTCTTTATAATATAGAAGTATCCAAAAATGGTATTGATTTCATAAATATTGGTTCTGTGAAAAGCAAAAGTGAAAATGGCAATTCTGATGAACCTATCCAGTATCATTTCAGCCGAGCATTGAACCAGGTTGCCTTTGGCACTTCTATCGTGCTAATGATGTTAGGCATTGGACATCGCAGAAGGAAGGATCTGTCTGTAACACTTCTCACTTGTAGTTTGACCATAGGCATTTATTCCTGCTCAAAAACAAATAGCGATATAGCCAACATCGACGGCCAGGAATGGTTCGTTCGTATTGTGCAGGTGGACAAGGATGGTTCAAAATCTTACTCGAAGGTAATAAAGGTTATAGCGCACTAGAATAGTGCGTGTGATTAAACAAGAACCACCTGACAGCCCGACAATTTGAATAAATACAGTTAATGCATACGGCAACTTTTACTATTGCTGTATGCATTTTTGTATCTGGGTGTGTGGATTAAACTAAGTTTACGCATTTAAGTCAGTTAACTGAATAAGAGGATTTCAATAAACCAAAATCAGATCACTCCCTTAAATGGTGTCGCTAGAATAGCAGCTTATACTATATATATTGGCGCCCTGCCAAAACTTGCTTAAGTAAATTATTATTTTCAGAGATCAAGGCAGGCTCTTGTTTGAACGAAAATCAATCATCATCTGCGTCCGTCAAGATCATTTCTCTATCAAAGCTTGCTTTGAGAAAAGTAAATAGAAATATTGCCCCGGTTATTAGAATAATACTCCCTATGATCAAGATGATTCCGAGAGCAGGTAATAAATAATCCATAATTTATCTTTTCCATCTTTTATGTGTCCAAAGCCAGCCGCCAGGTTCTTCTTTAATATTTTCTTCTAACAAGTCAACATACTTTCGTGTTATTTGCCCCTCTGATTCGGATTCAACATGGGAACTTACCGGTTTACAGGTTACCCTGTATCTTCCTTTTGATAGTTGTTTAATATGCAGGTAAACTACAACTGAATTGCTTTTGCATGCTAATTTTTCCATCCCTGAAAAAAAGTGCGTATCCTGGTTTAAAAAGTGAAACCGGAAGTTTTCTTCATTGACCGGCGGACATTGATCAGCAAGAAAAAGATACACTGCCCGAGGTGAAGCCTTGGAAATAATATGGCGCACAACTGATTTATCAGTAATTACCTTCATACCAAACCGGGTGCGAAACTTTACCATCAACCTGTTCATTACATCCGAACTAAGTGGCTTGTAAACTGCGTAAATCTCGTGATTGATTTTGTGGGCCATGAAATGTAACATTTCCCAATTACCACAATGCCCCAGGCAGGCGATGACGTTTTGACCCGATTCAATGAAGTTATCTAATTGTTCGAAACCGGCGAATTCAATTTTCTTATCTAATATTTCGGGAGAAACAGATATAGCTTTTATAATATCGGCAAAATGGGAAATAAAGCCGCGATAAAACTTCTTTGTAATAATACTGATTTCTTCATACCGCTTATAGGGAAATGAACGCGCAATATTCTGCAACACTACCTCCCGCCTATACCTCACAATGTAATAAATAAGAAAAAATGCCAGCGTTCCGACCCGATAGATCCAGGTTACAGGAAGTAAACTTGCAACGTATAAAGTACCATAAACAAATCTGTAAATAACGGATCTAAGGGACTGCCTTATTCTCATAAATGTAAACATCCAATATCAATGTGGTAAAGCCTGGTAAATGTTTTACCAACTATTACAAGTTCTGTTTTGCCTAATACTTTTTGTCAACCTCAAACTCATGGTAATGTATCCTCAGAAACATTTATAGTTATGCCTGGCAGTTTGTGTGTCACAATATTAATTGCACGCGCCTGGCTTGTCCAAAAAGTTACTATAAGACCGCAATAACAAGTCAGCCTCAGAAACATTTTCCAATTCAGGTATGATGCTCTTATCAATACTGGGAAGGACCACCGTCATATTTCTCTTTTTGTAATAAAATCAATACCCTGATATTATTACAACTAAGTCTACGTTAACCCCTATAACAGTCATACAAAAAGATCCTTTTGCTTTTAGGCTACTATATAAAAATCTTAAGAAGCGCATTAATTAAGGCGTTGAGGCCCTCCATCCACAATGAAATCAATATACGGTCTGATGAAACCACGAATGGCAAGGCTGAAAAAGCTGGTTCCTTAAGGGGATATTTTTTTAGAAACGAACAAGCGTGAAGACGGGCAAAAGAAAAAGCCGCTTGAAAAGTAAAACATAACCTTGCCTGATATAGCACGGTTGAAAAGGATAAGGACAAATAATTCAATATAACTCAGAAATGGTACCAGGAACTATTGTGTATGGACATAGTTCATTTCCATGCCTGGCTGATCAAAGCCCTCATGGGCGCAATCATAGGGCTGGCCCCAAATTTTTGAGCAAGCTCCCGGCTCAATGAAAGTTGAGCCTCCTCTACCCTGTCCGGGTAACGCTTCCTGAATGCTTCGAAAACAGCTCCCTGCACAAAGCCATGCGCTGCCTCTCCTGCTGTTGCGCAGACGGCTGAAAGGCTCACTTTTTCAATGACCACTTCTCCAAATCCTGCATTTTTCAAACCAGCAGTTATTGCACGCTCCTCACTCATCGAAGTCGCCAAATCATATGATCCGGGCAATGGCTCCCCAAGATATTGCTCCGCCAGACACCTGGCGGTATAGGATGCACCATTATGCTCCAGTTGATCCCAGGTAGTGAATATTAACAGACCGCCTGGTTTTAGAACACGAAAGGCTTCTGCAAATGCCTGTTGTTTATTGGGAACGAACATGTACCCAAAACAACAAACGATCATATCTATACTCTGCTCCCCGAAAGGAAGTTGCTCTGCATTTATCTTTTGCCAGTCAATGTTAAGGTGGTTTAGCTGTTGTTGGGCTACTGTGAGCATATCTTCATCAATATCTGATGCAATCAATCTTGCCGAAGGCGTTATATGCTCCCGAATATGTCGTGTAACGCGACCTGTTCCTGACGCCAGTTCAAGAGCAATAAAAGCAGGATGGGCAGCAATACGTTTGGCTACTTCAATAGCATATGGCTCAAAATACAGGGGACCGAAAAATTGATCATAATGGGCAGCAGTATTCTTGTTTAAAGAAGGAAAACCGTCGGTTGAAGTGTCGTTCATAAATATTCATTTTATATGGAAGATCAATGACAACTGTTAACCACCCGGTGTAATAGCAATCATTTATCTGATATCTCGTGATCTCTTCACTAATCTGTAAACGGTCTATATCATCTGTACATGCAAAAGTAATCTGCTTTAATGGCTTATCCGAGATCCGGAGAGCTAAGCTGGCGGATCTCTGTGCTGAACCTTAGTTCATATAGCTACTTCGTTTTAGTGGGGCGTACCTCTATTTTGCTTGGTAAAACGTTGGGGTTCATTTTTAGCAAATCAACTACGATTTGTCCCAAATCTGACGGCTGAATTTTCCATTCATCTGCCTCACTTGGAATATGGTCATTAAACTGAGAAGTAACTGAACCTGGCATAATGGTTGTACATTTGATATCGTAGTTGCGCAGATCTAACATTGCGGCTTGTGTAAAACCAACAACCCCGAATTTTGAGGCGTTATATCCTGCGGCCTGTGCAAAGAAATTTGTTCCTGCTAACGATGCAATTGAAATATAGTAACCCTTATTCTGTTTCAGCTGGTCAACGGTTGCTTTTAATGTGTGAAATACACCTGTTAAGTTAGTATCTATCATTGCATTCCAATCTTCCAAAGTCAATTCGTCAACTGCAGCAAATTTTCCTAAGCCCGCATTGGCAATGACAATATCTAGCTTCCCGTACGTTTCTACTATTTTCTCAACTGCCTTTACTTCATCATCAAAATTCCTGACATCAGATTTCAATGCCAGTACATTGGGGTTTTTCAAATCTAGTTTTGCTTTTTCAACAGCCTCAATATTTCTGCCAGAAATGGCGACTTTAATACCATTTTCCAATAACACCTTCGCAATTCCAAAACCGATCCCTTTTGTCCCGCCTGTAATGTAGGCTACTTTGTTTTCTATATTAGTCATATCAAGATGATTTAAAACTTATCTTTTAGCTACTATAAAATAATAAAGATAGTGATTACTTCAGGGTAAGAAATAATTTATGGTAGATATTAACCGATAGCATACCGTTTGAGACTTTTCAGCAGATACATCTATTATACAACATTGCAGGTTAAAACAACAATAGTGGTATCTCAATCATTATAGTTGGCAGCAGTTCTCTTTTTACCCTATCAATCTTGGGTAACCGGTATGAAGCTCAAGCAGGTAGTTGACCTGATAAAAGGTCGGCTATTGTAGATTCAGTCTTTTATGACACTCCATATAAACCCGCCCCATATGCGGGATCCGCTATCAGCGGCCGGTTGTTCCCGAATTGAGTATATCCGAATTTCCGGCGGTACAGCAAGTTGCGGTACATAATTGCGTCAGATAGATTTCTTCGTTTGCAATTGAAACATACAACATGAAAACAAAATCAACTTTGCCAACTGTATCTTATCTGCAGGCACTTCAATTTGTCTTTTATCATTCATGATTTTCAAAAAGCTTTACAACGGCAGGCAAAGACGCCATTACGCCGCTGATTCCAGAAACCGTCAGGCTTAGCAGAACTGCATCGACAATCTCCGGTTTAGTTGCCCCCAATTGTTTAGCCATCGGAGCATGGAATTTTACTGCCATATCATCACCCATAGCCGTTTTCATTGCTATATAGATGAGCTGCTTTGTCTTTTCATCAAGGCCATTGGATGCGATCAGTGATTGTATAAGCCCATCAAAAGCTCTGGCTACATCCGGAGCTTCTTTCATAAATAAATCCATTGGATTACTTTCCATAATTTCCTGTTTTAAGTTCCTAACCATAAAAATAGACCTTCGTACCTGATCTGTAGATGATTTTGTTATTTAGCGGGCATGATTCCGGTCATAATTTTCTTATATGTTTTAAAAACCATTCTGATCACTCCAACTTTCATCTGTGCCCGGTAATTTCTGATACTAATATTTCATCTCTTCATCAAGCCCTTTGAGAATCTTATATTCACAATTGAGTAATTGCGTGCATTGTTAAAACTACCGCTTACCGGTTTTAGCTTGCATGAGCCTTGTGGTAGCTGAATTACCTTTGATATCATCCATGATAAAATAGAAACATCAGCCCATCTTAAGCCAGTATATAATTAAAAATAAAAAGCCTGACCAGCCTCCTGATTTGAGCGGGGAGTAGATAAAAATTTTAGTCAGCCTCAACAAATTCCTCGATGTAAGTAGAATAATTCGCCTTGCACATTATATTATCAACAGGATTATCCAGAAAATAACATAGCTGCATAATTTCGAAGGTGGCAAAATCATGCATCGAGGATTGTACCTGCTTGAACTCTTGGTTACACAAACAATTAAAATAATCTGTTAATGCCGGATCGAATAATAGCAACCTTTCTTAAATGTCCATAGAATCTGATGGTACCAGTATGAATCCAGTCCCGGGCCCAAAAGATACAAATATGAAAACCGATGTAGAAAGTGGCTGAAAGCGGCCGGCACTGCATTTGAGCAAACTTGATACCTCAGTCATTTTGTTGCTTATTTATCAGTCAGAAAAGGCGGGAACAAACGTAAAAACTGACTAAAATAGACTAACTAAAAAGAAAAAGAGATTGTAAACAATTGTATACAATCTCTTTTTGTGCCCGGGACTGGATTCGAACCAGCACATCCTTTCGAACGCCGCCACCTGAAGACGGTGCGTCTACCAATTTCGCCACCCGGGCAGCCGTTTTGGGGTGGCAAAGCTAATGAAAAATTAAATACAAACAGCTTTAAACACCCTGATTTTTTGGTCTGTCAAAATCATCGCTTGTTCCCGCCTGTCTTAACATTAATCCCTGAAACTGTTTCATCGTCTTTTCCATTCCTTCCGTACTTCCATCCAGGAAGATCACATTGCCTTTACCAAATTCTGCAAAATTTTTGATCGCTTCTGTCCACATACTGAATAAAATAAAATTGGTATCCAGGTTGGCCTGTCTTAACTCTTCAGCCGCCGATGACATACCTTTAGCTACCTCCTCCCTAAACAAGGCAATACCCTGTCCGCGCAACCTGGCCGCTTCACGTTCTGCTTCCGCACTGATCTTAATGGCATTACCTTCCGCTTCAGCCGACTTAGTTTTGGTTATCAATAATGCCTGACCTTCATTTTCAGCAGCAGCTTTCAGGTTATTACTGGCCACCACTTTACTCATAGAATCCAGAATCATTTTATCAAAAGTGATATCATTGATCTGCAGATCCTGCAAATGAAACCCCCACTCTTCCAGTGTTTGATCAATTTCCACCTTTACGTATTGAACGATCTCACGGCGCAAGCCTAATACTTCCGCTTGTTTTTTTGTAGCTACAAATGAACGCACATTACCTTCGATGGTTTTGATCAGTGCCTGCATCAGATCACGGTCGCTGATAAACTTAAATGCTACCTTTTTTATGGTTTCTTCATCCGCATTTTGCACGGCGTATAACAGCATTGCTTTAAAATACACGTTGGCCTGGTCTTGCGTTACTGCCTGAAACTCCAGTTCTACAGACCGGTTTTGAGTAGATACTCTTTTAAAAAGCTGCTCTATCAAGGGAATTTTAAAACGCAAACCCGGCCGGGCTATACGCTGGTATTTTCCAAACATGGTAATAACACCTATATAACCCTGGTTAATAGTAAACAGGCCGCTAAATACAATGATGAGCAGTACCACCACCCACCAGTAACTTAAAAATTCCATAGTGTTTTATTTTTTATAAAAATAGAGATAAATAAATGAATCAGGCAATCGTCTATATATAGAGGGCATCAGCTAATTTCATCAATTATAAAGTCGATACAATAAATTCGTATTATACCACCGGCAAAAGCCCGCCCTTTTCTTCCCATACCTGTACCAGGTTTACCAATACTTCAACCGACTTTTGCATATCCTGTACACTCACATATTCCTGCTTGCTGTGAAAAGCCATTTCGCCTGTAAAGATATCCGGGCAAGGCAGGCCCATAAAAGATAAACGGGATCCGTCAGTGCCACCTCGTGCGCTGTCCTGCCTGAAATCTACTTCGCTGCGTTTCATGGCTTCTTTCACATATTCGCCAATCTGTGGGTAGTCCTTCAACACATCTTTCATATTACGGTATTGCTCCCTGCTTTCAAATGTATAGGTAGAGCCGTCGTACCTGCCGGTAGCCTGTTTGGCAAACTGCTCCAGCCGCTTCTCATGCAGCTTTAACATGGAGGTATCAAAATCACGGATAATAAAATGAACGACAGCTTTCTCCACAGTTCCTTCCATTTGTACAGGATGTACAAAACCTTCCCTGTCTTCAGTGTTCTCCGGACTAAAAGAATCTTTAGGCAATAAATCTAAAAAAGTACCGGCCACCTTCATTGCGTTAACCAGTTTTCCTTTGGCATAACCCGGATGAGCACTGATGCCATAAAAACTAACTGTAACACCATTTGCACTAAATGTTTCATCCGTATAAGTGCCCCGTTTGCCCCCGTCAAGCGTATAACCAAAATCGGCACCCAGCTTTTTTAAATCCACCTTTTCAACGCCGCGCCCTACTTCTTCATCCGGAGTAAACAATATTTTAATATCACCATGCTTTACTTCAGAATGTGTAACCAGGTATTGGGCCAGATCCATAATGATGGCTACACCAGCCTTATCATCGGCTCCTAATAAAGTAGTTCCCGATGCGGTGATAATATCATCCCCCATTCGCTTTTTTAAATAGGAATGCTGCCTGATAGAAATCACCTGAGTTGGATCATCGGGCAACACAATATCTTTTCCGTCAAAATTTTTATGAACAATGGGTTTTACACCGGTACCAGAACAATCAGGCGATGTGTCAACATGACTGCAAAAACAAATTACCGGCACTTTTTTATCGGTAGTACCAGGTATGGTCGCATATACATAACCATGTTCATCCAGGTGCGCATCAGATACGCCCATCTGCCGCAATTCATCTACCAGTATCCGGCTCAAATCCTTTTGCTTTTCAGTTGAAGGGAAACGGTCGGCATTTGGGTCACTTTGTGTATCTACGGTAACGTATTTCAGAAAACGGCTTGCAACACTAAAATCATATTCACTAATCATTCAATAAAATTTTATTGGTTATAGGTACTTTTCAGGCTCTCTGCAAATTTAAGGGTTGCCATATAAAGAAACCAATAAATCCAGCCATAAAAAACCCCAAAGTATTATCAAATATACTTCGGGGAAATCATGTATACAATACTACGAATTAGGGAGTTATAATTAAAGGAGCTTTTCCTTCAATACCTACCAGTTCGAGGTCGAAAACCAGGTCTTTACCAGCCAGCGGGTGGTTACCATCAAGGGTTACAGCATCATCCTTAATTTCTGTAACTACTACCTGAAATTGCTGACCGCTCGGATCACTCATTACCAGCGGCATTCCTATTTCCAGCTGCATATCTTCAGGAAAACGGTCCTTCGGCATATCAATCAGCATTTCGTCATTTTTAGGCCCGTAGGCTTCCTCTACAGGTATGTTGATGGTCTTCTTTTCACCTACTTCCATACCTGTAACACCATCATCAAAACCTTTGATCACCATGCCACTGCCTACTTCAAATTCAAGTGGCTCCCGACCTTCAGAGCTATCAAATGTTTCACCTGTAGTTAACTTGCCGTGATAATGCACTTTTACTTTATCACCTTTTTTTACTTGTTGCATTGTTTTCTTGTTTGTTGTTTTTTATGCCAGCTTTCCATTATTGCTCATCATCGTTGCGTCGCACACTTGTACGGCGGTGCAATACTCAACACGAAAACACATCAGAAGCTGTCTTCTCTGTAATCGAAGGTAGGTCTTTTTAGTTTTCTACCTGTTTTTTATCAGAAAAGCATGCGATATTCGCGGCTATGATTGAGGATCGTTTCAAAGAATTACGCATTATTTACATGGGAACGCCCGAATTTGCAGTAACCAGTCTGAACGCGTTAGTTGAAGCCGGCTGTAATATAGTGGCAGTTATTACAGCTCCCGATAAACCTGCCGGCCGGGGTATGGAACTGCAGCAAAGTGCTGTAAAAAAATATGCTGTTAGCAAAAACCTGCCAGTGCTTCAACCTGAAAAGCTTAAAAATCCGGCTTTCCTGGAAGAATTAAAGGCTTTAAAGGCCGATCTGCAGATTTGTGTGGCATTTCGAATGCTTCCTGAGGTAGTCTGGAACATGCCTCCCATGGGTACCATCAACCTGCACGGTTCCCTGCTGCCACAATACCGTGGCGCTGCGCCTATTAACTGGGCCGTCATCAATGGCGAAAAAGAAACAGGCGTTACCACTTTTAAGCTTCAACAAGAAATAGATACAGGCGATATTTTATTGCAGGAAAGTTTTCCCATTAAAGAAACAGATACCGCAGGTACGATACACGACATCATGATGCACGTTGGGGCCGGCCTGCTGCTGAAAACGGTTAAAGGTCTGGCAGATGGCAGCCTCCGGGAAATACCACAGCTACTGTCTACTGATCAAACGCTGCATCATGCACCAAAGATCTTCACTGAAACCTGCGAGATCAATGCTGCTCACAGTGTCGAACAGGTGTACAATCTGATACGCGGGCTTTCTCCCTACCCGGCTGCTTTTACCTTTTTAAAAGGAAAAAAATTAAAGATCTACCGGGCTGAAAAAATAAATACAATACCTGGTCAGGGAGTGGGTGAGTTTAGTACGGATGGCAAAACCTATTTACACCTGGCCTGCTCAGACGGATCGCTGAACCTGCTCGAAATACAACTGGAAGGCAAAAAAAGAATGCTTACAGAAGATTTTTTAAGAGGCTACAGATTTTAATTCAGTTTGGATTTTATTAATATCACTACACCTTAAAAGATGAATTCTTGTAAAAATGGAATGCAACTCCATTTTTACACTTCAATCCCTGGCTATTGAAATAAAAGCAGCCAAAGCCCCTACCAAATCTATGTTCTCAGGAATTCGCTATTGGCAAAAAATAATTTCTATCATAAACAAAGTATGCTCATTTATGGCGGTAATAAAACCGAGCCACTAAATGAGCATACAAGTATTATATCGTGGAAAGATATAGGAGATATTTAACTCACAGCCTTTTAATAAGTCACCGTTACATTAAACTTATCGGAGCTGCCTAACTGGAGTTTTTGAGCGGCCGCTTCGCTGATCCGTATATCAAACCCTTCACTATATTGAATACCTTTCATCTTACCTAATACTTTTGCATATACCACTTTGTTATTAGCGGGGTTAGTCAGTTTCACCAGGCTGCCCGGAGCAGCATTATCCATTAGTAAATAATATTTACCGTCATTCCAGCCGCGGTCTGTTTTGAAAATACCAGAGGCCAGGGTTTTTTCGTAAGCCAGATTGGGATTTACGAGTTTTAAGTAATCTGCTTTGAAATAACCGGTTTCATCAGGCACAGTCGTCTCAGCATCATTGCGGGCAGTAATTTTTTCAGACACCAGGCTTTCAGCTTTCTGATCTTCCTCTTTCTTTTTGGTGTCAGCCAACGCTCTTTCAGCGGCCGCTGCCTCCGCTGCTGCCTTGCTGGCCTCCTCGGCCTGGGTTTTTGCAAGAGCCTCTGCTTCTATTGAGGCTACAGAGGGTTTTCCATCGAATGACAGAAAGCGGGTTGCTACAAAGCCTGTTGTGCCTTCAGCGTTACGCACTTCTGACCAATCGTTATCTACCTTGCGCAGATAAGTAAGCACTTCTTCAGGTTGCGCCATACCCACTACTTCCTGCTCGGTAGAAGGGCCTTTACGTATATTAATACGGGTACCAAATGCAGTGGCTGTTCGCGTAGCTTCCGTTACCTTTTTAAGTTCTGCTTTCTTGCCGGCAGCCTGTAAAAACCTGGTAGCCACAAACCCTTCCACACCATCTTTGGTGCGTATAGAAGTCCACTCACTGTTAACATTTTTCAACACTTCTACTGCTTCATCCTGCTGGGCCACGCCCACAACCTCCTGATCCGTTGCCGGCCCCTTGCGAATATTGATATTAGTGCCCGATACTATAGCACTACCGATAGATTTAGCGGCACTCGGGCGTTCCGGCTTTACCTCAGCTTTTTTATCGCCTGCTGCCAAAAACTGTGATGCCACAAAGCCTTCTATCCCATCTTTGGTACGAATGGAAGTCCATTCATTATTTACCTTTTTGATCACATCAACCGTTTCATCCTGCTGCACTACACCCACCACTTCCTGGTCGGTTGCAGGGCCTTTTCTTATATTGATATTGGTGCCCGAAACGGTAGCTGTACCTATTGCTTTTGCTGCGGTACGTGTTGGTTTCGATTCTGCTTTCTTTTCTACAGTTTCCAAAAACTGGGAGGCAACAAAACCTTCTACTCCATCTTTGGTACGAACCCATGCCCACTCATTGTCCACTTTTTTGAGAACATCCAACACATCATCCTGCGAGGCCGTTCCTACAACTGCCTGGTCTGTAGCCGGTCCTTTGCGAATATTGATATTGGTGCCTTTTACTAAAGCCTGGCCAATAATTTTAGTATTGCTTTTAGCAGCAGTACTTTTTTGATCTGTTTCTTTTTCTGAAGCTGTTGCAGGAGCCGCTCCATCAAAATACCCCACGATTATGCTTTTTTCCTTACCAACCGCATCACCGTCAATTTTATTCCAGCTTTTCAGATCTTTCACAGAAACTTTGTTAAAACGGCTGCTGATGCTCGTTAACGTTTCTTTGGCCGACACCTCGTAATACACAGGTGTCTTACCTTTCTTCTGAGAAAGATTTTCAGCAGTTAAAGGAATTTTTATTTTCTGCCCAATCGACAGCCCTTTATCTTTATCAAAGCCATTCGCCGCTGCTATATCAGCTACTTTCACACCATATACCCGGCTAATCGAGTACAATCCCTCTTTGGCCTGCACCTGGTGCACCAGCACAGCGCCTTTACCAGATTTTTCTGCGACCAGTTTGCCGCTTTGAGCCATTACCCATCCAGACGTTATAACAAAACCTGCCAATAAAAAGTACTTCTTCATATCTAAATTGATCCTTTAAATGCTTTCGCGAATTTACAATAAAGATAAATGGCAAATACAGGGTATTTATTAAATATGTCTCAAAATTAAGAAATCGGGCTTTCCAGGGCCTTGAACACGAGCTCCTTAAAGTTCCTGCCAATGGGAATAGACCCGGCCTCAACATCTATCTCGGTGGCGGTATATGCCCTGACACGGGCTTTGGACACAATAAAGGAACGATGTACCCTTATGAAATCTGCTGTCCCGAGTAATACTTCGAAATCTGCCAGCTGGTATTTCACCAGGTAAGCCTGCTTATCTGTAATAATCCGGATATATTCCCGCTGGCTCTCGATGTAAATAATTTCATCCAGGTGGATCCTGATATTTTTCTTATTGATATTTACGAAAATATGCCTCCGCAATGGCTGCTCCTTTTCTTCCGTGTTAGCTACAACAGGTTTTACGGGCGGTATAGTTAGTTTATTGACAGCTGCTAAAAAGCGATTAAACTGGATCGGCTTCAACAGGTAATCCACCACATTTAAGTCATAACCTTCCAATGCATATTCCCGATATGCTGTTGTTAAAATCACCTGCGGGTGTTTTCTGAGAATTTTCAGCAGATCAAGCCCCTTTAAACCTGGCAAATGTATATCGAGGAACATTACATCTACAGGTATTTTTTGCAACAGCTCCAATGCATAGATAGCGTCTGTAACCTTATCAATAAGCGATAGAAACGGTACCCGGGCTATATAATTCTCCAGTATCTCGGCCGCTATGGGCTCATCTTCTACAATAATACACTTAAGCTGTTCCATAACTATTCAGATTAATCGTTAGTTCTACCGAAAATACCTGATCCTGTTGGTAAATATCCAGTTCATATTCCTGATAAGTGAGCTCGAGCTGCCTCCGGGTATTATGCAAACCAATTCTTTCCTTTTGCACTTTTTCCTGTTCATTCTTTTCAAAAGAATTAGATATATTGAAATATAAGATCCCGTATTCGAGACTCACCTTAATATGAACAAATGATTGGAAACGACTATTGCCGGCGCCATGTTTAAAAGCATTTTCAATAAGCGGCAGCAGGATTAACGGTGTAATGGCCTGCTGCGGATTATCAACGTGTTGCTCCCACTTCACTTCAAGCCGCTCGTCGTAACGGAGTTTTTCCAAACTAATGTAATCTTTGATGATCTGTAGTTCCTCCTCCAGGGCAATAGTAGCAGCACCCGCCCGGTACAAAGTAAAATGAAGCAGTTCAGATAACTTCATTACCGCCTCCGGTGCCTTGTCTGAATTTCTTATCGAAAGCCCGTAAATATTATTCAATGTATTAAAAAGAAAATGGGGATTGATCTGGCTCCTCAACATTTTAAGTTCGGTTTCTAATTTTTCTTTAACGAGATTTTTTTGCTTTTCTTTCAACTCCAGTTGTTGCCTGATAGATTTCACCGCAACCATCAGTCCTGACGTAGCTAAAAAGTTGAAAAGAATGGCCATAAACCGCCTGAATTCAAAGTGTTCGGATGAGGGGAACAATCCTTTAAAGATCTGGTCCGCTACGATATAATAAAAAATAATGCGTACCATGTAGATCGCCGACAGCAATAGTATCAGGGCTTCAACCAGTATCCACCAACGCATAACACCACCTTTTTCTAACCTTGGCCAGACTCTGTAAGTGAGATAATAAGCGTACAAAACCTCCGGCAATCCCTCCAGTAAAGCTGCCAGCCAGGCGGCTACCACGTAATCGGTTTCAGAAAACCCTTTTAAACTCCCGTGCAGCCAGAGGTACTCTATAAACCCCCGGAAAGCAAAATAGGCCAGCCAAAAAAGTAAGTGAAATAACAGCCGTCTCATTACTTCAAAAATCGTTAAAAACAATAGTATTAACTAAAAAGCCTATGAACGGCTAGCATCTTTCTACCAAATGCATGCTGCTATCTACGAGGTCCGATTTTATTCATTTCGGTTGTTTGTTTGCAAATCCCTCCCGTTCGTTGAATATACAAAGTAGCGTTGTTAAGCGTATTTAACTTCATATCGAATTTTAAAATCAAATCCTTAATATGAAAACCTTCTTACACATTTCTTCATTGATATTGCTGGCAACTATATTAGTACTAGCCGGCTGCTCCAAAAAAAGTGACGGTCCCGGGAGCACAGGAAAAAAAGCAAAAGTCACGATCACGGTTTCTAATACTTTTTCAAAGGCCGAAGGTGACTATTTCAATGCTACAGTTACTGCCAGCACAAGCACCGGCACTACTATTGACTGGACAGTTAACGGTACCCGTAAAACAGGCACTGCTATAACCGTAGGCACTGATGACTTTAACGGCGGCAAAACCATAATCCTGGAATCCTCCAGCGAATTTTATACGGGACTGGTAAAAATGGGAGGATTTGAAATGGGTGCAACACCCTATTCCGTGTCTTACAAAGTAGAGGTCAACGGTTCAGTTAAAGACCAGGGAAACCAAACCATAGTAAAGAACCAGGATCCCATATTCACAAAAGACATACAGCTCTAAAATTTTTGATATGAGTATAACACGATGCCATTCTTATCCGGCAAAATGGATCCTGTTCTTGTTTTTGGCCGTTCTAACCCACCTGCAAGGATTGACACAAAACCCCAAAACTGCAGAGCCGGAGTTTTCGGGAACTATTATATTTGCAGATACAACGAGCTCGGGAAAAAACCTGGAAACCGCCACTATGACTGTTAAAACCAAGGGGAATGCATCGCTGTATATAACCGGTATCGGAAAAGCCACTTCATTTGGTATAGTAAAAGGTAAAACCTCAACCTGCATTTTGTCAGCCCAACCCACGTTATCTTTTGTTTATAGGGCTAAATCCAATAGTGTCAATCCCAAAGATGTGATACAACTGGCTCGTTTTACTATATCAAAAGACGGCAACCGGGTAATGCCTATTGTTTCGGCAACTACATTTAGCTCAACCAGCAATGAAGTTATTTATCTTGATTTTGCGGCCAAAAAATATGGCAGGTCTTCTTATATCGTTACCGTAACCGACCTGGCGCCAGGTGAGTACGGCTTTTCTCTAGGTAAAGAAAGTACCTACACAGTACACTTGTTTACAGTGCGCTGAAAACAATATTTACGTTTTCTCATGTAATTTTTGTTATAAATTACAACGCGGGTAGTTTCAACTGTCCGCTCATTTTTCTTTACAACCTTTACAAAACCCAACGTTCACTTTAAAACTGATTGTATGCCAGTCAATACCTTTCTGCTTCGTATAGCTTTGAGTATTATTTTATTGATGCACAGCATCCCGGGCATGATAAACCATTCTATTTCACAGTTTGGTATTTACCTGGATCAATCCGGTTTAGCTCCGGTGGGTATATTTGCGGCCTGGGCCATTAAGCTATCCCATATTGCAGCTGCTATCTGCTTTGTTATCAATAAATGGATAAAGCCTGCTTGTATTGTAACGCTCGTTATATTAACTACCGGCATCTTTATGGTACATCTGCCCAATGGGTGGTTTGTAGTAGGTGGCGGCACCAATGGCATTGAATTTAATTTCCTGCTGATAGTGGTACTACTAACCATCCTCTTTCCATCCGGATGGATTCGTTCCCGTTCAAAAAGTTGATTTAGTGTGCATTGGCAGGCAGGTTCTGCCAGCATCAACAATTTACATCCGGGGATGTTATATACGGGGTAGTTTCATTCAAATCACTACCTTTGCGGCGCTATGCAAATAGAAGTTTTAAAATCCAAGATCCATCGTGTTACCCTTACAGAGGCGAACCTGGATTATATGGGCAGCATTACTATTGATGAAGACCTGATGGATGCTGCAGGTTTAATTGAAAATGAGAAGGTTCAGGTTGTAAACGTTAATAACGGCGAACGACTGGAGACCTATGTGATTCGTGGTAAACGGGCAAGCGGAACGATTTGCCTGAATGGTCCCGCCGCTCGTAAGGGAATGGCTGGTGATATCATTGTAATTATCGCTTATGCAATTATGGATTTTGAAGAGGCGAAAACGCACCAGCCAAAAGTTATATTCCCTAAGTCGGGCAATAAGTTATAACCGTCAGCATTTCTTTAATGGCTAAAAAAATAACCACCTTATCCCAATATGTATTCTTTTTGGGATTAGGCGTGTTTTTAATTTGGTTGTCATTAAAAGGTTTAACTAATGAAGACCGATTACAGATTACCCATGCTCTCGAAAAAGGCCGCTACTGGCTGATTATTCCCGGCATTGCGGTTAATATACTCAGTCATTGGTTAAGGGCTTTACGCTGGCGGCTGATCATTCAGCCCCTGGGCTACTCCCCTACCAAGATCAATACTTTT
The DNA here is from genome assembly GCF_050309965.1 of Paraniabella aurantiaca. NCBI lineage: Bacteria > Pseudomonadati > Bacteroidota > Chitinophagia > Chitinophagales > Chitinophagaceae > Paraniabella > Paraniabella aurantiaca. The sequence continues at coordinate 120,028 of NZ_JBLOSY010000002.1, read as the reverse complement.
TTTGCTGTAATGATAGGCTACCTCGCCAACCAGGCAGTACCACGCCTGGGCGAAGTATTACGCTGCAGCACATTAACCCGTTACGAGAAAATCCCCCTGGACAAACTTGTAGGTACCGTGATACTTGAAAGACTGGTAGACACCATCTGCCTGTTTGCTGTTTTCATCTTAGCATTGGCCATACAACCCGATCTCTACCAGAACATCCTCGCTACATTTTTTCCTGCCAAACAAGAGAGTAACAGCCCGGGGTTGTTGTTTTATATCGGACTGGCGCTGCTGGCTGTAATGGTGCTGACTTTTCTTTGGATGTTGATCGCCAAAAAAAAGTTCTCCGACCTGGTGGCTGCTTTTAAAAAGATCAGCTTGCATATCTGGCAGGGATTTATCTCTATACGTGCTTTAAAAAGACGTTGGGCCTTTGTTTTTTTAAGTATCTCCATCTGGGCATTATATGCTGCAAGCGTGTATATCGGCTTCCTGATGTTGGAAGAAACTATGCAGTACGGCCTGAAAGAAGCGTTGACTGTTTTATGTGCGGGCACACTTGCGATGGCAGCTACGCCCGGTGGCATTGGTGCTTATGCTTTCCTGGTACAAAAAACCATGACCATTTACCAATTGAGCACAGGCCTGGGCCTGGCATTAGGCTGGTTGCTCTGGTTACTACAGGTGGTAGTGGTGGTGGTAGTTGGCGGGTTAAGTTTAATTGGATTGCCGGTGTATAATAAAAACAGGCAAAACTTATCAGAGTGATACAGTTATTCAGGTATTTGGTTTGGCTAAACTATTCTGCCGAGGATCAGTCTTCATGAAAGATGATCTGTGTATTACCGATCCAGAAATAATCCCCTTCTTTAAGATTCACCTTGATATGTGGTTCAAGTCTATGTGTATTTCGCTCCGTATTATAGAAAGTTCCGTTTTTGCTGGGTGCCGCATCGCCTAACTGGTAAACTGTTCTACCATCAGAGAGCCGCCTTTTAATAATCTGGCAGTGATTCTTTGAAATAAACTTATCCCCGGTTCTTATAGCGATATCGGCTATTTGTTCTGAACTGCCATCGTTCCAACGTCCCACAACCGTAATATCTTTGTTTAAAGAATAGCGCTGCGCTTGTGTAATAAAATTGGGTACCACTTCCAGATAAGCTCCCTCTGCCGGAACTAAAGTCTTAGCTGCCAGAGGATCAATATCAATTACTTCTGGCTCCGGTTCTTTTGCCTGTGGGATATCTATCTTCCCTTCTATTCCATCATAATAAAACTGGCTTAACTCACGGCCCGTTTTAAAGCGATCCTGCGGTGATTTTTCAAGGCATTTTTTCACTAGCATTTCCAGCCATTCGGGGATGTCACATTCAGCGTCCACATCCTTTTCGTTTAAAACAGCAATCCTGCTTTTACACATATCGGGTATGGCCGCACGCCGGTGATTCTCCTCCAGTTGAATCATATCGCCGGCAACCTTGTAATCTTTCACGGGGAAAGGCACCACTCCCGTTAATGCCTCGTAAAGCACAATACCAAAACTATAGATATCTGAAGGCGCGTCTACCATGGCGCCACTCCACTTTTCAGGCGATTTATACTCGGCCATACCCTCTTCTTTCTTACTATGTCTTACGGCATTAGGATCAGTAAACGAAAGCCCAAAATCAATGAGTACATAACGGTAAGTGCCATCCTCATTGCGTGTACGGATTATATTTTTGGGATTGATATCATTATGAATGATGGCATTTCTTTTCAACAATGCTGACTCCGTATGCTGAACGATATTACCAGGCAGGTAATAGTGATGACAATAGTTTAGCGCACCAGCTATCTGCTCAATTAAGTCCAGCGTATCATCAATCGAGAAGTATTTCTCTTTTTTAAGGATTGTCTCCAGCGTTTCCCCATCAACGAATTCCATTTCAAGGGAAGGTTTATGATCCAGTATATGCTCTTCGTAAACCTTTACAATATTGGGATGATCCAACTTCTTTAAGATATCTACTTCCTCCTTGAAATCCCGGTACTCTTTTTCGGTTTCATTCTCAATAGTCAGGTCTAATTGTTTCAGGGCAACAATATCACCGTCAGCTTTTCTACGCGCTTTAAATACCGCAGAAAAACCGCCATGTCCTAAAACTTTTAAAATATCATATGCTGTTGCTAACTCTGTCATTGTTCAGATTTCCCTTTAGGGATTTATTCGGTAATATAAAACTCCAACACTATTTTATCATTGAAGCAAATGGAATCACCATCTTTTAAAACATGTGGTACCGCAGATTGGTTGAGGCTTACTCCCGAAAAATCATTCCTTCCGGCATTGTATATTTTAATTTTATGCGAAGGGTTATTCAGGAATTTAGAACGGTAGATCTTAAAAGCTCCCAGGTCTTTATCAAAAACAATCTGTGCGTGGGCACGGCTGATATAGTTATTGATTTTGTACTGCTCTTCATCTTTTTCTTCCATTCCTATAAAAGCTATATCGTTATGTATTTTCGGGCCATTATCGATCTTGGGATCTTTGCATCTGCCAATAAAATAGGTCTTACCTGATGGCTCCAGCAAGTATTCTTTTTCCCAGGTAATACCTTCTGTAGCTATAAGCCTCGCCCTTATTTTACGCAGCGACTCTCCCGGTATCAACACTTCCACACCTACGCCATCGATAATGGGTGTAACCTTATCAGTTAGGCCCGAACTATTCAATACGTCGATCGTAAAGTTATCCTTATATGCAATGCCTCTTGATTTTAAAGTACGTTTGATTTGTTTAATAAAATCTGCATCTTTGGTTAGAGCATTTACTGCTACATTCTCTATTGCATTATCAGCAAACCGGGAATGAAAAACAAAGCCTGATACTGTACTGTTTCCATAACCCATCATTTTAATGGCACGGGTGATAGCGCCAATGGTCACCTCTTTCAGCTCCTCCACATTGTCTAACGATGCTGTGCGGCCCTCTTGTGAACCCTCCTGCTTCCGTCCCGCCACCGGGGCATTATTTTCCGGTTGCGTTGGGAGATCCGATTCCTCATCCGCATTCAATTTATCCGATAATTGTTGCAGCTTTTTTTTTAACCAGTTGTTCATGATGTCAAATTTATAAGTTGAAAGCCTGCCTGTCGGCAGACAGGGTTTAAAAGTTGAAAAGTGGCTCTTATCATATTCACTCTTATTACTATATCAACCTGTAAACCGATCTAAAAATACCCGGAAGCCTTTAACTGTTTTAAAATCTCGATTGCCAATTGTTTGGCATGCTCTGAATTACCTATTTCTTCAATTCGTATAGCAAACGCTATGGGTGCGCCCAATTTAGGAGACGGCACATAAAAAGTATACCAGGCATCCGTAATTCGTTTACGGATAGTTTGATCTTTTACCCTTATGAGCTTGTCCCGCTCAGGGCTGCCCGTTTTACCATACACTTCCAGGCCGGTTGCTGCAGCCACTTTGGCCGACTGCTCTTTCATAAAGCCTGAAACAATACCGGCGGTACCTGCATTTTTCGCCAGCGCTACTGCCGGCTCCTGTTGCAAAGGTTTGTTCCATGCCTTATAAAGAAAACGGGACGGCTGTAAAGAATCCTTATTAGCTATTCCCCCGCTCATTTTTGCCAGGTGCAAAGGAGTGGCCATCAATTCACCCTGTCCCCAGGCTATATTGGAGTAGTTGGACTGAAAGCGTTTACGGGTATTCATCAACCGCTGACTTTTAGTGTTATAAATGCCGCGCCCTTTATCCAAAAACTCATCCCAGGCTTTAAAATTAGCAGCCCGGTCGTAATCGAGTGGCTTTTTGAAATTAAAACCGCCGCGGTTAATAATATTCATACCGAGCATATCATACATTTCAAAAAGAGAAGGCTGCAGCTTTTTTTCATTCGCCAGCTTGATAAAGTATACGTTACTGGAGCGAACGATTGCTTTACGCATATCAACATCCTCATTGGAAGGCTCATCTGCACGAATTACTTCAGCAGGATAAACAAAGAAGCTGAAAATAGCTGCCCCTAACCCGTATTGGTTAAAAGCGGCATAGGCATCAATGATCTTCACTGTTGAACCCGGCCGCGATGTGTAGGTTATCCCCAGGTCCTGCGGCACTACCATCCTGTCGTTGAATATCTGTTTGTAAATATTGCGATAATCATCAGGCTCTATATTGCTGATCAGTTTCTGATCTTTATAAGATGGTGAAGGATTGGAAGCGGAAGACAACACATCTCCTGTTTTTGAATTAATGGCTACAACGGAAGTTCTGAAATTTTTGTAGGGCGACTGGCTTTGAATAATTGCATTGATCTTCTCATTCATTAATACATCTACAGATAGCCATATATCTTTTTGTTTATTATTCTGTGCCGTTATTAAGTCGCTCTCTTTACCTGCCTTTATAAAAGGAGCTAAAGCACTATAATCGTAAAGCGCCAGTTCATTGTCGGCAGTAGTTTCAGGTAAAAATTTATTCTCCTTATAACGGTCAGTAGTACGGGCTACACTGGTGTAATTAACTTCAAACCCTCTTAAAGCCGTAAAATGTCTAAACTCGGCTGCATAGCCGGCACTTTCTTCCCGTGCAATCTCTTTATTATAATCACCCAGCCAGAATAAGAGGTCTGAGCCAAAAGGATAATAACGATCCTGCTCCCTTGACAGCTGCTCATTATATAAAGAAGTATTGGCGCCCAGGTTGACTAATTTGGCTTTATTTTTTTGAAAATTGGTTTTGCTGGATGTAGCCAGTAACACGCCGTTCTTGTCGTATATATTGCCTGCTTTTATTTCACGGAGCATTAAGCCGATCCGCGGATTATAACTATACTGCCAGGCACCCTGCCTGTTGAGCACCAATGCTGGTTTTACAATATAGTCGTTAGATTTAACCTGGTACCAGATGAGGCTGCCGGTAAAGATCAACACAACTGTAAAAAAAGTAAGAATAGCATAGGTATTAACATTATCAAAATGTTTCTTTACATACTCCATTTCTATTGCGTCGCCTTTTTCATTGGACATGATCAGCACAAAAAGAAAGGCTATTAATGTTACAATAATGCCCGCATTCCCTTTGCTTAAAAATGGAACGGAGATACCAGTCAATGGTAATAAACCCAAAGTCCCGGCAGCGATCAGCATAAACTGCAGCATGGTTGCTATAGCAATGCCCGACATCATATAAAACATAAAAGGCTTACCGGTTCTTCTTGCGGCGAGTATACACCTGTACACCAGTAATCCCAGGGCGAAAAACAATGCGATTAAAGTGATGAGTCCTAACTCTTCACCAATACTCTGCAGGATCATATCGGTATGATGAGCCGGCATCACATTAGAAAAACCATTTCCAAGTCCCTGCCCCAGTACTCCGCCGGTATTCAACGACCATACTCCCTGCGCCACCTGGTCACCACCCACCAGTTTATTTTCCCACATATTGGCAAACATGCCGTTTCTATCAGCCAGCCTTTGTGTAAATTTAAATGGCAGTGCCGCAAGTAATATAAATGAGGACATGATCAATACCATAAAGAATACCGACTCATGTTTCTTTTTGATAAATGCGTACGCTAAAGTTCCTCCGCAGGCCAACAATGCCAGCCAGGGCAAATAATTATGTTCCGCGGAATTCAGGAATTTCCCCGTCAGTAATAATAATACGCCAAACAAAGCCGCAGTGGCTATCATTTCAAAGAACTCATTTTTAGCAAAGGAGTAAAAGAATAAAAAGGTCAGACATAATACTACGGCGGGTCCTAGATCACCCAATATCGCATAAACAGCTAGTAAAAATAAAAAGAGTCCAAACATCAGGAGGTTATTCTTAGTAAGCCATCTGTTATCCGGTATATTTCTAAAGTATCCGGCGTTAACGGCGAAGTAGGCCGCAAAAAAAACCACCATCAGGTACTTGGAAAGTTCACTTACCTGGAACCCGAACAGGTTTACTTTTACACCGCTTCCTTCCGGACCCGTACCGAACACTGCCAGTAAGAGCATTAAACCAATCGATACCAGCAACCAGGTAAAACCCCTGGGATCTTTGAGTTTATTGGTAAAAGGCAGCCAGTTATAAACAGGGTCAAACCATTTGGAATGGTAGAACCGGTTAACAGGATTAGACTTAAAAACAAATGCCAGTACGGAAAACAGCAATAATACCAGGGCGATATATTTAGCCATCCCTGTGCCGTACACTTCATCACGCAGCGGATCCTGTACGCTGTAAAGCACCATGATACCAATACCTGAAATAAACATGATCAGGGGTAGTATGAACTGATCGCTCCTGTAATTCTTCAGGTATAACGCTATATGAAGTAACCAGAAACCTAACACAAACAAAATCGTATAAGTAAAGAAATCTTTCTTAAATGTCTCCGGTGTTCTTACGGTTAGGACCTTATCATTTTTAATTTGGCGGTACTCGACTTTATCTAGAAGCCTGAGCTGATGAGGCTTACCGGTAAAATCATAGCTGCGGCTCGACCCGATTGCAGCAGTACCTTTTGCAGCTCCAAAATTAAATCCGGGCTTTATAGCGGCCACACTATAGTTGCCATCCGCATCCAGGTTTGTAAATTCATAGTTGCCATCCGCATCCGTACGCGCATAAAACTCCGTAGGTATGGTTGAAGCCGATACCGGCAAAGTATCAAAATAGGCTTCAGGATAAATCCGCGTCAGTCTAACCAAAACACCAGCTGCATGGGCGCTTTCTTTTGCCTGTAACTGTATGGTGCCGCTGATGGAAATACCGGTTTCCTGGTTGCCTGTTTTTACTTCTGAAGGAAATGGTTGAGGCGCTGTCTTTTCCGTTTCATACAAGGTTGAGTCTGCACCTAAATGTGCCAGTGAATTAATAAATCGTAGTTTTCCCGATTCGCTTCCGCTTTGCAAAAAAGAAGCAGCATCCAGCAGAAGCGGCACCTTATTCAGAGCTCCCAGGTTAGGCAGGTATTGTTGTTCGTCTACTTTCTGCTTTATATTACCTGTTATAAAGCTGACATACTTTTCGTCGGTAAAGTAGCCACCTTTTATAAAAATATTTTTCAGCGTTTCAGCTTTAAGCGGCGCAGTTAAATTAATAACGGTACCATTAGCATACCCTTTTTCCGCATCCTGTAACTCTTTTTTGATATGGTTATAATAACTAAACGCCATTACCCCCATTATCATCGTTACAAAAGCCAATAATAAACGCTCTATATTACGGGCATATAATTCAATCTTTTGTTTTTTCTTCATAATGATGCTAATAGCCGGTTGTATTACGGTTTCGGGCACTATCGCTGAAAATAGTATCAGTAGCTTGTATCAAAGTATCCTTATTACGCAAACTATCATAATAAGGAATCGTATCCTTAACAAAAATGGTATCAACCCTATTTACGCTTCCGGGGAGGAATATTTTTTTTGTTCCGCCCCAGTTGGCCAGGAAGCCCGCCAGGAACGCTACCGGGAGTAACCACAACCACTGTTTTTTTTTACGCGCAGGCTTCTTATCCATAATAGTTAAAAGATCTTCTTCTTCACTGATGGGTACTTCTATCGTATTTTTATACGCACGTTTTTTTGCGGGAGCCTTTGCTTCATATCCTGCGATAGCAACTGTAATATTGTCTTTTCCTCCCAGCTCATTGGCCGCATCAATTAATTGTTGTGCCTTTACTTTGATGGCCACATCTGTTGCCAGTATTTGGGTCATACCCTGCCTGTTCACCAGGTCGGTAAGACCATCACTGCAGAACAGTACAATGTCTCCCGGTAAAAAACTATGCTCAAAAAAATCAAAATATCCTTCATTATCGTTGGCATCGATCATATATTCCCCCAACATCTTGCTGATCTCATTACGCTGAGGGTGCAGCATAGCTTCTTCTTCTGTAAGAAAACCTTTATCTTCTTTAAAACCCACAGTTGAATGGTCCCGTGTAATTTTGATCAGCTCACCATTCCTGAACACATATCCCCTGCTATCGCCCACATGAGCCACATACATCAGTTCCTTCTCTGCGTCTAATATAGCTAAAGAGGCAACACAGCTCATTCTTTGTAAATTTGCCTCGGTGCGGCGGGTGTGAATGGCATTGTTGGCATTAATAAATGCCTCCTTCAGCAATTGTAGCGGAGCACCGAAACTAAAATTCTGCAAGTAGTTTTCAATAGTGGTTTTGGCCATTGCAGAAGCCTCCTCCCCACCTTCGTAGCCACCAACACCATCGATAGCGCCCACCAATGCGATGGCAGGCTTACCCCATAATCCGGATAACCATACAAAATTATCTTCGTTATTATCGCGCCGGCGGCCAACATCCGTTTGCACATGCGATACTATAGCTCTGCTCATTTCTTTGTTTTTGTTTGCAGGTAAAACACTAATACTATGAATACGATCAGTAGAACGGGAATCATAAAAAGTTGATGGTTGACTGATTACAGATGACAGTGTTATTTTAAAGATGACCTTTCATAATAGGCAATAAGTCCATTCAATATTTTCAGACACTCATCCAATCGTACAACAAAAGGTTCAAATTTTTCTTCAGAAATGATATCCACCATAACTGCAATATTTAATAATGTCTCCAATTCATAAAGGGATCCTCTTGCTATGTGTAAAAACTGTATCGTATCCTTTTTATAATTCCGGCCAATACCCTCAGCTATATTGGCAGGAACCGATATCGCTGCTCGCTTGGTTTGGCTCGTGAGTGCATATAATTCCTCTTTAGGATAATTAGCTGCTAACAAATAAATTTCCTTTACAAGCTCCATCGACTTCTTCCAGGCTTCCAGATTTTTGTAATTTGTCATAACAAGTGTTTTATTAATAGATTTAACAATAAAAACATCGTTGCTTACATATCAATTCATGCTTTGCTGTCATCTTTCCTCCGTCATCTGTCCTCTCCTTTACACTTCCGACTTAAAATCCAATTGAAAAATGCCACATACTATAGTTGAATCATTCTTTAACGGGTGCCATACAGGTGTTTCACCTATGCGGCTCAACTCCAGCTTCTGTTCATTTACAAACGCATCAGCAAAAAGGGCAATATAAAAAAGTCGCGAACCTTCTTCATATTTTATCATCACATGCTCTTTTTGCAAAGAGCCGGATGGCTCGTTAATACAAAGCAATGTGGCTGTGCTGGTAAGTCCTTCAACGGCGCGGGTGATCTTTAGTTGCTTTTCACGCATGGGAAAGCTATAGCGTTGTTTATTGATCACGAACTGCAGTGTAGCCAACTTATCTTTTTTAGGAGTTACCGAAGTATTGGCACCTGCCGATGTTGTACCGGGTTCGGAAGCGAAAAGCTCTTTGTTAAACTTTACCCGGAAATGCCCTTTGGATAAAATATCAATATTGGCAAATGTATTAGGATTCAGGTCATACTTCGAATATTTAGAATGCTTACTGCTTACCGAAACTTTGATCTGTTCGCTCGACAATTCCATCCACGACTTTTCTGAAGTAGGCGCACTTACCACCTGTACCGATCCAGGTTCAATCTCCGTATTGTCCACCCCCTTTTCAGCCGGGCAATATTGAAAATCCCAGAAACTGCCGATTGGGTCGTAGCGCGGGTATTGACTTTTCATTTCGTTGATATGGCTGTAAAATTCATCCAGGATACCTTCGGTTATACCCGCCAGTCTTAACTCCGCATGATGATAATCTTCAGGCCGCATCAAAATCAGATAGCTACAGTCGTACATCATCCTTTTATTAAAAGATTCTCTCCCGATGGTTTCCTTAAAGGATTCTACCACCTGGTTAACTAAAACCTGGTTGGTCAGTCTTTTTTCTTCTTCCTCCTCATCGGGTAACAACCACTTTTTTATTTTATTCAACATAATTTATGAGTTATTATTTGATTCCTGCTATTTTTTATCAAGCCTTATTCCTGCTATAACTTTTCAATTCGTCTTTCCACAATTCTTTCAATTTTATGATTTTCGTCTATGACCATAGAAACATCAATATTATAGGGGATCCAGTCATCCATTTCATTTTGCCGGATCTTATAAAGCATACTGAAATCTACATAAGTTTTACCATTCTGGTTATGTGTAAATACATAAGAATCATTACTGATATCCGCTTCCGTATATTGCCATTTTCCATGATAACCTTCACATTCTTTTCGAATCTCGCTAAGGGGTACATTACTTTTTTTATAGTATTGCTTCACAACATCATTAAAGAAAGAAGATAATCCGCTGCAATTGCTCCGGCTACGGTAATAGCTGCTTATTAACGACTTCACATCTGCTTCAATCTGTGCAGGGTCGGCACTTACGATCACCTGGTCCAGGCTTCCATCATCACCATTGGAGATGATCGTATCTGGTAAACCTACCGGTGTATCTTTTGATGGGTCTGCTTCTTCCTTCTTTGGCTTTGGTTTTGGCTTTGCGACAGCTTCCCTGACGGCGGGTCCTTCATCTTTTTCAAAAAAACCTGCTACTTTATCCTTATTCAAAGCAAAAGCAATCAGCCCTAAAACTACAGCTATCGGAAATAACACATAAAACGGACTGCGTCTTTGTGTGGCTGGTTGATGATATACAGGTTTGGGCGGCACAGCATCAGGCTTCGGATCTTGTTTTACCGGCTCAACCGGATTGATATACATTGTAGCATCGCTGTCTTCTACAGCATTCGCCACAACCGGATGCAATTCTCTTCGCTGTTCGGCATTTTTGTTGAAATAACCGGGCAACAGATCACGCCAGGGCTGTGGTAAAATGGTAGTATCAATATCCTTTCGTACAATACGCTCCTGTATTTCAAAGTCGGAGATTTTAGTACTATCATAGGGAGCTTTACCGGTAACGAGGTGATAGAAGGTTACTGCCAGCGAGTAATTATCTGTTTTGTGCGTGAGATTTTTTACATCGTACACCTGCTCGGGACTCATGTACATGAGCGTACCCATACGTGAACCCGTTTGGGTAACAGTTATATTGTCTTTTATTTTAGCAACACCAAAATCTAATAGCTTTACCTTACCATCATCGGTTACAAAAATATTGGCCGGTTTTATATCACGGTGTACAATATGCTTTCTGTGCGTATACTGCAACGCATCAACCAGGTTATTCCACCATTGTATTAACTGATCACCGCTAAACTGCTCACCACCTTTCATACGGGCCGAAAGATCCTTACCTTCCAGGTATTCCATGATCATGCAGGGACGACCGTCTATCATTCCATAATCATGTATATTGCGAATATTGGGGTGGTTCAGCTGAACCATCAACCGCGCTTCATTTTGAAAACGGGCAACCAGGTCTGCTTCTTCACAAAATTTGCGGAGTAAGATCTTTATTGCCGCCGGCTTTTGCAGGTAATTTTCAGCATACCACACCTCCGCCATGCCTCCGTCGCCTAGTTTATATTTTAATACATATCCGTTAATACTTGTACGTTCCATGCTGTCTGCCTTAATCCATTATAAATATATCATCAATTTTGCTTCCGATCAGCTATTTTTAATACACATTCGTGCATATTGTAACCGTTAAAAATAAAAGAAGAAGCCTCATTTATTCATAAAAAAATACAAAAACCGGTAAACAGCAGCCCTGTTTCGGTAAAACCCGGCTAATGTTATCAAACAGTATTTTAGAGCAGCTTATAGTTACCCCCGAGAACATAAGTGAAGTGCATGGTGGCGACATCAATAAGGCATATTGCATCGAAACCAAAACCCAAAGGTTTTTCCTTAAAATAAATAATGCCGGGTTTTATCCGAATATGTTTATACGGGAAGCCGGTGGCTTAAATATATTAAGAACGCACACGCAATTGAAGGTACCCAATGTTATTCAAACAGGAACCGTTAATACCTATCAGTTTCTGCTGCTCGAGTGGCTCGAAAAAGCATATCCTCCAAAAGGCTCCTATTACCAGTTCGGTTGCGGGCTTGCCGAATTGCATAAAGAGCGCCAGCCCTGTTTTGGCTTTGAAGAAAATAACTATATCGGAAGCCTGCCGCAGACCAATACGCCATTTGACAATTGGCCGGAATTTTACGCCAATTGTCGCATTTTGCCATTAATAAAAAAACTGGCTGACTTCGGACGCCTCCATTACAAAGACATTGCTCAAGCTGAAAGATTCTGTTTGGCTATTAAAAACATTTTCCCGGAAGAAAAACCTTCCCTGCTTCATGGTGATCTATGGAGCGGTAATTATATAAGCACTTCAGACCAGGGCTTTGCCATTTTTGATCCGGCTGTATATTATGGTCACCGGGAAATGGATATGGCTATGACAAAGCTTTTCGGCGGATTTCCAGAAGATTTTTATAGTGGCTATAACAATGTATATGCGCTGGAGAAAGGATGGCTCAACAGGCTTTCTTACGCACAGCTCTACCCACTTTTAGTACATGCAGTTTTGTTTGAAGGACATTACATTAATGATGTGACAGCAATTCTGCGTCATTTTTAAAATTTATACCCGCTATTATTCTAACTGAGACAGAATCTGTATCCAAAACTAAAAGCGAAACATCCAGAAACTTACTACGATCAATATTTCCGGTAGTGCTTCTATAACATCAATTTTCTCAGTTTCAACGAGTAATCCTAGCCATTCGTCGAATAAGCACTGCCTAAAAGGCTCGCGCCAATATCTTAGTGATTATTCTAAACAGGATCACCTTTATTTAACCTTACTAAAATCATGATGATGAAACAAAGATTAAAAAAGGCCCTTCCTAAACCACTCTTTTGGCTTACAGCCTTGTTTCTTTCTCTAAATGTATTTGCTCAAAGTCCCACCCAGGTCAATTGCTCTGGCGGTTATGCCTACATTATCAACAGTACAGGCGAATCTAACACGAGCGACTTGTATGCCTTTGACGTAGCCACTGGTAGTGCTACACTTATAAAAGCGGGCATTATTCCGTCTGGAGGCGTTTCGCGCTATGTTAATGCTCTGGGATATAATCCTATAGACGGGTATATGTACGGATACCTGATGTATACAGGCAAGGTATTTAGAATTGGTGCTAACGGAGCCGTAGAAGAAATAACGGTGGCCGATCCCGGTAGCCTTTTACCTACCGGTATTTCTTATGTAGCTGGAGATGTGGCAAGCAACGGTATTTATTACCTGTATGATTATGAAAACATGAATTTTATCAGCATAGATCTTAATAGTGCGACGCCTACCGCTGTGCTGGAATATAACGTTCCATCTGGTACATTTTCGGGTAGCGGGTCGGCAAACAATATTAACGATTTTGTTTTTAGTCCCATAGACGGTAATATTTATGGCGTAACCAGCGGCCTTGAGCTTTTTCGATACAATCCCACTACCAATACCTTAACCGTTTTAGGAACTGTTTCCGGCACATCCGGCACAGGTACTTATGGCACAGCTTTTATGGATAACCTGGGCAATATGTTTGTAGGTAATAACCTTACCGGCGAGATCTACAAAATAGCTACACCTAATACTTTGGCAGCAACGGGAGGCAGTATTGCAGCTACACCATACTCCGATGCATTTAAGGGATTTTTTCCTAACGACGGGGCACGTTGCGCCCGTTGGGTAGCTCCTATTGCTAAAAATGATTCAACAGCCATAGCGCCAGGCGTTACATCGCCGGTTACCCTGGACGTAAAAGTAAACGATGTTGCAGGCACCTATGCGTTGAACCCGACTTCTGTACAATTATATACTGTTGGTTCTGTTACACCGGATGCCGACGGTTCTATATTTATAACAGGAAAAGGAACATTCACGTTAAACCCCGCTACTGGTGTGGTAACATTCACCCCTGTTGCAGGCTTTACGGGTGAGGCCATTATTGAATATACTATAAAAGATAACCAGGGAAACATATCAAACCACGCTACTATTAAAGTAACGGTTGATGCTACCCTCCCTGTCACATTGGGATCATTGGAAGCTCGTGTTGTTAATGGCCAGTTGATAGTGAACTGGAGTACCCTGAGCGAATGGAGTAATGCTTATTTCGATATTGAAATATCTAAAGATGGCGGGCATTTCGTTAAAATAGGAACCGTAAACAGCCTTGCGGCAAATGGCAATTCCAGTTCTGCATTGCATTACAATTTTAAAGCAGATTTAGCTGCTGCTACTGGGCTATTAGGCATCTCTTTGTTTACTGTTGTCTTCGGTTGCCTGTTGTTTAATAAGCGTAACCAATGGGTTTGCTCTTTAATGATTGCGGCCGGGCTTATATTTATAGGGTTGACATCTTGTTCTAAACAAGATGCAGCCATGAATGATAAAGGTCAGAAGGTTTTTGTTCGGTTGAAACAAGTGGATAAGGACGGAAATTATAAGTATGTGAAAGTAGTGGAAGCTATACAACAATAATTAATGTAATATTTGAAGCAGGTAAAAGCCAACGGATAAAACTGTTGGTTTTTTTTCAAAGCATTTTTTAGGGGTACCATTCAAATTTTCTCTTTAAACTATACTTCATTTATAGGTCATTTCCAGCGTACGATGAAACCCGCCTGGTCTTCCATATTTTAACAGATGCCTCCACTTTGGCGCCAATGATGTAACAAAAATCTGAATTACACTCGTTTTTTTTTAAGACTTTACCTATTGTTTAATGTAACTTAGAAGTAAGTATTAATGACAACAATGATGATCGTCTATAAAACTAAAGCAAGCCTTATTATTAAGCTATTATTTGCCACGGCTTTGGTTGTTTTATTGATAGTTGCCCTGATTGAAAAAAGTATTGCTTTGTTTGCGGTTACATTAGGATTTGGAGCCTTTACTATCTACATTTTTTATAACACCCATTATACTATTTACGAGAACACATTAACTATCAAAAGCGGCTTTCTTTTTACGGAATCTTTAGACATCGAATCTATAAGAAAAGTAACACGCAGAAGGCGTCATCTTTTAAGCGGTCCCGGGTTTTCTGTGGACCGGCTCATGGTGGAGTATAATGAACATGATTGCGTTATTATTGCACCTCGTTTACGCGAAGCTTTTATTGCACACCTGAAAAAAATAAACCCGGATATTTCGTATAAAGAGCAATAAACTATACCGCATGTAAAACAGTAAGCCCCCTGGCTTTCACCACCAGTATAATTTCAGTACCCTGTCCCGGGGCGGATTTGATTTGAATATCCGCATTGATTTGATTAGCCCTTGCCTTTAAATTCTTAATGCCATTCCTATTAGTAAGCTTTAACGGGTCAAATCCTTTTCCATTATCTTTTACAATAAAACAGAGATCACCCTGATCGTAGAAAGCCCTTATTGAAGCCTTACTACATTCTGAATACTTAATGAGGTTATTAACCGACTCTTTAATAATCAGGAATATATTTCTCCTTGTTTCCATAGGCAATGGAACTTCGGAAATAGCATCAGGAAAGTCAATTTCAAAAGAAATATTTTTTGATTCGAATAACGGTATTGAAAATTCGCTGATATGCATACTGAGGTTGCTGAACTTGTCATTGGTGGGTTTCACCAACCAGATGATATCGTCCAACGCCTCAAGAGTGTCCTTAGCATTGGCTTCTATCTTGGATAAAAGATCATGCGAATTGTTACCGTTTTTGCGCAATAGTTCGCTGAAAATGTGAATACTACTTAAAGACGACCCCATATCGTCGTGCAGGTCTGAAGCGATCTGCGAGCGTATTTCTAATTCTCTTTGCAGTGAACGGTTTCTTTCGAGCAGGCGGTTTCTTAAATAATACAAAATACCTGATGCCAGTAATAACAAGAATAAAATAAGGCTGCCTACCATGATAATATTCTTGTTCCTGTCATCTTTTTCAAGCAGTGCTATTTTGTTTTGATGATAGGCTACTTCGCGGGCTCTTAAAGACTGCGAGCTTTTAACATTGATAATGCTATCAGAAAGTGCCTTATAAAGGCTGCTATAGGTATATGCCTGCTCCCAATTCTTTTCGGCTTCAGATGTTTTCATTAATCCCCAATAAGCTTCTTTGGCTTCCGTTACCGATCGGATAATGGTTGAAATATGCAGTGCACTGTCATACATCCGGCGGGCCATTGTAACGTCTCCGTCTTTCAAATGTGCGGCCGCTATATGATTATAACTATTGGCAATAAAAATTCTGTCACCCAGCTCAATGTTTATTGGAAGCGCTTTTTTATATAAAGCCAAAGCCTTATCAGACTTTCCCTCCTCTAAAAGAATATTACCTAAACTATTTAAGCAGATGGCAATACCCTTCAGATCGTTTCTTTTCTTGTTATACTCCAGTGCACGATCGTAATATAGACGTGCCGAGTCCGCAATATTCAACTTTTCATAACACTCTCCCATATTCTGGAGATTGATAGCGATGCCCCTTTCGTTGCCAGCTTTTATAGCCAGGGGCATACACTGAGCAAAATAATCGATAGCAGCCCTGTAATTTCCCTGGGCCAAATGGATATTACCTATACTATTTAAAGCAATCGTAGTACTATAATCATCACCAGTTTTCTCAGAAAGTTTAAGCCCGTCCATCAGGTACTCCAGGGCCGTATTATAATCATCCATTCTCCGGTAAGCAACACCCAGGTTATTATAAGCTTTGATCTCTTCGTGGATATTTCCCTGCTTTTTAGAAAATTCCAAAGCCTTGATGTGTAAACCTATTGATTCTGTATACTCAGAAAGTTCCCGTTTAAAATATCCATAGGAGTTATAAAGCAGCGGTTCTACCTCCTTGTAATGCAATTGATCAACCAGGCGGAATGCTTCTTCATATAATGCCCCGCGCGATACATCACGTCCATTTTTTTCTACATAACTTAAAATGGAATCTACCTTAGCCTTATTATCGGGCATCAGTAAAATAGCATTTTTTTTATCCTGCGCGTTAGATGATGAGTGAAAAATAAACAGGAATGCAGTAAAACTCACTGCAAACAGCATGCGATTACGTTTAGTACGAAGGCTCATGGCTTAGTTTCAATTTAACTCAATCCCCTCAATAATCAGTCAATCCTTCCTCTACAAATCTATTCAATATTTTCTATACTCGTTAGAATAAAGCTATAATAAATATAAAGACTCCCTCATCGGGAGTCTTTATAATATATTAAACTTTTTAATTTAGTTTAGATAACGCATCCTTAATCCTTACCCACCCTCGTTCAATATTGGATAAACTATTGGCAAAAGAGAAGCGAACACAATTAGGTTCTCCGAAAGCGGCGCCCATAACAGAAGATACGTGTGCTGTATTCAATATATACATACACAAATCGGCAGAATCCTTAATAAAGGTTTCTCCGTCTGTCTTACCAAAATAAGAGCTCATATCAGGAAAAATATAAAATGCACCGTCGGGATCTGAGCAGATAACACCCGGAACTTCGTTAACGAGTTCCAGAACACGTTTTTTCCTGCGGGTAAATTCTTCAGCCATTTCCTGTGTAGGCCTCAGGTCTGTTGTTAAAGCCGCAACACCTGCTTTTTGTGCAATAGAACAGGTTCCGCTGGTGAATTGTCCCTGCAATTTCTCCATTCCTTTTGCAATAGCAACCGAAGACGCTGTGTAACCAATACGCCATCCGGTCATAGCAAAACCTTTACTCAAACCGTTTACGATCACCACTCTGTCTTTAATATCTTCAAACTGGGCAATACTTTCATGATCACCCACATAATTAATGTATTCATAAATCTCATCAGAGATAATGGTTACCTGCGGGTGCCTTTTGAATACTTCGGCCAAAGCAGCCAGTTCTTCTTTATTATATACTGCTCCCGAAGGATTGCATGGAGAAGAGAATAAGAAAGCCTTTGTGTTTGGAGTGATCGCAGCTTCCACTTCTTCAGCAGTAGCTTTAAATCCTTTTTCCACACTGGTTCTGATTTCAACCACTTTACCACGGGCGATTTTTACCAACTCAGAATAAGTTACCCAGTAAGGCGTAGGAATAACCACTTCATCATTTTCGTCTACCAACGCCAGCAATACATTTGCCAGGCTTTGTTTGGCTCCTGTAGAAACTACAATCTGCTCGGGTTTATAATCCAGGTTATTATCTCTCTTTAACTTGGTGCAAACTGCCTCACGTAAGTCTAAAAAGCCCGGTACCGGTGTATAATGGCTCCAATTATCATTGATAGCCTTAATAGCAGCCTGTTTTATATGTTCGGGTGTATCGAAGTCAGGTTCACCAAGGCTAAGGTCAATTACATCAACACCTTTCGCCCTTAATTCGCGCCCCAATTTTGCCATCTTAAGCGTTTCCGGCTCTGCAAAGCGCTCTAAAAGAGATGATAATTGCATTTTTTTAAATATTTTTCTGTTAGAATAAAAAATCATGCAAATGTAATAGTTGATTGGTTTAAAAGTTTAAAAGTTTGGGGTTAATTTATCGAAAACTCCTTTTTGCATATTTTTTTCGCACATAGTTATATCAACTTCATAACATATCAACTTTCAATTCACCTAACCCTTATCTTTGCAGCCTTTAAAAAAAACCGGATAAGGTTTTTTGGTGCTTTACCGTGCCGAATAACTTTTACCAAACTAAGTGAATTATAAATATTAAACTCGTATGCAACTCAAAGGCCTGGTTCGTTTTTTTACGATTTTGCTTATCATTTATTCCCTGTATCAATTATCGTTTACCTGGTTTGTAAGAAATCATGAGAAGAAGCTGGAAAAGCAAGCCCGAAGCTATGTGGACAGAACACATCCTGCCGCTGCTGTAAAGTATCCTGCCAATAAAGATTCTCAGACTGTATATCAGGAATGGCTGAACGAAGCCTATGAAGCGAGATTAGCTGAATTAAAAGATAGCACGAGAGATGTAACTGTTACTTATGGTATTACAGGCCCTATCAGTTACCAGAAAGCGAAAGGCGAAGAACTAAATCTGGGCCTGGATCTTCAGGGTGGGATGAACGTAACCATGGAAGTGGAAATGAGTGGTGTATTATCAACACTGGCTAACAATTCCAAAGATCCTAATTTTACAAAAGCGCTGGCCAATGCGGATCAAAGAAGAGCGGCTAGTGACGCTAACTTTATAACCTTATTTGTAGAAGAATACAAAAAACTGGTTCCCAACGGAAGACTGGCTTCACTATTTGCCAATTCAAGCAATACCGAATTAAAAGCTACTGACGATGACGGCAAAGTGATCAGCTACCTGAACAGACAGGCGAAAGCTGCATTTGATAATACATCAAGACTGATTACTACCCGTATTGATAAATTTGGCGTAGCTCAACCTAATATTAACCCCGATCCCGAAAAACAGATCATATCTGTTGAACTTCCGGGAGTACAGGATAAAGAGCGTGTAAAGAAAAACCTCCAGGCCAGCGCCAACCTTCAGTTCTGGGAAGTATATAGAATTGATGAGATCGGTCAAAATATTCAAAGTGCTGATGAGGCCTATTTTGCTCAGCAAAGTGGTAAAACAAACACAGATACATTAAATACGGCAAGTCAGAATGACACGAGCGCTGTTGCAACTGTTATCGGCACTGATTCTGCAAAAGCAGGTACTGTTAAAGCGGATACCGGTAATTTACAGGCTCAACTGAAAGACCTGGCAAAAAAAGATGCACCAAAGGCTGATGCCTCCACTTATATACAGGAAGCGGAAGCCAAAAAACATTTAATGGGGTGGATTGACTTTGCTGCCGCTGCTCAGGGCAGAACCAACGGTGTTGGTATGGTTATGCTAAAAGACACCGCCAGTATTCGTAAAATATTGGAATCTCCCCTTATTAGATATAAATTTCCTGCTGATTTAGTGTGGATGTTTGGCATGCCTCCTAAAAAGTCTCCGCAGGTTGAACTTTATGCTATTAAAACTTTCGGCCGTCAAAAAGCTAAGTTAGAAGGCGAGCAGGTAATTAATGCTGGATATGATTTCGACCAAACCGGCCGGACTAATGTAAGCCTGGAAATGAGCAATACTGGTGCTAAATTATGGGCTGATCTTACAAGGGCAAATGTAGGCAGACCTATTGCTATCGTTGTAGACGGTACTGTATACTCTGCGCCCAATGTAAATGAGGCCATCGAAGGTGGTCGCTCCAGCATCTCAGGTAGTTTTTCCCAGGAAGAAGCAAGTGACCTTGCCAATATTTTAAAAATTGGTAAGTTACCCGCCCCCGCAAAAATTGTTAATGAAACAACAGTAGGCCCTACTCTGGGTGCAGCAGCTTTACAGGGTGGTATGTGGTCATTTATCATTTCCTTTATAGTGATCTTCACCCTGATGATCATTTACTACAATACAAGTGGCTGGGTAGCTAATATTGCACTCATACTAAACTTACTTTTCACCATTGGTGTATTGGCAGGCTTAGGTGCAACTTTAACGGCTCCGGGTATTGCGGGTCTGGTGTTAACCATTGGTATGGCGGTTGATACCAACGTAATTATTTATGAAAGAATAAAAGAAGAGCTAAGAAAAGGAAAAGCGTACCTGCCCGCGATTAATGATGGTTACAGCCGTTCATTAGCCCCTGTATTAGATGGTCACGTAACTACCCTGCTTACAGCTTTTATTTTATATTACTTTGGATTAGGTCCCGTTAAAGGTTTTGCCACCACACAGATCCTGGGTCTGTTCCTTTCTCTGTTCTGCGGTATTTTAGTAAGCCGTTGGGTGAGCGATTGGTTTACCAATAAAAACAAACACCTGAACTACTTTAGTAAAGTAAGTAACGCAATAGAGAAGAAATCGAAATTCAAATTTATTGAGTTCAGAAAAAGGGCTTATGTTATCTCAGTAATCATTGTATTATTGGGTATCGCTACCATCTTTAATGGTTTCGACTACGGTGTTGAATTTGATGGTGGACGTAGCTATAAAATTGACTTTGGTAAAAAAGCAAATGTAGAAGCTATACGCGATGACCTGAGAGCTGCTTTTGATGATGAAAACCCGATCATTAAAACAATCGGCGATGGCAGCAGCCTGGACATTACGACCTCTTACCTGATCAGGGAAGCTAAAACCGAGATGGCAGATTCTATTGTTGAGCACAAATTATTTGAAGGTTTAAAGAAGCATTTACCCGAAAATACAAGTTACCAGCAGTTTGACGCCGTTAATAAAAAGGAAAGCAAGAAAGTGTTGCCTACTATTTCTGATGATTTGAAAAAAGGTGCATTAAAGGCTACCTTATTTGCAATGATCGCCATCTTCCTGTACATCTTTATTCGTTTCCGCGACTGGAGGTTTTCACTGGGTACTATTTTTGCATTGATACATGATACTTTGGTTACATTGATCGTGTTTTCATTCGCAAGAGAAATTGTTCCGTTCCCACTTGAGATCGATCAGCACTTTATCGCAGCGATACTGACGGTTATTGGTTTCTCCATGAACGATACGGTGGTGATCTTTGACAGGATTCGTGAAGACATGAAGCTTCACCCTACCATGGATCAAAAAACACTGGTGAACAAGGCGATCAATGAAACTTTAAGCCGTACCATCATGACTACCTTAACGGTATTCTTAACTATCCTGATCCTCTTTATCTTTGGTGGTGAGGTAACCCGCGGTTTTGCATTCGCGATGTTGATAGGTGTAGTTACAGGTATCTACTCAACCGTATTTGTGGCAGCACCGGTACTGGTTGACCTTAGAGGTGGTATACGTAAAGACAAGGCAAAAGCTGATGCTCCGGCAGCAAAAGCAGAAACAGCTAATAACTAATATTATCTTCTTAATCAATAAAACCGGGTACTTGAATACCCGGTTTTTTATTTTAGCCTATACCCAATTTGCAGAAAAGGTAGTAAAGAGTTATCTTGAAAGCTTCAATAACTGAATTCAAATTATTGCCAAATGAAACATACAATCACAGCTATTTATCTTATGCTCTGCACTACCCTGCTTTATGCCCAAAGTGGTTTTAATATTGTTTCAAGACCTGGTGACAAGCGTGCAGACATTACTTATAACGGTCAATTAATTACGTCCTATTGTTATTATGATTCTATAGCAAAACCCTTTCTCTATCCTGTAAATACCATTGATGGTATTACTGTAACCAGGGGCTATCCCATTGCTCCCCGGGTGGGAGAAAGAACCGATCATCCCCACCATGTGGGTATATGGCTAAACTACGAATCGGTTAATGGCATTGATTTTTGGAACAACTCCACCGCAATAGCTGCAGATAAAAAACACCTGTACGGCACGATCAGGCATGAGAAAATTGAAAGAACCAGTAAATCGTCTAACAAAGCGCAACTGGTTGCTACAGCCAATTGGTACAATAACCAGGGCGCTCATTTCCTGAAAGAAAGAACTATTTATGATTTCAAAATACAAAACGATGTGGTGATCATTGACAGAACGACTACACTTACAGCGTTAAAAGAACCTGTTGTTTTTAAAGATGTAAAAGATGGCTTTTTTGCCATACGTGTGGCAAGAGAGCTGGAAATGCCCTCTAAAGAGCCCGGCGTTTTTGTTGACGCACACGGCAACAAAACAAAAGTGGATCCTTCCTCGGGAAATAATATCTCGGGAATGTATTATAACAGCAATGGAGTAAAGGGAGATAGTGTTTGGAGTAGCAAAGCGCCCTGGGCAATGTTGAAAGGCGTTAAGGACAATAAAGATATCACGATTGCCATTTTTGATCATCCCGGCAACACTGGCTATCCAACCTATTGGCATGCAAGGGGTTACGGACTGTTTGCTGCAAACCCATTGGGCAGAAAAGTTTTTAGCAACGGGAAAGAAACACTTAATTTTTCACTTAAACCAGGTGGGGCAGTAACTTTCAAATACCGGATATCTATCGCGTCGAAAAATATGAACCCATCGGAAGTTGAGGCTTTATCTAAGGATTTTCAAAAGCGATAAGTTTACTTTTTAGGGGCTTTCTTTTTAGGATACCTTCCATTAAAAGTGCAGTCCAGCGCGCCCATGCGCGATCCACATCCCTCAAGCTCTTTGAGGGTTACACCATTTTTGTCAAATTCAAACTGCAGGGCACAAGGATCACCAGGCCTCTTGTAAATAACGATGTTATCAGAAGTGATATTAGCTTCCCCCTTCAACTCACCGCTGCACTCGGAGTTCTTTTCTTCCAGGTGAATATAGAACTGAACACGTCCGGGTTTTATATTATCACGAATAGAAATAATATTACGACTACCAACACCATAATCTCCTGCATATTTATAGCTCCTGCCAAGAGTGTCAATAGGGTTGATGACTTCGGCATCGTCACCCAGAGCGTCCGTCATTACCAACATAAATTTCTTAGCAGCACTGTTCAGCACATATATATCGTCCCCGCTTATCTCCACATCATTAGGTAGTTTTTTGATGGTTTTCTTATTAATATTAAAAAGTTTGTCGATGGTTATCAACGTGGAAACCCCTCTCTCCTTTTGACTCTTCATTACCGGCATAGCAGCTATAAATTCATTTTTATTATTGTATGCAGAAATAAACATCACTTTATTCTTAGCGGTGGCTGCCTTTGACATCAGGTAAACAGAACCGTCCTGGTCATTAAACTTTCCTATTGCGTATAGTTTTGGCTTTTCAGCGCCAAAAGCTGCGCTTAATACACTGTCCGGGGTAAATTCATTAAAAATTTCAGCACTGATCAGCAAGCTGTCATTTGTCTTGCCATACAGTGAGCTATCTACATACATGAACGGTAATGGAGCTGCGGGGAAAAAATCCACAAACTCCTGCAAATTCACATCGTCCTCACCGGCCATTTTCTTTTTCTTATTGCCGCAGGATACAATCATTATCGTCATTACAGTAAAAAAACAGAACCTGTATAGCATAATTGTTACATATTATTGGTTACAAATAAACAATACTTCACCAATACTACCATAGTTTTTTAGAAATGTACTTCACAGAAAATCTGATTTCTGCAGAAAGTTTCTTAATGTCGAAAATTATTTTTAGGTTTGTCTAAATTATTATTTAGGCATGATCCGATTTTCGATCGCGGAAGAGAATTATCTGAAGACTATTTACCACCTGCAAAACGCGGCAGGAATTGTTGCTACCAACGACCTGGCTGCAGCACTTCATACTGCTCCTGCTTCAATTACCGACATGCTAAAAAAACTCAGCAAAAAGGGACTGGTCAGTTACAAAGCCTACTATGGCTGCACACTCACTGAGCCGGGTGTTGAAGCAGCTGTAAGTATTGTAAGACGGCATCGCTTGTGGGAATATTTTCTTTCGCAGAAACTGGGCTTTAGCTGGGAAGAAGTACATGAAGTAGCCGAGGAGCTGGAGCATATCAGCAATGAAAAGCTGATCGATAAGCTGGATGCTTTTTTGGGTTTTCCGCGAACAGACCCGCATGGTGATCCTATTCCTGATGCAAAAGGAAAGATCATTCAGCTCAAACAAGTGTCGCTGGCAACCCTCTCCGAGAAAAAAGTAGCCATCGTAACACAGATAGGCAACCAGTCACCACAGGTATTGGAAATGCTGGATGAAAAAAACATCTCTATAGGAAGCCGCATTCAGGTGATTAAAAAATATCCTTTTGACGAATCGATGGAAGTAAAAACGGATAACAGGCACCAATCCTATTTAACAAAAGAGCTGTCTCAAAACATCTTTATCAAAAACTAATGGCAAAGCATCATTCAGAAATTTCTTTAAGCGAGGTTCATAATTCGGTAGATACTACGGCACCTAATAAATCCAGGTGGAGGCGTATCCTGGCTTTTTTCGGTCCCGCCTACCTGGTTAGCGTGGGCTATATGGATCCGGGTAACTGGGCCACAGACCTTGCAGGCGGCAGCCAGTTTGGTTACTCACTTTTGTGGGTACTGGTAATGAGTAATATAATGGCCTTGCTATTACAAAGCCTCTCTGCAAGATTGGGGATTGTACGTAACCGCGACCTGGCACAGGCTAACCGCGAAACCTATCCTAAAAAAGTAAATTTTGCTTTATATATATTGGCTGAAATAGCCATTGCGGCTACCGATCTGGCTGAAATATTAGGTATGGCTATCGGCTTGCAGTTACTCACCGGTATGCCCCTGATTTGGGGTGTACTCATCACTGCGTTGGATACGTTTTTATTGATAGCGTTGCAACGACTGGGCATGCGCAAGCTGGAAGCTTTTATCATCGGCTTAATTTTTATTATAGCGATGTCGTTTCTCATACAAATCATCGTAGCTGAACCTAATGCAGGTGAAGTGGTTTCCGGTTTGGTACCTCATATAGAAAATGACACGGCCTTATACATTGCTATTGGTATTATAGGTGCTACTGTAATGCCACATAACCTATACCTCCACTCTGCTCTCGTACAAACCCGTAAATTTAACCGGGATGATGCCAGCATTAAAAAAGCCTTGAAACTAAATTTTATTGATAGCGCCGTTGCCCTGAATATGGCATTATTGGTAAACGCGGCCATATTAATATTAGCGGCCGCAGTGTTCTATAAAACCGGCCGGTCAGATGTCGGAGAGATCAAGCAGGCTTATGAACTTTTACCGCAACATCTCGGAAGCAGTTTTGCAGCTAAGCTTTTCGCCATAGCACTTATTGCCGCAGGACAAAGCAGCACTATTACCGGCACCCTTGCTGGGCAAATTGTAATGGAAGGCTACCTGAGGCTAAGGATCAATCCCATTGTACGCCGCTTAATAACCCGCTTAATAGCCATTGTGCCGGCGGCGCTGGTTATATTGATTAACGGCGAAGAAGATGTAGACAGCCTGCTTATATTTAGCCAGGTGGTCTTAAGCATGCAGTTAGGATTTGCCATTATACCCCTGATTCATTTCGTGAGTGATAAAAAGACGATGGGTAAGTTTGTTATTAAGCCCTGGGTAAAAATATCTGCATGGCTGATAACTGTGGTGTTGGTGTATCTTAATGCGCGCTTAATAGTGGAGCAGGCAATGGATTTTTTTAACACGCCGGGCAACCTGGTCTGGAAGGGTTTAATCATTCTCGGGGCCATCGGCTTTGTTATACTTTTGTTGTATACAACAATATATCCCTTACAGAAAAAGAAATCGGCTCAAAAAATCACCATACATGATACGCCTAAAAACCTGGAACTATCACCCGTACCACACTATGGCAAAATAGCCATAACCCTCGATTTTAGCGAATTGGATGAAAAAGTAATCAATCACGCTTTGGCACAGGGAACTTCAGATAGCGGCTACCTGCTAATACATATAACGGAAAGCGTGGCTGCCGGTGCTAATTTCGGTGAGAGCGTTGATGACGAAACTCTTTCTGACCAGCAATATCTTAACGATTACGTACAACAACTTAAAGATAAAGGTTACCAGGCCGAGGGCAAGCTGGGCTTTGGAAACACGGTAGACAGTATTGCCCGGATCATCAATGAATCGAACATAGAGCTATTGGTAATAGGCGCCCACGGGCACAGAGGAATAAAGGACCTGATTTACGGCGAAACCATCAACCAGTTAAGACACCTTATAAAAGCGCCCATACTGATAGTGCCGGCAAAAAGCTGATCATAGTTGCATTTAGAAATAAGTTAGATAGCAGAGGGCCGTCTTGTTCTTAACAGGTGTTTAAAACGGCTAAATGTTTCGGGTTTAATGTTAAGATAAGAAGCCAGGTATTTTTGAGGAACACGCTGTAACACTTCCTGGTGGTTTTCTACAAAATTTAAAAACCGGTCGCGGGGCGATTGCATGATCAGGCTGGTTTGCCATTTATCTTTCAATACCATAGTATGAACGGTTACCAACCTGCCCAATCTTTCGAAGCTATGACTTGACGCAAACAAACGCTCCATGTCTTCGAATGTTAATGAAATAACGATACTGGGCTCAATGGTTTCCACAAAATACTCTGAAGGTGTGCGTGTGTAAAAAGATTCCTGCGCAGATATCAGGTGGCCTTCGCGCGATATCTGTACAATGTGTTCCTCCTCTCCTGTTTTATAGTATTTTCTTATCAGTCCTTTACTGATAAAATTCATGTAGTTTTCTATTTCACCCGCCCTGGAAATAACCTGCTTTTTGGCAAATTCCCTGGTAGTAATAATAGGAAGCAATTCCTTTTTTACTTCGGTGTCGGTAAGCGGTACAAACTGTCGTAAAAACTTTACGAAATCGCCTGCAATTTTTTCATTAACGGACATACTCAAAGGTAACATAATTGATGTTTTATCATATAATATTCTAAAACTGTTAACTGACAAAATTGTTGTTAACATTCTTATAGTGTTGTAAAGTTAAAACTCTATTGTCTATTGCTGGATTTATCTGTAGATTTGCCGGAATCACAAATTCTTAAACGATATAATATATGGCTGAAAAAATCAAAGTGGCTAATCCCGTTGTGGAACTTGATGGCGATGAAATGACACGCATCATATGGAAATTCATTAAAGACAAATTAATTCTTCCTTATGTTGACTTGGATATTAAATATTTTGATCTGGGCGTTGAATACAGGGATGAAACCAATGACCAGGTAACTATAGATGCTGCAAATGCCATTAAAGAGCATGGTGTAGGTATCAAATGTGCAACTATTACACCAGATGAAGCCCGTGTTACAGAGTTCAATCTGAAACAAATGTGGAAAAGCCCTAACGGAACCATCCGGAATATTTTAGATGGAACGGTTTTCCGTGAGCCAATCGTTATCAAGAATATTCCCCGCCTGGTTACCAACTGGACGGCTCCTATCATTGTTGGTCGTCATGCATTTGGAGATCAATACCGCGCTACAGATACCGTAATTAAAGGTAAAGGTAAATTAACCATGACTTTTATACCGGAAGATGGCGGCGAAGCACAAACTTTTGAGGTATATAACTTCAAAGGAGATGGCGTGGCGATGACAATGTATAATACAGACGAAAGCATTTACGGCTTTGCACGTAGCTGCTTCAATGTTGCATTAAACAAAAAATGGCCTTTATACCTTTCCACTAAAAATACCATTCTTAAAAAATACGACGGCCGCTTTAAAGACATTTTTGAAGAAGTTTACCAAAATGAATTTAAGGCTAAGTTTACTGAGGCAGGAATCGTTTACGAACACCGCCTGATTGATGACATGGTAGCCAGCGCATTGAAATGGAATGGCAATTTTGTTTGGGCTTGTAAAAACTACGACGGTGATGTACAAAGTGATACAGTAGCACAAGGGTTTGGTTCTTTAGGCCTGATGACTTCCGTATTAGTTACACCTGACGGTAAAACTATGGAAGCTGAAGCTGCGCATGGTACTGTTACACGTCACTACCGCGAGCACCAAAAAGGTAACCCCACCAGCACCAACCCAATTGCCAGCATTTTCGCATGGACAAGAGGTTTGGCATTCCGTGGCAAATTAGATAATAACCAGCCTTTGATCGATTTTGCCAATGCATTGGAAGCTGTTTGTATTGAAACCGTAGAAGAAGGTAAAATGACCAAAGACCTTGCGGTTTGCGTTCATGGAAACAAAGTAAGCCACGGTGAGCATTACTTATATACTGAAGAGTTTTTGGAAGCAATTGACGAAAACCTGAAAAAGAAATTAGCTTAATTTTTATATTATCTCTTAACAAAAATGCATCAATGATAATTGGTGCATTTTTTTGTGCCCCTAAGCAACGATCAAAACTATTTTCTCATCCTTTGTTTTAATGTTAATCTAT
The DNA here is from genome assembly GCF_050309965.1 of Paraniabella aurantiaca. Lineage (NCBI taxonomy): Bacteria > Pseudomonadati > Bacteroidota > Chitinophagia > Chitinophagales > Chitinophagaceae > Paraniabella > Paraniabella aurantiaca. The sequence continues at coordinate 91,380 of NZ_JBLOSY010000002.1, read as the reverse complement.
AAAAATCTCCTCTTATGCGAAAATTGCTTGTGAGCTTAGCCTGTTTCTTATTGATCCCAGGCCCGGGTAAAACCCAAACGCGCATCGGTATCACAGCGGGCGGTAATCTTTCAAATATAACATGGAAACAATACTCTAATAAGCAAAACACAAGGTTTCTTGCGGGCTACCAATTTGGGTTTACCATAACTACACCAATAAATATTTACAAACGGCAGCTACATATCCAGCCGGGTATTTTGTTATCCCGTAAAGGATTTCAGCAAGACTACAGCGACTACCTGGGTAATGGCGACTATAAAGTAGCTCCTTATCATATTGAGGTGCCGGTTAACTTTCTTTATTTAATACCCAATCAATCCGATAAAAATGTGTTTGTTGGCCTGGGCCCTTATATCGCGTGCGGACTCGGAGGGCAGTGGGAGATCCGTTATAATGGAAATACAGGAAATTTCGTCGGCGATATTGAATACGCAGATATAAACGATCAAAGACCACCTCAATATAACATTAGTGATGAAGCGTTTAATTATGGCAAAAGATTAGACTATGGTGTAAATACGCTGGTGGGCTACGAGCTCTGGAGAAATTTACAGGTGCAGGCACATGGCCAGCTCGGTTTAAGAAACCTGGCGCCACCTAAGAACGGGTTAACCGGCAACGAGTATTTTAAAAACATTAGCCTGGGCATTTCATTAGGCTACCTGCTTTAATTTGTCAAGTATGGTATAATTAAAAATCAAACCTTACTTTTATCTATAATTTCAAAAATGCCAATCAAAATAAGAAAAGCCGAACAAAAAGAACTTCCCGTTATTCGCCAACTGGCTCTTGATATCTGGCCTGCCACCTACTCGTCTATTTTATCACAGGATCAACTGGATTATATGCTGGAACTATTTTATAGTGACCCAGCCCTGGAAAAGGATTTCAACAAAGCAGGATATTCTTTCTTTCTTCTCGAATTGGAGGGAACAGATGCCGGATTCGCAGGCCTGGAATTAAAAGATAATCAAACAGCCCACCTGCACAAGATCTACCTGTCGCCCAACTGCCAGGGCAAGGGACTAGGAAAAAAGCTGATACAATTCATAATCGATTTCTCGAAAAATGCCGGGGCCCAAAGCCTTACACTTCATGTAAACCGCCATAATAAGGCCCTCCGGTTTTACCAGGCAGTTGGTTTTGAAATTATCAAAGAGCTGGATACTGAAATTGGTAATGGTTATTGGATGAATGACTATGTGATGAAGAAGGTGCTCTAATATATTTTAGTGGGTGATGGATGTTGAACCTCAGTATTAAATCTGTTAATTTCAATCATAAATTCATGCGGTTCAGATTTTCTATTTAATACCTCTCCTTCTTTATTAATAATAGCATACCGGGGTATACCATAAAAGCCAAAAAGTTCTCTCAGGTAACGATATTCGTCACTGCTTACATAAACTGTATTTACCAGTTTCTGTTTTCGCACGAATGCCTCATAGGCCTTTTTAGGCGATTCGTCTTCGGAAGTAATAAACAAAAAAACAAAATCTTTACTATCCTTGTATTTGTCCCTTATTGCACGCATTTGCTGAATATCCCAAACACAGGTCCCACAGGTTGTAGCCCAAAAATCCAAAAAAATCATTTTGCCGGCGTATGGCGCGATCAGCTTTTTAAAGAGAACTCCAGCATAAGACCCTGGCAACGATATACCCTTTCCTTCTTTTTTCCGAAGCGCGTCCTCCATAATAATATCAGCCTGTTGCTTATAAAATGAATTATACAGACTGCGTTTTATCGTTTCGAAATAACTAATTAAGCTGTCATTACTCGCGGACCGTAAATCGGGATCAAGTGCTGAAATAAGCCGGTGTAATTTTATCAGGTCATATACTTTACCATTAGTCAGGTAAAGTTCATTTTGTGCTACTGAGTCCCGCATGTTATCAAGCCTTACTATTTTTTCCATTCCTATCATGTGAAGCTCATGATCTGGCAAATTCGCTGCCTTAAACAAGGGCCCGAATTCCATTTGATTGATCAAATGGGAAAACTGCTCAGAAATAAAAATAGCGTTATCTTCAATGTTTCCATGATTGATAAAGTCATAGAAATCTGCCGGCAGTTGGTTTTGTAAAACAGTGTTTGAAGGGTCTGCTCTTCTCTGATCCTTTCTTTCATTTGCATAATCATACAAACGCATGAGCATACTTATATTCAACTCTGCACGAGCAAGGCTACTTAACTTGTCACCATATTTTTTAATTGTCAGGATCGAGTCCAGTACCCGTTTTTGGATATCCCATTCCTGAAGGGTTTTTGCCTTAAACTCATGAGGCTTTATCTTTTTCGCCTGTTTAGCCAACCCATCGTTATCTGCTTTAGATAACGGAAGGTTTCTACGTTCCCTGTTGATATGAGCCAAAGCACCATAAAACTGTATGGCTTTGTCATTTTCATTATTCCTGAATGCCAGCCAATCTATAGCAATAGCCAGGGCCTGAACCGGTTCTATATAACATTGAAACTCCTGATCATTAAAAACTATATCGACTACTTTTGGATACCACATGGGAATACGAGCTTCAAAACGGCCATCCTCCAGAATTTTTACCACGACAGGATGGTCCATTCTGGAAAATTCATTCTCAATATAGATCATTCCTGTTTTGAAACCTTCAGATCGCTTATACCCCTTAAGGCATCCTATTACGGTAGCCGAATCAGTTGAGAAAAAAAGATCGTCATCGCTGTAGTTGGCGAGTGGTTGCCTGGTGTTGGCGCCTTGTAATCTCAAGTTGAACCACTCTTCCATCACTTTGGTTATCAATGTCGCCTTCTGCCCTGAAACGCTGTTAAAAACAAGCAAAAGGCTAAACAATTTCAAGAACTTCTTTACATTCTTCATAGCTTTAGTCTGGTTTTGTAAACACTAAAAAAAGAGCCTATGCAAAACTACATCTCCGTATAAAATATTGAAATAATTACGTTATCCAAATATAAATTTAAACAGTCCTTCTTTTGTGTCAAAGGCATCCATATAAACGTTAATAAAAATATATAATCCTCATTTACAATTATTTGAGATAAAAAAAGGGCCAGTAACATGAACTCCTCATTCAATATAATTGTAATTATTACATTTAATATTATTACAACCCTCAATATATTTTAAAAAGAAGAGCAGGGCCATAAAACACAGGTGATGCCAGCTTAAAATCCTGATATTCTTGTTACCTTTACGTGCTTTCGAAAAGCAACGTTTGCACGATATTTTTAACTATAAGAATTATTACAATGAGTACAAATCCAACCACTTTGTTTGATAAAGTCTGGGACGCCCACGTGGTAAGAAAAATTGAGGACGGTCCGGATGTTTTGTTTATTGACCGCCATTTTATTCACGAAGTAACCAGCCCGGTAGCTTTCCTGGGTCTTGAGAACAGAGGAATTGGAGTGATGTACCCGCAGCGTACTTTTGCTACAGCCGACCATAACACTCCTACTATTAACCAGCATTTACCCGTTGCCGATCCTTTATCAGCTAAACAATTAGCAGCGCTTTCGAGCAATGCTGAAAAATACGGTATTTCGATCTGGGCGTTGGGAAGTCCTAAAAATGGTATCGTACACGTTGTTGGACCAGAAAATGGTATTACCCAACCGGGTATGACCATTGTTTGCGGCGACTCTCATACGTCTACGCACGGCGCTTTTGGCAGCATTGCGTTTGGTATCGGTACTTCTGAAGTGGAAATGGTATTGTCCTCCCAGTGTATCATGCAGCCGAAACCTAAAAAAATGCGCATTACCGTTAATGGCAAATTAGGCAAAGGTGTTTTACCTAAAGACGTTGCTTTATACATTATTGCACAGATCACTGCCAGCGGCGCTACAGGTTATTTTGTAGAGTATGCAGGCGAAGTGTTCGAAAATATGACCATGGAAGGCCGTATGACGGTTTGTAACATGAGTATTGAATCGGGAGCCCGTGGTGGTATGATCGCTCCTGATGAAACTACTTTCAACTATATTAAAGGAAGAGATAAAGCACCTAAAGGAGAAGATTGGGAAAAAGCACTGGCTTACTGGAAAACCTTAAAGACAGACGCTGACGCGAAATTTGATTTGGAGCTGAGCTTTAATGGAGCAGATATTGAGCCCCAGATCACATACGGAACGAACCCTGGTTTAGGAACCGGTATCACCCGTAAAATTCCTAAAGCCTCTGAAGTAAAAGATGGCGAAGCTTCCTACAAAAAGTCACTGGCTTATATGGACTTCCAGGAAGACGAAGACATCATTGGTAAAAAGATCGATTATGTGTTCCTGGGTAGTTGTACCAATGGCCGTATCGAAGATTTCCGTGCTTTTGCCTCTATTGTTAAAGGTAAAAAGAAGGCCGACAATATCACTGCATGGTTAGTGCCGGGTTCACATATTGTTGAAGCACAAATTAAAGCAGAAGGCATTTTAGACATATTAACGGAAGCGGGATTTGAATTAAGACAGCCGGGCTGTTCTGCCTGCCTGGCAATGAATGATGATAAAATTCCTGCCGGCAAGTATGCTGTAAGTACCAGTAACCGAAACTTTGAAGGAAGACAAGGACCTGGCGCACGAACTCTTTTAGCAAGTCCATACGTGGCTGCTGCTGTAGCAGTAACCGGTGTAGTTACCGACCCAAGAGAATTAATTGAAGAAGAAGCAACAGTTTAGTTAAACATTATAATTAATTATTAATCAGCTTAATAAAATTAATTATATACAGCAAAACATCAATTTAGATCATCTCAAATTTTACATTAAAATGGCTTACGATAAATTTACAGTATTACAATCAACAGCAGTTCCTTTGCCTATTGAGAACGTAGACACCGACCAGATCATTCCTGCGCGCTTCTTAAAAGCAACAGAACGTAAAGGCTTTGGCGACAACTTATTTCGCGACTGGCGTTACAATAACGATGATACACCCAAGCAGGATTTCGTATTAAACAATCCTATTTATAGTGGTAAAATACTGGTAGGTGGTAAAAACTTTGGTAGCGGTAGTAGCCGTGAGCACGCGGCCTGGGCTATTTACGATTACGGGTTCCGTTGTGTAATATCCAGCTTCTTTGCAGACATTTTCAAAGGCAACTCTCTGAATATCGGTATCCTGCCTGTAACCGTTAGCGAGGCTTTTCTGGATAAAATATTTAAAGCTATCGAAGCCGATCCCAACACAGAACTCGAAGTAAATCTTCCTGAACAGAAGGTAACCATTTTGGCAACCGGCGAATCGGAGCGTTTTGACATTAACGGCTATAAGAAGCATAATTTAACTAATGGCTTCGATGATATTGATTACCTGCAAGATATGAAAACAGAAATAGCGGCATTTGCGGATAAAAGCATATACTAAATTGGAGTATTAAAAATGGTTGTTATTCAAATAGTCGAGTAATACTACCTATAATTTACAAAAATAAAAGCGCCCCTGGTCTCCCATTTCGGGACAGGGGTGCCATAATTTATAAATGGACCGGCGTCATATAGAAATAATGGACACTACGCTGCGCGATGGAGAACAAACCAGCGGCGTGTCTTTCTCAGCACAGGAAAAATTAACGATAGCCCAACTACTGCTTACAGAAGTAAAAGTAGACCGCATTGAGATCGCCTCGGCCCGGGTATCAGAGGGGGAATTTCAGGCAGTAAAGAGAATTACCGATTGGGCTACTGCAAATGGAATGATTGATAAAGTGGAAGTGTTAACTTTTGTTGATGGCGACACTTCCATTAAATGGATGCAAAAAGCCGGGGCTAAAGTGATGAACCTGCTAACCAAGGGCTCACTTAATCACCTTACGCATCAGCTTAAAAAAACGCCTGAACAACATTTTGCGGAGATAGCGAATGTTTTAAAGCTTGCCACAAAAAAAGGAATTACCTGCAATGTTTACCTGGAAGACTGGAGCAACGGCATGCGTTTTTCGAAGGATTATGTTTTTCAGTATATCGACTTTTTGGCTACCCAGCCGGTTAAACGGATATTGCTTCCTGATACACTTGGCATCCTTATTCCTTCTGAAACTTCAAAATATCTCACTGAGATCACTGAGCGCTACCCCACGCTCCATTTCGATTTTCACGGGCATAATGACTATGACCTGAGTGTAGCTAATGCCCTTGAAGCGGTAAAAGCAGGTGTTAAAGGTTTGCACCTGACCATTAATGGCATGGGCGAACGTGCAGGCAACACACCTCTTGAAAGTGTTGTTGCGGTATTGAACGATTTTCAAAAAGATGTAAAAATATCGGTAAATGAAAAAGCGCTATACAAAGTAAGCCGCCTGGTGGAAGCTTTTTCAGGCTTCAGAATATCTGCCAATAAACCTGTTGTTGGAGAAAATGTTTTTACACAAACGGCCGGGATACATGCAGATGGGGATAAGAAAAAAAACCTGTATTATAATGACCTGATGCCTGAACGTTTTGGCCGCAAAAGAAAATACGCACTGGGCAAAACATCGGGTAAGGCCAATATTGAAAATAACCTGGCGCAGCTGGGCATTCAATTATCTGATGAAGATCTTAAAATTGTAACCCAAAGAATCATTGAGCTGGGCGACAAAAAAGAAACCGTTACGCAGGATGATCTGCCATACATTATTTCGGATGTACTGGATAGTCATACCATCGGTGACAGAGTTGTTGTAGAAGATTATGTATTGACTCATTCTAAAAACATGCGTCCGTCCACAACAGTAATATTAAAGTTTGAAGACGGTATTGTTGAGGAACATGCTTCAGGGGACGGGCAGTATGACGCGTTTATGAATGCTCTGACCAGGATCTATACTAAAAAGAAATTACCCCTGGCTAAACTGCGTGATTATATCGTACGTATCCCGCCGGGAGGTAAAACTGATGCGCTTTGCGAAACGATCATCACCTGGGAACTGAATGGCCGCGAATTTACGACTACCGGCCTGGATAGTGACCAAACAGTAGCAGCCATCAAAGCCACACAAAAAATGTTGAATCTTATATAAATTGCTGACGCCAGGTGTGCCGGTTTGTGAAATATCACCAACACATGCATCCTGAAAGAAAACCAGATATGAGACCCATCTTCCTGTTGTTCTTTTTGATCTTACTGATGCAAACAGGGCTTGCTCAGAAAAATGATGCCCGGCCTGCACCTGTTAATTCCAGGTCTTTAGAGATATCTAAATCCAGAAGCCAGCTGCTTGATCAATTTCTTGAAAACGACCAATTGGGAGTAATGCTGGGGCTTGATCGCATCATGATGCTGGAAGATGATGATTATATAGCCCTCTACCCGGTCGAATATTGGCTGCTTTCATACTGGGCAAAAGATTACGAAGTTATTCTTTCTTCCTGCAAAAGCCTTCGATTGGATAGTCTTACCAAAGGCAAGCAAATCATCAGGATACCTCCCCAACAGGATTACCTGGGGCCCAAGCTGATTGAGAAGTTAACAGCATCGAGGGACTCGTTGATCAGCCAGATCAATACTGCATCCTTAACGGATGAAGAAAAAGCATTTTTGAAATTAAACCTCATTTACCTGTTACCAGACCCTGCCACGCCGGCAGCTCAACAACAACAGTTAAACGAATTAGCCGACAATCTCCTGGCTCATTATTCGGAAAGCGATTATGCCAGTTTCACCAGGGAATTTATTCGTATCCGCTATAAAGAGACCCGGAATGGCAGCAGCTATTTTCTTTCCTTCGGAAAAGTTCTGTTTACAGGCAATTTGGTAGATTACTACAAACAACCCACTTTTTTCGGTTTCGGCTTTGATATAGTAAGAAATAACTGGATTTACGAGCTGGACATCGACATCAGCTTTGCAAAAACAAAAACCGATATGCCATCCGACAATGAGCTGTGGCCTAAAAATTCGAAGGCTTTAGGTGGATATGTGAAGCTGGCCGTTGGAAAATATTTGTTGGATACAAAGAAGCTCGCCCTCGCCCCGCTGGCGGGTATTGGTATTTTTGGTCTCGATCCCAATACCAATAGTGAGGAAGCCAATAAGTACAAAGGTGCAGGTATTAAAACGAGCATAGCCGGCAGCGTCGGTTTTACCGGCGATCTTAAATTCAAGCCTAAGCAAAGCAATTATAACAGCTTTAGTGGCTATCGTGGCCAGCAAAATAGTATCACCTCTCTGCGTTTCGGATATGAGTATATCGCAACGCCCTTAAAAAGCAAATATTTAGATTATTCAGGTACGGTTCACAAAGTAACTTTGGGGATCGCCTTTTCAACAAGGCGTCTTCAACGATCATTATAAAACAGCATTTTGAAGCTTTCAAAGAATATACTATACTTTATACCGCTGATGATGCTATTAGCAGCAGACCTGGTGCTAATAGTACTGGACATCCGCAATTTCTACCACCCCTTTCCCAATTCCGGGCTTTACGATATTGAAACCAATAACAGTTATGCTGAGGATTTTCAAAACCTGAAATGGATCATTATGATGATGGCATTAGTACTCATTGCAATGATCCGACAGGAAAAAAAATACTTTACCTGGGTATTGGTTATGCTCTTTCTTTTCCTTGAAGATGTTTTTAGAATACACCAATCACTGGGACATTTCTTTTATAATATATTTGGGATGACTACCGGGCAAAGAGGCGTTAAGATCATGGAACTTTTTGCAGCCGCTTTTTTAGGCTTTATATTTATGGCCCCTGTTTTAGAAGCTTATAAAAAAGGGGACGCATTATTCAGAAAACATTCGAAAGTGATATTTATTTTGCTGGCTTTGTTTCTGTTTTGTGCGGTAGTGATTGATCAGGCGCATCGTTTGGCTGTTGTGCAATATAACTGGAAGTATAACGTGGTGTTTGGAATGCTGGAAGACGGAGGCGAACTGATCACTGAAAGTATTTTAACGGGCTATTTAATATCAGTGGCCCTAAGGCAGAAAAAAGTTGACATAGTTAGCTCATAATATAAATAAATAAGCATAGTAATACCGTATAATCGTGGTATGCTTGCTTCAAAATAATAATTAGAAACCCGTCAGTTCCGGTTATTCGGGGCGACATAAACAAAAATACAGATGAAATGAGCCGTAAAAATCTTCATCCTTAAAGAATTTCCCAGGAACTTCTTTGGAGATTATTGGCGAATTCCATCTGACCATTAAAAACAATAAAAATATACAGATGAAAAAAAACATCTTAATAGTTCCGGGAGATGGAATCGGACAGGAAGTAACTGAAGTTGGTAAGAAAGTTTTGGATAAGATTGCTGCAAAATTTGGTCACGAATTTACGTACGACGAAGCGTTGATAGGACATGTGGCTATTGAAGCTACCGGCAATCCATTGCCTGACGAGACACTGACTAAAATGAAAAATTCTGATGCAGTATTATTCGGTGCAGTAGGCCATCCTAAGTACGATAACGATCCTTCTGCCAAAGTAAGGCCGGAACAGGGTTTATTAAAAATGCGTAAAGAGCTGGGCTTATATGCCAACCTCCGCCCTATTAAATTATTTGACGAACTCTTGGATGCGTCCAGCATTAAACCGGAGATTTTGAAAGGAGCTGACATCCTGTTTTTCCGTGAATTAACAGGTGATATTTATTTTGGCGAAAAAGGAAGAAAAGATGATGGAGACAGCGCTTACGATGTAGCCGCCTATAGCAAATATGAAGTAGAGCGTATTGCACGCAAAGCCTTTGAGGCAGCCCGTACCCGCCGCAAAAAACTATGCTCGGTGGACAAAGCCAATGTATTGGAAACAAGCCGTCTTTGGAGAGAAGTGGTACAGGCTGTGGCTAAAGACTATCCGGATGTGGAAGTGGAGTACCAGTTTGTTGATGCTATCGCCATGCTGCTGATCAAAGATCCTAAGAAGTTTGATGTTATCGTTACTGCCAACCTGTTTGGTGATATCCTTACTGATGAAGCATCTCAAATAGCAGGCTCGATGGGTATGCTGGCTTCTGCTTCTGTTGGTGACGGAACCGGCGTATATGAACCTATCCACGGATCGGCGCATGATATTACGGGTAAAGGTGTGGCTAATCCGATGGCTTCTGTACTTTCGGCAGCGTTATTGCTTGATATTTCTTTTGGATTAAAAGAAGAAAGCAATGCAGTGATCAGCGCGGTAGATGCGGTGTTGAAAGCTGGTTTCAGAACCGGTGATATTGCAGACGCTTCTACACCTAAAGATAAAATATTAGGAACAGCGGCTATTGGCGAAGAGATACTGAGCCGTATTTAATTATTAAAAAAGAGATTATGAGCTGGATAACATTGGACAGTGAAGAACAATTGGAAGCACTCAATCAAAAGTCATTCGAAAAGCCACAACTGATCTTTAAGCACAGCACGCGCTGTTCTATCAGTAGTGTTATTAAGAACAGGCTATATAAAAATGAGCTGCCCGGAGCAATAGATTTTTATTACCTTGATCTTATTGCCAACAGGCCGGTTTCCAATAAGATAGCTGATCAATATGGTATTGAGCACGAATCTCCCCAGGTACTTTTAATAAAGGACGGCAAATGCATTTTTGATGAAAGTCACAGCGCCATTTACATGGAAGACATTGTTGAAAAAGCATAAAAAACATTTCTTTTTTACAGAGAAATCCTCTATTTTTGCCGCCCATTGGCGGGGTAGCTCAGGTGGTTAGAGCGCAGGATTCATAACCCTGAGGTCACGGGTTCAATTCCCGTCTCCGCTACGAGTAAAATCAAGCCTTTCAGCGTTTTTCGCTGGAAGGCTTTTTTAATGAATACAACGTTGTAGCTTTTTGCCTTCCACAACAAAACATCTGTACCCCGATTTTAGCGGATCAAGTCCATTTTTGGGGGACTGATTAAAAATATTTGTATTTGCATTTAAATAAAGCGAGTATAAACTGGAAGTTTTGATCCAGGCCCTACCCGAACTGGAGGGACAAACCAAACCGACCGCCTGCATAAGGTTTATAACACCTGGTCCAGCGAAGTCAATTCGGAATATACTAGCTACAGCAATATTTTTCTATAATATGGGTAAGATCCATTATGTCGAAGGGTTTGGCCAGGTACTCCGTAGCACCGCTTTTCTCAGCGATCATTTTACCATCCCTGCTGGCAGAGATGATCAAAACGGGCAAGTCTGCGCATTGCGCCTCCTTTCTTATTGCTTGTAAGACCATATCGCCGGACATCACAGGCATCCATAAATCAAGTATAACCAGTGACGGTTTGTTTTGCCTGATTGCATTCATTACATCCAGGCTTTTGGAAAGGATTAACGGTTCGCAACCGGCGCTCAGTGTTATCAGCTCTAATAGTTCCAGTATACTTGGGTCATCATCACAGATGATTACTTTTGAATTATCTTTATTCACGGCTCAATAGGTATTGTAAAGTTAAATGTAGAGCCATGGTTTTTCTCGCTTTCCAGCCAGATCGTTCCATTATGGTTCTTTATAATTTGCTCGCATACATACAGACCAATTCCCATCCCGGCGAATTTCTTCTGAAATTCAGCGCCACGGAAGAACCTTTGAAATACACGCTGCTGATCCTCAAGGTTGATGCCTACGCCTGTGTCCCTGACTGAAACTTTTACATAATCACTTACCTTCGAAATGTGCACAAAAATCTCGCTGCTGTGAGGACTATATTTAATTGCATTCGCCAGGAGGTTATTCAATACCTGTACTAACTGCTGTTCATCTGCTGTTACCATTACACCGGTTGACCCCGTGCAAATGATCTTATGACTTGAACTTAAGCTTTGCATCTGGTCGACGGCATCCATTACCATCTTGTCAAAATTAAAAGTATCCTTATGAATCTCTATATTACCTGACTGGATACGCGACACATCCAGCAGATCAGTGATGAGGCCATTTAATCTATCGATGGACAAGTTTACCTTTTCGAAGATCGCATGATACTGCTCTGGTAACCCAGATGGCTGCAAACGCTTCAACATTTGCATAAATCCTTTAATGGAAGTTAATGGTGTTTTTAGCTCGTGGCTGGCGATCGAAAGGAAATCGTCCTTCCTGCGTTCTATTTCCCTACGCTCCGTTATGTCTTCTATTGCTATTAATATCCTGTCCTTATATTGCCCCTCCAGTTCAATCCGGTAAGCATTGAGCAGCATGAGCTTCTTGCCAATATGCGGAAATTCATGTTCCACTTCGAAATCCAGTACAGGATTATTGGTGGGTAAAATTTTTACTAATAATTCTTTTAATTTTTCAATATTCCACTGACCATTGCCCAGATCATAAAGCAACTTCCCGAGGGTTTCCTGGCTATTAACCTTGAAGGTTTTAAAAAAATGATCATTAGCGCTGATCACTTTAAAATCCGGATCCAGCACGAGCAGGCTTTCCCTTACGGTTTGTATAATACTGGATAAAAAAGCTTCACTTTCCCGCAATTTGGCAGTCCGCTCCTTTACCTGCTCTTCCATTACCGCTTTTTGTTCGATCAACTCTAGCTCTGCCTTTTTCCTGAGTGTAATGTCATTTTGCACACCTATAAAATGTGTCACAGATCCGCCCTTATCTTTAACCGGCGCCATAAATAGTTCATTCCAGAACAAGTCACCATTTTTTCGATAATTACGTATTTCCACGCGGCAGGTTTCCTCATTTTTTACTGCCTCGGCGATTAACTGCCTGGCCTTCTGAGCCCGATCCTTGCCCTGGAGGAAACGGCAATTATGACCAATGATCTCGGAGCGGGTATAACCACTAATCTTTTCAAATGCCTCATTACAGTATATAATGGGATTATCCGGCTGCTGGTTATCCGTTATAATGATACCCGATACCGAAGCATTTAATGCGCTAAAAAGCAGTTCAAAGCTTAATCCTCGCGAGGGAGCTCCCTGGAAAGTGAAGTTATCAATGGATCTCAATTTCTTAAAATTTTCGTTTTTACTGGTATCATATCAAAAGAGCTCAACTTTGATACTTAGCGCTTATTGAAATGATTCTTAGCTACAATGTGCAATATGATTACCAAAATAATACCAAAATCTTAGTCTCTCCACCAGCTAGTGATATAACCCCGCGTATTATCAAAATCTTTCAAAGCCGATTGCCGGCTCATTGAAAATGGATAACAGCATTGCTTACAATTGAACCTGTTCAAATGATTCATTTTAATCTATAAGTAATCTTGGATCTGATCCGTTATATGCTCAACTCCTGCTGAAATCTATGCCGAAGCAGTTGTATATAATAGAAGCACCGAACCTTTCGGATTAGGTATGGAGAAGTTTTACATAGAGGTTCACAACATATAGAATAAGCATGCTCATCTCAAACTTTATTAAACTCAGGATAGGGAAATCCTTTTCCTGTTTCACAAAGCCACTTTAAACTCCTCAGGAATAGCGCCCAATCGAAGCTACAGGAAGCAACCTCATTGGAAGAGGCTTTCCATCCTTCGTGATGAAACAACAGAACAGTTCCTTTGGGATGCGATTCGAGTTCAAAAGTCATAACCGTATCCAGCCAATCCTGAAAACCTTTTATACACTGCCATTTAACGAGCTTTCCGGGTACTAAATCTACCACTTCCAGTTCTTTGTAATAGTCGGGACCGAAGCTGAACCGGGATACGGACCCAATTTCCGGAAGAGCAATGGTGTCAGGTGTCCACCAACTCGATAATCCCTCTTGCGTAGTGAGCGCGGCATATAAGATATCGGGAGATTTTTCAATCAGCAGCCGGTGATGAATGGCTGGGTTAGCGGCAAAGGATGTTGTGCTCATGGTACTTCAATTTTCACCTAAAGGTATAACCAAAAGGATCTGCGCAAAGGAGAAATTCAGACAATGTAAGGGGTTGTTTCGGACAACACAAAGGTTTAGCTTTGTAAATTAAGTGATCCGTTATGAGCAAGCATCTGACCATCCTGGTACCGGATATGCAGGCAGGCCCCAATACTATTTCCTGCATTATCGGCGCCTATCATATCTTTTCCGGAGCTAATAACTATCGTAGGGAGCATGGGCAGGAACCCGTATTTGATATTCATCTGGCGGGTGTTGCTTCGCAATCCCAATTTATAAAAGGGATGCTGCAGATCATGCCGCAATGTAATGTTGCAGACATTAAAGCAACCGACCTGATCATTATACCAGCGGTAGCACCGGATTTTAAGGAGCTCGCTAAAGAGAATGAACCGCTGGTAAAGTTCATGATCCACCAATACAAACAGGGAGCTGAACTTGCCTGCATGTGCACAGGTGCTTACCTGCTTGCTTCAACCGGGCTCCTGGAGCAGAAGAGTTGCTCGTTACACTGGAACAATGCCAATCATTTCAAAGCTCTTTTCCCGAAGGTAAAGGTGCAAACAGAAAAGCTGATCACCGACGAAAACGGAATCTATACCAACGGCGGCGGTTACTCCTTTTTGAACCTGATCTTATACCTGGTTGAAAAATTCTATGACCGGGCTACTGCTATTTACTGCTCCAAGGTCTTCCAGATCGATATCGACCGGCATTCGCAGTCAGACTTTGTCATCTTTAACGGACAAAAATCTCACGATGACCCCGTAGTGCAAAAAGCCCAGCAGTATATTGAAAGCTATTACTATGAAAAGATATCCTTTGAAGCACTATCGAGGAAGTATGCAGTTGGGCGACGGAATTTTGACCGGAGGTTTGTTAAAGCTACAGGTAACACACCCCTGGAATATCTTCAACGCGTGAAGATAGAGTACGCCAAAAAAGCACTGGAATCCACGAGAAAGACGATCAGCGAAGTGATGTTTGAAGTTGGATATGCAGACATGAAGGCTTTCCGGGAAATATTCAGGAAGATCACCGGTATATCACCGCTGGAGTATAAGAAAAAATATAACAGGGAACGCGCTATATCCTGATAGCCGGGTTAATTATCCTTAGCACCCCACCTGATTGTCCAAATCACCCTTCAAAGATGTCTATTTCAGGCACCCACACTGCGACCAATCTGGTTTAGTTTTGAGTTTATCATTTAAAAATAATTAAAGACAATTTTTATGGCAGACATCTTACATCGCATTGCGGTGAAAACCGAAGATATCAATTTAGTTTATAACGCCCTTGCTACACTGGAGGGGCTTAGAGGCTGGTGGACAGAAGACACCAGTGGCGAGCCGGGTAAAGTGGAAGGCACTATCGCTTTTCGTTTTGCAGCAGGAGGTTTTGACATGCGGGTAAAGCAACTCAACACAAGCCTGGTTCAATGGGAAGTTATCGCCGGGGAGTCGCAATGGATTGGCTCTACGATTAACTGGCAGCTAAAGCAGGCGGAAGGGTATATTGTTGTTCTATTTGAACATGAGGGTTGGAAAGAAGCGACGGAATTTATGCACCATTGCAGTACCAAATGGGCGATCTTCCTGATGAGCTTAAAAGATCTTATTGAAAAGGGAAAAGGCGCACCCAATCCTCATGATGTTAAAATTGATGAAATTAACTAAACCCTTCGGATCTGATTTTTAGGAGCCGCAGTAATGTGGCTTTTAATGTTGATACCATACCCGCAAAATCTCTGCTCAATAATATCCGTTTATATCTTTACAAAATCAACTACAACTTGAAATAAAAAGCGCTCTCATTGAATAGTTCTGTCCGATATATTTTTAATCACATCATCCAGCTCATAAGCCGCATTTACCAAATGCGTTAGAAGTTCCTCATCAGAACTTTGTAATGAAAGCTCGTGCTTTAACATATCGGCAAGGCCTATCAACCTGGTTAACGGTGCTCTAACAACGTGAGATTGCAGCCAGGCTATTTCCCGTAGCTTTTCCTGGTTGGTTTTTGCCTTTGTTATATCAAGGCAGGCGCCTATCATTTTCACCGGATTTCCGTCGTCATCAAACAAAAGCCTGCCCCATGATTTCAAAGTCAATTGCTCACCATCCGGACGGATGATGCGTTCTTCGAAAATAACATCCTTATGTGTTTCTAAAACAGTTTTAATCAGATCAGCGACTCTTCCCTTGTCTTCCGGATGCAACATAGAAAGATAAAACTCAAAAGTAGCTGTGAAGTTAGATGGTTCTATTCCATATATCTTATATAAAACATCCGACCATGTTACTACATTTTCAGTTATATCCCATTGCCAGGTACCAAAATTAGCCAGCTCCTGACCTTGTGTTATGAGTAAATTGGATTCCTGGATTTTTGTAGTTTTCATCCTGTTCTCAAGTATCATATTGAAAATTGCAACTGTACGCTCTACAATTGATGACTCGATATCACTTGGCGTTTTTGAAACATAATGATAAATACCTAAAACAGCAATTACATTATCTTCAGAATCGATTAACGGGTAAGACCAGCTGGATCGCAGTCCATACGGCAATAGTAAGTGTTTAAAAGCTGTCCACCTCGGATCTGTTTCAATGTCGGCAACAATAACTTTTTGCTTCAAATACGCAGACGCTCCACAGGATCCCGCTAAAGGTCCCATCTCAAAGTTATTGATGGTTCTGACATAGGGTTCGGGCAACGAAGGGGTTACCCAGTTATACAATCGGTTACCTTTAACCCGCAACACAGAACATTTCATCTTAGGAAAAAGCTTTTCCAGTCCCAGTATATATTCCAGCAGCAAAGTCTCTGTCTCTATATCACTTTTTGAATTTAATTCAAGCACTTTTTTTTCCAGGTGGTCCAGATTACTCAACAATTTATCTTCAGTAATATCTACCATAATTCCCCGGATCAGCGTTGGCTTGCCTTGCTGAACGATAACAGACACCAAATCTCTTATCCAAACAATACTACCATCGCTTTTAACCATCCGGTAATCAAACGTATGGTTTTGCTTAAGTTGAGTCTGGGCTATGCAATAGGTTAATGCCTGTGCTTTATCATCAGGATAGATATGATTGCTCCAAAAATCCGGATCACTTAACCACTCCTCCGCAGTGTATCCTAGTATACTTTCTACCTGGTTACCAATGAACGTAAATTGAAAGGTCTCCGCATCTGCTTCCCAAACTATACCATCTACCGTTTGAATAAGTGAATTCAGCTTTTCAAGGGACTCACTCAGGGCTTCTCTTATTTTTCTATTTTCAGTTATGTCCTGTGTTACCCCGTAAAGCCGGGTACATGTACCGCCCACCAAATCGGCTTTCCCCGTTATTTTAAGCCATGCCTCGTTACCTTTTGCAGTCAGCACAGGCAGTTCCAGATCAAATATTTTTCCTGATTGCAGGGTAGCCTCAACTGCATCAGAAAGACGTCGCCGGCTATCCTCGTCTTTGAAAAAAGACAGTGCAGATTCGAAGCTTAGTTCGAAATCGGGACCTACTTCGTAAATCTCACGTAACATATCCGACCACACAATATTATTAGTATTTCGATCTATTTCCCAGGTTCCATTCCGGGCCACCCTTTGGGTTTCGCGGAGAAACTTATCTTTTTGATGAAGCAGCGTCAGAATCGCCGAATCGTTTTGCTGAGTCACCCTGCTTTCTGCAACCTCATATAACAGAGCAATGATCTGTACTACCACTCCCTCCTCATTTATTGAAGGGCTTAATATAACGTCAAAATAGCTATTACTGTGAATGGCACCGGCAATATTGAGTTTGCAGGAAGCTATTTTCTTATTTTCTTTATGAACACATAACAGCTGCAACTGCTGGTACAAATCCACCTTAGATTCACTAAATAAACCGCTGATCCATTTTGAAGAATTGCTTTCTATTATAAGATCCGAAGTTACATTTAGTAATTGCTCTGCCTCCTTGTTTAAAAATGCAACTTCAAAATTATCCGGGCACGGGTTTATAGCTATTACCGGAAGCGGAAGGGTTTGATAAATGTTCATTCGATAATCTGAGGTAACCGTCTGGTTCATAAACATTGTATTTATCGCTTCGGTTTCACACTTTTAAAGTTCTCATTATCGGGCAATTGATCGGCCCTTACTTCTTACTCAAAGACAAGGTCATCTGCTGCGTGACTTTGCGTCATTTATTTACAACAGGATGCCATAGGGACAATTGGCAATGCAACAGGTGACCTACTATTTTGTTGGCTGAATAATTAATCTGACTTGGGCTAATACTAATGTAATACTTTTCCGTAATTTTTTCAGGAAAAATCAAAAATACTTATTGACCATAGAAAACTTATCGCTGCTCAACCGGGAAATTGCAGGATTTACATGTATGAACTACCAGGATGTTAAAGATAAAATGGCCGCAGGTTTAGTAAAATTCTTAAAGCTTCTCAAGTCAGATATTTTTATTGAGTCTACAATAAAAAGAAGGTGTCCTTTCAGACACCTTCTAGCCCTTTTGGTGTTTTTCAGCCTATCTGTAAACTACCTTCACCACTTTCGAATAAGATGTACTGCCATCTTTATCTACCTGGGCAATTCGTATATATGTAACAGTCTTTTCACCTATCTCGGGAGCATTATCTGATTTACTACATGCGAACAGTGTTAATGTCATGACGATTGCTAAAATCGGAGTGAGCATAAATGCTGACTTTCGCTTGATGGAAGGGAACATCAACAACGCCAGACCCGCAAGCAAAATCATAGATAACAAAGAAAAACCAGAGAGCGCTATCAGTTCCTGAACAGATTTACTGAAGTCATATTGTATTGAGGTATCTGAATTACCATCGCTGGCTTTTGAAGCAACAGTACCCAATTTTGTCCATGTCTTACCATCAACAGACCCTTCAACTACAAACTCTTTATTATTAGTTTCCGAAAGTGTTGACCAGTTCAACGATAGCTTACCATTTTGATAAACTGCGTTCACTTCACCAAAGTTTACGGGCAATACTGCCTGACCAGAAACAAAAGCGCTGTATACCTGCAGCTCGCTACCAATTCCAACGAGATCATTAACAGTCAATCTTACTTCGTCAAAATCATTGGTAGTTTTAAAATAAACCAGCTGGGCATCAGGCGGAACAGCTCCATTAACAGACAATGCATTCAGTACATTTAATTTCAGCAAATTATTGGAAACAGAACTCTGTTCCTGTAAAACCCCATCTAAATAGGTACTAACAGTAACGCCAGTCAATAAACCCACATTAGCAAGCGGCGCGGCAGCTTTTACCACAAAACCGGTATACTCGTCATTTACGAACGTGTAGGCGGGCGTTGTAACAGATACCGATGCTGCATTAGCCGCGCCGATACCTAACGTACTGCTCAATGATACATAATTGGAGGCATCGTTATCAATCAGGTTATTCATTGAGCTGGCCAATGTCTGGGAATTTATTAAAGATGCATTTGCCAGGCCGGAATTTCCGCCATTTACAGATACACCCAAACCATTAGCTGAAGCATGCCCGTTTGCAAGAATTGTAGTAGAACCTAATGCTGAACTTGGAGGACAGAAATTTCTTACAACAGCATTGTAGATGCGTGTCGCCCCCAAGCTAGCACCGGCACTTAAAAGACCGGATGAAAATATCAACCGTAGCTCATTGAATGCGCCGTTGGTCACCAGGAACCCAAGTGTTTGCCGTCCTGAGCTTCCACTAAGTACAGAAGCGCTCAGTATTTGAAATGCCGACATACTCTTAACAAGTGTACCGTTATTCAACGCCTCGATTCTCATCCCGTTTAACAGATCTACATTAAGCAGGTTGTTGTTTTCAATTTCGAAACCCGCGTAATAATTGGCAGGTACCGAGCCGCTTAATAATTTAACAGAAAGATATCCTTCCCCGGCAATCGTAGCGTTTGCCGGGGACAAATTAGCATAATCGGTAGTAGACGACGATGTAATATTTTCTACATTTTGCATACTGTTCAAAATGCCTGCAACATCTGCTGCCGCAAGTCCGCCGCCGCCTACAACACCTGTGGTACCATACGATGCCACCGCAGGAAAAGCAGCCTGGTTAAGTTGGGTGATGGAATTACAAGTGGAAGGCAAAGTTCCTGCTTGGGGTACCAGTACGTCTGCACCGTATACGCTTATCGTCGCCCCGGCACCTAAAATAGAAGTGAGCACGCTTAAATTGATCCCAGAAAAATTAAGCCTGACACGACGAAAAGAGCCGGCGCCTGTTGATACAAAACTGATCCTCTCTGTACCTCCTAATAAAGACGCACCTATAAGCTGACCTGCACCTGATGTAGACACCACACCACTTTCACCACTCGCTGTACTGTAGGTCGTAATGCTAATACCTCCCAAGAGCGATGCACTCAATAATCCATTGGTAATAGTAAATCCCACTTCAGAACCCTGGGGGAAAGTTCCGCCGGAGTAATCAATTTCTACCCAGGCGCCCAAAATTCCCGTCAGGCCAATAGTTGCTGCATTGGCTGTATTATTATCTTCTAGGTTACCAACGTTATTGAAATCAGGAAGCAAGGGTCCAAGAAGAGCGGAAGATCTTGCTGTAAGGTTAGCTGCGGTAAAGGGCCCACTACCATTTCTTATAGGCACGTGCAGATTCGGCGTTTGCGCAGAGAGACTGGATGAAACAAGCACTAAAGAAACAAAAAAGAGCGCAAGACCCTGGGCATTGGAGACGATCTTGCGGGTTAGTTGCGGGGCAGCAGCGAAAAACTTGCTGGCCAAAGATTTAATTAGGGTAATCTTCTTCATAAAAGGTTGTTTAATTTCTAATCATTAAAAAATATTATTGAGGCTGAGAAAACAGATCAGTAACAGCGACTATTGAATTTTAACTGAGTGGGTTGTAGCGTTCCGGGTGCTTCTTTGCCAGACTACTACTACCCAAAATCGATCGTTGCTACAATACCGACATAGGATCACCGGCGGGCATTAATAACCAGTTTCCCCTGGAGTGTAATACCTGGGAACATTAATATGTAAACAAACGGCGATCGTCGTTATCTGCTTGGTAAATAGGCTGGTTAGGTAATCAACATAATTAGAAGGTTTTAAGAGTTAAAAGGGCTAAATCAAATTTTAAAGTCAAGATCTAAGCCGGCCGGGCTTTTGAACCGGCTTAGAGCGAGACAGCTTACATCACGATTCCTGTGTGTTTAGGGCTTATATATGTTTAATGAATCGTCAAATGAAATTTTGGGGGAGAATTCAATTATCTCCAACTCTGGAAACTGACAATACTCAATCGTAACCATGCTCAGCATGCGTAATAGCTTCGCGCAGCAACAGCACCGGGTAAAAAGTAGTTCAATACAGCTTTAAAATACTTTCGGCTATTCAGACCATTCAATTACTCAAATAAATCTTTACAACCGGCTGTATAGCATGAATTATCAACAACAAAATTGAATTTCGATTAGGGCTCAAAATTTTTCGTTATGACCTTTTACTACAAACTGACAGTCTTAGAAACAATTTAAAATTCTACAAAAATGTAATTTGGGTTTAGGGCTTTAATTTAATTTTTTTAACTCTCGTTCTACGAAAGTTTTAGGGCTTTAATAAATTGGGTTCTTAATTTGAAATTGACATCTGAACAAAATTCCATTAGGGCTTGTGAATAATGTTTATCAATTTCAAGCACCCCAAAAATACAAGTTATTGCTATTATTAACAAAAAATATTGTTACCTGATTTTTTAAAGAAAAACAACTCCCTTCATTCACTGGAATCCTGGTGAACGTATACATCGCTATAATCAACTTTAAAGTAAAGAGCGACAAACCCAACCTGGATAAATCAGGAGTTCGCTACTTTACACCCTAATACGGAAAACCCTTCCCGTAAGTACGAATATATCACTAGAATGAATGTTTTAACGACAACGACACAAATAGGCAATTATTTGACACATAAAGGAAATTTTAATCGATAATCTTGTTACATAAGAGTTCATGTATATGTTTTAAGCTTAGGGTTGTAATAATTCACTGTAGATAACGAAACCTGAGTATCAGAGCACCTATGGTGGCTGACATCCGAAACATTCCCGACTATGCGACTCAATATAATATACCAACTGAGCCAGCAATGTTAAAGTAGAATATGCATAATCAATATAACCCTGTTATCGTCCGGAAAGCATTGCAGGGCTAAGTAGTTATGAGGCTGATCAACTGGCCGGTGAGTAACCTGCGAAGAATATAACACAGAGATCCGAAGAGGAGCGGCGTAATGATAGCGGTGAATAAATTTATTAGGTACTCTTTGTAATTTTGACCTGAAAATTCTATTGTATTAGCAGAACGGCGAAACGCGATCACCCGGATGTTTCTTAATGACAGATAGAACAGGCTGCTTATGGGCAAGGAAGAACATTATCCTACTGCCCCAAAAGACGGGCAGCTATAACCCCTGCTTTGATTTTACAATTGAAATGCTTTAAATGTCAGGTCATTTTTAAACATCTTCCATTGCCTGAAGTCATTAACTTTACGGAAGAAAATCACAGATCTAAGTCATGTCTAATCCCATAAGAAAGTTCCTTAATGAGGACCAGGATCCCAAAGCGATTGAAAAGATCGTTGGCAAACTGGGTAGTTTATTGATGAGCGGAGAAATCATCGAGTATATTGCGGTTCAAAAGAAACCGGCGGTAAACTTATCTCCTGATGCTATCGCTCTAACCACAAAGCGTGTTATCTTTTGCCGGTTTAAAAACCTGGGGCTTTCCATGGAACTGGAAGACTACGTATGGAAGGATGTATACGACTGTCATATGAAAGAAAGCATCCTCGGCGCAGAGTTCTCCGTTAAAACAATAAGCGGACAGGTCAGCAAGGTCGATTACCTGCCTAAAGCTCAGGCCAGGAGACTTTACACGGTTGCCCAGGAACAGGAAGAAAAGCAACGGGAGTTCCGGCGACAGCAAGACCTGGAAGATAAACGGGCAACTGCCGGCAACGTTAATGTTACTACTGCCCAACCACAGTCTACTTATCAGCAACCGGTTGAAGATCCGGTAGCCAGCCTGGAGAAATTAAAGGCGTTACTGGACCGCGGTCTTATAGAACAGTCGGAGTATGATGCAAAAAAATCAGAAATCCTGGGCCGGTTATAAGTTACAACCCTAATGTAATTATTATATACTTTCCAGGGTGCATAATACTTACACATTACCCGGATTCTGTTGTAAAGGCCTGGCTAACTGAAAAGCATATATTTACCTTTATTTTCACAAAAACTCTTGCCCAAATGAGCAATACCGTTTCGCAGCAAAAATTAAAACATCAGCAGATACAATATATTGAATTTCTTTCACGCGATCTGGAAGCTGCTAAAACTTTTTATAGCCAAGCTTTCGGATGGAGCTTTACTGATTATGGCCCGCATTATACTGCCTTCGAAGGTGACTTTGTAGATGGGGGCTTCACCAGCGGTACTCCGGAGAAAGGTAGCATCCTGGTTATTCTCTATTCTGAAGATCTGACTCAGACCCGGGATCATGTAATAGCTGCAGGCGGCATCATTTCGAAGGAGATATTTGAATTTCCCGGCGGACGCCGATTTCATTTCCTGGACCCGGATGGATACGAGCTCGCCGTATGGTCTCTTTAAAAGAACCGATTGTGAACGTCATCTTCAGGCCCCCTCCAGTAATTCTTTTACATATTGTACAAATATTTGTATATCGAACGGCTTTTGTATAAAAAGATCAGCACCGCACTCCAGCGCCTTTAGGGCGTGTACGTTTGCAGACATTACCAATATAGGTATCGCCACCGTCGCTATATCAGCTCTTAGTTCCCGGCAAATATCAATACCGTTGCCATCGGGCAACATCATGTCAAGAATAAACAGGTCGGGCAACAAATGGCTCAATGAATCGCGAAACGCACCCGCACTGGCACATAAAGTCACTTCATAGCTCTCACTGGTCGACAGGATATCGATTATATCCCGGATATGTTGATCATCTTCGACAACAGTAATTTTTTTGCGCTGCATAGATCGATTTTAAATGGCCGCCAATCTCACTCCTCTTTTTTAATTAATGGTAGCACATCAATTATTCGACCAAACTCAATCTTTTAAAGAATAATATGGTGTATCACAATGATATTGCACAAATATCACTACCTATCTACAGGTTACCGGTAGCAAGATGTATTATACGAGTATCCTTCATTGCTGCAGAAATTACTGTCAGCTCCAGTTGAATAACACAGTCAACAGCTTAAAGCCGGGAAAACAACTATATATTTTTTTATTCTTTGATTTACCTTGCAGGCAATAGCAATACATTTGCTGCAACTATTTGCTTCTAAATAACTGGAAAATGACTACAATTATTGTACAGGACAATGACCCTTCTATTTTAGAAGTTCTTAGCCTCGCGCTGCAGATAAAAGGATTTACGACCATTTCTATTGATACATGCGATGAGGACCTGATGCTTGACATGATTGATAAAGAAAGGCCACATGTGGTTATGATGGATATAAGGCTCTCTGATGAAGATTGCATTAATGCCTGCAAAGCCATAAAACAAAAGTATCCTCACCTACCTGTTATTGCACTAAGTTGTAACAACAATATACACGAGCAGTATGATAAGCACGGATTTGATGGTTATATCAGCAAGCCATTTGACCTGGATCTGTTATACAGCATTCTGCGATCACATATTCAACCTGCTTCATAGCCCGCCTGTTCTTGCCAAAGGGTTCAGCCAGCTTTACTGATGCCTTATATTTTAACAGCAATAACGATCATTAGAATTATTATTCGTCAGTTCCTCGTTTACGCCCGTCACCAGAATATGCCCCTCCTCGTATTGAGTAAAAGTGAATCCTTGCTTAACCAATGTTTGCTCTTTCAATACTTCGTGTACAAATAGCAATAGAGTGATACCCTGATAAAGCATTTCATCGGATTGGTATTTCAGCAGTAAAATAACCTGTTCGTAAGATAATTCCTTTCTCATGTTGGTCAGGATGAGCCACAAATCTAGCTAATGGAGCTAATAAAATAACCACAAGTATTATATATTTTAAAACGTGATTTAATAGTTCAGAGAACTGCTGCAGGGCCTCATCTATTGCAGTATGCCAGCTAGTATTAATTATTACATAGCTATGGTCTCCCCTGCAAACCAAAATAGAGTCCCCAATTTGAAAAGGCTGTTGGCAATCAGCGGCCCTTTCCCGGATCACATTGAGGATTGACCATGGGTGCCCCCGGCTCCAACAGCAATGTTCTTTGAAGCCTTTTTAGGGCTGCTTATTTTGCCATTAGCATATCTATAGAAACCTTCGTATTAGTGGCCTTTTGCACGAACGGCTTTTCTTTAATCAGGGCATTTCACAGACCCGCCAGTTTAGAGTTTCGGCATAGCTGGTGGCACCTGCAAAAGCGATTCCGGAAGCTGAACTCAGGTTGGCAGAGCCATATCCGAAAACCATTACCGTCCCTGGCTGTTTTACACTAAGGGAGGAGCTAAAGGAAGCGTCTTCGCTTAAAAAGGAAAACATAACAAAGGTAACCGGAGCACAAATAGTTCTTGAGCTACGCCAGTTTGCCAACTGATCAGCAAAAAAAGGTGTTTCATAGTAGCTTGCCACTGATGTACCTAAGACCGAAGTGGTATACGCAGAACCGCCCCAATCATACACCAGGGTACTCTGCAAACGCCGGGAATCGAGCGGAAACCTTCCGGGTATAGGAAAAGAATCGAGTGTGATGCCCACTTCAGAACGCGAACCCCACGGGCCTTGTGTATCTGTTTTGGTATCAATGCCGCAATAAGGATTGCCGATACTTGTTGTGTTTCGGTCGCTGTGGTGCGATCCTGTTCCGATACCGGATCTGTAACCATCAAAGAGAAAGAACGATGTAGGAATATCGTTGACACATAAAAAGGGATTGGGATCATCCGGTTTAGACACCGGCGGCGTTGGAGTTGATGGCTGACTACCATCGCCGGGTGAATAAGGCTGAACCGGCTTTTGCACAACAAGCTGAAACCGGAGAAACTCATCAAACTTAATTAACTCACGCACATCCGAGGGGAACACCGCTTTTATTTTTTTCTGGTAGCCAGGCTCATCAACTTTTGCCTCTGCCCATATCTTTTTTATAAAAGGATAGTAAGCTTTTATTACATATTCAGTTTTCAATTTTTTTTCGTCGGTGGTTTTGGCATCCGCTATAGCTTTTATTGCAACCTGGTAGCCTTTATACATGTCTGGTGATGCCTCCATAAGCTTACGCAGGTCTTCTGTGACCGGGGCTACTATTTCTGATATCTTCTTTACCAGAGCTTCCTGTTCAGTTTTGGCTGCAACCCGCATTTCTTCGAGGGACTTATTCGTAAAAATGGTTGGCTGCCTGGTTGAGTCTGGTTTAAATACCAAAAGACTATTTGTAGCTGCCAATTTAGCCGAAGCTGTAGTAGCTGCTTCCGTATCATCAGCAATCATATTTTTTTTACAGGAAGTTGGCCCTAAAAGCAGGCTGGTAAATAGCGGGAGGTAAAATACTTTTTTCATGTGTATATGTTTTAAAGGGGTCTCTGAAATAGCCCCGCTCCTTCTGGTAAGCAGCTTATTTGAGCTATTTCGTGTTGTTAAATTCTGCAGGGTAAAATGGTACGTGCCGGATGCGATGTCAATCACCAAAAAGAGAATTTCCTAATGAACCACCGCCTGTATTATCCTGCTACTGGCCGTTACGCCGTCTTTGTCTACCTGTGTTATCCGTATATAAATATTGCTGTGGGATTCCGGTTGTATGTCAGCTAAACTCCTGGTACACGAAACAAAAATCACCGCACTCACAAACATTGTAATTGCAAGCCGGTAACGGCATTTATTCTGTAGTGGTAATAATAAAATACCCAGCAAGCCCAATCCCGTAATGCCTAAGCCGGTAATATCCATACTAAAGCTATAGGATGCCGGCAGATATGAATCGCCCGAAGTGGATTTGACTGTTCCTATCTCTTTAAACTTTTTACCATCTGACGATGCTTCAATGATAAAGCGGTCATTATTTTTTTCTGTCAGACAGGTAAAGTTTACTAACAGGATTTTGTCTTTAACAATTGCTGTAGCGGCGCCAAAGGTTACCGGCAGCCCGGTTGCGCCAACAGATGGCAGGGTCATTAGCTCGGCATCGCTCAGGGCACGATTATAGATGCGCACCTCATCTATTTTACCATCGCTGTATTCATCAGGACCACTTAAGCTACGTCCAATAGCATAGGAATTTACATGATCCGGGCTAAAGGCTTCCCGGTATTCTTTAGCTTCAAGCAAATGACCATCCACATAAAATCTGGCGATGTCCGTAAGCTTGCTATAGGTTACAGCCAGGTAGTGCCACTCATTGAAACTCCACGCATAATTGCAGCCAATATAGCTGGTGTTATAGCCCGACTCAAACAAAATACCGCCCGAAGCCCAATTAGCCTCCAAAAGTACCGACCCCCAATCGGTAGCGGGATCATATTGTTCAAAAACAGCAAATACATTCCAGTTGTTATACCAATTCCGGATGTTGATCCAGGCTGCAATGGTTACCTCGTTAGCAGTATATATTTTGGAAAGAGAAGCGCTTGGCGCCATCTCTATGTAGGAGTTCGTGCCGTTAAAATCATAGGCTGAATTTGCAACACCCAACCTGTCTGTTGTAGGTGTTGCATTGGATATGACACCGTTATTTCCATTACCACTCGCATCATTCGCATTGCCATTGAACGGCAAATAAAGTAAAAGGCTGTCATTAAGGTTTTGTGCGTGTAATGAAGAAACTCTGAACATCAGAAAAAAAAATACCGGAATACAGCCTATTATATAATGGTTTTGATATTGACTAAAAAATTTAAAGGCGCGTTTCATTTGTTGCATATTTTATAGCGTTAAGAATTCAAATTGATTGTTATGGGCAATGTACCGATACCAGTAATTCACACGGATACCAGACTTTGAGCTTCCTTATTACCAGTTCAAGAAATGCCGGTTTTATTTTTGAGGATTTGTTGTTAATTATTATAGCTTTAATGACTGGTGTAAAAGTAGATTTACTAGCAGGCCGTGGCAATCATTAAAAAAGATGATTTTTGAAACATACGCTCAAAAAATCATTAAAAAAGATGAGAAAAAGCTGTAACACACATTCATAATTTGCAAACGGCGAAAAGGCATAATAGCACATAACCTTTATCGAATGAGAAAAAAAATATTTTTAAAAATGATGTATTTGCTATGCGTTATCGCAGATAGCAATGCACAAACACTGAATAAAGACAGCTTATTAAAATTATTATCCGCGACAAAAGATGATACAGTAAAAGTGCAACTTTACTTAGATATCGGCAACCAGTATGAGCCAGAGAATCCAGAAACTGCAGGGAAATATTACCTGACGGCGGGCAAGCTAAGCAGGCAGCTGCATTATAAAAGAGGCATCATCAAATATATCGCCAGCTATACGGGCATATTGAATGTGAAGGGTACGTTTGATAGTGCTTTAGTGCTCAACAAACAATCTTTTCAAATTGCAAAAGAACTTAATGACAAATCGTTACTTGCAAGAACATTGGCTAACATTGGCAACAGCTTTAATTATTTAAGTGAATATGATAGCGCCATCTATTACTACGAAGCTGCCGGCAGGTATTTTGAAGACATGGGGAACCAATACCTTCTTGCCAGAATGTATGAAATGAAGCAACTTGTTTATCAAAATATAGGGCAGTATACACATGCCCTGCAATACGGAAAACTGGCGGCAAATGAGCTAAGGGCCTCGGGAGACAGTATTGACCTGGGCCGGTGTTTGCTTAATCTTGCTAATAGTTATCAAAGTAATAATTTTCCCGATTCAGCATTTATCTGTTACAAAGAGGCGCTAGCCATTTCACAAAAAATAAATTTTGTATCGGGTGAAATTGCCTGTCTTTTGGGTATTGGAAATATTTACTTTCATAAGTATGATGCTGATCAAATGAAACCCTATTACGAAAAGGCACTTATAAAAGCAAGACAATTAGCTGACCCGCAGGGCCAGTTAGTAGCATTGCGGGGCATGGCACTCTATTATTTTTTAAAAAAAGAATTTGATAAGGCAAAGGAATCTTGTACGGCATCCCTAGCCCTTGCAGATAGCCTGGGAACAAAATATGACCGGTACGAGTCTATGCAAGTGCTGTCGTCTATACTTTATGCGCAGCACGACATTGAAGATGGTGAAAAATTAAAAGATAAAATTCAATTGTTGGAAAACGAAATAAGAGGCGATGAATTGCAGCAAAAAACTATTTCCATCGAAAAGAAATTTGAAACCGAAAAAAAAGAGACTCAAATAAAGCTGCAGCAATCGCAGTTAAAGCAGCAACACATTCTTAATTATTTTTTGATTGCCTGTGCAGCTGGTTTGCTCATTATTTCGTTGCTCGCTTACCGCAACTACAAACACCGGCAAAAGCTGCAACAGTCAAAAATTGATGAACTGGAAACCGAAAAACAACTCACTGCCACGGAAGCGGTGCTAAAAGGAGAAGAAAGGGAACGTACCCGCCTGGCAAAAGACCTGCACGATGGACTGGGTGGCATGCTGAGTGGTGTTAAATTTTCCCTAAGCAATGTGAAAGGTAATCTGCTACTAACGCCCGACAATGCACAGGCCTTTGAACGCAGCATTGACATGCTGGACAGCAGTATTAAGGAGATGCGCCGGATAGCGCATAACATGATGCCTGAGGTGTTGGTAAAATACGGTATAAATGTAGCGTTGCAGGAATTTTGCAATGAAATAGATCGAAGTGGCGCGGTACAGGTCAGCTATCAGTCTGTGGGGGCTGGTGATGCCGGCATCGACCCAACCATTTCTGTTACTATTTATCGTATCATACAGGAGCTGGTACACAATTCCGTAAAACATTCCGGTGCGCAAAATGTACTGGTACAGCTTCATATATCGATACAGGAAAAGCTGCTGACAGTTACCGTAGAAGACGATGGGAAAGGATTTGATAAAAACCAGCTTACCGCAGCAAAAGGTATGGGATGGAACAACATTCAAAACCGGGTTGATTTTCTGAAAGGAAAAATTGATGTACATTCAGAACCAGGTAAAGGCACATCCGTCCTGATTGAAGTTAATATTTGATATTGTCCCCGAAAACCTCAATTATGAAAGCAGGCGTGTTTATAGTAGATGATCATTATATGGTAATAGAGGGTATCCGCTCTCTGTTGCAGCATGAAAAAAACATTGATTGGCTCGGGCATGCCGCCAATGCAGCCTCCTGCCTCAGTTTTCTGAAACAGCAACAACCGGATGTATTGCTTATGGACATCAGCTTGCCGGACAAGAGCGGCACCGATCTTTGTAAAGAAGTAAAGTTGCTATACCCTGCCGTTTTTGTACTGGGTCTCAGTACTTTTAACCAGCAGGCAATCATCAGAAATATGATGGATAACGGCGCCTCCGGTTATATATTGAAAAATGCAGACAAGGAAGAAGTGCTGGAGGCTATCCGGGTTGTATTGACCGGAAAAACCTATTTTAGCCCCGAAGCCGCTGTATCAATGAAAGAAACGGGTAAGGAAATGCCCCTGGTAACCAGACGTGAAAAAGAAGTGTTGCGGCTGATTGCGGCAGGACTTACCAATGCAGAAATAGCCGGACAGCTTTTTATCAGCATCCCCACTGTAAATACGCACCGAAAAAGCCTTCTGGAAAAATTTGATGCGAAAAATACGGCAATCCTTATCAGCAAGGCCATCCGGCAGGGAATAATATAAGCATTACTGAAGTTGAAGCCTACACCATTACCGTTCATCTCCATCTCAGTGATCCCGGAAGCAATTCAATCCTTTAAAGAGCTATGGCAAGCCGAGCAATGCGGGCAATAATTGTTTAACAAGCAATTAATTCGTATCGGCGACAAAAATAGACAGGATGAAATCAGAGAGCGGTTGATTCTGTACCAGTTTTATTTTGTACCAATCAAAAATGAAAATATTTGCCAGGTATTTTGAAACAATAATCCCCTCCGAAGAGGCGGGGTAAATAAAAATCCGGCCAATATAGCCGGATCTATCATTAACCCGCTTGTGGATTAATGTAAACAACAAGTATTATAGCAAACAACAAGGGGCCAGGTGGAGAGTAGATAACTATTTCTGCGAACCAAAAACGCGCTTTACCGCTTCGAGATATTTCATATTATGAGTAGTATCCGGTTCAAGATAGCTGCCTTCCGACCATTCGTTCCAGGCATTAATGGTAACCAGCCGCGGTTGTTTCGGGTGCTGATCAACAAAAGCTTTTGCCTTCCTCAGATATTTTTCAAATTTTTCAGGAGCAGGATTAGTAATATACCCTGCTTTGAATGGATAACGCGGATTTGCGTCCCAGCCAATTGTCAGATTGGGAAAGTAAGGGATGGAAAAATCACGGGTAAAGTTGGTCCACATGTTAGTGGAAGCGTCTGCCCATTTTTCATAGTCCCCTTCGGGGTTTTGTAAATGTGCCCAGCAGTAATTAGTAATACTGTTGAAACCGAAAAAAGACAGTACCTTATCTTGTGTTTGGATCTTATCGCCTGGCACACCATTTATGTTGGCCGGCAAGGCGGACCATAAAATACCCTGCAAATGAAGTCCCGGAAAACCTGCTACCCTGACCTTCCTTCGAAAATCATCGAGAGCGAGGCGGGTAGGTTCCGCGCCTCCCAGGCCATCTATTAAGGTTTGTAATTCGTATAGGCAAAAGACCGGTTTTCCATCGATTTTATAATAGGAAGGATTTTTAAAATAACGGGCGATAATACGGTCGGTAACTTTATCAAACTCAGCCCGGTTCACCCCTCCTTTCCAGACAACAGAGTCCTTCCTCGGATTTCGGGTGTCCCAATAGCTGGTAGCATCATGATTGGCCCACATGATGTAAAACTTCATGCGTCCTTTATTGGCTTTTAAAAAGCCATCATTCAAACAGCTTTCCAGGAAGGGCTTTCGCTCATACCAATACCAGTCGAAGATAAACGTGTTTACTCCATGCTCTACCGCTGCAGTTATTTTCTTATTCATTTCGCGCGGATTCGCTTCGTCCTGGTAACCCCATACCGGCACTTTCGGTTGCAGATGGCCGGGCTCTTTGGGCTTCGACTTATAAATAATTTCCCATTCTCCCTTTTTCTCAGGAAAGAGAAATTCAATACGCGGTTCGTAATGATAGGCAGGCCAATAAAATGCAGCAACATCATACTTCTGAGCAGATATATCGATATGAGTGAAGAGCAGCGCCAAAAGCCAGCTTAACTGAAATTGTATTTTTACTGATCGGGGCATGTTGACAATAATAAAAAGGATAGGTAATTTATTTTAAAATGCGGATTCCTTTGGGCGCTTTTACTATACTGATCACTTTGCCCTTATTATTTTTTGTATGTTTTACATAAATAGGTCCGAGCGAAGTGGGATAAGTACCTTCTGCAAAAGACAGGTTTCCCAGGTTGGGTTTGACGCGGAACGTTTTTCCACCGGGACCAGCCAGCTGAATTCCCAGCACATGTTGCGACAGCCATACTGTTGGTCCTGAAGCCCAGCCATGACAAAAACTGTGACGATGACCCACATAACAGTAGTCTCCGTAGGCTGCATGGATATCCACCTTACCTGGCGGCGTGATCTCGTCAATACGTCCTGCATTCTGTAACCAGTCCATATTAAAATCTTCCCAGAAAGTGGTAGCGCCCAGGTCCAGCATAGCTCCCCAGTAAGTAGAGATAATTTCCAGCGCTTCCTGGTATTTTCCTGCTTTAGCCATGGCTTCCAGCATATAATAACCATAGAAAGTAGAAAAGTTTTTGGCTCCGCCTGCCGATAACACATCGTTATAAGCTGTTTGTGGATCGAGTATGCCTGTTAGGGCTAGCAAGGCGGCTGCCTGCTTGCTATTGTTATGTGAGGGTATTACCGACCTAAGCCGGGATACAGTTTCCTTACATAATGCTGCCGTTTCATCATCGCCAATAATCAAGCTTAGTTCGGCACCTTTTTCCAGGCTCCAGATGGTCATTGCCTGTAAGCCTGCATGAATGGCAACTGTATCTTTGCTTGAAGGCCAATCCAGAAAACGATGCCCATCCATTTTTTCTTTTCCGTCATGCACCTTGCTTACAATTTGTTTTAAAAGACCCTGTAAGTAATCCTTTTGCTCCTTCAGGTAACTTAAATTACCATGCTGCATATACCAGTCATAATGAAGAATGATCCACCACATAGAGTAGGTACTAATGCCGCTCATCCAGCCAGGTAACGGTGTGGTATTACGTGCGAGATCAAGACTTTTAGGTACTACTTCATTATAACCAAAAACCGTATTCACCGTAGACACTTCGGGATGCAGATCGCCCACCCAAACCAGCCTGTCGCGCTTGATACCATCCCACAGGTAGTCCTGCATGTTTAAATGCACAGTATAAGCTCCCGTTTCCCATATCTTGTTAAGACGCTCATCACTACTTTTAAAAGAGCCCAGGTAAGGGATATCCCTGTAGGTGGATATGGCGCGTACCTCTTTTAACTGTAATACGGCATCCTTATCCAATAAATCTATCCGTACAAACCTGAATCCGGACTCCCCGGTTTGCGCTTTACCCAGCCAGGGTAACATCAGGTTAAAATCACGCATGGCATGATCGTTAGTGGAACCATGTTCACCTAGTTCTGCCATCGCTTCACTTACGGACTCTCCAAAACGCACCCGGATAGTTCGGGCTCGGTTAGGTGCAGGCCACATGCCTGTTATTATTTCAAGAGCACCGTGCAGTTCTTTGCCGAAATCAAGTAAAATACTTGCCGTGTCTGAGTTTTTACTTTTGAGAATAACAATATTCGAATTGTTCAGACTGGCCTGGCCAATTCCCTTTTCAGATAACTGCTCCGCGTGAGCCACCTCTCCTTTTTGCCATACAACTCTTGTGGGATATATATATTCCCGGGTAATAGGGCTTTTTATTTTTTGACTGGTGCCGCCCTGTTGAGCAAAACCACTTACACATAACGGGCACAAACCACTCCACAAAATCAAATAAAACAATACTTTTCTCATTACAAAAATTTAGTTTTTACTATGGGAACTAATACACCTGAAGTTTTACAGGACCTAATAGTCCTGATAGATGTAGAAGACTATTCTTAGTATAAGGATTAACCATAGTCCAGGTTTTACGCTTTTCTTCGGGTAAATTGAGATCGCCAATTAAACGATTGACCCAGGTGTTCACTACTGTCACCGTTAATACGTTACCTGTTGCTTTAAGATGATCGGAAACCTCTAACCTGTAAGGTGGAGTCCAGACATTGCCGATTTTCTTTCCGTTGATGCTTACAGTGGCGGTAGCCACCAGATCACCCAAATCCAGGAATACCTGCTGTTTTTCTTTGACCCTTATTTGAGGTAATGCAATAGTGTAGGTGGCAGCGCCTGAGAAATACTTAACAGCGGGGTCTTTATGCTTAGACCAATCCATCAATTCATTCATTTTTATGTTAACCTTATTGCTGACGGGGCTTTCCAGCAAAACATCCCAGGTACCCGTAACCGGTATTACCTGCACCGGCTCGGGGAAATTAAGGCGGCCGCTATTCTTTGCAGATTTTGCGTTGCGAAAGAGAATAAAGGCACTTTCCAGTTTATCTAATTGAAGTGGAACGGCAGTTTGTTTACCATTATCATTAAATTCCGGTAAAGGTCTTGTAGTACCTGTAACAGCGTCCCAAAGCTCGGGCAGTTTACCGGAAACCCTGAATTGGGGTATGAATGATATTTTCTGATCGGACTGGTTCGCTATAAAATAAATCTCCCCATCGGGCAGTGTACGATGCAGATATGTTACAGAATCTTTTTCCTTTAATGTTACATCAGCCTTCATGGACAGTCGTTCCATTACAGCTTCCAACGATAATCCGTCCAGTACTAATCCTGAGCCATAGCGGTTTTCCAGGGTGGCTTTTCCATCTATCCCCTTCCACATATCCGCCGCAATACGTTGTACTTCCTTGTCGGCCTGTAAGTAATTTGCCAAACCCGGAGCCCGTTGTGGCTTAGGTCCCAGCACCACGCCACCCTCCTTTACCAGCTTTTCAATTTGGCGCAATACTTCGGGCCGCATGGTTTCTAATTTAGGCAACACCAATACCTTGTAAGATAACCCGTCAGGAAGTGTAAAGCGTCCGTCTTTCATAGTAAGCCGGTTTAATATAACTTCTGCATTAATATAATCAAAAGCATATCCTTTGGGAATTGCCGGATCCTGAACGCCTGTCATTTTAGGGGCATCTTCACCTATAAAATAAGCCACATCTGCAACATAACGCCCCTGCTGCAGCATAAAGTTGCTTCGTTTTAAATAGGATATAAACCCGCCCATATTGTAAAACCAGGTATTATTTCGGTTGAACTCATTGCCAAACCAGGCATTCATTCCAGGTAAGCTATCTTCATAAGGCTGGTGAATATATACGTGCAATAAAGTGTTATTGATACCTTCGGCGAAAAAGCGATCCCCTCTTTCTTTAAAGAGCGCCGGGTAGCGACCAAAAGTATTTCCGGCTGCAGTAAAGGACTCCGCTGAAACCTTGGTTTTACCATAGATATGAGCTGCAGAAGCTGCTGCCCTGTTCTCTATATTGCCCAACTCTCCTTCACTCCAGAACTCACCTCCGATCTCATCTGACTGGCCTCCATATTGCAGAAACTCGCCGGGAAAGCCCCAATGTCCATAACTCTCCAACCAAATGGTTAACCCATGCTTATGACTGATATTCCTCAAACCACCTACATACTCATAAGCGACTTTGTCAGCCACCAGCCGTCGAAGATCCCAGAGAAAGCGATCTGACTGGCTTTGGCTGCCTACGACCAACCCATGAAATACGGGAAGGAATGGTACAGGATCATAGCGATATATTTTTTTAAACTTATCAATAAATCCATCCGTCCAATTTTGGCCGCCTGTTTCATAACTGTCCTGCACCGCTACCTTAAAAGATCTCCTGTCCTCTTTAGGTATCCTTCTTAATATCTCGCCTAAAAAAGCATCGAAATGAGCCAGCACATGTTGGTAGTTCATTTTGTCAATCTCCAGTCCTGTCCCTTCGGGACTCGCCGGACTATTAGTAACACCGGTGGGCACCATTCCTGTATGTAAGATCATCCATTCGCCAGCAGGCATATCCCACACTAGTTGGCCTTTCTTATCTACCTGTGTGGCGAGA
Organism: Paraniabella aurantiaca; assembly: GCF_050309965.1. Taxonomy (NCBI): domain Bacteria; kingdom Pseudomonadati; phylum Bacteroidota; class Chitinophagia; order Chitinophagales; family Chitinophagaceae; genus Paraniabella; species Paraniabella aurantiaca. The sequence goes on along the minus strand of NZ_JBLOSY010000002.1, from coordinate 55,221 downwards.
TTGATCACCTCCTGTGGGTTAATCAAATATCCGGGATCTGATATTTCTGCCTGGCGCTCCCATTGATAGTCGTGCCAGTAAGGAAGCGGCGTAGTATGCATCCTGGCCAGTATCTTCTCTTTATAATTTTCAACTACCGGAGCTGTTGCAAGAGCCACTTCGGCTACTCCTGATTCACCCTCAATATGCTTAAACACTAATCTAAATGTATTGCCCTCCACGGCATTAAACGATACTGAAACAGGGGCAAATTGCTCAAATCCTACGTTCAGGTTATTATTAATCCTGTTCAACCTGAAGGACTTTACAGGAATAAAAGTATTTCCCTTTTTCACTTCGAGAAGTACGTCAAAAATCATATTTTTCTTCATCGGCGTTACAACGAGACTACGTGCCGTGAATGGTTTTGTGACATCTATTATTATTTCTGTTTCACTGCTCTTTTCCAGATCAATGCCAGTACCTGTATTTTTATCCAAAATATGGTACGCTTCTAAACCCGGCTTATTAGACCTTAGTTTAGGATTGAAATCGGCAATGCTTATACCATGATCTTTGGGAGTACGAAAGGCTAAAGTCTGCACCGGTTGAAAATCTTTGTGCGGAACGGGGAGGTTTAGCGCCAGTTTACGGCCACCACTAATTATTGTATCTGCTACTGCCAGGTAGCGCATTGCCTGGTTTGGCTTTACCCATGGCCCACCCGACTGACTCCAGCCCGGGCTGTTGAAAATACCAACTTCTATATCTAGCTCGGTAGCTGTTTTTAAAGCGGCATGTAAAATATTCCACCAGGCTTCAGAAAATATTTTCACTTTACCATAGGCGCTCCCGGGCAGATCACTCAGCCCTATATTACCAATAAAGGCCCGGTTGATTCCAACGGCTTTCATTGCTTTAAGATCTTTAATAACCCCCTCTTTAGAAATATGGTCGGATATCCAATACCAGTAAACACTGGTTTGAATAGAATCAGGTGCTCGTTTAAAAATATCTTCGATACTCGTCAAGCTTGTATTTGTTTTTTTAACGCCGCTACAGGATGGCAATAGCCAGATAAAAAACACTAGAATAAAAAAAGGGCCAAGTCTCATCGTTATTATTGGGTGTTTAACAAATAAAATAATTTTATTAGGATCAGTTATTCTGTTTAGATATTTTAAACTTTGAAAAACATTAATTACTTTTCTACAATCGCAATGGAATTAGCAATCGCTCTCTCTGTGGCATCAGAAAAGCGGTTCGTTACCGCCAGGCCATTATTCTGGTTCACAACCATGGTACTCGATCCTCCGCCATCCAGGTTGGTTGCAAAACTTACATTAAGACTGCCTATTATTTTGGAAAGTTCATCGAGGGTCATGCCGATGGAGTAGTCGTTTCTACGCCCGTCTACCACTATTAGATACAGCATTCGATCGTCTGTAAATCCTGTCATAGTTCTGGGATGCCGGTCTGTGTCATTATAAATTTTTCTCGTTTTATTTAAGTACAGGACGGTTTCACCTGCACCCACCAGGTTCTGAAAACCGGTATAATCTGCAGCCGTTAATGCGGACGCCATGCCCAAGGCTAAACTGCCGTCTTTTCTTACACCAATATAAGATGAATTAATACCGGCTTTTAGAAAGTTCTTGATCACATTGCCTTCTACGACCACTGGTCCCCAAGGTCTACCCTCAATTGGAGTCCAATCGAAAAAATCTCCGTTTACAGCGGCAAGAACCTTCTGACCGGCCTCTGTCCGCTTTTGCGCCATCTGCTTTACCGTTTGTGTTTTAAATGCAGTAGCGTTATCCGGCATTAATGTACTGAGTCCCAGGTTGCCCTTACTTAAATCAGCTGCTATTATAAACAGACTTTGCGGACTTCCTGTTCCCGTCTTAAATCTTAATGTCGAGTATTCAACGTGGTTATGAAGTTTTGTTCTTGATTGTTCTGTTACTTCGCTTACCATACCCGATTTTTCTATAATATACTTATTAGCGAGGCTTGCGAAATAGGCCGGAGCAGCGGTTTTAATGGGTGCTGAGAAAAATGTGTCAATACTATTGGCCGGTAAGTACATGGAACGATATTCAAACGCCGTACGGTCTTTATACCCGGGTAAAACAGAAACGCCATCCGCTATATAGGAACGAATACTGGTTGTTTGATTGGAAACAGTGGTATAGTATACTTCAGTACCAATGAAATCGGTTGGAAGGGATCGGGTCCATGTAAGGTAAGGAGTTTCATTCCTGATAAACACAAGGTCGGCAGCAGCAACAGCAGCCAAACCGGCAACGTGACCCTCTCCATAAGTTCTTCCATTAACTATATGGGCCCCACCAATAATGCTGCCATCTCCTCTGACCGCTTCCACTTTAAATGTATAGTAGCCCTGGTTGAGGTTCTCTATAAAGAAGGTAATTGAGTCGTTAACTGCCTGTGAAGCATTCACCCGGATCACTTCAGATGAAGCGCTGTGTGTGACTAAAAAGGCAGAGGCCTTGCTATTAGCTATACCAAAAGAAACCTGAACTCTTTTATACCCTGATTTTACCAAAACCCTGGATATTGCACCATCTGCAGTTCCGTTCGATTTTTTTTCACAGGCGGAAAACTGAGACATAGCGGCAGCGAAAAATACGATCACCCATTTTTTAGTAATTCCTTTAATAGCCATAGTTTATCATTGATTTTTATTAAAATGGGGTTATCCTTATTTTATATGTAATAGCAAATTAAATCTTCCTCCCGGTGCAGCATCTCCATTGACATACCAATCCAGTGGGTCGTTATTTTGCATATTATCGGACCATTTCATTTCAATAGAAAAATTGCCTGCTGGCAAGCCAAGAGAACGGTAAGGAATTTCCAACACCAGGTAGTTGGTGTCAACCCGATGTTTTATTTTTCCCTGCGATTGCCAGTTATTGTTTATATACCGCTGTAGCAAATTGCCCTTAACCACCCTGTAATCATATCCGAGCCAACCAGATTGGTAAGACGCATCCGTATTTAACCATAGCGTCATCCAGTTATCTCCTTTGGCAGGTGTTAGCTTATTTACAGTATTCACAAAAAAGTGCAACCGGTTCTTGCCTGCAACTACTTTCAGCCTATTGATGTCATTTCTTCCTGAAGTATTTTTGTATACGATCCGCGGCTCAGAGGGCGCTCCGGGATGATCCCGGTGCAATATATCTCCTATATAGTCCTGGTAAGCTACGGGTATATCATCCCAGTTAATGGCAGCAGCATTTTTTTTCTGCCTTTCTATTATGCGATCATTATTTACCCCCTTGTAACGCCTGATGTTAGCCACCAGCTGCATGTAGTAATGATCTCTCAAACCTGCGGTTAGCGATGGTTCTATATCTCTGCTATATTCGGGACTTGCCTGATCAACGAATAACGACTGGCTGGTATCTTTTGACTGGGAGCGCCATTTACCCGCTACCCATTCATTCCATTCTGTAACAAAGACAAAGGGTACATTTTGTTGGATCGCAAAATCCCATTGCTCCTGAATATTGTAACCATAATGCATATCAGCAGACGGATTACCCGGAGCATTATTATGAAAGCTTCTGCCCCAGTTGCCTGCTTTCCCGTAGAATGCCGAGCCTCCCATAGAAGCTTCAAGGTTGGGATGTTGGGCAGCTGAAACATTCACTATCTCCCGCTCGCCCCTATGATTGCTATACACATGCTGCGGGCGCTGAAATTCAATCCAGGGCCATCCATTGACTTTTTGCTTTTCGTTGGGCCACTGCGATTCCCTGATTGTAAAAAAACCGGCATAATCAGATCCCGTTGCTTCTTTTGATATACCAATGATCAAGGGCTTCCCATCCAGGTAGAACCAGCAATCGGGGTACCTGTACGGCGCTCCTTGCCTGTAATACTTGTTGTAGATATCCTGCATAGCAGCGCCCGAAGCCGTATTGGTATAATACACTACTTTAGGAGGATGCTTATGCTGTTTGCGAACGGCCTCCATTGCTTTAAACAATATATCCGACTGTTCTTCGTAAATCAACCGGTTGGTTGCATCGATAACCAAAAAATCTACACCGGCATCGGTTAGCAACTGTATATTCTTTAAATGTACCCAATAGTCATCCCCGCGGTAATACCCATAAATAGATTCGCCCCAGAAATAGTACCTGCCTGGTATTCCGGCACCTCCCCCCCAGCCCTTATGATAAAAATCATTGAATATCCCGGGATTCTTTTCATACATATCAGTCAAATCCCAAAAACGTTCGGAAACGCGTGAACGTGTATCGCCCTGCCATAAAAAGTAGAACATGCCCACCTGCCTGTTCTTTACAGGATCGCCCACTACACTATTTTGAGGCAGCACCCTGCCCAGGTCGTCTACACCACTTAAAACCTGACTGTAACAGATCAAACTAAATGGAATTACTATTAACAACAGGCAAAAAGGCAATCGGTACATATATAAAATTCTACACAACGAAGTAATACATAACGAGGTGGGTTCATTTTCGCGCCCAAACAACTACTCTAAATTATTGCAAACAAATCGCCCACCAGCTCCTATCCATTATCGGCTATAATCAATCTATGTTCTATTCAGGTAACCTAACAGAGGCCGGCAGTTGTTGTTGCTACCAACCAGCATTACCAATCTCCCACGGCCCCATCTTTATAAAAAACACGCTGCGGCAGCTCCTGTTCAAACGGATGCTTCTTAATTATATCTTCATTAATCTCGATACCAAGACCAGGCTTTGAAGAAGGAATTATTGTACGGTTGGATTTATTGATGGAAAACCCTTCCTGTACCACTTCTTCCCGCCAGGGCACATCATTATGTACGGTTTCACAAATAATATAATTAGGAGTTGCAAATCCAAATTCGAGCGAGGCAGCAGTACTAACAGGACCCTGTGGATTGTGAGGCGCTATAGAAACCCCGTAGGCTTCGGCCATAGCCCTGATCTTTAAAGCTGCGGTCAATCCTCCACAATGAACGATATCGGGCTGGATAACACTGGCAGCCCGCAGTGAAAGCATATCTCTGAACGCATGTATGGAGGTAAGCCTTTCTCCTGTTGCGATTGGCGTTGTTACTGACTCCTGTATGCGGGCTATATCTGTCATGTGCTCGGGCCAGCAAGGTTCTTCGAAGAAGTATAAGCCATAAGGCTCCAGTGCTTTTGCAAATTGCATACCCATGCGCGGACTTGGCCGGGCGTGGCAATCTACCATGATATCTATATCAACGCCTACGGCCTCACGCATAGCAGCTACACATGCTTCGGCATAGTGAATGGGCTTCAATCCTTCCAAAGTATCTGTAACAGGTACGGCCATTGATTTAAAAGCTGAGAAACCTTCAGCTACCGATTGCAACGCCAGCTCTGCAAACCTTTTGGCATCATCAGGTTTGGTCTGGTAAAAGTCTTCCATCTTCCCTCCGCCCAGGTGTGAATACAGGCGAATAAAATCCCGCACCCGTCCTCCGAAAAGTTCATGGCTGGGTAGGTTATGAATTTTACCCAGGATATCCCAGAGCGCAATATCAATACCACTGATGGCCGTTCCCCGCACCACGTTATTACCATGCCAGAAGTGCTGCCGGTTCATCATCTGCCATAAATGTTCGATCCTCCGCGGGTCTTCGCCTACTATCAGTTGTGATACATCTTCAATAGCGCCTACCACCGAGCGGGTATGCCACTCGAGGGTAGCTTCTCCCCAACCCCAAAGACCTGGCTGATCGGTTATCACCTTTACAAAGATCCAGTTACGCATACGTGCATTACATACATGCGTTTCTACACGAGTTATTTTCATTTGCTTCTATTGCTTTAATTAAGGCTGCTTCAACCTATATGGTTCGCCTTAAAATGTTATAGTTAGTCCACCATCTACCGTCATTACAGAACCGGTAATATAGCTGGCATCCGGGCCTGATAAAAACCATATTACACCAGCTATTTCCTCCGGTTCAGCCGCCCGCTTTAATGGAAGATGATCATTCTTAACATAGTTATCCCTGAACCATTCAGAATCCAGCTCATTTCGCCCGTCTTCCTTTACAGACATGCCTGTATTTACAAAGCCCGGTGCCACAGCATTTACCAATATATTTTGGGGAGCCAGCTCTACTGCTAACGAGCGGGTGAATTGAGTAATAGCCGCTTTCGCCATTCCATAGGAAGAACTACCTTTTGCCACGCGGTTCCAGTGTATGGAAGTAACGTTTACGATACGTCCTCCATTCGACAGGAAGGGAATCAGCAACCTTGTTGCTTTAATAACTCCATACATCATCACCTGTAACAGGCTATCCCATTCATCAAAATCAGACTGAACTACATCAACTGATTTTGAAATACCTATCGAGTTAACGAGGGCATCCAAGGGGAAAAATTCTTTTTTAATATGTGTTTGTAATTGTTCCAGGTCGGCAGGCTTTGTAACATCCAACTGTAAAGCCCTGTGATCTTCACCAGTTAAACCCGCTGCCACATTTTGTGCATTATCGAAATCCGGGGCTGCTACCAGTACGATCCATCCTTCTTTTGCAAAACGTTGTGCAGCTGCCTTACCAATTCCTGAACTTCCTCCTAATACGACTACTTTTTTTCTCATTCCTGTTTAGTTTCCTGATCAATAAGTGGCACGTCCACCCGATAGGTCAAAGATAAAGCCTGTATTGAAACTAGACTCTGTTGATACAACCCAGGCCGCCATGGCAGCAACCTCTTCAACAGTCCCCAACCTGCCCATCGGTATCTTGCTTACCATATAATCCAGTTGTTCTGCAGCTGTATTGGCATTCATAGCAGTTTTGATCACACCCGGCGCCAGTCCATTTATAGTGATACCTGTTTTAGCATACTCCTTACCTACTCCCTTTACCAGTCCCATCACACCCGACTTGGAGGAAGCATACCCGCACATAAACGGATTTCCTTCTTTGCCCCCAATGGACGACATCAAAAGAATCCTCCCATAGTTATTCTTTTCCATAGCCAAAATACTGTATTTCGTCATCAGAAAAGAGCCTTTGAGATTGACATCATATACTTTATCATAGTCACTCAGCTCATAAGCGGTTATCCTGGTATTGCTGGGTCCTACTATTCCCGCGCAGTTAACCATTATATCAATTTTACCGAAGAACTGCTCCACTTCGTTGACGGCATCTCTTACAGCCTGTTCTTTACTAATGTCGATCGAAATACCTTTTACTATATAATTAAGGTTGGTAAACTCTTTTACCGTTTCGTTTAAAAGATCTTCATTAAGATCTAAAAGCGCAATCTTGCACCCTTCGTTGGCCAATCTTAATCCTACTGCTTTTCCTATACCTTCTGCGCCGCCCGTCACTATTGCCACCTGATTTTCAAATCTTCTCATGATTCCGTTTTTATTATTTTTCAGTGTTTTTTATACTAAACCTGTTTGCAGGCAATCCTTTAAAGCCACTATTCACGGCCACAAAAAGACAGCCTTCGTCACTCCTTATCGAATCGTTGCCGGAACTCATTTCGGTCCGGGCTGTTGTTATATAAAGATCTTCATGGGCCGCCCCCCCGAATACACAGGAGGTTACATTAGCAACCGGAAGTTGAATAGAAGATAATTTGGTCCCCGTTGATGGATCCCAGCGCGCCACCTGGAAACCACCCCAGTGTGCAATCCATAACATGCCTTCTGTATCAATGGTCATTCCATCGGGAAAACCCTCCTCCTCAGCTATTTCAATTACCGTTCGTTTATTGCTGATACTGCCGTTATTCAAATCATAGTCATAAGCTACCACCCCGAAGGTCGGCGTATCTATATAGTACATCGTCCTGTAGTCATCACTCCAGGCTATACCGTTGGAGATGGTAACATCCTGAATTTGTAAAGAACATACACCATCTGCCACGCAGTATACATTGCCGGCCCGTGGCTCATCTGACAGCGATTTGGTTCCAAACCAAAATCTTCCCTTCGCGTCACATTTACCATCGTTAGAGCGATTGGTTACCAGGCGGCGCTCAGGGCCTGCTATTACAGACTGTACCGCCCCTGTCAACCGGTCTATCCTTACCACCTCATCTTTCAATGCCGCCAGGAAATCACCATTATCGCACAGCGCTATACAGCCCACAGCCTGCTCCATTAAAAAGGTATGCTGCCTTCCTGATGCAGTATTGAATTCATGTATAGCCTGCCCTGTTATGTCTACCCAGCAAATAGCGGATCTTTCGGCATCCCAAACGGGAGATTCACCGAGCTTACAATTGAGGTCAATTACTTTTTGAATCGTCATTGCTACTTAGATCGTTGGTTACTTTTAGATCTTCCTGAGTTTCATGGCAAACCCACCACCAGGCATCAGTTTTATTTTTAGCTTCTCTCCATTTTTTATATTCCTGATTTCCCGGTTATAATCATTACCGTTTCTATCTGCATTGATGCCATCCGTAAACAATACCATTTCATAACTACCGGTTGGCAAAAAAGAAAGATCGATTTCCATGTCCCGCTCATTCCAGTTGGTCATACCCGCTACCCACCAGTCCTGGCCTTTTCTCCGGGCCAGCGCCAGGTGTTCTCTCAGCTTGCCATTTATTGTTATGGTTACATCCCAGCTTACCGGAACGGTTTTAATAAAATCAAAGCTCTGAGGTTCTTTACTATATTCAGAAGGATTATCGCTGATCATTTGCAGCGGTGCCTTATATACCACGTACATGGCTAATTGCCTGCAACGGGTACCATGACTCATAGGCTGGCTGCCGATGACCCTGAAATTACCTTTGGCGGCATTGCGCATAGCCCCGGGGGTATAATCCATGGGACCCGCAAGCATCCTGATAAATGGAATCGTAACATCATTATCGACCATTTCAGTGGTTGCAGAGAATTTTGAAGTTTCCAGGCCCATCACCCCTTCGAAATTTAATACATTAGGAAAAGTGCGTTGTATACCGGTTGGCTTATAAATTCCATGAAAATCCAGGATCATCTTATATTTAGCAGCTGTAGCGGAGGAACGATAAACAAAGTCTACCATCTCCTGGTCATCGCGGTTCAGATAGTCTACCTTAAATCCTTTTACACCTATTTCGCTATAATGTTTGAAGGCAGCTTCCATATCCCTGTCCAAAGGCCAATAACCCGCCCACAAAAGAATGCCAATATTTTTGGTTCGTCCATACTCAACGATCTCTTTAATATTCATCCCGGGCACCACAGCAAAAAGATCTACTTTCTTCCGGTCAGACCATCCTTCATCCACTACCACGTACTTCATGTTATTTGCTGCAGCAAAGTCGATATAGTATTTATAGGTTTCCGTATTAACGCCTGTCTTAAAATTCACGTGCGTCATATTCCGGTCGTGCCACCAGTCCCACATGGCCAGGCCCGGTTCAATCCAGGAAAGATCTTTGATCCTCGACGGTTCGGCAAGCTTATATACCAATTCAGAAGCCAGCATATCCTGGTCCCTTGTAGTGACAACAAAAACTCTCCACGGAAAATTTCTCCTGCCTGTCACTTTTGCTATATAGTCAAACCGCTTATCTACCAGCATCTGGATATTCCTTCCTCCTCCCTGGTGTTTAACATCGGGGTAAGCTGCAAAATAGGAAGTGAGCATGCTACTGCCTTCTTCACGGTTTAAATACAAACCGGGATAAGATTCGAGATCAGACTCGGTAATAGTCACTTTCTTTCCTTTACCTGCATCTATCACCAGGGGAAGAACGATCAGCCTACGGCTATCGATTTTAGAAAGAGGTATCACCTCATAAAAATTTTCAAAGGCGGTTTCCAGCTGTTTATCTTTAGGAGCAGGCTTATCCTTGGAGCCTGAAGTATAATTGGTGAATGTTTGAAAATCACCCAGAAAGTTCAGCCCCACTTCCTCGCCCGTGACATTGAATCCGGCCTCCCGCCTGTTAACAAACCTGTAGGCGGCTCCCTCATTATACAACCTGAAAACCAAACCCCAGTTGCCTTTGAAATCAATAGCTACCTCTTTATAATGGTTCTGTAACTTATCCGAAGTACCGAAATGATAAGGAATAGTGTCGTTTCTTTCGCTTTTGCTTATCTTCTTTACAATCGGGTTTACCCCCCATACTTCTCCTCCGACGAGCGTCATCGAAAGCCGGCCATTATCGATCAACGGATCTCCTGCATGATGTATGGAATAAGATATTTGTTTCCCTACCGCAAGTAGCAGTTTCAATTTCCCATCGGGAGATTCTATGTTGATCTGCCGCTGACCATTAGCAACCGTTACCATGATCAGTATTCCCGGTAACACCCAACCCAGCTTTTTCATTGTTCTTATCATTTTAGTCCGATTCTTAATTATCCCCAATAGATCTTTAATAATTTTTGTTTACAAATCTGGTCCCATCAGCTTGATGCCTCCCGCTCTGAAGGCCTGCTGGCCGCTGGTAAAGTTGATAAGTATACCAATAGATACCTTTGTGCTTTGCTGCAGGGTAAAAGTTGTTTTCACATTAAACCTGTCTACACCGGTAACAAAGCTTACGCTGGAAAGTGCCGAAGAAAGATTGGATACGTCAGGTAATGTGCTGCCCAGAGCCGCCACCACATACCGCTCCTGCGTACCACGGTTTACAGCAGAAGAAGTTCCATCGGTGGTCCATATAACATCATATTCACCAGCCGGCAATGTAAACGTTTGATAAATTTTACCATTGTTGATCGCGGGATCTGTATCACCCCATTTTTGCACACCAAGGGCACGTCCGCCGTTAATATTGTCGTAGCCGCCGTAGATCTTATTACCCGCAGCTCCCTGGTTTAATACAGCGCTGTTGATAGTCCAGTCTTTTAAAGTTCCGAAACGGGCGCCATCATATAATTCAGCTACGAAAGGTGCTGCGTAGTTTTTGAAGTATCTGCCGGTGAGATCGATTTTGGCAGGCGGTACGTAAGGCACCACTTCTTTTTTTGTAAATGTGGTACGAAAAGTGTCCAACGCATTGGAATCGGGCAGGAACAGGGTTCTGTAAAAGTAATTCGTACCCGATTTATAATCCTGGAAGAAGGTCGTATCTATATTCTTTTTTTCAAAGCGGTAAACAGTATCGCCTTTCAGGTTTACATATTTTATTTCGGTACCCAACGCACCAAGATTATCATCTGCAATACCCCAGGCCAGGAATACTTCTCCGCTGCTTTTTTGCTGGGCTGCCAATACCGGTCTGTCTAATAATCTCGACCGGTATCTTGAGCCATAAGTAGTACCAAACACTTCCAGCGGTACCGAATTGTGACCGTCTTTATCGTAAGTTACGATAGTAAATGAATAGCTGTTTTCAGGGAGGTTATTGATCATGCAGCGAATGGTATCAGCACCCGCGCTTACGGGAACTTCTATTGAATCAGCGCCTACGTTCCAGCTTATTTTTGCTTTTACAATACTGGGATCCGGCCCTTTAGGCCAACTGATCCTTATGCGGTTATCCCCACCGTTCAATATTACTTTTGCCGGCCGGCCGGGATAAATGATACCTCCCTTTTCTAAATATTGTTCGTAGGTGCTATCCATCTTTGTACAACCCATTAAAAAGAAGAATAAGCCCGTCAATGCTGTTAATAATATTCTCATATTCATGTTAAACAGTTTAATTTACTTCACCCCAGAATGAAATTTCGGAAGTTTGTACCCCGCCACCGGGCGCCCAGGTCTCTAATGTCTTGAAACGTATATACCGTACCGGAAACGTATTCACCGGCTCAAAGTCAAAATCTTCTCCATTTACCACCGCATACTCTACATCTTCTGCAGTGGTAGAACCAAATGGCAGGCCCGAAGGTTTAACTGATGTGAACGAGCCCATCAGTCTCCAGTTATTCCATCCGCCATCAGGGTCGGGATTGTTGCTTCCATAAATTTCAAAAGATTTGATCATGGGCGCGATGTAAGGGTAAGCCCTGCGCTGGTATACCTTCATCCTGCTGAACGTAGCAGTAAGACCCATGTCCAGCGTAAACCATTGGGGCACTGCATAAGTAGCCGAAACGATCCATACGTTTTCGGAGTTATTGGTAATACCATCCCATATTTTTTCAATGTTATAGTTAAAGGTATTCTGCCAGGTATCCGAGGGAAGCTTTACCAGCTTGAAATTGGTTTTTGATATAAACGTTTCCGGTAAAGGCGTTATATTTTTAATCAATGTATCTGACCGGTTGCCCCACCTGTCCCTGATAAAAAGACCGATCCTTTTTTCCTTATTAGCCATGCCTCTTGCCGAAAAAGCAGCTTTAGGGCTACTGGTGAAGAAAGTAGTAACCGGCGCCCAGGTGTCTTTACCGGTTGAATCGGACATTACAACAATTGCCAGGTTTTCCCTGCTGGGATTTTCAAAGGCCACTTTTACACCGCCAAATGTTGCTGATAGATCTATGGTAGCAAAAACCGACAATACCGGGGGCGTTAGCGGTCTTACGCTGACCACTAAGGGATCTGATTCTTTTTCGTTGCGCCCAACGCTGATCAGCTTTACGCTATGATCCAGCATCTGCCCAAAACCTTCTACCCGAATGGTATCATAATACCTGGAAGCTTTTGCTTCCTGCACAATACCCGGCCTCACTTCATATACAGCTTTTACGTAAGACAGATTCGCATCATCCGGTAGTTTATACTTTATAATGCCACCACCCGGTGTAGGCTGCACTACTACATCAAATACCTTTGCAGGTGCCGGCTTAGACATGTCCAGGTGATCCAGGCGATCTGTTTTAGCACAGGAAGCGATCAGCACAACAGACATTGTCAATAAGGTTATTAATATATCATTTCTACTTTTCATATTACCTAGTTATACGATTCACAGATTTGTTTACCAGCCGGTGTTCTGCACCAGATTCCTGTTCACTAATATATATTCATCTTTTATGGGCCAGAAATAATCCCTGGTGCCAAAGCGCTGATCAAAGATCACTTTAGGACGATAATAAGCTGAAGGCACTTTCTGCTTCAGGTCCCAGCCAACAATGGGTTGATTAAGAAGAGACGCAGCATCTTTCCACCGCCTCAGATCCCAGAACCTTTGTCCTTCAAAAGCCAGTTCAATCAATCGTTCCTGTTTAATAATGCTTCTCAAACCTTCTTTTGTCTGTGGTTTACCCGGCTGATTGGAATAAGTTGCCCAGGACGTTACTACACCATTCAACCCGGCTCTTTCTCTTACAAGATCTATGTAACGGAAGGCCGTTTCACCCGGACCGTTTACCTCATTTGAGGCTTCGGCATACAGGAGGTATACATCAGCCAGCCGCACAATGGGCCAGGGATAATTAGTAACGGAATAAGCAGTGCCGGCACCAATCACATTTTGAAAGTGTACATATTTTTTGATGAAATATCCGGTGATGGTTCCCCTGTCTGCCAGGTTACTACCATTACGCTGGCTGCCCATCGCTTCAAGATAAAACAACTCAGCAGGCTTAGAGTCATCATATTTACCCTGGCCATACCAAACCCCGCCATCGAAACCCAGGTCGGCATAGAAACGTGGCTCCCTGTCAAAATGAAGGCGGGCCGTTAAGTAATTTCTTCTTACATAAAGCTGATCCTGTTCTGTGGCTTCTCTTAAAGCATACCTTGAACTATAGTCCCAGAATTTATCTTCTTCAATAGGTACACCATTGGCACTATAAAATTGTTCTGCAATTTTCATGGGTGGCGACAGCTCCCCTCTCAATGGCCAGTTATCTAAAAACAACGGGTCAACAAATGTAGTTGCCAATACCTGTACACCACTCGAATTAGTTTGTGTATTGGCCCATAAAATTTCGCTGTTCCATTTTTCGCACAACGAATTCCTGATACTCATTTGTGTTGAAATGGTATCCGAAAGATTATTTACACCAACCGTTGGAGCAAACATGTAAAGTTTATACCCGGCTCCCTCGCATACATCTACAGCTTCTTTACAGGCCTCTAATGCCCGCTCCCATTTGGAAGCCTGGTAGACAGTATTAAACAAAGCTGTTCCATTCGGATTTTTCAGATCTACCTGGTCCTGGTTACCATTAAATAAAGGGCTGGCAGCTGTAACCAGCACTTTAGCTTTAATGGAAAGTGCAATAGGAACCGTCACCCTTCCCAGCTCATTCATTGGATCGGTAATGGCCATGGGCAGAAATTCCACGGACTCATCAATCAGTTGGGTGATGTAATTAAAGCAGGAATCTACCGGATCTCTCATCACTTTTACTTCCTCCGGTGTAGCCGAAATAGGCAGATTTTGTTTTACCAGCGGTATGGGCCCATACATTCGCACCAGTATAAAATGATAGTAAGCTTTTAAAAATTTCACTTCGCTTGCCCAGCGTGCTTTCTCCGGGGCTTCCATATCAGGCACTTTGTCAATGTTCTCCAAAAAAATATTACAGTCTCTTAATGCCCGGTACAGCGATTGCCAGTTGTCTCCGTAAGGATTAGTTGAATTCATGAGTCCCCGGGCAATATTGAACATATTCCCTCCATTGGTAATAATACGCCATATTTCATCGCCGCCCTGCATGGCAGGATCAGACCCGAAATCGCCGTTGCGAGGCATATAAGAATAGCAGGTTGCCAGAAACTTCTGCGCCTGTGTTCTTACAGTAAAAGCATTATCCAGGGTAGCGATATTGTCCGGCACTACATCCAGGTATTTTTTACATCCCGAAATCAGGATTAGCAATACAGCTAGTCTGAAAATAGTATTGATACATCTTTTATTTGTCATAACAATTTCCTTTATTGATGCTTCTAAAAATTCACATTAAGTCCGATATTGAATACACGTTGTACCGGGTACCCCAGGCCGTTACCCGCCATTTCTACATCCCAGAGTTTAAACTTGCTGAAAGTGAGCAAATTGCTGCCGTTAACAAATATGCGGAAGTTGGTAGTTTTGATCTTGCTTTGCAGTTTGGTGGGTAATGTGTAGCCCAGCTCTGCCTGCTTTAACCGTAGAAAAGTACCATCGCGCATAAACCAGGTGCTGGTTTGCGTATTATTGTTGATGATGGTGGTGCTTAGCCTTGGCCAAAGTGCATATACATCCTGGTTATCCTCCGACCAGTGACTATTGGCATAAGCGCCCAGCAGCTGCGTCTGATCTACAAATGGATAGGTTTTGTTAACATCTATCCAGAATGACTCATTGGTTAAGCCCTGGAAGAAAGCCGAGCAATCAAAACTTTTATAACCTAAAGAGAAACCAAAACCGTAAACGATTTCCGGCACAACCGGGTTGCCGACAGGAACTATATCAGCTTCGGATATTCTTCCATCCCTGTTTACATCGAGGTATTTTATATCACCACCACGATACTCACCGAAAGGCTGAGCCGGCGAGTTATACGCTTCATAGTCGTCTACAAAGAGTTTCTCTGCAATATAGCCATACCATTGGTTGATAGAGTTACCCACTTTATACCGGTACGGCTCCGTGTATTGAGGCTCCTCGAACTTGCGATATTTATTGGTGGCATAGGTAAAGTTGCCTCTTGCGGTTAACCACCAGCCACCGCTCCAGTTATGCTTATAATCCAGCGATAAATCTACCCCCTGGCTGGATGCTTCTCCAACATTGGCACGTATAGGTGCTGCAAGTCCCATTGTAACGGGCACATAACTTCTGGTCATCAGAATATTGTTCCGGTACTCATAAAAGAAATCAGCCTGGATATTGATTTTATTGAACAAGCCCAGCTCTATAGCATAGTTTTGCTTTGCTGCTGTTTCCCAGGTAATATCTTCATTAGCATAACGACTCAACGAAATGCCGTTTGCGGACCAGGTTTGATCTCTTCCAAAAACGGCCCTGCGGGTAGCATCATTCATATTAACGTTGGAAAGAAAAAAGAAACGGTCCTGGGGTGAGCCAATAGCATCGTTACCTACATAACCATAGGTTGCCCTTAAACGAAGGCTGGATATAACATCCTTTAAGGGTTCAAAGAACTTCTCATTGGAAACAGTCCAGGCCATACCCGCCGACGGGAAGAAGCCAAACCTTTTCGATTTATGAAATCTCTCGGAACCATTATAACCAAAGTTAAATTCCAGGAAATACTTATTATCGTAAGAATAAGTACCGCGGCCCGATACACCCAGGTTCCTGAACGGTAAGGATAACTGCAGATCAGCGGCGTTGGCGTTAAGGTACTCGCGCATCATAAATACCAACAAACCACTTAGACCATGCTTTTCATTAAACGTGCGTTTATAGTTTAACATAGACTGCATGTAGAAGGTAGAATTCACTGTTTTATCGCCGGGCTCATAACTCAGGTATTCGGTAGCTGTAGCGGGATTCAGGTTACTGATTCCATAAGTATCGGTAAACTTATCATAGCCGTTTAGCGTGTAATAAAAAGGATTATAAGATCGCAGCATATCAAAATAGGCATAGCGGTTCGTGTTCATCATTGCTTCGAACGAAAGTCCCTCCGTGAGATAGGAAAAGTCATGCTTCAGTTCGAGCTGCGCCGCCATAGTAGAGGTTGAGTAGTCTCTGAAGCCCCGGGTCATGTCAGCGTAGGGATTCCTGTAATCACCATTTCCAAAATTCCCATACATAATATGCTGAACAAACTGGGTTTGCTCATCCTGCGGAAAATAAGCCGGGAATAAAACGGGGTTTGATCTCACTACCCTTTCATACATGGCCGCGCCTCCGTAAATAGGCCCGGTATAATCATCGAAATTACCGCTCAGGCGTACCACCAGCCCGGTTGTTTTGTTTACTTTAATATTAACATTGGAACGAAGCGAATAACTTTTCAGATCTATATTATTATTAAAATTATTGCGCTGATCAGCTTTTAAAACACCGTTATCTTTATTAAAGGTACCAGAGACGAAATACTGCGCTACACCACCACCACCGCTTATATTCATGTTCATACGCTGGTTCATGGCATAATCTTTAAACATCATCTTACGCCAGTCATTAGCCGGGTACACATAAGGGTTCGTACCCAATTCAGTATTCATTATTTTCTCATCAGAGTATAAAACCGTGTTAGGATTCAATTGACCCAGAGGCGTACGGGTGTATACAGCTTCATTGTATTGCTTCATAAAAGTTACCGGGTCGGCAAGCTCCACATTTTTTGTAGGTGTGGATATAGAATTCTCTGCCCGCAACGACAAAACCGCTTTTCCCTCCCTACCTTGTTTCGTAGTAACCAATATAACGCCATTCGCTCCCCTGGCGCCATATACTGCGGTAGCAGTGGCATCCTTCATGATACTAAAGCTGGCGATATCATCAGGCGTTAAACGCGCCAGCTGCGTTGTGGTTACTTCCATATTATCTATAAGGATCAACGGATCTACCTTGTAGCCAAATGTGGTAACACCCCTGATAAAGAAATCTGCATTATCCTGGCCAGGCTCACCACTCCGTTGGTAGGCGATAATACCGGCTACTCTTCCTGCAAGCGCGGTAGTAAGATTACTCGATGGATTTTTCTTGAACTCTTCCGCATTGATAGAGGTTACAGAACCCACCATATCACTTCGCTTCTGTTTACCAAAACCCACGATCACAACCTCATCCATATTGCTCTGTTCTCGTACCAAAACAATGGACTTGGCGCTATTATCTTTTACGACTACTTCCTGTGTAACAAAACCCACAGCCGAAAATACGAGCACTGCTTTTTCGTCCTTTACGGTGATTGTAAACGCACCGCTACTGTCGGTAACCATACCATTGCTGGTACCCTTTTCCACAATATTCACACCGGCAAGATCATTACCTTCATCGCTCATTACTTTACCCGATACCTGTAGCTGTACCCAAACATGGGTAATTCCCGGGGCCGGTTCGTGTGCGTATAATGAATCAATGCTAAGCGCCATTATGAACAACAGGAATAGTTTTGTCCGTCCGAGGCACATTGATAAAAGAGCCCTACCGGAGCCGGACTGCAGACGTCTTTTCTTCATAAAAATTTACTCTTGGTTATTAATACAATTCACTGGATTGTATTACTGATGACAAAAAATCGCTTTAACAATTAAGGAACAAGTATCGTTATTGGAAAACAAAAATATCTTTTTAAAATACCTGTTTCCTTCACTATTTTGCATAAATTGTATACTTTATTAACAAAAAACGGCAATATATTCACTGCTTGATATACAAAACAAATATTTTTACACGGCGCACCGGTTTTCCTGATAAAATTCATCGATTTGAAACCCCAACTCCATAAATTACCTGTTAACCCAGATGCCAGCTTTATCTATAAAGAGCTCATTATGGACTATTTCCCCATGCAGTGGCATTTTCACAAAGAGTTTGAGCTTGTATTAATAGATAAGAGTACCGGGACAAGATTTATTGGCGATAATGTAAGCCGCTTTGAGGATGGGGATCTCTGCCTGATAGGGCCACAGGTGCCTCACTTTTACAGGAACGATGATATATTCTACCATCAAAAAAATATACCTTCAGCACAGTCTATTTTCATTCATTTTACGGAAGATTTCCTGGGAAGGGATTTTTTGCTGATACCCGAAATGAAGCAGGTAAAAACACTGTTGCAGCGCTGTTGCTATGTTTTGGAGATACAGGGTGCCACTAAAGACCAAATTATCAATAAGCTCTATGCTATGCGGGATGAAACGCCCCCTCAGCGCCTGGTCAGCCTGCTGGAAATTCTTATTGTTCTTTCTGAAAGTAAGGAACTGGAACAGCTTCTTACTTTTGACTTTTCAGCCAGAAGTAATGATAAAACGCAAAAGGTCACACAGGCCATAGAATTTATTTTAAAAAATTTTAAGCAAAAAATATATGTAGACACTATTGCCCAGCAACTGAATATGAGCGTTCCCGCCTTCTCCAGGTATTTTAAAACACATACACGAAAAACTTTTACAGATTATGTGACGGAAGTAAGGATAGCCCACGCCTGCAAGCTGATCACAGAAAATCAATTTTCCATTTCTGAAATAGGGTATAAAAGCGGGTTTGATAACCTGTCCAACTTCTATCGTCATTTCCGGAAGATCCATGGATTAATCCCTAAAGAATACCGCAAGCGTTTTTTAAGTAATAAGATTGAGTGATGGCAGCCTGTAGTTCCTGTAATAAGATGAGTTATATATGGACTTAAAACCTTTCAGGCCTGCCACAAAAAAAAGCAGCGTCTTTGATGATCAAAGACGCTGTGGTTCCCAATAAAGTACTTTTAAACACTACTACCCATAACAGGGCTTAAACCTTGTAGTATTGCTCCCAACCCTTTCGCGGAGGAGGCCCCTCAAGCAGGTAATTGGCAATGCTGTGATTGGTAATTTTCTTTTTATTCCTGTCAAACCTCAGCTGCCCGTTAGTTTGCTGCGCCAATACACCCAGTGAAAAAACCTGGCTAAGCGTGCCCGCTATTTCAAATGGAGAGCGGGTTTCTTCCAATCCCTTGCAGGCCAGTAAAAAGTTCTTGTAATGATTGGAAGTTGATTGAGGTACTTGCGGTAGCTGTGATTGCATGTCTTTTGCTTTCTGCTCCGGAATGATCGACAATGTACTGCCATGTGATGCTCCTTTAAATACCAGGTCTTTTGAATAAATAATCTTACCCGGGTTTAATTTAACAGGCTCCAATGTGCCGGTACTTGGCGGTGGAATATTGGGATCAAGCCCCGATACCCCATAACCCTCCGGTATGGGAGGAAGATTATCTACACCATCGTACCAGGTAATAGTAACGGGAGGCTTCCCGCCTCTTTTAGGAAACTTAAACTCAATGGTGCTCGACATGGGAAAGAAAAAGCTATTGTGGCCCGTTGTCCTTAATGAATTGACTTCTTCCGGCAGTCCCAGGTCGAGGAACTGGTGCGCGGTATCCAGTATATGAGCACCCCAGTCGCCTAATGCGCCCATACCAAAGTCGTACCAGCATCTCCATTGTCCGTTGATAAAATCTTTGTTATAGTGATGTTGTTTACGAACAGCGCTATGCCACAAATCCCAATCTAATGTGGCTGGAGTAGATTCCATTGCCGGGAAGCTTTTGATAGCCGGGTCCCAGGTATGCCAGCGTCGCGGACTGTTCATGTGCGCTGTAATCCTGGTTACATCTTTTATAATGCCGGATTCCACCCATGTTTTGAATTGAAAATAGTTGGCTTCCGAATGTCCCTGGTTGCCCATTTGCGTTACCACCTTATTATATTTCCTGGCAGCTTTCATTAAAAGCTCATTTTCCTGAAACGTACGCGCCAAAGGCTTTTCAACATATACATGTTTCCCCAACATCATGGCGTGCATGGTAATGGGAAAGTGAGAATGATCGGGCACGCCGATGCAAACTGCATCGATCTGGTTACCCATTTGATCGAACATTTTCCTGAAATCCTGGAATCTTTTCGCGGCCGGAAACATGTTCATAATCCTGGTAGTTTGCGGGGCGCCCATATCCACATCACATAATGCAACGATATTGGCCAGCCCTGTCTTATTGAACTCAGCAATAATTTCGCTGGCCCTGTTGCCAATCCCTATGCAGGCGAGATTTACTTTTTCATTAGCCGCTGCTACTAATCCTTTTGATGCCTTCAGGAATGATGGCAAAAGAATTAAACCTGTTGCGCTCAAAGATATTTTTCTTATAAAATCGCGCCGGCTATTGTTGTTTTTTATTGAATCCATTTAAATATTGCATTTACTGATTTATACTTTTTTACCAGTCGGCTATTTCGACAAATCCCTGATCTTTATACTTCTGAAACTCACTTCATTTCCATGGTCCTGCAAAAGAATATGACCTCTGGTTGCTTCACCAAATTGACTCCAGTCCTTGTATTTGCTCCCAGCTACTAATTTCCTGAAATCTTCCGAGCCTCTTACAAATTCAACCAACGGTATTCCATTCAGAAAATAAGTTACCTGTCCGTTTTTTCGGGCCAGTATTCTCCCGGTATTCCACTGACCAATGGCCTTGAAAGCCCTCGGGTCTTTTTTAGAAGCAATGAGATCATATAACGAGGCCATCGTACGATTACCATCCTTTCCTAATTTTGCATCTGGGTGTAATTTATCATCCAGGATCTGGTACTCAGGCCCGATAGCTGAGCCCTGGCTTTGTTCTTTTAAGGTTACATAATATTTCACGCCACTATTGGCACCAGGTGTTAATTTAAATTGAAAAGTGAGATCAAATGCAGCATACTGCCTGCTGGTCACAATATCACCTCCATTGGTAGCTTCTGCACCATCCGACGGAAGCACTTTTAAAGCGCCGTCTTCGATACCCCACCCTTTGGAGGGAAAGCTGTTTCCCCTGGCACTGCGCCAGCCATTGAAGCTTCTCCCGTCAAATAACAAAGACCAACCCTGGCTTTTTTCAGGTACCGATAAATTATTGGGTATATTATTAACCGTATAAACATTTTTAACAGGCGATAACTTTACATCGCTGGTATTAATCCTGATATTTTTCCAGTATATCTTTTGTCCTCCTACCTTGCTGGCTCCTATGCTGTGCACCTGTAATGCTATATATCCACTGGTATTCATTGTATCTACCAGGATGGCAGCCGGTGTACCATTGATAAAGGTTTGCGTTACTACACCTTTACATTCAATTCTCACTTTATTGTATTGCCCTGTTCGGTAGGCCGATCTTGCTGCATCATTCAGGTCAAGAGGATACAACCATCCCCTGCGAGCCTCATCGTATATACCACCTGTCCAGGCCCGCGGCGAAGGGTCCAGCTCGTACTGATAGCCAAAAACCTTTCCTTTCCCATTGGCTGCCGAAGCATCATAGTTACTCCTGAACTGGATGCCTGAATTAGTAGCTTTGTCCTCTATTTTTACATCGAGCTCCAGTATAAAATCGCCGTAAATTTTATCCGTAAGCAAAAAGGTATTAGGCGTGTTCACCACCGTAACACCCACAATCGCATTATCTTCTATTATATAATTGGCTGCGCCGGCTACTTTATGCCACCCTTTAAGGGTTTTGCCATCGAATAAGGAGTGCCAGCCTTTTTGAGCATTAGAAGTGATGCCAAATGCCAATACTAAGGCTGCGCCTATCATTTTTTTCATGTGTAAAATTTAGTATATTGTTTTTAACCCTCCTGTTTGATCGTTAGATTCATTACTTCTGCGCCGGTAAAAATGCAGCTGCAACTACGGCCAATTTACCCGTTGCGAAAGCTATTTTGTGATAGAACGCAGATTCATTTTAAGGATAACTATGGCGACTATTATCACAGCAAACCGTTATACTCCTAACCAGCACAAAAGTGCTGCATGATGGCACAAAAATATTGCAATCGCTTATTTCTTTATTTCACTTTCGTGTTGAAAACCTATACTTTCTTAACAGAACAAGCATCATTCAACAAAGCTCAACGT
The DNA here is from genome assembly GCF_050309965.1 of Paraniabella aurantiaca. Lineage (NCBI taxonomy): Bacteria > Pseudomonadati > Bacteroidota > Chitinophagia > Chitinophagales > Chitinophagaceae > Paraniabella > Paraniabella aurantiaca. The sequence goes on along the minus strand of NZ_JBLOSY010000002.1, from coordinate 32,827 downwards.
CATTAAAGTCAATAAGTATGCTAAACGCAGATGGTAATAATAAATATACCCGATTAGGATCGAACCGGAAAAAAATCCAATTAGATTAGCTAAAGGTTGGCGTAAATACTCCATATCAGGGCAGGCTGGTGTTGCTCTCCAATATGAATTTGCGAAGAACACCTAGCAACTACTGCTTTCTTTTGTAAGGCTCCCTTTTAATCCAGTTGATGCAATCATCAATCCATTGCAGAGAGGCTTCTTTATTGAATACCCCATAACCATGCTTTCCTTTCTCATATAAAAACAATTCAACGGGCACTCCTTGCTGCCTGAGTGCGGCAGAGAAATACAGGCAATTTTTTACATCTACAACTTTATCATCCATTCCTGATGTAATATAGGTGGGTGGCGTTTGTTCCGTTACATTTAATTCACTGGAGTACTTACGGATCTCCTCTGGTGTAATATCAGGTCCCACCAGGTTTTTCCTGGATCCAAGATGTGCCAGGCTATCGGCAAAGCTGATCACGGGGTATACAAGGATCATAAAATCCGGTCTCAGGCTGGTTCCCTTCTGATTCTGCAATTTTGTCTCTGTAAATTGAGTACCTACAGTAGATACCAGGTGCCCGCCGGCAGAGAAGCCCATGATACCGATCCTGTCAGCATCTATCTTATATAACCGGGCATTTTCTCTCACATATTGTATCGCGCGTTGCGCGTCGGTAAGAGGTACCCATTCCTTATGATCCATCTTTTTATCGTTGGGAACCCTGTAATCTACAAGGAACGCCGTTATGCCAGCCTCATTCAGCTTCTTACAGGCTGGAATTCCCTCAACCGTATTAGCTCTTCCTCCATATCCTCCGCCTGAACATACAATAACAGCCGTTCCTTTTGCTGTATTTTTTGATGGGCGAAATACGGTTATCGTCGGTACTTCTGTACCTTCTTTGGCAAAAGGAATTTGACCATCCGGATATAAGTTTATTTTTTCCTGGGAAAAACATAGGAGTACAGCCAGGTTAGCAAGCATAAGGGCTAATGTTTTACGCATCGTTATTTTTTTACTGTTTATACAGGCAAGATATTAAAAATCCTGTGACTAATGTAGATGTTAATGCCATGAACAATCCAGATTACAGTACAACACATCGGTATGCCTGGCATTGCTATGGAATAGTTCTTGTATAGGTAAGAATCGTTAGTAATAAAAATCTGCTGATACTATTATGAAAGATCTCCCTCAATTTATAGTATACCAACCCAATGCAAAAGAGTTTCATATTTGCCTGGAAGCAGGTAGCATTTACTATTGCTGGTGGGCTTATTATCCGCCAACGCAGGACAACCGTTTCGCACGCAAAGTGACCCGGTTAAGAGATATATCGCCAAAAGATATTGCCAGAAAGCAGGTATACGACCGTGGAACTTATACCGTGAACAAGGGCGACGATAAAGTGACAGCAGAAAAAAAATTAAAGGAGGGCGTAAAGGCTAAATCGTTTTCATTTATACTTGAAGGAAAAAAACTCAAAGGAAGATATATTATCAGGAAGACCTCTGCAGGAACAGTGATACAAAAATTTAAAGACAAATTTGTTGTAGAGGAAGATGTATTTGGCGGAGACTTAAGCAGAACGATCAACCTGATGGTGCCGGGCTATGATCCCAAAAAAGTAAGGCTGAATTACGTAAAGGAAAAGAACGATCCTACACGGGGTAAGAAAGCAAAACTGCCGGAACCTGAATTAATAATTACTGACGAAGAAGAAATCACGGCAGATAAAAAAATAGGCAGAACCAGCTATCACTTCAGGTTTTACAAGTCAGACCATGCACCCGATCTCTGCCTGATCGCTAATACGAATCATGAAGTGCTGATACTTGAAAAAACCAATAACAAATGGAAACTGCTAAAAGCTGCGCGGGGCGCTATATTGAAGAGAGAAAAAGAATTCATTGAACATGCCACGGCACTACAAAAGCTACTATGGCCCGCTTTTAATGCCTATGAACTTTATCAACCTGTACAAATAAAAAGGATAATAAGTCCATTAAAAAAATAAAGCGGACTACGTCCGCTTCACTTCCAGTAATATGCTGATTCATCAAACAATACTATTTTGCATCACCCGATGCTCAACATGAACTTTGCGTTTCACAGTTAACGGATTAATTTTCTAAGGATTAGGGTTCTAACCTATACAGGCAATAAGGATGCCAAACTGTGATTACCATATAAAACCACCAGTTTTCCTGTTATATTATTTATCTTAGTAACCAGCGGGGGACTTATCAAACTGCGTAAATGATTCAATAATCCTGCTGAAGCGTGAGTATTATTTTAAATTCCTTCTATATGAAAGCAAAAAAAATCTGGGCCAATTTTAGTGTCTCTAATTTAGAACGCACTACACAATTCTACAAGCAGCTGGGATTCCGTTCCAACGGCGCATCTGAACAACTCACCAGTTTTTTCTTCGGCGAAAACGACTTCATTATACATTTCTTCCTGAAAGAAGTATTAGAACCCAATATGAAAGGGACTATTATTGATGCCAAAGAAGGCAATGAAATCATTTTCACGCTTTCGGCAGACAGCAAGGAAGAAGTGGATTCCTGGGCAACAGCCGTGCAGGATGCCGGAGGAACCTTAGTATCTCAACCGGAGGCATTTGGTGCAGGTTATTATGGATTTGTATTTGCCGATCCTGATGGTCATAAATTCAATGTTTTTTTCATGTAGGGGTATACAATGGTGTTTTCTTCACACAACCATGAACGTATTATGGTTCTTTTTCCTGCCATGGTATATAATTCTCCCAGTACCATGGTGTAAACTTATCACCAATAGCATATTGAAGCAGGTCACGGAAAACACCCTCTCCGTTATCAGAATTAGTCATAATTATGATAGCTATTTTCCTGTCGGGAAAAGCTATTGAATAATGTCCCCATCCCCTGTCATTTCCTTCCTTAAAATAACCCCTCCCATAAGGGCTATGAATAACTCCAAAGCCTAAACCATAGGCCAACTGAATAGCATCATTCATTGTGGTATCCCGCCAGGATAGCGGACCAAATTGTTTTACAGAATGGATGCGGATCTGCGCTGTTGTCATCTCTTTCCATAGCCGGGGCTGCAAGCCTCTTGACTGAATCAGCGCCGTATAAAATTTACCGTAATCGTTCAGTGTAGTAATCATTGAACCTGCAGCGTTGGCATCCGGCCTTCTTGGAAAACCGGTGCTATTGCCTTGCGCGTCATGGCCCACTACCAATTGTTTTTCAAACCTCGGCTGCCATATATAGCTTGTCTGTTTCATTTTCAGCGGCTTAAAAATTCTTTGTTCAGCAAGTGTTTCCAGGCCGGTATGTATCATTTCCTGTATCACTACCTGTAGCAGGTACATTCCTTCACCTGAATAGCTAACCCGGGTACCCGGTTCAAACTTAATGCGTAGCTTCTTATCAGGCTCAAACCATCGAAAATTGGGAAAACCTGTTGTATGAGCCAGGCACATACGTGCCGTAATTTTTTCATAGCGGTTATCTCCCTCCAGGTCACGATAGTCTTTTAGTTTTCCCGGGAATGTATAAGAAAGTAATGGTTGCGGCAGGTATTGCACCAATGGCTTGTCCAAATCTATTATACCCTCGCCTGCCAGCTGCATCACGAAGTAGGTAAATACAGCTTTACTAAATGATGCACCATAAAGATGAGATGTATCCGTAAAAACCTGTTTTTCCGCTACATTGGCATAACCGAAAGTGTGGCTATAGACCGGGCGGTTGTTATTAAATACAATGATGCCCAAGCCGGCTACCTGTGCTGTATCCACCAGGTGCTGTATCTGCCTGGTAAGATCTGTACGCTTGAGTAAGCTACCATCTAATCGTGTGATACTTTGTGCCCCAGCCCATCCGGCACTAAATAATGATAACAACAGGAACATTACAACATGTGTCCTGAATGATCTTAACCAGTTAAAAAACTGCATATACATGTATTATTTAAGTTCACGAAATGAAAACCGGTCTCCAATCATCGGCCAACCTTTCTAAACAGCATGCTTTATTTAAAAGAAATACCAGGAAGCAGCTATCGCCTCATTTACCCAGGTTCACTATCACGTTAATGGTGATCGCAACAATAACAGTATTAAACGCAAAAGAAATAAGGCTATGTAATAATACGAACCTCCTCATCATCTTTGAGTTGATCTGTATATCCGAAACCTGGAAGGTCATGCCGATTACAAATGAAAAATAGGCAAAGTCCAGGTAATCGGGCTTTTCGGAAGACGGGAACATTAATGCTTCCGCATCACCACCCTGATTCCGTCGTTTTCGATCTTTAAAATAAAGGTCTGCATACCTGGTAGTAAAAATAGTATGTAACAAAATCCAGGAACATACGATGGCCGACAGGGAAATAAAAGCCTGTAACCATTTATACCTGGAAGCTTCCTCCTGTATCTGGTACAATAAGATAACACCAAGGAAACTAACGCAAACAGCTACCAGCACAATGCTGAAAATGATCTTTACACCATCGTCTTCTGTTGCAACAATCCGGGGCAATTTCTTATCATCTGTTTTGAAAAATACTGTCCAGTAAAACAACAGGAGCACCACGCTAAAAACATCCCAGGCAATAATAAGCCGGGTGTTTATTGGTAATTGAAACAATCCAAAAAAAGCTGCTAAACCGGGAACCAAGCTGTAAATAAGTTTCTTTATTCCTTCATTTAACCTGTGGCTTTCTGTAGACATTTGCGAGGCTATTTTTGCGTTAAGATACAACTTTCATCTTTTTAAAATAAACAGGATTATTTAAATGTCCGGTATAGAGCTACTGGTAAAAAGGTATATTTGTCAACCTCAACGATTGCCATGAAAAAATACGTTCTGTTGATCCAATTGTTTATTTTTTGCGGCATTATTGCCCGCAGCCAGCCCCCACTTCCCGAATGGAACAAAGTGCCCGGATTATTTCCTAAAGACTGGCTACTATCTCCCGTTACACAAAAAGGGGCCGTATACCTTACGCCTGATAAAAAAGATCTTGTATTATATAATGGACTTGTAAAAAGGGTTTTCCGGATTACTCCTAATACCGCCTGTACAGATTATACTAATATGAGTTCGGGTCAACAATTATTGCGTTCCGTTAAACCCGAAGCAATACTAACTATAAACGGGCGAACGCATCGTGTGGGAGGTTTATATGGACAAAAAGAAAATGCTTACCTGCTTCCCGCCTGGGTAGATGGTATGAAAAAGGACGATAGCGACTTTCAGTTATTGCGATACGAAGTAAAAGAATTGCCCCCCTATCTGAATGCTGCTTCCAGGGTATGGGCCACCAATCATACGGCAGCTACAGGAAAATTGGTTCAGTTTCACTATATATCTGGTCTTGATGAATTAAAAGGAATTACCGTAACCGTGAATTATGAATTATATGATGGTATACCGCTTATCTGCAAATGGCTTGGCCTGACGAACAATTCCCTGAAACCCATACAACTTGACCGCGTAGTTAATGAAGTACTAGGCATGGTAGAAGAACAAAGTGCCGTGGTGGGAAAGCCTCAGCAAATGAAAAAACCACAGGGTCTTTATATCGAAAGCAATTACGCTTTTAATAATGCTATGCGCTATGACCTGAGCGACCAGACTACACACTGGAAAACCGACTCTAGCTATACTTCACAGGTAAACTACGATTTTCAGACACCCTGCCTGCTGGAAGTGTACCCAGAGTATGCTCCCGGTATAGAAATGAAGCCAGGCGACCATTTTATTTCGGTGCGAACTTACGAGCTCGCAATGGATAGCTACGACCGGGAAAGGCGTGGGCTGTCGGTACAAGAAATGTATCGCACCATCGCTCCCTGGACCACGGGTAACCCAATTTTTATGCACCTGGTAAGCAAAACCGATGAGGAAGTGAAATCAGCAGTTGACCAATGTGCCAATACAGGCTATGAAGCACTGATACTGAGTTTTGGAAGCCATATAAATATGGAAGACACTTCCAAAGAGAATGTATTGCGCTGGAAAAACCTGGCTGATTATGCTCATCAAAAAGGTATAAAAATAGGTGGCTACTCCCTGTTTAGCTCAAGAAGAATAAGCGACGCAGATGATGTAATCGACGCAAGTACCGGCAAACCTGGTGGTGCTTTTTTTGGCAATGCACCGTGCTTTGGTAGTTATTGGGGGCTCGGCTACCGCGATAAAATAAAAACCTTCTTTCGGTGCACCGGCTTCGACATATGGGAAAACGATGGTCCCTACCCGGGCGATAGATGTGCTTCCGTTACGCATCCGGGACACAAAGGACTGGATGACAGCCAGTGGCGGCAAATGGAAATACAAAAAGAGTTGTACCAATGGCTGAATAAACGCGGCGTATATATCAATGCTCCGGATTGGTATTTTTTAGATGGCACCAACAAAATAGCATTGGGATACCGGGAAGTTAATTTCAGCTTACCGCGCAGCAACCAAAAGCTATTGAACCGCCAGAATATTTATGACGGAACATGGGACAAGCTGCCTTCTATGGGCTGGGGATTTGTGCCCCTGACCCGCTACCAGGGCGGCGGTCCTGAAGCCATACTGGAGCCACTATCCCAACATTTATCTGACTACGAACAGCTCATGATGCAATATTATGGCGCAGGTGTACAAGCATGTTACCGTGGTCCGAGATTATATGATAATGACACTACAAAAGTAATAGTGATAAAAGTAATCAACTGGTATAAAAAATATCGCGACATTCTGAATTCAAGCGTTATTCATCTGCGCAGGGCAGATGGAAGGGACTGGGATGGTATACTACATGTGAATCCGGCGCTAAAGATCAGGGGATTGATGATGCTTTATAACCCCACCGATCAAAAGATAGAAAAAAACATTAGAATACCATTGTATTATACCGGGCTTACGCAAACGGCACGAATACGGAAAAAAGAAGGCCCGGCGAAAAGCTATTCACTTAACCGTAATTATGAAGCAACCATAAAAGTGACACTGGCCCCTAACTCCTATTCATGGTGGCAGGTAGAATAGTACCTGGCGTTGAACCCGCACTAAACGGTTAGTAATTTTTCTGCTCCATATATTTCAACGCATTTTCAGCAACACGTTTTTGCGCTTTTAAACGATCCAGTTGATATTGCAGTTCTAACCGGGCAAGGATGCCACATTTTTCCTGCAATAAACCAGCTTCTCGCTGAAAATATTCAACACATTCAATCTGTTTAAGTATTCGCTGCTGCTCATTGCTTCCCTGCTTTACTTTAGAACGTCTGGCATCCAAACGTGATTTCAATATCGTTAAGGTTACCTGTTTTACCTGTAACCTTAAACACTCATCTTTCATTTGTATCAATTTTTCTTCGCATACTTCAACATCCTGCTCACATTTTGCTATTTCATAACGGATCTTCTTTTTAAACAAAGTAAGATCATTCTTTTCCTGCAGGTGGTTAAGATGTACAGGCGGCTCAATAGTGGCAGCTGCATAGCATTCCATTATGAGTGTTTCCATTAAGCTTGCGGCTGTTGATAACTCACGCCAGCCATTTTCATGCATCGTGATAGTGCTTCTTGACACTCCTAATAACAGCGCCATATCTTGCTGGGTAAATAGTAAGGCATTTCGCAGGCTTCGCATAGGCAATAATTTACCCTAATATACAACAATTTCCGGGTCCATTACTGTGTCAAATTTGAAATATCCGCTCCGCGTGACACGTTTTTTTGTGTCATATATCACTGTGTCAACATTCAATGACACTTAATAAAACGACACAGATATTCCTAATAAATCAATAGGGTATGCATATCATTACACCTGACAAAGATGGCTCATTTATAAAACCCAAAAATAACGCAGAAACATCCCAACCAGGCGATAAATCTTTTATAAGATCGCATCAACCGTTATTACCCTCCGGGTGCTGGAATTAACAGTAACCACAATTTTATTTTTCTTGCAGGTTATGTAAATATTTTTGCCTTGCCTGCGAAAGTATTCCTCAGCCGTTTCATTGATGGCACTATAGATGAAAGTTTCTATTTGCTCCCTACCCATGCCGGTTTTCAGCTTTTTATTAATTCTTCCGTACACCAGTTCTGTATAACAGATACTATCAAGTATTCGGGATTTAACGGTGTTCATCTATATTTTAAATCTATTCTACCCAACTACTTATCCGTTGGTATATATTAACAACTCCCCTTTATATAATCCCGTGCAGGGAGGCACCCTTTTCACCCAATCGGTCTACCCTACGCTCTACAGCCGGATCTTTTATCAATGCAGGCGCATGATGGGGTTTGGTACGGGCGTCGATAATCAATGGCCCCCGGCATCCCCAATGTTTAAATTGTGTAAAGCTATCAACCCCGTAAATATCGTAAGCCGGGTTACTCCGGGTAAATGCCACCCAAACCAGGTTATCATCCGTATCGGCTGTAAAACCCGCGTCATCAGCAATAATGATTAGCCTGATGCCTACAAGCTGATCGTTTGAAATTTGTTTTGTCCATTGCCCGATAATACCTGCTTCCTGCTCATAGTTTGTAAACTTGGCCCCATCCACTACCATGATACCCGGCAATGCTATTTTAGCATGTACAAAAGGCTGGGATAAGTTAATCCCGGCAGGTAATTCCTTTACCAACTGATGTTGTGGCGCACCTACAGCAGCAAAAACTACTTTTGACCCCGCGTTTAAACCATCACCTGTATAATCCAAAGTATCGATGGTGGTATTGGTTTGAAAATGTACATCACGCGTCCAGTCGATACGCTCTAACATATGACTCAAAAATCCCGGCACATTATGAATATCTAAGGCCGGATCGTCGGCATGAGATGCTATAAACAGGTATTTGGCCAGGCTTAGCTGGTTCTTTCCCAATATCTGGTTGGCGATGGTTAAAAGCTCCTGCGGACGTTCTGTTTTCTGATAAGGCGTGTACCGTTCACTTCCAATGGCAAATAATAAAGGATGCACCCCTGCAGCATCTACTGCATGTACCGCATGCAGCCCGTTTATTTCCTGCGGAATGGCTGAACCCGTTATTTCATGAATAAGCGCACCAAAACTGGTATCTTCCTGTGGAGGACGTCCTACCACGGTAAATGACCAGATGGGATCTTTCTTATGATATACTTTATGCACTTTCATGAGGGGGAACGGATGCGTTAACGAATAATAGCCAATATGGTCTCCGAAAGGTCCCTCTGGTTTATTCTCGTTGGGGTAAACAGTCCCGGTTATTACAAAGTCTGCATCAGCAGAAATGCAAAACCCTTCCTCATCATAAAAATACCGGAAGCGCCTGTTCCCCAGTGCGCCGGCAAAGATCATTTCCGAAAGGCCTTCAGGCAACGGCATTACTGCCGATAAGGGATGTGATGGCGGCCCGCCTACGAAAATTGACACCTTCAAGGGTTTGCCTAAAGCATTCGCTTTGGTTTGATGCACGCCAATACCGCGGTGCAGCTGGTAGTGCAAGCCAATTTCTTTATTGGGAATATAGTCGTTACCAGAAAGCTGAATACGGTACATACCCAGGTTGGCATGCATAATACCGGGTTGCGTTATATCTTCTGAGTATACCTGTGGCATCGTAACAAAGGCACCACCATCCATGGGCCAGTTTACCACCTGTGGTAGTTCAGCAATGGTTGTCTGTCCATACAAGATCGGCGCATTGGCTCTTTTTTTCCAGGGAAGCGCTCCCAGCGCCGTCATAGAAGAGCCGATATAACTCAGCGGCTTCTTGAGTACCGACATAGGATTCATCTTCACATCTACCAGTTTCTTCACATGATCCAGTGAATCACGAAACATAAAGCGGGAACGATCGAGGGTACCAAAAAGGTTGGATACCGCGGGAAATTTATTGCCTTTGATATTCTCGAAAAAAAGAGCAGGTCCCTGTGCATCATAAACCCGCATGTGAATAGCGGCCATTTCCAGGTGAGGATCTACTTCTTCTTTGATACGCACCAGATGACCATTTTGTTCCAGGTCTGCTACACATGCCGCTAAACTGCTATACCCCATAACACTTGTACAATTTGCGGCAAAAATAGAATTTAAATCAGCTTGGCAGCGCATTATCATCATTACAAATATCGATCGCCAATGTAAAGCACTAGATAAATGCTGATTATGAAACAATAATTGCATTTAACATCAATCATTGCCGGAAATTTTATCCCTCTTTGACAGTACATTCGTCGACCAAAGCCTTTCTTTTGTCTACCAATATAAGAAATATTGAAAGCGGGTCTTAACTTTACGATCATTCAAAACAGGCTTCTTGACAAACAAACTTCAGACGCTCCGACCATTACTTTACTGGCTGATCTCCTTTAGCCTGTTACTGTTTATTTACGGCACTGCCTATGGAAGCTATGAGCTCGGAATAGTAGTAGTTCTGATACTGTTGCCGGTACACATGTGTTATTTCTACCTCATCTCCAATTGGATATTGCCCCGATTCTTCTTTCGTGATAAGTATATCCAGACTTTTTTGTTGTTGCTACTTACGATGCCGCTGATTGCCATACTGTACAGGCTTGTGGAAGTTTACATTACCAACCCCTATATATTTAAGTTTTATACGATACGGGATAGCAGCTTTAGCTGGCCATCGCTCAGCCTGTCCAAATGGAAACAACTTACCCACCCGGGTGATTTTGTAAACGCGATAGAGCGAACCAATACCGTAGCCTGGATATGTGTAACGATTAAGCTATTCATTTTGTGGAATGAGCGGAAGCAGGTTATATTACAATCAGAACTTAACTTTTTAAAAGGACAATTACATCCGCATTTTCTTTTCAACTCATTGAATAATCTTTATGCGCTTTCACTTAATAACTCACCTCAAACCCCGGAGGTGGTGCTCGGGCTTTCCAATATACTTCGCTATATTTTATACGAATGTGCCAGCGAGCAGGTATTATTAAAAAGAGATATTGAGATTCTCAGCGATTATATCAGTTTGGAAAAACTCCGTTATGAAAAAAGATTAGAGCTGAACGTAAATATGACCAGTCCTGCCAATGACGTAAAAATTTCGCCCCTGCTCATGTTGCCTCTTGTAGAAAACGCTTTCAAACATGGTGCTGCCGAAACTACCGAAACACCCTGGATCGATATTGATTTATATATACATGAAAACACCATGATATTCAAGGTAGCCAATAGCAAACCAGAACAACCGATTATCAATAACGGCAACCAGCAATTCAATGGCATAGGCTTACGTAACCTGCAACAAAGACTGGACCTGCTATATCCGGGAAGACATACATTCACCTACTTAGATGAGGCAGACTGTTTTATTGCCGAGTTAAATATTCAGTTATATTTAAAGGGTAAACGTTCATGATGAAGATCCGCACGGTAATAGTTGATGATGAACCCCATGCACTGGAAATTATCAGGAGATATGCAACGCATATACCACAGCTGGAAATTACAGGCACCTGCGGCAATGCCCTCGAAGCTTTTCAAATGATTCAAAATACCAAGGTAGACCTGGTATTCCTCGACATAAAAATGCCGCGCCTCCTGGGAACCGATCTGGTTCGGAGTCTGAAAACCCCTCCCCTGATCATTTTCACCACCGCTTACCAGGAATACGCCATTGAAGGTTTTGATCTGAATGCTGTAGATTACTTACTAAAGCCGGTTCCCCTCAAACGCTTCCTACAGGCCATTGACAAGGTAAGGCATTTTTTAAGTGCAGACCCCAAAACAAACCAGGCTATCGAAAACCCTGCAGATCCCCCAACGCCGCCCGTTGCTCATTACCTGTACCTCCGTGTTGAACGCCGGCTTTTAAAGGTAAACACCAGCGATATTTTATGGATCGAAAGCATAAAAGATTATATAAAGGTAGTTACCACGGAAAAAACTTTTCAAACCAAACAAAAAATCAGTGTAACCGAAAAGCTGCTTCCAATAGGTGAATTTATGCGAATTCACCGGTCCTTTATTGTACCTCTTAATAAGGTTGAAGGCTATAACCCCAACCATGTTGTTATTTCCGGAACTCAGATCCCTATCGGCCGTAATTACAAACAAATCTGCGCACAACAATTCACTCCTCAAAGCGAGCATTCATACCGGCCAGAATAGACAGAGCTTGATTTAACAACTTTCTATAATACAGATTGCAGTTCCATCAGCAACCAATGTTCCATATAACCTGATAAACGGGGAAGCAGCCTTGCCAGTATGACCACTTATAGTAGCATCTCTTATACTGTAGTCCATTTTAAAACGCCCGTAAACGTTCGTCTACAAAATCTATCCTTTGCCGCCCAAAAGAGGTATACATCGCTTGTATTTGTACAGGTATTAAAATAGTCTCAATCTTGCATCTCCTTAGCGCAAGGAAATAAAGATGGTACTTACATTCTGTTCGCCTCCCGCGAAAAGCCCTTGAAAGCGCCATATACAAATTTCTGAAACAGGTAATGAAAACATGAGTACTTCCGGTGGCACGGCCCTCCGGATTCAGTACTACTGCACGGTTACCGCCATTTATCCGGCGGCAATTATTTACCTGCTCAACAACATACATACATCAAAAAGAAAGATTAAAATGGAAACATTACAAGAACCCTTGTACAGAAGCTACCAGGGAGGATATTTCAGATCATTGGTTACACCGGAACAAACAGGTAATCTATTCTCATTGCTTGAATTTACGTTACCGAAAGGTGCTGAACCACCACCCCACATACATACCAACGAAGACGAATCTTTTTACGTGCTTGATGGCGAGCTGAGTGTTACCATAGGCGACCGTTGTACCATGCTTAGAAAGGGCGATGCCCTGTTTGCACCCCGCAATATTTCTCATTCCTTTAAAATCGTTACGGATAAAGCTGTTTTTATTAACCTTATTACTCCCGGAGCACTATGGAACTATTTCATAGCATTCAGCGAACCTCTTGAGTCTTTACCGCAAACCCTTACTGCGCCGCAGGCTCCATCGCCGGAAAGGCTGAAGGCAATGCTGGATGCAACCACTAATATTTACCAGATCAATTTTAAATAACCTTTAAACAAACAAAAATGAAACAAAAGATCTATTCCCTGTTTTTCGCAACGCTGGTTCTTACTGCCTGTTCAGACAAAGAACCCATCTCGGCTGTTGACTATAAAGTTAACGACCAAAATTCTGCCGTTGAATGGAAAGGAAGTGCGCCTACGCATTACCACGAAGGTGCTTTTAAAGTATCCGGCAATCTTCAAACCGATAGAAAAGGTAAAATAACAGGCGGAGACTTCACCATTCCAATTGCCAGTATCAGCAATTTTGATCTCAGTAATGAAGCAGAACGGGAAGCCTTGTTAAATCACCTGAAAAGCCCTGACTTTTTTAATCTCGCGGTTCATCCCAATGCAAGCTTTCATATAACAAAGGTTGAGCCTTACAGTCAAACCGGCTCAGCGGCTAATGTGATGATCACCGGTGATTTTACCATGATAGGGCAAACTCACAGCATAGAAATCCCTGCAGTAATCAAAACTGAAAAAGAAAAAATAGCTGCCGAGGGCAGCTTCAAACTAAAACGTCTTCAATGGGGAATGAATAGCTATAATGATCCCGAGCAACAGCTATACATTCTACCGGAGGTAGATATTAAACTGAAACTTCATTTTAACAAATCAACATCTTAGCCGTGTCCCTGTACCGCTCTCACACGCGGGGTAATAAAATCAATAACCCCACGCTAAAGTCCGGGTGGCATATCACTACCCGAATGCCGCTTAATGCGGACATTCAATAGCGGTAAGATCTACAAAAAGCCTGCTCTGACAACCAGGAGCAGGCCATTTTTTATTAATCAAAACAAATCTTTTATGACAAAAAGCAAGAGCCCGATAAAGTTTTTATACCTGGCCGGCTGGCTTATTTTGATCATCTCCTGTAAAAAGAATGATACCCATACCGGTGCCGGCCCCTCAGTTCCTTTAAAAACGATGCCCGGTCAGCTAATAGGTGTAGCAACCAAAACCCGCATTGGCGTTAATGGGGGTTCAATATCTATACCTGATCAATATATTACTGTGCAGGTTCCTGCCGGTGCTGTTGATGCTGATACCGAATTTTCCATCCAGGAAGTTCAACCTAATAGTGCAGTTGCAACCGGGCGCCTGTTCCGTATTTTGCCGGAAAATATTACTCTTAAAAAACCAGTTGAAATCACTTTTAAATATACTGATGCAGATGTTGCCGGAACGGATGCGGCCCTCCTTTATCCCTGCTTCCAGGGCAATGATGGATTATGGCATAAAGTATTGGATTGCACTTTAGACCCGGTAGGCAAAACCCTGAAAGTATCTACCACTCACTTCAGTGATTGGGGCATTTTAAGAGAAGTATCCATCCATGCCCCTAAAGAAGAAGTAGGCTCTAATGAAGAGATCGATTTAACTGCTTTTATATTGGATGAAGATGTAGCAACAGGTATATTGATAGGCTCTGACGTAAAACGTGATCAGATCGTTGGCTGGAAAGTAGTAGCCGGCGGTGGTACCATCTCCGGTGGCAAAAACACTACCGTAAAATACAAAGCACCGGATACGGATAAAAAATCGGAAGCATTAATTGAAGTAACTGTTAAAAATGTAGTGAAGCGGTCAGACCCTAAAAGGCCCGGAAACGGAGGGCTCGTTATTGTAAGAAGAAAACTCACGATAATGCCCGAAGAATATGTAGTATGGACCATCGGCGGTCAAAAATCTACCGGCATATTTTTCAGCATCGGCGTATTTAACGGGCATGCTATCATGACAGCTACAGCAGGAAATGAAGCTATATCGTTTCACACTAACGGGACAGTACTGGGCAAATACAGTTTCGGCAAACTCACAGACCCCAAAAAGGCAACCTGCACCGGCACCTATCAATTTAAAACCTATGAGAGCGATTACACCGAGTGCGAAACTTTCGAAAAAGTATATGGTGAAGGCGCTATCGTTTTTGAAACATTCGGGGAAAGTGGCGGTGGTATGGTACAGGGTAGCTTCGAGGGTACGCTTTACAAGCTTGAAAATTGCGATGTTAGTGCGAGAAGCATGTATGGGTCGTTCAGAATACGACGAACCTATTAAATGGTGTGTATGTTTTATGTTTGTACAAAAGTCCGGAGCGGTTGAATGCCCCGGACTTTTTAATTAATCAATATAGATTTATTGAATGAACGGTACTAGCCTCACCTGAACGATCCCTGGTATACGCTCTTATTGAGCATGCACACAATACCGTGCAACCAGCCTCCGGCGATAACCCGAAATCCTGGCGACAAAATTCAGCAGACCTAAAAAAGGGATCATTAACGCACCTGCACCGCCTGGCCGCATATCGCTTATGTTGGAAACAACAGCTAGGGCCAGCAGGCTCCTGGGAGTGCCCTTTTCATCAGTTTGATGATCTCCCGCCAATCCATATAAAATCCGGAGGGCATTTTCAAAACCTTCCGAGCCGGGCTCAACAATCGTAGTAAAACGTACAGCTGCTGCAGTGGTGTTAGTAAAGCGGTGTAACCGTCCCGGCTCTACAGTCAGCTGATGACCCGCATCAAGGATCAGGGTCCTTTTTTTTAACTGAATGGTTAAAGCGCCGGAATGAACGATAAAGGTTTCAGAAAAATTCCGGTGATAGTGTACCGGTGTACCTCCGCCCGGCATCAATGTAACTTCCAAACGGGTAACACCGCCTCTCATATCTTTCGCGGTTTGTTTAAACGTAACCTGGTCTTTGATCACGGGGTTTACAATTGTTCTTTCCATATAAAATATTAAAAATTTGAAATCGTTAGGGGCCATTGTTTATTACCAACGGTTACAGCTTTAGCGTCATAGATAAACTAAGGCTCAGCAGTGGGTAACGGCTGAGCCCAATCTATTAGCACATCCTCAGTTTGTATTTCAATAGCGGTTATGGTATCTTACAGTATTGAAAGGATCTTTTCCATTACAGCTATATTCCGGTTGCTTATTGTCAACCGCTGTATTATTGACCAGCCCAATTTCTGATACATAGGCCCCGCTGTGTGGGTAAACAGATATATCTTCTCCAATGCAAGGGCGCGGCAATGATCCTGGATCTGCTTACAAAGACGAATGCCATAGCCGTTGCCTCTTTCACCGGGTATGGTGTACAACTGAGCCAGCCATTTTTTGTATATGTTTAGCTCCGGTTTATGATTGAGCAGACCAACATGATCGTAAACACCACCCGTAGCCACTGCTCTGCCATCTACAAAAAGGAGCATTTGAAACTGGTAGATATCTGCCGTTACAGCGCGTAGATTATTAACGGTATCTGCTACAGGTATACCCCATTCGTCATGATACCAATCAGCGATTAGCGATAACACACTGTGGTCATCAGAAGCTACCAGTTTAATGTCAATATGATTCATTGTTTTAACTGCCGGTTATTGAATATTCTGAAGTGTGGTAGTGGAAGCTGTGTTGGTTACAATCTTTTTAATTTCCCCGGTAGGCAGGGGAATAACTGATACCAGGGCGGCCTCTGATTGTTGCTTTACCATTCCTATACCTGGAGCCATCCAAACAGTTACCTTTTCGTTGCCATTGGCGGTTTCCTGTATATTGCCAACCCTGGTGATGATCGTTGTTGCTACTTCATAAGAAAAACGGCTGCACACAAAAGAACCGGCAGGCACTTTAATAGTTTCTACTTTGCCGGTACCCGCCATATGCACTATTTCCTGTTTGACGGAACCCGGATTGCCATTGCTTGTATATTCTATCAATTGCTCCTGCACCAGGGGGCCGGAAATAGCAACCTTGCTGCCGTCTTTTAAAGCGTGGTCCATTACCATATAGGCAGGGTATCCGCTCACTACGGCTTTTGTAACCCTTACATTGGGCACCTGGTTCAATAAGGCTACATTCTGATACCAGGCATCCGGCACTTTTATTTCGGTATATGTTTTGCCACCAATAACAAACAGGTTATTATTCAGGGTCATAGAAGCACCGCTTGCCTGGATCACCGACTGCAGGTTATAAACAGTAATGCCCGACGAATCCCTGGTACCGGAAACACGCTGTGTTACAGTACCACCAGCGCCTCCATCGGTTTCAACGCTGTAAATATACTTCCTGTTTCCACCGGGAATAAAGCCCGAACTGTTATCAGAATTTTGCGGATCGTCGAAATCTTCGGCAGCCTGTTCGCAGCTGGTACCGATACTGATCATTAAAAGGAAAGCTACTCCAAGGCGAAGCATGTTGTTAACTGATGGATAATACATGGTTGTTACATTTTTACTTTACGCACAAATGTAGCAAGGGCTATATCTAAATTGAAGAACCGGCGACGTAAACCATCCTTCGTCGCCCGATAACAGGATGAATAGATGTTTGACTATATTAAACTATAGTCTTGTTCTAAAAATGGTACTGATTATTATACTTACTAAACGTTTCTGAAAAGCAGGTAGGCTATTATCAGCGTAATGAAAATATTAAAGGTTTGCGCACCGAGGAAAGCCAGCAAAGGTTTACGGTTATGCGTTCCGAATAAATCTTTGAAATTGGTTTCAAGCCCGATACAGGTAAAAGCTAAGGCAAACCAAAAACCCTGTACACTTTTCAACTGTGGCTTAACAGCTTCTGTAACCTCGCTGCTTACAAAAAAGGAAAAAATAACAGACACCAGTATAAAACCCAATACGAATTTGGGGAAGCGCTCCCAAATAATTTTCAGGGTGGGTTTTTCCTGTTCGTCTACATCTTTTTTGGAATAGGACCAGTAAATAGAAATAGCAAAAGCAGCAATTCCTAACAATACGTTTTGCGAGAATTTAACGATGGTGCTTATTTTCAACGCTGTTTCTCCTACCAATGTTCCGGATGCTACTACAGCTCCAGTTGTATCGATGGTGCCGCCCAGCCAGGCGCCTGTCACTTCCTCACTCAAGCCTAATTGATGTGCGATCCATGGCATAAAGATCATCATAGGTACGGCAGTGATCAATACCAGGGAAACCACCAGTGATAATTTTTTAGAATCGCCTTTAATAGCACCGGATGTTGCTATCGCTGCGGACACCCCGCAAATAGATACAGCGCTGGATAGCATCATGCTCAGTTCCTTATCTACTTTCATTTTCTTGCAGAGCCAGAAAGAGAAGTACCATACAGACAGTACCACCAACAGGGACTGGATCAGGCCCAGAGAACCAGCCTTCAGAATATCAGAAAATATGACACTGATCCCTAAAAGCACCAGGCCGATCTTTACAAAGAACTCGGAAGACAAAGATTGATAAAACCATTCGGGTAGCTTCACCAGGTTGCGGATCAACAGGCCTAAGAACAAACAGAAGATCACCGTTTCAAGGTTAAGCGTTTTAATACCTTCGTATCCACCCGCAACAGATGCCAGTATAGTGATGAGATAAACTACCGGCAACGATCGCGCAATCCCTTTAACCGGCTTGCCCATTAAAACAGCCCCTGCTACAGCCATGCCATATACAAACAGGAACAGGATCAATATCTTCAAAAAATTCTCTGCAGACAACACACCTGACAACAGACCGCCAGCATCAGCCCATTTGAAGGTGGGAGCCGCCAGGCGCAGCCCGAAAACAGTAACAATAATAATGAAGAAGCCTATAACAACAGCCGACCAATCTTCAGTCAATACACTTGATTTTTTCATATTCATCGTTTCGTGAAACCTGTTTGCTGGTTTCGTCTATTTATTTTTTGTTAAGTAAAGGATGCTGATGATCGCTCTTATTTAATATGATATAAAGAGAATCCTTTCGATCATCCATTCCTTTTAATATAATGGTATTGGAATTGGGGCGTGTAAACTCCAGCACCATCTTTTCTTCCCTGTGATAGCGGTTCTTATTCATTAATTGAAGCACATGATTGACCGTATCAGCTTCATAATAGTAAAACGTCCTGCCCTGCATTCCTGCAAATTCCCAGTCTATTTTTACACCCCTGGGCCATTTCGGCTCCTTTGAAAATGTTCCATTGGCTTCAAGATGGTATCTTCTCAAATCCCCTCTCCAATCGAAATGCAGTTTTCCATCGTAGGGCTCTCCCACCCTTGGATAGCTGCCTGCAGAAAACATGGCCATCTGCTGTGGTTTATTTACATACCGCACTCCCATTGATGACCATTTTTCAAAAATCACATCCTGCCACCTGGCTGTATCCAAAGGATTATAAGGATGTTCTACCCCGTTCCGTTTAAACAGGCTCACCTCGTATATACCGCGTACATTAGTCAATCCGGGTGTATTGGGTAGTTTATAAAAATCATTCGTCCTCACAGCCTTTACTTCATACCAGGCAAATAAAACTACCAAAACAAAATTAAATAACAGTTTTAACCCGGTGCGCGTCCAACGCTGCCATTTCTTTAATACGGGGTAATAAACCGGTACTATTGCATTCTCCTCTTTAACCAATACGCGATAAATATAGGGAAGATATTGCCATAAAACGAATAAAGCCAACAGCGACATTAATGCGCTGGGCACGTGTTCTCCGATATCATAAGCATGGTTGGATATGGCGATATTGCCAAATACCACGAAAGCCAATGCCGCACCGATAGCAGTAGTACGCCTGAACAATAGTAAAAATCCTGCTATGAACTCGGCAAAGCCCAGCCATACTTCATATACAGGCGCAACGCCTAACACCTCCCAGTACAATCTTTTCACCAAGAAATCGATCAGGTTAGTGTTCCATATAGCCTCGAACTGTTCGGGCATTTGCATTACAAACAATTTTTTATACCCCCAGCTAATGCCTGCATAGGCTACCCGATAGCGTGCAAAAACGATCACCAGGTAATAAAGATCATGATAAGAAGGTCTTTTTTTATCAAGCCAGCTCCAAACCAATGCGCCTAAAAGCGCAATACCCAACACTAATAACCAATTGATATAGCTGGCCGGACCAAAGAAGCCGCTCTCTGAGTATACATTTAAGAACTGCGGGTTAAAAAAAGCCGCCAATTCCGTTAGATGCCGGTAATTTAAGTTCAGCCAATCAAAATGCAGCAGCATTACATAGTATCCATAGTCGGTAGGCACACTCATGATTGTAAAAAAAATGAATGCGAAACGAAAAGCAAATTTCTGTTTTTCAGTCCAGGCCTTTTTAGATGCCGGCTCAACATTGCTTACGGGCTGCTGTACCGTTGATATACCGTGTTTCATATCAGCTATTGCTAGGGTATCCATGTATTTTTTTGACTACGATCCTGGTATACCAGGTATCGTTTGGAGCGCTTTAATAATAACATTGATATGGGCTGTCCGTATTCATTATTACCGTTCAACAAGACTTCGTTTTCGTTGGGACGTTCGTAATGAAGCTGCAGCACCTGTTTCTCATACACTTTATTTTTGTTCTTTAGCGTCAATACCTTGTTAACACTATCTATCTCATAATAAAAATGTCTTCTTCCACCACCGGTGCCTGCCGATTCATAGGTTCTGTCTATGTCTTTATATTGCTTGCCCCGGCCAGCCTCTCCGTGTATATCGAAGGTGTTGAAAACAGTAAAAGATAACGTAGACCATTTTTCCAGCGTCACATCCTGCCAGCGTAGAGAATCTACCGGGGAGTAAGGGACCACCGTATCATTTACTTTAAAGTCTGCAACAGTATAAAGTCCCCTTGCATTCGCCAATCCGGGATTCTGGGGCACTTTATACGAATCATTACGATAATTATCCCAATGCAGGTAAGCGCTTACAACAAAGAAGAATAAAAAAATAAAGCTTTTAAAGGCGATCCGAAACCATTTTTCCCAGGACCTGCGGAATGGATAATAAACTATTTTGAGTGCAGTGTTTTTTTCATGAACGATCAGGTTCCATATAGGTGGTAAATACCTCCATAGCACAAAAGCTCCGCCTACTATATAAAAGGATGCTAATAAGTGGATCCCTCCGTCATAGGTATGATTCGCGAGCGCAATCACGCCAATCATGGCAATACTTAAAGCAGCTCCTATGGCCCTGGTTTGCCTGAAAAAAAGCGCAAACATGATCACCAGCTCGGCATAACCGGCATAGCGTTCAAAATTATGAACAAAACTAAACTGTATCCAATATAGCTTTTGCGCTACAAAGTCTCCGAATGGTGTATTTAACTGGGTCAAGGCAAGGTCAGGCATCTGCGATGGAAATATTTTTGAAAAAGTAAGTCCCTGTAACCTTACGATCATGGCATAGCTGACCAGCACTTCCAGGAAATAGTAAAGCTGGTTATAATTCTTCGACTTCCGGTCCAGTAATGTCCACACAAAAGCTCCTGCTACTCCCAACACCAATGCTATCAACCAGTTGATATAGCTCCAGGCACCATACTCCCCTGTTTCGGGATAGATCACATAGTCATACTGCTTCTTCTCCGGCGCGCCTCCGGTATCATTGCCTCCGGGTCGTTTAGTGGCTACTTCGATGATCTTAAAACTCGATCCGCTTAAAGAGCCCATATCTCTGATGTGCAGCTGCTTCCAGTCGGTAGTCACCCATTTCTTGTAATACTTTGCATCCGTTGGAATGACCATTATCAAAAAGAATACAAAACATATACGGAATACAAATTTTTGAGACGGGCTCCACACTCCTGATCCGGGGTAATTGATTTCATTCCCTGTAGTCATGGCATTATAATTTAACAGGTTTACGTCTTCCTTCAAACAACAGGTATTTTCGATTGATTCTGTTCAGTTCGGCATAAATGGAGTCATTATGCTCGTTTACTCCTTTTACAATGACCGTGTCACTACCCAGTAGCTGGTAAGTCAGCTGAAATGTTTCTTCCCTATGATTTTTATTTTTATTAGCAAGAGACAATTGATGATTTGCGGTGTCCAGATTGTAAGAGAAATAGCGTCTTCCGCCCACACCAGCCGACTCAAAGTTTCTTTCGTGATCATTATTGGTAAACTGATCCCCTAACCTATTATCTATAATAATAGGCTTTGCTGTTTTGATACTTAGGGTAGCCCATTTTTCAAAAACAACATTCTGCCACCGGTTAATGTCTGTTGCAGAATAAGGGATTTCCTGGCTATTCCATTTAAATACCCTTACATTATAAAACCCGTAAGCTCCGGGTAATCCCTTTGCTGCGGGATACTTATAAGGAGCCCTTGTATAATTATGATAAGCGGCAACGCCGAGCCATACAATAAAAATGGCAATCAAAGGGCGAGCTATTTTTTTCAGCCATTTCTCTTTTGAATTAAAAACAGGATGATAACTGTTAGCTATAGTATATTTACGGGCCACCAGTAAGGTGTAAAGCCGGGGTGCATCGTAAACAAATAGTACAATCGCAAAAATGGTCAGCTGTAAACTATATGCCTCGTAACCCATACTATAGGCGATGTTTGAAGCAAACACATTGCCATAATAGCCTGCTAAAATACCAGCGCCGAATGTGGTGGTCTTCCTGGAAAGTAATAACAGGCCCGACAGCAATTCTACTCCACCCAGGAATATTTCAAAGGGTGGCGCTATAGCCGTGGTGTGGAAATATATTTTCCAGGGGAGAAAATCTCCGTAAGCCGTATGGAGGTTACCAAGACTGGGATAAGGCATTTGTAGCGGAAAAAGTTTTATAAATCCATAGGAAATGGCTGCCAGCGCCAGCCGGTATCTCAGGATCACACGAAGCCAATAATACCATTTGTCGTAATCCAGGCTTTTAAACCGGCTTATCCTTTCTAAAAGGAAAGCGCCGGCAAAAGCAATACCCGCAATAATCAGCCAGTTCGCAAAACTGTTCCCTACTACGAAACCCGGCGTGTAGTTGGCTAATTTAAAAAGAATATAAAAGCCTTTATCACCTGCGGGAGATTGTAGAATATCCAGGTAAAATTTATAATCCAATGGTATAACCTGTATCAAAAAAAACAGGAACAGGAAGCGTAATATCCACTTATTTCTATGGTTCCATTGCAACGGCGATGATAGATTTAAGAAGCTCATGTTTGCTTATTTAAAAGTTAATAGCCCGGGTTTTGTTCCAGGTTAGGATCCAGTTGAATTTGAGTTACCGGTATCGGGAACAGGTACTCATGATCATCTACTTTTACGTTAGCATCTAATGCTTCCAATACAGCCTTGGCCCGGCCGGTCCTGGCCAGGTCGTACCAACGATGGGCTTCGAAAGCAAATTCATATCTTCTTTCCTCTTCTATCGCTCTTAAAACTTCTGTTTGTGTGGCCGCAGTAGCAGCAGCAAGTCCCGCCCGGTCGCGCACCTGGTTCAGATCGAACAAGGCGCCATTGGTTGCTGATAAGTTATTAAGCTGAGCTCTTGCTTCAGCCCTGATCAGGTACATTTCTGCAATCCTGAAAATATATGCAGGATCAGAAGCATCCTTCCTGTAATACAGATTGCCGTACCAGTTGGTAATGCCGCTTTGCGTAATACTACCTATTAAAGCAGAACGGCCTCCGCCGACCGACGGATTATTGAGCAGTTGTACAAACCGGTCGTTAGGTGCATACCGGTACTGTCCTCCATTAGACGAGTGGGCCATTTGCAAGCGTGTAGAATTAGGGTTTTGCAGGCTGAACTGCAGCTCGAAAATAGATTCCTGCGTTGCAATCACGTTATTGGCAAACCAGGTGCTGTAAGGCTTCAGCAGCTTGTAATCCGCTGTCTTATCGATCAGCTTTGTTGCATATTCTGCTGCCTGTGCCCATTCTTTCTTATACAGATGCAGCCTGGCTCTTAAAGCCCATACCGTTCTCCGGGTGGCACGGATGCGGTTTACGGCGTCGGGCAATACAGGCTCCGCCTCTTCCAGGTCTTTTAACACCTGCGCATAGGTATCCGCTAAAGTGCTTCTTTTAATAGCAGGACGGTTTTGTAATGAAGTGGTGGGATCCAAAACGATCTGAACACCTCCCCAGGCGCGGGCCAGGTCAAAATAAGCTAAGGCTCTCAGGAATTTAGCCTCACCGACATACTGATTTTTTAATGCAGTTGTAAGCGCCGGATCATTTACAGAAGGAACTTTTGTAATTACATGGTTGGCACGGTTGATCGCGCTGTAAATAGCTACCCAGGTTGTATTGAACAACACATCATCCGACCGGAAGTTCACATTTACAAAATTCGCAGAGCCACCTGTTGTCAGGTTCTTGATATCTCCACTGGGAAAATAACCAAAGGTTACATAGTTTTCTCCATAGTAGCCGATATTCCCCATCTGACGATATACCGCCCGCAGTGCGGTTTCGCTGGATGTTTTATCAAATATGGTTGTTTCATCAGATACGGCATTTACAGGCTCTACAGTAAGATATTTTTTGCAGGAACCTAATAACACTAATGGTAAATAAAAAAGTATAGAAGTAAAAAATTTCATCGTCATTTTGTTTGTGTGGTTAATACGGGGTTACAGGGAAACATTTAAACCCAACTGTACGGTTCTGGGCTGGGGAGGTGTACCATAATCGTAACCCTGTATATTCTGTGTTCCCAGGTTAGATTCCGGATCTGCACCGGTATACTTGGTGAACAGCAAAAGATTACTTCCCGTTAAGTAAAACCTGACCTTACTGATATTAATGCGGTCAGTTAAAGACCTGGGTAAAGTATAGCCAAGCGTTAGAGAACGTAATCTTAAGTAAGACCCATCTTCGAAAAAGCGGCTATTTTCCTGTCTCGAATAATTGGCGGCGGTTAACCTCGGTGTTTCTGTGATTTGACCTGGTGTCGTCCAGCGATCCAGCTGGCTGGCCAGCAATACACGCCCGGCATCCAAAGTACCACCCGTTTCACCCAACATCCTGTTATGATTCCAGATGGAATTGCCGTAGGAGAAAGTAAAGAACACATTCAGATCGATGCCTTTATAGCTAAAACTATTGGTAAGCCCTCCGAAGAGCTCAGGCCAGGTGCTCCCTACGATCTGCCTGTCTTCAGCAGTTATTCTGCCATCTTTATTATAATCATCAAAAATGGCATCGCCGGTTTGAGGATCTACACCCAGTTGTTTATACAACCAGTAAGAATACAGTGAGTTGCCCTGTTGTAAACGGATCAGGTCGCGGCCAGCGAAAGGAATATCAGCGGGTATTCTCTCAATTGTATTTTTATTGCGGGCTATATTCAGGTTGGTATTCCAGGTAAACTTCGGGGTTTTAATGTTGACGGAGTTAATGGCCAGTTCAAACCCTTTATTGCTGATCTCTCCATAGTTGGTGAGATAAGAAGAGAAGCCCGATATACCCGGTGTAGCCACCAGCAACAACGCATCTCTTGTATACTTATTATAATAATTAAACTCTATCGTTAACCTGTCTTTGAGCAAACCTATATCTACCCCGGTACTAAACTGGTCTGTGCTTTCCCATTTCAGATCAGGATTTGCTATTTGCAGGGGGCCCGTACCCGGCAATTCGGTTCCACCGGCTACATCAGCATACCCAAATCCGCCCGTCCATAAACCTTGAGAAGCAAATTCATTAATGCCACTCTGGTTACCGGTAGTACCATAGCTGATCCTGAATTTCAGGTTGGAAATAGCTGAAATATTGTCTTTGAAAAAGTTTTCTTCGTTAGCGCGCCATGCAAAACCAACTGCCGGGAAATAGCCCCAGCGGTTATTGACACCAAACTTGGAGGAACCGTCTGCTCTTATCGTAAACTCAGTGTAATATTTATTGGCATAGTTATAATCTACCCTCGAAAAGAAGGAAGCCAGGTTACTGTTATTTTTGAACTGGGAGGCTGTTTGAGTAGCTGCTGAAGAAATTTGCGTATAAGAGTTATTGGGAAAGTTAGTACCGGTAGCAGACACATTCTTTACCTCTACATTCTGTAAAGTATTACCCACCAGTATACCAAAACTATGCCTGTCAATTTTGTCATTATAACTTAAGGTTTGTTCATTGATGGAGGTTGTTGCCTTGGTTACACTTTGCGTTCCGCGTCCCCCGTTATTCCCCAGTATGGTACGCGTATCCCAATATTCATTTTCTTCATAGTCGTTGTAATCAACGCCAAATGTAGATTTAAAAATAAGCTTAGGTGTGATTTTATAATCGAGGTAAACATTACCAATATAATGATAGCTATTGGACCATAAATTAACGGTGCTGGTAAGTACTGATATATTATCAAAATTCACCCATTTTAATGGCGTGCCATCCTGCGAGAAAATGGGCAGATAGGTTGGGATATTTAAAGAAGCTTGTAATAGTGTTCCGTTAGCGCCGTTAGCGGGTCGGGCCTGGTTACGATAGCTCTTACTCAGGCTGTTACTCGTTCCGACGGTTATTTTGCTATTGATCTTATGGTCCAGATTCACTTTAAAACCACCTCTTTCAAAAGACATCGGCTTCCATATCGATTCCTGTTTGGTGTAGCCTCCACCCAGGTAGAATTTTGTCTTTTCTGAGCCGCCCTGTATCGATATATCGTAATTGCGTAATTGTGCGGTACGGTTCAGGTAGCTCATCCTGTCGTAGGTGGGCTGATTCTGCGGAAGCCCTCTTCCGGCAACCCCGTTGATAATGACTGCGGGATCCCTAAATGGTTCGGGCGTTCCCATATTGCGGTTATACTCATTGATTAACAAAGCATGTTCGGCACCTGTGGTAGTCTTCCATACCCGGTCGGCCGGGGCCCATGCAAAACCTTCTGACCCGTTAAAATGGATCCTGGTTTTCTGGTTGTAATTACCTCTTTTGGTAGACACCAGCACCACTCCATTAGCGCCACGAGAGCCATAAATTGCGATAGCCGAAGCATCTTTCAGGATTTCAATACTCTCGATATCTGCGGGATTGATATCTGACAAAGGTGATGTACCCCGCTCCTGTGCTATGTTTTGTAAACTAGAGTTATTAATAAACACGCCATCTATAATATATAAAGGATCGTTGGATGCATTAATGGAGGTGGCCCCGCGAACGCGGATAAAAACATCCGAACCCGGAACACCTGTATTGGTGTTGATTTGCACGCCGGCAGCCTTGCCCTGTAACTGGGCATCAAAGCTTGCTTCGGGGATAAGCTTTGTATCGGTAGGATCTACTTTAGCTACAGAGCCCACCAGGTTCTTCCGCGACTGTGTACCATAACCCACTACCACTACATCATCGAGATTATTATTAGTGGGCTTTAATTTTACCGATACAGGCGAACCATTAGCTACCTGTAACTTCTTTTCATATCCTACAAAAGTGACAATGATGTTATAAGGGAACTTTTGACCGGTTCTTAATTCGAACCTGCCCTTTTGATCAGTAGTCGTTTGATTGGTTACACCTTCAATAATAATATTGGCCCCTTCCAGGGGAAGACAGGTGGTTTCATCTACGACTGTGCCCTCCAGAACCGAATTAATAGTAGCTGGATTTTGTGCATACAATACTTCCCCGAAAAGAGAAAGGCATAAACATAGCAGTATAAGACTGCCGGCTTTGTAAAACTTGGAAAACATTTATTTGTAATTTTTGTATCGGCTATTGCCAAAGACATAGCATAGCTGTTCTGCGGCCGCCCTTATGCGGGTAGCAATGAACGCAGCAGCATTAACTAACGCTGACTGTAAAAGAAGACTACGATGCAACCCAGTAACTGATCACAGCATAACAACTACTTTTACTCTGGCTAAAAACTTTATGTAACTGAAGTGAAGAAGTATAAACAGGGCTGTTTACACTCAGCAGGTACAACAATGCGAAATAGAATCGCCCGAAAGCGGTACTTCAAACACTATGTCCACCTCATAATTAATAGTACATTCTTGCAACCAGGTTGCAGGGATTTTCAAACTATTCATGTTGTTTTTTAGTTTAGATGGTCTGCTGCCGGTGGCTGACAACATTAGTCCACTTAAATGATAGACAAATATACAGTCTTTTATAACACTTCCCCCAGTTTTGCTTAAAAAAATATGAAACGCCTACCGGTACTGGGTTTCAGCGTCTGTTATCCAAAACAAGGATTCATCCACTTTTAACTTTCCTGTTATCATAATTAAAAGCCATACTTATGTGAAAGAATATGGCATGGTTTAAGCTTTATGTTTTGAAAACACATCTTGAAACAAACGCTTCTTTTCATTGCAATTATTGTTTCCCACTTAAGCGTGATCGCTCAAAGCAAGTCTGCTGCGTCCACTGAAATGAATGTGGATTTACCCGACGAAACCGAAGAAGCTTCCTTAGTAAACAAAGGCAGCATACAGCTTGAAACTGCCCTTTTACTAAACCGGTATCGTCAGGAGGCTTCATCCGCCATTGGTCAGGCACTCCTCCGCATAGGAGTATCTGACCGCGTAGAATTACGAGCACTTTTAGAAGAGGGGAAGAACCGGGATACGTACTTCGATCAGACCGTACAAAGTACCATGCCCCTGGGCATCGGTTCAAAAATATCATTGGTAAAAGATCATAGCTGGCTACCCGATATGACTTTTATAGGCCAGCTTTGCCTGCCCCTGACTTCTAAATCATCCCGTCAACGCGAGCACTGGTCGTCCCTATTGTTAATGGCATTTGAGAATAAATTATCTCAAAAATGGAAACTCGAATATAATGCCGGTGGGCAGCAGGAAATTTTTTCAACGCAATGGGTTTGGTTAGCCAATGGTTCTTTGCATTATCATATCAGCGATCCGTTAGAGGTTTTCCTGGAGTACTATGCACAGTATGGTGTAGGCAAATCCGGGCATAACAATATGGGCGGTGGTCTTACTTACCAGCTGGGAAACAATATACAGGTCTATTTATCTGCCGGCTCGAGTGTCGGATATAATGAGCCCAATCAGTTTGCAGCGGGAGGAATTGCATTCAGGCTGCCTTAGTCTAAAAAACAGCAGTACCCTGTTTCATCTATCCAAACTACCGACTTCAGATCTTTCACTATCCTTGATGAATCATCTTTTTCATAATCCAGTTCAACCAACCTGTTCCGCGGTATGTCCATTGTTTCATAATGATACGTTTATTGTAATGAAAGAGTAAAGGCAATGGGTTTGGCAGGTTATTGATGAAACAGAAGGATTAATAGTAAAATGATCATCGGAGTCATACACAGAGGGCTGTCAAATATTAATTGCGGCTATGCATGATACCGCCGGTATTGCCACCACCGCTATTACTTGCTCTGTCCCCAGGCAGTTTAATCGTCTCTTCTATAAAAGCTGCCATCTCATCGCCAGGCTCGTGGTGTGCCAGGCGTTCCTGTACATTCAGCTCCCAATCGGCCACGGCCTCTTCAACGGTAGGACCATAACCCAAAATGCCTTCCCTGAAATCAGGTCCGAGAAGACAGCAATAACTGGTGCCTTCTTCCCATATAATGGGTCTTAACTCACGTACAAGCGGAGGCCAGTCCGTTCGTTCATAATCCAGGCGCACCTGCATTTCCATCGGTATGATCATCTGTGTCATCGTATAAGATTTTAAAGGTTATAATGACAATAAATACAAGTAGCATACCAATTGACATAAAAAATAATAAATCCTGGCACCATTCCACATACTGTTGAAAGGGCTACCCATTTAGTGGCTCATCTTCACATTTTTTAGTAAATAGCAGGTGATCAATTGAGGCCGGTATAAAGTAGGTGAGCCAACCATCTGCCCCGTTCTGAGCTAACCTATGAAGGCTGTGCGGCAATGGACCCGGTGAAGACCGTTGTGCAGCCACTCTTCAAGAAGCTTCCACCTCCGGTATTTGTTACCAGTGCAGCTTCAGTCTTGCTTTCTGGAAGAAAAACCTCTTACAAGTCTTTTTGGGTCTCGCAGGGATCCCACTTCAAATTTCCTTTTTACGATGTTTCGTACCTTTTCATCTATGAAAGCAATATTTGCGGTATTTTCTGTTAGCTTTGGTTTCCTTCTTTATCGTTAGCTATAAAAAGCCAGGTATAGTTTTATATGCCTTTGCGGTCCACTCAACATGAACTTCAAATTCATTGACCTCCATGCCGTGTAAAAAGCTTTTATTACTTGCGCTGTAAATTAAAATCCCATTATAGCGATGTTCACGGAAAATCCGACGGGTATCCCGGCTTGAAATTACTGAACCGGCTCTGCTATGATCGATTTCAGTTTCATTAACTCAGCTCCTGTTTTAGCAGGTTTTACGGTCAGTGTATATATACCGGGCTTTTCCACATGCAGAATGGCTACAGGGTGCTTTATAAAAAGCAGCGGTGCCTTACGGTCAAACTCTGATGTGCGCAAAGTTCTAAATAAAAAAGGTTGGCCATTTACCTCCAGGATTCCTTCCTGCCGTGAACCCGACTCGGAACAGGCGTATTCCAATATAAGTTTATAATCTCCCTGATCAATAATACGCACAGAAAATGTTGCCCCATCGGCTGGATTTTGCATGTCTGTTACACATGTGGTATGTTTCCAATCGCCGTAATAATGACTATAGGTTAATGGCTGTATCTTGGCAGCCCCCGAAGTTTTTGCAAAAGCAGCATTGATGTAATTCGTCTCAAATGCCGCTGCAATAGTAACCGGAGCAGTTTCGTTATACGCAGGCTCTGTCCCACTGTATTCAACTACCAACACTGTATTAGGGCTTTGTTCATTTTTTACCCCTTTCATCTGCACCAATAGGTCCGTTCCTTTT
Source organism: Paraniabella aurantiaca (assembly GCF_050309965.1). Taxonomy (NCBI): domain Bacteria; kingdom Pseudomonadati; phylum Bacteroidota; class Chitinophagia; order Chitinophagales; family Chitinophagaceae; genus Paraniabella; species Paraniabella aurantiaca. The sequence goes on along the minus strand of NZ_JBLOSY010000002.1, from coordinate 2,129 downwards.
TTTTCAAAAGACAAATTCTTTTTGTCCGTCAGCGCATACACCTTCAACACATTGTTTTTAAAACCAGGCACTAACACCAGATCATATGCGGGGCGATTGACGACATGCAAAAATAATTTTCCCGGCTTGGAGGTTGTAAAGCCCCAGGGTTGTTCCGGCACAAATCCTGCGGTAGTAGCATAAATACTTTCGCCATTTTTTTGCAGCCAGGCACCAGTTTCCCGTAAATATTTTACAGAATAGTAGGGTATTTCCCCTTCTCCGTCGGGTCCAACATTCAACATCAGGTTACCTCCTTTGGATGCCACATTGGCCAGCAATCGGATAATTTCAGCCGTAGATTTAAAATTCATATCGTGCGTAATATATCCCCAGGAATCGTTGTGCGTGTAAACAGACTCCCAGGCTCCCTTAATAGGAACCGGTGGTACTTCCGAATCACCAAAATCTTTATAGTCGCCCAATCCCTGGCCTACCCGGCTACTGAATAAGCTATTGGGCTGCAGTTGACGCAGTTCATTAATAAACTGCTGTGTTTGCTCCTTACTCATGCCGCCCGGCGTATCAAACCACACAATGCCCAGCGGACCGTAGTTGGTTAATAGTTCCTTTAACTGAGGAATAGCTTTTTTTTGGTAGTAAAGCTGGTAATCCTTTTTTGATTCATCAAAATCCCAGGTATTTTTTCCACCATTGGGCTCGTACCAATCCTGGAACTGCGAATAATAAAAACCAAACTGAATTCCAAGGCTACGTGTGGCTTCTGACAGGGCTTTCATAGGATCCTTCTTATAAGGTGTGGCATCCACAATATCAAAATCTGTAACCTTCGAATCAAACATCGAAAAGCCCTCGTGATGCTTGGCCGTAATAACCATATATTTTACACCGGCGTCCTTCGCCAGCTGCGCCCATTCTCCGGCATTAAATTTTACCGGGTTAAATGAGGCTGCTATTTTTTGATAATCTTTTACAGGAATACGAGCCTGGTTCATGATCCATTCACCACTACCATAATAGTTTTTTCCACTCCAGACTCCGGCCAATTTGGAATACAATCCCCAATGGATAAACATCCCGAACTTAGCATCTTTAAACCATTGAATATTCGGATGCTCCTTACCAGATGCTGATTTATCCCACATCTCTTCCATTCCCTGTGCTTTGGAAACAAGGAATCCGGTAGAAAAAGCTATTACTAAAAATATACTCTTCATTCGTTTATTTTTTATCGTCAAAAGTGCGATAATAATCTTATGCGGGTTGATGCTTTGAAAACAGCTGTATTACGAGTGCCGTAGCTAAAGTATCATTTCATAATTATTGCTCTTAAGATCGAACTTATTCTGCAATACGCTATCCAGCCCGCTTTTCCTATTCAGTTAGGGCTTACTATATAGAAGTTCAATGAATGGTGTATAAAACAAATCAATACAATTTTCTATTGGCATAAATGCTGTTCTGTACTGCACTACGCTAGGATTTTTTATACCAGGCAACGCTACCCGGTTTTCATATGGCGTAATCCGTACTGTATCCATTCCGTTACCCGTGTTCGTATATACAATTTCGGTAAGCTGCATTATATAAAAAATTCCAGGCTTAGGAAGATTAATTTCGGGCTTGAATAAAATTGAATCCTTAGCACCTGAAAGCCTGAAGGCCGAGAAAATCCTGTTAGACAAAGCGCTGTTATAGTTTGGACCATAGATAAACTGACTGGCAGCAACAGCCCTCGAACTATCATTTGCAGCAGAGTATGACCGGATTGAAATTGAATAGGAGGTTTCCTTTAAATTAGGTAAATCAACTTGCTTTACACTTCCATACTCATTGGGCTGAACCGGGATATCAATCTGAACTTCATCCGGTGATAAACTATTACGTACAAAAGCTTTTAACCTGGTTACTTTGGGGTCGCTTGTCATTTTAAACCTTATACGCCCTCTCAGATTACCTGTTAAAAGAGATAAGGAATCGATCCTGCCCGGATAATAAATTTCACCGGTTTGTAAATATTCCTTATACGCCTCTCCCGTTTTTTCACAGCCCGATAGTATAACTATTAAAGCTGCCAATATATATATAGCTGAGTACTTCATTTCAAAGTGATCTTTATAATTAATCAT